>CAWJHB010000001.1:0-334396 GCA_963842555.1 uncultured beta proteobacterium
CGTCGGCTTTAGGGGAACTTGAATTCATAGCCGACCATCCCTTTCTAAACTTAAGCGCGTGATATCGTAAATTCCCACTACATCAGGATGCCCCAGTCTGACGTCTTAGCGAAGAGGCCACTTGGTGTCAATAGCAGAAGCTCACCCCTGTTCACATATTATCTATGCGTAAATTCGATTTAGCGGGCACTTCAAATAGCTTAATTGACAGGCGTTTCGACACGTTATCTGGACATTGTGGATTTACCACTCCTATGTCAATTTCTATTTCTCAGGTAGTACATTGATTATTTTCATGTGGACTAAAACGTCATGTTCTTAATAAAACGGGCTGCCGCGTAATGAAAGGTGTTCATGACTATCCGGCAGGATTTTTTCTCCAAGCCACTTCCACTCGACAGGCAAACAAATTTTAGAGGCTGCATCTATAGGAAAATCTGACTTTACAACTCCTATGGCTTTTATTTCCAAACCGGATTCAGAAGCACCGTGTTTGATGAAAACAATGTCTTCATCGCGGATTGGAGAAGCAGTGTCTTGATGGTCAATTTTGCCATCAATAGAGTGTGGAACGCACGCAATTATTAACATATCTGCCATGTTCATTATCTTCTCCTTACGATATAGAAAGGTGGAGAGATGGCATACATTCAACACCCTCACGGTTTTCTTATAAATTGGTTAATGTCAATTATCGGATCGAATTTGAGGATACTTAGGTCTAGTTTCGTTTCTTTCCATTTCCATCAGCCAGCCCAGCCGAATGAAGGATCACTGGCGTAAGGAGGGGTAGGTACGCCTGCCAATCGAGATCCTTGACTGACCGGGCCTTTCGGGAATAGCTCATAGAGGTATCGACGCCCACCTTCATCAACGAAATCTTTCTCCAGAAGATGAATAACTTCTCGTGCACTTCCGGAACGTCCCCTCTCCCTATACAGGGTCCGCAAAGTATAAATCACATGCCAATGAGCTTCTGAGAGTTCTTCAATCCCCTCTTCTAGAGCCAGTTGCTTTACGGTCAGCGGGGACCAATGATCCAAACCATGCATATTTCCGTCTGGATCATGATCATGAAGTGCTTCATCGAAGATGGCGTTATTGATGTCCAACATGGCGGCTCCCTTCTCGATTGAAGTGTGGTGTTCCAGAATAACGGTGGTGCGCCAAACCACTTCAAATTGCATTCGTATTATGCATATCGTAAGCGTCCAACCGCGCCACCTGTTCAGTTGAGCCAGATTATGCAGCAGGTTTGATGGGCAGGAGTTCGTCGATGCGACGCATAGTCCAGACGGGAAGTTTTTCCAGTGTATCTTTGAGCCAGGCAGAAGGTTCGATGCCGTTCAGTTTGGCAGTGGCGAACAAGCTTTGGATGGCGGCTGCCCATTTACCGGCCCGTTCACTCCCCGCGAACAACCAATTCTTCTTGCCAATGGCAATCGGGCGGATGGCATTTTCCACCGGGTTGTTGTCGATGGGTAAGTTACCCGTTTGCGCATAGCGAATCAGACTTGCCCAGCGATTCAGGCTGTAGTCGATCGCACGTGCCAAGCCGCTACCGTCCGCAGTCGTAACGCGCAAATGGATCAGCCACTCATGCATCTCAGCCAGAATTGGTAGACTGTGTTGCTGACGATGCAGCATCCGAGCAGATTGATCCATCTCCCGGGATTGCTCTTCCACCGCATACAAACTGGCGATACGCTTCAATGCCTCTGCAGCCTGTGGATGCGCACCACTGACCTGAAGATCAAAGAACTTACGTCGGGCATGCGCCCAGCAGCCCAGCTCGGTGATGGCAAATACGGCATCAGCGGCAAACATTTTCTTATAGCCCCCGTAGTCATCGACCATGAGACTACCTTGCCAGCCATGCAGGAAGTCTCTGGCATGCTGACCCGAACGACTGCTCTGGTAATCGAACACCACGATCGGCGGACCGGTATCCAGATCATTGCTGCGATAACTCCACAGATATGCTCGGCGGGTCTTGCCTGCTCCGGGATCCAGTTGTTTGACCGGCGTCTCGTCGGCATGTAACACCGTTCGCTGCTTGAGCAGTTCCATTAGCCTGTCCGCCAGCGGTTGCAGGGCAAAGCCCATGCGACCGATCCATTCACTCATGGTGCTGCGTGACAGGTTGACCTGCTGCCGGGTTGCGATCTGCTCCAATCGATAAAGGGGCAAGTGATCCAGATACTTGCTGGTGGCAACCCAAGCCAACAAACCCGGGGCGGCCAGTGAACCGTCAATCACCGCAGGCGCGACTGGCGCTGCCGTGATGGTTTCGCACTGGCGGCAGGCATACTGGGGGCGGATATGACGGACTACAAAGAAGCGTGCCGGTTCGATATCCAGTTGTTCGCTAACATCCTCGCCGATCTTGACCAGTTCGGACTGGCAAGCTGCACAGGTACAGGTTTCCGGTTCATGACGTACCTCAACACGTTCCAGATGTTCAGGTAGCACCTGACGCCCGGCACGACTTCTCGGGACGGCGGGTACAGGCAACTTGAGTTCTGATTCGACGGCGGCGATGTCCTGAGCGATATCCTCTTCGAACAATGAGCGCTGTTCTGCGCTCATTGCTTCGCTCTTGACCCCGTAGCGGATGCGGCGCAGATAAGCGACTTCCTGAACCAGTGCCTGAATCTTGATGTCTTGGGAACGGATAGTTGAAGCCTGAGAATTGATGAGCTCGGTCAGTCGAATGAATTCGGCGTCCGAGGCGTGAATCGGAGGGGGCAAAACACTACCAGCAAGTTCTGGAATATCGATTGAAACAGCCGTTTTATTCAGTGAATTCATTGGGTTGAATTATACCACGCACCCATCCGTAATGCACTAAATTAGCAGGGTAAATAGGCTGGATTTATGTGCTAAACCCGCCAGATATCCGAAGGCTTTGCACACAATCTTTGCCAGTCCACTCCGATGGTCAGCCAACTCCACTGTTCGGCACTCATCCGGAACAAGGTGTCATCCGGACTCGGCCAGCGGAATCGCCCCTTGTGCAATCGGCGATGACATAGCCAGACACCGGTGCCATCCCAGATCAGCAACTTGAGGCGTGAGTAATTGCGATTGGTGAATCCATAGGCCGTGCCATCACAGGGGGAACGACCATCGATCTGCTGAATCAATTGTGACAGGTGATCGATACCACAGCGCATGTCCACCGGTGCCCGGTGCAGGAATACCTGTTCCGGCTGGATCATTTGAGCCACACGTTTAACCAGTGGGCGCACATCTGTGCCTGATTGCCAGGCCAGCGGATATTGATGTGCGTAGCGTTCTTGGTCAGATTGATCTCGATTGCCTCACTGCATGCGGTATCCATATCGGGTCTTGGAGGCAATTCGACTTGTACGGGAACCAGCCTGGAAGGTTCGCTTGTGACTGGTACTGGCAATTCATTCCGATACTGCTTGATCCATCGGCGCAGCAGGTTGGCATTGACGCCGTGTGCCAGCGCGATTCCTGAAACCGATACCCCAGGTTGGCATAGTGCGGCCAGTCCTTGCTTGAATTCAGGTGTGTGTTTGCGACGGCGAGGCGTCGGATGTGTAGTGCTCATAATAAGTGTCCACCAGAAATAGGTGGACACTATGCTCTTAGCTTTCGCTTACCGAATCAATGTGGAGCGGCTGGACGCTTACTGCATATCCGAGTGATTTAGTCCAGTATTATTAATGCTTTAGGGTGGCTAAATGACCGTAACTGAACACGCAATATGAATCGACCCCGAAACACTACACCAGCCTAAAATTAAGACTACCAAGGAGGTGTTCATGCGCAGCAAACGTTATCACAGCAGGTCCACGGTCTGTTTGCTCGGCTTTTGCCCAAGACTGAGGGCCTAGGCGAACTGACCCTGGGAGGGATTAAGGACGGGAATAGTTCTAGGCATTATTGATTAGAATATTTTTATGTTGTTATTGCAAAGCCCTTCATGCCCGTCACAGAAAGCGATACCGAAGGAATCCCACGCAGATCACCCAGCGTTGAGCTGGGATCTAGCGCTTTGACAGCCGATTTGACCGCAAGCTAATGGCGGTTTGTTCCACCCCCACTCCGGAAAGCGTTACACGCCATTTAGTATTACGGCGAATGAAAAACTATACGGATGATGCAATTTCTGTGTTTTGTGCAACCTCTGCCAATTGTGGTCATTCAGCATGAGGATCAAATCCAATTGCGCACCGCGGCGGTGCCCAGGACTGTAATCACGCTATTTGTTGGTGCGCATATTTTGCATGGAGGTTATCTAACCTACTGTTTTATCGCGACTGATAGCTATGGCACACAATATGCTCAACAGTAATACGGGTTTATTTGATCGTAATACTGATTTGTTCACCCTATTTTAATTTAACCTTAAAGGAAGGCATTATGATGAAAAGCAAACTGTTGAACTCATTGATCCTGACAGCATTGGCAGTGCCCAGCCTCGCAATGGCTGCGGATGCAGCTCCCACACCAGCCGTTACTGCAAACGTGGGCTGGGTCAGCAATTATTTAGTTCGCGGCATTTCACAAACTGTAGGTAAACCGGCTATGCAGGGTGGTTTCGATTATGCCCATGCCAGCGGTTTTTATGCCGGCGTATTTGGATCCAATGTCGCCTGGATCGCCGGGCCAGGGGCGGCAACCGGAACAGCCAGTCTGGAAACGGATACCTACCTAGGCATCAGGAACAGTTTTGCCACAGACTATAGTTACGATGTGGGCTTAATACGCTACAATTATTTCGGCTCGTACACACCCGCTGCAGGCTTTACCAAGGCAGATACCAACGAAATGTATGGTTCCATCGGATACAAGTGGTTATCGGCCAAACTCTCCTATGCACTGGGAAGTTTCCTGACCGTGCCAAGCGCTACCGGCACTACCTATCTGGAAGTGAATGCGAATTATCCAGTGGGAGACACAGGCTATACCCTCGGCGCACACTACGGCCACCAAAAATATAAAGGAACTCCAGCTGATCAATTGGTTGCGAGCGATTTGGATCCTTCCTACTCCGATTACAAGTTGAGCATCACCAAGGACTTTGGCAACGGATATGTCGTTGGTTTGGCATATAGCAACACCAACGCTGCAGCAGGAGGGTATTACACTGTCAATGGCACAAATTGGGCTAAAAGTGCTGCAGTGGCGTCTGTGGTCCACTCGTTCTGATAAGCGGAAATCGGGGGGTTAGTTTTACCCCCACCATATGAATAGGCGAATGCTATCAAAAAAGGGCCGTCGCTATTCATCGAGCCGTTCAAGCTCGACGAGGTGCGTGAAGCCTTATACGCCCTTTGGCGTGAAAGGCTTCACAGTCACCGAAGTCAAGAGCTTCGGCCGGTAAACAAAGGGCACGCAGAGTTGTAACGCGGTGCTGAGTATGTGGTGCATTTTCTGCATCAAGGTTGAACTGGAGGCTGCCATTAAAAACGAAATGCTCGATCGGGTCATAGAAGCGATCGAGCAGACGATTAATACATGAAAGATCCGCAACGGCAGAATTGGTAGCCATACTTTAACCACCAGGCAGGCAAAGTGCTGGAATATTAATCAGCGCATAAGAAGTAATACTGGGGTGAAGGTGCACAAGACGAATCCCTAGTTGGCTGTTGCAATTCGGACTTGAATCAGCCAGTACCAGTCTCAACCGCCATGGATGACAGCTTCGTGAATACAGTACTGAAGTAAGTGCGTGACACAACCTCCCATCGGCGAGAGCCCGCAGGGAGACTGATTAGGATCGGGAGTTCATTTATGGGTTCGCTAAGATTCCGCCATACCGATGGGATCCTTCCAAATCTGTCGGCAATCACCTATGCCCTGATCGGCTATGCAGTCGGGCTATGGCTGATGGCAACAGGTAGTATCGTGGTGGCAGTGATAGGTACACTGTGGTTCGCACACGCACTTATCATCGCGGCCTATTTATTCCACGAATTCGCCCACGACACAATATTTGCCCGCCATAAGTCTAATGAATGGGGTGGCGTATTGATGATGTGGCTTACCGGCAGTTGTTACGCACATTATGAGCAACTGCGACACAAACATATCCGTCACCATGTCGATCGTGCCGACGTTATCGGTCTGGATACCAAAGCAGTGTTACGTTCGGCTCCGCTTGCAGTGCAGCGTTCTGTAATCATACTGGAGTGGTGCTACGTTCCTGCAGTGGAATTGTTGATGCATGCCTTTGTCATCGCGCTGCCATTTCTGCATAAGAAGCGCCGAGCCGAGCGTCGTCGAATGTTGACCATCCTGGTGATGCGCGGCATGGCCTTCGCAACTCTGGGCTACGTTGCACCTCAGGCATTAGTACTTTATGTCATAGCTCACCTCATCATGATCACGGTGTTGCGATTTGCCGACGCCTTTCAGCACACCTACGATGCTTATGTGATTCCGGAAACTGGAAAAGTCCCGGATGATAAATTACGCGACAAGCCTTACGAGCAGTCGAATACCTATTCGAATGTAGTCAGCCTGCGCTGGCCGGCACTTAATCTGTTGCTGCTCAATTTTCCCTATCACAATGCTCATCACGAGCAACTTGCGGTGCCATGGTATCGGTTGCCTGCGCTGCATCACAAGTTATATGGGGACGTTCACCCTCAGGTCATACCGATGTCGAGGTTGCTGTCCCCTTTCCATCGTCATCGCGTGAAACGCATTTTGTCCGACACTTATGGTGTGGTTGATACCGCTTCGGGTAAGGCTGGCGGATTTATTGGTGCCGTATCTGTCTCTTTTCTGACAGCAGTGTGAGATGACTACGCTCGCGCCCCTTCAGCAGCTGCAGTGGTTGGCCATCTCGGTCCTGCTTGCTGGCTCAGTATTTTGGGGCTGCTCCAGTGGCTACTCAAGGCTCTCGGCGTGGACCTCGTCCACGACAGTATTGTGCAAGTATCCTGACTTGCAGACGGTAGCGGTGGAAGGCTATGTCGCTGGCAGAGTCACCGACTCGCGAACCTTCGTAGTTCTGATCGAGAGTACACAAGGAGATACGATATCGTGACCCAAGTATTGCGTCTTTGGCCTCTGCTGACCGCCACTCACCGTTACGACAAATCGCTTTCCACCCGTAACCATGGGCACGGACAGATCATTCAGGCTCCTATCCTTGCCTATCTCATCGAGACATCGAACGGGCGCATTCTGTTCGATGTAGGCTGTGACTATGCCAAAATCAATGATCCGGTGCAGCGAGCGCACTATTACGATACTGAGAACTTTGCCTTTGGCGCTCCCGACATGCAGGAACCGCAGCGCCTGCCCCATCATCTCGCTCAGTTAGGGCTGAAGCCATCCGATGTGGACGTAGTGTTCCTGAGCCACCTGCATTTCGATCACGCTGGCGGACTGTGTGATGTTTGCGGGACAGAGGTACATGTACAACACGACGAACTTGTCTCTGCATTTTCGGGCACAGATATCGCATACTTTGCGTCAGATTTCACGGGTAGCTATCCCTGGAAAACACAGCACGGTGACTATGAGCTGGTGCCAGGCGTACGTGCTATCTCCACTCCAGGGCACACGGCGGGACAAATGTCATTGTGGATTGAGATGCCCAAAGGACCACCCGTGTTGCTGTGTGGAGATGCGGCTGACTTGACCGAAAATCTGAGCAAGGAAATCGCGCCCGGGCTATGTTGGCAAGACCGCGAGGACCTCGCTCTGGAAAGTATACGTAAACTAAAGCGGCTGGCGCATGAAGATCAGGCCCAGCTATGGCCCAATCACGACATGGCATTTTTTCAATCCCTAAAGCGATTCCCGTGCTATCACGAGTAACTTGGAAATGTCGTTTTATCTGCCCGCTCGCTTGGCAAGGCAGTACCAAGCCCTGTACACCCGATGTCGGATCGGCTGCATTACCTTGGTGGAGAGAGCATAAACCTGGCACCAAGCGCTCATCACGATAGACGCGAGCGAGGATATGATCGATAAATGTCAGTATTGATTATGCCAGGGAGTCATTAGTCGACACTTCGTAAAAAGAGAAGAACGTGTCAATCCTGTATCACAAGCATGCAGACATTGTGGCAGATGAAAGAAAAAATACAGAAATCTATAAGAGAACATACAAGCATGAATGTACCCTCAAACTATTGGGGGGTATGGCAGCGCACCCTCCTTGCAACGAGCGACTGTCTGGATACCAGTTCTCAGGTCTATTGGCTGCAAACCAGCAGCTGGCATGGCGATATCCGCATCCCAACAAATCGGCCTGATTTTACGAACATCCGGACACTTGCTGATTGCACCCTTGAACAACTCACATGGCTGGCCAAACAACAGGGCTTTGTCGGCATCACGGCTGTAATGGGCGATCAATGTGAATGGAAACGTGTCATTGATTTCCAGCCCCCATCGGGCATACGTGACATCGGGAGGATGCGTTTTGAATACCCAGACATATTACTGGAAACTGGCGTTGAGGTTGCCTACAGCGAAAGATGGGAAAGACTAACAGACAACCAGCGTGAACGTTGCTATGCGCTGCAGCTGCTCGATCATGGTGATCCTGCTGAACCGACCAGTTACGTGCTGGTTTCCGGAAATTATTTCATCTATTCGCGTAACCGGCCGGAAAGGCTGGCGCAGGAACCTTTTAAACTTTCTGATCAATTACAACGCGTTCCACAAGTCATGCTGGTTCAGCTACTCGACTTCGAAATTTCATTTGGCCTGATCCAGGGGGCAGCCTGTCCTTGGCAAATCACGCTATCCACCCTGCCATGGCGCGAAGGCCATTCGCCCTTTGAAAAGGAACCGGTGCTTACCCTGGCCAACGGAATATGCCAGGACTCTGCTTCCGGAAAAACGTGGCGAGTGCTGTGCTGGAAACCGGAGCATCCTGATCACCCCAAACTGGCAAGATAGGTTCGCCAGCCGCCGAAACTGCTTATGTCTACGGCATCAGACACAGCATACTGTTCGCATAGAAAGCCTTTAACCTGCTCACCTGTCTGCAAAGTCACCGTGCCTATGCATAACGGTGCAGGGATGCCGGCAACGAAGGAGCCAAACGCAGTTGCGGACATCTCCCACACTTCAACTTCGATCGCGCACCCCTGCCCCTTATCCACCTTAACAAGCCCCGGACGCCACGGCGGGCCGCCGGGAAGCGCGTAAAAACGGTAATCCGGTGCAGTCAGTATCCTGCCTGTCAAACGCGCCCGGCGTTCGGTCAACTGCCTGTTCAGCGGCATTCCGGAAAGGTGCGCACCGCAAACTGCCACGCTGATCTGCCCGGATGGCACGGCATCAGCGTACGCATCTTCGCAGCCTCCATTCTGGAAACGTTCCGCAAGATGCAGCAGCGGGACATCCTGGTGGGCAGGTGCAAAAACAGTGATCCCGTAGGGCAGACCGTCGGGTATGAATCCGGCAGGAGCTGCTACTGCACTGTAATCCAGCAGGTTCATGAAGTTGGTGTAATAGCCCAAATTCGAGTTCAGTTGTATTGGGTCATTCTGCATTTCGGCCACCGTGTAAATGGTTCCAGCGGTTGGTGTCACTATGCAATCCACGCTCTCCCATACACGGTCGCAGGTGCGTTTCAATTCCTGCAAGCGGTACGTTCCGGCAAATGCGTCCGCAGCACTGAACCCTCGTGCAGCAACGATGATTTCGTAAGTAACCGGAAATAGAGCGCTCTGTTTGGCCTCTATGAAATCGCGTATTGCGAGATAACGCTCCGCGACCCATGCTCCCTCATAGAGCAAACGCGCAGCTTCAACGAAAGGATCAAAATCAATCATGGTTTTGCGGCCACCCATTCGTTCGAGTCTTGCAACCGCCAGATCGAATAATCGCTCGGCATCCTGATTTCCGAAGAACTGTAGCTGCTCGCGCTGCGGCACCCCAAAGTCGAATGTTGTGGCCTTACCAAAATCAAAGCCATGCGCCTGCACCGGGCGGGAATACGGATCCAGAGGATCGAAACCTGCAGCCACACCAAGTACGCGATTCGCATCCTCCGCCGTCAAAGCAAAGATTGTAACTGCATCCAGAGAACGGCAGGCCGGTACGACCCCGCTGGTGGAAAGAAGGCCGCACGTCGGCTTGAGTCCGACCAGATTGTTGAATGCGGCGGGGACACGGCCCGACCCCGCTGTGTCGGTGCCCAGACTGAAACTCACCTGCCCCAGCGCCAGCGCAACGGCTGAACCGGAACTGGATCCACCGGAAATATAGCGAGTATCGTACGGGTTTAGACAAGCACCATAAGGCGATCGCGTGCCATTCAGGCCGGTGGCAAACTGGTCCAGATTGGTCTTTCCGATCGGGATTGCTCCGGCATCTATGAGGCGCTGGACAACTGGCGCACTCTTGCCGGGCACGTAGCTGAACTCCGGACAGGCCGCCGTGGTCGGCACACCAGCCAGATCGATATTATCCTTGATCGCAAACGGAATACCATACAACGGCTGGGACGCCATACCCTTCTGTTCCACAGCCTGCGCATAAGCCAGCAATTGCTCCAGCGACAGCTTGTGTATCCAGGCGTGATGCGGATCGTTCGCGATATGCACAAAAATTTGCTCGACCATCCGGCTGGGGGTCAGCCCGCCTTTTGCATAGCATTCCAGCAATGAAGAGATGTCACCTAACGCAAGAGCTTGTTCCATCCTGCTATTCCTCATGGATGATCAACAGCACCTGCCCGGCTGACACATGTCCGCCTTCCTTGCTGAACACCTGTAGCACCTTGCCGTTGACCGGTGCGACAACGGCGATCTCCATTTTCATCGATTCCACCACCAGCACCGGACTGCCTGCAGTAACCCGCTGGCCTTCCTTGACCAGCATCTTCCACACCGTGCCGGTCACGTGCGAACTGACGGCACGCGCACCGGCGGGCAGATCCAGTTCACTCTGCGTGTCTGCCTCACTGAGCGCGACATCGCTGACATATTCCGCCTGGCCGCTATCACGCCAGCGTTCGCGTTCGGCTTCGAATGCTGCCTGCTGGGTGGCTTTGAATGCATTGATGCCGGCGGCATGTTGCTGCAGGAATGCGTTGTATTGTTTCAGGCTGAAAGTGGTTTCTTCCACACGCAAATTGAAGCGGCCGGAAATGAAATCCTTGCGCAATTCGATCAGTTCGGTTGCGCTTACCGGATAGAAACGGATCTGGTCGAAGAAACGCAGCAGCCATGGTTTGCCATCCTTGAAGTCGTGGGTCTGCAAATAGCGGTTCCACATCTGCACGGTGCGCCCGACAAACTGGTAGCCGCCCGGTCCTTCCATGCCATATACGCAAAGATACGCACCGCCGATACCTACTGCATTCTCCGGCGTCCAGGTGCGCGCGGGGTTGTACTTGGTGGTTACCAGGCGATGGCGCGGATCGACCGGCGTGGCCACGGGCGCACCCAGGTACACATCCCCCAGCCCCATCACCAGATAGCTCGCCTCAAACAGGATGCGCTGCACATCAGCTATGCTGTCCAGTCCGTTGATGCGGCGGATGAACTCGATGTTGCTCGGGCACCATGGCGCATCCTTGCGCACCGACTGCATGTATTTATCGATGGCGAGTTTTGTCGCGGCATCATCCCAGGATAACGGCAGATGCACGATGCGAGCCGGTACCTGCATATCCCCGATGGCGGGCAATTTGTTCTCCACCGCGACCAACAGGTTCAGTAGTTTGTCGCGCGGAAGAATGCGCGCATCGAAATGGATTTGCAGCGAACGGATGCCCGGCGTCAAATCCATGATGCCCGTGATGCGATTTTCATCCATTTCGCGCTGCACCCATTCCATCAGCGCATGGACGCGGAAACGCAGATTGAGGTCCAACACCAGCGGGCCATATTCAACCAGCAGGTTGCGGTCGCCGGATTGGCGGTACACGACCTGCACCTGTGTCGCGCTTTGCGGGATGCGGTGCAGAACCGTGCTACCCATAGTACTAGCCTGCGGCATTGCGATGAATTGTTTCGGAAGGCGCAATAGGCTGATGGTTTTGTCCTGCAATCTTTCCAGATAGTTCGCCTGCTCCAGCGTCATCCAGCGAAAACGCACGGAGTCGCCGGGCTTGAGTTGCCCGGTCTTCCAAAGCTCGCCATGGGCGATGGTCACCGGGCACACGAAGCCGCCCAGGCTGGGACCGTCCGGCCCCAATATCACCGGCATGTCGCCGGTGAAATCCACCGCGCCTATGGCATAGGCATTGTCGTGTATGTTCGACGGGTGCAATCCCGCCTCGCCGCCATCGCTGCGCGCCCATTGCGGCTTGGGGCCGATCAGGCGCACGCCGGTGCGATTGGAGTTGTGGTGGACTTCCCAGTCGACGGCAAACAGATTGTCAATGTCCCCTTCGGTGAAAAAATCCGGGGCGCCGTGCGGTCCATACAGCACGCCGATCTCCCATGTGCCGGTGTATTGCGGAACCAGTTCAGCGGCAAGTTGGCGATGGGTAAAGTCATCTGCCGGACGGATATGCAGCACATCGCCGGCACGCAAGGTGCGCCCGGCATGGCCGCCAAACTGGCCCAGGGTGAACGTGGATTTGCTGCCGAGATAATCGGGCACCTGCAGGCCATCCTTCACGGCGAGATAGGCGCGGCATCCTTTGCCCAGCAACTTGCCGAACTGCAGCACCGAACCGGCCTTGACCGCGCAGCTTTGCCATTGCATCACTGGCTTGCCGTCCAATAGTGCTTCGATAGGCGCGCCGCTTATCGCGATCACGCTGTCGCAATTGAAACGCAGCGTCGGTCCGGTAAAGGTGATTTCCAGCGCCGCCACTTCTTCGGCATTGCCCGCCAGGCGATTGGCGAGGCGGAATGCCAGGCTGTCCATCGGGCCGGAGGGCGGCACTCCGATATGCCAATAGCCCAGTCGCCCCGGGTAATCCTGCACAGTGGTTTGCACGCCGGGCTCGATCACGTCGATGGTATGAGCAAGATAATGAAGGCCCCCCAGGAAGCGCGTAGTCTGGAGTCCGTCGCGGAACACCGGTTCGCGCAATATCTGTTGCAGATAGTCCAGGTTGGTTTCGATACCGTGCAACGCGGTGCTTTCCAGCACGGCTTGCAGTTTGCCAATTGCCTGGGCGCGGTTCGCACCATGCACGATGATCTTCGCCAGCATCGGGTCATAGTATGGCGTCACTTCCACACCACGCTCCACCCAGGTTTCGATGCGGGCGTCGGCCGGGAAATCAGCCGCAGTCAGCGTGCCACAGGAGGGCTGGAAATCCTTGGATGGATTTTCTGCATATACACGCACCTGAATGGAAGCACCACGCGGCTCGATGTCGAACGAGCTCAAGTCCGGCAGATCACCAGCAGCCTGCCGGACCATCCATTCCACCAAGTCTATGCCGGTAACCTCCTCCGTCACCCCATGCTCCACCTGCAAGCGCGTGTTGACCTCAAGGAAATAGAACTCGCCTGTTGCGGCATCAAGGATATATTCCACTGTGCCAGCTGACTGATAGCTGACCGCCTGGCCCAGCCGCACGGCTGTCTCCAGCATGGCCTGTCTTAGCCGGGGTGCAAGATTGGGGGCAGGGGTCTCTTCTATCACCTTCTGGTTACGGCGCTGCACAGAACAATCGCGTTCGCCCAGTGCGATGACACCACCCTTCCCGTCACCAAAAATCTGCACTTCGATATGGCGCGCATTCTCCACATACTTTTCCAGATAGAGGCCGGCATCCTTGAAGTTGTTCTGCGCCAGAAATTTCACCGACTCGTAGGCATCGGACAAGTCGTCCTTGTTCCAGCACAAACGCATGCCAATGCCGCCGCCGCCGGCCGTGCTTTTCAGCATCACCGGGTAGTCGATATGCGCCGCTTCGCGCAGTGCATCTTCCACGCTATCCAGCAACCCGGTCCCCGGCAACAGTGGTACCAGGTTCTGTTGTGCCAGTTCACGTGCCGTATGCTTTAAGCCGAAGGCGCGCATCTGCTCCGGGGTCGGACCGATGAAATCCAGTCCTTGTGCCGCGCAGTGCTCTGCAAAATCCGCCTTCTCGCTGAGGAAGCCATAACCTGGGTGGATGGCTTGCGCACCGCTCTGTCGTGCGATCTCCAGTATCTTGTCGGCGCGCAGGTAGCTTTCTGCGGCAACGCCGCTGCCGATGCAATATGCTTCATCCGCCTCTGCTACATGGCGCGACAGGGCATCGGCATCGGTATAAACCGCGACGCTTTTCACACCCATACTGCGCAGGGTGCGGATGATGCGACAGGCAATGGCACCACGATTTGCGATCAGGACTTTCTTGAACATCTTCCACTTGGTGCGGGACGTCCCGCTTTTGTTTTACATCGCGGGTCGTCCCGCAATGAGATTGGTACACAGGAACCGCAGCGAGGCGTTCACGCCCTTACTGCGGGTCCCACAACAGGAACCGTGCCGGAGTAGGATTATACGCATTGCAGGGATTGTTGAGCTGCGGACAGTTGGAGACCAGCATCCAGATATCCATCTCGGCACGCAATTCCACGTATTTGCCTGGCGCCGAGACGCCATCCGCAAACGTAAGCTGGCCTTCAGCGGTGACCGGCACGTTCATGAAAAAATTGACATTGGGCACGAGGTCGCGCTTGCCAATACCGATGTCGGCGTGCTGCAGCGCGATCAGGTAGTTGTCGCGGCAGTTGTGCATGAACTTCTTTTGCAGGGCATATCGCACGGTATTGCTCTCGGCTGCACAAGCGCCGCCAAGCGTATCGTGACGCCCGCAGGTATCGGCCACGATGGTGAGCATCGGGTTTGCGTCGCAACTATAGAGCACCGAATCCGTGGTGAGATAAATCCCGCCTTGGCGCAGCAGGGTTTGCGTCGCGCTGTAATGTTCTGTGGGGTCGTGGCGGTTGTAAAAGATCACGTCCACCGCCTGATTACCTTCCATATCCACGATGCGCAGGATCTGGCCCTTGCCGATTGCCAGCAAGTATGGTTCACCGGAAGGGAGGGTGTAGTCGAGTACTGCTTGGGTCGGATTGAGCATACTTTCCCTGATGCGAATGGCTGCGGCAGTCATGGCTTGTTTCCTTCAGGTCAAGTAGAGCAACTCGGCGTTATGGATGGCGCGTGCATTTTCCGGACGGAATGAGCGGCAGTAATCATCCTTGGGCGCAGGGCCCGATCGCCACACGGCCAATCCGACCTTTCCCGGGGCATATGCCGGGGCCGGATCCAACGGATGGGGTGCAGTAGAAAATGCCATCAGTACATCCATCTCCATGCGCAACTCCACGTAGTCGCCGGCCTTGCAATGCCGGGATGCAAAATGAAAGCGACCCTCGGCGTCCACGCTGACCTTGGAAAAGAAATTCACCGGAGCGATCAGGTCACGCTTGGACAGGCCATGCTTGCCGATCTCGATCAACAGGCCATCGCGACCAGAGCGATACATGCCGTTGCGGGCGGTCTGGAAATTCCGTTCGCCGTATTTTTCAAGCATACGCTGATCATCCAGCAACAGCCCTAGCGGGTCGTGCCAGCCCACGCTGTCGGCGGTAATGGATGCCAGGGCCCGGCCCATGTCGCTCATCAGTACATGACCACGTGTGTAATGGGCCGTGTGCTGTGCCTTGAGAGAGTCCGGCATGTTGTAGCGCTCCAGTTTCTCCATAGCCGAATAGAGTACTACGCTGATATTGGCGCGCTCATCCAGCGCTGTCATGCGCAGGGTGCTCCCACGTGGCAGTACATAGGACCAGTGCCCTCCTCCGGGCACCAGTTCAGAAAACAACACCTTGTCTGCCGCGAGGTCGGACGCAAAGCGGCGCCAATGGGCGATGGCATCCACTGGATCGCTTATCGGCGGATTATCGTTTCTACCAGAAATGTCTTCCATGTGGTCTTTCTTTCAGTTGTCACTTAGTGGAACGCTTGAACGAACCTTGCAGTGCTGATTGTGGACCGGTACTCTTTTCCGGTAATGGATGTACAGGAGGAATGACGGCCGCTAGTAGCTGTAATCGGCCGGTGATGATGCCGCGCAGGGTGATCATCTCGTTGGCAACTTCCTGCAATTTGGCGGCAGGTCCTTGCACCAGTATGACCTCCATCATCTGATCCTCCGTAAGGTGCACATGCAGGGAACTGATCACCTCGTCAATGTACTGGTACTGGAGGTCTGCCAGCCTTTTCTGCAAGCCGCGCGTCAGGCGGTCGTAAAGCAGCGTGATGGTTCCTACCATCACTTCATTGCCCAAGGTGCGTTTGTGTTCGGCGAGCTGGTAATTCACCATGTCACCTATGGCTTGGGAACGACTTACATATCCGCGGCTCTTTACCATCCGATCCAGCTCCGTCAGGAGATGGGGCGCCAGCGAGATACTGGCGCGACTGACCAGGCTCGAGATCTTCTCCTTGCGTATGGTTTTCATCTGCGATCCTTTAGAACATATAGCTATAGCGCTCTATTTCCCACTTGCTCACGGTGAGATGGTAGGTCTCCCACTCTTCGCTTTTATAGCGAATGAACTCGTCACGCAATTCCTTGCCGAGGACGGACTCCACAAGGGGATCTGCAGCAAAAGCCGCGACTGCCTCTTGTAGCGTCTGGGGCAGAAACTCAATTCCACGCTCGTTACGCTCCACCTCGGAAATGGCATACAGATTATCTTCGTTGGGATTGCCCGGGTCCAGTCCTTCGCGGATTCCTTCCAGCCCTGCGGCCAGCGCCAGTGTCGCGGCCAGATACGGGTTCACCGCACCGTCGGCATTGCGAGATTCGCAACGACCGCCGCCAGCCGGTACGCGCACGGAGTTGGTACGATTATTTGAGCCATAGGAGTTGAACACCGGCGCCCAGGAAAAATAGCTCATGGCACCCCTGCGCACCAGTCTTTTATAGCTGTTGACCGTGGGTGCGAACACTGCGCAGAGGGCGCGGCCGTGCTTGAGTATGCCCGCAATGAACTGATAACCCAACGGGGTGAGGCCGATGCCCCGTGGATCGTCTTTGGGATCGCAGGCGAAGAGGTTGCGGCCGCCGTTCAGGTCGTAAAGGGACATGTTAAAGTGAGCTCCGTTACCGGTTTTGTCGGCGAATGGCTTGGGCATCATCGTGGCAAGCAATCCCTCTTCCCTGGCGTAGTGCTTGGCCATGAAGCGGAAGAAGGTGAGCCGGTCGCAGGTGGTAAGAGCATCGGCATAGTTGAAGTCGAACTCGAACTGGCCGTTGGCATCCTCATGGTCGAAGGAATACAGGTCCCAGCCGAGGCCGTTGATGGCAGTAGCCATCTTGTCCAGCCAGGTGAAACTGTTGGTAAAGCCGCGCACGTCGTAGCAAGCCTTGGCCAGCTTGTCCTCTGCATCAGGCACCGAAAGGTTTCCGTTTGCGTCCTGGCCCAACAGGAATATCTCACATTCGATACCCAGGTTCATGCCGTAGCCCATTTCAGCCGCCGCAGCCAGTTGGTTTTGCAGCGCGACACGGGTGTTCAGCGGATAAGGCTTCCCCTGGAAATGATTGTCGGCGGGTATCCATGCAATCTTCGGCTCCCACGGTAGCTGAATCAGGCGGCTAAAATCGGGTACCGAGGTGATCTCGTCGTCGTTGGGTGCCTGGCCCAATCCGTCAAGGGCATAACCGGTGTAACGCTCGGAACCTTTGGCCATTTGCCTGAGGTGATCGATCGGCACCACCTTGGCTTTGGGTGCGCCATGGATATCCACATAAGCACCGATGCAGTACTTTACGCCCTTGTCGGACAGTTCTTTCTGGAGGCTTGAAACATCTTCGATTGAGAGCATTGAGGTTCCTTTGTGTTAATTGTGGGCGTTAATTACAGTTGTGATGAAAAAAATGTCAGGTGCGGTCGCCGAAATTCGAGTCGTAGGAATGGTTCAGCGGCGGAATCTCCGAGAGTCCCTGCAGGATCAGCGCACCCAGGTCTTCCACCAACCATGCGAAGCCGACACGGCCTTTGTCGGCATCCGCTTGGCTGGGCGATCCCGTAACGCCGTTGATGCTGGTGCGATTGACCGGGTGGGCGAAGATGCAGCCGCCCGTGCGGTCGGGGTCGTCGGCATCAGCGCACTGATCGGGGCGGACTGCGTCCGGCGCGATGGTCAACATCAGCGAGGTTTCGGCGGCGTTGGCATGCCAGTCGTCGGCATCGGCGAAATGGAAATGGCGCACGCGTTCGCTGATGGTGGCGGTATTCAGCACTGCTACCATCAACTCATCATGTTCGGCCCGCAGCATTTCCAGCGCGCACCGCAGCGGGGCCGCGTTGGTCACATGAGCATTCACGATGAACAGACGCCGCACGCCGCTGGCATAAGCCCAGTCGCCAATCTGCTTGACCAACTCGATCAGCGTGACGGGTTGCAATGCTATGGTTCCAGGCCAGCGCCGGCTATGGCCGAGCGAACAGCCGTAGGGCAGCACGGGCAGCATGGGAACGCCGGTCCGTTGCGACACGGCAAGACATAGTTCTTCCGCAATGATCGTGTCCACGCCACAGCCTAGATGAGGGCCATGCTGCTCGGTTGCGCCTACCGGAAGTATCGCGGCATTGCCGGATGCAGCCAGTACGGCGGGAATCTCTGACCAGGTAAGTTCGGACCAGCGCATGCTTTGTTCCTTATTCGATATTATCGGTCACGTTGGTGAACCGGATCATGTGTGGCTTTACGGCCTGTTCTTCCTCGGATTCCTGCACCTCAGCGGGATGGATCAGTTCCTCCAAACGTGCCTTGGTAGCAAGAAATTCCGGCGAGGTGGTCGAGGTGAAAGCACGCGGCCGCGGTACGGGTACTTCGATCAATTCCTGCACCTCGCCCGGATTGGCCTTGAGCACTAAAATACGGTCTGCAAGGAAAATGGCCTCGTCCAGATCGTGTGTGATGAACAGCACCGTGATGTCAATGTTGCGCCAGATATCCAGCAAATGCGCCTGCATCTTGGCGCGCGTCATCGCATCCAGGGCGCCGAACGGTTCGTCCATTAGTAGAATGCGCGGCTGGTTTACCAGTGCCCTTGCGATCGCAACCCGTTGCCGCATGCCTCCGGAGAGCTGATGCGGATAGGCATTGGCAAATTTTTGCAGGCCAACCAGATCCAGCCACAAGGAGGCTTCACGTTCCGCTTCGTCGCGAGCATGGCCGTTCATCTGCGGGCCGAACATGACGTTTTTCTTCACCGTCAGCCAGGGAAACAGGGAGTAGCCCTGAAACACCATGCCTCGGTCCTGGCCCGGCCCCTTGATCGGTTTGCCGTCCAGCAGCGCGTCACCAGAGCTATGGTTCTCGAGGCCTGCCAGGATACGGATCAAGGTCGACTTGCCGCAACCGGAGGGACCGATGACGCAGAGGAATTCCCGCCGGTGGATGCTGAAATCGATGTCGCGCAGGGCCTCCACTTCTCCGTGGGACGTACGGAAGCGCTTGCCCAGCTTACGCACCTCCAGGATCACCTCGCGCTGTTTGATTCGTTCGAAACGCGCCCTGACGGCATCGGATTGGTCTAGGTAACTCGGCATATTTGGCCCCATTATTCTCATGTTCATATCCTGTTCCGACGGCGTAGCATCAACGCCGCTCCATGGCCCGGTCCCAAGGGAACAGCCGCCGGCTGAGCCGAGCCAAAACCAAGTCGGTGCCAAAGCCGATGATCCCGATAATGATGATCCCGGCATAGACGTTGGCGAAGTGCTGGTAGCGGGCCTGCTGGGTGATGTACCAGGTAATGCCGGTACTGGTGCCGATCAGTTCGGCCACAATCAGATAGGTCCAGGCCCAACCCAGCAGAATACGCTGGTCGCGATAGAGATCGGGCAAGATTCCCGGCACCACCACACGTGTCAGTAGCCTTAGCCTTTTGGTACCCAGAGTTTTGGAGGCCTCGATGATGGTAGCCTCCAGCTTGCGAGTGGTGTTGGCAATGATGAGCACCTGCTGGAACAGGGTGCCGATAACGATGATTGCTATCTTGGGTCCGTCGTAGATGCCAAGTATGGCCACCGCCAGCGCACCGAAGGCGGGCGCCGGCAGGTAGCGAAAAAATTCAACAAAGGGCTCGCTTAGGCGTCCGAAGGGGACATAGGTGCCGGAGAGGATGCCAAGCGGAACACCGATGACGGAGGAAATTAGAAACCCCCAAAAGATGACCTGGATACTGTGCCAAAGGCTGGCTGGCATCGAGGGTGTGTCGCTTTGCTGCGATTTTTGGGTTAATCCCGTGTATAGCGCCTTGGCGACCTCAATCGGCGCGGGCAGATAAATCGGATTGGCTGGTCTGCCGGCCGGGATAGCCAGGTGTCCCTTCTCCATGTTGGCGACTTCATTCACGAACATGGATTTATCTACCAGGCTGCCGACTTGGAAGTAGTCCACACCGCCCGGATCCGTGATGAGGACCTTGGGATGCCAAACGTATGGCACGTAACTCACCATGCACCAGATCAGCAACGGCAGCAAAAACGAGCCAACACCAAACAGGGTGCGCTTGTGCGCATCGAACCCAAAGTTGTCTTTGATCCATGTGGCAATCGTGCTCATTTCCGCTCCGTCGTCAAAAGTTCAACCTATGCTTATTTGGCGTACATAAAGGATGAATCGATATAGCTGTTCAGATCCTGGGGGGTCTTGTACACACCGTTGGCTACGTTGAAGTCGTCCGCGACCTTGGACGAGCCGTAAATGGACTTGAAACCGGCGCGCTTGACGAAAATCTTCCTGCCCTCGGCCAGGTCCAGGAGCTTCGTTCCCTTGAGCAGGGGCAGATAAGCCTCTGGCGAAA
Source organism: uncultured beta proteobacterium (assembly GCA_963842555.1). GTDB lineage: Bacteria > Pseudomonadota > Gammaproteobacteria > Burkholderiales > Gallionellaceae > Gallionella. The sequence goes on from CAWJHB010000001.1 coordinate 20,747, forward strand.
TGCCGACCCGGGCGGCCATGATCTTGACGGCGTCTGGCTGCGTCTTGGGATCGTTGATATACTTCACGACCCGGTCCCATACCTTCATCACCTTCAGCCAGTCGGCCCGACGCAGCTTGGCGCTGGCGGGACTGACCGCGAGCACGTCATAGATCAGACCCGGTTCCTGCGCCGAGGTGTATACGGGATGCGACCCCGGCACTGCCTTCATGGCCTCGCCGGCGATGGGTTGCCAGGCTCCGATCGCCGCCACGTCGTTGGAAGCCAGCACTTGGGGCATCTCGTTGGTCTTGGCGTTGACTAGCGTGACGTCCGATTCATGCATGCCCGCCTTCTTGAGGCCGTCAAGCAGCAGCAGGTGTTCCACCAACCCGACCTCCACCGATACCTTCTTTCCCTTGAGATCCTTGAGCGTGTTAATGCCTGGCTTGCCGACAATAATGTCGTTGCCGTTAGAATAGTCGGTCAGCATGATCATCACGCTCTTGCCGCCACCAGCCCCGGTCACCAGCGTATCGCCGTTGGTCATGAGGTCCGCGTCAATCTTACCGGCAGTGTAGGCATCCATCGACGCTGAATAGTCGAACCACTGGAAATTGACATCCACACCTGCCTCTTTGAACCAACCCTTGTCGATGGCCACCTCCCAAGCTACCCAACCTGGCCAATCGCTATACCCAATAGTCAGGGGTTGCGCGGCATTGGCCGAGACTGAGCCAAGCACCGTCAGGGTTACAAATATTGATTTCGCAATCCAATGTTTCATTGCAATACTGAGTTTTTTCGCATTCATGGTGGATTCCTTATAAAATAATAATAAAGACACTAATCAAAAAATATTACTAATTTTAATATTAGTAATATTCAACTAGGTGATAAGCAAGAACAGTGCCATTTACTGAGCTCCATCCTATGATATTGAATTGTTTTGCATTATTTAAGAAGTCAAGGCAACCTTACAAGGTTTGGCTTAAATTACGATGCGTCATTTCGGTGCGTGGACGCACAACTTTGTGGCGGGAACGAGAAAGCGCGTGATTCTTTTTCCAAAAATGACAAAGGGGTGAATAGCATTGCGATCTGAGGTCGATTTTTTTGCCAGTTGAAGTGGGAGGAATTATCCATAATGAACCGCTTTTTGCGATTTGGATTCGACAGCCTGAAAATGACGAGGCTTGGGCTCAATGTCGTTTTAACAACGCGTAACGACAAAAGGCAGCCACTGCCGGAAGAATGTATTTCCTTACTTGGAAAGACGCGTCGTGAAGAAGGTTCGCTCACCCCATCCACAACATTGCCCAGCACACCAACGAATATTTCCATGCCATCGGTCAGCATTTGGAGCTGCGCTTTATTGGGCTTGTCCAGGTTAATCATGGCCAACGTTTCATCTTAGAAAGCCTTGTTGCTAATGCTAGTAGTACGGCGTAGCATCTAAATCGCAATAGTTACGGATTACTGTTGCACACCTTTGGCGCACATCCCTTATAAGATGTGCGCTTTCTTATTGCCTTCTAGAGGATGATGCCTTTGAACTGCTGTGATTTTATTACCACTCGTTGAGAGAGTTTTTGCATCATATGTCGGTGCATCTTCGGAAGTAAATTCTGAATGGTCGTGTAGATTCGAGCTTCTGGTACTGGCGGCTTGTAACCCAAAGAATTATGTAGACGAGTGGTGTTGTTGTGCCGTAAAGGAATGATCAATGCTGCGCAAACCGGAATTGAAACGGATCCAAGTACCTTATTCTTTTACATCTCTTTGTGGTGACCATGCGTAAAAAAACCTGGCTTAGTTGGAGCAGTGGCAAGGACAGTGCATGGGCGCTGCAGGTATTGCGCGAATCAACCCAATATGAGGTGGCCGGACTATTCACCACCGTCAACACTGTGTTCCAGCGTGTCGCCATGCATGCGGTCCGCATCGAGTTGCTGCATCGGCAGACTCAGGCTGTCGGCTTGCCATTGCACCTGATCGAAATTCCTTACCCCTGTTCCAATGAGCAGTATGCCGCCGTGATGGCGGATTTTGTTGCGCACGCGCGTAATGATGGTGTGAGCTGCATGGCATTCGGTGATTTGTTTTTGCAGGATGTCCGACACTACCGCGAAGAAAATTTGAAAGGCACCGGTATTGAACCGATATTCCCGTTGTGGGGCATGCCGACACGTGAGCTGGTCATGGAAATGCTTGTGGGCGGTTTGCGCGCCTGTCTAACCTGTGTCGATCCGCGTGTACTGCCAGCCGAATTTGCCGGTCGCGAACTGTCGCAGGACCTGCTGGATGGCCTGCCACCCGGCGTTGATCCGTGTGGCGAAAATGGGGAGTTCCACACCTTTGCGTTTGCCGGGCCCATGTTCACCCGTGCACTGGACATTGAACTTGGCGAGACAGTCGCGCGTGATGGTTTTGTCTTCGCCGATTGCTGGTTACGTGATGAAGCTGCCAGTAGCCAGTCCGCTACCGGGTGAACTGCAATGCTTTGACTCGAGCTCGACAGCGGGCCAAGCGCACCAAAGAGTTCTTCACCAGTAGTCGTATCTACAACTAAAGCCGCAGGTACGCCGGCGACAATTCCCTGTTCCGCTTCTGTTATTCCCTGATACACCCACTCTAGATTCCCTGTTACCTGATTAAAAACTCCCTGTTAATTATTTCATCGCTTTGACGCTGAAGCGCTGGAAGTGGCTTGCAGACTGCCTTGGCGCGACACGATCTCATAAAATGCACCGGGAAATCCTTAAAATTCCCTGTATTTTTTCCCTGTTAGCAGGGCAAATGCGGCAGAGCATGGTTCGCACTAGACTGTGCCCACCGCCAGCCACGCCATAACCACAAACCCGCGGAAACCACAGCAGATAAGCCTTTTCAGCGCTTTTCTGTTTTCTTCCCAACCTCAATAAGCTGTCCAAAACGGGCTAATTATGCTCCTGCTTGGTCACAATTTGGTCACAACTGGTTTCGGCTAGTTTGCGTTCCCTTTCCACTTGTCTTTGGTGTCAGCCATGCGTGATATCTTCCAAGACAATCTGGAGAAAGCCCTACACTGTGACGGGCATCAGAACTGGTATCGGCTCATTCTCAACGATTTGGGAAGCAAGCATTCAAGCTGCCCTTCGGTATGGAAAGGCATCGTTGCTGGCGCGATGAGGGCCATGATGTGCTCTGGCTCGCTGCCGGTTAGCGCAGCTCGTTCCACCCTCCTCCAGCACCTTCCATGTGCGCTTTCAATGATGCGCGACAGCACAACGGAATAGTTGCGGACCACAAATAATACTTGACAAACTTACTTGGATATGCAAAATATGCCAATACATTTTGTGGCATCAAAGGCAAAGTATAGTGGCATAAACTCAGTCACTTATCGAATCGAGTATCACATCTAGGAGGCTGCAATCATGTCCTTTAAACCAGATCACAAACCCGATATGGATGAAGTAAAATATTTCGGCGAACTTGGTTGGCTTGCGACTATGTCCGTAGCTATAGTCGCCGTATCTCCATATCTTCTTCAGCTAATCCACTGAAACACTCTTTTGCTGGCATAGCAAGGCGGAGTTAAACGCTTTGCTAAACCGTGCGAAAATAATGGGCGCGTTTTCAACGAAGCGTAGCAGTATCACGCCGTCCGCGTGCTGAAAGTCAAAAAACCTCCTTCACACCTTTTCATGCAAAGCCGGTTTTAGCAGGGCTGAGAGCTATCTCAGGTCGGTGGGTTAGTACGCCTCACGCGTACGCACGCTTGTGTGCGGCACATGAGGCAGGGGCAGCCCGCCTATACTTGTACAAGGAACACATTATATTCATAGCTATACTTTTACAAAGGCCAATTCCGGCTTATACGCCAGAAGGAGGCATCTCAAATGATTAACAACTCAGCTTAGAAGCAGTTTGTCTTCTATTGGCTTACCGCGTTAGGAGCCGTTCAGCCTCTGTAGCGGGTAAGCGCAACAGCAAGTCCAAGTCTTCGGTGGCATCATCGTTTACAACATCGTCTTGGTCATTAATGGCAAGCGACACATCAACATAGAATGTTTGTGGATCAAGTTTATACTGCTGTGGTGCCGATGAACCGAGGTGATTTTTTGTACCACGAGTTTTGAGAGGATTTATCCCTGTTACTCCAAATTAATTCCCTGATGCATCCCCTGACAATTCCCTGTTCTAATGTACGAAAAAGATCAGATCGCTGGCTGGAGAATGGCTCTGGATAAGGGTAATATATCTAATTAATATAAATCAAGGCATCAGAATTTGCGGAATTCCCTGTATTTTTCCCTGTTAGCAGGGAAAAATACAGCAAAGCACGGTTCGCACTAGACTATGCCCACCGCCAGCCACACCATAGCCGCAAACCACAGCAGAAAAGCCTTTTCAGCGCTTTTCTGTTTTCACCAAAGAGTCGAGAATTAGTCCGGAAGAGCTATCGCCGTCCCTGCTCGGTCGCTATTTCGTCACGATGATGGGCCGATTGCATGGACTGCCGTGCTTGTTTGTCGTCTCCCCGGCGATCGCCTGAAAGCGAGTCAACGCAGCAAATCCTGATGCGGATCATAAAGCGGTTGCGTTGATAGCCGCCTGCGGGGTTCGGTGCGGGTGTGGCAAAGCGAAGATAACGCAAGCCCAGCCACTGGCAATCGCTTAAACCTGGATATCGATGTTGGAACCGATCGTTTTGCCCGCATTTGCATTGGCATTGGCATTGCCCTGACCCTGCTGAGCCTGAAGGGCCTGCAACGCCTGCTGTTGCTTTTGGGCATCAAGCGCCTTCTGCGCTTGCTGGACTTGCTGGAACTGCTTGGCCTGCTGGGACTGCTTGTAATGCTGCAGTAATTTATCCTGCTGACTTTGATTCGTTTGCTGCAACGATTGAGTTGCACTGGAGCCGGAACTGATTGGGTTCATAGCCATGATATCTCCTTAATGAAACATCAGAACATGCCAACTTCGACAGTTCATCCTACCCCTATCCTGGCCCGACGTAAAGCACCAGCCTCTTCCAATATGAAATGAGTCTGAAGGCGGGTCGTATTTCCAACGAGAAATGAGTCTGAACGGCTAAAGTTCTGAATCGGTCATGATGCGATGCATGGTGATCGACATGGAAGAAGCGCGGCTGCAAACCCTGGCGCAGGTCAGGGCATTCTTGGACGGCACGACGGAGGTGGCCTTCAAAGTTCCCAAGGCGGAACGCAATTCATTTATCGAGCGTGTGCTCAAGCGGTTTGGCTATTCACCGCACGGCAAAGCCGACAAGGGCGTGTTGCTGCGCTATCTGGAGCGCATGACTGGCCTGTCACGGCAACAAGTAACCCGGCTGGTGCGGCGATACCGCCGGGACGGGAAGTTGTCGAAACGACAAGTTACGCCCCAGCACGGCTTCACCGGCCGCTTCACCGCCACGGACGTGGCCTTGTTGGCCGAGATCGATGCGCTGCATGGCACACTGTCCGGCCCTGCCACCAAGAAGCTGATGGAGCGCGCTTTACTTGTGTTCGGTGATGCGCGCTTCGAGCGTCTGGCGGGAATCTCGGTTTCACATCTGTACAACCTACGGGGTGAGAAACAGTACCAGAACAAGCGGCGGCATTGGACCAAGACCCGGCCAACCGGATTACCCATCGGCCAGCGTCGCGCACCCCAGCCCAATGGGATGCCGGGCTACATCCGCATCGACAGCGTGCACCAAGGCGACCAGGACGGGGCAAAAGGGGTGTATCACATCAACGCAGTGGACTGTGTAACCCAGTTTCAGCTGGTCGCCACCTGCGAGAAGATCAGCGAGGCTTACCTGCTGCCGGTCATTGGGCAGTTGCTGGATGGATTTCCGTTTGTCATCCTGGGATTCCACGCGGATAACGGCAAAGAGTACATCAACTACCAAGTAGCCGCGCTGCTGGAGAAGTTGCGGGTTGAATTCACCAAATCACGGCCGCGGCATTCCAACGACAACGCATTGGCGGAATCCAAGAACGGCGCGGTGGTGCGAAAGCATCTGGGCTATGCCCATATCCCGCAACACTGCGCCAGTCTGGTCAATGCTTTCTGTGCCGACTTCCTCAACCCATACGTCAACTTCCACCGACCTTGTTTCTTCCCGGAAACGATCACCGATGCCAAAGGGAAGGAGCGCAAACGCTATCGCTACGAGGAGATGAAGACCCCCTATGAGAAGCTGAAATCCTTGCCCAATGCCAGTGAGTATCTCAAGCCGGACATCACCTTTGAGCTACTGGATGCACAGGCATCAGAGATGAGCGACAATGACGCTGCCTTGGCGCTGAACAATGCAAGAAGGAAACTGTTTCACGCGATCTCTGCTGCAACAAGGAAACAGGCTTGATGGGTAAAACAGCAAGGCAGAACAAACAAGAATTTATCAACCCGACCGAGTCAGAACAAGATTCAGATACTCAGATCCACAAACCTTCGTTCAGACTCATTTCCAGTTTGGAAAATACTGCACCGGCTACTCCCGATGCGATCAGGACCAACAAAGGTCCGGCCCGAGTCGTTAATCGCAGAATCGTTAGGGGCACACTGGATCGCGTCCGAAGCAACGGACGCGGATGTGCCTGAAATTATAACGACATGACAAAGCCCTGATCAGGAGCCTGCATTCATCAGAGGATTCGAGATTTAAGCGGTCGAGAAGATTGCCAGGAAGAAGCAAACGGTGACGCTTGCGCTTCCCGAAAGCGGCGTTATCCCTTTACGCCAAATGACCGCCCTGTGCTGACGGAATTTGTTTCCCTTTCACGAAAATTTTTTGGCGGAGCGATCGCACAGGACCAACACAGATAATACATTCCCATAATTCATGACGCCTAAAGGAGCGATGAGCCTATGGTTTGGTGGCGGCTTCTGGCCACAATGCATGCCTGTAAACAGTTCACCATAACTTTGCCAGACGGGCAAGTTATGGTTTGACCAGTTGCCAACTCGGAACCAAATGCAAGATATTGATATTTATCATGGTCAGGTCCAGAATGCCCCGGCATCGCATGTTTGAGCCATGCCACCGGATGTCCCCATTGTTTGGTTTGGGCGCCGGATGAGCGTTGGATATCTGGCAAACGAGTTTTATGTTGCCCGGGATGATTGAATGAAACATGATTCGTCCGGATTCACTTTGATCGAAATCGCCCTCGTGTTGGTGGTTATCGGGCTATTGCTGGGTGCCGCAATAATAAAAGGCCAGGAGTTGATCAACAATTCCAAGGAAAAGCGTCTCGCCCGCGATTTTGAGCACATTCCCGTTTTAATTGAAGGTTATCAGGATAAATTCAGGGCATTTCCCGGAGATGACCCCGGATTGGCCGCACACTTGCCTGGCGCCACCCCATGCTCCCCCTCGGCTGTTGCAGGAAAGTGCATGCTTGGCAATGGGATCATAGACGGCATATGGAATGATTCGACGGTCGCCAGCGAAAGCTATGTAATCTGGCAGCATTTGCGCCTGGCTGGATTGGATAGCGGTTCCACGGATGTCAGCAACCTTAACGGCGATTATATACCCAGAAACATGGTCGGTGGACAAATCGGTGTAACCAGTGCCAGCCCGATAATCGGGCTGTCGGGCACCTATATCATCTGTTCCGACGCGATACCCGGAAAATTTGTCAAGCGACTGGATACCGCGCTGGATGACGGCGATACAGCCGCAGGATTTATGCGGGCAGTCGATGCTGGCACGACTATCCCGGCCAACCCAACCCAGACTCCAAGCATCAATGATGATTCGATTTATCTGGTCTGCATGGGCTTATAGTTTCGGGTGTCCGCACCTCACCAAATGCCGCCGGTATCTTTTGCGATCAACCGCATCAGCACCCGTATCGCGGCATAAACCAGCAACACCACGATCAGGCTGGACAAGAAACCGGCCATGACGTCTGCCGGAAAATGCGCACCCAGACTGACCCTGGAAACACCGACCCACAACACGAACAATGCGCCCGCCAGGCGCCATGTGCGGCTCAGAACCGGCCACAGGCTGGCCGTGACCAGCATGGCAAACGATGAATGCCCGCTCGGCAGGCTGTGATGATATTCGGGTCTGCCGATGATATTCACGCTGCCGGGCGGCAGGGCCAGCGGCGGGCGGGGGAAATCAAACAGCGGCTTCAGCATCGCCAGCAACATCCCGTCGAGCAGGTAAGCGAGACTGAATGCCGCGATCGCCATCATCCAGCCGTTCGCCCTAACCCGGTAATGTGCGGCATCCTGGCCGGGCAGGCTCACCCTGACCAGCGCAATTAGCGACACCAATGCCATATAGATCGGAAACATTGTGTGATCGCCCAGTCCGGTTCCGAGCAGCATCGCCTTGTCCAGCCAGGTAAACCGCATGTCATTGATGGCGTGAAACAACCAGACGTTGAACCCGCCCCAGCCATAGAATATCGCTTTCATGAAAAGCTTATGGCTTAAGCGGCCAGAGCCGATCCCCACATGGCGAGCCCGCCTGCCGCCGCGACACCCGCGACGACGAACAGCCATTTCTTGCGCGTCAGCACGGTAATGGAAGCAAGCGATATCGCAATCTGTATCAGCGTCATTGCCTGCGCCAGCTTGTGATGGGGATGCATCGCATGCTCGCTTTTCTCGTTGGCCTTTTCCGATTCCGCTTCCAGCGCCTGCGCCTTCACCATGATTTCCTTCTTGTCGTTTTCGTATTTTTGGATCTGTGCCTTGTAATAATCCCGCTTGCTCGCGGGCGCAAGGTCCGCGGCCAACTCCATCAAGTGCCCCTTGTTGCTTTTGGCCTCGTAAAAATTCCATTGATCGGAAGCCTGGGTTTTCTTCAGCACCGCCTCGTTCTTGAACAGCATGGCCTGGTTCTGGGTATCCCCGCCCTGATAACTGACAACCGCGCCGACCGAGGCCAGAATCGCGGTGAAAATCGCGACATAAGCGGCCAGGCTGTCTCCGCCGTGGGCCTGATGTTCCACTTCGTGATCATGTGCACCGTGGACATGGAATCCTTCTGACATATTGTGTTTCCTCAAGGTTAATGTTGATGAAAGGCGCGCATTTTATACCCTGACTGTGGACCGCAATAGGGAATTATTGGGTATGGAATCGGGCAATTAACAGGGCTCACCCCGGCCGCTGTTATCGTTTGCTGTTTGTATCAGTCCTCAGGATTTCGCACAGATGACCGTCCTTGGGATCCAGCACGTTGCGTGCAACTGTGTCGAACAGAGCCTGTATCTCCTCGATGCTGAAGCTGGCAAGCAGACGGTTGGCCATATCCGGCTGCAAGGGTACCATGGTGATTTGTCCGTCCGGCAGCACCAGCTTGAACCCGGCCAGCTTGCTGAGACCGCCTGACTGCGACATCAGCTCTGATTGGTCATCCTGCAGCTCGTCATAACCGGTTTCCAGCTTGTCCACCAGATGATCGGGCAGGTCCTCCGGCACTGCAACGATCAGGCCCATCGTGTCATCCCGCAATTCGCATGTCACGCCCAGTTCCCCGGCATACTGAACAAACCGGTCGCGCAATCCGGCATCAAAGAAAATGTATTCGTCCATGGTATCGATTCTCACGCCAGCCGTTCTCAAAGGTGGGTCTCAAAGTTTGCCGTGCATGATGACCTGCCGCGCCCCGTATTACAATAGCGGCCAATATTCCCCACCGGAGTGAAGCCATGACCGACCGATCCGATCTGCTGATGTTGCGCGACAAGCTGCGCGCGTTTGCCGAGGCCCGCGACTGGAACCAGTTCCATTCGCCGAAAAATCTGAGCATGGCACTGATGGTGGAGGTCGCCGAACTGATGGAACATTTCCAGTGGTTGACCGAGGCGCAGTCGCTGAGCCTCGGCTCGGAAAGCAAGGATGCGGTCAGCGAGGAACTGGCCGATATCCTGCTGTACCTGATCCGCCTGTCGGACAAACTGGATGTGGATCTGCTGCAGGCGGCCTTGCGCAAGCTGGAGAAGAACGCGGGAAAGTACCCCGCGGAAAAGGTGCGCGGCAGTGCAAAAAAGTATTCGGAGTACTGACAACCTGAGGAGAGGAGACCGGTTTCCGCCGATTGCCGTCAGCCCAATCCGGAAAATCCACCAGGCGGAGCCCTTCGTTATAGTCCTTCCGCCAATTTTGTATCGCCTTATCATGCAATTGACCCTGCCGCAGCCAAAAACCGCCGCGCTTCTCCACGCGTATCCGTGGCAGAAACCTGGCCCAGATCCGAACTTCATGGCTTGTTTGAAGTTTAAGTTCTCATCGTAAAATCAATCAATGCACAACGCCCTCCCGGATCGGGGATTTATTTATGTCCGACATGGTGTACCGGCGGTTAATTTTTCTATAATGGCAAGCTTTAGCTCTGGTATTAACTCAAATTCCGAAATCGGCAAATGAAAATTCAATTACTGGAAAAAATTCGCTCCAAGCAGGCGCATGTAGGCATTATCGGTCTGGGCTATGTGGGGTTGCCGTTGACGTTGCGATTTGTGGAGGCAGGTTTTCGAACCCTAGGCTTCGATATCGATGCGGCCAAGACCGAGATGCTCAATCGCGGCAATAGTTACTTCGCGCACATTGCATCGGACAAGGTGGCGACCATGCGCGGGAGCGGCAGATTTGAGGCGACAACCGACTTTTCCCGCGTCGGCGATGCCGATGCCTTGATTCTCTGCGTGCCGACCCCGTTGGGCAGGCATCAGGAACCAGATCTTAGCTATATCATCAAGACCCTCGAGTCGCTTTTGCCTTATCTGCGCAAAGGCCAGATCGTGTGCCTGGAGAGCACCACTTATCCGGGCACAACGGAGGAGGAATTGCGGCCCCGCATCGAAAGCCGCGGTCATGTCATCGGGGAAGATATATTTCTGGTTTTTTCCCCGGAAAGGGAAGATCCGGGCAATCCGAACTTCGAAACCAGCACCATCCCGAAGGTTGTCGGCGGCTCGACACCGGCTTGCCTGGAGATCGCCGCCGCCCTGTATGGCAGCGTGATCGAAAAGGTTGTCCCGGTTTCCAGCACACGAGCGGCAGAAATGACCAAGCTGCTGGAAAACATCTATCGTGCGGTGAATATCGGTCTGGTCAATGAACTGAAGATCATTTCGGATCGCATGGGCATCGATATATGGGAGGTGGTCGATGCCGCTGCCACCAAGCCGTTCGGCTTTACGCCGTTCTATCCCGGACCCGGCCTTGGCGGACACTGCATTCCGATCGATCCCTTTTACCTATCCTGGAAATCTAAGGAGTACGGCATCGATACGCGTTTCATCGAGCTTGCCGGGCAAATAAACACGAGGATGCCGGAGTGGGTTGTCGCGAAAGTCACCGATGCGTTGAATGACCGGAAGAAAGCAATGAGCGGTGCCAGGATATTGGTACTGGGTATCGCCTACAAAAAAAATATCGACGATATGCGTGAATCCCCTTCGGTGAAATTGATGGAACTGCTGACGGCCAAGGGTGCCATTGTTTCCTACAGCGATCCATACGTTCCCGAGTTCCCCAAAATGCGCAATTATCATTTTGACCTTGAATCGGTCGATCCTACCGATGAAGTCGTTGCAAGCATGGATTGCGTGCTTGTTGCCACAGACCACGACGTTTTTGATTACCAGCGTATCCGGGATCATGCCCCGCTGATTGTGGATACGCGCGGCCGGTATCGCCAGCAGTTCCGCAATGTGGTCAAGGCGTAGCATATCGGCCTGACCGCCGTCGAGTATAATATCGACCCAGTATTGCAGCCTCTGCCTCCATCGTTCTTACAAGGCTTTCATAATGAAAAATACTTCTGACGGACCGGTTTATTCCTCGGCAATCCCTGCCTATGACAAATGGGACAAGGTGCTGCTGGCGAGCATCTGGCTGGTCATCATCTCGATGTTTCTGGTCAGCAGCCAGCGCCAGCTGTTCAATCCCTGGCTGTATATCGTCAATCGCCAGGGCTGGCAATCGCATATCTTCGGTCCGGCGATGATTTGGCTTTACATGGCGACGGGACTATTGGTGGTCCGCACCCTGTTGTGGATCCGGTATAACCCGTCCCCGACATTGGCCTTTGAAGACGCGCCCATGCTGACGGTGATTATTCCGGCATTCAATGAAGGCCCCATGGTGTCCAAAACCATCGAGTCCTGCGTCAACGCCGATTACCCTAGGGACCGTCTGGAGATTATCGCTGTCGATGACGGCAGCAAGGACGATACCTGGTCACACATTTCGGCAACGGCAAGCCGTTACCCGGACCTAGTCAAGCCGGTGCGATTCGCTGTCAATCAGGGGAAACGGGCCGCCTTGGTGGCCGGGTTCGAGTCGGCGCGCGGCGAGATCGTAGTGACCATCGATTCGGACAGTATCATCGACCGCAGGGCGCTTCTGGAGATCGCAAGCCCGTTCCGTGATCCCAGGGTCGGTGCGGTTGGCGGCAAGGTTGCTGTGCTGAATCGATTCGGCGGCATTATCCCCAGGATGCTGCATGTGCGCTTTGTACTTTCGTTCGATTTTCTGCGCAGCGCCCAATCCGTGTATCGAACCGTCTATTGTTGTCCCGGTGCCTTGTCCGCTTATCGCGCATCAGTCCTCAAGCTCATTGTTCCCGGCTGGAGCAATCAAACATTCCTAGGGCAATCCTGCACGATCGGAGAGGATCGGGCGTTGACCAACGACGTGCTGAATGCGGGATTCGACACGGTTTACCAGCGCACCGCGGTGGTCCACACCGTCGTGCCGGATACTTACAACAAACTCTGCCGCATGTACCTTCGCTGGGACCGCAGCTATATCCGGGAAGAATTGCGTCTTGCCAAAATCGTCTGGAAACGACCGCTTCCTTCGCTGATACTGACCGTGATGGAATCGACATTGACCAACCTCAGGTTCTTTGTCGCCTATGCGGTCATGGCTGTGGTGGTCTCCATATCGTTCCACGATTCATGGGCCGCGGTCCGCCTGCTGGAGTCGATCGGCATCGCCGGGCTGTTCTATGCGCTCTACTTTGTTCGAAGCGAACGGTCCTGGGAATTTGGCTGGGGAGTGCTATACGCTTACTTTTCGACGTTTTTGCTGTTCTGGATCTTCCCGTTCGCGCTGTTGACCGTTCGCAGCCGGTCCTGGCTGACCCGATAGGCATTTTCTGGGCCTAGGCGTTCGACAGTCCGGCGTCGAGTGGGCGGGCCTTGAAAACTTCCCCTCCTACAACGCATTAACCGGGCAACGTTTGGATTTGGCGAAACACGCTTGACAAGAGAACGTTCGTTCTTTACAGTGGCAGCACGTTCGTTCTGTATCAACCACTGCCATGACTGATTCCAATCCAACCGGTTCCCACCCAAAAGACACAGAGTATCTCGCCAAACTCCAGGACTATTACGCCGACTGGAAAAGCATCCCCTCCTACGCCAAGCTGTGCGAGGTGTTCGGTATCGCCTCCAAGTCCTGGGTCAAGGCCGTGCTGACCCGCCTGAGCGCTGCCGGCTTCATCGAGCGTACACCCGATGGGGCGTGGATCCCCTCCCGGTCATTCTTCGCGCGCCCGCTGGCCGAATCCTCTGTACAGGCAGGTATGCCGGCGTCCATCACCGAGACCCAGGGCGAGTACTTCGTGATCGACGAGATGCTGATCGACACGCCATCCAGCACCACGCTGATCCCGGTCAGGGGAGACTCGATGATCGAAGCGGGCATCCATGACGGCGATGTCGCCGTGGTGGAAAAGCGCAATCTTGCCAATGTCGGCGACATCGTGGTCGCCATCGTGGACAACGAGTTCACCCTGAAGACGCTGGACAAGGAGCGCGGCAAGTACATCCTGCGTCCCGCCAACCCCGCTTACCCGGTCATCCGGCCGCAGGGCACGCTGGAGATATTCGGCGTGCTGGTCGGCCTGGTCCGCAAGTACCGGAAGTAGGCCATGCCGTCCGCCCTGCATTCCGGCTGTACCGGCCGGCAGGAACAACGCACCGCGCGCGGCCTGCTGTCGCTGACCCATCCGAACAAGGAATTGTTTTATCGGCAGCGCGCCCTGTTGCGCCGTGCCGTGCCGGCGGGCTTTCCCTCGCCAGCCGACGACTATGTGGAACAGCGTCTCAGTCTCGACGCGCATTTGATCCAGCACCGCGAAAGCACCTTCTTCATGCGCGTGTCGGGCGACTCGATGCGCGGACATGGCATCTTTGACGGAGATCTGCTGGTGGTGGATCGTGCCCTGCCGGTTACCCATGGCTGTGTGGTGATCGCGGTGCTGGACGGCGAATTCACGGTAAAGCAGCTGCTCCATACGCCGAACGGGCAGGTTTTGCGCGCGGCACATCCGGGGTATCCCGACACGCTCATCAAGCCGGAACAGGATTTCCTGGTGTGGGGAGTGGTGAGCTGGAACATCCACAAGGTTTAAGCGCGCATGAGCCATGCGATCAATCGCTTTAATCGACTGCAACAACTTCTACGTTTCCTGCGAACGGCTGTTCCAGCCCCGGCTGGAAGGCAAACCCGTGGTGGTGCTTTCCAACAACGACGGTTGTGTGGTGTCGCGCTCGCAGGAAGTCAAGGATTTCGGCCTCGAGATGGCTGTCCCGTGGTTCCGGATGAAAAACCTTGCCAAGCGCCACGGCATCATCGCACTGTCCTCCAACTACGCACTGTACGCCGACATCTCCAACCGTGTGATGGGGCTGTTGTCACGGTACAGTCCGAACCAGGAGATCTATTCCATCGATGAATGCTTTCTTGACCTCACCGGGATGGATGGCCTATCCGACCTGACCAGCTATGCGCAAGCGATGCGCGGGGCCATCAAACAATGCGTCGGCATACCGGTGTGTGTCGGTATCGCACCGAGCAAGACCCTGGCCAAGCTCGCCAACCATGTCGCCAAAAAGCAGAAGCAGTATCACGGCGTGTGCGACTTCAATGCGATGACCGCACGTATGCGGGACAACCTGCTCGCAAAGATCGAGGTCGGCGAAGTCTGGGGAGTGGGCAGGCGCAGCGCCGAACGCCTGCAGCAGATGGGCATAACCACCGTGCTGGAGCTGAAATACAGCCCTGCCAGCCGTGTGCGTGCCGAGTTCGGCGTGGTGATGGAACGCATCGTGGCGGAACTGAACGGCGAAGCCTGCATCGGACTTGACGACGTCACACCGCCGCGCCGGCAGATCATCTGCTCGCGTTCGTTCGGTATGCCGGTTTCCCTGCTGGCTGATCTGGAACAGGCTGTGATCGCCTATACCACCCGTGCCGCTGAGAAACTGCGCGGCCAGCATGCTGTCGCGGCCGGCATACAGGTCCATATCCGCACCAATCCGCACAACGAGGGCACCCCGCAATACCAGCCGACCCTGTTGCTGCCTCTGTTCGAGCCCACCGACGACACACGCCTGCTGTGCCTTGCCGCCCTGGACGGTTTGCGGCAGATCTACCGCAGCAGCTACGCATACCAGAAGGCCGGTGTGATGCTGACCGAGATCATCCCCGCCGGCGCAAGGCCGCGCACGCTGTTCGATGATGTGGCGGCACAACAGAGATCTGCGGCACTAATGAAAACGCTGGATTCCATCAACCGCCGCATGGGCAGCGGGACGATGCACCTGCTCGGCGAAGGCGTCAGGAAGAACTGGGCTATGCGGCGCGCGAATGTGTCGCAACGCTACACCACGGAGTGGGATGAATTGGCGGTAGCGCGATAAGCCATCTGTTTCGCGGATAACAGCATATTCGCATGGAAGTGGCCCCAAAGCAGACACTCATTAGTCGGCCGGAGTCAAGGGCAAAATAAAAACATCGCACTCTGGTTGCGATACTACGAAGCATAAAGCCACGCCATCTGGCTTTTTGCAAACTCAACCGCACCCGTTTTCTCATTCAGTTGGTTGCGAAGTGAATCGCACCAGACACTCATCGAGATCAAGCTTGTCGTGATGTTTTACGACTGCCCTGGTGGCCTTTGCCACCCCAGAGAAACTTTGGTGCCAAGACGCGTCCAATTGGTTCTTACATTCAAAGTGGCTGTCGCTATTGCGACTCCAGTCCTTAAGTGGCTCGCGGCTTGGGCGATTCAGTGTTGCACTAAAACAGATGGCACAAAGGCGGCGTCCAAATCATTCGTAGTGGTTGGACTCCAGTCTGCTTTCCTGGCTCACCGCCTTTGGCCAAACTCTAAACGAAACATCGCTTCACATCGAAGGGCTGCTGCTCGCGCAGGATGTGGTAACACGCGCGCGCTAGTTTGTGCGCAACCGACTTGAGCGCCACGATGCGATTGGTACGGCTCTTCTTGCGCTCGTAGAAGCGCTTGGCCTCCGGGCAATAGCGAAGAGCAAAGTTCGCCGCTTCCATGAAGGCCCAAGCGAGGTATTTGTTGCCGTTCTTGACATTGCCTTCGCCTTTCTTCTTGCCGTTGCTTTCATGCAGGCTGCCCACACAGCGGCAGTAGGAGCTGAAGTTCCCGACATCGGCAAAGCGTGTCATGGGGCCGGCCTCAAGCATGATGATAGTGGCCAGTATTTCGCCAATACCAGGTATGGTTTTTAGAAGTCGGTATCCGGGCTCTAACTTCACCATCGTCTCCAATCGATTCTCTATTAGCTCGATTTGCTGTTGCAGCGCCTGGACAACTAACCGGTTGGACTCCATCGCCAAAGTCACCTCTGGCATCAATCCGAGTTCTTCAACACTTTCCGTCGTCATGGCCTTGATCTTGCTGCAACTCATACGACCACCCGTTTCCCGCACTAGAATGCCTTCGATCGATAGAATTTGCGTCGTTCGAAAGCGCACCAGCTGCATCCGCTTGCGCGCAAGGTCTCTGACCGCGCGCAATTCCCGTGGGAAGATATAGCCTTCACGCAACAATCTCAGGCGCAGCAGATGGGCTAGGTACGCCGCATCGGTAAAGTCCCCGCTGTACTTCAGCCCTTCGTATTTCTTGATCGCCGAGGGGTTCGCCAGATGCACCTGGTAACCCGCATCCATCAGGCCATCCACCAGCCAATACCAGTTGTAAGTCGACTCAACTACTACACCAACGATCTCCTCCCGGTGTGGCGCAAGCGCCGCCAGGATTTCACTCAGTTTGTTTGCCAGACGCTTTTGAAAAACGATTCGGTCCTCTTCGTCTGATATGACCACCACACTGTTGTTCGAATGCAGATCAATTCCGCTATACTTCTTCATGTCGGCCTCCTTGGGTTAAAGTGGTTCGCACCTTAACTTTACCCTTGCTGCCACTACGCAGCTAGGAGGTCGACTATATGATTATCATTTAACTTTGCTGCAGCAAAGCCTCAAGCTGTTCTATCGGTACCGGCCTGCTGAACAGATACCCCTGGAAGTTGGAGCAGCCATTTTTCAGGAGCAACTGCCGTTGTTCTTCCGTTTCCACCCCTTCGGCAATAACCGATATGTTCATGCTTTTCGCCATGGCGGAAATGGTGCGCACGATCGCCTTGTCGCTGTTATCGGTGACAATGTCGCGAACGAACGAGCGGTCGATCTTGAGTTGATCGAGCGGCAGGCGCTTCAGGTATTGCAACGAGGAATATCCGGTGCCGAAATCGTCAAGCGAGAATTGCACGCCCATCTCGCTCAACATGTTCATTGTGGTGATGGTGTCTTCGATATCATCCAGCAACAGGCTTTCGGTGAGTTCCAGCTTGAGTCGAGTCGGGTTGATGGCATGGCGTTGCAGCATGGCTTGCATTCGAGCCACGAAATCCGCCTGACGGAATTGTTTGGCGCTGACGTTCACTGCCAGCACAAGGTCGCGGGTGTTTGGTTCCTGTTGCCATGCCTTGAGTTGGGCGCAGGCTGTGTCCAGCACCCAATGACCGATGGGCAACATTAGCCCGCTTTCTTCCGCCAGCGGGATGAATTCGACCGGGGACACCATTCCCCGTTCGGGATGCAACCAGCGGATCAATGCCTCTGCGCCGATGGGATTGCGCGAGCTGTCCACCTGGATCTGGTAATGCAACTGGAATTGCCGGCTTTCGAGTGCTTGGCGCATTTCACTTTCTAGTGAGGCCCGTGCATTGATGGTGGCCTGCATCTTCGGGTCGAAGAAACGCAGCGTGTTGCGTCCGGCCTTTTTGGCCTGATACATCGCGATGTCGGCCTGTTTCAGCAGTTCGCCGGTCGCCAGAAGCTTGTCGTTGAACAGGGTGATGCCGATGCTGCCGGCGCTTTGGTATTCAAGGGTCCCGAACTGGTAGGGTTGGTTCAGGGTCGCGAGAATCTTCTCGCCCACCGCCTCTGCCTGAGCCGCCGCTTCAAGCGCATGTTCGCTCAGGTTTTCCAGTATCACCACGAACTCGTCGCCGCCCAGACGGGCCACGGTATCGCCGTCGCGCACACAGGCCTCCAGGCGCTGCGCGATCTGTTGCAGAAGCTGGTCTCCGATATGATGGCCGAGGGTGTCGTTGAGGGTCTTGAAATTGTCCAGATCGATGAGCAGCAAAGCACCTTCTCTGCCGGTATGCACAACCGAAGCCATTGCCTGGTGGAGCCGGTCCATGAGCAGCCGCCGGTTGGGCAGGCGGGTGAGCGGGTCGTAGTAAGCCAGCAGCTGGATCTCTTTCTCTGCTGACTTGCGTTCCGTAATGTCGATGTGTGAACCGACATAATGGGTGACCGCCCCGTCGTTCCCGTTGACCGCGGTGATGGTGAGCCATTTTGGATAGATCTCGCCGTTCTTGCGCCGATCCCAGATTTCTCCCTGCCATGACCCGGTTGTGTTTATGCTCTGCCACATCGCGCGGTAGAAGTCGGCGCCGTGGCGGCCGGATTTGAGCAGGCGCGGTGACTTTCCCACAATTTCTTCGGCTGTGTAGCCGGTATCATTGACGAATGCGTGGTTGACCCGCAGGATCACACTGTTTGCATCGGTGATCATCATGCCCTCCTGGGCCTCGAAGGCGGTGGCGGCGATGCGAAGATCGGTCTCGGCTTTCTTGCGTTCGGTAATGTCCTCCGCGATGCCGAGCAGATATTCGGCCTCGTTTCTGTCGGTGTGCAGGGCCAGTTTATGGGTGTGCATGATGTGCTGGCTGCCGTCGCGTGAGGTGACCGATTCTTCGGGGATAGCAAGTGGTTTCGACGAGCGCAACACCTCGCGATCAGACGACGTCATCTGGTCTGCCGTTTCCCTGGAAAACAAGTCGTAGTCGTTCTTGCCAAGCATATCTTCGCGCCTAAAGCCCATAAATTTTTCGCAGGCCTTGTTAAACAGCACGTAGCTCAGATCGGAAGCGCGCTTCAGGAAGATTATGTTGGGGATGTTCTCGATGATCGAATCAAGCAGCAGGCTGGTGGTGCGGATTTCCGCTTCGTTGCGGCGGTGCTGATGCAACAGGATGCCGACCTTTTCGGTCATCGAATTGATGCCATGCTGCAGCCGTGCCAATTCATCATCGGACGATACGCGAACACGGGCATCCATGTCGCCATTCTCCACCGCTTTCAAAACCTTCAGCGTTGCGTTCACGCGGCGGGTGATCAGGCGCTGGGCGATGAAGATGATACCGGCAGAACTGAGCAGAATAAACAACAGCGAAACAAACAAGCCCCATCGGAAGATGGAACGTTTCGTGGCATTGAGCTCGGACGTGCTGATTGTGATCACCGTCGAATACAGCGGAGGTTCGCCATCGGCGCCGTGAAAACGAGAAACCGCGGTAAGGCTATCGTCGCCCGGGATGAATCTTGTATCGGGAGCAGAATCGGCGATCCATCCCGCGTCGAAGCCGGGCACACTGCTGGCCAATCGGCCCAGTTCGGAAGAATCGGTGGAGACGATGACCCGCCCATTGCCGCCGATGACCATTCCATTCAGATAAGGCGCGCCCAGCAGGTTGCTGACAATCGATCGCTGTGAGATGGTGTTGACCGGCAACTCGTCATTGGCAACCATCCGGCCCACCAGGCGCATGCGCAACTGGAGGTGTTCATCAAACGTTTTGCTGAACCTGTCCACGTAAAACCATCCGAGCACGCCAAAAGCGGCAACCTCCACGCACACGACCAGCAGCGCAATTCGCGTAATGAGGCCCAACCGGCGCATTTTCATGGTGCGTAATGGGGAGTGTCGGCAAAAGATTCCAGCCGGGTCGTCCGCTCCTTTTTGTAACGAACCTGTTCGGGGGAGGCATAGCCCAGGATTTCCTGTCCGAGTTCGGGGTGGTCGACCCGCGGGTGCCAGGTGGCGATGTAAATGGTTTGCTGAAGATGGTGGCTGACCGGATCCATATAAGCCGGATAACGCTGCATGCGTTCTTTCGCTGTCCACTTCAACTTTTCGAGTTGGCGTATGACCGCATGGTTATCCGTCGTGCCGGCCTGCTCGATGGCGTTGAGCAGGGCTTTGGTCGCAAAGTAGGAAGCATGTGTCACGTCACCCGGGTAATCCAGCCTGGTATGCCCGTAGAGTTTCCGGTAACGTGCGGTAAATTCCGCTGTTCCGGGAGTGTCGAGATTCCATGCCCAGGTTATGCCATACAGGGGACGCGGGGTTCCCGGCGCGGGATAGAGTTCTTCCCAATCCACCTCACCCACGACCCACGATTGTTTCTCGAGCGTTTTCGGATCGATCTGGGCAAACAGCCTGATCTGATTGTCGCCGGTGATATTGACGGCGATGACGTCGGCCGGAATTGCCGCGACCTGCTTGAGCGCTTCGGCAGGATCGGGCAGGTTTGCGGGCACGACAACCTCACCGACAACCGAGCCGCCATATTCTGCAATATATGGCCGCGAGGCGGCGGCACTGCTATGGCCAAATCCGTCGTCTTCCGTCAGCAGCAAGACCCGTTTGGATTTGTGATTTGCCAGCGCGTACTTGAGCAATGCGCGGTTGAAGTTGGCGGCACTGGCATCAAAGACGAACTTGGTGCGGTGGGCGTTCTCGACAGACTCGGACGGCGCAGACGAATTGGTGTTGATAAAGATGACTCCATGCTTCTGGCAGACGGCGGACATGCTTGCGGCAACGCCGGAGTCCATCGCGCCGAGCATAAATCCGATCTTATTTTTGGTGATGAGGTCTTCGGCTACCAGTGCTGCATGACTTGTATCCAGCGTGGGATTGCGCGACACCAGTACGATCTGGCGACCCAGCACTCCGCCACGGGCGTTGAACTCATCGATGGCCATCTCGGCGCCGCGGCGATCGTCTTCGGAATGCAACGCGAACCGTCCGGTGGTGGGGGAGACATGAGCAATAACGATGGGAGGATTTTCGGCGCCAAATGCACTGTCGATTATCGAAAGTCTTGACAGGTCACGGCTCTGGTTCAGCATCAAAACTGGTATCAGACAAATCAATGTGACACCAACAATACGCTGCAATAGTCTGTGCATGGCTTTGGGCAAATGAACAATTGGCAAATTATTGCATATATGTTGCTGCATTGAAAACCGCCACACCGAACGTCGCAAATGCGATTGGCACGCGGTGCAAATTCATGTTGCCAAATTCCCTGCATTTTCTACCGGGACGCGTGCACTCATGAGCGGCAGGTATTGGCCCAGACCGTGTAAAAACGTAGCAATTGTACCGAGTCTGCAATTTTCCATTTCTACCAGCTTCTGGTCGGTGTCAGGAGCGGCTAGCAGAGTCTGCAATTTCCATGCATCGGTTCTGCGTTATTTAAAAGCCTTCTTCAGGATAGCGCGCATCTGATGGACAAAGCAGAAATAAAGGCCCTCAGGCCCTCATTGCCTGGATCAGTCCTGCGGTTCCCAATATCTTCATCACTCGCTTCATGTTATACGCCAGTACATGCAAGCTCATCTCGCTACTCACATGTTCAAGTGTGGCGGTCAGGAAATGGGCTGCCCCCATCCAGAACTTGATCGTCCCGAACGGATGCTCAACCGTCTCTCGGCGAATCCGCATGATGTCAGGCGAATGATCCAGTCGTTCCTGCATCGCATCAAGGAGATATTCATGCTCCCATCGCGTCACCCGACGTTCTTGGCCGGGTGTACATTGTGACTTCATCGGGCATGAATTGCAGTTCGAACTCCAATAACGATGGTAGCTCAAGCCATTCGCGTTCATCTTGCTATGACGCGCCAGTATTTCACCGGCAGGACATCGGTATTCATCTCGCTCGGCATCGTAAATAAAGTCGTCTTTGCCAAATCGGCCATCGGCAGTAGCACTTGATGTTTCTGTCTTCGCAACAAACACGTTGATCCCCGCTTCATGGCTTGCCTGTATCTCTTCGCTCTTGACGTTGCCGCGTGTCTTCATTGAACGGGCATCCGGGTCGGTCAGCGAGATCTGCTTGTCCGGTGTTTCATCGAGCTTTACTTCGACTTCCTTGAGTTCACGCATCTGATTCTTCAGTGCCTCGATCTTGTCCTGCAGGCGTTCGGTCCTGTCTTCTGCGATGGAGGCTTCCTGCCGGTCTGCTGTTTCAATCGCGGCCAGATAACGATTGATGCTGGACTCGATCTCTTCCATGCGACGTTTGAGCTTGGCACTGGTAAAGTTGCGGTCGCGGTTGTTGACCGCCTTGAACTTGCTGCCGTCGATGGCAACCAGCGCATCCGTGAACAACCCAAGACGCTGGCACAGCACCACGAACTGCCGGCAGACGCTGCGAATGGCTTTGCCATTGTCCTTGCGGAAGTTGGCGATGGTCTTGAAGTCAGGCATCAATCGACCGGTCAGCCACATCAGTTCGATGTTGCGTTGTGCTTCCCGCTCCAGTCGGCGGCTGGACTGGATGCGATTGAGGTAGCCATAGATGTAGATCCTGAGAAGGACTGCGGGGTGGTAAGCAGGTCTGCCGGTCCCGGCAGGATCGACGCCTTCGAATCCCAACTGGCCCAGGTCCAGTTCATCCACAAAGACATCAACGACCCGGACCGGGTTGGTCTCTGCTACGTAGTCATCGAGCAGCTCCGGAAACATCGTTGCCTGGGTTCTATCCTCGCCTTGTATGAATCGCTTCATGCATGCGCTCCCAACAAATCCTCGATGTTTCCATCAACGCATCACCGGAAATTACGTGTACACTTTCGCTACGTTTTTACACGGTCTGGGCCGCATATTGCCGGTTCGGATTGCGCTACACATCTGTTTGCTTCTCTTTCAGCTTCGGCCATTCGCCTTTCATTTGATCCTCCGGCAATCCTGGGCCGATAACGCTATATGTCTATCGTTTCTTTTTGACTTCAATCTTGGTTTTTGCCGAAGCAATACTTTCAGTTTTTTTAGGCGACCGGACTGGTCTTTTGCTCACAGTGGGGTTTTTATGCTCCTTTTGGGATGGAATAATTCGAGATGCTACGGCGGATTTCTTGACCCAGACAGATTGCAGCCACTCCGCGATCACTTGGGTTTTGTCGGCGTGAGGACGCGCCAGGACATCCAGTATCGCTGAAATGGCCTTGTTGTCGGTGCCCTGCATCGTCAGCTGAGGACGATACGTGTCCACCGGAAGCCCGTCATTTTCTGGGCTGCGCGCCAAATGCAAGCCGTGCAGCAAGATGATGCTGGGTGGTAATCCTCCCCTTGCCATCCAACTAACCAACGCTTTAGCCACGCCTAACGCCGGATGCACTGCAGGCCTGTTAGTCGATTTTACGGCCGCAATTTTGGGTTTGGCCGCATATTGTTCGGGAGCTCGCTTCTTTATCATGGAGGGTGTGTGCCTATTCGGTTTGGCCGTAGCGATGCGTATAGTGTCCATCGTGCCTGGCTAGATTGCAACGAGAATCCATTGTCGGCGGCTCAGTAGCTGGGTCGTTCAACATCAGATGTGTGGATTGCAGCTATTGGCACGCCATATTGGCGACTCCAAAGCGGAACCACGATAATTCCTACTGAACCTTGGGTTTCCTGCCTGACGAAGCTGGAGGCGTGTACCCGGCTACCCTGTAAATCGTCCCCTCGGATTTCCTGCCGTTGTGAAACCTGATCGATTGGCACGCGACAATCTCATGCGAAGCAGCAAGTTCAGCCAACTGCAAGCGCACGGAAGCAAGCGAGATACCGGTGGCAGCGGCGATCTCCTTGTCGAGTCGTTCACCATGCATCTTCATGTATTGCAGGATTTCATTCATAAGTGTTGCATCATGACACAATTCGGATCCTGGCAAATGGCGGATCTTGGCGCCAAGCGGAAGTTCGCAAATGGCCATAAATCGCAGATTGCGGCTCTCTAACTGTCAATCACCATCACGCGCGGTGCACCGCTTTTCATCATGCCGATCACCGCAGCCTGCGCGAATCCGGCATTCCTGAAAGCTGACAAGACCGCATCCGCAGCCTCATGCTCAACCGCAACCAATAACCCGCCACTGGTCTGCGCATCGGCCAGCATACGACGCTGCCAGCTCTCCAATTGTGGCGCAAAATTGACTTCATGCCCGTAGCTGGCCAGATTGCGTTCAATCGCACCGGGACCGATACCCTGCCGGGCCAGCGGCAATGCCTCCGACAGGATAGGCACCTGTCCAAACTTTAATTCGGCAGCCATTCCGGAACCTCTGCAAATTTCCAGCAGGTGGCCGAGCAGGCCGAAGCCGGTCACATCGGTCAGTGCATGCACGGCTTGCAAGCCGGACAGTTCGGCACCAACAGCATTGAGCTGGGTGGCGGTCGAGATCATCTGCGCGTAACCCTCGGCGGACAGCACGTCCTTCTTAAGCGCCGCGGCCAGCACGCCTACTCCCAGTCCCTTGCCAAGTATCAGCACGTCACCCACCTGTGCACCGCTGTTCTTCTTCAAACGGTCCGGATGCACGACGCCGATCGCCACCAGCCCGTAGATCGGCTCGACGGAATCGATCGAATGCCCGCCCGCCAGCGGAATCCCCGCCGCTGCGCATACCGCTTCGCCGCCCTGCAGGATGGAACGTATCGTCTCAACAGGCAGCTTGCTGACCGGCATGCCGACAATGGCCAGCGCCATGATCGGCGTGCCGCCCATTGCGTATACGTCGGACAGTGCATTGGTGGCCGCGATGCGCCCAAAATCGAAAGGGTCGTCGACTATGGGCATGAAGAAATCGGTGGTCGCGATGATCGCCTGCTGGTCGTTGAGACGATATACCGCAGCATCGTCGCTGGTCTCCGTGCCGACCATCAGGTTGGCAAACGGCAGCTTCTGCTTGGCCACCCCGAGAATTTGCTGCAACAAAGCCGGCGCTATTTTGCAGCCGCAGCCGCCGCCGTGCGACAATTGGGTCAACTTGATTTCCGGCATTACCTGGACTTCAGACACGGATCATTCCTCTTTCAAATCACGTTTCGGGAAAAAATGCTTTTCAGGACTGCAAACCTAACACAGCTGGACGATTTTGACGAAATTATCGACGTGCGCACACCGGCGGAGTTCGCCGAGGATCACATTCCCGGCGCGATCAATTGCCCGGTGCTGAGCGACGAAGAGCGGATCACCGTCGGTACGCTGTACACGCAGGTTTCGCCGTTCGAGGCGCGCAAGGTCGGCGCGGCGCTGATCGCGATCAATATCGCCCATCACCTGCAAACCCGATTCCATGCCCATCCCAAATCATGGCGGCCGCTGGTCTACTGCTGGCGCGGCGGCCAGCGCAGCGGTGCGATGAGCATCATCCTGGCGCAGGTCGGCTGGGCGGCACACAAACTGGAAGGCGGTTACAAAACCTACCGGCGCGATGTGCTGGACCAACTTGAAACATTGCCGCAAAACCTGAAATTCCGCGTAGTCTGCGGCCCCACCGGTTCAGGCAAAAGCCATTTGCTCACGGCCCTGGCTGCCACCGGACATCAGGTGCTCGATCTGGAAGCACTGGCGAGTCATCGCGGCTCGGTGCTCGGCAGGCTGCCCGATCGACCCCAACCTGCGCAAAAATATTTCGACAGCATGCTCCTGCAGACCCTGCGCAACTTCGACGCCGACCGTCCTGTTTACGTCGAAGCGGAGAGCAACAAGATCGGCCTGATCACCCTGCCCCTGGCGCTGGTCTCAGCGATGCATGCCGGTACCTGTCTGCTGGTGGAAACCCCTTTGGCCACCCGAGTTGCCGGACTGCTCGCCGACTACCGCCACTATGTTGAAAACCCGGAGTCCTTGGTCGCGCACCTGCAATCGCTGCACCGTTTTCACGGAACCAAACAGCTGGAACACTGGAGCGCGCTGATTCACCAGGGGGATTTCGAGACCATGGTCGCGGAATTGCTCACGCTGCATTATGACCCCAGCTATTTTCGCGCGGCCGCCCGGAACTATCCAAATCTGGTCAACGCAAGGCGCATTCCAGTCGTCAGTTTGTCGGCGGAGGCGCTCAACGCAATCGCAACAACACTGTGACAGATCAATCGTCCGGATCAAACAGCCACGCATCCATCGCCAGCATGCCGCAGGCCATCACCCGTTTCAGATGCAGCGCGCTGTCTATATTTTCGCTTTGCCGAGCGCAACGAAAGGCGGCATCGCGGGTGATCCGTGTGAAACGAACAGCACGGGGATCTTCATGCCGCGAATGCCGGCACGGCAAGGCCGAGGACCAAATATTCCACCTGGATTAAAATGGCAGCGTGATTTTGATCAGGAGTGAATTATGGAATACAGGCAATTGGGTGCCAGCGACTTGAAAGTATCGGCATTGTGCCTCGGCACGATGACCTTCGGCGAGCAGAACAGCGAGGCGGAAGCGCACGCTCAACTAGACTTGGCGGTATCGCGCGGGGTGAACTTCATCGACACGGCCGAGATGTATCCGGTCCCTCCGCGCGCCGAAACACAGGGTCGCACCGAAAGCTACACCGGCTCATGGCTGAAGCATCAGCCGCGCGACAAGCTGGTCGTGGCAACCAAGATCGCCGGTCCTTCGCGCGGCTTCGCGTGGATACGCAACAGCCCGCGCATCGATCGCCAGAATCTTGAGGCGGCCATCGACAGCAGCCTGAAGCGGTTGCAGACCGACTATGTCGACCTCTACCAGATCCACTGGCCGGACCGGTATGTGCCGATGTTCGGCGCGACCAGCTATGACGCGTCCCAGGAACACGACACCGTGCCGATCGCCGAACAACTGCAAGTGCTGGGGGGTCTGGTCAGGGCCGGCAAGGTGCGCCATATCGGCCTGTCCAACGAGACGCCCTGGGGTGTCAGCGAATTCGTGAAATGTGCGGAAAAGGCCGGGCTGCCCAGGGTCGTTACGGTGCAGAACGCCTATCACCTGATGAACCGCAGCTTCGAGAGCGGACTGGCTGAAGTCTGCCATCACGCCAAGGTCGATTTGCTTGCCTACAGCCCGCTGGCATTCGGTCACCTGACCGGGAAATACGTGGTCGACCCGAACGCGAAAGGACGCATCACGCAGTTCGCCAACTTCGGACAACGCTATGCCAAACCCAAT
The DNA here is from genome assembly GCA_963842555.1 of uncultured beta proteobacterium. Classification (GTDB taxonomy): domain Bacteria; phylum Pseudomonadota; class Gammaproteobacteria; order Burkholderiales; family Gallionellaceae; genus Gallionella. Next base: position 48,080 of record CAWJHB010000001.1, read on the forward strand.
GTGCCTGCCGCCACGAAGGAATATGTGCGCATCGCGCGGGAGGCCGGGCTGACGCCGGCAACGATGGCGCTGGCCTTTGCACGCACCCGCCGGTTCACCGGGAGCGTGATCATCGGTGCAACCAACCTGAACCAGTTGCAGGAAAATCTGGACAGTGCCGAAGTGGTGCTGCCGACAGACGTGCTGGAAAAGATTGAGGCAGTCCACAAGGTGTATCCGAATCCGGCACCGTGATATGCATCGCATTCATTTTGCCAAACCCTGCCGTCTGCTGACCGCAAACCTGCCGGTCTGCTCGATTACCCCAATCTTGCGCTGTTGGGATATCGTGCCCGCAGATCAGATCAGCAGCAACAGCAGCAAAATGAGCAGGATAACGGTCAAATCGTGATTGCTCAGGCTGCCTCCGGCCGGCATCGAATCGATTCTCTGTGCCATGGCATGAACTTCCTGGTCGGTCATGGCTGCCACCCGCTCTTTTGCCATCGGTTCGCCAACGCCCAACGCCTGCAGACGATCATTGACATCAGCCCTGTCGAGAAAAGTCTGGATTTTGGCCCTTTCCATCGCCGTCTGATTCTGAACCGCCATATTATCGGTAGTCACCATACCCGCCATAGCGGTAGACGCTTGCAGACACAGCACGGCTGCGAGTACCAGTCCGCCTACCCGTTGATATAGTTTTGCGTTCATGATGGTTCCTTCTCCTGTTTATTAACGAACTAGAATATATGTCCCTGAAATTGACTTAGCCAGCTGCAGCATTATAAACATACCTGGCATCCTGCATTTGAAAAGGCGAAGTGAAAAAAATGCCTAAGGAAAGTGCCGGCAGAAATCCCCGGTGCAGCAGATTATGGCGCAGCAGATTATCTCGCCCGGATTCGTCGCTCTGTGCGTTATCGCACATAAATCCGCGCGGTTTGCCCACATTATGCCAAGATATGTCCGGGCCATAGGAATAGCGCAATAGCCGGCGACCCGTGATTTTTAACTATCAATAATGGTGCCGGATGGCGATCTGCCGCTTGCATGGAGCCCCAGGGCGTGGCAAAAGGATAGTGACGTGTTGAGAAATATTTCGCTCGCGGCATTGCTGCTGATGGCGCTTGCGTTGGTTGGGCTCTTGTTTCGCGGCGCATTCTTCTCATTGCATCCGGTTGCGGTCATCGCGGAAGCTGCAGCGGTTGCGCTGATGCTTTGGGCGCGCCTGACCTTCGGGCAGCGGAGCTTCCATGCGGCGGCAGATCCATCAACCGGCGGACTGGTCACGACGGGGCCTTATCGTTTCATCCGCCATCCGATCTACACGGCTGCCTGCGTGTTCGGCTGGTCTGGCGTGCTGGCAAACTGGACGTTGATCAATGCGATGCTGGGCGTCCTGCTCATGATCGGTGCGGTCGGCAGAATGCTGTGCGAGGAACGCCTGCTCGTTGATCTCTACCCGGCGTACCCTGCCTACGCGCGGGCAACCAAGCGCATGGTGCCGTTTATTTTCTAGTCACATCAGCTCAAGCGCATTCCCGTCCGGATCGCGGCAGAACAGCGCGCGTCGCCCTGAGGAACTGAGCGTGTAAGCAACACCAGCCTGGTTTAGCCTGGCGACAAGCCCCGCGAAATCGGATACCGCCAGTGCAACATGCCTGTCCCGTCCACCGTGTGAGGGACGAGGCAATCCGGCCTCCGGGTTGGGCAATGCCAACAAATGGATCTGCTGCGCGGGGCTCACGTTGTACCACACGCCATCGTAACTCATTGCCGGCCGGCCGGGGTCCGGACGCAAGCCAAGCACTCCCTCGTAAAAGGCGCGTGACTTTGTCAGATCGGAAGTCAAAAAGGAGGCGTGCAGGATTCCCGTGATCATCATGCCCGGCAGCCACTCAAATCTTCACCGGCACGACCTTGCTCGCCGCCAGCTTGGCACGTTCCCGCGCCTGGTCGGTATCCTTGCCGGTCGCCAGCGCGACGCCCATGCGGCGTTTCTTGAAAGATTCCGGCTTGCCGAACAGGCGCACATCGCTGTCCGGAACGCGCAGCGCGTCCGCCACACCAGTAAACGCGATTCCTTTTGCTTCATGCTGACCATAGATCACCGCGGAAGCCCCCGGGCTGCGCAGTGCGGTGTTCACCGGCAGGCCCAGTATGGCCCGGGCGTGCAACTCGAATTCGTTCTGCACCTGCGAACACATCGTGACCATGCCAGTGTCGTGCGGGCGCGGGCTGACTTCGCTGAACCAGACCTGGTTGCCCTTGACGAACAGTTCCACACCAAAGATACCCAACCCGCCAAGGTCGTCGGTCACTGTCTTGGCAATGTCGTGCGTGCGCTGCAAGGCCAGTTCCGACATCGCCTGTGGCTGCCAGCTTTCGACATAATCGCCGTGCACCTGCACGTGGCCGATCGGGTCGCAGAAATGTGTTTCGATCCTGCCATCAGCACCGATCGCGCGCACGGTGAGCTGGGTGATCTCATAATCGAACTGGATCATGCCTTCGACGATCACCCTGCCCTGGTTTACGCGGCTGCCGCTGGCGGCATAGTCCCACGCCGCTTCCACCCCGGCGGGATCGTCCACTCTCGACTGGCCCTTGCCGGAAGAGGACATCACCGGCTTGACGATGCACGGATAGCCGATCTGCTCGATTGCGGCGCGCATCTCGGACAGACTGTCGGCGAAACGATACGGGGAAGTGGGCAGACTGAGGGTCTCCGCCGCCAGACGGCGGATGCCTTCCCGGTTCATGGTCAGGCGCGCGGCGCGCGCGGTGGGAATCACGCGTGCCAGTCCCTCGCGCTCGATTTCTTCGAGCATGGCGGTGGCGATGGCCTCGATCTCAGGCACGACGATATACGGCTTTTCCTGCTCTATCAGCGCGCGCAATGCTGCGCCGTCCGCCATGTTGATCACATGGGCACGATGCGCAACCTGGTGTCCGGGCGCATTAGCATAGCGATCCACGGCGATGGTTTCCACGCCAAGACGCTGCAGCGCGATTATGACTTCCTTGCCCAGTTCCCCGCTGCCGAGCAGCATGACGCGGGTAGCGGAAGGAGTGAGCGGTGTGCCGATGACGAGCGGTTTCATTTGATTGTCATTCCGTATGATTGGGTGCGTTGCTACCGGGCGAAATTATACACACTGGGATACGGATTTCATTGTGCTGTAACAGGAGTAACATAGGCTATGCGTTTAAACCACAAGGAGCGGAATCATGACGAACATTCTTCAATTGCTGGGTGACGAAGCGGAACACCTGCTGAAACATCGCTGCGCCGGCATCCGCAAAGAATCCCTGCACCTGCCAGGTGCGGACTACGTGGATCGCGTGGTGGCGATCAAGGACCGCAAGCCCGGCGTGCTGCGCAGCCTGCAGGCCCTTTACGGCCAGGGGCGTCTGGCGAACACCGGTTACCTGTCACTACTGCCTGTGGACCAGGGCGTGGAGCATTCCGGCGGCGCATCGTTTGCACCCAACCCGATCTATTTCGATCCCGACAACATCGTCAAGCTCGCCATCGAGGGCGGCTGCAACGGCGTCGCCTCGACACTTGGCGTGCTGGGTTCGGTGGCACGCCGCTACGCGCACAAGATACCGTTCATCGTGAAGATTAACCACAACGAGTTGCTCACCTATCCCAACATCTACGACCAGACGCTCTTTGCCAGCGTGGACCAGGCCTTCGACATGGGCGCGGTGGCGGTCGGCGCAACGGTATTTTACGGCTCCGAACATTCGCGCCGCCAGATACAGGAAGTTTCCGAGGCATTCGAGCACGCCCATGAACTGGGCATGGCCACGGTACTTTGGGCCTACCTGCGCAACCCGGCATTCAAGACTGCCGACAAGGACTACCACGTGTCAGCCGACCTGACCGGGCAGGCCAACCACCTTGCCGTCACGATCAACGCCGACATCGTGAAACAGAAAATGGCGGAGAACAACGGCGGCTACAACGCGATCAAGTTCGGCAAGACCCACCCCAAGGTGTACAGCGAGCTGACCACCGACCACCCGATCGACCTGGTGCGCTACCAGGTGGCGAACTGCTACATGGGGCGCGTGGGCATGATCAATTCGGGGGGCGAATCGGGCAAGGATGACCTGCATCAGGCGGTGCGCACCGCGGTGATCAACAAGCGCGCCGGCGGAATGGGGCTGATCTCAGGTCGCAAGGCGTTCCAGAAACCCATGAAAGACGGGGTGACGTTATTGAATGCGATCCAGGATGTGTATCTCTCCAGTGACGTGACTGTCGCCTGATCGTCAGCAGTGCGGGACCGGTTGCAAAAACCGTTGCGGCGCCACTCCCGCCGCAAGGCCGGACAAGGATCAATCGGGCGCGTCCAGGGTTTTGGATTTTTCAGCGATCCCGCCGCGCCTGAGCATGGATAGATATTCCTCGTCGCGTTTGATGACTTTCGACAGGTAGGCAAGGTTTTTCTCGATCGCCTCCAGATAATAATTGTTCCCGACACCCATCACGTCCTTGAAGTGCAGGCTCAACAGACGGTACAAGCCGCCAAGGGCGCTGTCCAGCTTTTCTCGGGTGACGCCGTAGAACGTATTGGTCTGCTTCAACAGGTCGAACATGTTCTGGTAGTTTCCGAAATGGGCTTCCTTGAATTCGAGATACAGAAACAGCAGTTTCTCGAGATAGGTGCGGTCCGCCATTTGCCCGGTCAGATCGGCGGTGGCGACGATTTGCCCGAGCAGGCGCGTGCGCTCGTCCGGAAACTCGATCTCGGAGAATTTCAGTGCCGGATCCGTACCGCTCATTATCGGCTCCAGCACAACCGCATAAGCGGAAGGGAAATGCCCCGCGGCGACGTACCTTTTCATGAAATCGATACCGCGTATGACATGGGTCCGGGTATATTGCGCGCCGGTTCCGCGTTCCTCGCCACTTTGGTGCGAATAGCCGATGTCGTGCATCAATGCAGCCATCATCACCAGCGTGATTTCATCGTCGCTCAGATGAACTCCGGAAAGTTGAACACCATGCGTCAACCGCACCGCGCACAGAAACACGTCCAGCGTGTGAGGCATGTCATGGTAGAGCGTCCTGATGGAACTGTAGCCGGGATAATCGCCGCGAAAAAGAATGACCACATCGTCAAAAACGGATTTGATCGTGGAATGGTCATAGCCCGGATTGATGCGGGCAAGAAAATTGCCGGCCTTGCCCCACACCGCATCAGGGTCGGTGTTGGCGAACAGGTTGTTGATCTCGGCGGATGTGGGAATATTGCTCATTTTCAAGAAACCAGTCCTTTGCCTGCCCGGTTAGATCAATCGAAAACGAAACGAAATGCATGGTACTTGATAACGCCGGCTTTTGGAAAAGCCCAGTGTGCGGAATTCATACCGGATGCCCGGCTTTACCCGGCTATGGTTTGGGTACCGGGAGCAGTTTTCCGGACAGCAGGCTGGCCGAAACGATCAGCAATGCCCCGAGCCAGTCTCGCAGGTGCAGGGTTTCACCGGCGAGAAAATATGACGAAATCGCCGCCACCACCAGTTCGAACAGGAACAGGATAATGGCCCGGTTGGCGGACAGGTTGGCGATGGCATATTGCAGCGCGAAAGTGGAACAGCACAGCACGATACCCAGCAATCCGAGCAACAGCCAAGACGGCAAGTCGATTGCCTGCAGCCGATCGATGAAGCCCCCCTGCCACCAGCACAACAACGCCGTGAGCAGGGCCGTGCCAAGCCAGACACTGTAAGATTTTGCCTGCAAGCTAAGATTCGCGGCGCGCCGCGACACGACGTTGGAAAGCGCGAAAGCCATGCCCGCAGACAGACCGATCCATTCGGCAGGATTTTGCGGCAAAGGCAATCCCAGTTGCGGCTTCCACAGCATGACCAATGCGCCGCAAAATGACAGCAACATCACCACAGCACCATAGCGGTTGAGACGTTCGCCCAGCAGCCAATATGAAAACAGAACGGTCCACAGCGGCGCAAGGTAGAACAACAGCAGCACGCGCATCACCTCGCCGTGCAACACCGCCAGCACATAGCCGAAATTGGTCAAGCCGGCGCTGAAAACCAGCAAGACCGCCCACCAACCGGCCTGTGACCGCGGGTGCAATTCCCGCCATGCACCCGGCATCACGATCATGCCGCACAGCATTGCCGACAGAAATGTGATCATCGTGGCCAGCGTCCCGGACACGCCGGCTTCCTGCAACACGCGGTAGGGACACCAGATCAGCCCCCAGACCAAACTCCCGGTGAGAGCAGAACCTATTGATAATAGGTTGTTTTTATTATTATTCATTAAATTAAAACTTCCAGAATTTGCCTGCATACATTGGACAAAAAAACGCAATTTTAAATTTTAGAATTGAGTTTTACCGCAAACTCATAACATATTGTTTATTATGCGTATATTTCATCTAAAAATTGAATGTAGGAATGCTTTAGCGATATCCATAAAACCTACATGTAAATATTTGATTCAAGGACGGTCTTGGAATAAACGAATATCGGTGACCTAGCCAAATTAGCTACAAGAGCTGTATTAAGGTCATATATTTTGGAGGCCGCTAAGCGGCTTGCACTTTTTCTGGTCTGCCCCCGTAGCCAAGCCATCAATCAGTACCAAAGCCCATGCGTTGCAAACTTAAGGCGGCCTCGTCGCTTAGCGAATCTTGGAAGGTACTCATGGAGTTACTCCTTTGCGCTTAAGCGCTTTGGTTGATAAAGATTCGCACCTCTATCAAACCGGGTAACCCCACCCTTTGGCAAGGCCCTACTGTCAGATTAAGTCTGAACTACTACAGCTAATCGAGGTGGCGAATTTTCCAGCGCTGGGTTTGTTACGTCTCGATGACCATGGCAAACACTACAGCTTCGTTGAATGACATTTCAACGCTAGCGGCATCAATCTACCTGAAGCCAAAATTTTCATTGAGCCATAAAAAGGGCGAAGTTGCTGGTTTCCATGGGTCTAGCATAAAAATAGCCCTGCGCTTCATCACAGCCGTAACGTTTCAGTATATCTGCTTGTTCCTGCGTTTCCACGCCTTCGGCAATCACCCTCAGTTTCAGGCTACGCCCCATGCCGATAATCGCCGTGACGATACTGCCGTCTTCAGTGTCTGCCTTCATGTCCCTGATGAAGGATTGATCGATTTTCAGCTTGTCTATTGGGAAGCGTTTGAGGTAACTGAGCGATGAATAACCCGTTCCGAAATCATCAATCGAGATTTTGACTCCGATTGAACGCAGCTCTCCAAGAGTGCCGACAACTCCTTCCCCGTCATGCATCGCGATATTTTCGGTGATCTCTAGCTCCAAATACTCTGGGGACAAGCCAGTTTCATCCAGGACTCTTCTGACCATCCTGGCCAGTCCTACCGCTCTGAATTGCATCACGGATAAGTTGACCGCGATGACCACAGGTGGCGCCCCTGCTTCCTGCCATTTTTTGTTCTGTGCGCATGCGGTTCGCAATACCCATTCTCCGACAGAAATAATCAGCCCCGTTTCTTCCAGCAACGGAACAAACTCGCCAGGTGAAATCAAGCCTAATTCCGGATGTTGCCAGCGGATCAGCGCCTCCGCCCCGATCAACCGGTCGCGGGCAAGGTCATACTGTGGCTGATAATGCAGAACGAACTGCCCTTCCTCCAGCGCGCGATAAAGGTTTGCCTCCATGGTCAGCAGTGCTTTTTCCTTTGCATCCATCTCAGGTTTATATGCCGTATAGTTGCCTCCCCCTGCTGTCTTCGCACTATAGAGCGCGGACTCCGCATTTTTGAACAAATCGTCAAGATTCTGTCCGTTTCCGGGGTAAAAACTCGCCCCTACGCTTGCCTTGATAAACAGCTTGTGCCCGTCAATCTGATAAGCTTCACCGATGCATCGATGGATAGCTACTGCAATGTCTTCGGCCCCTGCTTCATGCTTGAAATTCGGCACGACCACAGCAAAGATGTCTGCACCCAGCCGCGCGACAAAATCATTCTCTCCGAACACAGCACACAAGCGCTCGGCCGTCTCGATCAAAACCTTGTTTCCCGCAAACATACCTAACGCTTTCGTCACTTGCCGAAAGCGGTTAAGATCGATCATAAAAACAGCAAAGGGATGACCCGGTCCCGTGCCAGAATGTGTATCAAACATCTTCGTTTTAAGACGCTTGAATAAATGTTGGCGATTGGGCAGGCCCGTCAAACTATCGAAATCCGACACCTTGTGCAGCATCTGCTGTGCCGCCTTTAGCTTCGTCTGCATCACGACCTGCTGAAGCTCGCGTTCGACCACCGGCACCAACCGGGATAGATTACCTTTGTGGATAAAGTCCCTTGCACCGCTGCGCATTGCTTCAATTGCCATCTCATCCGGGATGTCTCCTGAAACAACGATAAAGGGCACGTCTTCGGTTACGGCCCACACAATTCTCAGCGCGGATGCCGAGTCCAGCGCAGGCAAATTATGGTCGCAGATCACCACATCCCAGGGTTCGCATTCCAGCGCACGACTGAGCGATTCGGCAGTCTCGACTCGCTGAGACACAACCGTAAATCCGCCCTCGGCCAATTCGTTACAAATAAGCTCGACGTCATCCTCGGAATCGTCGACTGCCAAAACCCGCAGCATTTTTTTCATCACATTCATGCCTCCCCCGTAATTGCAACTACCGGTTCAATCCAACAATTGCTCCGGCGATCGCACCAAGTGGCAGACTCTTGTTTACTGCGCCCAGCTTGATCGCCTCTTTCGGCATGCCAAACACCACGCAACTGTCCTCGTCCTGCGCGATGGTATCCGCCCCGACATCCAGCATTTCCTTCAGTCCGCGCGCGCCATCGTCACCCATGCCGGTCATGATGATGCCCAGCGCATTCTTGCCCGCGAATTTCGCGACCGAGCGGAACAGCACGTCCACCGATGGCCGATGGCGGTTCACCAGCGGCCCGTCTATTACTTCGACATGGTATTGCGCGCCGCTGCGCTTGAGCAGCATGTGTTTCCCGCCCGGTGCGATCAGCGCCGTGCCTGGAACGACGCGATCGCCGTTTTTCGCTTCACGAACCTCGATCCGGCTGATGCTGTTCAGCCGCTCGGCGAAGGCGCCGGTAAATTTTTCCGGCATGTGCTGCACGATGACGATGCCGGGACAGACGCGCGGCAGGGCGGTAAGTACCACTTCCAGCGCCTGCGTTCCGCCGGTCGAGGTGCCAATGGCCACGATGCGCTCGGTGGTCTGCGCCATGGCATGGCCCGCGGACAGAATCGCATCGGCGGACAATTTCAGAGCCGTCTGTATGGTCGCCGGCGGGCGGGCGCCCAAACGCTTGACGTTGGCATGGGCGGCAGATTTCACCGCATGAATCAGGTCGGAAGCAGCGTCTTCCATCTGCCGCCGCCGCGAGCCGATGTCAGGCTTGGGCACCACCGCCACCGCGCCTGCCTCGAACGCCTGTATGGTGGTGGCTGCCCCTTCACGGGTGATAGTGGAACAGATCACCACCGGCGTGGGATGTTCCGCCATGATCTTTTTGAGGAAGGTGATGCCATCCATACGCGGCATCTCGACATCCAGGACGATCACGTCCGGCCACTGACGCCTCATTTTTTCCATGGCGAACAGCGGGTCGGCCGCCGCGCCGATCACGTTGATGCCGGGATCCTCGCCCAGCACCTCGGTAACCACCTGGCGCACCACGGCGGAATCATCCACGATCAATACATTAATTTTCTGCATGCTCTGCATTTTCCGCATTCGCGTTTTTTACATGACGCATCCAGACATCGCCGCTCCATAGTTCGAATATCACATTGCGGTGCCCATGCATCCCCACATGCTCGGACACCACATCGTGTCCGTGATGCCGCAGCAGATGGCGCGCGGCCATCACGTTGCGACAGGCCACGTCCACACAATCCGTTCGCTGAGGCATCCTGAACATGTTACCGCCGCCAAACATCTTGGCCTGATATTCCCCCGGCTTGGTTTTGGCAGCGCGCACTTCCTTCTGGAACAACAGCATCGCCTCGTCGGCGTAGCGTCCATCCAACACGTCAGACGGTTTGACCGCGCGCGCGGGAAGCATGAAGTGGCACATGCCGCCGATGTGCAAGCGCGGATGCCACAAGGTGATGGCGACGCATGAGCCTAGCAGGGTGCGAATGCGCGTATCCCGATCGCCGAAATAGAACTCTCCCGGCTGCAGGAAGATATCCAGGACATGTTCGGGTGCATTCATGGTTTCTGGTAGATCGACGGCATGACAACTTTCAACTCGTCCGTCACACCGTTGAGGCTTTCCGAATGCCCCACCAGGAAATAGCCACCGGGCCGCAGTGCCTGCAGCAGCCGCTTGACCACCTGCCGCTTGGTTTCCATCTCGAAATAGATCATCACATTACGTAAAAAGATCACGTCAAACTCGCCGAGCTTTGGCAATGACTCATTCAGGTTGACCTGCATGAAGCGTATGCGTTCGCGCAATCGCCGCTCGACCAGGAACGTCCCGTCTTTTGAGCCAGTCCCTTTCAGGCAGTAGCTGGTCAGATACTCGCGCGGAATGTGCTGTGTACGCTCGAGCGCATAGTGCCCGCCGCGCGCCCGTTCCAGCACTCGTGTGCTCAAATCGGAAGCGACGAGTTCCCACGCATTGTCGCCCAGAGTTGCTGCCAGCGTCATGGCGATGCTGTACGGTTCCTCCCCGCTGGAACAGGCGGCGCTCCACACCCGGAACGGCGTGCCTCGCCGGTGCGCCGGCAGGATATGCTGTTTCAGGAAATCAAAATGCTTGGGTTCGCGGAAGAAATAGGTTTCGTTGGTGGTCAGCAGATCCACTGCGATCTGCAGCTCGTCCCGCCCGTCATGGCCGCGCAGCTGCTGGTAATACTCGCCGAAGCTGTTGCACTGCCGCTGCTGCAAACGCTTGCCCAGCCGGCTGCTCACCAGGGGTTTTTTCGCGGAGGAAAGATGTATGCCCGCAATCTGGTTCAGCAGTTGCTGGAAACTCGCGAACTCCTGATCGGTCAGTGGAGAAACTTCCATGATGTCGCGCTACGCGATCGGAATATTGCCGGAACCCACTTCGAGTTCGGAAAACCAGTTGATAAAACGCGCCACATCCGCGCCTTGGTAAATCGCCCCGTGCTGCGGGCAAAGTTGCTCTATTTCCATCTTGCTGACGCGCTCGCACCACAGGCGTTTTGCCGTATTGGACCCCATCCAGCGGCGATGGAAGCCTTCCGCATGGCGAATATGCTTGTCAAAATCCTGCACATACAACCCTGCTTCATCCTGCGGCAACAGGGCGGCCCCGATATCGCCGCTGAAAAGGATTTTCGCCTTCGCGTCGTACAGGTGGAAGTTGCCGGATGAGTGCAGATAGTGCGCCGGGATTGCCTGCAAACCCAGGCTGCCCAGTGCAATCGGCATTCCTTCGTCCGGAATATTGACGAAGGTCTGGTCAGTTCCCCCGAAATGAGCGATGAAACTGCTCCACAGCCAGCTGTTGTAGCAGCGCAATTCGGGATTGACCTTGAGCCACAGCGCCAGCGACGAAATGATGTCCGGATCCTGGTGCGAGGCGAACAGCATCCCTATCTTGCGTGGATCGAATTCGGAACTGATGGCCGAAAAGACCGCCGGGAATATTTCCATGCCGCCCGGATCGCATAACAGGGCATGGTCGCCGTTCATCACCAGATATTCGTTGGTGTCTATCACATACGGCTGGCGCGACGGATCACGCGCCACCGCTGCCCACTTGTGTGTGCCGTCCTCATAAATGAATTGTATGGTCTTCATGCCTGCCCGTCCGCACCAGAATTTTTCAGTTTGCCCAGAATGTTGTGGATGCGCTCCACGGTCCTTTCGACCTGGTTTGCCACCTGCACCAGCGCAATGGCCATCACTCCGCCCGTCACCGCCTCGATCCTGGCGTTCCGCGCCAATGAACGGCCCATCTCGCAATCCTTCCAAACCAGCAGCACGCGCCTGTGCAGTTTCTCCTGCTCTGTCCGGATGGTATGTCCCACTTCTTCCAAATACCTGGTTTCGCTTGCCAGCAGTCCATCGAGATAATCAAGTTCCCCAGCCCGCGGGATTTGAGCCGCACTGAGAAAATAGTGGCGCATGCGCAATCCCTTTTCCCGGTCGGCGGCCGCCGTGGTCATGGTATAGATCATGTCGCTCAAGCCGACCATGCGCTCTTCCACCCGTGCGCTGAATATCCGGAGTTCATTCGACACCACCTTGAATCCGACGGCTGTCTTTCCTGCCTGCCTGGAAATCAGCATCGCGTTGATCGCCTCGAGACGGATGGCACGGGTGATGTTCACCACCTGTTTGATTTCCTCATTGATCCTGATCACTTCCTGCAACGTCAAATCCGCTACAGCCGCATCATCGGCGCTTTCCAATCTCACTGCATTCAACAAAATTACTCCAAAACGAAATACTGCTCCCACACTAAAATCGCGGGCCTATTATTCTTCCGGCCACAAAAGTCCGGTACAAATCTGCACCTAAAAATGGAAATGGTTGCCTGCTGCCTCGGCTACGCCGTCAGGCTCGTGCCTGCCGCATGGCTAATGGTTGCCAGCTCATCCACCGACAGCACCTTGTCCACGTTCAGGATGATCACGAACTTGCCGTTGACCTTGCCCATGCCGCGGATGAAATCCGCGCGTATCTTCGCCCCGAAAGAAGGCGCAGGCTCGATCTCGCCCGCCGGGATTTCCAGCACCTCGTTCACCATGTCCACCACCACACCGATGTCCTGCTGCACGCCTTCGTTCATCACCTCGATAATCACGATGCAGGTGCGCTTGGTCACGTCCGCACCCTTGCGCCCGAAGCGCGCCGACAAGTCCACTACCGGGACTACCGCGCCCCTGAGATTGATCACCCCGCGGATGAATTCCGGCATCATCGGCACCGTAGTCATGCTGCCGTATTCGATGATTTCCTTGATGTGCAGTATGCCGATCGCGAATATCTCGCCGCCCAGCATGAAAGTAAGATATTGCCCCTGTTCCTGCTCCGCCGCGACGACGGGCAGGCTTTCCTGTTTCGCTAGTGCGCCCATGTCAGCCCCTCAGAACTTGACGAATTCGGATTCGTCCTGAGCGGCCGCGTGTGTCACTGCCGCCACCTTGACGGCACGGGATGCGGCCGGCTTTGCCGCCTTCGCCCGCGCCGGCGCGTTTACCGTCGTGCCACCCCCTCCCACCTTGAAGAACGAGATGGTTTCCTGCAGCTGCCCAGCCTGCCCGCTCATTTCCTCGGCGGTCGCCGCCAGCTCTTCGGATGCCGATGCGTTCTGCTGCGTGATCTGGTTCATCTGGGACATCGCGGTGTTGATCTGCGCCACGCCACTGGTTTGCTCTTCCGAGGCGGCAGTGATCTCCTGCACCAGGTCCGACGTCTTGTTGATCGTCGGTACCATTTCGCCCAGCAGTTTGCCCGCGGTCTCGGCTTTCTGCACCGAGCCGGAAGCCAGTTCGCCGATCTCCTGCGCCGCCACCTGGCTGCGCTCGGCCAGCTTGCGCACTTCCGCCGCGACGACGGCAAAGCCCTTGCCGTGCTCGCCGGCGCGGGCCGCTTCGATCGCCGCATTCAGCGCCAACAGATTGGTCTGGTAGGCGATATCGTCCACGATGCCGATCTTGCCCGCGATCTGCTTCATCGCAGCCACGGTCTCGGTCACCGCAGCACCCCCTTCGGTGGCCTGCTTGGAAGCCTGCGAAGCCATGCCGTCGGTCACCTTGGCGTTCTCGGTATTCTGGGCGATCGAGGCGCTCATCTGCTCCACCGAAGCCGAAGTCTCTTCCACGCTCGCCGCCTGTTCAGAGGTCGACTGGCTCAGGCTCTGTGCCGTCGCACTCACTTCTTCCGACGCAGAGGAGAGGTTGTCCGCCGCACTGCGCACTTCGCCGATGATCTGCGACAGCTTGGCCACCATGTCGCTCATCGCCTTCAGCAGCATGCCGGTCTCGTCGCTGGACTTCGCTTCGATCCTCACCGTCAAATCGCCCTCGGACAACCGACCCGCCACATGCACGGCTTCGGAAATGGGTTTGGTGATGGAGCGTGTGACCCAGAATGCGATGCCGCCGGCCAAAGCAAAGGCAATGACAGCCAAAGCGATCATCATGGTGCGCGCGGCAATATAATCCTGCCCTGCCTGCTTGCCGGATTCTTCCATGAGTCCTCGCTGGTAATCGATCAGGTTCTGTACTGCTTCGAAGTAGGACGCCTGTTCCGTTCTCATGGCGCCCAGTAACAACGCAACCGCCTCGTCGTGATGGCCTGATCGCGTCATCTTGACAAACTTGTCCTGATCTGCAACAAAATTAATGCGCACATCCTCAATTGCCTTCAGCAATGCCTTGCCCTTTTCCGACTTGACGGCTTCGGTCAGCTTGTCGATGTCCTCCTTGATCTTCTTGTGCGATGCAACGATGCGGTCGTATTCACTTTCTACTTTGTCGGGGTCTGTTTCCAGCAGCATGTTGCGCATGGAACGGGCGATCACGTTGACTTCGCCGCGAATGCGGTTGGCCTGCGCCGTCTTCGGAAATTTGTCGCTTACCATATCGTCAATGCTCGCATTCAGTACGCCGAGCCGAGTAATGCCGATTATCGCGATCACCACCATCAGCACTACCACTAGGCCGAAGCCCAGCCCCAGACGCATACCGATTTTCATATTCTTGAACATGCTTGCTCCCTTTCAAAATTGAACAGATTTCAGATTGATACCCATTAAACAGATACAGCCAACTTGCCTTCCGCGCCGGTGAGCGCGCCCTCCTTTTTTGCCGCCTGCTGGATCAGCGACGGCACGTCCAGGATCAATGCCACTTCGCCACTGCCCAGGATGGTAAAGCCTCCTATTCCCCTGGTGCCGCTGAACACCTTGCCCAGCGGTTTGATCACGGTCTGGAACTCGCCCAGCAATTCGTCCACCACCAGACCGGCTTTCTGCCCACCATAGCGCACCACCACCACGTTTTCGCGGCGCCCGGCCTTCCCGTCCACGTCGAACTGGTCGCGCAGGCGCACGAAGGGCAGAACTTCGCCGCGCAGATTGATGTAGTTGTGATCCCGGCTCGCCTGCTGCGCGTCACCGGCAAGGTCCACGCATTCCAGTACCATGTCCAATGGCACGATGTAAGCCGCGCCGCCCACCCCGACCAGGAAGCCATCTATGATGGCCAGGGTCAGCGGCAGGCGGATGCGCACGGTGGTACCCTCGCCTTCCTTGCTGTCCAGGTCCACCGTGCCGCGCAGGGACTGGATGTTGCGCCGCACTACGTCCATGCCCACACCGCGCCCGGAAAGGTTGGTCACCTGTTCGGCGGTGGAGAAGCCCGGCTCAAATATCAGGTTGTACACCTCGCGGTCGCTGAGGTTTTGCCCGGCCGCAACCAATCCGCGCTCGATCGCCTTGTTCAGTATCCGCTCGCGGTTCAGCCCGCCACCGTCGTCGCCAACCTCGATGACAATGCTGCCGGAATCATGGAATGCATTGAGCCGCAACGTGCCCTTGGCGGGCTTGCCGCGCTGCTCGCGCAATTCCTTCGATTCGATGCCGTGATCCATGGAGTTGCGCACCAGGTGCATCAGCGGATCGCCGATCTTTTCCACCACGGTCTTGTCCAGCTCGGTGTCGGCGCCTTTGATCTCCAGACCGATGTCCTTGCCAAGTTCCTTAGAGGTATCGCGGACCACGCGCTGGAAGCGGTTGAAGGTCTCGCCGATCTCGACCATGCGCAACTTGAGCGCACCGTCCCTGATTTCCTCCACCAGTCCAGACACCGTCGAAGTCGCTTCCTGCAAGGCACTGTCCCCAGTGCGCTGTGCCAGCAAATTGGCCGATGCCCCCGCGATCACCAGTTCGCCAACCAGGTTGATCAAGTCATCCAGCTTGTCGGCCTGAACGCGGATGAAACGCCCTTCCTGCGCCTTGGCTTCCTTGTCCTGCTTCTGCTTGTTCAGTGCGGCATCGACCACCGGCCGCTGCACCGTTTGCTGCTCAACCAGTATTTCGCCCAGCGGAGCGTCCTTGAACCACTGCGATTTCAAGCCTTCATCCAGTTCTTTCTGGGTGATCGCACCGCTCTTCACCAGGATTTCGCCCAGCAGCGCATCCTGCTCGGGCAAGCTGCGGATCAGTTCCATGTATTCGCTGATCTTGCTGCGTGGCGGCAGGATGTGCACCCGGCAGTCATCGCGCACGAATTCGAACACGTCTTCTATGGCCTTTTTATCCGCCTCGCTTTTCAGCGCGATCTCGAATCCCAGGTAGCATGATTCAGGATCCATGGAGTCGGCATCCGGCATGGCATCCAGTATGGTGTGCAGGCTGACGATCTCGCCCAGCTTAGTAAGGTAACGAATGAAGGACAGCGGGTCCATGCCGTTACGCAGCACGTCCTTGCCAAAACGCAGGGACAGGTGCCAGGTGTCGCTGGAGACCTCGCCGCCGCCGCTGGATTCCAGGCTGGATTCATGGTGTGCCGGCATTTGTGCCGCGCTTTTTGCGTGTGCGTCGCCTGGCTTTCCGCCCATCAGCTCGATGAGTTTCGCGGTAAGCATGTCGCCGTGATGCTGCTGATCGGCGCCCAGCTCCCCACCGCCCGCAATGGCATGATCCACCAGCATCTCCATGTGATCCCGGCACAGCAGCAACTCGGCCACCAGATCGGAGTTGATATGGAGATGGCCATCGCGCACCTTGTCCAGCAGGTTCTCCACGGTGTGGGTGAAGCAGACGATCTGGTCCAGCCCGAACAGCCCGGCGGATCCCTTGATGGTATGGGCGGCGCGGAACATCGCGTTGATCGCTTCCCGGTCGTCCGGCGCGCTTTCGAGTTGCAGCAGCAGGTCTTCCATCTGCTGCAGCAGTTCGCGGCTTTCGGCGAAAAAAGTCTGTAGGGCTTGATCCATGCTCATGCCATTCTCCTGAGAAAACTAATGTGTGATGACCACGGGGTCGCCGAAATAGGAAGCCATGTTGTACAAATCCATGATGCCCAGCATCGCTTTGCCGTGCGCCACCAGCCGCAGGGTCTTGTTGCGCTGAGCTGCCTCGCGCTTGACCAGAACCAGCAACTGAAAACCGGCCGTGTCCATCTCGGCCACACCGGAGAGATTGATCTCGATCTCTTGCTCGCCACCGCGCACGCCATCGAGCAACGCGCCCTTGAGTTCCGCAGCCTGGTAGATGGTCATATCCCCTTCCGGGAAGAGTTGCACCAGCTTTTTTCCGCGCTTTATGCGTATTGGCATCATCGCTCCCGTTATCGTGTATTCGTTACATCACTAGCTTGCCGACCGCCGCCAGCATCTGTGCGGGCTGGAACGGTTTGACCACCCACGCCTTGGCACCCGCTTCCTGACCTTCCTGTTTCTTCGATTCCTGTCCTTCCGTGGTAAGCATGATGACCGGCGTAAACTTGAATTCGGGCAGCTTCTTCATTTCCTTGACGAAGGTGATGCCGTCCATGTTGGGCATGTTCACGTCGCTGATGACCAGGCTGATCTTCTGCCCTTTAATTTTGTCCAGCCCGTCTTTGCCGTCGCAGGCCTCGATCACGTCATAGCCCGCACCCTTGAGCGCAATGCTCACTACTTGCCTCAAACTGGCCGAATCGTCCACGACCAATATCGTCTTTGCCATCATGTCCTCTCTGATAAATTAAAAAAAAGTGATTTCGGTTTCTGCCGTTGCGGCGAGCTTGCTACCTTCGTGGCTGGCGCGCTGCTCCGCAGTGGTATAGGTCGCGTGCAGTTGGTTCAGCCACGTCGAGGCGTCGATCGGAGGGTGTAACTCCCCCTTGGTCCGACTCGCCTCATAGCTCGCCAGCAAGGCATCCAGCTTGGAAATGTCACCCAAAATATGGGCTAGGATCTGGCCGACGCGATCCTGGAATTGCAGCGAAACCAGCACGTCTTCCACCTCGGCGCGTATCCCGCTGCTTTCACGTTGCAGGATGCTCGAAGAATCGGTCAATTTTCCAGCTGCCACGCCGAAATCATCGAGTACACCCTGCACCGATGCTCGCGCACTGCCGATCATATCGGTATCTCGTTTCGCGGACTCCTCCACATCGTGCAGCGTCGCGGTAATGGCGGTATTAATGTTGCCGACCAGCTCGCCCATGCGCTTGCCAGACTCGCCTGACATGGTGGACAGTTTGCGCACTTCGTCCGCCACCACGGCAAACCCGCGTCCCGCCTCGCCGGCACGTGCAGCCTCGATGGCGGCATTCAGCGCCAGCAGGTTGGTGCGCTCGGCGATGCTCCCAACATCGGCTGCCATGTGTTTCAGTTCGTCGATGAACTGTGCCAGCCGCGTGATCTCAACCAATAGCACCTTACGCCCTTCCAATGCGGACTCCAGCGAGTGAACGACTGCGCCGAGGTTCTGCTTGCTGCGGTTGAGGATAGCGATCATCCCATCGTTGCCGCCCATGTCGCCTGCAGCAGACTGCGACGCGCCCACTGCGGAAACAATTTTTTCCTGTATGCCAACGAAGCGTCTGGACAGCGCGACGATAGCGTCTTCGGTTTGCACCCGCGCTAAACTGATCTGGCGCTCCCAGATTGGCAGCACCTGGACGCATAGCTTATCCAGTCCTTCCAGTTGGTTGGTGCGGATGGCTTGCTGCTGCGCCTGCATTTCATTGCGCAGCGTCTCAGCAGCCTGCTCCGCCTGTATCCGCAGCACCCCTTGCGCATGCCAGCCCAGCACGGCGCCGACAGCCAGGATGACGCAAACATAAGCGAAACTGCTAGCGTCCATCCCACCCTGCCATATCAGGGCAATTGCCGCCAGTGCAGCAAAGGCCAGTATGGCAGGCCACAGGCCGCGCTCCGATCTTTGTTCAATCATCTCCGTCTTTCAGTGTTGTAGACATGCTCTGCTTACCCAATGCGTGCTTCTATTAAGATAACGCCGCAGGATTTTCTATAAAACCCAGCATTCATGCGGTGTATGTATTTCATGAACAAGGCACTAGTTGGCACGTGGTGTTTAGCTTGGCGTGTCAGGTTGATTCTTTAATGCCTGTTTCTGTGGACGGCATCTTGCGATATTGGCCCGAAAGAAAATATCAGCCAACATTGAAAGTGTCTGTAGGAAACCAATAGAGGAGGGGTAGGAAAATGACTACAAGCGGGGGAAGGATTCTATGAATCTTGAAAAAGCAGCTGTCCGCTAATTACACGGAATAATCCGCATATTACACTGATTATATTTACGTTTTCAGGATTGGTCCATCGGCGATTCGACCAGATGATGGCGTATTGCGTAGTGGATCAACTCGGCGCTGCTGGCCATTTTCATTTTTTGAAGGATGCGAGTCTTGTGCGTGCTGATGGTCTTTACACTTAACGACAGGTCGCAGGCTATGCTGCCGATCGAGTTGCCGGACACGATCATTTTGAAGATCTGATATTCCCGATCAGACAGCAGCGCATGGGGAGCGGCCTCGTGATTGTCGCCCAATTCGAGCACCAGCCGTTCAGCCACGCCGGAACTGATGAATACACCGCCGCCGGACACTTTCCGGATCGCCTCGACCAGCTGGTCCGGCGCACTCTCCTTGGTCAGATATCCGGACGCGCCCGCTTTGAGCGCCCTGACCGCGTATTGCTCTTCCTTGTGCATGCTGAGCACCAGTACCGCCAGCTTAGGTTTCTCGGTCTTCACCAGTTTGATCAATTCGATTCCGCTGCGGCCTGGCATCGACATATCCATCAGCGCAACATCGAACGTCTGGTCGCGTATTTGCTTGAGCGTTTCCAGGCCGTTGGCAGCCTCGCCTGCGACCGTAAAGTCGCTCTGCCCGGATAGCATTTGCTTCAAGCCGCCCCGTACAATTGCATGATCATCGACAATCAATATTCGTATCATTGTATTGCTCCCGCACCACCCACAAGTTTAGCTGGCAAGGCAACATCCACACGGGTGCCTTTTCCCGCGACACTCGAAAAGTCCAATGTCCCGCCCAAGCTGGCAACACGCTCCTGCATACCGATGATTCCATACGAATCGCGCTTTCTGACAGAGGACATCCCCTGTCCGTCATCTGTTATCTGCAACATCAGTTTGTCATCACGGCATGCCAACGAGACCCGCACATGTTCTGCCTGTGCATGGCGGGCAACGTTGGTGAGGGATTCCTGGACGATACGGAAAGCCGCGGTAGCTAATTTCGGATCCAGATCGTTTAGGAGAACATCGCGCAACGTTTTTTCTACCTCAAGCTGGATGCCAATGCCCGTCCGCTTGCCGAATTCATCAGTCAGCCATTCGAGCGCCGCCACCAGACCCAGATCATCCAGCATCATCGGGCGCAAATCCGCCGCCACCCGCCGCATTGCATCCAGGGTCTCATCAATCAGTTTTGACATCGAAGCAATCTTACTCACTACCTCAGGCTGTTCACTGGCCAGGCTGGATGCCAGCCATCTTGCGTCATACTTGATTCCGGTCAGCATTTGCCCAAACTCATCATGCAACTCCCGCGCGATGCGGGTTCTCTCCTCTTCACGCACGGTCTGCAAATAAGTGGCCAGTTCCCTGAGCTGTTTGCGCGATTCCAACAAATCCCACTCGGCTTGCTTGCGCTGACCGATGTCTTGAAAGACGGCCACGCCAGCAACGGTTTCCCCATTCTCCATGATTGCGCTGGATGTTATGGACACGGGCATCATCGATCCGTCTTTGCGCCAGAACACATCCTCCTCCGTTCTGTGCACGCCACCATTCTGCAATACCCAAAACATCCCGCATTCGGCTTCCGGAAAAAGAGAGCCATCCGCTTTATGCGAATGGATAATCTGTTGAATATTCCGGCCCAGCAACTCCTCCTTTGACCAACCCAGCAAGCGCTCGGCCTCGGGGTTCATGAAAACAAGTTCCCCTTCCACGTTCATGACGTAAATCCCCTCACCGAGAGCCGAGGTAATTCCATTCAACAGTTTTTCGTTTGCGCGCAGCGCCTCTTGGGTATGGCGGTGTTCCCGCCGCATGGTTGCCTCACGCAATTCTCTTTCGATTGCCGGAATCAGCCGCGTGAGCCCGTCTTTCATCACAAAATCGCTGGCGCCTTCCTTCATCAAGGCGATTGCGCTCTCTTCGCCGATACAGCCGGACACGATGATAAAAGGACAATCTGCGTTCGCTTCACGCAGGACTGCCAAGGCTTTGTGGGCACTGAACCGGGGCAAATTGAAATCGGAAATCACGACATCCCAGCTGCAGTCTGCCAATGCGGCACGCATTTCCACTTCGGCATCCACTCTTGCGCTGTGGATCTCGAAACCGCCTTCGTTCAGCTCGTGCAGAATCAGGTCAGCATCGTCATGCGAATCTTCGACCAATAAAACACGCAATGGCTTGCGCGATACTTCCATTTTTATCTGGCGCTCAACGTTTCGTTCAACACCAGCCAATATAGGCCAAGTTGGCGCACGGCATCTAAAAACTTGGTGAAATCCACCGGCTTTTGGATATAACTGTTGGCGCCCAGCGTATAACTATCCACCATATCTCTTTCCTCCTTGCTGGAAGTCAGAATCACCACGGGCTGGAGCTTTGTTCTTTGGTCGGCGCGGATACGACGCAGCACCTCCAGGCCATCGATTTTCGGAAACTTCAAATCGAGGAGTATCAGTTGCGGCAGATCATAGACATTCCTGCCCGAGTATTTTCCGGCTGCAAACAAGTAATCCAGTGCCTCCTGGCCATCCCGCACAACGACCAGCTCATTGGCAAGCCGGCTTTCCGAAAACGCCAATCGGGTCAGCTCTTCATCATCCGGGTTGTCTTCTATCAACAATATTCTTTTGTTACCTTTGCTCATACACCCTCTCATGCTTCCCGTTCTCTTTGGGGCAACGTGAAATAGAACGTCGCCCCCTCGCCTTCTTTTGCTTCCGCCCAAACTCTTCCATGATGCCGGTGGATAATGCGCTGAACCGTGGCCAAGCCGATGCCGGTCCCATCGAATTCGTTCATCCCATGCAGACGCTGAAATGCGCCGAACAATTTATGTGCATAATCCATATTGAATCCGACGCCGTTATCGCGCACTATAAACACCTGCTCCCCATCAATGTCATGCATATCGAATTCAATTTTCGCTGACGCCTTTTTGCCGGTGTATTTGTAGGCATTACCCAGCAGATTATCCATCACAATACGCAGCAACCCGGCATCCGCATAAGCAATCAAGCCTCGCTGCAAAACGAATTGCACTGACCGTTCAGTATTCATTTTACTCAGTTCATCCGCCACCTTTTCCGCGATTTTGCTCAGGTCGACCGGCTCCCGCTTTAACGGGCCGCGCGTCACCTGCGACAGCAGCAACATGTCGTCGATAAGATTCCCCATGCGTTGGCTTGCACGGCGCACGCGTTCTAGATAATCATTCCCTGTCGCATCCAGTTTATCATGATACTTTTTGGACAATATCTGGCTGAAGCCGTCGATGCTGCGCAACGGTGAGCGCAAATCGTGGGACACAGAATAGCTGAATGCCTCCAGTTCCCGGTTGACGGTCTCCAGTTGATGGGTGCGCTGACGAACGCGGTATTCCAGCTCGGCATTGAGCTGCCTGATCTCGTCTTCCGCCGATTCGCGACGGCCTTTCTCGGCAAACACGTCAAGAGCAAACGATACGTCAGCGGCAATTTTCAGCATCAGTTCGACAATGTCCGCGCTAAAGAAATTTGGCTCACAGGCATAGACATTGATGGCGCCGACGACAGCGCCCGCCTCGCGAATGGGAAATACGCCGCTTGCTTTATAGCCGCGCTTGATAGCATCATCGCGCCATGACGTCATGCACGGGTCGGAGTGAATATCTTGGGAATAAACCGGGGTTTCTGTGCGTATCGCCCTGACCGTCGGCCCATTCGCTGCAGTTTCGTCATCAAGCCGGATCATGAGGCGGCCCGTGTAGCCATCTTCTATGCCAGCGTAACTGGCTGGTGTTACAGCAAGCCTTTCCTGATTCAGAATGCCTATGCATACAAATCGAAACAATCCCGAGTCTACGGCCGCGTCGCACATTTCCTTAAAGAGTGCGTTCCGATCATGCACGCGTATGATCAACTCGTTTATCCGGCTCAGCAAACGGTATGCTCGGTTCAAACGCTCAATCTCGGCATCTTTGCTTTTGCGTGTGGTGATGTCACGTGATGAATTGAAAAGTACTGGCTTGCCATCAAGCTCAAGTGGTAATGCACTGACTTCCACATCAACAATGGTGCCATCCTTGCGCCGATGTCGTGTCTCGAACTGTGAGCGCACTTGATTTACGAACTGCTGCCTGAACCGTTGAATGAGTTCGATCCCGGTCCATTGAGCGTCCCATTGCGCAACATTCATGCCAAGCATCTCGTCACGTTGATAACCCAGCATTGCACAAAAGGAATCACTGGCTTCTATGATATTACCGTTGAAGTCCAGGATGTGAATTCCGTCACTGGCATTGCCCAAGAGCGCTAGTTTCTTCTCGTAGTTTCGTTTTAGGACCGCCTGCACCGCCTCATATTCAACGCGTGTACGCAGCGTTTGTATTCCATAGGAAAGATTCTCGGCTAAATCTTCCAGCAATTCCACTTCTTCACTGCCAAACGCGTATGACTCGGACGAATATATGGTTAACGTGCCCAATACACGCTTATTGACGAAAAGCGGAAGTGATATCGCTGATCTATAACCATGCCTGATTGCACCATCACGCCATGAAGCCATTTTCGAATCGGCTTGAATATCCTGCATAACGGCCGATATACCCGACCTGATCGCCGTCCCGGTAGGCCCCTGCCCTCGCTCTGTATCAGCCCATGTAACATTTAGGCTGTCCAGGAATCCTTCCTCATAACCGGATTGCGCGGCTATACGTATGCTCTTAGCTGCGTCATCTTCCACAAACCCTATCCACGCCATGCGGTAACCGCCAGTCTCCACTGCAAGGTGGCAAATTTCGGCAAGGAGTTCTTGTTCGCTTTCTGTACGAATCAGCACTGAGTTGCATCTGCTCAGGAGCTTGAGTTCACGGCAGATGAGATCGCGATCAATCTCCTTGTATTTCCCATCATCGATATTGGCAGTCACACCATTAAACTGCTTGACTAGCTTGCCCCCCTTGCTATCCATGATTCTTCCGTAGTTGGCCTACTAAGTCCCTGCGCCGCTTGTACGCGCTCTGAAGTCGCAGCGGTATTGTGTTGCAATACCCTTCGAATTGTTGTTGGTGGACGTAAAGATCGAAACCGCCTGCTTTCAATGTCAGCTCCAAACGCTCCTTGTTCAAATCCTGTTCAGTCATGTCTGAGTTTCAAATAGAAATAGAAGGTCGATATTGCAAATCAGGAGAGTGTTGAGTGAGGATTTATTCGTATTTTGTCAGGCATACTCATAAAATAATTTGTTGCATATCGAACCGCCGAACCCATCCATTTGCCGCTTCGCAATATAAACTCAAGGCGGATATGGCAAGTTCGAATTGCCGTTCAATGAACTATTGCTCTATGATTTCCATAACCTATTCGTGCTAGTTGTCTACGCAGCAACTTGACTTGGCAGCATTGATGCTATGACTAAACTCATTAAACACCATAAACATCTGCCGCGCGTTGCCAACTCGTGCATGAACCACAAATCCATTGGTTATAAATGGCAACACGAATATATATCGGCTGTGTTTTAAAATTCTTTAGGGTTATTCGAAAAAACGTTTTCGGCATTCTTAACCCGCAACCTTTTGTTATGGCAGCGAGTTTTCGAAAGTTGTGAATCAGCGTCTTGCATTTGCCATCAAACAGCGTCTATTCATACACAATGAGACATCCTTGAACGACTTATTGCATGAACATTCCATCAGATTTTACAACGCGCTCAAAGCAACGTGGACTGGACAAATCAGTGCGCTGATTAACAGTTCAGATGTTTATAACCAGATTATCTCGGAGGATGGCGGTCACACAGCAATAGTAGGAAATCAAGCTTTTCTGGATTGGTGTGCTTTCACGTCGCCTCGCGATGATTCATCGTGGCTTAGATTTTCTGCATTATGGCCAGCACGGCCTGATTTCGCAAGGTGCGCAGTAGCGAGAGTTGCTCTTGTGACATGTTGAGTGAGCCGGGCTTTAGCATGTCGGCATAATACAAACCGACCGCTTTATTCTTCACCATGATTGGCAATAGCACGAAGCAGGGTGCATTGACAGAGGTTCTGTACCAGGCGGGAATCTTTTCGGCAATGTTTGGCGCGTTGATATCTTCCATTGCAATATCTAAGCCTTTTTCAACCGATAGATGAAATACGTCCGGCACAAAGGCCAGTGAAAATCGAAAGCTTGGTATTACTGCTGCCACGTCTTCCCCGAATCCGAATTTTGCAACCATGGCATTTTGCTTGTTGTCTCTGATCAGAATGATGGCGCGGTTGAATCCCATTCCGCGATAAATCGTTTCCAATACCATCTGCAATACATCGTTAAGATTAAAGTCACCCACCAGTGAGGTGGTCACATCCTGAATGCCCGCACCGAGAATTGCATTCGAATTGAGCGGACGACCATCGGCATCTCTCCCCTCGTTTTGATGTTCTGCAGGTTTGGCAGCCTGATCCAGAATGGTTAGGCCATCCACCCCTTTGGTCGTGTCATCACCTTCTTGAGATGTGCCGCCAGGCGCTGTTGCTTTTTTGGGCTGATCATCCTTCCCGGACCACTTGCGTACCCTGGCTAATAACGGGCTATTGCCGATACCGATACCCAAAATTCCGGCCCGCATGGATAATTCATTCAGCCCTTTATCGAGAGAGCTGGACAACTCACGTTCGGATACCTTGGCTGCACTCTCATACCGTTTGGCCAGTTTGCCGAGCGACTGATGTTTGTTCTCTGCAGTGGTGGAGCCTGCGATCGTGCACAGCTCATGCGCAAGATTAACCGTCACGGTCAGATACTGCAGATCGTCATTTGCGGGTCGGACTTTCTCATCGGACAGTTTGCGCATCCCGGCAATCAAACGCGGCGGGAAATTCCAGCTGTTCGCTACGCCCAGCCCCAATTCAGAGTAGGATATTCCCAGCACTTTAATGGAGGCCTTCTCTTCGCTTGCACCCTGCTCCATCAGACGGGAAACCTCCTGGCTTTCATCGAAGAAATAATAAGTGGCCAGCATCCTGCCAAGATTGTGGAACATGGAGCAGACCATTATTTCTTCGGCTTCGCGGACGTTATGCCCGACCGATAATTGTGCGGCCACGATGCCGGAGAAGACCGCCTGTATGACCTCATCCTTGAGCTGCCCCGCCTGCGACTTGTTTTGCAGGAATTCCAGCAAGATCAGTGTCATCGCAATGTTGCGCACTGTTTCAAAGCCAAGAATCACCACCGCTTTGGAAACGGTGCTGATCGTGCCGCCAAATTGGCCATAGGAAGCGGTATTGACCAGTTTCAGCAATTTGTTGGTAAGGGCAAAATCCTGCAGGATGGTACGCGCCAGTTTGCTGCTGCTTGCTGAATCGGAAGATACAATCTGGTTGATTTCTGAAATGTTGCTGGACAGCGCGGGAAAGTCACTCTTGCTGCGCATGCGGCGCATTAAGAATTCCAGCGTACTGTGAGTATCGCCGTGGGTTACCACTTCTCGAGTTTCACCGAGATAATCCTGCAGTGCCTGCTTCATGGCAGACGCGCTTTGATATCGTTCGTCGGGATTGCTTGTTACCGCCTTGAGGATGATCACTTCCAGTTTTTCATCTAGCCGCTCGTTATGTGTCGATGGCGCAGCAATCCTCTCATGCGCGGCACGGTTCAAGACCTCGAATACGTTATCGCCGCTTACGGCAAACTCACCTGTAACCATCTCGTAGAGCATGACGCCGACCGAATAGATGTCCGACAGAAAATCGTTCTGCTTCCCGGCAATAGTCTCCGGGGCCATATAGCGCGGCGTCCCGCTGAGCACTGGGTCGAGGAGCTGCATTTCGCTGGTTGCTTTCGCCAGTCCGAAATCCATCACCATTGGAATGCCGTTGCTGGAAATCATGACGTTGGCCGGCTTCACATCCAGATGTGACACGCCTTGGGAATGCGCGTATGCGAGACCTTCCAGCACACTACAGGCTATTTCCGTGGCACGCACGAACGGCAATACTCTCTCCTCTTGCAGCAGTCGAGCAAGAGTTTGTCCTTCGATATAGGCATAAACCAGATAGGGCGATCCCTGATGTTCGCCCGTGTCGTACAGGGCAATTATGTTGGGATGTTGGAGCTTGCTGACGATGCGCGCCTCATGCATCAAATGTTCTGTATTATGATCCGAGCGGCGCAATGTCTTAATGGCGATCTGACGGTCAAGCTGTGAATCGCGAGCCAGATAGACGACACCTTGACCACCCTTGCCCAGCTCATTCAAGATTTCAAAACGACCAATTTGTTGACCGGGCATGATTGTCCAAAGTGAGTTGGAGACGAAAATGACTTTCGATAAGGGCCTTTAACATACAGTTTTTAGCATGCAAACTGAGGGCAATCACGATGCAAAGCGTGGAATATTCTACACCACGAATGCGCCGTGGTTGAGGTTTGGTTCGGTTGTGAACTCATAACAGCGCATCATTCCTGCTTGGGCACACCGCACTAGCTAGGGCTGGGCTTTCCGCACTTGACCGTCCGAAAAGGGTCGAAACGGTTCGAAAGCTTTTTTACCCAACATCTTTTGTTTGTGCTGACTCAGTTAAGCCTATTGAAAAATGCTTAAAGTTCAATATGAACAGTATGATAGAAAATTTTAAGGAATTCGCAAATCACTAATGTTGAATACCAGATCAGCCCCCCATACCAGCGCGCCGCTGAAGGCACCGGCTACAGGCATTGCACTTTGTTTTGATGGCGCTGGCTAGACCCTTATATAATGCAAAACTTGCATGCTGATCGGACTGGAAGGAGCTCTGCCGGGCGGTATGCGAACCGGCCGAAAACGCTGAAGATCGCACAGGCACGAAAACCAAAAGTTCGCACACGAGGATATTGACCCGCCTTGTAGCGTCGGAACACAAGCGCAATGGTTGCGCATTGCTCCATCAAATGAACCCGGATTTGCCAAGATGAACCCAGATTTACAGCGACTGCAGCCCTACCCGTTCCAGAAACTCGCCGCATTGTTTCGCGAAGTTCACCCCAATCCCGACCATCGCGCCATCAGCCTCTCCATCGGCGAACCAAAACACGCAACGCCGCAATTTATCCGCGACGCGCTGGCGAACAATCTGGACGGTCTAGCAAATTATCCCACAACCGCCGGCAGCGACGCGTTGCGCGTCACGATAGCAAACTGGCTGGGCGCGCGCTACGGAATCCCCGCGCCCGATTCCGGCACACAGGTCCTGCCGGTGAACGGCAGCCGCGAAGCGCTGTTCGCAGTTGCACAAACGGTTGTCGATCGCAGCAAGGATAACCCGGTCGTCGTCTGCCCCAACCCGTTCTACCAGATTTACGAAGGCGCGGCATATCTGGCGGGCGCCACACCCAGGTTTCTGAACACCATGCCGGAGAACAACTTTGCGCTGGATTATTCCCGATTGGCCGATGAGGTCTGGCAACGCACCCAGCTCATTTATGTATGCTCGCCGGGCAATCCGACCGGGCGAGTGATGACGCTGGAGGAGTGGAGGGAATTGTTCGAGCTGTCCGACCGCCACGGATTCGTGATCGCCTCTGATGAGTGCTATTCCGAGATTTACTTTTCCAAAAAGCCGCTGGGCGCACTGCAGGCCGCCCATCGCCTTGGCCGCAACGACTACAAGAACCTGGTGGTGTTTTCCAGCTTGTCGAAGCGTTCCAACGTTCCGGGCATGCGTTCCGGCTTTGTCGCCGGTGACGCCAGCGTGCTAGAGAGATTTGCGCTGTACCGCACCTACCACGGTTCGGCAATGAACCCGGCGATCCAGGCTGCCAGTATCGCGGCATGGAATGACGAAGCGCACGTTGCCGAAAACCGCCGCATGTACAAGGAAAAGATCGAACGCGTGGTCGGGATACTGAAACCGGTACTGCCGGTCACCATGCCGGAAGCGGGCTTCTACCTGTGGGTACGCACACCGACGGCCGATACCCGCTACGCGCAGGGCTTGTATCGCGACTATAATGTTGCCGTTTTGCCGGGCGTTTACCTTGCACGCAGCGCGGATGGCATCAACCCCGGCGAGAATTTTGTAAGGCTCGCGCTGGTCGCCGGTACCGAAGAAACCGTCGAAGCCGCGCAACGCATCGCCGAATACAGCCTCAAGTTAGCCAGCCGCTAGCCGGCTGGCCTTGTCCGCCGTGACGGGATCGACTGGCCGGCAATCTATGACTAACGTCTGACGAATATATTTATAAACAGGAAGTCATCATGGACCAATTGCAACAGATCATCGAAAAGAACTTCGAACGCCGCGCCGAGATCACCCCGCGCAATGCCGATGCACAGCTCAAGGAAGCAGTCGACAGCGTGATTGCCCAGCTCGACCAGGGCAAGCTGCGTGTGGCCGAAAAGGTAGACGGCCAGTGGGTCACCCATCAATGGCTGAAAAAGGCAGTGCTGCTTTCGTTCAGGCTGGAAGACAATGCCTTCATCAAGGGCGGCTTCACCAATTACTACGACAAGGTCCCGTCCAAGTTCGCCGATTACAACAGCCGCGATTTTCGCGAAGGCGGTTTTCGCGTGGTTCCCCCTGCCGCCGCACGCAGGGGCGCGTTCATCGGCAAGAACGTGGTGCTGATGCCTTCCTATGTGAATATCGGGGCGTACGTCGACGAAGGCACCATGGTGGATACTTGGGCAACGGTCGGCTCCTGCGCGCAGATCGGCAAGAATGTCCATCTGAGCGGGGGGGTCGGCATCGGCGGCGTGCTGGAACCGGTACAGGCCAACCCGACGATCATCGGCGACAACTGCTTCATCGGCGCGCGCTCGGAAATAGTGGAGGGCGTGATACTGGAAGACAATGTGGTGGTTTCGATGGGTGTATTCATCGGCCAAAGCACCAAGATCTATGACCGTGAAACTGGCGAGACCCATTATGGTCGGGTACCATCCGGTTCGGTGGTCGTCAGCGGCAACCTGCCTTCCAAGGACGCCAGCTACAGTCTTTACTGCGCGGTCATCGTGAAGAAGGTGGATGCCAAGACCTTGTCGAAAGTGGGAATCAACGAATTGCTGCGCGGGATTTGATCGCAACAGCGGATTGCGTGTCTGACGGCTATGCCAGCCAAACGATGATTGCAGACCACATGCCTCAGTGAAGACTCATGCCAGATCAAGGCTGGTGATGTCGGAACCAGAAATCTCCGCACCGCATCTGGTTCATCTGCAAGCCGGATATTGGGAGCACAACGAAGTATGGCAACGAAACTCTGGATCTTAAGGAGCATACAATGATCGTTACACCATTACTGCAACTGGCCGCCAACAAGCAGGCTTCCGACTTGTTCTTCTCGGTCGGCGCGCCCGTCAACATCAAGATCGACGGCGTTGCGATGCCGGTGAATGCCCAGGCTCTCGATGCCGATGTGGTCAAGCGCATCGCCTACGAGATGATGACGCCGCAGCAGATCGCCGATTTTGAAACTTATCTGGAGATGAACTTCTCTTATCGCGCCGAAGGCATCGGAAACTTCCGGGTCAATATTTTCCGCCAGCGCGGCGACCTAGCGATCGTGATTCGTCACATCAAAGGCAAGATCGGCAGTGCCGAGGAACTGAACCTGCCCGACGTGCTCAAGGATCTGGTCATGGAAAAACGCGGTCTGGTGCTGGTGGTCGGCGCGACCGGTTCCGGCAAATCCACCACGCTGGCCTCCATGATCGAGCATCGCAACAATTCGACCAGCGGCCATATCCTGACCATCGAGGAGCCCATCGAATATATCTTCAAACACAACAAAAGCATCGTTAACCAGCGCGAAATCGGCACGGACACGCTCACCTATGAAAGTGCCTTGTACAGCGGGATGCGCGAAGCACCTGATGTGCTGATGATAGGCGAAGTGCGCGACCGGGAAACACTCAAGCAGGCACTGATCTTTGCCCAGACCGGGCATCTGTGCCTGACCACCCTGCACGCCAACAACAGCTATCACGCGCTGAACCGGATCGTGAATTTTTTCCCGTATGAGTCCCGCAGGGGCGTTTTGGCGGATCTGTCGATGTGCCTGCGCGCGGTGATCTCCCAGCGCCTAGTGCGCGGCGTGCAAGGCAAGCAGATCCCCGCCGTGGAAATCCTGCTCAACACTTCGCTGATCGCCGACCAGATCAAGAACGACGAGCTCGACAAGATACGCGAGTCGATCGAAAAGAGCGTATCCGCCGGTTCGCAAACCTTCGAGCAAGCCCTCTACAAACTGTTCAAGAAGCAGTTGATCAACAAGGAAGAAGCGTTGCGCAATGCCGATTCCGCTAGCAATCTGGCCACTTTGCTTGATTTTTCAGAGCGCACCGATACCCAGAAGGTGCCGGTATTCGCGAACCCGCAGGCCCAGAAGCCCGCACCAAGCGCCGACTTCGCCGGCATCAAGCTCAATTTGAACGACACCAAATGACGGGCACCCGCAAATACAAGTTGTACGGCATCCCCAACTGCAATACCGTTAAAAAGGCGCGCGACTGGCTGGCGCGGCATCATATCAACGTCGAGTTTCACGATTTCAAAAAGCTGGGGCTGGATCGGGCCATTGCACAAAACTGGCTAGACCAGACGGACTGGACAACACTGATCAATCGCTGCGGCATGACCTGGCGGAACCTCCCGGAGCAGCAACGGCAAAATATCCAGGACGCAAATGCCGCACTCGCGCTGATGCTGGAAAAAACCAGCGTGATCAGGCGCCCGCTGCTGGAACAGAACGGCAAGCTTCTGCACGTCGGCTTCGACGATGCGGCTTATTCCACAATTTTCAATCTCAAATCCTGAACGCCGTCATGCCCAACCCCGTCATGTCCGATACCCTGCAACTCGCCAAAACCCTGATCGCGCGCCGCTCGCTGACCCCGGACGATGCCGGCTGCCAGGAGATACTGATCGAACGCCTGGAAAAACTCGGATTCAAGATAGAACGCATGCGATTCGGCAGCGTGGACAATTTCTGGGCGCGGCGCGGCGCCGCATCCCCAGTCGTGGTGTTCGCCGGACACACCGATGTGGTGCCGACCGGACCGGTGGAGAGCTGGTTCAGCCCGCCGTTCGAGCCGAGCATACGCGATGGCTTGCTGTACGGGCGCGGTGCCGCCGACATGAAAACCTCCATCGCGGCATTCATCACCGCGATCGAGGCCTTTCTTGTCCAGCATCCGAACCACAATGGCTCGATCGCGCTGCTGATCACGTCCGATGAGGAAGGCGTAGCGATCGACGGCACGGTTCGGGTGGTGCAGGCATTGCAGGCGCGCGGTGAAGTGCTGGACTACTGCATCGTGGGCGAACCCACTTCGAACAGGAAGGTCGGGGACATGATCAAGAACGGACGGCGCGGCTCGCTGAACGGCACGCTGATCGTGAAAGGCATCCAGGGCCACATTGCCTATCCCCACCTGGTCAAGAATCCGATCCACATGATCGCGCCGGCAATCGCCGAACTCGCCGCGACTACCTGGGACAATGGCAACGAATATTTTCCGCCCACTTCGTGGCAGATATCCAACATGAATGCCGGCACCGGCGCGACCAATGTCGTCCCCGGCACAGTCGAGATATTGTTCAATTTCCGCTTCTCCACCGCCAGCACCGAGCAGGGACTCAAGGAGAAGGTTCATGCGATACTGGACAAGCACGGCGTGACCTACGATCTCGCGTGGGAGTTGTCCGGCAAACCATACATCACCACAAAAGGCAGCCTGGTAGCCGCGGTCAGCAATGCGATCGAACAGAGTTACGGCATCACGCCGGAACTTTCCACCAGCGGCGGCACCTCGGATGGACGCTTCATCGCCGACATCTGTCCGCAGGTGATCGAATTCGGGCCGTTGAATGCCACGATACACAAGCTCAATGAATGCGTAGGTGTGGCCGACATCGAACCGCTCAAGCTGACTTACCAGCGCACGCTGGAAAACTTGCTGTGCAAATGAGCGGATATTTTCCAGAGGCAGCACAAAACCTGCGCACCGTGCGTGACTTCCTGCGTTTCGCGGTGAGCCGCTTCAATCAGGCCAGGTTGTTTTTCGGGCATGGCAGCAGCGATGCCTACGACGAAGCCGCCTACCTGATCCTGCATACCCTGCACTTGCCGCTGGACCGGCTGGAACCCTTCCTCGATGCGCGCCTGACCGACAGCGAGCGCAGCGAGGTATTGAATATCATTCACCGGCGCGTCGAGCATCGCATCCCCGCAGCTTACCTGACCCATCAGGCATTTTTGGGCGATTTCGGCTTTTACGTGGACGAACGTGTCATCGTGCCGCGCTCGTTCATTGCCGAATTGCTGCTCGAACATCTCAGCCCGTGGGTCGCGGACCCCGAAGCGATCACCGATGTATTGGACCTGTGCACCGGCAGCGGTTGCCTTGCCATCCTCGCCGCGCATGCCTTTCCCTGTGCCACCGTGGACGCTGTGGACCTGTCGTCCGCAGCACTTGCGGTCGCGGAACGCAATGTCGCCGATTATCGGCTCCAGAACCGTATCAGCCTGGTCGAATCCGATATGTTCGACAAGCTTGACAGCAAACAGTATGACTTGATCATCAGCAATCCTCCCTATGTGGATGCCCCATCGGTCGCCGCGCTACCTCAGGAATATCTGCACGAGCCGAAGCTGGCTCTGGGCAGCGGACCGGACGGCCTGGATGCAACCCGTGTCATCCTCGAACACGCCGCGCAACACCTCACCGCGAACGGCATTCTGGTCGTCGAGATCGGCCACAACCGCGATGCGCTGGAAGCGGCCTATACCGACCTGCCGTTCACCTGGCTGGATGTCAGTGCAGGCGATGAATTCGTGTTCATGCTGCACCGCAACGACCTATCAGGTCGTTGAAAACCGCTGCGCTCGACACAACCTTGTTGCGTAAGAACTCAGAATGCTCACTTGCCAAGATATAAACTCCCCTTCTTCGTCCTTGCAGGCCGCATTCTGTCTTCGCTCGCGACGTTTTCAATCAGCCTGATTGCAACATGTCCATAGATCATTACGAGAACTTCCCGGTCGCTTCGATCTTGTTGCCACGGAGGCTGCGCAAGCCGGTCGCCGCGATCTACCATTTCGCCCGGGCGGCTGACGATATCGCCGACGAGGGCGACCTGTCGAACGAAGAACGCCTGAAACAACTCGATGGGTTCCGGGCCGAACTGGCACGCATCGCAAACAACGAAACAGCCCTCACCCCGCTGTTCCAGAATCTCGCCGCAGAAATCCACAAGCATGATCTGCCGATGCAGCCCTTTCATCATTTGCTGGATGCATTCTCGCAGGATGTGGTGAAGAAGCGCTACGCCGATTTCGGCGATCTGCTCGACTACTGCCGGCTCTCCGCCAATCCGGTCGGGAACCTGCTGCTGCATCTCTATGAGGAAGCCACACCGGTCAACATCGCCTATTCGGATGCGATCTGCACTGCACTGCAAATCATCAACTTCTGGCAGGATATCGCCGGGGACTATGCCATCGGGCGAGTCTATCTGCCGCAGGACGAGCTTGCGCGCCACGGTGTGAACGCGGAGCAGATCGCCCGCGGCATTTGCGATGACAAATGGCGGGCACTGATGAAGTTCCAGGTCGACCGGGCGCGCGCGCTGATGCTTTCTGGCAAGCCGCTCGGCAGCATACTCACCGGACGCATCGGTCTGGAGATGCGCATGATCATCGCCGGCGGCTTGCGCATACTCGGCAAACTGGAGAACGCGCAATACGACATGTTCCGGCGCCGCCCGGTATTGAAGCCTTACGACTGGGTTATCATGCTGGCCAGGAGCGCACCGTTTTAACCTAAAATCGATTTTACTTCACATCAAACGAGAACAAGGCGGCAAGAATGAGGCGATGCAGACAGTACAAAGCAGTACGGCCATATCCAGCGACTAGGCTATCGCCTTTTGATAGCCTAGTCGAATGGCTGGTTGTTTCATCAGGAGCCGAAGACGCAGCCAGCACAGTTATCGCTTGTATTTGAATTAAAATGACGCCGGAACAATATTGCCAGGACAAAGCCGCGGCCAGCGGCTCCAGCTTCTACTACAGCTTCATGTTCCTGCCCAGGGACAAGCGCCGCGCCATCACCGCGCTGTATGCCTTCTGCCGCGAGGTGGACGACGTGGTCGACGAATGCACGGATCCCATTGTGGCAGCGACAACCCTGAACTGGTGGCGGGCACAGGTGGCGGAAATCTATGGCGGCAAGCCGCAGCATCCCGCCGCACGGGCACTGGTGCCGGTGGTGCGGCAATTCAATATTTCCCGTGAACATCTGCTCGAGATCATTGACGGCATGGAGATGGATCTGCAGCAGGTGCGCTTTCCCGATTTCAAATCGCTGCAACTGTACTGCTACCGCGTCGCATCGGTGGTCGGGCTGCTCGCCGCGGAAATATTCGGCTACAGCGACCGCAGAACACAGAAATATGCCCATGATCTCGGCATTGCGTTCCAGCTGACCAACATCATTCGCGACGTCGGCGAAGACGCGCGGCGCAATCGCATCTATCTGCCGCTGGACGAACTGCAGCAATTCGGCGTGACGGCGGCAGACATACTGAACGCAAAAGAAACGGAAAACTTCCACAAGCTGATGGCGTTCCAGATCGAGCGTGCGCAACGCTATTACCGGCAGGCGCTGGATCATCTTCCCGCAGCCGATCGCAAGTCACAGCGCACCGGGCTGATCATGGCGGCGATCTACCGCGCCACGCTGGATGAAGTCGTTGCCACCGGCTGCCACGTGCTTAAGGAACGCGTGTCGCTGACCCCGCTGCGCAAGTTGTGGCTTGCCTGGAAAACCTGGTTAAATTTGTGAATTTGTAACCTTGCTGAGGCTTCAGGCTTGGCGTTTCGCTAGAAGAATTGTCTCGAATTCCGCAGCCGGCAGCGCCTTTTTGCTGAAATGATGCCAACACCGAACGGCTTGGTATCACACTCTACTGCCTTTTATCGTGACCTTTTCCGACCGCGAGTGTCTGCATTCAGGTACGCTATTCTAAGGATGGAATGGCGGATATGTGCCAATAGTGACCCGACAAGAATGTTATCAAAATAAGGTCTCTGGGGTTCGTCTCACTTAAAGATATGGCATTAATTACGTCGCCTGAGCTTCTATGATATGTAAATAGAATTTCATATTATGTAAAATGCTTAAGTGTTGAAGGTAGGTCAATTTAGTTTATTAAATTGACCTAAAGCAATTCTGGTTCATGCCGATAAAGCCCTAATGTCGGAACAAATATTGGTATCACCATCTATCCCGATAACGCCGAAAACATTGATGACCTGATTGTCGCAGCGGATATTGCCATGTGCAAGGCGAAGGACATCGGAAAAAACAAATGTCAACTTTGAACGAATGTTCATCAGGCGTGGCTTCTGAAAAACAGCTTGAGGTCAGCTGAAAGACAAATTGTAACCATAGTTGCATGCGCTTCAAGTTTATAGAAATGCTGTTTTCAGAGACCACTGTTTTTCAGGAACCAGTTGCTGGTATTGTCTGGGTAGGTAAGCTAACCATAACTTTAAAGCGGTACGTCCGTAGCGTATCTATTCTGTGATTAGATATTTCAATGCCGCCATTTTAAGTTTTCCAAACATTACAAAAGTGTCAAATAATTTGAATAAACGACCATCAACAGAATCTTCGCAACTACAACAGTTGCTTTCTATTAGCAATGTGTCGTTGTTAACCAGCGTGCTCCTCGCTGTGGTTCTTGCTTTTATGCAGCGAGAAGTAATTGCCAGCCCAGTACTTATCGCTTGGTGTTTGGTCTTTGGATTGGCCTCCTTGATACGTGGCATTCTTATTTTTGCCTATCAGCACTCCGATGTAGAAGGCAGCTTCGCTATTCATAACCGCCTGAAGAGATTTCGCCTAGTTATTCTGGTTAACTCTTTAGTGTGGGGTTCGGCTGGCTTTTTGCTGTTTCCGTCTCATGATCCCCAACATCAGATGTTCCTGATTTTTATGCTGGCCGGATTGACGGCTGGTGGCGTGGTTTCATTTTCTGCTGATCTGACCATTGCAATTACATTTTCAGTATCGGTTATCTTGCCACTCATCATTCGCTTGTTTGTTTCTGGAGAGAGTTTGTCAGTGGCAATGGGCTTTTCCGCAGCATTGTATCTGGGCTTCATAATCACAAGTTTGTGGCAGATCAACCGGAGAATAGTAGAGAACATTATCCTGCATATAGAAGCAGCTATGCATGAGGAAGCACTAAAGTCTCGTGAAGAACGCCGCCAAGTCCTATTTGATCGGGCCAGCGAAGGAATTGTGATCGTGTCGACCAGCGGCAAACTTGTTGCTGTGAATGAATCATTCGCCAAAATGCATGGCTACACAGCCCAAGAAATGAAAGGCATGAATCTGAAGGAACTGGACACCCCGGAATCTTCGGCTCAGGCTCCAGAAAGGATTAAGCGTATCATTTCTGAAGAATCACTGACATTTGAAGTAGAAAACTATCACAAGGATGGGCACGCCTTCCCTATGGAGGTATCCGCTAGCCTGATTCAAATTGACGGTGAATCGATGATTCAATCCTTCTCTCGTGACATCACCGAACGCAAGAAGATTGAATCACAACTGAAGGAAAGCGAACGCAAATTCCATGTCTTGTTTGAATCAGCAAACGATAGTCTGATTTTGCTGTCCATGGACGGCCGGATTGTAGATATCAATCACCACGGACATGAGCGCTTGGGCTACAGCAAGGAAGAAATGCTTGGGCGGCTTATTTCTGAATTTGATCCGCCAGAATATGCCAGCACGGTCCCTGAACGTATTGCGCAAATATTGCGTGATGGGCAAGCGTTCTTTGAATCCATACACAGGCGCAAAGACCGATCAGGGATGCCAGTGGAAATTAATGCCAAAGTGGTCGAACTGGAGGGAAAAACGATGATATTCGGCATCATCCGCGATATCACCGAGCGCAAGCAAGTCGAGACAGATCTTCGCATCGCGGCAACGGCCTTCGAGTCCCATGAAGGAATGATTATCACCGATGCAAACCAGGTGATCCTGCGGGTCAACCACGCATTTACCAGAGACACCGGCTATACGGCCGAGGAGGCTATTGGCCAAACTCCGCTCCTGCTCAGGTCCGGCCGCCATGATGCAGATTTTTACCGCGAGATGTGGGAGACCATCAATCGTACCGGAACCTGGCAGGGTGAAATCTGGGACCGGCGCAAGAACGGCGAGATCTATCCCAAGTGGCTCAACATTTCTGCCGTAAAAGGCGTGGACGGGGTCATCACTCATTATGTCGGTGCACACATCGACATTACCGATCGCAAGTCCGCAGAGAAAGAGATTCAACTGCTCGCGTTCTACGACCCGCTCACCCGCTTACCCAACCGGCGGCTGCTGATGGATCGATTCCATCATGCATTGGCTTCCAGTGCGCGGAATCGCCGAGCAGGCGCGCTGCTGTTCATCGACCTGGACAATTTCAAGGCCCTCAACGACACGCTTGGCCATGACACCGGCGACCTGCTGCGGCAACAGGTCGCGCAACGCTTGACCGCCTGTGTGCGCGACGACGACACCGTGGCCCGTCTGGGCGGCGACGAGTTCGTGGTGATGCTGGAAAACCTGAGCGAGCATGCCATGGAAGCGGCGGCACAGACCGAAGCCATTGCCGAGAAAATGCTTGCGTCCCTCCGCCAGCCCTACCAGTTTGATATGAAGGAGCACCACAGCAGCGCCAGCATCGGCGCCATCCTTTTCAACGGCAATGCGCTCGCAGCCGATGAACTGATGAAACAGGCGGACATTGCCATGTATCAGGCCAAACAGGCCGGGCGCAACACCGTGCGCTTCTTCGACCCGAAAATGCAGGAAAGCGTGATCGCCCTTGCGTCCCTCGAACACGATCTGCGCGGTGCGCTCGAGCAGCAACAATTCGAGTTGTACTACCAGAGCCAGGTGGACGAGGCAAACCACCCGCTGGGCGCAGAGGTATTGATTCGCTGGAACCACCCCGAGCGCGGCATGGTGTCGCCGGTGCGTTTCATTCCGCTGGCGGAAGAAACTGGGCTGATCCAGCCGATCGGGCAATGGGTGCTGGAGACGGCCTGCACCCGGCTCAAGGTTTGGCAGCAGGACGCGCTCACCCGCGATCTTGTCCTGGCTGTGAACGTGAGTGCGCGGCAATTCCACCACGCTGATTTTGCGGCCCAGGTGCAGGCCGCCGTGCAGCGCCACGCGATCAACCCGACACGCCTCAAGCTGGAACTGACCGAAAGCATGCTGGTGGCGGATATCGAAAAAATCATTGCTACCATGGAGACCTTAAAGCAAACCGGCATCCAGTTCTCGATGGATGACTTCGGCACCGGTTACTCCTCGCTGCAATACCTGAAACAGCTGCCGCTGGACCAGCTCAAGATCGATATGTCGTTCGTCCGGGACATGGGCATTGTCGAGGGGGCCAACTCGATTGTGCAAACCATCATCGCCATGGCGCACAGCCTGAAACTCGACGTGATTGCCGAAGGGGTGGAAACCGAGGAGCAGCGGGAGATTCTCGCTTTTTATGGCTGCAAGCACTACCAGGGCTATCTGTTCGGCAAGCCGATGCCGGTAGCTCAGTTCGAGGCGTTGCTGAAGTTAGGTTGATCCATGTGTGTGGGATTGGCAAAGGGCTGCAATGATAATCATGTAGCCGGCCTCCTAGCTGCGTAGTTGCAGCAAGGGTAAAGTTAAGGTGCGAACCACTTTAACCCGAGGAGACCGACATGAAGAAGTATATCGGAATTGATTTGCATTCGAACAACAGTGTTGTAGTTGTAACAGATGAAGAGGATTGGATTCTTTATCAAAAGCGTCTAGCAAATAAGCTGAATGAAATACTGACGGCGCTGGCGCCCCATCGAGATGAAACCGTTGGCGTGGTGGTTGAATCGGCGTATAACTGGTATTGGTTGATTGATGGTTTGATGGATGCGGGGTATCAGGCGCACTTGGCACACCCATCAGCGATGAAGAAATATGAAGGACTGAAGTACAGCGGAGATTTTGCCGATGCTGCCTATCTGGCGCAAATGCTGCGTTTGGGATTGTTGCCGGAGGGCCATATATTTCCCCGCGAATTGCGTGCCACACGAGATCTGGCACGTAAGAGGATGCAACTGGTTCGTTGCTGTACGATGCCGATTCTATCCATCGAGAATACTCTGGCGAGAGAAACCGGCGGACGAATGGATAAACGCCAAATCAAGCGAATGACAACTGAAGGAATTGAGGCGTTAGGGTTGAAATCCGATGTGACTCTGGCTATGGAGTCTAATCGAGTCGTTTGCCAAGCATTGCAACAACAGATTGCAGCGTTGGAGAAGCGATTGGAAGCACAGGTTAAATTGCAGCCTGGATACCAATTGGTCAAGGCTATACCGGGCATAGGGCAGAT
The DNA here is from genome assembly GCA_963842555.1 of uncultured beta proteobacterium. Taxonomy (GTDB): domain Bacteria; phylum Pseudomonadota; class Gammaproteobacteria; order Burkholderiales; family Gallionellaceae; genus Gallionella. The sequence goes on from CAWJHB010000001.1 coordinate 88,688, forward strand.
ACTGGCAACCACGATCATGCTCGAAACGGGGACAATTTCGCGATTTGCTGATGTTGGAAACTTCAGCTCATACTGCCGGTGTGTGGATAGTCTGCATGAAAGCAACGGCAAGAAGAAAGGATCGGGTAACACCAAGAACGGGAATAAATATCTGGCGTGGGCATTTTTGGAGGCAGCAAACTTTGCATTGCGGTTTTGCCCGGAAGCGAAACGATTTTATGAGCGCAAATCGTACCAATCGCGTCGTGGCGCTCAAGTCTGTTGCGCACAAACTGGCGCGGGCATGTTATTACATTCTGCGAGAGCAGCAGCCTTTCGATGTGAAGAGATGTTTTGTTTAGAGTTTGGCCAAGGGCGGTGAGCCAGGAATCGACACTGGAGTTTCAACCACGGTAAATGATTGGACGCCGCCTTTGTGCCATCTGTTTTATGCAACACTGAATCGCCCAAGTCGTGAGCCACTTTAGCACTGGAGTCGCCATAGCGATAGCCACGGAAATGTGAAACAACCCATTGGACACGTCTTGGAACCAGCGTTTCTCTGGGGTGGCAAAAGCCACCAGGGCCGTCGTAAAACATCACGACAGGTTTGATCTCGATGGGTGTGTGGTGCGATTCATTTCGCAACCGATTAAATGAGAAAACGGGCGCGGTTAAGTTTGCAAGAAACAAGGTGGCATGGCTTTATGCTTTGTTGTAGCGCAACCAGATTGCGATGGTTTTATTTTGCCCTTGACTACCGGCCGACTAATGGGCGTGTCGAAAGCGTAATTTGGCGATTGTCCGGTTTCTGGCAGCACAATCCACCGGTCTGAATCTAATTATTCCCACTCAATTGTAGCGGGTGGTTTGCCGGAGATGTCGTACACGACCCGGTTGATGCCGCGTACTTCGTTGATGATACGGTTGGAGACTCTGCCCAGCAATTCATAGGGAAGATGCGCCCAGTGCGCGGTCATGAAATCCTGAGTCTGCACCGCGCGCAGTGCCACCACCCATTCGTAGGTGCGACCGTCGCCCATCACCCCGACACTCTTGACCGGAACAAATACGGCAAAGGCCTGCGAGGTCTTCGCGTACCAGGATATGCCGTTGTCATCTTTGGTGGCATGCAGTTCTTCGATGAAGACCGCATCAGCCCGGCGTAGCAGTTCCGCATACTCCCGTTTCACTTCGCCCAGGATGCGTACCCCCAAGCCGGGACCGGGAAACGGATGGCGATAAACCATGTCGTGCGGCAGGCCCAGCGCCACGCCCAGTTCGCGCACTTCATCCTTGAACAGTTCGCGCAACGGTTCGAGCAGTTTCAGGTGCAGGCTTTCAGGCAAGCCGCCGACATTGTGGTGGGATTTGATGGTGTGTGCCTTTTTGTTCTTTGCACCGGCCGATTCGATCACGTCAGGGTAGATCGTGCCCTGCGCCAGCCACTTTGCCCGAGGCAGTTTTTTGGCTTCGCGCTGGAACACCTCGACGAACTCCCGGCCGATGATCTTGCGCTTCTGTTCGGGTTCAGACACGCCGGTCAGGTGATGCAGGAATTCCGCGCTGGCATCGACATGAATGACTTTTACCCCGAGATTCTCGGCAAAGGTGACCATCACCTGTTCGGCCTCGTTCAAACGCAACAAGCCATTGTCCACGAACACGCAAGTCAGCTGGTCGCCGATCGCGCGATGTATCAGCGCTGCCGCAACCGAGGAATCGACCCCGCCTGAAAGCCCGAGTATGACCTCGTCCCGGCCGACCTGCGCGCGGATACTTGCCACCGCTTCGCCGACGTAATCCGGCATGTTCCAGTCCTGCTCACAGCCGCAGATGTCATGTACGAAGCGGTTGATCATCACCTTGCCCTGATGGGTATGGGTGACCTCCGGATGGAACTGCAGCGCGTAAAAATGCCGCGCTTCGTCGGCCATGCCGGCGATCGGTGTGCTGGGGTTGCTGGCGATGACCGAGAATCCCGGAGGCAGTGCCGTCACCTTGTCGCCGTGGCTCATCCACACATCGAGCAAACCGTGACCCTGCGCATTGGTTCTGTCCTGGATACCGCGCAGCAATGCGGAATGCCCTTGGGCACGAACCTCGGCATAGCCGAATTCACGCACCAGGCCATTCTCGACCGCACCACCCAGCTGCGCAGCCATGGTCTGCATCCCGTAGCATATGCCCAGCACCGGCACGCCCAGTTCGAACACGATCAGGGGCGCGCGCGGCGTATCGCCCTCGGTAACCGAATTCGGGCCGCCGGAAAGGATGATCCCCGCCGGTTGGAAATCGCGAATGAAGTTCACATCGACATCATAAGGATGCAGTTCGCAATAGACGTTTGTTTCACGCACGCGTCTCGCGATCAGTTGCGTATATTGCGAACCGAAATCGAGGATCAGGATTTTTTTGTGGGCCATGGCTGGGATCTGGACGTGAAGGTACGGGAACAAGGGCCGGGTTCAGCAATATCAGACGACAACTGCCGATACCCTGCCCTTGTATCCTATTCTATATGGTAGTTCGGCGCTTCCTTGGTGATCTGCACATCATGCACATGCGACTCGCGGATGCCGGACGATGTTATCTCGACGAACTCGGCCTTGGTGTGCATGGTGGCGATGTCCGCGCATCCGAGATAGCCCATGCTGGAACGCAGACCGCCCATCAGCTGGTGGATCACCGCCAGCACACTGCCCTTGTACGGCACGCGGCCTTCCACACCCTCCGGCACCAGCTTGTCCTGGTTGGCTTCGCTATCCTGGAAATAGCGGTCGCTGGAGCCTTGCTGCATCGCACCCAGGCTGCCCATGCCGCGATATGACTTGTAGGAACGCCCCTGGAACAATTCGATCTCGCCGGGTGCTTCCTCGGTACCGGCAAACAAACCGCCCAGCATCACCGCATGCGCGCCTGCCGCGACCGCCTTTGCGATGTCCCCGGAATAGCGGATGCCGCCGTCGGCGATCAGCGGCACCCCGGTACCCTGCAGCGCTTTGGCCACGCTCTGGATCGCGCTGATCTGCGGCACGCCCACACCTGCGACGATACGCGTGGTGCAGATCGAACCGGGGCCGATGCCCACCTTCACACCGTCCGCACCGTGGTCCAGCAATGCCTGTGCCGCACCGCCGGTAGCGATGTTGCCGCCGATCACCTCGATGTTCGGGAACCGGGTCTTGACCCACTTGACGCGATCCAGCACGCCCTGCGAATGACCGTGTGCGGTATCCACGACGAGCACATCCACACCGGCCTCGGCCAGCAGCGTGACGCGCTCATCGGTCCCTTCGCCCACGCCGACCGCAGCACCAACGCGCAGATGACCCAAATGGTCCTTGCAGGCGTTCGGATGTTCGGTGGATTTCAGGATATCCTTGACCGTCATCAGGCCGCGCAACTCGAAAGCATCGTTCACCACCATCACGCGTTCGATGCGATGCTTGTGCATCAGGCTGCGTGCTTCTTCCAGGCTGGCGTTCTCCTTGACTGTGATCAGGCGTTCGCGCGGGGTCATGATGTTCTTGACCGGCTGGTCCAGGTTGCTCTCGAAGCGCAGATCGCGATTGGTGACGATTCCTACCACCAGCTTGCCTTGCACCACCGGCAAACCGGAGATCTTGTGTTTGCGTGTCAACTCGATCACGCTCCTCACTGTCATGTCCGGCGTGATCGTGATCGGATCCTGGACCACGCCGCTCTCGAAGCGCTTGACCTTGGCGACCTTCTCCGCCTGCGCCGCGGCCGACATGTTCTTGTGGATGATGCCGATGCCGCCTTCCTGCGCGAGTGCGATCGCGAGCCGTGTTTCGGTGACGGTATCCATCGCCGCCGACAATAGCGGGATGTTCAGATTGATGTTGCGGGTAAGCTGGGTGCGCAGACTGACGTCGCGCGGCAACACATTGGAGTAGGCAGGAACGAGCAGAACGTCGTCAAAGGTTAGTGCTTTTTGAATGATGCGCATGAAACAGCCCTCGGCAAAGCGGGCATTATACGCAAGTAGGGAAGTCGCCACCAGCCAATTGGACGCCCTAATTTGGTGTGCGGGCGGAAACCCGGAGGATACAGCCCCAATGTTCGCGGTAAAGCCGTCGGACAGGGCGTCAGGCAAATTGATTGCGCCTAGCCGATACGAAAGACCGGGACAGCGAAAAACAAACGGCCTGGACCAAGCCAGGCCGAATCAGCGATCGCGGTATTGGAAATATGAACCGCGACGAGTCTGTCAGGAAGGTTTCCCCGCAAATATGATCATAAGAGCCAGCAAAATGAAAGGTGAAAAAACAAAGAATACTGTTAATGCGCCCATGATGTCACCTCCAGAGTAGTTAACGTAATTGATCCTGCCACAACCGCCTTTTGGTTCCGATTCAACCTATCAGCCGGACGAGCCAAATAACCTGACATGCAGTGTGGTAATCGGAGACTGTCACCTGCGATCGCAAAATGCAACAACCATAATTGCAACAATTTATGTATTCGATCCATTCACTCACGGAATTAATGCCCGTGATCATGATGTCTGCCGCAATTACTCTGTAACCGGCTTGTTGAGCATCGCTTTCAGCCTGGCCAGCTTGTCCATGCCCTCGTCCCGTGTCACCGTGGGCACCGCGCCGGCGTGGCTGCCCGCGTAGACCAGTTCGTCTTCGGGCAATTCATCAATGAAGCGGCTCGGTTCGCAGGCTGCCCAGTCCTTGCCGCGCTTGCGTCGGCTGCAGTAGCTGATCTGCAGGCTGCGTTCGGCGCGGGTGATCCCGACGTACATCAGGCGGCGCTCCTCCTCGATCTGCTTTTCGTCGCTGTCGCGGAACGGCAGTATCTCTTCCTCCGCGCCGATGATGAACACATGCGGGAATTCCAGACCCTTGGCGGCATGCAGCGTGGACAGCGAGACCGCATCCGGCTCCTGGTCCCTGCCCTCCAGCATGTTGATCAGCGCAACGGTCTGCACCATCTCGATCAGCGACTTTTCATCCGCCTCGGATTTGCGTTTCAGCCAGTTGATGAAATCATCCACATTCTTCCACTTGCTCTCGGCCATGCGCTGGTCATGCGAGTCGTAAAGCCAGGTCTCGTAATTGATCGCGCGCAGCAGTTCGTCGAGCAATTCGCCGCAGGGATCCTTGCCGGCCCTGTCCTGGATGCGGTTGATGAAATTGCAGAACAGCATCAACTCTTCGTATTGGCGCGGCTGCATCTGGTCCCGGATGAGCGGCTCGAAGGCCGCCTCGAACAGGCTTATATGACGCTCGCCGGCATAGCTGCCGAGCTTTTCCAGCGTGGTGTTGCCGATACCGCGCTTGGGTGTGGTAATCGCCCGGATGAAGGCAGGATCGTCGTCCGGGTTGGCGATCAGGCGCAGATAGGCGGTGATGTCCTTGATCTCGGCACGGTCGAAAAATGAAGTCCCGCCGCTGACGGTATACGGGACGCGCTGGTCGCGCAGCTGCTCCTCGAAGGCGCGCGACAGGTGATTGCTGCGATACAGGATCGCATAATCAGCAAAGCGGGTGCGGTGCTCGAACTTGTGTGCCACCAGTTTCATCACCACACTCTCGGCCTCGTGCTCCTCGTCCCGCGCCGCAAAGATGCGTATGGGGTCGCCGATGCCATGGTCGCTCCACAAATTCTTCTCGAACACCTTGGTGTTGTGGTTGATCAGCCGGTTCGCCACCTTGAGGATGCGCTGGGAGGAACGGTAATTCTGTTCCAGCTTGATCACGCGCAGTTTCGGGTAGTCGTCGCGCAGGTTGTGCAGGTTCGCGATGCTGGCGCCGCGCCAGGCATAGATCGACTGGTCATCATCGCCCACGACGGTCAGCGCGGCGCGCATGTCGGCCAGCAGCTTGATCATCCGGTACTGGCAATCGTTGGTATCCTGGTATTCGTCCACCAGCAGATAGCGCAGCTTCAGTTGCCAGCGCAGCAGCGCTTCGGGATGCTGCTTGAACAGCACCACCGGCAAATGGATCAGGTCGTCGAAGTCCACCGCCTGATAGGCGCGCAACGTTTCCTGGTAGCGCGCATAAATGCGCGCATGGACCCTGGCTGCGGCATCTTCGGCCGCATCGGCGGCCTGCTCGGGCGAGACGAAGGCGGATTTCCAGTTCGAGATCTGCGTCTGCATGTCGCGTATCTCCTGCTTGTCGGCGGAGTTGGCCAGTTCGCTGAATATCTTCCAGGTGTCGCTGGCATCGAAGATCGAGAACTGCGGCTTGTAACCGAGCAACTTTGCTTCGCTGCGCAGGATGTTCATTCCCAGCGAATGGAAAGTACTGATGACCAGGCCTTTGTTGCTGGTGTTCTTCAGCAGGTCGCCGACCCGTTCGCGCATCTCGCTGGCGGCCTTGTTGGTGAACGTGATCGCGGCGATATTGCGCGGTTCGTAACCGCATTCATTCACCAGATAGGCGATCTTGTGGGTGATCACGCGCGTCTTGCCGCTGCCCGCGCCGGCCAAAACCAGCAACGGGCCGTCGAGGTGCATAACGGCTTCGCGCTGCACGGCATTGAGTTTGCTTAACATTTGAAGAAACTTGGGATGGAAGTGGTATCGCGCAAGCCTGCATGATACCAAAACCGGGCTGGCCCGATTTGGCTGTTATCTCCCGGCAAGCCGACCGCGCCTGCCGGAACGGAAATACGCGGTATTGTCGTAATAGCACTCGATATTGTTGTCTGCCGTCCACCCCGGTATGCCGAGCAGTGGCACGGGGGAAAGATCGCGGGTGTCCAGGGAATGTTCCCCTATCGTCAGCCGGTCGGCCAGCAGGCTGTCCAGATGCTTCAATTGCCGCGCCGCTGTCATCGCAAAGAATTCCTGCTCCACCTTGACCAGCAAGCCTTGTCCGGTCATGCCGACATAAGGTTGCAGCGCCTTCTCGTACAGACCGTGTCCGAAAGGATAGAACCCCATGCTGCCGGATAACCGATCACGCCTTTGCCAGAACAATTCCTTCCATTTGAAATCAACCAGCAGTCCGGCGAGTTCCTCATCGGCGCAGGCCACGACCACGCCCGATTCGTCCAGCAGGGTGTTCACATCGCGCACCGTGCCGCGCTGACTTCCCGTTGCAACCTCTGCAGTTCCCACACCTGTCAGCGCACGGTAATGGCGCGCATTGATGGCTGCCTTGGACGCGGGAAAAGTCAGCCAAACCAGCGCGTTGAACAGGTCATGCCAGTTGTGTGTGCGCATCTGCACCGCGCCTGTCAGATAACAGCGCGGTTCATATTGCGCTTCAAAGGACAGCTTGCCGCGCTCCTGCTGCACGAAACCAAGCGGCATTCCGCTCTGCACCGTGATCGGGTTATCCCTTGCCAGGAGCAAAGCATTGCAATCCTGCAGCGAGGGGAATGCCCCGGTTTCGAGTTCGGCAAGCAGAGGATGCAAAGGGGCGAACAGCGGTGATCGCAGCAACGCTTCGCTATCCCATACCAAAGATTTATTCATTGATTGAAGTTTAACCGAATCAGGCTTGTGTCTGGCACGGCGTGACAGCGGACTAAACTTATCGCGAAGTTTGCCGATATAGCAAACAAGGGCCGCGTATTCCCGCGCGATCCCTTAACGGTGCGAGGTGTGCCATGAGCATAGTCACGATGGATATGTGCAGCTACGAAGTCGAGAATGCCGATTCCAGGGCGTCGGAATACAAGGCATCGGAATATGAAGACGAGGTCCTGTTTGCCGGATGGATCCCGGGCCTGTCGCTGCAGGAATCACCACTGCACGGGACCGCGATCCCTGAAGACCTGGTGGCTGCAAGCCCGGACATATTCCTGCGCAAGATGTATGCGTTTCAGCGCTGAACGCGCTACGCGATCCGCAAAGGCTGCGCTGCGCCAAAACAGGCAGCGCCAAAACAGGCAGTCAGGGAAAGCAGGCCCTGCACAGCAATTATTGGTGCCGCTGCACAGGATGAGTTTCACCCTTCAGAACGGAACCGCCTCAGGGGCTGACGTTGACCGGCAAACCAAGTTCGGCGATGCGGTCGGCAAAAAGCTGCAATTGCCCGGCTGACAGCGCAGACAGACGCGGTGCTTCGGCTTGCATCGAAGGGCGGGCCAGGCTATACAGCAGCACGCCTTGCGGCTGGTGTCCCGAGCGCAGCAGTGCCGCGACAAATTCGAGATAATCGTCTTCGTCCCGGCGTGACGGCGGTATGCCATCCAGCGCGAACCAGCAGGTTTGCAGCCAGGTCGGGCAACTTGATATCGCGGCGGCAAGATTGCCGCGGACTTTATCCATGCTGATATGGATGTCGTTGACGAGCCGCATTCCGGCTTCGCTGGCCCGATCCAGCTTGAACCAGACCTCGCCATTGATCTTCGCGATGTCGCGCAGTGCCTGCCGCACCGAGTCCCGATGCAACAGACTGCCGTTGGTGATCAACACGGTCTTGACGGTATCCGGCAATCCCGTTTCGCGGCGCACCCGAGCGATGAGTTCGATGACCCGGACAAATTCGGCGCAGCTGGTCGGCTCACCGTTCCCTGAAAGCGCGATGTCATTGATGCGCCGCGATTCCTGCGGAACCCGCCTTTGCATGAAATCGCCGTGCAGCAGTTCCGCGAGAAATCCGCGCAGCTCGCTTTCCAGAACCGCCAAATCCACGGCAGGTGCCGCGCCGCGGGTCAGACCGGGAACCTGGCAGTAGATGCAGCGCCAGTTGCAGGCATTGTTGGTATTGAGGTTGATGCCGACCGAAACACCGCCGGCGCGGCGCGATACGACCGGGTAGACATATCGCAAAGCCGCGCTGTCCCGGTCATGGTCGAGGGTGCTGAGTATTTCGGAATTCACGCTGTGCTCATAACTGACCAAGCGGCAGATATTTTGCCGGATCGACCGGTTTGCCGAAACGGCGCACTTCAAAGTGCAGCTCCACCTGGCTGGCATCGGTGTTGCCCATCAGCGCGATCTTTTGTCCGCGCGTAACGTTCTGGCCTTCCTTTACCAGTATTTTTTCGTTGTGCGCGTAAGCGCTGAGATAGGTGCTGTTGTGCTTGATGATGATCAGCTTGCCATAACCGCGCAAGCCGTTGCCGCTATAGACCACCTTGCCGGAAGCGCTGGCCATCACCGGCTGCCCGAGCTTGCCGGCGATATCAATCCCCTTTCGATTTTCGGATTCTGAAAATTGTCCGATCAGCCTGCCGGTAGCAGGCAAACTCCATCCCGGCACGGGTTCCTCGCTGACATCGGTGCCGGCATCGCTTGCCGCTACAGACGACGCTGCGGGAATTTTGGCAACCACAGCCGCTGCGGGAGTGGTCTGCTCCTGTACCTTGTCGATTTGTGCCATGGCTGCCACACTGTACGGGTATTTCACCACCCTGGGCTGATCCTTCACCAGAATCTCGGTCCGCCTCACTGCGATCGGTGCAGCCGCTGAGGCGGTTCCGGCCCGGTTCGGACGCAGGCGGATTTGCTGGCCCACGGCAATCAGGCTGGGATCCTTGATGCCGTTCATTTCTGCCAGTTCGTGGTAATCGAAGCCGTAATTAAAGGCAATGCTGTACAGCGTATCGCCCTTTTGCACGGTGTAAGAACTGGGCCGCCAATCCTTTTCGCGCGGGGAATTTTTTACCATGGCGGCGCTCTTTTGCGCTTCGGCACGTTCGAAAACCGGCGGGCGCTGTATGCTTGAAGCGCAGCCGGCCAACAGCGTCGTTGTCAGCAGCCATAAGAGGATTTTGTTGCTTGTCATGCCTTGCCCATCAATAACGGTACGAATTTCACCGGTTCCAGCTGGGTTTCGCGAAACCCCTGCGCATTGCGTTCAACCAGATACAGCATTTGCGTTTGCATCCCGACCGGCAGCACCATTCTACCACCGACCGCCAGCTGCTCCCGCAGCGCAGCCGACAGCGCCGGTGCGGCGGCGGCCATGATGATGCCGTCAAACGGCGCAGCCTCGGGCAGGCCGGCGGCACCATCGGCATAACGCACGCTGACGTTGCGTATCTTCAGATCGTTCAACTGCTTTCTGGCGCGTTCATAAAGTGGCCTGATACGCTCCACGGAATAGACCTCGCGCGCCACCTGCGCCAGCACCGCCGCCTGGTAACCGCAGCCGGTGCCGATCTCCAGCACGCGTCCCAGCGGTCCATCTCCACCCGCGCGCATGCCACGCAGCACCTCGATCATGCGCGCCACGATGTAGGGCTGGGAGATGGTCTGGTTGAAATTGATCGGCAGCGACACGTCATCATAGGCGCGGGTCGCCAGTGCCTCGTCGACGAACAGATGGCGCGGCACTTCGAACATCGCCGCCAGCACGACTTCATCCTTGATGCCCTGTTCGCGCAGCCTTTCGATCAGGCGCGCGCGGGTGCGCTGCGAGGTCATGCCGATGCCGTTATGCGTTGCACTCATCTAAATTTTATCGAGCCAGCCGCGTACCGCTTCGAGCTGGCTGTATTGCGTGAGGTCGATCTGAAGCGGCGTCAGCGATACGTGCTGCCGCGAGACAGCATGAAAATCCGTGCCCTCCCCCGCATCCTGGGCCTTGCCTGCAGCTCCCACCCAATACACGGCCTCGCCGTGCGGGTTGCTGGCCTTTACCACCGGCTCGGCTTTATGCCGCTTGCCGAGGCGCGTGACTTCTATCCCCCGCAATTGGTCGTGGGGCACATCCGGGACATTCACATTGAGCAGCCAGGGATGACTGTGTCTCTGCAACGCAAAGCGTTGCACCAGTTCGGCGGCAATCCTGGCAGCCGTTTCATAGTGGGCGAACTCCTTGCCGACCAGTGAAACGGCTATCGAGGGTATGCCGAGCAGAAATCCCTCCATCGCTGCGGCCACCGTGCCGGAATAAATCGTGTCGTCGCCCATATTGGCACCCGCGTTGACGCCGGATACCACCATGTCGGGCTGATGATCCAGCATGCCGGTCACCGCCAGGTGCACGCAGTCGGTCGGTGTGCCATTGACATAGAAAAATCCGTTCGCGGCTTGCCGCAACTTGAGGGGACGATCCAGCGTCAGCGAATTGCTGGCACCGCTGCGGTCGCGTTCGGGAGCGACCACCACGGTATCGGCAATCCGGGACAGGTGTTCGGCAAGACAGGCCAGGCCCGGGGAAAAATAACCGTCGTCATTACTGATCAGAATACGCATGGGCGACTAAAGATAGACAGAATGTATCGGCAAGATTGTGCCACAAGCCGATGGCGAATGGCGAGCGTGCCCGCTATCAAGCGCGTAGCCATTACGCTCAGCCTTCCAGCGATGCGTTGCGGGTCTCGGGCAGAAATATCAGCCCGATGACAAAAGCCAGCGCCAGCAATCCGACCGGGTACCACATGCCGGATATCGCGTCCCCCGCCCTTACGCTCAACAGCGTGATCATGAATGGCGACAAGCCGCCTATCCATCCCGCGCTGAGATTGTGCGGCAGCGCGACTGCCGTATACCGTGTCCGGGCAGGAAACAACTCCGCCAGTGTGGCCGTTTGCGGACCCGTGATCAACCCGACCGCGATTAGAAGAACAAACAGCAATACAAATATCATCCATCGGTTGGTCCTGGTCTCGTCCGCGTGTTCTGTCCAGCCTTCCAGCTTCAATGCCTGCATGATCACCTCCGGCTCAAATCCGGCCACTTCGTTCTTGCCGATACGCAGCAGAGTGGTGTGGGGAGTCAGCGCAGGATAAAGCGTGTAGGACACACCCAGTTTGGAGAGAAATTCCTGGTTCTTTTCGCAATCATTATCAGTCTTGGTGAACGGATCGTAGGCGCAGGAATGGCCATACAACGCCACCGGAACCTCGCTGTTGAAACGCTCCAGCGCCTGATTGCCAAAATGCATCAACCCCTTGAAAACCGGGAAGATCGCCACTGCACCGAGCAGCAGGCCGGCGAGCAGCACCGGCCTGCGGCCGATGCGGTCCGAGAGCCAGCCGAAAAAGATGGTCAGCGGAAACAGCAGGACCGTGCTCGTCATCACCAGTGCCCCGGCCCGCTGCGGGTCCAGCCTGACCACGCTTTTCAAATAAACATTGACATAGACCTGCGACGAAAAGAACAGCAATGACCCGCCCGCGGAAATGCAGAAAAACAGCAGTGCCATGCGGCCCAGCGTATGCGGATTGGAAAAGCATTCCCGCAAAGGCGCCTTGGACAGGCCATGCTTCTCGCGAAGATGCACGAACACCGGCGACTCGTACATGTTGATCCGGCTCTTGATCGAGACCAGCAGCAGCACGATGGAAAGCAGGAATGGCACGCGCCATCCCCACGCCTGGAAATCGCTAGTGCTCAGCAGTACCTGCAGCAGCACGATCTGGAATGTGGACACCAGGATGCCCAGCGGTCCCATCAATTGCAGCACGCTGGTATAAAACCCGCGCTTGCCGGCAGGGGCATGCTCGGTGAGATAGACCGCCGCGCCGCCGATCTCTCCGCCCACCGCGAATCCCTGCAGCAAGCGCAACACCAGCAACAGTATGGGTGCCAGCATGCCGACCCGGCTGTACGTCGGCAACAGGCCGACGCAAAACGTGGCCAGTCCCATCAGCACGATGGTGGCGATGAACACCGGGCGCCGGCCATACTTGTCTCCCAGCGATCCGAACATGGCTGCGCCGAGCGGGCGCACCAGCATGCCCACCCCGAAGGTGGCAAGACTGGCCAGCAACGCGGCGACCGGGTTTTCCTGCGGAAAGAACAGCGTGCTGAAGTAAGTGGCCAGCGAGGCAAAGGTGAGGAAGTCATACCACTCGAGGAATGTGCCGAAACAGGCCGCGATGGCGACCTTGCGCTGAATGGTGGAGGATGCGGGTAACGGGAATTGATCGGCCATGAGTACGCAAAAAATTAAATCAGCCGGGTGGTAATTATTTTGACTGTCTGGCCGACCCGGCCGCCTGGCTGGAATGGCAACCGCAACGCTTCGACTGCGGTCACATATCCTGCTTGGCCGAAGGCAAAGTCCAGAGATTGTGGAACTCCGCCGAAGCGCGGCATGTTAACCGATGACCCGTGAAACCGCCAGCAACTGCCGTCGGCAACGGGCGCGAGTCCGTGAATTCGCCAATCAAGGGCTATGATATGCAACCGCCTTTGGCAAAACGTCAGGCAAAGGAACTGGCGAACTGGCTCGCTTGTTCGGCCTGTTCGGCGACCAGCGCGCCGATCTCTTCCGCGCGGTCCGGAGCTATGCCCAGCGCCTCCCAGTCTTCGGGCGTGATGGTGGTATCGATGAGTTCGGGAAAACCGAACGAGGGCAGCAGTTTTTCCGCCAGGTTGATGATGCGCGCCAGCGGCTGTGTGGAATCGGCCTTTTCCACATCATGGTGGAAGCGGATCGCAGTGACGATCTCTTCCGGCAGGTTCCAGTGGCGAGCAAGCTCGGCGCCGAGTTCATCATGTGTGATCCCCACGATCTCGCGTTCGATTTCAAGCGCCAGACGGTTGGGTTCGGTGATCATGCGGGTCTGCAGTTCGTCGCTGTGCTCGACATCGAGATGGGCAAGCACCGAATAGCCGACATCATGCAACATGCCCGCGAGAAATGTCAGGTCATCGTTGACGCGCCTCTTTGCCGGCATGGCATGAACGATCCCGAGCATCGCAAAGGCAATACTCATGTTGTGCACCCACAGGGCGGGAATATTCAAGCGCCCGACCGACTTGTTCATCTGCGACATCAGCGCCAGCCCGGTGGCAACCGAGTGCACCCGTTTCAGCCCCAGCAACAGCGATGCGTCCTTGACGGTCCCGATCTTTCTGGAAGACCCGGCCAGGGGTGAATTGGCCAAGCCGATTATCCTTGCCGAGATCAGCGGATCCTGCGCGATCAGCAACAACATCTGCTGCTCGTCCTGGTCGTTATCCAGCTTGATCGCCAGCAGTTTCTGCGCGATGACAGGCATGGCCGGCAAAGAATCCAGCCTGCTGACTGCCAGCTTGAGGTCAATAGAGGGGCGGATATTGGTGTTCATTGATCATTTCTCCCTGCACAGGCAGCGCCATGTTTGAATTCGTTCAATTGATATATTTTTTCAACCCGGATCATTACCGCAACCAAGCGGACGAAGCCCGCACATTCAGATGCATTCAGGCAATAACGCGATCATGCCTTCACGGCTGCAGATGCCGGGCTCGCAGTCCGCGCACTCCTGCGGCCAACTCCGGAGCGCATCATATGATGCCGATGAATTTTTTGAAAGGTCCAGCCTCTTCCAATATGAAATGAGTCTGAAGGCGGGTCGTATTTCCAACGAGAAATGAGTCTGAACGGCTAAAGTTCTGAATCGGTCATGATGCGATGCATGGTGATCGACATGGAAGAAGCGCGGCTGCAAACCCTGGCGCAGGTCAGGGCATTCTTGGACGGCACGACGGAGGTGGCCTTCAAAGTTCCCAAGGCGGAACGCAATTCATTTATCGAGCGTGTGCTCAAGCGGTTTGGCTATTCACCGCACGGCAAAGCCGACAAGGGCGTGTTGCTGCGCTATCTGGAGCGCATGACTGGCCTGTCACGGCAACAAGTAACCCGGCTGGTGCGGCGATACCGCCGGGACGGGAAGTTGTCGAAACGACAAGTTACGCCCCAGCACGGCTTCACCGGCCGCTTCACCGCCACGGACGTGGCCTTGTTGGCCGAGATCGATGCGCTGCATGGCACACTGTCCGGCCCTGCCACCAAGAAGCTGATGGAGCGCGCTTTACTTGTGTTCGGTGATGCGCGCTTCGAGCGTCTGGCGGGAATCTCGGTTTCACATCTGTACAACCTACGGGGTGAGAAACAGTACCAGAACAAGCGGCGGCATTGGACCAAGACCCGGCCAACCGGATTACCCATCGGCCAGCGTCGCGCACCCCAGCCCAATGGGATGCCGGGCTACATCCGCATCGACAGCGTGCACCAAGGCGACCAGGACGGGGCAAAAGGGGTGTATCACATCAACGCAGTGGACTGTGTAACCCAGTTTCAGCTGGTCGCCACCTGCGAGAAGATCAGCGAGGCTTACCTGCTGCCGGTCATTGGGCAGTTGCTGGATGGATTTCCGTTTGTCATCCTGGGATTCCACGCGGATAACGGCAAAGAGTACATCAACTACCAAGTAGCCGCGCTGCTGGAGAAGTTGCGGGTTGAATTCACCAAATCACGGCCGCGGCATTCCAACGACAACGCATTGGCGGAATCCAAGAACGGCGCGGTGGTGCGAAAGCATCTGGGCTATGCCCATATCCCGCAACACTGCGCCAGTCTGGTCAATGCTTTCTGTGCCGACTTCCTCAACCCATACGTCAACTTCCACCGACCTTGTTTCTTCCCGGAAACGATCACCGATGCCAAAGGGAAGGAGCGCAAACGCTATCGCTACGAGGAGATGAAGACCCCCTATGAGAAGCTGAAATCCTTGCCCAATGCCAGTGAGTATCTCAAGCCGGACATCACCTTTGAGCTACTGGATGCACAGGCATCAGAGATGAGCGACAATGACGCTGCCTTGGCGCTGAACAATGCAAGAAGGAAACTGTTTCACGCGATCTCTGCTGCAACAAGGAAACAGGCTTGATGGGTAAAACAGCAAGGCAGAACAAACAAGAATTTATCAACCCGACCGAGTCAGAACAAGATTCAGATACTCAGATCCACAAACCTTCGTTCAGACTCATTTCCAGTTTGGAAAATACTGGTCCCAAAACAGCCCATTTCCATTCTTCACGAAACGCATGGCCCAAACCGCCCAAGCTGGATTGATCGCGATGATCGAGCACTGCCGCTCGTTATCCATGCAATTTGCGTTGAAGTAATATTAACTGTATATAATCACACGTTTTCCGGTGAGGATATCCATAGGAAAATTCATCCGGCAAGCTATAGTGATGATCCAGCAAGGAAGATATTCTGATAGCAGGTTTGAGTTCTACGGTTATATGGCGAGCCAGGACGCAAGCCTGAAATGTTCATTGTGCGATGATATTTAATAATAAAGCTATCCACTTCCCAACATGATTCCTGACAGCATTCTTGATCAACCGATCAGGCCATCCCCGGATAAACTACAGGCATTCATCGCCAGCCTGCCCGGGATGGCGTGCCAGATACAGCTACATCACGGCGGCACCGTCACTTTTCCATATGCCAGCGACGGTTGTTCGGCGCTGCTCGGCATCGCCCCGGATGTTCTGCAAAACGACTCCTCATCCTTCCTGAACCTGATCCATCCCGACGACATACCGTCATTTCTGGAAACGCTCAAGCAATCTGCGACGACGATGTGCTTCTGGAAATGGGAGGGACGCCTGAATCTGGCGGACAACACCGTCAAATGGATCAGTCTGGGTGCCACCCCACGACAAGCCGAAAACGCATTGCCGCGCTGGGAAGGGATCGTGTTTGACATCACCCAAAACAAACTGGGCGAACTTGAACTCAGGCATTCCCAGCAGCAGTTAAAGGAGCTCGCCTCGCATATCCAGGAGGCCAAAGAGGAAGAACGTCTGCGCATCGCGCGCGAGATTCACGACGAAATCGGCAGCCTGCTTACGGCCATCAGGATCGATTTTTCATGGCTAAGCCAGCGCCTCCCCAAAGGAAACCAGCTGCTGGTGGACAAGGCGGCCGCGATAACCGAATTGCTGAACAAGACCATCACCTCCGCCGGCAACCTTGCCCAGAGCCTGAGGCCCGGCTTTCTGGACGATTTTGGCATCATCACAGCGATTGAAATCGAGGCTCAGGAATTCAGCGCCCGCAGCGGCGTTTCCTGCACCATCATCAAATCGGAGGAAGCCATCGATCTGCCCGAAGCCGCCACCATCTCCCTGTTCAGGATCTTCCAGGAGACCCTGAACAACATCATGAAACACGCCCAGGCAAAGAATGTCCAGATCGAAATCGTCAAGGGGGAAGACCATCTTGAACTGGTCATCTTGGACGACGGCGTGGGCTTCACTGAAGAAGCGCGCAACAAACCGCGCTCTTTCGGCCTGCGCGGCATCCATGAGCGCGTTGCTCATCTCGGCGGCACGGTCAAGATCGCCAGCAAGCCCAATGGCGGGACACAAATTGCGATATGCATCCCGCTTGATGCGGAAAGCACGCTGCAGGAATCCGCACAACAACAACTTTTTGCCAACAAAACAACATGATTAACATCCTGGTGGTAGATGACCATGTGCTGATCCGCAAGGGACTGAAGATTCTGCTCGAGGAAAACCCCGACTTCAAGGTCAACGGGGAAGCGGAATCGGGTGCACAGGCGATCAAGATGTTGCGCGAACATCACTTTGATTTGATCCTGCTGGATATATCCCTGCCGGACAAGCATGGCATGGATGTACTCAAACAACTCAAGTCGGAACAGCCCGGCATCAAGATCATCGTGCTCAGCATGTATCCGGAGGAACACTATGGCGTGCGCGCGCTCAAAGCGGGCGCGGTCGGTTATATCAACAAGCAAACCGCGCCGGAAAAGCTGGTCGGCGCGGTTCAGCAGGTCATCAGCGGCAAAAAATACATCAGTGAATCCCTGGCTGAGCAACTGCTGAACAACCTGATCGGCGAATCCCAGGATCTGCTGCACCAGTCCCTGTCCAATCGCGAATATCAGACGCTGTGCCTGATGTCCTCCGGCAACTCACTGACGGAAATCTCCGAAATCATGATGCTCAGCCCCAAGACCGTCAGCGTATACCGCGCGAGGATGCTGGAAAAAATGGGTTTCAAGAACAATGCCGAGGCGGTTCACTATGCGATCTCGCACCGCCTGGTTGACGGCAAAGACTGAAATTCGGTGCTTTCCTGCCCGCTATTCGGCACTTCATGAGCACTATTAACGCCGATAATGTGGCCCATGAAATCGACAGCCATTGAATGATGAACAAACAAGCATCCAACCCGTCGGAACTTGCCCGTGAAACGCTGAAAACGCTGGCGACCCGCAAAGTCCCGCCAACCCCGGACAACTATGCCAGGATATACGCCGAAATCAGCGGCATCGGCAACAAGGAGCAGAACGGCGCCGAAAACGTCCTGCGCGCCATTGCCGACCGGCTTGCACAGAACCCCAGATCGGCGGCAGCCGGCAGCGCGTTGAACAAGCTGATCGGATCACAGGACTGGGAGAAATGCCTCAGGGAGATCGAGCAGATTCTGCCCAGGCAAAACGCGGAAAAGAACCAGTCTTGGTCAAACCTGATACGCGATCTGCTGCGGCAGCTCGAAGTCACCCACAAGGGGTTGACCGTCACCCGCAAGAAGGAAGGGGTTGAAACCGTGCTGACCCGTTTTGCGGCCAGCCCCGAAACCCTGTTCGAGAAACTGACCGCGCTGATGCGCTCGTGGTCGGATTCGCCTGCTGCCGCGGCCGGCATCATCGAAATCGACCCTGCACTGCCCGTCACTGCTGCTGCCGCCAAGCCGGCTGTCCCAAGCAGCGCACCGGAGCATCCCCAACAGAACGCCGGCAATGCCGAGCTGCCGGGCCAACTGACCGAATTGCTGGCCCAGACACTGTTGAGTCTGCTCAGCACCCAGCCGGAATTGACCCGGGAGGTGCATGCACTGGTCGAGCAGGTGCGCAACAGCAAGACTTATGAACAGATCACCGCGCTGACCAAATTGCTGCGCCCGTTCTGGATCAAGGTCGAGCTGCAAGGCGCCGACAAGGCCAAGGTGCATGAAGGACTGGTGCGCCTGTTGCGCCTGCTGGTGGAAAATATCGGCGAAATGGTCGAAGACGAGGAATGGGTGCACGGACAAGTCATCTCGCTGCAGGAAATCATCGCCAACCCGCTCAACAGGGCAGTCATCGCCGATGCCGAGCGCAGCCTGCGCGATACCATCATCAAGCAGGGCTTGTTGAAACAAAGCCTGACCGATGCCAAGAGCACCCTCAAGAGCCTGATGGTCACCTTTGTCGACCGGCTGTGCGAAATCACCGAAAGCACGGGCGACTACCATCAGAAGATTGAGGGCTACAGCCTGAAGATCGGCCAATCGAAGAACATCACCGAACTCAGCCATCTGCTGGACGACATCATGCAGGACACGCGGCTGATCCGGGACAATGCACAGCGCTCGCATAACGAGTTGCTCGGCTCGCGCAAACAGGTGCAGGAAGCGGAAGACAGGATCAAGCAGCTGGAACAGGAGCTCGCGCAGATCAGCGAAATGGTGCATGAAGACCAGCTCACCGGCGCGCTGAACCGGCGCGGTCTCGATGAAGCATTCGAACGCGAGGCGTCCCGTGCCGATCGCAGTCAATCGCCGCTGTGTGTCGCACTGCTGGACATCGATGATTTCAAGCGCCTCAACGACTCCCTCGGTCACCGTGCCGGCGACCATGCACTCATTCACCTGAGCAATGTCATCAGGGAAACCCTGCGGCCCAGCGATTCGGTAACGCGCTACGGCGGCGAAGAATTCGTGCTGCTGATCCCCAACACCGGACTGGAAGATGCGGTGAAAATGATAGAGCGCTTGCAGCGCGAACTCACCAAGAAATTCTTCCTGCACGAGAACGAGCGCGTGCTGGTCACGTTCAGCGCGGGTGTGGCGCTGCGCAATCCGGAAGAATCCCGGGAAGATGTGCTGGGACGCGCGGACAAGGCGATGTACCAAGCCAAGAAGGCCGGCAAGAACCGCGTGGTCGCGGCAAAATGAACTATACCCCCTGTTCAAAAGTCGCTCATATGCAACCAAAGGAAACACTTGACCACCCTGCCGGGAACCGGAAGACAAACGCCACGAATCCGGTCATTGGCGAGTCGCCGTTTCGGCGGTACCGGATTCATTCAATCTTCAGTCAGCCTTTAACAATAATTTGAAAATGCCCCTAAAGTTTCCCGCACTCCTTCCGATAACTGGACTAACGGCGGTCATTAATGCTCGGTAACAAAGGGTAAACCGCAGTGAGCGGCAGCGATGCCGAGTTAACAAACCAGTTTAAGGAGAATTAGAATGGCACTCTTCATCAATACCAACGTCGCCTCACTCATTGCGCAGAACAACGTAGCCAACTCGCAAACCGCGTTGACCACCTCGATCCAGCGCCTGTCTTCCGGTCTACGCATCAACAGTGCCAAGGACGATGCAGCAGGCTATGCAATCGCTGCACGCATGACTTCACAGATCGGCGGCATGAACCAGGCCGCCCAAAATTCCAACGACGGCATCTCGATGGCACAGACTGCGGCAGGCGCGCTGACCCAAGTGACCTCCGACCTGCAGACCATGCGTAACCTGTCCGTGCAAGCCGCCAACGGCACCAACTCCGCCAGTGACCGTGCCTCGTTGCAGGCCAGCATCTCGCAACTGCAACAGGATATCGGCCAGATCGCCAGCAACACCCAGTATAACGGCCTGAACCTGCTCGACGGTTCGCTCTCCAATGTCCAGTTCCAGGTCGGCGCCAATGCAGGCCAGACCATCAATACCTCGATCGCCACCTCGGCGCCGAGCGCGATCGGCGACAACGCAGCATCAAGTTCAACTGGCGCGGGAGCCGCCTCGATGGATGGTGCTTCCGCACTTGCCGGCGGGTTAGCTGCTGCAGTTACCGCAGGCAACCAATTCACGTCACAAGTGCTGAGCATCGCAGTCGGCGGCCAGACCCTGACCACCGGCACCTTCGCTAGTGGGTCCACGGCCTATAACATTGCCCAACAGATCAATAACCAGGCCAACGCCAGCGGCGCGTCTATCACTGCGGTCGCCAATACCTATGCGCAACTGAGCGGGTTTGCTGCCGGGTCCGTCAGCCTGATCTTGCAAGGCGCCCCCAACGCATCAGGCAATGCCAACCCGGTCACGGTCAGTGCCTCGCTGTCCACCGCTACAGACGTGGGGGGATTGGCCGCAGCCATCAACGCGGTAACCGCGCAAACCGGTATCTCTGCAGTCGCAAATACGGTCACCGGAACCATTTCTCTGAACCAGAGCCAGGGCTATGACATCGCTGTGGCAAATACCGCTTCTTCGACAGGTTCAGTATCGCTTAGTGGTTCCAACTCAACCGGTACGGCAATAGGCACCGCTAGAGTTTTGACAGCCACCGCAGCCACTGCCAATGCATCTGTCGTTGGCGGAGAAGTGGACTTCCATTCCTCCTCCTCCTACACGGTAGCACCCACGACAGCCAACACCAGCTTCCTGGCCAACGCTGCTGCAGGTACCAGCACGTTGAATTCAGTGAGTGCTATTGACGTGACGAAGATAACCAACGGTCTGCCCAGCGGCGCCAATAACGCGATCTATGTCGTGGACGGCGCGATCAACACCATCAACGGATTGCAGGCACAACTGGGCGCCTTGCAGAACCGCTTCACCAATGCGCAAAGCTCCTTGACCACCACCAGCACCAACATGCAGCAAGCCCGCAGCCGTATCCAGGACACCGATTTTGCGGCGGAAACGGCGAATCTGACCCACAACCAGATACTGCAGCAAGCCGGTGTCGCAATGTTGGCACAAGCGAATGCGATGCCAAACAGCGTGCTGACGCTGTTGAAGTAATGGCTTAGCATGAAAATCACCCTGGCCGGAGCAATCCGGCCAGGATTTTGAACAGATACTATAAGGAGAGGCAAAAATGCTTATCCAGAATGTACCAGGCAATTCAGTTCCGGCACCTGCTGTCAGCAATGGCAGTACGGGTGCGCCGGGTTTCGCCGTTACCGCGCCGCCTGCCGGCAATGCGGGACTCCCGCAGGATGCGGCCCCACCTCTTGCAGTTACCCAGGCAGCACAACCAACCAATGCACAATTGCAGAGCGCAGTGGATAAAATAAACCAGACCATGCTGCAGGCAAATACGGGCGTGGAGTTCAGTATTGACGCCAGTTCCAAGGCAACCCTGATCAAAGTGGTGGATACCCAGACAGGCCTGACGATCAAGCAAATCCCGTCCAAGGAGGCAATTGCCGTCAGCGAGGCAATTGGACAGTACCAGCAGGGTCTGCTGGTGAAACAAAAAGCTTGAACCTGAATTAAGGGATCATCATGACCTCTTCTACCAACATATCTGCCGCCTCTGTCACGACACCCTCGATCGACGTTGCCTCGATTGTGAGCCAGTTGATATCGGTAGAACAGCAACCGATCACCGGATTGAACAACCAGATCACCAGCTATCAATCGAAAATATCGGCCATCGGAACCATCCAGTCTGCGTTGGCATCGTTTCAGACCGCGGCTCAGGGGGTCAACAACCTGGCATTCAATTCGTTCACGGCCAGCGCATCGAATAGTTCGGCGCTTTCCGCGACCGCGTCCAGCGTCGCGCAACCCGGGAGCTACTCCCTGAGTGTCAGCCAACTGGCCCAGGCGCAAAGCCTGGTCGCTGCCGGGCAACCCAGTGCCACGACAGCGATCGGCAGCGGCACCCCTACCACGCTGACCTTCGACTTCGGCACGATCTCCGGCGGCACGCTAAGCAACGGCACCTATACCGGCGCCAGCTTCACGTCGAACGGGGGCGGAACCAAGAGCATCACGATAGACTCGAGCAACAACACCCTGTCCGGCATACGCGATGCGATCAATGCCGCCAATATCGGCGTCACGGCAACCATCATCAATGACGGCAGTTCGTCTCCTTACCGTCTGGTATTGACTTCGAACACTTCAGGTGTGGCAAACAGCATGAAAATCTCTGTTTCGGCCGGCGGGGATCCGGCGGTGAGCAGCCTGCTGGCGCAAGACCCTGCGGGTACGCAAAACCTGACCGAGAGCAGTACCGCACAGAATGCAAACTTTACCGTCAACGGCATTCCGATCAGCAAAAACTCCAACACGGTCGGTGATGTGATATCGGGTGTCACGCTGAACCTGTCCGGCACATCAACTTCCCCGTTCACGCTGAGCGTCGCGCCGGACACGTCATCCGTGACCACGGCCATCAACGGCTTTGTAACGGCATACAATGCCGTCATCAAGGCCATCCAGACCCAGACCAGCTACGACCCGACCACCCAGGTCGCGGGCACTTTGCAGGGCGACGTTTCACTGAGCATCGTTCAATCCCAGATGGCTGCCATGCTGACCCAGAATATCGGCACCGGTCAGAGCGGATACAACAATCTGGCGCAAATCGGAATAGGGTTCCAACCGGACGGGACGATCGCGGTCAACGCGACCACGCTCAGCAGCGCACTAAGCAGCAATTACCAGGGAGTGGCGAATTTATTCGCTGCCTCGGGCAGCGCGACAGACAGCCTAGTGAAATATACTGCGGCAACCGGCAATACCCAGAATGGAACGTATGGCGTCGTGGTTTCGCAGATGTCAACGCAGGGCACCGCAACAGGCAATGCACCGGCCGGACTGACCATCACCAGCGGGGTCAATGACACCCTGAGCCTTTCTGTCGATGGGATCAGCACTTCGGTGGTATTGCCAGCAGGCACTTATACCGCGGCATCCCTGGCCACGCAATTGCAGACCCTGATCAACGGCTCTACGCCGATATCCAGCGCTGGCAAATCAGCCTCTGTCTCCCAAACCGGCGGGGTGTTCACGATCACTTCCGGCAGTTACGGCTCGGCTTCCAGCATCGCGATAACCGGCGGGGACGGCGCCAGCGGCTTGTTCGGCACGCCCAGCCAAACCACCGGCCTGGACCTGGCGGGAACGATCAATGGCATGGCTGCAACCGGTATCGGCCAGATCTTGACGTCCAGCGTGGGTAACAGCCAAGGGCTTGCCATTTCCATCACCGGCGGTACGGCCGGCAGCCGCGGCAATGTCAGTTATTCGCAGGGACTGTCCAGCATGTTCAGCAGCATGGCAACCTCCATGCTGGGCAGCACGGGCGCACTGGCGAGTGAAACGACACAGTTCAACAGCAACATCAAATCCGTCCAGAATCAGATCGACGCCCTGAATGCGCAAATCGCGACCGACCAAACCAACCTGACCAATCAATATTCAGCGCTGGATGCCACGCTGGGCAGCATGAACGAATTAAGCAGCTACCTGACCCAACAACTGGCTCAACTATAAATTTCAGGAAATCAGATCATGAATGCAATCAAAGCGATCAATGCTTATACCAATGTTGGACTCGAATCGAGCGTGGATACGGCCGATTCGCACAAGCTGATTCTGATGTTGTATCAGGGTGCGGTGCTGGCCGTCGCCTCGGCAAAGAATTACATGATGCGCAAGGAGACTGCCAAAAAAGGGAAATCCATTTCACATGCGATTGCCATCATCGAGAGCGGTCTGCAAGCCAGCCTCGACAAGAATGTCGGTGGGGAATTGACGCAGAATCTGTCCTCGCTGTATGACTACATGACCATGCGCCTGATTACAGCCAATTTGAAAAACGATACGGAGATTCTTGATGAAGTGACCCGTTTGCTGAGTGATCTAAAAGGAGCTTGGGAAAGCATCCGCCGGCCCGCTGACCTCCAGGACATCGTCCATCCAAAGGCTTCCGCCAAGCCACAACTTTCTTACGGGAAGATATAACGATATGAGCACTGACAAAACCACGGGCGAAAACGCCGGCAATCACATCATTGCCAACTACGAATCGCTGTCCTCCATTACGTCCAGGATGCGCGATGCGGCCGTGCATGGCGAGTGGGATCAACTGGTGCGACTCGAACAACAGTGCAGCCAGCATATCGTCACGATGAAGACAGCGGATGCGGAAGTCGAACTGGATAGAGCTGCCCGCCTGCGCAAGATAGCGCTGATCAAGAGCATCCTGGCCGACGATGCGGTGATCCGCAATCGCACCGAAAAGTGGATGGTGCAATTGCAGTCCATCATGCAAAGCAATCGTCACGAGCAACGATTGCACCGGGCATACGGGGTATGAATGCCTGAACACGGCTGACAATATACAGGCGTCTCCGATTTCCCTTTTCCGGCCTCGATCGATGCTACCCGCAAATCTGATCAGCGCGCTCCAGGCTCTCACGAAATCCGGAAACAATCCGAATTCGGTAACCAGCAACGCGCCCGGCCCGGCCGCGAAGCTGGAACCGGGCCAGCAATTCCAGGGGACGGTACAGTCCAAAGTCAGCGAGGGCATGTTCAAGGTGCAAGTCGCCGGGCAAACCCTGCAGATGCGCTTGCCCGGCAATATCCAGAGCGGCGATGTGATCAGGCTGGTGGTGGTGTCCACACAGCCCAGAATCACCTTCAGCATGGCCGCTTCGACCAATCCGCTGTCGACACCCGAAGAAATCGGCTCCTCGGCCCGCATGCTGTCCGATCTTGCTGGGTCGCCGCTGGAACATCCCGTTGTCCAGCAGCTCGGCAGCAAGGCGGTCTGGCAGGCCGGGCAAACCGCGACTGACGCCAAATCGCTTGCCGGCGCACTGCGCGAAACCCTCGGCAAGAGCGGACTATTCTATGAATCACACCAGGCTCAATGGGTACGCGGAGAACGCAGCACGAATCAATTGCTGGCCGAAGCGCAAAATGTCCTGACCGGGAGGAATCTGTTTCAACCATCCGCAGTAATTCCGCGAAGCACGCCGAACGACGGTTCCATGTCCGGCACGACAACCCCGCAAGAGTCGAATGAACCGGCCGGTCAAGCCGGCACGCCCCCCCCGGAAACCAAAACCGGACAACCACCGGCGTCAGGCAGCGATGCCGCATTGCCGGCCGCCCGTGAATTGAGCCGCGACAACTCCGCCCCCGGAACAGCGGACGCGCAGAAATTGAAAGCGCCCACGGGTCAAGCCGGTTCGGCTGCACCGGATACCAAAACGGAACAATCCGCCTCGACAGGCAGCAATTCCTTGCCAGTCGCCAAGGAATTGGTGCAACTGGTGCAGCAGCAATTGCATACCCTGGAAAACCATCATCTGGTTTGGCAGGGCCAGATCTGGCCCGGGCAGCAGATGCAATGGGAAATCCAGGGCGAGCCGGAACATCAGGCCACGCAACAGGATGAGCGACAGTGGAGCACCGAAATCGAGCTGGACCTGCCTAGGCTCGGCGGGGTCCATGCCCGCCTGGTATTTGCCGGCAGCGGGTTGCGTCTTACCCTGCATGCGGCAGATCCGGCGACCGCCGAACTGTTCAAGCGATCCCTGCCCGCACTCAAGGATACGCTTGCCGGAGCCGATATCCCGCTGCTCGCCGCCGTGGTGGAAAGATCATGAAGACGCCGCTCACGCCGCAACAAGTCGCGATCGCGCTGACCTATGGCAAGGACCAGGGCGCGCCGAAAGTGGTCGCCAAAGGACGCGGCCTGATTGCCCAGGCAATCATCGAGCGCGCCAAGCAGCACGGGATTTTTGTCCATGAATCGGAGGATCTGGTCGCGCTGCTGATGAAAGTCGAACTGGACCAGGAAATCCCGGCGCAACTTTATCTGGCAGTGGCAGAACTGCTCGCCTGGCTATACCGCATGGAACACCCGGGCGCCCCCGCCATTCCCTCAATCATAAAAAAATAGTTTTGTTATCATGTCGGGAAATCTGGTCAACAACGCAACAAGAACATGGAAAACGACATTCCCCTGAGAATTGAAATACTGTCTGACGACAACCATCGCATCTCTTCGCCGAATGAAATCAGGTCTGTCATGCATTCCATCGCCGAGAAGGGCAATCGTGTCGCGCTTTATTACAACGACGGGAATGACTTCATCCTGACCACGATACTGGCGGTCGACAATGCCGGTTTGTGGCTGGAGCAAAGCCGCAGCGCCGCGGACAACCGGCGCGTGGCCGAAAGCAACAGACTGGTTTTCGTCAGCTCCCATCAGCAGATCAAGGTTCAGTTCGTCGCCAGCCAGGCCAGCAGTGAGCTGTATCAGGGGCATGCCGCATTTCATCTGCCCTTGCCGGACAGTCTTTACCGGCTGCAACGGCGCGAATACTACCGGCTCCTGACCCCCGTGACCAAACCGCTGCGTTGCGTCATTGTTAAAAAAGACATTCCCGGCACCAAGCCGCTGGAATTCGTCATCATGGATATCAGTTGCGGCGGGGTCGGCCTGACTTGTATGGAATCGGACACCGAACTCACCCCGGGATCATCCTATCCGGATTGCACGATCGAACTGCCGGGCATAGGCACGATCAAGGGCATGATCGAAGTGAAAAATCTGGTCGAGTTGACGTCCCAATCAGGAACTGCATATAAACGCGCCGGATGCGAATTCAAGAATATCGACCGCGCGTCCACCATACTGTTGCAACGCTATGTCACCAACATGCAGCGGACAAGATCCCACGTTTAGCGGGGAAGAAATTTGCGGCCTGCCGCCCGGCGCCGAGATGAACCCGACATCAGATTTGCATGTTCATGATGTCGTTGTAAGCCTGCACAACCTTGTTGCGCACCTGTATGGTGGTTTGCAGACTGATGCTGGCTTTTTGCATCGCGATCATGGTGTCGCTCAAGCTCACCTTGTCGTCGCCCAGCGCGAAAGCCTGCTGCATGGCTTCCGACTTGGATTGAACCGCCGCCACGCCGTCCAATGACGATTTCAGGACGCTCGAAAAATCCACTTTGCCGGCTTGCGCCGTCTGGCCCGTATCGCGCAATCCTGCGGCCGCTGCCGCGACACGCATTTGCGCCAGTAGGCCATCAATCGCCGAGGTATCCATTTTGCATCTCCTTTTGACCGCATTCAGAAACGACCTGCCGCCTTTTTTTCAGGCAGATGCACGATATCCAAACGCGCGCACCTGCCATGGGGTGAAAAGACACTGCTTTTCCCCCCTATTTGGGTATTCAGGATGCTTTACGAAGTTGATAATGCGCTCTGTGCCCCAGTGGCTTATTGGTGTGGTGTCGAATCATCATGGCTGAACCGGAAAACAACGCAACGAATCGCTTGAACCAACTGAACTTCCAGCAGAAATTGGGGGCCGCGGTTGGCGTTGCGGCATTGTTCGCCCTGATCGCCGGTGTCTGGATGTGGGGGCAGACACCCGACTACCGCGTCCTGTATAGCAATTTGACGGATCGCGACGGTGGGGCAATCATCGAGTCGCTGCAGCAGATGAACATCCCGTACAAGTTCGCCGAAGGTGGCGGGGCATTGATGGTGCCGTCCAACCTGGTGCATGAGGCGCGGCTGAAACTGGCCTCGCAAGGACTCCCCAAGGGAGGGAATGTCGGCTTCGAATTGATGGACAACCAGAAATTCGGCATCACCCAGTTCGCCGAACAGGTCAATTACCAGCGTGCACTGGAAGGCGAACTGGCCCGCACCGTGGAAAGCATCGATGCGGTGGCCGCCGCGCGCGTGCACCTGGCAATCCCCAAACCCAGCGTGTTCGTCAAGGAACAACAAAGCCCCAGCGCGTCCGTCGTGATCAGATTGCAGGGCGGTCGTGTGCTTGACTCCGGCCAAGTCAGCGCGATCGTACACCTGATTTCCAGCAGCGTGCCGGACCTGTCCGCCAAGAACGTGACCGTGGTGGACCAGAACGGCACGTTGCTGAGCGCGAGCCATGACAGTGGCAACAATGACGGCCTGGACGCGAGCCAGCTCAAATACGTGAGACAGGTCGAACAGGGCTATATCGACCGGATCAACGCGCTGCTGATACCGATGTACGGTGCAAACAATGTGCGCGCCCAGGTTTCGGCCGATATCGATTTTTCGCGGACCGAGCAAACCTCCGAAGTCTACGCGCCCAATTCGACCCCGGCTACGCAGGCGATACGCAGCCAGCAGACCAGCCAGTCGTCAAACACGACCGCCTCGAACGGGGGTGTCCCCGGCGCGCTGACCAATCAACCGCCAGTTCCGGCCACTGCCCCCATCGTTGCCGGCAAAGGTGCGCCCGGCGGCACATCCGCTGCTGCCGGCCCGTCCAGCCAGCAGAAGGATTCCACGGTAAACTACGAAGTAGACCGCACCATCAGCCATACCGTGCAGCCTGTCGGTTCCATCAAGCGGCTGTCGGTCGCCGTGGTGGTGAACGGCAATCGCATGGTTACCGATGCCAAGGGCAACAGCACCGAGAAACCATTGAGCGATGCCGAAAAACAACAGATCGACAATCTGGTGAAGGACGCCATCGGTTTCGACGAGAAACGCAGCGACAATCTGAATGTGCAGGTGGCGCCATTCACGGAAATCAAGGAAGTCGTCCCTGACGTGCCGATCTGGAAGCAGCCTTTTGCATTTGATCTGGCAAAAGACGGCATCAAATATGCACTCATCGCGGCAGCCATGCTGTTCGTGATTTTCGGCATCATCCGGCCGGCATTTCGCACCTTGCTCACTCCGTTGAGCAGTACCGGCGGTTTTGTGGCTTCCGAAGCGCCCGTCGCCGGTACCGGTTCCGGCAACGGAGGCCAGTTCTCGCCTGCCAACCCAGCCTATGAGCAAAGTCTGCAGGTGGCCCGGCAAATAGCCCAGCAAGAACCCAAGATCGTTGCTAGCGTGATCAAGGAGTGGGTAAAAGAATGACAACGGGCATCGAAAAGAGCGCAATCCTCCTGATGATGCTGGGCGAAAAGGAAGCCGCCACGGTGCTGAAATATCTCGAGCCCAAGGAGGTGCAAAAGATCAGCACCGCGATGGTGAACCTGAAAAACCTGGGGCGCGAGCAGATTTCCGCGGTTTTCGAGGATTTCATTGCCGCCTCATCGGATAAAACCACCGTCGGGCTGGATTCGAACGAATACATCCGCAGCATGCTCACTCAGGCGCTGGGGGATGACAAGGCCGCCGGGCTGCTGGACCGGATCATGAGCAACAGCGATACCAGCGGCATCGAAAGTTTGAAATGGATGGATCCCGGGGCGGTTGCGGAAATGATCGGCAACGAGCATCCGCAGATCATCGCGACCATACTGGTGCATCTGGATCCGGATCAATCTGCCGAAATCCTGAAAATGCTCACCGAACGCCTGCGCAACGATGTGCTGCTGCGCATTTCGACGCTGGATAGCGTGCAGCCGGTCGCATTGCGCGAACTCAATGACGTTCTGGGCAAGCTGATGTCGGGCGGCGGCACCGGGAAGAAGAACCTCAAAGGCGGTGTGGCCGCCGCCGCGGAGATCCTGAATTACATGGGCAATGCGCTGGAAGCGGAAATGATGGAAAACGTGCGCGGCTTCGACCCCGATCTGGCGCAAAAGATCGAGGACAAGATGTTCATCTTCGAGAATATCCTGGATATCGATGATCGCGGTATCCAGCTTATTCTGCGTGAAGTCCAGTCCGAATCCCTGATCGTCTCGCTCAAGGGCGCAAGCGAAGAGTTGCGCGAGAAGATATTCAAGAACATGTCGCAGCGTGCAGCTGAAATGATGCGCGAAGATCTGGAATCAAAAGGCCCGGTCAAGCTCAGCGAGGTTGAATCCAATCAGAAGGAAATCCTGAAGGTCGTGCGCCGCCTGTCCGACGAAGGCCAGATTTCACTGGGCGGAAAGAACGAGGAAGCCTATGTCTGACACGGTCATTCCAAAAGAGCGGCTGACCGCATTCGAACGCTGGGAACTGGCCTCGTTCGATCCCGGCCCCGAAGCAATGCACAAGGGACAGGGGCATCTCAAAACGCCGCTGACCACCGTCGCCGAAGTCGAGAACATCAGGCAGCAGGCTCACGATGAAGGACATGCGGCCGGATATGCCGCCGGCATCCAGCAGGCACGCGGCGAGGCCGAGAAAATCCGCGAGCTGATGCAAAACCTGCAGAGCGAACTCGATCAACTGGATGGGCAAGTGGCGCAGTCGTTGCTCGACTTGTCCCTGGAAGTTGCCCGGAAAATGGTCTCCGCGACACTGCTGGTCAAACCGGAGGTGATCCTGAAGATCGTCAGCGATGCAATCGTCAATCTGCCGCACTTCAACCAGAATGCACATTTGATCCTGCATCCGGACGATGCCGAACTGGTTCGCCAGCACATGGGCGAGCAATTGTCGCATTCCGGCTGGAAAATATTTTCCGACGAGCAGATCAAGCGCGGCGGATGCCGTGTCGAAACCGCGCACAGCAACGTGGATGCCACCATGGAAGCACGCTGGAAGTGCATCGTCGATTCGATCGGGCAGGACAAATCATGGCAGGCGTGAATTCGCACAGCCTGCGCTGGCGGAACTTCCTCGCTGAAGGCCGCGAATACGTGACGGACTGCGACCCGATGCCGCCTAGCGGCCACCTGACCAAGGTCACCGGCATGGTCATGGAGGCCGTCGGCCTGAAAATGCCGGTTGGCAGCACCTGCGCGATACATCTGCCCAACTATGTGGTGGAAGCCGAGGTGGTCGGGTTTTCCGGCGAGAAATTGTTTCTGATGCCTGAAAACAACGTGTTCGGACTGGTACCCGGCGCACGCGTGCTGCCCATCGTACCGGCCCACATCATGACGCTGGACAGAAAACGCAAGCAGATGCGCCGCATCGCGGATCACGCCAAGCATCTGCCTGTCGGCGACATGCTGCTCGGCCGCGTGCTGGATGGATCAGGCAAGCCGCTTGACCAACTGGGTCCGCTTCATGAATCCGAATCCGCTCCGCTGCAAAGCCGGCCGTTCAATCCGCTGCAGCGGGCGTCTATCGACACTGCGCTGGATGTCGGCGTGCGCGCCATCAACAGCATGCTGACCGTGGGCAGGGGGCAGCGCATGGGGCTGTTCGCCGGCAGCGGCGTCGGCAAGAGCGTGCTGCTCGGCATGATGGCGCGCTATACCAGCGCGGACGTCACCGTGGTCGGATTGATCGGCGAGCGCGGCCGCGAAGTGAAGGAATTCATCAATGACATTCTCGGCAAGGAAGGCATGGCACATTCGGTTGTCGTCGCCACGCCGGCGGACACTTCCCCGCTGATGCGCCTGCAGGGCGCGGCTTATGCAACCACGATCGCCGAATATTTCCGCGATCAGGGAAAGAACGTTTTGCTGATCATGGATTCGCTGACCCGCTTCGCGATGGCGCAACGCGAGATCGCGCTCGCCGTCGGCGAACCGCCCGCGACCAAGGGCTACCCGCCTTCCGTGTTCGCCAAGCTGCCGCAACTGGTGGAACGCGCCGGCAACGGCCTGGAAGGAAGCGGTTCGATCACGGCCTTCTATACAGTATTGACGGAAGGCGACGACCAGCAGGATCCGATCGCCGACAGCGCCAGGGCAATACTGGACGGGCACATCGTGCTGTCGCGGAGGCTGGTTGAACAGGGCCATTACCC
Organism: uncultured beta proteobacterium; assembly: GCA_963842555.1. Lineage (GTDB taxonomy): Bacteria > Pseudomonadota > Gammaproteobacteria > Burkholderiales > Gallionellaceae > Gallionella. The sequence goes on from CAWJHB010000001.1 coordinate 120,771, forward strand.
GGCGATCGATATCGAAGCGTCGATCAGCCGGGTAATGTCGCGCCTGGCAACCCCGGAACACCTGTCCGTGGTGCAGCGGTTCAAGCACCTGTATTCGCTTTACCAGCGCAACCGGGACCTGATCAGCGTGGGCGCTTATGTCGGCGGAACCAACCCGCAGCTCGACGAAGCGATCAAGCTTTATCCGCGCATGGAACAGTTCCTGATGCAGAACATGTTCCAGCGCGACCCGTATCAAGCGAGTATTTCGCAGCTTAAGGCGCTATTCGCGCCTGTGACTTGAGAGATTCGACATCATGACAAAACCGTTTTCCCTGCAATCCCTGGTGGATCTGGCACAACACCAGAATGAATCCGCGACGAACAAGCTGGGCCAGCTCAACAGGCAACAGCAGAGTGCGCAAAGCAAACTCGAGATGCTGCAGCAATACCGCAAGGACTACCAGGCGCGTTTGCAGGCGTCCACGCAAAATGGCATAAATCCGGCCGAATTGCGCAATTTCCAGGAGTTCATCAACAATCTCGATCAGGCAATCAACCAGCAGCTCAAGCTGGTTACACAAAGCCAGGTTTCAACCAAAGCCGGACGCGGCGAATTTAATACCGCACAACGCAAGCTGAAATCCCTGGACGTGCTGCAGCAACGCCACATCGAAACCCAAAAGATTGCCGCCGCCAAGTCCGAACAAACCGCGCTGGATGAGCACACCGGCAGATCCGCAACTTACAAGGCCGCCAACAGCGACGAGCATAGCTGACCAGCGTGCGCCGACAACCAGGGGAATACCGCCATGAACATTCTGCCGATCGCCATCAATAACACCCCAGCGTCCGCAAAGAGCGCGTCTGGGGATACCCCGTTGACACGCAACGATCCGGCCTCGCAGACCGGCAAGGCAACTGCAAGCACAGCGCAGACGGGCAGCGCCGGGAATGATCCGGCTGCAGAGCCCTTCGCAAGCCTGCTGGCGCGCCAGATCGGCGAAACCGCTCCGCCCGGTTCAGCGCAATTTCCCGCCGCTGCCGGCGACAGTGCGCTCAATCAGAACAGCACTGAGAGCCCAGGCAGTGATGCGGTATCGGCTGCCAAGAAAGCCAGGGATCAGACCGCATCCGGCGCCGGCGACCCGGCCGATTCCGTGGCCGCCATGATGATGCAGATCCCGTTGCAGCAAAATGCGGTACCGGTGCCGCAGAGCATTGCAGCGTCCGACGGGAACCGGACGGCTGCTGCCTCGCCATTAAGTGCAGCAGACAACACCGTGCCAGGCGCGTCCCAGCTAATGGCAGGCAATGACGGTATGGAACCAGATTCCGCAACAAGGCAAAAACCAACATACAGCGCGGTCGCAGGTAGCGACCAACTGTCCTCCGTGTCTGGCGATATCACCGCTTTGCCGCCGACGACAGACGGCAGCGCGAGCGCCGCGCTCAACAACAGCAAGCCCGGCACTGCTTCACCGGCAGTGAACAACACCGATCAGCCAGCTGCGCCGGCAAAAAGCGACAATGCGGCATTGTTTTCCGCAGCCGATGCGGTCAGGAACCAGGCCACCGGGGCCGACACTCCCTCCCAGGCGATCCATAGCGATGCAAAACCAGCTGGCCCTGAACCGGTTGCCGGCGCAATGCCGGATATCCAGGCTGGCAACATGCTGGCGGGCAATACCCAGGCCGGCAACACACAGGCCAACAACGCCCAGGCAGTCACCAGCCCGATCGGCAGCAGTGCCTGGGCGAACGAGTTCTCGCAAAAGATCACCTGGATGAGCAACCAGCAAAGCCACAGCGCCGAACTGCACCTGAACCCTCCGGATCTGGGGCCGTTGAATGTCGTATTGAAGATGTCGGACAACCAGCTGACTGTCCAGTTCACGTCGCCCCATAGCGCGGTACGCGAGGCAGTGGAAAATGCGATGCCCAAACTTCGTGAAGTACTGGCCGATAACCAGATCACGCTGGGCAATACCACGGTGAGCGACCAGCCTCCGCGCGACCGAAGCGGCGAGGGATACCAGAATCGGAATCCCGGCAGCACGGCACAGCGCGACATTTCCTCCGTCAATACCGGTTCAAGCCCGTTATCGCCGGCCACTGCACAGAACGTCCCGGCGCGCCGCCACAACGGGATACTGGATACCTTTGCCTGAACATCAAATTCGAATTAACGGGGAATTACAGCGTTAATCGAGTTATCATTCCCGGTGACTTTATTGATAATCCAGGTGTAGAAAAGGAAAACCAACATGGCAACTGCAAAACCGGGGACAGGCGGAAAACCAGCCGAAACAGCAAATAATGCTGCGCCGCCAGTCAAAGGCGGAAAGAAGAAACTGTTCCTGATTATCCTGGTGCTGCTGCTGTCAGCCGGCGGTGCGGCTGCGTACTATTTCATGAAGCCGGCGCACGAGTCCGACGCAAACGAAAAGCCGGCGCCCGCGATGCCCCCGAAATATGTCGAGCTGGGCACATTCACCGACAACCTGGTCCACGAAGACAGTGATCGCTACTTGCAGGTTTCGATCTCGGTCAAGATATCCAAGCCCGGACTGGAAGAAGAGATCAAAGCGAGAAATCCGGAAATCCTGGACCATGTGAATATGCTGCTGTCCAGCCAGCGTCCTTCGGCACTTTACACCATCGCGGGAAAAAGGAAATTGGCCAACGATATCAAGACGCAGATAGAAACAGTATTGGGTATTCAACCTGTAGCGGATGCCGCACCGCTCCCGATGGCCGAAGCGGCATCTGCCGCCGCATCCGCTCCGGTGGCTGCCGCCGCGTCCGCTCCGGTGGCTGCTGCGGCAACAACAGACGAAAGCGGTATCGACGAAGTGCTGTTTACCTCCTTCATCATTCAATAGGCGGAAATGAGCGAATTCCTCTCACAATCCGAAGTTGACTCCCTGCTCAAGGGGGTGACCGGTGAAACGGACGATGCCGCGGACCATTCCGAGGCCGCGCCGGGAGAGGTGCGCGCCTATAATCTTGCATCGCAGGAACGCATCGTGCGGGGGCGCATGCCCACCATGGAGATCATCAATGAACGCTTCGCGCGGCTGTTCCGCATCGGCCTGTTCAATTTCATCCGCCGCACCCCGGAGATCTCGATCGGCCCGGTGCGCGTATTGAAATTCGGTGAATTCATTCGCAACCTGCATGTCCCGACCAACCTGAATATCATCCAGGCCAAGCCGCTGCGCGGCAACGGCTTGTTCATCTTTGATCCGAACCTGGTATTCCTGGTCGTGGACAATATGTTCGGAGGCGACGGCCGGTTTCATACCCGTGTGGAGGGCCGCGAATTCACCCAGACGGAACATCGCATCATCCAGAAATTGATCTTCGTGGCATTCGAGAACTACGAGAAATCCTGGGAAAACGTCCAGCCACTGAAATTTGAATTCGTGCGGTCTGAAATGAATCCCCAGTTTGCCAATATCGCCACCCCGAACGAAGTGGTGATCGTCACGACGTTCGATATTGAACTGGGCGGCAATGGCGGCTCTTTCCACATCTGCATGCCGTACTCGATGCTGGAACCAGTCAAGGAACTGCTCTACAGCACCATGCAGGGCGAACATGTCGCGATGGACCACCGCTGGCTACAGTTGCTGTCCAGACAGGTGCAATCCGCCAATATCGAGCTGGTTGCCCATCTGGGCGAGGCCACCGTAACCCTGGACCAGGTGCTCAAGATGCGCAGCGGAGATATCATCCCGCTCGAAATCCCGGAGAACATCATCGCGTCGGTGGATGGTGTGCCGGTAATGGAATGCAAATACGGAGCGTTCAATAATCAATATGCGTTGAAGGTCGAAAAAATGATCTCGACAAAAGAAGGAGAAGGTCATGGCTGATGATAAAGCCGCAGAAAACGAAGCCATCACTGCCGATGACTGGGGTGCGGCCATGGCCGAGCAGGCGGCAACGGCTGATACGGCCAAGCCTGCCGCATTCCAGCAATTCGGTGCCGCAGGGGCGGCAACCGCCCAGAACGATCTGGACATGATCCTGGACATTCCGGTGCAGCTTTCCGTTGAACTTGGCCGCACCAAAATGCCGATCAAGCATTTGCTGCAACTGGCCCAGGGTTCGGTGGTTGAACTGGCCGGCATGGCGGGCGAGCCACTGGACGTAATGATCAATGGCTTCCTGATTGCACAGGGCGAAGTCGTGGTCGTCAACGAAAAACTCGGCATCCGGCTGACGGACATCATCACCCCGTCCGAGCGGCTGCAACGCCTGAACAAGTAACATGCGGGGCCGGTCTCGTTTTTGGCTTGCTGCCATCCCGCTGCTTGCGCCAGTCCTGGCGACTGCGGCGGATTTGACACGCCCCGCGCTCACGCCGCCCCCCGCGGTCAGTTCCGGCAGTATCGTGCAAATCATTTTCAGCCTGTTACTGGTGCTGGCGGCCATCGTGCTGGTGGCCTGGCTGCTGAAGCGCGTGAATGCGACCCAGCTGGGGGCCGGCAATCAGCTCAAGGTGCTGGGCAGCGTGGCAATAGGCCAGCGCGAGCGCATCGTTCTGGTCGAAGTGAGGGACACCTGGCTGGTGGTCGGGGTGGGACCCGGGCAAATCCGCAACCTGCATACGCTGCAGAAGCAAGAGCTTCCAAACGGCGGCGCCCCCTCCACCGCCACCCTGCCAACGGAAAACAAGTTCGCAAAGCTGCTTAGCGCTGTTTTGCATCATCAGTCTCGCGACGGGAAACGCAATGCGCCGTAATTTGTTCAACATCCTCATCCTGTTTCTGGCGCTGCTCGGAACATCACAAACGGCATCGGCAGACATCAGCTTGTCTGCGTTGACCAGCACGCCTGCCCCGGGCGGCGGTCAAACGTACAGCTTGAGCCTGCAACTGCTGTTGCTGCTCACCTCGCTGAGTTTTTTGCCCGCCATTCTGCTGATGATGACCGGGTTCACGCGCATCATCATCGTGCTGAGCCTGCTGCGTTCCGCGATCGGCACACCGACTTCGCCGCCCAACCAGGTGCTGATCGGTCTGGCCCTGTTTCTGACCTTCTTCGTGATGTCGCCGGTTTTCGACAAAATCTACACCGATGCCTATCTGCCTTTCAGCGAGAACAAGATCAGCCTGCAACAGGCCGTCGAGCAGGGCAGCGGTCCGCTGAAGACCTTCATGTTGCGCCAGACACGCGAAGCCGACCTCGCCCTGTTCGTCAAGATTTCAAACAGCGAGCCGCTGCAAAGCGCCGACCAGGTGCCGATGCGCATCCTGGTCCCGGCTTATGTGACCAGCGAACTTAAAACCGCCTTCCAGATCGGTTTTGTGGTGTTCATTCCCTTCCTGATCATCGATATGGTGGTCGCCAGCGTGCTGATGTCCATGGGCATGATGATGGTGTCCCCGGCCATCATTTCGCTGCCCTTCAAGATCATGCTGTTCGTGCTGGCCGACGGCTGGAATCTGATCATCGGATCCCTTGCGCAGAGTTTCTATACCTGAACCCCGCCGCTTCCATGACACCCGAAACCGTTGTTACCATCGGACAGCAGGCCGTCGAAATGACGCTGATGATTTCCGCCCCGCTGTTGCTCACCGCGCTGGTCATCGGTTTGGTCGTGAGCATCTTCCAGGCCGCCACCCAGATCAACGAGATGACCCTGTCCTTCATACCGAAACTGCTCGGTATCTTTGTGATGCTGATCTTTACCGGCCCCTGGATCGTGAATACCATGGTCGATTACATCCACCGGCTGTTCGGCAATATCCCGTGGATGATCGGATGAATCGGTTGGCGGTGCACAAGGATGCAGGGGCTGCACAAGCCCCATCGGCCCGCTGCCGCAAATACCGCGAAGGCTTGGCGTGATCAGCTTCACCAGCACACAGCTCGATGGCTGGCTCGCCGCATTGATTTATCCGCTGGTGCGCATTCTGGCCCTGATCGCCAGCTCGCCGATATTCGGCAACAGTCAAATTCCAATACCCGTCAAAGTCGGCTTTTCCGTGGTGCTCGCGATCATCATCGCGCCCACCATCGGTGCGGTACCCCAGGTGGCGTTAAGTTCGCCGCAGGGGCTGCTGATCATGATCCAGCAGATCATCATCGGCCTGGCCATGGGGTTCACGATAAGCCTGATTTTCAACGCCGTCGATATGGCCGGTGAGCTGGCCGGTTTGCAGATGGGGCTGGGATTCGCCAGTTTTTATGACCCCGTCAACGCGGTTCAGTCGGCGATCATTTCCCAATGGCTGGGGATAATCGCCTCACTCGCCTTTCTGGCGATAAACGGGCACTTGTACATGATTTCCGCACTGGCAGAAAGTTTTAAGACGCTGCCCATAGGGAGCATGATGTCAGCGCAGGGATACAACGGGATTGCCCATTGGGGTGCAACCATCTTTGTCTACGCCGTGCAGATTTCCGTGCCGATACTGGCCGCCTTGCTGATCACCAATATCGCACTGGGAATACTCACCCGCGCCGCGCCGCAACTCAACATATTCGCCGTGGGCTTTCCGATCACGCTGGCAATCGGGTTTTTCGTCATGGCGCTGACCATCCCCTACCTGGTACCAATGCTGGACCGTCTCACCCACGACGGGATAGGCACGGCGCTCAACCTGATCAAACCTAGCGCAGGTAACTGAACAGCGACAAGGTGGCCGTTGCAGCAAACGATTTCTCGGCTGCCTGCAGGTTGGTTTGCTGCTGGGTCAGGTTGCTGATCGCCTGCGCCATATCCACACCCTGCAGCTGCGACAACGTTTGCTGATATTGCAAGCCCAGGTTGCTTCCGGTTGACTGCAGCGAGTCAATTTGGTTAAGGCGCGAGCCTTGGGAGGACTGTGTCGTCAGGATATTGTTCAATGCATTGCCCAGATTGTTGAGGCCGTAATTCAGGCTGTTGGTCAAGGCGGTGGTGGTGTTTGCACCGCTCGTCGTCGAATTTGAAACTGACGTGTTCAGTGTCGTGATCAGATCCGAGATGGTTTGGAAGATGCTCACGTTGCTGCTCGGCGTTATGTTAAAGGTGTCGCCATTGGCAGGCGCACCCTGAATGTTGAATTGCACGCCGGCAAAGCTGATGTTTTGACCGCTTACATAAGGGTTGCCAGTGGAGATCACCGGGGTAATCGCCGCGCCTGCCGTTGTTGCTGTGGTTGTCGCCGGCGTAAAAGTCAGTACATTCCCTGCAATACCTGTGATCGTCGCGGTTTGCGGCGCGACAGAAGTCACGGGATCATTCGCGAGTATGTCCACGCTTGTCGCAGGTGAAAAAGTAACTGTATTGCCTGAAATGCCGGTGATTGTGGCAGCAGGATTACCGCCGATGGTGATGCTGTAGCCGGGCATCAAGCCGGCAACAGAAGCAAGCGTCGCCGTGGTCGCTGGAGCAGTAGTGGCCGCCGCTGCAGTTGTTGAGGGGCCAGCAGGACCCGCGCCGGGGATTACGATGGTGTTACCGACAGACAAGCCTGCAGCGGAAGCAACCGTGGCCGTGGTTGCACCGGCAGCAATGATTCCAGGAGCAGTAGTCGGAACTGAAGCAGTATTGGTCACCGTGTAGGTCGTGACATCGGGCATACCCGCCACTCCGGGGGTCACCGAGAATGACACGGTGTAGCTGGGCATCGGCAATGCCGGTGGCGGATTTGCAACCGATCCTGTGCTGATGATCCCGCTGCCCAGATTGGGTCCGGGCATCAGGGAATTGGCGCCGGTCTGCGTCGCGAACGTTCCGTTGCCATTCTTGATGTTCATGAACACGTCCGCGCCATTATCGTTGGCAGCGATCTGTTGCGTAGCGCTGACCTGGACATTGAGCTGGCCGCTGTCGCCAAAATAGCCGATCCCTGCAGGGGTGTTCGCGAACGGCTGGGTTTTGGTCTGAAACCCGGAAAACAGAAAGTTTCCGGAACTATCGGTGCTGTTTGCCAGGCCGACCAGTTGTTGCAACTGGCTGCTCAGCTGGGTCGCGATGGAACTGCGGTCGGTATTACTGTAGCTGCCGTTGCCAGCCTGTATCACCTCGCTCTGCATCGTCTGGATCAAGTTCGTCGCGCTCTGCAAGGCAGTCGACGCGAGGGATAATGTACCCTGGGCGGCATTGCCGTTCGCCATATATTGCGTATTCATCGCATTGGTCTGAGTAACGATCAGCGCCCGTGCAGCGCCGGCAGGATCGTCCGCCGCCGTTTGCATGCGTTGCCCGCTGGATATCTGCTGCTGAGTCTGGTTGATCAGCACCTGCTGCTGATCCATGTTCGCCACGGCATTGTTGTATATGGTATTGGAACTGATGCGCACGGTTCACCTGCCTTCCTATGATAACGATGCCAGCAACGTGGCGAACAGCGAGTCGGCGACCTGCATCGCCTTCGCGGATGCCTGATACGCGTTCTGGTACTGCATCAGGTTCGCCGCCTCTTCGTCGAGGTTGACCCCCGAAACCGATTGTTGTGATGCGACCGTCTGGGCCAGCATGTTGGTTTGCGCCGTACTGTTCGCGGTAACCTGTTGATCCGTGGTCCCCACACTATCCACCAATTGGCTGTACACATCCGCTAGCGTCGAGGTGCCGTTCGACATCAGGTTTTGCGATTGCAGGCCCGCCATCAGCAGCGCATTGCGATTGTCCCCGACCGCATTGGTATTGGCTGCAACATTGAAGACATCCCCCGCGGAAGGCGTGCCGGAGATTTGTACCGTCCAGCCGTTGTAACTGATATTGCTGCCGGCTGTGTAGGGAACATTGACCGGATTGCCGGTCCCGGTCCCCGTCACGTTATAGCTGGTCGGCGGATTGTTGAAGGTGATGGTGACCGGCTGCTGCAAATTAAGGTCGGTCAGCGGATAAGCCGGGTTGGGCGTGACCGGCGGGGGCGGGTTCACCGTGCCGCTGCTGATGGTCGCCGAGCCGGTATTGGCCGTTGCGGCAGAAGCCAGTATCGGCGCAGCAGCCGCAATTTGCGTCGGGTCCTTGGTGAGCAACGCAATGCCGCTCGCGCCGTTGATCGTCGGCTGTATCAGGAAACTGTCCCCCGCTGCCGGCGTTCCCGAAGACAGGTTGATCGTGATGCCATCGACTGTCTGCGGCAGCGTTGCACCAAGTTCGGTCACGGTGTTGTTCGACAAATTGGTCAGCGAGTAATTGGTCCCGTCAAATTTGAGCTGATAGTCGCTGGTGGTCAGCGCCCCCACGTTGGTGACCGCGGCCGACACCGCCGCCGTGCCCGTATTGCCGCTGTTCGGGATCACGTTCGGCGCGGCGACGTTGAAAAGGGCGCTGCCCAGCGTGCCGTTCAAAGTCTGGCCCAACTGGTTCTGCTGGTTGAGACTGGTCGCCAGCCCGATCGCGACCAGCCCCAGTGCGTTTTGCGCCGGCGCCAGACTCTGGCTTTGAAAGTTGAGATATGCACCCAGCGTGCCGCCTTGCAGACTGTTTTGCGGCAGCGAAATGGCATTCCCGTTGGGGCCCAGATAGGCGATCGTCAATTGGCTGGGATTGCTTGCCGATGGCACGGCCTGCAGCGTCATGGCCTGGTTGCCCATCACCAGTGCCTGGCCGCTGCCGATGAATACGCTTACCGTCCCGTCAGGCTGCTGCAACACCGAAGTCTGGATTTGCTGGCCCAACTGGTTGATCAATTGGTCGCGCTGGTCGAGCAGCGCATTGGGCTGCTGCCCTTGGCCATTTGCGACAGCCTGCTGGATGCTTTTGTTGAGCGCGGCGATCTGCTGGGCATAACTGTTGATGCTGTTGACACTCCCGCTGATCTGACCGTTAAGTCCGGTTGCGATGCTGGCCAGCTGCTGGCTCATGCTTTGGAATTGGGAGACTACGGTCTGCGCGTCGCCGAGGAACGACTGCAGGGATGGAACCGATCCCGGATTGTTTGCGACATCGCTCATCCCGCTGAACAGATTCTGCAGCGCCGGAGACAGCCCCTGGTTCGGATTGGAAAGCAGGTTGTCGACTTGCCCGATTGCGGTCTGGTAGGTCGAGAGATAGCTGGCCTGGGTCTGCTGCTGCAACACCTGGGTGGTCAGGTATTGATCGTAAATCCGTGTCACGTTTGTGACATCCACGCCCTGCCCGACATATCCGGACCCTAAATTCTGCTCGAAAGCCGGAGTGAGCTGGACCTGCTGCCGCGTATAGCCCGGGGTGCTTGCATTGGCTATGTTGTTCTCGGTCGTGGAGATCTGATACTGGGCGGCATTCATGCCACTCAATGCCGCATTAAATATACTGCTTCCCATGGCCTTCCCTTCGTGCGCCTAACGACATCCATAATCGGGTTATCGGCATGCGCGGCGGATTCTTTAGCCAAATATTCATGGTTTTCTAATGATACCGTTGCCGGTGTTGCCGGTGTTGCCGCCGGCGGAGTGGGAGGGTGATACGCCGCCCGGTTTCATACTCAGTTGCTTGACCATGATTTCCGCCAGGCCGATGCCCCGGCTAGCCATGTTTTGGGACAATTGCTGATCCAGCATGCCGGTAAACATCCTGGTTTGCTCACTGTCGAACATGCCGTCCTGGGGCGTGGCTTCGCGCATGCTTTTCAGCATCATGTTGATGAACAGCGACTCGAACTGTTTGGAAACCGCCTTGAGGGCCTTGTCCGGCGACTGCTGGGCCTGGGCCCGCAGCTGGTCCAGGCTGTTCGCATCAATGGCCAGTTGGGCTGAAGTGTCGAGCGGGGTAACCATCTAGATGATATCCAGCTCGGCGCGCAACGATCCAGCTGACTTCATTGCCTGCAGAATCGCCAACAGGTCTTGCGGGGTCGCGCCGATCGAATTCAATGCCTTCACAACGTCGCTCAATGAAGCTCCCCTGGGAAGCTGCACCAGCCCGCCCTTGTCCGACTTGACGTTTATCGACGTCTTGTCGGTCTGCACGGTTTCTCCCTGCGACAGCGAATTGGGCTGGCTCACCGAACTTTCGGTATTGATCACCACGGTCAGGTTGCCGTGTGCCACCGCGCATGGCTGCAAGGTCACTTCCTGGTTCATCACCACGGACCCGGTGCGCGCGTTGACGATGACCTTGGCGATGCCTTGCGCAGGCGTGACATCGAGATTCTCGATCTCGGATATGAAGGCCACGCGCCCGCCGCCCGCCGGTGCACGCACCTGTATCACGCGCCCGTCGAGCGCGGTCGCTATGTTAGGGGCAACCTGCCCGTTGATCGCATCGACAATACGCGCCGCGGTGGTAAAGTCCGATTCGTTCAATTCCAGATTGATGAAGTCACCCTGCCCCAACACTGTCGGTACGGCACGTTCCACCGTTGCACCATCGGGAACACGGCCCACGCTGAGGTGGTTCACCTGGACCGATGCTCCGCCCGACGATGCGCCCACCCCGCCCACCAGCAGATTGCCTTGCGCCATTGCATACACCTGGCCATCCGGGCCTTTCAACGGCGTCATCAACAATGTTCCGCCGCTCAGGCTCTTGGCATTGCCCATCGATGAAGCGGTCACGTCTATGGTCTGGCCCGGCTTCGCAAACGGCGGCAGCGTGGCAGTTACCATTACCGCAGCGACGTTCTTCAATTGCACGTTGCTGATGGCGCTTGGCGGGAGATTCACTCCCATTTGCGTCAGCATATTGGTAACGCTCTGCACGGTAAACGGGGTTTGCGTGGTCTGGTCGCCGCTGCCGTCCAGCCCAACCACGAGCCCATAACCGATCAATTGGTTGTCACGCACGCCCTGGATGCTCGCGATATCCTTGATACGGTCGGCGTGGGCAGAAACGGACAGCATCAGGCAGAATGCAACCAACAAGCGCCTGAACAACCTGCCCTGCATCGGGGAGTTGAGCCGGCTGTTCCATTCCGTCAAACTGACTTTTTTCATATCAATCTCCATCTGTACCTGCCTGCCAATGTCAATTCAAGATCAGAAAGGCAACACCGACTTGAAGAACCGCCCGAGAAATCCGCCTGACTGCGCATCGTTGACCACTTCGCTCAGTGCGCCTGCATTCTTGTACTCGAGGTGCGCATCCGCGACCTGGGTTGACAGCACGGTGTTTCCATTGATCGTGGTCGGATTGACCACGCCGGAGAAGCGGATGAAATCGTCGCTGTCGTTCAGTGCCACGCGTTTTTCGCCGCTGACCAGCAGGTTGCCGTTAGCCAACACCTGAATCACGGTGACCGTGATCGTTCCGGTCATGTTTTCGCTGGCATCCCCCGAAACCGTATCAGCTTCCTTGTTGCTGGTATTGCCGACAACTGAACCGGAAAGCGAAAACAGCTTGTTCAGCGCGTTGGCCACCGACCCGCCCGCGATCGTGCTCGGTATATTGGTGGTGATGGTCGGGATGTTGGCATTGACGCTGTTCGCATAGCTCGAGCCGTTGCCGCCGGCCCGGGTCGCGGCGGTCGTTTCGACCAGTGTGATGGTCAGGATATCGCCGACATTGCGCGCGCGCACATCCTCGAACAGGGGCCGGTCATTCAATCCGGCATGATAAATCGCCCCGTCCGGCAGATACGCCACCACTCGATCAACCGGTTTGGCGGTCATCGGCTGGTGGATGCTGGTGGATGGCGTCATGGAGCAGGCCGAAAGCAGCATCAAGCCGGGCATGAATAACTTAAGCGCGCGTGACATGGTCCACCCCGTTAAAGCTGCGACAAAGTTTGCAGCATCTGGTCCGATGTCGTGATCGCCTTTGAATTCATTTCATAGGATCGCTGGGTCTGTATCATGTCCACCATCTCTTCTACGACATTGACGTTCGAGGTTTCCACGTAGCCCTGGCTCACCGTCCCGCTGCCGTTGGTGCCCGGCGTGGTGGTGGCAGGCGATCCCGACGAGGCTGTTTGCTGGTAAAGGTTGGATCCAATGCTTTGCAACCCGGTCGGATTGATGAATGTCGCAAGTTGCAGGCTGCCGACCTGCACCGGTGTCGCCACGCCCGGTTGTGTTACGGAAACGGTGCCATCCTGAGCGATGGTGACACTGAGGGCGTTGGCGGGTATGGTGATCGCGGGTTCGACCGGAAAACCGCTGGAAGTCACCAGTTGTCCCTGGCTGTTGCTCTGGAACGAGCCGTCCCGGGTATAGGAGGTCGTGCCATCCGGCATCTCGACCTGAAAGAATCCGGCTCCCGAAATAGCCAGATCAAACTGGTTGCCGGTCTGGGTCAGGTTGCCCTGGGTCATGAGACGTTCAGTCGCCACCGGCATGACGCCGGTGCCGATTTGCAGACCTGACGGAATCTGGGTTTGCTGCGATGACTGCGCGCCCGGCTGGCGCAGGGTTTGATACAGCAAATCCTGGAATATCACCCGCGATCCCTTGAAGCCGTTGGTACTGACGTTGGCGAGGTTGTTGGAGATCACATCCATCTGCGTCTGCTGCGCATCCATGCCGGTTTTTGCGATCCACAATGAGCGTATCATGATCTTTTCCTTTCAAGTATTGACTGAGTGCTAGCCGGTCAGGCTCATGATCGACGTCGCTTGCTGTGCATTGGTATCCGCGCTTTGCAGTATCTTCATCTGCATGTCGAATTTGCGAGCCAGCGAAATCATGTCCACCATCGCCTTGATCGGATCGGCATTGCTGCCCTCCAGGCTGCCTGAAATGATTTCGCTGTTGGCATCCGCTGGCGCCTCCGTGCCATTCTGCATCCTGAACAGGCCGTCCGCCCCGCGCACCAATTGAGCGGTGGGCGGATTAACCAGCTTGATCGTCCCCACCACCGACACGGCAGACGGGTCGGAACCGCTCGGCACGGTCGAAATCGTGCCGTCCTTGGCAATGGTGACTTCGGTGTCCGGCGGGATGGTGATCGGGCCGTTATCACTCAGCACATTCAATCCCGAGTGCGTTTGCAGCAAGCCGTTCGGGCTGACCTGAAGGCTGCCGTTGCGCGTGTATGCTTCCTTGCCATCGGGACCCTGTACCGCGATCCAGCCGTCACCCTGCACCGCCACATCCAGCGGATTCCCGGTTTGCTGTATGGCTGCCGGCGAAAAGTCCGTACCGGCGGTCGAATCCACCACGAAGGTCCGGGTGGGCAGACCTTCGCCTACCAGCGGCACCGCGCGGAACGTGTCCAGCGTCGCGCGAAATCCCGTTGTGTTGACATTGGCCAGGTTCTCCGTCACGGCCGCCTGCTGCTCCAGTACCTGGGACGCGCCTGTCATTGCGGTATAGATCAATCTGTCCATGGCTCTTTCCTAATCCGGAACCTGGGGTAATGACGCAAAATAAACGTCACGACTCGCCCTTGATTTGCCTTGCATCAATTACCTCAGGCTCACCAGGGTTTGCATGTTCTGATCCTCGGTCTTGATGGTCTGTGCATTCGCCTGGTAATCCCGTTGCGCGGTAATCATGTTCACCAGTTCGGACGTCAAATCCACATTGGAATCTTCCGTTGCTGACGACTGCAACACCCCCAAGCTGCTTGATCCGGGCGTCCCAACCAGCGGTCCGCCCGATGCCGCCGTTTCCACCCACTCGTTGTTGCTCACCGGCTGCAAGCCCTGTGGATCGGTAAAATTTGCCAGCACCATCTGGCCCAGCGCCCGTGTCTGGCTATTGGAGTAGCTCCCCATAATTGTTCCGTCAGGGCTGGTCGTGAACCCGGTCAATTGACCGGTCGCATAACCGTCCTGGGTCAGGCTGTTGACACCAAACGTGCCGCCATACTGGGTAGTCTGGCCGAAGTTGAAGGTAAGATTTTGAGCCGCCGCCGTCCCTGATGGTGTGAATTGGGCGGAAATGGCCTGCCCCAGCGGCGGGCCCGGCGGAGAAATGAGCTGCCCGGATGTGCTGAACGTGAGGATAGACAACGGCGCGCTTGGTGTTGGCACCTGAGCACCGTCTATCGTCAGGTAAGTGTTCCAGGTGGAGGACCCTGCATTGGAGGCGATCGGTACGCCGGTGGCCACTGCAGTAACTGTCGCCGGCGAAAAAGCGAGCGTGCCTGCGGGTGCCGTACCAGGTGTGATCGAGGAAATGGTGGCCGTTAGTGCAGCTCCGGCTGTATTTGCCCCGGGAATCGTGATCGTGTCGCCGACGGACAAACCGGTGATATCGGCAACGGCTACCGTTGTAGACCCGGCAGGAATAGCGGCAGTGGCCGCAGTGGGCGTGACCGGCTGGTCTTGAAAATACATCGTGGCCACGTGGCTGGCCCCGAGGCTGTCGTAAACCGTCGTTGACGTCGAATTATTATATGAAGTCGGATCCGCGGGGTTGAAAACTGCCGTCGCGGGAGCGGTGGTAAGTGCATTCAGATTCACGCCCACCACCACGTTGGCGGACTGTTTAGGCGCCAGGTTGATCGCACTGATTTGCAAGGGTACCGGAGCGGAAGGAACGATCGTTCCTGCCGCATTCGGCAAATAGCCGGTCACCTTGTCGCCCTGTGCATTCACGATGAACCCATTCTTGTCCACCTGGAACTGCCCATTGCGGCTATACATAACGGTGCCGCTCTGATCAACCATCCGAAAGAATCCCTGCCCGTTGATCGCGGTATCCATTGGATTGCTGGTAGTGGTGATGTTCCCCTGGCTGAACTGTTGCACGACAGCGGACACACTGCTGCCGCCACCCACTTGCACCCCGCTCGCGCCGGAAAGGGCGGACGCATACATGGCTGCAAATTGCGCCTGGGAATCCTTGAATCCGACCGTGCCTGCGTTCGCCACGTTATTGCCTATCGTATCCAGTTGCACCGATGCTGAATTCAACCCGCTCAAACCTTGCTCAAAACCCATGACTTTCTCCTTGTATCAATTGGTATCTGCTGCCGTCCGTTGAAACCATATCCTGTTTGGCGAATCCGGCTTGCCTGTTTGGTCAAAATATTTGCACAATTTGCGACATCGCAATCCCGTTCAGCTGCCCGACGCCCAAGGTAACGCCTTGCGCATCCTGAGTGACGCTGTTGATCACGCCATATTGCAAAGGGGTCGCAACCACGCTATTTCCACCCTGTGTCGCATTCACGGCAAAGGTATAGTTGCCGGCTGGCGCAGCAGCCCCGGCACTATCTGTTCCACTCCATTGCCAATCGACAACACCGGCAGGCCGCGCGCCCAGGTTAATGGTGTTGACCAGATTACCATTCGAATCATAGACCGATACCTGGGCATTATCGACGGACTGCGGCAATTGAAAACCGCCTATGCCGATGCCGCCACTGGTCAGACTGATGCCGTTGCCCGCCACCAGCGCGCCCTGTCCTATCATGCCGGCTGCCTGCATGGATTGATTGGTAGTGGAAGTCAGACTGTTGCTCAACGCCTGCAGTGTTGTATTCAGATTGTCGATGCCTGTGACCGTGCTGAGCTGGGCCATCTGCGAGGTCACCTGTGCATTGTCCATCGGGTTGAGGGGGTCCTGATTCTTCATTTGCGTGACCAGCAGTTGCAGAAACTGGTTCTGTATATCGGCTGCCGAGCTGCTGGATGCAGCTGTCGTCGAGCCGCTTGCGCTTGCGTTCAACGAAGCGAACAGTGCTGCGGCTGAAGTGGGATCCTGTGTGCTGTTTACCATGATCGTATCCTTTTCAAATGTCGAATGAACTGCGTTGCGTCGTCATGAAATCCGATTGCATCGCTATTGCCCGATCGTCAGGGTCTTGAGCAATAGCGATTTGGAGGTGTTCATCACCTCCACATTGTCCTGGTAGGAACGCGATGCCGAGATCATGTTGACCATCTCGTCCACCACGTTCACGTTCGGCATCGTCACATAACCCTGCCGGTTGGCCGTCGGATTTTTCGGATCATAGACCATTTTCATCGGCGAGTTGTCCTCGACCACCGCGGCCACTTGCACGCCCTGTGTGCTGCCATCACCCATTGGTGTCGCGCTGAATACCACCTGCTTGGCGCGATAAGGCTGGCCGTTAGCGCTGGTGGTGCTGTCGGCATTGGCCAGATTGCTCGCCACCACGTTCAGGCGCTGCGACTGTGCAGTCATTGCAGAACCAGACACATTGAATATATTGAATAGTGACATCGTTCAATCTCCTTTTCCAAAATGCCCGTCTTGACTAAACCGGGCAGGCCTTCGCAGCAATAGCATCGTCAGCTCTGAATCGCCGCCTGGATATCCTTCAACTCGGCGCTGACAAAGGTCACGCCGGCCTCGTAGCGCAACGCGTTGTCGGTAAACTGGGTGCGCTCCACATCCATATCCACGGTGTTGCCATCGGCGCTCGGCTGAGCCGGGACACGGTACATCACCGGCGTACCCATGATTGTCTGGCCGGTGTTTCCCTGAAGGTGCACCGGAGAAGTTTGTGCGGCTGGCAACGCGGCGGCTGTCCCGGCCAGGGCACTCTGCAGGGCGGTTGCAAAATTCACGTCCTTTGCCTTATAGTTCGGCGTATCCGCGTTCGCGATATTGGAAGCCAGCAGTTCCTGGCGCGCAGCGCGCAGGTTAAGCGCGGTTTGCTGAAATCTCAGTGCCTCGTCCAGTTTGTTGATCATCCTGTCCTCCTGTTCAACTGAGCAGTCCGACTTCAACCGCTTTCAGATGGGTGCCATACTATGGCTCGGCGCGCCATTCGTATCTGTCAAATAGCGGCAGGTTTTTGCCTCAATTCGGCCTTACCCGGCTCTTCCATTAAGCGTCCGCGCGACGCACAATACACGCCATGAAGAAACTCATGTTAATGGCTTGTCTTGCCCTGTGGGGAATGGCTACAACGACCGCAAGCATCGCTGCCGCACAGGATCACGCACAGATTAAAAATGCCGCCGATGCGTTCGTGAAGCAGCAAAGCGCTTCCCTGCCGGGCAAGGTCACTTACCATGTCAGTGACATCGACCGGCGTATCGCCCTCCCGGCCTGCGCCAGACTGGAAGCCTTTCTGCCCCCCGGGAGCCAGTTGATCGGCAAGACTTCGATCGGCGTCCGCTGTACCGCGAAGAACAGCTGGAGCATCTTCGTTCCGGTACAAATCAAGGTGAGCCTCAGCTTGCTGATCAGCACGCGGGAATTGCCTATGGGGCATATCCTGCAAGCGCAGGATGTTGCCAGCCAAACCATGGATGTTTCCCAGACAGAAGGGATCACCGACCCCCAACAGGCACTTGGCAAGGTTCTGCGTTACAGCATCGCGGCCGGGCAGGTGCTGCGCGAAAACATGCTGCGCCAGCCGTTCAGTGTCAAACAGGGGCAAATCGTGCCACTCGCGATACAGGGTGACGGTTTCAATATTCGCAGCGAGGGGGCGGCACTGGGCAACGCAAGCGATGGGCAGGTCGTGCAGGTTCGCATCGGTTCCGCGCTGGTCAGCGGCATTGCCCGCGCGAATGGCATCGTGGAAATCTCCCCATAGATGCGCGCCGCGCTTGCACTCGGCCCCGGCTTGCACTATAAATGCACAAATATCCTAAAGATTTCCGGAGCGTTGCCGATAAAATAGGACAACAGCCGTTTAACTGGATACTGCGAGTTTGAGAGGACAACCGTGAAAATCGACAAGCCCGGCAAGCCGTTGCCCGCCACCAAGGCGGGAGACACATCTGCAAAGGCACCCGCCAAGGGGCAATCCGGCCCGTCCCCATCGGCCTCTGCCCAGCCCGCGAGCAGCACCAGTGTTACACTGGGCTCCACTGCCACACAGCTGAACAGCATGGAAAGCAGCATGGGAAGCTCCCCTGTTGTCGATGCAGGCAAGGTCGAGCAAATCAAACAAGCCATCAGTGATGGCCGTTTCAAAGTCAATTCGGGGGCGGTCGCCGATGGCCTGATCGCGACGGTACACGAACTGATCGTCCGTGGAAATTAGCGTGAAACAGACAGCCTCCTCCCGATTGCTTGCCGCCCTGAGCGCGGAACAACTGTCGTTGCTCAACTTCGTGGCTCTGCTGGAACGCGAGCAGGAAATGCTGATCGCGAATCAGAGCGACCAACTGCATGAATTGTCCGACAAGAAAACGACGGCCTCGCTGGTTTTGAACGAACTCGCCGAAACGCGTCGTGCCCTGCTGCAGGAACATGTTCCCCAGCTTGACGCCGAATCCGTCCGGGCTTGGCTGAAGAAACACTGCGCGGAAGGTGAGCCTGTCTGGCAACAGATTATCGCCCTGGCAAAACGGTCAAAACAGTTGAACAGCATCAATGGCGAACTGATCCAGATGAAGCTGCGCCACAACCAGCAATCGCTCGCCGCACTTTTCAATGCCGCCAGGAAGGCCAATCTCTACGGCCCGAACGGACGTCCAGCCGTCTCTCCCGGCAGCGGCAGGTCACTGGGTAACGGGTAAAGTCTGCACAATCGTGGTTGAAGTATTGTACACCACGCGCCCGCTACTCTTCGCCCGGGTCTGATCGCTCCAGATTGGGCGCCATGATCGTGATGCTCACCCGCCGATTTTTGTCGCGATCTTCCGGGGTGTCGTTCGGGACCAGCGGATGATTCGATGCCAAACCCACTGCCGCGAGGCGTTCGCCGGGCACGCCGTTGTCGATCATCATTCTGACCACGCTGCTGGCACGCGCGGAAGACAGCTCCCAGTTGGAAGGAAACTGCGCAGTCTTGATTGGTATATCGTCGGTGTGCCCTTCCACCTCAATCGGCAATTGTTCGTTCTTCAGCACCGCAGCCACCTGGCGCAAAACATCCAGCGCGCCCGGTTGTATTTCCGCCTCGCCTGTCTTGAACAATGAACTCGCGCTGATATTGATCACGACGCCGCGCTTCGTGGAATTGATTTCAACCTGATGCTGATTGATCAGCGGCAGCAATACCCGTTTCAGACCGCCGGCCAGGTTGTTCATGCGTTCCTGGATCTTGCGTTGCTGCTCGACCTCGCGTGCCGTGCGTTTGTCCACCAGCGCCTTGAGCAATTGCTCCTGCTCGCTGGGGACGATGGTGGTCAGGGAAGCATTGGGCTGATTGGAAAACGCAACGCTGAGCGAGTCGCTGAACGTCTTGTATTTCTTTTCGCTCACCGAGGAAATCGAGTACATCACCACGAAAAACGCGAACAGCAGGGTCACGAAATCGGCGTATGAAATCAGCCAGCGGTCATGATTGTCATGCTCGAAGCGTCTTTTGCGGCGGGCCATGGCTAGCTAATGTAGCTCTGCAGTCTGGTCTCGACCAGCTTGGGATGGTCCCCGTTGGCGATCCCCACCAGTCCATCCACGATCATCTCCTGCATGTTGGACTGTTCCATGATGATGGATTTCAGCTTGTTTGCAATCGGCAGGAACAGCAAGTTCGCAAAGGCCACCCCGTAAATAGTCGCCACGAATGCCTCCGCGATACCGCTCCCCAGTTTCGCCGGGTCGCTGAGGTTCTGCATCACGTGCATCAGGCCGAGTACCGCGCCGATGATGCCGATCGTGGGCGAATATCCGGCAGCGGCTTCCCATACCCGCGCCGACTGCCAGCGCAACTGCTCCCAGGAATGGATATCGACATCCAGGATTTCGCGTATCTTTTCGCCGCTGTTGCTGTCAACCAGCAGTTCCAGGCCTTTCCTGAGGAAAGGATCGCTGATCTTGTTCATCCTCCCCTCGATGGCCAGTATTCCTTCCTTGCGCGCCAGCGCGCTGAAGCCGACCAGCTGCCTGATCGATTCCTTGCCGGATACCGGCGGCCTGACAAATGCCCAGCCCCCCATCCTGACCGCGGTGATGAACACCTTGACCGACGATTGCACCATGACCGCACCCAATGTGCCGCCGAATACGATCATGAAAGCCGAACCCTGGAGCAGAATGGATAGATCGGCGCCCTGCAGCAGCTGGCCGCTCATGACTCCGGCCAGTCCGACCACCAGGCCCAATAGCGTGAGTTTGTCCATCAATAGCCCTTTATCCTGCTGCGCAACCTCGCCACCGCCTGGCTATGCAGCTGCGAAACACGCGATTCGCTCACACCCATCACGTCGCCGATTTCGCGAAGATTCATTTCCTGTTCGTAAATCATCCCCATCAGGTTCCGCTCGCGTTCGGGCAAAGTCTCGATCGCCTGCACCAATTCCGACCTGAAGCGCGCGTTCTGCAGCAGTTCCATCGGATCGCCGCCACTTTCGAACTCGAAGCGTTCGAAAAAATCGTCGTGATCCTCATCCTGAAAATCATCGTAATACACCAGCTGCGCGCCGCGTGTTTCCTGAAGCAACTGCTGGTATTCGACCAGCGATAGCCCCAGCTGCGCGGCGATCTCGGTTTCGTTGGGTGCCCTGCCCAGTTTTTGCTGCAGCTGGCTGACCGCAGATTCGATGCGGCGCATGTCGCGGCGCAAATTGCGCGGTAGCCAATCGTTCGACCTCAACTCGTCCAGCATCGCGCCGCGGATACGGGTGGTGGCATAGGTTTCAAACTGCGCGCCGTGGATCTCGTCATAACGGGCGGCCGCATCCAGCAGACCCATCATGCCTGCCTGGATGATGTCGTCGACTTGCACGCTGCTGGGGAGCCTGTTCATCATTTGATGCGCGAGCCTCTGCACCAGCGGGGAATAAGCGCGCAGGCATTCTTCCTTGTTCTTGAGTCCCGATGCATTGTACATATTCAGAAGTTTACAGCGTGTGCCACAATCTTGCTGCGTTGGCGTGCCGGCGCCGGTATTTGTCCGATCAAACCCGGCAAAGCCGGGCGGAATCCGACGCCGGCTTGTTCGCTACGCAAGGGTAGATGCAGCAAGCGTTGCGCCATATCCAGGAATGACTTAGCCGAGATCGAAGCCGGATAAGCCTCTCCCACCGTCCTGCCTTGCCGGGCGGCACGCTTCAACCTTTCATCGCGCGGTATGCAACCCAGATAATCCAGACGCACGGACAGCTTGTGCCATGCCACCTTGGCGATGTTGTCAAACACGCTCATCGCCGTTCTCGCGTCGGCAACCTTGTTCACCACGATCCCGAACTGCAAACACGCACTTTCCATGGCCAGCTTTTTGATCAGGGCGTAGCTGTCCGTAATGCCGCTGGTGGTCGCGTCCATCACAACCAGCATGGAAGTCCCGTATGCCAAACCGGCCGTCACCTGTCGAAGGGTCCCGCCTTCTCGGCTCGCGAGCACCCTGGCCATGCTCTCCTGATGGCATTGCCTGATTTCGTGTGATTTCATCAGTGTGGGCATTGCCGCTTCCACCAGCAGCACATCCACGCCGCCGATCGATTCGGCCAGCGCCCTCTCCACGCGCTGCTGTTCCGCATGGCTCATTTGCGACAGAAAATTCATCGCACGCGCGGCATGCAGAACGGAAAATCCGTGCGTGTTCAGCACCGCATCGCGATACCCGCATTTTTGCTGTGCAATATCAAGCAAGTCATATCTGGCATGCAATCCCATCTGATCCGCAATATTGTTTGGCGCCTGGTTCTCATCCAGCACCAGCACCTCCTTGCCGGATCGCGCGATCGCCGCGGCGAGATTGATGGTTATGCCGGTGCGCCCGACTCCGGTCTTGCCGGACAACAGCGTGACCATCCGCGTCTGGTTGCGCACCAGCAATCGCCGCAGGCCTTCTGCCTGGTCCAATCCATTATCAGAGCGCATAGGATGCATTCCTTCCTTTGGCAAATCCCCCACTGACGGACGCCATGATGCCGGGGCCAGCACCTGCCGGAGTTTCGGCATCGGCCGGCATCCCCCTCGCTTGCGTCAAAAACGAGCCTTCGCCGGCCATCAATGCGGGAAACTCGATGTCGCGCAAGGTGAACGAGGTTTTGATCTCCGCCTGCTTGAACGCGCGATGCAGCAGGTAGTCCAGGTTGACCGGATGCAGGTCTTCCGGCACGCACTGGCCATTGGTCATGTAATGCATCACCAGCTGATGCCGCACCAGCACATCCAGCAGCGCGCCCAGACTGACCGCCTCGTCGAGCTTGGTGGGTATGCAGCCGATCACATTTTCGCTGTGATACATGCGCACCACGTCGTCCAGCGTGGTCCCGCCGCTGGCTGCATTCAACAGCAGCAAACGCGGCACACCGGCCGCATCGAACATTTCACACTGGTCCCCCAGGCGTTCGTCGCGTTGTCCCATGCCTGCGGTATCAATCAGCACCAGGTGCTTGTTGCGTAACGCGGATATCGTCAGGCGCAAATCCTCCGCACCTTTCACCGCCTGGACTGATACGCCCAGTATCTTCCCGTATATCTTGAGTTGCTCGAAAGCCCCGATACGGTAGCTGTCCGTGGTCAGCAATGCGACCTTGTCCGCGCCGTAGCGCACCACCGCGCGTGCCGCCAGCTTTGCGGTGGTCGTGGTTTTTCCGACACCGGTCGGCCCGATCAGCGCGTACACGCCGCCTTTGACGATGATGTCGTCCTCGTCGCGCGCAACTTTCAGATTGTGTTTCAATACCTGGTTGATCCACGATACCCCCTGCGCTTTGCCGGCCGGCAATCTTTCCAGCAACTGGCGGGCCAGTTGCGCGCTGAAACCGGAGTTGAGCATGTTGCGCAGCAATCCGACAGCAAGCGGATCGCGCTGTTGCACGCCGTTCCATGACAGCTCGGCAAGCTGTTGCTGAAGCATGCTGTGCATCGACTTGATCTCGCCCAGGATCGACGCATCGGTTGTCTTCGGCCCCTCCGGCGCCGCGGGCAGGGAGCGGGCGGCCTGTTCCTTGCGCTCCGGCTTATGGGCATTGCTGCGGGTCACCGAACCGGTGATCCGGTCAATTTCCCCGTCTGCCAGCGCGATGATTTCAACCCCGTCGCCGACCTTGCGATTGGACAGGATAACCGCCTCATCACCAAGTTCGCTGCGTATGTTTCTCAATGCCTGACGTGCCGTCGGGGCAATGAATTTTCTGATGTTCATGCTTTACCTCCTACCATTGCAGTCACCCGGATCGTCTTGAAGTCGGGCACTTCATCGTGAGAAATCACCCTGATGCTGGGCACGGATCGCTTCAGGAAACGGGCCAGCAAATCGCGCAACTGTGACGGGACCAGCATCACGGTCGGCAATCCCATGCGCTCCTGCGCCTCCGCGGCGGCCTTGGTCTCGCGCAGCACGGTGTCGGCCAGTCCAGGTTCGATACCGATGCCGTTCTGGCTGGATTGCATCGCCTGGATCAGGATGTACTCCAGTTCCTTGTCCATCCCGATCACCTTCAATTCCTGGGCAGCCGGATAGTATTGCTGCACAATGGCGGGGCCGAGTGCGACACGCACCAGCCCGGTAAGCTGGTAAGCATCGAGATTGCGGGATGCATTTTCCGCCAGCGTTTCCACGATGGTGCGCATGTCGCGGATGTGCATGCCCTCGTCGAGCAGGTTTTGCAAGACCTTCTGCACCGTACCCAGCGGCAAGGTCTTGGGCACCAGATCCTCGACCAGCTTGGGTGCGATCTTGGCAAGATGATCCAGCAACTGCTGCACCTCCTGGCGGCCGAGCAATTCCGAAGCGCGCGTGTTGATCAGATGGCTCAAGTGGGTTGCCACCACCGTGCCCGGATCGACCACGGTATAGCCCAAGGTTTGTGCCTGGTCGCGCAGCGATGCCTCGATCCAGATCGCCGGCAAGCCAAACGCCGGATCGCGGGTGGCCGTCCCGGGCAGTGTGCCGCTGACATTGCCGGGGTTGATCGCAAGGAAGAGGTTCGGATAGGATTCGCCGCTGCCGATCTCCACGCCCTTGAGGGTGATCCGGTAGCCATTCGGGCGCAGGTCCAGGTTGTCGCGGATGTGCACCGAGGGCGGCAGAAATCCGATGTCCTGGGTAAATTTTTTGCGGATGCCCTTGATGCGGCGCAACAAGTCTCCGTCCTGGGCCTTGTCCACCAGCGGGATCAGCCGATAGCCGACCTCCAGCCCCAGCATATCGACTTGCGCGACATCCTCCCAGCTTGCCTCGGTTGCCTCGGTGACGGCAGCAGCCGGCGCGGCGGCAGCGGCCTGTTCCTTCGCGGCAGCAACGCCGCTTTTTTTCATAAGTTCATAAGCCAGCCAGATCATTACGCCGGCCAGCAGCAAAAAGGCAAAATGCGGCATGCCGGGTATCAAGCCCATCCCGCCGATGATCGCGGCGGTCAGAAAGATGATCTGCGGGTTCTTGAACAGTTGGCCGGACAGCTGCTGGCCGATGTTCTCATCGCTGGACACCCGGCTCACCACCAGGCCCGCGGCGGTGGAGATCACCAGTGCCGGAATCTGGGCCACCAGTCCGTCGCCGATGGTCAGCAGGGTATAGTACTTTGCCGCCGTGGCGATGTCGAGATTGTGCTGCAGCACACCGACGATCAGTCCGCCGACGATGTTGATCAGCAGGATGATGATGCCCGCCACCGCATCGCCGCGCACGAACTTGCTGGCACCGTCCATCGAACCGTAAAAATCGGCTTCCTGGGCGATCTCGGCACGGCGCTTGCGCGCGACGTCTTCGCCGATCAGCCCGGCGTTCAGGTCGGCATCGATTGCCATTTGCTTGCCGGGCATCGCATCCAGGGTGAATCGCGCGCCCACTTCCGCGATACGTCCCGCGCCCTTGGTGATCACCACGAAGTTGATGACAACCAGTATCGCGAATACCACCAGACCCACTGCGTAGTTGCCGCCCACCAGGAAATGGCCGAACGATTCGATCACCTTGCCCGCGGCAGCCGGCCCGGTATGCCCCTCCAGCAGCACGATACGGGTCGAAGCGACGTTCAGCGACAAGCGCAACAGCGTGGTGATCAGCAGCACGGTGGGGAACACCGCAAAATCCAGTGCCCGCGTGGTGTTCATGGCGACCAGCAACACCATCACGGCGACAGCGATGTTGAAGGTGAACAGGATGTCCAGCAGGAACGGCGGGAGCGGCAGCACCATCATCGCCAGTATCATCACGATCAGGATCGGGCAGGCCATGCTGCGCGCGCCGCTGCGGTTCAAGCGATTCATCAGGTCTTGCAGAGTCTGCATCAGGTTCATGGTTCAGTCTTTCATGCCGGCAGGAACAGCCGAGATCGAGTTCGTCGGGAACAGCCAGATCCCTGGGTTCTTTTGGACGCGCTCCGCCGTGCTTCTCGTAGCGGCGCAGCTGGTAAACGTAGGCCAGCACTTCGGCCACGGCTGTATACAATGCCTCCGGAATGGCTTCGCCCAGTTCCGTATGCTTGTGCAGCGCACGGGCCAGCGGCGGCGCTTCCAGGATAGGCACGTGATTTTCCTCGGCGATCTCGCGGATGCGCAATGCCAGTAAATGCGATCCTTTTGCGACCACGACCGGTGCGCGGCTGACCTTGTCGCTGTACTTCAACGCAACCGCATAGTGGGTCGGGTTGGTAACCACCACGTCGGCGGTCGGGATCGCGGCCATCATGCGGCGACGGGCGGCTTCGCGCTGCAGACTGCGGATGCGTCCCTTGACCATCGGGTCGCCCTCGGTTTCCTTGGCCTCCTGCCGCACTTCGTCCTTGGTCATCATCAGCTTCTTGTTGTGATCCCACAGCTGGAACGGCACGTCGATCAGCACGATCAGCAACATTGCGCCGACGATGGCCATCAGGCTCGCGCCAACCAGATGGCCCATCTGCGGTATCGCGGCATCGACAGATTGCGTGCCCAGCGCCATCACCAGATCCTTTTTATGCCAGATCACCCAGGCAGCGATACCGCCGACCAGTATCGATTTGGCGATCGCCTTGGACAATTCCACCAGCGATTGCATCGAAAACATCCGTGCAATGCCGGCAAACGGATCGATCTTGGAAAAATTCGGTTGCAGGGCTTCAACGCTGAACAGCCAGCCGTTCAGCAGCAACGGGGAAAATGCCGCAGCCAGCATGACGGTGAGCAGCAAGGGCGAAAAGGTGATCAAGGTATCCAGTGCCAGATCATAGAGATGCGGAATGATCAACCCGGTATTGAACGCCAGCTCCCTGTTGATGCTCAGGCCGGCGCGCAGCGATTCCGTCATGTGCCGGGTGAATGACGTGCCCATGAACCACAGCGTGGCTCCGCCCGCCAGCAATACCGCAAACGTGGATAATTCCCGCGAACGCGCGACTTGGCCTTTTTCCCTGGCCTGGTCAAGCCGTCGCTGTGACGGTAACTCGCTTTTTTCTAGGTCGCTGTCTTCTGCCATGATGGACTCCGCCGGTCAGCTATGCATAGCCGTTCGACTATGCCGCTATAGCTGTTCAGCTATACCAGCAAGTCGCTGGTTATGGCAATTATCGGCAAGTTGGTGAAGTTCAATCCTGCGAATAACGGGAAAAAATGAACCTTATTTGGCGACCCTCAGAAATGACAGCACGCGTTCCGCCATGTTATCCAGCGAAACGACCTCATCGACGGCGCCGAGGGCGATGGCCTCGCGAGGCATCCCGAACACCACGCAACTCGCCTCGTCCTGCGCGAAGTTATAGGCACCAGCCTGGTGCATCTCCAGCATTGCCGCTGCGCCATCCTTGCCCATTCCGGTCAGCATCACGCCCACGGCATTCCCGCCCAGCACGCTTGCGGCAGCCTTGAACAGCACCTCGACCGATGGACGGTGACGATTCACCGGCGGATCCTGGTTGAGCAAAATCCGATAGGCGCCCGGCACCCGTTCCAGCAGCATATGCGAGTGCCCCGGCGCGACGTAGGCGGTCCCTGCCAGGATATTTTCCTGGTGTTCCGCCACCTTCACCCGCATGCTGCACAGGCCGTCTAGGCGTTCGACGAAGGACCTGGTGAACGATTCCGGCATGTGCTGGGTGATCAGTATGGGTGGCGCATTAACAGGCATCCCGGACAGGAACACCTTGATGGCATCCGTCCCGCCGGTCGATGAACCGACCACAATGTAGCGCTGTCTGAGCGCCGGCAAGCTGTTTTCCATGAACGTCATCGAGTAGCGCTTTTGAATGTTTCGGACAATTCGTACACGGTATTGGAACGCAACGTGAAATACGCATCCGCGTGAAAAAAATTCTCCGCATGCCCGGCAAACAGCAAGCCGTCGCTGCGCATCAGCGGCGCGAATTTTTTCAGTATCGAGAGTTGCGTCTCCTTGTCGAAATAGATCATCACATTGCGGCAGAAGATCGCGTCCAGTTTACCGCGAATCGGCCAGCTCTTGTCCAGCAGATTGACCTGCCGGAAGGTGATCATCTTTTGCAGCTCCGGGCGCACCTGCAGCAGACCGCCGTGTTCGCCCTTCTCGCGCGCAAAAAACTTGTCGATTTGCTGCGCAGGGAGTTTGGCCACCGCTTCCGGCGTGTACCGGCCGCTGCGCGCGACTTCCAGCACCCTCGTATCCAGGTCGGAGGCGACGATCCTGACCGGATTGTCAAAACCCGAGAATGCGTCGACTGCGGTGATCGCCAGCGAGTATGCCTCCTCGCCCGTCGAGCATGCGGAACACCACAATTCGATGGGGCGTGCATCGCCAAGTTTGCGAAGATGCGCGGCCAGTATCTGGAAATGGTGGGCCTCGCGAAAGAACGAAGTCAGGTTGGTGGTCAGCGAATTGGTGAACTCTTCCCACTCCGCCTGGTCGCCGCGCTGCAGGCGTTCCAGATATTCGGCGAAGGTCTTGGTGCCTGTGGCGCGCAGGCGCCGTGCCACCCGGCTATATACCAGCTCCTGTTTGGACTCGGTCAATGATATCCCCGCCCGCTGATAGATCAGCTTGCTGATCAGCAGAAAGTCCTGCATGGTGAAGTGGAATTCCCGGTCTTGCTCCATGCCCACTCATTTGCCCCGATTAAAATTATTATCCTTCACCCTCGGTAGCGTTATATAGGCTGGTTTGATCAGGACCTGCAAGTTCCGCGACGATCATTGCGCGCCATGTCATGTGCGATACCGGGCGGAAGTCCGCTGCAACCCGCCGCGATACACGTTTGACCGGTCGCCATCCTTCCTCGCCAGCTTACCCCCATACACGCTTTAATTCTTCGAGTGAATCCGTCAATGCATTTGCCGACAACTTGGCTTCCTGAGCCGAATGCGCATTGCTGTCGACCAATCCGGTGACCTTCTCCAAGCTGTCTGCAACACTATGCCCAGCTGCCGATTGCTCCCTGGATGCCGAGGCGATATGCGCGATCCGGCCGGATACGCTCTCGGCGGCAGCCATGATCTCCTTAAGCCCGTCGCCGTTCCTGCGGATCAGTGTTATCCCGGTTTCGACCTCGCTGACGGCCTCCTGCATGGACTGCACAGCTGCATCGGAAACCGTATTGATCTCGACGATGGTCTGGGAGATATCCTTGGTGCTGGCCGCGGTGCGCTCCGCCAGCTTGCGCACCTCGTCCGCCACCACCGCAAAGCCCCGTCCCTGCTCGCCGGCACGCGCCGCTTCGATCGCCGCGTTCAGCGCCAGCAGGTTGGTCTGGTCGGCGATTTCCTTGATCGTATTCGCGATTGTGCCTATCTTGTGGATTGACGCGCCCAGATCGGTGATCGTCCTGCTGGACGACTGCACCGTTTCGGCGACTTTGCTGGTTGCGGTGATGCTCAGTTCCATGTTGCGGTTGTTCTCCGCAACGGTCTTTTTCATCGAATTGGCGTCGGTCAGGGAGTCTGCCGCCATGCTTGCCACTTCAGCTACCGACTGGCTGTATTGCTCCATCGTCGCTGCGATCGCCTGAATATGATCCTGTTCGGTCATCGCGTTTGCCGACACCGTTGACACCCTGCCCTCAAGATCCTTGATGCGGTCCTGGATCCGCGTGACCGGCGAGGATATCTCGTCGACCATGGTGCGCAGGAAAGTGCGCATCGACTGTATGGAACACATCAACCTGCCCACTTCATCCCGGCCATCGATGTCGACCTCACTTTCAAGACTGACCCGGATGTCCTCTTTCATGCCCGCACTGATTGTGCGCAATCGTTCATTGACCAGCTTGTTGACACAAAATGCGAGGAAGAAGAACATGAATAACTGAAGGATCACCTGGCTCATGACCGGTGAAAGATATTCCTGTTCCAGCCCGAACATCGCCAGCAACGCGCTTTGCACGAACAGGCTCAACTTGTAATTGATCGGCCAATTCCTGAACTTGAACCGCTCGTATCGGGAAACAATCTTCGCCCCCGACTGATTCAACTCGCGGTAAAGTGATTCCGCCGCCAATACCTGTTCACGCGTAGGCGCCTGGCGCACCGACACATAACCGGTTATCTGGTGGCTGTTGTCGATGATAGGCGCCACGGTTGCACGCACCCAGTAGTGATCGCCATTCTTGCAGCGGTTCTTGACCACGCCACGCCACGGCAATCCCTGCTTGAGGGTATCCCACAGCCATTCGAAAGCCTGCGGTGGCATATCCGGATGGCGCACGATATTGTGGCTTTTGCCGATCAATTCCGCGCGGGAATAGCCCGATATTTTCTCGAATTCATTATTGCAGTAGGTAATGATCCCCTTGGTATCGGTCTTCGAGATCAGCACCTTCCCGGTCGGGAACGGCACTTCCTTCCGGGATACATAAGCATTCTTGTTTTGCATGGCCGGAGTATTTTTAAAGTATTTTTAGATATTGAAATCGGGAAATGTGTTTGTTATCGCCTTACGTCGGCAAGGATGTCATGAATATGATTCGCGTTGCCTGCCAAAGCGGTAACCCAAAGAAGAGATGATCGGTATCTTGAAACTCCAGAGCCGGCGTTTTCAGCGTCAACATTCCAGTGAAAATCTTTTTTCTGCCATGGGTTCCCAGCTTCCGAATCGACTTAACGTCCTTTCACGTCGCTGAGCAACTCCTTGATATCGAGTATCAGGACGATGTCGCCCTCGCTGGACATGGTGACGCCGGCGACGCCTTTTGGCCTGAAGGTATCCAGAGACTTGATCACCACATCGTCGTGCCCGGCGAAGGAATCCGCGGACAGGATGAAGCTGTTGTTGCCGAACTGCATCAGCACGCCCACTTCAGGCGTCCGGTCCGCCTCCCATCCAATCAGCTGGGCCAGCGGCAACACCGGCAGCACTTCGCCGCGCACCACCATGGTTGCCCTGCCGGAGACCTGCTGCAACTGGTCCGGCGTGATGGACAATATCTCGCGCACCATCGACAACGGCACGGCAAAGGACTGGTCGCCTAAGCGCAGGATCAGGACCGGCAGGATCGCCAGCGTCAGCGGCAATTGAATAGTGATCACGGTGCCCTTGCCTTGCTCGGATTGGATGTTGACCACGCCATTGAGTTTCTGGATATTGGTTTTGACCACATCCATGCCGACACCCCGGCCCGACACACTCGAAATTTCGTCCTTGGTGCTGAAACCCGGGAGGAATATCAGTTCCAGGCACTGGGCCTCGTCCAGCGTATTCGCCACTTCGCTGGTGATCAGTCCCTTCTCGATCGCCTTGTTGCGGATCACTTCCGGCCGCATGCCACGTCCGTCGTCCGCGATGGTGATCAGGATATGATCGCCCTCCTGGCGCGCTCTCAGCTCTACCATGCTCTTTTCCGGCTTGCCTGCGGCGATACGGGCTTCCAGCGTCTCCACACCATGGTCCACTGCGTTGCGCACAAGATGCACCAGCGGATCATTGAGGTCTTCGATCATGGTCTTGTCCATTTCGGTCTCCTCCCCGACCAGCACCAGCTCCACTTCCTTGCCCAATGAACGCGCCAGGTCGCGCGCCAGGCGGGGATACTTCTTGAACAACCGGCCGATCGGTTGCATGCGGGTTTTCATCACCGCATTCTGCAGATTCACCACCAGCATATCGAGTTGGCTGACCGCCTGATCCAGGTCATGCAGGGTTTCGGGGTCGTTGCGCCCCTGGATGATATCAGACCGCAAATGCGTCAGGCGGTTCTTGGTCAGGCCGATCTCTCCGGATAGGTTCAGCACCTGATCGAGCCTGTCGGTGTCCACGCGTATGGTGGACTCCCGTGCTTCCTTGACCGGCACATCACCGTCGCGACAACCCACGGTCGTTCCCGGCACATCGGTGGCGCGGCGCCCGAATACCGCCCGGGTCGATTCTTCCTCGGATACCGCGGCCGCGATCTTTTCAGGGTCACGGACCGCGCCCACCTGGGCGACGATGTCTGATCCGGTCAATGCGCTATACAATTTGTCCCAGTCAACCGAATCCGGCACTGCCGGGGCGGCGGTTGCCGCGCCAGCAACCGGAGCGGTGGCAGGTTTGGCGATGGGGGCCATCCTTTGCCCGGTCAAGGCAGCTTTCAATGCGGCGACCACCGCGGCCGGCGCCGCAGCGGGTTGCACGCCTTTTTGCAGCGCGCCGAACATCCTCCGCACCTCGGCCGTCGCCGCAAATATCACATCCATCAAATCGGCAGTCAGCGTCAATTCACCGTTGCGCAGCTTGTCAAACAGGTTTTCCGTGATATGGCAAATGGTCACCAGCTCGCCGGCATTGAGAAAACCGGCGCCGCCCTTGATGGTGTGAAACCCGCGAAAAATCTCGTTGAGCAGCTTCTTGTCCGCCGGAAACTTTTCCAGCTCCATCAGCTTGCTGTCAACATCGGACAACATCTCGCCTGCTTCAATCAAGAAGTCGCTGAGCAATTCTTCCATGCCGGCAAAATCATTCATGCTTATAGCTCCGGTTATTGGCCGTTAAGATAATAGTTGCTGCTTGTATTGCGGCAAGCAAACCCCGGATCAAAAACCCAGGCTTTCCAGCAGGTCATCGACCTGATCCTGGCTGTTGACGACATCCGTGCGCCCGCTCGGATTGATCACGGGGCCATTCAACAATCCGGCATGCAAATCGGCCTTGACCGAAGCGGGCGCGTTTTCGACCAGCAACGACAGCAACTGTTGTTCCATCTCTTTTGTGACGGCTGTGATTTTCTTGATGACCTGTCCGGTCAGATCCTGGAAATCCTGCGCCATCATGATTTCCATCAGATGGGCATTGGTTGCCTTGGCGTCCCTGGGCACCTCGTTCAGGAATGACTGTGTTTGCATGACCAGTGCCTTGAATTGTTCCACATCGAGCTTTTTCTCGAACAGCAAGTGCCATTGTCCGGAAAGACGGTGCGCTTCGACTTCCATCTTTTCCACCAGCGGCTGCGCAGCTTCGGTCGCATTCAGCACGCGCTCGGCAGCCTGCTCCGTCAGGGTCGCGACGTAGTTCAGCCTATCGCGGGCATCGGGTATCGAGGATGCCGCCTTTTCGATCTGCTTGTTCAGGCCCAGCTCACGCAGCGTGTCATGCAATGTGCGCGCCATTTGGCCGATCTGATTGATCATCTTGCCGGAATCGGCCTCGTTGTCGGAAATGGCCGGACTCGCCACCGGCTTCGCCGGCGGACGTATTTCAGCGACGACTACAGCCGACGGGTTGGCTTCGGCGGTATTCGCCGCAAGGATGCTATCGAATAACGCTTCCAGATCATCGGGATCCTGAGTGGCAGTATTGGTTGACATGTTATCGCTCACTTTTGCATGGTTAGAAATATCTTCTTCAACTTTTCATCCAGCACCGCGGCCGTGAACGGTTTCACGATATAGCCGCTCGCCCCGGCTTGCGCCGCCATGATGATATTTTCCTTCTTCGCCTCTGCCGTCACCATCAGCACCGGCAGGTGCTTGAGTTTCTCGTCCGCACGGATCGCCTGCAACAGTTCGATGCCGGTCATGTTCGGCATGTTCCAGTCGGACACCACGAAATCGAACGGGTCGGCCCGCAGTTTGGCCAACGCCTCGACGCCATCCTCGGCCTCCTGCACATGCACGAAACCCAGTTCCTTGAGCAGATTGCGCACGATGCGGCGCATCGTGGAAAAATCATCCACCACCAAAAATTTCGTATCTTCAATGCCCATGACAACCCCTCTTTAATTTGCGGAAGACCGAAGATATATCACCACGCGACAACGCCGCAAACCTGTTTCGGTACTGTGTTTTCATTTTTTCCCGTATTCCCCTGCTATGTCAACAGCGGCCGCAACGTTGACGACAGTGCCGTCGAATCGAATTTCGCCACATAATGATCCACCCCGACCTTTCTTCCCATCGATCGGTTCGCCTCGGAGGACAGCGAAGAGTGCATCACCACCGGGATGTTGTCGAAGCGGCGGTCCGACTTGATATGCTGGGTCAGCACGTAGCCGTCCATCTCCGGCATTTCCGCATCGGTGAGGATCACCTGTATCTGGTCGTGCAAATTCTTTCCTGCACTCTGTGCCGAATCAGCCATGGCCCTGAGCCTTTCCCATGCCTCGCTGCCATTGTTCGACTGGATATGCTTGAGGCCCATCTTGTCCAGCACCTCGGCAATCTTCCGGCGCGCCACCATCGAATCATCGGCAAAAAATACGCATAAATTATGCCCGGACTCCACCTTCTCGACCTCGCCCACGATCGCTTCGCCGAACGCGTTTGCCAGTATCTGCTCGACATCCAGTATCGAGATCAGCGTGCCGTCGGACAACTCGGTGATTGCCGTGATCAGGGCGCCCTTGTCGGATAACATGCCCTCGGTGGCACGCACTTTGTCCCAGTCGACGCGGATGATGCGGTCCACGCCCCGCACCAGGAACCCGAGTATGTGATTGTTGAATTCCGCGACCATCATGGTCTGGTATGGTTCGGCCGGGTTCATGCCCATGAAACGCGCAAGATTGAGCACCGGCATCACATGGCCGCGCAAAGATACGATGCCGTCGACTCCGTCCGGCATATTGGGCGTACGGGTGATCTTGCCTGCCTGACAAACCTCCTTGACCTTGAATACGTTGATGCCGAATTTCTCATCGCTGCCCAGGCTGAACAACAGGATCTCCATCTTGTTGGACCCCGCCAGGTTGGACCGCTCGTCAATATTGCTCTGGACATCATCCTGGCCGGTTTCGATCATATCTTCCGCATAACTCATCGTGCCCTCCTCAAGCCAGCAGTTGCGCTAGTTTCTGCGCCAATTTCTGCGGTTCGAATTTTGCCACATACTCATCGACCCCGACCGCCTTGCCGAGCTGCTGGTTGGACAGGCTGCTCAACGACGAGTGCATCAATACCGGTATGCCGGCAAAGCGCTTGTCCGCCTTGATCTTGCGCGTCAGCATGTAACCGTCCATCTCGGGCATCTCCACATCGGTCAGGATGACATGCAAAGTGTTCTTGAGCGGGGTGTTCGCCGCATCCGCGTTATCGGCCAATTTCGCCAATTCATCCCAGGCCTGCCGCCCGTTGATCGCGGAAGCGTACTTCACCTGCATCGCGTCCAGCGTGCGCGCTATCTGCTTGCGCGCAACCGAAGAATCATCGACAAAATACACCATGCGCTCCCTGCCCAGCGGCTTGACAGTCTGGAATATCGTTTCATCGTCGTAGCGGCTGGTTTCCGAGAGCACTTTTTCCACATCCATCATCATGACCAGACGGCCATCCTTCAGTTCGGTGACCGCGGTCACCAATCCGCCCATTTCCGCCAGCAACATCGCCGGTGGCACGCGCATCGCCGACCAGTCCAGCCGCAGAATGTTATCGACCGCCTTGACCAGGAATCCCTGGGTCTGCCCGTTATATTCGGTGACGATCATGATCTCCGGCTTGCAATCGGTCTCAATACCGATGTATTTGGCCAGATCGATCACCGGAACCAGCACCCCACGCAAACTGACCATGCCTTCCACCGAGGCGGGCATGTCTGGTGCGCGGGTGATCTCGGGGATGCGCATCACTTCGCGCACCTTGAAAACATTGATGCCGAATGTCTCTTCGCGCTTGGTGCGGACATCCTTGCCCAGCGAGAACATCAGTATTTCCAGCTTGTTCGTTCCCGCCAGCTTGGTTCGGGCATCGATATTTTTCAACAGGTCAGACATTGGTCCTACTCCTCAACCCACACCGGTTCATTCTTGTCACACCTTGAATCTGCTCACGGCGGCATGCAGTTCTTTCGCCAATGCCTCCAGGCCCTGTATTTCCCGGCTGTTCGATTTCACCGCCGCATTGTTCTCTTCCGACATCTGCGCGATCTTTTCGACGTTCTTCGCGATCTCGCTGCTGGCTAGGCTTTGCTCGTTGACCGATGTCGCGATGTCGCTCACCCCGTTGCTGGATTTCGATACCGCCTCGCCCGCCTCGGTCAGCACCGCGGAGACGCGCCCCACCTGTTCCTGCGTCGCCTGCAGGGAACGCAATCCGGCCTGCACCACTTCCTCGACCGACGTGGATTTCTGGTTCAGCGAATTGGTCACCTTATCGATCTCGCTGGCCGACTTGGCGGATTTTTCTGCCAGCTTGCGCACTTCGTCCGCCACCACCGCGAAGCCTCGTCCCTGCTCGCCGGCGCGCGCCGCTTCGATCGCCGCATTCAGTGCCAGCAGGTTGGTCTGATCGGCAATATCCTTCACCTGCTGGGTCATGCCGGTGATCGCGCGCGTGCTGTCGACAAACTCCTTCACCGAGCCGGCGATCTGGTTGACCGCGTCCTGCACCTTGTTGATCTCGCCGATCATCGCGCTGACGCTCTGGTTGCCCTGCTGGGTCTGGTTCAGGCTCTGCTCGGACAGCTTGCGCACGTCCTCGGTATTCGCCGCCACCGAATTGATGCTCACGGTGATCTGCTCCACTGCCGCCGCCGTGGAAGCCGCCGCCTCGCTCTGCGCTTGCGAACCCTCGGAGATCTTCCCTGATGACACGGCCAGCTGCGCCGCTGTCCCGGATACCGTGGTCGCCCCGCTGACCACCCGGCGGATGATATTGGCAAAACCCTCGATCAGCGCATTGAAGGCTTGCGCGGTCTTGCCTATCTCGTCCTGGCTGCGCACCACCACGCGTTTGGACAAATCGCCGCTGGCCTGCATGGCCTGCATGGCCAATTGCAATTCGCGTGTCGGGCGCATCATTCGAGCGATCAGCCAGCTGATCCCGAAATACAGGATAACCTGAAGCACAAGTTGCCCTCCCCACAGCGCATAATTGGCGCGCTGCAACATCGCATATTCTTGCGTGAGGTTCACCGTGATGCTTCCCGCGCCGTTTACCGAACCGTCCTTGACCTGGTGACAGTTCAGGCAATTGGTGCCGCGAAAGTTGGTGCTGACGATGAACGGGGTAACGACGCGCAATGCATCCTTGCCGTCTTTGACCAGCAAGGTGCTCTGAACCTTTTTGGTTTCGATCGCATCGCGATCCATAGCATCTACCGCCTGCTCGGACGGAAGCCCCGGACCGAACTGGTCCTGCACCTGCTTGGCGCGGATGACGCGCAATTCCACAACGTTGTCCGAAGCCGCCATCTTGTCGACCATCAGGGTGCGCAAGCTGGGATCGCTGATAATCCCGCCTTCCATCATCACATTCAGCCCGTTCAGCAGTCCGTCGGCGGAAATCAGCGCCTTCTGTTTCGCTTCATCCAGGACATGGTGTTTATACTGATCCATCGCTACGCGCTGCGCCAATACCAGCATGACCAGCAGGAGCAATTGAATAGGTATCTGCAGCTTGCTCTTGATAGAAAGTGTGTTCCACCAGTCATTCATCATTATTCCTCCCAAACATCCTTTTTCCCCAAACGAGATCCCGGAATTGGATACCGCGGGCACAATGAGTCTAACGGCATAAAATCAGTTTTCTTTAGGGGAACAGGGAAATAATTACCCGCCATTTCCCGCATTCGAATAAAGCCGCGGGACACCTGATGAGCCACGGCCCTGCGCTTTAACAGCCAGGGAAGGGCGTGTAATGTCGAATAAGCAGGATAATGACGGCAATGCCTTCGCAGTGCAGGGCTACTGTGCCGCAGGTGCGGGCACGGTGGCAGGATTGCCGGCGGGGGCGGCCGTCGGCGCAACCGTAACTCCGGATACCGCCCCCAGGGTTTCCTTGAGGGTATCGCCGTTTTCGGCATCATCCGACTCGCCATTCGGATTCACCACGCCGCCATCGTGCTGCGCCGCTTCTTCCGCTTTCTTGTTCATCACGATCAGGCTGATGCGGCGGTTGATCGGATCCAACGGGTTATTTTTATCAAACAACACCGACGAAGACAGGCCCACCACGCGAACGATCTTATCCGGCATCATGCCGCCCGAGATCAATTCGCGGCGCGAAGCATTGGCCCGGTCGGCGGACAACTCCCAATTGCTGTAGCCTTTGCTGCCGCCGATGTAAGGGGCGGCATCGGTGTGTCCGGACAGGCTGATCTTGTTGGGAACCTGGTTCAGCATCTTGCCGATCGCATGCAGGATTTCCCGGGTGTATGGCTCGAGCTGCGCGCTTCCGCTCTTGAACATCGGCCGGTTCTTCTCATCGACGATCTGGATCCGCAGTCCCTCGGTGGTCATGTCGATCAGGATCTGGTTGCGGAATTTCTGCAAATTGGGGTTGTTGTCTATCATGTCCTCGATATTTGCCTTCAGGGACTTGAGCTTTTCGATTTCCTTGAGCCGCTCAAGCCTGAGGTAGTCCTCCGGCGCCGCCTTGAGGTTGATGATCGTCTTTTCCGGCTGGAGTTCGCCCTCTTTGACCTGGCCCTCTCTGCGCGTCAGGTCCTGTCCGCCTCCCTTGATGATGCTGGAACTGTCGCCGCTCCCGGTCCCGCCGAATAATGCGACCTTGAGCGGAATCTTGAAGTATTCTGAAATTCCCTTCAGGTCGCCCTTTGTCGTCGAGCCCAGTAGCCACATCAGCAGGAAGAACGCCATCATCGCGGTGACGAAGTCCGCATAGGCGATCTTCCAGGCACCGCCATGATGGCCGCCGGTCACCTTTTTGATGCGCTTTACGACGATGGGTCTTTTGTTCTTGTCTTCGGCCATGGTTTAGAATTCAGGAATGGGCGGATAACCGGACAGCGGATCGATTGAACGCGGAATCCTCTTTGCGGGAATCCGGCATCAGCGTTTTTGCTTCACATGCGCTTCCAACTCTAGGAAACCCGGGCGTTCGGTCGAATTAAGCGCCTTGCGGCCGAATTCGACCGCCATCGCCGGCGCATAGCCGTTGAGATTGGCCAGCAGCGTGACCTTGATGGTCTGCAGCATCTTGGTGCCTTCTTCAGCTTTTTGTTCAAGCAGGGTTGCCAGCGGCCCGACAAAACCGTAAGCCAGCAAAATACCCAGGAACGTACCAACCAGCGCATGGGCGACTAATAATCCCAGCTCGGCGGGCGGAACCCCCACTGACTCCATGGTATGCACCACGCCCATCACCGCCGCCACGATACCGAAAGCAGGCATCCCGTCACCCAGCTTGGCAATGACATGCGACGAGACCATCGCCTCGTGATGATGAGTATCGATTTCCACGTCCATCAGGTTCTCGATTTCCATCGAATTCAGATTGCCGCTGACCATGATGCGCAAATAATCGGTCATGAATTCGATTGCATGATGGTCTTTCAGCACCTGGGGATATTTTGCAAAGATCGGGCTTTCCTCGGGCTGTTCCACATCGCCTTCTATCGACATCAATCCTTCCTTGCGCACTTTGCCGAGCAATTCATACAGCAATGCCATCAATTCCATGTAGCTGTTCTTGTCGTATTTGCTGCCCTTCAGCACTTTCGGCAGATCTTTGAGCGTCGCCCTGATCGCCTTGCCGTTGTTGCCGACCAGAAACGCGCCTCCCGCTCCGCCGGCGATCATCAGCAACTCAATCGGCTGCAGCAAGGCAGCCAGGTGTCCCCCTGCCAACGCAAAGCCGCCGAATACCGCGCCCAACACCACCACATAACCGATGATCACCAGCATGCTCTCACTCCCAGTTTTTATTCTCCCGCACGAAAGACATATGTGGATACCCGGGCGCCGATACGCCTGGCCCTGCTGCCCATGCCGCAACAATGCGAACGTATCGCTGGCGATGCTGCGGGTAACCATTTCACGCTTCCGCTGATTGCGGGCGATGATAACGTCGGGTACATTCTAAAACAAATCTGCATCGCAAGAATGCGACTTTGGCACCGCGATGCGCAGTTCATCGCATCGGACCGGAAATAGATAGCAGCCGGCCATCGGGAACCGCATCACCGGCATCCGCCACACCCCGTGTCAGGCGGCTCGCAATGAATTGTTCGTGGCTTTCCTGGCAGCATTTGTTTTGCCGGCACGCGCGGGTGCATGACAGATTCCGCACACATAATTGGCATGCAGATCACCCGCATGCGTCACAAAATGACCGCCGCATTGCTGGCAGGATACGAGTTGCAGCATGCCGGCCTTGAAGAAGCGGATCATGGACCATGCACGGGTAATGCTCAGCACCGGTTCCGCGTTTTCGATGCCGTGCACCTGGTCGAGATACAGGCGGTATGCGGAAATCAGCGCTTGCACACCGTTGATCCCGGCATTCTTGACCAGGAACTGGTGTATGACCATGAACAGGGACGAATGGATGTTCGGCTGCCAGCTCATGAACCAATCGGTCGAGTAAGGCAGCATTCCCTTGGACGGCGACTCGTTTTTAACTTCCTTGTAAAGTCTGAGCAGGCGCTCGCGGCTCAGCGAGGTTTCTTCCTGCAGCAATTGCAGGCGCGCGCCCATTTCGATCAGGTCGATCGCGATCTTCACTTGCTGGGCTTCCCCCACTACGGTTTTGGTTGCCATGATCGCACCCGCCTAGGCTATTTCTTCGACAGTTTGCGCCGACATCA
Source organism: uncultured beta proteobacterium (assembly GCA_963842555.1). GTDB lineage: Bacteria > Pseudomonadota > Gammaproteobacteria > Burkholderiales > Gallionellaceae > Gallionella. Next base: position 161,233 of record CAWJHB010000001.1, read on the forward strand.
AAATCGCTGCGTGAGCCTGGGACATCATGCGGTCCTTGCTGTAATCGGTCACCATGTTGAGCAACAGCTTCTCGTCAAAACGGAAGCGGCACAACAGCATGTTGGATGCGGCCATTTTGATGATTTGCGGCGGGGTAAGCTGCCCGATCAGCTCCACCAGATCCTGTCCGATACCCAAACGGAAAATTGCCGCTGCTTTATCCGCCTCGATCATTTGCTGAGCCAGCATCAGATAAGTCAGATTGATGTCCCGTACACCTTCCTGCAATTGCGTGATGTTCATATTGCCCCCCCTTGTAAGCCTATAATGCACGGATAACCCTGAATCATCGCTGCGTCATTCCAGAGGTTATTTTTATCGCAATCTCGATTAGCCGATTTCGACGCACGCATCATTGCTGACTCGGAGCGAACAATAAATTGGAAGCTCGCCAATTTTGCTGTACGAATCCGGGATGTGGTCTTGTAGGGGTTTTTCTTACAAAGAAATACCCTCTTTCTGATTGGGCAGAAAGAGGGTTGAAGTTAATGAAGGATACCTGCTAGGGGGGCCAGCACCGATCACTCGCTTTACATAGTTATTATCGTCAGCATTTGGAAATAGTTTAGGGTCAAAGTGAAATATTTAGTCCTTTATAATCAATGCAATACAAATTTCATCGAAAATATTTGAAATAATTCGTTCAGTTTCGCGATTATCATGGCTCTTTCCGGACAAGATGAAATTCACAGCCAGATGCGGCAAATCTTCAGAAACCTCTCCCCTTCCGTTGCAGCACTGCTGGTCCAATGCGCGGCGCTATTCTTCATATGGCTGCCCTTTAAAATCGCTGGGACAAATACCTCACCAATGCTGCTTGCGTGGTTTTGCGGGCTGCTGGGCGCGCTGTTCGGCTATCTTTCCAGGCTCGCCGTTTGGTGGCTGCCGATACAACTGCTGTTCGCGCCAGCCCTGGTCCTGCTGCTCGCTGCCGGGTTGCCGCCCGGCCTTTTCCTCGCCGCATTCCTGATTTCCGTACTGGTATATTGGGGCACGTTTCGTACCCAAGTGCCGTTGTACCTTTCCAGCGACAGGGTTTGGCATGCGCTGGAGGCCTTGTTGCCTCGCCCCGGAGCTGAACATGGTTATGCGTTTCTCGACCTGGGCTCCGGTCTGGGCGGGGTGTTGACGCACCTTGCCAAGGCCCGTCAGGACGGATCCTATTCCGGCGTGGAAGCGGCGCCCCTGCCATTTCTCTGGAGTTGGCTGCGTGTCCGGTTAAGCGGCTGCCGCAACATCAGCGTGCGTTGGGGTGATTTTTGGGACTGCGATCTGTCGCAATCCGATGTGGTGTTTGCCTATCTCTCGCCTGTGCCGATGGAAAAGCTCTGGCGCAAGGCGCGAGCCGAAATGCGTCCCGGTACCCTGTTGATCAGCAGCAGCTTCGCGATCCCGGATCAAGCACCGCATGAAACCGTGACCGTGGATGACATGCATCGCTCCGCCCTGTTCATCTGGCGCATGTAATGGCCAACGCGGCCCCTGAAGCAGGGGAACTCCCGGTTGGCACGGATCCCGGCCGTCGCCTTATTGCGGACCAGTGAAAAACCCAGTGTCCAGCAATTCCTTGGTCAACGCCATATAGTCCGCGGCGCCGGGACTGTTCTCCGCATAGGCAAACACGTCCACGTGATGCATAGGGCTGGTCGCCAGCGCCACGTTCTCGCCTATGCGCGTGTTGCAGACCAGCGCTCCGTACCGCTCCTTGAGTTTGTCGTAGATGTCGTATGAGAGCTTGCGCCGTGAATCGAAGCGCGTGACCACAATGCGCCGTTCCAGACTGCGCTGCAACTTTTTTTCCAGCACATTGAGCGCGCTGTCCAAACGATACACGCCCTGCAGGGAAAGATAATCCGCAGACACCGGGATCAGCACCCGGTCGCAGGCCAGCAACGCGTTAAGCGTCAGCACGCCCAGCATCGGGCAGCAATCGATCAGGATGGGGGCGCCGGAAAGCGCCAAATCTTCTCTCAAGCCCTGCTTGAGCAGGGTTGCCGCCTTCGCATCGCTGCCGTACAGCGCATCGACCTTGGCCAGTTCCAGCGTGGCAGGAATGATCTGCCAGCCGCGCGGCGTTTCATGCAGCAAATTTTGCAGCGGGGTTTTGTGTTTGAAGAATTCGACCAGACCTGTGTCGGTAGCAATCGATTTGATCCCGCACGAGAGCGTCAGGTGCGCCTGCGGATCAAGGTCCAGCGCGATCGGGAATTGCTGCAATATCTCCAGTGCGGCCGTCACATTCAGGCAAGTGGTGGTTTTGCCGACCCCGCCCTTTTGATTGAACACGGCGACTACCGTCATGTGTCGCTCCGCGATCCGCGGATAATCGCCGTTCTTCCGCAAATGCCTGCGATCATGCAACGCATAATATTATTGGTCCCCCAAATGATCGGTCAATTTGAGATCGCCCAGCGCAAGATTCGCAGTCCGGCCGACGTCCCCGGATTTTAACCTGCCCTGCCCGTCCTGCCCGACCCGATTGCCAAACACATTCTTGTCGGCGCGGGCCGTCCCGGCGCGAGCAGTGTGACCGACCACAGCAGGCTGCATGGTACCGATCCCGAGGGAGAGTCCGATCATGATCATGGCGGCGATCATTCCGGCCACTTTCCATGGCGTGCCGATTCGCCCGATCTGGTCCAGGCGCATCAGCAGGCGGCGTGTCATCACTTCAGCGCGCGAATGCACGGTTTGCTCATGCAGCCGCGCATTCCCGCCTTCCTCAAGCTCGGCGAGCTGTCGGGCGACAATCGCCGCTTCCTGCTCCAGCAATGCCCTGTTTTGTGCGGTTTCGCGCGCACGTTGCATGGCTGCCTTGCGATCTTCAGAAGTCGCGCCGGCCAGTGTCTCGGACCTTGCAAGCATTTCGGTTTCAGCCAGCAATTGCCTTTCGTTTTCCAGCCTCGCCTGCTGCTGTGCCAGCAGCATTTGCTCCATTTCATGCTGTTGCGCAGCGTAATGCCCGGCCTGTTCGGCGATGTCGGCACGCGCTTGAGCGGCTCTGCACGCGGCCTGCTCGGCCTGCAGTTGCGCCTGCTCTGACAGCGTGGCCCGCTGTTCTTCCGCAACCCGTTGTTCGGTCGCCTCCTCGATCAGGCGTCTCGATTCTTCAGTCTGGCGGTTTGCCGATTCGACCAGTTCCCTGGAACGCGCGATCGCGGCTTGTTCTGCGGCAATGTTCTGCTGCGCGGCCATCGCTGCCCAACGCTCCTCGTCAAGACGGGACTGCAACAGCGACTCTGCTTCATCCGCAAGCGACTTGCGCTGCATGACCTGTGCCTGCAGTTGACGCTCCTGGTCAAGGTGCTGCTGCTGTTGCGCCAGCAATTGCATTTCGAGCTGCTCGCGCTGCTCGGCGACCGAAATTGCCAGCGCTGCGACTTCGCTGCGTTTTTTCGCGGCCAGCATCGCAAGCTCTTCGCGGCGGGTGCGTTCCAGTTCTGCTTCGGCAGCCTTGTTTTCATCCTCGATGCGCTGCTTTGCCATATTTTCTGCATGAATGGCTGCCTGCTCGCGGGCAAGCACCGCCGGGGCGATCTGCTTGCGGAAGGCCACGGCAGCGATTGCTTCTGCATGTATCCTCGCCTCTTCCGCCTTGAGCGCCTCGCTTTCTGCCTCGGCACGAACCTTGGCGATGTTCAGCGCCCGGGCCGCCGCCTGTTCCAGCTTGCGTGCGGCTTGTACGGCCTGCTCATTGAGCTTTTCCGTTGCTTTGGCCATTTCATGGGTGCGGACCTCGAGTTCCAGACGTTCGTTGTCCGCATTGATCGCGCGCAACTCGACCTCCATGCGCGCCTCGATCTCAGCGATTGTCTGTGCCTCGATCTCAGCCTGGTGCTCTGCCACATGCTGTGCCTGCTGCTCCAGCACGATACGTTCGTTCGCGGCGGCGAGTTGTTTGGCTTCAGCCTGCAGCTTGAGCTCAACCGCGCGCGCCGCCTCGATCTCTGCCGCGGCCCGCTGTTGCGCCACCGCGGCCAGATCCGACTCGGTTTGCAGCTGACTCGCCGCGGCCTCGCTGGCCGCCATCTCGTGGCCCAGACATTCCCTCGCTTTCAGTTCGGCCTGGCGCAGCGATACGATGGTCTGTTCCTGATGTTGTGCAGATTGCCTGTCGGCGTCGGCCTGTGACCGCAATACCGCAGCGGCATTCTGTTCCGCCTTGAGTTTGCGTTCAAACTCGACTCTCGCCATCTCCTTCGCCTTGTTGGTGCGATGCCTGGCGTCTTCATAAGCCAGGTTATGTTCGCGCTCGCTGGCCTCGGCATCTGCCCTGGCCTGTTCCTCGAGTATCTTGCGCTGAATGAAGGAATTGGCGGCGGCGCGGTCCGCTTCGGCTCGAGCCAACGCGGCCATTTCAGCTTGCTGGGCGGCAACCATCCGCGCTTCGCTCTCGCTAGCCGCCAGCGACTCGGCGGCGGCACGCGCATCCAGCGCCAGAATTTCAGCCTGCTCGGCATCCAGCTTCGAATTCGCCATTGCGACGAGTTGTTGTTCCTTGCGCAGCTTTTCTTCCAGCGTGAGGGCGATCGCATTGTCAACCGACTCTTTTTCACGGGCCTGCTGGGCCATCTCCTGTTCGAGCCTGGCCCGGTTCTCGGATGCCTGTACCGCGCATTGCTCGGCTTCGTTGCGCTGGCGGATGTCATCCAGTTCGGCTTGCTCGGCATCGATCTTCTTTTTGGCCAGTTGCACATATGCGGCATCGGCTTCGGCCCGCTGCGCGGCCATGTCTCGAAGCCGGGTTTCGAGCTTCAGCTTTTCTTCTGCCCGGCTCATTTGCAGCTGTTCGGCGGCGTAGCGCTCCGCGCTGACCTGTTCGGTACACACCACCATTTCGGCGACCGCATTCTGCAGCACGCGCAGTTTGTTCTCTGCCACGAGCTGGGCATCGAGCTTGAGCTTCCACTGATTCTCTGCCAGTGCGGCCAACTCGGCTTCCGCCCTGGCCTTCGCTTCCGCCGCATTGCGGGCGTTTTGCTCGTGCAGCAAGCGCTGCTTCAACTCGGCATGCGCCTGTTGCTCGGCCATCAATCTTGCCTCGTTCTCCGCTTGCAATTGCGTCTCGGCATTGAGCCTTGCCTGGTTCTCCGCGTGTATCCGCAACTCGGCATTCAACCTGTTCTGGATCTCGGCCGTCGCCTGCTTTTCAGCTTGAAGATTGGCCTGGGCGATTTCGGCAAGCCGGGTTTCATCCCGGCATTTTGCTTCCAGCAGCGCAGCCAGTTCCACCTCGGTACGCTCGCGGGTTTCAGCCAGCACTCTTGCATGGGCGCTCAACCGGGCACGCGCCTGCGCGGAAAGCTCGGCCTGCATCTCGGCCTCGATGTGCGCGCGCGTCTCGTTGATGGCATCCGACTCGGCGTTATGCGGCTCCTCGTTGCTTCTCGGAAATCTCACAACAGTTTGCTTTGACATGGCGCTGCCCTCTTGTACCGGTTAATGGCGCATCGCCCAAAAATTGGACTCTTTGCGACCATGCAAAGGTAGCAGCTTGATTGGCAAGTAAAGCGTGGAATAGCGCGGGGAAACCGGGTTATTTCAGGGCGCGGCCGGCTGCAATGGATACGGTCAGGGCGCGACAGCGCAGGGAGAAGCGGACAGGGATATCTGCATTCTGGATCAGGTCAATCGAGCCAGGCGGGCTGCCTTGTCCAGCGCGGCAATCGCCTGCGCGATGATGCGGTCGGCAGCATCGTGCGCAAGCGTGTGCACGACCAGGCGCGCGCTCAGGCACAGACGCAGCGCGTTGCGTTCGGCACCATAGTTGACCGGCTGGCCGAGCTGGCAACGCGGCGCACCGGTCGGCAGACTACGGTAGACCTTTAGCGTTTGTTCGACATCGAGCGCCTGCCTGCCCGATCCGGTGACCCGGTATAGCTGGAACGGGAAGACGGTCTGGTCCCGATCCCAGCCCGACTGTGCAAGCAGGCCGCTACGATCCAGACCGGGCACCGCAACAGGCGAGAACTCGGGGCTGCCGGCAAGTTTTTCTTGTATCGCCTGTGCGAAGCTTTGCACGAATCGGGCGACATCCGCCTCGTGCAGCGCGCGGAACGCGCGCAATTCGCTCAGTGCGGCATGCCAGCGCAGCAACAGGCCGAAATTCCAAGATGTCTCGAGCACATCCCGCACCGGCCAGCTGTCCGGCCAGTCTGCCACGGTGGAATGGGTTGCCAATGGGCGCGGAAACGGTCGTCTGCGCAACCGGTCGGCAGTCTTCGCCGGGATCAGCAGCGCGCCGGAAAAACTGGGGCCGCCGATGAATTTGGATCCGGTCAGCGCAACGCTGTAGCCATGTGCCAGGCAGGCGCGCAAGGTGGCCGGAGCAATGCGAAACTGGCAGGCATCGATCAACACGTCGAGTTGCTCGCCCAGTGCCTGCTGCAAGGCCGCGGTGCAGCCATAGCTGGGCGCGATCATGCCCGTTTTCGAGATATCGGCTTGAACCAGCAGGACATGGCGGCCGGCGGCTTGGGCCTGCAGCGCCAGCCCGGAAAAATCGGCATCGATTTCCCCGGCGCTGCGCGGCGACCCGTCGGCATTGCGCAAGGCGACGTTGGCGACTTCGATGGCAGGACCGGTCATCGCGGCCAGCACACCGCTGCCCGTTTCCGATTCGCCCACCATGAGCGCGAGGACGGGCAGGTCCGATGCGGCCTGCGCGAGCTCTGCGGCGATCCGGTGCAGATCGGTGCCCGACTCGGCAAAAACGATATCGGGATCGGGCAGATCGCCGAGTGCGCACAATGCCAGCAATTCTTTGCGCATGCGCGCCAGCTCACGGGCATACAGCGCGGCAGGCGGCAGACGCCGCAGATCCTGTTCCAGCCGTTCACGCAGCTGGCCGGCCGCCCGGAATGCCGCGTTGGAGATCACCGAAGCGGTGGCCGAAGCAAAATCGAGCAGGTCCGGATCGGGCATCGGGCCGCAGCCGTAACGGTTCACCCCGCGCAGCGGATCGAGCGTGATGCGCTTGTCGTCGCCCGCGACCAGAAGCCGGGCGGTATCGGGCAGGATATGCGTCGCAACCCGTTCCATCATTCAGGCCGGGTGCTGCCCGATGTGGCGTGTACCAGCATGCCGCGGAAAGCATCGAAAACCTTGCGCATTTGCGGTCGCTTGTAAGGATAGAGATCGGCCGAATCCATGGTGTGGACCACCGCGCTGTTGTCCACCTCGAACAGCAGCAGTTTCCCGTCCCGTGTTTCGGCACAGTCGATCACCAGATAATCCAGCTGCATCTGGCGGTGGATTTCCTGCAATGCGATCGCGTGCCGCTGCGCAAATGCCGTGTCGAACTCCGCCATGAAGCGTGCTTCCTCCGCGCGCTTTTCCGCGCTTTCGGCCATGCCGGCGTTCACATAGTGGATCATCCAATGGGCGGAAACCCCCATGTGCACGGCATAGGGCTTGCCCTCTATCAGCACGATGCGGTACTTGCGGAACAAGCCGTCCGAATCGCTGTAATCGATGAAACGCGAAATATAGAATGTCTCCTGCTGCATGGTTTGCAGATAATTCAACAAGCCGGCCCGCTGCTCGATCTTTTCCAGGCCATGCCCGGCATGGGATCCAACCGGGCGGATGATCAGCGGAAACGCCTCGCCGGGCAAACCCTCCTGCGCGGCTGATGTGCCGGCGCCAAGCTTTTCCAGTTCCTGCCGGGTGATGCGCGTCGTGGCAGGCATGGCCACGCCGGGCAATTCACCCAGCAGCTTGTAGGCGCGGTCGCGCGACAGCCAGGTGATGCGCTGGGCCTTGTTCAATACCGGCCTAGGCCAGTGTTCGAGCGCCACGCCGAGCTGATCCAGCAACCCCAGAGTGCCATCCGCCTCGCCGATGGCGACCAGCATCACATCGTGGTCGGGCACCACTTCCGGTACCTGCAGATGCGGCGCAACGTACAGGATATCCAGCGCAACGTCGGAATCTTCAAGCAGAAAATCCAGCGGCATGTTCGCCATCAGGTTGCCCGGCGTCATCAGCGCGAGCAGCCGTATGGCCGTGGTGCCACTCGGTGCTGGAAGATGGTAGAGCCGCTTGAGCTTGAGCGCATCGTTTTGTATCGACAATGCCATGTCGTGGTTGCCTTTCAGCTGCAAAATGGTGGAAATATCCAGCAGCGCGTCGGCTCTCGACATGTTGGGATCACGGCCGGCACGCGCGATCAATTCCACTCCCAGCGGGCCCAGATCGGTGCCGGCATAAGCCATTCTCATCAGTGCGGCGGGGCCGATGAAGGAATTTTCGGGAGACTGGTTGGGGCCGTTCATGTGAACTCCGGTCGATCAGGCCGCCATTCTGGCAGCCCCGAATTCGAGCGTAGCCCGGATTAGCGCGTCTATATCCCCCTTATTCGTGCGATGGTTGAAGATCGCCGCGCGTATCGCCACCTTGCCGTCCAGTGTGGTGGTCGATGGCGCGGCGATGCCGGATTCATGCAGCGCCACCACGATTTCCGCATTCACCCGGTCCGCATTGACCTCGTTCGCATTGACCCCGCCCACATTCATCCGGCCCGCGCCGCCGCCACGGTAGCGGAAGCAGACGATATTCAGCGAGACGGGCGCCAGCAATTCGAGTTCCGGCGTCTGTGCGATGCATTGCTCCAGGTAACGCGCCAGTTGGCAAGTGTGCGCGATGACCTTGCCCAATTTTTCCGCGCCATACACCTGCAGGGTGAACCATGCCTTGAGCGCCCTGAAGCCGCGCGACAGATCAGGCCCGAAATCGCAGGGCCAGGGCGAACCGGCCGCCAGGCCGTGCGTATCGCGCCGCAGGTAGGCGGCCGGCGACGCAAAAGTGTCCAGATGCAGGCGGCTGTCGCGAACCAGAATGAAACCGGCATCGTAGGGTACCTGCCCCCACTTGTGAAAATCGAACGCGACGGAATCGGCGCGCTCCAGACCGGCCAGACGCGGCGCAATCTCCGGCGAGAGCATGGCCAGCGCGCCATAGGCCCCATCCACATGGAACCACAGCCCATCCCGCTTGGCGATATCGGCCACGGCGTCCAGCGGATCGATTGCGCCGGTATTCACGGTGCCCGCCGTGGCGGCGACGAAGAATGGGGTACAGCCCTGCGCGCGATCCTCCGCAATGGCTTGTTCCAGTCTGGCGATGTCCATCTGATGATTCGCGTTTACCGGGATCGCGCGCAATGCGTCGGTACCGATCCCGGCCATATCCATCATCTTGGCGATGGAGCCGTGCGCCCCGGTGGAGGCATAGGCGGTCAGGCGCTTGCAGCCCGCGGCGATCCCCTGCGAGCGTACCTTCATCCCTAGTTCAGCGCGGCTGGCGACCAGTATCGCGATCAGCGTGGCCATCGACGTGCCGGTCACAAACAGCCCGCTGGCCGTGTCCGGGAAGCCGAACAATTCGCATACCCAGCGCAACACCTGCCGCTCCACTTCGACGGGCATCTGGTCGCGTCCGCCGAGGTTCGCATCCAGGCCGGCAGCCAGCATCTCCGCCAGCATGCCCACCGGCGTGCCACCGCCATGCACCCAGCCCATGAAGCCGGGGTGCGCATTGCCTGCCGCATAGGGCAGGATGGATTGCATGAAAGTCTGATGGGCAGCGGCGATATCAGAAGGCCGCTGCGGCAGGGGCTGGCGGAACTGATCACGAACGCTGTCGGGTATCGGTTGCCAGACCGGGCGTGTACGGATGTGCTCCAGATAGTCGAACATGTCGTCCAGCATGCGGTGGCCCTGCGTGCGCAATGCGTTCCAGTCATCGGGGTCGAGCGTATCCGGCTGGGTATTTTCTGGTATCGGCATGATGGAACGAGGTGATGAGGAATCGGGAATGTTAGCAGGAAGCAGTCACCGGCCAAAATCGGCATTCACCAAGTGGCGGCTACATGCATACTTATAGAGCTTTCATTCTACTTTTTTGTACTTGTAACCCGTTGGGGCTTTTTCATCTATGGCACGGGCATCCCACCCCAGCTTGAAACTTGATCTAATAAGATAGCGTTCCCGAATGGTCAACTTATCACCAAAGATGGCCATTGCAATTGGCAGCCACACATCAAAGGCTTCTCTTTTTCTCAGGTTTGTTCGTTTAAGTGCCATCAAACAATCTTTATCGAATTACGCGTAGTTTATTCTTGGTTTTAGATTGTTCGACCATAGAATTAATCCCAGAACTGGAATCACAATCAAAGTCGGGCAAAGGATGACGGTGGAATCAAATACGTTGCTGCAAATGTTACAGCCGTTCCTATTGCCGCTTTTAAACTCTGATGGATTGATCCGTAGGAAGTATATCAAACCACATCCATACTGGGCAGTACTGCGAATCAGCATTTCTGTTCTTGCCGGGAGCCGCATGTCGTGAAGTGCTGCTATGCGACAATCTGACTTACCGAAGCGCGCCTGCTTTCTGGCTGTTAATATGGCAACATATCATGGCGATGTGTGCCAATACCGGCCAGTCGAGAATGGCCAGCTGATGTTCTGGAGCATAATTCCTCCCAACCAATTGCCATTTTAACCCATCCTTACTATAATTAAATATGAAAGGATTAAAGGAGTTTGAAATGACAACCGATGCCACACTTACCAGTAAGGGCCAAACGACAATTCCCAAGGAAATTCGGGACAGTCTGCATATGAAGGCCGGAGACCGAATGACATTCACATTGATGCCAGATGATACAGTCGTCATGCGTGTGAAGAGCAAGAGCATTACTGAGCTGGCAGGCACACTGCACAAGAAGGGGCGCAAGCCTGTTCCTGTTGAGCAACTGTCACGTTGATGCTCGGAATCGACACCAACGTTCTCGTTCGTTTTCTGGTTCGGGACGACGAAGTCCAGTTTGAGAAGGCCCGCAAACTGATCAAGCGTGAAGTTGCAACAGGTCGCCGCGTATTCATAAACCAATTGGTACTCATGGAATCAGAATGGGTGCTACGCAGCCGATATGTTGTACCTAAGAATCAGATCATTGAAGCCATTTCTGGCTTACTTGATGCGGCCGATATCCAGTTTGAGGATGAGCCGTCAATTGAGGAAGCCCTCTTCATGTGGAAGGAGACTGCTGCCGATTTCGCAGATTGCCTGATCGGCGCTAAAAACCGACAACTGGGATGTAGGGCGACGGTATCCTTCCATGTTAAGGCGTCCAAATTGACTGGCTTTATAGCTGGCTAAGAGCCCTGCAATTGCCAAAAGCGCTGACAATTGCTTTCCTTCCACACAAAAAGGAGAGTCATTATGTACACCGAAAGCCAAACGGAAAACAAGAAGTCAAACGGTTCCCGAAGTGATTTATAGCCTCGCTTTGCCACGCCGAATCTGGCGGCAAGAGCGGATCTGAGGAGGTTGCGACGCAACTGGACCAAACGAACATGGCCTTGGTTATGACGATTTATTTGAAGTCGATGGAAGGAGTAGAAAAAAGCAGAAACCTGTGGATAAGCCGACTCAATGTTTAGCAGCGTCGCAACCAAAACGCCACCAATCAAAATAGCTGCATCGTAAATAAACTGGTCGGGGCGAGAGGATTCGAACCTCCGACCACGTGCACCCCATGCACGTACGCTACCAGGCTGCGCTACGCCCCGAAGCCGCGCATTATACAGAGCGGGCACCACTAATGACAAATCATTCTCGCTGAGGGCATGGAATCCCGTCGGGAATTTTCTCGCCAAATTGATATCGGCCATTATCATGCTTGCCACAGGGAACATGCTGCGGAATGTTGACCGAAAGCCATTGCAAAAGCTAATCCCAGCGATCGTCCCTGACCTGAACCATGCCGTGTTCGATCCTGACCGGAAATGTTGCCGTCGGCTCGTAGGCCGGTGCAGACAGCGCTTCCCCTGTCCTGATTGAAAATCGGGCCCCATGCCGCGGGCAGACGATCACGTCGTTTTCCACGCAGCCGCCGGTAAGCTTGCCGCCGTCGTGGGTGCAGACATCCTCGATCGCATGGAAACCATCGTCCAGTTTGAAAACAGCGATTCCGGTGCCGTCAATTTCAACGTGTACAGGGTTCCCGGCGGTGATTTGATCCGCGCGGGCAACGTCCACCCATTCGCTCATACCACTGCCACTTCGATATCGGGCTCTATGGTTCTTGCCAGGTTGCCGATCGCGGAAAGCGTGCCGGCAAGCGAGCTCGGACAGCTTCCGCATGCGCCGAAATAGCGTATCGACAGCACGTTCCCGTCCAGGCCGACGATCTGCAGGTCGCCGCCGTCCGAGACCAGCGCCGGCCTGACCTGCTCGTCCAGCAATTTCCGGATCGCGGCGAGTCTGGGATCGTCATCATCGAAACTCGAGACTGCTTCGTGTTCGGGCTTTTCGGCGGCTTCCGCCTCCCTGATCGGCATCGCGATCTCGCGCACCAGCGTCGGCCAGTCGGCCCCGCCGTCCTGGGTGACGGTGATCCATTTGTCCATGTAAAACACATTGGTGACATGGGGGATCGCAAACAATGCGCGGGCAAGCGGATCGGCCGTTGCCGACTCGGCGCTGTCAAACGACTGGGCGGTACCCCAGGTCAGCCTTTCCTTCAGAATGAACTTGACCGCGTTCGGGTTCGGGGTGTCTTCGATGTCGGCGATTTTAGGCATGGTCGGGCACCGGATCGGCTTCGCCTTCGGTTGAAGTTGATTGTTCAGCATTCAGCGCGGCATGCAGCGTATGCCAGGGCAGGATCGCGCACTTGACCCGCGACGGCAGATTCTTGACGCCGGCGAATACCTTCAGCTTGCCCAGATGGTTGGGCTGGTTTTCCGGATCGAGCGTGCCGGTCGTCATGCCGCGGAATTCATCGACCATCATCTCCGCTTCCTGCACGGTCTTGCCCTTTACCGCGCTCGTCATCATCGAGGAAGACGCCTTGCAGATCGCGCAACCGTGGCCTTCGAATGCGATGCTCTCGATCTTGTCGTCCTGCACGTTTAAGGACAGCTTGATGTGGTCTCCGCACAGCGGGTTGTGGCCGTCGGCATGGCGGTTCGCATCCGCGAGCGCGCCCCAGTTCCTCGGCTTGCGGTTGTGGTCGAGGATGACTTCCTGATAGAGCTGTTTCATATCGCTCATGCGAACATCTCCTGCACCTTGCGGATGCTGTCGGCCAGCTTGTCGATCTCTTCCATGGTGTTGTAGAACGCGAATGAAGCGCGCGCGGTCGCGGGCACATGGAAGTGGTCCATAACCGGCTGGGCACAATGGTGGCCGGTGCGGATGGCGATGCCGTCGGCGTTGAGTATCGTGCCGACGTCGTGCGGATGGACGCTCTCGATCTCGAACGATATTACCGCTGCCTTTTTCGCTGCCGTGCCGATGATGCGTACACCGGGGATCGCCGAAACGCGCTGCGTCGCATACTCGATCAGCTCATGCTCGTAGGCCTCGATATTGGCCAGCCCGATCCCATTCAGATAATCGATCGCCGCGCCCAGAACGATGGCCGCCATGATCGGCGGCGTACCCGCCTCGAATTTTGCCGGGATCACGTTGTAGGTGGTCTTTGCGAAGGTCACCGACAGGATCATGTCGCCGCCACCCTGGTAGGGCTGCATCTTCTCCAGCAGATGCGCCTTGCCATACAGCGCGCCGATACCGGTCGGTCCGCACATCTTGTGCCCGGAGAACGCATAAAAGTCGCAATCGAGGTCCTGCACGTCGATGGCATGGTGGGGCACAGCCTGTGCGCCGTCGAGCAGCACCGGCACGCCGTGTTTGTGCGCATAGGCAACCATTTCCTTGACCGGATTCACCGTGCCGAGCGCGTTCGACACGTGCGTCAGCCCGAGGAAGCGGGTCTTGTCGTTGAACAGCGCCTTGAACTCGTCGATCAGCAATTCGCCTCTACCGTTCATCGGAATCACGCGTATCACCGCGCCCTTCTCCTCTGCCAGCATCTGCCACGGAACGATGTTCGCATGGTGTTCCAGGCCGGACAGGATGATCTCGTCGCCCTTGCCGATGAACGCACGGCCGTAGCCGTGCATCACCAGGTTGATGGCCTCCGTGGTGCCTCGCGTGAAGATGATCTCGCGCGATTCCCTTGCGTTCAGGAAATGTTGCACCTTGACGCGCGCCTCCTCGTATTCCTTTGTGGCCAGTTCGCTCAGGTAATGCACCGCGCGGTGGATGTTGGAGTGCTCTTGCTTCTGGTAGCGCACGATGCGGTCGATGACCTGCTGCGGCATCTGGCTGCTCGCGGCATTATCCAGGTAGACCAGCGGCTTTCCGGCAACCTGCAGCTTGAGTATCGGAAAGTCGGCCCTGATCTTGTCTACTGTGGCTTGATCGATCACGCCTTTGGTTCCCACTACAGCCATGTGTTCCATCTTCATTTCGTTACCCCGCCCGTGTGCTCCCCGTTCATGCGGTCGAGGATCGTCCTGCCCAGCGACTCGACCAGGGACGGCACCGGGATCTTGTCGATGATCTCGGCCGCGAAAGCATGGGTGAGCAGATTCCTGGCCCGCTCCTCGGTCAGTCCGCGGCTCTTCAGGAAGAACAGCGCGTCGGCATCGATCTGGCCTATCGTTGCGCCGTGCTTGCAGCTCACGTCGTCGTTGAATATCTCTAGCTGCGGCTGGGTGTCGATGTGCGCCTTGCCGGACAGCAGCAGGTTGCGGCTGCTTTGCGCGGAGTCGGTCCCCGACGCGCCCTTGCAGACCATGATCTTGCCGCTGAAGATCGCATGCGCAGCACCGTCGGCGATGCATTTGTGCAACTGGTTGCTCTTGCAACGCGGTGTCGCATGGTCGATTCGGGTATGCGTGTCGGCGATCTGGCGACCGCCGATCAGGGCCAGTCCGTTCAGCGTAGCCTCGGCACCCTCGCCTCTTAGCGTGACATGCAGTTCATGACGCGAGACGAGCGCGCCGAACGCAAGTGCAGTCGAGGAATAGACGCTGCCCTTGGCCGCGTCGACCGAGCAGTTCCCGATATGGAAAGCGCTCCTTTCCTCTCGCTGCACGCGCACATGCCGGAGCTGCGCATGGTCATTCAGCACAACCTCGGTCACCGCATTGGTTAAATTGATGCCGCCGTTTAGTCCCGCATAGTCTTCAATAACGGTTGCGCGGCTATTGGCCGCCATCACCACCAGACATCTCGGGTAGATCGCCGAAGAAGTATCCCGCCTGGTAGCAACGTTCAGGATATGGATCGGGGCGGCCGCTTCACCCGTCACATGAACAAAAGCGCCGTCCTCGAAAAAACGGGTGTTCAATGCAGCAAAGGCATCCTGGTCGAAAGGCGCATGCCGGGCAAAATTGGCCTTGACTTGCTTGTCACCATAGCGCTCAAGCAGCGAAGAAACGGTCACGCCGGCGCCCACCTGCTTCAGGTCGGAAAGTGCTGGCACATGGCATCCGTCGACGAAGACCAGGCGTATCGAACCCGGGACAAGCAGGTGATCTATGTCGGCCAACATCACGGACGCATAGGATTCGACCGGACGAAAATCGTGCTGGAACAGCGCAGACAGATCGGTGAGACGCCAGTCGTCCTGTTTTGCCGTGGGAAAGTTCAGGACCCGGGCACGAGCACCTGCCTGGTCGCGGATCGGCGCCAGCCAGCCTTCCGACTGGACGGCCTTGCCGAGCAGCAACTGCTCGAAGCATTGTTCTTTGCTGGCGGGTTTTGCAGTCATGGTCACGCTGCCGCCCTGAGCCAGTCGTAGCCGCGCGCCTCCAACTCCAGCGCGAGTTCCTTGCCGCCGGTCCTGACGATGCGCCCGCCGTCCATCACATGCACGTAATCCGGCACGACGTAATTCAACAGGCGCTGGTAGTGCGTCACCATCACCACGGCATTGCCGGGTGTGAGCAGCGTGTTCACTCCTTTTGCAACGATGCGCAGCGCGTCGATGTCGAGCCCGGAATCGGTCTCGTCCAGGATCGCCAGTTTGGGCTCGAGCACGGCCATTTGCAGTATTTCGTTGCGCTTCTTTTCGCCGCCGGAAAACCCCTCGTTCACGCTGCGGGCGAGAAAGCTGGGGTCCATCTCCACAACCTTGATCTTTTCCTGGATCAGGTCGTCGAATTCGAGCGGGTCGAGTTCTTCCAGCCCGCGTTCGGTTTGCAGCGTATTGTAGGCAAGGCGCAACAGCGCGCTGTTCGACACCCCGGGTATTTCGACCGGATACTGGAACGCCAAGAACAGTCCCGCCCTGGCGCGCTCTTCGGGCTCGAGTGAAAACAGGTCATTGCCCTCGAACATCGCGCTGCCACCCGTTACCGCATAGTCGGGATGGCCGGCCAGCACCTTGGAGAAGGTGCTCTTGCCCGAGCCGTTGATTCCCATGATGGCATGCACTTCGCCGGCGCGCACCGTGAGATCGACACCTTTCAGTATCTCGATCCCGCCGACTTCCGCCTTGAGGTTTTTCACTTCCAGCAACACTTTGCTTCCCTTGTTGATCACCCTACGCTCCCTTCAAGTTTCAGGCCGAGTAACTTGGTTGCCTCGACCGCAAATTCCACCGGCAGATGCACGAACACATCCTTGCAAAAGCCGTTGATGATCATCGAAATCGCCTCTTCCGAACCGATGCCGCGCTGCGCAAAGAAGAACATCTGGTCTTCGCCGATCTTCGACGTCGACGCCTCGTGCTCGATCGTCGCCGTGGTGTTCTGCACATCTATGGTCGGGAAGGTGCTCGCCGCGCAACGGTCGCCGAGCAGCATCGAGTCGCACTGCGAATAATTCCTGGCTCCGGTCGCGCGGCTGCCGATTTTTACCTGCCCGCGGTAACAGTTGCTCGAACGTCCTGCCGAGATGCCCTTCGAAATGATCTTGCTGCGCGTGTTCTTGCCGACGTGGATCATCTTGGTGCCAGTGTCAGCCTGTTGCAGATGATTGGTCAGCGCGACGGAATAGAATTCGCCGGTGGAGTTGTCGCCCAGCAGCACGCAGCTCGGATACTTCCAGGTGATTGCCGAACCGGTCTCGACCTGTGTCCAGGAGATCTTCGAATTGACGCCCTTGCACAGGCCGCGCTTGGTGACGAAATTGTAGATACCGCCCTTGCCGTTCTCGTCGCCCGCGTACCAGTTCTGCACCGTCGAATACTTGATGTCGGCATTGTCCAGCGCGATCAGCTCGACCACCGCCGCATGCAACTGGTTGGTGTCGAACTGAGGGGCGGTGCAGCCTTCCAGATAGCACACCGAAGCCCCTTCCTCGGCAATGATCAGGGTGCGCTCGAACTGCCCGGAGCCTTCGGTGTTGATCCTGAAATAGGTGGACAGGTCCATCGGGCACTTGACTCCCTTCGGGATAAAACAGAAAGAACCGTCGGTGAACACCGCCGAGTTGAGCGCGGCATAGAAGTTGTCGCCGCTCGGCACGACGCTGCCCAGATACTGTTTCACCAGTTCCGGATGCTCATGCACCGCTTCGGAAAACGAACAGAAGATGATCCCGACCGCGGCCAGCTTGGCCTTGTAGGTAGTAGTCACCGACACGCTGTCGAAGATCACGTCGACCGCCACCCCGGACATCAGCTTTTGTTCATGCAACGGCACGCCGAGCTTTTCGAAAGTGCGCCGCAATTCCGGGTCGACTTCGTCCATGCTCGCGAGCTTCTTCTTCGGCTTGGGCTGGGAAAAATAGATGATGTCCTGAAAATCGATCTTCGGGTAACTCACGTTCGCCCATTCTGGCTCTATCATGGTCAGCCAGTGCCGATATGCACTCAGGCGGAATTCGAGCAGCCATTCCGGCTCGTTCTTCTTGGCCGAGATCAGCCGGATCACATCCTCGCTCAGCCCCTTGGGAACGACCTCGGATTCGATGTCGGTGACAAAGCCGTGCTTGTATGGCTGATTGACTAGATTGTGCAATGCCGTGCTCATGATTGATCCCCCGACCGCAATACTTCAGACCGCAAAGCTCTCGCCGCAGCCGCATTGATTCTTGACATTGGGATTGTTGAACTTGAAGACATGTCCCAATCCCTCCTTTACGTATGCAAGCTCGGTGCCTTGGAGGAAAGGCAGGCTCTCCGCATCGACCAGCACCTTTGCGCCAAAGGCCTCGAAAACAGTGTCATCGTCCTGCACTTGCTGCGCGATATCCATGGTATAGGCAAAGCCGCTGCATCCGGATTTCTTCACGCCCAGGCGCAGCCCGATACCGCTGCCGCTATGGGCGATCTGGTCGCGTATATGTTTTGCTGCCGATTCAGTCAATGTAATGCCCATTTGTGTCTCCGATAAAAAATTCAAACAAACGCTCCGCGTGCACGTATCCTGCTGACGTCGACAACCTGCGGCTTGGGCGCGATCATCTCGGCAAGATTCACCTTGTTGAGCGCGTCGTGAATGATGTGATTGATCCCCTGCCAGTTGCTGCGGGTCGAGCAGGTCGACTCGCGCTCGCAAGAAGTGGTGGTACTGCTGCATTCTGTGATCGAGATCGGGCCATCCATCGCATTGATGATCTCGGCAATCGTGATCTCGCCGGGGTCGCGCGCCAGCATGTAGCCGCCCTTGGCACCGAGCGAAGAAGCCACAAGATTCTCGCGCACCAGCATCTTCAATATCTTGCTCACCGTGGGAATCGCGATACCCAACCCCGCCGCGACCTCGCTGGCGCTATGCACGGCACCGTCCCTGGCCATATACACCATCACCTGGGTACCATAATCCGCGAACTTGCTTAAACGTAGCATCTGCCACCTCACGTAACTAGGACTATTTTAGTACTAGATAGTTCGGGATGCAACATTAAAGTAGGCTAATTTACTAATTACCCAGAAAATGGCCTGTGGACTTAGCGACTTTCAGTTCCTCCACAAATCCTTGAACTGGCGAAACTTGCAACTTTATCTTGATCAACGGACCTGCACAGTATCCCGAGATGCTTATCGAAAGCTGTCGCAGCAAGAAACACTAAAAAATGGTTGCCGCAAGACCAGCAAGTACCCAACCCCAGCCGACAAAAAAATGCCCCTGAACCTTACGGAGCAGGGGCAAAATGTCTTAAGGGCACTTCTAAAAATTGCTGACGAAATCAGCTTTTTGTCAGATGGAGGATGTTAGTGGAATTCGCAGTGGAAGTGAATGTTGCATCTGTCTTACGTAAAAAGCTGGGCGCAACATTCCATTGCTGTCCGCTGTCGGTAATAACAGTGACTGTCTTTTTGTTATAACGAGTCAACATCCCCGTCAGTTCAGGATGACCTTCTGGTTGGAATGAAACACGGTCGCCGATGCTAAACTCGAGCATTCTAGAGTGGGCGCGAAACTGCTGTATGAATTTGAGCCGTGCGACGATTCGATTGTTCAAATCGATCAACTCATCTTCAGTCAGTTTATCGATGTCTAACTTCATGTGACGCATTTAATTGGCCTGATCTTGTTGACAACGGTACACGAACTGGTTGGGTGTCGCGTTATATGTAGAAGCCATTTTAAGGTATGAGCGTGCAGGATGAAACATAAAAGGCAACCTGGTTTTTTTGATGTTACCGAACGGACCGGCAAACTGACCAAGATGGGCGACCCACTGGTTGGGTTGAATGCGCATATCGACTGGGAAGCCTTCCGTACTGACTTGAACCGAATTCATGACAAAGCGCGCAAGAGCAACGCGGGAGCGAAGCCGATAGACGTTGTGCTGATGTTCAAGATACTGGTGCTGCAACAGCTGCACAATCTATCGGACAACCGCATCGAATACCAAATCCGGGATCGCCTCTCCTTCATGCGCTTTCTGGGACTGCAACTGGAAGACAAAGTGCCAGATGCCAAAACTGTCTGGCTGTTTCGTGAGCGACTGAAAGAACAGAAACTGATGGAAGAGCTATTCAACCGATTTCATGAGCAACTGGCGCAACGCGGCTATGTTGCGCGTGCGGGACAAATGATCGATGCCACCTTCGTCGAAGTGCCCAGACAACGCAACACACGAGAAGAAAACGCGCTCATCAAGGACGGTGCGATACCCATTGAATGGGGCAAAGAGGAAAATGAAAGCAAGTTGTCACAGAAAGACACAGAAGCACGCTGGACCAAGAAGAACAACGAAACCCACTACGGCTACAAGAACCATATCAACGCTGATCAAGCACACAAACTGATCCAGAGCTACGCCGTCACGGATGCGGCGGTGCATGACAGTCAAGCCATTGACAACTTGCTGGACAAAGAAGCGGATGCCAATGGCGACAAACGCCCCGTCTATGCTGACAGCGCATACCGCTCAGAAGATCGTGAAGCCGATTTGGCGCAACAAGGCATCACCAGTCGAATTTGCGAGAAAGGAAGTCGCGGTCATCCGCTTAGCGAAGAACAAAAGGCCGCCAACCACGAAAAGTCCAAGGTCAGATCACGTGTGGAACACGTCTTTGGTGCGCAGGCGCAGATGGGCGGACACTGGGTGCGCACGATTGGGCTGCTGCGTGCGAAGGTCAAAATCGGAATGATGAATCTGGTATACAACATGATGCGCCTGGTGCAGTTGGCCAGACGTGACAGGATAGTTGTGCCTGCAATCGCGTAAAGCAGATGAATTACCTTGGAAACCAGAGGAAAACGAGCAAAGTTGCCCCAAAATATTGCCAATATTTGTAGTTGTAAAAATTTTACTCATGCATCGGTTCTCGCATGCAGAAAATTAATTATTAGAGGCCCCCTTAACAAAAGGGGGATGTTAAGACTTCACGCTCAGGGAGGTGAAACGTGAGATAGCTTTCGCTAACAATCGATGAGATAAGTAAATGCTTAAATAGTTCCATGGCAATTTAACGGCAAAGGTAGATTTGCAGAAAAAACCACGTGAACCTTATCAGGGTACTATGACCAGCAGACGTTTGATGCGATGCAAATGGGATTGGGTGCAATTGAATCGAAAAGTTGGCAAGCATTGCAAGTCGCTGTTTATCAACAACAACAGTAAGTTACAAAGAGCCCCTGCGAACGTCCCCTGTCAGGACGTAGCATCCAGGACAAAGAATTGAACAAAGCTTAAATGGGAAACCAGTTTGCGGAGAAGTGAAGAAGGAAAAGCAACCCGGGCTGTTTGCTTTATGCCCCAAGCAGGGAAATGACTTCCTTGATTTCATGGCGCAGTGCGTCGATATTCAATGCCGGTGTTTTCGCCGCAGGCCGATGATCTGCCTGATTCTGGTGGTCAAGCAGGTTGCGTGCGCCGCTGATCGTGAAACCCTGCCCGTACAACAGATCGCGGATCTGCCGTATTAGCATCACTTCATGGTGTTGATAATAGCGACGGTTCCCGCTGCGCTTGACCGGATTGAGCTGGGTGAATTCCTGCTCCCAGTAGCGCAGCACATGTGCCTTGACCCCGCACAACTCGCTGACTTCACCGATGGTGAAGTAGCGCTTTGCGGGAATCGGGGGAAGTTCGGCGTTAGGCTTGTGGTTTTCCATGATAGGACTTTTCCACCATGGTCTTCAATTTCTGGCTGGGATGAAAGGTCACGACACGGCGCGCGGTAATGGGTATTTCTTCGCCGGTCTTGGGATTGCGTCCGGGACGCTGTGGTTTGTCGCGCAATTGAAAATTGCCGAAACCGGATAGCTTTACGCTCTGGCCCTGCTCCAGTTGCAAACGGATTTCCTCAAAAAAGGCTTCCACCATATCCTTGGCTTCACGCTTGTTAAGGCCCACTTTTGCGAACAGCTGATCGGCCAGTTCGGCTTTGGTTAATGTCGTTGTCATATTTCTCCCTTATTCCATCCCTATTCCCTATTACGGGGAACTGTTCAAATACAGACTACATTCGCAACTGCGCACCGTTTTTTTGCAGCACTTCCACCAGTTGCGCGATGCTTGGATCAATTTCAGACTCCGAGAGTGTCTTCTGAGTATCTTGTAATAACACACGGAATGCAAGGCTTTTTTTGCCTTGTTCGACGCCTTTGCCGCGATACACATCGAACAGTGCAAGCTCGGTCACATAGGGTGCGGACTGGTTTTGCATCGCATCAAGCAAGGTCCGTGCCGCGACTCCATCGTCAACCACGACCGCCAGATCGCGGCGCACCGGCAAGAATTTGCCGATCTCGCCCATCACCGGAACCGGCGTCCGCGCCAGCGCGCCGAGTTCGAGCTCGAACCATATGCAGGCCTGCGGGATGTCGTATCGTTGCTGCCATTGCGGATGCAATTCGCCCAACCATCCGACCATCTGCTCGCCGCAATAAATCTGCGCGGAGCGCCCCGGATGAAGCGCCGGGTGGGCTGCAGCGACAAAGCGCAATACCCGAGGTGCGAACAATGCTTCAACGTCTGCTTTCACATCGAAGAAATCCACCGTCCTGGCAGCCACACCCCATTGTTCGGATTGCGCCGCACCGCAGCACAGGCCGGATAAACGCTGGGTCTGGACGTAGCCATCGTCCGCCTTGGCAAAACATGCGCCAACTTCGAACAGCCGGACGCGGGGTTGCCTGCGGTTCAGGTTGAAACGCAATGCCCCGACCAATCCGCCGATCAGGCTGCTGCGCATCACCGCGAGATTGCTGGCGATCGGGTTTTGCAGCGCGACAGGACGCTCGTTACCGCATAGCTCGCGCTCGACCTGGGCTTCCAGAAAGGCGTAACTGACGATCTCCTGATATTCGCGCGCCACCAGCAACCTCTGGATATGTGCCAGCGGGCGTTGCAGCTCACTGCAGGGCAATATGGTCAGGGCTGCCTGCGGCGCAAGCGCGGGTATGTTGTCATAGCCGTGCAGCCTTGCCAGTTCTTCAATCAGATCGGCCTCGATGGACAGGTCAAAGCGGAAACTCGGCGGTGTCACCCAAAAATCGTCGCCGTTCGCGGTAAAATCGAACTGCAGGCGCTTTAACAGTGTTGCGATCTGTTCGTTGTCCAGCGCGATGCCGAGCAGCCGTGCGACACGCGAACGGCGCAGCGCAATGGCGGGACGCGCAGGCAACTGGCCGCGCACTTCGCTAATTTCGCCGGCATGGCCGCCGCAGATTTCCAGCAGCAATTGAGTGGCGCGTTCAAGCGCCTGGCGGGTGGCGCCAAAATCCACCCCGCGCTCGAAGCGGAACGAGGAGTCGGTCGCCAGCCCGAAACGGCGCGCCCTGCCGGCGATCGCATCGGGATGAAAAAAAGCACTTTCCAGGAACACATCCCGGGTGGCTGTTTCCACGCCGCTGCCCTGCCCGCCCATGATGCCGGCCAGGGCCAGTACCCTCGCATCGTCGGCGATGACCAGCACTTCGTCATCCAGCTCGGCGTTCTGTTCATTGAGCAGGGTCAGCGATTCGCCCTTGCGCGCCCTGCGTACCGTGATCCCGCCCGACAGTTTTGCAACGTCGAAGGCATGCATGGGCTGCCCCATCTCCAGCATCACGTAGTTGGTGATGTCCACCACCGCGCTGATTCCGCGCAGGCCGCTGCGCTCCAGACGGCGCAAAATCCAGGTTGGCGTGACGGCGGCGGCATTCACCCCGCGCACCATGCGCCCGCAATATAACGGGCAGCCAGCGGCATCCGCGACGCTGACCGGCAATTGTCCGGACAGGGTGGCTGGCTGCGTGCGGATATCCAGCGGCTTGAGCTCGCTGCCGGTCAGTGCGGAGACTTCACGTGCGATACCGACCATGCCTGAACAATCGCTGCGATTCGGCGTCAGCTTCAGGGTAAACAGATGGTCGTCCAGCTCCAGATACTCGCGCAGCGGTTTCCCCACCGGCGCGTCGCCCGGCAACAACCACAGGCCATCGCTCTCGGCAGCCAGGCCGAGCTCCTTTTGCGAGCACAGCATGCCGAACGACTCGACGTTGCGCACCTTGGCCTGCTTGATCACAAAATTGCCCGGCAGCACCGCACCGATGCGCGCGCACGGCACTTTCACGCCGACGGCGACATTCGCCGCGCCGCACACAATATTCAACGGAACCGCCTCGCCGACATTCACCCGGCAGACATTCAGGCGGTCGGCGTTGGGATGCCTAGTCACTTCCAGCACTTCGGTCACCACCACATTGCTGAATGCGGGCGCGACCGGCTCCAGCGCCTCGACTTCCAGGCCTGCCATGGTCAGCACATGGCCCAACGCCTCGCTGGACAGGTCCGGGTTGACCCAGGTTCTCAACCAATTCTCAGAGAATTTCACCGGACACCTCTAGAAATCGTTACGAGCGAGTTCGAGTGCAAGGAGCGGCACAGCGAATGACGAGACATACCTGATAGGTAGGCGAGGATTGGGCGAGCACGCGACAATGCAATCGGACTGCACAGTAGATTTATTGAGGTGTCCATATCAGTTGAATTGCTTGAGGAAGCGCAGATCGCTCTCGTAAAACAGCCGCAGGTCGTTCACGCCGTAGCGCAACATCGCAAGGCGCTCGACGCCCAGACCGAACGCGAACCCCAGATATTTCTCGCTGTCGATGTTGACGTGTTTCAGCACATTGGGGTGCACCATGCCGCAACCGCCGATCTCCAGCCAGCCGCCTTTCCAGCTCATGTCCATCTCGGCAGACGGCTCGGTAAAAGGGAAGAATGACGGGCGGAAGCGCACTTTCAAATCGTCTTGCTCGAAGAAGTGCTGCAGGAAATCCTGGACCACGCCCTTGAGATTGGCGAAGCTGATGTGTTCATCAACCCACAGGCCTTCCACCTGGTGGAACATCGGGGAATGCGTGGCGTCGGAATCGACCCGGTACACACGGCCCGAGGAAATGATCTTCAAGGGAGGTTGATGACCTTCCATGTAGCGTACCTGCACCGGTGAAGTATGGGTGCGCAATACGTGCTGCGGGTCAATGTAAAAGG
The DNA here is from genome assembly GCA_963842555.1 of uncultured beta proteobacterium. Classification (GTDB taxonomy): domain Bacteria; phylum Pseudomonadota; class Gammaproteobacteria; order Burkholderiales; family Gallionellaceae; genus Gallionella. Next base: position 186,023 of record CAWJHB010000001.1, read on the forward strand.
TATCGTGCATCGCGCGCGCCGGATGATTCTCCGGGATGTTCAGCGCGGTGAAGTTGTAGAAATCGCGTTCAATCTCGGGGCCCGATGCTGTCGCGAAACCGAGCGAGTGAAACAGCTCTTCGATGCGCTCCAGCGTGCGCGTGACCGGATGCAGGCCGCCGGTGCCCATGCCGCGCCCCGGCAGCGTCACATCCAGCGATTCTGCCGCCAGCTTTTGTGCCAGCCTATTTTGCTGAAGCGCATCGCGGCGCTGCTGCAATGCTGCTTCGATAGCCTGTTTGACCTGGTTGATGCGCGCGCCTGCGGCGGGACGTTCTTCCGCCGAAAGCTTGCCCAGTCCCTTCAGCAATAACGTCAGGCTGCCCTCCTTGCCCAGATAGCGCGCCTTGACCTGCTCCAATTCGGCCTCGTCGCTGATCAGCGCAAACTGCTGCAACGCCTGGTCGAGAATTTGTTGTGGTTCTTCCATCCCTAACACCAGAATAATCAGTCACCAATATTTCAAAGAGACACCAGAAACAAAAAAGGAGGCAGTAAGCCTCCTTTTTATTTCAGCGATCGTGCTTAAACGCCGAGGCCGGCCTTGGCCTGCACCACAAATTGTGAGAACGCCGGTTTGTCGAACACGGCAATGTCCGACAAAACCTTGCGATCGACCTGGATCGACGCTTTCTTCAACCCGTTCATGAATACGCTGTATGTCATGCCCTGCTCGCGTGCCGCAGCATTGATACGCGCGATCCACAGGGTGCGGAACTGACGTTTCCTCTGGCGGCGATCGCGATAGGCATATTGCCCGGCCTTCATCACCGCCTGCTTGGCGATACGGTAGACGTTCTTGCGGCGGCCGCGGTAACCCTTGGCCAGTTCCAGAACCTTCTTATGGCTTGCGCGCGCTACTACTCCGCGTTTTACTCTTGGCATGGTCTGCTCCTTATGCGTAAGGCATCATGGCGTGAACCGATGCTTTGTTGGTTGCATGAACTTCTGCAGTGCCGCGTAACTGGCGCTTGTTCTTGGTGGTCTTCTTGGTCAGGATATGACGCTTGAACGCTTGCGAGCGCTTGACACTACCCCCGGCACGGACCTTGAAACGCTTGGCCGCCCCGCTTTTGGTTTTCATCTTGGGCATGATTCTTCCTTTAAGTTGTGATGGCAGGTGTTTTCCTGTGGAAAAGCTTGATACCCGTACACCACTTGTTATCGGGACTATTTGCTGCATCAACCCGACCGTCCCTTTGCTGTCGAGTCAACTATATATTCATTGTTGCCGGCCTTGCCTTGCTCAGCCTGCTTTCTTGCCCGGCTTTGGCGCCAGCACCATCACCATCTGCCGGCCTTCCATTTTCGGAAACTGTTCCACCACACCGTGCTCCGACAAATCCGCTCTGACGCGCTCGATCAGACGCATGCCGATCTCCTGGTGGGCCATCTCACGTCCGCGGAAGCGCAGCGTGACTTTGGTCTTGTCGCCATCCTCCAGAAACTTGATCAAGTTGCGCAGCTTGATGTTGTAATCGCCTTCGTCAGTATTGGGACGAAACTTGATTTCCTTGATCTGTATCTGCTTCTGCTTGAGTTTGGCTTCATGCAGTTTCTTGCTTTCGGCATATTTGAATTTGCCGATGTCCATGATACGACACACGGGCGGATCGGCTAACGGCGAAATCTCCACCAAATCCAGTTCTGCTTCATCGGCCATACGCAATGCTTCCGTAATGGTCACGATCCCCAGGGGTTCCTTCTCCACACCAATGAGCCGCACCTGTGGTGCGGTAATCATCTCATTCATGCGCTGCGATTTATCTTGTGCTATTGCAATATCTCCACTTGAACAATACTAAGCCGCGCTACCCGGTCTTAATCTCGGTTTGCAAACGCTGAAGAAAGGCCTCCAACGTCATTTGCCCGAGATCTTCACCACTGCGGGTTCGCACGGCCACCAAACTCGCTTCCACTTCCTTGTCGCCGACAATCAGCTGATAAGGCAATTTCTGCAAGCTATGTTCGCGTATTTTATAGGTAATCTTCTCATTACGCAAATCCAGTTTGATACGCAGTCCTGCAGCGCGCAATTTGTGCGCAACCTGGCTGACGTATGCCTCCTGCGCCTGTGAAATATTCATCAGAACCAGCTGGACCGGGGACAGCCACAACGGAAATGCACCGGCATGATGCTCGATCAGGATCCCAATGAAGCGCTCCATCGACCCGAGTATGGCGCGATGCAGCATCACAGGCGGCTTGCGGCTGTTGTCCTCATCCACGAACTCGGCGCCCAAACGCACCGGCAAGTTGAAATCCAGCTGTATCGTGCCGCACTGCCACAGCCGGCCCAGACTGTCCTTCAGCGTGAATTCGACCTTGGGGCCATAAAATGCCCCCTCGCCCGGTTGGACGTCATAAGCGAGACTGTTTTGTTTCAGGGCTGACGCCAGGCCGGCCTCGGCCTTGTCCCAGGTCTCGTCCGAACCTACCCTCTTGTCCGGGCGGGTGGACAGCTTGACCAGCACCTCGTCGAAACCAAAATCCCGGTATACCTCGTTCAGCATCACGATGAATTGCGACACTTCGGACTGCACCTGCTCCTCGGTGCAGAAGATATGCGCATCGTCCTGGGTGAAGCCGCGCACCCGCATCAAGCCGTGCAGAGAACCGGAAGTCTCGTTGCGGTGGCAGGAACCGAACTCGGCCAAGCGCAGCGGCAGGTCGCGATAGCTATGCAGGCCATGATTGAAAATCTGCACATGCCCCGGGCAATTCATCGGCTTCACCGCGTAGTCGCGATTCTCCGACGCGGTGGTGAACATGTTGTCGTGATAGTTTTCCCAGTGCCCGGATTTCTCCCACAGGGTCCTGTCCATGATGGTCGGCGTGCGCACTTCCTGATAGCCATGCTCGATGAACTTGCGGCGCATGTACTGCTCGACTTCCTGCCACAGCGTCCATCCCTTGGGATGCCAGAACACCATGCCGGGCGATGAATCCTGCATGTGGAACAGTTCCAGTTGCTTGCCCAACTTGCGGTGGTCGCGCTTCTCCGCTTCCTCCAGCTGATGCAGATAGGCATCCAGTTCTTCCTTCTTCGCCCAGGCCGTGCCGTAGATGCGCTGCAGCATCTCGTTCTTAGAGTCACCGCGCCAGTAGGCGCCGGCCAGCTTCATCAACTTGAACGCTTTCAGTTTGCCGGTCGACGGCATATGGGGGCCGCGGCACAGATCGGTGAAATCGCCCTCGGTATACAGCGACACGTCCTGATCGGCAGGTATGGAGGCGATGATCTCCGCCTTGTAATGCTCGTTGATGCCCTTGAAGTAGTCCACCGCTTCGTCACGCGGCAATACCTTGCGCGTCACCGGGATGTCCCGTTTGGCCAGTTCAACCATGCGCTTTTCGATTGCAGCCAGGTCTTCGGGCGTGAATGGGCGGTGAAAGGAAAAATCATAGTAGAAGCCGTTTTCGATCACCGGTCCGATGGTCACCTGCGCGTCTGGAAACAGTTCCTTCACCGCATAAGCCAGCAAATGGGCGGTGGAATGGCGAATGATCTCCAGTCCTTCGGCATCCTTGTCGGTGATGATGGCCAGCGCCGCATCCTTCTCGATCAGATACGACGTGTCCACGAGCCGCCCATCCACTTTGCCGGCCAATGCGGCACGCGCCAAGCCGAAGCCGATACCGAGCGCAACATCAGCGACTGTCACTGGCTGCGCAAAGCTGCGCTGCGAACCATCAGGCAAGGTGATAACGGGCATATATTCTTTTCAAAAATACAAAATACAAAGTGCGGCGATGCCGCACTTGAAATGACACAGGACATGAACCAAGTTTTGCGATTCGTGTCTAACTGCACTCATTATAATACCGTTGGCCGGATTTACAATGAATAGTCAATTACAATGAACAGTCCGCCCCTGTCCGTTAGGCATCGATCTGCGGCAATATCCATTGTCGGGTTGAAATTCCAGCCCGATCAATGTTGGTACATAAAGCCGCCTTCGGATTTATACTAGCGCCGTATTCACTTTACTTAAGAATCCCCTACTCATGCAAAACAATCTTGTCGCTTCGTATCACCGTCCCGGCGCAGCGCGCTCGCGAGGATTTACCCTGATCGAAATCATGGTGGTGGTCGTCATCATGGGCATCATGGCCGCATTGATTGTTCCCAAATTGATGGGGCGCACCGATGATGCACGCATCATCGCCGCCAAGCAGGACATCGCGACGATCATGCAGGCGCTCAAACTGTACAAGCTGGATAATCAGCGTTATCCGACCACCGAGCAGGGTTTGCAGGCACTGGTGGTCAAACCGACCACAGGCCCTGCCGCCGATGGCTGGAAAACCGGCGGCTACATCGAGAAACTGCCCAAGGACCCGTGGGGCAATCCGTATCAGTATCTGTCCCCCGGCATCCACGGTGAAATCGACGTGTTCTCGTTGGGCGCGGACGGCCAGCCGGGAGGTGTCGGCAACGATGCCGATATCGGCTCGTGGGAATTGTAATTCCGCACGATTCACAAGGGCCAGATCGCGCCCGTCGGAGCCAGAACTTCCGGCAACGGCCGCAAGGGTTCACGTTGCTCGAGCTGCTGGTGGTGATGGTGATCATCGGCATCACGCTCGGTGCGGTTTCATTCAATGCCATGCCGAGCGAGCGCCAGATATTGCAAAACGATGCGCAGCGGATCGCGCTGTTGCTGCAATCGGCACGCGATGAGGCGATCGTGCGCGACCACCCGATCGCGTTCGAGGCCGGTGCGGACAGTTACCGTTTCCTGCTATTCACGGACAACAAATGGCAACCCCTGCAACAGGATGAGCTATTGCGCGAGCGGAAATTCAAACGCTCGCCGGTGACCGTCACGATCAGCCCGCCTTCGGCAGATCCGACTGTTCCCCTGCGCATCATCTTCGGCCGCGAACCGGTCGGCATTCCATTTGTCCTGACACTTGCTGTTGACGATGTGCAAGTCTCAATCCGCGCCGACGGGATCGGACATTTCGCGGTGGAGTGAAATGCGCCACGATCATCCATTGACCGTGCGCAGGCCCAATCGTGGCAGCGCCGGTTTCACCCTTCTCGAAGTACTCGTCGCACTGGTCATCATCGGAACGGCACTCGGCGCCAGCCTGCGCGCGGTCGGCAGCCTGACACAAAACAGTGCCGACTTGCGCGCCGCGATGATGGCGACCTGGTCCGCCGAAAACCAGCTGTCGCAGATCCGCCTGGCGCATGAATGGCCGGCACTGGGCGAGAGCCGATTCGATTGCAACCAGGGCGAATTGCGCCTGATATGCGAAGAGAATGTGTACACCACACCCAACCCCTACTTCCGCCGCGTTGAAGTAAGCGTATTCGACGCGGAAAACCCCGACAGGCGGATCATCAAGCTGAACCAGGTGGTACCCAATGCGTAAACGGCGAGCCGCATCTCAACGGGGACTGACCCTGGTCGAACTACTGGTCGCCATCAGCGTGCTCGGCTTCGTTGCAGTGCTCGGCTGGCGCGGGCTGGACAGCATCGTGCGGGCGCGTATCGCGCTGGCCAGCGATCTCGATCAGACACGCGGAATGCAGCTTACCTTTGCCCAGTTGCAGAGCGATTGCGCGCACCTCACCAGCCCCTCGGTTATGTCCGGCAGGATTCCGATCGCGGTCGGACCGGGACAGATCACCCTAGTGCGCACGGTATATGCCGATAACCAGCCTTCACGCCTGCAGGTCGTCAGCTATCGCGTCAATGGCGGTTTGCTGTCCCGCCGTGAATCGCCTGCGACACGGGATTTGCGCGAACTGGATGCGTTCTGGCAGAGCGCCGCCAACGATACGGACACGAGCCAGCCGGTGGTGCTGCAAACGGATGTGGCTGCGATGACAATGAGGGTGTGGATGAATGGCAGCTGGCAGACGAATGTCGGTACTGTGACAACAACCGGCGGGCCAGCCGCGCCCCAGCCGGTGCCTACCGGCCTGGAGGTCACGCTGCAGCTGCGCGGGCGCGACAATGGCATGCTGAAGATATTCCTGCTGGGGGCGGTGTGAAAACCCGACATGCCCTGCCGAACCGGCAGCGCGGTGTCGCGGTGATCATCGCACTGCTGCTGACGACGCTGGCGATCACCATCGTCGCCAGCCTGTTCTGGCAGCAACAGGTGCAGGTGCGCTCGATCGAAAACCAGCGCCTGCAGCTGCAAAAGCAATGGATCCTGCGCGGCGCGCTCGATTGGGCCAGCCTGATCCTGCGCGAGGACGCCAAGTATTCGAGCGTAGATACGCTGGACGAGCCGTGGGCCACGCCGCTCGCGGAAACGCGGCTCGATCAATATGTCGATGACGGCCAGTCCGTCACCGATGCGGCCGACGCAACCCTTTCTGGCGGCATCACCGATGCACAGGCACGCTATAACCTGACCAACCTGTGTCCCAACGGGACCATCAATCCCGTCGAGGTCGCCGCTTTCGCAAAGCTGCTCAATGACGCAGGCATCAATCCGGCACTGGCGCAGACAACTGCAAACGTGATGGCGACCGCACAACAGATACCCGTCGCAAACGATGCGAACACCGCAAACCAGACCGGCCCGTTGCCGATGAATCTTACCCAGGTGGATGATCTGCTCGCGGTGTCTGGCTTCACACCGGAGATGCTCGCCAAGATAAGGGATCTTGTGATCTTTCTGCCTGTTGCCACCCTGGTCAATGTCAATACCGCCCCCGCCGAGGTGTTGGCAGCCATCAGCTCCCTTTCGCTTTCAGATGCAACCGCGCTGGTGGCCAGCCGCAATACCGCGACATTTCGCAATCCGGGCGATTTCATGTTGCTGTTGAATGGAAATCATCTGACCGTGGCAAACGTGTCGGTTGCGACCAATTACTTCCTGGTCAATGGTAAAGTACGGATGAAACGCGCCGAGTCTGAAGTCCAGGCGTTAATCCAACGCAATGGTATCAATACCAGCCTGGTCTGGATTCGGGAATATTAAGCCAAATAGCGAGAAAACTTGAGCACACTCTATATCCGCTTGCCTTCCAGAGCCGTTGCCGACAGCGTGCCCGACTGGCTTGCCCTGGCCTGTCCGTTCGCACTTGTATCGAATGGCGGCGCGATCGAGCGCCAGGGTGCGATGCCATTTCCGGCATTGGCTGATCCGGCGGCAAAGGCACAGCAAGTGGCGGTATTGTTGGCCGCCAGCGATGCCAGCCTGTTGCGACTGAAGGTGCCGCCGCTTTCGGCGGCCAAGCTGAAAGCCGCCTTGCCCAACCTGGTCGAGGAACAATTGCTGTGCGATCCCGCGGATTGCGTGATCGTTGCAGGCGCATCATCCGATGGCTTGCGATCCATCGCGGTGGCGCAGCGCGCTTGGCTCGACACGGTTACCTCCGCGCTGGTCGGGTTCGGCGCCCGCCATACCACGGTCGTGCCGGCGCAATTGTGCCTGCCCTGCCAAACCGATCAGCCGGGCGGCGTGACCGCTGCCATCGATAACCGGAATGATCCAGGCCAGCATGCCGTTATCGACATGACGTTGCGCCTGTCGGGACAGGACGGCATCGGGCTGGCGATCACGCCGGTGCTGGACAAGGGCGAAGGGCCCGAACAGAATGCATCTGCGGTCCAGGAAGTGATCCAGACATTGCTGGCGGTGGTTCCGCAAGCGCCGATCACGCTGTACGTTCCGCAACCATGGGTGCGCGCCTATCAGGAAACAGTCAACGAATCTGCCGGGCTGGGCAGGCGCATCAGCGTGTCTGCCGACAACTGGACGCGCTGGATTGCCGGTGCGAATTCCGCGACGCTTGACCTGATGAAGGGTCTGGGCAAGGCAACAGGCCAAAAAACGAACTGGCGCCCGTGGCGCTGGCCGCTGGCACTGGCCGTTGCGGTGCTGCTCATCAATGCCGCTGCATTGAATATCGGCTGGTGGCAGATGAAAGGCGAAGCACGTTCACTGCGCGCTGCCCTGGTCCAGATCTACAAGTCGGCTTACCCGAATGAGTCCGTGATCCTCGATCCCGTCGCGCAGATGCAGCAGAAGATCGCGATCGCCAGGCACAATTCGGGGCAGGCCGCACCGGATGATTTTACGGCGCTTACGGCCGCCTTTGGCGAGGCCTGGGCGGGCGCCGCTGCAGTTGCTGGAAAATCCACCGCGATCGCCGCGATCGATTATCACGACCGCAGCCTGTTCGTGCGCCTGAAAGCAGGCGGCGAAGTTCCGGTAAAACAAATGCAGGCGGCACTGGCCAAGCGCAACCTGTCCCTTTCCCTGGTGACACCCGATGCGACAAGCGGACAATCTGGCGCGGTCGTCTGGCAAATCAGGAGTGCGAAATGAATCTTGCCGACCTGTTCAACCGTTACAGCCTGGCGTTCTCCGACTTCTGGTCGTCGCGCGATGCGCGCGAGCAGACCATGCTCACGGTGGCAGCGCTGCTCGTTGCATTCGGACTGGCCTATGCCGTGCTGATCGATCCCGCCCTTTCCGGTCGCCAACAATTGAGCAAAGATTTGCCCGTGTTGCGCCAGCAAGTGGCGCAGATCCGCGCATTGTCGAACCAGGCCGCGCAGCTTTCCCTGGCACCGTCTGCGCAACCCGTCCCGTTGTCCGGGGAAAGCGTCGAAGCAGCGCTTGCGCGCAACGGCCTGAAGGCGCAAAACGTGCTGGTGAACGGCGATCTTGCCAAGGTGCAACTCAGCGCGGTTTCCTTCGCGAACACGCTCTCATTGCTGGACGACATGCAAAAGAACTCGCGGCTCACGGTGACCGATGCCGAGATCGTTACACTGCCGCAACCGGACATGGTCAATGCGACGATCACGCTGCGCCAACCGGGGACGGATTGATGCAAACCCCAAAGATTCTGGATCGTTCATGGGTCGTCCCGTAATATGGCTGCTGGCAGGGACATTCAGCATCGCGCTTACCATGCTGATGTTTTTTCCGGCGAACTGGATAACACCTATGGTGGAAAAGCAAACCGGCGGCCGCTTGACGCTCGGTGATGCGCATGGCACATTGTGGCGCGGTTCGGCTTTCCTGGGCGGCGCAGCCAGCAGCAGCGATCCGCTGACGCCGCTGTTGCCCGGACGCTTCTCGTGGCGGCTTTCGCCCATGGTATTGCTGGGCGTGGTTGATGCCGAACTGGAAAATGATGCCGCACTTTCACAGCCAGTCACCATTGCCGGAAACTGGCATCAATGGACAGTCGGTCCGGGAGCAATTTTATTATCCGCAGAACGGCTGGCTGCGCTGGGCGCGCCGCTGAATACGATACAGCCGTCCGGACAGATGCGCTTATCATGGCAGCCGCTGGAATTGACCCTGCGGAACGGGACACTCGGGATGGTCGGCAAGATGCAACTTGAAATGGATGATATCGGGTCGCGGCTTTCCCCGGTCAAGCCGCTGGGCAGCTATGTTCTGGCGCTGGACTGGCACGGAACACAGGCCGATGTGAAACTCATTACGATCAACGGTCCGATGCTGCTGGGCGGAACCGGCAGCTACACCAACGGAAGCCTGCAGTTTTCCGGGACAGCGCAGGCAGAAGCAGGTCAGGAACAGAGGCTGGCGAATTTTCTGAATTTGCTGGGACAGCGCCGCCAGGTGGGCGGCACGGACGTTATTGCGCTAGAGTTCAAATGAAAGCACATAAATTGCAAATGATCGGAACAACGGCTGCTTCACTGCGGACACAGGGTTGGCGGTACCGCGGAGCTGCAATGATCCTGCTGTTGGCGGCAGCGACCATGCAGCAGGCGCAAGCACGGGAACACGACACGGATGAAATCCCCGCTCCCGCGCAAACCGCAGTCAACAGCGCCTCCGGCACCGCCCAGATCCCTGCCGCTAAAGATGCGGCGACGGCAACCGGGGACAACGGGGCGAACAGCGACAGCAGCTCGAACAAGGGCACGCTCAATTTCGTCGACGCCGATATCGAATCCGTGATCGCCGCAGTCGGCGATTACACCAATACCACCTTCATCATCGACCCGCGGGTCAAGGGCACGCTCACCCTGGTATCCGAAAAGCCGCTTACCAAGGCCCAGGCATTGCAGTTGCTGGGCTCGGTGTTGCGCCTGCGCGGCTACACGATCGTCAGCGGCAGCGGCTACAGCAAAGTGGTCCCGGAAGCCGACGCAAAGCTGCAGGCGGGCCCGCTTCAAAGTAACGCCGGCAGCAGAGTGCGCGGCGACCAGATCGCGACGCAGGTGTTTCGCCTGAATTTCGAATCCGCCGCCAATCTGGTGCCGGTGTTGCGCCCGCTGATCTCCCCCAACAACACCATCAACGCCAACCCGAACAACAACACGCTGGTCATCACCGACTATGCCGACAACCTGTTGCGCCTGGGCAGGATTATCGCTGCGCTGGATGGCCCGCCGGACAGCGGCCTTGATGTGGTGCCTGTCCGTTATGCGGTCGCCACCGATATTGCCGTGATGGTCAACCGGCTGCTGGAGAACAGCGGAGCTCCCGGGGCGAATGCCGTGACGGTGCTGGCTTATCCGCGCACCAACTCGGTCGTCGTGCGCGCGCCTTCGGAAGCCCGCGCCGATCTGGCCAAGCAGCTGATCGAAAAGCTGGACCAGCCGACCGCGCAGCCGGGCAACGTGCACGTGGTGTATCTGAAAAATGCCGAGGCGACCAAGCTGGCGCAAACCCTGCGGGCGGTGGTGTCGTCGGACAGTTCATCGATCAGCCAGGCAAGCTCATCCACGCTATCCGGCTCATCGTCGTTGTCCAATTCAGCGTCGCCATCAGGCTCCTCATCTACGTCCGGCCTGTCATCGCCATCATCGTTTTCCTCGCGCTCTCCCGCACAGGGATCGCTGTCGAGCGGCGGATCCGCCGGATTCATCCAGGCCGACCCGACCACCAATACGCTGATCATCACGGCCAGCGATTCTGTCTACCGCGACTTGCGCACCGTGATCGACAAGCTCGATGCGCGCCGCGCCCAGGTTTATATCGAATCGCTGATCGTCGAGGTGGATGCCAACAAGGCGGCCGAATTTGGCGTCCAATGGGCAGGATTGTCGGGGAATAGCAACAGCAGTGCCCGAGTCGGCGCCATAACCGGATTTAACACCGGGGGCGACAACCTGGTCAGTCAGGCTGCCGCACATGCCGCCGGCACCATACTGCCGCTGGGCAACGGCCTGACGCTCGGCCTCTTCAACAGCACCGGACTCGGCGCATTGGCCCATGCACTCGAAACGGACACCAGCGCGAATATCCTGTCGATGCCCAACCTGATCACGCTAGACAACGAAGAAGCCAAGATCATCGTCGGCTCCAACGTGCCGTTCATCACCGGCCAGTACACGACTGCCGCTTCGTCCACCAGTGCCGGCGTCAGTCCCTTCCAGACGATCGAACGCCAGGATATCGGCTTGACGCTGCAGGTGAAGCCGCAGATATCGGAAGGCGGCACGGTAAAGTTGATGATCCATCAGGAAACGTCTGCTGTTACCGACTCGACCAATCCGGCCGGGCTGATCACCAGCAAGCGCTCGATCGATACCAACGTGCTGGTGAACGACGGACAGATCATCGTGCTGGGCGGCTTGATCGATGACAACCTGCAGGACAGTGTCGAGAAAGTACCCGGCCTGGGCGATATCCCGATCATCGGCGGCTTGTTCCGGTACAAGACCCGCAGCCATGTCAAAACCGATTTGATGGTGTTCCTGCGCCCGACCATCATACGCGACAACGAACAAAGCGTGAGCCTGTCCGGGGATCGCTACGACTACATCCGCAATGCGGAAGTCACCGGACAACCGGGAAAGGCCACTTTGCTGCCGAACACCGACTTGCTGCCGAACATGGGCACGGCCGTGTTGCCGCCGCTGCAGGATGGCCGCATGGTGGGCGGACCGCTGGTCAATCAAACACAGACCCGGGTCAAACAGGCCGAACCTTCCGCTCCCGCGGACACGCCAAATGATCTCCCGCAAAAACCGGCTGCACAACTGCCTCCCGCAGCCGCGCCGCGATAGCATTTCGCGATGAGCAACCCTGTGACGGATTCCCGCCTGCTCCCCTACGCATACGCCCGCGATTTCTCATTGCTGGCGCGGCGCACCGCAGCGGCGGATGGCCCTGTCGAAGTCTGGATATCCGACGCGACCGCACCCGGTTCGATCGCCGAGGTCAGCCGCTGTTTCGGAACCGTGAGGCTGAAATCGATGCCCAGAGCCGAGCTGGAGGCAGCCATCGCCAAGGCCTATGCCGGTTCGGGCGGCGACGCAGCACAGGTCATCGACGAATACGAATCCGATCTCGACCTGAACAAGCTGATGCTGGACATGCCGGCGATCGAAGACCTGCTGGAATCCGCCGATGACGCGCCGGTGATCCGCATGATCAATGCGCTGCTGACCCAGGCCTTGCGCGAAGGCGCATCGGATATTCATATCGAACCGTTCGAGCAGATCTCGGTGGTGCGCTTTCGCATCGACGGTAGCCTGCGCGACGTGGTGAGGCCGAAGAAGGCGATCCATGCCTCGTTGATCTCGCGCATCAAGATCATGGCGCAACTGGACATCGCCGAGAAGCGCCTGCCACAGGACGGACGCATCACGCTACGCGTCGGCGGCAAGCCGGTCGATGTGCGGGTATCCACGCTGCCGACCGGCCACGGCGAACGCGCGGTGCTGCGCCTGCTCGACAAGGAAGCCGGCCGGCTCGACTTGCAGAATCTGGGCATGAGTCCGGAAGTGCTGGCGCAGTTCGACAAGCTCATCGCCCAGCCGCACGGCATCGTGCTGGTCACCGGCCCGACCGGTTCGGGCAAGACCACCACGCTGTACGCCGCGCTGTCGCGGCTGAATGCGACCGCCACCAATATCCTGACAGTCGAAGACCCGATCGAATACGAGCTGAACGGCATCGGCCAGACCCAAGTCAACCCACGCATCGACATGACCTTTGCCAAGGCATTGCGCGCGATCCTGCGACAGGATCCGGACATCATCATGATCGGCGAGATCCGCGATCTGGAAACCGCGCAGATCGCGGTCCAGGCTTCATTGACCGGCCACCTGGTGCTGGCGACACTGCATACGAATGATTCCGCCGCGGCGGTCACCCGCCTGCTCGACATGGGCATCGAACCGTTCCTATTGTCGTCGTCGCTGCTCGGCGTGGTCGCGCAGCGCCTGGTGCGCAAACTGTGCGAGCACTGCAAGCGGTATGACGGCCAATTCTGGCATGAGGTCGGCTGCGATCGCTGCGGCCATACCGGCTATCAGGGCCGCGTCGGCGTGTATGAGTTGTTGCTGACCACCGAACAGATCCGCGCGCAGATCCATAACCGCGCATCCGAGGCCGAGATCCGCGTCACCGCCCAGCAAAACGGGATGCGCACCATGCGCGAGGACGGCGAGCGCTGGCTGGCAGACGGTACGACGACGCAGGCTGAGTTGCTGCGCGTCACGAAAGACTAAGGGGTCAGGGACACGACATGCCGGCATTCAGCTATGAAGCGGTCGACGCGGCAGGCGCCAGCAAAAAAGGCATCGTCAACGCCGACAGTCCGCGTGCCGCGCGCTCAGACCTGCGCGCCCAGGGTCTGGTGCCGATCACGGTCGTCACGATCGAGGCGCAGCTCGACTCGGCAGGAAAGGCCAAACGCAGCGCATTCGGCGACCACCTTTCCACGATCGAACTGGCGCTGTTCACCCGCCAACTTGCAAGCCTGCTCGAAGCTAGCCTGCCGCTTGAACAGGCGTTGTCTGCATTGCTGGAGCAGGCCGAACGCACTTATGTGCGCGATCTGATCGCCTCGATACGCTCCGAAGTGATAGCCGGGGCGTCGCTGTCCGATGCGCTGGCGCGCCATCCGCGCGATTTCGCCGACATCTACCGCGCGCTGGTCGCATCCGGGGAGCAGATCGGCCAATTGGCTCATGTGCTGACGCGGCTATCCGACTACATCGAACGCCGCAATGCGCTGGTGCAAAAGGTCAAGCTTGCCTTCACCTATCCTGCGATCGTCACCGTGGTGGCATTTCTGATCGTGATTTTTTTGCTGACCTATGTGGTGCCGCAGATCGTGTCGGTGTTCGCCAATACCAAACAGAAATTGCCGTTCCTGACCACGGTGATGCTGGGCGTTTCTGATTTCGTGCGCCTGTATGGATGGATCGTATTGCTGGCAGTGGTCGCGCTGGCGTTTGCCTGGCATCGTGCGTTGAAAAATCCAGAAATCAAAATGCGCTGGCATACCTGGCTGCTGAATGCGCCGCTGTACGGAAGATTCGAGCGCAGTCTCAACACTTCGCGCTTTGCCAGCACGCTGGCGATCACCACCGGTTCAGGTGTGCCGATATTGCGCGCCCTGCAAACCAGCCGCGACACGCTCACCAATGTCGCGATGCGCGAGCAGGTCGAGGAAGCCACCAACAGCGTGCGCGAAGGCGTCGGCCTGGCGCGCGCATTGTCGGCGCACAAGCATTTCCCGGCCCTGTTGATACACATGATCCGCGCCGGCGAAGTAACCGGGGAATTGCCGGCGATGCTGGAGCGCGCCGCCACAGCCCAGGAACAGGACCTGGAGCGCCGTGCGATGACCATGGCCAGTTTGCTTGAACCGGCCCTGATATTGGCAATGGGCGTGGTGGTATTGTTGATCGTGCTGGCCGTGCTGATGCCGATTATCGAGATCAACCAGCTGGTACGGTAATGTAAAAATCGCGCAGCGATTCGATTGCCCCCTCACCCGCTTGCGGGAGAGGGTTGGGGAGACGGAAGGAAAACAATGAAGCGCCTGCCACTGATCACAAGTTTTGCACTGTTCATCGCGCTGTGCGTGTCGGCCGCGTATTGGGCGATGCAATTGTTCAGCCCGCCCCCGCGCCCGGTCGCGGCCCCGCCGCAGATCGCCCAGGCCGGCCCGAACCTGGATGCGGCGGCAAGCCTGCTGGGCGGTCATGCAAATGCGGTCGTTGCCAGCAACTTCCAGTTGAAAGGCGTGGTCGTCGCAAGCAAACCGGAAGAGAGTGTTGCGATTCTGGCGGCCAACGGCAAACCGGCACAATCGGTGCGGGTCAATTCGGAAGTGCTTCCCGGTGTCGTGCTCAAGGAAGTCAACAAACGCTATGTGCTGCTTTCCGAACACGGTGTGATCAAAAGCGTGGCACTGCCCGAAACTGCCAAAAGCAAGCAAAGCGCTCCAGCAGTTTCGACGTTCAGATCCAGGATGCAGCGCTAGCTTCAGGTATTCTGAACCACGATCTTCGGGAACGCCGCACTGTGGTCCTGTGCCATGTCCGCGATCTTGACCGCAATGCGGCGCGCGATTTGCTTGTATGTCCGGGCGATCTTTCCATCCGGATCGGCGGCAACGGTCGGATTTCCCGAATCAGCCTGCTCGCGGATGCGAATGTCGAGCGGCAGACCGCCCAGGAATTCCACCTTGTAATCGGCGCACATCTTTTCGCCGCCGCCCGCGCCGAAGATATGTTCCTCATGCCCGCATTTCGAGCAGATGTGCGTGCTCATGTTCTCGACGATGCCGATGATCTTGATGCCGACCTTCTCGAACATCTTCAGCCCCTTGCGCGCGTCCATCAGCGCGATGTCCTGGGGAGTGGTGACGATCACCGCGCCGGTAACGGGCACCTTCTGTGCCAGGGTCAGCTGGATGTCGCCGGTGCCGGGCGGCAGGTCCACCACCAGATAATCCAGGTTGTCCCAGCGCGTCTGGTGCAACAGCTGGTCAAGGGCCTGAGTCACCATCGGGCCGCGCCACACCATGGGCGTATCCTCGCCGTCGATCATGAAGCCGATGGACATCGCCTGCAGGCCGTGGTTGGTCATCGGCTCCAGGGATTTTCCGTCAACCGACTTGGGTTGGCCGGAAATGCCCAGCATGGTGGGTTGCGAGGGGCCGTAGATATCGGCATCCAGTACCCCGACGCGCGCGCCCTCGGCAGCCAGCGCCAGCGCCAGGTTCACGGCTGTGGTTGATTTTCCGACGCCGCCCTTGCCGCTCGCCACCGCGATGATGTTCTTGACGCCTTCCACCAGCTTCACGCCGCGCTGCACCGCGTGGGGCACGACCTTGCTGGACACGTTGACGCTGACCTTGCCGGCACCCGGCAAGGCAGATCTGAGATGAGCTTCGATCATCGCGCGCAGTTCTTCCCACACGCTCTTCGCCGGATAGCCGAGCAGGATATCCAGCGATACATCGCTGCCGCGGATCTTGATATTCTTGACGGATTTTCCACTGACAAAATCCCTGTGCGTATTCGGGTCGACCAAATTCTTCAATGCATTTTGCACATCTGTTTCGTTAAAACTCATCACTTGCTCCTGGTTCAGATAAAAGACTTAGGCGCTTATTTTAAACTATGTTGACTGTTTTTATCGGGTATTTTTCCGGCTATTGCTTTTGGGCCGGTTCGCGGCTTGCTCCTGCGGCGGCCAGACGGTCAAGATAGTCCCGCCATAATGCAGCCTGATTTTTTCCCAATTTGTGCAGGTATTCCCAGGTGTAGAGCCCCGTGTCATGTCCGTCGTCGAAATTGATCTGAACGGCGTAACTGCCGACCGGGACCAACTCGGTGATTCCCACGTTCCTTTTGCCGGTTTGCAATACTTCCTGTCCCGGTCCATGGCCGCTGACCTCCGCCGATGGTGAATAGACCCGCAGGAATTCACAGGGGAGTTGAAAACATTCCCCATCTCCGAAAGTGATTTCCAGTATGCGGGATTGCTGGTGCAGCTTGATTTCCGTGGGTTGCGCTGACATGACGATATGTTGCTCCAGTGTCGGGCAGAAATTCGCTGCCCTTGTTAACAAGCTATCTGCGCTTGTAAAAATCGTTGGCTCGCTGAACGATCAGCGAAAATGGCAATTCTGCGAGGTTGCCGTAGCGTTGCCGCGCGCCCTCCAGCAGCGCGGCGACATCATGCACTTCGGCATCCCCATCCAGCGTGAATTGCAGCGCCCTAAGACCGCCGCATTGCATGCGCATCTCCTTTGCATGCGGCAGCGGTCCGTCGATATGCGCCCTGCCCAGCGCAAAGGTGAAGTTGTGTCGCAGCAGATCACGCAAGTCGGTGCAACGCTGGTGTGCTTCCGCGCTATTGCAGGCAACGACTTCACGCTCGGCGATGTTATGCTTTTCGGCCATCGAACAAGCCGCGCAACGGGTCAGTATGGTTTTTTCGAACGGGCAATCACGCGGGATCGATGTCGTCAGCGCATGGCGATAGGCTGATTCATCCATTGCCCGAGCTTAATCATCCTGTGGATTTGGAACGGCTTCGCGTATTTGGTTGAGCAGATCCTCTGCGTGCAATTCCGTTTCGGCAAAGATCACCTTGATCGTATATCCCTGGTCCCCGTGCTGTTCGCCGCGCAGTTGCTTGGCACGGTTGGACGCATCCCGAAATGCGTCGTGCTGCTCCACCTTTTCCAGGCGACGGATCGGTTTTTCAAATATCTTGTAAACGAAGTAGGGCATGCCTGTCTTTCTGTGTTTGACGCAAACCGGGCCCGATCAACGGGCCGGTCTGGATTTATCGGAAGGCTTGAGAAATGTCACCACTTTCGACCCCGGTTCGTTTTTGCTGGAACAACTGCCTTCCCCTACCCCCGCTTCCCTTTCAGCCTCATGCAACAGATTGATCACATCGACGTAGTGTTTCTGCTTGACCATCATGAGTGCGGTCAGCCCCCCCTCGTTGCGCGCCAGGACATCGGCACCCGCGTTCAGCAGCGTCTCGACCACCGCGGTTTCACCATAGCCTGCCGCCAGCATCAAGGGACGGATACCGTAACCGATGGGCATTTCCACGTTCGCACCGGCATCGATGAGGGCCTGCACCACATCTGCAAAGCCGCGGTCCAGATCGGCGTTGTACGCGGCCTTCATCAGGGGAGTCCAGCCGCGTTCGTCGCATGCGTTGACTTGCGCCCCGGCTCCGATCAATGCCAGAACCATGGCTAGGTTGCCGGCGTGGGAAGCCAGCATCAGCAGGGTGGCACCCTCGCTGTCGCGCGAATTGACATCCGCTCCTTCGGCCAGCAGCCTGCGCACCGAAGCCATGTCACCCGCTCTGACTGCTTCAATTAACTCTGCAGACATGTTGTCTCCTTTCTGCCGTGATCCCGAAACCGCCGTTTCAATTATCCTTGGCGCCCTGGTCGACCCACTGCTTCAATATCTCGATCTTGTCCCTTGCCAGGCCGCTGCTCATCCCCAATGGCATCTTGACCGATTCATGGACACGGCCCTCGATCACCTGAATGATTATGCTGGTAAAGCTGTCTCCGGGCTTGATCACCGAACCGAACTTGCTGCCCTTCATCAGGCTCTGAAAGGTGCTCATATCCAACCCGCTTTTTTCATAGCCTGTGCCTCCCGGCTGGTGGCAACCCAGACAATAGTCATGCAGGATGGGGAAAACATCATCCCTGTAGCTGATGTCCCCCCCCACCTGCGCAGGCGATGCCAGCGCAGAACAGGAAACCAGTGCCAGAATGAAACTGCCCGGTAAGATTATGCTTCTCATCATTTGTGCTTTTGGATCTCAATGCCTGAAAAAATTCCATTCCAAATTGCGCTGCTCATGGGCCGAAATAGCGCCGCACTCCGGTTGCATACGCTATTTCAGACGGGACCAGATCTGTTTCTTCACAAAGTAAAGCAGCAGCGTCAGAAACACCAGGTAGCCGATCACGTAATATCCCAGCCGGTGCCGCTCCTGCTCGTGCGGGTCGGCCGCCCAGTAGAGAAATGACACGATGTCATGCGCCGTTTTCCTGATCTGTTCCTTCTGTGCAGGATCGGTCGCCGTGCTCATTCCAAGCGGATCGGGCATATGAGTTGCGGGGAATATACTGTTGTGTGTCACCCCGTCCGGCGTGTTGTAATAACCCAGCAGGTAGGAATACACATAGCTTGCCCCACCCTCGCGTGCATGGGTCATCAAACTCAGGTCCGGGGGAACCTTTCCAAATGTCTGCTCGGCAATTTGGTCGGACATCAGGCTGGTAAGCGGGCTGTCCAGCGGTTGGTCACCGCGCATGGCATCAATTTTTTTCCTGTCTATGCCCAATTTGAGCAGATCGAGATACGTGATGTATTTCAGCGTGTGGCAGGTATGGCAAGCGCTCATCAGGTCGTCCATACCGCGCTCGATTGATGGCCGATCGGTGTCCACCTTGATATTCTGCAGCGTTGTTTCTTCGGCCCATGCCTGCGAAGCGGAACAGCACAAAATCAATAAAACGATGAACTTTTTCATTTGGCATCTCCACTGCGACGGCGCGGCGTAATGTCACTTTTTTTCCTGGCCTCTCCTGCAACCAATGCTTCCACCTCGGGCGGCAATCCCCGCTTGATCAGCCATTTTTCTTCCATCCTGGACATAAACGGAAGAAACACGAACAGGCCAAAGTAGATAATTGTCGCAACATGCCCCATCAGAAGGGTCCGATCGGACACAGGGTGAGCACCGACATAACCCAGCACCAGCATATCCGCCACGAACACATAGAACATCACTCTATACCACGGACGGTAATGCGCCCCGCCGGGAATGCGCGAACGGTCCAGGTATGGCATGAAGGCAAATACGATTACCGACAGCCCCATCGCCACCACACCACCCACCATGTTGGGTACCGAGCGCAAGATCGCATAGAACGGCAGGAAATACCATTCAGGAACGATTTCGGCCGGTGTTTGCATCGGATTGGCCGGAATGAAGTTGGCCGGATCCATCAGACTATTCGGGAAAAAGAACACGAAGATGCAAAACACGATCAGGAACACGCCCAGCCCATAAAAATCCTTGCTGGTGAAATAGGGATGGAACGGGATGTTGTCCTTGGCTGCCAGATCGATGCCGCTCGGATTGCTGCTTTTGACGGTGTGCAGTGCGACCAGGTGCACTACCACCCCGCCGATGATCAGGAAGGGGATCAGATAGTGCAGCGAGAAGAAACGCGTCAGGGTTGCATCGCTCACGCTGTAATCACCGCGCAGCCAGACCACGATTTGTTCGCCGAAATAAGGGGTGACCTTGAACAGATTGGTGATCACGGTCGCGCCCCAGTAGGACATTTGGCCCCACGGCAACAGATAGCCCATGAATGCGGTTGCCATCAACAGCAGCAGCAATCCCTGTCCGGTCCACCACATCAGTTCGCGCGGCGCGCGGTAGGAGCCGTAATAAAGGGTGCGCGCCATATGGATATAAATCACCAGAAAGAAGGCCGATGCGCCGGTGGCATGCATGAATCGCAGCAGCCAGCCGTAATTCACGTCGCGCATGATGTGCTGTACGGAGTCGAATGACAGCGCGGCATCCGCCTTGTAATGCATAGCCAGAAAGATCCCGGTGGCGACCTGAAGCACCAGCACGAAACCGGCCAGAAAGCCGAAATTCCACCAATAGCTGAGATTGCGCGGGGTGGGATATTCGGTCAGATCATGTTTGACGAAATTGCTAAGAGGAAAACGCTGGTCTATCCAGTTGATGAGTCTGCTTTTCATGGTCTTCTCCTATGCCTAGCCGATGACGATCTTGTCCGCAGCAACAAATTTGTAGGGCGGCAAGTACAAATTTTTCGGCGCAGGCCCGCGCACGACCCGGCCGCTGTCGTCGTATTCACTGCCATGACAGGGACATAACCAGCCGGCCTCATCCTTGTTCGGCACGCATCCCATGTGTGTGCATATCCCGATCACGACCAGCCATTCCGGCCGCTGGACCCGCTGGCTGTCAGGCTCGGGATCTATCACGCCATTGGTGGCTTCCATCGCCTTGATCTCCTCAGCGGTACGATGAAGAATAAATATCGGTTTGCCCTGCCAGGCGACCGTATGCATACCGCCTTCCGGAATCCCGGACAGATCCACTTCGGTCGTGGCCCTTGCCAGCACATCAGCGCTCGGATTCATGCTGTCGACAAAAGGCAAGCACGCAACCGCTGCGCCAGCCACGCCCACGGCAGCGGTTGCCTTGATCAAAAAATTGCGGCGATTCGCATCGCCTAGGGTTTCGTTTTCTGCCATTGCAGTCTCCTGATTAATATTTCAAAACTGTGTATCGACTATTGTTGCACTGTTTTTTGCAGAACATCACGGATCGCGTTCGGCGTTTTCATGATGTTCATGAAGCTGTTTTTTCCCATCATGCTCAAATCGGGAAAGTTGATCGCGATGCGGAAGCGCGCGTACTGCGCATAAACCTTGTTCCCCGAAACCAAAACCTCGTAAGGCAGATGCGCGGTGGACCTGACATCGTGGAAATCGATCTCGTTCATGATGAAGCGATCGTCCATGTATTTGTCGGCATCCGATGTTGCTTTCATCGCGACACCGAACACGGTCTCCTGTTTACCGGGAATGTCCACGCGGTAAACCCTGGTGACACTGTTCTTGTTCGAACCCAGTTTTGCATCCACCGACTTGACAGCCTCTTCGTAACTCGGATATTCCGCCAACAAACTGGGTTCGGTGAAATATTCCATGCCGAACATGTAATGATATTTGCGCAACTGGCTGGCAGTCATGCCCTGGGCAGAACCGAATTCCTTGACCTCGCCCAGCGCGGACGCCAGTTTGGCGGACACATCACTCAGGTCGTCCTTCATGCGGTATGCATTCGCCATGTAAACAGGGTTGGTATAACTCACCTGAACCTCGTCCTTTACTTTGGTAATCGCCACTCTTTGTATCGCCCCGAAACCGCCGTGCTCGGATTCGGCGGCGTTCTTCTTCAGCTCGTCATTGGTGACTATCAGAATTTCGGCGTCAGCATAGGGGGAATAGTCTCCCACCACGGTAAATCCACCCGCAACCAAGGCCGCTTTCGCCTGCCCGGCCTTCTCGGCGATCGTGCCCGTGCCTGTTGATGCCAGCACGAACGGCTTCAATTTTACATCATCGGCCATCGCATTGCTGATGCCGAACAGCAGCAGCGCTGCCATAAGGAAATTTTTGAGCAACATTTTGTTCATCATCTCACCCTTCACTTGTCGTTAAAGTACGATTGTCATTTTTTGATTCTTCAGGTTTTTCTGGATGGAACCAGGCCAATTTCTGCCTGAGCGTGACAACACCCCCGACGATGATCAAGGTCGGGGCGTGCAACCCCTCCGCCTCTGCCTTTTGGGGCAGTGTTGCCAGCGTGCCGGTAACCACGCGCTGGCTTTTCGTGGTGCCCTGTTGCACGATCGCGACCGGCGTATCGGCCGGCAGCCCGTGCGCGACGAGTTCGGTGCAAAGGGTTGCCAGCCCGTGCAGTCCCATATAAACCACGATGGTCTGTTTCGGCCGGGCCAGCGCGTCCCAGTCGAGATTCATGGTGCCGTCCTTAAGGTGGCCGGTGACGAATATGCAGGATTGCGCATGATCGCGGTGCGTCAGCGGAATCCCCGCATAGGTGGACACACCTGACGCGGCGGTGATGCCGGGAACGACCTGGAACGGGATTCCTTCGGCAGCCAGGGTCTCGATTTCCTCTCCTCCCCTCCCGAATATGAACGGGTCGCCGCCCTTGAGGCGCAATACGCGCAATCCCTGCTTGGCCAGCCTGACCAGCAGTTCATTGATCTGTTCCTGCCGCAAGGTGTGATCGTTGCGTTTCTTGCCCACATAAATGCGCTCGGCATCGCGTCGCGTCATGTCAACGATCGGTTTGCTCACCAGATTGTCATAAACCACCACGTCCGCCTTCTGCATCAGGCGTAACGCGCGGAACGTCAACAGATCCGGATCGCCGGGCCCCGCGCCGACCAGATACACTTCGCCGCGCACGATGTTGTCCTCGCTCTCGAGCATCTGCGCCAGCATCGCCTCGGCGCTGCTTTCGTCGCCGCTCAGCACTTTCTCGGCGATCACGCCTTCCAGCACGTTCTCCCAGAAGATGCGCCGCTTTGCCGGATTGGTGACGCGCTGCTTGACCCGTTCGCGGTAGCGCTCCGCGAATCCGGCAAGGCTGCTGTAGTTCTGCGGGATCATGGTTTCGAGCTTTCCGCGCATCATGCGGGTCAGCACTGGCGACGCACCGCCGCTGGAGAAAGCCACCATCAGCGGAGAGCGGTCGAGTATCGCGGGCATGATGAAGCTGCACAACTCGGGATCGTCCACCACGTTCACCGGTATGTTGCGCGCCTGCGCCAGTTCCGACACTTGCCGGTTGACGCCGCGGTCATTGGTCGCCGCGATGGCCAGCATTATGCCGTCCAGGTGCTGCGCTTCAAAACGGGCAGCGATCGCCTTGACGCGCGGCTGTTCCAGCAGCGCGGGATCGATCCGGGGCGCGACCAGGCGCACCTGCGCCCCGGCCTCAAGCAGCACGCCGGCCTTGCGCTTGCCGACCTCGCCGCCGCCGACCACCAGGCACAGCTTGTTGCGGACATCGGCAAAGATCGGCAGATAGTCCATGATTACTGCACCGCTTTCAGGATCAGGGGAACCAGCGCTTCCGGCAGGTTGATTTTGCCGGATAGCGCGAACTCATGGGCGTCCGATGACATTTTCCGCCAGGTCTTGCGGATGATCGGTATCCACTTCGCTTCGTCGTACTCCGGGTGTTGCGCGACGAAGCCGGTCAGGTAGTGTTCAATGAAAACCAGATCGACCACGTCTTCCATCAACTGAGTCTCGGGATTAACCTTCAATCCCCTCTTGCTTACGATTTTGCTTACGCGCTCGATCATCCCGTCGTCATAACCCGCATCCCGCATGGTGCGCGCGGCCGCCTCCGCATGAAACTTGTACAGCCCGGTACGCCATTGCAAATATCCCCGCTTGTCCATCGGGTCGCTGCTGCGCGGAATCCTCCAGCGCTGGATATGCTGGGCGCGCACCGCGATTTTTACCGCCTCCGATGCATCGGGAATATAGCGCTCCTGCATCCCGGACATGCGCTGCGAATAGAGCAATTCCTTCAGGTATTCCTTGTTGTCGGCAATTTCCCGGTTCGGATCTTCCGCATTGACCCGGTCGATGGCCGCGATGGCCGCTTCATAACGTTGCTGTGTCATGACGCATGTTGATTGAACGAAGCTGGAGCGGAACGCTGCCGTTCCCGTTCCCGCCGAATGAAAGAGACGAAGCGCGTTGCCCAGTAGCAGCTGCCGATGGTGCGCAAGTGGGTATAGGAAGCCAGCAGATTGTGCAGAACAAGGCCGTCCCTGCTTCCGTCTATGCCGTGACCGCGCTCGACCTGGTAGGCGAAACGGGAGTCCGGCGGAAGATTCTCAAGACTGGAATAATGGAATTCATGCGCGAAGATCAAAGGATGATTTTCACGCTCGCTTCCTCCCCCGCTCGCGGGGGAGGATTGAGGAGAGGGATTTTCCATGAACGCATCGGGGCGCGGCCAGGGATGTTCCTGCTCTTCCCTGAGATGCACGTAGCCCCGCCCGACCGGTCTGTCGTGCATTTTCACATCGCCGGGGATCGCTCCAACCATCCGGTAGGTGCGGCCCTGATAGTCGATACCGCGCGACAGATACATCAGGCCGCCGCATTCGGCATAGGCCGGCATGCCATTCTCGACAGCGTCTTTGATCTCGTCACGCAATGATGTATTCGCTTCCAGCTCGGCCGCACAGGTCTCCGGAAAGCCGCCGCCGATATACAGCGCGTCCGCTTCCGGCAACCGGGCATCGCGCAACGTGTCGAACGGAACCAGTTGCACACCTGCCGCTTCCAGCGCATCCAGGTCGTCGGCGTAATAGAAACCAAAAGCGCGGTCGCGCGCGATGGCTATGCGCACCTTGTCTCCGCATGGCAACGGAGTCACGCTGGCCTTGTGCGGAAATTTCAAGGGCGGTTTCCGCGACAGCGCAAGCAACTTGTCCAGATCGACCTGTTCCGCAATGGCATCGCCGATCTGTTTGATTTTTGCCGTCGCGACATGCGACTCGTTGCTCGGCATCAGGCCGAGATGCCGTTCGACGATGTTGAGACGTTCGTCGTGGTGGACCGCACCGACTACAGGCACATCCGTGTAGTGCTCGATCACGCTGCGCAGCTTGGCTTCATGCCGGCTGCCGCCAAGATTGTTGAGAATGACGCCGGCGATGTCGATATCGCGGTCGAATGCCTGATATCCGAGAATCAGCGGTGCGACCCCCCGCGTCATGCCGCGCGCATCGATCACCAGGAACACCGGCAGGTCGAGCAACTTTGCCAGTGCGGCGTTGCTGTTGCTGCCATCCAGCGCAAGGCCGTCATACAGGCCCTTGTTGCCTTCTACAATATTGACTTCCTTGCTGTGTCGGGTGAAGGTGGCGACGATCTCGTCGCGTTCCATCAGGTACAGATCGAGGTTGCGACAGGGGCGCCCGGAAGCCTGCGCCAGCCACATCGGATCGATGTAATCGGGGCCTTTCTTGAATGGCTGGACAACGTGCCCGCGGCTTTTCAACGCTGCGCATAAACCTATGCTGACCATCGTCTTTCCGGAGGACTTGTGCGCGGCTGAGATCAGCATCCGATTCATGGCAGGTTAATCGGCTGCCCTCTTATGCAGTGTGCGGCTGGTCTTGAGGCATGAAATTCAATGCGTGGACGCCAATGGTGGTAATCAGGAAGGCAATGGCCAAGCCGCCGAAGCCTAGCATGAATTCATACCGTGAAGGCTGATACTGCCCGATCTGCCCATCCCAAAAGCTGCTGGTGACTTCATAGCCCGGGAAGATGTCCAGCGGAAAAGCCTGGCCGCCGATGATGAAAACATAGAGCAATACAAAGCTGCCGAGAATGACCATCAGCGAAGCGAGAACGACATATTTTGTTTTGCCCAGGCTGGGGTGAAATATCAGCAACAACGGCAGCAAGCTTCCCAGCACGACATAGCCGGCCCAGAACAGCCAGGGATAGATACCGCCGCTGACCAGAATGAAATGCTCGAAGGCCGTTTGCTTCGCGAAATAAAGATTGCTCAGGTGGTAAACCGCGACCAGATAAAGCGTCCCGAGCACGAAGATGCCAAGCAGATTCTTCATGCGATTCAGTATTGCCGGTTCTTGCGTCATGTTGTTCCATTTGTACATCGTCGACTGTACTACATGGAATACTGCCAGTCCCCAGGTGAAGGACATGACAAGGAACATCGGCGGCAATATTGCCGAAGCATAAGCCTGGCGCGCGACGAGAAAAGCAAAGATCAGGCCGGTGCCGGTGGTCAGTATGATGCGCCAGGTGAACACAACGAGGCCGGCCGCTTGATCCAGCGATTCATGCGCCGCTCCAGCAAGGTCCAAGTATATATCGCGACGAAAGTGAACAGACCGCTGTACAGCACTATGTTCCACGCAAATACCGAGGTCAGATTGAAATGGGTTGCGGCAACGATAATGCGGTCCGGACGGCCGAGGTCCAGCATCAGCACGGCCAGCCCCCCGGCTAACAGCGCAATTGAAAGCATGCCGGCCAGCGGCGCGCGGCCCTTGTACACGACTTTGCCGAATACAGAGCCGATGGAGGCGATGTTCAGCACCCCGGAAGCAGTTACAATCATGAATATCGCGAACACATGCGGCATACCCCAGACGATCTGGTTATTCATCCCGGTGATGATATGGCCGTGTTCCTCCATCATGTGAGCCGCATACAACCCTACCAGCGCGACCAGACCGCCGGCGGCAAGCAATGCGTAATAGAGTCTGGTCCTGAATCGCAATGGAGAATGGTTGGCCATTATTTTTATATTCCCTGGTAACGAAGGCCGGTGTCCAGACCCAGATCGGCGCGTATCTGGGTGGAAGCAACCGTGCGGATTTTCTGGGCTATCTCGCTTTCCGGATCATTGAGATTGCCGAACAGGATGGACTTGTTCGGGCAGGCCTCGGCGCAGGCGGGTATCTTGCCATTATCGACACGTTGCACGCACATCGTGCAGCTTTCCACGGTGCCCCTGCCGCGGGGTACATCCGGTTTCTGGTCGTGCAGCGGCTCGTGCACAAAGGAGCGTGCCTTGTATGGGCAGGCCATCATGCAGTAGCGGCAGCCGATGCACAGATGCTTGTCCACCAGCACGATGCCGTCGGCACGCTTGAAAGAGGCGCCGGTCGGGCAGACATCCACACAGGGCGGCTCCGCGCAATGCTGGCACATCATCGGCAACGCAAGCGTCCGTCCGCTGCGCATGTCCTTGAGTTCGACCTTGCGTATCCATTGCGAGTCGGTCGGGCCCAAGCCGCCGGACAAACCGTTTTCCTTGTTGCAGGCCTTTACGCATTTGTCGCAGTCTCCACAGTTCGCAGTGTCGATCAGCATGCCCCAGCGCACTTTGCTCGAAACCGGCTCGGTATCCCCGTGCGCCATACCGAACAGCAACATTCCCGGCGCGATAGCGACTGCCGCCGCCCCGACCGATGTTTTCAGGAATTGTCTGCGCTGTTCATCCGTACCGTTCATTTGAACTCCTCCTGAACCAAAGCGGTGCTTCGCTTGCTGGAGTGGCATTCAAAACAATCGATCTTAACCGCCTCATAACGGTGGCAGCCTTCGCAGAAACTGTCGGGGTGACCGATCACACTGTTGTCGCGCAGACTGGCATGGCACTCGACGCAGTTCTTGAGACTGTATTTGCTCCCGCGTATGCCCTGGTGCACGGTTTCATTGCGCTGCTTGAAAAGCACTTTCATGTGGTTCACGCGCATCCACTCAGTCGGCGCAACACACTGGCCGCCCTTCCCGATATCGAGCTTGGGCATGCCGTAGCTTTCCGTTGCGCCGGCAGAGGCACAGATCAGGAAAGTGGCCAGCAGCGCGATCAGCTTCAGCATTTCAATTACTCACCCAGGCCCATCTGGATGTACCCGGTCGGGCACACATCCGCGCAAATATGGCAACCGATGCACTTGTTGTAGTCGGTATCCACATAGCGCCCGAGGGTGGCCTGGTTTTTCTTCACGCGGAATACGGCGGTCTGCGGGCAATACACCACGCAGTTGTCGCACTCGAAGCACATGCCGCAGCTCATGCAGCGCTTTGCTTCGGCAACGGTCTCCTGCTCGCTCAGAACACCGAGGCGTTCCTCGAAGTTGCCCAGCGCGGTTTCCTTGTCCAGCGTGATGATATTGCGCTTGTTGCGGGTCACCATGGAAAAGTGGCCGAGAAACAGTTTCTCGTGAGGAATCACATAGCGGTCCGAACGGTCGTCGAAATTGTGCACCGCAATATTGGAAGCGTAGGTTCCGCGCAACGGTTCATGGACCTCCTTGACCTCAAGGCCTTTCTCCATCATCTTGCGCATCAGATCGAACTGGTGCGCGTCGATCTTGGGACGCTTTTCCAGGTCCTTGCCGAGCAGGTAGTTGTGTATCCCGTCGGCCGCGATGGAGCCGTGGCCGATCGCCGTGGTCAACAGGTGCGGGCGGATGATGTCGCCGCCGGCAAATACGCCCTGCTGTCCCGACACCAGGTAATTGCGATCGGTTGAAACCGCGCCCTTGCCGTTGTTGAATTCCTCCAGCCCGGTAAAGTCCACCGCCTGGCCGATCGCCGACACGATCAGGTCGGCGGGTATATCCCGCTCGGTTCCCTCGATGTTCTTGATCTCCAGCTTGCCGCCGACCAGCTTGGCATCGCACTCGATGACACGCAACGCGGTAGCCCGCCCGTCCGCGCCGCGCACGATGCCGATCGGAGCCAGGCCTCCGTGGATCGCGATCCCTTCGGCGAGCGCCTGTTCGATCTCGTGCTTGTTGGCCTGCATCTTGTCGATCGGGAAGATCGAAGTCAGCGTCACGTCCGCGCCCTGTTTCACCGAGATTTCCGCCACATCATGAGCCATCTGCCCCGCGATAGCCTGCTCGAAATCGGTCGGCTTGGACTCTTCCAGATGGCCGAGACGGCGGGCGACCGTTGCAACGTCGATCGAGGTATCGCCGCCGCCGACCACCACCACGCGCTTGCCGACGTGCTGCAGACGGCCGTCGTTGAACGCCTTCAGGAACGCGGTCGCGGTCACCACGTTGGGTGCCGCGCTGTCCGCAAGCGGCAACGCACGTCCGGCCTGGGCACCCATGCCAAGGAACACGGCATCGAAATCCTTGCGCAACTGTTCCATGGTGACATCGGTGCCGACGCGGCAATTCATCCTAGTCTTCACGCCCAGGTCAATGATGCGTTTGATCTCCGCATCGAGCACTTCGCGCGGGGTGCGGAAACCCGGTATCCCGTAGCGCATCATGCCGCCCAGATGTTCGTGGTCGTCGAACACGGTGACCTCGTGTCCTTTCAGCGCCAGTTGGTAGGCACAGGACAGACTGGCCGGCCCGCCGCCGATGACCGCCACCTTCTTGCCGGTGGGCTTGGCATCGGTATGGAATGCCAGGTTGTTGGCGATCGCATATTCGCCGAGGAAATGCTCCACCGAGTTGATGCCGACATGGTCTTCCAGCGCATTTCGGTTACAGCCGGTTTCGCAGGGCGCCGGGCAGACCCGCCCCATCACCGACGGAAACGGATTGGCTTCGGTCAAGCGGCGGAACGCATATTCCTGCCAGGGCATGACCGGCTTGCCGTCTGCACCGACCGGAACCTTTTCGGTGCCGCGAGCGATGGACAAATAACCGCGGATATCCTCGCCGGCCGGGCAGCTTCCCTGACACGGCGGGGTCGACTGGATATAGGTCGGGCATTTGTAGGTATAGCTTGCCTGAAATATTTTTTCGTTCAGGCGGCGGATCTTGTTGTCCCCATCCTTGAAACGGCGGAACGTGAGTGGTTGAGTAGTTTCAGTTGTTGATGACATTACCAGCCTCCAGTTAATTGTTATTTCGCACCCAGCCTGATCGCGTTGCTGACCAGCTGGTGCACACCGCCAACCATTCTTCTGTCGAATCCGTAAATCGGCATGACCTTGCTGAACTGGGTCTTGCAAATGGCGCAGATCACCGCCAGAAAGTTGACCCCGTGTTGATCCGCCACCTGTTGCAATACTTCCATGCGCGGCAACGCGCCCTTCACCCGCAGATCCATCAGATCGTCGGTCAGCAGTCCCCCGCCGCCGCCGCAACAGAAGGTTTTTTCATGGGTGGTGGCCGGATCCATCTCGACGAAATGGTTGGCCACCGACTTGATGATATTGCGCGGGATGTCGAACTGCCCGCCGGGATAACCCCCCATGCTGGAGCCGCGCGCCACGTTGCACGAATCATGAAAAGTGATGATGTGCTTGTCGTTGGCTTCCTTGTCGAAAGACAGCGCACCGCGCTCGATCAGGTCCCAGGTGAATTCGCAGATATGGGTCGGTTGCTTGTAGCGGTGATCGAGCTGCTTTTGCAGCATCTGGGCAAACTTGTCGTCCGGATCGGCGCCCTCGCCCACCCCGCTCAGGGTATTCCAGAAGCTGTAGGCCACGCGCCAGGCATGACCGCATTCACCGACCACGATACGCTTCACGCCCAGATCGAGCGCCGCCTGGCGGATCCGCAGCGCGACCTTGCGCAGCTGCTCGTAATTGCCGATGAACATACCGAAATTAGCAGCTTCGGATGACATGGAGGACAGCGTCCAGCTGGTGCCGGTCGCGTGAAATACCTTGGCATAGCCGATCAGGCTGTCGATATGCGGCTCGGCGAAGAAGTCCGCCGATGGGGTGATCAGCAATACTTCCGCCCCCTTGACGTCGATCGGGAAACGCACATCGATACCGGTGGCCTCCTTCACGTCCTCTTCCAGGCCTTCCATCGTGTCGATCAGCGCCGGGCCCGGCAAACCGAGGTTGTTGCCGATCCTGTGCACCTTGCCGATGATTTCGATGTCGTACTTCTGGCCGTAGCCGACGGAGTCGAGAATATCGCGGGCCGCCATCGTGACTTCGGCGGTATCGATACCGTAGGGGCAGAATACCGAACAGCGCCGGCATTCGGAACACTGGTGATAATAATTGTGCCACTCGTCCAGCACCTCGCGCGTTAGGGCGCGCGCGCCGACCAGTTTCGGGAACAATTTGCCCGGCAGCGTGAAATAGCGCCGGTACACGCTGCGCATCAGGTCCTGGCGCGCGACCGGCATGTTCTTCGGGTCCTGCGTGCCGATGAAGTAATGGCATTTGTCCGAACAGGCCCCGCAGTGCACGCAGGCGTCCATGTAGACCTTGAGCGAACGATACTTGCCCAGCAATTCGCCCATCTTGGCGATGGCCTTGTCGTGCCAATCGTCCACCAGCTTGCCCGGGAACCCCAGGGCTTCGTTCATTTTTTCGGTTGAGACGAAAGGACCGCTTCCCTCCATCGCGCCCGGTTTCAGGGCCGGGATGATCGGAATCACGCGGTAGGCAGGTGCGGTAAGTTCCGCCATATCAACCCTCCGACTCCAGTTTTTTGGCCCAGGCTGCGATATGGCGCTTCTCGCGCGAATTGTCCGCCTGATTGCGGCTGGGCGAGAAGAACAACCCGGGCGCATGCAACAGCTTGCTGATCGGGAAGATCATCATCAGCACGGCAACGAGCGACAAGTGCAGGTACAGCAGGAAACTGGAAGGCAACGTTTGCAAATTGAAATGCATCAGACCGAGCATGAATCCCTTCACGGCGATCACATCGCCGTGCACAATGAATCTCATCGTCAGCCCTGACAGGCCGATCGCCAGAAACAGTGCCAGCATCAGGTGATCGGATGGTGTGGAGATGTAGCGGATACGCTCGACAAAGATCCGCCGCACCCAGAGCCCTGCCACGCCGAGCACCATGGTGATGCCTGCGTACATGCCGAAGGGCTGAACCATCACCACCAGGGGCCAGACCGGCTCGGTGAAATAGCGCAAGTGGCGCAACAGAACCAGGGCCAGACTGGCATGGAACAACCATCCCGCGCCCCACGTCCACAGATTCGCCTTGAACAGGCTCTCAAACAGGAAGACCTCGCGCATCATGCGCAACACCACCCCTCCGGACGTGGTCGGCGCCGGCGTGGTGGGTATCTTGAGCGGTGCGGGAGTACGGGTATAGACGGTGATGCGGTACAACGAACCCACAACAAACACCAGGGTGGCAAAATAAAACAGGATTGCGAAAAAGGTGCTCATCATGAATCAGTTGGAATCCAGCCGATCGACAACCGGATCAGACGCAACCGGTCGGCTTGGGCAGTCCGGCGATCTTGCAAGCCTGCTTGCCCGGACCGTACGGGAACAGGCCGTACAGATACTCGCTGTTGCCCTTGTCGGCGCCCAGTTTTTTTCCGATTGCCTTGGTCAGCACACGAACCGCGGGAGCAATCTGGTATTCCTCGAAATACTCGCGCAGGAAATTGATGACCTCCCAATGCTGCTCGGTCATCTCGACATTTTCGGTCTTTGCGATGTACTCGGCGACATCCTTGTTCCAGTCGGCCAGATTGACCAGATAGCCCTCTTCGTCGGTTTCATATGTTTTTCCGGCGACTTCGATGGTGGACATGTTGATTCTCCTTATATCAAATGAAAGTTAAAGCCAGGATTGGCAGTTTTTGTTTGTCGTGGTGAGCTCGACAAAGCCGCCGTAATCCACCGGCGTGATTCCCGCGATGATGCGATCTGCTAGTCCGCGCGCCTCAAGATCGGGCTGCAGCACATGTATCTTGAAACGCGCCATCGCTTCGCGCATTTTACCCTCGAATGCGTTGCCGGAGGAGGCGGCGTAGACCGCGTCTTCGATCAGCAGGATATCCCCGGACAGCGCAACCCGCAGGCAGCTGTCCAACGCGCTGTTCATCATTGGGGATTTGTTGATGATGTGTAGCATTTGGCGTACTCCCTAGAAACTCAAGACCACGTCTTGCTGGTCCATCAACTCACCCATTTCCGCGCGTCCCATCACGGTCACATCCACCAGCAGATCTTCCTCGCTGAGGCCGCGCGCTTCCATGGATTCCTTTTCGACATAGAGCTTCTCGATGTCGTAACCTTCCAGCGCACGGTAGGCGGGTGAAAAGTTTTTGGTTTCTATGCCCTTGGTCTGCTGGCCCTTTTTCAGCTGGTATACGCCGTCATCCAGAAACACCAGGGATACATCCTGGTCGAATGCCGCGGTGATCAGCACCACCTCCAGCGATTCCAGCGCATAGATCGTTCCGTACGGGGCCTTGCGGTTGACAAACATGAATTTCTTGACATCACTCATCTCATTCCCCCTAATCGCCGAACACGATCAAACGATCTGTCTTGACGCCCGCTTCAACCATCTGACCCAGACCGGAAATCCTGAAGCCTTTCGCCAGGTTCTCCTCCCTGATGCCGCGGCGCAAGGCCGCTGCCACGCACACGACCAGATCAACGCCATGCTCCTCGTTCAGCTTGCCCCAGCGGTTCACGATATTCCGGTCGTCCTGCGGCGGTTCGGTCAGCTTGGAGGCGTTGTTCACCCCATCGTGGTAAAAGAACACGCGCCAGACTTCATGGCCTTTTTCGATCGCCGCCTTGCAGAACAAATAGGCCGAATCGCTGGCCTGATGCTGGTACGGCCCCTCGTTAACGACTATTCCGAATTTCATCCAGCCGCTCCCGGTTAAAAGCGAATATGCGTTGAAGCATTGAACGTGGAACGAGAACCGCGCCAATCGTCGATCAGGTACTTGGTGAACGGCAATTCGGTTTTCTCGAAGAAACGCGGCCAGCCGATACGGTCTATCCAGTCAGCCATGCGCTCCCAGGGGCGCGCATCATCCTTGTACACGCTCAATATCCGTTTCACGACCACGCCGACTTCAGGCCATCTTGGCGGATTGTTGGGCAGGCCGGAGGCGACCATTTTCATGAATGTCGGCTTGCCGCGCGCGTTTGAATTCTTGCCGCCCACCCAGATCGCCAGCTTGGAGTACTCAGGATCATTGATCTGCATCGGCGGGCAGGGCGGATAGCAGGCACCGCAGCACATGCATTTGGTCTCGTCGATCTCCAGGGAAGGCTTGCCGTTCACCATCGCCGGGCGGATCGCCGCGACCGGGCATCGCGCCACCACCGTCGGGCGCTCGCACACGTTGGCGACCAGATCATGATTGATTACCGGCGGCTTGGTATGCTGCACGATGATCGCAAGATCGGCCTGGCCGCCGCAGTTGATCTCGCAGCAAGACGTGGACAAATGCACGCGGTTGGGCATTTCCTCGCGCTTGAATTCCGTGATCAGCTCATCCATCAAAGCCTTGACTACGCCGGATGCGTCGGTACCCGGAATGTCGCAATGCAGCCAGCCCTGGGTATGCGCGATCATCGAGATCGAGTTGCCGGTGCCACCCACCGGGAAACCATGCTTTTCCAGTTCGGCGATCAGCGGGTCGACCTTTTCAGCCTTGGAGACCATGTACTCGATGTTGGAGCGGATCGTGAAACGCACATGCCCTTCTGCGTACTTGTCGGCGATATCGCACAGCAAGCGGATCGTGCCCACGTCCATCTGCCGCTGGGTGCCGGCACGCACCGTCCAAATCTGGTCGCCGCTATGTGCCACGTGATGCAGCACGCCGGGACGGGGACGGTCATGATATTTCCAGTTGCCGTAGTTCTTGGCCATCAGCGGATGCAGATACTTCTTGTTTTCCGGCACCCCGGTTTCCTTGGGCTTGCGCTTTGCGGCGGGTTTCTCTTGAACAGCTTGATTCATTTTTTATCTCCTCAGGCGGCTTGCTTCTTGGCTTGGATCTTGGCAACTTCCTCATCCCAGCCGTCGGTGCGGACATACGGATTGGTGCGCGGCGTGGAAACCATGTTCGGATCAACGTCGATCTCGACACCTTCCAGGAAATTGATCAGGCCGATACGCTCGATCATCTCCCCTGTGCGCTCGTGTTCCAGCGCGTTTTCCGCGAAGAAGTCGATGGTGCGCTGCGCCAGGTCGACCAGTTCCTGCACCTGTTCTTCCGTGTCAAGCTTCATGAACGGAACGATCACCGTACCCATCAGGCCGCCGATCTTCAGTGTGCTCTTGCCGCCGATCAACACGGTTGCACCCTTGTCCTTGCCGGTCGCCAACGCCCCGGTCATCACGTTGATGCAGTGCATGCAACGAACGCAATCGTGGTTGTCGATCTCGATCGCATGGGTGTCATTGATCGCAACGCTGCTGATACTTGGACCCTTCTTGACATCCTTGATCTGCTTGAGCTGCAGGGTCTTGGTCGGGCAGCGGGCCACGACGTCGTTCACCAGTTCGTCCATGCCATGCTTGGCAAACCATTTCTTGGCCATCTCTTCATCCGTGCGGATGTTGTCGCGCCAGGTTCCGATCACCGCCATGTCAGAACGCTGCACGGAATTCATGCAATCGTTCGGGCAGCCGGAGAACTTGAACTTGAATTTGTAAGGCAGCGAAGGGCGATGGATATCATCGAGGAAGGTATTCAGAACGTTGCGTTGCGCGTTGGCCTCATCGTAGCAGGACTGCTCACAACGGGCCGCGCCCACGCAGGACATCGAGGTACGCACTGCCGGACCGGCGCCGCCGAGGTCAAAGCCCATCTCGTTGATCTCGTCGAAGGCCTTCTGCACATTCTCGGTGGTCGCGCCCTGGAACATGATGTCGCCGGACTGGCCATGGAATGCGATCAGGCCGGAGCCGTGCTTTTCCCAGATGTCGCAGAATTGCCGCAATGTAGCGGTATCGTAGTGCATGCCGGGCGGGGG
The DNA here is from genome assembly GCA_963842555.1 of uncultured beta proteobacterium. Lineage (GTDB taxonomy): Bacteria > Pseudomonadota > Gammaproteobacteria > Burkholderiales > Gallionellaceae > Gallionella. The sequence goes on from CAWJHB010000001.1 coordinate 221,636, forward strand.
CATCACGCGCAAGGTGTGAAACTCGGTGCAATCCTCGTAAACCGGCTTGCCGGCTTCGTCCTTGAGTTCGGTAAAGCGCGGAATGATACCGCCGCCATAACCGAACACCCCGACCGTGCCGCCCTTCCAGTAACCCTTTTTGGTCCGGTACGAAGTTTCGAGCTGTCCCAACAAATCCACGACGTAATCTTTATTCTTGGCAAGTTCTTTCAAGCCGGTCACAAAACTGGGCCATTGACCAGACTCAAGCTGATCGAGGTTCGGGGTATCATGCATTTTCTTAGCCATAACAATTCTCCTTTTAGTCGCGTTGCCTGGGGCTTAGCTGCTGGCAAACGATTCAATGACCCGGCAGAGGCGGGAACGTATAATCTGTCCGGACTTCGCCGCGCTGACGGCCTGTCCATGTCTTTCGGTGTATTAGAATACTACGATATATCACCGGAGCCATTCCATCACCCTTAGCGGTTATCTTCAATAACCCTTATGGGTAGTGCTGGGCTTCCCCAAGTAGTATTTCAAAATCAAGCACATTAGCGATAGACTAGTACCTTGATCAAGTGCCGTCGGGAATGTCGTTGGAAACATCATGAACCATCCGGGCGGCAGGGAAATTATTATATGGCGATAATCAGCGGATTGGCGAAATTCAGGGTTCCTTTGGGTGGCCAGGAGATCGAACTGCAACAGATCGATCACGCCGAAGGTGGGATGAGCCTGTTGCGCCTTCGCATCAAGGAAGGCAAACGCTTTACCATCTTCGACATCGATCCGGCCACGGCTGAACAATGGGCGGGAGCGATGCAGGAATGGGCAAATACACAGAAACTGCAGGCCAAATGACCGGCCAGCCGCTTCCAGACATGATCGATCTGATGTTCGGGCTTGAAGGCGGGACTTTGCCGGTCGCATACCATTTCGATCTTTGGGCCGCACTGCTGGGTCAGGTATCCCGTCTTGGCGAGGAAAAATCAGTCGGCATTCTGCCGATGCATGGAACAGTAAACGGGCAGGGTATGCTACTTGCCAAACGTTCCAAGCTGGTTATCCGTATGCCCACAGCGATAGCCGGGGCAGCCGCATCGGCCCTGACGGGAAAGCAGCTCGATATCGCCGGAAGCCCCCTGGTTTTGGGGCCGGCCAGGACACGGCAGATCCAGCCCTACCCCACCGTTCACGCCCAGGTGGTGACCGGTTCCGACGATGAAGTGCAATTCACGGATGACATCAGGAAGCAGCTTGAAAAATTGGGCATCGAGGGCAAATTGATCTGCGGCAAGCGCGCCACCGTCAACGGCGGACAGCGATCAATACACGGTTACAGCCTGGTCATTCATGACCTGAAACCCGAAGCATCGCTGGTATTGCAATATGCCGGTCTCGGCAGCGACCGTCAGTTCGGTTGCGGAATCTTTGTTCCTTATAAAGTCATTACCGGATTGAGTGAAGATTGAATTTTTGTTTCTTTTTTTGATGGAGATCAGACATGAGCTATACGGTAGCAGGAAAAGAACTCGAAACTGATGATGACGGCTACTTGCTGGAGCCGGACTACAGCGACGAAATCGTGAACGTTATCGCGGCAGCGGAAGGCATCGAGCTGACACCCAAACACTGGGAAGTCATCAAATACATGCGCGACCAGTACCGCGAACACGGACACACGCCCAATTTTCGCAATATGCTGAAGGGTATCAATGAATTCTGGCCGGAGGCAGACAGCAAGGCGCTGTATGATCTGTTTCCGACCGGCCCGGCCAAACAGGGCGCAAAAGTTGCCGGCCTGCCGCAACCCTATGGCAAGGGCGGATACTGAAGTCGCGGCAATTCTGACATTTACGGGACAACCAACATGAAAACTCAAGACTTGCACGCCAATGTCAAACTGGACATGCGCGGCCTCACCTGCCCTGCACCGCTGCTCGGGGCCAAGCGCGTGGTCGACGACCTGAAGAAGGAACAGATCCTGCTGCTGATCTCGGACTGCCCCGGCACCAAGGATGATCTTTTTTCCTGGGCGGAACAGACCCACAACAAGGTATTGAAAACAGAAGCGATGCCCGATGGCGGCACCGGCTACTACGTGATGAAGGGTAAGGGAATCACCCACCAGGCCAATGTGATCCTCGACATTCGCGGCGTGCATTGCCCGGGACCTATCGTGGAAGCGAAGAAGCTGCTGAACGGCATGAAGTCCGGGGAAATCCTCAAACTGGTCAGCAACTGCCCCGGCATCCGTTCCGACATCGTCGGCTGGGCGGAATCGACCGGGGTCAAGATCATCAGCACGGTAGAGGCGGCCGCGGGCGAGTATGAGTTCTTCCTGCAAAAGGGCTGACCGAATAAACCCCGACATGCGCATCAAAAGCCAATGGTTCAAGAGTGAACGCGAGAAGACACCGCAGGAGATCGCCGGCGCGATGGCATTCACCATCTGGCGCATCGCCGACAACGCGCTGAAGAACACCCGCAGCGCGAATTTCGAGATCGCGATCGGCCCGCAGTACTTTTCATTCCTCACCGAATTCCTGGTGTTCCTGATCCAGGTCGCGGACCGCATCGCCTATCGCGAATTGTCCGCAGATGACCGCTTTGCATTCACCAGCACACTGGCCAATCGGGTGGCGGAAACCCTGGCAGAAAACCAGAGCCGCCTGATGGACGACAGCGTCACCGATTTCAAGCAGTTGTTCATCGACAAGCTCAACCTGCGCGCGGGGGAATATGCCGAGTTCCACTACGGCGCGGACGGACCCGAATTCGCGTTCACCCGCTACCTTGCGTTCTGCATGCGCGAGGTCATGGATGAAAAGGACGTCGAATGGGTGATCGACCAGATCATGAGCATCGAGGCGCCCAATGCGGTGGACATGGTCGAAAAGACCATGAAGAACCTGTATACCAAGGAACCCGCGCAGACAAGAATCCGCAAGGTCACCACAGGTGACTGAGTCGCCCGCGCTTCACGACAACCCAGCAGCCGCCCAGATGCAAAATCCATTTGACCTCGACAACAATTCTGCCTACCAGCAATGGCGCGACCAAAAACTTGCGCACGCCGTCACCGGCACAAATGAGCTGATCGTCGAAGTCAGGGATCCCCGCAAGCTGGGCAAGGCCGAACACGCCGCGCTGCTGGACCGCTGCCGGCGCAGCAACATGGCGATATACGCCACCCGCTCCGGTCTGGTTGATGAAAATGCGATTCAACAGTTCGGTCTGCAGTTCGGACTAAATAGCCTGGATGCGAACTGGCTGGCGGGGGAACAGGGCATCACCCGCATTACCGTATGCGCTGATGACGGACAGCGCCAGGCTTACATTCCCTATACCGACCGCGCGATCAAATGGCACACCGACGGTTATTACAATACGCCCGAACGCAAGGTGCGCGGCATGATCCTGCATTGCGTGCACAGCGCTGGACAGGGCGGCGAGAACCGCCTGCTGGACCATGAGATCGCCTACCTGATGCTGCGCGATGAAAATCCCGATTTCATCCGGGCGTTGTCCGCGGCCGATGCGATGACGATACCGGAGCGCACCGACGAACAGGGCGTCGCGCGCGCCGCGCAGACCGGCCCGGTGCTTTCGCTCGATCCCAAGAGCGGCGCCCTGCACATGCGCTATACCGCCCGCACCCGCAGCATCGCGTGGAAACAGGATGCTGCCACGCTGGCTGCCGTTGCCGCGCTGGAAAAGTTGCTGGATTCCGATTTGCCGCATATTCACCGCACAAGACTGGAACCCGGCATGGGTCTGCTGTGCAACAACGTGCTGCACGACCGCGCTGCGTTTGAGGATGATGCGACCGCACCGCGCCTGCTGTTTCGCGCCCGCTACAACGAGCGGATCGCGGCAAGCTGAGCGCTGCCTCCGGATTTCATTCGTTGCCCGATAAAAAACCCGCCATCTTGCGATAGCGGGTTTCAAATTTGCAGCTTTCAGATTACTAACTGTTACCAGCCGTAGGAAACACCGATCGAATCTTCGTGCATCGTCAGGTTGGCACTACCGCCGCCATAGCCGCTAGGAATGGAGTTGGGGGTACCGTTGACGGTCTGACTGAACGCGTGAACATAGGCAACCGACACTTCAGACTTGTTTGCCAGTATCCAGGTCGCGCCCAGCGACAGGTGGTTTTGCACCACCGCCGGAGCGACGATGTTCAACAGCGTCTGGTTGTCCGGTATCGGCTGGTCGCAGTGATTCAGGCCGGCACGCAACGTCAGCGAAGAATCGTAGGCATAGCTTACCCCGAGTTTGTAGGTATTGATGTTCTGCCAGCCGAAGCCGGGTCCGCCGGTTGCGCCAAACTGTGCCGCCTGTGGGAAGGTAGTGCTAACCGAGGGAACATCCGAATAATTGGTGCGCACCACATCGAACGCGACCGTGGTTGCCGGGGTTGCCTTGACCGCGATACCCGCACCATAGCTGGAAGGAATGTCGAAGCCACCCTGATCGGCAAACAGGCCGCTGTAATTGCTGAACTTGCTCATCTTGGTCTTGCTCTGGTAGGTCGCACCCAGGGTTACGGCAGGCGTTACTTCGCCGGTCCAGCCCAGCTTGATCCCATAGCCGGTGGAGGTATCGGTACCCTTATCAGTCACATTAGCTGGAGAAGCTGATGGCACGGGGCCGCCGCCGCACAACGCAGTTGTAGGACAAGCAAACGGTCCCAAACCTGTTGCACTGAACATCTGGTAGGCCAGATTCAGCGAGACGCCCACCGCATTGGTCGGGTTGATTTTCATCGCCCAAGTCGGCGCGACGAACAACTGCTCCAGGTTGATGCCCAGGTTGCCGGTAGCCCCGACGCCACCGAACGGGTTGGTGTTGTACTGGGTGTTCATGCCGCCGTTGCCATACACCGAAACGCCCAGTGAGGTGTCTGCGCTGATCATCTTGTTGTAGCCAAAGTCGGGAATGAAGAAGTTGCTGCGGCCATTGCCGTCATAGGTACCATTCAACGTTGTCCCAGGCGTAAATGGAGGTCCAGGTAGGTTATTACCGGTAATTTCAGCGCTGCGATTCGGCTTGAACCAGGTCAGCGCGAAATCGACACGGTCGCCGACCATCACCATCCCGGCCGGGTTATTCGCAGCGGCGAGGGAATCCAGCGGCAGCGCGATACTGGCCCCGCCCATCGCCTCGTTCTTTACGCCAAAACCGGTCGGAAAATAACCGTCGGTGGCCTGCGCCAGCGGCGATACAATCACGCCAGCAGCCAGCATCGAAACCATAATTTTATTCATCCTCATGACTACACTCCCTAAGTTGATATATTTAACAAACCCCCGTCACTACCCAGCTTTTACTTATTACTTCCAAACAAACAAATCGGCCAAACAAAATCAGATAAACAGGCAAATGTCCGTGTCACCCGCGAAACCCATGAACATCGCGGCACCGCCGTATTCGCACTGCTCGATGAATTCGCTCTTGTCGAATTCGAACAGATCGACCGTCATCTGGCAGGCGATGAATTTCACCTCGGCCTCCAGGCACAGGTCGCGCAGTTCCTGCAGCGACGCGACGCCGTGCTTCTTGAGCTTCTGCTTCATCATCATCGTCGCCATGGATTCCATGCCGGGCAGCATCTGCACCATCACCGGCATCGGGATAGGCATCGGCATGGCCGGATTGGCCAGCGGGCTGATCATCACGTTGGACAAGTCCTTGCGCAGCAATTGCAATCCGTAGAAGGTGAAGAACACCTGCACTTCATAGCCCAAAGCCGCGGCAGTCGAGGCCAGTATGAATGGCGGATAAGCCATGTCCAGCGTACCTTTGGTGGCGATGATCGCCATTTTCTTGCTCATGTTGACCCCTTTAATTTAAGTTTTTGGTCGGGAAGAAATGCCGCCCTATTTTTTCTTCATGTAAAAAGTGTAAACGCCATTTGCTTCCTCGGTGGACAACAGGCTGTTGCCGGTTTGATCGGCGAATGCCTGCATGTCCTTGACCGCGCCGCAATCCGTCGCAATCAGCTTGAGCACCTGCCCGGAAGCCATGTCAGCAAGTGATTTCTTGGTCTTCAGGATGGGCAAAGGGCAGGACAGCCCGCTCGCATCAAATTCTTTGTCAAAGTTCATCTTCATCTCCTGCTGGTTAATAAGATATTCGCCAATTTCGAATTGGTTCTAATAAACATACACAAAAACATTACACAGGTGTTACGAATTTGCCAAGTCATTATAGGAATATGCAGCCAATCAGTGTCCATACCCACTTGGAGTTTAAGGGATAACCCATTAGGGTTATTCATCAAATGGAGCATAATTCCCGTTTCTATCCTAGGTCGGGAAGCGCTCAAATTACGCTCTTTTTCATCGCCGGTAAACAAGACTCTGCTTGCTGGTGATTTTCATCAACGCCTGCTTGTCCGTAATCCGGAAAGTGCTTTTGTAACAGTCCGTTCTGTCGGCTCTCCCTTTTTGACAGGGGATAACCTTCCTGCAACGAATTGCCGGCCATCCGTACGGCGATAAAGTAAAATCCCGCATCCAGCCAGCGGATGCGAATACATATTCCATATCGCGAGCAGCGAACGAATTGCGAATCTGAAGCAGACCGGGATGCTTGTACGGGTTGCATGTATTTTGCCACCGCACCGATCACCCAACGAACGTGTCACAGGAATGAAGGATGAAACCGTTTAATTTGTTGTTGCTGTTGCTGGCGCTATTCATGGTCAACTCGTCTTTCGCCGGCGAAGCCGCCATCAGGGCCGCGATGGCAAAGAAATTCCCCTATTCGAAGATCGTCAGTGTCAGCAAAACGCCCTATTCCGGCTTGTATGAAGTGGCCTTTGACGATCACTTGGTCTATACCGACGAGAACATGAACTTTCTTTTCTCCGGCAACATTCTCGATATGCACACGCTCAAGAACCTGACCGAAGCAAGGGAAAAGCAGCTGTATGCGATCAACTTCGATGCATTGCCGCTCGATCTGGCCATCAAGAGCGTGAAGGGCAACGGCAAAAGAAAACTGGCAGTTTTTTCCGATCCGAATTGCACCTACTGCAAGAAGCTGGAAAAGGAGATGGTCAATCTGACCGACGCAACGGTTTATATATTCGTGTTCCCGATCCTGCCCGGTTCGGAAGAAAAGGCCAGCGCGATCTGGTGTGCGCCAGACCGGCTCAGTGCATGGGAGGACAACATGTTGAAAGGGGTGGCGCCGAAACCGGAAAGGAAATGCGACACCTCGGCCTTGACCAAGATTTCCACCCAGGCAAAAAAGCTGGGAATCACCCAGACGCCCACCCTGATCTTCGCGGATGGCGTGATCAAGCCCGGCATTATGACGCTTGATCTGCTTGAGGAACACCTCAAGGAATCGAGCCTGTAAAAACCGGCTTGTTCGCCCGTACATTGCGCTCACCGCCACGGCGGGCAACCGCACCAATTCTTCGCAAGGCGATTGACCATTCTGTAACGACCCGCCCTCGTTCCAGCAAAGCGGAAACTACTGAAGCGCATCCCTGACGATGCCGGAGAGCAGTTCATCCACTGCCTTGAGCGCTTTCTGCGACGCGGGTGAGCCTGTTATACCTGGTTTCCGATACGCGATCCTCACTTCGCCCGGCTTGCCTGGAACCTCGTAAACCGCGATCACATAGGGGCAAAACACGATGTTGTCCGGGTCGGCTTCCATCATCTTGCGCGACACCACGGCACTGCAAAACTCCAGGGCTTCGGCCTTCAGAAAGACTTGTTTGCTGTCGCCCAGATCCTTGCCGGTGCGCTCCAGCATCTCGCCGACATGGGCCACATTATTGACCACCATGCCCCTGTCTGTGATCGCCATCACCACATCGTCCCTGACGTTCTCAAAGCTTCCCGCCTTCGTCGACACCGCCATATAATCGCCCGCCGCAAAAGCGCCATGGATCAATCCGGCAAACAGCAGGCTTGTTGCAAGCATGGTTCGAAACATCATCAACTCCTTATATAGCCGAATATTATTGTACCTTAACGCTTTTTCAGGGCTCGTCGCGGAAGCCTGGCAACCTGCTAACCTTGATGAGCTATTGCATTGTTACCCATTAGGGTTATCGCGATATGATTTCCAAAGAACTAGTATCAGCCTGTTCCATTCGAAACGACCGATTTGCTGTTTTGGGATTTCCCCGCGGGGCAATCGAGCGAAGAAATTTTTCAACTATAATTCAGGCGATAAGCAGCAAACCCACAATTGACTTGAACCGGCCAGTCGCGAAATATTCGTCAAGAAATATATCGTCACAAATGTAAATATAGTATAAGTTTTGTACGGGGTGGATGTCCGATCAAAAAGGAGGAGATTTTAATGCGCATTAAAACGACGATTTTGTTTTCCCTTATTGCGTCGCTGTGCCTGGCCAGCATGGCCTACGCTGAAGAACAGGAGGATGGCCACAGTCTGGCCATCGACATAAAGAAGGGCAACTGCCTCGCATGTCATGCGATACCGGGAGATCCCAAGGCCGAAGCAGCCGGCAATATCGGCCCTCCCCTGGTGAACATCAGACAGCGCTTTCCCGATCGCGCGAAATTGCGCGCCCAGATCTGGGATGCCACCGTGGCCAACCCCGACTCGGTAATGCCACCATTTGGCAGTAACAAAATACTGACGGAAAAAGAAATCGACCTGGTTACGGATTACGTACAGGGCCTTTAAATCGAATTTAAATCCAAAACTGAAAGGTTTGACATGAATCTATTGCGTAGAGCATTTCTGAAAAACGCAGGTACCGTCGGTGCGGTCGCCGTGACAATCGCGACAGGCTTGCTCAACCCCGGAAAGGCATTTGCCGCCGCATGGAACACGATTGCTTTCACTGCCAAGGACCTGTCCGAAGCGATGAAAAGCGCGGGATATGACGGGGCCGTCGAGAGCAGCGACATCGTGATCAAGGCGCCAGACATCGCTGAGAACGGCGCTGTTGTGCCGGTTGCTGCCACGAGCAACATTCCCGGGACCACCTCCATGGCGATCTTCATCGACAAGAATCCCGCCCCGATGATCGCGGACTTCCAGTTTCTGAACGGCGCCGAGCCGTACATCGCCACGCGCGTCAAGATGGCGAAGACTTCCCTGGTAAGAGTGACCGTCAAGGCGGGCGGCAAGAATTACATCGCCAGCCGGGAAGTGAAAGTGACGATCGGCGGCTGCGGCGGCTGATCAAGTCTGAGCGATTTTTGAATTTGAAACTGATCTGTCTCTCTGACTCTCTCACAATTTACAAAGGATACGAACATGGCTGAAACAATGAAAATGCGCGCGACGATGGAAGGCGATGTTGTCGACGTTAAAGTGCTGATCCAGCATCCGATGGATACCGGACTGATGAAGGACAAGAACACCGGCAAACTGATACCGGCTCACTTTATCGATCAGGTCGTTGCCACGCTGAACGGCAAGACAGTGATTGATGCTCAGTGGGGTGTGGGCATTGCTCAAAATCCCTTCCTGGGCTTCAGGATCAAGGGTGGCAAGCCCGGCGACAAGGTCGCTGTCAACGCGGTTGACAATCTGGGCAACAAGTTTGATGGCGAAGTCGTCGTTGCCTGATCCAGGGCAAGGGCTTTGAGAACATTTGATTGTTCCAACCAAGGGGAAGGTACGATATGAAACAGAAAATCACATCCATATTGGCGCTGCTATTGCTCGGCGCCAGTTTCTCGGTATACGCCAGCCCTGCGAAAGACCGCAGCGATCTGATCAAATACTACAAGCAGAAACTACCCGATATCAAGTTCGCCGATTATGTATATGGCGCACTGGCCATGAACCCTGACGCCAAGAGCCAGTATGACGACATCATGGCGTTCCCGCCCTACGCCATTGATCTGGACAAGGGCAAGAGCATGTGGGAAACACCGTTCAAGAACGGTAAAACCTTTTCATCCTGCTTCAAGAATGGCGGTAAAAACGTAGCGGGCAACTATCCCTATTTTGACGACGCAGCCGGCCATGTGGTGACTTTTGAAAATGCGATCAACGCCTGCCTGAAAAAGAACGGCGAGGAAGAGTTGAAATATGGCGATTCGAAAATAGGATTGCTGACTGCTTATGCACGCAGCCTTTCTGACGGAATGAAAGTCGATGTCAAGGTGAACGGCAAGGGTGCGCTGGCCGCCTATGAGAAAGGCAAAAAGTTTTACTATACGCGCGACGGCCAGCTGAATTTCTCCTGCGCCAGCTGCCATGTCCAGAATGCCGGCAAATTCATCCGCAGCGACCAGCTCTCCATGATGATCGGCCAGGCCTCCCACTGGCCGGAATTCCGCGGCGGCACGGATATCGTCACGCTGCAGAAGCGTTTCATGCAATGCCAGAAAAACGTGCGTGCCAAGCCCTTAGAAGCGAACAGCGAGGAATACAACGATCTGGAGTATTTCCTGACCTACATGAGCAACGGTCTGCCGATGCTGACCCCGGTATTCCGCAAATAGAACCGCGCAACGGATGAACGGGCAGGCCGTCCGTTCAAGCCGTGCTTATCGACATTTTCTCAGCCCGCAATTTCTTTCAGGAGTGTCTTCATGTCCATGAACCGCCGTGAATTTATGCAGATGCTGGCTGTGGCGGCAGCCTCTGGCTTTGCATTGGACAGCCGCACTGCACTCTCCGCGGACAATGCAGCCAATTACTACGATATCCCGCCCTTTGGCAACGTTTCGCTGCTGCACATCACCGATTGCCATGCGCAGTTGCTACCGATCTACTTTCGCGAACCGAATGTCAACATCGGTCTGGGACAAAGCAGGAACAAGCCGCCGCATCTGGTGGGCGAAGATCTGCTCAAGTATTTCGGCATCAGGCCGGGAACGCGCGAAGCCTATGCGTTCACCTGCCTCGATTTTGACCAAGCCGCCCACACTTACGGAAAAGTCGGCGGGTTCGCGCATTTGGCCACGCTGGTCAAGAAGATCCGCGCCAGCCGCCCCGGTTCCCTGTTGCTGGACGGCGGCGATACCTGGCAGGGTTCCGCCACAGCGTTGTGGACCAAGGGGCAGGACATGGTGGACGCCGGCAAACTGCTGGGCGTCGACGTGATGACGGGCCACTGGGAATTCACCCTGGGGGCGGATCGGGTCAAACACGTCGTTGACAACGACTTCAAGGGCAAAGTGGATTTCGTTGCGCAGAACATCAGGACAAACGATTTCGGCGATCCGGTTTTTCCGTCCTACACGATGAAACAGGTCAACGGCATCCCGGTCGCGATCATCGGTCAGGCATTCCCCTACACGCCGATCGCCCATCCCCGTTATCTGACCCCGGACTGGACCTTCGGCATCCAAGACGACAATCTGCAGCTGGTCGTCAACGAAGCGCGTGCCAAAGGCGCTCAAGTGGTCGTGGTGTTATCCCACAACGGCATGGATGTGGACCTCAAGATGGCAAGCCGGGTCAGCGGGATCGACGCCATCCTGGGCGGCCACACCCATGACGGCGTGCCGGTGCCCAGCATCATCAAGAATGCCGGCGGCCAGACGCTGGTTGCCAATGCCGGCTCCAATGGCAAGTTTCTCGGCGTGATCGATTTCGATGTCAAGGGTGGCAAAGTTGCCGGCTTCAAATACAAACTGTTGCCGGTGTTCGCGAACCTGATCGAGCCCGACGCGGAAATGTCTGCATTGATTGCGAAAGTGCGCGCACCCTATGCGGACAAGCTCGCGGAAAAGCTTGCGGTCACGGAAGGCACGCTGTACCGCCGCGGCAATTTCAACGGCACCTTTGACCAGCTGATCCTCGATGCGTTGATGGAAGTCAAAGGACGCGGATGCGGCGTTTTCGCCGGGTTTCCGCTGGGGCACGTCCTTGTTGCCCGGTGAAGCGATCACGCTGGAACACGTGATGGACCAGACCGCGATCACCTATCCGCAGACGACACTGACCGAAATGACCGGCACGACCGATCAAGGCCATCATGGAAGATGTCTGCGACAACCTGTTCAACGCCGATCCCTACATGCAACAGGGCGGGGACATGGTGCGCGTCGGCGGCATCAGTTATACCTGCGATTTGCGCCAGACTATCGGCAAGCGCATCAACAACATGATGCTGAATGGCAAGGCGCTCGATCCGAACAAGACCTACAAGGTGGCGGGATGGGCGCCTGTTGCAGAAGGCGTGACCGGCGAACCGATCTGGGATCTGGTTACAAGCTATCTGCGCGACAAAAAAGTGGTCACGCCGCGCAAGCTCAACCTGCCAAAACTGATCGGCATAGAGAACAACGCCGGTATTGCCTGAGCCGGGCGCTGAGGCATGCACGGATGCGGGCTGCAGCATATTGATGCAATGATATTCGACAATTTCTTGGGGTAAAACAAAATGGATGCATCGCTTGTGATCAAAACCATAGTCTGGTGGGGTTTCGCTTTGGGAATCGTATTCGGCTTCATCGCCAACAAGACCAACTTCTGCACCATGGGCGCCGTTTCCGATGTGGTAAACATGGGCCACTGGGGACGCATGCGCGCATGGCTGCTCGCGATCGCGGTGGCGATGATCGGCACCAATGTGCTTGCCTATTTCGGATACCTGGATTTGTCCAAGACCATCTATACCGGCAACAGCTTCCCCTGGCTCGCCTATATCGTCGGCGGACTGTGCTTCGGTGTCGGGATGACGCTCGCTTCCGGTTGCGCCAACAGGACGCTGGTGCGCGTCGGGGGCGGCAACCTGAGATCGGTCGTCGTGTTCATCTACCTGGGGTTTGCCGCACTGGTGACGCTGAAAGGCATCTTGGGCGCATTCCGCGTCAATGTGTTGCAGGCGCCCGCAGTCACCCTCCAGCTGGAGCATGGCCAAACGCTCTCCGCCCTGCTGTCCGGCTTCGGCGGATGGTCATCGCGCACCCTTCAGCTGGTGCTGGCCGGCGTGATCGGATTGGCGATCCTGATATTCGTGTTCAAGGACAGGAATTTCCGCAAAAGCCTGGACAACAACCTGGCCGGACTAGTGATCGGGCTGCTCGTGATCGGCGGCTGGTACCTCACCGGGCATCTCGGCTTTGGCGAGAACCCCGATACGCTGGAAATGACCTATCTGGGCACCAACTCCCACCTGGCGGAATCAATGTCCTTTGTCGCACCCACCGCCTACACGCTGGAATACTGGGCGTACTGGACCGATGCGTCGAACATCGTGACCTTTGGCGTTGCCACGATATTCGGCGTCGGCATCGGCTCTTTCCTGTATGCGCTGATCAACAAGTCGTTCCGTTGGGAAGCCTTTTCGTCTGCGCAGGACATGTTCTACCATATCATCGGCGGCACGCTGATGGGATTCGGCGGCGTAACCGCGATGGGTTGCACGATAGGCCAGGGCATCACCGGCGTGTCGACCCTGTCGCTCGGCTCCTTTCTCGCGCTGGCAGCGATCGTCGCCGGTTCGGCGATCACGATGAAGATACAGTACCGCATCATGATGCGGGAAGCTTGATCATCCTAGCTTGAATGGGACGGGAATACAGCGCCGGCCGATTATGTCGTAAACTGCCCGCTCTCCCGCGCGCATGATCCGTCTTCGGTTTGGGCACGCGCCGGATCGGCTCAATTGATTCTGACGGGGCAAGGCCATGAAGATATTTATTGCCGGTTTGCTATTCATACTCTGCACGGGAACATGCCTCGCCGAAACGCGCGACGCCGGGCAATACTTCTTTGACATGAACTTTGGCGACTTCAAAAGCGAGTTGGCCAATGCAAATAAGGAAGGCAAGTCAGGCATCATGATCATGTTCGACCAGGTAGGCTGCCCCTACTGCCTCCGCATGAAACAGACCATCCTCAATCAGAGTGAGGTGCAGGATTACTACCACCGTCACTTTCTGCTTTTCACGGTGGATATCCACGGCAGTCTTCCCATACAGGATTTTTCAGGCAAGGAAACCACAGAAAAGGATTTCAGCCTCGAACACCGCGTCTATGGTACGCCGGTATTCGATTTTTTTGATCTGGACGGCAAACTGATGACGCGATTTAACGGTGCGACAAAAGATGTCGAAGAATTCATGCAGCTGGGCGAATGCGTAGCAGAAGGAACCTGCAGAAACACGATGTTTGGCCCCTACAAGAAAAAAGCCGGGCCGGGGCACACCGAAACAAAAGACGGCGCGGTAGAACCGGTCGACACGGCACCCCGGAACTCGCAAGCGTCGCGCGGTGTGGCGCCAGCACCCGGTGAAGCCCCGGTTAACGCAGCCACCTAACGATTCGCAGCTGCAACTGTCCGGAAATGAGCTGCGAATTCAACCGGTCGGTGCCTGGTTAGGCATTTGCCGAAATGAAACACGAACGCGTCGTCGTGGAAACCCTCAGCCGCGCACCACCAGTACCGGCATGTCAGCAAGACCAACCACTTTTTGCGTGGTGCCGCCGAAAGGGGTATGGATCAGATTGCTTTCGCCATGCCGGCCCACGATGATCAGGTCGGCATGCTGTGTTCTGGCCGTTTCCAGGATCTGCTCGAACGGTTTGCCGACCAGAATGCGGCTTTCGGCATGCCCACCCGCTGCCGAGGCGATCGCCAGTGCAGCGGACATAGTTGCTTCCGCCTGCGCGCGGATGCTATCCGAATCATGGGCAGCGACGGCAACCAGGGTGAGCGGCAGTTCGCATTGGGCCGCGATCTTTGCGGCAACATGCGCGACATTCCGCGCGTTCGGCGAGGCGTCGACCGCCGCCACTATCCCGCGTGACCACATCCGCGCCGCGCGCGGCACGAACAGCACATTGCAGTGCGCGTGACCCACCACCTTGCTGACCATCTCGCCGATCAGCAGCTTGGACAGGAAGCTGCGCTTGCCGCGCCTGCGGATGATGATCAGGTCCGCATTGCGCTCGGCCGCTTCCTGCACGATCTCGTGATAGGGTTCTTCACCGCGCCGGGCCACGACGTCGAGTTTCACCCCTTCCGCCTCGGCAGCCTTGTGCAACATCCTTATCTTGGCGGCGGCTTCCTGCTCGCCGCGCTCGGCAAGCTGCGGTGCGATGATTTCGTATTCCGGATTGCTCACCACCGGCAGCACGGCCGACAGCGGCAGCTCGCAGCGCCTGGCCATGCCGAAGGCGAGCTGTTCGGCGCCCGCATCGAACTCGGTATGCTCGGTGGCCAGCAGGATGCGTTCAAATGGATGGCTCATGATTCCCTCTTGATCTTAATGCCCGAAGATACCCGAAGCCGACAGCACCAGTACCGCGATTTCCAGAATGCAGATCGTGATATAGATGAAATTTTTGGCTTTCGCGTAGGCCGGCATGATCGCGACGATGCAGGCGACGGAACAGCCAGACAGGATCGCGATGCCGAGCTGGCTGGCAAAATCGCCCTTGTTCATCATGAACAGCCAGCTCCAGCCGGTCGGGGTTCCGGTCGCCTTCAGATATTCGCTCGCGGACAGACCCCACAATTGCGGCAGCCGTTCCAGCGGGACATACGAGGGCAGCCAACCCAGAACGTAGGCGAAAAAGGTGACGACCAGCACGATGAACCCGACCAGGATGCTCCAGTGCAGCACCTCGGCATAGGACAGTTGTTCGGAAGCGGTTTGCTGTGCGGGTTCCATGCTCATCTCCTCAGATCCACCAGCCCAGTCCCTTGAGCAGGGTACGTATGCCGGCAAACAACAGGATCGCGATCACCATGTTGCGGATCACGGAAGCCTTGAGCACGGTCAGCAGGTGTGCGCCTATGCGCGCGCCTATCATCATCCCGACCACCGACGGCACAGCGATGATCGGCAGGATCGCGCCATTGTCGAGGTAATACCAGGTGGCCGAGGAACTGGCCATGGACAGGATCATGCTGGACGTTCCTGCTGCCACCTTCAGCGGCACGCCCATCAGCAGGTTCAAACCGGGCACGTTGGCCCAGCCGGCGCCGACGCCGAACAGACCACCCAGGAAACCGATGATCAGAAACAGCACCAGCCCCATCGGTGTACGGTGTATGTGCCAAGGAATGTCCCTGCCCGAGATTGCGTCGCGGAACACGCCGCCGATACCCAGCTTCTGGGACAGCCCGTCGGGTTGGGCAACATGCGGGAATTCGGATTTCTTGGCCGAAATCATCAGCGCCGCGATACCGAGCACAGTGAGGCCCAGCGAGATTTGCACGATATTGGCCGGCAGCGCCAGGCCCATCTTTGCGCCGGCGATCGAACTGATTGACGCGGCCAGCGCCAGCGGCATCGCGAGGCGCAGGTTGGCCATGCCGTTCTTCAGCAGCGAAGGCCCCGCTGCCAGCGCGCTGGCCATCGCAACCAGCAACCCGGCGCCGCGCACAAAGTCGAGATGGAACGGAAAGAAGCTGCCGACGATGGGCACGAACAGCACTCCGCCGCCGACACCCGCGGGTACCGCGATCATGCCGAGGAAAAAGCACACCACGAACAGCGCCAGCGGCCACACCCACCATGCCGTGGTGCTGGCTGCGGCTGCCGTGGCGGCTTGCGCGGGCAGCGCCGACAACAGCAGGACCGCCGGCAGCAACCAGAGCAGGATGCGCAAGTTGCGTTGACTGTCGGCCGAATATCGTTGTCTCATGGGATCAGCCTATGGTCTGGTAATAGAGGTTTTGCGGGTGGTTCGCCTCGGCGAAAAAGAACCAGCGCTCCGCCAGCAGACCGGCATATTGCACGACGAAAGCCGCAGCAAGCAGCCACGCATAGGGGTGGGACAGACTGATGAACAGCAGCAGCAACGGCAAGCCGAAGGCCAGAATCAGAAATACGGGCTTGATCGCGCGCAGGAACGCGGCGCTTTTGCCGTGGAAGAACTCGCGCGTGTTGAACGAGCCGCCCATTGCACCCTGCGATTTCTGCACTATGCGCGTATGCTTGACGCCGATGGCCGTTTGCAGCGTCGATGTCGGCCGCAACCGCGCATTGCGCCACAGCGAGGCGCTGCGGCCCAGCAGCCCGAGCAGGGTGATGATGAATGCCCAGCCGGCAAAGAAGCCTGCCTGTGTCGGGGTGTTGTAGGCGGCAAAGAATGTGGCGAAGAATGCGGCAAGCGTGAATCCCGACGCACCGCCGAGCAGCACGAAATTGATCACCGTCAGCGGGGTGTGCCATTCGCGCAGGAAGCGCAGGCAGCCGTAAATCATCGCGGTGCAGACGAACAGCACGAAGGCCAGCATGGTGCCGATGCCGCCGGACAGGATGCTGAGGTCGACCGGCATCCCGCCGCGCAGGATGACCAGCACCGGCCTGAAGTCGAGCAGGTGCGTCATCCCATACACAAACACCACGCCCATGAACGCGGGTAGCGCGATAACCTCGCGCGACAGCCACGAGGTGCGCCATTGCGTCGCGGTGCGCCAGGCGCGTTCAGGATGCCCGAGATGGAAGAACGAAGCGGCCAGACCGCCGACAAGAAACACCAGCGCCAGCATGCTGCCATAGCCGTAGAACGCATCGTTCTGCAGCGGCAACAGGCCGAACAGCGCGTAGGACTGCTGGGTATACAACGCAAGGAACAAACCCTGGCCGGCGCCGATCAGGGTGGTGAGAAAGATCACTGAAAATGCTGGCTTCATAGCTAGTTCGTCTTTAATTACCAGGACGTCACGTCGTCGAGGGTAGGATCGGATTTCTGCGGTTTGGGCAACTTGCCGTCGACCTTGAGCGGATTATCGACGCGCTCGAGTTCATCCAAATGTATCTTGAGGCTGGTCTTGCGGCGCGGTAGGTAATGGTTGGCAGGATGGGTGCCCCACTCCGGCATCAGCGCGTATCCGGCGCTTTCTCGGATCGCCTTCGACACCACCGATTCGGCATCATGCACATCCCCGAACAGCCGGGCACTGGTCGGGCAGGCCAGCACACACGCGGGCTTGCGGTCCCGTTCCGCCAGCGTGGTGTCGTAGATGCGGTCCACGCAAAGCGTGCATTTCTTCATCACCTGCTGCTTTTCATCCAGCTCGCGAGCGCCGTAGGGACAGGCCCAGGAGCAATACTTGCAGCCTATGCATTTGTCGTAATCCACCAGCACGATGCCGTCTTCCTTGCGCTTGTAGGATGCGCCTGTCGGGCACACCGGCACGCAGGGAGGATCCTCGCAATGCAGGCACGATTTCGGGAAATGCACGGTCTCGGTGTTGGGATATTGCCCGACCTCGAAGGTCTGCACCCGGTTGAAGAATGTGCCGGTCGGGTCCGCGCCGTAAGGATTCTCGTCGCACAGCGGTCCGGCCGACCCGGATGTATTCCACTCCTTGCAACTGGTCACGCAGGCATGACAACCCACGCAAACATTCAGGTCAATCACCAGCGCCAATTGGGTCATTTCTTGCCCCCCTTCTTGCCGCCGCCGAAATAGGCCAACCACTTGGGGCTTTTTCCCATGCCCGGCACCGCGTGCATCGGCTCGAACTGCGGCGAGGTCTGCTCCGGCTCGCCGGCTTCAGCCGGATGGATGCGCACCCTCACGTCGTACCAGGCAGCCTGTCCGGTGATCGGGTCTGAATTGGAATAGCGCGTGCCGTCGGGATTGGCGGGAAGCTCCTCGGAGATCAGATGATTGAGCAAAAAGCCCTTCTGCGCCTCGTTCGCGTCGGGCGACAGACTCCATGCGCCGGCCGCCTTGCCGATCGCGTTCCAGGTCCATACCGTGCCCGGCTCGACCGCCTCGGAATATCGCGCCATGCAGCGCACCTTTCCCCATTGCGATTCCACCCACATCCAGCCGCCGTCCGCGATGCCCGCATCCTGCGCGGCAAGCGGATTCACGTACAGATAATTGTGCGTGTGGATCTGGCGCAACCATGCATTCTGGGAATCCCATGAATGGTACATCGCCATCGGCCGCTGCGTCACCGCCGCAAGCGGATACTTGATGTTGTCGCTGGATTGGGTTTCCAGCGGTTCGTAGTAGAACGGCAGCGGATCGAAATAGTCCTCGATGCGCTTGGCCAGATGCTGCGGCGGCTTGCGCGTTATGCCGCGTCCCTGCGCCGCGAGGCGGAATTTCTGCAGCACCTCGGAATACAGGTGGATCAGGATGGGCTCGCCGTAGCGGGTGATGCGGTTGCGCTGCGACCATTCCAGGTAGCCCTTGTTCCAGTTGCGCATGTACTGGTAGGAACGCGGCAGCTCGTAATGGAACACGCAGTTGTTCTTTTCGTACATCTCCCACTGCTTCGGGTTCGGTTCGCCGACCAGCGATTTCTCGCCGCCCTTGCCGCGCCAGCCCGCCAGGAAGCCGATGCCGGAACCGGGCTCGCTCTCCCAGTTCACGATGAAATCGGGATAGTCGCGGTACTTGCGCTTGCCCTCCTTGTTGACGAAAGCGGGCAGCTTCAGGCGCGAGCCCAGTTCGATCAGCACTTCCTGGAACGGCTTGCATTCGCCGGTCGGCGGCAGCACCGGTATGCGCACGGCATCCACCGGCCCGTCGAACTCCGAGATCGGCCGGTCCAGCATCGACATCACGTCATGGCGCTCCAGATAGGTGGTGTCCGGCAGGATCAGGTCCGCATAGGCGGTCGTCTCGGAATGGAAAGCATCGCAGACCACGATGAACGGGATCTTGTACTCGCCGTTCTCCTCCTTGTCGTTGAGCATCTTCCTGACCTCGACGGTGTTCATCGTCGAGTTCCAGCCCATGTTCGCCATGAAGATCAGCAGCGTGTCAATCTTGTACGGGTCGCCGCGCCAGGCATTGGTGATCACGTTGTGCATCATGCCGTGCACCGACAGCGGATATTCCCACGAGAACGCCTTGTCGATGCGCACCGGACTGCCGTCCGGATTGACGAACAGGTCGTCCGGGTCGGACGGCCAGCCCAGCGCCATGCCGTCCAGCGGCGTGTTGGGCTTGACCGCCAGCGGCGTGTTGGGCGTGCGTGCGCAGGGCGGGATCGGGCGCGGGAACGGTGTCTTGTGGCGGAAGCCGCCGGGCCGGTCGATGGTGCCGAGCAGCGTCATCAGTATCGCCAGCGCACGTATCGTCTGGAAACCGTTGGAATGGGCCGCCAGTCCGCGCATCGCATGGAAAGCGACCGGGTTGCCGGTGACGCTGTTGTGCTCCTTGCCCCATGAATCGGTCCACGCGATCGGCAATTCGATCTTCTGGTCGCGCGCGGTGATGCCCATCTCGTAGGCGAGGCGGCGGATGGTCTCGACCCGGATGCCGGTGATCTGGCTTGCCCATTCCGGCGTGTAATCCTTGACCCGTTCCTGCAGCAACTGGAACGCGGGTTTGACCGGCACGCCGTCGGACAGCTTGAATTCGCCGAACAAATAAGGGTCCGCTCCTTCCGAATGCGTGATCACCGGCTTGTTGGTATTGCGGTCCCACCACAGTTTGTTCTGCGGGTCATAGCAACCCTCCTCCTCCGGCACCTCGGTGCGCACGAACATGCCGAATTCGTCGTGCGCGTCGTCGAGATTCACCAGTTGTCCGGAGTTGGTGTAGCGCACCAGGAACTCGCGATCGTAGAGACCCAATGCGATGATCTCGTGGATCAGCGCGAGCAGCAGCGCGCCATCGGTGCCGGGGCGTATGCCCACCCATTCGTCGGCGATCGCCGAATAGCCGGTGCGTATCGGGTTGATAGACACAAAGCGGCCGCCCTCTCGCTTGAACTTCGAGATCGCGATCTTCATCGGATTGGAATGGTGGTCTTCGGCCGTGCCGATCATCACGAACAGCTTGGCGCGTTCCAGGTCCGGCCCGCCGAATTCCCAGAACGAACCGCCGATGGTGTAGATCATGCCGGCGGCCATGTTCACCGAACAGAAGCCGCCGTGCGCGGCATAATTGGGCGTGCCGAACTGGCGGGCGAACAGGCCGGTCAGCGCCTGCATCTGGTCGCGCCCGGTGAACAGCGCGAACTTCTTCGGGTCGGTGGCGCGCAGCTTGCCCAGCCGTTCGGCGAGGACGTCGAAAGTCTCTTCCCAGCTGATCTCCTCGTATTCTCCGGCACCCCGGTCCGTGCCGAGCTTGCGGCGCAGCGGCCGGGTCAGCCGCGCCGGGGAATACTGCTTCATGATGCCGGAACTGCCCTTGGCGCAGATCACGCCGTTGTTGAGCGGATGATTAGGGTTGCCGTCTATGTAGCGTACCTCGCCGTCGCGCAGATGGACGCGTATCCCGCAACGGCATGCGCACATATAGCAGGTCGTGTTGCGCACATCGTTCTTTGCATCCGGAGCCGGGGAAGCCAGCGGATCATGCAGCGGAGCAATCGTGCTCTGCGAGTCTCCAAAATTATGGGTAGCCATTAGATTCCAAAATGTTTGTTGAGTGTAGAATCCCGACTGTTTCAGTGGGAATACGCGTCTACATTGCAGGTGCGATAGTATGCGCAATTGCAGGGAACTCCAACCATAGCCGTGATGAGCTATTGGTGTATAACCCATTAGGGGTATCGTAGCCGGCCGCCTAAAGTTCTAGCATAAGCCCTACTGTCAATCCGGATAGATTGGCAAAGAGGGAGAATGAATATGGCGCTCGTAAGACCGCATGGCGGTGGCAATCTCGAACCATTGTTGCTCAAAGGCAAGGCCCTTGCGGACGAATTGCAGCGAGCGCGCAGCTTGCCGCGAATCAAGGTCAGCTCGCGTGAGAAGGGCGATCTGGTGATGATGGGCATCGGCGGCTTCACCCCGCTGGAAGGTTTCATGTCCTTTCCCGACTGGCAGGGCGTATGCGCCGGCATGAAAATGGCGAACGGCGTGTTCTGGCCTATCCCGATCACGCTCTCCACCGATTTTCTCACCGCCAATGATATCGAGACCGGTCGCGAGGTCGCGCTGATCGACCCAGAAGACAACAGCATTCTCGCGACGATGCGCGTCACCGAAAAATATACCATCGACAAGGCGCACGAATGCGCGACCGTGTTCAACACCGTCGACATCGAGCATCCCGGTGTGAAGATGGTCATGGCACAGGGCGATGTCAACCTCGCCGGTCCGGTCAAGGTGCTGTCGCTGGGCGGATTCGACGAAAAATACGGCGACCTGTTCATGACACCCCACCAGACACGGGAACTGTTCGAAGAGATGGGGTGGAGCAAGATTGCCGCTTTCCAGACGCGCAATCCGATGCACCGCTCGCATGAATACCTGGCCAAGATCGCCATCGAGATCTGCGACGGCGTATTGATCCACTCGCTGCTCGGCAACCTCAAGCCGGGAGACATTCCCGCAGATGTGCGCACCGAAGCTATCGGCACGCTGGTCGAAAAATATTTCGTCAAGAACACCATCGTGCAGGCCGGCTACCCGCTCGACATGCGCTACGCCGGTCCGCGCGAGGCGCTGCTGCATGCAGTGTTCCGCCAGAACTACGGTTGTTCGCATCTGATCGTCGGCCGCGACCATGCCGGGGTCGGCAATTACTACGGCCCCTTTGATGCGCATCACATCTTCGACGAGATCCCCAAGGGGTCGATGGAAACCCAACCGCTCAAGATCGACTGGACGTTCTGGTGTTACAAGTGCGGCGGCATGGCTTCGGCACGCACCTGCCCGCATGATGAATCCAACCGCTTGTTGGTTTCCGGCACCAAGTTGCGCAAATGGTTGTCGGAAGGCGCCGCGGTACCGGCCGAATTCAGCCGGCCGGAGGTACTGGAAATACTGCGTGCCTATTACGCCGGTATCGAAGAGAGTGAAAAAGTGGAAGTAAAACTCAGCGGTCACTCTGCACGCTAGAAAACACCCCCTCCCCTTTGCGCCCGCAGGGGGTGGGCCGTGGTTGTATAGCCGCTGAAGCGGCAACAACCTCGCACATGTGGGAGGGCTGGGGAGAAGGGACGTTCTTCTTTGACCCCATTTTTTTGCCAATTTTTGTTCGGGTTGATTTAGTAAAGTAACGGTGGTAGGTTCGTAAAGTGAAGAATTTTTGTGGGGGATAACTTTTTCTATACTCGACGGCCAACCGATTTAAGGAAAATCTTGCGTCTAAAATTTTTGAGGAGAACCTAATGTTCACGAGCAACCCCTTTGCCGAACTATCGGCATCAATTCCAACCGTCTACATGCAGGGGTATATCGTCTTGATGGTCCTGCTGGTCATCGGCGGAACGATACTTGACATGATGCACAAGAAAAGTGCGCAGTACTTTTTCGAAAATGCGAAAAAAGCGAAGAAGAGCGCAAAACGGTCAGTGGGTAGTGGAGAAAAAGCAGCGATTGCCGCTTCAGTGCTGGTAAAAGAAGTATTAACTTCTGGCGAATTCAGCAATACAAGACGCAGGCTTTCCCATCTGTTGACCATGTGGGGAACCATTATTTTCGTTGTGACTACCGCGATTATGATTTTTGGCTATCCCACGCCGGCAACGCCCACACCTGCCTTGCTGCCACAGCTATGGCATATCGGCGCACTGATGCTGGCCGTTGGTGGATACTGGTTCTGGCTTTTTATCCGCGTTGATGTGTCTGCGGAAGGCCTTCCATGGTTTCGGTTCGAGCGTGCGGATTTGTTTATTCTCTCGCTTCTTGCTACCTCGACTTTCGCATTGATCTGGTCATTTACGGGCGGAGGATTAACCATATTCTTTGCCTTGTTTATCCTGTCAAGCACGGTCCTCTTTGGCGGCGTTTATTGGTCCAAGTTTGCCCATATGTTCTTTAAGCCCGCTGCGGCCTACCAGAAAAAAATTACCAGGGCCGATGGTTCTCGAGAGAATTTGCCTCCTGACTATGATTTGACGGATCCTGAAGTACAGCGAAAGTTTCCGGATATCCCTATGTATATGGGCAAGAACCCGCCAAACATGGGTCTTTGTATCAAGGCTGAAAGAGCAAAGCACTACTAAGACTGACTTGACCAATTATCTATAAGAAATAGAGGAATATATTATGCCAACCTTTGTATATATGACGCGTTGTGATGGTTGTGGAGAATGCGTTGACATCTGCCCGTCTGACATCATGCACATCGATAAAAAGCTGCGTCGTGCTTACAACATCGAACCTAGTATGTGCTGGGAATGCTATTCCTGTGTAAAAGCATGTCCACACCAGGCGATTGATGTACGCGGTTATGCCGACTTTGCACCACTTGGACACAGTGTTCGAGTGCTCCGTGATGAAGAGAAAGGCACTATTGCGTGGCGCATCAAGTTCCGTAACGGTAAGAAAGACATGGAACTGCTGGCACCTATCACGACCAAGCCCTGGGGCAAGCATATTCCCAAGCTGGCTGATCAGCCTGCTCCTAGCAAGGAGATGCGAGACAGCCAACTGCTATTTAATGAGCCCAAATACATCCGTATGGATGAAGGTGGTTTGCACACACTGGAATCTAATGGCTTGGAAATTAAGGAAGGGGTGCAATACTAATGAGCTACTCGACAATTATTGAAGACAATATCGACATCCTGGTTGTAGGTGCGGGCCTGGGCGGTACGGGTGCGGCATTTGAAGCAAGATATTGGGGTCGGGACAAGAAGATCGTCATCGCCGAAAAGGCAAACATCATGCGTTCTGGTGCAGTAGCCCAGGGCCTGTATGCGATCAACTGTTACATGGGTACACGCTTTGGCGAGAACAATCCCGAAGATCATGTGCGCTATGCACGTATCGACCTGATGGGTATGGTGCGTGAAGACTTGCTGTTTGACATGGCACGCCATGTAGACTCCACTGTGCATAACTTTGAAGAGTGGGGTCTTCCCATCATGCGCAACGAGAAGAAGGGTTCGTTTCTGCGTGAAGGGCGTTGGCAGATCATGATTCATGGTGAATCTTATAAGCCTATCGTTGCTGAAGCAGCCAAGAAGTCAGCGGACAAGGTTTTCAACCGCATCTGTGTGACTCACCTCTTGATGGATGAATCCAAAGAAAACCGCGTCGCGGGTGCCGTGGGCTTTAATGTTCGTACGGGTAACTACCACGTGTTCAAGTCCAAGACCGTTATCTGTGGTGCCGGTGGTGCTTCGAACATCTTCAAGCCGCGTTCTGTTGGTGAAGGTGCGGGGCGTGTCTGGTACGCACCGTGGTCTTCAGGTTCTGCATATGGCCTGATGATCGAAGCCGGTGCAAAGATGACACAAATGGAAAACCGTATCGTACTGGCTCGATTCAAGGATGGTTACGGTCCTGTCGGTGCCTACTTCCTGCATCTCAAGACCTATACCCAGAATGCCTACGGTGAAGAGTACGAGTCCAAGTGGTTCCCGGCACTTCAGCAAATGGTAGGCAAAGAATACCTGGACCCGGAGGTTTCGCACAGAACTCATCGTCCCATTCCAACCTGCCTGCGTAACCACGCAATAATCAACGAGGTTAATGCGGGCCGTGGCCCTATTCACATGGTCACCATGGAAGCCTTCCAGGATCCTCATCTTGAAGAGATCGGCTGGCACAACTTCCTGGGTATGACCGTTGGCCAGGCTGTACTGTGGGCTGCAACTGACGTTGATCCCAAGTACGAAAACCCTGAGCTGACGACTTCCGAGCCATACGTAATGGGCTCACATGCTACCGGTTGCGGCGCCTGGTGTTCAGGTCCCGAAGATGTATCTCCGCCAGAATACTTCTGGGGCTATAACCGCATGACGACTATTGAAGGTCTGTTCGGTGCCGGTGATGCAGTAGGCGGTACACCTCACGCCTTCTCATCAGGTTCTTTCACTGAAGGTCGTCTGGCTGCCAAGGCTGCCTGTAAATATATTGATGATGGCAAAGCAGAGGGCATCCGTGTTTCTGACGCGCAGATCAATCGTCGTAAGGAACAGATCTACAAGCCCATGGAAACTTACCGTGTTTACAGTAATGAAGTGGTTGCCGGTTCCGTTAATCCTAACTTCATCAATCCGAGGCAGGGTCTTGATCGTTTGCAGAAGTTGATGGATGAGTACTGTGGTGGTTTTGGTGTTAACTACATGACCAACGACAAACTCCTGAACATCGGTCTCAAGAAAATGTACATCCTGGGGCAGGATCTGGAAAAAGTCGCCGCTTCAGATATACACGAGTTGTTACGTGCATGGGAGTTGAAACATCGTTTCCTTACTTCTGAAAGTGTGTTCCAACATACGCTGTTCCGCAAGGAAACACGTTGGCCGGGTTACTACTACCGCGGTGATGTAATGAAGCTGGATGATAAGAACTGGCACGTACTGACAGTTTCCCGTCGTGATCCCAAGACCGGTGAGTACACGATGGAAAAGGCACCGCTCTACCACCTGGTAGGTGATGTAGAGAAGGCGCCGCCAGAAGCTCACTAAGCCAAGTTAGGCTTGGTTTTTACAAGCCGGACAATATGTTTGCGGAAAAGGACCGACATGTTTGGTGTTGGTCCTTTTTTATCTATCCAGAGAGTGGTTTCCTCTCGCTATAGATAAAATCATGAAACACTGCGTATGTGAGATATTTTATGAACATTCTTGAAAAAACAGATGAAGAGATTTTAGAGTTGGCCAACCCGATGTGGTCTGATCTTATTAAGTACTCTAATGAAGGAAACTACGGTGCTTTCACGCGTAATTTTTCGAGCTCTTTTATTGCGGGTGCCAATGAGGTCGAGATGGGTAGGCAGTTTGCGAGAAGCGACCTTGCGAAAAACTTGTCAGATGATTATTCGTATCTTGGCATGATACGCCGTGGAGAATATGTCACTGTTTTATATAAAGTGATTAACAAAAAAAATAAAAGTGAATGGCTGGGCAGACTGGTGCTGGGTTATGAAAGGGACAAGGTGAAAATTTTTGGGGCCACGCTGTTTTAAAAATATTCTATCAGACATGTCAGATACCATTGAAGACGACAAATTCGTTGAACTAAATTATAAAGTCATCGATAACAAGACCGGTGACATACTTGTTACTGTTGATTATCCGCTGGGCTATGTTCATGGCGTGAATGATGTAATGTCTGAAGAAGTGACAAAGGAACTGTATGGTAAAAAAGTTGGCGATATCATCGAAGTGCCAGTAGACACTACAAAGTTATACGGTGAGAGAGATGAATCACTGGTATTTACCGATCGTATAGAAAATGTCCCGGAAGAATATAGGGAAATTGGTATGACTATCACCATGGAAAATGAAAAGGGTGAGCCCAGAAACTTTATCGTTACCCGATTCGATGACAAGACATTAACTGTCGACGGCAACAACCCCCTTTGCGGCAGAGAAGTCACTTTCATGCTGGAAGTCTTGTCTATACGTGAAGCTACCGAGGAAGAAATCGAGCTTGGCGGACCGGTCGGCGCCGACCCTGACATCAATGAAATTCTTGGCAGGGCATAAATGAAGTTCTCTCATACTTACATAATTTACCCTCGCAATAAGGCCTTAGAACGAGCTTTAGCAAATTCTTTAGGCGGGCTTGGCGATGAGTGGGTTGAGGCGGCTATGCCGGATACCAAGGTAACCGTCGCTGATAATTTTCTTTACACGCGGGGAAATTTTGAACAGCATCGTTTCAGTTCCAATATTCTGGAGCGTGTGCGTGAGGCACTTGAGGGATCGCTGACAGACCAATATCACGATCAGGAGCCATTGGCCTGGGCTGAGACTCAGAATTATCTTGGAAACATTCTGGCGGCACTGGGACAGCAGCGGAGAGATGCTGAATTGTTTGAACGGGCCATTCAGTGTTTTAGCAATGCATTAGAGGAGTTCAGACAGGACAACTCGCCATCGGAATGGGCAGCTACGCAATATAACCTAGGCACGGCTAACCAGGCGCTTGGTCGGCTGCTTGATGCTACAAAACCGTTAAAAATCGCTGTGGATGCCTATACCAATGCTTTGCTGATTTGGACGCGAGATGAGTCTCCGGAAGACTGGATGTTTACGATGCATCAGCTTGGAGATACGTTCCATGCGTACGGAAAACTGCTTAAAGGTAACCGTCAATTTCAAAAGTCCGTTGTTGCCTATAAAAATGCGCTTGCCGTACTCGATGCGGATAATTATGCATTGGAATTAACCGCTACACATAATAACCGCGCTGCTGCATTACATCATCTCGGTGAGACAGAAGAAAACCCTGAACGCCTGGAGGAAGCTATAAGATCTTATGAAAAGGCGTTAACGGTCAGTATGGAGCAGCAACTTCCTATTCATCTGGCGGTACTATGCAGGGTAAACAAGACGACAGCACAGAATGTATTGGCAGAATTAACAGACGATACCGCCCTTGCAGAAGAAGCGGCCGATGAGTTTGAAGTAATTATCGAATGTTTTTCGCATGCCCTTCAGCCACTCTGCTTAAGGCATTGCGAGGAGCAAATGGTTAAGGCAAGATCGCTGGCGCTTGCCAATAGCTCAAGCCGCTGATAAGGGGGTCGAAGTTTGTCGCCTGTAGAAAAAACAGAAAAAAAGCGAGATCCGAACGATCCATGCCTGTTCTGCAAAGATCCGCGTGGCGTATCACTGGAGCATGAACTTGCTTACAGTGCGCGTGATACCTACGCGGTGAGCCCGGGCCATACCCTGGTTATCCCACGTCGCCATGTAGCCAGCTTTTTCGACCTGACGCCCGAAGAGGTCAATGCCTGCATGGGGCTGATCACGGAGGAGCGCATGCGACTGGACGAGGAATTCAAGCCTGATGGTTACAATATCGGCGTTAACGTAGGGACGGCGGCTGGGCAGAGTATATTCCATGTCCATATTCACATCATTCCGCGCTACCTGGGTGACGTCGAGAATCCCCAGGGCGGTGTGCGCCATGTGATTCCAAAGAAGGGACATTACACGCGCTAGATAGTATAATTTAGTCAGTTAAGTGGGAGGGGCTGGCAACCCTGTTGAAATTCCTCCCGTTTTCAACCAGCAAGGAGATAAGATTATGAGTGATGACAAGAAGCCTTTTATCCGTCCCAAGGTTCCAGATGGCCACGCATTCCACGTGACAACTCGTCAGAAAGAGATTACGCCAGGACAATTTTTTGTTGGCTATGAAACTATCTGGGAACCGCACCAGAAAGAAGTTCCATACACCACTCCCAAGAAGCCCTAACAAGGATATTTAAGGCAATCAGCTGCGCGGCACTTTGACAGATGGTCGTAGGCCGCGCGCATAACGCTAAACAACTCAAGCCTGGATTTGGTTGATCATAAGCACGCTTTTATAGCGTGCTTTTCTTTTTAATATGAAGTGCTACCAAAAGCTTAGATACGCTCAGAAAGCTGGTAATCCACATTAATAAAAGCGCCAATATCGGCCAAAAAACGAATCGTTCTGGCGCCGAAACCCACATCAGGCACCGATGCATTTTTATCAATAGATAAAATCATGACCACGCCGATTCTGGGCGATAAGTTGTGGCTTTTAATTACTTGCAGGATTTTTTCCTTGGCCGGTTCTATTTTTTTAATGATGATGTCCGTCATTTTATAAACGTCAATATTGTCCGTCATCGTTTCCGTTGATAACTCCCATGAACTGATCACGGGTTTATCGAGGGCACTGTGCGCGCCGGATGCATCAACCGAGGTAGGTTCGATACCAAGCAGACGCGTGATGTCATCAGGATTGAAATGATAACCACTGAGTGTGAAGTGGGCGCGTGCTTTATTCGATGCCAAGTTATTATCCTGATCAATTGATTGTAACTGGAACAGGGGATTATAGCGTATAGCGAAAAGGGGTCAAATGCGCTGTCCCTGGCTTTGCCAAGGATAGCGTGTTTGATTTAAACAGTTATAGCCGAGGTTTGGCGGATGATTGGCCTGGGCGAAGAAGAACCAGCGTTCCAGGATCAAACCAACATATTGCACCGCGAATGCCGCGAGCAAATAGCTGGCATTGATTTGTTGCATTCCCAGCCAGAGCAGTAAGAACGGAACCGGGAAGACTAAAAATTAAAGTGGTCATTATTTATATTTTAGGGGAAACAGTTATCCAGTCCGACCAACCGCATTCGGGGCGGAGCAGACCTTAATCGATTGTTCGCCTTAGGTCAGATTTGGCCGATGAAGCGACAGGCCGCTCCTTGGCCTCTGGGCTCATGGCTTAAAGCGTCCGCTACGGCATCGAAAACACGCGGCGTGCGTTGCTCGATGCAACTCGGGTCGGCATCCGGCCGTTCTGCATCACCGTTGACCGGGATGCGCGCAACTGCCTGCCCCATCTTTACGGAGCGGCCCATTATACCGTGGCAGATGATTTGGCGCGCTTGCCCTACAAGGTTGCGGACATTTGCCCCAGGTTGACGCACTAGCTCAATACATGCTGGAATCCGACAGGTATTGAGGGATAATGACGCTGCTGATCAGGATGACATGTATAGCGACAGTGGAACTGACCAAGTTGTGTGGCATGACCGGTGCCGTGAGAATTGCGGAAAGATGCGTCATATTGTTATTTTGAAAACATTTCAAACCATCAAGGAGATTAAAAGTGACTATGTCCGAAGTGTCAGAAATTGACCAGCAGCATCAGGTGCTGGTAAACATGCTGGATGGCTTGAACGAAGCTGTCAAGAACAAGGCGTCGCGGAAAGATATATACCGGATGATCGATGAGATCATTGCCTACACGCGATTCCATTTTGCAACTGAAGAGCGGATGATGGCCCACACCGGATATACCGACATCGAGTTTCACAAGGAAAAACACAAACAATTGATGGAAGATGCGCTGCACCTGAAGGGAAAACTTGCCGACCTTGGGGAAGCAATGTTCACCGACTGGTTCAAACACTGGCCTTTCACCCGGGTGCTCGCGCATATCCAATTCGCCGACCAGCAATTCGAGGAACAGCTTCGCCGCAGTTGATTGACCGATCGATGACCGGTGCGGCAACCCTCAATTTCATCATCGGCGGGAATCTGCACTGACCATTTTTTATTGACGGGAATTGATCTCCTCCGCGGATGCCAAGCTGTCTTCGGTTATCCGACAGGATAGGCACGATGTAATAAACGACAAATCACCGCAGAAAATGCCCTTAAGAAATTTTCCGATTGCACTGCTATGCACGGTCCTATGCCTGGTATCCACGACGTCGGCCTCAGAACCTGTTTCCGTGGTCGAGTCCAAGCCGATCAGCGAACTTTGGCTCAACCCGGGTGCTTACTCTTACCATTTCAACAGAGACAAGGGTTTGAACGGCAATAATCTGGGGCTGGGAGCGGAATACCGCTATTCGACGGTGGGTTCGGTGATGTTAGGTGAGTTCGATAACAGCGACCGGTACACCTCGCATTACGTCGTCTGGCACTGGGAGCCGCTGGGATGGGGACCAGTTCGCTTCGGGGCGGTCGCCGGGGCGATCGACGGGTATCCCCATATGCTGGATGGCGGCTGGTTTTTCGCCGTCATACCCACGATCAGCATCGATTACAAGTATGTGGGTGCAAGCGTCTTGCTGGTACCAAGTTATCAGAACCGGTTGTATGGGGCGATTTCCCTGCAGTTAAAGCTCAGGGTGTTCTGACCGGGCCAACCGGATTTTGCGATCTTGACCGATGGTCGGCATGTCCGGGGCAAGGATCCTCGAAATCTGCTGGCGCACTTGCATGCTACCCCTTCTCGATGAACTGTTCCAAGTGTGCCAGGAATGCGCGGGTCTTGGCGGGCAGGTAGCGGCGCATCGGCGTAACCGCCCATGCGGGGACGACTGGCAGACACCACTGCGGCAACACGCGCACCAGACGCTTCATACGCACGTCTTCCGCCGCGTAGCGATCGGGCAGCGCGCCGATGCCCGCACCATCGAGCAAGAGTTGCATGATCACGTCCATGGAATTCAGCGTGATCCTGCCGTGCGGCGTGCCTTCCCATACGGTCGTGCCGTGCAGCAGTTTCCAGGCGACGGGTGTTCCACGTCCCGACATCAGGCGCACCGCTTCATGGTGTTCCAGATCATCTGGATGCTTGGGCGCCGGATGCAACGCCAGATAGATCGGGCTGGCGTACAGCCCGATGCTTTGTTCGTCTATCTTGCGTGCCGCCAGCGCTGAATCGTCATCCAGCTTTCCCATGCGTATCGCCAGGTCGAAGCGCTCGCCGATCAGATCGACACGCCGCGAGGCGAGATCGAGGTCGAGTTGTATCTCGGGGTAGGCATCGATGAAAGTGGCGAAGGCGCGCGAATTCTGCTTTGCATATTCCCCCGGCAATGAAACCCGCAGACGACCGCGCGGCCGCACGTCCCGGCTGTGCACGAAATCGCGGGTGGCGGCGACTTCTTCGGCCACGCGCCGGCAATGCTCGAGAAATTCCATCCCGAAGTTGGTCAGCGTCAGGCGGCGCGTGGTGCGCAGCAACAGCCGTTGCCCGAGGGCCGCCTCGAGGTTGGTCAGGCGCCGCGAGACCGTGGCCTTGGGCATGCCGAGATGCTCGGCAGCGCGCACCAGACTTTCCTTTTCGACAATGGCGACGAACAGGATGTAGTCATCGGCAGAGATATTTGATAGTTCCATTCATGGAACAGTCTATCCCACTTTGATGGCTTTATCTATCTTTTTGATCTTCATATCATTCATGCACTTTCTAATCCCGCAACTACCCCAAACGGAGGAATCGATCATGAAGTTATTGGCGTTCGCAGCGAGCAGCAGCAGGAAGTCGATCAACAAGCAATTGGTGAGCTATGCCGCCAGCCTCCTGGTCGAGGATGCAAAAGTCGAAGTACTGGACCTTAACGATTACGAACTGCCGTTATTCAGCGTGGACAGGGAAAAAGAGCTGGGACATCCCGAACTGGCCAAGGCCTTCCTGGGCAAGATCGCGGCCAGCGATGCGCTGATGATCTCCTTTGCCGAGCACAACGGTTCGTACAGCGCAGCCTACAAGAACCTGTTCGACTGGAGTTCGCGCATCGGCAAGAACGTGTTTCATGACAAGCCGATGGTGTTGCTCTCCACCTCGCCGGGTGCGCGCGGCGGGGCAAGCGTATTGGCCGCGGCGACCGGTTCGGTGCCGTTCTTCGGGGGCGTCGTGAAAGCCAGTCTGGCGATTCCGAGCTTCCATGAGAACTTCGATGTTGAGCGTGGTGAGCTCAGGAGCGGGGAATTGAGGGCCAGATTGATCGACGCAGTCGGTCAATTGACGGCGGCAACTGCCTGAACCGAACCTTACTGAAAGGAGGAACCATCATGAATACCGATACCGTTGTAAAAAACCATACGCGCGGCATCGAGCGCATCGTCGAGGGTGTCGCCACGTCGGACGGCGCGGGCGTGAAGCTGACCCGCGTGCTTTCCGGCAGATTGCAGAAGCGCCTGGATCCCTTCCTGATGCTGGATGCATTCAGCAGCGACGACCCCGATGACTACATCGCGGGTTTTCCGGATCATCCGCATCGCGGCTTCGAGACGGTGACCTACATGCTGGCCGGTCGCATGCGGCACCGCGACAGCGCGGGACACGAGGGCTTGCTGGAAAACGGCGGTGTGCAGTGGATGACCGCAGGGCGCGGCGTGATCCACTCCGAGATCCCCGAGCAGAAAGACGGTGTGATGGAAGGCTTCCAGCTGTGGGTCAACCTCCCTGCGCACCGCAAGATGAATGAGCCGTGGTACCGCGATTTTTCCAGCGAAGCGATCCCCGAATATGTCACGCCGGATGGCGTGAGAGTCCGGGTGATTGCCGGCCGCAGCAACGGCGTCGAAGGTGCCGTGACGCGCGAGGTCACCGAACCGCTGTATCTCGACATCCATCTGCCTGCCGGGGCGGAATTTTCCACCGCGCTGCCGTCCACCCATAATGGTTTCATCTATGTCTATCGCGGCGCGGTGACCGTTGAGGGCGTGCAGATTGCATCGCGCCGCATGGGTATCCTTAGCAATGCCGGAAGCCCAGACAATACGGCGGAAGTAGACGGCGTGACGCTTGCTGTGGACGAAGATACGCGCCTGATCCTCATCGCGGGCAAACCGCTCAACGAGCCCATCGTGCAGTACGGGCCGTTCGTGATGAACACGCAGCAGGAGATACATCAGGCGCTGCATGACTACAACAATGGGCATTTTGCCTGAGCCATTTTTTACCAACCAAAAGGAGCATGACATGAGCAATACCAATATCTTCAAACAGTTCAACAATGGCATCGCAGATCTGGCCAACAAACCCGCCGTGGGCGGGCTACTGTCGCTCGTTGCGCGCGTATTTGCCTCGGCCATCTTCATCATCGCCGGTTATGGCAAGCTGGGCGCCGGCTACGCGGGCACGCAGGGGTACATGGCGGCCATGGGTGTGCCCAGCGGACTGTTGCCGTTGGTGATTGCGCTTGAACTGGGCGGCGGGATCGCTCTGCTGCTCGGCTTCCAGACCCGTCTGGTCGCCTTCCTGCTTGCCGCATTCAGTATCAGCGCCGCTCTGATCTTCCACACCGGAGCGGACCAGATGCAGCAGATCATGCTGATGAAGAATTTCGCGATGGCGGGCGGCCTGCTTGCCTTCACGATGTTCGGCGCGGGCCGCCTGAGCCTGGATGGTGAGTCACGGATTTGATTTTGCCGGGGTCGAGTCTATCGACCCATCCAATCAACACACATTTACAATCCACAGACATTTAAGGAAAACTGAGATGGCAAAAATCGCAGTGGTTTATCATTCGGGTTATGGTCACACCCAGCGCATGGCTCAGGCCGTCGCTGATGGTGCCGGCGCGACGCTTGTCGCCATTGACGCCGAGGGCAATTTGCCCGACGGAGGTTGGGACACTCTGAATGAAGCAGACGCTATCGTCATGGGCAGCCCGACGTACATGGGCACCGTGAGCTGGCAGTTCAAGAAGTTTGCCGATGCGTCATCCAAGCCCTGGTTCACCCAGCAGTGGAAAGACAAGGTGTTCGCAGGTTTCACCAACAGCGCCACGATGAACGGCGACAAGCTATCCACCCTGCACTACTTGTTCACGCTGTCGATGCAGCACAGCGGTATCTGGGTCGGCACCGGCTTGATGCCCAGCAACTCCAAAGCGGCGCAGCGCAATGATGTAAATTATGTCGGCTCTTTCAGCGGCGCCATGGCGCAATCGCCATCGGACAGCAGCCCGGCGGAAATGCTGCCCGGCGACCTCGAGACCGCCAAGGTGTTCGGCAAACGCGTGGCAGAAGTGGCTGCCAGATTCAAGGACTGACCGGAATTTGACATGAACAAGCGAGTATTTTTCATTGGAATTGGAGGCTGATATGTCTGAGCGCATGCCCGTCGTATTTGTATCTCATGGTGCACCGGATGCGTTGTTGAACGCACCGGATGCAGTGTCCAGCTGGGGTCAGATCGCTCGGCTGGTTCCCGAGCCGGTTGCCATCCTTGCGGTGTCTGCTCATTGGGAGGCCTACCAGCCAACCGTCAGCCTTTCCGCCAGGCCGGCAACCATATATGACTTCTCGGGCTTCTCGCCAAAGCTGTATAGCATGCAGTACCCTGCGCCCGGTGCACCGTTTCTTGCGGAGCGGGTCAAGTCATTGCTGTCGACTGCCGGGCTGGCAGTTGATCTTGATCCCGATCGCGGACTGGATCATGGTGCCTGGGTGCCGCTATTGGCAATGTACCCGCAAGCCGACGTGCCGGTCACGCAACTTTCATTGATCCGCAACGCCGATGCTGCAACCCATTTCGAGCTGGGTCGGGCATTGGCGCCCTTGCGGGATGAAGGTGTGCTGATCGTCGCTTCGGGTGCGATCACGCATAATTTCGCATGGCTAAATTGGCGGGCTGGCGAAGACCGGACACCCGTGCCGCAGGCACAAGTTTTTACGGACTGGGTGGCCGGGCGCTTGGCAGAACAGGACGTCTCCGCCCTGCTTGCTTATCGTTCAGCGCCATATGGGGCGCTTTCCCATCCTTCAGAGGATCACTTCCTGCCGCTGTTCGTTGCCTTTGGTGCAGCCGCGGATGATTCCCCCATGCGCCATCAACCAGACTTCACCTATGGCGGCCTCTCGATGGACGCGTATCTCTGGCCTGCCTCGACTGCGCAATTCTGACGGATTGAGTATTTGGCTATGATGTGAGCTGTCCCGGCCAGTAAAGAGAAGATGATGACTGCAAGAATATCCAATGGCATAGAGTTGCTGCCCGATAACGGACCGGCGAAGCAGCTTTTTATTTTTCTGCATGGCGCGGGCGGCAAGTCGTCCGACCTGCTGCCGTTGGCCAGTCAACTCAGGAAAACATTCCGGATGCCGCTTTCCTGCTGCCGGAGGGCAATGGCCAATTTGACGGCGGGAGTGCCGGCAGGCAATGGTTTCCGATAAGCGGTGTAACCGAAGAAAACCGGCCCGCGCGCGTTGCGGCGGCCATGCCGGCATTGCATGTTCTGGTGCGGCAGGCTCAGGATCGCCACAGGGTATTGCAATCGGGCACGGCGCTGGCAGGATTTTCCCAGGGCGCAATCATGGCCCTGGAATACAGCGTCGCTCATGATGGTGGTGTCGGCCGCGTCCT
Organism: uncultured beta proteobacterium; assembly: GCA_963842555.1. Taxonomy (GTDB): domain Bacteria; phylum Pseudomonadota; class Gammaproteobacteria; order Burkholderiales; family Gallionellaceae; genus Gallionella. The sequence goes on from CAWJHB010000001.1 coordinate 257,959, forward strand.
GGCATTTTCCGGCCGGTTCGCAAGTTTGCCGGAAACAGCACCCGAGTTGACTACCTTGCACCTGTTGCACGGTGAAGAGGATCGCGTGATGCCGGTATCGCACGCTTACACCGCCTACGCAAGACTCACCGAATTGCAGGGCGACGCCACCCTGGACGTCGCGTCATCCGTTGGCCACGAAATACACACAGCACTTGCTGACCGCGCGGTGTATCGCTTGCAGACATGCATCCCCTTGCGAAGCTGGAAACAAGCGCTAAATGGCGCATGAACCTGAGTTCCATAAAATCGCCAAAACCAGTAGTTTGCAGGCGTTCTCCAAATTGCTCATGTCAGATTTTTATTGTTTAATTGTTCGTCACCGGCTGAATTCAACGGCCCTTTTGCCACATCAAGCCTAGTCAATACGGTCAAGCGCATTTTTCAAATTGGCAACGGTTTGGTCTATATTCTTCAATTTTTCAAGGCCAAACAAACCCAATCTGAATGTCCTAAAGTCGGATCTTTCATCGCACTGTAGCGGCACGCCGGTCGCGATTTGCAATCCCGCCTGAAGAAATTTTTTCGCGTTCTGAATGTCGGGGTCGGACGTGTAGCTCACCACTACCCCGGGTGACTGAAAACCCGGTGCTGCGACGGACTTGAAGTTTTTCGATTCCAGCAAAGCACGTACTTTCGTACCCAGTTCAACCTGCCTTGCCTTGGCTGTCGAAAAGCCGAGCACTTGCGTTTCCTTCATGTTGTCGCGCAGGACTTTTAAGGCATCCGTCGGCATTGTCGCGTGATAGAGATGGCCTCCGCCTTCATACGTCTCGATTATTTGCAGCCACTTTTTCAAATCCAGGGAAAAGCTGCTGCTTTGGGTATGATTAATTTTCTCGCGCGCGTGTTCGCCCAGCCCAATCATCGCGCAGCACGGTGAACTGCTCCATCCTTTTTGCGGAGCTGAAATCAGCACGTCGACTTTGCATTTTTTCATGTCAACCCACATTGCTCCTGAAGCGATGCAGTCCAGAACAAATATCCCGTCGACCGATTCAACTGCTTCGCCAATCGCTTGCACATAGTCGTCCGGCAGGATGATTCCGGAGGATGTTTCAACATGAGGAACAAATACAACCGCCGGTTTCTCATTTTTTATGGAGGCGACAACCTCTGCGATCGGAGGCGGCGCAAAGTAGCCAGTTGTGGAGTTGTCGATTTGCCTTGCTTTGAATACATGGACATCCTGTGTAATGTTGGCCATTTCCAGGATTTGGGTCCAACGATAACTAAACCAGCCATTGCGAATAATCAGACATTTTTGATCTTGCGCGAATTGGCGCGCAACCGATTCCATGCCAAATGTACCGCTGCCGGGAACGATAATCGCCGAGTGAGCGTTGTAAGGCTCTTTGAGAATAGCTGATATGTCCTTAACAATTTGCTGAAATTGTTTTGACATGTGGTTTAGTGATCGATCGGTATATACAACCGAAAACTCAAGCAAGCCATCGGGATCTACGTTGGGGAGCAAACCTGACATAACACATTCCTCTGTTAGTTACAGTTGCGATGCAAATAGTTAAACCCGGACGGGGCGCGTTGCATGTTAATTATCACATATACTGCGTACTTGGGAATCGTTACCTTTCCAGCGAAGGTTTGCCGTGTGTTGTTCGGCTAAAACCAACCATGGAGGGGACATGGGTACAATTAATCTACGCCGAAAAGAGAACGACTTAGTCGTTGCACTAACTCTTTGACTTGCTGGTGCACCGGCAAGAATCATTGGACAGATGCGGGGTAACAGGTGATGGCCAACGATACAATTCCAGGAAACAACCAAAAAACGTTAACTTTCCCGCTCTGAAACTGAGAGCGGGAACTGAAAGCCGCATTTTGAATTTTGCTGTAAAGCGGGGTATTCGCCGGCCTCGGGTATTTTGGTCCTTAATTTTTTATTTTATCTCATACCATTTTTTTCTCACGCTCGCACCAGTTCCTCCGGTGTTAAGCGGAATTCGGGCTATCGTATGTTGTGCCGCCTCCTCGAAAGAAGTCACTACCAGATCGATATTGCTGTTGACCGGCTCATGCTCATGACCAAGCAATACTCCCGGTAACAGCACGGCTACGATGCTGGCTTCAGGGAACCTGCGGCGGATTTCCGCCGCCACCCGCGTGCCTGCTTCCTGCTCCTGATCGGGAGCGATGCTAACGATGCATACCATCGCAACGCTGCCCGGTATCGCGCCAGGAGGAGGCTCCGTCCCAAAGTCCTCCATCGAGAGATGGCGAGCGTCGATGTGGAGATTGCGCAGAACGCGCACGAGGATTTCGGTGGCCAAGTCGTCGCCGACGGATCCGAGCCCGACGCCCAGCACCACCGACCCTGCGGGTACCGAGAGCGGGCCTTGCCACGGGCCGCTGACGTCCTCGCGCTGGCGGCGCAGGCTACGGCCTGGGTTGGTGACGTCGAGGACCGAACTGCGACGGGGCTTGCGTAGCCGCTTTCCAGCTTCTCTGCCGAGCGCTTCGATGACCCTCACGATCGCACCTCGGACCTTGAGTTGCTGGTTCTCGCTGATCGTGCCCACTGCAATATCAAGGCGCGCCAAGTGCAGGGCCGGCATCAGAACCGAATCGCAGTACGCGGCGAAGGTGCTGTTTTTCAGGAAGATGCGCGCTTCCGAGATGATCTCGTCGGAATCGCCCGAGAGAGCACGTTGATAAAACCTTTGCGGCATCGTCAGTGTGGGGGCATCGCCGAGCAGAATTTCCAGGAAGCCGAGTGCCTTGACGTGACGTCCGGCGACCACCAGACACAGCGTCAACGGAATCGAGACGATCAGCCCCACCGGCCCCCACAGCCAACTCCAAAAGATCACGGCGATGACGACCGACAGTGGCGACAAGCCGGTGGTGTGGCCATAAAACTTCGGCTCGACCAGTTGGCTGGCGATCGTCTCGACGGCGACATACAGAACCAAGGTCATGATCATCAGCGACCAGCCCGGGTCGACCGCCGCGGCGAACAGCCCGGCAGACGAGGCGGCCATGATGATGCCTACATAGGGCACGAACCGCAGGACAGCCGTGAGGGCAGCCCACAGGGTTGCTTGAGGAAACCCTAAACCAGCCAGCCCCAACCAGATCGCCACGCCCACGCCGAAGTTGACGGCAAACTGGGACGCGAAATATCGCGACAGGCGCTCGCCGGCATCGTTGATCGCCGTCGTCGTCGCCCGCAGGTCCGTGCTGCCCACCAGTCGAATGAAGCGATCTCTTAAAGCCTCGTGTTCAAGCAGCATGAATACGAGAACGAACAATACGATGCCCGCAGTTTGAAGCGGGCCCCACACCGACGAGAAGACTTTCCCGATGACCTTGAGTGGGCTGTCCGGCGGTTCCTGAATCTCCACCCGCACGGCGTTCGTCGATGGGACCAAACCTCGCTGAGAGCCGGATCGCGCTACCTGCACGTCGGCATTTTGGTCGGTGAGCCGATCTATCACCCGCCCGGCCTCGCCCTGCACGGCTGTTATCCGATCGATAGTCATCTCGCGCAGCACCTTAACCTTCGAACGAATCGTCTCTTCGTACTGAGGCATGCTCGATGCAACGTGGACGATCTGCAGGCCGATCACGGTGGCCAGCCCCAACATGAAGATGGTAAACGCCGACGCAGCGGCAAGTACTGCGGGCATCTGGCCCAGGCCGATGCGCCTCAATATGCGTACCAGTGGGAAAATCACGAGACTGAGGATTACTGCCAAGGTAATCGGCATTAGGACCTCGCGTCCCAGATAGAGCAACGCTAACAAGGTGGCGCTGGCTACAATACGGCTGGCAAGTTCGTGTCGCACAACGACGGACGGCGGGTCCGGCGGTGAAGGGACGGGAGAGTTCATGGCCTGCAGAAATGTGTTGGGTTAGAGGTCTTCACAACGTCAGTCTACCATCAGCGCGGTTGCGCGTGCGCTGCCGGTATGCGCTCTAACAACGATTTAGAAATAAGGTTCATCAGACTTTCCCATGGGTAACCTGAACCGGATACAGATCAAGCCCGCCACAGTGGAAATAGATGGCGATCTTGAAATGGTCACGGTTCCTGAATCCACAGGCACGTTTTTGTACAGTTGCAATCTTTGAGTTCAATCCTTCTGCCACGGCATTGGTGATGCGATGTTTGAAATAGGTCAACACGTTCGGCAAATGCCGCGCAATCAGCTTGGCCGCATCAATCATGGGCTGCAAGCGGCTATGCGTCGCCCAGTAGTACCATCGCTTCCAGAACTTCAACGCCCAGGCCGCAGACGTGTAGTTCCACAATTCCCGCAGCACCTCCTTGAGTGCCCAAGCACGTCCGGTCTGCAGCTCGCTGCTTTGCAGTTCCTTGAAGCGCATCCTGGCCAGGTCAGTCATATTGGACGGGTTGGTCAGCCACAGGTACTTGCTGAATACCAACGTGTTGTCCCCTTCATTCATCAGCACCTTGTGTTCCTGCTTCCTGACCCGATCCACCGCCTCCACGATATGGCGCATGATGTGGAAGCGGTCGAACGACCTAAACCATAGAATCTAACCTGGGCATAGCGGACATTTCGAGAGAGCATGCGGGACTTCCGCAATGGCCGATGAAGAGACTGTAGACCCCTTGGTTCGTATGGAGCCATTGTAACTAACTGTTTATATTGATAAACAGCAACTTGCAATGCTTGCCAATTTTACGTTTCAATTGCACCAAATCTCACTTGCATCACATCAAACATCTGCTAGTCACACTACCTTGATAAAGTCTCCATGGCTTTTTCTGCAAATCTATCTCTGCTGCTAAATTGCCAGGGAACTATTTAAGCATTTACTTATCCTATCATTTGTTAGCGAAAGCTATCTCACGTTTCTCCTCCCTGAGCGTGAAGTCTTAACTTATCCCCTTTTGTTAAGGCTATTTGCCCCTGCTCCGTAAGGTTCAGGGGCTTTTTTTTTATTTCGATACCGCAGACAAACACGATGTAATCAAGATTAAAGCAGCCAGCGGAACTTCTCGCTTAGGTGGGACTCTTATAACCTGTTATAATCGGCATCGTAGTTAGTTGCACAGCATATCGAATCCGGGGGCGACTTGGCTTCGACGTGGGTTACAAAGCAGCGTAGGGCATACCGAGGACCCGCCACCTCGTAAATCAGCTGGAAAAAACTAGTCGCAAACGACGAAAAGTACGCTTTAGCAGCTTAGTCTGCTAGACCTCACACCCTGCTGTCTGTGGAGGGGCTCGAAGCCGCAAGGCTGAGATGAGTGAGGTAATCTACACAGAATCGTGCCGGTCAGGGTCACTTTGACCGGAGCTAAAACCAAGGTGACTCGTCCTTTACCAGCCCGCCGGTTGGCGTGTACGGGATTAAATTAAATAGCATGGCTAAGTATGTAGAACTGCCTGTAGAGGACTTGCGGACGGGGGTTCAATTCCCCCCGCCTCCACCAATTCAACATCCAAGTAAATTTGGCAAAATTATTAAACCCGCGTAATGGCGGGTTTTTTATTGCGCCTAAACGAGTTACGGTTTCTGGTCGCGACGGCACTGGGTATACTGACGATCAGCTTGTTCAAAGAAAAAGGAGCTGCATGATGCCTGCGTGGCAGTTACATCCCCTCAAAGGCGCACTGAAGGGGCATTGGGCGGTTTCTGTATCGAGGAACTGGCGTTTAACTTTTCGGTTCGATGGGCAAGATGCTGAAGTAGTGGGTTATCAAGATTATCACTAGGAGAAAATTATGAGCCGCATGTTCAATCCCCCGCATCCTGCGGAAGTACTAAAGGATGGAGTTATGGTTGAGGGCGTAACTGTAACCAGCTTGGCCGAGAAACTCGGTGTGACTCGTGTGGCGCTTTCCCGCATACTCAACTCGCGCGCTGGAATTTCCGCTGACATGGCAATCAAGCTCGCCCGTGTTTTCGGGGGATCGGCTGAGTCTTGGCTCTACATGCAGGCCAACTACCATTTATGGCAGGCCGAACGACGCGCTGTGCAACATAACAAACAACTCCACGTTGCAGCATAATAATCACTGATATATGTTACAGCGGGATTGCACCTCCTTCGTTGGTGTTGATACGCAAATAAAAAAACCCGCGTAATGGCGGGTTTTTTTATTGTGCCTAAACAAGCTACGCTTTTTGGTCGTGATGGTACTGGGTATACTGTCGGTCAGCTTGTTCAAAGCGAAATGGGCCGCATGATGAACAACGGTTCGCAAAACTGTCCTTTCTGTCGTCCGGATAGCGTTCTATTCCAGAACGACCTGGCCTATGCCAAACCGGACAAGTACCCGGTCAGTCCCGGCCATTTGCTGATCATTCCCAAGCGCCATATTGCCAATTTTTTTCTCACGACCGAGGCGGAGAAAATCGCGCTATTATCGCTGCTCGATAAGTCGAAGCATTACCTCGACGGCAAATATGCTCCAGAAGGTTACAACGTTGGCATCAATGTTGGCGAAATAGCAGGTCAGACGATCTCACACGTCCATCTTCACCTAATACCCCGTTACAAAGGCGATATGGAAAACCCGCGCGGCGGGGTGCGAGGCGTCATTCCGGCAAAACAACACTACTGAAAAGGAGACCGCAATGGAAGGAACATTTCTCAGGATTTATGTTCATGAAAACCAACGGTGCCACGGTATTCTAGCTTGGGAGTGGCTGCTGGAGAAGGCCAACCACCTCGGCATCCGGGGCGGGTCTGCCTTTCGCGCGATGGCTGGATTCGGACGACACCATCATTTTCATGAGGATCATTTTTTTGAATTAGCCGGAACGCTCACGGTGGAAGTGGAATTTATCGTGACCGATGATGAAGCAAAAAAACTGCTGGAATTGGTTCGCCAAGAAAAAATCCGGATCTTTTATGCCTTCATTCCGGCACGCTTTGGTGTGATCAATCCGGACCGAGAGGATGTACCAGATGTTTAATTCCTCAGCTAAGTCACCTAATTGTATCTATCGTCCTGCATTGCAAGTTTGCGAACCATACTTAATCCGCAGGCCGACTTCTAAGATTTCATTTTAATTTCTGGATAGCTATAATTTTCTAACATCTCAGCTTCGCGTAGTTTCTATTTGTGGAAAACAAGAACCAATAAGGATTATTAATGTGAGGAAACTATGAGAAGCATTCATGCAGCAATATTCCTGATGGTAACGATATTGAGCATCACTGGATGCTCAGAAACGGGGGTAAAAATGAAGCGGGATTTCCAGCTTGAGGGCACCAAATATATAAGCGGTGACCCAACCAATAAGGGATATAGCCATGATGAGGCTAGTCAGTTCATTGAATTTTGCGTCGATTTGGACAGCCAGGATGACCGCTTGCCCAGTTCTAAATCGGCAAGCCATGATCCGACGAGTACTAATTACCGCCCGCTCTACGACACCGCATTATGGAAGCCTATTTTCGATAGCCGAATCGAAGTGACCAAGGATGTAATTTCCTTCAGAGAAGGCAGAGATAAAAATAAAGACCAAGGATGGGCGAACCTCTATGACGACATTATTAAACGAGCGACGAAAGCACAGTTTGATAACTGGACTCCGGAAGGCCTTGCGGAAGACCCGCGCTTTAATGGATTTGGCCCATACCAATTAGCTTGGAGACTTTATCAAGGTGTTGGAAAATATAATGGGTCCTATGCAATAGCTATCAGAGGTACGGTCTTTTCTTCAAAACCAAGTGTTGTCGAAGATACAGCTTTCCATCCAGTATTTTCAAACGAATTTTTAAATTCATCTGTTTCATTTGCTAGCTTTAATGGCGCATCGATGCATAGCGGATTTGCGCATGGAACGTTCTCACTTTTATTTGACGATCGATATGGTGTAATTCGACAAATCAATGAGAAAGTTCCGCCTGCCTCACGTCTCTACATTGCAGGACATAGCCAAGGAGCCGCGATGGCGACCCTGACACATGCTTTTTTGCACTACGCCATGAAGAATGCTTCGGCAGGAAATAACGTGTTCGGCCTTAGTGGAAAAAATTACAAGTTAAAGTCTTACGCGTTTGCACAACCAAAGCCCGGTAATTATGAATTTTCTGGTGATTTTTCAAATATCACCCAAGACTCAGACAATGCCATTGTTATTAATAATGATATTGATCCGGTCCCGCAAGTTCCATTAACTCTTCAAGACCTCGGTGATCTCGACCATGACCTCGCTGGAACTTCTACTGGTATGGTGCTTTTTCACTACATTTCCGGTATTGGAAGTGGCATTAGAGGATTATTTGGCAGAGTTGCTGAATTCTTCACGGTAGAGGTAGATAAGGGATGGGGTTATTACTACAATTACCCAACGTTTGTCCCAGATAAGAACAAAGAAAAAATTGGTTCTTCATGGAACTTTACGTCTGCGGGGCATGTTATTTGGGTTTATGGGAATCCTGCTGATCCAGCTAATAAAACCGATCCTTTTTTACAGCACCATGCATATACATACCGCAATTTGATTAATACCCAACTGAATCCCTAATTCCGAATCATCTCTTGTAGAGCGGGCATTTCCGCTAATAGTGGGGAATTGTCCATAGAGAGCAGTTCGGGCGCTTTCATTTACTTTGTGGCGTTGCTCCACATAGATTTCTAGCATAAAGTCATTTGCCTCCTGGCAGCTAATTATTATTTCCTTACGAATGTCTTTATTTGATCACAACTGTCTTCGTCAATTATGTCTGCTCTCTCCTTGTGCTCTCGTTTTATTTCCCATGACAAAATCAAACCCAAGAATCCAGACGCCGCAATAAGTATCCCCTCTATTGTCGATGCGCGGGAAACCACAAGGCAATCACCCACTTTCCCCACAAATGAACAAATGCCAGCGATTATCACAAGACCACATAAAGCCCAAGTTGAAATATCAAGAGCCCAATCCTCTAACCCAAAGAAATATCTAATGCCTTTCTTATATTCTCTTTCCTTCATTTTTAGGTCCCATTTGTCGAGGAATCCTTCGTAAGAATCGCCATAACTTTTTAAGTATTTGGCAATCACCAATATCCTGAGGCTGTTGTGATAGCAGAGGGCATCAGCATAGACGCAAACAAAAGGTATCACCGACAGAATGTAGAGCGGTTCCAAACTTGGATGAGCAGATCCCCCAGCCTCGAATCCTAATGCTATAGATGCCAGAGTTGCTACGGCGATTAACTTGTATTTGAGGAAATCAAGACGTGCCTCTTCAGAGTTGCGAACCTCTTCCCGCAACGAAGATAGTTCTGACAATAATTGCTTTCGGTCTGCAATGCTGGCTGCCGCGCCGATATGGGGAAATGTCCCTTCAGGCAGATTATTTTTAGATTCAGTCATTGCAGGTTACCAATTTATGAAGGGAATAAAACCGATAATTGGTTGAAGCTTATACTTTACTGCGATGGTTTTATAGGGACTCACACTAGTGTCCCAACGTTAATCGAACAGAAACAACTGGTTGGCTGAATCTGGTGAATTTGTATATGGCGGGGTACGCGCCAACAGTTGATTTAGAGCCATTCTCTCGAACATAGTGAGGCTCAGGATTTGTAGCATTTCGTAGAGTGAAGCGGTGATATTGAGTCGCTTTCGCAAGATGGCGACCAAAACGTAAACCGATACGGCGATCCAGATTTGAGACTTGACCGCGTTCTCTGAAATACCAAAGAAGGACTTGATACGCAGATGCTGTTTGATCCATTTGAAGAACAATTCGATTTGCCAACGGCAGCGATAAAGATTGGCGATGCTTTGCGCCGACAGGTCGAGGTGATTGGTCAGGAAGACCAACATCTTGCCCTCGGCTTCCTTGATCTTTATGCGTCTGATCGTCGTTGGGAAATGTTGCTGAGAATAGAAACCGTCCAACGTACCCAGTTGGTCGCAGATGATGCCAGACGAACGATCTGTTGGCAGAGAGTATCGCCGTGTAAAGCGCAGATTCGCCTTGGCTCGCGTCACAAAGAAACTGCCCGCTTGGTGCAGGCGATGCAGCCTGGCAAAGTCGAGATAGCCGCGGTCCATGATGTAGAACGCTCCTGCCTCGGGAATGATCTGATCGAGAATGTTCACGTCGTGCAGCTTGCCGTCGCTGATGTGGATGAAGCTGGGGATATTTCCGCGCAGGTCGAGCAGCGTATGCAACTTGATTGCCGCCTTGGTCGAACGAAACGGGGCCCATGGAAATACCGACAGGCACAGATCGATGGTGGTGGCATCCAGCGCGTAGACCGTGTCGGAGAGATCGACGCCAAACGGTTCGTCCACGTAAAGCGGGCGGGCAATTCCGATCAGGCTCTGCGCGAAGTCGGCATAGATGCGCCAGTCTCGAATCGCATTCGCATTGGCCAAGGTGTTGCGCGACACCGTACTGCGAAAACCCATGTGATAGAGCTTGGCGGACTGGCTGCGCAGACAGGCTTCGATGTCGCGCAGACTCTCGCGATAAGTCAGTTGCGCGAACGCCATACACAGAAACTGGTCGAGACAAGTGAAGTGCTTGACCTTGTGCTCTCCGTTGTAGCGAGCGACACATCTGCGGAAAGTGGTCAGCGGCAAGTGCGACATCACTTGCGCAAAAACAAGTTTGCCCGTGTTCATTGGCAGTCCTCGCAATCGGGTTTGAGATACCCCGAATGCTACGTGCCAAATTCAAATCGAGACCAGAGCAAATCATGAAATATCTTAGTTTCCTCAATCTATTACAATCAACCCAACAGTTAACGTTGGGACACTAGTGAGGGACTCATTGTAACCAACTATTTAAGATTAACTTATCGAACTTGATGCTATTTGCCGGTCCGATTGGAACATCGTACCAAAGCAAATAATCTTCCTCCAATTTTGCTTCGAGGCGCTCTGCTAGTCGCCTTTCTCCTCCTGTCACTCTGGAACGACAGGTACTCAGGCTAGGAATCAGTATCGCCACATTAAATCTCCAGAAAGTCCATCCAATTACAATAGGTTCAATGTTAGCGAAACAATAAAGCTACCGGCGGCCAGCTTCTCTCAAGTCATAACGTGTTGATGCTGCATTTGGCGGTACACCATCACGCTCAATGTCAGCGATGGCCTGGCGTGAACTGCGTGCAATTGAATCAGCGCCCAAGAAAGACGTTAAACTATGAAATACCGGCTGAACGTTTTAACCAATGTGTTGCATCGACCGGTTGAAACCGCAGCCAATACCGGAACTTGGCGGTTCTCCTCCAATCGCGGTAAATGCGAGCACGTGTTATAGCCCATATAAATTTGACGAGCACCAAAGTCTATAAACCGGATTGGGCCCAAGCGGGGTTCGCGTATGCCAGTTTAGTGCTGGCATGAGCACATCCAGAATTGGTCCCGCGGGATAGGACAAACACCGATACTATATTCCCCGATTTCCTTTGGGTAAATGTAGGGATGCGCCTATATCTTATAAACGCCTGCATCGTTACAATTTTCTTAACAGATATTTTGCCTAAGGTTAGGTCTTTGACATTTGGAGTGACTGTAAAAATTCAGAGCAGTATGAGTGCTTACAGTTACCCAAATATCAAATATTCATACCAGCAAGGACAGGAAAAGAAAAAATGCTTATGCAGAAATTATATTTCGCATTTCTGTCTGTCCGCATATCCCTAAAGATACTGGCTATAACATTCATCGGCCTGCTCGCCTTCTATCTGGTGTTCGGCTGGCTGGCCCTGCCGCGAATAATCCAGTCCGAGGCAGTGAAGTACATTGCCGAAAAGACCGGCCGCCACCTCACGCTGGATCGGCCCGAATTCAATCCTCTCAATCTTGACCTGCGCCTTGCCAACCTTAAACTGGATGAGCCGGACGGCGAACCGCTGTTCGCCTTTCGCGAACTGGAGATAGACCTTTCGTACTCCAGTCTGTTCCGACGCGCGCTGGTATTCGACTTGATCAAACTGGATGGGCCGGAAGGAGAGGTCATCCTGAGACGCGACGGAAAGCTCAACTGGTTAGCGCTGCTGGATGCGTTGAAGGGCAATGATGACAAGTCCAAGGCGCAGAGCCATGATACCCTGCCCCGGTTGGACATCCAGCGCTTCGTACTTAGTGATGGCAGGGTCAATTTCTCCGACGACAAGACCGGGTTCTCGACTCACTTCGAACCAATGACTGTGGAGCTCAGAGACATCTCCACCCTGCCTGATGGCGAGGGCAGTTACACGATCGACGCCCATACCGCATACGGCTCCCACATACTCTGGCAGGGCCGGATGGAGCTCGCGCCGGTGGAGGTCAAAGGCACCCTAGCGGTAGATGGTGTGGACCTTGCGCGGCTGGCTCCATATCTGAAGGACGTGCTGCCGGTCGCACCCCCGACTGGTGTACTGTCACTGTCGACGGACTACCGCGTCGCCTTTGAGGCGAACCGCTTCGGCCTGACCCTAGACAACGCCAAGGCCAAGGTCAACAACCTGCATCTCAGTGCGAATAAGAATCATGGCCCCGAGATCGCAATAGACACCATCGAGGTAGGCAAGGCGCATTTCGACCTGAACAGCAACAAGCTCGTCCTGGGTACACTGACCGTCAAAGGCAGCGAGATCACGGTACCGAGCTCTCGTGCCGTACCAGTGAAACTGTTGCGGCTCGAAACTCTGGCTCTCGAAGACGTCCGCGTAGATCTGGCCAAACATGACCTTGCGCTGGCACGCGTCGCACTCAGTGATGGCGAATTGAAGGCAGTGCGTAATGCCAGCGGGCGCCTCGATGTACTCGGTGTGCTGCAAGCAGCCTCCGCCGCGCATGCCAAATCCGAAGAACAACGCAACGCCACGGTCGTGCCCTGGCATTACCGCGTAGACAAATTCGAACTGGTGGGTTTTTCCGTTGCGTTCCGCGATCAGACAGTGACACCCAGCGCTGATCTAACGTTGAAGGACATATCGCTCAACATAGACGGCATCAGCGATAACCTCGCCAATCCACTTCCCATGCAAGCCGAGCTTCGATCACGCGACGGCGGTAGCTTAAAGGTGGTCGGCAAGATCATTCACTCCCCGCCATCCGCCGATCTTCGCATCAAGCTCTCCGGCCTATCGTTGAAACCGGTTCAGCCCTACCTGGCCTCCGTGGCAAAACTCACGCTTGCGGACGGCCAGCTCAACATTGAAGGCCGCGCCAGCTATGGCAAGCATGGTGCCAGGTTCAAAGGGGTCTTCGCATTGCGCAACCTGCGCCTTGTGGAAACCGAAACCAATGACACCTTCCTGGCCTGGAAGTCGATGGTCAGCCGCGACCTGGAAGCGAGCCAGAAGTCGGTCGACATCGGCGAGCTCGGGGTTAATGGCCTTGAATGCAAGCTTGTTATCGACAAGGACAAGTCGGTCAACCTCACTCGCATCCTACGCAAGACTGAAGTGCCCCCCGAAGCGCCCAACAATGTCCGGCAGAAGGAGGTCCCGGACAATTCGAAGGAAAATGCGCCAGCCTTCCTCGTGAATATAAATCGCGTGAAAATCAGCAACGGCGCGATGGACTACGCAGACTATTCGCTGGTGCTGCCGTTCAGCACAAGTATCCACGACCTGAACGGTTCGCTTGTCGGAGTGTCCTCGCGCCCCGGCGCGAAGGGTCAGATCGAACTGGATGGACTGGTGGATGATTACGGCATTGCGCGTGCACTAGGCCAGATCGACCTGTTCAACCCGACCGACCGCACGGACGTCAAGGTGGTTTTCCGCAATGTCGAGATGGTCCGCCTGACACCTTACTCGTCGACTTTTGCGGGGCGCAAGATTGTCTCCGGCAAGCTCTCTCTGGATCTGGAATACAAAATCAAGAATCGACAGCTTGAAGGAGAGAATCAGATCGTGATGGACAAGTTGACCTTGGGTGACCGGGTTGAAAGCCCCACGGCCATGAACTTGCCATTGGATCTCGCCATAGCCATCCTGGAGGACTCCGATGGCCGCATAGATCTTGGCCTCCCCGTGTCCGGAAGCCTCGATGATCCGAAATTCAGCTATGGCAGCATCATTTGGAAGGCCATTGTCAACGTCATCGGCAAAATCGCCACCGCGCCGTTCCGCGCACTTGGCGCGTTGTTCGGGGGCAGCGAGAGATTCGAAAACATTGCGTTCGAGTTTGGCAAACAGAACTTGTCGCCACCTGAGCGGGAGAAGCTGATGCATCTCGCAAATGCGTTAAACAAGAGGCCCAAACTGTCGCTCACGGTGCATGGAGTATATGCGGATGCTGACCGGGTCGCGCTGCAGGATCTGGAGCTGCGCCGTACTGTAGCAAAGATGGCTGGAGAGCACTTAGAAGACCATGAGGATCCCGGACCGCTATCCACCGGCTCGACCAAGGTGCAGGGGGCGCTGGAAAATCTGTATTCCGAGAGAACAAGCTCCAGCGAACTTGCAGCATTAAAAGAAGGCTACCGCAAGGCTAACCCAGGAATGCTGCAAGAAACCTACGGCGAGAAAATGATGTCGCTCCTGTCGGGTTTGTTCCGAGAAAAGCGCACACTGAATGAAGATGAAGTGAAGCAACTGAAAGGAGTAGATTTCTATGCTGTATTGTTCCAGCGCCTGCGCGATCGCGAGACAGTCACCGATGCCCAGTTACAAGAGCTGGCCAGAACACGTGGCAACAACACCCTAGCCGCGCTACAGGCCGCTGGCTTGGCGTCGGAACGCATGCAGCTCGCGGCACCAGAAAAAGTGGGGGGTACGGAATTTGATGTGCCATTGAAACTCGAACTCGGTACAGCTTCCAAACCGGCTACCCCTGCATCCAATTAGCCAAGCATCTCAAATAAGGATTCGCCAGTTAGAAACGGGATATACGTGGGCAGTTGAACCGACAAGCTAGAAAACGGAATATTTGCAAACGAGGAGGAGTCTATGTACGGAAGATCAGGGTAATAAAATGACCACTTTCCAGGGCCCAGATTTATCGACTATGGCGCGCCCGAAGCGATAAATCTGGGCACTGGAAAACTGTCATTGCTTTACCCTGACTATCCGGTTTCGAGCCGTCAGTTTGCCACTCTGACGTGCTGTTCTCAACCCATGTACGTGAATTCAGTCAGAAACGATTAGTCAGGTTCATTCTGCGGTAATGACTCGCCCGAGACGGTCTGGGGCGGATCTTCTAGTCCTTGTGGCTGTTCTTTCTGCGGCGAAGTTGATACTACTCCACTCGGCTCCCTTAACGACAACTTCAGCAGCAAAGCATTCAACCGTAAACTCACCTGATTGAGAGCACCATCCTGAGAAATGTCCTCACGCGCTTCCGCGAACCGCTTCTCCTTGATCTTCTGGATAATCCTAGCGGCAGTTTGGTGAAATTCCTTATGCACGGTGCAAATCTCATCGTAAAGCTCAGAAGGGATCATGCGGTAGCCTTCATTATTAAGCCATTTTCCAAAAATGCATTGATCGGTTGCACTGACCTTAGCAATATCAATAGATCCCCGCCCATTCAGGAAATCCTTGAATTGTTTTCGCCATAAGGCGTGAGCATGTAGTGCCTCTTCGATTTCAATCTTCATTCCCATTTCTGCTCCTCTTGTTCCTTCCCAGTATCCCCAATGTAAGCGGTAGCGCATAGACTATATCTGATCTAACCCATTAATTTGATCGTGCGGAATTACCAGGCATTTGTTTCTCTATTCGTTGCTTGAGGAATCAACAACTCAAACTAAAATCACTCTCAAGTTTCGACCAATCTGGACGATAACTAGCAGTGCCGCTATGCAATAAGGTTTAAGTAGCCACATTAATTAATGTCCGCTTAGGCAGACGTCGGAACACCACGTCCCGGTTTGCCCAATTGGGCGCAAAAGAAATCTTAACTGAAGGTAATCATGTTTTCCAACATCAGAATACGCACACTGCTCTCGTCGGGATTCGGCATTATCATCGGCTTGGTCGTGATCATGGCTGCAGTCGTTTATGAAAGAAGCAGTAATGTGAGCGGCCATATCACGCAAGTGACCCGGAATGCCTACCCAAAGATGACGTTCACCGAGACCATACGTCTCAACATCATGCGCAACTGGGCCAACTCGCTGTTGCTGCTCCAAGTCACCAATGCCGACGATAGCAATCGCGTCAAGGACGAAATGGTGGCAAATAGCAAGGTGATCACGGAACAGTTCGACGCCCTTGAAAAATCCATCAACTCCGACAAGGGGAAAGACCTCTTGGCCAAAATGAAGGCTGCGCGCGCCGATTATACGGAACATCGCGCTCAGTTCCTTGACATGCTGAAGTCGGGCAAAAAGGATGAGGCCGATCGCTTCCTTGCCGGTATCCTTAAGGAAAAACTAGAAGCATATGTTGAGGCCGTCAAGGCAATGAATGATTTTCAGGCCGACAAGATTGAAACGCTCAGTACCGAAACCTTGGGTTTGGCGGCAGGATTAAGTACGATTATTTTGCTCCTTTCTACGCTGGTCGTGATTGTTTCAATTGCCGCGGCATTGATCGTCGTACGGGTTATCGGCCATGCACTCGGCGGTGAGGTGTTCTACTCAAACGAGATTGCGCGCGAGATCGCGGCTGGCAACCTCGCCGTCGAAGTACGCACGATGCCGGGGGATAATACGAGCCTGCTTGCGTCAATGAAGGCGATGCGTGACAAGCTGCGTGAGATGGTTTCCAGCATCGGCATAAGCGCCGCGCAAGTCGGACAGTCGGCGAGGGATCTTGCCCAGGCATCAAAGTCGGTGGCTGAATCATCTGAGAAGCAAAGTGCTGCAGCCAGTGCTTCTGCTGCCGCAATTGAGGAAATGACAGTCAGCATCTCACAAATCGCTGACAGCACCAAAGAGGCCCACACCCTCTCAATAAATTCCGAGTCCTTATCTCGCAGAGGAAGCGAGGTCATTCACCATGCGTCTGCGGAAATGGGAAAGATCGCTGAATCGGTGGAGGCATCGTCTGCAATCATCGGCCGCCTCGAGGAACAATCAAAAGAAATCTCTGCAATAGTCAACGTCATCAAGGAGATCGCGGACCAGACCAACCTTCTGGCGCTGAACGCCGCAATTGAAGCGGCCCGGGCTGGAGAACAGGGCCGCGGCTTCGCGGTGGTGGCTGACGAGGTTAGGAAACTGGCTGATCGCACTTCACATTCAACTCAGGAGATCGCACTGACCATCAAGAAGATTCAGGACGGCACAAGGAATGCCGTGCAAAGCATGGTTACCGGTGTCGAGCAAGTCCATTTGGGAACAGCGCTTGCCCAGCAAGCCGGATCATCCATTGTCGAGATCCAGTCCGAAACCGGGCAAGTCGTGGTAGTTGTCAACGGTATTGCCGATTCCCTCAAGGAACAGACAGCCGCAAGCAATGAAATAGCCCGTAACATCGAGAACATCTCGTCCATGGTCGAGGAGAACAATATGGCAGCTTCAAAAGCCGCTGCGGCTGCTCAGCAACTTAACCAGCTTGCTGACGGACTTTCCCATTCAATTGGTTCGTTCCGCTTATAGATCGCTCAACCAATGGCATTCGATTGGGCAAACGGGCACACTTCATGGATCGAACCGCCTCCACATATTAGCCAAGCGCAAACGGGAGTTATTGCACCACATTCCTGCCCTTCGCTAGGTTCCGCTTTAGGGCGTCCGGAGCGATAAATCTGGGCACTGGAAAGAGGTTGTCTTACTTCCCTGAAGTTCCGCTTTCAGGCAGTCAATTATCAATACCAAAGGACTGCTTCGCGTTGCGGCCATTCACCTTTGCCAACAGGGGAAGTTCGTGCTTAGAGTTTTGGTCGCCTTGCCTTTTCTGCAGCCATGGAACTCTGCAATGCCCTCTTCGCTGCCTCTTCCCATGCTTCCAGTGCTGTCGTCTCTGCGTCCTTTACTGCCTTCGCGGCCACCTTGGCTGGCCTCTATCAAAAGCTCCGCCGCCACCCCCGCGTCTTCGAGTTTCACCGCCTCCCGAGCAAGATCTACTGCTTTGGTTGCAGCCCGCATCACTGTCTCAGCATCCCTTAAGGCCTGTTCCGCTTCTTCTAGTGCTTTCCGTGGCATTCCGTATTTCCTAACTTCTTCAGATATAGTCGACATCCAAGGCGAATGGCCCAGCATACTCCATAAGTAATCAGACCCTATAAGTGAATTAAGCATCGGCTATAGGCACATAGCTTTCCTTCGTGAAGTTTCGCTTTGGACTGCCCAGTTTTATCTTCTCGGCTTGGAATCAAAAAATGTTTACGTCCTTGAAGAAATAAGCCTTTTGGATATGGTGCACCCGGAGCGATAAATCTGGGCACTGGGAAACAGCTATTTCACTGCCTTAACCGTCCGCAACCCAAAGGCGACATATGAGCGTCTAAACTCCCTGCCCGATACCGGACATTGGTGAAATACAGCAATCGACACTATTGAGACGTTCGCTCTCATCACAAGCTCGCGCCGGTTGCCTTAAAAAAGGACTCTAGCAACTTTGGTCGTTTGCTCACACGCCAAAGTTCAGATGTCACCATTTTCCTGAGCACAACAAGGTCCTTTGGGCAGTAGTTCGCTAGCCGACCCCATTTGACATAGGACCATATGTAGTCCACCGGATTTAATTCAGGAGCATACGGAGGAAACATTATAAACAAAACATCCGTGTGCTTGATTTCGTAGCGTTTCACTGGATATGAAGTATGTATTGGTATCTGATCCCAGATGACTATTATAGGTTTTCGTATGTGACGGCGAACGTAGTCGACAAAAGCCACTATTGAATGGCTTCGGAAATTGGCGTTGTCTGGCATCAATTTAAAATAGAAACCAAAGCTTGAACGAACGGGACTTATGGTGATAGCGCCTGCTGCAGATATTCGTCCGTGAGGTTCGTTCACTTTAATAACGGGCGTATGACCACGTGGCGCCCATGTTCTCCTCACTAAAGGTTCCAGCATAAACCCGCATTCGTCTATGAATACAAGATGAGCACTTCTGCCATTTTTGTTCATAGATGTATCTTTAGGCCGGTTAGCTAACTGCCAATGCACTATTTCTTGCGGTGACTTCATACCATAGCTCAAACAAATGGATTATTAAGTGCCACCCCAGTACCACGGAAATCATCGACGTTTCGAGTTATCACGGTCAGATCGTTAATAAGTGCTATAGCTGCAATTTGCTTGTCTATTGGATGCTGATGGTGGGGTGACATCAATCGCCCCCACACTTGTGCGCATTCCTTGTCGAAGGTCAAAATCTTATCCGTGTATTCAGTTACAACCAGATCAAGCCATTTTTCAAGTTTTCTGGCTTGGGGTAGATCACCTCGATTCCGGATGTTCTCCAGTCCTCGCCGAATCTCACCAACTGTTTGTACTGAGAGATAGAGGTCTTCGGCGGCCGTTGTCAGGAAGAATTTTTGAACTCCGGGGTTCGCCTTTTTTCCTTTGCGAGCCTCGCTGATGACATTGGTATCCACCAAATACACTTGAATTCCTACCTGTTCCGGAAATTAAAATCTGAGTCTTCACCAACATTCGGCATGCTGGACAGAACTTCGGCAGCAGAACGTCGCTTGGGGCGCTGCAAAACTGATTTCAAAATCTCACGATGCTCCGCTTCCGCACTTCTTCCGTGAGATGCAGCCAATTTCTTCAACGCCAATGCAACTTCCTCATCTACGTTGCGAACTACAAGATTGGTAGCCATAACATACTCCTTGCAATGTAATCATTGATAGCAATATACCAGATTTATGATTGCAATGCAATCACTATTAGGCGGGCTGCGTGAAGTTCCGGAATTGGCACGAAGCGGCTTTAGCGCAATGCTAACAGCATGCCGCAAAGCGGACGCTCATAGTTAACTCAGGCAAGACTGGATCGGCAGTCCGCTACGGACGAACGCGAGTTCGTGGCGCTATCCTACGTAGCGCGGGCAGCTCAGCCTGGCCCTTTTAATTAACATATCTCTATAAAACAACCTCAAAGCATTCGAGTTGTGGCGGGCCCATGTAGATATCTTTTCGGCTTCCAGCACTTGCATGTGCTTTCCTGAATGCTTCGGATTTTGTCCATGCTTCGAAATCGTCGCGTGACTCCCATGTGGCGTGGGAAGAGAACACCGTGAAGTCATTGTTGCTTGGCCCTTGTAAAAGATGAAATTCCTTAAAGCCTGGAACGGTATGGAGATATGAATCACGGCCTTTCCAGACATCAACAAAGTCTTGTTCGTAGCCGGGTTTGATTTTGAATCTGTTCATTGCGATAAACATCGTAACCTCAATTTGTCCTATGAATGTTGCAGTAATGTCACTTAACGTTAAAGCTCAGGCGCGCCGCCTTTTAAAACCCCTTAATTGTTCCTGTCGGCATCAGACCTGTCCGGAGATGCGAGTTTAAGCGCATAGTAACTAATTGAATGCAATTTACTAAATGGCATATTTTTCTGTAACCGATTTCAACATGCCGCAGACTCCTGACTTTTGTCGGGAGTCTGGATATGCACGCAGGGAAACTGGTGTTCGCTCAATTGATGGGGCATCTGCCTTTGTATACATTCCGTCAGTGCGTAGCCAAATATCCAAGCCGATATCCCACACTCACATTTTCGCATCTCGATCAGTTTCTCTGCTTAGCCTTTGCGCAACTGACTTACCGCGAGAGTCTGCGCGACATCGAAACCTGTCTGCGTGCACATCAGGCCAAGCTTTATCATCTGGGCATTCGTGGCAACATCGCCAAGAGCACTCTCGCCGACGCCAACGAATCTCGCGACTGGCGTATCTATCAGGATTTCGCACTCAGTCAAATCAAACTTGCCCGCAACATTTATTCGCAAGACAGCTTTGCGGTGGAGCTGGAACAAACTGTCTACGCACTCGATACCACGACCATCGACCTGTGCTTGAGCGTCTTTCCTTGGGCACGCTTTCGTCAGGCCAAAGCTGCCGTCAAGATGCATACGCTGCTCGACCTGCGCGGCAATATCCCAACCTTCATCCACATCACCGACGGCAAGATGCACGAGGTCAATGTGCTCGACATCCTGATACACGAAGCTGGCAGCTTTTACATCATGGATCGTGGCTTCACCGACTTCGCTCGCTGGTTTACCCTGCATCAAGCGCAGGCGTTCTTTGTCATCCGTGGCAAATCCAATCTGCTCTTTCATCGCGTCTACTCTCGCCCCGTGGACAAATCCACGGGACTGCGCTGCGATCAGACCATTGTGCTGACCGCTCCGAAGGCTCTCAAAGATTATCCGCAGCACCTTCGACGCATCAAGTTCTACGATGCCGAACACGACAGGCATCTGGTCTTTCTGACCAACAACTTCGACTTGCCTGCGCTGACCATCGCTCAACTTTATCGTTGCCGCTGGCAGGTCGAACTATTTTTCAAGTGGATCAAACAGCATCTTCGGATCAAGAAGTTCTACGGCACCACCGAGAATGCAGTCAAAACACAAATATGGATCGCCATCACGGTTTACGTCTTGGTCGCCATCGTGAAAAAACGGCTCAATACCGAGGCTTCGCTTTACACCATCCTACAGATTTTGAGCCTCACTCTTTTCGAGAAAACACCGCTCGATCAATTGCTTAAAAACATGGAGCCACAAATGGACACACTGCAAGACAATAACCAACTGAATCTATTCAATTAAAAGTCCGGACATTAATGTGTCGGCATATTCATAATAGTACGGGCGGCGGCAAATGTCTCCTTCTGGCACACAGCCGAACTTCATGTGGTCAAGCAGCCTTCCGCAATATAGTCACTCCGTCCTGTTTTCAGTGATACTAATCACAGCTGGCAGGTATCTGCCAGTGAAGGCAGGACATGCACCTGCAGGTTACGAATAGCTGCCGCTAACACTCGATGTTTTCCGCTTTAGTTTCGAATCCGCAGGTGCGCTTGAGTTCATTAACGAATACTCAAGGGCTCGCCGCTCCACCGGCTCTCTATATTGGCTTCGCAGAACTCATGCATGCATGTCCGTTCTTGTAATCTACCACTTATGGAGGAGATTATGAATACTCAATCTATCCTTTCCTTTAAGGCGTTTATTGGCTTCGACTGGGCCGACAGGAAGCATGACTTTTGTTTGCAAGCTGCAGGTTCAGATCAGCGAGTGTTTGGAACCCTGGATCATTCACCGGAAGTGATCGAGAAATGGGCGTATTCATTGCGTGATCGGTTTGGTGGCCCCATTGCCGTCTGTCTTGAACTTGCCAAGGGGCCAATAGTCTCTGCGCTACAACAGTATGAATTTCTCAGACTCTTTCCGATACCCCCATCCACACTTGCCAAATATCGTGAAGCCTTTGTTCCCAGCGGAGCCAAGGACGATCCGACCGATGCTGAAATAGCGTTGGATATCTTGCTCCGTCATCCTGACAAGCTTCATCCCATCAAACTGCAAAGCGTTGCCATGCGGACATTGGCTACGCTGGTTGAAGAGCGACGCTTCCTGGTCAATCAGGTGACCAGGATTACGAACCGCATCACCAGTTCACTCAAGGAATACGACCCACAAGTGCTGGATTGGTTTGAGCATCGGGATACGCTAATCTTCTGCGACTTCCTGGAACGTTGGCCCACGCTCAAGCACGCCAAGCGAGCACGGAATACAACGCTGAAATCCTTCTTCCGCCTGCACAATGCAAACAGGGCATATCTTGTTGAGGAACGAATCCAGGGTATTCGTGCTGCAACACCGCTTACTGAGGATCAGGCTGTCATACTTCCTAAGCAGATGCTGGTGCAAGTATTGATCGAACAGTTACGCATCCTCTTGCAGGCTATCGATCGCTTCGATGCTGAAATCGATACAGTCGCCAAAGACCTGCCTGATTATGATCTGTTCGCCGCGTTGCCCGGTGCAGGACACATTCTGGCTCCACGCCTGATGGTCGCCTTTGGCGAGGATAGAGATCGTTATGCAAAGGCCGCAGAAATACAGCGCTACACTGGGATTGCTCCGGTGGTCGAGCGCAGCGGCAAGAAGTGCTGGGTTCATTGGCGGCTCGCCTGTCCCACATTCCTCCGGCAGACTTTCGTCGAGTGGGCCGGGGCAACCATACCGAGATCATTCTGGGCCGGGGCCTACTATCAGCAGCAACGCAAAAAGGGTTGCTCTCATCGCATGGCCGTACGAGCGCTGGCGTTTAAATGGATACGAATCATCTATCGTTGCTGGCAAACACGGACTCCTTATGATGAATCCGTCTATTTGAATGCCCTCAAACGTCGAGGATCACCGCTGCTGGCAAACCTCTCGGAATCTGCAATTATGACTTGACCGAGTGACTCAGGGCATGAAGCGGCCAGTCACGAGGGGCCGTTATTGGCCGATGAGCGGTCTATTTCATGGCAAATAGCGGTAAAACTTTCCCGTTTGTGACTGTTTTACCGACTGTCGCCTGATTTCAGGCCAATGGGAATACGGTTTCAGTGACAATCAGAAGATACTCACCAAACATCGTAAATCGGAAACTTGGTTCTTTTCAACACCTGATTAATGTTACGCAACACGGTCATGCTGCCACCACGATAGTGGTGACAGCCATGCAACCCAAAACGCCCAGTCTCGACAGTTCCAATGTGAAGTCACCCATCTACATGGGGTGAAATATCCGTCAGCTCGGTGAATAATTTTTCTCGCCACCAACTACATGGCCGGGTATCACTTAAGTCCCTCGGGAGGCGATTTGGCGAGGCGTTTCTGCCTACAAACCATACCACGACAGTTTCGTCGCTCGGCAATTTCTGCCGTACCTTCTGCATCCTTTCGGACACTACCCAAATATTTGAATCTTTGCACAGCCACACTCGGTTTTACTCATTCATCCCCTACCACCAGGGATATATCCCTCTCAGGATCCGTCTCTTTCCTCGGCGCATTCCGTGAAGCTAAGCTTCCTCTGGACTATGCTCATATCCGCGCTAGGCGGTGAGGTGTGTGGTGCGATTTATTTCCATCATTTAAGGCATTTACGATTGAGCATTCACTTTTGCTTCCATTTTCCCCCCTTACATCTGTATTTCCGGCCATAGACCGGCAGAATGACAGACAGCCTGATACCACGCATCAAAACACCACTAAACCACTGACTCGATCGCCTTGCGGCTCCGGGTGCTAGGACTCTGGGTATCAGTGCGCCCGCATCGGGGGTACTAATTTATCTACTTGTGTTATCGCAATTCAAAATCGCCTCGCCCAGATCGGGGCAAGTGGCCTTCCAGCCGAAACGTCCTCGCGGACTGATTGAGATCACCGTGAAGGTATACTCGATTCGAGGTGACTAACCTCTTGGTTACTGCATTTGGAATTCCCGTTTTTCACTGCCTGCGGGTAAGCAAAGTACCTTTACAGGGCACCACTCTGATTGCCGAAGCAAGTGCCTGCATTAAACAAAAGTTTACGCACCGTGTCACATTTTTTATAACTTTTCACAATTTTAAAATGCGATTATTGCGGTGGTCAGTATTTAAAATGAGCCTGCAAGCCCCGTCGGTTATGGGTTGTGTAATCACTCTGTTCTGTATTGAGAGATTTCCATTTTTAATACCCAATCTAACTGATCAAATATGCCCTACTGTAGTGCTTTTGCAATTGTTAATTGTTATCTGTAATACCGCGCTGTTGATCCACCTGACTGGCCACTGAAAACTGGGCCAAACACCGACATACATAAAAAGTGAGTAACAAGTGAGTAACTTTTCCCTTTCCCAATGTCGGTTTGGTGAAAAAAAACAGAAATCAGGAAAAGTGAGTAACAAGTGAGTAACTTTTCCGTTTCCCAATGTCGGTTTGGTGAAAAAAAAACAGAAACCAGGAAAAGTGAGTAACTAGTGGACTGTAACAATTGATTCGGGAGTAATGCGGCGTGAAGGATCGAAGTATTTCCACTTCACGGTCTTGGGTTGTTTGTTGTACTGACGGATATAGCGCATGAGTTTTCTTTTGAGGTCAGGGACTGAGGTAAAGACACCACGAGCAATCACGTCGCGCTCAATCTTTGCAAACCACAGTTCCACCTGGTTCAGCCAAGATGAGTATGTCGGAGTGAAATGCAAATGAACATTGCCATGGGCGGCCAGAAATGCGTCGACGTGCCGGGTCTTGTGCGCGGAGAGATTGTCGGCGATCACGTGAATCTCCTTCCCTTTGGGCTGATTGACGACGATGTCGGTCAGGAAGGCCACGAACTCGGCCGACGTATGGCGATCCGCAGTCTTGCCAAGAACTTCACCCGTCTTGGTATTAAAGGCGGCATACAACGACAGCGTCCCATGCCGGTAGTATTCGAAACCATGGCGCTCGGCGCGGCCTGGCGACAGGGGCAGTACAGGGTCTTTGCGATCCAGTGCCTGGATCGCCGTCTTCTCATCGACACAGAAGACAGCGGCGTTTTGCGGCGGGTTCAGGTACAGCCCAATCACGTCAGCGGCCTTCGTCTCAAAATCCGGGTCGTTAGAACTCAGGTAGCCCTCCAAACGATGCGGCTTGAGTCCATGCTTGGCCCAGATGCGCGTGATCGTCATGTGCGAGATACCTCCCCCGAGTTCAGCCGCGAGCTTGCGAGAGGACCAGTGCGTCGATCCGTCCGATGGCTTGTGTTTCGTCGTCCACGCCAACACTCGCGCTTCGATACGGTCATTGACCTTGTAACGCTCGCGCCCGGCATATCGCGCGAACAACCCCGCCAATCGCTCCTCTTCAAAGCGTTTGTTCCAGCGCGAAATATAGCTGTCGCTACAATCCAGCTTGGCGCGAATCTCAGCCCACGTCAGTCCGTCGGCTATCAGCAGAATCAAACGAGCATGTCGTGCGGCATCTGCCCGTCCGTTTAGTGCACCCGCTTGTCGTTGCAGTTCCATGCGTTCGGTTTTGGTCAGTTTCATCGCGCCCTCCGTGGGAACGATTATACTACCTATTTAAACGTTACAGTCCACTAGTGAGTAACTTTTCTCTTTCTCCCCTGGGGTTTGGTGAAAAAAAAAGCAGAAATCCGGAAAAGTGAGTAACAAGTGAGTGACTTTCCTTTTCTATATACTATTGATATCCTGTCTTCGTATCCATATTCTTGGATCTGCCGCTTCATTAATTTGTTGGAGTAGTGAGCCGGTGGTCGTATCGTTCTCGTATACCACCTGTGGAGTGCCACAGACTGTTGGCAGCAGATACTTAAGTGAGGGCATGAACACCTCCTTTCATACCTTCACCGCCTTTTGTATATCAGGTTGGTTAATATGTCACGGCAGTAGTGGTCATAATTGTGGCGTATTAACTAACCGTTAAACCAGAATTCAAAAAACCGGTATAGCAATTTTCTGGTTTACCCCTGGGTTTACCCCTTGACTGGTGAAAAAGAAAATGGGCTAAGAATTTCTGCTTAACCCATTGATTTATCGGTGCGCTAGTAGCAATTCAAACGCTCCACTCCTTGGCTCATATCAATTTACCAAGTTCTCATGGACCATCTTCTTTCAGGCCGCAATAGCTTTAATGATAGGCTTAGTTTTTTAGCCCGAAAGTAGCACTTCTAGCTTTGCTATCATTGCCGAGAGCGCCGCCATCCAGCCAAACGACATATGGAACCACGATTCTGCATCAGTCATAGCTGAATTATTTTGCAGGGAATTTTATTAATGGTTTCCTTTGTAACATCCCCCGGCCGCCTTTTCCTTATGTTTGAATGTGCCTTTCTCTTTATCGTCACGCCGTTGGTGCTTTATGCGCATCCTACATGGTGGAATGTGCCCCTCAGCCTATGGGTAGTTACGGCCTATGCCGCGTTTATTCTGCATAAGATGCCCGGCTTTTTATGGCGCGAGGCGTGGCGCGGGAGGTCAGGGCCGGTGTGGGATTTGAAGCTGGTCGTGGCGCGGTATTTTGTTTCGACAGCAGGAGTTTTCCTTTTAACACGGATGATCGTACCGGAACGCCTATTCGCCTTCCCATCTGACAGACCATTCTTTTGGCTTCTCGTCATGCTCTTCTATCCGCTACTGTCAGCCTTGCCGCAAGAGCTAGTGTTCCGCAACTTCTTCTTCCGCCGCTACGCTGCGCTTTTTCCGCAAAAACACATGATGCTGTTCGCCAGCGCTTTTGTGTTCGGCTATATCCATATTGTCTTTCACAACCCGGTATCGCCGCTCTTATCGTTGATCTGCGGGCTTTTTCTCGCTACCAGCTATCAGGCGCATCAGAGCCTAAAAAAAGCGGCGATCGAACATGCGCTTTACGGCGATATGGTTTTTACGGTTGGACTTGGGGAATATTTCTTCGTCGTTTCCTAGGCTCATCGGTCGCTACCCAAACTTGAGCGTTGGCCTCTTATCCCAAGGAATGCATGAACGTACTGTTTTGGTGTTAAGGTTCGATGTCACGCTATTTCTCAGTGCGAATATGTGGTTAGCTAAAATTCCTCGCTTGTGTTTCCAAGAAATTTACAATGCAAGAAGCCGACTGAACGGGGTTCAAGAATAAAGCAAAATGTGGTCCATCGATTTCAGCGACTATTGTGTGCGGTGCCACTGCGAGAATTTCGTTTAGACTGTCCCGAGATACGACTTCGTCTCGCGTGGAGGCAATATACATCAACCGAGCACGGCATTCGTGAAGCAGATGTCTGACATCAACACTCAATACCAATCTTAAGCGAGACGATAGCACTCTTGAACTGACTCTCTTCCAGGTTATGGATTTGGCATGAAGAAATTCGGTTGTTGCATATCCAGGAATCGCAAGGCGTATGCGCCGCATTGCACGAATGACCGCAATTAGCTGTGCCGACAATGCAAACCGGAATGGAACAAGCTTCGGTCGCGGTGGTGTGACAAACGATCCGCAGAGTATGACCCCGGCTACTTGAGATGGGCACCTGGAATATGCCATTAGTGCAAGCGGCCCGCCAAATGACCAACCAAAAATCACGAAGGACTTCAAATTTGCCACTTTATCGAGCACGAATGGCAGCAGTTCTTCGTAGTCCTTAACATCGGACGTCGGGTAGACGATCACAATCGGGTCAATCCAGGAAGGAAGATGCCGTAGTAGCGGACCGAAAAATATCTCAGTTCCGTCGAGGCCTGGTAGCAGCACCAGTGTCGTTTTGATATTTTTGTCTTGCAACCGGCTAAACTCCATTCAAATTAACCTCATCGCAATTTTATATTTCACAAATTTGCAATATATTTCCTCTATATTTTCCGATCATTACATTAGGATGACTTCAATAAATGTCTGAATTTTTCAAGCAACTCTCCATCCAGCGCTGGGACGATCACCGCTATTATCATCACAGCCGCATCAATCAGTCTCTGCATTTCATCAGTGCCCTGAGTTTTCTTTTCGCCTATGCCGTACTTTTCATAAACCCCGCGATTGCTGGGTTGATAGGCTGGCTGATTTCCATGACTACCCGGCAGTCGGGCCACTTTTTCTTCGAGCCCCTGGGCTATGATGAAGTCAATCAGGCGACCCAGGAATACAAAGAAAAAATTAAGGTGGGCTATAACTTGCGCCGCAAGGTAATTCTTATAGCCATTTGGGCGATCTCGCCATTGCTACTACTGGTAGACCCGACCCTGCTCGGGTTCTTTGCCGAATCACATCCATCCTTCGCGATTTTTGTGCGCCATACCGGCGAGATTTGGCTGGCTATCGGAGTGGGAGGCCTGCTCTTCAGAACTATCCATCTTTTCTTTTTAAAAGATGTAATGTCCGGCCTGGTATGGATGACCAAAATTCTGACTGACCCATTTAATGACATCAAGCTTTACTACAAGTCGCCGCTTGCTGTTTTGCGCGGAGAAATTATCGAACCACGCAAGGAATTTGAACACGCGTGACCGGATAATTCTATACTGGATAATTCTGTCCGGGCCTGCAATTCCGGCATAACACGCAAGTCCGCGGACTTAATCTGCGGGCTTGAATTTTGCAATCAGCATCTCGCGCAGAATGCGGCGCTTGATGGATTTGTTGGTCAAGGCCGGACTGGTCCACCACCATCCGTCGCGCTTCATGGTTTGGGCGGCCCGTACAAAGCGGTCAGCAACCAGATCAAAATCGTGCTGCGTATAGTTCAGACTAAAGACAATCCGGCCCGTACCCACCCAGCTCAAAGCCAGACCTTCGAGGCGCAAATAGAACTGAAACAACCAGTTGTAGCAAGCAGGCTGTGTGTAAAGCACCGTCCAAATCGAGGAAAGGTTGGCCACTTGCACCGGGACATCAGCGTCCATCAGACGCTGATTGAGTGTTTGCGCTCGCTTGTTCCAGGTAAATTCGAGGTCAGAGTACATAGTCTGTATGCCGCTGCTCTCCAAGCTCTTCAAGAATACATTCATCGCGCCCATGACGTATGGGTGTGAATTGAAAGTGCCTCGCGCAAAACAGATGTCGCCCGGTGCTTCATCCCTGAATCGTTTCATCCATTTTGCTTTGCCGCATACCGCTCCGATGGGCAGACCGCCCCCCAGCGTTTTCCCGTAGGTCACCATATCGGCGCGCACTCCAAAGTATTCCTGTGCTCCACCGGGGGCCAGCCGGAAGCCAACAAAGACCTCATCAAATATCAGCGCAATGTTTTTTGCGTCGCAAATTTTTCGAAGTTCACCAAGCCAGGCAGTGTAAGCATCCTTGGAAAATCCAGCTTTGCGGGAGCTGTCCAGCAAAGACGAATCTCCCGGGGCTGGTACATTGGGATGCAAAGCCTGCAGCGGATTAACCAACACACAGGCAATGTCATTGCGGTTTCGCAATACGCGCAAAGTTGCTTCAAACATCTCTGCCAGCGTGAATGTGTCCTTTTCGGTGATCGGATTGCCAATTCCAGGCTGCACGTCTCCCCACCAGCCGTGATAGGAGCCACAGAACCTGACTACCTTGTTGCGCCTGCTGTGGTATCGGGCCAGACGAACGGCCTGCATGACTGCTTCCGTACCGGACATGTGGAAAGAGACTTCGTCCATACCGGATATACGCTTCAAGCGAAAGACGTTATCTGCAACCACAGGATGGTAGGAGCCCAGAACCGGGCCGAGCTTTCGAGCCAGATCAGCACCCCGGTCGATGCAGTCCTTGTAGAAATCATTTCCAAACAGGTTTACGCCATAGGATCCCGTGAGATCGAAAAACTGGTTACCGTCCAGATCGGTAACCGTCACACCCGAGGTCGATTGAACAAACGAACCCACCTTCAGGCCTTTGCCTAGCAGCCGGCGAAACTGGAACGGAACCCTGTATGCACTGATGAATTGCAAGTCCGAAAGTCCATTGACAACACTGGCAGTTTCTTGCAAGCTTTTGGAAAAGCGCGTTTGGCACTGTTTCACCAAGGAATCAAAGGCAATTTTTCGACGCGCGACAACATCCTCAGGTGCCCCGTCGACTCCGAATACATGCGCCTCGTCATAACTGTAGTTTGGGAGAAAGGATGCTAGACGACGGGCATTGCGCGGGTGGCCTGCCAAAGAACGATGTTTCGCAAGAGAGAGTTCTGCGCGGTTTTTAACGCGGCGAAGGCCCAAAAACAGCACTGCACCCCCAACGACATAGAGAACCAATGTATTCAAGCTAATTGTTCCATTCACGATCGATACGCCTGTATGAAAATAATTACACGATATACAGCAACATGAGCTTGCGCCAGCAACTTCACAAAATACTGAATCAGGAAGATATTAACTTTCTTTTGACCAACCGTCTTCCACGACGCTGGCTGACACAATTTATGGGGTGGTTCAGCAAGATAGAGCATCCATGGGTAAGGGATAATTCCATTGCGATATGGAAGTTCTTCTCAAACCTGGACCTGAGCGATGCAAAAAAAAGCAACTTTAAAAGCATGCATGACTGCTTTACCCGCGAACTCAAAAGCGGAGCCCGTACCATCAACATGGACCCATCCGTGATGGCCAGTCCGGTCGATGCCATCGTCGGTGCCAGCGGGCGCATCGATGGTACGCTCGTATTCCAGGCCAAAGGATTTCCATACTCGTTGCAAGATCTCTTGGGTGAGGAAGAAAATGTTGACGACTGGCAAGACGGCACCTTTGTGACGCTGCGCTTGACGTCCAGCATGTACCACAGGTTTCATGCGCCTTACGATTGTACCGTGGAAAAAGTCAGGTATTATTCCGGCGATACATGGAATGTGAATCCGATTGCCCTGCACCGGGTGGAAAAACTGTTTTGCAAGAATGAACGGGCATTTATACGCACGCGACTGGATGGGACCGGGCCATGTGCAAACCAGCGAGTGGCACTGATCCCGGTAGCGGCAATTCTGGTTGCGAGTATCCGCCTGCACTTTCTGGATGTGCTGTTTCACTTGAAATACTCTGGCCCGAAAACATTCTCATGCGATGCCCCGTTTGCCAAAGGACAGGAGATGGGTTGGTTTCAGCATGGCTCGACCGTCATCATCCTGGCAGGCAAGGGATTTATTTTGTGCGACGATTTACAGCAAGGCTCCAAAGTGCACATGGGTCAGGCGATCATGCATTGGGGAGGCTGACAAATTCGGGACGCATCGGGCTGGATAGTTTGGAGAAGCGCAAATCGTCCTGCTCCAATATGCTGTACAAGGTTTCCTCAAAACTGATGTAAATAGCTTCCCAGCCGAGATGCGCCACACTTGCCGCGGCTGCCTGCCGGACCTTCTGGAGCTTGTCCTTGTTGGTGGCAAGGTCCACCGCAGCATTGACAAATTCCAATTCTTCTCCGGCAGGCGCAAGTATGCCATTCTGCCCGGTCACGATCAGTTCCCGAGCGCCGGCTTTGTCATATGACAACACCGCCAGTCCGCTCGCCAAGGCTTCCGGAACCACGTTTCCAAAAGTTTCGGTCAGACTCGGAAACAGGAAAACGTCACCAGAGGCAAAGTGCGCCGCAAGATCTTCACCTTTTCGGACACCCGCGAAAATAGCGTCCGGGCAAGCCTCCTCCAACTGCTTGCGCAAGGGGCCATCTCCTACGAATACCAGTTTGGCACTTGGCAGCCGTAACTTGATTGCCAGAAATGCCGAAATGACTAATGCAACATTTTTTTCCATTGCCAGGCGGCTGACAAACATGACAACCACATCGTCCGGACTTGCGCCCCAACTCCCGCGCAGCAACTGTGACCGCCTTGCCGGAGAAAAAAGATCAGTCGAAACACCTCGCGACAGGAGCTTCACATTTTTGAAGCCACGTTCCTGCAGTTCCTGCATCAAAGATTTGGTCGGAACCATGGTCGCCCTGGTGCGGTTATGCAGCTTGCGCAGATAGCTTTCAATGGGTGACTTGAGGAAGCCAAGTCCGTAATGCCGCGAGTAACTATGAAAGTTTGTATGAAAAGAACTGGTGATGGGTAATTTAAGTTTGCGCGCTGCTGCCACCGCAGACCATCCCAGAGGGCCTTCTGTAACCACGTGCACGATATCCGGCCGCCTGCTTTGCCATATCTTTGTCAGGCGACTTTTCATTGGCAATCCCAACCGCAAATCTTTGTAGTTTGGTATTGGTATGCCCCGGCACAATACTTCATCAACGCCATCAAGCATAGGAGTGCCGCCATCGCTTGCCTGACGTGGCCGAACCAATTGCACTGAGTGTCCGCGTTGCCGCAAGCCCTCAACAATACGGCCCAGCGTCATGGCTACACCGTTAACTTCCGGCGGGAATGTCTCGGTTACTATCGCGATCCTGAGCCTGGAAGGCTGCGCAGTGTAGGATTCAATGAGGATGTCATCTGGATTTATCATTTCCGGAAAATATAGCTCGATCAGGTTACAAAACGATTACGCTAA
The DNA here is from genome assembly GCA_963842555.1 of uncultured beta proteobacterium. Classification (GTDB taxonomy): domain Bacteria; phylum Pseudomonadota; class Gammaproteobacteria; order Burkholderiales; family Gallionellaceae; genus Gallionella. The sequence goes on from CAWJHB010000001.1 coordinate 290,718, forward strand.
CTTGATACATATGACGGTATCTCCCACATTCCCTTTATGGATTTTCCAGGATTACTTCGGCTGAACGCAATCTTTGCTGAAGGAGAAAAATTGCAGTCATGCCCAGCGCGATCATTGCTCCAAAACACCATATCATTGTTTCAAGCGAGAAATGGGTTGCTGTCGCTGCAGCATAGATAGCCAACATCAGGAACATACCCGCGTTCTCGTTGAAGCCTTGAACTGCGATGGAACGTCCCGCGGTGAGCAAACTGCACCCGCGGTGTTGCAAAAGCGCGTTCATTGGTACGACAAAGAAGCCCGCAAGGGCACCCACTGCCATCAAAAGGAACCCCGCCCACAACACAGAATCAACAACCAGCAAAAGCGGTATCAGAAGCCCTATCACCATTCCCAGTGGCAGCAAAAGTACAGCCCTTGAAAGCGAGACAAAGCGGCTGACCAGCATTGCCCCGGCGATCACGCCAACCGCAGTGATGCCCTGCAAGTACGCCGCCTGGTCAAGCGGAAGTCCCAGCGATTCATTGGCCCACCTTAGCACGATCAATTGCAGTGTCGCCCCGACACCCCAAAGCAGGGTTGTAACCAGCATGGACAACCCACCGAGGGGATCACGCCAGAGAGTCAGATTTTCCTTGAAAAATTGTTTGCACAACAACACTGGATGCATCGTGTGCTTTGCGTAACGCGCGCCACTATCGGCAATGTGGAAACTCAGTGACGTCGCAAGCCCATTCAGCGCCAGAAGACTCAACATGCCCACTGCCAGATGCGTCGTGACGATGCTCATGTGCCATATGGTTGGTGGGATGAACTGATTCAGCAGGGGGCTCACCAGCAATCCGCCCAACGCTGTTCCCATAATGACTGCGCTGACACCCGTACCCTCAAAATAACCGTTAGCGCTTACAAGCTTTTCCGGTGCAACCAACTCTGTAATGAGACCATACTTAGCTGGCGCATAGATTGCCGCACCCAGACCGGCAACCCCCATGGCGATTACAGGATCCGCGCCCACCAACAAAAGGAAGACGGCGCATACCTTGAGAAAATTCGCCATTAGCATCACCTTTCCCTTGGGAATCGCGTCAGAAAACGGCCCGACAAATGGCGCTAGCAGCACGTAGAACAAGGTAAAGCAAAGTTTAAGGATCGGGATAATCCATTCTGCAGAAGCCAATTCAATAACGCGTGCAATGGCAACAATCAGGAACGCGTTGTCTGCAAGCGTGGAAATGAACTGCACTGCCAGTATGCGATAAAAATTACGTGGCACGGATAGTTGAAACTGAAATACGATAGGTGGAAGAAATCAGGGTGTTCTGCAAGATAACTCTCAAGCAATATCGGGTTCGATATTCGAATTCTTGATTGACATACAGTATCCAGACGATAACGCATTCCCTCCGAACCATCGATTTCGGGGTTCAAATATTAGAACCTCACTAAGTCAGAGAATGTAGAGGCTTATTGTGAAAGTTTGATGACGCTAAATGGTTGCTCGTGAACGCGATAATCAAACTTGTCTATATAGTAGCTTGAAGGATATGTAACCAAGTGCATCGCCCTCTTTTGCTCCAAGTTAATCGATATCGCACTTCATTCCTGAAATCTTCGCGTAAAATAATCGGATGCTTAAAATTTACAAGCCAATAATGATCTGTGTGTTGAATATTTTGAAATACCCAGCCAATATGCAATCTAAACCATGACAATGCCTGTGCAAACCTGGTGGAGTGTTTTAAGTATCGTAGCAGTTCTGAACATCGTCACATGGATTGTATCCGCAGTGGTGTTGATACGCCGTCATGGTAATTTTAGCTCGGTAGCCCAGTCCCAGCGCTGGATGCTGTGGCTGTCGGCTGTCTATGTTGCGGGATGCGCCTTCCGATCCATTTTGCCAAGGATCGACCTGGAGCGCCTATGCGTTGTACAGTCGGAGTTATCAAACATTATGGTAGGCCGAAGTGTGGCAACCTTGGCGGAGCTGTGTTTCGTTGCACAGGGCGCATTATTGCTGTACCAAGCGGGACGCAGTATAGACAATCGGTTTGTCAAAATTGTTTCCTTGCTGCTGATTCCGATGATTATTGTCGCTGAATGCGCATCATGGTACGCGATCTTGTCGAAGAATTATTTCGGCCATGTTTTGGAAAATTCGATATGGACGTTCTCTGCAATACTATTGCTCGCGAGTTTCGTTATCTTGTGGCCACACAGCAACCCCATACAACGACGTTTTTTGACTGCCATAATCATCTTTGGAATCTGCTATATCGCTTTCATGACCACCATCGACGTTCCAATGTACTGGTCTCGCTGGCATACAAGCTTGGCAAATAAAATTGAATACTTGTCGTTGGCTCAGGGCATTCTGGACGCGTCGCGTCCGTGTGTTGTTAGTTTCAGCTGGAATATCTGGCGAATGGAAATTCCATGGATGACACTATACTTTACGGTCGCAGTCTGGCTTAGCATTTCACTTGCCCATGTTCCCGGTTGGATTAACGGAACGGCCAATAGGAACAATTTCTCTGAGTCAGTCGAAAAATACTGAATGCGGCCTAATGCTCTATTTAAGTTTAATAAGCTTAAGCTGAAGCGCCTAAGTTTTTCAACTGCAGTCATTTTTGAACAGTTGATGGAGTAATGGCAGGTTTGATTTTGGGCAATCGCATGGTCATGATTGGCCTCGGCGACCAGTCCGGCCGCGAGGTACGGTTGGAGTCTATGACGACCAGATAGCGTCCAGACCAGGGCGTAGTCTCCCGATCAGGTTTCAGCATCCAGAAATGCTTGCTGTCTGGTTTGGCGCGCTGATAATCTGCATCGAGTATGCCGTAATGGTCAATAAGCGCGTTCAGCGTGGCAGGAATGCGGATGCAGCCCATCGATTGCACCGTTCCCAGGCGGGGTTCGAGGTAGCGTGGATCAGTGGTATGCATCTGTAGCCGCATTTTTCCTTCTCCGGGCTTCCATGTTCTTGGTGCGCGAACCCAGCCAAAATCATACACGCGCATACCCTTGATGCCGTAACCGAGGATACCCAACCCATTTTCCGTCCCTTCGGCGCGAAAATCCAGGTTTGTAATGGAGTGGTCAAACACGCCGATGGGTGTTTCGTAATACATGAACCCGCCTCTCCGCCCGGTCGATACCGGCGATGCACCAATGAATTCAGCAAGGCCGGAATCCGACAGCCAGAACAATAACAATGCTTGCACCTTAGGGCTGCGATCAACCAGCACCACGTACTGAGGCGGCAGCTTGTCCAATCCTGCTTGCTGCAATGCGTGGGTGAGTTGTTCGGCATAGTACCGTTGACCTTCCTGCGGCACGGTAAGCAGGCGATCCACCTTCTGGACATATATTTCTCTGAGATCCAGTGCCGAATCCATGGCAAAGGACTGTGATGTACCCAACAACAACCAGAACAAAATGAAAATACGGAGGTTTTTTAAAGCTAGGCGACTCATTTGCAATGGAACTGGTTTGAAATTAGGCGACCATTGTGACAGATAAAGAAAGAACAGATAGATGTGAACTACGCGACGGCTTCATCGACTTTCTTAAACCGATAATGCCAGTGACTTGGCACATATTGCAGGCCCTCAGTGGACCCATTACCAAAATAAGTGCAGCGAGCGACCGCTCGATGAGACCCTCGCCATGATCGGCATGACCAAGCCCAGTGAAGCACAGCTTCAGCTAATGACCGACGGGATGCAGTTGTTGGATGGAGTGCTGAGTAATGTTGCTATGGGGATCGGACATGCCAGATGAAGTTTCTGGGTATTTTTGCTTATGCCCTCGGTCATCAGGAAACGGTCAGCAGCACAGCAGGAACCACTGGAGCTTATCTAAACTCCGTGGTTCACTATTTGGGCTTGACTTATCCCAATGCCATATTTGTCACTTGGCTCTTGCGACGTGTTGCAATGAAACCAAACAGCCCAAAACCGCCCAGCATCATCAACCATTCACCTGGTTCAGGAACGGCAGCGACGGCGCCCGGCGAACCGATTTCCAAGCCGCTGGCTGAGAGGAATGCACCGTTGACACCGACGACGCTCTTCTGTGTAAGGGTTGTGTTGTTCAAACCCGCTGCATTGTCGAAGGTTGCCATGGGGGTACCACTATCGGCTCCGAAGGCAACGCTTGCCATCAGAGATGCGCTAGAAGTGCTGCCGTTGAAAATGTTCACCATGTCTGCAGTTTGGCTCAAACCGTAATTGGTGCCGTCGTTATACGTCCCTAGGGTTAGCCCGGCAGGCACATTGCTGCCGAACCAGGCAGTTTCAAAGCTCGTGAACAGTGCGCTTGAGCTTGAAGCTGAAGCGGAGCTTTCCAGGAAAATGACCGATTGACCCGCAGCGATGCTCGTGGCGCCATTGGCGAGGGTAAGAGCGGCCGCTCCGAATGTCTTGTTACCGCCGGTAAGATTTCCGATAGAAATCGTACTGCCGGTTACATACGGCGTAGAGGTATTGGAAGCAGCGTGATTGTCGAGCATCGTCCAGCCTGTAATGTCTTGGGCGGTAGTACCAGTGTTTGTCAGTTCAAACCAGTCCTCACTATATCCATCTGAACCATTACTCCCATATGGATCTACTTCAGAGATAACAATAGCGGCTGAAGCATTCCCTGCCGCGAAAGTAGAAACAAGAGCGGCAGCCAGCAGCAGGTTTTTAATTTTGATCAGGTTCATGATTTCCCTCTGATTTAAGGATAGCAAGTTATAAAGCCAGATCGGCTTGCTTCTGCTTTCGCCGATACGTAGTGATGAAACCGAACAACCCCAAACCCATAAGCATCATGACAGAGGTATCAGCTTCGGGTACGGCGGCAACGGCAGCATTAGGCGCAAATGCAACGCCTTCTATCATGGTCGAGCCAGTAGTATCCGTTGCCAGAACCGAGAATGATTCGCCGCTCGCTTGAGCTATCGAAGTGAAGCTCAGGTCGTCTGTGATTCCATAGAGAAAACTCTGTGATAGCTCGTTCAGTCCGTAGCTGGTGGCAAACAATTCCACCTGGCCGTTGGCAAGCACTTGGCCGGTCAGCCCTTTCAGGCCCGTCACGCCAGCCGCTGTGGGTGTAGCTGAGTTGGCATTTGCGTTGTTCACTAGATTCAGGCCGCTGACCAGATCGTAGTCGAGCGTCCAGGTACCGCTGATCAGCGACCATTTCTGCAGGCCGCCTTCACCCAATGCAGCCTTGTTGGCATTGCCGTTCTTGGGTTGACCGCTATCTGCCACGTACATGGTGGTAGAGTTAGCCATGAACATCTGCTCAGGGCTGAGATATACGAAGCTGCCAATACGGGCATTGTTCACCCCATTCGCAAGGCCCGCAGTCAGATTGATCGAGCCGTTGTTTCCACCAGACGAATAAGGACTCGCAGGCGGCGTAATATGGGTTGTTATCAGCCCTGCAGATGAGGTAGGCAAGCCACCGCTGGCATTGGTCAGCGTGCTGACATTAGTAAAATTCTGGCCCCCGCTGCCTGGTGGGTTTACATCGCGTGAAACGTAAAGCGTATTTCCATTGCCGCTGTTAAAGATCGAAACCACCCGTGTATCAGTGCTGTTATCGATTACCGTTGCGGTAGTTGCTCCAAGGGTGGCATATGCCACACCTTCTGTTGGATCACCTTCGGTGGCTCCCTGTCCGGAGACGTAGAAAGAAGTTCCATCGACCGTCGCGACACTGCGCGGGTTGTTCTGGTTGAACACGCCAGTCAATGCGGTACTGGTATCCACGCTTCCATTGCCTCCGATCAGCGCCACAACGCGCGCTACCGTAGTGACTGGGGTACCCGTCTGATTGGCTGCGGTGAGGCTCGTGGTTTGGCCCAAGGCGGCCGTACCATAAGTGGACAGAGAGGCCGAGTTGAACGTTGCTGCGTTCACACCATATCCCATCATGGTCAAGTATTGGCCGTTCACGGACTGCTGCAGGATACCTTCGGAGGCAGATCCATATTCGCCGGATATTGCTGAGTTGTTTCCGTTATTGGTCTGAGTTAGCGCCATCGAACCGACGAATGATGCAGAGGTACCATTTGAACCGAGCTGCAACTCTTGCAATACGATCGGCGCAGCGGTATCAAGGTTGGTTCCGCCAGTATTGGCTTCTGAAACAGTGCTGATAACGAGGTCGCCGGCGGTGAATGAAGTTATATCCGCCATAGCCGATTGTGAGAAGGCAAAGACGCCAATAATTACCGTGCTGGCTAACATTGATTTGTGAAGCCTCCATATACGGCGTATTTGCATATTGACTTCCCCGAATGATAGCCACAAACCGACCGACTGATAAAAACAAGCACTCCCCCTATCAAAAATTGTTAGGAGTAGGTGTCTGCTAAGACGTCGGCAACGTTAATGTACATTCATTTCAACGTTATTAAGGCAGGGTAGTCTGAACGGATCATTTTATGCCGGCAAACAGCAGCAATATGTGAAAACCCGAATGTTGCAATTGGTCGAGAGAGATGCATGTCATGATTAGCCTCTGGGAGATTGGGTACATACACTTCCAAGGCTACGACTCATGAATGATGGGATGGAGAGTTTCGTCGGTGTGTTGGGTAATGTTGTTTTGGGGATCGGACAGGAGCGGCATTGAAGATGACTATGAGCGACTGCTTCCGGCAAAACTAATAGCTTGTCTGCTTATTGACACATCCTTGTCATCTAGTTGCTTTAATGTGCAATCTATTTCCTCGTTAGCCAAAAACTGACAACCATCAGGTCGATCCACTTTATAGCTGCCTAAGGTAACCGTAGCATTCGAGAAAGACTGCACAAAAGCGCGCAGATGCTTATTTTAAGTTAGGCAACACTACTGAAAAGGGAAAGCCATGTTCTGTCAGCAGTGCGGGGCCAACAACGACCAAGAGTCAAAATTCTGTGCTGCATGTGGCGCTCATCTACTACAAGCTGCCGAACCAGCAACCCAACAACAGCAGCCCGCAGCATTAGCTCAATCGCCACACTATGCGGGCTTCTGGTTTAGAACTCTGGCTGCAGTCATTGACTATGTGCTAGTACAGGTTGTTATTATCCTCCTTACCTTTCCCCTTGGCTTTGCTCTTGGGGCTTCGATGGCTGGCACATCTACCGCAATGGAAATTAAGTCTACAGCTCAGGTATTGGGTGCAATACTTGGTATTCTGATTCAGTGGCTTTGGTTCACAATTGCAGAATCATCACCATGGCAGGCGACTGTTGGCAAGAAAATGCTTGGCCTCAAGGTTACTGATGAAAACGGTAAACGTATCGGATTTGGCAAAGCAAATGCGCGTTATTGGTCAAAAATTCTGTCCGCGTTAATTCTACTTTTCGGCTTCCTGATGATTGCATTTACGAAAAGGAAACAGGGTTTACATGACAAAATCGCCGGGACACTCGTTGTTAAGGAAAGAGCCTAACGTTGCGTGAAATGTTGCACACCTGGCGCGAGTTGGACTCGTGAATACGCGTCATGAGAGCCGTTTCATCTACTATTCGGCGAATTACTCATCCATGGACAACCTGATCGCCTATCTGGCCAAGAATTGCTGTCAGGGAGAAGCCTGGCTGCCCAGGACTGCAGCAGTCAACGCCACCATTAAACCGCGGCGAGCAGTCAAGCAAGCCATCTGAAGGAGAGAATATGAAGGACCACATTTACAACGTATTGTTTCTCTGCACGGGCAATTCTGCCCGCAGCATCATGGCCGAAGGCCTCCTGAAGCATCTTGGCAAAGGCCGTTTCCGTGCCTTCAGTGCGGGCAGCCATCCTGCGGGCCAAGTCAATCCGCTCGCTATCGATCAGTTGCGACTCGCCGATCTTCCCATCGGGGGGCTACGCAGCAAGAATTGGGAAGACTTCTCTGCGCCGAATGCCCCGGCTCTCGATTTCGTTTTTACCGTCTGCGACAAGGCTGCGGGCGAAGTATGTCCGATCTGGCCCGGCCAGCCGATGACGGCTCACTGGGGCATCGAGGACCCGGCCGCCGTGGAAGGCAGCGAAGATCAAAAGCGCCAGGCTTTTGCGAAAGCCTTCAATCAACTTAACAGGCGTATTTCCTTATTTGTCAGTCTGCCGTTCAGCAAAATTGATGGGATGTCACTCAAGAAGGAATTGGACACCATCGGCCTTATGCGCCAGCAGGGGCAATAAGCAACGTTCTTCCAGCTATTCAAATCAAGTTATTCAGTGATTAATCCCAAGTCCGCCCTCATGCAATGCACAGGCAGGTCCTGCCGTTCACGGATATTGCGACGATTCTGCAATCTTCTTGCCACAGCCTGGTTTCCAACCGATTGCGATCGTTTATTTTATATGGGTAATGTGCGAGTCTTAGCACAAAGTTGAAATTTCGCATCCAGATGAAATCTGAGCGCAGAATATCCGATAATCGTGACAAGATCTCGACAAAGTATTTTTGAATTTGATGGACTGCTACAAGGAATGCTGAGGCCATTTTAAATGCCTAGCAATTTTTTGGTTTACCCCTAGGTTTACCCCTACACGTCTTAGAAAAGAAAAAGGAGTTAGATTATTAATGTAACCCCTTGATTTATTGGTGCGCCCGGAGCGATTCGAACGCCCGACCCCTTGGTTCGTAGCCAAGTACTCTATCCAGCTGAGCTACGGGCGCGCACTAACTTGTTGCCTTGGAGGAAAACTGCATTAAAACCAATTGCAGGAAACGATTCCGCAACTCGATTTCAACAAGGCCGCGCATAATATCAGGGAATTGCATATTAGGGAACAGGGAACGCATTCTGACAACCGGCATGCCTGCCCATTTCGTCCGTCGTAAGATAGTCATTCATTCGAAAATTTTCCGTGGCACAAGATGAGAACTAAATAAAGCGAATGTCATATCCTTTGCCCAGACTTCAGCTTTTATCTTGCGCAAGTGGAAATAAAAAGCCAAACCGATCGGTTTGGTTTTTTTTCGCAATGCTGAACGGCGGCTCAGGTCCAGTCATTGCCTCCGGATATATCGGCGATACCGGAATTGTCGTCCCACGAAGAGTTGTCGGCAACGCCGAAATCATTGCCTCCCATATTGTCGGATTGGGTATCCCATGCCGTATTCATTGCTTGCGCCTGGGGAACCGCATTGCCGTTGCCGTCCAGGAAATGATGGGCAAGCTCTTCTCCGGCCACCATTCCTGCACCCAGTGCCGCTCCCGTTGCCAGACCGGACATGATTCCTGATCCCATCCCGGGTGCCGTTGGTGCCATGGGTGCATAGCCTCCCGCTCCGCCAGGCATGTATCCCGGCGCCATGCCCGGTTGGAAATTTCCAGGATACCCGCCGGAAGCGTAATTGGGCCGGGAGAATGCACGCATGATCAGGGTGATGATTACAATTGCGGCAATACCCAGAACCAGCCAACCCCATGGAAAGCCCTGTTGAGCCGGCCTGTTGCTCATCGGTGCCAAACCGCCCTGCGTGGTGGAAAGCAGCGCCTTTAGATTTTGCACAGCTTGCGGGTTGGCGAACGGGAGTCCCGGTTCCAGCCGCTCGGCATTACCAAATTCTTCCCTGGCCTGGTTCATGTTGCCGGTTTTCGCCAGAATCTCCGCGTCGACAAAATGCGCCTTGGCGCTGTTTGGGTGCTCTTTGAGCACCTGATTGATCATGCCCTGCGCATCATTCAGGCGGCCCGCCTTGGCTGCATCATAGATTTGATGCAAGGTAGGCGCGTCGTCCGCTAACACGGCCCCGGTCATGAGCAATGCAACAAAGAAGGCGAATACGGTTACAACGTTTCTGAACATGCGAATCTCCTGTCAAAATTTGGCTTGGGCTTGCATCAACTTCGAAATACCGAGATTAGACCAAGATGCAATGATTAAGTTTCTTGGACGGTGCAGTTAGTTGCGCGATCGTTGCGTCCGGCTGCCGCGCTGATGCCATGCGGGAAACAGACAGCACGCAGAGAGTCGGGAACCGTTCCACAAAAAAGAACCCTTGTCAAGGAAAAGCCCGGACTACCTGGAGGCGCGCATCGTCTGCAGCCAAGCATCCTCAATACATTTCCCATTATCGGGGAAATTTACATCGTATTTCCAAATTCTTACGGTAAACATTGAACCAAATACGCTGTTCAAGCTCATTACCAGACTTCCTTAAGCGCCGGCCCCGTCTTAAAGGCCGCGCATGATATCAGGGAATTCAATACCCGGTAACAGGGAATGTAATCCGCAATTCATCGTCAAGCCGGCCCTCTGGTAATTGAAAAATCCATCCCCATATAATTCAGCATGGCAATCAACCTTTTTAACTCTTTTCGCATGAAAGTCTCTCATGTCGTCTCGTGACCCGATCGGCTGGATGTGGGCCGAAGCCTGCCAGATGCTGGAAGAGGCCGAACGCCTGCAACGGCAATTCTTCCGCCTCGACTTTCCCCGTGGCGCGCGGGTGGCGTGGGAGCCGCCGGTAGACGTGTTCGAGAACGAGCGCGGGTTTGTTGTCGTGGTCGCGTTGCCCGGTGTGCCGCCTGAAAGTGCCGAGGCCAAGATCGACGGACGCACGCTGCTGGTCCGCGCCAGACGCCGGGTGTCGCCGGGTAGCGGCCGTTTTTCGATCGAGCGACTGGAGATCCCGCACGGTTACTTCGAGCGTCGCCTGGTGCTACCCCAGATCCGGCTGGCACTGGACTCGCAGCGATGGAGCGATGGTTGCCTGGTACTGACCATAAGGAAGATGAAATGAACGCAATGACCGAAAACGAGCAGACCCTCAATCCCGCGCAGATTGACGGCGAAGCGCCTGCATACGCGGCGCAGCCGACCCCTGTTTCTGATACGTCCTCAGAGGCCGTTCCGGGCAATGCGAGGCCGTTGCCTGATGATGCGCTGGTTATCCTGCCGGTGCGCAACATGGTGCTGTTCCCTGGCGCCCTGATTCCGATCACTGTCGGCCGCTCCCGCTCGATCGCCGCTGCACAGTTCGCAGCTCGCACCCAGCGCCCGCTCGGAGTGTTGTTGCAGCATCAGGGCGAGGTCGAGGAGCCGGGGCCAGATGACCTGCACTGGGTCGGCACCACCGCCAACGTGCTGCGCTACATCACCGCGCCCGACGGCGCTCACCATGTCGTCTGCCAGGGCGAAGAACGCTTTCGCGTGCTGCAGTTTCTCGATGGCTACGACTTCCTTGTCGCGCGCGTGCAGCGCATTCCCGAGACCGCACAGGACAACAAGGAGATCGAAGCGCGGGCGCTGACCCTAAAGCAGCGGGCGATTGAAATCCTCCAGTTGCTGCCGCAGGATGTGCCGCAGGAAATCGCCAAGGGACTGCGGGCAGTTGAAGCGCCGGCGCAACTGGCAGACCTCATTGCCGGGCTGATGGACGCGACCATCGAAGAGAAGCAGTCGTTGCTGGAAACCTTCGATCTGCAGACGAGGCTCGATCGCCTGCTCGAAATCCTGTCGCGCCGCGCCGAAGTGCTGCGCATCTCGCAAGAGATCAACCAGCGCACCAAGCAATCGATCGGCGAAAAGGGACGCGAACACCTGCTGCGCGAGCAGCTGCGAACCATACAGAAGGAACTTGGCGAAGGGGACGAGAACGCGGCCGAACTGGAGGAAGTCGCGAAAGCCATCGCCGATGCCGGCATGCCCGAAGAAGTCGAAAAACAGGCAATGAAGGAACTAAAGCGCCTGCAGCGCATGCCCGAATCCGCCGGCGAATATGCGATGGTGCGCACCTATCTGGACTGGCTCATCGAGCTGCCGTGGAAGGCGCCCGACGCGCCCGCGATCGACATCGCCGAGGCCCGCCGCACGCTCGATCAGGATCACCACGGGCTGGAGAAGATCAAGAAGCGCATCCTCGAATACCTCGCGGTGCGCAAGCTCAATCCGGAAGGCAAGGCACCGATCCTGTGTTTTGTCGGGCCGCCCGGCGTGGGCAAGACCTCGCTCGGCCAGAGCATCGCCCGTGCCACCGGGCGCGAGTTCGTGCGCGTGAGCCTTGGCGGCGTGCATGACGAGGCGGAGATCCGCGGCCACCGCCGCACCTATATCGGGGCGCTGCCGGGAAACATCATTCAGGGCATGAAGAAGGCCGGCACACGCAACGTCGTGATGATGCTGGACGAAGTGGACAAGCTCGGCGCCGGCGGCTTCCACGGCGACCCATCATCGGCGCTGCTCGAAGTGCTCGACCCGGAACAGAATGGCACTTTCCGCGACAACTACCTCGCGGTGCCCTACGACCTGTCGTCGGTGCTGTTCGTGTGTACCGCCAACGTGCTCGACACCATCCCCGGCCCGCTGCGCGACCGCATGGAAGTGATCCAGCTGCCAGGTTATACCATGCAGGAAAAGCTGCAGATCGCGCAGCGCTATCTATTCGACCGCCAGCTCTCGCGCAACGGCTTGCTGCCTTCGCAGTGCGAAATCACGGAAGCCGCGCTGATCAGCATCATCGAGGACTACACTCGCGAAGCCGGCGTGCGCAACCTCGAACGGGAGATCGGCTCGGTATGCCGCCATGTTGCGCTGCGCATTGCCGAAGGCGGGGTGGAGCGGGTTGTCATCGACGCGGCAGACCTGCCCGCCATTCTCGGCGCGCGCAAGTTCGAGGCGGAGATCGCCATGCGTACCGCAGTGCCCGGCGTCGCCACCGGGCTGGCTTGGACGCCGGTGGGTGGAGACATCCTGTTCATTGAAGCAGCGCGCATGCCGGGCAACGGCAAGCTCATCATCACGGGCCAGCTCGGCGACGTGATGAAGGAAAGCGTGCAGGCGGCCTTGTCGCTGGTGAAAGGGCGTGCGGCGGAACTGGGAATCGATGCAGAGATGCTCGATAAATCCGATATTCACATACACGTGCCCGCCGGCGCAACGCCCAAGGATGGACCGAGTGCGGGTGTCGCGATGTTCACTGCACTGGCCTCGCTGCTCACGCAGCGCCCGGTGCGCAGCGACGTGGCGATGACCGGCGAGATCAGCCTGCGCGGTCTGGTGCTACCGATCGGCGGCGTAAAGGAAAAGGTGCTCGCCGCGCTGCGCGCCGGTATCAAAACCGTGATGCTGCCCGCGCGCAACCGCCGGGATCTAGAAGACATCCCGGCCGAGGCGCGGGAGAAGCTCGAGTTCGTGTGGCTGGAACAGGTGGATGATGCGCTGAAGGTGGCATTGTCCGCAAAGGGTGAAACGGCGGAATAGCGGTCTGACGGAAAATGAAGGCTCCGGCAACGGTTGCCGATCATTTCCGGTCAGCGTGGACGCATGAAAGTGAGCAGGCAAGTTGCATTCAATGAAAGTCCCGCGACTGCGTGACTAGATTTCCTAGCAGAGGCGTCAAATCTTTCAAATGCCCCGCAATGAGATGCGTGACCTCGCCTTGCCGTTCCAGTACCCCGTAAACAGCAAGCAGTCGCGACCCGAGCAGTTCGCGCCGTTGCCTGTCGGCAAGATCCCGCCATACCACGACGTTGATTGATCCGGTTTCATCCTCCAGCGTCATGAAAGTCACACCGCTCGCGGTACCGGGGCGCTGGCGGCAAATTACCAAGCCCGCTGCGCGGGTGACCCGCCCATGCGGAAATGAACGCAATTCTTTCGCCGTGACCAGTCGCTGTCTCTCAAGGGTATTGCGCAGCAGTGCCAGCGGATGCCTGCCAAGGGTAAGCCCCAGACTGGCATAATCTGCTGCGAGGCTCTGTCCTTCGGTCAGCGGGGTTAACGCTGGCTGCTCTTCTTCTGCCGGGGACAAAGCAAGCGGTGTGGCCTGCTCGATACCGGCCACCTCCCAGTAGGCTAGCCGGCGGTGCCCCGCCAATGTGGTCAAGGCTCCTGCTTCGGCCAGGGATTTGAGGTCACGCTTGTCCAGCCTGCTGCGCAAGGCCAGGTCTTCCACGCTTTGGAAGGGCCTGCGCTCCCGTGCTTCCATGACGCGTGACGCGCCTTCAACAGAGAGGCCGCTAACCATGCGCAATCCCAGACGCAGTGCTGGCTGTCCGTTTTCAAATTGTTTCCCCTTGCCGACAGAACCGGATTGTCGGGATGAATGCGACAAGGTGCAGTCCCAGTCGCTCGCTGCCACGTCAGCCCCCAGCACTTCTACGCCATGGCGGCGGACATCCTGCACGATCTGCGACGGCGCATAGAAACCCATGGGCTGGCTGTTCAGCAAAGCACAGGCGAACGCAGCTGGCTCATGACACTTGAGCCAGGCTGACACATAGACCAGCAATGCAAAACTGGCCGAATGCGACTCCGGAAAGCCGTATTCACCGAAGCCCAGTATCTGCTGGAAGATCTGCTGCGCGAATTCCTCCCTGTATCCGCGCTCGCGCATCCCGTCAATCAGGCGCCGCTCGAATTGCTCCAGTCCGCCCTTGCGTTTCCAGGCAGCCATCGAGCGCCGCACCTTGTCTGCCTCACCTGGAGTGAACCCTGCCGCCACGACCGCAAGCCGCATCACCTGCTCCTGGAAGATCGGCACACCGAGCGTGCGTTCCAGCACGTCTTTCACCTCCTCGCTCGGGAAAGTTACCGGTTCCAATCCCTGGCGGCGGCTCAGGTAGGGATGCACCATGCCGCCCTGGATCGGGCCGGGGCGTACTATGGCCACCTCGATCACCAGATCGTAGAAACAGCGCGGGCGCATGCGCGGCAACATGGACATCTGCGCACGCGACTCGATCTGGAACACACCCACCGTATCGGCGTGCGCTATCATGTCGTAGACCGCATGATCCTCGCTCGGTACATCCGCCATCGTGAATGGCCGCCCGCGCAGCCTGCCCACTTCATCCAGCGCCCGGCGAATGGCAGAAAGCATGCCCAGCGCCAGCACATCCACTTTCAGCAGCCCCAATGCATCGAGATCATCCTTGTCCCACTGGATGATGGTGCGCTCTGCCATTGCTGCATTTTCTATCGGCACCAGATGCGAGAGTTTGCCGCGCGCAATGACAAAGCCACCCACGTGCTGTGAAAGGTGGCGCGGGAAGCCCACCAGTTCATCGACCAGTTGCATCAGCAGACGAACTTTCCGGTTGGCGGGATCGAAGCCGGCTTCCTGCAGCCGTTGCGGCAAAACCTGGCGTCCGTCCCACCAAGTCATTGATTTGGACAATCGGTCTACATGTTCCAGGTCGAAGCCCACCGCCTTGCCCACATCGCGCATCGCGCTCCTGGGCCGATAGGTGATCACGGTCGCAGCCAGTGCCGCACGGTCACGGCCGTATTTCGCATAGAGATACTGGATCACCTCCTCGCGGCGTTCGTGCTCGAAATCGACGTCGATGTCCGGCGGCTCGTTGCGCTCTTTGGAAATGAAACGCTCGAACAGCATTTCCATGCAGGCCGGGTTTACTTCGGTGATGTGCAATGCATAACACACCGCCGAGTTGGCCGCCGACCCGCGACCCTGACAGAGGATGCCTCGCCCTCTTGCGAAACTAACAATGTCGTGCACAGTGAGGAAGTACGGCTCGTACCTGAGTTCCTCGATCAGGGCCAGTTCATGTTCGACCAGCGAGCGAACATTGTCCAGCACACCATCCGGGAAGCGCTGAGCGAGCCCTGCTTCGGTAAGCTTGCGCAAATGGGTAATGGCCGTTTCGCCCTGCGGCACCAGTTCCTCGGGATACTCGTAGCGCAACTCATCTAGAGAGAAGTTGCAGTGCGCGGCAACAACAAGCGTTTGCTCCAGCAATTCAGGTGGGTACAAGCGCGCAAGATCGGCGCGCTCGCGCAGATGGCGTTCGCCGTTCGGGTGTAGCGCAAACCCCGCTTCAGCTACTGGCACGCCAAGACGAATCGCGGTGAGCGTGTCCTGCAATGCACGGCGTGTAGCCTGATGCATATGCACATCCCCGGCTGCGACCAGAGGCAAGCCGGCCGCCGCTCCCAGCCCGGCTAACGCGTCCAGTCGACGGGCATCGTCAGAGGCGCGAAACAGTTCCACTGTCAGCCATGACCGCCCGGGAAAAGCGTCAGCGACTTGTTTAGCCTGTTCCAGGGTAGGCAATGGATCCGGCAACAGCAGTGCGAGGCAACCGAGCATGCCATGCTGAAAATCGCAGAGCTTGAGATTGTATCTCCCCTTGATGTCGTTGCGCCTCCCCCGGGTGATCAGTTCCGACAGGCTGCCGTAACCGGCACGGTCTGTCGCCATCAGCACAACACTCGGACCATCGGTAAAACGTATCTCGCTTCCCACGATCAATTTCAGGCCACATGCCTTAGCGGCCACATGGGCGCGCACGATACCTGCCAGCGAACATTCATCGGTAATCGCCAGTGCCGCATAGCCCAACTCATGGGCGCGTGTTACCAGTTCTTCCGGATGCGATGCTCCGCGCAGGAAAGTGAAGTTGGAGAGGCAGTGCAACTCGGCGTAGTTGTGCATGGCTATCACCCATTGCGTCAGGCGAACAGTCCGTGTACGAACCAGGCACCGCTGGTTCGATCACGAAATACCCACAGCCTTGAGCCATTGCGGCCCTGCGCCACGTAATAGTCGCGAACTACATCATTGCCGTCCCACCAGCCGCTTTCGATCCGCTCCGGTCCGGACTCCAATTCAAGCCGGCCTTTCCGGCAGGGCAATGGCTTGGGCAGCAGCCACAGCGGCCGCTGAAGTTTGCCTGGAGATGGTATTTCATCTCCTGATTCGCATTGTCGCCAGGCAAGTTCCGGACGGTCGCCAGCCGCAGGCATGATGCTGAACACCGCTTCTTTGCCAAGCCTGATGCGCAGCCGTTCCAGCAGCAGATTGCCATCCGCTGTTTCTGTAGTTTCTGCACTATCCCGGAACATATCCAGATTCGATAATTCCACGGCTCGAATGAGGCCTGCCTTGAGCAGGATGGTGTGGACGGGGGCAGGCAAGCGGGTGCGACCCAGTGTTTCCCTCGCCAGTAGCAGCATCCGGTTCAAATCGCGGGTGGGCTGTGCGAACCCTATCTTCAAATCAGTATCCGGCATGTCTTCATGACTGCAGACGAGTACCAGTTCCTGTACGCCGGCCTGGCACAAGTTCAGATAACCTTCCAGTTCCAGCAATAATCTGCGTACTGCAAAAAGCAGCGCCTCCACTTCGTGCGCTTGCGAAGGCAATTCCAGACGCCGTTCGAAACCGGGTGGCGGTACGAAGAATTCGCGCGCCTCGGGCAACCGGCCCAGAGCGCGATCCAGCTCATCCAGCAAGCTCTGGCCGAAGCGCCGCGCCATGCCTGCGCGCGGAAACTGCATGCAGTCTCCCAATGTGTGTGCGCCGACCATTTCCAGACTCGTCAGGGTATCCCGAGATTGATCGAGCACGCTCACCGGCAATTCACCAAGGGCCTTTTCGAGCTTGCCCGATTCGCGGATGGCAACCTCCTTTCTCGCCAGCGCCATCAACCAGGCTGCATGCGGCGTTGGAGCGCAGGCAAGACTGCAGGTGTAGCCCATTTCGTTCAGTCCGTTACGCATTTGGGTAATCAGATTTCTGAAGCCGCAATGCAATCGCAGGCAGCTGCCTATTTCTATCAGCAACCCGTCAGGCGGCTGCAGGCTCACGTCAGGTGTAAAGCTCCCGGCCCAGGCAGCAAGGCCAGCCAGCGATTCCTGCTCTGCCGTGATATCGCGACCGCGCACAACAAGATCGGCCGCCAACGCCCGGGCGGCGGAATCCTGCATACCCGGCCTCACCCCGAGGTCGCTGGCGGCTTTGTTGCAGACTTTCACGCGCGAACGGTTGCCCTGCTTTTCAATGACCGCGATGGCTTCTGGCGCAGCACCACCCCGGGAGAAGATTTCCAGGGGAAGTGCGGAGAAATGGAGGGACAGCCAGAACATGAACTCAGGACACCTCTACAAATCTACTGCGCAACCCGATTGCTGTGTCGCGTGCTCGTCCGTTCCTCGCCTATCCATTTGATATGTCTCGTCGCTCACTGCGCGGCTCCTTGCACTCGGGCTGTTCGCTACGATTTTTAGAGGTGCCCTACTCGCAGGCTTGCTTCCTTTGACAACTTCACAACAGACATGGCCATCTCTGTAGGACGTGCATGGCGAGAGCCATTTGTTTGTTGCAGATTCACCATCACGGGTTTGCTCACATGCCCGCCCCGGCGCTTGAGGATATGTACAGCCAGTCCATTCGATGTTGCTTCAAGGCGCAGCCGCAGGGCGGCTGTGGAACGCTCCTGCGCGGCACTCGCGGAACGGAACAATACGCCCCAGGCACGCCCGGATTCCGCCCCGAGTTGCAGGCGGCGCATGCGCCGCTCGTCGGGCATGCCCAGCCATGCCAGCACGGCACTGCATGCGCCGGAGCGCAACGCCTGTTCCGCAGTCCACCAGCCTTCGGCTGCCGTTTGCGGCTGCGCTACCAGAAGTTGTTTCAGGTTGACTCCGGCAACACTCAATGCCGGCGCATACGGCACATGGGGTGGAGATACCCAGGCTTGCCATCTACTTTGTGCGGATATGCGGGCCAGCGCCGGGAGCAACAAGCGCAGCTCGCCGATTCCTTCCCGCTCAAGCAGGATTTCCGTCAGTGCTCCCCGTGCCCAGCCGCCTCCCGGCAACTGTTCATCCAGTTCAGCATATCCGGTGGGCAGCGTCTCATCAGACATCTGCGCGAGGTGGTCACCGCGCCAGATTCCGGGGTGTTGCAACAGTGAATGCAGGGATGCAGCCATGGCGTCACTTCCACATCGCCTTCATCTTGCCCAGCAGATCCAGTACCTCTTGACGTGATCGTCCTGCTGGTCGTTCTGTCGCATTGACAGGAATTGCCTCGACCACCGGCCAGGATTTCCTCTCGAACAGGTCAACGATGCCGGCAGGAATGAAGCGCGTCCTGCCGGCGTAAACATGGCGATCACCGAATTGCGATTGCTGAGTGACGAAGAATCGTTGTGGCACCACGATCTGCAGATGTTCCCTGGCGCGGGTCATGGCCACATATAGCAGCCTTCGTTCTTCTTCGATCTCGCTGGTGCTTCCGGTGGCCAGGTCGGATGGCAGGCAGCCGTCCACCGCATTCAACAGGGTGACTGATGTCCACTCCTGCCCTTTCGCCGAATGGATGGTGGACAGTATCAGGTAGTCTTCGTCGCGCAATGGCGCACCCGATTCGTCGCTTGTGGCATCGGGCGGATCCAGCGTGAGTTCGGTCAGGAACCGCTGCCACGAAGGAAAGGTGGCCGCGATCCTTTCCAGTTGGTCGATGTCGTTCAGGCGAACCTGTGCGTCTTCAAACAGGCGCTCCAGATGAACTTTATACCAGGTGCAGATCGTTTCGAATTCCAGCGGCCACGGCATAGCCCGCTGGTACAGTCCATTAACCAGATCAAGAAAGTCCTGCCAATCCCCGGCCGCGCCGGACGGCACACGCGACTCCTGCAGCCCCATCATCACATCCTGCGCCAACGCAAGATTGTGGAGCACCTGTGCCGATGTCTTCGGACCGATGCCTGGAATGAGTTGCAGCACGCGGAACCCGGCAACCCGGTCGCGCTGGTTCTCGATCCAGCGCAGCACCGAAAGCACATCCTTGACGTGGGCGGATTCGAGAAACTTCAAGCCGCCGAACTTCACGAACGGGATGTTGCGCCTGACAAGTTCGATTTCCAGGGTCGCGCTGTGATGGGAGGCGCGGAACAGCACCGCCTGCGATTTGAGCCGAATGCCCATTTCCCGCCGCTCAAGCACCTGCTCCACCACGAAGCCGGCCTGATCGGCCTCATCACGAACCGTGACCAGTTGCGGACGCTCGCCCGAGGTCCTGTCGCTCCACAGTTCCTTGCTGTATCGCTCGGCAGCGAGTCCGATCACGCCGTTTGCCGCCGCAAGGATGGGCTGCGTGGAACGGTAGTTCTGCTCAAGCGTGAGTATCCTTGCCGGAGGATCGAAGTGCGCGGGAAAGTCCAGGATATTGCGCACGGTTGCACCCCGGAAGGCATAGATAGACTGGGCATCGTCGCCGACAACCGTAAGCCCGCGTCCATCCGGCTTGAGTGCAAGCAGAATGCTGGCCTGCAGCACATTGGTATCCTGATATTCGTCCACCAGGATATGGTCGAAACGGTCACCGATCTCTGACGCAAGCACCGGTTCGGCAACCATCTGTGCCCAATACAGCAACAGGTCGTCGTAGTCGAGCACGTGCTGTTTCTGTTTGGCCTCCACATAGGCGAGGAACAGCTGCTTGAGTTCTTCCTGCCATTCCACACACCACGGGAAGCGGCGCTGCAGCACTTCCTCCAGCGGCAGCATGGTATTGACCGTAGCAGAGTAGATCGCGAGACAGGTGTTCTTCAGCGGAAAGCGCTTCGCCTTGCAGGATGCACCCAGCTCATGCCGCACCAAGTTCATTAGATCGGCGGAATCTCCCCTGTCGTGGATGGTGAAGCCCGGGTCGAGGCCGATCCTGCCGGCGTATTCGCGCAACAGGCGCGCGCCGATGCCGTGAAATGTTCCGGTCCAGCCCAGTTTTGCACCGGCAAGCCGCGGACGGTCAGCAGCAAGCTGGCGCACGATGCGCTCCGCTCGCCGCGCCACCTCATCCGCCGCACGGCGCGAGAACGACAAAAGAAGGATCACCCCCGGGTCGGCCCCCTGTGCAATGACATGGGCGACGCGGTGAGCAATGGTATTGGTCTTGCCAGACCCGGCACCCGCTATTACCAGCAGCGGAGATGCCCCATCACCGCCTGTACCATGCTTTACGGCAAAGCGTTGTTCGGGGTTGAGGTGGGCAAGGTAGGACTCTTCTCCAATATTATTTGGCCCAATATTTGGCGCGTTTTCAACAACCAGATTCATAATTCAGCGTGTCACAATGGCAAAGCTTGCTCGGGGTTATATGATTTATTTTCAAGATACAGAACGTTCGTTCTGTTGTCAATCCAATCCGAAAATCCAACCCGAAAACTATTCGGTTCGTCGAACCTGCCATGGTGGAGTTGACTTGTCAGCTATGGGGTATGATTGTTCGACGTTAGCTGAAATAAATCCTGGCAAGATATTGCCCCAAATTGGCCAGAGGAGATCACATGTACCAGCGCATCTTGGCAGCGGTAGACGATAGTCCCACATCTGATCTCGCGCTGCGGGAAGCCATCGGTCTGGCAAAGGACCAGCACGCGCAACTGCGGATTGTCTACGTGGTCGACAAGATCGCCATCTACAACAGTACCCAGTTATCACCCGAAGTGGAGAGAACCTGGACAGACATCGGGCGCGGGATATTGGACAAGGCACAGCGATCGGCCCGCTCCGGCGGCGTTGATGCCGAAGTCAAGCTGCTTGAAACCGAGGTCCCCGGTGCGCGGATGGCCGAAGCCATCGTGGCGGAAGCAGGCGCTTGGCCGGCAGACCTTGTCGTGGCGGGTACCCACGGCAGGACTGGCCTGAATCATCTGCTGATGGGCAGCGTGGCGGAGGGCATCGTGCGCGGTTGCCCGGTGCCCATCCTGCTGGTGCGCGGCCGGCAACCGCAGTAACAGATCCGAATGGCTCGGGCAACAACGCGATATTGCTCGTCTGGATAGCATTTATCCGATAGCCATCATCTCGGTTGTACATAGTTTCACATCAGCATTCAACCAGCATTCAGCTTGACGATTGCCTGCCGGACACGATCCGTTGTCATCGGTAACCGGAACATGCGCACCCCTGTCGCATCAAACACCGCGTTGGCGATCACCGCACCGGTAGTCGTGATGGGTGGTTCCCCGCCGCCCTGGGGCGCCAAATCGTCATTCTTGACAAGGACGGCCTCGATTCTGGGAACCCAGGAGAAGCGCGGGATCTCATAAGTGTCGAAATTCCGGTCGAGAATCTCACCGCTAAGGAAACGAAGCTCTTCTGCCAACGTATACCCGAGTCCCATGGTGATCGCGCCTTCAATTTGCATTCTTGCGCCATCCGGATTCACGACGATCCCCATGTCCTGAGCGCAGACGATCCGGATCACCTTGATGCTTCCGCTGGTTGGATCCACCCTGACTTCGGCCATCGTCGCGACGCAGGTGCCGGCGTCTATATTGCACGCAATTCCATAGCCCCTTTTGCTTGGAGCGACAGCCGCCTTCCAGCCAAAGGCATCTGCCGCGGCTTGCAGGACTCTGCGCATTCTGGGATCCGTCAGATTGCGAAGCCGGAACTCGAGAGGATCCACTCCGGCTGCCGATGCCATCATGTCAATTTGCGATTCGATGGCAAATACATTCATGTTTGCCCCGGGTGCCCGCCAGGGTCCGACGGGAAACGGATGAGGACTCGCGTGTGCAGCGCCGGAAGCCGAACCATACGAGATACCTCCGGTCGACCTGAAGCGCGCATTCGGAATATCGTAACAACATGCCGCCCCGCGCTCGCCGGCTGCATAGACCGAATAGTCCCAAAGCGAGATCTTCCCGTCTTGTCCGATTCCCGATACGATCTTCACGACTGAAGCGGGATCAAATGTGTCATTGAAGAATTCTTCAGAACGGGTCCAGGCTACTTGCACGGCCTTTCCGGTGATCTGTGCAAGACGCGCCGCTTCGACAGCCTGAAGATCGGCACTCTTGCCGCCAAACCCGCCGCCAACAAACGGAGTAATCACACGGACGTGTTTTGAGTCCAGCCCGAGAACCCGGGCGATCCGGTCACGTGTCGGAAACGGAGTCTGCGTCGATGCCCAGACCGTTGCCTTGCCGTCCTTGATTTCGGCCAGGGCCGCATGCGGCTCCATTGCGGCATGGGCGACATAGCCCTTGTGGTATGTCGCTTCGAACACGCGTGCGGCGCTTGCGCGGGCTGCCTCAACATCGCCCCGGTCCTTTAAATCTGTAAAATTTTTCAGCGGCTCGGCCTGAACGACGATGTGTTCGTAGATGCTTTCCGGGTCAACCTTCGCCTCGGGCAATCGCCAGTCCGCCTTGATGCGCTTTAACGCTTCTTCGGCCGCTTCTGGCTCGGCATTCAACACTGCGATCAAATCGCCATGATTAACGATGACGATCCCGGGAAGTTTCTCTGCACCGGAGGTATCAAGCTGTTGCAGTGTGGCGCCATGCATGGGCGGGCGCAGAATCCGCGCGTACAGCATACCGGGGACTCTGATATCGGCGGTGTATTTTGCGGCACCGGTCACTTTTTCAAGTGCATCGAGCCGCTTCGGTGAACGGCCCATCACACTGAATTCGGCAGCCGACCGCAGCACCGCCTTACTGTCAACCACCTCGGTGATTCGGGCTCCCCTGGAAAGCTCGCCGTAGCTGACTTTCCGCTTCGGATTGTCCGCCACGAACGCAATGCCGTCCTTGACCTTGATCCTGTCATTCGGGACACCCAGCTTTGCTGCGGCAAGCATTATCACGACTTGCCGTGCTTTGGCTGCCGCCGCGCGCAGCGCAGGCCCGAACATTCGGGTAGTCAGGGAACCGAACGTACCCATGTCCCATGGGCATTTGTCAGTATCGCCCAGCACCATGTCGATCGAAGCAAGCTCCACACCCAGCTCATCAGCCGCCATTTGCGCGAGCGAGGTCATCACCCCCTGGCCCATCTCGATCTTCCCGGAAAAAACCGTGACTCGTCCGTTCCTGCCTATCAACAGATAGGCGTTAAAATCCTCAGGATAGAGCAGCTTCGCCTGCTGCGAGAATGCCTGCAACGGATCAAGATTGACGAAGACGACAATGCCCCCGCCGGCCAGTTTCAGAAAGGTGCGGCGGCTCATGCCAGCAGACGCATTCATGATTGCTCCCCCATTTGACGGGAGGCAGATTCGATTGCCGCGACTATCCTCTGGTGGGCCCCGCAGCGGCAAAGATTGCTCTCCATATGGGCGACAATTGCATCATGCGACGGTGTCGGATTTTCGCGCAGAAAAGCGTATGCATGCAGCAGCATGCCCGAGGTGCAGTAGCCGCACTGCAATGCGCCATGATCGACAAATGCCTGCTGCAACGGGTGCAATTTGCTGTCGCGGGCAAGACCCTCTATCGTGAGGACTTCCTTACCTTGTATATTCTTGAGCGGTGTCAAGCAGGAGCGAACCGCCTGATCGCCAACGATAACGGTGCATGCGCCGCACACTCCTTCACCGCATCCGTATTTTGTGCCTGTAAGTTCAAGATCGGTACGCAAAACCCACAGAAGCGTGCAGTCGTCATCTGTGTCCAGGCTGACGGGATCGCCGTTCAAAACAAATCGAATCGAGCGTTTCATATCGCCTCCCTCCAAAAGTTGGGATCTGCTGGACAGGATAAATCAATGGTGCGGAGCTTCGACAATCACCGGCTTTATGAAGCCCGACACCCGCCTCCGAAGTGCTTGGCATGATAGCAATTTGCACCATGCCATGCTACTTCCTTTGCGTCGAAAACCAGGGAATGTGCAATCTCAATATTGCATGCCTAAAGTGTATTTGGGGTTAAATGGCTTGACCGGGCGAGCCGACTCATTATCATCAATTTGCATAGGTTCCCAACGCTGGCACTTTGAGAATTACAGGTATCTTGCTTTCTTTAGCAAGGAAGCCGGCAAAAGGAGCATGCAACCGGAATCACTGCACCGCCGACGTTAGCGGCGAATATCCTTTTTCCCGGTACAAAGGCAGTGCCTTCAACAATGGCCATGGCGCCAGATACTGCGGCATTCCTGGTTGTGCCTGACCATCGGCTTTGAGACTGAACAGTGGAAGATCGATCAGCATCTTGCCATTATGATGCCAGATAGCGAGCGTTCATGAACTAGCTAGGCATCTCTTCCTTGCGAGGCGCGCCAATAATAAAATAACCAGCCATAGATTGCGATATTGACGCCAACAACCACAGTCGCAAGCATGAACTGAATCTCCCTGGTAAGCCCAACAGGATAAATGACTGCCAGCATATAGTGCTCTATGAAGCTTTCTGTATAACCCGATATGCCTGCCCGGGCACGAAGGTAGTTCTCCAGGTACGTGAGTGGGCAAATGCGGCCTGTCAGTTCAACGAAAACCCCCCATCCGGCTGCCGGAAGATGAACAAAGATGATCCAGCGCCATCGCGCCGCGATTGCTGCACCCAAGAGCGCGAACACAATGAACGCCAGATGGATCAGCAGAACAGCTTCGGCGGCCAGTCTGAAGAGCATGGTCGCGTTATGTCGATGCGATGCCTGACGGGATGAAGAAAATCGCTTTCATCGGCACTGGTTGGATTATTGGGCATTGTGATTGCCAATATTGAAGCAGTCAGCAGAGATTTGCATCCGGGTCAATGATTCAGACCGCACGACAGTAGAAATGTCCCCTATTAAGCTGGCTTGTCAATAAGAACCCCATCTCAGCGCCGGATACGGGTGATCAGAATTGAAACGACAAGTGCCACGAGAAAAATGAGTGCGCCATAGAAGCAAGGCGTCATCAACGGATTGACCGCCGCTTCGCCCGCCGGGCAACTGAAGGCGGATGTGGCCGGCTGCGGCTGCATGAATCTGTATACCTCATAGGCGAAGTTTCCCCAGGCAAACACAGTTCCTGCAGCCAGCAGCAACTGGAGGCCTCGTTGCCTTTTTACTACAGCCTCCGGGGCGGATCGCAAAATCGTCCATGCCCACGTGAAGGCAGCGAGAAAAGCCAAGGCACCGTAAAAACACGGAGTGATGGCGGGGTTTGCAACGGCGCAACCGGATATATTCAGAACATGCCCGCCCGAAGAGAAGAAGCGGCGATAGTCGAATACCAGGGTAATCCACGAGAACCCTGTGCCGATGGCCAGCACAGTGACTTGAAATTTCAGCATCGTCCGGTTCATTGTAGATACCCCTGTACAGTTGCCATTTTTGGACTGATTGCATATAAGCAATGGCCTTTTTCGTTAACTAACTCCCGGACCGTTTGCATTAGAACTTGAGACTGTTCTTGATGGATTTTAACTGATCTCTTTCAGCAATCTCCCGGGCTTGCCGCGTTGCTTCCTGTTGAACCTGTGCAGCCAGAAAAATTCTGTAGGCATTATTCGTCTCAAAGATGATTTTGTTCAATTCATGCATGTGTTCCTTCTCCAGCTCATCGGGAACGCAATAAATTTGCAGCTTTCTACCCGAAACCCTGGCGCTCGCCTTTCCCATATAAATATGCTGCTTCCACCTTTGATTGAAATAGGTTGCCCATTCATAAGGTGCGGAACCGGAAAGGTTCAGCACAATGTTATACATGGCAACTCTGGGGTTGGGCCAATGGGATGATCCTTCGTCCATTGATACGATTTTAATATCTTCAAATTCCTGGGTCATTGCTCTATCCTCTTTTCTAACCTTATCTGTCTGACGTGTTTAATACCGCGAATTCAAATTTGAAGTGCAACACCTGACTCAAAGAATACCTGGCCAGGTGTCAGGTATCCAAGCCTCCTTCACGGTCGGTTGTTCAAATATTCTGCAAGCGAAATCAAGGTTAACCGCCGGACTTGCTGGTGTCCGCCGGGGATTCACGGTAAACATAATGTCCTCCGCGCAGCCACGATGCGACAGCTGCTATGAGGCACATCGCAAGCGCAAAACCGAATGCGATTTCCAATCCACTATGGAACGGTGCAGCGATGAGATGCGGGAAGAAGTCCTTTGATACCAATGCGGCTGAATCATTTGCTGGCAAAGCGCCAAGGGCCTGCGGGCCAAGGAGCGTTTGCAGAGGGTTATAACCAAGAAACGTGGCGAAGAGGTAACCTATCGCAGGCAGGTGAGATAACTGAGTCGCATCACAGGGAGGCACGCCGTGGGCGATCAGCCCCTGATATAGCACGGGTGGGAAATGGCTGGATAGGCCGAGTATCATCAGGGAGAAAAATATCCCGATTGAGATCGGCATTCCGACATTCAGGAATGTCGCACGCATCCCGGATCCCTCACCGCGCAAATTGGGCGGAAGCGAATTCATGATTCCGGCCGTATTCGGTGAAGCGAACATGCCGAAAGCTGCACCGTTCAAAAATAGTACAAACGCGAAAGCGCCGTATGAAAAATTCACCGGCAGGACAAGGAACAGCCAAAAGGAGATTGCCGCGAGAATCATTCCGGCAGTCGCAAAGGGCCGTACACCATAACGATCCGAGAGATGGCCGGATAACGGTCCTGCAACGAGGAATCCGACCGTGCTGGGCAGCATGTATATGCCGGCCCAAAGAGGAGTCACCTCGAAGGCATAGCCATGCAAGGGCAGCCAGATACCTTGGAGCCACATGATCACCATGAATTGCAGGCCCCCGCGTGCAATGGAGGAAAGCAAGCCCGCAATGTTGCCCGCGCTGAATGCGCGGATCTTGAACAGTTTCAAGTCAAACATGGGTGCCGGAACGCGCCGCTCGATCAGGACGAATACACCCAGAATGCCAACCCCGCCTGCCATCATGGCAAGCACGAATGGAGACGTCCATCCCATCAGGTGATCATCGTAGCCCTGAATGCCATAGGTAGCGCCAATGAGCAGCATCGCCAGGCCCACAGCGAACGTGGCATTGCCAAGCCAGTCAATGCGCGCGTGCACGCGCACGCCTAGTTCCTTGAGTTTCCGGTAAGCCCAGATTGTTCCGGCGATGCCGATAGGCACATTGAAAAGAAACACCCAACGCCAACCCAGTTCGCTGATTAGGCCTCCAACCACAACACCGAGGAAACCACCTGCCATGCCCGCGATTTGGTTGATGCCAAGTGCAGTGCCCCGCTGATTTTCCGGGAACGCGTCAGTCAGAATCGCAGCGGAGTTGGCCATCAACATTGCTCCGCCAACAGCCTGGACCATGCGCATGATGATCAGTTCAAGGGCACCGGCCGCACCGTTGCTCCAGGTAGCGGCGAGACCCACCGAGGCCAGGGTGAACACCAGGAAGCCGAGGTTATAAATCCGGACCCGGCCGTACATATCTCCCAATCGACCCATTGTAACCACCAGTACCGCAGTAACGACTAGGTAACCCATCAAAAGCCACAAAAGATAATTGAAGCTGTCCGGGGCTAGGGGATCCACCTTCAATCCGCGGAAGATCACAGGTAACGCGATAATGAGGCTCGTCGAATTCAAGCTTGCCATCAGGACACCCAGCGTGGTATTCGACAATGCCAGCCATTTGTAATCTCGTGTTTTAGTTATTGATTGCACATGGCCCTCGAAAAACGACACTTGATCCGATCCATTGCGTTGAAACCGCCGTTCATTGGTGTCGCGTTGCCCCTTATCTCGTTGCATGACCATGTTGCTGGATAGCGAACCGATTGTCGAATTGTTGGAATCAAGATTCGTGACATCTCGATAGCCGGCAAGATCAATGGTAATCAACCCGCATCCCGTGCGAATCATATCCCATCCGCAGTGAAATTGAAGTACTGAAACTGTCCGCTTGTTCGCTATCTATATCGTGATAGGTATCCGTACCTACGTGCTCGCGCGTATTTATCAAGTTGAAATGCCCATGTAAATTCATGCCCGGTAAATCGACATTACATCCTTTTAACGAGCGCGAAATGAACCCATCCAGCATATCCACTCCAGCAATCGAAATGAATACACCCTGGCACACTTCATGGCAGGAGCCGCCGGCGCTGACATTGGACGAACGCGGCATGATCTGCGATTGCAGCAAGGCCGGCGAAAAGCTCTTCGGATACGGCCGGAAGGATATGATCTGGCAGCATGTCTCAAAGCTGTTGCCTGAACTTTCGGAAATCCAGCTGGTAAAGAATGGGCAATTCAATGCGCAGCTTGGATTCCTCAGCCGTTGCGGCCAGCCGTTCCTGGCAATAAACCGGCTAGGCAACATCTTTCTGAATAATTTACATTTTGTTCTGCTAAATTACGCAGGGGAATACGCCATCAGGGTCATCGTGCAGCCCTGCTGAAGGCAGAAATCATAAATGCCTTTGGCTGAGCATATTTAAAAACATTATCCAGATACAGAAAGCAAGCGAGTGATCATGTTACGGACATTTGCCCACTTCACACGTTCATTCAGGACTATTACTATCGCTATTGCCGACAGCGAGGCTGGTACGCCAAAACAGCTTTGAATCTTGCCGGCATGACGCTTACATAGCCGGCGTAAAATAGCGAGGGCTTCCGAAAAATATTGTGGCGCCAATTAACCGGTGCCATGGAGCGCTGCTTGGATTCTCAGAATGTGCAACAATTCCCGACAGTGCCAGCGTAGCTGCAAGTTCAAACCGAGCCTGCCAAGTCAAGCGCGGAGGCCGGAAGACGATAAAGGGATACAGTGATGAGCAGACGGTGGCAGGATTGGGTGTATGTAATTGTCGGTGTCTGGCTCGTTGTTTCGCCCGCAGCGATGGGGTATTTTTCCGACAGCCCGGCTACGGCAAACAGCTGGGGAATCGGGGGAGTATTGATCGTATTCAATCTCATTGCCATATCGAGAGTGTTTGGTGCCGGGCAAGCGGTGTTCAATATTCTGCTGGGAGGATGGCTAATCCTCTCTCCCTATCAGCTCGATTTTTTTGCTGCGGATAAAGAAGCGGCAGATATCACCATCGCGATGGGTGTATTGGCCGTTGCCTTCGCCAGTTGGCAGATATACGATGTCACAAAATCGAGAAAGCGACCGTGAAAGGAATCCTGAGAATTGCATTCAAACTGCTCGTCAATGACAAGGGCAAGTTTGCTGCATTGCTGGTCGGCATTACCTTTGCGGTGTTTTTGATGGTCATGATGACATCGATGTTTGCCGGGGTTCTGACCAGGTCTTCCTCAACCGTCCTCAACATTGGCGCGAAAATCTGGGTGATGGATCCTGCCGTCAATACCGTCGCCAGCAGCATTCCGATGCCTGATTATGTTTTGGATGCGGTCAGAAGCATAAACGGTGTCAAATATGCAGTGCCTCTTTATTCGGGAGGTGCACAGGTCAAACTCAAGAGCGGTACCTACCAAGCGGTAACGGTGATTGGGCTGGATGATTCGACCTTATATGGCAGACCGCAACTTTATGCTGGGAAGATCGAGGATATCTATGCGGAGAACGGCTTTATCGTCGTAAATGATGCCGAATTCAAGAAACTCGAGTATCCGAAAATCGGCACTGAGTTTGAACTCAATGATAACCGCGGGGTCGTGGTAGGCCTGGCAAAAGTCAACTCCTCCGGCCTGTTCGGCGTTCCCACGCTTTACACGACCTACAACAGGGCAATCACCTACATTCCCTCAACCCGGTTCACCACCTCCTACATTCTGGTTGAACCAAAAAGCAGCAGTGATATTGCCTATATCGAACAGCAGGTGAAAAAGCTGGGCTATCTGGCAGTCACCGAGGATGAATTCGTTCAGCGGATTTCGGATTTCTACATGTATCAGACTGGCCTGGGAATCAATATGTTTATCATGACAGCCATTAGTTTTATTGTCGGCCTGTCCATATCGGGGCAGACCTTTTACACCTTCATACTCGAAAACATTCAGAAATTCGGTGCGTTGAAAGCGATCGGGGCCAAAGGGCGGGAACTTGTATACATGATCCTGTTTCAGGCAACCGTTACCGCATTCATAGGCTACGGCCTGGGCGTTGGCCTGGCTTCATTGATCATCATGACGGCAAGACTCAGGATGCCGGATTATGCAGCCCAGATTGCTTACAGGAATCTCGGATTTGCGTTTATCATGGTGGTCATCATAGCGGGCATTTCGAGTTATGTCGGTGTCAGGAAAGTGCTCAAGATAGAGCCCTTCGATATCTTCAGGGGCTAGCGTGGCAAATCTGGCAGTCAAGGCAAACGGCCTGGCAAAGTGGTTCGGCGAGGGGCAGACAAAAACCATCGCGGTCAGGGATGTGAGTTTTGACGCCTATTTCGGGGAGATGCTGTTCATCGTGGGACCCTCCGGTAGCGGCAAGACCACTTTGCTCAGCATGATTTCCGGAATTCTCAGGCCAAACTCGGGCACCGTCACGGTTGAGGATAAGGATATCTGGAAGCTTTCCACCGATGAGATAGCGGATTTCAGATTGAACCGCATCGGATTCGTATTTCAGGATTACCATCTGTTCCCTCGTTTGACCACAGTCGAGAATGTCGCGATTCCGCTGATTTTGAAAAAAATGGACTGGGATGAGGCTCAGAACATAGCCATGCAGAATCTGGAGATCGTCGGATTAAAGGACAGAGCGCAACTGCCGCCGGTTAAACTGAGCGGCGGCGAACAGCAGAGAGTCGCGATCGCAAGAGCGATCTCCAGTCGCCCGGATCTGATGATATTCGATGAGCCGACGGCATCTCTGGATGGGGATACGGGAAAAAAGATCGTGGAATTTGTAAAGCAGAATATTCTGAATGAAAAGCGATGCATCATCATCGTCACTCATGACACCAGGATATACGAGTATGCAGACCGCATATTGAAAATGGAAGATGGCCGGATAACCGGGATCGAAAAGGGGGAAATGGAGTGAGAAACAAGCTGCTATTCGCGCTGGCAATCATAGGGATACTGGCCGGATTTGCCAGCGCCTATGTATTCGGCATCAAGCAAAAGCCGTTGCCGCCGGCGTTCACTCCGGCTTCGAATCCGTATGAGAAAGGTATCTACGCCAACGGGATCATTGAAAGCTACCAGTCCAGCGGCGAGAACATCAACATTTATCCTGAAGTGCCGGGCGTCGTCACGAAGATCCTGATTGCGGAAGGCCAGCATGTAAATGCGGGGACGCCCATGCTCATGCTGGACGATACCGTGCAGCGCGCGACCGCAGAACAGCTGAAGGCACAGGCGGAATCCGCCAGGGAACAGATCGGGCTGGCAAAGGCCAACCTGAAGAGCCTGCAGGATACTTTGGACAAGCAGACGAAATCCTACGAACTCGATCCAAAATCGGTGAGCAAGGATGTCTTGGATACCGCACAAAACGCGGTTGAAGCCGGAAAGGCGAATCTGGCCGTCTCGGAGAAGCAGTACGACGCATCACTCAAGGCTTATCAGACCGCAAACGTGCTGCTTTCCAAATATGTAATCAAGGCACCATCCGACGGCTCTGCTCTTTCGGTCAATACAGCTAGGGGCAGCTATATCTCTTCAGAAGGTTCCTATAACAGTTATACCGGTGGCATGGACCCGCCTATCGTGATGGGCAAATTGCAAAATTATGTCGAGGTCAGGTGCTATATAGACGAGATATTGATCAACAGGCTGCCCAAACCGACACAGATGCATGCGCGGATGTTTGTCAGGGGTACTGATATCAGCATACCGCTCGAATATGTCAGGGAGCAGCCGTATGTCACTCCAAAGATCGAGCTTTCCGATCAACGGACCGAGAGGGTGGACGTGAGGGTCTTGCCGATCATATTCCGGTTTGAAAAGCAGAAAAATATGACTCTCTATCCCGGTCAACTGGTGGATGTCTACATCGGCGAGTAGTCGTATCGGAAAGAAACCATCATGACCCATCGATTACTCCAGAGATTGAGCAGACACAGAAGCGCGTGGATTCTATTTGGAATGCCTCTGCTGCTCCTTTCCGGCTGTACCGTAGGCCCGGATTTCGTCCGCCCCGCGGCGCCCTCTGTCGATCATTACAACCAGGGGAGCGATCCTTCTGCAACCGTCGCTGTGGAGGGGCAGCCGCAGATCTTCGAAAAGGGAGTCGGGCCGGTTGCCGACTGGTGGCGCCTGTTCGATTCAAAGCAGCTCGACGCCGCGGTTGCAGAGGGCCTCGCCAACAATCCGAGCCTGGAGGCGGCCCAGGCCAGCCTGCGCCAAAGCCAAGACAATCTCCAGGCAGGGTACGGGATTTTCTATCCGGAGATCGATGCCGGTCTCGGTGCCGAAAGACAAAAGTATTCGCCGGCACGCATCGGCAGCGCGGCACCCGCCAGCATTTTCAATCTTGTCACGCTGTCCGCGTCTGTCAGTTATACGCTTGATATCTTCGGCGGAGAGCATCGCGCCATCGAGAGCCTGCAGTCCCAGGTGGATCTGCAACGTTCCACCGTTCTGGCGACCTACCTTGCCCTGTCGGGAAATATCGTCAATACCGCCATTGCAGCGGCTGCCTACCGCGATGAAATCAAATTTACCGTGCAGTTGATCGCCTTGCAGAAGGAACAGGTCGACATCACCGAGAAGCAGGCCCAGGCCGGTACGGTGCCCTATGAGTCGGTGCTCAGCCTGCGCAGCCAATTGGCTGCTTCCGAATCCACGCTGCCGCCATTGCGGCAAAAACTCAGCCAGTCAGAACACCTGCTTGCCACGCTTGCCGGTCATGCGCCCTCGGAATGGACGCCTGCGCAAGTTGCGATGGATGAACTTTTCCTGCCGGAAAAGCTGCCGCTATCGCTGCCTTCGGAACTGGTCCGGCAGCGTCCGGATATCCTGGCAGCCGAGGCGCAAATGCATGGCGCAAGCGCCGGCATAGGGGTTGCAACCGCAGCAGAATTCCCGAGCTTTACCCTGAACGGAACCTACGGTCAGAACAATTCTTCGCTCAGCGGACTGTTCGGCAAGAATGCCAATTTCTGGAGCGTGGGACCGAATATAGCGCTACCCTTGTTTAACGGCGGCACACTGTCCGAAAAGAAACAGGCTGCCATCGACGCATATCAGCAAAGCCTGGCGCTCTATCGGCAGACGGTGCTCGACGCATTTGCCCAGGTGGCCGATACCGTGAGGGCACTGGAACATGATGCCGAAACCATGCAGGCGGAATCGCAATCCGTGTCTGCTTCGGAACAGTCACTGCATCTGACCCGGGTGAACTACCAGGCCGGATTGATCAATTATCTGCAGGTCCTCGCGGCCGACATTCAGTACCGTCAGGCGAAGATTGCATATCTGCAGGCACGCGCCCAGCGCCTCCAGGATACAACCGCCCTTTTTGTGGCACTGGGAGGAGACTGGCAGGCCGTCCAACTGCCCCAACCGGGCACTTCACCGCGTGCACTGCCAAATGCACCGGTCCAGCACTGAACCAAGAGGCCGCTAGGAAATTGAATTGGCACTGCTTGCATTCTCTGGATGCAAAACAATTCCCAACAGTCCCAGTGCAGCTGATCACGACTGGTTGATGCGTATGGTACCGTTACCCGAAAGCTGGAAAGCGCAACGCAAGTTGCTCGGTGTGAACGGCTAGCTCATCCTGAACTGCTTGCTATAAACCGGCCCGCAATTGCGGGCCTGCTTCATTTCAACAAGCAGAAATAACGGCGATCTACAGCTTGGACAAGCAAAGTGGTGCTACCGAATAGCTACAGAGAATCTCCAGGAGAAAACGTGGAAATTCGCCTTTAACTCCCGGACAGAGAATATCGCTATCGCCCTGAGGTCCGCGTGACGCGGGCATCCCGCAAAGAAAAAGCCCTTCTCAAGGAAGGGCTCAGACTTGCTGGCGGTGTGCAAAGTCTGCCGCTAACTCGTCTCAGTAAATTCCCGTTAACAGGGAAATTTACAGGGAATTTTTCAATTTTTTATCTCCTTTTTGATACGCTACCCCATGTAGCCCAAGCACATAGCCAGTTTCCACCCGTTCCTGCATTTTTGACGGAAAAAATAACAGGGAATTTAAATGTGTGTATCAGGGAATTTGATACGGCGTAACAGGGAATTGCTGGTTTGGTTGGGATTTGCTCAGGCTGAATTTAAGACAGAGCTGCGATTTCGGCTTTGCATCCTGCCTAGAAAGCGGCTTGCAGGACATCTTTAATGCGCCAGACTGCAACCGTCCTTAACCGCCTATTCCACTCCCCCTGCCCGCAGTACATTCCAATCGAGGTTTGAGTCTGAAGGTGTGCGCTTTTAAGGATTTTAGGCAGCGGTTTTCGATCGGTTAAAAATGGTTTTGAAGAGAATGGCACGCGCGTTGTTCAAACGCTGTGCTGCCTCATTATCACTGATTTCCCCGGCTTGCGCATCGAGCTGCTGGAACGTAATGTCGTGCTTGAGATGTTGCTCAGCCAAGGGCAGTGACTTGAGTTTCTCGTAGGGAGTCATCATCAGTTTGTACGGATAGCGCTTGCGCTGCCGACCTTTGGCATCGGTGATGGTTTCGGCGAACAGGCATGGCCGGTGGAAGTTGATATAGGGATTGAGGTGATCACTGCAGAAGACGTTCACCAGTGAGGCGTAGCCTTGCGGGATGTGACTGTAGCCCAGATGTTTGCGCACGATGGCGCCGTTCTTGGATTCGGCCTGGGCGTTGTCGTTGCTTTGTCGGGATCTCGATTTTGTTTGCTCTTCGATGAGCAACTTGTTGAGTAGTTTCGCGACGCGTTTATTGATGTACTCGGAGCCGTTATCGGTGTGGAAGCCGTGAATGACAAATGGAAAGCTTAGCAGCAGCGCTTCGAGCACCGGGATGAGAAATGCCTCGCTGATTTTCTCGCAGGTTGCCACGCCTTCGTACTGGGTAACGCAGTCCACGGCATTGATGTGATAGACGCCTTTGATGCCATCCAGATCGCCTTGGTGGACGCTGTCCACGCGCAAATAGCCTGGCCGGTTATTGGGGGTTGGCGCGCGACGCTCGCCGATCGGGACGGTCGCTGGCCGGGTCTTGGTCCAGACCTGGCGCTGGTGCTGGTAGCCGGGGCGCTGACGCAGGTTGTACAGGTGAGCCACCGAGATCGTTGCCAGGCGTTGGTAGCGGGTATCGCCGAAGATGGCGTAGGCCCGCTCCATGATTTTCTTGGTCGCCAAGCCGGATAGCGTGCCATGCAGGGTGTCGGTGTGGGCGAGCAGGAGCACGTCAGCGCCCGTGTAGATGCGCGCGAAGCTGGTTCGGGAAGCTTGGTAGCGCTTGACCAGTTGACGTCGCTCACAGCCACGCTTAACCAGTCGGGTGAGCTGCTGGCGCGAATAGCCGCTGACGCGTTCAAGAAAGCGTAGAACCACCGCCTTGTCGGCGCGTTTCAACCGGGCGTAGCCGAAACGTCGCACGGTGCGTGCGATGAATTCGTACCGCTGGTCTGCCGTCACCGTGAAATCCATCGCCACGGTTCCGGTTAAAAAGGCCTGCAAATCGGCCAGCGTATGCAATTGTTCGTCGTTCATATTGATCACCATGCCTCGCATAATGACCGATCACGGCTACCTGTTCAGACTCAAACCCCGTTGGATTCGCGCACCCCGCTCAGACTCAAACCCCATTGGACAACTCTCCCGCTTGCCAATAATTGAATAATCATCAACAATGCCGGCCCATTTATAACAAGCTCAGGGAGTGGTAATGAACCGTCAAGAACTAATCGAAGCATTGGCTGCAAAGACTGGCAACACCAAAGCTGATGCTGATCGCAATATCGCTGGTTTAATTGAAATCATCACCGCTGCCTTGAAAAAAGGGGACAAAGTAGCATTGGTGGGTTTCGGGACTTTCGAAGTTCGTAAGCGTGCTGCACGTAACGGTCGTAACCCGGCAACTGGCGCCGTTATCAAGATCAAGGCTGCCAAGGTACCTGCATTCAAAGCTGGCGCAAGCCTTAAGGCTGCTGTTAACGGTGGCAAGAAGTAGTAAATAACCATGGGCATGGCACCAAAGTTCTCAAGAGAATCACGATCCGCCAAAATCGACTGGCAGTATCCTTCCAAATTGCCTGTGGCGCGCGGCCGATTTTTGGCTATGGGCGGGTAGGATCATGGACAAAGGCAAGCCCTAGGCGCTCAGGATGGCACGGCGCACTAATGTGGCCAGCAGGGGCAATTTGTAGCCGTTCCGGGACAAAGGTGTGGCGTCAAGTAATGCCGCTTCCCCTGCCGAAGCGGCGGTTTCCCCGTAGATCTGGGTCCCCGCGAGTAGGGATTCGGCCTGTCTGGCTCGCCAGGGAACCGGCGCCACCGCGCCGAGCACGATGCACGCCTGCTGGCAATGACCGTTCCCATCGATATCCAGCACTGCCGCCACGGCGGCGAGCGGCCAGTCGAAAGCCGCCCGTTCGCCAACCTGGAGATAGATGGAACGGCGCAGTGGCGCAGTTGGGGGCAGCAATACCGCGGTCACGATCTCGCCGGCGGCCAGCGTGTTCTCCCGATGCAAGTCGGTCTGCGGCAAAAGGAAAAAATCCGCCAGGGCAACCCGGCGCCGCTGGCCTTCGGCGTTCAGGATTTCCACCTCCGCGCCAAAGGCGGCCAACGGAGTGGCCAGCGTGGAGGGATGGACGATCGCACAGCCATGGTTCGCGAAAACGGCGTGATAACGGTTGTCACCATCAAACGCGAAACAGTGGCCGCCGCCCTTGCGCAAACAGTGATGTGCTGTGGAGCGCAAGTACCAGCAGCGGGGACGCTGCAATAGATTCCCGCCCAAGGTGGCGCGGTTGCGAATCTGGGGACTGGCAGCAATGGCGGCCGCCTGGGTCAATGCCGGGTAGCTTTGCCGAAGGGCTGGGTGCTCGGCGACTTGGGCAAGGGTTGTGAGCGCGCCAATGCGCACGCCGCCATCACTCTCCCGGGAAATGCCCCCCAGTTCCGCCAATCCGCCGATGTCCACCAACCGTTTGGGATTTAGCAAGCCTACCTTCATGAGATCCAGCATATCCACCCCGCCAGCCTTGATCAGCATGGCCTGCTGTGAGCCCAGCCTGCTGGTCAGCGTGAGCATCGCCTCGGCTGTGGTCTGTGTGGCGCTGGCCGCAGCTTCAGCTGGGGACGCGGCGCGCTGCCATTCGAAGGCTTGCATCAGCGGCGTCCTCCTTTTATCGCCCCCAAGGCTTGCAATACTACCGCGGGCGTCATGGGTAGTGACCGGATGCGCACGCCGATAGCGTTGTACACGGCATTGGCGATGGCAGGGGCGGTCGGGATGTTGGATGGCTCGGCAATCCCGTAGGCATCAGTGGCGCTCAAACCCTGGTAGTTCTCCACGAGAACCACCTCGATTTCGGGCATGTCCGCTGCACCGAGCAATTTGTAATCGACGAGGTTGGGATTGAGCATGCGGCCGGTGTTGGCATCCATGATGCGTTCCTCCATGAGGGCGTACGAGATTCCCATGAGCACCCCGCCGTGTACCTGGCTTTCGACCTGCATGGGGTTGATGGGCCGCCCGCAGTCCTGCACCGCGACCACGCGCAGTACACGGATGACCCCGGTCTCCGTGTCTACTTCCACTTCGGCAAACTGGACGCCCCCCAGCTCGCCCCGGGCAAACGCCGCATCGCCGGACTTGCTTTGGAAGCCCCCGTAGTCATCACCCCGGCTGGCGGTGGCGCTGATGCGATCGGTACGCAGCATGGCGGTGGCTTCCCTCCAGGAGATCCGTTGCTGCGGATTAGCGCGCGACTGAATCCAGCCCTCCCGGACAGTCAGATTTTGCGCATCCGCCTGCCAGGCCGCAGCGACAGTGCGCAACAGGGCATGCTTGATCTGCCAGGCAGCAGCACGGGCCGGAGGGGTAATGGAAGCCGTGGTGCGGCTGCCGTAGGAAGGCGGTCCGGACGGAAATTCCGTATCCCCGATTCGTATCTTAATGTCCTGGGCTTCAAGTCCAAGCTCTTCTGCGACCACTTGGGCTAGCGTAGTGCCGACACCCGTACCGATGTCCTGGACGCTGGAAAGCACCTCGACGCTGCCATCCCGCCACAGGCGCACCTCGCAGGCGGCATTGGTCTGGACTAGGGCCGGCCAAAGGGATTGGGCCACACCCAGCCCGCGTTTGACGGTTCCCACATCGCTACCCGGCGGCTTGCGCTGCGCCCAACCGATGCGGTCAGCGCCGATCCGGCGTTCCTCCCGACGCACCGTGCTGGGGTCGATCTTGTCGCGCAGGGCAATGGGGTCCATGGTGAGCTTTTCCGCCAATTCGTCCATGCTCTGCTCCAGGGCGAAGGCGCCCTGAGTATTGCCAGGCCCCCGCATGGCAGAGCTGGGCGCGGTGTGGGTGAAGACGTCATATTGCAACGATTCCACGTTTGGGCAGCGATACAAAGCGCCGGCAATGAAACCGACACCCGCGCCAAAAGCGATGCCGGCATTGCCATACGAACGAAGGGAAAGCGCTGTGAGTGTGCCGTCCTGAC
Source organism: uncultured beta proteobacterium (assembly GCA_963842555.1). GTDB lineage: Bacteria > Pseudomonadota > Gammaproteobacteria > Burkholderiales > Gallionellaceae > Gallionella. The sequence continues at coordinate 329,661 of CAWJHB010000001.1, forward strand.
GAGCCCCGATGCGCAGATGCTGATCGCTGGAGGAACGGTTGCCGGTATCCATTTGTTCCTCGTCGCGCTCATGAACCAGACGCACCGGCGCCTTGGCGAGCCGGGACAGGTCCGCGGCGGTGCTACCATACAGGCCCATCTGGGACTTTGAGCCGAAGCCCCCGCCGACAGCCTCGGCCCGCACGCGAACCCGGGAAAGAGGCAGTTGGAAGTAATGGGCGAACTGGGCGCGAACCCCGGCCGTGAACTGGGTGGACATCCAGATGTCGAGGCCTTCCCCGTGCCAAGAGGCGACGATGGCATGGGGTTCCATGCAACAGTGTGTCTGCACCTGGGTGTGATAGGTGCCGTCCACGACCACCGCTGCCTCCGCAAAACCCGCACCAACATCACCAAAACTGTTCTTGCCATCCGGCCCTATAATGTTGCCATCCAGCGGATATGCCCCGGCGTTGGCTGGCAGGCCTGCCGATGGAATCCTTTCCAGCTCGGACTTCTGATAAACAACCGGCGCGGTCGGCTGCCTTGCACTGTCAGGAAAGACAACAAAGGGCAAAGGTTCATATTTCACGTCGATCAGCTGCAAGGCCGCTTGTGCCAGCTCCGACGTCTCCGCTGCCAGCGCCGCGACGGGCTGGCCGACATAGCGCAGCACCACCGGACCCCCTGCAGTCAGAGGCTCTACCAGGTTGAGTACAGCATGCACGCCGGGTGCGGCGGTGGCGCGTGAGAGATCGATGGAGCGGATGTGGGCATGTGGCCAAGGCGAACGTAGCACCGCGGCATGAAGCATCCCCGGCAGCTGCACGTCCACCGTATAACACGCGGCGCCTGTGACCTTGGCTCTGGCGTCCCACCGGCGCGCATTTTTACCAATGTGGCGCAGATCGGCATTGGGCGCCAGTGCCGGCGGCTCGTCGGCGGGTATCTCCCTCGCCACAGTCTCCAGGCCGAGGTGGGCGAGACCGATGGAAAAAGTCTCAAGACGTGGTTGCAGGTCGTCATCCATGATTAATCCTTTCCGTGCTGCGCCAGCGCCAGCATGGCCCTTAGCACATGAGGATAAGTCCCGCAGCGGCATAAATGACCACTGATGGCAGCTAGAATTTCTTCCTCGCTCGGGCGGGCATTGCGCTCAAGCAAGGCGGCGCAGGTCATCACAAGGCCTGGCGTACAGAACCCGCACTGCACGGCGTCGTGGGCGATGAAGGCTTCCTGCACGGGGTGCAGGTGTTCGGGTGCGGCCAGTCCTTCGATGGTGGTAATCCGGCGCTCCCCCACCTCCACGGCCAGTATGCTGCAGGATGCGACAACGAGATCGTCCAGCCAGACGGTGCAGGCCGAACATGCACCGTGATTACACGCGATCTTGGTGCCCGTGAGGCCGAGGGGTTCGCGCAAAGCCTCGGCCAGCGTCGTGCGTGGCTCGATCGTCAACCGATGGGCGGAGCCGTTGACCCAGAGGACTACGGGCAGAGCACCGGGCCCAAGGATGCGTGTCGCGGGAGTTTGAGCAACGCCCTCGGAATTCTCACCAATCATTGCGACCCTCTCAACATTCACACCGGACGCGGTTCGCGCCAATCAAATTCGATGACGGGTTGCATCTGAACTCTGGCTGCTTCTATGTTGGACGGCCAGTAGCCAATCCCCAGGGTCGGGGCTCCGTGATACCCATCAGAAATCAAATAGTTAGAGTGGGTCAAATCATCCAGGATAAAAAAAAATAATAAAACCCACTATAGTCACTATAGGTAATCACGAAGGGTTAATGAATACGTATAGACACATATCAGTCAACATCTCTGCATGTGTGCATACATCTTTTGCCAAAGCCACGACGTTGTGTACCTGTGAATGGGAGTAATCTGGCACTGTCGCGCCTGCATTGTTTGCACGATCTGAGGGCATGCTCTAAATAGGCCTATGCAAAAGCGAACCCGATTCCAGATGTGCCACCCCTAATTAGCACAGCATTTCATGAGAGTCGCATCCCGAGTTCTCCTCATTCGTTTGCCGGGTAACCTACCGATTGGGCGAACAGTGCTCGCTGTTCTGGCCTCAAACCAAGTTGGAGCGCGATTCCAGCCTTATCGCAGTTATGGAACCATGCCGCCAGCCCTTGCGCAGCGCAAAACAAATACACGTTGCCCGCAATGAGTCCGGTATCGACAAAGTAGTATGATTTCTGAACTTCCGGATCATGCAGCCCGGGTTCCTGAAAGCCGCTGGTATGAGTGAGTTTATGGATGTCAACAACATAGATCAAATGAATAGGCGCTTTAGCATCAACGTTTCGCTGACCGGGCGTAAGAGCATAAGACCGTAGATCGCCTTCGATGACACGAGCCAAGAGGTTGTTGTTTGCGTCATACAAATATATCCCTTGCTTTGACGCAACGTAGACATCTATCTCCTGCGAATTACTCGCTGAAGCGGCAGTCCTTCCGACGGCGCCAAATGGGCCAGCTTTACGGTTAACCCCGAATGCGGCCCACAGGATATTGGATATTAATTGATTGGAAAGCTCCCTCGCGCTGAATTCACGGACAGTTTTCCGCAATCCTAGTGCGGCAGATACTGACGTAGTGTTATCGATCGCAGGCGGTGGGAGCTGAATGATTTTCAAGGGTCTGGCCTCCTGGCTAACGCGAAGCAATTATGAGCTCATTTCTTCGCTCGTGCTCCCTTTATTAATCCTCACTTAAGATAAAATTTATTCCGTCAGAATGACTGGCCGCATATTGCCTGTTTGGGTTCGCTAACACAACCGTCTGCTTCTCGTTTCAACAGCAGCCATTCGATCTTCATTGCTACGTCCGGCAAACGCGGATCCCTAGCGGTCATTCGCGTGTGGTGAGGCGATATGACCGAATAATCATGGCGCCCTGAGTTATCGAATGCTCGCCCAGTACTGGACGGAGGGCAATATGCGTGGCGTCCAGCTTATCGCCCGCGTGATAAAAACGCCGCACTCAGTTTCGATAGAGGCGTTCCATTTAGTTATTGGATAGGTCATACTGAAAACCTGCAAATGAGAATTCGGATCAGAGTTAAGAAATGAATCAGTCAGTCCAGTCAGATATGCAATCCGAGCTAATCCACGCCTATTTATTTAATAGCGATGGCGTTGGTCAAAAAGTTGATCCGGAAGCAGCGCTGGAGTGGTTGAAGCGTGGAAACGTGGCCGCATCAGAATTCATTTGGATGCACTTCAGCAATCCTCATGGTATCAATGAAAATTGGCTTGAGTACATGGAACTGCCAGCGCTATTCAAGCTGGTCTCACAGGATGAGAGACGTTCGTCACGATTATCCCATGCTCATCATGGGCTATTTGCAGTTCTTAACGACGTCACCTATGATCTGACGCGCAAGAAGCAGCCAGAGATTGCCACGTTGTGGTTAAGCATACAACAACGATGGCTCTTAAGCGCTTGGGACAAGCCCTTGCGTTCTGTAGAAAATCTCGTGTCACTGATTTCCTCCAACCACGCCTTTCACAATCCATTGGCTTTAGTATTACAACTCTTGACCACTCAAGCCGATGTGTTAGTCGATATTTTGCGAAATGCTGCTTATAAGGCAAACAGCATAGAAGACATGCTGACGGAGAACCATCTTCCAAAGCGTGCAGAATTAGGTGGGATTCGTCGTGACCTTGTTCGTTTGCAGCGTCTTCTCTCACCCGAACCTGATTCCCTACTCAGACTGGTTAACCGCCCCCCGCGATGGATGAAGGAAGAGGACATAGACCATCTGCATTTAGCAACAGAAAACTTCTCTGTCATTTTAAGAGACATGGCCAGTCTTCAGGAGCGTATCAAATTGTTGGAGGACGAGATTGCAGCACGAGTCGGAGAACGGACCAACCGAACCCTATTTATACTTACTGCGGTGACAGTCATTGCTTTACCAGTAACTATGATGGCGGCATTGTTTGGCATGAACGTTGGCGGGTTGCCATTTAAAGATAGCAATTACGGATTTTGGGCGGTTCTTCTTATATCGTCCTTGGCGACTGCGTTCGCCGCGTGGCTCGTTGTCCACTTACTGTCGGAACGAAGAATCTAGTGTAATTTTCGTTAGCTATGCGCCCATAAGCACCTTCGCGCGTGCCGAATTATGGACGGCGCAAATGAGGTGAGGATTTACGGCGAAGGATTACCATTAGGGACATTGAGAAATTCAATTGTGTTGTTGCAATAGTGGTCATCGGGCAGCTAAGGAAATTTATTGGGATCACCGTGATGAATTTAGTTATCAAGTTGGTGGATAATGAATGCCTGCTTCCGAGAAGGTGTCGTTGAGCACGTCACCCACAGGAAAAAAATGCCGATCACCAGATCGTCTTCTAACACCGTCATATGTGTTTTCAGTATGAAATGAGCTTGGAGTTGTGACGAAACACGGTTAGTTCTGTACTTCTTCGGGTTCAATGGCTGCAGCCAGCAGCGCTAGTCTGGCCACCACACGATAAGAATAATGCCGATCCGGCACTTCGTTCCGCGAGCGCTCTACATCGGTCAGGGTGCGGAGCGTCTAAGTCCAACGGCACGAAGTACATCCCGGGCGCATTGAGGCTTTCGTCAGTACCACGCCCAGTGTGCACCCGATAAAACCCGCCTACTACATAGTGATCAATCATGTACACCACAGGCTCGGCGACAGCTTGGTTGATGCTCTCTGAGGTATACACGCCTTCCTGCACCAATACGTCGTGTACCTCCAATCCT
>CAWJHB010000002.1:0-375183 GCA_963842555.1 uncultured beta proteobacterium
ATTAATGAACACCAGCGTGGCTTGAAACAGCCACAGCAAGAACAGGTTCTGCTGGGCATGGTCGCGATGAAACGGACCCAGACCAAGACTGGTCGCTGCTGTGGCAATGACCGTCGGCAGCAGCACGCCAAGCGACGAACCCGCTATCCCGAAACGCGTGGCGGACCAGACGATGAATGGCAACAGCAGAAATGTGACCGGCATGGAATCGCCGCGGGCATCATTATTGTGAAAAAACACCGCCCAGCCGGACGCGAGCATGATGGACAGCCAGACCAGAAATTCCGCTCTCTGTGCCCACAGCTTATGCAACGCGGCGCCGGTGATGTTCAGCAACAGCGGGGCGGCCAGCAACACGCCCATAAAATCGCCGGCCCACCACGACAGCATGGCCGTGCCTGCATCCTGAACGGGCAAAATCCCGAACAACACCAGACTGGCCGCTCCGCCTCCGGCGCTGATCAGCATCCCGGCTGCGGCAACGATGACGAGGAGCAGGATGTCATAGGCTCGATCGAGCAGCAAACGGAATTGCATGCGGCGCAAGACCCAGGCGACCAGCAACGGAGCCAGTGTATTGCCCAGCGCGATGCAACTGTCCAGCAACGGATGGGTATCCACCGAATAGTTGGTGGCCAGCGCCCCGATGAATATTCCCGGCCAGCAGCGATAACCCCAGCGCATCAGGGCGGCCACCGCAATCCCCGTGGGCAGCCAGATCAGCGTGATATGTGTACCCAGGTAAGGATGCGCCAAACCCAGTTTGCCAACGGCAAAGTAAGCCAGGGCGACGGACACCAGCCTTACGGCAAGCCCCAATTTGCCCTGATGGTCTGGATTAACTTTCGCTAGTTCATTAATCATAGGATTTAATCCGGTAACTACCCGTTGCACCCGTGCAAGCCCGGCCCCGGGAATCCTCCATGGCTGCTCGAAGGGTACCAAACCCGGAGATCCCGGACGATATTACACGCAAACTCGTCCGTTATAGCCGGTTACTGAACATCCTCCCGACTTCCATTCGTCTGATTACGGGAGTAGGCCGGATATTTAGGCTGTCGGGATATAGTCATACAGCCGCTGCAAAACATAGCCAATCCGCAATGCCTATTCGGCAGCAAGACGACAGCATCCCAAAACCTTATAATCCCCCGCACAATACATTACGCAAAGTTCGGAGCCAGCCATGTCATCCAGCACTGCATCGCACAATCTGTTCAATACCCGCAAAACCTTCAGACTTGCCGGCGGCAAACAGGGAACGCTTTATTCATTGCCCGCGCTGGAGGCGGCCGGACTGTGCAGGATCTCGCGCCTGCCGGTGTCGATCCGCATCGTGCTGGAATCGGTGCTGCGCAACTGCGACGGCAAGAGGGTGACCGAACAGCATGTGCGCCAGCTGGCCGGCTGGCAGCCGAATGCGCCGCGCACCGAGGAGATTCCGTTCGTGGTGGCGCGCATCGTGCTGCAGGACTTCACCGGCGTGCCGCTGCTCGCCGATCTGGCCGCGATGCGCGATTCCGCGGCGGAGATGGGCAAGGACCCCAAGGTCATCGAGCCGCTGGTGCCGGTCGATCTGGTGGTCGACCACTCGGTGCAGATCGACTACTACGGCAACAAGAACGCGCTCGACCTGAACATGAAACTGGAGTTCCAGCGCAACAGCGAGCGCTACCAGTTCATGAAATGGGGCATGCAGGCGTTCGACACCTTCAAGGTGGTGCCGCCGGGCATCGGCATCGTGCACCAGGTGAACCTCGAATACCTGGCGCGCGGCGTGCACAAATCGAAGGACGGCGTGTATTACCCGGACACGCTGGTCGGCACCGACAGCCACACCACGATGATCAACGGCATCGGCGTGGTCGGCTGGGGCGTGGGCGGCATCGAGGCCGAGGCCGGCATGCTCGGCCAGCCGGTGTATTTCCTGACACCCGACGTGGTCGGCGTGAACCTGAAGGGCAAGCTGCATCCAGGCGTCACGGCCACCGACCTGGTGCTGACCGTCACCGAGATGCTGCGCAAGGCCAAGGTGGTCGGCAAGTTCGTCGAGTTTTTCGGCGCGGGCACAGCGTCGCTCAGCGTCACCGACCGCGCCACGATCGCCAACATGGCGCCCGAATACGGCGCCACGATGGGCTTCTTCCCGGTCGACGACAAGACGCTGGATTACTTCGAGGGCACCGGGCGCAGCGAGGAAGAAATCGACGCGTTCGCGGCCTATTTCAAGGCACAGGGCCTGTTCGGCATTCCGAAGGCCGGCGACATCGATTACAGCCAGACGCTGGAACTCGACCTGTCCACCGTGATGCCTTCGCTGGCCGGGCCGAAGCGTCCGCAGGACCGCATCGACCTGGACCGGGTCAAGGCGACCTTCACTACGCTGTTTGCGAAACCCGTCGCGGAAAACGGTTTCGCCAAGAAACCCGAGGATCTGGGCAAGCGTTTCAAGACCTCGGACGGCATCGACATCGGTTCCGGCGACGTGCTGATCGCCGCGATCACCTCCTGCACCAACACCTCCAACCCGAGCGTGCTGCTGGCCGCCGGCCTGCTGGCGAAGAAGGCGGTCGAACTGGGTCTCAGGTGAAGCCGCACATCAAGACCTCGCTGGCGCCGGGCTCGCGCGTGGTCACCGAATACCTGACACGGGCCGGGCTGCTGCCCTACCTCGAGAAGCTCGGCTTCTACCTGGCCGGCTACGGCTGCACCACCTGCATCGGCAATTCCGGTCCGCTTGCCGCGCCGATCGAGGAAGCCATGGTCAGGAACGATCTCGTCTGCGCGGCGGTGCTGTCCGGCAACCGCAATTTCGAGGCGCGCATCCATCCCAATATCCGCGCCAATTTTCTCGCCTCGCCGCCGCTGGTGGTGGCCTATGCGATCGCCGGCACGATGCTGAAAGACTTCCATGCCGAGCCGCTCGGCAAAGGGAAGAATGGCCGGGACGTCTACATCGGCGACATCTGGCCGACGCACGACGAGGTGCAGGCGCTGATGAAACTCGCGATGGACGCACCGACCTTCAAGCGCCTGTACGGCAATCTGGCCGAGGCGAATCCGTTGTGGAAGCAGATTTCCGCGCCCTCAGGACAAGTCTACAGCTGGCCGGAATCGACCTACATCGCCGAGCCGCCGTTCTTCGACAAATTCTCGATGCAGCCGGCCCCGATCGGGAATGTCTCGGGCGCGCGCGCGCTTGCCATATTCGGCGACTCGGTCACCACCGACCACATCAGCCCTGCCGGCAGTTTCAAGGCGACCTCGCCTGCGGGAAAATATCTGCAGGGGCACGGCGTTGATGCAAAGGATTTCAACAGCTACGGCGCGCGGCGCGGCAACCACGAGGTGATGATGCGAGGGACCTTTGCCAACGTGCGCATCAAGAACCTGATGCTTCCCGCCAAGGCCGACGGCAGCCGCATCGAGGGCGGCTACACGCTGTACCGCGGCGCACAGATGCCGATCTACGACGCCGCGATGAAATATGTTGCCGACGGCACGCCGACGGTGGTGTTTGCCGGCGAGGAATACGGCACCGGGTCGAGCCGCGATTGGGCCGCGAAAGGCACGCAGCTGCTCGGCGTAAGAGCCGTGATCGCCCGGTCCTACGAGCGCATCCACCGCAGCAACCTGGTCGGGATGGGCGTGCTGCCGCTGCAATTCAAGGGAGACACCGATGCCGCATCACTGCGGCTGAGCGGCGACGAGACGTTCGACATCAGCGGCATAGATGACCACATGAAGCCGCAGCAGGACGTGACGCTGACCATCAGGCGCCGCGACGGCAGCACGCAGCAGGTGCCGCTGCTGCTGCGCATCGACACCCCGATCGAGGTCGACTACTACCGGCATGGCGGCATCCTGCCGTACGTGCTGCGCGAGCTGATATCCAGATAGCCGGCGATCGGTTCAGTAACGGCGGGAACACAAGCGAGACTTATTCGGCTCCCGTGCTGACCCTGAATGGCGGGGGGCATAGTCTTTCGCATTCAACACGCTCGGCACCGCAGCAGCGTTGCCGTCGCGCAGCGCAAAATAATGCGGCGACATGATCTCGACGCCGGCCGCGTCGAATTTGTCCAGGATGTTCTTGTGCAGCTCGGAGTAGGTGAATGCCATGTACTTCGGCTCCTTGGTATAGGCATTGATCTCGTAGCTGACGTAAAAGTCGTTGAGCGCGGTCTGCAGCACAAACGGTTCGGGCTTGTCCATTATATTCTTGGTTCCTTTTGCCGCCTCGACCAGCAAGTCCCGCACCTGTTTCCACGCCACGTCATAACCGATCGTGACGGAAGTGTGCAGGATCACGCCGTCCCCCTCATCCGCGGAGGTGCTGAAGTTGATGATCTGCGCGCCCATCACCAGCGAATTGGGTATGGTCACGATCTCGCGTTTGATGGTCTCGACCCGGGTGACCAGCAATGTCTTTTGCACCACATCCCCGGTCGTCTCGCCGACCTTGATACGGTCGCCCAGCCTGAAAGCGCGGGTATAGGTCAGGATGACGCCCGCCACGATGTTCGATATCGCCGACGAGGAAGCAAATGAAATGATCGCGCCCAGCACCAGGCCGACACCCTGAAAGGCCTGCGAACTGGAACCCGGGATATAGGGATAGGCGCTGATCAGCGCCATCACGATCACCAGGAAACGGACGATCTGGTAGGTCGGCCGCGCCCAGTCCTGATAAAACCATTCGAATTTCAGTTCGCCCCGCTCGATCAGGCTGAACAGATAGGAGATCCCTTTCAGCACATAGCGCGCGATGAATGCGATCACGAAGATGTAGAAAAAATTCGGAGTGTATTTGACGATGGTATGGAAGAACGTGGCGAACGGCGAGATCAGGTAATCCAGCAGCCTGGATCCCAATTCCCGCGTCTCGGGAAAGAAACTGAGGATGAGCGGCAGGAAGAAATACAGGAACAGCAGGATCACGAATACGCGCAGCGATTTGAGCAGCATCAGCACGACACGCTCGATGCGGTAGGCCGAAAGCAGCTCGATCCCCTTCAGGTGTATCCCGGCCTTCCAGTGATCGTGCAGCGTGGATGCCCTTTTGACCAGCCACCTGAACGCCCGGCTGTTCAAGCTCAGGGCCAGCCACAATGCGGCAATGGCGAGCATGGAATACGCCGCCCCCAGACCATAGATGTCCCAGCTGTGCCTGGCGCGATAGGTAATCAGCCCGGTCTTGATCTCGCCCAGTATCTGCTGTGCGAGATCGGCGGGGGACTTGCCGGTTGGTTCCGCATCCAGTCTGGTGATGACCATCAGGATGCTGGCATCGGTGCCGATCCCGTATCCCTCCGGGAGCTTGATCACCTTGAGTCGGGTTGCATCGGCCTTGCTGTCCGCGAACGCCTGGATGTTTTGCTGGATCAGGCTGGCGCGCTGCCCGGGCGTCAGTTCGCCCGTCAGGCTGGAAGTGACATTCAGCAGTTTGGTGCCGGCGAACATCACGTCGTATCCGGTCGGGGACGCGACCGCTTGCACCCCGGATTGCACGTCTGACGCTTGCGGCTCCGAGATTTCTTCCGCCTGACGCCCATTGGCCGCAAAAGATGCGCCGGACCAAAGCATCCACAGGAGCATGCACAGCCCTGCGCTATAGACTCGGCACGTATTATCCGTGAACTTTATTGATATCGATATGTCTCATTCCGTATGGAAAAAGAAGACGCGAGAAGACAAACAAGGGAGGCACTTCACGAAAGGCGCAAGCAAGTTATACGCTTGCACCGTAAGGGAATGCCGGTGATGCAAATCGTTGAGCACAGTGGACTCAGTTGGTATGCGGTGAACGCTGCGATCAAACGATATTTGGAAGCAGGTGCATCGGGACTCAAACCTGAAGCGCGTGGCAAGAAGCCAGGCAGCGGTCGCGTGTTGAGCGAAGCGCAAGAAGCGACGGTTCGACAAATCATCTGCGACAAGCGACCAGAACAACTGAAGATGGAATTTGCGCTATGGAACCGCGCTGCCGTCATGCAGTTGATTGAACGCGAATGCGGAATCAAGCTATCAGTGAGGGGTGTAGGCAACTACCTCAAGCGCTGGGGATTGACTCCGCAAAAGCCGATCAAAAGGGCTTATGAGCAACGCCCGGAAGCAGTGAAGAGCTGGCTGGACAACGAGTACCCGGACATTGAGCAGCGCGCCAAGACAGAGGGTGCCGAGATTCACTGGGGCGACGAGACGGCGGTGGTGAACACCGATGTGCGCGGTCGAAGTTACGCACCGATTGGCAAGACCCCTGTGACCTTCGCGGTAGGCGGCACACGCCAGAAACTTTCTATGATCGCCACCGTCACTAATCAGGGCAAGACAAGCTGGATGATTATTGATGAGGCGTTCAACTCGGACAAACTGATCGAGTTTCTGGAAGCACTGATCAAGGATGCGGACAAAAAAGTGTTTCTGATTCTCGATAACTTGCGAGTGCATCACAGCAAGCCGGTTAAGAAATGGGCGGAAGAGCGTAAGGATGAAATTGAGTTGTTCTATTTGCCCAGCTACAGCCCCGAGCTGAATCCGGAAGAACGGCTGAATGCCGATTTGAAGCATGCCATCTCCACCAAGGTTCCGGTACGCACCAAGGTCAAGCTGAAAGCCGCAGCAACCGAACATATGCAGATGCTGGAAAAATCACCGGAACGTGTCAAAAAATACTTCCAGGATTCACGCGTAAGATATGCAGCATGATTCACGGATAAAAGTGACCGGATCAATAATTCTCTTTACCATTTTGCTATTCTCCAGATTGTTGCAGATCGCGAGGCAATAACTGCTCGCCGCTCTCCCCGTTCATTTCGATAAGGAATCGCTCCCTGTTCATGCCGATAATGGCCAGCAGCGCAGCCGAATAAGTGAACGTGGACAGCACGATCACCCCGATCACCACCGCCTTGAACATCTCCAGATATTCGAACGACGCGGGGATCATGGTCAGCATCACGATCGACAGCCCGCCCTTGATGCCGGCAAAGGTCAGCACGCCCCACCAGCGAAAACCGATATCGGCCATCCTGCCGGTCCGGTTGGAAAACCACGCGAACAGCCCCATCATCGCGCCGCGGATCAGCGTGGTCGCCACAAACATGACCAGGATCTCGACGCGGAATTTCCACAGCAGGGCCGGATCGATCATTTCCGCCATGGCCACGAACAGTATGGTGTTGGCCACCAGCGCCAGCAACTGCACGTCTTCCTTGGTGCGCAGATGGCGGTCGCGTTCGGCGATGGTAGCCTTGACCCGTTGCAGCACGTTCCCGATCACGCCGGATGAAGTGTCGCGCCTGCGGGCTTCACGCCGGAGTTCCGTTTCATCGCGATCGATCTGAATATTTTCCTCGGCGATCGCGCGCGTCATTACGTGATGAACCGTGATCGTCGCAAAGATACAGGACAAGATGCCGGACAGGTGCAGACGGGTATGCTCGCCCAGCAGGTTCAGCAGCACAAAGAAGTGCTCGGACAGCCAGAAAGAACCGTAACCGGCGATGATCAGCACCATCATCTCGGCGATGCGGTTTTCCGTGGTCTTCATCACGGCCAGGCCGATATAGCCGATCAGCACGCCGACCGCCACCGAGCCGAACACCACCTCGGCGCTGATCCCGGCCACATAACCCGCTGACAGGACGCTCCCGCCCAGCGCATACAGCCCGACAAAGACAAACACGATCAGCGCGGTGGCATCGTTGAACAGGCTTTCGCCCTCGGCAAGGATCTTCAGGCGATGGGGCAGTTCAAACCGCGCGAATATGCTGACCACGGAAACCGGGTCGGTCGCCAGCACCATAGCAAACAGCACGACCACCGCCGCGGCAGACAGGGTGATCCCGGCAAACAGCCAGCTGGAAACGACCAGGGCCGTCAAAACCGACAGGATCACCGCGACCACCGCGAGGTAGAGCAGGCTCAGGCCATGCTCCCTGAGATCGGCCACTTTCAGTTCCAGCGAATCGGAAATGAGCAGGATAGGCAACAAAAATACCACCAGTGAGGCGAAATGCTCGGCGTCTCCGGTCAGCACCGGCACTTCCCGGAAGCTGAAGTGCGCCAGAAACGAGAGTGCGATCAAGCGAGCGGCGAGGGTATACCCAGTTTGTCCTCGAGCTGCAGGGCCAGGAACAGGATCCCAGCGATCATCAGTAAAGTCAGTATCATTGGCTGTTGTCCTTGCGTCGCATCGTGACCAATCAACGCAATTGGCATTGCAGGGCTAAATTGATGACGGGTCGCAGCCTGAAGCATACCCCATCCGGGAAGGTAAAAAGAACAAGGCGGCCGAAACCTTCCGGCGCCACTTGACGCTAGTCGTCCTGCAATTGCAGTCCGGGAAACAGTTCTTCGTTGTAGCCGAACCGGGTGAAATCGCGGATGCGCATCGGATACAGTATCCCGTCGAGATGGTCGCACTCGTGCTGCACCACGCGCGCATGAAACCCGCTGACGGTCCGGTCGATCAATGCGCCGTATTCATCCCGACCCTGGTAACGGACATGCGCATGGCGCGGCACCATGCCGCGCAGCCCGGGCACGCTCAGACAGCCCTCCCATCCGTCTTCCATCTCATCATCCAGCGGCATGACAAGCGGGTTGATCAGCACCGTCTGCGGCACCTCCTTCGCTTCGGGGTAACGCGGATTTTTATCCAGGCCGAAGATCACCACGCGCAGGCCGACGCCGATCTGCGGCGCGGCCAGTCCCGCCCCGTTCATCGCATGCATGGTGTCGCGCATGTCCGCCAGCAGTTCGTGCAATTCCGGTGTATCGAAGCGGCTCACCGGTTCCGAGCCCTGAAACAGGCGCGCATCGCCCATGCGCAATACCGTTTTAATCGCCATTGTTGACCACCGCTTCAAGAATACTGCGCACCCGCACCATCGCTTCCGATGCGGTCGCGTTGACGTTTTCGATGTTGATGCCGGCCGCGCTGTCGCCGCGTCCCGCCGCATAGTTCGCGACCACCGCGATGGTCGCATAATCCAGTTCCAGCTCCTTCGCCAGCGCGGTCTCGGGCATGCCGGTCATGCCCACCATGTCCGCGCCGTCGCGCTCGAAACGGTTGATCTCAGCAATGCTGTCCAGGCGCGGCCCCTGTGTGGCCGCATAAACACCGCCGTCCATGCACCGTTGCTGCACGGTTTGCGCACTGCGTAAGATATGGCTGCGCAAGCGGGTGCTATACGGAAAGGTGAAGTCGGTATTGATGAACGGCTTGTCGCGCGCCTCGAAAAAAGTCGCGTCGCGGCCGTGCGTGTAATCGATGATCTGGTCCGGCAGGACGATCACGCCGGGCTTGAGATCGGGGCGGATGCCGCCCACGGTCGCCACCGAAATGACCTTGCTGGCCCCGTGTTCGCGCAACGCCCATAGATTGGCGCGATAGTTGACCAGATGCGGCGGGATGGTGTGGCCATATCCGTGGCGCGCCAGGAAGATCACTTCATGCTGGTTCAGCGTGCCGAACAGGAACGCGCCGGACGGCTCGCCGTAGGGCGTGCGCATCACCTGCTGGTGGGTGATTTTCAGGTTCGCCAATTGGGTCAGGCCGCGGCCGCCGATGATTGCAAGCATACTCGTCACTCCCTTACGGCATATATCGCGGGCAAGTTGCGCCACGCACCTTCAATATCCATTCCATAACCGAACACGAAACGATCCGGTAATTCGATCCCGACGAAATCCGGATGGATGGGTTTTTTCCGGCCGATCCGCTTGTCGGCGAACACCGCACAGTAGAACTTGCTCGCGCCCAATTGCATCACGCGCTGTCGCAGTGCATCCATGGTATGGCCTTCGTCGAGGATATCATCCAGCACCAGCACCACCCGGCCGCGCACATTCTCGCGCGGCTCGACCTTCCAGTGCATCGCGCCGCCGTGCCGCGCATCGCGATAGCGCGACACGTGCACGTAGTCGAAATCCAGCGGGAAATCGAGCAGCGGCAACAGCTGCCCGCTGAACACCACCGCGCCGCCCATCACCGACAGCACCAGCGGATGCATGTCCGCAAGCTTCGCGTTGATCTGCCCGGCGACCCGATGCAGCGCATCCTGGACCTGTTCAGCGGGATGCAGCAATTCGGCCTGCTGCAACAGGTCGCGCGCATGCTGGATGGAAATGCTCATGATTTGTCTCGACTGGCCGAAATGGTGTCCGGGTTTTTCGCGGCCTACTTCATGCTCTTGAGGTAGGAGGCAAATTTCTCGCCCACCTCGGGATGCTTGAGTCCCAGCGCCACCATCGCCTTGAGATAGCCCAGCTTGGAGCCGCAATCGTAGCGTGTTCCGCTGAAGCGGTAGGCGAGCATCCTCTCCTCCTGCATCAGTGCGGCGATCCCATCGGTCAACTGTATCTCGCCGCCCGCGCCGGCCTGCACGTTCACCAGGTGATCGAAGATACGCGGGGCCAGGATGTAGCGCCCCACTACACCGAGCGTGGTCGGCGCCTTGTCCGGCTCGGGCTTTTCCACGATGCCGTTCACCTCCTCGATGTTGCTGGCCAGCGGCTTGCTGCTGACGATGCCGTACTGGCGGGTCTGTTCGCGCGGCACATCCTGCACACCCAGGATCGAGCACTGATGCTGTTTGAACACATCGACCATCTGCCTCATGATCGGCGGCTCTCCATCGATCAGGTCGTCGGCCAGCAGCACCGCGAACGGCTCGTCCTGAACCACCGGCCGGGCGCACAGCACCGCATGCCCCAGGCCCAGCGGCTCGACCTGCCGGATATAGATGCAGTTGATGTGCGAGGGGGTCACTTCGCGCACGATGCGCAGCAACTCATGCTTGCCGCGCATTTCCAGTTCGGCTTCCAGCTCGTAGGCCTTGTCGAAATGGTCCTCGATCGCGCGCTTGTTGCGCCCGGTGATGAACACCATGTCGGTAATGCCCGCTGCCACCGCTTCTTCCACCGCATACTGGATCAGCGGCTTATCCACGATCGGCATCATCTCCTTCGGGCTGACCTTGGTGGCTGGCAGGAAGCGGCTGCCCATGCCTGCGACAGGAAAAACTGCCTTAGTGATTTTTTTCATTTCGATTCCAACATATTCAATAATTGTTGTTCATCCAGCACCGCCACGCCCAGTTCGCGCGCCTTGTCCAGCTTGCTGCCCGGTTCGGCGCCGGCGACCACGTAATCGGTTTTCTTCGACACGCTGCCGGCCACTTTCGCGCCCAGCGCTTCTAGCCTTTCCTTCGCGACCTCGCGCGCGATGCCGAGTGTACCAGTAAGCACAAACGTCTGGCCAGCCAGCGGCTGTTCCGTGACCGGCTCGCCGGCGCTTTCCGCCGGCGCGATCCCGCTGTCGAGCAGCGCCTTGATCACATCGACGTTATGCTGCTCGGCGAAAAAGGCAACGATGCTTTGCGCCACCACCGGCCCGACATCCGGCACCTGTTGCAGCTGCGCGTCATCGGCATTCATCACCTGCTTCAGCGTGCCGAACTGTCGTGCCAGGTCCTTTGCGGTCGCCTCGCCGACGTTGCGGATGCCCAGCGCGTAGATGAAGCGCGCCAGTACCGGCCGCTTGCTGCGCTCGATCGCTTCCAGCACATTTTTCGCCGACTTCTCTCCCATGCGTTCCAGGGCCGCCAGCGTCTGCAGGTTCAACCTATGTTTGTCGTAAAGATCGGCCGGCGTGCTTACGGTGCCGCCATCCACCAGCTGATCGACCAGCTTGTCCCCCAGTCCCTCGATGTCCATCGCGCGGCGGCCGGCAAAATGCAGCAGCGCCTGCTTGCGCTGCGCCGGGCAGAACAGCCCGCCGGTGCAGCGCCAATCTGCCTCGCCCTCCTCGCGCAGGATCGCGCTGCCGCACACCGGACAGTGGCCGTGCAGCATGCGGTTGAGGTCGAAAGGCCTGCCCGCATTGGCCGGACGCCGGTCGAGCACCACGCCCACCACTTCCGGGATCACGTCGCCGGCGCGGCGCACGATCACGGTATCGCCGACGCGCACGTCCTTGCGCCGCGTCTCGTCCTCGTTGTGCAGGGTCGCATTCGATACCGTGGTGCCGCCGACGAACACCGGTTCCAGCTTGGCGACCGGCGTCAGCTTGCCGGTGCGCCCGACCTGGATATCGATGCCGTGCACCACGGTCATTTGTTCCTCCGCCGGGAACTTGTGCGCACAGGCCCAGCGCGGCTCGCGCGTCACGAAGCCGAGCCTCTCCTGCAGCGCAATGCTGTTGACCTTGTACACCACGCCGTCGATATCGAACGGCAGGCTGTCGCGTTTTTCAGCGATGCGGCGGTGGAACTCGACCAGCCCTTGCGCGCCTTTCACCACCGCGCGCTCCTCGCTCACCGGTATGCTCATCTTGCCGAGTGCATCCAGCAGGGCGCTGTGTGTCGCAGGCTTGTCCCAGCCCTCGACCTTGCCCACCCCGTACGCAAAGAACGACAGCGGGCGCCGCGCCGCCAGCGCCGGGTCGAGCTGGCGTATGCTGCCCGCCGCCCCGTTGCGCGGGTTCACCAGCGTGGGCGATCCGTGCTCCCGCTGCCTTTCGTTGTAGCGCTCGAAGTCGCGGCGCGACATGTACACCTCGCCGCGCACTTCTAGCACCGGTGCTTCGCAATCTATGAGCCGTAGCGGGATCTGGTGGATGGTGCGGATGTTCTGCGTCACCACTTCGCCGACCGTGCCGTCGCCGCGCGTGGAGGCCGACCACAGCTCGCCCTTCTGGTAACGCAGGTTGATCGCCAGGCCGTCGAACTTAAGCTCGCAGGCATACTCGACGAACGGATCGGCCGGTTTCAACCCCAGCTCGCGCCTTACCCGTTCATCGAATGCGATCGCGCCCTGGTCACTGATATCGGTCTCGGTGCGGATGGAGAGCATGGGCTCGTCATGCGCCACCTGCGGAAATTCATCCAGCGGTTTACCGCCAACGCGCTGGGTCGGGGAGTCATGATATTTGCGCAATTCGGGATACTGTTCTTCCAGCGCCTGCAGCTCGCGAAACAGCTTGTCGTATTCCGCGTCGGGAACGCGGGGCGAATCTTTTACGTAATACCAATAATCATATCCCGCGATCTGATTGCGCAATCGGGCCGCATGGTTTGCTACTTGTGTGCTAATCATCAGGAAAACAGCCTGCGCGCCTGCGAACTGCCCGGCGTCATGCCCTTCGCGCACATCTTCAGCTCGACCTCGTTGATGCGCGCGCGGATCACGCCCAGGCCCTTTTCGCTGAGCGCGACGCCGTGATCGTCCACCATGCTGGCCTGCAGTTCCTTGCCGAGGTCGCGCGCGACCTGCAGCATCCGGTCGAACTGCGGGCCGGGATTCTCCACGCGCGGCACATCCAGCAACAGCGTGACACCCGGTGTGCTGGACGTTTCCAGCGTCAGATGCTGGAACGGCTTGTTGTCCCGGTTAATCAGGCTGAACAGGGTATGGCCCTGCGCATCCTTCAGGTGAAACGCGCCGTCCGCCTCCAGCGTCATGCCCTGCAAACCGGCTGCCTGCGCGATCCTCGCGTCGCGCAGCAGGCGCCCGCCCGGCGGAACCAGGTTGACCCCGATCATCTGGTCCACCTCGGCACAGAATGCGTCCATTTCCAGCCCATGCCGGTATGTCTCGCGGATGTCGGGAACCGTGGTATCGGCCTTGATGAGTCTGGCGACGCCCAGCACCAGGTCGCTGAAATCCGCCAGCTTCGTTTCGCTGATCGCGCCGCCCCGGTCGACCAGTTGCAGCGCGACGCGGAAGCTGACATAGAGCACCGGGCTTTCGGCGATCACGCGCTCCCATTTCTTTGCGGCCAGCGTCAGGCCGCACACCTGCACCAGCTTGCGAAAATCGAACTTGCGCTGCCAGAGGCCGTCCAGCGCCGCCGCATGGCTGGGTTCGGCCAGGCGCAACTCGATGATGAAGTCGCTGCGCGCATTGAGCAATGCGCAGGAATCGTCCAGCAGACTGGTTGAGGATACCGCATGCACCGGATCGGCCGCGATCCCGGCGTCCGTGGCGATCGCCTCGCCGACCTGCTCGCCCGCCGGCATGACGTCACCGGGCTGGTACAGCGCGTCCGTATGGTCGGATTTGAACGCCGAGCTAAATTTCTTCCGATATCGCAGTTGCTGCCACCAGCCATAGGCATACACCGCGATGATCACGCCGATACCGATGATAAGGAGTGCTTCTTGTAATTGACTCATAGGAGAACCATAGCGATTGTTCGGAACATGGCGCGGATTATCTCACGCCGCGCCGGACAGACATAATCCTCTGCGACGCGACACCGGTCAGGCAAGCGGCAATTCCGCGTTGCTCATGCCGATCGTGGCAACTTCGTTCAGCGCCTTGAGAAATTGATGCTGCTCATGCAGCCGGGCCAGCGATTCCGGACGCGGCATGCCGCGCATCTGCGCGAGCCGGGCGCGGCTTGCGGCAGGCATTTCCCAATGCAGGCCGCGCAGCAATTCGTCCGCCGAATCCGGCCGGTTGCATACCAGCACCATGTCGCAGCCGGCATGCAGCGCGGCTTCCGCGCGCTGCACGATGCCGCCCGCGACCGCGGCGCCCTCCATGCTCAGGTCGTCGCTGAAGATGCAGCCCTCGAAACCCAGTTGGCCGCGCAGGATTCGTTTCAGCCAGACCGGCGAGAATCCTGCCGGGCGGCTGTCCACTTTCGGATAGATCACGTGGGCCGGCATCACCGCGGTCAGACCGCAATCCACCATTCGCCGGAACGGAACCAGGTCGCACATCTCGATATCGACAAAATCACGCTCGTCGACCGGGATGTCCAGATGCGAATCGGCCTGCACATAGCCGTGGCCGGGAAAATGCTTGCCGACCGAGTGCATCCCGCCCTGCTTCAATCCGAGCAGCAGACTGTGCGCCAGGTCCGCGATCGCCTGGGGATCGGCGTGGAACGCGCGGTCGCCGATCACGCTGCTCTGCCCGTAGTCCACATCCAGCACCGGCGTGAAACTGAAATCCACGCCGCAGGCGCGCAACTCCGCCGCCAGCACGTAGCCGGTCTGCTGCGCCAGATGGCGGGCGCGCTGCGGATGCGCATCCCAGATCCTGCCGAGCTCGCGCATCGGCGGGATTTTCGCGAAGCCCTCGCGAAAGCGCTGCACCCTGCCGCCCTCGTGATCCACCCCGATCAGCAGCGGCGGGCTGCGCAGCGCATGGATCGCGGCGGTGAGTTCCGCCAATTGGCCGGGCGATTCGTAATTGCGCGCGAACAGGATCACCCCGCCGACCAGCGGATGCAGCAGCCGCGCCTCATCCTCGGCAGTCAGCCGCTTGCCCAGCACATCCAGCATCACCGGTCCTAGACCCATAAACTCTCCAAAGGATTGGTTGATTAAAACCCGTTACCTGTCCAAAGGGCTCACCACGCCCTTGCCGCCCTTGTTCAGCACGTGAGTGTAAATCATCGTGGTGGAAACATCCGAATGGCCGAGCAGCTCCTGTACCGTGCGGATGTCGTAACCGGCCTGCAGCGGGTGGGTCGCAAAGGAATGCCGCAGGGTGTGCGGCGTGGCAGGCTTGGTCAGCTCCGCATCGCGCACCGCCTGCTTCACCGCGCGCTGCACACCTTTCTCGTCCACATGATGGCGGCGCGTCTTGCCCGAGCGCGGATCGACCGACAGATTCGGGACGGGAACACGTGCTGCCAGCCCCAATCGCGCCCGGCGTTGGGATATTTCTTGTCCGGCGCGAAAGGCAGGTACACCTCGCGTGACCGTGTGCGAGGTCCTCGTCGTGCAAGGCTTTTACCTTGGCCAGATGCGCCTTGAGCGGCGCGACCACGGCCTCCGGCAACATCGTCACCCTGTCCTTAAAGCCCTTGCCCTCGCGCACGACGATCTCGTGCCGCGCAAATTCCACATCCTTCACGCGCAGCCGCACAGCCTCCATCAGGCGCATCCCGCCGCCATACAGCAACGAGGCGATCAACGCGTGCGTGCCGGACAAGCGCGACAACACGGCCTGCACTTCACTTACCGTCAGCACCACGGGCAAGCGTTTCGGCGCCTTGGCCTGCGTGCCGTTGTCCAGCCAGGGCAATTTGATTTCGAGCACCTCGCGGTAGAGGAACAGCAACGCGCTCTTGGCCTGGTTTTGCGTCGAAGCGGAAACCTTGCCCGCCACCGCCAAATGGGTCAGAAACGCCTCCAGATCACGCGCCTCCAGATCCTTCGGGTGGCGCCTGCCGTGAAAAAAGATATAGCGTTTAATCCAGTCCACGTAAGTATGCTCGGTGCGGATGCTATATTGTTTTACGCGCAGCTTGTCGCGCACTTGATCCAGCAAGTTGGGGGGATTTGCCGTGGTGCTTTTATCGGAAAAATTAGGTTGTACCATAATTTTATCTCGTATAAAAACGGGGCATTGCAGAGCATGTCTCGGATTATACACCTCGAAGGCGCCTTTACCGGCGCGTTTTAGGGTGTCTACTTTCTACAAGGGCTTCCCCCTACAAGGGCTTCCCCCTACAAGGGCTTCCCCCTACAAGGGCTTCCCCCTACAAGGGCTTCCCCAAATTCGCAAGTGCCGTTGATGTTTTTTTAGTTCATCGTTATTTCCTGTTCTGTTTCGTTTCAAATCGCGCTGCTTGCATCGTATAAGAAGGTGAAGGACTGCTAAACTACAACCGGTCATGTTGGGCATATCGCCCGGACCCTGATGAAAGACGCGCGCCGGGACCTCAATCGTTAGTCGGGTTCAACTGCTCCCCAGTTAATTAATCAGGCTCTCCCGGCGCGGGTCCAACCCGCTTCACATCAACGCTGGCAGTACACGGTGATTCTTTGTCGCCGCTTTGCGGCGCATCTATTCCTTTCAGGTTTCTTCTCTGGTAGACGGTTTTGGTTTTTTGTTCAGATCGCGTCGGGCTCCAGTTTAAAGTCCTCGCCGTACTTCAATACCGCCCAGGCCAGCCGCGCATTCTTGGCCGCAATGGCGATCACCGCGCGCCAGTAGCCGCGCCGTTCCTACAATGATCTGGCCCAGCGGCTGAAGCGATCCTGCTTGTCGCCCAGACTGTTGAGCACGGCTCGCGCACCCATGACGAGCAGGCTGCGCAGGTAGCTGTCTCCGGCCTTGGTGATCCGTCCCAGCCGGGTCTTGCCGCCGCTGCTGTATTGGCCAGGCACTGGGCCGATCCACGCCGCAACCTGGCGTCCGTTCTTGAAGTCGTGGCCGTTGCCGATGCTGGCCACAAACGCGCTGGCGGTGACGGGGCCGATGCCGGGACGTTGCATCAGGCGTTTGCTGCGTGCGTCGTCGCGCGCGGCCCGGGCGATGGCGCGGTCGTATTCGGCGATCTTGGTATCGAGTTCGGCGGTGTGCGATAGCAGGTCGCCCACACACAGGTTGGCGTAACCGGGCAGGTCTTCCAGGTGTGCGCCGATCTCGCGGCGCAGGCAGGTGACTTTCTGCGGCAGGACGATGCCGAATTCGGCGATCAGGCCGCGCAGGCGGTTGTAGCTGGCGGTGCGTTCTTCGACGAACCCCTGCCGGGTGCGGTGCAGGGTCAGGATAATCTGCTGGTGCTCTTCCTTGATGGGAACAAAGCGCATGCTTGGGCGGGTGACGGCTTCGCAGATGGCTGCGGCATCCGCTGCATCATTCTTGCCGCGCTTGCCACTCATGCGATAAGGCGCAACCAGTTTGGGGGCCATCAGTTTGACGGTGTGGCCGTGCTGCCGGAACAGCCTTGCCCAGTGGTGCGCTCCCGTACACGCTTCCATGCCGATCAGACACGGCGGCAAGTTGGCAATCAGCGGCAACAGGTCTGCGCGTGAAACTTTTGGCTTGACCAGTGCAGGCTTGCCACTATCATTGACCCCGTGTACGGCAAAAACATTCTTGGCGAGATCGATTCCTACGGTGATAATGTTCATGGACTTCCCCTTTCGTGGTGTTGATGAAATGTCAGAGGTTCCATCTTGGCACTTGTTGCCGTTTGCGGAAACTTCTCCGCAGCCTCGGGACGGGGAAGTCCCTTTCATTCGTTATGCCGCACCGATGAACCCAGGTAATAAGGTCACCATAGAATTCAACGGAAAGGCTGCCGAGGAACTCGCAGCAAGATTGAAGCGTGTGGGCACTGATGAATCGGGTTGGAAAATCTATCTCGTCGACCCCGATACAGAGCAGCGTTGGGTCTTGGACTATCCGCAGTCTCAGCTACATGGCGGTGGCCCACCGCCCCTCAAAAAGGTCCAATCCCCACCGTGAGCGCCCTAACCCTGCGCTCAAATGGGACCGCGCAAAAGTGCGCAGCCCCTTAGCTCCCCGGTTGACGCTGTAGAAAAACCCTTTTCCAACGATTTTCCAGCCAAGTTTTTCCCACCTGAACGTTTCCGTTTCAACTTCAACAATCGGTTGTGATTTTTACTGCGGCGAGTGTGAGCAAATTGCATCGCTGGGGACGCGAATCTGCGGGCATATTCGGGGTGTTATGCCCCTTTGCTACTATGCATAGCCGTGATGCGCTAATTTCTCGATGTTGTGCACCAAGCAATACAACTTCCACTGCGCATCAACCTTGGTTCGTCCCCTGAGGGTGAAGCGGTTGAGTTGTTTGTTGTGCCGCAGGTTGCCGAATACGGGCTCCACCGTGGCAAAGCGCCTGCTATAACGTGCGCGGCCGTCCGGGCTGTCGATACGCCGCTTCATCTGGTCGGTGTAGCTCTCCTGATCTACCTTGCCGTGGAAGAACGACACCTGTCGTGTCTTGGTCTTCTGTGGCGTTAGCAAACAACGATCTCGATGTGTGCATGGCATGCAGTCGCGTTGTGCGCCTTTGAACTTCACTGCCGCATAACCGTTGATCGTGCAGCCACTGCCGTCGCCATAAAGCTGCTTGCCCGCAGGACAGAAACAAGTTCCTGCTTGCTGATCGTAGTCGAAGTCTTTGGGTTGGTAGCGAGCTGCTTGTTTGGGTTTGCCACCCTTGTCATGCAGTGGGTCAGGGAGTGCTTTGTATTTACCTTGTTCGGCAAAGCGTTCGTCTCGACTGCGCATGTTGTTGTCTGCAATGAGTGCATCAACTTTCATCGCGGCAAGCTGCTTGAGATTGGCCTCGCTGTGGTAACCGGCATCGGCAGTGATGAGGGTATCATCGGCGAGTGTGGCTTGCATCGCCTGCACGACGGGGATCAGCAATTCTTGTTCGCTGCCGGTGCCATGTGCTTGGGCTTCGACGATGATCTGGTGGCGGGCATCAACAGCGGCCACGCCGGTGTAACCTTGTATAACGCCTTTGCTGGTCGCCATCTTCGCAGATTCGTTGTCGGTGCGGTTGCTCTTGCGGATCGCGCCTTTGCTGCCTTTGCGGTCTTCGGGATGATCAGCGAGCCATTCTCGAAGTTGCGCCGCATCGGTTTGCAGGCGGGTGATGCGTTGGGTTTCCCTGGCGTGAAGGTCAGGCTCATTGGCGCGCTGGTCTGCTTCGCGATGCCGTTCCAGCATAACCTTAGCAGCGGTTTCCAGTTTGCCCGCCTGACGTTCAAAGTCGGCACGTGTGCCGCTCCGGGCTTTGGAGGCGTTGCTGGGTAGCTTCACGCCATCGATGGCGAACATCTCGCGCCCTATCAAACCCTGACGGTCGCAGATGAAGAGTATCTGGCTGAAGAGGTGTGCGATGTTGTCGCCAAGGGATGAAACAAATTCGGCGATGGTAGTGAAGTGTGGCTGGCTGTCTCCGGACAGGGCGATGAAGGTGACGTGTTCGCGGCAGGCACGCTCGATGTTGCGGCTGCTGACGATGCCTTGGCTGTAGGCAAACAGGACAACCTTGAGCAGCATGGCAGGTGGTAACGCTGGCGCACCTGTGTCGTCATTGTTGAAGCGGGCATCGAAGCGGGAAAGATCGAGCTCGTGGTCGACCAGGTGATTCAAAGCGTATTCGAATGTGCCGGGTAGGAGTTGCCGTTGCAGGTCAACAGCGAGAAAGCGAGGACTGGTGTCGATGTGTTTATAGCGCGCCATTAAGTTCTCCAAAATATCACCTCTAACTTCGACCTTGATATTTGGTTTGGTTCACGGCACGATGCGGGTATGAAAAGACTTTTTCTACAACCTCGTTAGGCCGCAAAGAACAGCGTTGCGCCAAATCGATGCCCAGTTCCAATGTAGCGTTGAACCTCCGCATCGGCGCGCTTGCCGGAAACGCTGTGGCAGTCCTATGCGGTGCCTACGCGATCGTGCTTGGCATCGGACTACTCACGCTCCCATCGCCGGGGCTACCGATCCAGAATCCGTGGTTTACGGCGATGGAACTCCTGATTCTTGGCATCGCACCGGCGATGGTCGTGCTCGGAGTCGGGCTGCATGCCTGGGCTCCCGTCGAGCTGAAGTCGCATACAATGCTCAGCGTCGTACTCATAAGCATGTGCGCTCTTATCACCTGTTGCGTCCACTTCGCCGTGCTCACGCTCAGCTGTTGATATATTTGAACGGGAGCTAGTAATGACATGGAAATTGTCTGTTGCGCTTTACGTTGCGGTGATGATTGCCGTTATCGTTAGTGTGGATTTATTGTTCTTCAGGAATCGATTCTGGGAACGGCTGATGATCAACATCGGCATTGCCCTGGTGTTTGCAGCCTTCTATTTCAGATTCCTGAAGCACCCCTAGGCGATTTGCCATGGCACCACACCCACATCCGGTCCGACGCCATACCCGCTTCGTCAGAAGGCCCAAGCGAATTGTCGCTTTTGACACTCAAAGGAGATCAAGATGGATATGAAAATTTATCGGGTAGGCTCCAGGCCTTCTGTGAAAGGGCCCGAAGACTATTTCACCGGGAACGTCAGAATTGACCCGTTGTTTGACCCAACGGAACCTACCCGCACTTCGGCGGCACTGGTGACATTTGAACCGGGTGGCCGGTCTGCCTGGCATACCCATCCTCTGGGGCAACACCTGATTGTCACGGCGGGCTGCGGCTGGACACAGTGCTGGGGCGGGCCAAAGAAAGAGATCCGTGCAGGCGACGTGGTGTTCTGCAATTGCGGCAAGAAGCATTGGCATGGCGCGACGGACACCACCAGCATGAGCCACATCGCTGTGCAGGAGTGGCTCGACGGAACCCCGGTGAACTGGCTGGAGAAAGTCGACGATAATCAATATATGTCGGCTGTGGAGCCGGATTAGCGCAACTGTCGGGGCTGACAATTCGTTCAAGCGGACGCGCGTACCGCGCCCCAGTCAACTCCAGCGTTAGCCATAAATTAAGGAATCTCACATGTATTCGGCAACATTCATCTTTGATAAAAAGCAGTACGACGAAGAGTTTTACAAACTCGACCATGCCATCACTGAAATTGCAAAACAGTCTGTTGGCTACCTCGGTGAAGAGGGGTGGGAGAATCCCAAGACTGGTCGCATTGCAAATGTGTACTATTGGGAAACGATGGAAGGTCTGCAAGAGCTTGTTAAATATCCCATGCATTTGGAAGCAAAGGCCGCCCAGTCCAAATGGCTTAACGGGTATCAAGTTGTCATTTCACAGGTTATTCGTGCCTATGGCGATGGTGCGTTTCCGCATCCAGCATCATCTTTCACGAATGGCTAGCCTGCTGTTCGTGCAGGACGCCACAAACGCGCGGTGTCCTTCAAATTGCAGAGTCTCCCACCGTTCGTTCGCAGTGCCGCACGCCGGCATTATCCCGCATTCGCCGTAAAACTCATAAGGAGCGGTTACGAGAAAGTTGAAGGAATCCGGCAGTCGCCAGGAATGCGGCCAACAAGACAACATTCCGGTTGGCCGACATAATCCAGGAAGTTGTGGGTAAAGCGGCATTGATATATTCTGGACACGCACATTGCACCATTACATTGTTCAGCCGATGGAGGGATCAACCATGTACAAACTACTGCGCAGACTGCTCGTCATCTCGTTATTGATTTTACCCGCCGCCCAAGCCCTAGCCGATGAATACGCGGATACGATCAAAGTGTTCCGCGAGGCCGGTGAAAGCAGCCAGTTTTTCAAGACGAGCTACGGGTATGCCGTGTTTCCGACGATCGGCAAAGCCGGCTTCGGCATTGGCGGCGCGCATGGTTCCGGCCGGGTGTACGCCGAAGGCAATTACGTGGGCGATACCTCGATGACCCAGATCACCGTGGGCTTCCAGCTGGGCGGGCAGGCATTCAGCCAAATCATTTTCTTCAAAGACAAA
This sequence comes from uncultured beta proteobacterium, assembly GCA_963842555.1. Classification (GTDB taxonomy): domain Bacteria; phylum Pseudomonadota; class Gammaproteobacteria; order Burkholderiales; family Gallionellaceae; genus Gallionella. Next base: position 22,176 of record CAWJHB010000002.1, read on the forward strand.
CGCGCGTTCGACGAATTCACCGGCGGCAATTTCGAGTTCGGCGCGCAGGCATCAGCGGTCGCGATCACAGCCGGTGCTTCGGCACAAGCGACGACCGCCGGTTCTTCCGCCGGCGCAAGCGGCGGACAGCATGACGCCGATACCACGGGCAGCTACTACCATGGCATGGCTATTTTCACGGTCGCGAAAGGCGGGTTGATGTACGAGGCCAGCGTCGGCGGCCAGAAATTCAGCTATACGCCAAAAAAATAGCCTCAACGCAATGGCAGATCACTGGCTGGATCCGCCCACGCGGTCAACACAGGCGCGTGAAACGTTGCCGCGCGCCCTGTGGCAACCGCGTTAAGAATCATCAAGGCGCCGTGTTCACTTTGACGAGTATCTCCGCCGGCCTTGATATGTCGCGGAAAGCAGTGGCAAGGACGCTGCACGAAGGCGCATATCCCCCGGTTTTGCGTTATGCTTCACCACCGTTGCCCAACCGTTAAAAGGAGAAAAATATGTCCAGTGTCGGCTACCACGAACCGGTTGAAGAACTGTCCGATGAAACGCGGGACATGCACAGCCGATCGTTTCCCTGATGGAGGAACTGGAAGCTGTCGATTGGTACAACCAGCGCGCGGATGTGTGCAAGGACAAGGAACTCAAGGCCATTCTTGCGCACAATCGCGACGAGGAAAAGGAACATGCTGCCATGGTTCTGGAGTGGATCCGGCGCAAGGACCCGACGTTTTCGAAAGAACTGAAGGACTATCTGTTCACCGAGAAGCCCATCGCACACAAATGAGTTTTCTACAACGTGCTGTCATCCAGACCCGCCTTGACCCGCGCTACCCTGATCTCCAGTCGGAACGGAACAACGACTTCGTGCTCATCGAGATCCTCTGGTCGGTGGGCAGGAGCGTGAAAGTGAAGAAGAAGCTGCTCGAGGACCTGATGGGCAGGCTCTCGCAGGCCGGATTCGACCCGGAGAACGTCATGGGCTGCCTAAAGGAAACGGGCTGGGAAGACTGGTCATTCGGCGGTGGCCGACTGATCCACACCTGAGCGATCACCGATGCGCGTGTCCAACCTTTCCATCGAGCGGAATCCCGCCGACCCGGCGTCCGCTCATTTCAAGCGTTAGCCACCTCAAGGGAGCATCCATGCAAGACTCGATGGTCACAACCGCCCTCGCATTGCCGGGCTACAAGATCGTTCGCAACATCGGCGTGGTTCGCGGCATCACGGTGCGCTCGCGATCCATAGTGGGCAACTTCTTCGGCGGACTGCAATCGCTGTTCGGCGGCAAGATCACGATCTATGCCAACCTGTGCGAGCAGGCCCGGTCCGAAACGTATCGGCTGATGTGCGAGCATGCGCGCCAGCAGGGCGCGAATGCCGTGATTTGCATGCGCTACGACGCCACCGAGGTGATGGCCGGCCTGACGGAGGTCCTGTGCTACGGCACTGCCGTCGTCGTCGAGCCGGCACCGCATGGCGCCTGACCTTTCGCCCCGGCCGCGTGCGACTATCGGCAGCAGCTGACCGGCAGCACGTTCCACTATCCGAATTTCGACGCTGGAGTTTTCATGGACGCTGAAAACACACATCAGGTATTCGACTGGCTCTGGACCTCCGGCCAACTGTCCGAGAAGGACATCGCGGGCCTCACCGCTCTGGGGATCGAGGCGGTGATCAACCTGGCGCTCCCGACTTAATCGAACGCGCTGCCCGGAGAGGCCGAGCTGGTTACACGGCAAGGCATGGCGTACATTCACATCCCGGTGGAATGGGAACGGCCCGGGCTTCATCGGCTGGAGGAGTTCTTCGGCACGCTGAAGGCTTTTGAGGGCCGCAAGATCCGGGTGCATTGCGCCAGGAACATGCGCGTGTCTGCCTTTGTCTATCTCTACCGCAGGCTGCGCCTGGGCGATCGCGAGGACGATGCATCGCATCCGATGCGGGCGGTTTGGGTTCCCAACGAAACATGGCTGGCATTCATTCGCGACGCCTTGAGCATGCGCACCACCCCCGGAGGCGAGAGGGATGCCCGCAAGCGCTCAAACTGAACCGTCAACAACAGTGCGCAGATGGACTAATATGCGTGCATGCATTGTGAAGGAGAGTCAGCAATGACAAACATAGCCAGGTTGCGAAACTTCATCCAGTCCTTTACACGGCTGGCAGAGCGACACCGCGACGATGAGGAGCGCATATTCGCCGACGGGGGAAAGCTTCTGTCCGCGCTCATCAGCCACGATGACTGGCTGCCCGACGAGTTTGCCCAACCGAGTCCGGAACGCTATCAGCAGTACCTGCTGTATTGCGACCCGATGGAGCGCTTTTCCATCGTGAGTTTCGTATGGGAGCCCGGACAGACCACTCCGGTACATGACCACACGGTGTGGGGCATGGTCGGCATCCTGCGCGGCGCCGAGACCTGCGAGGAATTCGAAGTGGACCGCGCAGCGGGCCGCCTGCGCCGGACAGGCTCGCATCACCTGCCCGCCGGCAGCATCGACCGGGTATCGCCGCGCGTCGGGGATATCCACAGGGTGTCAAACGCCCTCGCGGATCGCCCATCGGTCAGCATTCACGTCTACGGCGCGAACATCGGTGCGGTAAGCCGCCATGTCTATGATCCGGATACCGGCCGCAGCAGGATCTTTATCTCCGGATATTCAAAAGACGTGACGCCGAATATCTGGGATCGCTCGGCCGAGCTGGCAGCCGCCGGCTGACGATCTGCCGCGCTGCGGCAGCAATGAGCCCACAACGTTGAACGAAAGCAGGTGTCATCATGACCGCAAACACCGTCCGGCTGCGCCGGATACTCCGTGCACCACCGAAAAGGGTCTGCCGCGTCTTTCTCGAAGCCGAGGTCTCCGGGTAGGCGATTGACGCCTGAATCAAGGATAGGTCAGCATAATAAATGGATGACGCAGAAAAAGGAGAAGGCAGTGCCCAGGCTTCGTGTGCAGAGTTTTTCGATATCGCTGGACGGCTACGGCGCCGGCCCGGATCAGGACCTGGATAATCCGCTTGGCGTCGGCGGCCTGGCGCTGCACGAATGGGCCTTCCCCACCCGGACGTTCCAGCGGATGTTCGGCAACGATGGCGGCATGACCGGTGTCGACGATGAATTCGCCGCACGCGGGTTCAGCAACATCGGCGCATGGATCATGGGCCGCAACATGTTCGGCCCGGTGCGCGGCCCCTGGCCCGACAACAACTGGCAGGGCTGGTGGGGCGACACCCCGCCGTATCACACCCCAGTATTCATCCTGACCCACCACGCCCGCGACTCGATCGCGATGAATGGCGGCACCACGTTCCACTTCGTCACCGACGGGATACACGGCGCACTGAAGCGCGCCACCGCCGCGGCCAATGGGCAGGACGTCCGGCTCGGCGGCGGCGTTGCAACGATACGGGAATATTTGCGCGCCGGCCTATAGACTCGGCACGTATTATCCGTGAACTTTATTGATATCGATATGTCTCATTCCGTATGGAAAAAGAAGACGCGAGAAGACAAACAAGGGAGGCACTTCACGAAAGGCGCAAGCAAGTTATACGCTTGCACCGTAAGGGAATGCCGGTGATGCAAATCGTTGAGCACAGTGGACTCAGTTGGTATGCGGTGAACGCTGCGATCAAACGATATTTGGAAGCAGGTGCATCGGGACTCAAACCTGAAGCGCGTGGCAAGAAGCCAGGCAGCGGTCGCGTGTTGAGCGAAGCGCAAGAAGCGACGGTTCGACAAATCATCTGCGACAAGCGACCAGAACAACTGAAGATGGAATTTGCGCTATGGAACCGCGCTGCCGTCATGCAGTTGATTGAACGCGAATGCGGAATCAAGCTATCAGTGAGGGGTGTAGGCAACTACCTCAAGCGCTGGGGATTGACTCCGCAAAAGCCGATCAAAAGGGCTTATGAGCAACGCCCGGAAGCAGTGAAGAGCTGGCTGGACAACGAGTACCCGGACATTGAGCAGCGCGCCAAGACAGAGGGTGCCGAGATTCACTGGGGCGACGAGACGGCGGTGGTGAACACCGATGTGCGCGGTCGAAGTTACGCACCGATTGGCAAGACCCCTGTGACCTTCGCGGTAGGCGGCACACGCCAGAAACTTTCTATGATCGCCACCGTCACTAATCAGGGCAAGACAAGCTGGATGATTATTGATGAGGCGTTCAACTCGGACAAACTGATCGAGTTTCTGGAAGCACTGATCAAGGATGCGGACAAAAAAGTGTTTCTGATTCTCGATAACTTGCGAGTGCATCACAGCAAGCCGGTTAAGAAATGGGCGGAAGAGCGTAAGGATGAAATTGAGTTGTTCTATTTGCCCAGCTACAGCCCCGAGCTGAATCCGGAAGAACGGCTGAATGCCGATTTGAAGCATGCCATCTCCACCAAGGTTCCGGTACGCACCAAGGTCAAGCTGAAAGCCGCAGCAACCGAACATATGCAGATGCTGGAAAAATCACCGGAACGTGTCAAAAAATACTTCCAGGATTCACGCGTAAGATATGCAGCATGATTCACGGATAAAAGTGACCGGATCAATAGTGGACGAGTTGCACCTCGCCATCGCCCCCATTCTGCTTGGCTCGGGGGAAAGCCTGTTCGACGGTATCGATATGCTGGGGCTGGGCTACAGGTACACGGAACATGTGACCACGCAACAGGCCACCCACGTCGTGCTGAAAAGGGACCGCTGAATGCTGATGCGATCTGGCCGGCCGGAAGGTCTGGCTTTCTTCAAGGCGCTTCGCGTCGCCCTTTGCAGTGCTGCCATGGTTGCCGGGCTTGCCGCCATGCCTGTCGCGTACGCCGATGACGCAAATGGTTTCGGCAGCCGCCTGCAGGCCTTCAGGGAGATGAGGGCAAACAAGCGGGAAAACGATGCGCTCAGGGTCAGCGAGGAAGATCTGGGCGCACATACCCAAAATGTGCTCCAGGACCGTTTCGACGGGCGCGACATGATCCTTTATGTGCCGTCGCGACTCCCGCCGCAGGGGCAGCGCGGGATGGTCGTTGCGCTGCACGGGGGTGGAGGCAATGCGCAGTTCATCCAGGACCACCTGAAAATGGACGGCGTTGCGAACGGAACGGCTTCATCGTCGCGTACCTGAACGGCTCGGATGCCGGGGCCATACTGCCGGGCAAGATGAAGGCATGGAACGCGGGGAACGGGTGTTGCGGCGAACCCTACAGGACCAGGGTGGATGATGTCGGCTATATCACCGGTGCGGTGCATTATCTTGCCCGGAAATACGGCATCGAGCCGAACCGGGTTCTTGGTATCGGCCATTCCAACGGTGCGATGATGACACAGACGCTGATGTGCGAAACCGGTTTGTATCGATCGGCGATCTCGCTTGCCGGAAGCCTGATGGCGGAGGTGGATTCATGTCCCGCCGCGCGGGGACGAACCATACTCGCCATCCACGGCATGAACGACGCGAACGTCCCGCCCGGCGGCGGCAAGGGCAGCAAAGGGGTGACCCATATCGATTACAAATCCGAGGCAAACTCCAAATCGATGTTCGAACGGTCGGGCGGAACGTACCTCATCGACTGGCTGCCGGACACCGACCACAACCTCGAACACATCGGTGCCGCAATACAAAAAGCCGAGGGTATCAGTCTGGCCGAAAAGGCGGCGCGCTTCTTCGGGCTCGCGCCGGAGAAGTGATTCATTCCGGTCAGTGATCCGATGATGCGCTAAGATCAGTCATCCTCCACTTGCCCCTTATGCGGGGAACCCCGATATGCAACCGATTGCGACCGCCCTCCAAACCAGAATCGCCACCCTGGCCGATGCCGAAGCTGTCGCAGCGCTGTTCGATGCCTATCGCCAGTTCTACCGGCAGCCTGCCGATCTGCCCCTGACGGTGAAGTTCATCCGCGACCGCCTGCAAATGGACGAATCCGTAATTCTGCTGGCGATGGATGCGAATCAAAAAATGCTGGGCTTTTGCCAGCTTTACCTGACCTTCTGCTAGATCGAGGCCAAGCCGATCATCGCGCTCTATGATCTGTTTGTTCTGCCGGAAACACGACGGTGCGGCGCAGGCAAGGCACTGTTGCTGGCGGCCGAACGTTATGCCGCGCAGAACGGCTTTGCGCGCATGGAGCTCACCACCGCCAAGACGAATTTGTCGGCGCAATCCCTGTATGAGTCGCTCGGTTGGGTCAGGGACGAGGTCTTCCATGCGTATAGCAAACGCGTTGCAGACTGACCCGGCCGCGCAACGTCGCGCATTGCACCAGACCGAACCTGTCGCTGAACGAATGTAAAGGTCAACCGCCCTCGAGCACCACGAACGCGACGGCCATGTTGCGCTCGTCGCTGATGGAAAGGTGATGGCCTGTGATGCCCAGCCGCGCCAGATACGCGCTCAACACGCCGTCGAATTGCAGCACCGGCTTGCCGAGACGGTCATGGATGATGCTGATGCGGCGCAGACTGACCGGGGCGCGCAGCCCGCTGCCGACGGCCTTGGCGAATGCTTCCTTGGCAGCGAAGCGTTTCGCGATCAGGCGTGCGGGGTGGGCGTGGGCGCGGAATTCCGGCAATTCGCCCTCGCTCAGCATATGCCCGGCAAGGCGCTCGCCATGGCGCGCAAGCATCATTTCGAAGCGCGCCAGTTCGACGATGTCCGTGCCGATGCCGAAGATCACTGTTGTCCCGCCAGCAGCGCTTTCATTTTTCTGACCGCAGCTTCCAGCCCGATGAACAGCGACTCGGCGATGATCGCATGGCCGATGTTGAGTTCGACCAGATGGGGTATCGCGACGACCGGTTGCACGTTGTGGTAATTCAGCCCGTGCCCGGCATTCACCTGCAATCCGAGAGTATGGGCATGTTCCGCCGCGCTGCGGATGCGCTGCAGTTCGTGCTCCTGTTGCGGCACGCTGTCCGCATCGGCATATTTGCCGGTGTGCAATTCCACCACCGGCGCACCGGTGCGGCGCGCCGCATCGATCTGCTTTGCATCCGGGTCGATGAACAGGGACACGCGGATGCCTGCATCTTCGCAGCGCGCGCAGGCCGCCTTGATGGTGTCAAAATAGCGCACCACGTCCAGTCCGCCCTCGGTGGTCAGTTCCTCGCGGCGCTCGGGCACCAGGCACAGGTCATGCGGCCTGATGCGCAGCGCGATGGCGATCATCTGGTCGGTGACCGCGCTTTCCAGGTTCATGCGCGTCTGCAACATGTCGCGCAGCACTTCCACGTCGCGGTCCTGAATGTGGCGGCGGTCTTCGCGCAGATGCAGGGTGATCGCATCGACGCCGGCGGATTCGGCCAGCAACGCGGCGCGCACCACATTGGGGTAACGCGCACCGCGCACTTGGCGCAGCGTCGCGACGTGGTCGATATTCAGTCCCAATTTGATCATAGTTTCTGCAACTCCTTAATCAGTTCCCGGGTATGCAACATCTTGCCGCCGAGATGGTGGTTGAGCAATATGCGCATCAGTTGTTTGCTCTGCTGCGCGGTGGCCGGATCGCCATACTCGTCCGCCGCCATGTCCAGCAGTGTCTTGCCGGAGACCGGAAATCCGCTGCCGCCATCGTCCCTGTCATCCGGCCCGCTGTCAGCGGGGACCGGGCCCTGTTCCACGGCATAACGATAGCAGAGTTCGGGCTGAATCGGCCGGTCGCTGCCGGCCTCGCGATCCAGCACCAGCGCATAGCCCAGTTCCTGGAGCAGGTGCTTTTCGAAGCAGCGCAGCGTCGCGGCATGGTCGGTTTCGTGTGCAAGGCGGTACAGTGTGGCGCGGTAGTAATCGAACAATTGCGCATGCGGGTCGTCGCGCGCCAGCAGGTTCAGCAGCAACTCGTTCAGGTAGAACCCGCACATCAGCGCCGTGCCCTGCAGGTAGGGCTGACCGCCCTGCCACTCCGCGCTGTGCAGGGTGCGCACTTCACCCTTGCCGAACCAGCTTAACAGCAATGGCTGGAAACTCATCAGCACGCCGCGCAGGGTTGACCTGGGACGGCGTGCGCCGCGCGCCACGATCGCCAGCCGCCCATGGTGCCGGCTGTATACCTCGATGATGAGGCTGGTTTCGCGGAACGGGTAGCTGTGCAGGACAAAAGCCGGTTCATCCTGATGCTTGCTGCGGTTTGCTGCAGTCATGCGTGACTCCGCTATTCGTATCCGAGGCTGCGCAACACGCGCTCGTCATCCGCCCAGCCGCTGCGCAATTTGACGAACACCTCAAGGAACACCTTGCCGCCGAACAGCTTTTCCATGTCCAGCCTTGCCTGGGTCGCGATCTCCTTGAGCTTCTCGCCCTTTTTGCCGATCAGTATTGCCTTGTGCGCTTCCCGGTCCACCAGGATCGCGGCATGGATGCGGCGCAGCCTGGGCTGATCCTGGGGGCCCTCCAGCTTGAATTGCTCGATCACCACGCTGGTCGAGTAGGGCAGCTCGTCCCCGGTGAAGCGGAATATCTTTTCGCGCAACATCTCCGCCGCCAGGAAACGCTCACTGCGGTCGGTGATATCGTCCTTGTCGTAGATCATTTCGCCTGCCGGGAGATGGGTGCGTATCGCATCCCGCAGTTCTTCGAGCTTGCTGCCGAGCTTGGCGCTGACCGGCACGATCGCCGCAAACCTGAAATCCTGCGCAACCCGTTCGGCGAATGCGAACAGTTGGCCCTTGTCCGCCACCTCGTCGATCTTGTTGATCACCAGCAATACCGGCCGGTTGTCTGGGAGCAGCTTAAGCACTTCCCGGTCGCGCTCGTCGTAGCGCAGGGCTTCCAGCACGAACATGACCACCTGTACGTCGCGCAGGCTGCTGGTCACCACGCGATTCATGCCGCGGTTCAGCGCGTTGAGATGCTTTGTCTGGAAGCCGGGCGTGTCGACGAACACGAACTGGCTGTGCTCATCGGTGTATATGCCATGGATACGATGCCGTGTGGTCTGCGCCTTGCGCGAGGTGATGCTGATCTTCTGGCCGATCAGATGGTTGAGCAGCGTGGATTTGCCCACATTGGGACGGCCGACGATCGCGATATAGCCGCTGCGGAATCCCTCGGATTGTTGTGCCGTCATGTCGAGCGCGGCAGTTGTTGGCAGGCGGCTCGCGCGGCCTGCTGTTCCGCATTGCGCCGGCTGGTTCCGGTACCGCGTGCGGTAATTTTCAATGAGGGGATCGCGCATTCCACCTGAAAGGATTGTTCATGGGCTTCGCCCTGCGTCGCAACGACGGAGTACGTCGGCAACGGCAGCCGTCTTCCCTGCAGATATTCCTGCAGCAGGGTCTTCGCGTCCTTGCCCTGCATCTGCACATCGATCGTTTCGATATAGGGCACATACAGATTCAGCACAGCCTCTTCCGCCTCATCAAAACCAGAATCCAGCAAGACTGCGCCGAACAGAGCCTCCATGGCGTCTGCCAGTATCGATGGACGACGAAATCCGCCGCTCTTGAGTTCGCCCTCGCCCAGCCTCAAATGGCTGCCGAGATCGATCTGCCGGGCAAGCGTCGCGAGCGTTTCTTCCCGGACCAGGTTGGAGCGCAACCGCGACAACTCGCCTTCGCTCAGCTGGGGATAATTGCTGTACAGGTATTTGGCGATCACGCAGCCCAGGATGCTGTCGCCCAGGAACTCCAGGCGTTCATTGTGATCCGGCGAATAGCTGCGGTGTGTCAGTGCGCGCTGCAGCAACTGAGGCTGGCGGAACACGTGGCCGAACTTCTTGTCCAGCGCACCGCCGGGCATGGATTCGCGCGCCTTGCTGTCTGCCTTATTTGCCGGCACTGCTGGGGTTGAACTCGAGAAGCAGGCTGATGTTGCCGGCCACGGGTATCTTGACGGTGTAACTGGCGCTCAACACCGGTGTCCCGCCATCGCTGGAAATATCGATATTGCTTGAATTGATCGCGGTAATGTTGTCAATCGAAGAATGCCTGTCAAACGACTCCTTGATGTCGTGCGGGGTGGCATTCTGCATGTTCGGGTCCTGCGCAATTTCCTTGAAGGTATTGTTGATTGTCGCATCCTGGATATAGGCGGGAATCAGCCTGAACCCGAAAATGGCGCATATCACCAGCAAGAAAGCGCCGAAAATAAACCCGCCAAAACTCAGACCCCGTTGTTGAACTGGCATTGCTGTATTCATGTTTTCCCCCATGGTTCAGTTGACCGACATGCCGGTACGCTTCAAATCAGAAAAATTCATCCAGATAAAAAATGCCTTGCCGACGATCGCGTTGTCCGGGACAAAACCCCAATAGCGGCTGTCACGGCTGTTGTCGCGATTGTCACCCATCATGAAGTATTCTCCCTGGGGTACCTTGCAGCGCACCAAATCCGTATCATAAGTGCAGTTCTCGCGCCCGCTAAAGTCGGCAACCGCGTTCAGACGCACCGTCGGCATATCAGGATTGATCAGCAAGGGATGCTTGCGAGTTCCCAGGGTCTCGATACGCTTTTCGGTGTGCACGAAGTTCAGTCCCTCCTCGACGTAATTATATTCCCCATCCGCCTGCTGCGGCTGCAACACGCCATTGATCGTCAATATCTTGTTGCGATATTCGACGGTGTCGCCGGGAAGCCCGACCACGCGCTTGATGTAATCCACCGAGGGATCTTCCGGATAGCGAAAGACCATCACGTCGCCGCGCTGCGGATTGTTCAGATGGATGATCTTTTTGTCGACGACGGGCAGCCGTATGCCATAGGTGAATTTGTTCACCAAAATAAAGTCGCCGACATGCAGGGTCGGGATCATCGATCCGGAGGGGATCTTGAACGGTTCGATCAAAAACGATCGAATGAAAAATACCACCAGGATGACAGGGAAGAAGCTCTTGGCATACTCCACCCACCACGGTTCGGCGACGCCGCTGCCGCGCCTGGCAGCCAGGGCGAAACGGTCCAGCACCCAGATGGCGCCGGTCACCACCAGCAACACGAACATTATCAGTGCGAAATCCATTACTTCTCCTATAGACCAAAATTCAAGCTGCAGAAATCACACAGTTGATGCGTGCTCTGCATGTTCTCTCATGTTCACGCGATGGCTGGAAAAAGCCACCAATGAATAAATGGCTTCTTTCCCGCGGGCTCGGGTTGGCTGCAGCTATCCGCTTTTCCACAATCAATCGTCCACGCGCAGGATCGCCAGAAAGGCTTCCTGCGGAATTTCCACACTGCCCACCTGCTTCATGCGCTTCTTGCCGGCCTTCTGCTTTTCCAGCAATTTCTTCTTGCGCGATATGTCCCCGCCATAACACTTGGCCAATACATTCTTGCGCATCGCCTTGACGTTTTCGCGCGCGATGATGTTCGATCCGATAGTCGCCTGTATCGCCACATCATACATCTGGCGGGGGATCAATTCACGCATCTTAGACGCCACTTCACGGCCGCGGTGCTGGCTGTTGGCTCGATGCACGATCACCGAAAGCGCGTCCACTTTCTCGCCGTTGATCAGCATGTCCACTTTGACCACATCCGCCGCCCGGTATTCCTTGAACTCGTAATCCATGGACGCGTAGCCGCGCGATACCGATTTCAGCTTGTCGAAGAAATCCAGCACGATCTCGGCCATCGGCATCTCGTAGACCAGATTCACCTGCTTGCCGTGATAGCTGATGTTGATCTGCGTCCCGCGCTTCTGGGTGCACAGCGTGATCACCGCGCCCACATATTCCAACGGCATATACAGATTCACCGTGACAATCGGTTCGCGGATCTCCTCGATCTTTGACGGATCGGGCATCTTGGCCGGATTGTCCACGACCAGCACCTTGCCATCGCGCTGCACCACCTCGTAAATCACGGTCGGCGCGGTGGTGATGAGGTCCATGTCGAACTCGCGCTCCAGCCGTTCCTGCACGATTTCCATGTGGAGCAATCCCAGAAAGCCGCAACGGAATCCGAAACCCAGCGCCTGGGACACTTCCGGTTCGAAGCGCAGCGCCGAATCGTTCAGCTTGAGCTTTTCCAGCGAGTCGCGCAGCGCTTCATACTGGTTCGATTCCACCGGAAACAGCCCGGCGAACACCTGCGGCTGAATTTCCTTGAAACCGGGCAACGCCTGCTGCGCCGGCTTGGCCAGATGCGTGATCGTATCGCCCACCTTGGCGGATTTCAGTTCCTTGACGCCGGCAATGATGAATCCGACCTGTCCCGCACTCAATGACGATCGCGGTTGTGACTTGGGCGTGAACACACCGATATTTTCGGTCAGATGCTGGGCGCCGGTGGCCATGAACAGTATCTTTTCCTTGGGCCTGATGGTGCCATTCATCACCCGCACCAGCATCACCACGCCAACGTAATTGTCGAACCACGAATCGATGATCAACGCCTGCAAAGGTGCCTCGGGGTCGCCCTTTGGGGCGGGCACCTTGACGATCAGCGCTTCCAGGACATCCTGCACGCCTTCACCGGTCTTGGCGGAACAGCGCACCGCATCATGCGCATCGATGCCGATCACTTCCTCGATCTCCTCGATCGCGTTCTCCGGATCGGCGGAAGGCAAGTCGATCTTGTTCAGCACCGGCACCACCTCGACACCCAAGTCCAGCGCGGTGTAACAATTCGCCACGGTCTGCGCCTCGACGCCCTGGGAGGCATCCACCACGAGCAAGGCGCCCTCGCAAGCCGACAGCGAGCGCGACACCTCATAGGAAAAGTCCACATGCCCGGGGGTGTCGATCAGGTTGAGGTTATATACTTGCCCATCCCGCGCCCTGTAGCTCAGCGTGGCGGTCTGTGCCTTGATGGTGATGCCGCGCTCGCGTTCCAGATCCATCGAGTCGAGCACCTGCGCTTCCATCTCACGGTCGGACAAACCGCCGCATAGTTGAATGATGCGATCAGCTAAAGTGGACTTGCCATGGTCGATGTGGGCGATGATGGAAAAATTACGGATATGCTGCATAGCGTCCAAAATTAAAATCCCGCCTGAATCGGCGATTTCGTATTGCGCCCAAATTCAAAGGGACGGATTCTAGCCGATTTGGGCGGGACACGCAGAGCCGAAATTACTTCTCGTCCAGCTTGATCGCGATATAGCTCGCGTTATCGCCTCTCCGAACCAGCAATGCAACATTGTGGCCCTTGGGAACCTGCTTGAGCAATCCGTTCAATTGCGCCAACGAACGAATTTGCACATTGCCGAGCGCAAGCAGCACATCGCCCGGCTGCAGCCCCGCGGCCAGGGCGGAAGAACCGGTCACGTCCTCGACCAGCAAACCGCCGCTGATTTGCAGTTGCTGGAGTTGATCGGGACTCAGTTCGCTGGCGGAAATACCCATGCGCGAAATCATCTCGCCCGAAATGTCGGAAGGCTTCCCGGCCGCTTTCGCGATCGTGCTGTCATCCGGCATTTCCGCGACCACGACATTGACCCGGCTGACTTTTCCCTTGCGCCACAACTTGACGGGAACCCTGGTGCCCGGCTTGACCACCGCCACCATGCGCGGCAAATCCGTGGCATCGTTCACCGGCTTGCCGTCAAACTCGAGGATCACGTCGCTTGCCTGTATGCCCGCCTTGTCGGCGGGGCCATTCTTTTCCACGTTGCTGACCAGCGCCCCATCGGGGCTGCTCAAGCCGAACGATTCTGCCAGCTGGCGGTTCAATTCCTGTATCGTCACACCGATACGCCCACGCGTGACCTTGCCGCTGCTGCGCAACTGGTCGGCAACCTGCATGGCCACATCGATCGGGATCGCGAAGGACAACCCCATCGAGCCGCCGGACCGGGTGTAGATTTGCGAGTTTATGCCGACCACTTCCTCGTCCATATTGAACAGCGGGCCGCCCGAGTTGCCTGGATTGATCGCCACGTCCGTCTGTATGAACGGCACCAGATTATCCTGCGGCAGGGATCGGCCCTTGGCACTGACAATACCGGCGGTTACGCTATTGTCAAAGCCGAACGGCGAACCGATCGCCACCACCCATTCGCCCACCTTGAGCCTGTTCGGATCGCCGACTTTTACCGCCGGCAGGCCTTTCGCGTCGATCTTGAGCAATGCGACATCGGTTCTGTTATCGACCCCGATGACCTTGGCGCTGAACTCGCGCTTGTCCGTCAGACGCACCGTGATCTTGTCGGCATGATCCACCACATGCGCGTTGGTCATGATGTAGCCATCGGAACTGATGATAAAGCCCGATCCTAGTGATTGCGACTCCCGCTCGCGCGGCATCTGGGGTGCGAAACGGCGGAAAAATTCATAGAAAGGGTCGCTTTCGGGAATATTGGGCATTCCCTGCACGCCCTGGATGATCTGCGTGGTACTGATATTGACGACCGCGGCGCCCTGCTTTTCCACCAGATCGGTAAAATCGGGCAGTTCCTTGCCGTGCGCCAATGTGTTGCCGGTGACGCCAAAGGTCAACGTCGCCCAGAAGAGCAAAAATGACAGGTTCGCAAATTTCTTCAGCATATATCCCCCTTCCATCAGAACCAGGCACCAAGACACAAGGCCCGGGGTTTCCCGGAACCTTGCCCTTGTTGCCTTCCAACTATTCTTCTCGCCACCGCCGGGCGACAAAGGCCCCGGAATGTTGTCCGTGCTGGCGCGAAGATATCAATTTGGCGGCAGCGAAACCGGCTGCCAAACCAAGCAGCGCGCCCGCCGCAGCATATCCGTCGCTTTGTGCGGGCAGCTTTGCCCAGTGACCCCCGAGCATCGCACCGGTTACCAACAGCAGCAACGGCAACAGATATATCAATCCGATCCCGCGCAGGATCGAACCCTCGGCGACGGATATCACCACCTCTTCTCCGACAACTGCTTCTATTGGATTTTCCACCTGGAACTGCCGGGGGGTGCTGCAAAACATCTGGGACAGTTTGCCCGCCCCGCAACCCTTGCCATCGCATCGCTCGCAGCCGCTGGCCTGGCTGGCCCGGACAAATGCGTATTGGCCTTCAGTCCGAACAATTACGGCACGCGTCTCCAGCATAATTATTTGCCGTTGTAGCGGACGGAATCAAGCACCTGTATCACGGTGCGCGGTGGAACTTCGCCGACCACAGTGATCATCTCGTTATCCAGCACCTTGTGATACAAATTGACCGCGCCGCGACTGGACAAACCATCATCGTCATCCTGATCGCCGCCGTCGTTCGGCTCGATGAATATTGAAATCGAGCTTAAACCATCGGAATAGACCATCTGGGTCACAGGCGAATGCCTGCCATGCATCTGCCGCTCGATCTCCAGCGTCTTCTTGAAACCGGACGGCAGCATATCCGCTACCCATCCGCTTTTTATCGGTTTGATATCCTGGGAGGCTTCAGGTGTTCTATTTTCCTGTGCCTCTGCCGAATCGCATTCCTTGATCCATGAAAGATCGATATTGCCGCCTATTTGCAATTGGGTAAACGCATATTGTTCTGCCACTTTGTTGTTGTCTCCCAGCACGGCGGCCTTCAACAACAAGCCCGAATCGGTGTGTACCCACAATTCATGCGAGTAGCGAAGATTGTCCTGGGGTCTGAACAGGATCACCTGTGCGTTGTATCCCGCTACCCGCTGCACTCCAAGCAGCTTGGCCGTATAGTTTGCCCTCAATGCGGCTAATTGTTCCGGCAACAAGGATGGGAAGCTGGCGCGCACGTACTTGCTGCCAAGCGGCACCATTTTATTGTCGATGAGGCCCCAAACCTTGCCATTATGGATGATGACTTCACGCTGGGGCCCGTCCAGGCTTTCCAGTTTTTCATATTCGCCGTCGGCTTGATCAACGTGAATGATATTTGACGTTTCCACGCGATTGTCGTACTGATAAACGAACACCCCGCTGTAATTCGTCTGATGTCCGGCAAAGGCAACGACCTCGAGCCAATCAAGGCTTGCCGGCATCTCATCGGCATGAATGTTGACAACGATAGCCAGCAACAGGCCACAAAGAACAACCGGCAGCTTCATCATCGCTATCTGTTTCCCGAACGGTGGCTCATCTTGGTTATTTTCACTGGGCTGCATCTTTGCTGTAGGAGACCGTGCGAATAAAGGACGCGCCCCCGTTCAGGTCTGCGCTTGGCGACAGTTCCTGGTGCGCCATCAAGTAATCGGCGGAGTTGGGCTTGATTTGCATGCTGGCGGGACGAAACGCAGACTGCTGCAACGCCAATTGAGGCGCCACTTCGGGGCTGATCTGCATTGTCATCCAGGCAACCACCCCGACCGCCGAAAGCGAGGCCGCGACAGATAACGCGAATGTGCGCATTTTCTGCTTTACCGCACGAACACGGGGTGCAAATACGACAGGCTCATCTTCCATACGATCACGGATTTTGGTATTCAATCCGCAATGTATGTATTCTGGTTGGCGCAGCACATCTCCGATCAAATGATAGATTTCCCAATCATTGTCCACGTCAGAACCCCGTTTGATCTGGTCGAGCAGGCTTTCCGCTTCATCCTCGAACAATTCGCCGTCCATCAATACCGAAATTTCTTGTTTCATGTTCACCACCTCTTGCCTTTGCTGGTTTCTAACAGCGGGCGCAGATTCTCCGCCACCGCCTCGCGCGCCCTGAAAATTCTAGACCTCACTGTACCGATCGGGCAATCCATCACAATGGCGATCTCTTCGTAACTCAAGCCTTCGATCTCGCGCAGCGTCAACGCGCTGCGCAAATCCTCGGGTAATTGCTGCAAAGATGCTTGTACGACACCGACAACTTGTTTGCTCATAAGTTCATTTTCCGGGGTATTTACCTCCCGCAACAGGGACGCTTCCTCAAACGATTCCGAATCCTCCGCATCAAATGGCGTGCTGGTCGGGGCACGGCGCTTGTTGGCCAACAGGTGGTTTTTCGCCGTGTTTATGCCGATGCGATATAGCCATGTGTAAAAGGCACTTTCGCCGCGAAAGCCCGGCAACGCGCGGTATGCCTTGATGAAAGCATCCTGCGTGACGTCCTCCGCCTCGGCCGGATCCCTGACAAACCTCGAAATCAGGCGTCCCAGCTTGCGCTGGTACTTGGTCACCAGCAAATCAAAGGCATGCTTATCCCCGCGCTGAACGCGCTCCACCAACTGCTGATCGACATCCCGGTCCGTCATCCCCGATTTTTCCGATTATTATTGTATCTGCACGGCATACATAGCGAACGCAAGTATAACCGCTCCGACCCATAGTAGTCAGCAATCGACAAACCTGCACCCAAGGCATTCAAGCAGTGCGGGCGCTGTACCACGCGATATATATGGGCTGGCGCCGAAACGCCTGTCTGTTATAGTCATGATTCATTTCCATGCTCGGGAAACCAAATTGCTCCAATTTGACACATTGATTATCGGTAGCGGCCTGGCCGGACTGACCCTGGCCATCAAGTTGGCCGAACGGCAAAAAGTCGGGCTGGTCACAAAAAAATCGTTGTTTGATGGAGCGAGCGGCTGGGCACAAGGCGGTATTGCCGCGGTACTGTCTTCAGACGATACGCTGGATGCACACTTTCAGGACACATTGACTGCGGGCGCCGGACTGTGCGACAAGGCCGCGACGCGCTTTGTGGTCGAACATGGCAAGGAATCGATCGATTGGCTGATTGCCCAAGGGGTTCCCTTCACCAGGGATCTGTCCAGCGATATGGGCTATCACCTGACCCGGGAAGGCGGGCACAGCCGCAGGCGCATCATTCATGCAGCCGATGCCACCGGCCATGTAGTTCAGGAAACCCTCGCTGCACGCGTACTGCGCCATCCGAACATCACGATAATGGAAAATTGCATGTCGGTCGACCTGATCACCGGACGGAAACTGGGGCGCAAGGATAATCGCTGCCATGGCGTCTATGTGCTCGACAGCTTGCGCGATGAAGTATTCACCATCGCCGCGCAAAACACCATTCTGGCGACCGGCGGTGCCGGCAAGGTCTATCTCTACACCACCAATCCGGATACTGCCACAGGAGACGGCATTGCGATGGCATGGCGCGCTGGCTGCCGCATCGCCAACATGGAGTTCATCCAGTTCCACCCGACCTGTTTGTATCACCCCCACGCGAAGTCTTTCCTGATCAGCGAGGCGGTGCGCGGCGAAGGCGGCATACTGAAATTGCCCGATGGGACACGCTTCATGCCCTATCATGATGGGCGCGCAGAGCTCGCGCCGCGCGATGTGGTGGCCAGGGCGATCGATTTCGAAATGAAAAAACATGGCCTCGATTGCGTCTACCTGGACATCTCGCACCAGTCGGTCGAGTTTCTCCAGGAACACTTCCCGACCATCTATGAGCGATGTCTGTCGCTGGGCATCAACATCAGCAAGGAGCCGATCCCGGTCGTTCCCGCGGCACATTACACTTGCGGAGGTGTCGTCACCGACTTGCATGCTCGTACCGATATCGAAAACCTCTATGCAGTGGGGGAAACAGCCTACAGCGGTTTGCACGGGGCCAATCGGTTGGCGAGCAATTCGCTGCTGGAATGTCTGGTTTTCGCTGACGCCGCGGTCCGCGACATCCTGGGCAAGCGGAACCAGGTTTCCCCCGGCCTGCCGGCCTGGGATGAAAGCCGGGTGACAGATGCAGACGAACAAATCGTCATATCGCACAACTGGGCGGAACTGCGACACTTCATGTGGGACTACGTAGGTATCGTGCGCACCACCAAACGGCTGCAGCGTGCGCAGCACCGCATCCAGTTGTTGCAGGACGAAATCAGCGAGTATTACGCCAATTTCCATATCAGCTCAGACTTGCTGGAATTGCGCAACCTGGTATTAAACGCGGAATTAATCGTGCAGAGCGCGTTATCGCGCCATGAAAGTCGCGGTCTGCATTTCAGCAAGGACTATCCCGGGTCGCTGGCCGACCCTCAACCGACCATACTCTGTCCTGACACCTACCCGAAGCCAGGCGAACAGCCATGACTGCGAAGCATTTCCGAGAGCCCTGTTTGTCGCTAGACGAACTTCAGGTGGACGCACAGTTCACGAAACGCACCCGGACCCATAGAATCGGGAAATATAACGCGGGAGATCGTTTTGTTACGCCCGTCCAACTGCACGCATAACACGATGAAATACGGGCTAACCAAGGTCCGCGGGGCGACCCGGCCCGCGAAACCGGGGCCGGTACGGGGGATAACCGATACTTCATTTTGATTGAGTGAAATTTCACGCCATGAGCCAGGAAGCAGCAACAGAACATCGCGTGCCAGATAATATAAAACGCTAATGGCGACCAGCACGAACAACAGCAGTTTGACCTGCAGCGCCACGGCCGTTGAAAATACCGCTATTGCGGCCGTCATGTGCAAAAGCAGCAGCATGGCAAAGCGCAGAGAGGGTTTAACCGGAAGTTGCGAGACGATTGCGCCCGGCATATTCTTGAAACCGCGTAATTGGCCCCAAACAATTCAGAAAACCAAATACCATGTGATTCCAAACAATACCAGCAATACAATGACCGTCACCAGCAAATTCCAGCCGCTTAGCTGGGTCAAGGACTCCTCGGGACCCTGACTATCGGGCTGGCGCTGTCTTTGTACTGGCTTGGGCGCTGCCCGGGCGGCCCCCGCCTGATTGATCGATTTCGCACTCGGCCTGCTGATATTGAGCGTTTTGGACAATTCGTCAACGTCCTCGCTGGTGGCGGTCATGGCTGCCAAACGCATGGTCGCGACGGTGGAATCGAAAGCTTTGGACAACCGCACATTCGACCCCGATTTGACATCCTCTTCGTCAGCGTCTGCCTTTGAAGTAATTTCGATGGTATCCGGCAGCTTTTTCTTGCTTGAAACAGGAGGCTTGGATAAATCCACTTGGTCGATCGTACGCGGCAGAGTATCCCTGCAGGTACGCAGATCAACGGCGAAATCCTTGGCATTCTGGTAACGATCCTCCAATCCCTTGGCCAACGCCTTTGCCACAATGAAGTTGACCATTTCCGGAACAGCGGGATTGATGGTGCTTGGCGGTGCCGGCACTGCATTAAGGGTCTGGTACATGATGGCATTGACGTTTTCGCCGTCAAAAGGCGCCTGCCCGGTCAGCATCTCGTAGAGCATCACACCCAGTGAAAAAATATCCGATCGCTGGTCAATCGCTTTGCCCATGACCTGTTCGGGAGACATGTATTTTGGCGAACCGAGCACCATGCCGGTTTGTGTGCGCACCGATGATGAAGCCATGCGCGCGATGCCAAAATCGGTGATTTTGACGTGCCCGTCACGTATCACCATGATATTCGACGGTTTGACATCGCGATGAACGATATCGTGCTCGTGGGCATAAGCCAACCCTTGCGCGACTTGGGCGACGATATTCAAAACTTGGTCAATGGGCAATAAAGCACCCTCGTTCATGATATCGCGCAGCTCGCGGCCTTCCAGCAACTCCATGGCAATATAAGCAACATCGCCGCTCTTGCCCACATCATAAATGGTTACGATATTCGGATGATTCAAACGTCCAGCCGCCTTTGCCTCCTGATAAAAGCGTCCCTCGTATTCCTCCTTTTCATCCATGGCCAGGCTGAGGTTGATCGTCTTGATTGCGACCACGCGATCAATCAAAGGATCCTTGGCCTTGTAAACCACCCCCATCGCCCCTTGACCGAGCTCGCCAAGCACCTCATAGCGCCCCAAGTTGCTAATCAAGATATTCACCCAAATGAGTTATTGTCGTCATGTCAAATTTGCCAACTCGCTAATCAAGCGCATTTCCTCTAGTTACAACGGTTGGGCTTGATATGTAAAATCTTGCCAGCACTGACCTTCACACTCTGCGTGAAAATGCCCTTGCTTGCATTGCTCAAAATCAGCGAATGCTTCCCCGGAGAAACAGGTATAGACAATGGCATTTTTTCGATTCTCCCCTTGCTGATACCGTCAACGAACACCTCTGTTCCTTCCGCACAAGTGATCAAAATATACGATTGTGTGCTGCCGCTTGATGAGACCGAATTCGTGCTACTTTCGGAATCGGCTTTATTGCTCGCCCTTGCCTGATTGTCCGCAATATTCGATTGGTCTTCAACTTGTACTTTGGGCGTGGGTTTGATCATCTTCTTGGCACCTGCTTTTGCGCTTTTCCTCTCGGCACTGTTCTTGGTCACCGCAGTTGACGTCGTCGGGGAATGGACGGCGGCCGCTTCCTTGGGCCTGCCTTTGGTGGCAACAGGGCTGGAGGCCGCCGATGCAGCCGCCAAACCGGGTTGAGTGGTTATTCCCGCGTGGCTCATTCCTGCCGGCTTTGCACTGATTTGGCGGTGAGTCACCCAATTTGTCAGCAGCGCGATGAGCAACAGCAGTGGAATAGCGACGGCAGCTGCGTATATCGCGCGCTGCCCGGAGTCAGCTTGCCGAAATCGAACAGTCATCGGGTTGGAAAAGGCATACATTCGTCCGGTGGCCGAATGCCACGCGGTTTTGGCCCGCTCCATCGCTCCGGCCAACATGTTTTCATCGGGCTCGGCAACCACCGGCAGCGCTGCGCCACGGCGTGTCGTTTTATCGCCCGGATAGCCGATCGCATATACTTCGTGTTCACGCACATGTTTGTCGGTACGCGAACCCTGATAGTGAAACATCCCGGCATATTGGGGTGACAGACGAGAAACAGCATCGTAATAGGAACGCGACACGAGAATCTGGGCGACGTCCGCAAATCCCATTACACGCTGCGCCACGTTGATGCCATCTCCCACGATATTGGGCTGGCCGTTGATGTCTCTGACCAGGCGAACCGGGCCAAGATTGATCCCCATGCGCACCAGCAAAGGATGATCCACGTCTGGCTCTTCATTGAGCAGACTTTCACGCAAGCTGAGTGCCGCTTTCAGGGCATCTTCAACATCTCCGAGAAAATTGATAGCCGCGCCATCGCCCGTGTCCAGAATGATCCGGTCCGTCATGGGTACATCACGGATCGCCTCGGAAAGATAGCTATTGAACCTGTCCTTAAGTGAAATTTGTCCAGCCACAGACTTCTTGGAATATTCCACAATATCCAAGAACAGCACACTGCACATAATGGTCTTGTTACCGCGCTCTTCCATTCAGATTTCCTGTATCTTGATGCTTGCCTTTACCCCGAACTCCGTCTTTATTATTAGGCCGATGTAATCGTCCAGATTCTAGTGGCAGTCAGTGTTTTACACCAGACTTACTTTTATTCACGACTGCCATTACGGCGCGCCTTGCACTTTTCGCGGCATGGGCAGTATTTCGAACTGATTTCTTGGTTTGCGATCCATCTGGCAGTCGGGCGGGCAACACTTTCTGTTGCTGCGAATTTTCGCTGCCGGCGGGAATACCAACCCACTCCAATACTTGTGCGACTTCTCCCTCACCCAATTCTGCAGTCATGCCTCGCTTGAGGCGCGGCGGCAAGCTGATTATACCGAAGCGTATGCGCATCAGCCGGCTTACCGGAAGTCCCAGTGCATCGAACGTACGGCGCACCACACGATTGCGGCCCTCCTTGAGCATCACGCGATACCAATGGTTGTATCCTTCGCCTCCCTGGTCTTCAAGTTTTTCGAATTTCACCAGGCCGTCTTCCAGTTCAACGCCCTGCTTGAGTGCCAGATTCATCTGAGTTTCCGTCATGACCCCTTGTACCCGCACCGCATATTCGCGCTCCACTTCAAAACGCGGATGCATTAATCGGTTCGCCAACTCGCCCGAAGTGGTAAAAATGAGCAAGCCGCTGGTATTGAAATCCAGGCGGCCGACCGCAATCCATTTTTGCCCCCGCAACCTGGGCAGCTTGTCAAACACGCTGTTGCGTTTTTCCGGGTCATCGCGACTGACGATCTCGCCTTCCGGTTTGTGGTAAAGCAACACGCGTGCAGCGTGATCCCGTTCGCCAACGCGTATCGTGCGGCGTTCGGTTTTCACCAGATCGCCTTCAACCACCCGCATACCCAAGGTTGCGGTTTCTCCGTTCACACGGACCTGCCCTTTTGCGATCCATTCTTCCATCATGCGGCGCGAGCCGAATCCTGCATTCGCCAGTATTTTCTGCAATTTCTCGCCGTGATGCTTTTCTTCAGATATATTCCCTTCGTCTGCTGGCTCGCGAGCCAGGTCCGCCTGGGTAAATGGCTTGCCATTTCTTTTCATGATGCGACCTCGCGCCGCTCCAGGAGCGCTTGTGCCAAGGTCCCGCTGTCCACCTGTTCGAGTTCCCCCCCCACCGGCAAACCGCGCGCGATGCGGGACACTTTGACATCCTGCGAGCGCAGCAATGTTGCCAGATAATGTGCCGTGGCATCTCCTTCCACCGTGAAGTTGGTCGCCAGGATCACCTCGCATTGGCGCTCCTTTACGCGCCTGACGAGGCGCTCGATATGCAACTCATTCGCGCCTATCCCGTCGAGGGGCGACAACCTTCCCATCAACACGAAGTACTGCCCCCGGTAACACTGCGTTTGTTCCATCATCAGCAGGTCGGCAGGCATTTCGACCACGCATAACAGGCTGGCATCGCGTTTTGGGGACGCGCATAAGCTGCATATCTCCTGCTCGGAAAAATTATTGCACTTGCTGCAATGCTGGATGTTGCTGACGGCAAGCTCCATTGCCCGTGCCAAATGGAGCGCCCCCGAACGGTCGCGCTGCAACAAATGATAGGCCATGCGCTGCGCAGATTTTGGGCCTACGCCGGGCAGACATCTCAATGCGGAAATCAACTCTTCGAGATGTGAAGGCATCACCAGAGGAGAGGACATCAGAATGGAAGCTTCATCCCGGGTGGCAAGCCCATGCCCGCGGTAAATCCGCTCATGCGCTGCTGTGAAGTTGATTCCACCTTTTTCAATGCTTCGTTGATGGCCAGCACGATCAAGTCCTCCAGCATTTCCTTGTCGTCTGTTAACAGGCTGTCATCCAGCGAAACCCTGCGCACCACATAGCCACATGTCATGGTGACTTTGACCAGGCCGGAGCCAGCCTGTCCTTCAACTTCCACGGTTGCCAGTTCAGCCTGTGCCTTTTGCATGTTCTGCTGCATTAGCTGGGCCTGCTTCATCATTCCGCCCAATCCACCCTTCATCATTTTCATCCCTCCTTGACTTGCTGTATCGGTTTGATTGATTCTGTTATCAAAATTGCATCCAGCTTGTCCTGCGCGTCGTGCACAAAACTATCGTGCAAAATCGCATCGCTCGCCAGTTGCTGCATAAATTGCCTGTTCTGCTGTTCTATAAGTGCAGGCGTTGCGGCCTCGGATTTGCCCAGCACGATTTTCAGCATTATCGGCCTGGCAAAATAATCGGTTAGTGCTGTCTGCAATTTTTCCGTTGCCGATCTGTTGGTTTGCAAATGCTTATGGTCTTGCGACAAGCGCAGGATAATTTCCCGCTCCGAAAAACTTTCCAATATGCAGTGTTTCGCCAATTGCTGCGCCATTCCCTGCACGTTCAACTGTTCCAATATAACGCCCCAGTCAGGCTGACTACCCGGTGCAATTTTTCCCTTTGAAGGCGGGATATTTGCAACTTGCCGAACCAAAGCGGGTCTTTGACCGGCGGTGCCAGCTTTTTCGCCAGTGTCAGCTGATTGAGCACTCGACCTCACCTTGGCAACAGGTATATTCGATGATGGCTGGGCGATTTCCCGGCTAGGCGCAAAAGCCAGCATACGCAGCAGCGTCATGACAAAACCTGCATATTCATCAGGTGCCAGATCGATTTCGTCACGGCCATGGATAGCGATCTGATAAAGCAACTGTACCTCTTCCGCAGTCCACGCAACAGCCAGTTCCAGTTGCCGGGCACGCTCCGGTTCATCTTCGTCAATCGCCTGCGGCACCGTCTGGGCCACGGCGATACGATGCAGCAACGTTGCCAATTCCTGCAATGCCGTATCGAACGCAATACTGCGCGCAGCCATGTTGTCGGCGATTTCAAGAAGCGCAATGCCATCCTGTTCACGCAATGCCGCCAGCAAATCATACAGATAACCCTGGTCTATCGCACCCAGCATGGTGCGCACCACGGACTCCTCCACCTTGCCGGCGGAAAAGGCGATAGCCTGGTCCATCAAACTCAACGCGTCGCGCATGCTGCCCTGCGCCGCTCGCGCGATCAATGCAATTGCGCCGTTATCGAACGATATTCCCTCCTGCTCGAGCACATGCTGCAAATGACCGGCAATCAGGGCAGGCGGCAACTGTTTCAGGTTGAATTGCAGGCAGCGCGACAGAACCGTGACAGGGATCTTTTGCGGATCGGTGGTGGCCAGAATGAATTTGACATGTGCAGGCGGCTCTTCCAGAGTCTTCAACATTGCGTTAAAGGCTGATTTGGACAACATGTGCACTTCGTCGATTATATAGACTTTGAAACGCCCGCTGCTGGGTGCGTACAAGGCGCTTTCCAGCAATTCACGCATATTGTCCACCTGCGTGTTCGATGCAGCATCCAACTCGATCAGATCAACGAAACGTCCGCTGTCGATTTCTCTGCAGGCGCTGCATTCCCCGCATGGTGTGGCGGTGATTCCGGTGACACAATTCAGCGCCTTGGCAAAAATTCGCGCAATGGTGGTCTTGCCGACCCCGCGCGTACCGGTGAACAAATAGGCATGATGCAGACGGTTATGCGTGAGTGCATTGCTCAACGCGCGAACCACATGCTCCTGGCCCGCCAGTTGCGCGAAGTTTTTGGGGCGCCATTTACGGGCTAGAACCGTGGTTGCAGACAAGATTGAGCCAATTTATAAGGTGGACGGATAACATCCATAAACACCGGCAAGGACACTGAAACTGAACGATACATCATCGTGCACCCACCCCAATAAGGAGGCGAGCCTTACCCCCGGCACTTGCATAAGTAGCTGTGGCTGCTTCCTTCCGGACCTGACCAGGTTCACTACGCTGCAATGCGGGGAGACCCGCCAATTCGTAAATTCTGTAATGCGTAAATCCAGCGGTCTATGATAGTCCAATTAACCGGCAAAATCCATGCCAAATCAGCGCTCAGGTTAGCTTGAGCATGGCTCAGCCCAACAAAATAGGCATATTTGTGCATTTCCCATCATTCAATTCCAACTTGGTATTTGAGTCTACGCGCAAATGTGCGGATGCGTGTCTCCCATCTGCAAATCTCTCCTGTTAATCGGAACGTTTGAACCACTGTGAGTGCGCCTCGAACTCCTGGATTTTGAATTCGTAACTGCCTTGCGTACTGGGCTGGTGACGATCAGCTTAACGTCAGCGCCTCGGCAAACAATATCGCCAGACCCAGCGCCAGCGTGAACCAGGGGATCACGGTCATGTCGCAGGCGGCGCAGCAAAACGACGCTGCTCTGTGCCCGCAAATGTTCAAGTTCAGTCAAAGGCAGGGGATAATTGAATTATGCCGTTCCTTCCCTGCAGCGATGCAACTACAAAGCAAGCTAACAATACTTTCAATTCGCCACCTTCACCGGTATCGCCGCAATTCGCCCGCTCCACTTTGCCGGACCGATCTCATGTATCGAGCAACCAGTGGCATCGACCGCGACAGTGACTGGCATATCTTTAACACCGAATTCGTAAATCGCTTCCATACCGAGGTCGGCGAAGGCGATCACCTTGGCGCTGCGAACCGCCTGTGAGACGAGGTACGCAGCACCGCCGACCGCCACCAAATACACTGCACCGTATTTCTTGATGGACTGGATCGCCGCCTTGCCACGTTCGGCCTTGCCTATCATGCCTATCATGCCGGTCTGTTCAAGCATCGTATCCGTGAATTTATCCATGCGAGTCGCGGTGGTCGGGCCGGCAGGTCCAACAACTTCGCCTCGCACCGGGTCGACAGGGCCGACGTAGTAGATGAATCGGCCATTAAAATCAACCGGCAGCTTTTCGCCCTTCGCCAGCATATCGATGATGCGCTTGTGCGCGGCATCTCGCCCGGTAATTAGTTTGCCTGTCAGCAGCAGCGTTTCACCGGGCTGCCACTTGGCGATGTCGGCACGGGTAATGTTATCGAGATTTACTCGGCGTGCATCCGGGGATGGCTTCCAGTGAACGTCTGGATAATCTTCCAGTTTCGGCGGAGTGAACTGCGCAACGCCGCTGCCATCCAGCTCAAAATGAACATGCCGCGTGGCCGCGCAATTTGGAATAATCGCCACCGGCTTGGAGGCGGCGTGGGTCGGATAGTCAAGGATTTTCACATCCAGCACAGTAGTCAATCCGCCCAACCCCTGGGCGCCGATGCCGAGCACATTCACCTTGTCGCAGATCTCGATACGCAATTCCTCGATGCGATTCTGCGCTCCGCGCAACTTGAGTTCAGTCATGTCGATGGGTTGCATCAGTGATTCTTTCGCCAGCAGCATCGCCTTTTCTGCCGTGCCACCGATGCCGATTCCAAGCATCCCGGGCGGGCACCAGCCCGCGCCCATGCCAGGCAATTGGCTAACCACCCACCCGACCACGTCGTCGCCTGGATTAAGCATTGCAAAACGCGCCTTGTTTTCCGAGCCGCCGCCCTTGGCAGCGATGCGTACATCCAATTTGTCTCCCGGGACGATCTCGACATGTACTACCGCTGGCGTGTTGTCCCCAGTGTTTTTGCGCCTGCCGCCGGCTCGCTGACGATGGAGGCCCGCAGCACATTATCCGGGAACAGATAAGCCTTCCTCACTCCCGCATTCACCATCTCGTTCACAGACATCGTAGCGTTTTCCCATCGCACATCCATTCCAATGCGTACGAACGCGACGACAATGCCAGTGTCCTGGCAGATGGGTCGATGCCCCTGAGCGCACATGCGCGAGTTGGTCAGAATCTGAGCCATCGCATCCTTCGCCGCTGGCGACTCCTCGCGGCGATATGCCTCCGCCAGTGCCTTGATGTAATCGGCCGGATGGTAGTATGAGATAAATTGCAGCGCGTCGGCGATGCTATCGATGAAATCCTCCTGGCGTATGGTGGTCATGGCACGGTCGGCGTGGAATGGTTTCATAAGTATGCGCATCTATAAACGCAGCGTCAATTACATAGCTGGTAATTATGCCCGCATGGAGCGCCTTACATCTTGCGCGGGCGTTATAAACAAACAATTCACGGCGCCCCTTCGGCAGAAAGCAGAAAGGGAAACGTGGCGTTTGTTTTAGAACACAGATATGTGGTGTGCCGTGAAAGACTTGAACTTTCGAGCAATGGGTTAAGAGTTCATGCAATTTTTATGATAAATGCATAAATTAATGGCATTATTTTAGTATAAATCTCAATTAAAACAAGTTCTCAAGGCCCGCCCCTATTGAGTTTGAATGGTAATTTATCAGACCTGTCCGGAGATGCGAGTTTAAGCGCATAGTAACTAATTGAATGCAATTTACTAAATGGCATATTTTTCTGTAACCGATTTCAACATGCCGCAGACTCCTGACTTTTGTCGGGAGTCTGGATATGCACGCAGGGAAACTGGTGTTCGCTCAATTGATGGGGCATCTGCCTTTGTATACATTCCGTCAGTGCGTAGCCAAATATCCAAGCCGATATCCCACACTCACATTTTCGCATCTCGATCAGTTTCTCTGCTTAGCCTTTGCGCAACTGACTTACCGCGAGAGTCTGCGCGACATCGAAACCTGTCTGCGTGCACATCAGGCCAAGCTTTATCATCTGGGCATTCGTGGCAACATCGCCAAGAGCACTCTCGCCGACGCCAACGAATCTCGCGACTGGCGTATCTATCAGGATTTCGCACTCAGTCAAATCAAACTTGCCCGCAACATTTATTCGCAAGACAGCTTTGCGGTGGAGCTGGAACAAACTGTCTACGCACTCGATACCACGACCATCGACCTGTGCTTGAGCGTCTTTCCTTGGGCACGCTTTCGTCAGGCCAAAGCTGCCGTCAAGATGCATACGCTGCTCGACCTGCGCGGCAATATCCCAACCTTCATCCACATCACCGACGGCAAGATGCACGAGGTCAATGTGCTCGACATCCTGATACACGAAGCTGGCAGCTTTTACATCATGGATCGTGGCTTCACCGACTTCGCTCGCTGGTTTACCCTGCATCAAGCGCAGGCGTTCTTTGTCATCCGTGGCAAATCCAATCTGCTCTTTCATCGCGTCTACTCTCGCCCCGTGGACAAATCCACGGGACTGCGCTGCGATCAGACCATTGTGCTGACCGCTCCGAAGGCTCTCAAAGATTATCCGCAGCACCTTCGACGCATCAAGTTCTACGATGCCGAACACGACAGGCATCTGGTCTTTCTGACCAACAACTTCGACTTGCCTGCGCTGACCATCGCTCAACTTTATCGTTGCCGCTGGCAGGTCGAACTATTTTTCAAGTGGATCAAACAGCATCTTCGGATCAAGAAGTTCTACGGCACCACCGAGAATGCAGTCAAAACACAAATATGGATCGCCATCACGGTTTACGTCTTGGTCGCCATCGTGAAAAAACGGCTCAATACCGAGGCTTCGCTTTACACCATCCTACAGATTTTGAGCCTCACTCTTTTCGAGAAAACACCGCTCGATCAATTGCTTAAAAACATGGAGCCACAAATGGACACACTGCAAGACAATAACCAACTGAATCTATTCAATTAAAAGTCCGGACATTAATGGTAATTTATCCTAAAAAGTCCATTTGTTGATTAATAAGGAAAAATTGCACAAAGTGACACAAAAAAGGATACATAGAGGATACATGGAAATGAAATGAACCAATCTCGTTTTGGATCACAACGGATAAAGAAAAACTTTTTGATCTGGCATTAGAGGATTATTGGCTGAAACATTCAGCCCAACGCCACCATGCGCGAGTTGATGTGCGGAGTTTGAACTATGCTTGGAACATGGTAAAAACAGATAGAACGCCTTAAGTTTATGCTATGAACCCTTGCTATCGAAAAAGTGACTATCAAAGTCTAGAGTTTCATAAGCTCGTGGTCACAAAGTTACAGGAAGATCCCAGCTTGATTCAGAAGGCTCTCAATAATATCTATCGTTGGAAAATACATAACACAAATCCACAACCTTATCTGGATGAATGGCTGATCCAGACCTTGCATCATGATCTTTTCTTTTCAATGCCGTAATTTTCCAAGGCATTGATTAATTGGTGGGCCGTGAAAGACTTGAACTTTCGACCAATGGATTAAGAGTCCACTGCTCTACCAACTGAGCTAACGACCCATTTTTATGAGAACACTATAACTGATACAAATTATCGGAAATGCTTATTGCTTTGTCAAAGCAATTCTACACAAACAAAAGTAAGCGTCCAGCCGCTCCACATTGATTCGGTAAGCGAAAGCTAAGAGCATAGTGTCCACCTATTTCTGGTGGACACTTATTATGAGCACTACACATCCGACGCCTCGCCGTCGCAAACACACACCTGAATTCAAGCAAGGACTGGCCGCACTATGCCAACCTGGGGTATCGGTTTCAGGAATCGCGCTGGCACACGGCGTCAATGCCAACCTGCTGCGCCGATGGATCAAGCAGTATCGGAATGAATTGCCAGTACCAGTCACAAGCGAACCTTCCAGGCTGGTTCCCGTACAAGTCGAATTGCCTCCAAGACCCGATATGGATACCGCATGCAGTGAGGCAATCGAGATCAATCTGACCAAGAACGCTACGCACATCAATATCCGCTGGCCTGGCAATCAGGCACAGATGTGCGCCCACTGGTTAAACGTGTGGCTCAAATGATCCAGCCGGAACAGGTATTCCTGCACCGGGCACCGGTGGACATGCGCTGTGGTATCGATCACCTGTCACAATTGATTCAGCAGATCGATGGTCGTTCCCCCTGTGATGGCACGGCCTATGGATTCACCAATCGCAATTACTCACGCCTCAAGTTGCTGATCTGGGATGGCACCGGTGTCTGGCTATGTCATCGCCGATTGCACAAGGGGCGATTCCGCTGGCCGAGTCCGGATGACACCTTGTTCCGGATGAGTGCCGAACAGTGGAGTTGGCTGACCATCGGAGTGGACTGGCAAAGATTGTGTGCAAAGCCTTCGGATATCTGGCGGGTTTAGCACATAAATCCAGCCTATTTACCCTGCTAATTTAGTGCATTACGGATGGGTGCGTGGTATAATTCAACCCAATGAATTCACTGAATAAAACGGCTGTTTCAATCGATATTCCAGAACTTGCTGGTAGTGTTTTGCCCCCTCCGATTCACGCCTCGGACGCCGAATTCATTCGACTGACCGAGCTCATCAATTCTCAGGCTTCAACTATCCGTTCCCAAGACATCAAGATTCAGGCACTGGTTCAGGAAGTCGCTTATCTGCGCCGCATCCGCTACGGGGTCAAGAGCGAAGCAATGAGCGCAGAACAGCGCTCATTGTTCGAAGAGGATATCGCTCAGGACATCGCCGCCGTCGAATCAGAACTCAAGTTGCCTGTACCCGCCGTCCCGAGAAGTCGTGCCGGGCGTCAGGTGCTACCTGAACATCTGGAACGTGTTGAGGTACGTCATGAACCGGAAACCTGTACCTGTGCAGCTTGCCAGTCCGAACTGGTCAAGATCGGCGAGGATGTTAGCGAACAACTGGATATCGAACCGGCACGCTTCTTTGTAGTCCGTCATATCCGCCCCCAGTATGCCTGCCGCCAGTGCGAAACCATCACGGCAGCGCCAGTCGCGCCTGCGGTGATTGACGGTTCACTGGCCGCCCCGGGTTTGTTGGCTTGGGTTGCCACCAGCAAGTATCTGGATCACTTGCCCCTTTATCGATTGGAGCAGATCGCAACCCGGCAGCAGGTCAACCTGTCACGCAGCACCATGAGTGAATGGATCGGTCGCATGGGCTTTGCCCTGCAACCGCTGGCGGACAGGCTAATGGAACTGCTCAAGCAGCGAACGGTGTTACATGCCGACGAGACGCCGGTCAAACAACTGGATCCCGGAGCAGGCAAGACCCGCCGAGCATATCTGTGGAGTTATCGCAGCAATGATCTGGATACCGGTCCGCCGATCGTGGTGTTCGATTACCAGAGCAGTCGTTCGGGTCAGCATGCCAGAGACTTCCTGCATGGCTGGCAAGGTAGTCTCATGGTCGATGACTACGGGGGCTATAAGAAAATGTTTGCCGCTGATGCCGTATTTGCCATCACCGAGCTGGGCTGCTGGGCGCATGCCCGACGTAAGTTCTTTGATCTTCAGGTCAGTGGTGCGCATCCACAGGCTGCAGAGGCATTGAAGCGTATCGCCAGTTTGTATGCGGTGGAAGAGCAATCCCGGGAGATGGATCAATCTGCTCGGATGCTGCATCGTCAGCAACACAGTCTACCAATTCTGGCTGAGATGCATGAGTGGCTGATCCATTTGCGCGTTACGACTGCGGACGGTAGCGGCTTGGCACGTGCGATCGACTACAGCCTGAATCGCTGGGCAAGTCTGATTCGCTATGCGCAAACGGGTAACTTACCCATCGACAACAACCCGGTGGAAAATGCCATCCGCCCGATTGCCATTGGCAAGAAGAATTGGTTGTTCGCGGGGAGTGAACGGGCCGGTAAACGGGCAGCCGCCATCCAAAGCTTGTTCGCCACTGCCAAACTGAACGGCATCGAACCTTCTGCCTGGCTCAAAGATACACTGGAAAAACTTCCCGTCTGGACTATGCGTCGCATCGACGAACTCCTGCCCATCAAACCTGCTGCATAATCTGGCTCAACTGAACAGGTGGCGCGGTTGGACGCTTACAAACAAAATAGCTCAGCCTCGTGTTTGTAAGGAGTTTGACGATGACCTGCTTTATCCGGCGCCATAAAAAACACGAAAGCCCTCGCGAGGAGGGCTTTGGTGTTTATAGGGAGTCTGACGATGACCTACTTTCGCATGGGTAATCCACACTATCATCGGCGCGGAGTCGTTTCACTGTCCTGTTCGGAATGGGAAGGAGTGGGACCAACTCGCTATGGTCGTCAGACAAACTGTCAGGCTCGCTGCGCTGTTTTGCAGTTGGCCGTGTTGGTGGTTCGTCGGCTCCGCTGTTACGCCCGGCCAACAAACCGTATCTGGAAGAAGTAAAGTCTTTTATGGGTTCTGATCGTACTGCGATCGTGTCTGGGGTTGCGGCTCAGGTGTTACCCTTGCGCCTTTTACCTTGCACCTTGCCACTTTCTTAATGTTATAGGATCAAGCCTCACGAGCAATTAGTACTGGTTAGCTTAACGCATTACTGCGCTTCCACACCCAGCCTATCAACGTCCTGGTCTCGAACGACTCTTCAGGGGGGTCAAACCCCCAGGGAAATCTTATCTTAAGGCGAGTTTCCCGCTTAGATGCTTTCAGCGGTTATCTCTTCCAGATTTAGCTACCCGGCAATACCACTGGCGTGATAACCGGTACACCAGAGATCTGTCCACTCCGGTCCTCTCGTACTAGGAGCAGGTCCCTTCAAATTTCCAACGCCCAAGGCAGATAGGGACCAAACTGTCTCACGACGTTTTAAACCCAGCTCACGTACCACTTTAAATGGCGAACAGCCATACCCTTGGGACCGGCTACAGCCCCAGGATGTGATGAGCCGACATCGAGGTGCCAAACTCCCCCGTCGATATGAACTCTTGGGAGGAATCAGCCTGTTATCCCCAGAGTACCTTTTATCCGTTGAGCGATGGCCCTTCCATACAGAACCACCGGATCACTATGACCTACTTTCGTATCTGCTCGACTTGTCAGTCTCGCAGTTAAGCATCCTTTTGCCATTGCACTATCAGTACGATGTCCGACCGTACCTAGGATACCTTCGTACTCCTCCGTTACAATTTGGGAGGAGACCGCCCCAGTCAAACTGCCTACCATGCACGGTCCCCAACCCCGTTCAGGGGTCCAGGTTAGAACCTCAAACACATCAGGCTGGTATTTCAAGGTTGGCTCCACGAGAACTGGCGTTCCCGCTTCATAGCCTCCCAGCTATCCTACACAGATCTATTCAAAGTCCAATGCAAAGCTACAGTAAAGGTTCATGGGGTCTTTCCGTCTAGCCTCGGGTAGATTGCATCTTCACAAACATTTCAACTTCGCTGAGTCTCGGGTGGAGACAGTGTGGCCATCGTTACGCCATTCGTGCAGGTCGGAACTTACCCGACAAGGAATTTCGCTACCTTAGGACCGTTATAGTTACGGCCGCCGTTTACTGGGACTTCAATCAAGAGCTTGCACCCCATCATTTAATCTTCCAGCACCGGGCAGGCGTCACACTCTATACGTCCACTTTCGTGTTTGCAGAGTGCTGTGTTTTTATTAAACAGTCGCAGCCACCATTTCACTGCAACCCCATCGCGCTTCGCGGGCAAGCCGCTACACACTACCGGGGCGCACCTTTTCCCGAAGTTACGGTGCTAATTTGCCGAGTTCCTTCACCCGAGTTCTCTCAAGCGCCTTAGAATTCTCATCCTGCCCACCTGTGTCGGTTTGCGGTACGGTCTCAATACAACTGAAGCTTAGTGGCTTTTCTTGGAAGCTTGGTATCAGCAACTTCATCTCCTAAGAGACTCGTTATCACGCCTCGACATTGACCTCCCGGATTTGCCTAAGAGATCTGCCTACACGCTTGAACCGGGACATCCAACACCCGGCTTGCCTAACCTTCTCCGTCCCCACATCGCATTGCATTGAGGTACAGGAATATTAACCTGTTTCCCATCGACTACGCATTTCTGCCTCGCCTTAGGGGCCGACTCACCCTGTTCCGATGAACGTTGAACAGGAAACCTTGGGCTTTCGGCGAGGGAGCCTTTCACTCCCTTTATCGCTACTCATGTCAGCATTCGCACTTCTGATACCTCCAGCATGGTTCACACCACACCTTCGCAGGCCTACAGAACGCTCTCCTACCATCTAAACATCCCGAAGGACATCTAAATCCGCAGCTTCGGTGCACAGTTTGAGCCCCGTTACATCTTCCGCGCAGGACGACTCGATCAGTGAGCTATTACGCTTTCTTTAAATGATGGCTGCTTCTAAGCCAACATCCTGACTGTTTTAGCCTTCCCACTTCGTTTTCCACTTAACTGTGTCTTGGGGACCTTAGCTGGCGGTCTGGGTTGTTTCCCTCTTGACACCGGACGTTAGCACCCGATGTCTGTCTCCCACGCTCGCACTTCTCGGTATTCGGAGTTTGCAATGGTTTGGTAGTCAGCAATAGACCCCTAGCCATAACAGTGCTCTACCCCCGAGAGTGATACGTGAGGCACTACCTAAATAGTTTTCGGAGAGAACCAGCTATTTCCAGATTTGTTTAGCCTTTCACCCCTATCCACAGCTCATCCCCTAGTTTTTCAACACTAGTGGGTTCGGACCTCCAGTACCTGTTACAGCACCTTCATCCTGGCCATGGATAGATCATCTGGTTTCGGGTCTACACCCAGCAACTATCGCCCTTATCAGACTCGGTTTCCCTGCGCCTCCCCTATTCGGTTAAGCTCGCTACTGAATGTAAGTCGCTGACCCATTATACAAAAGGTACGCAGTCACCCTTGCGGGCTCCCACTGTTTGTATGCATGCGGTTTCAGGTCTATTTCACTCCCCTTCCGGGGTTCTTTTCACCTTTCCCTCACGGTACTTGTTCACTATCGGTCGATTACGAGTATTTAGCCTTGGAGGATGGTCCCCCCATGTTCAGACAGGGTTTCTCGTGCCCCGCCCTACTTGTCGCAATCCTAGTTCCACTCCTGTGTTTTTACGTACGGGGCTATCACCCACTATGGCCAGACTTTCCAGACTGTTCTGTTAACACAAAAGCTAAAAATTGCCGGCTGCTCCGCGTTCGCTCGCCACTACTTGCGGAATCTCGGTTGATTTCTTTTCCTTCAGGTACTTAGATGTTTCAGTTCCCTGAGTTCGCTTTACCCTGCCTATGTATTCAGCAGGGAATGACCCCGAAGGGCCGGGTTTCCCCATTCAGACATCTCTGGATCAAAGCTTGTTGCCAGCTCCCCAGAGCTTTTCGCAGGCTGCCACGTCTTTCGTCGCCTGTAATCGCCAAGGCATCCACCACATGCACTTATTCGCTTGACCCTATAACGTTAAGCCCTCGATCTTTCAATCAAGGCGTCATAGCATTTCGCATTTGTGACCGCATCGATACGACTAGCATCAATACGGCTTGATACAATCAAAACCCATTGTTCTTCATGCGTCCACAAAAACAGGTCTCCCCGTCCCCGCTTCCGCGTGAATCACTTTCTTTACTTCTTCCAAATTTTTAAAGAACTGCTTATCGGCAAAAGCCAATACCAAAACCTCTTGGGCTTGAATATGGGTTCTCGCTTGTTTTTGTTCGCCACCCAATGTTTGGTGGAGGTTGACGGGATCGAACCGACGACCCCCTGCTTGCAAAGCAGGTGCTCTCCCAGCTGAGCTAAACCCCCGTTAAACTTTGATAGTCTGCGCAATCCCGCGTTGCTCAACCACTTGTGTACCCTCGCTGTACACGGCGTCGTTTCGCGCCTTGGCTTGCTTGCCTCTCAAACTTTACCGCATCACTCCGCAGAACAACGCAGCAACCATTGATTGGTGGGTCTAGTTGGACTCGAACCAACGACCCCCGCGTTATCAACACGGTGCTCTAACCAGCTGAGCTACAGACCCCGAAACTGTTTCAGGATCAAGGTCCAAGATGCACGAATCAAGGGGTAAAGCAGCACGCTGCCCCAACTTTATCCTTGTACCTTGTTTCTTGGTCCTGCTCTGAACAACCGATGAGTGTAGGCACTCAGCCTCTGGATTCTCTAGAAAGGAGGTGATCCAGCCGCACCTTCCGATACGGCTACCTTGTTACGACTTCACCCCAGTCATGAAACCCAGCGTGGTAAGCGCCCCCCTTGCGGTTAGGCTACCTACTTCTGCCAGATTCCACTCCCATGGTGTGACGGGCGGTGTGTACAAGACCCGGGAACGTATTCACCGCGACATGCTGATCCGCGATTACTAGCGATTCCGACTTCACGGAGTCGAGTTGCAGACTCCGATCCGGACTACGATCGGCTTTCTGAGATTAGCTCCCCCTCGCGGGTTGGCAACCCTCTGTACCGACCATTGTATTACGTGTGAAGCCCTACCCATAAGGGCCATGAGGACTTGACGTCATCCCCACCTTCCTCCGGTTTATCACCGGCAGTCTCATTAAAGTGCCCAACCAAATGATGGCAATTAATGACAAGGGTTGCGCTCGTTGCGGGACTTAACCCAACATCTCACGACACGAGCTGACGACAGCCATGCAGCACCTGTGTTCAGGTTCCCTTTCGGGCACAATCTCATCTCTGAAATCTTCCTGACATGTCAAGGGTAGGTAAGGTTTTTCGCGTTGCATCGAATTAATCCACATAATCCACCGCTTGTGCGGGTCCCCGTCAATTCCTTTGAGTTTTAATCTTGCGACCGTACTCCCCAGGCGGTCAACTTAGCGCGTTAGCTGCGGTACTAAAGAAGTCTCCTTCCCCAACACCTAGTTGACATCGTTTAGGGCGTGGACTACCAGGGTATCTAATCCTGTTTGCTCCCCACGCTTTCGTGCATGAGCGTCAGTATCGACCCAGGGGGCTGCCTTCGCCATCGGTATTCCTCCACATATCTACGCATTTCACTGCTACACGTGGAATTCTACCCCCCTCTGCCGTACTCTAGCCTTGCAGTCACAAACGCAGTTCCCAGGTTAAGCCCGGGGATTTCACGTCTGTCTTACAAAACCGCCTGCGCACGCTTTACGCCCAGTAATTCCGATTAACGCTCGCACCCTACGTATTACCGCGGCTGCTGGCACGTAGTTAGCCGGTGCTTCTTCTGACGGTACCGTCATTAGTCACGGATATTCACCGTAACCGTTTCTTTCCGTCTGAAAGAGCTTTACAACCCGAAGGCCTTCTTCACTCACGCGGCATGGCTGGATCAGGGTTTCCCCCATTGTCCAAAATTCCCCACTGCTGCCTCCCGTAGGAGTCTGGACCGTGTCTCAGTTCCAGTGTGGCTGGTCGTCCTCTCAGACCAGCTACGGATCGTCGCCTTGGTAAGCCTTTACCCCACCAACTAGCTAATCCGATATCGGCCGCTCCGAAAGCGTGAGGTCTTGCGATCCCCCACTTTCCCCCTCAGGGCATATGCGGTATTAATCCGGCTTTCGCCGAGCTATCCCCCACTTCCGGATACGTTCCGATATATTACTCACCCGTTCGCCACTCGCCACCAGGGTTGCCCCCGTGCTGCCGTTCGACTTGCATGTGTAAAGCATGCCGCCAGCGTTCAATCTGAGCCAGGATCAAACTCTTCAGTTCAATACCTGTTTTGGTTCATTGCTGAACCGGCCTTACTCAAAGTGAATCATTGACATGATTCTTTTCGACTTTGCGTAAGTACTACTTATTTTTAAAGTCGTTTCCATATCCCAAAAGATACAAAAACTTCCCAAAAACCAAGCACCTACACTCGTCGGTTGTTCGTTTGTTTTTTAAAGATCGAGCTGAGGGTTGCGGGGACAGGATTTGAACCTATGACCTTCGGGTTATGAGCCCGACGAGCTACCGAGCTGCTCCACCCCGCGTCAGCGAAGACGACCACTATAGCAAAG
This sequence comes from uncultured beta proteobacterium, assembly GCA_963842555.1. Lineage (GTDB taxonomy): Bacteria > Pseudomonadota > Gammaproteobacteria > Burkholderiales > Gallionellaceae > Gallionella. The sequence goes on from CAWJHB010000002.1 coordinate 60,692, forward strand.
CAACTTCGCACCGTCAATCGCTATATGCAAATTTTCTGCCCGTGGTCGGGACTGGCAAGCATTGGGGTAGAAATCGGAATTCCACCTTCAACACAGTAACTATTGATAGCAACGCTATAATTACCCCAATTTGAACCAAAAGAAGCCGTATGACTATCACCAACTGCATAGGCAGCGCAGCTGCCACACTCACCACCATAGCCTTCATTCCTCAAGCTTGGAAAGTGTGGCGAACCCGGCATACCGCAGATATTTCAATGGGCATGTATATACTATTCACGATCGGAGTCGCTCTATGGTTGGCATACGGCATCCTGATCGAATCGTGGCCGGTCATCCTGGCAAACTTGTTCACACTTGCGTTGGCCGGGGCTGTATTGATGATGAAATACAGATTCGGCTAATAATTGATCCGCAAAGACATGAGAGAAATTCCGCAAATCAGGCCAGATCAATCAATCGAATTGCTCAAAGAGCTGCACATACTTACTCGCGATGGCAAACTCAATCAGGACAGCCGGCGAAAACTGAAGCAGGTATATCACTTGTTTCACTTTATCGAACCATTGTTGAATGAAGTGCTCACCTCCAATCAAAGCCTTACGCTGGCTGATCACGGCGCAGGCAAATCCTACCTGGGTTTTATCATCTATGATTTATTTCTTAAGACGCGCGAAACAACGCATGTTTACGGCATTGAAACCCGCAATGATTTGGTCAACAAATCGCAACACCTGGCAACAAAACTGGGCTTTTCGCGTATGTCATTCCTGAACCTGTCCGTCAAAGAGTCGATCGAATCACCGCAAATTCCAGAGCAAATTGATGTGGTCACCGCACTGCACGCCTGTGACACTGCCACCGACGACGCCATCAAGTTCGGTTTGCACAAACGAGCCAAATTCATTGTGCTGGTGCCGTGCTGCCAGGCCGAAGTGGCTGCAGCCTTGAATAAAAACAAAAACAATTCATTTGGCAAAACGCCACTCTCCGAAATCTGGCGGCATCCGATTCACACCCGCGAATTCGGCAGCCTACTCACCAATGTATTGAGATGCCTGTTGCTGGAAGCGCATGGCTATCAAGTAACCGTGACGGAATTAATCGGATGGGAACATTCGATAAAAAATGAACTGATCATCGCCCGCCATGCCGGAGTGCCAAGAAAAAATGCGAGGGAAAGGTTGGAGCAAATTCTGCTTGAATTGAATCTGGAAGAGTTGCAGGTCAGATTCGATTATTGATGGAACCGCTGACCATCTGGCCAAGCAAGCAAACAGCTTTGCATAGCCATCTGACTAAGTTGGCAAACTACGCCAACCAGTCATTGGTTAACGGCTCGCCTAACCATCGGTCACAGCGTGTTGAAACAGCGCCCACGCAACGTGTTCGCGAACCAATGCCGATTCATCGTTGGCACGGCGCTTTAGAGCGGCAATCACCGCAACATTCCTGGTCGCATTACCCAAGGCCACTGCAATATTGCGCAGCCATTGTTCATGGCCGATGCGATAAATAGCGCTTCCAGCTAGTCTGGCTTTAAACTCTGTTTCATCCCACGCGAACAGCTCGACGAGAGAAACATCATCCAACCCGTTGCGAATTGCAAAATCAGGCTCCACGGTGCTATGCGCGAAACCATTCCACGGACACACCAGCTGGCAGTCGTCACAGCCATAGATGCGGTTACCCATCAGCGGGCGCAGCTCGACCGGGATGCTGCCTTTGAGTTCAATTGTGAGATAAGAGATGCAACGGCGCGCGTCCAGTTTGTACGGCGCAATAATGGCTTTCGTTGGGCAAATATCAATGCAACGCGTGCAGCTTCCGCAATGTTCAGTTTGCGGAGCATCTATGGTCAACGGCAAATTGACGAAAATCTCACCAAGAAAAAACCACGATCCATGTTCCCGAGATAAAAGCAACGTATGCTTGCCTCGCCAACCCAGACCTGCTTTGCACGCCAGTTCCACTTCCATCACCGGCGCGCTATCCGTGAAAACACGCCCGTGGAACTCTGAAACTTCGACACGTATTTTTTTGGCCAGTTTCGTCAGACGGTCGCGCATCACTTTATGATAATCACGCCCCAAGGCATAACGGGAAATATAGGCGCGCCCATTATCTGCCAACACCTCCCAGCTGTCTCGCACCCCTGCTGGAAAATAGTTCATGCGCAGGGAAATCACTCGCAATGTACCCTGCACAAGTTCACCCGGCCGAGTTCGTTTGGGGCCGTGTTTTGCCATATAATTAAGTTCGCCATGCAAACCTGCTGACAGCCATTCCAACAGACGGATTTCCGCTGCAGTTAAGTCCGTATCGCTGATACCGACGGCCTGAAAGCCAAGCTCCTGTGCCCACTCGCGTATCCGCGTGGCAAGCGTAACCCAATCAACTCGGTGAGGAATTTCGTTTTGCATAGTCACGATGATAGCCCAATCAAAATGCATCTGGCGGACGACAGCGCGACCTTTGACCTTGCCCAGCATCTCGCTGAAAGACTCAGGCCCGGCATGGTGATATTTCTGCATGGAGACCTGGGGGCCGGCAAAACAACTCTGGTGCGCGGCATGCTAAAAGCGCTGGGTTATTCAGGGCGGATCAAGAGCCCCACTTATGCCTTGGTTGAACGATACCATATCAATGGGTTAGACTTACGCCACTTTGATCTGTATCGCTTGCACGATGAAGCAGAATGGGAAACGGCCGGCTTCCGTGATGAATTCGATGGGCACAATATATTTCTGATCGAGTGGCCTGAAAGGGGAGCGGGGTTTATTCCAAATGCCGATGTAGAAATTACCATTGAAATACTGCTGCATGGGCGAAACGTCAGTATTAGAGGTAACACACCATCAGGACGGGAATGCTTAAAGCAATTTTAAAACTCGCTACATTATGTTTTTTATTTTGGTTGCCACAGGGGCAAACGGCCCCCATCACGGTCAGTTCTGCGCGTATATGGCCGGCACAGGATTACACGCGCCTTACACTCGAATCCAAACATGCCATCCGTTACAACATGTTCAACTTGAACAATCCGGATCGTTTGGTAATCGACTTGGATAATGTAGGACTGGGGAACACGTTCAGCAACTTGCCAAAACTGGTCGGAAGTGACGACCCCTACATCAAGAGTCTACGCGTAGGACGTTTCAAACCGGGCGTGGTGCGCTTGGTCCTGGATCTGAAAGCCAAGGTCAAACCGCAGTTGTTCATTCTGAAACCGGTTGCCGAATACGGGTATCGATTGGTATTGGACGTATATCCGGACCAGCCGCCTGACCCGCTGATGGCCTTGATAAGCAACACACACGGAGCTTCGGGCACGCCAACCACAATCACTCAGAACCCGGAAAAGGCGTCCGCAGATCACGAACTGAAGATCGCCCAAGGGGCGGATTCCGAAAAGGAAGAAGAGCCGCCAACTAGTTCATCCTTGCCGCCGCCCGCTCCTCCTGAAATGCATGCGCGCACCCTGATCATCGCGATCGATGCAGGACACGGCGGTGAAGATCCCGGTGCTCACGGAAAGCATGGCTCGCTAGAAAAGAACGTGACGCTGGCCATTGCGCGCAAGGTGCAAGCATTAATCGATGAACAGCCAAACATGCGCGCCGTACTGACGCGCGATGGAGATTATTTTATCCCGCTAATGGGTAGAGTCGCCAAAGCGCGAAAGGCAAATGCAGATTTGTTCGTCTCCATCCATGCGGATGCGTTCATCAATTCAAAAGCGCGGGGGTCGTCTGTATTTGCCTTGTCCGAACACGGCGCAACCAGCACCGCGGCGCGCTGGTTGGCAAAAAATGAAAATGAAGCAGACCTGATCGGTGGCGTAAACATCGCGGTAAAGGATCCCTATCTCGCGCGTACGCTGCTCGACCTTTCGCAAACCGCCACTATCAATGACAGCATGAAACTCGGCAAATATGTATTGAATCAACTCGGCGATATCAACGATTTGCACACCGGGCATGTCGAGCAGGCGGGATTTGCAGTGCTAAAGTCACCGGACATTCCGTCCATCCTGGTCGAAACGGCATTCATCAGCAATCCCAGCGAAGAGCGTCGCCTAGATGACCAAAGCTACCAAATCAAGGTTGCCCATGCGATTGTAGGCGGCATCGATCGCTACTTTGCCCAAAATCCTGCATTATCCAAACCGAAAATCGCGCAGGTAAATTAGTCCCGGAAGCGGAACGGTCGAAGCTGGTTATACCTTCTCGTGGCCTGTGCAACACGCGTCATGTTCGACGAAAATGCTCCGCCGGGAGGATCAGGCGGGGAATATCCCTGTAGAAAGATAGCGGTCACCACGGTCGCAAACTATGAACACGATCACTGCATTTTGAACTTGCCGTGAAATACGCAGCGCAACATTCAACGCTCCGCCGGAAGAAATACCGCAAAATATCCCTTCTTCGCGCGCCAGACGACGCGTCAATTCCTCAGCATCAGCCTGGCTCACATATTCCAGACGATCCACATTTTTGCTGCTGTAGATCTTGGGCAAATATGCCTGCGGCCACTTTCTAATGCCGGGAATCTGCGCTCCCTCTTCCGGTTGTACGCCGATGATTTGAACGCTGTGATTTCTTTCCTTGAAAAACCGCGAGCAACCCATGATGGTGCCTGTCGTTCCCATACTGCTGATGAAATGAGTAAGCTTACCATTCGTATCGCGCCAGATTTCCGGTGCGGTGCCCTCATAGTGGGCGAGCGGATTATCCGGATTGGAGAATTGATCCAGGATGATGCCCTTGCCTTCGGCACGCAGATTCTCAGCGGTATCGCGGGCGAGTTCCATGCTGCCCTCTTTATCGGTCAGCACCAGTTCCGCGCCGAATGCACGCATGGTCTGACGACGCTCCACGCTCTGGTTCTCAGGCATCACCAAAATCATCCTGTAACCGCGCATCGCTGCGGCCATTGCCAGCGCAATGCCGGTGTTGCCGCTGGTCGCTTCGATCAAAGTATCGCCTGGCTTGATCTCGCCGCGCTGCTCGGCGCGGGTGATCATGTAAAGCGCCGGCCTGTCCTTCACCGAACCGGCAGGGTTGTTGCCTTCCAGCTTGGCAAGCAGTACGTTGCTGGTATCCCCAGGAATGCGCTTCAGTTTAACCAGCGGGGTATTGCCGACAAAATTTTCAATGGATGGGTACACGTAGATTCCTTGATTGGGCAAGCAAATTCTATGTGGCTGCCTTAAGCATCTGTTCCACATACCTTGCCACTCCCTGCTCCACGCCCAGAAATTCGGCGGAATAGCCGCTGTTGCGCAACGCGCCGATATCGGCTTGCGTATAACTCTGGTACTTGCCTCGCAAGGTCTCGGGGAAAGGAATGTAAGTTATCAACCCTTGCTTTTGCATCTCGGCCAGGCTGAGCACCGGTTTCGAATCCGCTATGCGCAGAGTATTGATGGTCGCCATAGCCACTTCGTTGAAACTTTGTGCCTGGCCGGTGCCCAGATTGAATATGCCTGACTTGCCCGGGTTGTCCAGAAAATACATGTTCACCTGAATCACGTCTTCGATTGATATGAAGTCACGCAACTGCCCGCCATTGGCATAGCCATCGCAGCCTTCGAATAATTTCACCCGGCCCTCGGCCTTATACTGGTTGAAGAAATGATATGCGACCGATGCCATCCGCCCTTTGTGCTGTTCGCGCGGTCCATACACGTTGAAATAGCGAAGCCCCACGACTTGGGCAGTACGCTTGTGCCAGCGGCGGCGCACGATCTGGTCGAACAGGAATTTCGAATAGGCATACACGTTTAATGGAGCCTCGAATTCGCGGCTTTCCTTGAACACGCTGCTTCCTCCGTATACTGAAGCTGAAGAAGCATACAGGAACGGAACCTCTTCATTCTGGCAGTAATTCAACAACTCCAGTGTGTACTGGTAATTATTCGCCATCATGTAACGTCCATCTGTTGCCATGGTGTCCGAACAAGCTCCCTGATGCAGCACCGCAGTAACCAATCCGTCGAAAAATCCATCCTGCAATTTGCCAAGGAAGTCCTCCTTGTCAAAATAATCGGCGATCTCGCAATCAACCAGATTCTTGAACTTGTCGGCATTTTTGAGATTGTCCACAGCGATGATGTTGTTCTCACCGCGTTGGTTGAGTGCCTTAACCAGGTTGGAGCCGATAAATCCGGCGGCGCCGGTGATGATGTAATACATTGGTTTTCTCCTCAAATTATCAGGGGTGAAGTCCGGAAACAAAGCAAAGGAAACAGGATGCCCGCAAGACCTCTTACGATCTCGGGTTTCTAGTCATCCGTTGCCATCGCCATATCCCGCACGATCTCGTCACGGCTGACCACCGCCGTCCCCAGTTTTCCGACCACGATACCCGCCGCACGATTCGCAATGCGCATGGCCTCGGGCAAATTCGCGCCGCTTGCAAGCATCACCGCCAGCGTGGCAATCACGGTGTCGCCGGCACCGCTGACATCAAATACCTCACGGGTGTGGGTCGGTTCGTGGTGCACTTCGTTGGCACGAAACAGGCTCATCCCTTCCTCGCTGCGCGTTACCAGCAGTGCGTCGAGTTGCAATTCTGCACGCAGTTTTTCCGCTTTTCTGTTGAGTTCGGATTCCGTCTTCCAGCTTCCCGCCACTTCGCGGAATTCGCTGCGGTTGGGTGTCAGTAATGTTGCACCCCGATAACGGGCGTAATCATCCCCCTTCGGATCGACTAGCACCGGCTTGCCAGCATCACGTGCGAGTCCGATCATTTCGGCGATATGCGTCAACCCTCCCTTGCCATAATCAGAGAGAATGACTACCTCGGCCAACGGCAACTGCACGCGAAAATCTTCGAGTGCGGCATGCAACACCTCGTGGCTGGGCGGTGTCTCAAAATCAATGCGCAACAATTGCTGGTGGCGGGCAATGGCGCGCAACTTGATGATGGTGGAAAAGGTTTGATCGCGATGCAGCAACGCAGCCAGATTGCTGTGCTCCTTAAGCAACCTTTCCAGGCAGACCCCCGCCTCGTCGTTCCCTACCACCGACAACAATGTGGCATGCGCACCGAGCGCGGCAATGTTGCGAGCCACGTTGGCTGCGCCGCCCGGTCGTTCTTCGACACGCTCGACCTTGAGCACCGGCACGGGTGCTTCAGGCGAGATGCGGTTTACATCACCGAACCAGTAGCGATCCAGCATCACATCGCCTACCACCAATATCCTGGCTTGATCAAAATTTGGCAATGAAATCATACCCATTCTGCACCTTTCCTCATCATACCGCCTTCCCGTTATCCCTTCCCATATCGAGCTCCTGATTGATATCAAGCAGAGCACGCAACGGATCAGCAGCCTGCGTGATCGGTCGGCCGATGACCAAGTAGTTGGAACCGGCTTCCATGGCGGCAATTGGCGTCATCACCCTGGACTGGTCGTCAAGGCCGGCTTGTGCCGGACGGATACCCGGAGTCACCAGGCAAAATCCATTGCCGCAGTGTTTGCGCAACAGCGCTGCTTCATGCGCCGAGCACACCACGCCGTCCAGGCCGCTGTCGCGAGCAAGGATCGCCAAGCGCAGCACCATCTCGGCTGGTGTGGCGTTGATGCCGATTTCAGCCAAGTCTGTTTGCGTCATGCTGGTCAGCAAGGTTACGGCGATCAGCTTGGGTCGCTGTGAACTGCCAGCAACTGCCTCGCATGCAGCGTCGAGCATCTTGCGCCCGCCAAGCGCGTGCACATTGATCATCCACACACCCATGCTGGCCGCCGCTTTGCATGCCTGAGCGGTGGTATTTGGAATATCGTGAAATTTCAAATCCAGAAAAACCTCGAACCCCCTTTGCATGAGTTTCTCCACCAGAGCGGGGCCCGTGGCAGTAAACAGCTGTTTACCGACCTTCAAACGGCATATCGAAGGATCCAACCGATCGACCAGCGCCAATACGGGAGCGACATCCGGATAATCCAGCGCAACGATGATTTTCGGGTCGTTCATAACGGTACTCCGGTTTCTTCGCCTCGACGCGGGGAGTAGCTGCCCCAAGCCTGGCAGGCCGGACAATGCCAATAGAATTGCCGTGCCTTGAAACCGCAGTGGGCACAATGATAAGTCGCCAGGTTACGGGTGCGCTTGTGAACCAGATCTTTGACCAGCTCAACATCGGCACGCATTTCGCCCGGTATTTCCAGCAGCCGGGCTTCAAGCAATTTGTCCAGGCCCAGCAAGGTCGGGTTGCGCTTTAGCTCATCGCGCACCAATTGATAGGCTGCCGCAGGTCCTTCGTTTTTCAGCACCCCGGCAAACACCACATTCATCATGTCGAGTGAATGATATTTTTGCAAATACTCGCGCAACAAGGCAATGCCTTCTGCTTCACGATTCAGGCCGCGATAGGAATTCAACAGTCGTTCCGCAACCAGCGGCAAATATTGCGCGTCCTGTGATTCAATGGCTTTCCAGGTGGCAATCGCTTCGGCGTGCTTCCCCTCGCTGGCAAGCATATCGCCCAACATCATTGTCGCGCGTACCGCATTCTGGTCGACCCGCAATGCCTGCTGCAAATGTTCGCGGGCGGCAGCGGAATTTCCTGCCTCAATTTCCTCGTTCGCCATTTCACAATAGAAAAACGCGGCTTGCTGGCTGTATGACTGCCCGGATACGGTCGCGAGCTGCCGGGTCACAGCAATTGCCTTGAGCCAGTCATGTTCCTTTTGAAACAGCTCCAGAAGGAACTCCAGGGACTGCTTGGCATACGCGGAATTTTCCAATTCTCTGAACAGACTTTCGGCACGATCCAGAATACCGGCCTTCAGATAATCCTGGGCCAGCTCGAAGATCGCATGCTGGCGTTTGTCATCGTCCAGATCCACCCTGTCAACAAGGTTGTGGTGCATGCGCAAAGCCCGGTCCACTTCGCCGCGACGACGGAACAAACTGCCCAGCGCAAAGTGCAGTTCGACAGTTTGCGGATCGACCTTGACCACTTCGATGAAAGCCTCGATGGCCTTATCCTGTTGTTCGTTCAGCAGGAAGTTCAGGCCCTGAAAATATGAATTCGGCAATACACTCGATTCCGAAAGCAGTTCCTTGATGTCTATGCGTGCGGCCAGCCACCCCATTCCGAAAAACAAAGGAAAAACCAGCAGCATCCATAATTGAAATTCCATGGTCTCAGCGCTTATCCTGGCAATTGATTTGATTCGTCGATATCGGCCAGCTTGTCCCTGGCTCGAGCCTGGCGTTTCAGGACCGCGATCTCACGTCGTTGTTGCAGCAGTTTGGGGAACATCGCGAGGACACCAACGACAGCGCCGACAGAAAAGAAAATGAGTAGCGCAACCACGAGATAGGACTGACATTCATAGCCGAAAAAATAACGCAGCGTGATCGGCTGGTCGTTTTTTGCCGCAAAACCGAGCAACGCGATGAACAGTACAACCCGAATAATCCAATTCAGATAACGCATGGCAAACCCCGATAAATTCAGCGCAACGATAGCATAAAAAAAGGCGGCTATACCTTGCGATATGCCGCCTGTTGAAACGTTGCCCCAGCAATCAAGTCTTCTGTTCGCAGACCCGTTCCCTGAGTTCCTTGCCTGCCTTGAAGTGCGGAACATACTTGGCCGGAACTTTCACTTTGTCGCCGGTCTTGGGATTGCGCCCCTGGCGCGGCGGTCGGTAATTCAGGCCAAAGCTGCCAAACCCGCGAATCTCGACACGCCCCCCGCGGGACAATGTTGCAGACAAGGCATCCAGAATCACCTTGACGGCAAGTTCTGCGTCCTTGGCCAGCAGTTGCGGATGCAATTCGGCCAGTTTGGCAATCAGATCGGAACGAATCATCTCGGTAACCTCGAACTAAAACTTAAACTTCGGTCTTGTTGCCGCTCATCTTGGCCTTCAGCAACGCGCCGAGGTTGGTGGTCCCGGCATTGGCATTGCTTTCCGAGGAAAGTTTTTGCAAAGCCGCGGTATCCTCGGTCTTGTTCAGCGCCTTGATCGACAGGTTGATGCCGCGATTCTTGCGATCCACGTTGATGATGACCGCAGTGACACGGTCGCCTTCCTTCAAATGTGTCCGAATGTCTTCGACGCGGTCAGCCGACACCTCCGATGCCTTGAGGTAAGCCTCCACATCGCCTTCCAATGCAATCGTAGCGCCTTTTGCATCCAATGACTTCACGGTGCCGGTAACCACTGCACCCTTTTCATGGCTGGCAGCAAAGCCGCCGAACGGATCCCCTTCCAGCTGCTTTATACCGAGGGAAATGCGCTCGCGTTCGACGTCGATTGCCAACACAACAGCCTCAACTTCGTCGCCCTTCTTGTAGTTGCGCACGGCTTCTTCGCCTGGCTGGCTCCAGGACAGATCCGACAGATGCACGAGACCGTCGATACCGCCATCAAGACCGATAAACACGCCGAAGTCGGTGATGGACTTGATCTGACCCCTGACCTTGTCGCCCTTCTTGTGGTTGATCTCGAAATCATCCCACGGATTGGATTGGCATTGCTTCATGCCCAGCGAAATGCGGCGGCGAGCTTCGTCGATCTCCAGAATCATCACCTCGACCTCGTCGCCGAGACTGACCACCTTGGAAGGATGCACGTTCTTGTTGGTCCAGTCCATTTCCGAAACGTGCACCAGACCTTCGATGCCTTGCTCGATCTCCACGAACGCGCCGTAATCGGTCAGGTTGGTCACCTTGCCGAACAAGCGTGTGCCTTGCGGATAACGACGCGCCAGGCCATTCCAGGGATCATCGCCCATCTGCTTGATGCCCAGCGAGACGCGGTTCTTCTCCTGGTCGAACTTCAGGATCTTGGCTTCGATCTCGTCGCCGACCGTCAGGACTTCAGACGGATGCTTGACGCGGCGCCATGCCAAGTCGGTGATGTGCAACAGGCCGTCGATGCCGCCGAGGTCCACAAACGCACCGTAGTCGGTGATGTTCTTGACCACGCCCTTGACGATCGCGCCTTCCTTGAGGTTTTCCATGATCGCTTCGCGGTCTGCACCCACGCTCGCCTCGAGCACGGCACGGCGGGAAACCACCACGTTGTTGCGCTTGCGGTCCAGCTTGATGACCTTCAATTCCATGGTCTTGTTTTCGTAAGGCGTGGTGTCCTTGACCGGACGAATGTCAACCAGCGAACCCGGCAGGAATGCGCGGATACCGTTGACCATCGCGGTCAGGCCGCCCTTGACCTTGCCGCTGACATAGCCTTCCACGATCTTGCCTTCTTCCATCGCGACTTCCAGCTCGTGCCAAGCCGCCAGACGTTTTGCCTTTTCGCGCGACAGCTTGGTTTCACCATAGCCGTTTTCCAGAGATTCGATCGCCACGGTGACAAAATCACCCGGCTTCACTTCCAACTCACCCTTGGCGTCGAGGAATTCCTCGATCGGAATCAGACTTTCGGACTTCAGTCCGGCATTCACGACCACCATGTTGTGGTCTACGCGCACGACCTGCGCGGTGATCAATTCGCCTGCGCGCATTTCCTTGCGCGTCAAGCTTTCTTCAAACATTGCTGCGAAACTGTCGGGATTTTGTACGGGTGTTGCTGTTGCGATTGCGGTTGAGTTCATCGGATATACCTAAATGTTATCTGTCCGAAAAAACAAATCGGCTCAGTAAGTTGATTAAATTTCCCATCAGACAGCCAGTCTTTGGGTCCTGTTGTTATATAGCGCTTTTCACCGGATAGCCTGCCAATACTTTCCGTGCCACCTGCTCGATATCCTGGAACGCTTCTTCGATGCTCAGCGCCGTGGTATCCAGCAGACTGGCCCCCGGTGCCTGCTGCAACGGAGATGCGGTGCGTTGCGAATCACGCTCGTCGCGCTCACGAATATCCAGCAAAAGGGTAGCGATATTAGCATCGATCCCTTTTTCCATCAACTGCTTATAACGGCGGCCGGCACGGGCCTCTGCGCTGGCGGTCAGAAATATCTTTAACACCGCGTCGGGAAAAACCACCGAGCCCATGTCGCGACCGTCCGCAACGAGGCCGGGAGCCCTGCGGAAAGCATGCTGCTTGTTCAAAAGCGCGGCACGCACCCCGGGCAGGGCTGCCACCACCGAAGCCGCGGCTGCACATTGCTCGCCGCGCAACTCATCGCCGACCAGGTCGCCATCCAGCCATATCCGGTCACCCTCGAAGCGTATCTCGATGCGTTCGGCCAGTTCCGCCAGGCCCGTTTCATCGCTCAACTGAACCCGGTCGCGCTGCGCCGCCAGTGCCAGCAAACGATACAGCGCGCCGCTGTCCAGATAGTGATAGCCCAGCCGGGCAGCGACCAACTTGGCTACTGTCCCCTTGCCGGATGCGGAAGGCCCGTCGATCGCGATCACCGGCACGGCCCGCACGACATCATGAAGCACCGTGAAATAATTCGGGAAGGTCTTTGCGACACAGCGCGGATCGTTGATGCGCATGCCTTCGGCGCCAAAAGCGGCCAGCGAAAAGCACATCGCCATACGGTGATCGTCATAGGTATCGATGGCCGCACGGCGTATGTGCGCGGGGGGCGCGATACGGATGAAATCTGCCCCCTCTTCCACGGTCGCCCCGACTTTGCGCAACTCCGCTGCCATCGCGGCGATACGGTCGGTTTCCTTGACACGCCAGCTGGCGATGTTGCGCAGCGTGGTCGTGCCCTCGGCGAACAGCGCGACCACCGCCAGCGTCATCGCCGCATCGGGAATATGGTTGCAATCCATCTCGATTGCCATGAGTTTCCCGGCACGGGGGGCACTTGCCTCCATCCAGTTCGCGCCCTGTTCGATCCGCGCCCCCATCGCAGCCAGCGCGTCTGCAAAACGCACGTCACCCTGTATGCTGCCGCTACCCACGCCTTCTATGCGCACCGGCCCGCCGCCAATCGCACCCGCCGCAAGAAAATAGGATGCCGACGACGCGTCGCCTTCGACATAGATCACGCCGGGGGATTGATAGCGGCTGCCCGCTGCCACCTTGAAGCTGCGCCAACCATCTCTTTGCACTTTCACGCCGAAGCGTTCCATCATCGCCAGCGTGATTTCGATATACGGCTTCGAGATCAGCTCGCCGACCACCTCCACCGTGACCTCGCTATCGAGCAGCGGCAATGCCATCAGCAATGCGGTCAGGAACTGGCTGGAGACATCGCCGCGCACGCTGACACGGCCTACCCCGGTCAGCGTCGCGGGATGGATTTGCAGCGGCGGGAAGCCTTCGTTGCCCAGGTATTCAATTTCAGCGCCGAGCTCGCGCAACGCATCCACCAGATCGCCGATCGGCCGCTCGTGCATGCGCGGCACACCCGACAGCTTGTAATCGCCGCCGGACAGAGCCAGCGCGGCGGTCAAGGGACGATACGCAGTCCCGGCATTGCCCAGGAACAAATCCGCCTGCTTGACCGGGAAATTCCCGCCACAGCCAGTTACACGAAACACAAGTGGTTCCAGTTCTGCGACATCCACACCCACCTTGCGCAATGCATCGAGCATGCGCCCGGTATCGTCGGACAGCAGCACGTCGCGTATCTCGGTGGCGCCCTGAGCCAGCGCCGACAGCAGCAGGATACGGTTGGAAATGCTTTTCGAGCCGGGCAGCGTGACGGTGCCGCGCGCACTGAGCAAAGGAGGTAGATCGATGAAGTTTTCGGGTGTCATTACGGTTGAATTGCAGCGCAGATTTCCAGGGGCGGAATGATACCGCAAAGCACAGGCGAACTGCGATGAAGCCGCCCTTTCCCGCCGGGTTATTCCGGACTATGCCGGTCTGCAATCAATTGCAAAATATGCGTCGCAAAGTTGTCTGCGCCATTTGCGACGAGGCATATTCCCAAATCGAAGCGGGGCCGAAAATCGCGCCGAAACATGGCAAGGATGCGAAGGTGTATAGGCAAGATAAACCGCACAATACCGGCCGCACTCTCTTTCGGTTACGCGGACATGCGGTCTGTCGCCTCAAAATATTTGCGTGCATAGGCAACCAGCTGTGCGTCGGATGGATGGTCAACGGTTTCCACACCGATCACCTTGTCAGCAATTTGCTGATCATGGCTGTGAATGTGTTTGATAAGATTAAGCTTTGCACCAGCCGGACCAACGATCAGAATTTTCTGGGCGCCTTTCATCGCGTCGACCACCTCGTGATAGAAGTGCTGGTCCTCCGGCGCGCGACCGCCTCCAACTGCGCCACGCTTATTGTGCAGATGATGATGCGGTTTGCTGGGTCGCACAATTGAAGACTCCATATCATCAGCGCTGACATGCATGACGTGTGCTTCAGAATGATCAATCCATACAACGGCATGATAGTGCGACATGAATATCCTTTGACTGATTTTCGAATTTTTGTATTCTAACTGCAGTCAACCGCGATGTAGCAAAAATTTTTTTGCCGGTACATCGTGACGTGAATCAAGTTGAATGCCAAGCTTGAGATTTCACTTCTGGCGAATCTCTTTAATATCGAGCGGGTCTGCCATTTGTGAAGTGTGCGCTGTGCGCCAGGGGCCGGCCGATTCCAGGTTTCGCAGGAACAACCATGCCGGCAGCCCGTCGCTCGCGCCGCTCGTTCATGATTCTCCACGCTCTTGCACCTCACTCCGCACCCAACCTTTCGCGAAAGTGATGCGCAATCTCTCTCCTATCGCCACCCGCCCCGCATCCGACACCACAGCGCCCCCTTCATCCTGCACCATGCTGTAGCCGCGCGCCAGAACTTTCGCCGGATCGAGCAGGATCAGGTGCTGCCCGGCATTGTCCACTCGCCCCGATCGTTGCGCCTGAGTTGCGCGCATCGCATTGACCAGCCGTTGCGCCAGATTGGCCTGCCGGTCATCCAGACGGTTGACATCGCTGCTCGCTGCGCGCAACCGTTGCGCCAATGATTGCCACAGCCACCGTTGTTCCCGGTGTCGATATGCAATGGCACGCTGCATGCGCTGTCGCAGTTGCTCCAATTGATGGTAGCGCCGCTGCAATTCCTGCGCGGGATGCACCAGCCTGCGCTGCAGGTAGTCAACTGTCTGCATTGCATTCTGCATCCGGTTGCGATGCGCGCGCAGCATCTGTTGCGCCTGCTCCTGCAAAACCCTGTACAGCACACGGCGATCCGGGACGACGCGCTGCGCCGCAGCGGTCGGGGTGGGCGCGCGTTCGTCAGCGACGAAATCCGCGATCGTGAAATCAGTCTCGTGTCCGACCCCGCTTACAATCGGAATTTCGCTGCCGGCGATCGCGCGCGCGACGGCTTCTTCGTTGAACGCCCACAGGTCCTCGATACTGCCGCCGCCGCGGCACAGGATCAGCACGTCGCATTCCGCGCGACGGTTGGCGAGTTGGATCGCCAGCGCGAGCTTTTCCGCACTGCCAGTCCCTTGCACCGGGGCCGGATACAGGATCACCGGCACGACAGGCATGCGCAACCTTAGCGTGGTGAGCACGTCTCGCAATGCGGCAGCCTGCGGCGAGGTGATGATGCCGATGCATTTCGGGAAGGCGGGCAATGGCCGCTTGCGCTCGGCGGCGAAGAGGCCCTGGCTTTCCAGCAATTGCTTCAGCCGCTCGAAACGTTCATACAGTATCCCAAGCCCGGCCGGACGCATCTGCTCGACCGTCAACTGAAAGTCGCCGCGCTGCTCATACAAAGTAGCTACCGCCAATACTTCGACCTGACGGCCGTTGGCAACTGGTTCCTTCAACAGTTGATTTTTATGCCGGAACATCACGCAGCGAACCTGCGCCTGATCGTCCTTGAGCGAAAAATAAAAATGCCCCGAAGCGGCCTTAACCAAGTTTGATATTTCGCCGCGAACCCACAGCAAAGGGACGTTGCTTTCCAGCAACTGCTTGATTGCATAGTTGAGTTCTGCGACGCGAAATACACGTGCCTTTTCTTCAGAAAATATATTCAAATTCATCTTGATAGCCCGAAATAATCCACATCGCAAGGAAATTTGCCGTTTTTCACCGGTTCATCGCCGCAACACACCCAAACAATTGCTCATGTATTTGTTTTTATTATATTTAATTTAACTGCAATAAATAGGCAAATTAACAAAATCTCTTTTGCCGCGCCACTTTAAAGGTCATTTCCCAAGGTTAATCCACAAAGTTATCAACAGTATTTGTGAATAAACGGAAATACTCTTTCCAAATGTCGACTTAACAAAATTATGCTGAAGTAATTCCTGAGAAAGATTGCTCAACTCAATACGACACGCTAAAGTTGCGCCCTCGGAATTTAAGCATATTTGGAGATACCGCGTGTTTGCAATCGTAGAAGCGGCCGGCTGGCCGATCTGGTTTTTGATCTTGGCATCCGTCATAGCAGTAGGGCTGATCATAGAACGTTTGATGTTTTTGCGCAGCAGGCGCATCGCCCCCCCTGCCTTGCTCGATGAGGTGATCAAGGAACTCAAGCAACGCGGTGTGAGCGACGGAATGTTGGCCAAGCTTGCCGACAGCTCGCCACTGGGACGCATATTTGCGGCCGGTTTGAAGAACATCAAAAGCAGTCCCGAAGTCATGAAGGAATCCATAGAGGAGGTGGGACGCGCTGTCTCGCACGATTTGGGACGTTTTCTCACCACGCTGGGCACGATTGCCTCCATCAGCCCGCTGCTGGGGCTGTTTGGCACGGTTGTTGGCATGATCGAAATCTTTGGCTCGCAAACTGCGGTTGGCAACTCCCCCGCGATCCTTGCACACGGCATTTCCGTCGCCCTGTACAACACAGCCTTCGGGCTGATCGTTGCGATTCCGAGCATGATTTTCTACCGCCACTTCCGCTCCCAGGTGGATAGCCTGACCATGGAGATGGAGCAACAGGCCATCAAGCTGGTGGCAATCGTCCACAGCCAACGCGCGGTTTAGACGGCCATGAACTTCAGACTCGGGCGCAGACGCGAAGAACCGGAGATCAACCTGATCCCGATGATAGACGTGCTGCTGGTCATCCTGATCTTCATGATGGTGACCACCAGCTACGCCAAGTTTTCCGAATTGCAGATCAATCTGCCACAAGCCGACGGACAAACTTCGGGCGCAAAGACCAATATCATCACCATTGCCGTGGATGCCTCGGAACACTACGCCATCAACAACCAGGGCTTCCCCTACACCGGCATAGACGCGTTGGCGGCCTCCCTGAAAAAGGCTGCGGGGACCCAGACCGACCCGACTATCGTCATCGATGCGGACGCCAAGGCCACACATCAATCCGTCATAAACATTATGGAAGCAGCAAGACGCGCCGGTTATGAGCGCATCACCTTCACCACGCAAAATCAGCAGGAATAACGGCTACCCAACGTGCACTGGCTGCAAAACCATTGGTATCGCATCACCCCTCTGCATTTGATTCTGTATCCGGCCAGCCTGGTATTTCGTGCGCTCGTCGCGTTGCGCCGTGAGTTGTATCTCAGCGGCTTCCTGCCCAGACATCAACTGCTGCTGCCTGTCGTCGTCGTCGGCAATATCAGCGTCGGCGGAACAGGAAAAACCCCGCTAACGCTTGCGTTGGCTGAACAACTCATCGAGCGCGGCTGGCATCCGCTCATCATCAGTCGCGGTTATGGGCGCACCACCAACAAGCCGCAACCGGTAAGCCGGTCCGGCACCGCCGCGCAGGTCGGTGACGAACCGCTGCTGATGGCAAAGCGCGATCTTTGCCCGGTATGGGTGGGCGCAGACCGCGTTGCCGCCGCCCACGCGGCGCTGCAAGCCTGCCCGCAATGCGATATCGTTCTGTGCGATGACGGCTTGCAGCACTACCGCCTGCAGCGCGATGTTGAAATCGCGGTCGTCGACGGCATGCGCCAATATGGCAATGGTTTGATGCTCCCCGCCGGCCCGCTGCGTGAACCGGTATCTCGATTGCGATCGGTGGATGCCGTTGTGGTGAACGGCGGCGATGCCGCAGGCCAGGAATATCCGATGAATCTGGGCGGCGGAATTTTTTACAACCTGCTCGACCCCGGCCAGACCGCGACTGCCGCCGACTTTAGCAAACCGACCGATGACTTCCACAAAGGCAAGGTTCACGCCGCAGCCGGGATCGGAAATCCGCAACGCTATTTCCAGCATCTGGAATCGCTGGGCATCACTTTTACCCCGCACGCTTTTCCGGACCATCATGCCTACCGCGCGGCCGACCTGTCCTTCGCTGATTGCGATGCGATACTCCTGACCGAAAAAGATGCGGTAAAATGCGCCGGGTTCGCCGATGCGCGATACTGGGTGTTGCGCGTGGATGCGCAAATCCCCCCGACCCTGATAGATCACCTATTGCGAAAGATCGACCCCCATGGACCCCAAACTGCTTGATATCCTGGTTTGCCCGCTGTGCAAATCCCCGCTGGTCTATCACAAGGAAGCTCAGGAACTGATCTGCAAGGCGGACCGCCTAGCCTACAAGATCGCCGACGACATTCCGGTGATGCTGGTTGACGAGGCGCGCAAACTGACCCCCGAAGAAGCCGAAAAGATTCAATGACCGACTTTCACGTCGTGATTCCGGCACGGCACGCATCCACACGGCTACCCGGCAAACCGCTGCTGCTGATCTCCGGCAAGCCCATGGTGGTGAGGGTCGCCGAACAGGCCGCACAAAGCGGCGCGCAACAGATCTGGATTGCCACCGACCACCACGCGATCGCCAATACGGTGCATGAGCACGGCTTCAAGGCATGCCTGACCAAGGCCAGCCACGCCAGCGGCACCGATCGCATCGCGGAGGTGGTTCAACTGCAAGGCTGGCCGGATGACACCATAGTGGTCAATGTACAGGGCGACGAACCGCTGATTCCGCCTGGCCTGGTCCGTTCCGTTGCCGAACATCTGCACGATCATCCCGAATGTGCGATCGCCACAGCCTGCCACCCGATTCACGATGAAGCATCCATGCGCAACCCGAACATCGTCAAGACGGTGCTCGATCAGCACGGCAACGCGCTGTATTTCAGCCGCGCACCGATCCCCTGGCCGCGCGATGCATTCGCCCAGCACCTGCCATTACCCGGCGATTTGCCCGTATTGCGCCATATCGGCATCTACGCCTACCGCGCCGGCTTCCTGCGCGCATACGGGCTGCTCCCCCCAATAGTGTTAGAGCGCTATGAGGCATTGGAGCAATTGCGCGCACTTTATTACGGGTACAAGATCGGGGTGTTCATCACCCAGCAGGCTCCGCCAGGAGGGGTTGATACCGAACAGGATTTGCATGCTGCACGAGAAGTATTTGAAAACCAAATAAAATCGGAGGTTGGCAACAAATGAAACTGATACTGCTCGGTGCGCCCGGCGCCGGTAAAGGAACCCAGGCAAACTACATCAGGGAAAAATTCAATATCCCGCAGATTTCCACCGGCGACATGCTGCGCGCGGCGGTCAAGGCGGGCACCCCGCTCGGCGTCGCAGCGAAGAAGATCATGGATGCGGGCGGACTGGTGTCGGACGACATCATCATCAACCTGGTCAAGGAACGCATCAAGGAACCGGACTGCGCCAACGGGTTCATGTTTGACGGTTTTCCGCGCACCCTGCCCCAGGCCGAAGCGATGAAACAGGCTGGCGTAAACATCGACTACGTGGTGGAAATCGATGTTGCGGATGACGAGATCATCAAGCGCATGAGCGGTCGACGCGTGCATGCCGCCTCGGGCCGCACCTACCACGTCGTATTCAATCCGCCCAAAGTGGCCGGCAAGGATGATGTGACCGGAGAAGACCTGGTGCAGCGTCCGGATGATGTCGAGGAAACCGTGAAGAAGCGCCTGTCCGTATATCATGAACAGACCAAACCGCTGGTGAACTACTACTCTTCATGGGAAAAATCGGGCGTCGCAAACGCGCCGAAATGCATCAAGATGGCCGGGGTGGGCAGCGTGGAATCCATCCGCGACAAGATATTCGCCGCGCTAAAGTGACTTTCTCGTCCAGTATGGCTAGCAAACCGATACTCACGCTCGAAAATGCCAGGCGCATCGCGGCGGCGGCAGATGCCGAGGCGCAAAGCAACGACTGGCGCGTGGTGATCGCGGTAGTCGACGATGGCGGTCATCTGCTGTATTTGCAGCGCAGCCACGACACCCAGTTTGGCAGCATTGATACGGCAATCCAGAAGGCACGTGCTGCAGCCGCTTTTCAGCGTCCCACCAAGACCTCGGAAGATGCGGTGCTGAGCGGAAGGTTGATCCACCTCGCACTCCCTGGCGTGATCCCCGCCGAAGGCGGCGTGCCGCTGCAGATCGATGGCGTGGTGGTGGGCGGTCTGGGCATCAGCGGGGTGCGTTCGTTCCAGGATGGCCAGATCGCCGCGGCCGGCGCGGCGGCTCTGACTCAAGCATAACCATACCGCCCCCTGGCGGGCGGGAATTCGTTTCCCCCATAAATCAACAATAAGTCCGCCGGGCGGGTCATGCCCGTGAAAGCCGGATTCCGGATGCTAGAATAATCACCAAGCAGTACGGAAAAAAGCAACATCGATTTTTGCCGCAGAATTTTCCTTCTCATCTTTCAATCTTTGCATCGAGGTTCATACATCGGTAATTTCTAATTGGGGAGATCATGATGAAACGTACGCATATCCGCCGTCTGTTCATATTCGCGGCTTCAATGTTTATTGTCGCCCTGGTTGCGGCTTGCGCTACCGGCACCACGAAAAACGCGACCAGCGTGGTCGATTATCTGTTCCCGAACACCAAGGATCCGATCGTGACACCCGGCATCCCGGTACTCACGCTGCCGTTGCGCGTGGGTATCGCATTCGTGCCACCCGACAGTTCGTATCGCGGACACAGCAGGCGCTACACCGGCCTGTTCGGGGCAAATCAGGAAGGCAGCCCCGCGTTGACGGAACAAAGGAAGACGGGCCTGATGCAGGCGGTGGCCAACCGCTTCAGGAAATATCCGTTCGTCAAGGATATCGAGATCATCCCTTCCGCCTATCTCACTCCCGGCGGCAGCTTTGCCAACCTCGACCAGATACGCACGATGTACGGGGTGGATGTGATCGCGTTGCTGTCCTATGACCAGGTTCAGTTCACTGATGAAGGTGTGGCGAGCCTCACTTATTGGACCATCGTCGGCGCCTATGTCATCCCGGGCGAGAAGAACGACACGCAGACCATGCTCGATGCGGTCGTTTACGACATCCCCAGCCGCAAGATGCTGTTCCGCGCGCCCGGCCTGAGCCGCATCAAGGGTTCGGCCACGCTGGTCAACCAGAGCGAGGAGCTGCGCGCCGACAGCGGCAAGGGTTTCGACGAGGCGGCAAAACAGCTGATCGTTAATCTGGATGAACAGCTCTCCCAGTTCAAGGAAAAGGTGAAAGAGCGCCCGCAGGAATACAAGGTCGTGAATTCGCCGGGATACAGCGGCGGTTCGGGCGGCGGCGCCATCGATCCGGTTTCGCTGCTGCTGCTCGCCGGACTGGGCGGAGGTTTCCTATGGCTGCGTGGGCGCGCATGAGGTCGGCAGGCTGGCCGGCGTGGACGCTGGCGATCTGTGCCGCCGCGCTGCTGGTGTATGCCCTCCCCGGCCTGTCAACCTTACTGATCTACGACCGGGTCGCGATCGCCCGCGGCGAGCTGTGGAGGCTGCTGACCGGCAACCTGGTCCACCTCTCGGTCGCACATCTGGCCTATGATCTGGTCGCGTTCCTGATCGCCGGCACGATCATCGAGCAGCGCGGTTATCGCCATTTCCCGTTGCTGTGTGTCACCTCCGCTGTGCTGATCGGCCTTGCCTTCTATCTGTTCGAGCCTGCGCTGCGTTTCTATGGCGGTCTTTCCGGAGTCGTTAGCGCTGCCGTCGCCTATCTGTGCCTGCAGGGTGTGACCGAGAAGGGTCCGTGGCGCTGGCTGTGCGCCGCCATGTTAGCAGGCCTTGCAACCAAGCTCTGGTTCGAACTGATGCTGGGCAAATCGCTTTTACTGGCTGTCGGCAACGAGGCTTTCGTGCCGGTGCCATTGAGTCACTTGGCCGGTGCCGTTGCCGCGGTGATCCTGTTCGCGCTGGTATCCCTGCCGGCAAGCATAATGGAAAGGGAGGTTGCGACGCATGGCCCCGCTTCATAACTGGACTGCGGAATCTGCTCCACCGCGGCATGAAGAAAGCCATCATTTTCCGCGGCCTGCAAGGTGCCGTGCTCGATGAGGCATCCTGATACTGACGCGGCTCTGCATGATCGGCAGAATCTGGTCCATATCTTCAACGCCGCGCTAACGGCGGTCGATCCCCGCAACGCCGTGTTCAGGGCGCTGCGGGTCGAACAAGACCAGTTGCATGTTGCCGGCACGACTTACGATCTCCATTCGTTCGAGTGCATCATCGTGGTCGGCGCGGGCAAGGCGACCGCGCGCATGGCATTTGCACTCGAAAAGCTGCTTGGCAACCGGATCGCAGCGGGATTAATCGTGGTCAAGGAGGGGCACACGGCCCCGCTGAGCATCATCGAGCAGGTGGAGGCTGCCCACCCGGTGCCAGACGAGTCTGGAATCGCAGCCACACAGCGAATTTTGCGTATGGCGCGCGCCGCAAATGAAAAGACGCTTGTGATCTGCCTGCTATCCGGCGGGGCGTCCGCGCTGCTGGTCGCGCCGGCCGAAGGGGTGACCTTGCAGGACAAGCAGAACACGACCCGGCTGCTGCTGCATGCAGGCGCATCCATCAGCGAGCTGAACGCAGTAAGGAAGCATCTGTCAGCGGTGAAGGGTGGCCATCTGGCGCAGGCTGCCTTCCCGGCTCAATTGTTGACGCTGATCGTCTCGGATGTGATTGGCGACCCGCTTGACGTTATCGCGTCGGGGCCGACCTCGCCGGATTGTTCGACCTTCGCCGACGCTTTGGCAGTGATCGAAAAATTCCGCTTGCAGGAAATATTGCCACTCGGCGTTTCCGATCATCTGCAGCGGGGCAAATCCGGGCAAGTTCCGGAAACCTTGAAGCCTCATGATCCAAGCCTGAACAGTACACACAATGTGATTGTCGCCAGTGTCCGTCAGGCGCTCGATGCAGCGCAGGAAAAAGCCGCACAACTCGGATTTGGCACGAAGACCATCACTCGCCAGTTACAAGGAGAGGCTCGGGACGCGGCACGCTGGCTGGGGAAAATCGTTCGCGCTGAACTGACCGGGATGAAACCGGAAGAGCGATGTTGCCTGCTCTGTGGCGGCGAAACGACAGTTACCGTGCGTGGAAGTGGATCGGGCGGCAGGAACCAGGAGTTCGCTCTGGCATTTGCTTTGGAATTTGAAGATTCGACAATAAACACCGGGAAGGGCCTGCGCGTCACGCTGCTCTCTGCCGGAACGGATGGTACAGACGGCCCGAACGATGCCGCGGGCGCGATCGTCGATGATAAAACGGCGGCCCGGGCTCGAGCGCTGGGCATAGATCCGCGCAAGTATCTCGATAACAACGATTCCTACGCCTTCTTCCATGATTTAGACATTGCAGCCGGGATCGGGAGTCATTTCAAGACTGGCCCAACCGGCACCAACGTGATGGACATTCAGATTGTTTTGTTGCACACAGGCACGCGCCCCGACAAACTGACCAGTCCTTTGAGATGATGGCTTATGCGATGCAATGCCGATAAACCGAATTTTTTATAACCTTTAAGAGCATATTGTCATTCCCCGTCAGGGCAAACCTCCATAACCAACAAATGCACAACGCTTTTTCCAAAATGGAAGTATCCTTGCAACCTGCAATTGCTTCTGGAAGCTCCAGCATGCGTTTGGTGTCGGGGCAAATGGCTGATTTATCTTGTTCTTATAAGGGGGGGTAACATGTCAGGTGGTCTTGGATTTGCATTGTTGTGCGCCATTGTTGCAATCTTTTACGGCATCTTTTCGATCAAGTGGATACTCGGCAAGCCAACCGGCAATGATCGCATGCGCGAGATTGCCGCTGCAGTACAGGAAGGCGCGCAAGCCTACCTGAACCGGCAGTACACCACCATCGGCATTGTCGGTGTCATCCTGTTTGTCATTATTCTGGTTGTGTTGAAATGGCCGACCGCGGTCGGCTTCGCGATTGGCGCAGTGCTTTCCGGCCTGACCGGTTATATCGGCATGAACGTATCGGTGCGCGCCAATGTGCGCACTGCACAGGCCGCCACCGAAGGATTGAACGCCGCGCTCAACGTTGCCTTCAAGGGGGGCGCGATCACTGGCCTGCTGGTCGTTGGCTTGGGCTTGCTGGGTGTGACCGGCTACTTCGTATTTCTGACCACCGTGATGGGTGCCAACACCACCGAGGCCACCCATTCACTGGTCGGACTGGCCTTCGGCAGCTCGCTGATCTCCATATTTGCCCGTCTCGGCGGCGGGATATTCACCAAGGGTGCTGACGTGGGTGCAGACCTGGTCGGCAAGGTCGAAGCTGGCATACCGGAAGACGACCCCCGCAACCCGGCGGTGATCGCCGACAATGTCGGCGACAATGTGGGCGACTGTGCCGGGATGGCCGCCGACCTGTTCGAAACCTATGCCGTGACCATCATCGCTACCATGGTGCTGGGCGGCCTGCTGATCACCGGTTCACCGAATGCGGTCATGTACCCGCTGGTGCTGGGAGGCGTTTCCATCATCGCCTCCATCATCGGCACATTCTTTGTCAATGCACGCGAAGGCGGCAGGATCATGAACGCGCTGTACCGCGGCCTGCTGGTGTCCGGTTTGCTGGCGGTGGTGTCTTTCTACCCGGTGACCACCTGGCTGCTGGGCGATGGCGTGATGATCGGCGACACACTGGTGTTGTCCATGCACCTCTACTTGGCCTCCCTGATCGGCCTTGCGCTGACCGGGGCAATGGTATGGATCACCGAGTATTACACCGCAACCGAGTTTAGTCCGGTGCGCCACATCGCCCAGGCATCCACGACCGGTCATGGCACCAACGTCATCGCCGGCCTGGGCGTGTCGATGAAATCCACCGCGGCGCCGGTGCTGGCGGTGTGTCTGGCGATCTACTGCGCCTATGCGCTGGGCGGCCTGTACGGCATAGCGATCGCGGCAACCTCGATGCTGTCGATGGCAGGCATCATCGTGGCGCTGGACGCTTACGGCCCGATCACCGACAACGCCGGCGGCATTGCCGAGATGGCCGGCTTGCCGGAAGCGGTGCGCAACATCACCGACCCGCTCGACGCGGTGGGCAATACCACCAAGGCAGTCACCAAGGGCTACGCGATCGGTTCCGCCGGCCTGGCTGCGCTGGTGCTGTTCGCGGACTATACCCACGCGCTTTCCGTCAACCATCCCGGATTGACCTTCGACCTGTCCAATCACATGGTGATCATCGGCCTGTTCATCGGCGGCATGGTGCCCTACCTGTTTGCCGCGATGGGCATGGAAGCGGTCGGCCGCGCCGCGGGTTCGGTGGTGGTCGAAGTACGCCGCCAGTTCAAGGAGATTCCCGGCATCATGGAGGGCACCGGCAAGCCAGAATACGGCACCTGCGTGGACATGCTGACCAAGGCTGCGATCAAGGAAATGATCATTCCCTCGCTGCTGCCCGTGGCGGTGCCGGTGATCGTCGGCGTGACACTCGGCGCACAGGCGCTGGGTGGCGTGCTGGTCGGCACCATCGTCACCGGCATCTTCGTCGCGATCTCGATGACCACCGGCGGCGGTGCATGGGATAACGCCAAGAAATACATCGAGGAAGGCCATTTCGGCGGCAAGGGCTCGGAAGCCCACAAGGCGGCGGTGACCGGCGACACGGTCGGCGACCCCTACAAGGACACCGCAGGTCCGGCGGTGAACCCGCTGATCAAGATCATCAACATCGTCGCGCTGCTGATCGTACCGCTGATCTAACCGAGCTACGGGCATTGATTCACTAAAGCGGCAGCGATTCGGCTGCCGTTTTTTTCGCATGGACAAAGTGCGTTACCGTGACCAGAGAAGATCGCTGTTTATGTCATCGCTAGACGCGAACTGTTTGCTTTAGTAATTTGATACACAAAAGAATGGTTCCCCCGCTGTGTTGGGGGTATCATGCCGGCCATGAAATTATCCCGCCCCTATCTGCCGTTCTTCCTGGCTTTCGTGCTGCTGTTCGCGCAGCAGGCCGGGGCAGCACATGCAGTGTGGCATGCGTTTGAGGATATCTCGACACATCAGGACAAGCAGGCACCGCATTCCGACGCATGCGAAAAATGCGCCACCTATGCACAGTTGGGCAGCGCACTGACCGCCACCCCGATCGATTTCACGCCGCCGCAGATTTCCGGCATCGCAGATCAGCAGTTCACCGCAACTTTTCTAACCACCCGCCTTCTGGCCGCCGTTGCGCGCGGCCCCCCTGCTCTCCTCCAGAATCAAGCATAAACACCTGCCCTTCGCCCATTGCGGGAAGGGGCAGGTTTTTCAATTTATTTTGGAGATGTACCATGTTTAAGTACGCCCTATTGTGCGCCGCTCTGTCGGCGCCGTTATACGTTTACGCCGCTGGCGGCCAGGAACCAAACCAGGCTCCAGTACAAAATGTACCAACCGTCGAAACAACTAAAACCAATGCCATTCAGGGCACGGTGAAGGATACCCTGGGACGGCCGATCAAGCTGGCCAATGTCACGCTGCAATCGGCCAGCGGAGAAGTTGTTGCCCATGCCAGCAGCGATGAGCAGGGTCACTTCAACTTTTCCGGGATCGCACCGGGCACCTACGCGGTCTTGTCGGACAAGACCGGCTTTGAGGCCGGCTCCTCTATCGTGACGCTTACCGCCGGCGAGGTTAGTACCACCATCACGCTGGCAGCTTCCCAGGCGCAGGAAATCGTCATTAACGCGACGCGGCTCGAAAAAGCTCGTAACAGCCTGTCGCCCAAGACCGGCGGCAGCGTCTACCAGTTCTCAGCCAAGGACATCAACAATTTACCGCAGGGAGATAGCACCTCATTCAATCAAGTTTTGCTTCAGGCTCCCGGCGTTGTCAATGATTCCTATGGCCAATTGCATGTCCGTGGCGATCATGCCAATACCCAATACCGAATCAACGGAGTGATCCTGCCGGAAGGTATCAGCGGCTTCGGCCAGATTCTGGATACACGCTTCGCCCAAAGCATCGACTTGCTGACCGGTGCATTGCCAGCCGAGTATGGCGACCGTGAGGCGGGCGTCATTGAAATCAACACCAAAACCAACTTCGAAGCAGGCGGGAAAGTAGATATGTACACCGGCAGCAACCAGACCTACAACCCCAGCTTTGAATTTGGAAACACCAAGGGTGACCTGTCCTATTTCGTTGACGGTTCGTTCCTGCACAACAATATCGGCATAGAAAACCCGACATCAAGCACCAACCCGATCCATGATAATACTGATCAGACCAAAGGCTTTGCCTATGTATCCAAACTTCTGAACCCCGACACCAAGCTGAGCTTCATGTTCGGCAGCTATGAGGGCAAGTTCCAGATACCCAACAACCCAGGTCAGCCCACCTATGCCACCATCAATGGAATAACCCCGTTGCCGGGTTTGCCTGCTGCATACGACTCCGCCACACTGAACGACCAGCAACATGAATCAAACCAGTTTGCAGTAACGTCATTACAGAGTTCACTTAGTGACAGGTTCAACTATCAAGTCTCGCTATTTGCTCAATATTCCAGTGTTCATTACATGCCGGACGTCGCCGGCAACCTTGCATTCAATGGCATCGCATCGGATTATTTCCGCAGCAGTTCCAGCACAGGAATTCAGGCTGACGGCAGCTACCGGCTCAATGACACCCACACGCTGCGCATGGGCATGTTCGGCAGCGATGCAAGCATCGTGAGCAACAACAACTCCACAGTATTTGCCGTTAACGCCGCTGGCCAACCTATTGGACAACCATTTGCTATCGTCGACGACAATCCCAAGAATGGGAATACCCTGTTTGCCACTTACCTTCAGGACGAGTGGAAGGCGACCGGTAAGCTGACCGTGAACTATGGGGCACGCTTCGACACGGTCAACGCCTACGTAAACGAGCATCAACTGAGCCCGAGGTTGGGATTGGTATACAAAGCGAACGAGCAGACTACCTGGCATGCTGGATACTCGCGGTACTTCACGCCACCTCCAACCGAGCTGGTTTCCTCAAGTTCACTGGCACTGTATAACGGTACTACCGGTGCAACATCCGGACTCAACTCACCGGTAAAATCAGAGCGATCCAACTATCTGGATGCCGGCGTGATACACCAGTTGACGCCCAAGGTTAATGTTGGAGTGGATACCTTCTACAAACAGTCAACGAACCTGATTGACGAGGGTCAGTTCAGTCCTGCTCCTATCCTGACGCCGTTCAACTATGCGCAAGGGAAGATTTATGGTGTGGAGCTGACCAGCAACTACAAGAGTGGCGACTTCACTGGTTATGCGAACCTGGCCAGAACGGATAGTTTTGGCAAAGACATCATTTCCAGCCAGTATCTCTTCGCCCCAGATGAACTCGCCTATGCAGCTAACAACTGGATAAATGTCGATCATGAACAAGCCCTGACCCTCTCTGCCGGAGCGGCCTATCTGTGGTCCGGCAACCGCCTGACCAGCGACGTGATATATGAGAGCGGGTTGCGCAACGGCTTTGACAACACGACCCATCTGCCCGGCTATACCGTGGTGAATCTGGGTGCGAGCCGCAAGATGAACATGGGCGGGATCGGCCCCATCGAAGTGAGGCTGGTGGCCAATAACATTCTGGACAAGGTCTACGAGATTCGGGACGGTTCCGGAGTGGGTGTATTCGCCCCGCAGTATGGCGCGCGGCGCGGGCTGTTCCTCGGCCTGACCAAGCCATTCTAAATTTAGACTGCACGCATAACCAATCAAAGGAAGCAAACATGCAAGAAATATCCGAAGCAATCCAGGCCATGAAGTTCGGCGGTGTGACGATCTACCCGCTGCTGTTCCTAGCGGTTCTGGCGCTGGTCATCATCATCGACAAGCTGTATCTGTACCGGCGCTATATCCGCCTGCCGAAATCCCTGCTCGGGCTGATCGAGACCTATAATTTTTCCTGGGAAAAACTGGGACAGGAACTGGCTTCACTCCCGCCCGAAAACTACTATGCCCGCTTTTTCCGCATCGTTCAGGGCAACCTCGACAAGCCGGTGTGGTGGCTGGAGTCGCGCGCCGGAGACGAGGCGCAACTGATCGAGGAAGGCATGGGGCGCGGCATGTGGGTGCTGGAAACCATCGTGACCGGCGCGCCGCTGCTGGGGCTGCTGGGCACCATCACCGGGATGATGCATGCGTTCAACCTGATCGGCGGCACCGGGCTGGTCGATCCCAGCGGCGTCACCGGCGGCGTGGCGCAGGCGCTGATCGCGACGGCGTTCGGTATCTTCATCGCGATCTTCGCGCTGTTCGGCTTCAACTACTGTTCGCGGCGCCAGGTCACGGTGCTGGAAGAAATGGAGCGGCTCGGCACGCGTATGATCGACAACATCCGGCTGCACCAGCATCAACCCGGTGAAACGCCATGAAGCTGCGCAAATCCCGCAGTTACAAACGCGGCCGCATCGAGATCATCCCGATGATCGACGTGATGTTCTTCCTGCTGGCCACATTCATGCTGGCTTCGCTGTCCATGCAGAACCTGCATTCGCTGCCGGTCGACCTGCCGCAGGGGCACGCGGCGCCGATCCAGGCCAAGAAGCCGATCACGCTGACCATCACGTCTGACAGCAAAATCTACCTGAACAAGACGCCGGTCACGCTCGATACGCTGACCGCGACGCTGCAAGCCATGCTGCCCGGACCGGATGCGAGCATCATCGTCGCTGCCGACAGCAGCGCCCCGAACGGGATCACGGTGCAATCCATGCTCAAGGCACGCGCCGCCGGCGCGCAGCATTTCCTGATCGCGGTCAAACATGTCGACTAGCATATTGCCCTGGGTTGCAGAGGCCCGCATGGATTCGCCCTGGCGCAGACTGCACTGGACACTGCCGCTGGCGCTGCTGATCTGCGCGGTCACTTTCAGCCTGTTCGCCTATTCGATGTGGCGCCCTGTGGTCCACTCGCCCGACCCGGTGCCGGTCACCGCGGAACTGATCGAGCTGCCGCCTCCCGAACCGCCACAACCGCTAGTTCGCCAGAAAACCGTCGTGCAGCGGCGTGTCGAACCGGTGCTGCAACCGCAGCCCAGCGCGGCGCCGCCCCCGCCGGCCCCGGTCGCTCCGCCCGTCGTTGCAACCCCCAGCAAACCTGTCGTTGCAATGAACGAAAATCACGGCGCACAGGCGCTGATTCATCCCTTGCCGGCGATACCGGATGAATTGCGCGAAGAGGCAATGAACGAAGCGGCAACCGCGCGGTTTCAGATCGCGATGGATGGCACCACCACGGTGACACTGGTGAAGCCCACGCAAAATCCCCGGCTGAACAGGCTGCTGCGCGAAACATTGAAAAACTGGCGTTTCATGCCCGCCATCAAGGACGGCAACCCGGTTCCCTCCGTCGAAGTGATGGTGATCCGGCTGAACGTGAACTAGCGTGCCGGACGGTATCGCTTCGCCTTGTACGCGGAAATGTCGTAAGATGAAATCCTGTAAAAACATGG
Organism: uncultured beta proteobacterium; assembly: GCA_963842555.1. GTDB lineage: Bacteria > Pseudomonadota > Gammaproteobacteria > Burkholderiales > Gallionellaceae > Gallionella. Next base: position 91,246 of record CAWJHB010000002.1, read on the forward strand.
CAGTCGTGCCGGACGATGCAAGCTGCTGATCAAACCTTATTCAAAGACTTGTTCAAACACTTTTTCAAACTTTAGGGAGAATGGTTATGGCGAAGAAGAACGCTTTTTATGCGCAATCCGGCGGTGTCACTGCAGTCATCAATGCTTCTGCCTGCGGCGTGATCGAGACCGCACGCAAACACAAGGAGAAGATCGGCAAGGTGTATGCCGGCCGCAACGGCATCATCGGCGCGCTGACCGAGGAACTGATCGACACCACCAAGGAATCCGCCAAGGCCATCTCCGCCCTGCGTTACACGCCCTCCGGTGCATTCGGTTCCTGCCGCTACAAACTCAAGAGCCTGGAAGCCAACAAGCGCGAATACGACCGCCTGATCGAAGTGTTCAAGGCGCACAACATCGGCTACTTCTTCTATAACGGCGGTGGCGACTCTGCCGACACCTGCTTCAAGGTCTCGCAACTGTCCGAAAAACTGGGCTACCCGGTGCAGGCCATCCATGTCCCGAAGACCGTGGACAACGACTTGCCGATCACCGACTGCTGCCCCGGTTTCGGCTCGGTCGCAAAATACGTCGCCGTCTCCACTCTGGAAGCCAGCTTCGACGTGGCCTCGATGGCCAAGACCTCGACCAAGGTATTCGTGGTGGAAGTGATGGGCCGCCATGCCGGCTGGATCGCCGCGGCGGGCGGACTGGTCGAGGCGCACGACATCCCCGTGGTGATCCTGTTCCCTGAGATCGAGTTCGACCAGAAGAAATTCCTTGCCAAGGTGGACGCGAAGGTCAAGAAGTACGGCTATTGCAGCGTGGTGGTCTCGGAAGGCTGCCATTACCCGGACGGGAAATTCCTCGCCGAACAGGGTACGCGCGATGCCTTCGGCCATGCGCAACTCGGGGGTGCAGCACCCGTCGTCGCCAACATGATCAAGGACGCTCTCGGCTACAAATTCCACTGGGCCGTTGCCGATTACCTGCAACGTGCCGCGCGCCACATCGCATCGAAGACCGATGTGGACCAGGCCTATGCGCTGGGCAAGGCCGCGGTGGAACTGGCAATCAAGGGACAGAACGCTGTGATGTCCACTGTCGACCGCGTCTCCGACAAACCCTACAAATGGAAGATCGGCGTCGCGCCACTGAGCAAGGTCGCCAATGTGGAAAAATTCATGCCGCGCGATTTCATCACAGCCGACGGCTTCGGCATCACCGCAAAATGCCGCACCTACCTGTTGCCGCTGATCAAGGGCGAAGACTATCCGCCGTTCAAGGATGGCCTGCCGCAGTATGTTCGCCTGAAGAATGTCGCGGTGCCGAAGAAGCTGGCCAGCTTCAAAATTTAAAGTACGCCGGGCAGGCAACACACTGCCCGCCCTGTCCGGCTGCGATTTCACTGAAAGCGTTCGGAGTTCTGTAACAACAGTTCAATTGTGTTGCAAGTGGGCGCACAGAACACCTAGATGAGTGATCGCGTTGGGGCAACGCCTTTAAGGGTGTGAGGTTCCACCCCAACCATACAAGCCGCCATTTGCCAGGATCCGAATTGTGTCATGATGCGATACTTATGAATGAAATCCTGCTATACATGAAGATGCATGGAGAACGACTTGACAAGGAGATCGCTGCTGCCACAGGTATCTCGCTTGCTTCCGTGCGTTTGCAGTTGGCTGAACTTACTGCTTCACATGAGATTGTCGCGTGCCAATCGATCAGGTTTCACAACGGCAGGAAATCCGAGGGGACGATTTACAGGGTAGCCGGGTACACGCCTCCAGCTTCACCAGGCAGGAAACCCAAGGTTCAGTAGGAATTATCGTAGTTCCTTTGGAGCCGCCAATATGCAGAATGAAGTGCGCCTGCGTGCCATAACCGGAATTACAGCTTGATATTCCATTTGATTCACTGCACGATGCGCAATGTGTTTCTAACCTCAGCGTTACCCAACAACGGTAAAACCACAATGGACGATAAGCAATTTACTGTCGAACTGGCACAAGCTTTTCAAAAATGCATGGCCGCGATCATCGATGCTGTCCAAGCGGGGATATGGCAGAAAGGGGCGCAAAGCCTGCTTAATTATTCCACTGATTACGGATTCGGCCAAAAGCACGGGCTACAGACCCTGGTCCTGAAAACCGGACATAAATCGGCCTACGTGCGCTTGCAGTGGGACAGCATCATGGGGAGTAAACCAGAAGACCGACAATTAATTGCCAATGCCGTGCAGAACGCGATCAATGAACTGGGCTAGCCCACATGAAGTATGAAGGCACCAACTAAACACCGCATTGCCGAGGAATTGCTTGCCCTTCTAGGCTGCTTCTTTCTGGGATTCGTCGTTTTTCCATTAATCATAATTTTCTTCGATGCCGATACAACATACAAAGATGTGTTGGATTCATTCTTCGTAAATCCGGAGATGGGAGCTTGGGTTATCGCGGTATCCCCTTATATCTTTTATCTGCTCATGAAGTCGATTCTTTAGGATGTTGAAACAGGTAAGGCCGGACATGATTAGCCTGGACAAGCCCAATGAAGAACAGCTCAAATTTATGGCATGGGTCATGGAAATCTTCGTTGGTATTCTGGGCAATATTGTAGCGGGGATTGGAAAGGACAGGCATTAAAATCGGACGCCTCAAAGCAGAACGACGAGACCATCCGTTTCCGACACTTGCAAGACGATATCACTCTAGCTGTGGTTTACCTGCCCTTTTGATGCATGTTCATAAACTGTTTTTGCTACCAATTTTTTCTGCCTGGTTTTCACCCTGATCGTTGGGATAACGATCATTTTTTTAAAGGAGATTAACAGTGAGTATTACCTCTTCAGATAACAGTTCCAACGATACAAAGGGCACATTTCTGATGTTGGCCTTGGTAATTATTGCAGTTATTCCCTTGCTTATCGGTTATTGGGCCTCCAAAACGGGGGGAGGTTTTAACTAGGATGCAAGTTGTCAGAATAATGAAGCCGGTGATAAGCCGGCTTTTTTAACAAGTGCGTATAGATCCTGATAACGTCCGGTCAATGTGTCGCTGGCTGCCCGTTGCATCGCCTGCTTCACGGCAATGAATCTATCGCCTTTTTCAGCGGAAGCTTTGCGTCGACAATATGACTCCACTCATCACAACAAACCAGCTGCAAGAACTCCTGAATATCGGTACAAATGTATTGATTTGCGATTGTCGTTTTAATCTGGCCCGGGTATCAGACGGACGGGAAGCTTACGCAAAGGGCCACATTCCGGGCGCCATCTATGTTGATCTTGATACCGATCTGTCAGGCAGCAAAACCGCGACCAATGGACGCCACCCGCTGCCGGATCCTGATGATTGGGCAACGACAAGGCAGCGCCTGGGTATAGCCCCCGATTCCCATGTGGTCGCCTATGACAGCCAAGGCTCGGCCTTTGCCAGCCGTTTGTGGTGGATGTTGCGGGCGATTGGACATGACAAGGTGCAAGTGCTGGATGGAGGATTTGAATCCTGGAAGGCGCAGATCAGCAATGCGATAGTCTACCCTGCTCCACTCGAAAACAAGCCGAAGCCCGCGGCGTACCAGGGATTGGTTCTGGTCGATCAGGTGATTGATAATCTTGCATCGCAGTGCAAAACCGTCATCGATGCGCGCTCACCTGACCGCTATCACGGACAAAACGAAACGCTTGATCCGGTGGGAGGACATATTCCCGGCTCGTTGAATCGCTTTTTCAAGAACAATCTGCAAGGAAGCGAATTCAAGTCCCCGGAAATTCTTGCAAGGGAATTTTCCGATTTGCTGGGCAACACCCATGCATCCGACGTTATTCATTCATGCGGCTCCGGCGTAACGGCATGCGTTAACCTTTTGGCCATGGAACACGCCGGACTCGGCGGATCATTTTTATATGCGGGCAGCTGGAGCGAATGGTGCGCAAATCCGGAGCGCCCGGTTGAGCACTAGGCATCTTTTGTGTTGAAAGCTCTATCTGTCCCTCTCAGACAGAATCCTGGAACCAAAGGGTCAGCTTGGCTCCTTTAATGACTCCTTTAATGACTTATGACATACTGAAAATCGTGCATCGCATTCATGACCCGGCAGTTGCCTAGCCTGTGTCTGCTCCCGTGTAACGGCGATTGGGAACTGCAGTAACGTAGGAGTCAAAATCGGGCCAACAACCGACCATCAAGAATGTCCGACACTAATAATCCATACGATTGCACAAGATAGTCCAAACATATCACATTTTGCGCAATGGCTGAAATCAGAAAATCGCACCCCTCCCTGGTCAAAAATGTATACCTGATCATTGGTCTATTCATTTCGCTGATCTTTGTTCTGATTCTGATCATTCAAGTTCAAATGAATATCTTGATCCCGATTCGCGCCTATATCGGTGCCGAAGGATTGTGGGCCAAGGCCCAGAAGGATGCGATCCGCAGCCTTGAACACTATGCGATAACCGGCAATGACGAAGACTACAAATCTTTTCAGCGTTTTATCCAGGTCCCTTTGGGGGACAGGAAGGCACGTACCGAGTTGCAGAAGCCAAATCCAGCTCTGAATGTGGCCCGTGAAGGTTTTCTGGCGGGAGGAAATAATCCGGAGGATATCGAATACATGATCAACCTCTTCCTGCGATTTCAGCATCTCTCCTTCATGAGCAAGGCGATCGGGTACTGGACGGCAGGTGATCAATTTATTGCCGAATTGATTGATCAAGCTGAAAAGCTCCGTCAAGCAACCATCTCCGGGACATACAAGCCCCGGACTACCTCCGCCTTTCTTGCTGGATTAGATGACATCAACCAGCATCTAACCGAGCAGGAAAACCAGTTTTCCCAGGCTCTGGCAAGCACCGCCCGTTCGGCCAACAGGATTTCGCGCCATATCACTTTCTTTTTTGCGTTTTGTTTGCACTGCTCGGCGTCATCATCTCGTGGCCGATCATCATCAGGATACGCAATTTCGAAAAATCGATGCTTGGCAACGAGCAGCGCCTGATCGACATCCTGAACATCAGTCCCATCGCTGTCCGCATCGCAAGCAGGCATGGCAGCGAGGTCGTCTTCCACAACCAGAGCTACGCGGACCTGATCAGGAACGTCCACGCAATGGGTGATGACCCCAAGAAGTATTACGTCAGGCTGGCAGACTACGAAGAAGTGCTGGCCGAACTGTCGCGGGGGAGATCGGTGATCAATCGCCAGATCGAATTGCAGATTCCCGACCATCCGACAGTGTGGACGCTGGCCTCCTATATGCCCATGCAATATAAAGGCGAGGATGCGGTGCTGGGCTGGTTCTATGACATCACCAACCTCAAGCTGGCAGAAGAAAGGATCCGACAGCTGGCATTACATGATCCGCTCACCGGCCTGCCCAATCGCCAGCTGTTGCTTGACCGGCTGCACCAGGCACTGGCATCCAGCACTCGCAGCAACCGCAAGGGCGCCGTGTTGTTCATTGATCTGGACAATTTCAAGTCGCTCAACGACACACTGGGCCACGCAATGGGCGACATACTGTTGCAACAGGTGGCGCAAAGATTGACTGCAAGTGTGCGCGAAGTCGACACGGTGGCCCGTCTCGGGGGCGACGAATTCGTGGTAATGCTGGAAGACCTGTGCGAGGAGACCCTCAAGGCAGCGGAGCAGGCTGAAACGGTTGGCGAGAAGATCCTTGCCGCTCTGGGTAAGCTGTATCAACTGGATGGACATGAGTTTCGCAGCTCCGCCAGCATCGGCACGACAATATTCAGCGGCGACGAACCGAATTCCGAGGAACTGCTGAAGCAGGCGGACATCGCCATGTACCAGGCGAAGAGGGTCGGGCGCAACACCCTGCGCTTTTTCGATCCGCAGATGCAGGAAAACATCAATATGAGGGTGGCGCTCGAAGGCGAATTGCACAAGGCGCTGGCACAGCAGGAATTCCAGTTGCATTACCAGATCCAGGTAGATGGCGCGGGCAGCCCGATCGGATCCGAGGCATTGATCCGCTGGATCCACCCTGTGCGAGGTCTGGTATCACCCCTTCATTTCATTCCGATAGCCGAAGAAACCGGGCTGATCCTAGCTATCGGTGATTGGGTGCTCGACACCGCGTGTGCCCAGCTCAAGGTGTGGGAACAGAATGTCCTCACGCGTAATCTTGTCCTGGCCGTAAACGTAAGCGCCAGGCAATTCCATCAGGCCGATTTTGTGGCCAAGGTGCAGGCTGCCTTGCGACGCCACGCCATCAACCCGGCACGCCTCAAACTCGAACTGACCGAAAGCATGCTGGTGAAGGACTTCGAATCCATCATTGCCGCCATGCACACCTTGAAGCAAGCCGGTATCCAGTTCTCCATGGATGACTTCGGCACCGGTTACTCCTCGTTGCAATACCTCAAGCGCCTGCCGCTGGATCAGCTCAAGATCGATATGTCGTTCGTCAGGGATATGGGCATTGTTGAAGGCGCCAATTCCATTGTGCAAACCATCATTGCCATGGCGCATAGCCTGAAGCTTGACGTCATTGCCGAAGGCGTGGAGACCGAAGAGCAGCGGGAAATCCTCTCCTTTTATGGCTGCCAGCACTACCAGGGCTATCTGTTCAGCAAACCGGTCCCGATCGAAAAGTTCGAGGCGTTGCTCAAGCAAGGCTGAACGCTGCGGACGATGTGGCCAGAATCGCTGAAGCTGAATAAAAAAAGGGAGCGCTGTGTTAGCCCATTCATGAAAGTATTTTCAAACCCTTCTTGAAGACCTGTATTACTTACGTCTCGCCTTGATTACCTTATAGTGTGCAGTGTGTATTCTCAGTAGTGCGCCGACAACCAGGTGTGGAAAACCTTTTCGACCACCTCTTTCATCTACAATCAGAGTGTTGAGGTAATTCTGCAAGTCGGCAGTACCCCACAGAAGTTCGATTCGATTGCCGATATGAGGAAACTTCTCAATCAATAACAGGACCTCGGCGGCAACTTCTGCAGGAATTTTGCTTGCTGGAAACGATTTCGGATTCGATACGTGTCTGATCATGTTTAAGTACATCGCCATACCTGTTGCCATCGTATATTGTACATTGTCAAATGTTACCCACAGGTGACAAGCTCAATTATCATAACCTGTCGATTATGCTTGGCTTTCAATACAATAGATCCGGGTATTCCAACCTGCGGCGATATGCACCAATAGCTACGAGGGACACTGGAAGTTAATGTTCTTTTATGCAAAGAATCCGCCATTTTTTTTGCCTGCGTTTGCCGGATGAAGACAAGAAATCAATGGCTCAAGTTGTACGTATTTCAGATATTGTGCCGGACGATCACAAACGGGTAGGATGCGGCCAACAGCTGGCGTTTGAAATCATCATTAAATCGCAGGAGTGTTATCGAATTCAAGCTGCTGATTGCGTGCCAGCAGTCCCCCTAATTTTAATTCAGCTCAAGGAAAATATTTTGAAAAAAATCACTTTGGCAGTAATGGCAATCGTTGGTCTGGTCGGCGCAACAACGGCATTTGCGGATGATGAAGGCTGGTATGTATTTGGTGCAGCCGGGCAAACCACGGGGGACAATGACCAGTCGACATTGGACAATGCATTGAGTTCTGTGAAAGCAACTGGGTTCTCATCCAGCCTGAGCACGCCAACTGTATACAACCTGGATGTTGGATACAAATTTATCGACTATCTTGCCATTGAAGGCGGTTACATTGGTTCGACTGATGAAACCTACTCCGCCTCCGGGGGCAACATTTCAAGTCCGGTAAATGCATCAGCCCATATCAGGGGTTGGACCCTGGATGCGGTTGGTATATGGTCTCTGGATACTCAATCCAGCTTGTTGGGCAAACTGGGTGTTGCGGGTATTCAGGACAAAGCCACCGTAACGGGCCCTGGCGGCTCAGCTTCCCTCAGCGGAACAAAAACCGACCTGACTTATGGTCTTGGCGCAGAGCGCGACTTTGCCAATGACGTTTTAGTCCGCTTGGATTGGGACAGCTACATGGTCGGCGATTCCGCTTCTTCCAGTCGTGGCGGCGTCTGGACGCTCGGGGTTGGCTACAAGTTTTAACCCCGTACGTTTTCGCATCGCTTTACACGCACATTGCTTGCGGAATTTTCTGGTGGAGGTAACCATCCATCGAATGACCGCTTCAAGTGTTCGGGAGTTGGATGCAGGAAGGAAAACCCTATGTGTTCTGTTGAATCCGCAACCAAGAGCGGACAGGTCCAGATATCTTCCAATTGATCGTACCTGGTTACTCATTCAATGATTTGATCTCTTGTCTGTCAACTAAACAGCGACGATAGTCGTTTATGCACATGACCTGGCAGGTCATTTTCTTTAATTAATCACTGATTGGGGTAAAAAATGAAATTGATATCCACGCTTGTCGCCGCTGTATTCGCCTTTGTTACGTTTTCCGCCTTTGCTGATGCTGGCCCGGCAAAACATGAAGAAGTGAAGCATGAAAAAATGAAACATGAAAAACATGTCAAGCACATGAAGCATGAAAAAATGAAGCATGAAAAAATGAAACATGAAAAAATGAAGCGCGAAGAAAAGAAGCACGAAGAAATGAAGCACGATGAGCAGAAGTAGTCCGGTTTCATCCCTAAAATGCAGGGGCGACCCTGCATTTTTATTGCCCAAATTTTGAGAGCTGCGCGCACTTTCACTTTTTATCTTTTTCATTTTCCTGGTTGAGAAGGCAAGCATATCCATGGAATCCTGTTTGATATGAATCACCTGAAGATCATCAGGCGGCAGCTACCCAAGATATGCCCGCTCCGGGTGATGCAGCACCAGCCAATGTTTAAGAATATCAAATGCCGTTTGGTGTAGGAACGCAGACTGTCACTTGCTCCGATTTGTTTGGCCGGTTTATGTCATGATCCGGAATAGTCGAGCGACCGTAGCAGGATACCCCCTGCATTTCGTCCTGATTAACCGCTATGCCCGGAGCTTTAATTGAAACTCTATTCGTGCCTGTACCTGTCCCTGTGCCTGCCACTCGTGGCGTTCGCTGCACGTAAGTCGGGAATAGACGTCAGCCATTTCGACCACTCCGTGCGGTTTCAGGATGACCTGTTCATGGCGGCCAACGGAGCATGGCTGCGCACCGCGGTGATTCCGGACAACAAATCCAGCTGGGGAATCGACGAGGAATTGAACGAACAATGTCTCGATCGGGTTCGCAAATTGTCGAGCCGCGCCTTGCTGGATAACCGGGGCGACGTGGATGCGCAGCGCTTGAGCGATTTTTACGCCAGCTACATGGACGAGGCGACAGTGGAAAAACTCGGTCTCGCTCCCCTCAAACCGGAGTTGGCGGAGATCGCTGCGCTTCGGTCGACCCGGGCGGTGGTGGGTGAATTTGGCAAGCTGCAGCAAATCGGCGTTCAGAGTCCCCTGGCATTTGGCGTGGCGCCCGATGCCAAGGACTCGGCGCATTATGCGCTATACGTATCCCAATCCGGCCTTGGTTTGCCGAATCGTGATTACCACCTCGAAAAGGACACGCGCTTTGCCCATGCCCGGCATGCCTATCTGTCGTATCTGGCAAAGCTGTTTGAACTTGACAGGCAACCCGACGCAGCCGAACGTGCGCAAGTGATTCTTGCACTTGAAACCAAGCTGGCCAGGGTGCAATGGACCGAGTCGAAGAACCGTGACGACAAAGCGACCTACAATAAACTGGACCGCCGGGGACTTGCGCGGCTTGCAAGAGGTTTCCCGTGGACAGTCCTGTTGTCCGAGGGCGGTGTAGCGAACAATGTCAACACGGTGATCCTGCAACAGCCGTCATATGCCCGGGCGTTGGCCGGAATTGTTGCCGGCACCCCGGTAGCGGTTTGGCGCGACTACCTGACCGTCCACTTATTGGACACCTTTGCCCAAGCACTCCCCGCTGGGTTCGAGGAAGCCGGCTTTGCCTTTCATGACCGGGAACTGGCCGGACTAAAGGCACAACCGCCACGCTGGAAACGAGCCGTGCAGGCAATCAACGATAATCTGGGCGAGGCGGCCGGGCGGCTCTATGTCGAAAAATATTTCCCGCCCGAGAGCAAGGCTCGGATGGATGCGCTGGTACGAAACCTGATGATCGTGTATGCCCGAAGCATCGATCAACTGAGCTGGATGAGCCCGTCCACAAAGGCGCGTGCGCATGAGAAGCTGGACAACTATGGCATCAAGATCGGCTATCCGGGCAAGTGGCGCGATTACAGCGCATTGGTGGTCGAAGCGGATGATCTGGTCGGTAATCTGAAACGCGGTGCGGCTTTCGACTATCGGCGCAATATTGTTCGCATCGGAGCCAAAGTCGATCGCAGCGAGTGGACGATGACCCCGCAGACCGTCAATGCCTATTACGATCCGCAAATGAATGAAATCGTGTTTCCCGCAGCGATTTTGCAACCGCCCTATTTTGACCCCGCGGCTGACGATGCGGCCAACTACGGTGCCACGGGAGCGACGATCGGACATGAAATCAGCCACGGGTTTGATGACCAGGGCAGCCTGTATGACAAGTATGGCAACATGCACAACTGGTGGAAACCCGGCGACCGCAAAGCCTTTGCCAGACTGACTTCGCGTCTGGTTGCGCAGTTCAACCGCTATCAGCCGATTCCCGGCCGGCATGTGAATGGCCAACAGATGCTGGGCGAGAACATCGCCGACCTCTCCGGCCTGCAGATCGCCTACAAGGCTTACCATTTGGCGCTGAACGGCAAACCCGCCCCGGTTATCGATGGATTGACCGGCGACCAGCGCTTCTTCATTTCCTACGCGCAAAGCTGGAACACCAAGCAACGCGAAGCATGGACCCTGCAGCCGCTCGCAACCGACGTTCACGCGCCCGAGAAATTTCGGGCCAACGGCGCCGCCGAAAACTCCAATGGCTTCCAGAATGCCTTTGCCACCAAACCCGGCGACGGCATGTACAAGGCTCCGCAGGACCGTATTAGCATCTGGTAAGGAAGTCTGCGTCGGCCGGTTGATATTGCTCTCCCTGCAACCAACGGCTTTCTTAACCTCAGAAATTCGCGATCACGAATCTCGAATGGACACGATGCGTCCATAATTGAATGTTGTGCAAGATCCTCGCCTGAGGCCGAGCTTTGACTGATGCAGAAATGAAACACGAATGGCGGCAATCCAACGAGAAGCGGACGATTGCGTTTAACCATCCAACCGGGCAATATGCGCCCACTGACTGCCCTTCGCGGCTGGCTGCCATGCGGCGATATGCATGCCAGCCTGAAGACCTGCCCGGTGCCGGTACGGGGGGATTTTGCTGAATGATGAAGCTGACATGTCCTAATCCGCAGGAGCCTGGAATTCCATGGGCCAAAATGACCAATCAGCCAGGTTATTGTGAAATTGATTTTCCCCATCCGTCGCAAAAAGGGCGTCTGGCAGCAATTTTTAACGAACCGGATTGCGTCCTGACCGCCTTGATGGTCAGCGATGTACCGGAATTGTTGTCCAGAGTTGAAGCATATGCACGTTCCGGCTATTGGGTGGTTGGCTATGTCGCATACGAAGCGGCTGGCGCTTTCGATAAAGCGTTGCAGGCGTATGAAGCTCCGCCCGCAGGACTGCCCTTCGCCAAGTTCGCCGTCTACCGGAACGTCACGACCGTTCCTAGGCATCGCAAAGAATATCTCAATGGCGTCTGGCATGACGATACCTCTCGTGAATGTTTCGATGCCGCAGTGAGAAAAGTCAAACGCGGCATTTCCGCAGGAAGCTACTACCAGGTCAACTATACGACACGGCTGCGGGCTTCCTTTTTCGGGGACGGGCTTTCATTCCACGACAGACTGAAAGCGAGCCAGCCCTCCGCATATTGTGCCTACTTGGATCTTGGGGATTGGCAGATCTGCTCCGTTTCTCCTGAGTTATTTTTTCATTATGGTGCTGACCACGAATCTGGGCGAATCCTCACATGCCGTCCGATGAAGGGCACCGCAATCAGGCACTCCGACCCTGTTGATGACCTGGACGCCGCACGGCAGTTACGTGAATCGGAAAAGGAGATGGCGGAGAATCTTATGATCGTTGATCTGGTCCGCAATGATCTTTCGCGGCTGGCGCGTCCCGATACGGTCAAAGTCCCGCAGCTGTTTTCCATTGAAGCATGGCGGACGGTATGGCAAATGACCTCAACCGTTACTTGCCGGACGAATGAAGGGAAGGGACTGCTGGAAGTCTTCCGCGCGCTGTTCCCTTGCGGATCGGTAACTGGCGCCCCCAAAGCGGCTGCCATGTGCGCGATTGGAGCGCTGGAGGCAACGCCAAGAGGCGTCTATTGCGGAGCAGTGGGTATCGTAATGCCGGGCGGCGAAGCGCTGTTCAGCGTTGGCATACGCACTCCTGTAATCAATATCGCAGAAGGAATTGCCGTGTGTGGTATCGGCAGCGGCATTACCCTGGATTCCAAGGAAGACGATGAACATGCAGAATGGACCGCCAAGCGGGCTTTCCTGAGGCAGTCCTGTCCCGACTATGAATTATTGGAAACGCTGCGATTGCACCGGGGCCGCTACTGGCTCCTGCGCGGCCACCTCAGGCGGATTGAGCGCAGCGCCATCTCACTCGGATTTATATTCGATGGAAACAAGGTATCAGAATCCCTCAAGGCTACGGCAGGACAATATCCCGATGGACATTGGAGAGTCAGGCTTCGCATCTCGGCCATCGGAGAAGTGAGCATCGAAACATTTCCACTCGACGCGCTTGTTGTCTCGCCGCAAGTTGTGATGGCAAGCGCTGCCGCGGCGAGCGGCAACCCATGGCTGCGGCACAAGACCACGCAGCGCGAAGTTTATGCGGCACTTACAAGCAAACAGGAAGGGATCTTCGATACTCTCCTGTACAACGAACGCGGCGAACTGACAGAATTCACGCGCGGAAATCTTGTTATCGAACTACAGGGTCGATTGATCACACCGGCTGCCACTTGCGGCCTGCTTCCCGGTGTATTCCGCGAAGCCTTGCTAACAAGGAAGCGTGTACAGGAGGCAATCGTGACCAAAGATGATTTGGTGCTTGCGAGCAATATCTGGTTTGCCAACAGTGTGCGGGGGGCGGTTGCTGTCAGGCTTGGCCCTTGAAGCGCACCGGCGCGGGTCGACAGGTTATCTGATTCAAGTGCAGCATGCGGAGATTCTCGCATCTCCCCGTTCCTGCATCAGCAGCCCGGCACAGCCTCTATGCTACAATTCGCGCGTTTCATTTTTACCCCAATATCAACCTAGGAAGGCGCAGCATCATGAGTTTGAACAAGGTCCCGTCCGGACAAAACCTCCCCGACGATTTCAACGTGATCATCGAAATCCCGCAACACGGCGAACCCGTCAAATACGAAGTGGACAAGGATTCCGGGGCGATCTTCGTGGATCGGTTCATGAACACCGCGATGCACTACCCGTGCAACTATGGCTACATCCCGCACACCTTGTCTGACGACGGTGATCCGGTCGATGTGCTGGTCATCACCCCGGTTCCGCTGAACAGCGGGGTGGTGGTGCGCTGCCGCCCGCTTGCGGTATTGAAGATGGAAGACGAGTCGGGCCAGGACGCGAAAGTGCTGGCTGTTCCGGTGGACAAGCTGTCGACCCTGTATCGCGGACTGAAAAATTACACGGAATTGCCCCCCATCGTCCTCAAGCAGATCGAGCATTTTTTCGCGCATTACAAGGACCTTGAACCGAACAAATGGGTGAAGATCGGCGGCTGGGAAGGCATCGAGGAAGCCCGCAAGGAGATCATGCTGGGTGTCGAGAATTACCAGAATTCCCCTGACAAGCCGCAATTCTGAACTGCAAGGAAACCCGCATGACCGCACACATCATCGACGGAAAGACCATTGCGCAGCAGGTGCGCGCCGAGTGGAAGATTCGCGCCGATGCGCTGAAGGCGCGCGGCATCACGCCGGGGCTGGCGGTCATCATCGTCGGAGAGGACCCCGCCTCGAAAGTGTACGTCGCGAACAAGGTGAAAGCCTGCGCCGAGCTGGGTTTGCATTCCGAACACATCGCCCTGCCCGCCGACACGCCCGAAGCCGCGCTGCTGGCGAAGATCGCCGAATTGAACCATGACCCGAAGATACACGGCATCCTGGTGCAACTGCCGGTGCCGAAGCACATCGACAGCAACAAGGTGCTGGAAGCCATCGAGCCGGCTAAGGATGTAGACGGCTTTCATCCGGTGAACGTCGGCGCGCTGGTCACAGGCAACATGCGCTTCGCGCCCTGCACGCCTTCTGGGGCGATGAAGCTGCTGGAAAAAAGCGGCGTCGCGATCGCAGGCAAGCATGCCGTCGTGGTCGGGCGCAGCAACATCGTCGGCAAACCGATGGCATTGCTGTTGCTTCAGGCCAATGCCACCGTGACGATCTGCACTTCGAAGACTCAAGACCTCGCGAAGTTCACCCGCGACGCCGACATCCTGGTCGTCGCCACCGGAAAGCCGAAGATGATCAGCGGCGACATGATCAAGCCGGGCGCCGCCGTGATCGATGTCGGCATCAACCGCATGGCGGACGGCAAGCTGTGCGGCGACGTGGATTTCGATTCGGCAAAGGAAGTCGCCGGCTGGATCACTCCCGTACCGGGCGGGGTCGGGCCGATGACCATCACCATGCTGGTCGCGAACACCGTGCAATCCGCCGAGCGCATCTCGGGTTCATAAAATGAAGCCCGTTAGGCGAATATTCGTTGCCCTATTGATTGCCACAGCCGGCATGGTGTTGCCGTCAGGCGCCGCGCAAGGCGGCAGCCTGACCATGCCGGAAAAGGAGGATGTCCAGGCCATTGCCTGGACCATCGAATTTCTGGCGATCTTCACCGCGGCGGGGATCGCCTGGTTCATCTGGCGCCTGAGCAAGCGCGACCAGAAAAACAAAAACAATCAACGCCACGGCATAAGAAGAGACTAGATATGGGCGCCCAATGGAAGGCTAAGCACAAGGAAATTGCCGCCAACACCAAGGGCCGCATCTTCGGCAAGCTGTCCAAGGAAATCATGGTTGCAGCGCGAGCCGGCGCTGACCCGGACATGAATCCGCGTTTGCGCCTGATGGTCGAGCAGGCCAAGAAAGCGTCCATGCCCCGCGAGACGCTGGAACGCGCGATCAAAAAGGGCGCGGGCCTGCTCGACGAAGGAACCAGTTTTGAGCGCCTTACCTACGAGGGCTTTGCCCCACACCGTGTGCCCGTGATCGTCGAGTGCCTGACGGACAATGCCAACCGCACTTACCCCAACATCCGCATGCTGTTTCGCAAGGGACAGCTCGGCGCGTCGGGTTCGGTCTCGTGGGATTTCAACCATCAGGGAATGATCGAGGCCGCGCCCGATTCGGCGGATGCGGACGCGGAACTTGCCGCCGTCGAGGCCGGCGCGCAGGATTTCGAGCCTGCCGAGAACGGCGCAACCCTGTTCCTGACCGATACCACCGATCTGGACGCGGTCTGCCGGGCGCTGCCGTCATACGGATTTACCGTGCTGTCCGCGCAGCTCGGCTACCGGCCAAAAAATACCGTGGTGCTGAGCGATGCCGAGCGCGAGGAGGTGGAAGCATTCCTGGAAGCGCTCGATGCCGACGATGACGTGCAGAACATTTATGTGGGGCTGGACAAGGCTGGCAATAACACGCTGCCGTTGTGATTTGAATTACGCCGATATGGCGGCCAGCCATGCCCGATGAACACTCGTTCAACCAGAGCGTCCCACCACGGATGCCGTTGCCATCAACTCTTCAATCAAGGCCATTGAAGCTTGCCCTGAACAGTTGGACGGATTTAGCGTAGCGTGTTTTGCGTACTTGAGCAGCAAAGACGGATTGACTGTTGCAACGTCCACATGCCCCATTGTCCAATTACCGAAGCGGCGCTCGGAAATCTCCTGGAAAACAAGCAGACGCACATTCGTATGGCGATCGTCACGCACGATGGTGTTATACAGTTCACATACTTCATCCCTGCCACTTTCGAGCACCTGCAAGAACAAGTCTTCGCTGTAGCACAAGATGCCGGTGATACCGAGCTTGGGATTGTGCATGAGCGACTGCGCAAGAATTGAGTCCAGCACATAATCCTTTAAGGGAGCCGCTGCACGGCTTGCGTATAGTAAACGAACAAGCATCAGATCCTCAGGCTTTCGGATTGATTAGAGAAAGAAATTTGCGGCGCAAGGTGGCGTCCTTCAGGAAGGAACCGCGCATCACACTATTGATCATCTTTGTTTCGGAATCCTTCACGCCACGCCAGTGCATGCAGAAATGATCAGCTTCCATCACCACAGCAAGACCGTCCGGTTTAACCTTATGCATGAGCAACTCGGCCATCTGGGTGATTGCCTCTTCCTGAATTTGCGGCCGACTCATGACCCAATCGGCCAGGCGCGCATATTTTGAGAGCCCGATCATATTGGAATGTTCATTGGGCATCAGACCTATCCACAACCGTCCCATGATGGGGCAAAAATGGTGGCTGCATGCGCTGCGGATCGTGATCGGGCCGACTATCATCAGTTCGTTTAGTCGTTCAGCGTTCGGAAACTCGTTGACTTCGGGCGCGCGAACATAACGTCCCCGAAATACTTCAGTCAGGTACATCTTTGTAACCCGCCGCGCCGTGTCCTGGGTGTTGTGATCGCCGTCGGTGTCAATGACAAGACTTTCCAGGACGCCCTTCATCTTGCCCTCAACCTCATCAATTAATGCCTCAAGATCACCCGCCTCAAGAAACGCGGCAATGTTGTCGTTTGCGTGAAAGCGCTGTTTGGCCCGCGAAATTCGTTCGCGAATCTTGACTGAAACGGTCTGGGGAGAAAGCTTTTCTGGCACAGGAGGAGTTTGGCTCATGGTAGACCGCAATGTTTAACCTGATCAAAATTGTCGCAACAAATCGCGTCGTAGACAACAACTGCCGATTCAGACCTACCGTCACGGAAAACAATTCGATGTATTATGCCATTTCGTGATGGGGTTCTGTGAAAATCTCCCCGGATGTTCCGGACACTGCCCGCAAGACGGATCGCACTTGGCCACTAGCGCTTGCGCTTTTCCAGTTCTTCCCAGCGCGCCATCGCTTCAAGCAATTCCGCCTCGATCTCTTCATTGCGCGCCTGAAGTTTCCTGGCGCGCTGCGCATCGTCGCGATAGATGCTGCCATCGGCAAGGTGCGCGGCAATGTCGCCCTGCTCGCGCTCAAGCACCTCGATGCGCTTCGGCAGATCCTCCAGTTCACGCTGTTCCTTGAAGCCCAGCTTGCTCGCGGGCTTGGCTTTTTCAACCGGCGCCGTTGCCGCGCGCGGCTGCGCCGACACTGCGGGTTTGGCCGCCGCAACCGTCGCCTGGTATTTCTTCACCCGCACCCAGTCCTCGTAGCCGCCGACGTACTCGATCAGCTTGCCGTCGCCCTCGAACGCGATCACCTGTGTGACGACGTTGTCGAGAAACGTGCGGTCATGGCTGACCAGGAACAGGGTGCCGTCGTAGTTCGCCAGCAATTCCTCCAGCAATTCCAGCGTCTCGATGTCGAGGTCGTTGGTCGGCTCGTCCAGCACCAGCACGTTGGCCGGCTGGGTGAACAATCGCGCCAGCAGCAGGCGGTTGCGCTCCCCGCCCGAACAGCTCTTGACCGGGGAACGGGCGCGCTCCGGCGGAAACAGAAAATCGCCGAGGTAGCTGATCACGTGCTTCTTCTGCCCGGCGATCTCGACATAATCCGAACCCTGGCTGATCGTGTCCGCCAGCGTCGCCTCGTCATCGAGCTGCGCGCGCAACTGGTCGAAATAGGCCACCGAGATCTTCGTGCCCAGCCTGACCTGTCCGCTGTCCGGCTGCAATTCGCCGAGTATGATCTTGAGCAGCGTGCTCTTGCCGCAGCCGTTCGGACCCAGCAGCCCGATCTTGTCGCCGCGCTGGATGCGGCAGGAAAAATCGTCGATGATCCTGCGCCCGCCGTAGGATTTGCTGACATGCTCCAGTTCCGCAACCAGCTTGCCCGAACGCTCGCCGCTGTCCACGCTCATCTCGACCTTGCCGACCTTTTCGCGGCGCGCGGCGCGCTCGCGGCGCAACTGCTCGAGCCGAAGCACGCGGCCTTCGTTGCGGGTGCGCCGGGCCTTGACGCCCTGGCGTATCCACACCTCTTCCTGGGCCAGCACCTTGTCGAACTTCGCGTTCACCACCGCCTCGTCGCTGAGCATGCGCTCCTTGATCGCCAGATACGCGGAAAAATTGCCGGGAAAACTGGACAGCTTGCCGCGATCGAGCTCGACGATGCGCGTCGCGACGTTGTCCAGGAAGCGCCGGTCGTGCGTGACGAACAGCACCGCGCCGTTGAAGTTGTTCAGCAGCCCTTCCAGCCATTCGATCGACGCGAAATCCAGGTGGTTGGTCGGCTCGTCGAGGATCAGCACGTCCGGCTCGGCCACCAGCGCCTGCGCCAGCGCAACACGCTTGCGCTGTCCGCCGGACATGTCGCCGATGCGTTTGTCGGGATCCAGGTCCAGTTTGGTGATCGCGGTCTCGATGCGCGCCTCGACCTTCCAGCCGTCCTGTGATTCCAGCTGGGTCTGCAACTGCTGCATCTGTTCCAGCAGCTTGTCGTAGTCCGCGTCCGGCTCGGCCAGCTGGTGGGACACCTGATGATAATCGTGCAGCAGCTTTTGCAGCTTGCCCAGGCCTTTCGCCACCGCATCGAACACTGTGTCATCGGGGTCCAGCACCGGCTCCTGGCTGACATAGCAGATACGCGCCGTGGGCGCGCGCCACACCTCTCCGTCATCAAGACTGTTGTTGCCGGCACTGGCCTGTCCGGCCAGCACGCGCATCATGCTCGACTTGCCGCCGCCGTTGCGGCCGATCAGGCCGACGCGCTCGCCCTCGTCGAGCTGAAAATCGGCATGATCGAGCAAGGCGACATGGCCGAAGGCGAGACTTGCTTTGTCCAACGTGATAAATGGCATGGTTTTTATTCTGGGAAGTAACTCGGGGATAGCGGTGAATGTAGTCAGGATGAATTGCCGGATCCCGTCATGACTGGTCCGGACTTACCCCTTGGTCTCGGGTGATGAATTTGCAGTGAATTTTTTCAAGTCGTTGATGATCTGCCTGGAGTGGCGGGAAGTTTCCACGCTCAGATACTCCTTTCTGACTATGCCTTGCGGGTCGATCAGAAAGGTATAGCGCCGCGCGAACTTGAACAGGAACAGATTCATCAGCGCGCCGTATCGATCTGCCGTCTCGGTGGTATTGTCGGCCAGCAATGGAAACTGCAAATGATATTTGCTCGCGAAATCGGCATGGCTGCTGGTGTCGTCCACGCTCACGCCCACCACCTGCGCACCGAGTGCCTCGATCTCGCTCAGGTCGTCGCGAAACGTACACGCTTCCTGGGTGCAGCCCGGCGTGTCGTCCTTGGGATAAAAATACAGCACCAGCCACTTGCCGCGATATTCATTCAGCTTATGCATTTTTCCGTCCTGATCGGGCAGATTGAAATCCGGCGCGGGCATGCCCACTGCCGGCAATTCGCCGGCGCGCGCAGCGCGGGCCACCAGCAGCGCCGCGAAAACGATCAATGCGACAACGATACCTAACCATTTCATCTCATTTTCCCCGGCTCGATATACCCCGGAAACACCAGAAGCGCAGCAGCACCGCGCTCAGCAGCGACAGCACTCCCGCAAAAATAAATGCGTCACCGGCATTCCGGTAATGCCAGACCGCGCCGAACAGCACGCCGGCCGGGATCGCACTGATGCCCACCGCGAGATGATACCAGCCAAACGCGGTGCCGCGTTCGCGCTCGTCGGCATACAGGCTGATCAATGCGCGTTCCGATCCCTCGCCGAAGCCGATCAGCATGCCATAGACAACGGTGGCGAACCACAATTCACTGCTGTGTCCAACCATGCCGAGCAGCACGAAGCTCAACGCATAGCCCGACCAGCCGATCAGGGTGATGCGCTGCTTGCCGAACGCATCCGCCATGCGGCCGCCCGGCAGCGACGCCGCCGATTTGCAGACATTGAGCACCGCCCAGAGCAGCAATACGTGCACCGGGCTCATGCCGAGCTCGTTGCCGCGCAGCAGGATGAACGTCTCCGATGCGCGCGCAAACGTGAACAGCACCAGCACCGCCAGATATCTGCGCATGGTGGGCGAAAGCAGCGCCCATGAAAGCCGGACGGGCGCCCTGTCCGGTTCAGCTTTCAGATTCGCAGGTTCGGCCCTGGCCGCAGGTTCGCGCACGCCGGCAACCAGCACCAGCAGCACCAGCGCCCCGGGCACCGCCGACCACAGGATAACTTCGCGCACCGGCCAGTGCATCCGGCTTAGCGCGGCAATGGCGAGCAGCGTGCCGCCCAGCGCGCCGACATTGTCCATCGCGCGATGAAAACCGTAGGCCAGGCCATGTATCTCCGCACGCGCGCTGTCCGCCAGCAGCGCGTCGCGCGGCGCATCCCGCAAACCCTTGCCGGCGCGGTCCAGGCTGCGCAGCAGCAGCAATGTCCCCCAACCCGTCACCAGTCCCAACAGCGGGCGCGCCAGATTGGACAGGCCATAACCGAACACCATCAGTCTTTTTCGCCTGCCGTGTCCTGCGTCGGAATAATGTCCGGCCCACAGCTTGAGCAGGCTGGCCGCCGCATCCGCCACACCTTCCACCAGTCCCAGTATCACGGGGCCCTGTCCGAGCACAGTGGCGACCAGTATCGGGATGAATGGCGTCACCATCTCGGAAGCCAGGTCGTTGAAAAAGCTGACCAGGCCGATCGCGATCACGGTTGCGGGTAATTTGTGTCGTGTCATTTCAAATGTGCCATGTCGGTAGCGGCATGATTGCGCTAAAATGCGCGCCGCTGTCCTCGTAGTTAAATGGATATAACCGGCCCCTCCTAAGGGTCAATTACAGGTTCGATTCCTGTCGAGGACACCACATATCCGTGCAATTCCGTCCAGCCATTATCAGATTCTGTAATACTACCGGGCTTTGCATATGCAAACCGGCCTGCCCTTGGCGGGACTTATAACGGCAAATAATGAGATTGAACAGTTAATTCGGCATGCCCACAGCGACGTCCACACACGAGCCAGAAGATCAACATTCTCGACAGGTGCAGCAATGAACAGTGATGAAGGCATTAGAAGGCTGGCTACAGCGATTCGGTGGACTGGTTATGGTTTGGGTATTGCAAGCCTTATCGTAGGCATTATTGACAGCGCGGGAAACTGGTATGTTATTTTTGTTGGTTTTGTAATTGGGCTGCTTGTTTCGTCAGTTGGTCGTGTGATCAGCGGGATTCTTCAAAGCTCAGTCAGCAGCAATTGAAATTAGCGAGCCAAAAATGCATTCCATTAAACATCCTGGTACATCGATAAAAATCATATTGGTGAATTGACTCACCCTGAAAAATGGGGAGGGTCATATGGATCATACTTGCCGGGCATCGGGTGCCCAACCCCACCTGCCTCACTTCTGAAGAATCTCTAGCCCGCTTCAATTGTTTGGTAAAGCTGTTGGCAAACGCCAAGTGAGAAAGCAGCAAGCCAGCAAGGTTACCCGATAGCGGAACTTGGCGAACTCACACAATCGACACGTTGCGGACCTTGGCGACCGCAATCCTGCAATCAATTTAGTGGGTGTGATTTCTCCAAACGGTAGAGTCGGGATGTGGCGCGGTAGCAGTAGGTTCAGCTTGTCTGTTGTCCGTCTCTTTCGTTTGACGGTGCCTAATTAGCTTTGCCATAACCCCGTTTACACACCCCTCTCATCGGTAGGGTCGAGAATTGGCGCGCGCGCATTAGGCTCCGGTGGTTCTTCCACAGCTTTCGCAGTGGTCCTCAGTCCGGCTGTCATCGCCACGATTCCAACTCCCTCCACGTCGAACGCAGCGGGCGGATTTCCCGCACTGCGCTCCCCTGCATTCTTCACATCAAGGTTTATGTGGCCTATCCTGCTGGCGTTGCTTTCGGCCCTGCTCGTGACACCCGGTAGCCCTGAAACAGCCCCAGTCCATCATAAAGCCATTGCCTACTCCACCGCTGCCAGCCGAAGCCCCGTCGTTTCCGGGATCGCATCAAATGTCGCCGTATCTTCTTTTCTACCCAGTCTTGAATGTAGTTGAAGAACCGACTTGAGTGCCCAATCGCAAAGTAGTTTACCCAGCCCCGTAGAATCGGATTGATCAAATGAACTACTCGATCAACCGGTTGGGACTGATGTTTTCGGAACACCTCCTTGAGCTTTTGCAACAGCGCCGTGCGCTTTTTCAGCTTCGGCGCATAATGCGGTCGCCACACCCCTTTTATGCTGCGGGTGCGACGGAAGTCAAACCCGAGAAATCCGAAACTCTCCCCGCGACTTAAGTCCACAATACTGCTCTTCTCTTCATTGACCTCAACTTGTAGTTTGCCAAACTCTTCCCGCAGTCGCTTTTCCACCGCCTTCATCAGCCAGTCATGCCGCCGATGCGCATCGACCAATATCACCATATCATCGGCAAATCTTGCATACTCGACATAGGTGTATTTGCCATTGCGTGTGGCTTCCTTCGCCCGTTCCAGCATCCGGTCTACCTCATTGAGGTAAAGATTGCTGAGCACGGGTGAAATCACACCTCCTTGCGGGACGCCTTGTTTACCGGATGCTTTCAGCATCACTTTCAGCAAGTGCATCACGTCATCGTCGTTGATTCGTTGCGCTACCTTCTTCAACAGTAGTTCATGTCGAACCGTGTCAAAATAGGCGCGCAGATCAAGATCAATCACGCGTGTCTTGTTCTGAACAATTGCTTGTGCCACTCGGTTCACCGCTTCACGCGCCGCCCGTTTTGGACGATAGCCAAACGACCCCGGTTGGAAATCCGCCTCGAAGACTGGTTCCAGTATCAGCTTGAGCGCCCCTTGCACCACCCGATCACGAATCGCCGGGATCGACAGGGTTCTGACTTTACCATCACCCTTCGGTATTTCCTTCTTCCGTGACGGTAACGGCACATATGTGCGCCCACTCAGTTCGCCCTGTATCTGCTCCAGGAATGTCACCACGCCCTGCGCCTCGATGTCCTCAAACGTGATGCCGTCAGTTCCCGGCGCCCCGTCATTTTTCTTAGCCATCTCATACGCCATCAGCAGCGTTTCCATCTTGCAGACATGCACGTACAAACCCCAGAAACGCCAGGACGGTTCAGTCTTCGCCTTGACGTATATTCTCCTTCTCAGATCTTGCAAACTAACGGACGTTTTTATCATGTCGTCCTTGCCTTTCATGTCGTTAGAGAAATTACAATGCAGCAGGGCTCCTTCGCTCCACGGCCATTACGCCGCTTCAGCGCTACTGCGAACCCGTCCGCCTCCCTCCCGCCTTCGAACCATTTCCCGATTTTGCCGGTTATAGGCTCTACCTTGCTCCGGCGATTTCGCGCCGGGGCGAGTAGGGTTTCTCCAGTTGCTTAGCGTGTCCTTATCACCGTGCTGTCGCTACCACCCCGCCAAAGTGGAATAGTCGTATCGGCCAGATTTCGACTACCCATGCTGCCTTCTCCCTCCGGTTACGGGATCGGCCTTCGGATTTTTGCATTTTCGAGGCCACTTCTGCGTTTACTTTCGTTACGGCCCGGTGACTCGCGCTTCCCCAAGGGAAGTCTTGTCGATAGGCTTCAGAGTATTGGTTTCCCGCAACCCTGCTATCCAAGCTACGGGGTTTCTGACTCTTCCCCCGGCAGGTCTATTTCCTGCTGAACACGCCAGCCTTCGCTGGACGCACAACCGGACGTGCGGATTTCCCGCATCCGGCTCTCGGACAAGACTTCACGCTTTCGCCCACGACACGTCGCGCCCGCTCAGACTTACAAGACCGAAGTACCCGTAAAGATGGGAGAGTGGATAGCTCCCGCCCCTGCTTCGTCTGACCTTATACTTGCTGCGCAACCACCGGCGCAACCGCAAAGCTGTGTAGCTGTCGAGCGCAAGATAGGCGCTGCTGACCGTGCCTACACTAAAGTAGTTCGCCCAGCCGCGCAACATGCGATTCAACTTGCCAATCAGCTCTGTGGTCTCTTGCCATGCTGTTGAGATAAGCGTCAGCTCATAGACCTTTTCGACCATGCGCTTTATGCTCTTCTTCGACGGCCACAGAGCCATACGTGCCTGCCCTGTCTTCGCCGAATATCTCCTTCCAAACGTGTAACCCAGGAAATCAAACTCCCCTGCCGGAACCCTGCAGATACCGGTCTTCTCCTCGTTCACCGTCAGCTTCAGCTTGCCCATGATCAGACGCATCCACTGCAAGGCTTCTTCCGCCTTGCCGCGTTTGCACAGGATCACGAGATCATCCGCGTAGGTGACGATCCGACTGCCAAGTCTTCGCTCCAGCCCCAGCTGCTTCCACGCCAGCACAAACCGCCGCATGTACAGATTCGACAGCAACGGTGAGATCGGCGATCCTTGCGGTATGCCGCGTCCTTTATCCTTGGCCTCGGTGCTGCGTGTCGTCCGTCCTCGTTGGTCGGTCTCTTCGACTGCGCATTCCAGCCACCTCTTGATCAGATGCAGCACACGCCGATCCACAATGCGTCGCGCGAGCGACTGCATCAGTTCGGTGTGCGGGATGCTGCCGAAGTAGTCCGCGAGATCGGCATCGACAACGTCCGTTTGACCCCGGTGCAGGCGTTCCTCCACTTCCCTTGCCGCCTGCTGGGCATTGCGGCCCGGTCGGTAGGCATATTGCTCGGGTGGGAGGTCGGCTTCGAAGATCGGTTCCAGCACCAGCATCGCTGCTGTCATGCAGACCCGATCGCGCAAGGTGGAAATGCCCAGCGGCCTGAGTTTGCCATTGGCTTTCGGAATCCACACTCGTCTGATAGGACTCGGTTGGTAGTTTTCTTCCCTGAGCGCAAGCGCCAGTTCGTCCAGCCATCGCTTCACGCCGTACGCTTCGACATCCGCAAAGTCCTGTCCGTCCACACCCGGCGCGCCCTTGTTCGAGCGGCACTGAGCATAGGCATGCGCCAGAATATCTTCGCGGCTGATCTTGTCGTACAGCGCATAAAAACGATAGCCAGCTTCTGCCTTCGCTTTTGCGTGTAACGCCATCTGCAGCTTCTGAACACTAATCGGAGTTGTTAGGTTGCCCAATCTCCACGTCCTCACTACGTCTTGCGTCTATCCTGAACTGAGGTTCCTTCCCTCCACCGGCATTACCCGGTTTCGGCAGTACTACGAACCTCTCCGCCACCCCAGGGTGCCCGGCCTGTCCCTCGCGGGCGTCCGGTTGATCATCCCTGATCACACCAAGGGGCTTCCCGTGTTGCGCGCGCTTTCCTTGTGTGCATGCTGTCGCCACTACCCCGGCACAGCGACTGGCGGTACTACTCTGCTCATCCATCCAGCCGTATCAGCCTTCCCCGAAAGGGTCATCGGGTCGGCCTGCGCATCGTCGTTTTCGAGGCTTGCTCGGCGTTCACTCGCGTAAGGCCTGCACACTCGCGCTGTCACCAATTCGTGACACTCTTTACCCGAAGGCTTCAGCCACTTCGTTACCTCCATAGCTGCTCCGGTTGCTTCCGACCGGAGCACTTTGGCCGGGGTGGGATTTGCACCCACTGGATTAGCGCCACCTTTGCACGGCGCACGCCCTTAAGCGACAAATGAGCATCTAAATTCGCCGCCCGATAACTGCCATTCATCAAGTGCAGCGAACGACCTGGCTGAGGCGGTCTCGCAAATTAAATATTTTTATTTTCCAAACGCACTCTATCGATCAACTCATACAGCGCCTGCAACTGGATCGGTTTGGTCAGGTAATAACTGCAGCCTGCGCTGAGTGCTCGGTCAATATCCTTCTGATGGGCATCCGCACTTAGCGCCACCACCGGAATATCCCTGGTCGCATCGTTTTCCTTCAACAGAGCAGTGGCGGTGATGCCATCGATCCCAGGCAGTCGCATGTCCATTAGGATCAGATCGGGGCGATCTTCCGATGCGATCGTCATTCCTGCCTCTGCCGTGTCGGCCGTGAGCAGCTCCACAGCCGGGCGATTTTTCAGGGCGGCCTGCACCAGTTTGAGATTCACCGGGTTGTCTTCGATATACAGAACCACAAACCGAGCGTCTCCGTGCAATACAGGCTGGCTGGTTACCGGTACCGCAGTTGACTCATCTGCTTGTTCCGCCAGCGGCAGTTCGAACCAGAAGGTGCTGCCTTTGCCCGGCTCGCTGTCAACGCCCACTGTGCCGCCCATCGCTTCCACCAGCTGTTTGGTGATATGCAGCCCAATCCCCACGCCTGAGATCGCGCCGTGTTTCTGGTCGATGCGTTCGAATGGGCTAAACAGCAATGGCAGCTTGTCGCTGGCGATGCCAACGCCGGTGTCGCGCACTTCTATCTGCAGCCGTCCCGCCGGTCCAATCCTGCTGCCGACGGTGACCCGGCCATTTTCCCGGTTGTATTTCACGGCATTGCTGAGCAGGTTGATCAGCACCTGACGAACACGTTGGTTGTCTCCTTGTACCAGCAGGCTGGTGTCGGTGAGTGTGTTTTCCATCACGATATTCTTTTGCCGAGCCATGGCCGCCGAGACTTGTGCTACACAGCTGGCGGCGATATCGGCCATGCACAGAGGCTCGGAGTTGATGTGCAGCTTGCCGATGTCGATCCTGGCAAAGTCCAGCAAGTCGTTGATTAACTCCAGCAGTTGCTGCCCGGAACTCAGAATATGGCTGATGGACTCCCGCTGATCAAGCGAGCGGATTTGCGGATCCATATCCAGCAGCTGGCCAAACCCGAGGATGGCGTTGAGCGGCGTGCGCAGTTCGTGGCTCATGTTCGCCAAGAATTCGCTTTTGGCGCGGTTGGCTGCTTCGGCTGCAAGGGAGGCAAGGTGTTCCGCTTCAGCCTGCTTGTGCTCGGTGATATCGGTATGTGATCCGACATAATGAGTAATGACACCATTGTCATCTTTGACGGCCGAGATGGTTAGCCATTTGGGATAGATATCACCGTTCTTGCGCCGATCCCAGATTTCACCCTGCCAGGCTCCAGTGCGATTGATACTTTCCCACATAGCATGGTAAAACGCTGAATTGTGGCGACCAGACTTGAAAATCCGCGGGGTCTGACCAATGATCTCATCGGCCGTATAGCCTGTTTCTTCGGCAAATGCCTTGTTGACCCGCATAATCACCCTGTTGGCATCAGTGATCATCAAGCTTTGTTGTGATTCGAAGGCAGTGGCGGCAACGCGAAGCTCAGATTCCGCCCGTTTTTGCAAGGTAATATCACGCACGATTGCCGTAAGAATTAAACTGCCGGAAACTTCGACCCTTGATATTGATGCCTCAAAAGGAAACTCTTCCCCATTGGCGCGCAGGCCATATGATTCTCCTAGGCGTGCCATTGTGCGTCTCGTAACGGCAGTCTTGCCAAACATATCGACATGCTTTCTATGTCTTTCACGAAACCGGATTGGAATGAGCAGGTCAAGAGGCTGTCCGATAACGTCCTTGGCTCGGTAACCGAACATAAGCTCGGCAGCATGGTTGAACATGGTGATGTTTTGGCTCTCATCGCTGGAGACGATGGCGTCCATTGCTGCATCAATGAGACCATCAAGGCGTGCCCGCTGATCGTGCACTATTTGTTCTGTAAGCTTGCGTTCCGTAATGTCGCGAAGATGAACTACCAAATAAGATTTATTGTTGAAATAAGCTGTTGACGCCGATGAAAGCATCGTTAGAACTTGCCCGTCTTTTGTTTGTTGCCTAACTTCATAGTTGTGCAAATAGCCTTGTGACTCAATGATTGAAATCGTTTCATTTCGTGAACACTCATCGAGCCAAAAACCTAACTCAGTCGTTGTATTGCCAATGACCTCCTCTGCAGAATAGCCAAAAACAATAAAAAAGCTCGGGTTGACCTGGCATACAACTCCAGTATCAATTTCAGAGATAAGTATCGGATCTGGACTGCCGTGAAAAACCTTGGAGAACTTATCTTCTGAAATTTGCAGTTCATTTTCCATTAGCTTGCGATCGGTAATTTCCTGACACGTTCCAGACATACTGCTTGGCTTGCCAGTAGCATCAATTCCGAGCTCGCAGTGTCCTTCAATATAATGAATTGTGGCATCTGACCACACACAGCGGAACTCCAAAACTTTCGGCTTTTGCCCTAAAGAGCAGGCGTTTATCCATGCTTGCACGGCCGCTTGGTCTTCCGGATGTATCAGGTTGATCAAAGTTTCAAAGCTTGGTGTAAAGGTTTCAGGTGCAATCCCGAAAATGCGACTCAACTCATCAGACCATGCGAGCTGACCTGTAGTCAGGTCGAACTCCCAACTTCCGACATGGGCAATCGACTGGACAAGATTTGATATATGCAAGTTCTTTTGTAAGGCGATCTCTGCTTGCGTTCGGCTGGTGATGTCGGTCAGCACGATGTGTACCATTGATTCCTCGCCCTTGGGCGCCAGGCTCAGGCAATCCAACTGAGCGAATAAACGAAAACCATCATTGCGTTGAAGCTGTACATTAAGGCTCTGTTTGTCTGCGTGTTTTAGTATGAAAGAAAAAAAGCGATGCCAATTGTCACGGTCTTCAGTGGCAACGAAAGGAGCGAAGAGGCGGTTAACTAGTTTGCTACGTTCTACGCCGAGTAGCGAGGCGCAAGTGAGGTTTGCCGCACTAATTAAGCCATCTCGGGTGAGGGTAAGATAACCGACGGGGAAAAAATCATAGAATTCCATGAAGTAGTCACGGGATTTTTCCAGCTGAATCTGGGACTCACGCAATATTTCATTCTGCATCTCCAGCTCGGTCTGATGCACATGCAGTTCGTGCAGCAGATCATCGGCGGAGCGCACCTGTTTTTTAGCTGGCGGTGTGTCAGCAAGTCTCTTTTCCGCGCTCCTGCGTAATGGAGTTTTCTCGTTCGGCTTCTTGCTCAGGATAGATCCTCCATTGCCACTTTGATCTCAATAGCCCGTTAGCCTATTGATCACTAGAAAACGGCCACTCGTGAACTGCCAGAACTGCCACACAGCGGGAGTTTACTCCCAGATATTACCCACCACAAAGCAGAAATTCGCGACTGGCTGCCCATGGCTGCGAATTCAACCGGTCACGTCCGCTTTCTTGCTGGATATTTTACACCTCGACCGGCAGCATCACAGAGTCGCCTATCGCTCATGCAAACTGCCTACCGCAAAGCTGCCCCAGGCATCAATTGATTTGTATTACCTCAAAGCAGACGTTGGCCACAGGCAGCAGCCGACACAAACCGGACGCTCAGAATTCGAGTTTTTGCTTCCCCCTCGCCGAACCATTTGGCAAGGCTGCTTGCCTTGACTGCCAGATTTGCCACGTTAGCCTCTAAAGATATCGAAAGGTTCTATCCTGAGCACTTTCCTGATGCCGATATAGCTTGAAATTCCAGCAATGATGACTACCATGATAAAAGCTGAACCAAGATTCATGTAGGTTATCCGTGCTGCATAATCCGGCAGCCTTAGTCTTGCGACCGCTATGACTAACGAAGCCAAGCCGATCCCTAGGCCATAACCTGTAAACGCGGTAAATGTTGATTGAAACAGGATCATGTATACAAGTTCGCGCCCTTTCGCTCCGATTGCTTTCAGTGCGCCGAACTTGTCAAGATTTTCGAGTATGAAAGTATAAAAAGTTTGTCCGGATATCGATAATCCTACAATAAAACTGATGGCCGTCATTATCAACAAATTGATGCCAAAGCCGGTCTGATAAACATAGAAATCTGAGATCTTCTGAATGAACTCATTATCAGTGAATGCGAGATAACCCAGTTTTTGCACCTGCTGTTTGATGAAAGGAATGTCACTGCTTTTTTTCGGTTCAACAAGAATATAGGAAGTCGTGAACCGGGTTGAAGGGATGTAGGTAATTGCCCTATTGTAGGTCGTATACAGTGTTGGAATCCCAAACAGGCCGGAAGAGGCGACTTTTGCTATGCCAACGACGACACCACGATTATCATTGATTTCAAATTCGGTGCCGATTTTCGGATATTCAAATTTCCTGAATTCCGAGTCATTCACGACGATAAAGCCGTTTTCCGCATAGATATCCTCGATTTTCCCGGCATATAGCTCGGGTCTGCCAAATAAGGTGGAATCATCCAGCCCAATGACCGACACCGCTTGATACGTGCCACTTTTAAGTTTCACCAGCGCCGAGCCCGAATAAAGAGGTACTGCATATTTAACGCCATTTATGCTTCTGACTGCGTCCAGTACGTAATCCGGCATGGGAATGCTGTTGGCGACAGTATTGACCGCCGGATCCATTACCCACATTTTCGCGCCTATGTTAGTAACCGTGGAGGAAGATCTTCTCAGAATCCCAGAGAACATGGAGGTCATCTGGATCATCAAGAAAACGGCAAAAGTAATTCCGACCAGCAATGCAGCGAACTTGCCCTTGTCATTCACCAGCAGCTTGAATGCAATTTTCAAGATTCCCTTCACTGTGACGCTCCCTTACTCATAAGTCAGTAATATAGGCTACAGAAGGATGCTTAAAAAACGAACGCACCAGCTTGGGGTTGTTGCCGATTGTCTGCAATTGTTCGTGCACACGATCCTGCAACTTTTCGCCTTTCTTCAGCGGCCTTCTGGCTACGCCCGTACGCTTGGCATGACTCCAAACAAGCTCATCCGGATTCAGGTCTGGCGCATACCCAGGCAGAAAATGCAGCGTCAAACGTCCCTCCGTGCTGGCCACATATTCCTTAACCAACGTCTTCTTGTGTGCTGGCAGCCCATCAACCACCAAGTGCAATGGTTTCTTGCGGCGGTGCATCAGCTGCTTGAGCAGTTCAACAAACAATTCGCCGGTCAACCCCCCTTGATAAGTGGCAAACCAGAACGCGCCTTTGGCATTGACCGCAGAGGCTGCGCTAATGCTTTGGCGTTGCCCAGGTCTATTGACCACCGGCGTTTTGCCCCGCTCAGCCCAAGTCTTGCCATGCACCGCATCGGCACGAAAGCCGGATTCGTCCCAGAAATAGATCTCGGCACCTTCCGCTTTGGATTGCTTCGCGATGGCCGGGAAGGTGTCGCGCTGCCAACGTTCAATGGCGTCCGGATCGCGTTGGTACGCGCGCTGCAACGGCTTCTGCGGCGTAAGGTTAAGTTCGGCGAGCAGACTGCCCACCGAGGTCACGCTCAAGCTGATGTTGAATTTTTGAAGAATCAGTTCTCGCACGACAGCTCGCGTCCACAAGGCAAAGTCAAAACCGTACTGCATCGGGTTCTTGCCATTGACCCAGCGGAATACTTGCGACTTCTGAACGCGGGTGAGCTTGGGTGTGCGTCCCGCGCCCTTACGCGCAACCAGACAATGTTTTCCGCGACCCCGCCCGCGCACCTTGGCAAGCCACTTGTATCCCGTGGTGCGACACAGTCCATAGCTCTCCATCACCACCGCTACATCCTCGCCCTCAAGAATGCGCTCCACCGCCATCATGCGTATGGTTTGCTTGGTCTTTCGATCATGAGTTCGCCCATCTTTTTTCATGAGCAATTGGAGTTTGCGTGTTAGCATTTAGTTCCAGAATTGTAGACTTTATTTCTGACCGGTGAGTAATTTTCGTCTTGCAACGGGCTGGTTTCATGCTACCAGTTTTTCATCCTGCAAAACGATAAGCCAATCATCCAGTGCTAAGACACTTTTGAACGACGGCTTCTGGCACCTTTAGGTCATTCAATCAGGTTAATTCGCTCCCCGATACCAGCCATTGGCCAAGTACTGCTCCGCACTCGTTGCGGAAGCTCGACTTCCATGAAAGGAGAGAGTTTTACAAATCAGGCAGAAGCGAATGATGAGTAACAAATAATTCGATCAAGTTCTTCGGATCATGGAACCTGATCAAATTATGTCCCTCTTCTTTAGTTTGTTACAGCTGCATGCCTGAAAAGTTCAGACGCCTATAGTGCTTCCCTTGTCTGTCGCACCAAGCTCGTCATCCGTTGCTTGTCCTGCTGAAAATCGCCACCCATCGTGTCAGCAAGTGCCTGCTGGTTTGCCAATCTCGGCTGCCGCAGCAGTACCAGTGATCGTCCCTGTAGCGGATATGCTCTGCCACGAGCATAATGCTTTATGCCTAAAAATTCTGACTGAAAACTCGTGTCCACGACATGCTGCCAGTGTACGTGCGTGCGAAAACCCGGCAGCGTGAAAGGGATCTCGTCGATAGAGGCATTCAACAAGAGGAGGAAATCGTCGTCGCCAATAGGACTCCCCCGCCTGTCGACCTCGCCGATGGCGTCTCCCGCGAGATACATGCCGATGCAGCGGGCAAAACCCAGATCCCACTCGTCATCACCCATCTCCAGCCCGTCCGGGTTAAACCACACGATATTCGTGATTTGTCCACGTAGCCTCTGTTCTTGGAAAAAGCTGCGTCTACGGAAAACGGGGTGAGCTTTGCGTAAGCTGATCATGCGCTGGACGAACGCAAGCAGTTCCTCATCTTCTGGCTTCAGTTCCCAGTTGAGCCAGCTAATCTCGTTGTCCTGGCAAAAAGCATTATTGTTGCCCTGCTGGGTGCGCCCCATCTCGTCGCCGTATAGCAACATCGGCACACCTTGGCAAAGAAACAGGGTAGCCAGAAAGTTGCGCTTTTGCCGGGCGCGCAGGGCGAGGATCTCCGTTTTGTCGGTCGCTCCCTCGACACCGCAGTTCCATGACAAGTTATTGTCGTTCCCATCCTGGTTCTTCTCGCCATTGGCCAGGTTGTGTTTCTGTTCGAAGCTGACAAGGTCGTGCAGGGTGAAACCATCATGGGCGGTAATGAAATTGATGCTGGCATAGGGCCGACAACCGTTATGGGCATACAGGTCGCTTGATCCGGTGAGGCGGTAGCCAAGATCGCCGATCTTCCCTCCATCGCCCTTCCAGTAAGCACGCACCGCATCGCGGTACTTGGCGTTCCACTCAGTCCAGCCTACCGGGAAATTGCCCACCTGATAGCCACCCTCCCCCAGATCCCAGGGTTCAGCAATAAGCTTCACCCGAGACAGCACCGGATCTTGGTGGATGATGTCGAAAAAGGCGCCGAGCCGATCCACATCATGCAGTTCCCGCGCCAGCGTCGCCGCCAGATCGAAACGAAAACCGTCCACATGCATTTCCTGCACCCAGTAGCGCAGGCTGTCCATGATTAATTGCAGCACGCGCGGGTGCATCACGTTGAGTGTGTTGCCGGTGCCGGTGTAATCCATGTAGAAGCGCCGGTTGTCTTGGGTCAGGCGATAATAGGCAGCGTTATCGATCCCGCGTAAACTCAGTGTCGGCCCGAGATGGTTGCCTTCGGCTGTGTGGTTGTATACCACGTCCAGAATCACCTCTAGGCCCGCCCGGTGCAGCGTCTTGACCATCGTTTTGAATTCACGTTCCGCGTCGTCGGTCGCAGCATAGCGCCGCTCCGGCGCGAAAAAGCCGATGGTGTTGTAACCCCAGTAGTTACGCAACCCGAGCTGCAGCAGATGGAC
Organism: uncultured beta proteobacterium; assembly: GCA_963842555.1. GTDB lineage: Bacteria > Pseudomonadota > Gammaproteobacteria > Burkholderiales > Gallionellaceae > Gallionella. Next base: position 124,767 of record CAWJHB010000002.1, read on the forward strand.
ATCGTCCACAAAAAAATGCACTGGCATCAGTTCCACGGCCGTCACCCCCAAGCGCTGCAAATGTGCAATCGCTGGAGCGCTGGCAAGGCCGGAATAGGTTCCGCGAAAAGCCTCGGGGATATCGGGATGAAGCGCGGTAAAGCCCTTGACGTGCAATTCGTAAATGATGGTGTCGTTCCAGGCCGTGTCTGGGGGCCGGTCGTCCCCCCAGTCGAAAGACGGATCAATCACTTGGCATTTTGGCATGGCCAGGGCGTTGTCACGCCAATCGAAAGACAGGTCTTCCAGCTTGGCCCCGATCTTATAACCGAAGTTGGCATCGCTCCTGAGCAACCTCCCCACAATCGCCTTGGCGTAAGGATCCAGCAGAAGCTTGTTTGGATTGAAACGGTGTCCTTGCTGCGGCTGGTAGGGGCCGTAAGCCCTGTAGCCATACAAAAGACCAGGTTTCGTCCCTGGTAGATAGCAGTGCCACACCGCGTCAGTGTGTTCCCCCATCTCGATACGATCTGTTTCGCGCCGACCGCGCGCATCAAACAGGCATAACTCCACTTTTTCCGCGTGTTCTGAAAAAAGAGCGAAATTCACCCCCTCGCCATCCCAGGTCGCACCTTGTGGATAGGGCTTTCCTGGCCACACCACTGTCGCCTGTTTGGTCATTTCATCCCTCTTTTTTTTCCTTGCCGAATGGGTTATTTTAACGTCCGTAGCGGGGCATCTCCGCTCCTCCGATGGCATATAGTACCTTAGGTAATTGCGTTGCCCTACAACGGACACTCGCGAAGGGCTGTTATTGGCCGATTACGCCGGTTCGTTGTTGCAGAGACAATTGTCCGCCTTGCCTCAGGTATGGGACATCGTATCACCAGTAAATTAAATAGTGAGTATTTTCCAAACTGGAAATGAGTCTGAACGAAGGTTTGTGGATCTGAGTATCTGAATCTTGTTCTGACTCGGTCGGGTTGATAAATTCTTGTTTGTTCTGCCTTGCTGTTTTACCCATCAAGCCTGTTTCCTTGTTGCAGCAGAGATCGCGTGAAACAGTTTCCTTCTTGCATTGTTCAGCGCCAAGGCAGCGTCATTGTCGCTCATCTCTGATGCCTGTGCATCCAGTAGCTCAAAGGTGATGTCCGGCTTGAGATACTCACTGGCATTGGGCAAGGATTTCAGCTTCTCATAGGGGGTCTTCATCTCCTCGTAGCGATAGCGTTTGCGCTCCTTCCCTTTGGCATCGGTGATCGTTTCCGGGAAGAAACAAGGTCGGTGGAAGTTGACGTATGGGTTGAGGAAGTCGGCACAGAAAGCATTGACCAGACTGGCGCAGTGTTGCGGGATATGGGCATAGCCCAGATGCTTTCGCACCACCGCGCCGTTCTTGGATTCCGCCAATGCGTTGTCGTTGGAATGCCGCGGCCGTGATTTGGTGAATTCAACCCGCAACTTCTCCAGCAGCGCGGCTACTTGGTAGTTGATGTACTCTTTGCCGTTATCCGCGTGGAATCCCAGGATGACAAACGGAAATCCATCCAGCAACTGCCCAATGACCGGCAGCAGGTAAGCCTCGCTGATCTTCTCGCAGGTGGCGACCAGCTGAAACTGGGTTACACAGTCCACTGCGTTGATGTGATACACCCCTTTTGCCCCGTCCTGGTCGCCTTGGTGCACGCTGTCGATGCGGATGTAGCCCGGCATCCCATTGGGCTGGGGTGCGCGACGCTGGCCGATGGGTAATCCGGTTGGCCGGGTCTTGGTCCAATGCCGCCGCTTGTTCTGGTACTGTTTCTCACCCCGTAGGTTGTACAGATGTGAAACCGAGATTCCCGCCAGACGCTCGAAGCGCGCATCACCGAACACAAGTAAAGCGCGCTCCATCAGCTTCTTGGTGGCAGGGCCGGACAGTGTGCCATGCAGCGCATCGATCTCGGCCAACAAGGCCACGTCCGTGGCGGTGAAGCGGCCGGTGAAGCCGTGCTGGGGCGTAACTTGTCGTTTCGACAACTTCCCGTCCCGGCGGTATCGCCGCACCAGCCGGGTTACTTGTTGCCGTGACAGGCCAGTCATGCGCTCCAGATAGCGCAGCAACACGCCCTTGTCGGCTTTGCCGTGCGGTGAATAGCCAAACCGCTTGAGCACACGCTCGATAAATGAATTGCGTTCCGCCTTGGGAACTTTGAAGGCCACCTCCGTCGTGCCGTCCAAGAATGCCCTGACCTGCGCCAGGGTTTGCAGCCGCGCTTCTTCCATGTCGATCACCATGCATCGCATCATGACCGATTCAGAACTTTAGCCGTTCAGACTCATTTCTCGTTGGAAATACGACCCGCCTTCAGACTCATTTCATATTGGAAGAGGCTAACAGAGTACATTCCAATCGAGGTTTGAGTCTGAAGGTGTGCGCTTTTAAGGATTTTAGGCAGCGGTTTTCGATCGGTTAAAAATGGTTTTGAAGAGAATGGCACGCGCGTTGTTCAAACGCTGTGCTGCCTCATTATCACTGATTTCCCCGGCTTGCGCATCGAGCTGCTGGAACGTAATGTCGTGCTTGAGATGTTGCTCAGCCAAGGGCAGTGACTTGAGTTTCTCGTAGGGAGTCATCATCAGTTTGTACGGATAGCGCTTGCGCTGCCGACCTTTGGCATCGGTGATGGTTTCGGCGAACAGGCATGGCCGGTGGAAGTTGATATAGGGATTGAGGTGATCACTGCAGAAGACGTTCACCAGTGAGGCGTAGCCTTGCGGGATGTGACTGTAGCCCAGATGTTTGCGCACGATGGCGCCGTTCTTGGATTCGGCCTGGGCGTTGTCGTTGCTTTGTCGGGATCTCGATTTTGTTTGCTCTTCGATGAGCAACTTGTTGAGTAGTTTCGCGACGCGTTTATTGATGTACTCGGAGCCGTTATCGGTGTGGAAGCCGTGAATGACAAATGGAAAGCTTAGCAGCAGCGCTTCGAGCACCGGGATGAGAAATGCCTCGCTGATTTTCTCGCAGGTTGCCACGCCTTCGTACTGGGTAACGCAGTCCACGGCATTGATGTGATAGACGCCTTTGATGCCATCCAGATCGCCTTGGTGGACGCTGTCCACGCGCAAATAGCCTGGCCGGTTATTGGGGGTTGGCGCGCGACGCTCGCCGATCGGGACGGTCGCTGGCCGGGTCTTGGTCCAGACCTGGCGCTGGTGCTGGTAGCCGGGGCGCTGACGCAGGTTGTACAGGTGAGCCACCGAGATCGTTGCCAGGCGTTGGTAGCGGGTATCGCCGAAGATGGCGTAGGCCCGCTCCATGATTTTCTTGGTCGCCAAGCCGGATAGCGTGCCATGCAGGGTGTCGGTGTGGGCGAGCAGGAGCACGTCAGCGCCCGTGTAGATGCGCGCGAAGCTGGTTCGGGAAGCTTGGTAGCGCTTGACCAGTTGACGTCGCTCACAGCCACGCTTAACCAGTCGGGTGAGCTGCTGGCGCGAATAGCCGCTGACGCGTTCAAGAAAGCGTAGAACCACCGCCTTGTCGGCGCGTTTCAACCGGGCGTAGCCGAAACGTCGCACGGTGCGTGCGATGAATTCGTACCGCTGGTCTGCCGTCACCGTGAAATCCATCGCCACGGTTCCGGTTAAAAAGGCCTGCAAATCGGCCAGCGTATGCAATTGTTCGTCGTTCATATTGATCACCATGCCTCGCATAATGACCGATCACGGCTACCTGTTCAGACTCAAACCCCGTTGGATTCGCGCACCCCGCTCAGACTCAAACCCCATTGGACAACTCTTAGTGCAGACAGATCCAATTTACCGGAGTAGCATTAACAGGTAATTTTCCCTTAATTATTAAGAGGAGTTAAGGGCACTTCTAAAAATTGCTGACGAAATCAGCTTTTTGTCAGATGGAGGATGTTAGTGGAATTCGCAGTGGAAGTGAATGTTGCATCTGTCTTACGTAAAAAGCTGGGCGCAACATTCCATTGCTGTCCGCTGTCGGTAATAACAGTGACTGTCTTTTTGTTATAACGAGTCAACATCCCCGTCAGTTCAGGATGACCTTCTGGTTGGAATGAAACACGGTCGCCGATGCTAAACTCGAGCATTCTAGAGTGGGCGCGAAACTGCTGTATGAATTTGAGCCGTGCGACGATTCGATTGTTCAAATCGATCAACTCATCTTCAGTCAGTTTATCGATGTCTAACTTCATGTGACGCATTTAATTGGCCTGATCTTGTTGACAACGGTACACGAACTGGTTGGGTGTCGCGTTATATGTAGAAGCCATTTTAAGGTATGAGCGTGCAGGATGAAACATAAAAGGCAACCTGGTTTTTTTGATGTTACCGAACGGACCGGCAAACTGACCAAGATGGGCGACCCACTGGTTGGGTTGAATGCGCATATCGACTGGGAAGCCTTCCGTACTGACTTGAACCGAATTCATGACAAAGCGCGCAAGAGCAACGCGGGAGCGAAGCCGATAGACGTTGTGCTGATGTTCAAGATACTGGTGCTGCAACAGCTGCACAATCTATCGGACAACCGCATCGAATACCAAATCCGGGATCGCCTCTCCTTCATGCGCTTTCTGGGACTGCAACTGGAAGACAAAGTGCCAGATGCCAAAACTGTCTGGCTGTTTCGTGAGCGACTGAAAGAACAGAAACTGATGGAAGAGCTATTCAACCGATTTCATGAGCAACTGGCGCAACGCGGCTATGTTGCGCGTGCGGGACAAATGATCGATGCCACCTTCGTCGAAGTGCCCAGACAACGCAACACACGAGAAGAAAACGCGCTCATCAAGGACGGTGCGATACCCATTGAATGGGGCAAAGAGGAAAATGAAAGCAAGTTGTCACAGAAAGACACAGAAGCACGCTGGACCAAGAAGAACAACGAAACCCACTACGGCTACAAGAACCATATCAACGCTGATCAAGCACACAAACTGATCCAGAGCTACGCCGTCACGGATGCGGCGGTGCATGACAGTCAAGCCATTGACAACTTGCTGGACAAAGAAGCGGATGCCAATGGCGACAAACGCCCCGTCTATGCTGACAGCGCATACCGCTCAGAAGATCGTGAAGCCGATTTGGCGCAACAAGGCATCACCAGTCGAATTTGCGAGAAAGGAAGTCGCGGTCATCCGCTTAGCGAAGAACAAAAGGCCGCCAACCACGAAAAGTCCAAGGTCAGATCACGTGTGGAACACGTCTTTGGTGCGCAGGCGCAGATGGGCGGACACTGGGTGCGCACGATTGGGCTGCTGCGTGCGAAGGTCAAAATCGGAATGATGAATCTGGTATACAACATGATGCGCCTGGTGCAGTTGGCCAGACGTGACAGGATAGTTGTGCCTGCAATCGCGTAAAGCAGATGAATTACCTTGGAAACCAGAGGAAAACGAGCAAAGTTGCCCCAAAATATTGCCAATATTTGTAGTTGTAAAAATTTTACTCATGCATCGGTTCTCGCATGCAGAAAATTAATTATTAGAGGCCCCCTTAAGTTATGTCTAAGTCCCAACATTCCAGTAAAGAGACCAAAAAGAAACCCCTGTTAACGCCGAAGGAAAAGAAGTTGGCAAAACAAGTGAAGAAGCATAGTCACGATGTCCCACCTCTAATCACTCATTGAGTGCTCGGCTGGCGTAACGAATTAAGCCGTGGAACCCGGCTTTTGCTTTCACCTGTGAATGACCGTTAATGGTTGCGGACTCAACCGGTCGATGCAACACTTTATCTTAAAATGTTTAAGAGGAGGTGTTGATAATGAAATACAGAACTCGGACTTTTTACACAGAAGAACAAAAAGCAGTGATGTGGGAACGCTGGCAGAAAGGCGATTCTCTTCAGCAGATCGCACAGCTATTTGATCGAAACCATTCATCTGTCGAACGGATTCTAGCCGAGACTGGAGGAATACGGCCGGCACAGCGGCGACGTTCGAAATTAGCTCTGACCTTGGCTGAACGAGAAGAGATATCGCGTGCAGTGGTCGCAGGCCAGTCAGCTCGCTCGATTGCAGCATCTCTCGGGCGTGCTCCCTCTACCATCAGTCGAGAACTCAAACGCAATGGTGGTCAGGAATGCTATCGTGCGAGCCAAGCCGAACAGGCGGCTTGGGATAGGACACTGCGCCCCAAGACCTGTAAACTGGTTGAGAACCGAGCGTTGGCGCACATCGTGGCCGATAAGCTCCGAGGGCATTGGTCACCGGAACAGATTGCCGGGTGACTGAAGCAGACTTACCCAAGCGACGAAAGTTACCAGGTGTCACACGAGACAATCTATCGCAGCCTCTATATCCAAGCCCGAGGCGCCTTGAAGAAGGAGCTTCTGGAGCACTTGCGGCGGACTCGCGTCATGCGCCGTTCACGTCATCATACTCAGAAGACAGAAGATCACGGCAGAATCATTGACGCCGTATCGATCAGCGAGCGTCCTGCCACGGTTGAAGACCGCGCGGTACCGGGACACTGGGAAGGAGACCTGTTATGCGGCAGCAATAGCAGTCAGATTGCGACCCTCGTTGAACGTAAGACACGCTATGTGATGTTGGTCAAGATTCCCAGTAAAGATACCGAGACCGTCATCAACGCGCTGATCAAGCATGCCCATAAGTTACCGGATGAACTCTACAAATCGCTGACCTGGGATCGGGGCAAGGAACTGGCCGACCACAAGCGCTTCACGCTGGCGACCGACATCAAAGTCTATTTCTGCGACCCTCAGAATCCCTGGCAACGAGGAACGAATGAGAATACCAACGGTTTGTTGAGACAGTACTTCCCAAAAGGAACAGACTTGTCGGTACACTCTCAATCGAAACTCAATGCAGTCGCTCGTCAGTTAAATGAACGTCCACGAAAGACGTTAAACTTCGAAACACCGGCTGAACGGTTTAACCAATGTGTTGCATCGACCGGTTGAATTCGCAGCGCAAAGCAGCTATGGCAACCTCCTGAATATCCTACCGCAAAGCAGACATCCACAGAAAATCAGTTTGAAGGTCGCGCCCGACTGGCTGAGCCGAGAAACGGCAATTCAAAAAATTGTTTGACTGAATGGCTGCCTGGTACAAAGTGGCCTGTGAAAACCCGGTCTGGTGCGATCGAGGTATCCCACTGTCATAAAAATGGGATTCGTTTGCGGCAACAAGCAATCCCGTGATATCGTTAAAAGTCGATATATAATTCGTTATATTACGAAATACATTTTCAGCTGACTTGCCGAAAGAACCTGCCGCATCCCCATGGTAAAACAACCCGCTCCCGACATTGACGAAGTCATCAAGGCACTGGCCCATCCTGTCCGCAGGCAAATCCTGGAATGGATGAAGGACCCGAAAAAATCCTTTCCCAGCCAGGTGCACTCCTATGAGCTCGGCGTCTGTGCCGGCAAGATAAACGAGAAGGCGAGACTTTCCCAATCGACCATCTCGGCCCACTTGTCCACGTTGCAGCGGGCCGGACTGATCACGCCCACAAAAGTGGGCCAATGGATTTTCTATTCGCGCAATGAAGCCTTGATTGAAAAGTTCCTCGATCGCATCAGCAGCGAGCTTTGACCGCCGCCCAAACCGTATCGCAGCGCAATCCGTATCGTTGGCAAGACCGTAACACAGGAGCACCACAGTTTGATTTATCCGACGTTGAACATTGGGATGATTCCTCAGATGAGCAAGCCGCAAGATCGCATCAAGGTATTAGGCGCCGGCATCTTCAGCCTGATCCTCGCGCTGGGCTTCGCGCGGTTCGCCTATACCCCGCTGCTGCCGGTCATGCAGCATCAGGCGGGCCTGGGCATTGCGGCGGCTGGCTGGCTGGCGGCGATCAATTACGCCGGCTATCTCGGCGGCGCGCTGATCGCATCACTGATCAGCGATATGGTCCTGAAAGATCGCCTGTACCGTATCGGCATGATGCTGGCCATACTCAGCACCGCGGTGATGGGCATGAGCACGAATTTCACCGTATGGGCCCTGTCGCGTTTTGTTGCCGGATTCAGCAGTGCTGCCGGATTGCTGCTTGGCAGCGGACTGATCCTGAACTGGCTGATCCGCCATGACCACCGCAGCGAGTTGGGCATCCATTTTTCCGGCATCGGTCTGGGCATTGCCTGCGCGGCCGCAGCCGTGTCGCTGATGAACCACTGGCTGGACTGGAGCCAGCAGTGGTTTGTGCTCGCGGCGCTGGGTTGCGTGCTGGTCGTCCCCGCTCTGGCCTGGTTGCCGGCGCCGGACCGGAGTCAGGTGACCCGGACCGGCCAGCCCATGCACGATGCGCCGCCGAGCCCGCTGTTCCTGCGTCTGTTTACCTTCGCGTATTTTTGCGCGGGCATCGGTTATGTGGTGAGCGCGACATTCATCGTCGCGATCATCGATCATATGCCCGGCCTCTCCGGCGAAGGTGCGCTGGTCTTCCTGGTCATCGGCCTGGCCGCTGCTCCCTCCTGCATCGCCTGGGATCTGATCGCGCGCCGCACCGGAAAGCTGAATGCACTGATCGCTGCTTCGGTGCTGCAGATCGTCGGCATCCTGCTGCCGGTCTGGACGCACGGTACGGCAGGCGCATTCATCGGGGCGCTGCTGTTCGGCGGCACGGTGATGGGGATCGTGAGCCTGGTACTGACCATGGCCGGCCAGTATTACCCTACCCGGCCGGCGAAAATGATGGGGCAAATGACGATGTCCTACGGCGCCGCACAGATCATTGCACCTGCCGTAACCGGCTCGCTGGCCGCCCATTTTGGCGGCTACTCGGCAGGGCTCTACCTGGCGGGCGCCGCGATGATCGCTTGTACCCTGCTGCTGCTGATGCTCAAGGCCGTGGAAAAACGTGAACAACGGGAAGCGATTCGAACATGATGCCGTCCTCTTTCAGAAAACGATCCGCAACCTTGTTGCTCCTGACACTGGCAGGCTGCGCGAATTATTCCGGCATCGAGCCCGGCGCATCGATTCTGGTACCGCATTCGCTGTCCACTGCAGGCCAGCCGGATGCCGCCGTCTTTCCGCAGCAACGCTGGTGGCAAGTATTTTCAGACGGGCAACTCGACGCGCTGATCGCCAGGGCGATCGCCAACAATCCCGGCCTGAAAGCGGCGCAAAGCCGCCTGGCTACCGCCCGCGCTCTGGCTGCGGAAACGGACAGCGCGCGCTACCCGCAGGTCAATGCGGATGCGCAATCGACGCGCGAGCACTTGAGTGCGAACAGCATCTACCCGCCCCCGCTGGGCGGCAGCGACGTGACCATGAGTTCCGCCAGCATCTCGGCGCAGTGGCAGATCGACTGGTTCGGCAAGCAACGCGCGGCGCTCGACGCCGCGATCGGCCAGGCGCGCGCGGCTGAAGCAGACGAGCAGGCGGCGCAGGTGATACTCGCCGCTTCGGTGGCGCAGCAATATTTCGGCCTGGCGCGCCTGCAGCAGCAGCAGCAGATCAAGCAGCAATTGCTGCAATCCGCCGAACATAACGCGCAGCTGGTCGATCAGCGCGTCGATGCGGGGCTGGACAGCAAACTGATGCAGCGCCAGTCGGTGGTGCAGGTCCTGCAAATGAAACGCGACCTGGCGGCGCTGGCCGAACAGATCGCGCTGTCCCGCCATGCGATGGCGGTACTGATCGGCGCAGAACCCGGCGAGACCGCCCAACTGGAAGCCCGCCTGCCGGCCAGCCTGCAAGCCAGTGTGCCCGACCGCATCCCCGCTGAATTGCTGGGCCACCGGGCGGATGTGGTGGCGGCACGCTGGCGGGTGGAGAGCGAACTGAAGGGCGTGCAGGTGGCGCGTGCCGATTTCTATCCGAACCTGAACCTCGCCGCATTCGCCGGATTCGAGTCCATTACCCTGTCGCAGTGGCTGAACGCCGCCAGCCGGAACATGGGGATCGGCCCCGCGATCAGCCTGCCGATCTTCGACGCCGGGCGGTTGCGCGCCGAACTGAAGGGGCAGTCCGCACAGGCTGACGCCGCGATCGAAACCTATAACGAGACGGTCTTGAATTCGCTGCGCGAAGTCGCCGACAAGCTGGCGTCCTGGAATGCGCTGCAGACCCAGCTGCAGGAACAGCAGAATGTGTTGTCCCAATCGACCGGCACCTATGACATGGAGAATGACCGATACCGCGCCGGGCTGGGCAACTACATCAGCGTGCTGGCGGCCGAAAACGCATTGCTGCAGCAACAGGGCCTGCTGGTCGACCTGCAGGCGCGTGAGTCCGATGTCTACACAGGGCTGATGCTTGCCCTCGGCGGCGGTTATGTCGCGCCCGCCGGACAGGAGCCGAACAATCCAGTAAAGGAAAGTCATCAAAATGAGTGAATCCGCCCCAAACAATTCCCTGCCGCCAAACGGCAATCAGGCCACGCGCAAGAAATGGATGCTCGCGCTGGCGGGCATCTTTGCCGCCGCAGCGATGCTCTACGCGGCTTACTGGTTCCTGGTAGCGCGCCATTACGAATACAGCGATGACGCCTATGTGTCGGCGAACATCGTGCAGATCACCCCGCAGGTCGCCGGCACCGTTGTTGCTATCGCGGTCAACGAAACCGACTTCGTCAAGGCCGGTGAAGTGCTGGTCAGGCTGGACAGCACCAATGCCGAAATTGCGTTGCAGGAAGCGCAGGCACAGCTCGCGCAAACCGTGCGCGAGGTGCGCACTCTGTACACCGCAAACAGCGGCCTGACCGCAACACTGGCCCAGCACCGCGCGGAACTGGAGCAGGCCCGGGTCGAGCTGGCCAATGCGCAGGCCGACTTCAAACGCCGGGAGTCGTTGCTGGCGACCGGTGCAGTATCCAAGGAAGAGGTACAACATGCGCAGACTGCGCTGGACGCAGCCCTCGATCATGTTGCCGCATCGACCGCGGCATTGAATACCGCAAACGAACAATTGCGCGGCAACGAGGCGCTGACTGCCGGTACCGAGGTCATCGATCATCCACGCGTACGGGCTGCGGCAGCCAGGGTGAAGCAGGCTTATCTCGATCTGACGCGCGGCTCGATACTGTCGCCCGTGGACGGTTATGTCGGCAAACGCAGCGTGCAGCTGGGACAGCGTGTCGCGATCGGCATGCCGCTGCTGACCATCGTCCCGCTCAAGGAAATCTGGGTGGATGCTAATTACAAGGAAGTTCAGCTGCGCCATATCCGCATTGGACAAACGGTCGAATTGACCTCCGACGTTTATGGCGACAAGGTCGATTTCCACGGGCACGTCAGCGGGATCGGCTCTGGAACAGGCGCGGCCTTCGCGCTGCTGCCCGCGCAAAATGCGACCGGCAACTGGATCAAGGTGGTGCAGCGCGTGCCGGTTCGGATCGCCCTCGACGAAAAGGAAGTCGCCTCCGACCCTTTGCGCGTCGGCATGTCGATGGAGGCAACCGTTGACCTGGCTTCGCCCGGGAAGTCCGTGCTGCCAGATGAATCCACGCCCCGCGAGCAAAATCAGACGCGGGTCTACAGCAGCGATGATCGCGAGGTGGATGCAATGGTCGCCCGGATCATCGCCGCCAATCTTGGCAAACGGCCGTAAACAATAATCAGACACCAACAAGTCATGGCGACTCCCGCACCCAGAACACCGCCTCCGCCGATGAGCGGCGCCACGCTGGTATTCGCCAGCATGGCGCTCGCCTTGGCGACGTTCATGAACGTGCTGGATGTGTCGATCGCCAACGTGTCGATCCCGGCCCTGTCGGGCGATCTCGGGGTCAGCTTCAGCCAGGGCACTTGGGTCATCACCTCGTTCGCCGTGGCCAATGCGATCGCGGTCCCGCTGACCGGATTCATGACCCAGCGCTTCGGTGCGGTGCGGCTGTTTGTGGCCAGCATCGTATTGTTCGTGATCGCATCCTTCCTGTGCGGCATGTCCACCAGTCTCTCCATGCTGGTGTTCTTTCGCGTGATGCAGGGCGCGGTGGCCGGGCCGATGATCCCGTTGTCCCAGTCGCTGCTGCTGTCGAGTTATCCCAGGGAAAAGGCCGGGGTGGCGCTGACCATCTGGTCGATGACGACGCTGGTTGCGCCCGTTCTGGGTCCGATACTGGGGGGCTGGATCACCGACAACATTTCCTGGCCGTGGATCTTCTATATCAACATCCCAATCGGGCTGTTCGCCGCAGCCGTCACCTGGGCACTCTACCGCAACCGGGAAACGCCCACGCGCAAGGTGCCGATCGATTATGTCGGGCTGGGCCTGCTGACCGTCTGGGTCGGCGCGCTGCAGATATTGCTGGACAAGGGCAACGAGCTGGACTGGTTCAATTCGAGCGAGATCATCATGCTGGCCATCGTGTCGGCGGTGGCCTTCTGCTTCTTCCTGGTGTGGGAACTGACCGACGAGCATCCCGTGGTCGACCTCAGCCTGTTCAAGAGGCGAAACTTCTGGTCGGGGACGCTGGCGCTGTCGGTCGGCTATGGCGTGTTCTTCGGCAATGTCGTGCTGCTGCCGCTGTGGCTGCAGCAGACCATGGGATACACCGCGACGCTCGCCGGTGCGGTGCTGGCGCCGGTCGGCCTGCTGGCAATATTGCTGTCGCCGTTCGTGGGCAAAAACATCTCCAAAGTCGACCCGCGCCTGTTTGCGACGGTGGCATTCACGGTGTTTGCGCTGATCTTCTGGATGCGTTCGCAGTTCACGCCGCAGGCCGATTTTGTCACCATCATGATCCCGTCACTGATACAGGGCATCGCGATGGCGACGTTCTTTGTGCCGCTGGTCACGCTGATATTCTCCGGACTGGCGCACGACAGGATCCCGGCTGCCTCGGGCTTGTCCAATTTCGTGCGTATCATGGCGGGCGGTTTCGGCGCATCCATTTTCACCAGTGCCTGGGTGAACCGGACCAGCACGCATCACGCGGTGCTGACCGAGCATATCAATTTCGCGAACCCGGTCAGCCAGTCGGCCATCACCGGCCTGGGCAACACCGGCATGACCCAGCAGCAAACTTTCGGCTTCATCAACAACATGGTGAACCAGCAGGCCGCAACCATGGCGGTGGATGACATGGCCTGGATTTCCTCCGTATTGTTCATCCTGTTGATCAGCCTGATCTGGCTGATCCATCCGATGAAACAGGCAGTGGATGCCAAGGACGCCGCCGGCGGGCATTGATGCGCCGCTGGTGCAATCCGCATCCGGACCGAACCGGCACGCTCAATCGAACAATTTGTTCTGCCGCGGCTCCCGCCCCGTCCTGACCAATTCCTCAAGCGCATCGCGCGCCGCATCGGTGATGCCGTGCTGCCGGCCCAGCTCGAGCAGCCTGGCCACCGCGCGATCGAACGGATAGTCGGCTTCCGTCCATGCCTCGACTATTTCCCCGGCCGTGTGCCGCGTCATCTTCAACATCCCCGACCTCACGTGCACCAGGTGGGCGCCGGTCTTGCCTTTTTTCGCGACGATGGCGATATGCCGCTGCCTGTCCATCAACACCTGTCCGCGCGTCACATTGATGACGGCGGGGATGAAATCGACGGTGCTGAAATCGGTTGAGTCCTTGGCCATGGCGCTGCTTCGGTAAATGTCGATACAAGTGTGCCTTGCTTTATCGAAACTGGCAAACGGCTTCTGTGACGCAAAATTTGCTCGCCATTCGGGATGACTGGTTTGCAGACTGCAAGGCACAGTCCTCCGTTTGAACACAAGCTTCGACATGATTCCACGTCTGGTAGACTGGAATCATGACGAACAAATTGAAACCCGGCGGCGCGATGGCGGTCGCCCCGCACTTTCTGGCCGCGCAGGCGGCCCGCGACGTGCTCGGGGAAGGCGGCGACGCGATCGAGGCGATGGTGGCTGCGGCCGCGACGATCGCGATGGTCTACCCGCACATGACCGGGCTGGGCGGCGACGCGTTCTGGATGATCCACGAGCCGGCGCAAAAACCTTTGGCCATCGATGCCTGCGGCGGCGCGGCCGCCGGATTGACCGCATCGTTTTACACCGATCGGGGATTGAACAGCATCCCGGTGCGCGGGCCGCTGGCCGCCAATACCGTCGCGGGCACCGTGTCGGGCTGGGCGCGCGCGCTGGAGATCAGCAGGCTGCGCTGGGCCGGGCGCATGCCGCTGACACGGCTGTTCGCCGATGCGATCCATCACGCGGAGCGCGGCGTGGCCGTCACCGCCAGCCAGATGCGCAGCACCGCGGCCAAGCTGGCGGAGCTCGCGCAGCAGCCCGGTTTCGCCGGATGTTTTCTCACCGACGGCAAGGCGCCCGCGCAGGGCAGCCTGCTCTTCCAGCCGCGCATCGCGGCGCTGCTGCATCACCTCGCCCGCTCCGGCCTGGACGATTTTTATCGCGGCGAGCTGGCGCGGACGATCGCCGCGGATCTCGCGGCGATCGGCAGCCCTGTCGCGCTGGCCGACCTGAACGGCTACCGGGCCGAACTGGTCGAGCCGCTCGCGCTGGCGCACAGCCTGGGCACGCTCTACAACCTGCCGCCGCCTACCCAGGGCGCGGTATCGCTGATGATCCTCGGCATCCTGGACCGGCTCGGTCTGGAGAAGATCGCACCCGACAGTGCCGACTACGTGCATTGCGTGGTCGAGGCGACCAAACAGGCGTTCAGCGTGCGCGATGCCGATATCACCGATCCGCGTTATATGCGCATCACCTCGCAGGATTGCCTGAAGCCGGAATTTCTGGAGCCGATGGCACACGCGATCCGGCTCGACCGGGCGCTGCCGTGGGGAAAAAACCTTGCCCCGGGCGACACCGTGTGGATGGGTGTGGTGGATGGACAGGGGCGCGCGGTCAGCTTCATCCAGAGCATCTACCACGAGTTCGGCAGCGGCGTGGTGCTCGAACAGAGCGGGCTGAACTGGCAAAACCGCGGCTGCAGTTTCTCACTGGACGAGCACGCGCTGAACGCGCTCAAGCCCGGACGCAAACCGTTTCACACGCTGAACCCGGCACTGGCCCGCTTGCATGACGGGCGGGTGATGGTGTACGGCACGATGGGCGGCGACGGCCAGCCGCAAACCCAGGCCGCGGTATTCACCCGCGCGATCGTCTACGGCCAGGCGCTGCAACAGGCGGTAAGCGCGCCGCGCTGGCTGCTCGGGCGCACCTGGGGGTCGAACTCGGACACGTTGAAACTCGAATCGCGTTTCAGTCCGGAAGTCATCGAGTCGCTGCGCCGCCGCGGCCACGAGATCGAGATGCTGCAGGATTTCGACGAGGCGGCCGGCCATGCCGGCGCGATCATCCGCGATCCGGACGGCACGCTGGAAGGCGCATCCGATCCGCGCAGCGACGGCGGTGTTGCCATACTTGAATGACGGCAGTCTGTTTATCGGCTCATTTGTCGCTGTAATCAGTCCGGGTGCTGTTTCGCCTCCGCCGCCTGGCCGTAATCGGCAAAGCGCTTCTGCGCATCCCGGAATTCCTGCGCGCCGAGCAGCACCGGCTCGCCGGCCTGCAACGCGCGCAGATACATCTCGCTGAGCGTCTCGACTTCGAGGGTGATGTGGAACGCATCCGGGAGATCCTTGCCCGCCGCAATCATGCCGTGGTTGGACAACAGACATGCCTTGCGACCGTGCAGCGCGGCCAGTGCGTTATCGGACAGCTGCTGCGTGCCGAAGGTCGCATACTTCGCGCAGCGGATGGTGTCTCCGCCCATCAGCGCGATCATGTAGTGGAACGGCGGAATGTCGCGGCGCATACAGGCCAGTGCGGTCGCCGCGACCGAATGGGTATGCACCACCGCACCCACCTCGGCGCGCTGCGCCAATATGTCGCGATGGAACAACCATTCGCTGGAGGGCTGCCAGCGCCCGCGCGAGGTGCCGTCCATCTGCACGAACACGATGTCGTCCTCCGTCAGCCCTTCCGCGCCCATTCCGGAAGGCGTGATCAGCATGCCGTCCCTAAATCTCGCCGAAAGATTGCCGGACGTGCCGCAGTTCAGTCCCAGCTCGTCGAGTTTCTTTGTGATGCGCACCATTTCGCGGCGCAGTTCGGCTTCATTCATCATTTCACCTTTTCAATAACCCGCTCCTCCAACCCCTCCCCCGCGAGCGGGAGAGGGGCTGGGGGAGCGGGCTTTATATCAAAACCCGCATCGCTTCTGCGTTTGCCTTCACCCTACCCCGCTCGGTGATCAATCCGGTCACCAGCCGCGCCGGCGTCACGTCGAAGCCGTAGTTGGCGGCACGCGATCCTTTGGGCGTGAGCTGCACGCTGCGCACGTGCCCGTCGTCGCACAGCCCCGCGATATGCGTCACCTCCTCAGGAGTGCGTTCCTCGATCGGGATTTCCTTCACGCCGTCCTGCAGCGTCCAGTCTATCGTCGGTGTGGGCAGCGCGACATAGAACGGCACGCCGTTGTCATGCGCGGCCAGCGCCTTCAGGTAGGTGCCGATCTTGTTGCACACGTCACCGCGCGCGGTGACGCGGTCGGTGCCGACGATCACCATATCGACCATCCCGTGCTGCATCAAATGGCCTCCGCTGTTGTCCGCGATCACCGTGTGCGGCACACCGTGCTGACCCAGCTCCCACGCAGTGAGGCTGGCACCCTGGTTGCGCGGGCGGGTTTCGTCCACCCACACATGCAGAGGGATGCCCGCCTCGAACGCCTTATATACCGGCGCGAGCGCGGTACCCCAGTCCACCGTGGCCAGCCAGCCCGCGTTGCAGTGGGTCAATATGTTCACAGTTGCCTGCTTTTTCTCGTGCATCGCACAAATCAACTCGCTGCCATGACGGCCGATGCTCGCATTGATTTCCACATCCTCTTCGGCGATGCGTGCCGCCTCCTGCCACGACGCCGCGGCGCGCTGGCTTTCCGGCAGCGGCGCGAGGAACGCGCGCATCCGTTCGATGCCCCAGCGCAGATTCACCGCGGTCGGGCGCGCCTTGAGCAGCATGTCGCAGCTTGCCTTCAGCGCGGCATCCGAGGCATGGTGCTTCATCGACAGCGCGACGCCGTACGCCGCCGTCACGCC
Organism: uncultured beta proteobacterium; assembly: GCA_963842555.1. GTDB lineage: Bacteria > Pseudomonadota > Gammaproteobacteria > Burkholderiales > Gallionellaceae > Gallionella. Next base: position 141,708 of record CAWJHB010000002.1, read on the forward strand.
GATCAGCGGCGCGCCGCGCACCTGCATGTTCCTGATCGCGCGCTCGGCATCGCGCATGTTCTCCAGATGCAGCGTGGTAAAGACGTGCGGGAGCCTGGTCTGGTCGATGATCTCCACCGATTGGTTGTCTGCGGCGGGCCGGATGGTGCGATAAGGGATGCCGTTTACGTCCATTGCAGACTAATCCCCCTCAAATTCGCTCAGCGCAAAAACCCCGTAGCCGTGCTTTTTCAAGCGGGCATGTCCGCCGATGTCCGGCAGGTCGATGATGAAGCAGCATTCGACGATCTGGCCGCCCATCTTGTCGATCAGCTTGCAGGCTGCTTCCGCGGTGCCGCCGGTCGCGATCAGGTCGTCGACCAGCAGTATCTTTTCGCCTTTTGAAATCGCGTCTGTGTGGATCTCGATGCGGTCGGTGCCGTATTCGAGTTCGTAGTCGTGGCCTATGGTCTCGGCGGGCAGCTTGCCTTTCTTGCGGATCGGAATGAATCCCAATCCCAGCGCGTAGGCCAGCGGCGCGCCGAGAATGAAGCCGCGCGACTCGATGCCGGCGATCTTGTCTATCTTCACGCCCCGGTAGCGGCGCACCAGCTCGTCTATCGTTAGGCGGAAACCCACCGGGTCCTTGAGCAAGGTGGTGATGTCGCGGAACTGGATGCCCTGCCTAGGGTAGTGAGGGACGGTTCTTATTCTGGATTTTATTGTCATCTAGCTTTACCTCATGTCTGGTGTGTTTACGTTCCTTCTCCCTCGATGGAGAGGGGTAGGGAGAGGGTGTGACATTGTTCAACGGTTCACCCCTCTCCCCTGCCCCCTCTCCCCCAAGGGGCGAGGGGATTATTTATTTCTTCAACACTCTCCCCGCCACCGCAGACAACTTCTCGACCATCGCCGCATCGCGCGCCTCGGGCGCGGTGATGATTGCGTATTGCAGTGCGCTGCGGCAGCCGCAAGCACCGGCTTTTGCGTCGCCATGCACCAATGGCGCAACGCTCTTCACCAATGAACGCGCCTTGTCGGCATTCGCCAGCAGCACCTTGACGATTGCATCGACGGTCACGTCGTCGTGATTCGGATGCCAGCAGTCGTAGTCGGTCACCATCGCGACGGTGGCGTAGCAGATCTCGGCTTCGCGCGCGAGCTTGGCTTCCGGCATGTTGGTCATGCCGATCACATCGCATTGCCACGAGCGGTAAAGTTCCGATTCGGCAAGGCTGGAGAACTGCGGCCCTTCCATCACCAGATAGGTGCCGCCGCGCGCCGCCGGGATGCCGGCCTGCTGCGCGGCCGCATGCAGATGCTGCCCCAGCCGGCCGCACACCGGATGCGCCATCGAAACATGCGCGACCAGGCCGTTGCCGAAGAAACTCTTCTCTCTTGCGAAAGTGCGGTCGATGAACTGGTCGATGATCACGAACATGCCCGGCGTGAGATATTCGCGCAGCGAACCCACCGCGCTGACCGACACGATGTCGGTCACCCCCAGACGTTTCAGCGCGTCGACGTTGGCGCGAAAGTTGATCCCGGACGGGGGCAACCTGTGCCCGCGCCCGTGGCGCGGCAGGAACGCGACGGGCCGCCCGTTCAGTTCGCCGACCCGCACCTCGTCGGAGGGTTCCCCGAATGAGGATTCCGCCTTCACCCAGCGGGTATTTTCCAGCCCCTCGATGTCGTAAACGCCGCTACCGCCAATGATGGCTAGCATGATTGCATTATCCTCATTATCTCAAACGATAACCGGTACCCGCGCGGTCAGCGCGCACATCAGTTCATAGCTGACGGTGCCGGCCGCACGCGCGACTTCCTCGATCGGCAATCCCTCGCCCCACAACACGACCGGGCTGCCGATCCCGGCATCGGGCAGCGCGCTCAAATCCACGCACAGCATGTCCATCGAGACGCGGCCCAGCGTCTGGGTGCGCTGCCCGCCGACTAGTACCGGCGTGCCATTGCCGGCGCTGCGCGGATAGCCGTCGGCATAGCCGCAGGCGACGATGCCGATGCGCATCGCATGGTCAGCGCGGAACAGCGCGCCATAGCCGACTTCGTCACCCGCGCGCAATTCCTGCGTGGCGATGATGCGGCTGGTCAGCGTCATCGCCGGTTTGAGGCCCAAGCGCTGCGCGCTGAATTGATCGCCCCTGTCCGGGCCAAGCGGCGACGCGCCATACAGCATGATGCCGGGACGCACCCAGTCACCATGCGCTGCCGGATGGCGCAGCAGCGTTGCGGAATTCGCCAGCGACCGCGCCACGCGGTACGGCGCGGCGATGTCGTTGAACAGCGCGAGCGGTTCGGCGATGCCGCGATCCTCGTCGGCATTCGCAAAATGGGTCATCAGCGTGATCTCGCGCACCGCGCGATGGCGGCGCAGCTGGCCCATCGCCTGTGCGACCTGTTGCGGCGCAAAGCCCAGCCGGTTCATGCCGCTGTTGACCTTGAGCCACACATCCAGCGTTCCGCTGTTTGGATAGGCGTCCAGCAGCGCGATCTGCCATGCACTGTGAATCACGCAGGTCAGCCGGTATTCCGCGATGACGGGCATTTCCCCGGTGCTGAAACAGCCTTCGAGAAGCAGGATGGACTGGCGGTAACCGGCTTCGCGCAGCCGCACCGCATCGGTCAGGTCCAGCAGCGCATAGCCGTCGGTCGCGGCCAGCGCTTCGGCGGCGCGCATCAGTCCATGCCCATATCCATCGGCCTTGATGACCGACATGATTCGCGCGGAAGTGGCGCGGCGCGCAACGCGGAGATTGTTCTCCAGCGCGCTCAAGTCCAGACTCGCCTGTATCGGACGCGGCATGAAAGTCGTCTTATTGCAAGGAATTTTAAGAGAGGCGAATAATAGCAGGGGCAGTGCTTTCGTGTTATAAAACGGTTTCAAATACAAGAACCACGTTTAATGAATCCCGGCTCTTACATCCTCCTCGCCGCGCAGTTTGTTGGCTACGGCCGGTCTGCGTTGCAGACTTCAACGTGCTCAGCACATTAGCCTTTGCCGAAAGAACATGAATCGCGGCTTTTACACCATTCTTGCGGCACAGTTCTTTTCCGCGCTCGCGGACAATGCACTGCTGTTTGCCGCCATCGCATTATTGCAATCCATGCATGCACCGAACTGGCACACCCCGGTATTGCAGGAAGCCTTCATCTTTTCCTACATCGTGCTGGCCCCTTTCGTCGGCGCATTCGCCGATTCGCTGCCCAAGGGCCGCGTGATGTTCATCAGCAACAACATCAAGATCCTAGGATGCCTCGCGATGCTCTTCGGCCTCGACCCGTTGATTGCCTACGGCATGGTCGGTGTGGGCGCGGCAGCCTATTCGCCGGCAAAATACGGCATCCTCACGGAATACCTTCCCCCACGCCAGCTGGTATTGGCAAACAGCTGGATGGAGGGATTGACCGTGCTGGCGATCGTTCTGGGCGCGATCCTGGGCGGTATCATACTGAGCCCGGAAATCGCCCAGCCGATGCTGCAATGGTGGGATGTACCCTATATCGATACCGGCATCGATACACCGCCGAAGCTCGCGATCACCATCATCGTTGGCATCTACGGCATCGCAGCCCTGATCAATCTGTACATCCCCCTGGTGGCCATCGACCGCAAGCCGGTCAGCCGTAACCCCGCTTTCCTGCTCGGCGAATTCTGGCACTGCTTCAAACTGTTATGGAAGGACCCGCTCGGCCAGGTTTCGCTGGCGGTCACCACCCTGTTCTGGGGCGCCGGCGCCACGCTGCGCCTGTTGCTGCTTGGATGGGCGGCAGTGGCGCTGCATTACAACATCAGCGCCGCCGCACAACTCACCGCATGGTTCGCGATCGGCATCGCGATCGGCGCGGTGCTGGCGGCAAAGCTGGTCACACTCGAACATTCGGTAAAGGTCCTGCCGGTCGGCATCGCGATGGGTGTGGCGGTGATCATCATGATCCCGATTACCAACAGCACGCTGGCGATTCTGTTGCTGATCGCAATGGGCGCAATGGGCGGCTATTTCGTGGTGCCGATGAATGCGTTGCTGCAGCACCGCGGCCACCTGCTGATGGGCGCGGGACACTCGATCGCGGTGCAGAACTTCAACGAGAACCTGAGTATCTTCGCGATGCTGGGTTTGTATGCGCTGATGGAAAGAATGGATCTCAGCATCTATCTCATCCTGCTGGTGTTCGGCCTGATGCTGTCCGGCATCATGGCTGCGCTATACCGGCGCCACGGGCACGACCAGGACCAGGGCGAGATGTAGTCCGGCCGGTTCTCCGGAAACTCGATCACCGCCCCGCTCATCCCCGGAAACTATTCATCGCCGTATTCGCAAACCTCCACCCGGTCGCGCCCGGCCGCCTTGGCCCGGTACAATCCGCAATCGGCGGATCTGAGCAGCACTTCGAGGGACCTGTCGGCCTGCGGCATCACCGAAGCCACGCCGCAGCTCACCGTGACGTGGCGCGACGATGTTGCATAGTGCGGGATATCCAGTTCGGCGATTTTCTGGCACATGCGGCCGGCAAGCCATCTCGCCCCTTCGGCATCGGTTTCCCCCAGCACCAGCACAAACTCCTCGCCGCCATAACGCGCGACCAGGTCTGTCGGGCGCTGCCCGATCTTCGCCACCTGGGCTGCGACGCTCTTCAGGCACTCATCCCCGGCTTGGTGGCCGTATTTGTCGTTAAACATCTTGAAATGGTCGACGTCCACCAGCACCAGCGAAATCGGCTTCTTCATCCGCTCGCAACGCCGCCATTCGCGCTTGCCCAGATCGTCATACATGCGGCGATTGGATATCCCGGTCAGCCCGTCCATGGTGGAAAGCCTGAGCAACTCCTTGTTGGCGGCGTTCAGCTCATGCGTGACCATGAGCAGTTCGCGCTGCATTTCGACCAGTCTTTGCATCGCGCGTATCTTGGCGTGCAGCACCACTTCGCTGACCGGTTTCATCAGGTAATCGTCGCCGCCCGCCTCGATGCCGCCCGCGAGGTCCTCGTCCCTGTTCTTGCTGGTCAGAAAGATGATCGCGGTCCAGTCGGCGCTGCCTTCCAGCGCACGGATCTTGCGCGCGATGTCGAAGCCGTCGATGTCCGGCAGTTGCGCATCGAGCAGGATCAGGTCGGGACGTTCATTGCGACATATCTCCAGCGCGTCCGAACCTGTTTCCGCGGCCAGCGGATGCTTGATACCCATGCGCTTCAGGTAATTGAGCAGCACCTTTAGCGTGACCTTGCTGTCTTCAACGACCAGCACTTTCAGCGCATTTTCATTCATTGCCATGCGGCTTTACTCATTTCTAGATTGGATGTTCGGATTCATGCATCATCTTTTTCGCAGCGCAAAGATCCTGCCACGCCTTGGCTTTTTCCGAGGGGCTGCGCAGCAAGTAGGCCGGATGATAGGTCACTATTATGGGAATACCGTGAAAATCGTGCGGGTTGCCGCGCAGGCTGGCCAGGGTCGCATCCCTCCCCAGCAATGCAGTCGAAGCGACCTTGCCGAGCGCCACGATCAGCTTCGGCTGGATCAGTTCGATCTGGCGCTGCAGATAGGGCAGGCAGGACGCAATCTCTTCCGCATCCGGGTTGCGGTTGCCCGGCGGACGGCACTTGACGACATTGGCGATGTATACGTTCTTGCCGCGCTTCAGCTTGATCGCCAGCAGCATGTTGTCCAGCAGTTTGCCCGCCTGCCCAACGAACGGCTCGCCCAGTGCATCCTCGTCCGCGCCCGGCCCCTCGCCGACGAACAGCCAGTCGGCATGCTCGTCGCCCACGCCGAACACGGTCTGCGTGCATCCGGCGCGCAGCTTGCATGCAGTGCATGCACTTACCCGCTGTTTGAGCTCGGGCCAGCCGAGGCTATCGATGCGTGAAACAGGAGAATCGGCGGCAACCTCCCCGGCTGCCGGTTGTGCCTGTATCTCCGATTCGACCTTGATGACTGGGATAATTTGTTCGGGCGCAGCACCCCGGATGTCGACTGAAGCCGGCAGGGCGGGGTGAACGTCACCCGCATCGGACGCCTGGCCGGCCGGAACAGCAACGGGCGATCCCCGCCGTTTCCACTGAGGATAAAGATTCAATTCCCGCAATATCGCTTCACGCCTGTCCATCTGCCTCATCCGTCAATTCGCACGCCATCGTGATTGCATCCTCGTTGCCCAGCGCATTCCGGTAATAGCCGCGCCGCAGGCCGATCTCGGCGAAACCGGCGCCGCGGTATAGGGCCAGCGCGGCAACATTGGATGCGCGTACTTCCAGGAATACGCGGCGCAATTTCCGTTCGCGGGCCACGCCGAGCATCTCAAGCAGCATCGCATGCCCCAGCCCCTTGCGCTGATGCGCCGCAGCCACGCCGATGCTGAGCAGTTCGGCCTCGTCGAGCAGCGGCATCATCACCGCATAACCGCGTATCTCGCCGCCGGCTTGGTCCACGCGGCACAGATACCGGTTGGCCAGCGCGTCGGTGAAATTCCCGCGCGACCAGGGATAGGCCTGCACCGCCTGCTCGATCGCAAATACCTCATCCACGTCATCCGGTGTCATCGCTCGCATTCCCGACATTACCTAACGCTGTACTCGTTCACTGGTCTTCAAGGCCACCTTGTCGCGCAGGTACAGCGGCAGCGCCAGCGCCGCGTCGACACCGCGCCCGGCAGCGAATTGAGCCGCCCCTAGCGCGGCGATCGCCGCGGCCTGAGGAACCGCGCTGCCGTCCATGCCCGACAATTGTCCCGCATACCTTGCCCCCAATGCCTCGCCGTACATGGCAAAGCCGCTGCCGATGCCGAACCAGTCACTGCCCGGCACAGGCGGTGCATCTTCCGGTTTGCACAGACGCGGCTCGCTCACCACCGTCCACGAGTCATCACGCTGTTCATACGCCGCGTGATAGATCTCGCCCATGCGCGCATCCAGCGCCGCGATCACGCGCGGCTTGCCCGAGGCTTGCGCCAACGCTTCCAGGGTGCATACACCCGCCACCGGCAGACCGGCCCCGAATGCCAGTCCCTGCGCCGCGCCGCAGGCAATGCGCACGCCGGTGAACGAGCCCGGCCCCTTGCCGAACCCGATGCCGTCGAGTTGCGCCAGCTTCACGCCCGCCTGCCTCAACACCGCATCCACCATCTCGATCAGCATCTCTGAATGCTTTTGCCCGGCCAATTCGCAACGCTCGACGACCTTGCCGCCTTCCCATAGCGCGACCGAACAGTATTCGGTGGAGGTGTCCAGGGCCAGAATCCGCATCAGGAAACCTCTAACAATCTACTGCGCGATTCGATAGCAGCGTTGCGCGCTGCCCCCTCCTCGCCTACCAAATTGGTATGTCTCGCTCGTTGCGCTCCGCGCGTCTTGCTCTCGAAACGCTCGCTACGGTTATTAGAGGTTCCCATTAATTCGTTGACTCAATCGGCCAGCAACAGGACCACCGCCTGCGCCGCGATGCCCTCGCCGCGCCCGGCAAAGCCGAGCGTTTCGGTGGTGGTTGCCTTCACGTTGACCGCGCTTCTCTCGACGCGCAGGTCCGCGGCAATATGCTCCACCATCTGGAAGATATGCGGCGCCATCTTCGGCGCCTGCGCGATGATGGTCGCATCCACGTTCGCGACGCGGTAACCCTGTTCGCGCACCATATGCATCGATTCGCGCAGCAGGATGCGGCTGTCGATGTTCTTGTATTTCGCGTCGGCATCGGAAAAGTGCCGGCCGATATCGCCCAGCGCAGCGGCGCCGAGCAGCGCATCGCAGATCGCGTGCAGCAGCACATCCGCATCGGAATGCCCGAGCAGTCCCTTCTCATAAGGTATCTCCACCCCGCCGATGACCAGCTTGCGGCCTGCTGCCAGCTGGTGGACATCATAACCCTGACCGATACGCATGTTCATCTTCCCTGTCGAGTAAGCAGCAATTCCGCCAGCAGCATATCCTGCGGGTAGGTCACCTTGAGATTGCCCAGTTCGCCCGGCACAAGTTTGGGCTGCAAGCCCATCGCCTCCACCGCGGATGCCTCGTCGGTAAAGCTGCCGGGCTGCTGCAATGCCTGCACCAGCAGGCCGGCCCGGAACATCTGCGGCGTCTGTGCCTGCCACAAGTGCTCGCGGCTCTCGGTGCGCAGTATGCGCCGATGTTCGTCGGCGCGCTTCAGCGTATCCGCGACCGGCACCGCGAGGATGCCGCCCACGGCATCGTCGCGCAACTCCGCGATCAGCCCGGCCAGTTGGGCATGCGTCAGGCACGGACGCGCCGCGTCGTGCACCAGCACCCAGTCATCCGGCTCCAGTTCGGAAGCGATCAGGCCATTGCGCACCGTGTCCGAACGCAAACCGCCGCCGCAATACAAGGTCTGCAGCTTGTCGCCGAATCGCGACCAGTCGTAGCGGTGAAACTGCTCGTCGCCGGGCGCCAGCACCACGAACACCGTGGCAATCTCCGGGCTGGAACACAGCGTATTCAGCGCGTGCGCGATCATCGGCTGGCCCGCCAACAGCAGGTACTGTTTGGGTAATTCCTGCCCCATGCGCGCACCGAAACCGGCGGCGGGGACCAATGCGTGAAATTCTGACATGAACGGGATTGTAAATTAAAAAGTTGCCGGCGCGCTTGGCTTATAATGCGCGCCTTTGTTTCAGGTTGTCCGTCGTGCTTTTCCTTTCAAAACATTCACGCCCCCGCTATACCAACCTGCAGGGTTCGTCCGACGCGCTGGCATTGGCCGAATACGCCGCAACACATTCGCCCGTGGTGGTGATCGCCGCGAATGCGCTCGATGCCCAGCGGCTGGTTGAAGAGATCCCGTTCTTCGGCCTCGGGCTGCGGGTTCATTTGCTGCCGGACTGGGAAACCCTGCCGTACGACCATTTCTCACCGCATCAGGACCTGATTTCCGAGCGGCTGGCGACGCTGCACCACATCCGCAGCGAGGCCTGCGACGTGGTGATCGTACCGCTTACCACGTCGCTGTACCCGTTGCCGCCGGTGGAATACCTGGCCGCATTCACCTTCTTCCTGAAGCGCGGCGAAAGACTCGACCTGGACAAACTGCGCGCACAGATGACGCTTGCCGGGTACAGCCATGTGCAGCAGGTGCTGTCGCCCGGCGAATATTGCGTGCGCGGCGGCATCATCGATCTGTTCGCAATGGGCAGCGTGCTGCCATACCGGATCGACCTGCTCGACGACGAAATCGAGACCATCGCCACTTTCGATGTGGACACCCAGCGCACCCTTTACCCGGTACCGGAAATCCGCCTGCTGCCGGCCCGCGAATTCCCGCTCGACGATGCCGGCCAGTCGCACTTTCGCCAGCGCTTCCGCGAACGCTTCGAGGGCGACCCTTCCCGGTCGCACATCTACAAGAACGTCAGCAAGGGCAACGCGCCCGCAGGCATCGAGTATTACCTGCCGCTGTTCTTCGACAAGACCGCCACACTGTTCGATTACCTGCCGAAGAATGCCACGCTATGCATGCACCACGACGTGAACGAAGCCATTGCCGCGTTCGCGCGGGATGCCGGGTCGCGCTACAACCTGCTCAGGGGCGATCCGCAGCGTCCGCTGCTGGAGCCCAAGGAACTGTTCCTGGACGCGGAGCAGTTCTTCAGCCGCACGAAGGATTTTGCGCGGCTGGACATCGTCGCGAGTGAAGGCGGCGCAACGCTCACTCCCTGCCGCACTGCCCCGCTGCCCGGCATCGCGGTCAACCGCCGCGCGGATATCCCGACCCAGGCTTTCGCGCAGTTCCTGGAAGGCTTCCCGGGACGCGTGCTGTTGCTGGCCGACAGCCTGGGGCGGCGCGAGATCATGGCCGACTACCTGCACGAATACGGGCTGGCGCCGGTGTTGTGCGAGGACTATGCGCAGTTCCTTGCCGGCAGGGAAAGATTCATGCTCGGCGTCGCGCCCGTGCAACAAGGGTTCGTCCTTTCCGAGGAGAAACAGGCCTTCGTCACCGAGACCGAACTTTACGCCGCGCAGCCGCGCAGCCGCGCAGCCCGCGCCGCGAAGAAAACCAATGTCGAAGGCATGCTGCGCGACCTGTCCGAACTCAAGGTGGGCGATCCGGTGGTGCACGAACAGCACGGCATCGCGCGCTACCAGGGCCTGGTCGCGCTCGACCTCGGCGAAGGCGAGAACGAATTCCTGCTGCTGGAATACGCAGGCGATGACAAGCTGTATGTGCCGGTGGCGCAGCTGCACGTGATCAGCCGCTACAGCGGCGGCGCCCCGGATACCGCGCCGTTGCACAAGTTGGGCAGCGGCGCGTGGGACAAGGCCAAGCGCCGGGCCATGAAGCAGGTGCGCGATGCCGCCGCCGAGCTGCTCAACCTTTACGCGCAGCGCGCACTGCGCAAGGGACACCAATTCAAATTGACGCCCCACGACTACGAGGCGTTCGCGGCCGGATTCGGTTTCGAGGAAACCCCGGACCAGGCCGCCGCAATCGAGGCGGTGATCAACGACCTAAAATCCGGCAAACCTATGGACCGGCTGATCTGCGGCGATGTCGGCTTCGGCAAGACCGAGGTCGCGCTGCGCGCCGCGTTCGTCGCAGCAATGGACGGCAAGCAGGTCGCGGTGCTGGTGCCCACCACGCTGCTTGCCGAACAGCATTTCCAGTCTTTCTCCGACCGCTTCGCCGACCTGCCCGTCAGGATCGCGGAACTGTCGCGTTTCCGCTCTGCCAAGGAACAGGCCCGGGCGTTGCAGGACATGGCGGACGGCAAGCTCGACATCATCATCGGCACGCACAAGCTGATCCAGAAAGGCGTGAAGTTCCACAACCTCGGCCTGGTCATCATCGACGAGGAACACCGCTTCGGCGTGCAGCAGAAGGAAAGGCTGAAAGCGCTGCGCGCCGAAGTTGACGTGCTGACGCTAACCGCCACCCCGATCCCGCGCACCCTGGCGATGTCGCTGGAAGGCCTGCGCGATTTCTCCATCATCGCGACCGCGCCGCAGCGCCGCTTGTCGATCAAGACCTTCGTCGCGCAAGCCGGCAATGGCATCATCCGCGAAGCGGTGCTGCGCGAACTGAAGCGCGGCGGGCAGGTGTATTTCCTGCACAACGAGGTGGATACTATCGCAAACATGGGCGAAAAACTGACCGCACTGCTGCCGGAGGCACGCATCCGGATCGCGCACGGGCAGATGGGCGAGCGCGATCTGGAAGCGGTGATGCGCGACTTTTACCAACAGCGTTTCAATGTGCTGTTGTGCACCACTATCATCGAGACCGGCATCGACATCCCGACCGCGAACACCATCATCATGAACCGGGCCGACCGCTTCGGGCTGGCCCAGCTGCACCAGCTGCGCGGCCGGGTTGGGCGTTCACACCATCAGGCCTATGCCTACCTGCTGGTCGAGACAGAAGCGCTGACCGCGCAGGCGAAAAAGCGCCTCGAGGCGATCCAGGCGATGGAACAGCTGGGCTCGGGCTTCTACCTCGCGATGCACGACCTGGAGATACGCGGCGCCGGCGAAGTGCTCGGCGAATCGCAGAGCGGCGACATGCAGGAGATCGGGTTCTCGCTGTATACCGACATGCTGAATGCGGCGATATCCTCGCTGCGACAAGGCAAGGAACCGGACATGACGCATCCGCTAGGCGTCACCACCGAGATCAACCTGCACAGCCCCGCGCTGCTGCCCAACGATTACTGCGGCGACATCCACCAGCGTCTGGTGATCTACAAGCGGCTGGCCAACTGCAACGCGCAGGAAGAGCTCGACGACATGCACCAGGAACTGATCGACCGCTTCGGCCTGCTGCCGGAACCCGCGCAGACGCTGCTCGACAGCCACCGGCTGCGCATCGCGGCAAAACCGCTCGGCATCAGCAAGGTGGATGCCTCCGCCGAAGCGATCACCATCCAGTTCGTGCCGCATCCGCCGATCGACCCGATGAAGATCATCACGATGATCCAGAGCAAGCGACACGTGAAGATGGCCGGACAGGACAAGCTGCGGATCGAATTGAAGTACGGGGAATTGAAGCAGCGGGTACTCGCGATCCGCAATTGCTTTGCAGAATTGAAGTGATGGTTCAACGTGGTTGTCCGGTCTATCCTGATATAAGCGGCGACCTGATTGTCAAATTTAGCTGGATAGCCTATCCAAATAGCCATATGCCCCCTGCCAAATCAAAACACAAAACGCAATCCCGGATGAGCAACCAATTGCCCACCCTTTTGTGATGTTCACAAACCAACTCCATTTCCCTTGACGGATGGAAACCGGTACGCATAACCAACCAATCACGTTCGCTCGCAGCAGTCTTCGGATCAGTATTGTGCCTAAGGCTATTCAACGCAAACGAAACGGACGGGGAAGGCGAATCCTTCCCCGCAACACGCATAATCAATAATCAAATGGCCAAGCCCCGGCGACTAAAAGGCTGACCAGAATAACAAGCCAATCATGCCGAACATAAGAATGAGCTCAACGAAAAATACGAGGCCGTCCATCAAGCTAGTGGCATCTTCACGATTGTGGAGTTCATCAACAGATGTATTCATGGCTGCTGTCTCCTCCTTATCATTGACGCTAACAGCGAACCCTTGCGTCACGATTTCTGCCGTTGGCCGCTTTAGCGCAAGTCCATTGCATCACTATCGACCGTCTCAGTCAAGAATTGGTTCCCATGCTCACAATGCATGACGCGCCAATTGCTTGTCTTATATAAACTTGCACTTGTAGCACCCAATTTTTAATCGGTGCAGAACGTTAACCGTACGCAAGACTTGATAAGCAAGCCGAATACATTTTGTTACTCACGATCCGCAGTGCGAGTGGTACAGTTATGCCAGCAATGCATAAACCTCGCAGTAATGTCTTGCGAAAAAGGTTTTGTGATGAATTACCGGCAATTCGATTCGGGATTTGCGAGTCAACTTTATGGCCACGCTGTCTCGATTATTACTACTTCCATAATCTTCTGTCTTGTTGTTGAGGCGCTCCCCGAATGGATTGGGCTTCCTTGCCGAAGCGTATTCAAGAACATGGACTGCATGATCACGAAGAACGGCTGTTGGTGAACGGACCGGTATTGCGCGCGCAAAAAAAATGAACGTTAATATTCAGCCTGAATCCCCCAATGGCTAATGGTCAGTTTCAAATTGAACAACATAAAAGTGAAAGTTTATTTAGATAAATTTGGGAGATTGCCATAATGAAAACACCGACCAGACTCATATTCCTTCTGCCCCTTTGTCTCGTTGCTTGCGGCGGAGCGTTTCCGCTGTATGGTGCCGTCGAAGCACCTCATGGAACAAGTGCGAATCAACAACAGAATGACATATCGTATTGCAAGGGCCAGGCGCTTGATCAGGCAAGCAATAACGGTGAGCGGGCCGAAGCATTCCTGTTTGGATCTGCTGCCCTTGAAAAGGACCAAACCTTGCAGCGAAATATTTTCGCCGAATGCATGACGGCAAAGGGATACACCGTTACGCCTGTGCAGGCTGCAAAAGCTGGTGCAGCCACACAATCCAAACCGTCCTGAATCGTCACTTTCCCGGCGCAGATACCATTTAAAGTTGGCCTGACAGGACAAGCTGCCGATTGAATTGAAGCACGGCGGATTGCCGCAGCGGAGCCCAGCGATCAGGACTTTTGAATGGCTGCTCCATGGCCGAGGGCAGTCGTTGAAACAGGTGAAATTGGATCTGTCTGATCCCTCTGATCTACCGTTTGAATTCGCAACGCAAAGCAGTCATTGCAACAACACCGGCCTTGCCCCCATCATCCGCAAAGCCCATCCGGTCAAATCAGGGACGATTTGCCCCGCTTTGCAAGTCGTGTACTGGCGCATTGACGCAAAACTCGGCCAGCTTCCCCAGCACACGTTGCAGCAGCCGGTTTGCCGCGACAACGCCGCCATAGGCATCTTCGCTGGCGGCAGTTTCTGATTCATCGAATTGCTGCGCGGCAATCACGCGCTTGCCGCGCACATCTATCAGTTGCGCCCGCAGGGTGAGCTGCATGCGACTGGGCCGTGTCATGAAATCCTGTTGCAGGCGAACCAGTTCGATATCGAGCCTGACATCGGCGGGAATCGTGCCCGATGCCTGCACCACGGCGCGGAAGCTTTGCGTTTGCCGCATTGCCTGCGCAATGATCGGCCCCAGCATCCGCGCGGGTGTGTCTGCCCAGCGACTGGTCACAAAGTAATTCAGCTCGTAAGGTTGTTGCACATAAGCCATCTGTGTCGTGTCAAAACCGGGCAGTGCGCGCGGCACACTGACAGCCAAAACGAGTTCGCGTTTGACTTGCGCCGCCTGGATAACCGGCCCTGCCTCCAGCACGTAGATATTCTGGCTGACCAATTTCGGTGCGGGTAAAACGCTGCAAGCTGCAAGCAGCAGAATCGGCACCAGTACCTGGAGGGCTTGGAGTGCATGGAGCACTTGGCAGGACATATGCCGGATTCCGTTGCTGTTCATCTAAAATTTTCCCTTACGCGGGTGTCAGTTCGTTCATCGAAATCCGGGGAGGTGTCATTCGCCGGGCCCGCGCTTCGCAACGGGTTTGCCGTATATCACCACGCTCGGGTTCTGTTCCAGTTCACCGCTGACTCGCCGCAGCGAACCGGTCAGCTCGCGCAATTCCGTCACCAGCTGTTGCACTTCCGGCAGCGTCCCGTCGGTGAAGGCAACACTCGCATTCGTGCCAGCACGGGAAAGTTCGTTTGACATGCGGTCGAAGTCGTCGGCACTGCGTTGCATGTGCTGTACAAGTTGCGGCAACTCGTCACTCAGGCGCGCGGTGTTTTCCATGGTTCGCGCCGCATTGCTGAGGGTGGCATTGATCAATGCCGAGCGTGCTGCCAAGGTATGCGACAGGGTTTCGATATCTGCCAGGGAGCGTTTGAACGCGCGCCGGTTATCTTCATCCATCACGGCATTCAAGTTCTCGCTGCTCCGGTTAAGATTGGCGAGCAGCAGCGTAACCGAGGATTCGAGCCGGGTCATCAGAGACGGCCCGCTCTTGATCACCGGATATTCTTCGTTGTTCTGCGCAAGGAGCGGAGGCGAATCGCGGCCGCCTCCGGTCAAATCGACAAAGGCGAGGCCGGTCAATCCCTGCGTCTTCAGAACTGCCAGCGTATCCACTTTTACCGGCGTGCCGCGCTTGATGGCGAGCGTCAATTGCACTTCTTCGACATTGTTCGGCGCCAGAGCGATTTTTTGTACACGACCGACACTGACACCGAGATAGCGCACGGGCGCGTTGAGATCCAGCCCCGCCACCGATTCCTTGATGTAAGTCTGATAGATGTCATACTGCTTGCCATAGGATTTGCCGCTGCTTAACCACAGCACGCCACCGACAAGTCCGGCGCCCAACACCAGGACGAACAATCCAACCAGCGTATAATTTACCTTCTCTTCCATGCCTGTTCGCGCGCGGCCCGTCCGCGCGGCCCGTAAAAATATTCCCGTATCACCGGATGCTCCGACCGGGACAGCTCCTCCATGGTCCCCACTCCCAGGATAACCCCCCCGTCCAGCACCGCAACGCGATCTGCCACACGCCATAGCAAATCGAGGTCGTGCGTCACCATCATAATCGTCAATCCCAGTACATCGCGCAAATTCCGCACCAATTCGTCTATGCCGCTGGCGCTAAGCGGATCAAGACCCGCGGTCGGTTCGTCGAGAAACAGCAGTTCCGGATCTAGCGCGATGGCGCGCGCCAGCGCGGCGCGCTTGCGCATTCCGCCGCTCAACTCGCTCGGGTACTTCCCGGCGGCATCGGCGGGCAATCCGGTCAGCGCGATTTTCAGCGCTGCGACTTCATCTATAAAGCCGGGACCGAGTTGGGTATGTTCGCGCAGCACCATGCCGACATTCTCCGCCACCGTCAGCGAACTGAACAGTGCGCCGCGCTCGAACATCACACCCCAGCGCCTGCGAAGTTTAAGCGCTTGCTCATCGCTCAAACCGATCACTTCCTGGCCGAACACCCGGATCGAGCCCGATACCGGTTTCAGCAGCATGATGATGGCACGCAGCAGCGTGGATTTGCCGCAGCCGCTGCCGCCCACCAGCGAAAATATCTCGCCAGGCCGCACCGCCAAACTGACATTCTCGTGCACCACAGCCTTGCCGTAGCGGGTGTGCAGATCACGGATATCAACGATGGTTTTGGTATTCTGCGGCTGTTCCATCGCGGCGCTCATATATGGAGCCAGTTGAAGACCACGGAAAACAGCGCGTCAGTCAGAATCACCAGAAAGATAGCCTGAACCACGCTCAATGTCGTCTGCCGCCCGACGCTGTCGGCACTGCCGCCGACCTGCAAACCCTGGAAACATCCGACCAACGCGATGATCGCCGCAAATACCGGGGCCTTGACAATGCCTGTCAGAAACGAGGACAAACTGACGGCATTGCCGAGACGGTCAATGAAAACGTCGAAGCTGACATCCAGTTTGGAGCGTGCCATGATCATACCGCCGATTATACCGGTCACATCGGCAAACACTGTCAACAGCGGCAACGCGATGATCAGCGCCAGCACCTTGGGCAGCACCAAAAGTTCCTGCGGCGAGATACCTATGGTCCGCAATGCATCGATTTCCTCGGTAACCTTCATGGTGCCGATTTGCGCCGCATAAGCCGACCCGGACCGTCCTGCGACAATGATCGCGGTGAGCAAAGGCGAAAGCTCGCGCAGCATTGCCAGCCCCACCAGATCGGCAATGTAGATATTTGCCCCGAAGCGCTGCAATTGATCCGCCCCCTGATAAGCGATCACTACACCCATCAGGAATGACAGCAGGCCAACGATAGGTAGTGCGTCAAAGCCTGCAGTTTGCAAGTTGTGGAAGATGGCTCGCCAGCGGATACGGCGCGGTTGAACCATCAATCGCATCATGGCAATCGCGCTGTCGCCCACAAACGCCAGCATGCCGAACATATTCTCTATGCCGTTCCAGGACTGCCGCCCGATACTTGCCAACAGACCCTTCTCGGACTTGGTCAGGCGTGCCGGTATGACGGAATGTGCAGAAATCAGGTCCAGCAATGAACTGAATTCCGTTTGCAACCCGGTGATCCGCACGTTGCGGCCCTGCTGCTCAAGTGCGCTGACCGTCCGGCGCAACAACCATGCGCCGGAAGTATCCAGCGAGGATATTGTCGAACTGTCGATCTCCACAACTGCCGCAACCGGCCAGTTCATATCCTTCAATTGTTGCTCGAGCTGGGCGATGCCCTGCACGGTCCAGGCGCCGGTGCAGCGCAATTTGACGATTTCCGAAGCGGACGTTACATCCGTCTGGATAACCAGTTTTGCAATTTGATCGGCTGTCATAGGCTCAACTGTTCAGTGCGGAAATAAATTTACCAAAGAACATTGGCTGCTCGAGTAATTCTTGAAGAAATGCATGCACTAAAGGCAAATTCCGAATTGGGATGTCAGGTAAATATACTCCCGCCATACGCTATTTGTATTGGCTAACACAGACGTCCGTTTCTCATTCAACCGCAGCAAGCCGGAGTTCATTCATGCATGCGGTGCACATCGTCTCCAAAGTGTCACGCAATTGCGGCAATTCGCGACTGTCAACCTGTCATCCCTGAAATATGGATACCAACATTCTTTTCTGGCAACTCTGGTGTTGGATATTATCTGACTCTCGGAATTTGGTGTAATGAAACTGCAATACTAGGCAATCAAAATCATTGGCCCCAATACAACTTAAGGAAACTCTGAAATGATAACTAACATGACATCGATTTCGAAAGCACTGGGATTAGCCAGCTGTGCGCTGCTGTTTTGCGCAAGCGCTTTCGCTGATGAAATCACGGGTGCTGGAAGCACGGCGATCTATCCCGTTCTATCGCAATGGGCGAGCACCTACAAGGAAAAGACCGGCATATCGGTCAATTACCAATCCATCGGTTCCGGTGGCGGCATCAAGCAGATCGAGGCAAAAACAGTCAGCTTCGGTGACAGCGACATGCCCCTGACGCCCGACCAGCTCAAGCAAGCCAATCTGGTGCAATTTCCCGTCGTCATCATCGGCATTACCCCGATCGTGAATGTGCCCGGCGTCAAATCCGGCGAAATGGTTCTGGATGGAAAGGTCCTGGCCGACATCTACCTCGGCAAGATCACCAACTGGAACGACCCGGCAATCAAGAATCTGAATCCGAAACTTAACCTGCCTGATCTGCAAATCACGGTAGTACATCGTGCCGACGGTTCCGGAACCACCTTCTACTTCACCGACTACCTGTCCAAGGTCAGCCCGGAATGGAAGACAAAAGTGGGTTCCAACACATCCGTTGACTGGCCTGCCGGTGTGGGTGGCAAAGGAAGCGAAGGCGTTGCATCCTATGTGCACCAAGTCAACGGTTCCATCGGCTATGACGAGTATGCCTATGCGATCCAGACCCATCTCACCTGGACTCGGATGATCAACAGCAACGGGAAGATCGTTTCTCCGAGACCGAAGAACTTCCAGGCCGCATCGGCCAAGACGGACTTTGCCAACGCCAGCGACTTCTACGTGATCATGACGGATGCGCCCGGCGCAGACAGCTGGCCCCTCACCGCCACAACTTACTTCCTGTTGCGCACGGACGCTGCCAAGGAAGATAATCCGAAAGTGGTCAAGTTTGCAAACTGGTTCCTCCATCACGGCCAATCGCAGGCCGAAAAGCTTGACTATGTGCCGCTACCTAATGCAACCGTCAAACTGATCGAAAGCTATACCAAGAGCAAACTCGGCGTGTAATTTGCCGAAAGCTGCAAGAAGAAGGGCCGCATTGCGGCCCTTTCTTTATTCAAATCCAGCCATCAAATCGCTTTGAAAATGCATTCGACAAGGGACATGTCCATAATCACTGTTGACATGCATAACAGGATGTCCTGGCGTCCGGGAAGCGAATTGACGAGGCTCGGCACAAGGGCGAATTCCCCTTGACCTGGGCACTCGCTGCAAAATACCGCTCGTCGTATTTACATAAAGCCGGATTATCAGCGATCACGATGTGAGCGCTGGATCGATGCCTCATGACTTGCGAAGAACTGGGGCGATTCACACAGCCGTCCGCTTCTCATTCAACCGCAGTCCTTCGTTTTGCATTCCTTGATCAGGCAAACGACCGCCGTCCATTCAGCATTCAAACGGCAGACATTCATCGCTTGCCTTCAGTAAGCCTGGCAATGCGTCCAAGAGCCGGGCTCGATGTCACAGATAATCAGACAAAAGCCATAAATTCACGGCGGTTACCACGATAAAGATTATCCAGGCTGTGATTTTCAGCAACAGCGAATTGGCAAACGGGCCCATCAAGTTCCGGTCGCTGGTCAAGGAGATCAACGGCCATACGGTGAAAGGCAGCCCAAGACTCAGCACGACCTGGCTGAGCACCAGCAGCTTTCCGACACCGGTATCCCCGTACCACATGATTCCGATAAATGCGGGGATCAATGCAAGCGAGCGGGTGACCAGCCTTCTCTGCCAGCATGGAATTTTGATGTTGAGAAACCCTTCCCGATGTCAGTGCCGCGAATCCGGCACCGATGATGCTGATGGGCTCCATATCCTTCTCCAATCACGTTTGTCGGGCACTTGTCTGCCATCTTGAAATCCCCCTGAAAGCCAGCCATGGGCAGCCGCTTCAACCGGTCGAAGCAAAGGGCGCGCTGAATCTTTCTGCCGGTGTTTCGAAGTCTAACGTGTTTTCCGGACTTTCGACCAACTCACAACCCGGCTCCGGTTTGCGTATCCACCATGCTATCCTTGCCATGCTGATTTTGTTGATGCTCACCGGTCCAGTGATTGCTGACATCTGCCGCAATGCAGCAACGATTTCCAACAAGGGGACATGATGTTTGACCAGAAACTTATTTCCAGCATGAAGAATTTCAATCGGTTCATCCACGTCCTGCTCGCGCTGGCTCTCGGCGTTGCATGCGTAATGGTGATATGGGATTTCGGAATCATTGCAAGCAACGCGCTGAGTTCGGGAAATGCAATGAGTGGCTTTTTCCACGCGCTGGGTGCGCTGTTCATCTTGTGGACCCTTTCCACGCTGATCTCAGCCGAGATAAATTACCTGCAAACCGGCCGCGTCTATGTGCGCGTGTTCATTGAAGTCCTGATCATCACGGTGATTCGGGAAATGATCGTTCAACCGGTTCAGGTCATTAGCAGCCCAAGTGGAAATGAAACAGGCTCCAATCCGATTCACTATGGATTACTGCTTGCGGCACTGCTCGTGAGCGGGGTTGTCTATAAACTCACGAGCGATCCCCATACGGCAGATGACCCGGCGATCGAAGGTTAATTTTTATCCAAACCGTTCGCCTTTTGTTGCCAATTGGCCGCCGCATAGCGCAGGCTGATCGGTCAAGCAACGAAGGGCCCGCATACACCCGTAAAGGGTACGCCGTGGTTGTATCGGGTTAAAGCTCCGACAACCACGCAGGCGGCGGCAAACAGGGAACGAACGACAGTTCCTTAACGCACCGCAAGCTTCCACAATGACGTGACTTCCGCCGCGCGTGCCGCATGCAGCGGGTCGGTTTCATCGACCACCTTGGGATGATGCGGGCGTACATCAATACGCTCGATCACCCGCAAACCGGATGTCTCGAATAGCCCCAGCAGTTCCCCGCGCGTGCGCAAGCCGAGATGCTCGGCGATGTCGGACAGCACCAGCCAGCCCTCGCCGCCCGGCGCCAGATGCGCTGCCAGCCCCCCGAGAAAGCCGCGCAGCATGCGGCTGCCCGGATCGAAGATCGCATGCTCTATGGGCGAACCGGGGCGTGCGGGTATCCACGGCGGGTTGCACACGATCAGTGGCGCCCTGCCGGCGGGGAACAGGTCGGCATGCACCACTTCCACCTGTGCATCCAGGCCGAGCCGGGAAATATTCTCTCCTGCGCAGGCCAGCGCGCGCGGGTCCTGGTCGGTCGCGACAACGCGCTTCACACCGCGACGCGCAAGCACCGCAGCCAGCACGCCGGTGCCAGTGCCGATGTCGAAGGCCAGTTCAGGCTCGGGGAATTGCTGTGGCAGCGGCGCCGTGTTCACCAGTTCAACATACTCGCCGCGCACCGGCGAGAATACCCCGTAGTGCGGGTGGATGCGCGCGCCCGCTCGTCCATCACCAAGGGCGGAGATCTCGACGCCTTTCTTACGCCACTCGTGCGCGCCAATCAGCCCGAGCAATTCGCGCAGCGCAACGACCGACGGCCCGCTGCATTCCCCGTAGGCCTCGATGCAGGCCTGCCGGATGTCCGGCGCGCGGCGCAGCGGAATGGTGTAATCGCCGTTCAGCGGGATCAGGATCATTGCCAGCGTGCGCGCGCGTTGCGATTGGGCTTGGCGATGCAGGTGGAACGCCGCACCGGGTACCGCCGCTGTTCCTTCGACCAGGGGTTTGCGCGGCTTGCGGTCGGCCCGCCGCGACATCGCCTGCAGCAGCTGCCTTGCATTCTGAAAATCGCCGCGCCACAACAGCGCCGTGCCTTCGCAGGCGAGTCGATAAGCCTGGTCGGCCTTCATCGTGTCGTCCGCGATGGCCACGCGTTTTGGCGGCGGCATGCTGCTTTCCGAACGCCAGCGTGCTGCGCGTTCCGAACCTGCCTCGGTCCAATTGATAACGGGGTGCATCGAATTCCTGCCGATATTGTGCATGGGCAATGATAGCGCGATGCGAGAATCGTTGATGCGGAATATCGCGTCATTCGGTCCCGCCGGCGCATATGCCGCGCGGGCACCGTATTGCATTGACAGCACATTGGACAATCCAATATGATTCCCGCGTATTTTTCCCGGGGTCAAGAGATCGCGCGCAAGCCGGCAAATCAAAATCGCGCATTGTGCGCATCTGCGTCCAACCCGCCTCGATACACGATTGATGCAACACATGCAGTTTCAGTAAGCATCTCCATTTTCCGAAAGCGACTGGATCACTGAGGGCGTCACATATCAAGGGAAGTACATGTTTCGACTACTGCGCTATTTCTCGATCGCGAGCCTGGTTTCGATGGTACTGGCGGCAGTCGTCCTCGGCATATTCCATCAGTTGCTGGAACAGAGCCATCTGCTCAGGTATGGCGAAAGCGGGAACATCGCGCTGGCGCAGGCTTTTTCAACGAATATCTGGCCCCGGTTTAGCGGCTTCGCCCATGCGGCGCAGCGTCTCGATGCAAATACCCTGCGTCGCCAGCCCGCCATTGCCAAACTGGGGCACAGCGTGCGCAACGCAGTGCGCAACACCCAGACAGTCGGTGTGCAAATCTATCAGCTCGACGGGCGCGTGCTGTTCTCTACCGATGCCTCCCAGATCGGTACCAGCAACGGCAGCGACCCCGCCTTTCTCTCGGCGAGGCTGGGCGTGCCGCAAAGCCGCATTACCCACTACGCCAAGTTTAACGGGCTGGACGGGGAACTGGCGAATCGCGGCGTGTTGTCGAGCTTCATCCCGTTGCGCGCCGGCGCGGATGGGCCCATCCAGGGTGTGATGGCGATCGACACCGATATCACCGACCTAGAAGCAAGCGACAACAGGGAGGGGGCACAGATCGCATTGGGCGTGATCGCGGTGCTGACCGCACTCTATGGAATCCTGTTCCTGATCGTCAGGTATGCGGACGGCGTCATCAGGAATCAATACGAACAGCAGCGCCGTACCGAGCAAAATCTCCGGCATGTGACCACCCACGATGCATTGACCAACTTGCCGAACCGCATGCTGCTGCTGGACAGGATAAAACAGGCGCTGGCTTCGGCGGAGCGCCACAACAGCCTGCTGGGCGTGATGTTCGTGGATCTCGACTATTTCCAGAATATCAATAATTCCCTCGGTCACGAAATCGGCAATCAGGTGCTGCAAATCGTGGCGTTGCGCCTGGAGCGATGTGTGCGCGAAGGCGACACCATCGCCCGCCTGGGCGGGGATGAATTCGTCGTCGCTCTGCCGGACATCAAATCCAGCGCGGACCTGCTGCAGATCGCCACCAAGATGCTCAATGCGATTGCCACACCGATCGAGACCGGCGGACGCGAGCTTCATCTCGCCGCAAGCATCGGCATCGCCGTTTATCCGGAGCATGGAAAGGATGCGGAAACGCTGATCGGCAACGCCGACATGGCAATGCACAGCGCCAAGCGCCTGGGACGGAACCGGCACCAGATGTTTGTCGGACACATGAGCGAGGAGATTCGGCAGCAGTTGCAACTGGAAGATGATCTGTGGCGCGCGCTGGAGAACAACGAATTCGTGCTCCATTATCAGCCCGTCATCAACCTGAAATCCGGGAAGATCATCGGGGCCGAGGCACTGCTGCGCTGGCCCAACACCCATGGAACCGGGCTTACCCCCGCAGAATTCATCCCGGTCAGCGAGAAATGCGGCCTCATCGCCCCGCTGAGCGAATGGGTCCTCAGCGAGGCTTGTGCCCAATTGCAGGCATGGAAAGAAAGCGGCCACGGACTGGGCGATCTGGACATGGCGGTGAATCTGTCGCCCCTCCATTTCGCGACCCCCGGTCTGAAGAACATGATTTCCGGGATGATCGAGCAGGCCGAGATCGATCCGCAGTTGCTGCATCTCGAGATCACCGACGGCTTCTTGAAGGACCCGAGCGAATCGGTGCTGGCCAATTTCAAAGGGCTGAAACAGCTCGGCGTGAAATTCACCCTGGATGACTTCGGAACCGGATATTCGAGTCTGGGCTATTTGCGCAGCTACCCGATCGACTTGCTGAAGATCGACCGGGCATTCATTCGCGGTCTGCCGGACCATGCCGACAACGCGGCGATCGTGACCACGATCATCGCGCTGGCCAACAGCCTCAACTTAACGGTCGTCGCAAAAGGCATCGAAACTGTCGCGCAATTGACGTTTCTGAAGCAACACGGCTGCCAGCATGGGCAGGGATTCCTGTTCAGCCGTCCGTTGCCGGCAGACGAGTTCCTGGCACTGGCATTGGAGCAGCGGGACATGCGCATCGCCCGGCCCGAGCCTTCCGGCTAGCCGCCGCGGCAAATTATTCGGCTGAGCTGCCCCGACTCTGGCCGCGCATCTCGGTAAAACGCTGCACGAAATCGGCAAACGCGCCTGCTTCGATCGCCGCGCGGACTTCACCCATCAGCTGCTGGTAATAGTACAGATTGTGTATCGTGTTCAGGCGCGCACCGAGTATCTCTCCGATGCGGTGCAGGTGATGCAGGTAGGCACGGGTAAAATTGCGGCAGCTGTAACATCCGCACTGCTCGTCCAGCGGGCGCATGTCCATCCGGTACCGGGCATTCTTGATCTTGATGTCGCCAAGGCGCGTGAACATCATGCCGTTGCGCGCATTGCGGGTCGGCATCACGCAATCGAACATGTCGATACCCTGTGCGACGGCCGCCACGATATCCTCTGGCGTGCCGACGCCCATCAGGTAGCGCGGCTTGTCCCGCGGCAGCTGCGGCGCGGTGTGCCGAAGTATGCGCAGCATGTCTTCCTTCGGTTCGCCTACCGACAGCCCGCCGATGGCATAACCGTCGAAACCGATCCTCTCCAGTTCGCGCAGCGATTCATCGCGCAGGTGTTCATGCATACCGCCCTGCACGATACCGAACAGCGCATTCGGATTGCCGCCATGCGCGGCTTTCGAGCGCGCCGCCCAGCGCAGCGACAGACGCATCGATTCGCCCGCTGTCTTCTCGTCGGCCGGATAGGGCGTGCACTCGTCGAAGATCATCACGATGTCTGAATTCAGAACGCGCTGGATATGCATGGACTCTTCCGGTGACAGGAAGCATTTATCGCCGTTGACGGGCGACTGAAAGTTCACCCCCTGCTCCGTGATCTTGCGCAACTCCCCCAGGCTGAATACCTGAAAGCCGCCGGAATCGGTCAAGATCGGACCGTCCCATCCCATGAAACGGTGCAACCCGCCATGCGCGGCGATCACATCCATTCCCGGGCGCAGCCACAGATGGAAGGTATTGCCCAGCACGATCTGTGCGCCGATCTCGCGCAGTTCGAGCGGCGACATCGCCTTTACGGTGCCATAAGTGCCGACCGGCATGAAGGCCGGCGTTTCCACGCTGCCGTGTGCAAGGGCCAGAGAGCCTCGGCGGGCAAGGCCGTCGGTTTGATGCAGGGTGAATTTCATGGCTTTCTTTCGATCAACATCGCGTCCCCATAACTGAAGAAGCGGTATTCCTTTTCAACCGCATGGCGGTAGGCTGCCAGCATTTCATCCATCCCGCCAAACGCGCATACCAGCATCAGCAGTGTCGAACGCGGCAGATGGAAATTGGTGAGCAGCACGTCCACTATCCTGAAGCGGTAACCCGGTGTGATGAAAATATTCGTCTCCGCACGGCCCGGCCGCAATTCACCTTGCGCTGCGGCACTCTCCAGCGCCCGCAAACTGGTGGTGCCGACCGCGATCACCCTGCCCTGTTTCGCCCGGGTCGCGGCGATCGCATCCACTGTCGCTTGGGGGATGTCATAGCGTTCGCTGTGCATGGTGTGGTCGCGGATATGCTCGGCGCGCACCGGCTGGAAAGTTCCCGCACCGACATGCAGGGTCACATAGGCAATCCGCACCCCCTTTTCGCGCAGGGCCTGCAGCATTGCATCGTCGAAATGCAGCCCCGCCGTGGGAGCCGCGACCGCGCCGGCCACTTTTGCAAACACGGTTTGGTAACGCTGCTCGTCCTCGCTCCCCGCCGCGTGCGTGATATAGGGCGGCAGCGGCAATTGCCCGTGGCGTTCCAGCAGGTCCAGCACATCTTCATTGGCGACAAAGCGCAGGTGAAAGAATTCGCCCTCGCGCCCCAGCACCTCGGCCCTTAATGCATCAGCCAAGTTCAAGAAGCTGCCTGTTTTGGGTGCATGACTGGCGCGAACTTGTGCCAGAACCTCATGCTCGTTCAGCACGCGCTCGACCAGCACTTCGACCTTCCCGCCTGTCAACTTCTCATCGGCCTTGGCCGACAGAGAATTGCGTGACTGTGTTGCGCTTTCCTTGTTGCCCATCAAACGCGCCTTGATCACACGCGTGTCGTTCAGCACCAGCAAATCCTGCGGTCCGACCAGCTGCGGCAGATCGGCGAAAAGCCGGTCCTCGGGCACGCCGCCATGCACATGCATCAGGCGGCTGGCGCCGCGCCGCTGCGGCGGATGCTGCGCAATCAGCCGCTCCGGCAATGCAAAATCAAATTGATCGGTACGCATGAACAGGTGAAAAATCCGTACAAAGCGCGGATTGTAGTCGATGTGAATATCTGCTCGCGAGAAAAGCGCATCCCCCGCGCAGGGAAACCCGGCAACGCGCTGCCGGGTTTAAACCCGAAGATCCCGTCCCGCATTTACGGTTGGAGCTTGAGCAGTTTGAACAAAGTCTTGTCGGCGGCGGGCAAGACCAGAAAATCCGGGTTGTGCAGGTCGATCTTGTTGTAGCGCAATGCTTCCCCGGCCAGGTTGCACACGATGCCGCCCGCCGCGTTCACCACGGCATGGGCCGCGGCGGTGTCCCATTCCATGGTCGGGCCCAGGCGCGGATAGAGATGCGCCTCGCCCTCGGCAACCAGGCAAAACTTGAGCGAACTGCCCATGCTGATGCATCGGTAGTCGCCTAGCTGTTCGAGCAACGCTTCAATGCGCGCATCGCGATGGGAACGGCTGGCAACGACCTTGATGGGTTCTCCCGCGGCATGGGGTTGAACAGCGATGGGCTGCGCCGCGAGGTTGCCGCGCTGCATGAACGCGCGCGCGCCGCGAGCCCCGTAGTAGCAAACATCCGGCACCGGCGCATACACCACTCCCAGAACCGGCGCCCCCTGCTCGACAAGCGCGATGTTGACCGTGAATTCCCCGTTGCGCTTGATGAATTCGCGCGTGCCGTCGAGCGGATCGACCAGCCAGTAGCGCGTCCATTGCGAACGGACCGGGTAGGCAACGTCGGCAGCTTCTTCGGAAAGGATGGGTATTTCCGGCGTGAGCCTGGAAAGTTCATCGACAATGATCCGGTGCGCGGCCAAGTCTGCCAGGGTCAGCGGCGAGTCGTCCGCTTTGCTGGTCTGGCCTGCTTCGCCGCTACGATAAACCCCCATGATCGCCGCCCCGGCGCGGTGTGCGATCTGCACCACATGCTGCATGTATTCTGTGTTCATGATCGATGATCCCGTTTCCGATCTGGTCTGTAGCCGCCTTTGATACCCAGCAATTGGGATACCCAGCAATTGGGGTACCCATCAATTGGATATCGCATGATAGCACCATGGTTTCAGCCCGTACCCGGCCAACCCCCGCAATGCAGCGTGAAATGGTGCCAGCCAGGCCTCCCGGGCGAGAATGGAGTTGATATGGCACCCTGCTTCATGGATAATGCGGCCCGCTTAGCCGGGGTGGTGGAACTGGTAGACGCGCCGGACTCAAAATCCGGTGCCAGAAATGGTGTGAGGGTTCGAGTCCCTCCCCCGGCACCAATAGAATAAATGGTTACAGCATTTTCATTGAATAGCCTGAAGAATTAAAAACTTTGCTTGTAAGCATATAGTAAGCAGAATAGGCAACGTCTTATCAAGTCTGTAGACATAAAGACCGCCACTCGGACGGGCTAAATAAAGCAACTAGACGTCCAATAATCCCGGCATCAATTCCAATCGCAACAGTAGTCTGAGTGGTGTCCTAGAACTTAATCCTACTGCCGCTTTCGTGTAGGTTATAACAAATATTGAAGTTCAGCTCGGTGCCAAAATGCGACATTTGTTCCTGCCAATAATATGATGCAACTGCGGGCAGACCCATAACTTAAATGAGTCTGCGCAGCAGAGCGTAGTCCTTTTCCTTTACATTTAAGCGGTACACATGGAGGAAAGCATAAATTCAATTTCCATCAAACGAATTGACGTCAAGCGCTTCAACGCACTTTGCGCGCATTCGCGCAGCCCCGCAGCCGCTTACATTAGCGAAGAGCTCGGCTGGTTCGCAGATGACAACGAAACTCTCCTTGGCGTCCTATTGCTCGATACCATTGATGCAGATTACGTGGGCGTTATTTTAGGGCGTGATGAGTCTGGTCGATTTCGATGTATTGATGTTGAATCGTCTTTACCTACGGTAGAAGACGCTACATCTTGGATTGAACGTACTATCAAGTGGCGCGCTAGAAATAATGACAAGGTATTTCCTCAGGGCGGCCAGCAGGATAAGCAACTTGACTTGTTCACTCCCTTAGTCCCCTTTGCGAAGCTCCATCCAGGCTTCATAACACTGTGCGAGAGCGAAGCTTTCGCACCAGCTCGCCGTCAGATTGCAGAAATCATGCCGCACTTTGTGGATGTCGATGGTAATTTTGTAGAGCAGTTTCAAACGAGCGGATTCGATGCTCGGGTGTGGGAACTTTATCTTTATTCCTACATTGTTGAGGAGCAGTTATTTATTAGCCGTGAGCATGTTCGACCTGACTTCATGGTGACAAAGTACGGGAAGACTGTCGCCATCGAAGCAACTACTGTTGGCCGTAGAACTGATAAACCTGTCTCTTTCTTCAGACCAGAATCATTACTACCCGATCCAGAAGAGGTTAAGCGTCGCCACGCCCACGAGATTCCAATTCGTTTTGGAAGCCCACTCTTTAGTAAGCTACAGAAGCGTTACTGGGAGCTAGAACATTTGAAGGACATTCCGCTTGTCTTTGCCATCGCGGATTTTCACGATGACCGGTCAATGCTTTGGACATCAACTGCACTCATTAACTACCTGTATGGTGTCCGCCACGAATTTCTTTTTGATGAGAATGAACAACTTGTCATCATGCCAATCCAAGTCGACACTCACAAGGTTGGCGGTAAGGAAATTCCATCTGGTTTCTTTTTTCAACCTGATGCAGAGAACGTGAGCGCAGTGATGTTCTCTGCGAGCGGTACCATCTCGAAATTCAATCGGATGGGCAGGCAAGCAGGCTTTCTGGCTCCTGGCGTCATCATGATGCGTGTTGGCACATTCCATGACCACAATCCCAACGCTCATCTGCCACTTCCGTTCAAGTACATTGTCGATGAGAGCTCCAAGGAGACATGGGCTGAAGGTTTGTCGATGTACCATAACCCTAATGCTAAACATCCTGTGCCAGAGGAATTATTCCCAACGGTTGCACATCATCGGTTCTTTGATGGACAGATTGTAAGCCGGCTACCTGAGTTTCATCCTTATGCATCTCTAACAGTGCACCTCACTGCAAGGAAATAATCACATAGGCTTGCATTTGTACCCCATCTGAATTCAAACTAATGCTGTCTTCATTCGCAGTGTGTGGGAATTTCAGATAGATTTCGGTTTATGTATTTGTAGCCCCAGTGTTTAAACGGGGGGTGCTGGCATCAACTCACCGAGCTTCCATTGAGAAAGTCAGTTAACTTTTCTGCAAGCATATGAATATCGTGTAATTCACATTCCCATACTGTCAGAACAGACCATCCAGTTCTAACCATTTCAAACAGGTGTTCAGCGTCACGGGCGCGCGTACGCTCAATCTTCGGTAACCAGTAGGCTTGATTTGATTTTGGCCGTCGCAGACCCACCTTGCAGCTATGACCATGCCAGAAACAGCCATGAATGAAGATGGCCTTCTTGCGCCCGACAAAGGCGACATCAGGCTTGCCGGGCAATTCCTTGCGATGAATCCTGTACCCGGTGAAACCCAAGCTGCGAAGCAGTTGCCGTACAGCAAGCTCTGGGCCAGTGTCCTTACTGCGAATACGCCGCATGTTTTCGCTACGGCTCATTCCCATGGGCTTAAACCTACACTGCGAGATCGAGCGGCAAATCAGATATATCTTTAAGCCTTTTGCCGTCCACCATGACCGCCAACATATCAGTAGCATCTGTCATACCTAGAGCATGCACGGTATGTTGCAATTCATAAAGGGCGAAGTGGTAGACACAATCAATGTCCCCTGTACCCAGCGCAATTGAGGCTAAACGACTAGGCGTTGGTTCTCCTGTGACTACCACCACATGAGGCAAATGCCCCTTACGGTTACGGATCAAATTCAAAGCTTCCGACCTAGCGTTTTGTGCCCGATCACTGCGAATCGTCCACTTGCAGGAAATGCTTGCATGTAACAGAGGCAACCCGCCATTTACCCTGCGTAAACTTGCATGCTTTGTTAGTGAATTATCTACGAGTGGACCAGCAGAATTGATAGCTTCATCAGTTTCAGTGTTCCTAACCACCACAATATCCGGAGTGATTGTGTAATCACTGCCAAGGGCAGCGGCCAATTCAGGATCATTGCTTGCTGCCCTATCAAGTGCCACCAAATGAGCGTATTGCTCGTAGCGGGCAATCTCAAGACGATTCCGGCCAGTCACTTGATGAATATCCCAATTGCCGGGGCGTATATGCCCAAGAGTCAAAAATGTTTGGCTTACAAAACCTGCACAAACGCTTTCAAACCTACTCCCAGATGTTTGTCCAGCAAGTCGCGCGCCATGGGTTTCAGCTTCAAGAAGCTCAGCTATTCCGCGTGCGATAGCAATACTTGAACGATTACTGCTGTCAGCGTTGCTGGCAACACCGTCACCATCTAAGTGAAGTACTGTTCTCAGAAGGGCTGCGTGATAAGCCCTACGTGCTTCAACAAACTGAGGGACCTGAGGGCGGATTGCCACTACGCAACCTTAAAAATACGTTTCGCTGATAACGCGGCAAAAATTTGGCTGGATACAGCCGCCGCAACTGGGGGCGGAAAGGCATTACCAATTTGCCGGTAGGTGGCAGTCTTCTTACCGAAAAACTGCCATTCGTCAGGGAAACCCTGAATGCGCGCAGCCATACGCGGCGTGAGTCGGGGCCTGCCAACAAAATCACGTGGGGGAGCATCATCCCAAAGGCCATGACCATCAACATCAAGGGCAGCCCATGCCAGCTTTGCACGGGTTGGACCTAGATCGGGGCCGCCGTGCTTCTTTGAACCACCTACCAATGTTGGGGCAATGCCATCTGCCCGCTTACGCCAGCGGTCAGCACCGCGCCAACCGTTAGCCTTCATTAGATCATGTAAAAGATCGCCAACGGTATGAGCATCCTCTTTACCTGGTTCCGGCCATGTGAAATTACGAGCTTCATCCTTCCGGATGCCAACGAAAACAACACGCGGGCGAAGTTGAGACACGCCGTAATCTGAGGCATTAAGAAGCCTCCATCCCGGTACATAGCCAAGCTTTTTTAGCTGCCTCTCAACTTTGTTACGGTAGTCATCAAAGACTGCATCCAGCAGGCCACGCACATTCTCAAGCATAACGGCTCGCGGACGACATTCATCTACCAGCCGCAGGGCTTCCGGAAATAAGTCGCGTTCATCGTCCGCGCCCAATTGTTTGCCTGCTTTTGAAAATGGAGGGCAAGGAACGCCACCTGCAATCAGATCAATGCCATGGTAAGGGCGGCCATCAAACAAACGTATATCGGTTTCAATGACATTCCAATTAGGGCGGTTCAGCCTAAGCGTAGAGCATGCTGGAGGCTCAATTTCTACCAATGCGACGTGATCAAAACCGCCCATTTCAAGCCCAAGCGCTTGCCCTCCAGCACCTGCGCATATTTCTAATGATGTGAACCGGTTCAAATTATCTCCACTTATGGCTTTTAATCAATAGCTAATGATAGCATGTGAAAATAGTGTAACAGCAATTTCGCCACATCATCGATCCACTAAAGCGGAACTTAGCGTCAGGCAGGAAAGTACCACAACCAGCCGCTCGCTTTTTTTTAAAAGGAGACATTCGCTTCTGTCCGTACTACCGTACTACTATGCATATCTGGAACAATAAATTCAGTGCGCTTCATTGAATCAATGAGTTATCGAAAGAATGCATTTCACACTATTTTAGATAGTACAGACCGATGGGTCTGGCTGATAATTGTTAGCCCTATCACGAGGAGCATTGACCACCATGAAAAGAGCAATCCTTCTGACCGGATTCAACAACTGGGGAAAGACCACCCACATCTACAGCATGTTCGGTCGGTCACGGTTCTACAAGGGGTGCACCTACGCCATCCCAGGAGTCAACGGTAAATTTACTGTCGAGTCGCACTCGAACGACGATTTCGAAGAGGAGCCTTTTGTTGAAGCCGTAGAGGACAGAATCGCCCAATCTCCTTCGGGCGAGAAAGACATTTTCTGTGCATTCTGTCCAAGCCGAGAGAACGACAACGATTCGCGGCGCATTCTCCAAGGGCAGCCATTTTCAAGCTTCGATGAAGTCCACCTTCTGCTGCTGAAATACAAGTGGGATTTTCACGCCGAACTCCGAATCCAAGAAATCCGAGATTACTTGTTGTCGGTCGCCAACGTGCAGTTTTTTGTAGTTGATGCTGACGCCCGGCAAACGTCGGATGCCGCGCGCGGCCAAGCAAGAGAACATCAAATTGTCTCGCACCTCAAGCGGCTCTATCCATAGGGCTAACCCATCCGTCAACACGGACGCCAGCGATAAAGCCGCTGGCGCCGGTTATGTCAAACGTTAACCCCTTTAGGAGGAGTTGTTTTGGAACCAATAAATAACAAACCATCTTGGATAACTCGGACTCTTACAGTTGCATTTCTCAGTTTCCTTGGATTCTTGGTTATCGAGAGCTTTTATAAAGCATCTCCAGCCTATGCAATAACTGCAGGCATTCTCATCATCCTTGCGTTGATGGCCATATTGGTACTTTCAGAGGCCTTTAATACATTTAGTCTCGGGACATTGCTGACACTATCGAGAGAGGTTTCAAAAACTACACAAGAAAAACAAGAGCTAAAAACAGACAATACAGAACTGCGAAAAGCATTAGTTCAACTAGCTGTCAACGTGCATCAGTCGCAAGTCAATGCAACAATAAACACAAGTGGTGTTGATCTGCTTCATGCTTTGGGTGTTGTTAAAGCTGAAAAGAAAGAGGATGACGTTGAACAAGAAATAAAACAACCTGTGACCTCAGCCGAGGTAGTATTACCTTCAGAACGCGAGTCTGTAACGCGTTCCTTGCGCATAAGGCAAATAGCAGATTCCTTGGCTCTTGATAAATACATAGCTGCAAATTCAATCCCAAAGATAGATGTGGAGCGAGATATAAAATTTAGCTCGTCTTTCGAAAACCTGGATCCAATAATGGAGCGTACAATTACGTTTGACGGCTATATGAAATCTGCAAGCAAAGAATATTTCTTTGAAGTTAAGAATTCCAGAAGCATGTCTCCAATGTTTTGGGATCGCCTATATGTCATGCTTTCCAAAATCCTCCTTTATCGTGAAGCCAAGAAAGTTCCTACTGAACTCATCTTCATTATTACAAAAATACCCGATTCTGAACAAGAATCGGGTTCGCGCAATTTCGAGCGTTTCATTCAGGCGTTTCAGCCGGCTATTGCAGGAGGGCTTCTCAGAGTGGAGCAAATAGAAATTACGCCGGAAGAATTAAGTATGATCACAGATCAGGCGCAGGCTCAACAAACAGCCCTCGATCAACATGGCTAACCCAGAATTCACGAGGGACGCCGAAAAGCGCGGCGCCCCTTAATTTTGCGTTGACGCTGTAGAAAAACCCTTTTCCAACGATTTTCCAGCCAAGTTTTTCCCACCTGAACGTTTCCGTTTCAACTTCAACAATCGGTTGTGATTTTTACTGCGGCGAGTGTGAGCAAATTGCATCGCTGGGGACGCGAATCTGCGGGCATATTCGGGGTGTTATGCCCCTTTGCTACTATGCATAGCCGTGATGCGCTAATTTCTCGATGTTGTGCACCAAGCAATACAACTTCCACTGCGCATCAACCTTGGTTCGTCCCCTGAGGGTGAAGCGGTTGAGTTGTTTGTTGTGCCGCAGGTTGCCGAATACGGGCTCCACCGTGGCAAAGCGCCTGCTATAACGTGCGCG
The DNA here is from genome assembly GCA_963842555.1 of uncultured beta proteobacterium. Lineage (GTDB taxonomy): Bacteria > Pseudomonadota > Gammaproteobacteria > Burkholderiales > Gallionellaceae > Gallionella. The sequence goes on from CAWJHB010000002.1 coordinate 175,602, forward strand.
GCCGTCCGGGCTGTCGATACGCCGCTTCATCTGGTCGGTGTAGCTCTCCTGATCTACCTTGCCGTGGAAGAACGACACCTGTCGTGTCTTGGTCTTCTGTGGCGTTAGCAAACAACGATCTCGATGTGTGCATGGCATGCAGTCGCGTTGTGCGCCTTTGAACTTCACTGCCGCATAACCGTTGATCGTGCAGCCACTGCCGTCGCCATAAAGCTGCTTGCCCGCAGGACAGAAACAAGTTCCTGCTTGCTGATCGTAGTCGAAGTCTTTGGGTTGGTAGCGAGCTGCTTGTTTGGGTTTGCCACCCTTGTCATGCAGTGGGTCAGGGAGTGCTTTGTATTTACCTTGTTCGGCAAAGCGTTCGTCTCGACTGCGCATGTTGTTGTCTGCAATGAGTGCATCAACTTTCATCGCGGCAAGCTGCTTGAGATTGGCCTCGCTGTGGTAACCGGCATCGGCAGTGATGAGGGTATCATCGGCGAGTGTGGCTTGCATCGCCTGCACGACGGGGATCAGCAATTCTTGTTCGCTGCCGGTGCCATGTGCTTGGGCTTCGACGATGATCTGGTGGCGGGCATCAACAGCGGCCACGCCGGTGTAACCTTGTATAACGCCTTTGCTGGTCGCCATCTTCGCAGATTCGTTGTCGGTGCGGTTGCTCTTGCGGATCGCGCCTTTGCTGCCTTTGCGGTCTTCGGGATGATCAGCGAGCCATTCTCGAAGTTGCGCCGCATCGGTTTGCAGGCGGGTGATGCGTTGGGTTTCCCTGGCGTGAAGGTCAGGCTCATTGGCGCGCTGGTCTGCTTCGCGATGCCGTTCCAGCATAACCTTAGCAGCGGTTTCCAGTTTGCCCGCCTGACGTTCAAAGTCGGCACGTGTGCCGCTCCGGGCTTTGGAGGCGTTGCTGGGTAGCTTCACGCCATCGATGGCGAACATCTCGCGCCCTATCAAACCCTGACGGTCGCAGATGAAGAGTATCTGGCTGAAGAGGTGTGCGATGTCGTCGCCAAGGGATGAAACAAATTCGGCGATGGTAGTGAAGTGTGGCTGGCTGTCTCCGGACAGGGCGATGAAGGTGACGTGTTCGCGGCAGGCACGCTCGATGTTGCGGCTGCTGACGATGCCTTGGCTGTAGGCAAACAGGACAACCTTGAGCAGCATGGCAGGTGGTAACGCTGGCGCACCTGTGTCGTCATTGTTGAAGCGGGCATCGAAGCGGGAAAGATCGAGCTCGTGGTCGACCAGGTGATTCAAAGCGTATTCGAATGTGCCGGGTAGGAGTTGCCGTTGCAGGTCAACAGCGAGAAAGCGAGGACTGGTGTCGATGTGTTTATAGCGCGCCATTAAGTTCTCCAAAATATCACCTCTAACTTCGACCTTGATATTTGGTTTGGTTCACGGCACGATGCGGGTATGAAAAGACTTTTTCTACAACCTCGTTAGCTCTCATATGGACGAACCGTCACTATTTGGAATTTCCAAGTCCTTCTGGGACATGCTGAACGGTTTTGCAAACTGGTTTGCTGCAGCTGGTTTTTTTGCGGCAGCAGTGGTTGCTCTGTACCTTGCGAATCGCGCTGCTAAACCGTCAGCAAAAGTTTCAGTTGGCTACCATTTGTTAAGTAATGGGCAGTAACAAAATAGTGGATTGCCCACCAATTGTTTAGTCTGCGGTTTGAAGCAAGATGCACCCTTTCGTGATACCCTACGCGCGCGAAAAGGGGACGGGGATGCAGGCAATTGATTTATTCAGCGGGGCGGGGGGTATGTCCATCGGGGCTGCTATAAGCGGGGTTGATGTCCACTATGCCGTCGAGCTGGACAAGCACGCTGCAGCCACTTTCGCACTTAACCACAAACACACTACCCTGTTACACCAAGACATTCGAACCGTTAAGGCTTTGCACTTTAGAGGATTCGACAAGACACAACCCATGGTCATTTTCGGTGGGCCGCCGTGCCAGGGTTTCTCAACATCAAACCAAAAAAATCGCGACCTGCTCAACACCAACAACTGGCTCTACATGGAGTATGTGCGGCTTGTAAAAGAGGTGCGCCCTGATTGGGTTGTTTTTGAAAATGTTAAGGGCTTGATTGAAACAGAAAATGGTTTTTTCCTTGATGCCGTTTTGGCCAGTTTCAAAAAGCTGGGATATACCACAAACCATTTTGTACTGAACTCGGCTGATTTCGGCGTTCCTCAGAAAAGAAACCGCTTGTTCATCGTTGGTTCTTTACACGGTATCGAAATCGGCAAGCCGAAGCCAACAGTAAAGAAGTACCGTACCGTAAAGGACGCAATTTCTGATTTGCCGGAGCTGGATAATGGCGATGTGCCGGATATCACAGAATACTCAAGTGCGGCAGAATCTGCTTATGCCAAGTTAATGCGAAAGAGATTGGATCGGTGTGGAAATAACGTGGTGACCAATAACGCGCCGCATATTGTTAAGCGCTACAGCCACATCCCGCAAGGCGGCAACTGGGAAGACATCCCGAAAAGGCTGATGAAGAATTATGCCGATGTTACCAGATGCCACACGGGTATTTACAGACGTCTCAAAGAAGATGAACCATCGGTCGTGATAGGGAACTTCCGGAAAAACATGCTCGTTCATCCTTGGAAGGATCGTGGCTTGTCTGTGCGGGAAGCAGCCCGATTACAATCAATACCAGATTGGTTTCGTTTCACCGGTTCGATTGGGTTCCAACAGCAACAAGTGGGTAATCTTGTACCCCCATTGCTTGCGAAGGCTGTCTTCATGAATATACTCGACTGTGTTTGAGCAATTGTGATACTGAAAATATTTTCTTAATTATGAGCGATAACTGGTTACCACTCGAACAAAAACTTGAAGAGTTCTCAGCAAGTAGGGAATGTGATTTTGCGAACCAGCATGTTGATTACTGGGGCCGATACAAGGCAATGCTGGCCAGTTTACGGTTGCATGTATATCCCAATATCAACGCGGGACTTTCATGCCTCTCTAAAACCCCGGGCTTTTATACAGATCATGGCGGCCGACATTTCGACGAAGTTGTCAGATATGCCGGATTTCTATTAGAGGATACATTTGATAAGCCAGACTCATCTATAAAACCCTATGAACTATATTTGCTGCTTTGCGCAATTCGAGTGCATGATGCCGGGAATATTGATGGGCGGGAAGAGCATGACAAAAGGGCATTTTCCATTCTGCAAGAATATGGTGGTGATATTCAAAAGGATGCACCAGAGCATCGCTTGATTGGTGATATTGCTCAGGCCCATGGAGGCCGCACCATTGATAACAATGACAAGGATACAATCGGGGCGCTTTTAGATGAAACTGTAGTAGGAGGTGCTGATATAAGACCACAATTGATTGCGGCGATAGTCAGATTTGCCGATGAAATATGCGAACACAGATCGCGTGCCTCAACTCACCACATCAAAGCAGGCACCCTACCAGCTGAAAGTAAACTCTTTCAGCTATATGCAGAAAGTATTGCCGGGGCCAAGCCAGATAGAAGAAATAAATCGTTCAAGCTTAGATTTGGTTTTGATACCGCATTATTCATTGAGAAGTATCTAACTCCAAAGGACGAAGCGGGTAATCAACAACAAAAATATTTAATTGATGACGTTTTAGATCGAATTGACAAGCTCAATCATGAACGAGTGTATTGTAATCGATTTCTACTGCCTCCGATGCAAACCGATCGTTTGGAAATAACAATGGAATTTTCTAAGACGATTTCAGTGGCCGGCACCAACCAACAAGTGATATGTGACAAACGCAATTTGACTGTGCGAGATAAAGGTTATCCAACGGTGTCGCAAGATTGGAAAAAGGATGTGCCGGACGTGAATGGGTCCAACTTTGCGGGAAGGGCTTGGTAGTCATGAGTACTAATCCATTTGCTGTCTCATCACCAGAGATGATGGATGCGGCCGAAATGCTTAGGCTTTTCGTCCCTCTATCAGAAAATTTCGAGATTGATTCTCCTGGCCATGTATTTATTCATGGACACCGAGGTTGTGGAAAAAGCATGATGCTGCGGCAAATGACACCTGACTGCAGGATGTTGTCGGAAAGTTTAACTCTTAAAGAGTTGCCCTATTTGGGTATCTACGCAACGATCAAGTCGACCGATCTTGATCTCTCCGACCTAGATAGGATCAGCAACCAATATGCGGGTTTGGTACTGGCTGAACATTCATTGTCATTGTTCTTGGCATCGAAAGCTCTGCAGTCGTTACGTGATCACACAGGGCAGGAATTGAACAATGAATCAGCCAAGCAGGAAATTGAAAACTTTTGTGACCAGTTAGTAATTAAGAAACTTCAATCAGCTGGCGCCAATTTATCAGAAATTATATTGAACAATTCAAAGTTGTTAATTACTGAGGATGTGCTTCGGAACTCCATTAACGCAATAGATGAAGTATATGAGCAGATGAATTCTTATTTAAGAAATATTGGAATAACTGAAATATACACTCCATACTCTGGTCCACTTGTTGGCTATAGAGATTTCCTCTTTCCTTTGTTGAGCGAATTAACTCGGTTAGGGTGTCTGCCTAAGAACAAGCCTGTCTACATGCTACTTGATGATGCCGATAACTTAAGTCTAATTCAAACGCAAGTATTGAATAACTGGGTGTCATTTCGTACGGGCAATAAAGTTTCATTCAAAATTTCTACGCAACGTGGATATAAAACATGGAGAACAACGAACAAGCAACGAATTGAGACACCACATGATTTTAAGGAAGTGGACATCTCAACAATCTATACGGGTAAACATTCCAAAGCTGCCTACCCTAGTTGGGTTGAGGATGTTGTAAGCAAAAGGCTAATTCAACACGGTATAAATGTTTCGGCAAAGGAGTTCTTTCCTGTTGATCAAAAGCAAGAAGATGAAATCCAAATGTTGTCTAAAAATCTTATTGCTAATTGGGAAAAGGACGGGAAAGGTTCTCGGCCAGCTGACGATGCCTATCGATATGCGCGTCCTGACTATATCAAGGGATTGGGGCCCAAGCAGATGCGAACTTATTCGTACGCGGGTTTCGACCAACTTGTACATATTTCATCAGGTATCGTTCGATATTTTCTCGATAATGCTGCAGCGATGTTTGCTGAAGAAATGAAACTTCGCTTGGTCTCTCCTCAACAGAAATCTGAGGTTGCTCTTGATCGAATATCTCCTTCAATACAGGATTCTGTAGTGAGAGACAGTGCTGACAAACTGTTTTTTGGTGCACTGGATTTGCTTGAGAAGGATGCTACTGAAGATGGGGAAGCATCAGCACAGCAATTTAGGCAGTTGCGGAACCTAATTCAAGCCTTGGGGGGTATCTTTCACCTGATACTCTTATCAGATCGATCTGAACGGCGAGTATTTTCTATTGCTTTATCTGATTCACCACCTGATGATGTTATGAAAATATTGCACCTTGGCGTGCGTCATGGATATCTATATGAAGCTGCTATCGGAACCAAAGAGGGCCTCTGGCGTACAAGGCGATTTGTCATGACAAGAAGGCTGGCCCCATTATTCAAACTTGATCCGACTGGTTTTTCAGGGTACCTATTCGTTACTACTCAATTGCTGCTGTCGGCTATGCAAAATCCAACTAGAGCTGTGAGCGAGTTTGAAAATGGTCGATTAGGGAAAGTTGTTGAGGATGTCCAGCTTCCTTTGGAGTTTGATACATGATTAACAAAGTTTCCCTGTCTGAGATTGATAGTTTATTCCCAGAGGGTATTTCCCTATACATTGGTATGGCAAGCTTTGAAGACCGCTGTTTAGCCATTCTTGAAGCACTTAATCAGCCACCAAAGCACTGTCTATTTTTTAAAAATATAGCAGCGGGTAATTTGGCTGCAAATAATCTAAAGCGCATGGTTGGCTTGGCTACTGATAGAAATACAGTTATTGGCCTCGACTTAGACTCACCAATTACTGCCGCTGATGCTTTCACTAAAGCTGTGACAGAAAATATTACATTATCTTTTGCAGGGGCCGTTTTGATCGATTCAACTACATTTACACATGAGCAACTTCTGATTTTGTTGAGGGTACTTGATCAGTTTCGTCCCAAAGGTAAAATATACATAGGCTACATAGGTGCAGAGAGATACAGCACTAATACTGATATTGAAAACGTTTGGTTGTCGAGAGGTGTTTCACAAATAAGAACAGTTCTTGGCTACCCAGGCAGTTTCTCACCCTCGAAGAAATTACACCTAACAATTCTGGTGGGTTTTGAACATGAAAGGGCGGCAGCAGTAATTGAACAATTTGAGCCTGCTCGATTGACTCTAATGTGCGGTGATCCTAGCAAGTCCGTTTCTTCTGAACACTATGACACGAACAAGCGATTTTTTGAAGAATTAAGAAATTTTGTTGAACGAACTCAGCTTACTCAAGCATCGGTCGATACATTATATTTTTCATGTGTTGATCCGTTTAGTACAAGAGATACTGTGTTGAAAGTTGCAAATCGAAATAGCGATTACAACATTGTTATTTGTCCCATGAATACAAAGTTATCTACAATAGGCGTTGGTTTGGCAGCGCTAAATGATAAGAGAATTCAGATAGCTTATGCGCGTGCGATTGAGTACAACGAAGCAGGATATTCCACGCCTTCAGCTACGGCTTCTATATTTGAATATTCTTAGTTGTCGGTGATAGTTATTATGGAATAATTAAACTGCCATCGGCGCCGTTAGTGGCGCATGGTGCTGGTAACCCTCCAGCGTGAAATCTGACGGCTCAATTTGTTCCAGCCAGTACGGTTCATATTTTCCGGTTTTTGCAAATTCTGGAACTCGCTCGGAAATAATCAATTGGGGACTTGGGAAAGGTTCGCGCGCTAACTGCTCTAAAACCATTTCTTGGTGGTTTTCGTAAATGTGCGCATCCCCTATGAAGTAGGTAAACCAACGTGGCGCGTAGCCAGTCAACCTTCCAACGAGTGTAAGTAACGCGGCTCCTTCGGCAATATTGAACGGAGCGCCTAAACCTAAATCGTTACTGCGAATATAGAGGCAAAGAGAAATCTCCTTACTCGTCGCATTCGGCAAAAACTGATACAGCAGATGGCAAGGTGGAAGCGCCATCTGGTCTAGCTGTGCCAAGTTCCACCCGTGAAAAATAATCCGGCGATCTGATGGGTTGGAGATGATGGTATCCAAACATTGGCGCAACTGGTCAACAGCCTTGTAAAGCAAAACTTGCTTACTGCCGTTCTCAGTAAACTGGGTGATGATTTTGAAACCACGTTGTTGTGCGTCCTTAATCTGTGCAGTATTGGATGCCTGGAGAACTTTGTATGCTGGCCACTGGCGCCATTGCACTCCGTATATTTCACCAAGATCATCACTCTGCATTCGATAGGGATTATCCAGCCATTGCTTATTTTCATTGGCATTCTGATCCCATACTCTGCTGCCAAGGGCACGAAAATCTGCGGCGCTTTTATATGCACGGAGGAAACCGACCATCTCCCCGATGGCGGTCTTAAATGCGAGCTTCTTAGTGGTAATGGCCGGAAACCCATCTGCCAAATCAAAGCGCATCATTGCGCCAGGGATGGCAATTGTCCGAACGCCGGTGCGATTTTCTTGAATCGTTCCTGTGTCGAGTACGTTTCTAATTAAATCAAGATACTGTTTCATTGTCTGTTCAATATTTGGGCCAGAATTAATGCATAGTATAATTGATCAATGTACACTAAGCGCTGTAACAAAACACTGCCTAAAAGCAGAAATTAATGTGCAACCCCTATTGGCACGAAGTGGCTAGCGCTTCTTGCTAACAGTCTGCAACAAGGCGGACACCAAATCGGCTGCGCCGACGCAGGCTAGACCGCTTAGTGCCATCGCTCTATATGTTGATGTTCCCTGAAAAAATCATCGTCCGGCCACGTCTGATCAGCAGACGGTACTCCCCATGGCCATGATTATCGCGCAGCCATTCAAGGAAGTCCGGGAATGCCCCGCTCTTTACCAATAATGGCTTAACCAGGCGTCCATCTGGCCCCGCACGGTACACATAGATGATATCGTTTCCGTTTCTTCCGCGTAGTATCGGCCAGAGACGATCCCAAACATCTGGTTTGTAATATTCAGCCATGGTGTTTTCTCCATAAAAATATTTCTTGAAGCATGGAATGCCCAGCATTTTTCTATCCATGTGTGGGTGTTTGCCTATATTTACCTTAAATGTGCCTTGTGTGTTGGCAGTGGGTTCCTTGAATGTAGCTTGGTGTGTTCTGCTGTGTGTGGCCTGCAAAAGCAGCATCCCATTACCTCAATGTGGAGGCCTAAATCCAAGACGGTCATAAAACCAGCCACGCGTTCGTTGAGGTTTGTCCTTCAGACTTTCAACAAAATCATTCAGGTCATCCTGTGCTGTGGCCGGGTTGTGACAACACTCAGCCGCATAGTGCAGCAACTCAACACGCGCGTTACGGCTTAAGACCTGTTTCCATTGATCAGCATCCAATTGACCTACATAGTGCTCGTCGGGCACATCGATAGATTCTGCGGCTTGTTGATCGTCGGCTTCGTCGATTGCAAAGTGCGCCCGCAGTCCTTCCGACCAGGTAATCAGGCGACGGTCAAAAAAGACATTGGCGAATTCCTTGAACTTTTCACCGGCCCATGCCTCGCCATGTTCCTGATAGGCAATCAGCAATCCGAACGGCGTCATGCTTTCATCGCCCAGACCGACTTTTGAATGTCGGCGTGTCAGCTCCGAGGTGATGCCCCATGGTTCTTCGCGGCCATATTTGGCGATGTACGAAGCGGCATCTTCACCGCCTCGCACATCCAGGGCATGTTCCATCATTTCATTAAGTTGGGTGTTGTCGCCCAGGCCGCACTTGATGAGGCACTTGACCCATGCCTTTTTGAGGACTTCAATTTCTTCATCCATGATGCTGCGCGCGGTGAATGACAGCATGTGCAAGTGCGGATGCCAGCCGTGGTTTCCGTAGGTAATCTCCAGACTCGACACGCAGCCGAGACAACCGGCCGCACCTTCATTCTTGTTCAATACCGCCCGGTATGCCCGGCTGTTCTTGAACTTCTGCCGTGCCTTGTCGAATTTATCCATCAGTTCGGCCAGCGGATGATCGAACTCATGCGGAAAAGTCAAGGTCAGCAGGCTCACCCTTCCGCCCGCGTTGTTGTGCCGAACCATTGCGCTGCTCAACTCTTCCCGGCGAGTTTCGCCGATGCGGGCCGCGCATACCGGGCAGGTCCAGCCGCTGCCGCAAGTGGTCAGGCCAGCGAAGCGCGCCCTGCTGCCGTCCGTCGCGCGGTACACTACAACGACATCGCCCTGGATCGAGCGGCCGCAGTGACACACCCTGAATTTCTGTTTCTTTCCGCTGTTGGGTTCGAACAGCAAACCAGCCGCTGTTCGCTGCATGGCCAAGCGAAATGCTTTCGATTTAGTGAATTCATCCAGTCCATATGCTTTGGGCTTTTTCTTGTGTATTGATTTCGCCTTACTACCAAGAGAAGTGCGGACCGCTGGATTGGCCTGCCGGGTATCTGATTTTTTGGAGGTCATGACCTGCCCCCCGCTTGGGAAGTGGAGCTGCGTGTCTGTGATTCGATGTAGGTGTCGAGGTCGGCGAGAGCATATCGAACCAACCTGCCAACTTTGATATAGCGCGGCCCGTAACCACGGACGCGCCACCCTTCAAGGGTGTTCGCTTTGAGATTACCCAAATATTTAGCAGCCTCGTTAGTTGAGACCAGTTCTTTGTTCTTCATGTTGTGCTCCTCTGTATGATTCAGCGCACAACATAATGGCAAAGCAATCCCTATTTTCTAATTCGGGAATATAGGAAACAGCCGGGAGCGTCCCGGGAATAATTCCGGGAGCGTTTGAGGGAAATCAGTTAAGTAGATTTTCGTTGCGAAGCTCGGTCAAGCAGTTTTGAACAGTTTTTAGCTCGTAAACTTTGTCCGTTTTGTCCTTGTTTTGATTCAGCACACGAAGTACCTGATGACCATCTGCATCTTTGCCATGCAGAAGTCTTATGTTGGGCCAATTGTCCCGTATTAGCCGGCGACATCCGCGCTCATCTTTTATGTCCTTAATTTTGTTTGCAGCCTGGACAGTGTCGGCTGCAGCCTGGCGTGCAAGCAATTCCTGCACTGCAGCCCGACTAACAAGCGACTTTCGTTCCTCTTCCAGAGAATCAAGCCAATTTTGCACTGCTTCCGTTTCATGCGCCTCGAACTGCCCATACCTCAGCATTTTTCGGACATCCGGCTCACCAAGTTTTTCCAAACGGGGAATCAACTTTTTTAGATTGGGGAAACGCATTTAGAGTCACTCCACAATTCGTGAACATCAGTTATAAAGAATGAAAGGAAATTCGTTTTGATCAATTTTATTTAACTAGCGTACTTCAATAATAATTTTCATGGTTACTGCGACTTTGCTCGCATTGGTGTTGAAATATGCAAGGAGCGGATTATCTACAGTCAGCCAGTAATCAAGCAGCACCTCTGAGTTGCACCACATTGCTAGCGGTGGCGATTGTGCCTTGCTCGACTATCCATGTTGCGATCTTCTCTGAATCGGCCAATAGGTAACGCAGGTCAGACGTCTCGGTGTAATGGTCGATGGTCACGTCACCTTTGGAAACGTGGTTGGTCAACAACTTCAATTTCCACATTTCGATTTTGTTTCTGATACCGATTGCGATAAATGATCTTCTCAAATCGTGAGGGCTGATATGCAATCCAGCCAGCCTGGACACTTCCATCATGGTGTCGTGCGTCCTGCTTATATGCCCCACTTTTCCGCGCGCCGGAAATACGTAGTCATTGCCCTCAATGCGTTCCCTTGCGGCAAGCATGGTGCGCACGGGTGCGGACAATGGCAGCGTGACAGGCAGATGGTTTTTCGGGTCGGCGATGTGCCAGGTACCACTTTTCAGGTCCACGTTGTCCCAGCGCAGTTCGGCGGCTTCGCTCCACCGTGCGCCGGTCAGCAACAGAAAAATGACGATATCCGCGCCCGTGCGTCCAACCGGCAAGAGCGTTTCGTCAACGCTGCGCTCAATGAGCATATTCCAAACGAGTCCAACCTTGTCCAACGGGATATAGTTTGATTTTGTTTTGTTCGCGTTCCATAGCTTCTTCTTGCTGAGTATGGTTGCCGGATTAAATCGCGGGTTTTCCTCATCGTTGGCAAAGTTCAGCAATGCACGCAAGACGCGAAAGGCCTGGTTGGCCTGCGCCGGGCTGCGCTTGGATATTTTTTCGAAACGGTCGCGGCACATTTCGCCAGTGATGCCCACGATAGGACTGTCCGCCCAGTCTGCAAAATTATATTGGACGTGCCGCAGAATGTCGGACACGGTCTTTGCGGTGAGCTTGCCGCCTTTTGCTGTGCGCCTGTTTTCGGTATAGTCTTCCGCAACTTCTTTCAACGTGACTGCAGCGGCTCTGGCCTGTTTCTTTTCGATTTGCGGGTTAACCCCTTCATCGTATCCAACCAGCTTCGCCCTCGCCTTCCTGCGTGCCTCATCCACGGTCAACACCCCATGCGTGCCCAGCGTTTCTCGGAATGACTTGCCGTTGCTGCGTCCCTGCACGATATAGGTGCGCTTGCCCGTCGGTGTCACCCGCACACCGAAACCGCGCAATTCGCTGTCCCAATGCAGGGATTGTCCCTCGGTTGGAATGGGCAAGCCCTCCACTTTTAATTTCGTAAGTTTGATATTCTGTTTCTTTGGTAACTCAGCTACACTTGGTTCGATCATTTTCATGTCGGCTCCAGAAAATCCGTTGCTTTCAGTTGTAAGCATATTGTAAGCAGACTGGATAAAACTCAATCCAGAAGCAACGGACTCAATGGTACACGGAACCAGCAATATATCAAGGTTCGTCATGCTTACAACAGGATGGTCAAACTGGATAAAGGGCTATTTCGACGGACTCAAAATCCGGTGCCAGAAATGGTGTGAGGGTTCGAGTCCCTCCCCCGGCACCAATAAGCGCTGTTTTATCGTTCAGGAAAGACTGGTTTTCGCTGGCGATACGCCTTGCAAAACCGGGCTTAACATTAAACCGGGTATCCGGGGATTCGGGTCATTTCATAAATAATGCCGTTCGCTCGTGTCAACCGAATAAATCTTGACTGCGTTATATGCCCTGACACGGTAGTGTCTTAAACGTTTATCAATCTACTATAAATTGGAGTTCACAATGAGCAAACTGTTATCCGCACTGATCGCTGCTGTATTCGCTGTTGTTTCTTTCACCGCTGTTGCTGCTGACGCAGCGATGGCACCTGCAGCGCCAGCTGCTGCTACCGCCGCACCTGCAAAGGCTGAAGCAAAAAAAGAAAAGAAAGCAAAGAAAGAACACAAAGCAAAGAAATCACACCACAAAGCAAAGAAAGAAAAGAAAGCTGAAGAAGCAGCACCAGCAGCCAAGTAATACCGGCACAAGCTTGAAAAAAGCAGGGGGAACCTTGCTTTTTTCATTTCTGGAGTCCAAAAATGGTCTGGAAACCCAATGTCACTGTTGCCGCAGTCATAGAACGCGGGGGCAAATTCCTGCTGGTAGAGGAAGAAACACCGCAGGGTTTGCGCTACAACCAGCCCGCCGGGCATCTGGAGGCCGGAGAATCGCTGGTCGAAGCCGTGGTTCGCGAAACCATGGAAGAATCGGCATATCATTTTGTTCCGCAACACCTGCTCGGCATCTATCGCTGGCATTCGGACGAGTCGGATACCACCTATTTGCGTTTTGCCTTCACCGGGACAGTCACCGGGCATGAGGCGGAGCACAGGCTCGACAGCGGTATAATTCAAGCCCTATGGCTATCATACGAAGAAATCCGCGCGTCCAGATCCCGCCACCGCAGCCCGCTGATATTGCGCTGCGTCGAGGATCATATTGCCGTGAACCGCTATCCGCTGGAGCTGCTGGTTGACTATGACTAAGCGCATCGTGGTTGGCATGTCCGGCGGCGTGGACTCTTCCGTCACCGCCCTGCTGCTCAAGCAGCAGGGATACGACGTGGTCGGCCTGTTCATGAAGAACTGGGAGGACGACGACAGCGAAGAGTATTGCTCGTCGCGCCAGGACTTGCTGGACGCGGTCTCGGTGGCCGACATCATCGGCATCCCCATCGAAGCCGTAAACTTTTCCAAGGAATACAAGGAACGTGTGTTCAGCGAGTTCCTGCGCGAATATCAGGCCGGACGCACGCCCAATCCCGATATCCTGTGCAACGCCGAGATCAAGTTCAAGGCCTTTCTCGACCACGCCATGCAGCTTGGCGCGGACACCATCGCAACCGGCCACTATGCCCAAGTACTCGAAACGGACGGGCTTTTTCAACTGCTCAAGGCCAGCGACGGCAGCAAGGACCAGAGCTATTTCCTGCATCGCCTGAACCAGGCGCAATTGGGCCGCGCGATGTTCCCGCTCGGCAAACTGTTGAAATCCCAGGTGCGCAGCATTGCCGAACGACACGGTCTGCCCAACCACGACAAACGCGACAGCACCGGCATCTGCTTCATCGGCGAACGCCCGTTCCGCGAATTCCTGAACCGCTATCTGCCCGCCCAGCCGGGAGAGATGGTCACGCCGGAGGGCAGGAGGGCCGGGCAGCACATCGGGCTGGCTTTCTATACCATCGGACAACGCCAAGGGCTGGGCATCGGCGGCGCCCGGGAAGCTACCGGCGAACCGTGGTTCGTGTGCGGGAAGGATATGGCCAACAATCGTCTGATCGTGGTGCAGGGTCACGATCATCCGGCTTTGCTAGGCAAGAACCTGACCGCGCTGGACAGCCACTGGATCAGCGGCAGCGCGCCGGAAATCGGTCATCGCTACGCTGCCAAGACGCGCTATCGCCAGGCCGATGCGCCATGCCGGCTGACAAAGACCGACGGCAGTGCCTGCGCAGTGGCCTTTGATGAAGCGCAGTGGGCCGTCACACCGGGACAGTCCGTGGTGATTTATGACGGCGACGTATGCATGGGCGGTGCTATCATCGAACAGTGAAGCTCATTCACGGAACAACGGCTGGGCTGATTCGCGTAAAATGCGCTCTTTGGCTTTGCTTCAACCCGGACCATGACGACGCTCACCAAACTAACCGCCCTGTCCCCGCTGGATGGACGCTATCACGGCAAGGTTGATGCCTTGCGCGCCTACTTCAGCGAGTTCGGCCTGATCCGCTTTCGCGTGCTGATTGAGATCGAATGGCTCAAGGCACTCGCTGCACAGGCGGATATCGCCGAAATCGGGCCATTCTCGGCAAACACCATCGCGCAGCTGGACTCGCTCAATGAGAAATTTTGCGAGGATGATGCGCTTGCGATCAAAACCATCGAGTCCACCACCAACCACGATGTCAAAGCCGTCGAATACTGGCTGCGCGACAAACTATCCGGCAATCCGGAAACGGCCAGGGTATTGGAATTCATCCATTTCGCCTGCACCTCTGAAGACATCAACAATCTCAGCCACGCCCTGATGCTCAAGGCCGCACGCAACGCCGTGATGCTCCCGACGCTGAATGTGCTGACCACCCGGCTGAAAAACATCGCCCACCAGCTGGCCGACCTGCCGATGCTGAGCCGCACCCACGGCCAGACGGCCACGCCGAGCACACTGGGCAAGGAAATGGCCAATGTGGTCTACCGGTTGCAGCGCGCCGAACAGCAACTGGCCGGCACGGAAATACTCGGCAAGATCAACGGCGCAGTGGGCAACTACAACGCGCATCTGGCCGCCTATCCGAACGTGGACTGGGAAGGCTTCGCGCAGCGCTTTGTCACCGCACGCGGCATCGCGTTCAATCCCTATACCACCCAGATCGAACCGCACGACTACATGGCCGAATTGTTTGATGCCTACGCGCGTGTGAACACCATCCTGATCGACCTGAACCGCGATATCTGGGGATACATTTCGCTCGGCTATTTCAAGCAGAAAGTGATCAAGGGGGAGGTTGGTTCTTCCACCATGCCGCACAAGGTCAACCCGATCGACTTCGAAAATGCCGAGGGAAACTTGGGCCTGGCCAACGCGCTGCTGCGCCACCTTTCGTATAAATTGCCCGTTTCCCGCTGGCAGCGCGACCTGACCGATTCGACCGTATTGCGCAACATGGGGGTGGCACTCGGCTACACGCTGCTCGCCTACGAGTCGTGCCTGAAAGGATTGAACAAACTGGAAGCCAATCCCGGTCGCCTGGCCGAAGACCTGGATGCAAGCTGGGAAGTGATGGCCGAACCGATACAGACCGTGATGCGTCGTTACAACATCGCCGACGCCTACGACAAGCTCAAGGACTTGACACGCGGCAAGGACGGCATCAATCGTGCCTCGCTGCAAGCCTTCATCAATACCCTGGACATCCCTGAACGGGAGAAGCAGCGTCTTTTGCAGCTGTCACCGGACACCTATATCGGCAAAGCCGCGGCGCTAGCGAAGCGGATCTGATCCCCGCTCTCCGTACCACAAAAAAAGCCCGCGACCGCTGGCCTTTTCGTCCATGCTGTTTTCCCAGTGGTGTTCTTCAGAAGAGTCGGCCGTTACGGTGATCAACTGTGCCTTGCCGTGCACAAATTGTGCACGGCCCGCTTCCGCCACATAAACACTGCCACTGATTGCCCATCCCGGCAGCGCTGCGAAAAAGAATTTGTTCCCCGGTAAATATTTCATGACAAATCCTGTTCAATCCGGCTATTTGAAATTGCGCCGTATGGTCACCGAATAATCGTTACGATCATAGGCATAAGAAGCTACATTCGATGCGTTGTAATAACGCACGATTTGCGGCCGCACAATCCATGAATTGCCTACATACCAGTTCATCTCCACGGTCAGGTCGCTCAAACGGTCAATCCGGTGGCTCGAAATTACCGGATCGACATTGCCGAAATAGCCGAATTGCTGTCCTGCGCTGAAGAACAGTTTCGCACTGCCGCTTACGGCCGCCTGCCCGCCGGCGCGAATTCCGGCAAACCGTTTCACGCCATCGACCCGCCCGCCCGCCGGCATCGCCAGCGTTGCCGGTCCGACATCATTCTCGTTGCCGAAATACAAACTGCCCGACAGCGCCGCTTTCCCATTTCCCAGTATATGCAGCAAGCCCGCACCGGCGACGAGCTGATTGATGTCATTCAACTGCAAGCCGGTATCGGCATAGCGATATTGGACATACTGCCCGAACAGGCTCACCTGTTTGGTTGCACTGGATGCATGGCGCCATTCCCCGTTCAGGCTGGTCGAGTCGTAATATGCCGCGCCGCCCAGGGTGTTCTGGCTGCCGGACAGGCCCAACCGGTAGCGCTCTGATCCAGCGGCATAGATCATGCCGGCGC
Source organism: uncultured beta proteobacterium (assembly GCA_963842555.1). GTDB lineage: Bacteria > Pseudomonadota > Gammaproteobacteria > Burkholderiales > Gallionellaceae > Gallionella. Next base: position 191,977 of record CAWJHB010000002.1, read on the forward strand.
GTTCTTCCGTACCCAGCGAATCGTAATTCTTTAGCGCGTAGTAATTGCGCTTGCTGATATCCGCCCCCGCATACAACATGAAATTCGCATTCAGATCGTGGTTGACCTCGCCGCCGGCCGCCACGCCCAGATAATTGTCGGGCAATTCCTCGCTGCTCGAAACAAGCGTTGGCGTGATGATATTGTTCGGAAAGTCGGAAGCATTGTTGACGTTGGTATCACGGCCTAACGCACCGTCGACATAGCCGCTGAATCGGGTTTTCTTCACGTTTGCCCGTGCTGCGATGTCATCCAGATACTTTTTGATTGTGGCGCGCGCCTCGTCTGACGGATTTTCATCCAGCACGGTTTCGAACTCGGACTTTGCGCGCTGCAGGTCGCCGAGCTGGTAATAGGCACGCGCCATATCAAGGCGCGCACCGGCATAACCCGGATCCTCTGCCAGCACCCGCTCGAAAGCCAGCGTGGCCTTGTCCGGCTTGCCGCTATCCAATGCAGCAATACCGATCAGATAATCGAAGCGCACCTCGCCGGAACGATCGAATTCATGCGGCTCCAGCAGATCATAGGCATCTGCGGGTTTGCCGGCTTTCATCAAGGCTTCGGCGTCCACCAGCAGCTTCTCGTTTGGATCGGCCTGAACCGCCTTTTGAACTTTTGCGGCGGCAGGCTGGCGCGGACTCTTTGCCGTGTCCTGGGCATAAGCCCCGTTCGCGGCCAGCATCAAACCAAACAGCAAACGGCAAGCCGTTTTATCAAAACTCATCACACCTTACCGCTTGCGCTTGGATTCATAACTATCAGCCGGAATATCCGCCAATGACAGAGCCGGCCTTTCTTATAGATGGGTTCGAGTCATCGCTCAATTCATGCGGTACATATTCTACTAAAAAAGCATGGCTGCGCAGAGAAAAGGCCGCCGGAATGCTGGGCCCGTTCTTAGGCAAATCATAACAATCCCGTTTCCGCGAATGACAGCGTGTTGCCCCCCGCCACCACAAAGTGGTCCAGCACCCGCACGTCCACCAGACTCAGCGCCTGTTTCAGCGCATCAGTCAGCAATCGGTCGGACTGGCTGGGCTCGGCGACGCCGGAGGGATGGTTGTGCGCAAGGATCACGGCCGCCGCGTTGTGCGTCAAGGCGCGCTTGACCACCTCGCGCGGATATACGCTGGTCTGGCCGAGCGTGCCGTGGAACAGTTCTTCCGAGGCAATAACACGATGCTGGGTATCGAGGAACAGCACCATGAAAACCTCCTGTTGTCGCGCGCCCAGCAACAAGCGCAAATAATGGCGCACCGCGCGCGGCGAGTTGAGCGCGTCGCCCCGGTGCAGTTCTTCCCTGAGTGCCCGCCGCGACATTTCCAGAACCGCCTGCAATTGCACATATTTTGCCTGGCCCATGCCATGCACAGCACAGAAGTCCGCCTCGCCGGCGGCAAATAGCTGCGTCAGGCTGCCAAACCGGGTGACCAGCTCGCGCGCCAGATCCACCGCGCTTTTCCCGGTTGCGCCGGTGCGCAAGAATATCGCCAGCAATTCGGCATCGGAAAGCGAGCTCGCACCACGACTTAAAAGCTTCTCGCGTGGTCGTTCGCCTTCCGGCCAATCCGGGATCGCCATATAACCTCCCAGCCCAGATACAGCCGATTCTTGTTAATATACGCAGCATTATGGAACATGCAAAGACAAAACGAATCAACCCAATCGACCAGGCAAGCCCGGGCAAACGCATACTGCTGGGCATTACCGGCGGAATTGCGGCCTACAAGTCAGCCGAATTGCTGCGTTTGCTGATCAAGCAGAACTTTTTTGAGGTGCAAGTCGTGATGACCGAAGCGGCTTGCCATTTCATCACGCCAATCACGATGCAGGGTCTGTCCGGCAAACCGGTATTCACCGACCAGTGGAATGCGAGTGTGCCGAACGGCATGGCGCATATCGATCTGGGGCGCGCTGCCGATGCTGTGGTGATCGCTCCCGCGAGCGCCGACTTCATTGCCAAGCTGGCGCACGGGCTTGCGGATGATTTGCTGTCCACACTGTGCCTGGCACGCGACTGTCCGCTGATCATCGCACCGGCAATGAACCGCGAGATGTGGGCGAATGCCGCCACCCGGCGCAACATCGCACTATTGATCAGTGACGGAGTGCAGGTGCTCGGGCCGGACAGCGGTGTGCAGGCCTGCGGCGAGGAGGGCGCGGGGCGAATGCGGGAAGCCGCCCAGTTGGCACTGGACATTGCGGCCTTCTTCCAGCCCCAAATTCTTTCCGGCAGAAATATACTGATCACCGCCGGTCCCACGTACGAGGCGATCGACACGGTGCGCGGCATCACGAATCGAAGCTCCGGCAAGATGGGTTATGCGATCGCACAAGCCGCCCGGGAACTGGGGGCGAACGTCACGCTGATTTCGGGCCCAACGTCGCTCGCCAAACCGCAAGGCGTGCAAAGCGAGGATGTGCAAAGCGCCGAACAGATGTTCGAGGCGGTGAAGCGGCATGTCGGCAACTGCGATATTTTTATCGGCGTGGCAGCGGTGGCAGATTATCGTGTCGCTCAACCCAGTATCTCGAAAATAAAGAGGAGCGCAAAAACTGTCAGTCTGGATCTCGTCCCGAATCCGGACATTCTGGGGTATGTGGCCAGCCTGGCCAATCCCCCGTACTGTGTCGGTTTTGCCGCGGAAAGCGAGAATCTGGACGAATATGCCGAACAAAAACGCCGCGCAAAAAAATTGCCTTTGCTGGTGGGGAATCTGGTGCAGCAGGCTGTCGGCAGCGATGACAACGAACTGGTGCTGTTTGATGACAGCGGCAGATTAACACTGCCTCGCGCCGACAAACTCACACTGGCGAGGCAATTGATGCAGCATATTGCACAACGCAGTCCAAGGAGCATGAAATGAAACACGCCGGCTCAAAGCACATCGATGTCAATCTTAAAATTCTGGACCACCGCCTGCAGGAGCACATGCCGGGCTATGCGACTGCCGGTTCGGCCGGAATCGATTTACGCGCGTGCATCGAACACAACATGGTTATCCAGCCCAAGCAGTGTGAACTCATCCCCAGCGGCATCGCAATCCATCTGGCCAATCCCGGTTATGCCGCGATGATTTTGCCGCGTTCCGGACTGGGTCACAAGCACGGCATCGTGCTGGGTAATCTGGTCGGCCTCATCGATTCGGATTATCAGGGACAGATCTTCGTTTCGCTTTGGAACCGCAGCCTGATACCCTTCACGCTGATGCCGATGGAGCGCATGGCACAGCTGGTGATCGTGCCGGTGATGCAGGCAAAGTTCAATCCGGTGGAAGAATTTCCGTTGAGCGAGCGCGGCGCTGGCGGTTTCGGCAGCACTGGCAAACACTGAGGCCCGTACTATGTTCAGCAACTGCCTGGCCATCCTGCGACGCGAAATGTTCGGTGGCTTGAGGAATATTTGTCGGGGTGAAACGGGGCAAGCCGGCAGGCAATCCGCGTAGCGGCGGCTCGCAAATCCGGACTTTTTTTAGCCGCGAGCGATCACCGCCTCGATCTCGGCGAAGGTATGCGCCAACTCGAAACTTTGGATTTGTGCACCCAACTGGCGGGCAATCTGGGTAAGAGAAAACATCCCGCATACCGACTGCTTGCCATCGGCACCTTCAGCCACCACCATCGCATGTTGCCGGTGGGACTGTTTCAGGGTGGCGACGATATTTCCCACGCGGGCATTCTGAACATCCTGGATTTTGAGAACTTCCAGTTCGCGTTGGGTGGTCATGATGTCCCGCACCATGATATCCGCATGCGTACCGCCCATGTTCTGCAGAAAACGCATCGGCTTTTCCCCGAGTACGTCAGTTGCCGTCAATAACCCGGCCACCTGATCGTTATCGTCCAGCACCAGCAGGGTGCGCACGCCGTAACGGATCATTTTGGCGTTGGCCTTGTCCATCGAAGTCTTTGTGCGGGTACTCACCACTGACACCTTGCTCAGATCGGTCATCACATCCAACGCGGGATCGCTCAGTTTTACGCGCTCCGGAAGCGTCTGCACCGGACGCACAAAAGAAGAGCCTGATTTCAAACGGGATGATTGCAGCGCGTTGTATTCCTTGATCAAGACCTTCTCCTCAATATCCGGTAGTGAATTACCGGTGTGCGTGTTGATGATGGCCGGCAGCACCCCTGGGTACAGGAAGGTAGCTGGCCAGTTCATTAAGCGCCATCGTGTAGACTTCGCGTTTGAATTCGATCACTGCACTGATGTCCAGCCAGTAATTATTCCAGCGCCACGCGTCAAATTCCGGATGGGGGCTGGCACGCAGGCAGACATCACAATCACGGCCAACAAGGAGCAACAAAAACCAAATCTGCTTTTGTCCGCGATAACCGCCGCGCGATTCACGTTTGCTCCAGCTTTGCGGAACCTCGTAACGCATCCATTCCCGGGTTCGTCCGAGTATCTTCACATGCTCGGGCATCAAGCCAACTTCTTCATGCAACTCGCGGTACATCGCCTGCTCGGGGGTTTCGCCTTGCTGGATGCCGCCTTGCGGAAATTGCCATGCATCTTGCCTGACCCGCTTGCCCCAAAGCACCTGATTCCTTTTGTTCGTGATGATAATGCCGACATTCGGGCGGTAGCCGTCTCGGTCTATCATTTGTCACTCTGCTCGGTTAATTTTAACAGTCTGATTCTTTCACATTTCCCCTTCAATGAAAAGAGTTACTGCCACCCCCCGTCCATGGCCTCCTTAACATACCGAAATACCGGCATTCCCTGTAAAATCACCGGCCGAATTCGATAATCCGATTGTACTCACCATGCGCGTATCCCAATTTTTCATCTCCACTTTGAAAGAAGCACCCTCGGAAGCCGAGCTTGCCAGCCACAAACTGATGGTGCGTGCGGGTTATATCAAGAAGCTCGCCAGTGGTCTTTATACATGGATGCCGCTTGGTTTGCGCGTGCTGCGCAAGGTGGAAAAAATCGTGCGTCAGGAAATGGACCTCAGCGGCGGGATAGAATTGCTGATGCCGGCCGTCCAGCCTGCCGAATTGTGGCAGGAGACAGGACGTTGGGACGTGTTCGGGCCACAGATGCTCAAAATTAGCGACCGGCACGACAACCAGTTCTGTTTCGGCCCGACCCATGAGGAAGTGATCACCGACATTGCACGCCGCGAGATCCGCAGTTACCGGCAACTGCCCGTCAACTTCTACCAGATACAGACCAAGTTTCGCGACGAGGTGCGGCCGCGCTTTGGCGTGATGCGCGCGCGTGAATTCCTGATGAAGGACGCCTATTCCTTCCATGCGGATTATGCGAGCCTGGCGCAAACCTACCGCGTCATGCATGCCACTTATTCGCGCATCTTCACCCGCCTCGGCCTGAAGTTTCGCGCCGTGGCGGCGGATACCGGTGCTATCGGCGGCAGCGGCTCGCACGAGTTCCATGTACTGGCGGACTCGGGCGAGGATGCACTCGCCTACTGCCCGTCTTCGGATTATGCGGCCAATGTCGAACTGGCAGAAGCGGTCGCCCCGGGATCGACACGTGCACTGCCTGCCGAACCGATGCGGGATGTGGAAACGCCCAAACAAACCAGCTGTGAACAGGTTGCTGAACTGCTTGATATCCCGTTGCAGCGCACCGTGAAATTGTTGGCATTGATAGCCAACGAGAAGTTGAACATATTGCTGATACGAGGAGATCACAGCCTGAATGAAGTAAAGGCAGGCAAACTGCCGGGGCTTGCAGATTTCCGTTTCGCCACGGAAGACGAGATTCGTTCCTATTTCAATTGCCCGCCCGGTTTCCTGGGCCCGGTCGGTGTCGATCGCGGCAAGATGCGCGTCATCGCCGACCAAACCGTTGCCATGATGAGCGATTTTGTTGTGGGTGCGAACAAGCCAAAGTTTCACACCACCGGTGTGAACTGGGATCGCGATCTGGCGGAGCCCGATCTTGTGGCAGACATACGCAACGTTGTCACAGGCGACCCGTCGCCGGACGGGAAAGGCACGCTGGAAATCTGCCGCGGCATCGAAGTCGGTCATATCTTCCAGTTGCGCACCAAATATGCAGAGGCCATGAAGGCCACTTTTCTGGATGCCCAGGGCAAGGCGCAAATCATCGAGATGGGTTGCTACGGCATCGGCGTGTCGCGCATCGTCGCAGCCGCCATCGAGCAGAATTATGATGTGCGCGGCATCATGCTGCCGACAGCGATGGCGCCATTCCAGATCGCCCTGGTGCCGATTGGCATGGGCAAGAGCGAGGCGGTGCGCAAAACCGTTGAAAAACTGTATGCTGACCTGCAGGCTGCCGGAATCGAAGTTTTGCTGGATGACCGCGACGATCGTCCCGGTGTGATGTTCGCGGACATGGAATTGATTGGAATTCCGCATCGGATCGTGATCGGCGAGCGCGGATTGAAAGACGGGATGCTGGAATACCAAGGCAGGCGCGAAACTGCCGCACAAGCCGTTCCCTTGCAAAATGCGCTGGAGTTCGTAAAATTAAAGCTATGCGATTGATCCGATCATCATTGCTGCCGAATTTTCCCGTGCTCTTTTGTGCGGCAGGGCTGTTGTTTGCGTCTGCCGCACAGGCCGGCGGACAAATCTACACGCCGCTTTCCGCCAGTGTTCGCGCAATGTTGCAGCGCAGCGTGTCTGACCAGGCAGAGCCCAAGCTCGCCTTTGCGACACAGTATGAAGCAGACTTCTGGTTGAACGAAATGTCGCGGCGCCTGCAGAAAACAATGCCGGATGACGAATACCGCATGAATTTCCTGAAAACGGTACATTACGAGGCCACCCGTGCCGGTCTCGATCCGCAGCTGGTATTGGGCCTGATCGAGGTCGAGAGCGGCTTCAACAAGTATGCTGTATCCGATTCGGGCGCACGGGGCTATATGCAGGTGATGCCGTTCTGGGTAAATGAAATCGGCACAAAGGGGCAAAATCTGTTCCATCTGCGCGTCAACCTGCGCTACGGCTGCACCATCCTGCGTCATTATCTGGATATCGAAAATGGCAACCTGTTTCGGGCACTGGGCCGTTATAACGGCACTTTGGGCAAGCCTGGGTACCCGAATCTGGTCCGTGCCGCCTGGCGCAACCACTGGGCCCTGCCGCGCCGCACGATCATTAACTACCAAATCCCCACCAGTTGAATTGCATGGCTGTTTGACCCTCTGCCAATTCATTGGCCAAGTTTGTTGCCGGAGCGACCTTCAGCTGCTGTGAGGGGTAAAATGCCCGCCTCTGAGTAACATGCAATCAGCTGAACATCCGGCTTATTCCGCCGCAGTGTGTGCCATAACCTTGCGACCAGGTATGAACGTAATTTCATTTCCCGGTGCGCGTGAGCAAACGGACAATCTGCTCCACAAGGGCCGGTGAACAAGTCGGAATTACCCCGGTACTACTTCGCCCAACATGCCTGTCCCCGGCTTGGCCGAAGCTTCCGTCACCAATGTCGCGGGGATTAATGTCCATCTTGCCCGGATGCATCGTTACCTGCATGATCGGGGCGTCCCGGTTCGGCCGCATGGCTGAAATAGAGCGCCAGCGCGATCAGCGCGATACTCGCGCCGAGATAAACCAGATCCAACGGGGTAGTCAGCTTCATGTTGATCGCCTCTTGAAACAAGGTGACGATCAGGATCATCAATATCACTTTTGCCAACCGGGACTTCAGATCATCCAGGCTGGTGATGACCAGAATCTTGCTGGATGCCTTGCTTCCGTGCGCCTGATCGATGTCGCTAATGAAAAGCTCGTAAAGACCCAGCGAAAAAAATCAGCATCACGGTGGCCAGCAGATAGCCGTCCACCACCTCGACGATATGAGTGACGGTACTGTCGTGCAACGCCTTGCGTGCATCGTCAGTCAGGCCGGAGTTCGCATAATGCAGGGCATGCATGAACAGGTTTGCCACATCTACGGAAGCCATGTAAAAAATCGCGAAGCCGGCGAACAGGCTGCCGATCACCGCCAGGATAATTACAAATCGGCTATTCCAAAGCACACCCTCAAAAATCATTTCAAGAACTTTCATCATATCCCCGGATTTTCAACGATGCAGTTGACTCGCATTAGAACGCACTTGATTGCATCGGACAAGTTATCAATGGGCTTTGCGGGCAAAGAGTTCCTCCAGTGTGATATCAGCGCTTTGTTCGAACTGTTCAGCGCACGCCGCAAGCCATTGCTGCAACGGATCACTGGACTGCTTGCCGGTCAGAGACCCGCGATCCAGAACAAACAAGTCCAGCAATTCCCTGGCGCGGATATGGTTGCCATCACGCATCAATAGCCAGCCTTGCCCTTCCGCCTTTCGTACCATGTCTGCACCGGCCAATTTCTCGAGAATAAATTCCAGTTCGTCGTAGCCAATATGCAGAGATTTGGACATCTCCGGGAAAGTACACACTTTCCCCTGCTGGAATGCAAAGGTCATGGTATTCAATATTCGCAAGGCATTCAGCAAACGGGCGGATGACGATGGTTGTCTCGGCACAGCAGTGCGCCAATGCGACAATGATGCCGTAATTTCAGCGCCCAACAATATCGTCAGCCATGACAGGTAAATCCACATCAAAAAAATCGGCACGCTGGCAAACGCACCATACACCAGCTTGTAAGTCAGGAAATTGCTGACGTAATAGCCGAATATTCTGTTCATGGTTTCGAATAGCACGGCAGCCACGAATGCGCCGGTCAGCGCATGGCGGCGCGGCACGTAGCGGTTCGGCACGAGCCGGAACATCAGCGTAAATGCCAGCGTAGTAAACAGCACCGGCAATATTTTCAGCGCCTCTATGCCAAACAACGGTATGTGATTGGCATACCCCATCGACATGCCGACCAGCCATGAAGTCAGCGAAAGGCTAGCCCCGACCAGAATCGGCGCAAGCGTAAGCACCGCCCAGTAGATCACCAGCCGGTTGACCAGCGGACGAGGCCTCGTCACCCTCCATATGAGGTTGAATGCATGGTCTATGGTCAACATCATCAACATCGCGGTAAGACCCAGGAAGCCTATCCCTACAGTAGTCAGACGGGCCGCACTTTCGGTAAATTGCTGCATATATCGGGTAATCACCACGCCGGCGGTTTCCGGCATCAGGTTTTCCAGCAGGTATGTCTTGATATTGACAGAGAAGCTCTCGAATACCGGAAATGCGGAGAACATGATCAAAGCGATGGTCATTAGCGGAACCAGCGACAACAGCGTGGTGAAGGTCAAGCTTGCAGCCGTTTGCGTACATCGGTCATGGGAAAAGCGTACCGCGATGATATTGATCAACGCGCGAAAATCTTTAAAATTTTTAAGCATAGCCTGGTAGTTTCCTTATAATTGGCCCATGGCGACCAGCAACGAAATCCTGATACTTTTTTACAGCCAGCAAGGTGCGACCCGACAGATGGCGCAACTGATCGCCCGCGGCGTCGAACAGATCAACGGCGCGCGCGCACGGTTACGCACTGTACCTAAAATCTCTGCAGTTTGCGAAATGACGGAGCCGGCCATTCCGGAAAGTGGCGCACCCTATGTCGAATTGCGCGATCTCGAGGAGTGTATCGGTCTGGCGCTGGGCAGCCCGACGCGCTTCGGCAATATGGCCTCTGCAATGAAATATTTCTGGGACGGTACGGGCGGATTATGGATGAAACACGCTCTTGTCGGCAAACCTGCCGCACTCTTTACGTCCACCGGCACGATGCATGGCGGCCAGGAAAGCACTTTGCTGTCGATGATGCTGCCCCTGCTGCATCACGGCATGATCATTATCGGCTTGCCCTATTCCGAACCTGAACTTTCTTCCACTCAAAGCGGCGGCACACCTTATGGTGCCAGCCATGTGTCCGGTCTCGGCAACGACCTGTCCATTTCCGAATCCGAAAAAAAACTGTGCCTGGCATTGGGCCGCAGACTGGCTGAAACCGCTTTAAAGCTGTCTGTATGATTGCCCACGAAGCGCGCCGGATGTTGCGCGGCCATCGTTATGGCGTACTGTGCACCCTGTCGAAAAAATTCGATGGCTACCCGTTCGGATCGATCACGCCCTACCTGATGGATCACGATGGCAGCCTGCTTATCTTGGTCAGCACCCTTGCCGAACACACCAAAAACATCCGGCATGATCCGCGCGTGAGCCTGATAACGCACGACCAGCGAGACCCCCATATCCAGAGCCAGGGGCGCGTAACCGTAATCGGCCGTGCCAGCATTGAACCGGATACGGCTCCATCCGGGTTGCGCTATTTGCGCCATTTTCCGGAAGCACACAGCTACTTCTCTATGCACGATTTTTCCTTTTACCGCATTCGTCCCATTGCCATCCGCTACATCGGCGGCTTTGGCAAAATTCATTGGATTGATATGGGAAACTACGCCGTGCTGCACGCTGAGGCATTCGCCAGACGTGAAGAGTCGCTGCTCGATGAAATCAACTCATTCCACCAAGACGTGTTGCAACAGATGGTGCAACTCCAGGACGGCGGCGATGCCGCGGGGATAAGAGCCTTCGGATTTGATTGCGATGGGATAGATGTGCGCAATAATGAAACGATTTGGCGGGTGGATTTCCCTGAAACCATAACCGAACCTTCGCTGGGTGCGCTGGCCTCATCAAAAATAGGCGGCTGAGACCGCCCTTTGGTCTTAACCGCCCATTTAAACCTGCCAGAAACAAACCCGTCAGAAGCGAAAACCCAGTTTCGCACTATAAGATGGTGCCGAGCCCGTCTTGTCATATTCCAAGGCAACATTGGCGACCCCAAGGTTGAGGTTGCCGCCTGCAAAGACTTTGTTCTCGCGGTCCGATACCTTGGTCAAGGTTGGAATTCCATTGGGCGTGCTGTCGACCCAGACCGTTCCTATCCCCGCATACGGGGTGAATATCGCGAAGCCTTTGGAAATCGACATATCCAGGCTTTTCGTATTCAGGTCCATTTGACTCACGCCGGTCAGTTTGGTCATAGCGCCACGAATGCCAACCGCGGGCTCGGCGATACCGCCATCAAGTATCGCGTAGCGCAATTCCCACCCATACAGCTTGATATTGCTGGAGGGCACGGCAGAGTAGAATGCGGCGATATCGAAGCCGAGCGGTAATCCCTTGTAGACGTGCAATTTTGGCACGACCAGATCAGTCGAGGAACTGCTGGTGGCCCGATCCAGATTCCTGATTTTGGTCGAGGTTGCTTCCAAGCCGATATCAAAGCCGGTTACCCCCAATGGTGCTGTTGGTGTGACGGGCTTGTAACTAAGCGCCGCCCCCAGGTCATCCGCGAAATCCCTGAACTCGGGTTGTGTAAGATTTGTGAGATTATTGATGTCGGCAGCCCAGACAGGTTGAACAAAACAGGCCAATACAAATAGCAATGATAGGTGTTTGTTCATGGTGGATGCCTTTCATGTGAGGAGATAATTCTAACGTACGTTTTGCAGCATAGATCACTTGTCCATTCTCAACCAGCCAAACTCAACGTACCTGAGCTCGCCAGCGCATTTCATCAACAAATAAAAAAGGGCTGGCATTCTGTGCCAACCCCTTGAAAAGCAATCCCATAAGGAAACAACGTCCAGGCCAGTCAAATTATAAGCCGTAATTCTATACAATCAATTACTTGCAAGCTAGCCCGAATTATTGAAATCCCGGAATAAAATCCAGAATTACCGTTTAAATTGCCGCGATGAATTCAGCTCGTTTATTTCTTTCTGTTCCATTGCGCATCATCCATAACAATGATCAGTCCGGTAAGGAGAAACATGCAAACAAAGAAAATCGCTACACCTTCCATTTTATGCTCCTTGGTTGTTAAGAATTAATTGGGACATTACAGCAGCCCCGCACTTATAAATAGAACCCTTATCGATGCCAGCCGACCGATTCTGATCCACGCTTCAAGAAAACTCGATGCCAACACCGTTCCGGACACCGAGGGAACATTATAAACCTTGTTTAAATTTATCGTAAAGAGGTAGCCTCTTCCAATATGAAATGAGTCTGAAGGCGGGTCGTATTTCCAACGAGAAATGAGTCTGAACGGCTAAAGTTCTGAATCGGTCATGATGCGATGCATGGTGATCGACATGGAAGAAGCGCGGCTGCAAACCCTGGCGCAGGTCAGGGCATTCTTGGACGGCACGACGGAGGTGGCCTTCAAAGTTCCCAAGGCGGAACGCAATTCATTTATCGAGCGTGTGCTCAAGCGGTTTGGCTATTCACCGCACGGCAAAGCCGACAAGGGCGTGTTGCTGCGCTATCTGGAGCGCATGACTGGCCTGTCACGGCAACAAGTAACCCGGCTGGTGCGGCGATACCGCCGGGACGGGAAGTTGTCGAAACGACAAGTTACGCCCCAGCACGGCTTCACCGGCCGCTTCACCGCCACGGACGTGGCCTTGTTGGCCGAGATCGATGCGCTGCATGGCACACTGTCCGGCCCTGCCACCAAGAAGCTGATGGAGCGCGCTTTACTTGTGTTCGGTGATGCGCGCTTCGAGCGTCTGGCGGGAATCTCGGTTTCACATCTGTACAACCTACGGGGTGAGAAACAGTACCAGAACAAGCGGCGGCATTGGACCAAGACCCGGCCAACCGGATTACCCATCGGCCAGCGTCGCGCACCCCAGCCCAATGGGATGCCGGGCTACATCCGCATCGACAGCGTGCACCAAGGCGACCAGGACGGGGCAAAAGGGGTGTATCACATCAACGCAGTGGACTGTGTAACCCAGTTTCAGCTGGTCGCCACCTGCGAGAAGATCAGCGAGGCTTACCTGCTGCCGGTCATTGGGCAGTTGCTGGATGGATTTCCGTTTGTCATCCTGGGATTCCACGCGGATAACGGCAAAGAGTACATCAACTACCAAGTAGCCGCGCTGCTGGAGAAGTTGCGGGTTGAATTCACCAAATCACGGCCGCGGCATTCCAACGACAACGCATTGGCGGAATCCAAGAACGGCGCGGTGGTGCGAAAGCATCTGGGCTATGCCCATATCCCGCAACACTGCGCCAGTCTGGTCAATGCTTTCTGTGCCGACTTCCTCAACCCATACGTCAACTTCCACCGACCTTGTTTCTTCCCGGAAACGATCACCGATGCCAAAGGGAAGGAGCGCAAACGCTATCGCTACGAGGAGATGAAGACCCCCTATGAGAAGCTGAAATCCTTGCCCAATGCCAGTGAGTATCTCAAGCCGGACATCACCTTTGAGCTACTGGATGCACAGGCATCAGAGATGAGCGACAATGACGCTGCCTTGGCGCTGAACAATGCAAGAAGGAAACTGTTTCACGCGATCTCTGCTGCAACAAGGAAACAGGCTTGATGGGTAAAACAGCAAGGCAGAACAAACAAGAATTTATCAACCCGACCGAGTCAGAACAAGATTCAGATACTCAGATCCACAAACCTTCGTTCAGACTCATTTCCAGTTTGGAAAATACTGAGGTTAATGCGGTCCGAAAAATCAGGCAATGCAAGCAAGCGTTCTTCCGGCACATTTGAACCGGGCACAGGCATAGTCCACACACTCCGCCCGGGTTCAATTTCAGAGCTGAGGATGCGCCCGCTCGAGTTTGCTTTGCAATTTGTTCAGTGCGTTGAGATAGGCCTTGGCGGACGCGACCACGATATCGGTATCGGCGCCCTGCCCGTTGACGATGCGCCCGTTTTTGGACAGACGAACCGTCACTTCGCCCTGCGCATCAGTCCCGCTGGTAATGTTGTTCACCGAATACAATTGCAGATCGGTACCGCTGTTGACGACTTGTTCTATCGCCTTGAAAGTTGCATCCACCGGCCCGCCTCCTTGCGCATCAGATTGATACTCCTTGCCGTCTATGCTCATCACGACACGCGCCACCGGCAGCACTCCGGTTTCAGAATGTGCGCCCATGGCCACCAGGCGATAGTGCTCGCTGATTTGTGACACCGCTTCATCGCTGACCAATGCCTGCAAATCTTCGTCGAAAATTTCATTTTTTCGATCAGCCAGTTCCTTGAAACGCTGAAAAACTGCATTAAACGCTTCTTCAGACGGGAATTCGATATTCAGCGCGGCAAAGCGCTGGCGCAAAGCGTTGCGCCCGGAAAGCTTGCCCAAGGTCAATTTATTGGCGTTCCATCCCACATCTTCGGCGCGCATGATTTCGTAGGTCTCGCGATGCTTGAGCACACCATCCTGATGAATGCCGGACTCGTGCGCGAATGCATTTGCACCAACGATTGCCTTGTTCGGTTGCACCGGATAGCCGGTGATGCTGGAAACCAGCTTGGAAGTTGGCACGATTTGCGTGGTATCGATGCGCGTATCAAGGTTGAATATGTCCCGGCGTGTCTTCACCGCCATCACGATTTCTTCCAGCGAAGCATTGCCGGCACGCTCGCCGAGTCCGTTGATGGTGCACTCGACCTGGCGCGCTCCGTTCATCACCGCGGAAAGGGAATTCGCCACAGCCAACCCCAGATCGTTATGGCAATGCGTGGACCAGATGACTTTGCCGGAGTTCGGAACGCGAGCTATCAACTGCCTGATGCGTTCGCCCCATGCCGCCGGAATGGAATAACCCACCGTATCAGGGACATTCAGCGTCGTGGCTCCGGCCTGTATCACCGCATCGAACACCCGCACCAAAAAATCCATGTCTGAACGCACCGCATCCTCGGCAGAGAACTCGACATCATCCGTATATTCCAGCGCCCATTTCACCGCGCTCACCGCGCGCTCAACCACCTGATCCTCGCTCATGCGCAACTTATGCTGCATATGGATCGGACTGGTGGCGATGAAAGTGTGGATGCGTCCGGACTTGGCCGGCTGGATAGCCTCACCGGCACGGCGCACGTCATTCTCAGTCGCGCGCGCCAGCGAACACACGGTGGATTCCTTTACGATCTCTGCAACCGCCCTGACTGCCGCAAAATCACCCGGACTGGCCGCCGCAAAACCGGCCTCGATGATATCGACGCCCAATTTTTCCAGTTGGCGGGCGATGCGGATTTTCATTTCCCTGGTCATCGCCGCGCCGGGACTCTGCTCGCCGTCGCGCAAGGTGGTATCAAAAATTATCAATTTGTCATTCATGTTCATCTCCATTGCAAAATAGATTCAGCCTGCGGAACCGCCAAGGTTACCGCGCGTTTTTAATACTTGTAGGGGTATATGATTAGCGCGCGCTGCGCAGCAGCAGCGCAGCCATCAGGCTGAACGTGGAGTGGAGTCTTGCAATGTGGGTAGAAAAATCCATCATACCAATATAACCATTTTTAACGGCTCATGCAATAGGCGTTTTTTTGTGCCTTCTCCGCCATATCCACATCACATATCCGGATAATGAGTAACTCAGGAAGAGCCCGAACAACACTCCGGGCGGATAACTGGAAATAAAGATGAAAAACAGTGCGGCCAGAAGAATTGCCACAAACGGGACACTTTTTCGCATGTTGAAATCCTTGAAGCTGTAGAACGGCAGGTTGCTGACCATGGTCAACCCGGCAAACACGGCAAGTGTAGCCGCATACCAATGTATGGAATCGCCGCTGACGTCATAGTCATGCATCACCCAGACAAAACCGGCAATGAGCGCTGCCGCAGCCGGGCTGGGCAGTCCCTGGAAATAGCGTTTGTCCACCACATCGATATTGGTGTTGAAGCGCGCCAATCTCAGCGCTGTCGCTGCACAATAGATGAACGCAGCGAACCAGCCCCATTTACCCAACCCTTTCAAAGCCCATTCGTATACCACCAGTGAAGGGGCCACACCAAAGGAAACCATATCGGACAGGCTATCGTATTCCGCGCCAAACTCGCTTTGCGTACGCGTCATGCGCGCGACGCGCCCATCCAGTCCATCCAACACCATGGCAATAAAAATGGCCACTGCAGAATGTTCAAAATGAGCGTTCATCGCCTGAACAATTGCGTAAAATCCGGCGAACAGCGCTCCGGTTGTGAACAGGTTGGGCAACAGATAAATTCCGCGCTTGCGCAGATTCATCGATTTCCGAGTTTCGTATTCGTCCATGCGCCTAGACTAACCCTTTTGGGACAGCATTGCCAAGACTGTCGTGGCTTTAGACAAACCGTCCCCGATGCCGGGTATCTCGTTCACATCAGTAGAGATGCTCGGGAATGAGCTGTTAACGCAGATAAAGTTGTTGTGAGGATGATCCATTGGCCGAGTTTAAAGTCGCAAGTCGCGAACCGGTTGCTGAGCCGGGAAGTGAGAAGCTACCCGGCCAACAACTTGCGTTTCAACTTATGTCTAGTTTTTCGATTGATCGACCAATTTGTTCTTGCTGATCCAAGGCATCATTGCGCGAAGCTGTCCGCCGACTTTTTCGATAGGATGCTCCGCAGTCAAGCGCCTGCGCGCGGTCATTTCAGGATAGTTGGTGCGACCTTCCAGAATGAACTGTTTCGCATAGGCGCCATTCTGGATGTTCTTCAGGCATTCCTTCATCGCGGAACGCGCCTGATCACCGATCACGCGATGGCCGGTCACATACTCGCCGTATTCGGCATTGTTGGATATCGAATAATTCATATTGGCAATGCCGCCCTCATACATCAGGTCGACGATCAGCTTCAATTCGTGCAGGCATTCGAAATAGGCCATCTCCGGCGCGTAACCCGCTTCGGTCAGGGTTTCAAATCCTGCCTTGACCAGCTCCACCGCACCTCCGCACAGTACGGCCTGTTCGCCGAACAGGTCGGTCTCGGTCTCTTCGCGAAAATTGGTTTCGATCACACCACCCTTGGTGCCGCCATTGGCCGCCGCGTATGACAGCGCGATATCCTTGGCCTTGCCTGACTTGTCCTGATACACCGCGATCAGGGTCGGCACCCCACCGCCCTTCAGATATTCAGAGCGTACGGTGTGTCCCGGCCCTTTCGGCGCAATCATGATGACATCCACATCTGCACGCGGCACGACCTGGTTGTAGTGCACGTTGAAGCCGTGTGCGAAGGCCAGCGCTGCACCAGCCTTCATATTCGGTGCAACTTCCGAATTGTATACATCCGGAATGTTCTCGTCGGGCAACAGCATCATTACCACATCGGCGCCTTTCACAGCGGCAGCCACTTCGGCGACGTTGAGGCCGACGCCCTCCGCTTTCTTCCAGGAGACACCGTTTTTGCGCAGGCCGACGGTGACATTCACCCCGGATTCCTTGAGATTCTGTGCATGGGCATGGCCCTGTGAGCCGTAGCCGATGATCGTTACTTGTCTGCCTTTGATCAGGGAAAGGTCCGCATCCTTGTCGTAATAAACTTTCATATTGCCCTCTTATTTAGAAAATTAAAGTTTCAAAATCCGTTCGCCCCGACCGATACCCGAAGCACCGGTTCGGACCGTTTCGAGAATCAGGTCATGGCCAATCGCTTGCAGGAATTCATCCAATCTGGCACAGGAATCGCTCAGTTCGACGGTGAAAGTGCGATCCGAAATGTCTATGACACGGCCCTGAAAGGAATCGGTGATGCGCTTCAATTCGTCACGCTTGGCAGCATCAGCGCGAACCTTGACCAGCATCAGTTCTCGTTCGAGATGCTCTCCCTCGCTCAGATCCATCACCGCCGCCACATCGATCAATTTGTTCAGTTGTTTGTTGATTTGTTCGATGACCGCATCCGAGCCGCTGGTGACGATGGTCATGCGCGACAGGGTCGGGTCTTCCGTCGGGGCGACTGCAAGCGATTCGATGTTATAACCGCGCGCCGAAAACAGTCCGGCAACACGCGACAAGGCGCCCGCCTCGTTTTCCATCAGCAGAGAAATGATATGCCGCATTACAGGTCCTCCGACAAGATCACTTCAGACAAGCCCTTGCCGCCCGGCACCATCGGAAATACGTTTTCAGTCGGGTCGGTCTGAAAATCCATGAATACCAGATCATTCTTGCGTGCAAAAGCTTCCTTAAGTGCAGGTTCCACGTCGGCTGGCTTGTCGATCCGTATCCCGACATGCCCATAGGCTTCGGCCAATTTAACAAAATCAGGCAACGCATCCATGTATGATTCCGAGTAACGGTTACCATGGAAAAATTCCTGCCACTGCCGCACCATCCCCAGATACCGGTTATTCAACGACAGCACCTTGATCGGCAGATGGAATTGCTTGCAGGTGGATAGTTCCTGTATGTTCATCTGGATACTGCCTTCGCCCGTCACGCAGGCCACCGTCGCACCCGGGTTGATCAATTGCACGCCCATCGCGGCTGGCAAGCCGAAGCCCATCGTCCCCAGGCCGCCTGAATTGATCCAGCGGCGCGGCTTGTTGAATTTGTAATACTGTGCCGCCCACATCTGATGCTGGCCGACATCCGATGTGACGAAGGCATCGCCGTGTGTGATCTCGTAGAGTTTTTCGATAACGAATTGCGGCTTTATGATCTCGGTGGAATTCTTGTAGCGCAGTCCGCCACCCTTTGTGCGCCACTCTTCCACCTGCTTCCACCATGCCGCCAAGTCCGAAGCATTGGTTTTTTGCTTGGTGTTGCGCAATTCGCCCAGCATCTGTTCCAGTACCAATTTCAGATCGCCGACCACCGGCACATCGACCTTGACACGTTTGGCAATCGAAGAAGGATCGATATCGATGTGGATGATTTTGCGCGGCACCTGTGCAAAATGTTCGACGTTGCCAACCACACGATCGTCAAAGCGCGCACCGACCGCCAATAACACGTCGCAATACTGCATGGCCATGCATGCTTCGTAGGTGCCATGCATGCCCGGCATACCGACGAACTGCCTGTCTGTGGCGGGATAGGCGCCCAAACCCATCAGCGTATTGGTGCAGGGGAAACCGAGCATTCGCACCAGATCGGTCAGTTCGGAAGAAGCACCAGACAGCACCACGCCGCCGCCGCTGTATATCATCGGGCGCTTGGCTTCCAGCAGCAATTGCACAGCGCGCCTGATTTGCGCGATGTCTCCCTTGCCGACCGGATTGTATGAACGGATGTTGACGCTGTCCGGATAGACAAACTCGGTTTTCTGATTTGAAATATCTTTCGGGATATCCACCAGGACCGGCCCCGGACGCCCGGATTTAGCCAGATAAAACGCCTTCTTGATGGTCGGCGCAATATCCTTCACGTCCTTGATCAGGAAATTGTGCTTCACACAGGGGCGGGTTATACCGACCGCATCCACTTCCTGGAAGGCATCTTCTCCAATTGCAAAACTTGGGACCTGGCCGCTAATCACCACCATCGGGATCGAATCCATATAGGCGGTGGCGATACCCGTAACCGCATTGGTTATACCCGGACCGGAGGTGACCAATGCCACGCCCACTTTCTCGGATGATCGGGCATAGCCGTCGGCGGCATGTATGGCTGCTTGCTCATGACGAACCAGAATGTGCTTGACAATATCCTGCTGAAACAATGCATCATAAATATGCAGCACCGCCCCGCCAGGATAGCCGAATATGTATTCGACCTCCTCTTTCTGCAAACAGCGGATAGTGATTTCCGCACCGGTCAACTCCATTACAAACACCTTATATTTAAACGAAATAGAACCGCGTAAGATAAAGGTTGGCAACGTTTTGGTCAACCATTGCCGTTCTGTTAACATGGTTTCGAGCGGATTGCGATGCAATTTGCTACCATCACGGCCTGCCAAAGGATCATAAAACTTGTGCACTTCCGCTGAATTAAACGATTTTCTCAGCAATGTCGAGCGGCGCGCATTCAAACATGCGGTATTCGCTGTGCACGACGATCACACCGCCCTGGATATCGTCCAGGACTCGATGCTTAAACTGGCTGAAAACTATGGCGGCAAGCCGGTTGAAGAACTGCCAATGTTGTTCCAGCGTATCCTGCAAAATACCATACGCGATCATTATCGCCGACAGAAAGTCCGGTCATCCTGGATAACACTGTTTTCAGCATTGCAGCCCAAAAACGATGACGAAGAGATCGACCCGCTGGACGTGCTTCAAGACAGCGAAAACTCAACCTCGCCCCTTGTACCTGACGAATCTTTGCAGCAGAGGCAAACCATTGCGTTAGTCGAGCAAGCGCTTGGCAAACTGCCTCCACGTCAACGCGAAGCCTTCCTGCTGCGTTACTGGGAGGGAATGGATACAACCGAGACGGCTGCGGTGATGGGATGCACCGAAGGCAGTGTAAAAACACACTGCTCGCGTGCCGTACATGCGCTTGCGGTCTCGCTTAAGGCAAAAGGAGTGGAACTGACATGATGAACGAATTAAATCCCGCTAACGTCATACAACTGTTGATAAAAAGCACCCAAGGCTTGGATGGTGCGACTTTGTCCACATTGGCGAGTGCGCGTCAGAATGCCCTAAAAAAACATTCCGTTCGCGCTCCCGGTTTAAAGCTTGCTTCAGCCTCCGCGCATACGTCAGTCCATTGGTTCGACCGAATGATCCCGCACGCTGCCATACCTTGGGTAGCGGCTGGTTTGCTTATCGCCATTCTCTTGGCAGGAACAGGTTACTGGCAACACGTTCAAGAGCAGCAAATTGATGAGACGGATGTGGCAATTTTGACCGGGGACCTGCCAATCGAGGTTTATGTAAACTAATCATCTGGAATTAAGTGGCAAATGAGAAGTTTTGTTCGTCTTAAAATTCATGGCCCCATTGTTGCTGCTTTGTTATTGATGTTGAGTCTGACCAGTTCCCCTTGCAGCGCAGCAGCGCCGTCTTGGCGCTCCCTCACTCCAATCCAGCGCGAAGCACTTGCCCCCATGGTGGGGCAATGGGATATCCTACCCGTGATACAGCGGAACCGCCTGCTCGAAACCGCCAAACACTATCCGCAGATGACGCCGGAACAAAAGCAACGCTATCATGACCGCCTGCAAAAATGGAGTGAACTTACCCCGGAACAGCGTGAGACAGCTCGTAAAAGATATCGCGCTTTCAAAAATCTGCCTGCAAAAGAACGTGAGAAAATAATGCAGAATCTCAAAGCCGAACAAGCAAGAAAATTACAGCAGCCAGCCAGCGGGGTTCCCCCAAAGACGACAGCCAATCATTAAGGGCTAGCGTCTTTCCGTCCACCAGAGCATGCCCACCGCAAGCAACAAGAACAGCCCTGTCATAGCCGTTGCGCTAAGGACAGGCTGCCAGTTGTTGAGCGCACCCAAGCTGGCAAATAGCTGCCCGGCAAAGTGAAACAGCAAGCCCAATACAATACCCACGAATATCATCGAACCTACACCTCCCGCTCGCCGATGATATGACGCAAATGGCAATGCCAGCAGCATCATCACCAGCAATGAAAATGGATAAACCAGCTTGTTCCACATCGCGATTTCGTAGCGCGCGCTTCTTTGGTGGTTGTCGCGAAGATGTTCGGTATATTGGTAGAGATCCCAAGCCGACATCTGCTCGGGAACAACCAACAGCACGCTGAAAATGCCCGGATTCAACGCCGAATGCCATTCCTGCAACGGCTGAACATCGATGCTCGTGCCGTCTTTGCTGAACCGGGTCTCCAATACGTCTTCAAGCTGCCAACGTCCGTCATCGATAAACGTTGCCCGCTTGGCACTGGTGATCGATTGCAAATGGTAGGTTTGGTCAAATTTGTAAATCTCGATATTCAACAAACTTGTATCAGGCATCACGTTCTTCACATTCACGAAGCTGAGCTCGTCCTTGACCCACACTCCGGAACGAAATTCTTTCAACGAAATTTGGGCGTGTTGAGCCTTAAGACGTAATTCCTGCGCCATTTTCTCACTCGGTGGCGCCAGAAATTCACCGCAAACAAAACTCAACAGCACCAGTGGCAAGGCAATTTTGAAGAGTGCGCCAACCATCTGCAGAATCGATGCACCGGAAGATCGAAAAACCGTCAGCTCCGAACTGGCCGACATTTGCACCAGTGCGACAATGGTACCGATCAGAACCGCCACCGGAAATAGCTCGTAGATATGCCCGGGAATAGTCAGCATCACGAACAGCAGCACATAACCCAAGTTATACTGTCCCTGCCCCATCGCATTCAACTCATGGATCAAATCCAGAAAAGAAAACAACAAGATAAGGGCAAGAAACACCAGTCCGATACTGAGGTATATCTCTCGACCGAGGTAGCGGGTCAGCAAACTCATACTCCTAGCTCCGCTCATCGCTTCCTCTTTCGCTCCCGGAGGGAGTTGGGGTAACCGTTTCAATCGTCGCATGAGGAGGCAAGCCGGGCGCAGCAGTGTCCGCCTGCTGCTGAGCATTCTTCAGCCGCCTGCGCAATGAAAACAATGTCATGCGGCGATGGAACATCATCACAGTTACCGCCACCATTAACACATGGATGGCCCACAGGCCGATTCCGGGCGACAACTTGCCCTGCCCTACCCAGGTATTGGTGACACTGATCATGTTGTTATAAATCATATACAGAATGATCGCCATGATCAGATTGAGCGATCGGCCGGCACGCGGATTGACATAACCGAGGGGAATCGCAAGCAAAGCGAGTACCGCTGCGCTGATTGGCAATCCTATCCTCCATTCCAGTTCAGAGAGATTCCATGTTGTCGGATTGCGCCATAACTCAAGTGTCGTCATGCTGCGCACCTGGGGCTCCGCCTGTTTGACGGGAGCCGCATCAATACGCATCGCATAACGCTCGAATTCGACGATGCGATAATCTCGCCGGCCGGGCGTACCTTCATAGCGGGTGCCATTGAGCAACACCAGAAAGCGATCGCCGTTCGGAAAAGTCTCCTGCAAACCCTGCTTCGCCACCATGGTGCCGAGTTTCCCATTTTGTTCGGATTGCACAAATATGTTGCCGACACGGTTGGATCCCGCATCGACGTTATCGATGAAATACACCCTGTCGGCCTGCCTGGACTCCCGGAACAATCCCGGCGTCGCAGCCGTGACATCATCACGGCTTTCCAGTTTGGTCTTGAACTCATCAGCCTTGCGTAGTGACCAGGGTGACAGCACCAGGCTGAGCAATGCGATCAGGCCGACCACCGGCAAGGCATACCAAAGCACCGGACGTATCCATCTCGTCAGCCCGATTCCGGAACAAAACCACACAACCATTTCGCTGTCCCGATAAGACCGTGACAAGGTAAGCAGAATGGAAATGAACAGACTGATCGACAGTAGCACCGGCAGGTAGTTCATGGCGCTGAACCCCAACAGTGCCATCACCCCGTCAACCGCGATCAGGCCGCTGACCGCTTCGCTTAACAGGCGTATCAACTGGCTGATCACTATAATGCCCAGCAACACAGCGAATACCAGCAATCCGTTGCTGGCGAACTCGCTGACCAAGGCACGGTGAAAGATCCCAGTATGCGATGGCTTTGACTTTATACGATAAGTTTGCGGATAATCGGGCATCTAGGAATGATGATTTCAAAAAGGAGCAACTCGTGGAATTTAGCATAAAACAAAGCAGTCCGGAAAAGCAGCGCTGTGGCTGCGTGGTGGTTGGCGTGTATGAAAGCGGCAAACTCTCTGCACCGGCACAGTTGCTGGACAAGACAGCCGCACACCAATTGAGCGATCTTGTCGCGCGCGGCGACATGAATGGTAAGGCTGGCACTACCCTGACGCTGCATCATGTTGCCAACATCGCTGCGGACCGCGTTATGCTGGTCGGTCTCGGCAAGGCCAATGAATTCGCGAGCAAACAGTTCCTCGATGTGTTGCGTTCCACCATGGGCGCGCTGCAAAAGACGGCCTGCAAAGATGCCGCGCTGTATCTCACCGACCTGCCCGTCAAGGGCCGCGATGAAGCATGGAACGTGATGCAAACGGTGCTGATCGCCGCCGCGTCCGTTTACCGCAGTGACCAGCTCAAGAGCAAGCCCGCCGATGCGCCGGCGCTGCGCAAGATCCTGCTCGGCTGTAACAGCAAGCCCGCAAGTGCGGCACAAACAGCGCTCGGCCAGGCTATCGCAATCGCTCACGGCATGAAATTGACCAAGGATCTGGGCAATCTGCCCGGCAACATCTGCACGCCGACCTATCTGGCCGAGCAGGCCAAAACACTGGCCAAAAACCACAAACTCAAGGCAACCATCCTCGAGGAAAAGGATATGCTGAAGCTGGGCATGCTTTCATTGCTGTCCGTTACCCGCGGCAGCCGCCAGCCGGCCAAGCTGATGACGCTCGAATACCACGGAGGCAACAAGAAGCACAAGCCGATCGTGCTGGTCGGCAAAGGCATCACCTTCGACAGCGGAGGCATATCGCTGAAGCCGGGCGCGGAAATGGACGAAATGAAATACGACATGTGCGGTGCCGCAAGTGTGCTCGGCACCATGCAGGCGATCGCCGAAATGGGGTTGAACCTGAATGTGGTCGCGGTGATCCCGTGTTGCGAAAACATGCCGGACGGCGCGGCCAGCAAACCAGGCGATATCGTCAAGAGCATGTCGGGCCAGACCATCGAAATACTCAACACGGATGCGGAAGGCCGCCTGATCCTGTGCGACGCGCTCACCTATACCGCGCGCTTCGATCCTGACACGGTGGTCGATATCGCCACCCTGACCGGTGCATGCGTCATCGCGCTCGGACATGTCGCCTCCGGGCTGTACAGCAACGATGACAAGCTTGCCCGGGAATTGCTGGATGCGGGCGATTATTCATACGACCGCGCTTGGCAGATGCCGCTGTGGGATGACTATCAGCAACAGCTGGACAGCAACTTTGCCGATATGCAGAACATCGGCGGGCGGGCGGCCGGCAGCATCACCGCCGCTTGTTTCCTGTTGCGCTTTGCCAAGGATTATCGCTGGGCGCATCTGGACATCGCCGGCACCGCCTGGAAATCGGGCAAGGAAAAAGGCGCAACGGGGCGCCCGGTACCTTTGCTTGCCCAATATCTGATCAATCGCGCACAAGCCGCAAAATAACGGCGCAAACGTCATGACCAAAGTGGATTTTTACACCGGCTCGCCGGACAAACTTCGCACAGTTTGCCAGTTGAGCCAGAAAGCCATGCAAAGCGGCCTATGCACGGTCATCAGTATTCCTGACATCTCGACCGCGGATGCATTGGATAAACTGCTCTGGCATTACCCGCCCAGCGCCTTTATACCCCACTGCCGCAGCGATGCCGCCGCATCCGGGCACATAACGGGGGACCTGTACGAGTGGCCGGTGATACTTGATCACGGCGGCGATAAATTTCCCCATCATGACTTGCTGATCAACCTGCATGATGAATGCATGCCATTCTTCAGCCGCTTTGAGCGCGTCATCGAGATCATCGGCGGCGAAGAGGAAGACAGCCGCAAGGGACGCGAACGCTTCAAGTTCTATCGCGACCGCGGCTATGAGCTCCACCATGTTGACCTGTCTAAGGCCCGAAATTCGTGACCCCGATCAAACAAACTGGCAAACAACCCGGCAAGCAACCGAATGGCGTTACCCCCGCCGGTCCATCCACGAATGCCGCAAGTTTGGACCAGTCGGCACTGAACAGCCTGCCGATGCTGACCGAGGTAGTTGCCGAATCTGAAAGAAATCCTTCCCGGGCACTGAACGAACATGAGACGCAGCAGCTTCTGCGCCAGCTCGAAACTCGCATCGAGATCTTGTTCACGCAAAAGCTCGGCCTGCAACTCGAGCAATTGCAACGCCAGGCCATCGATCGGGCTCTTGGCGAACTCAGGGGCGAACTGCCTGAATTGTTGCGGGACGCGATGAGCGCGTATCTCGATTCCCGCTGACCACCGCAATCCCCGGCAGCGGTTCAGGTATCCCCGCCACCGCATTCTGCCGCTGGCATCGCGCAAGCTTAAGCCGTTAGCGAACTGTCCGCCTTTGGTATAATCGCGGCCCTTATGAATAGCCCGGTACCGGCAGTCAGCCCCGACCTCGTACAATGGAACTCGAAAAAAGTTTTGAACCAAAACACATCGAATCGCGCTGGTACCCCGAATGGGAAAATTCCGGTTACTTCAAGGCCGGATTAGACCCGAACAAATCCGAATCATTCTGCATCCTGCTTCCCCCGCCCAACGTCACGGGCACGCTGCATATGGGGCATGGCTTCAACCAGACACTGATGGACGCGCTGACCCGCTATCACCGCATGAAGGGCGAGAACACCCTGTGGCAGCCGGGCACCGACCACGCCGGAATCGCGACTCAGATCGTGGTCGAGCGCCAGCTCGATGCGCAGGGCGTGTCGCGCCACGACCTGGGACGCGATAAATTCATCGAAAAGGTCTGGGAGTGGAAAAAATATTCCGGCGACACCATCACGCGCCAGATGCGCCGCCTGGGCACTTCGCCTGACTGGTCGCGCGAACGCTTCACGATGGATGAAGGCTTGTCACGCTCCGTAACCGAAACCTTTGTGCGCCTGTACAACGAAGGCCTGATCTATCGGGGCAAGCGGCTGGTCAACTGGGACCCCAAACTGCACACCGCCGTGTCCGATCTGGAAGTGGTGCAGGAGGAAGAAGACGGTTTCATGTGGCACATCCGCTATCCGCTGGTCGAGAAAGACAGCGTTCGTGGCCTGTCCCACCTCACCGTTGCCACTACCCGTCCCGAGACCATGCTGGGCGACGTCGCGGTGATGGTGCATCCGGAAGACGAACGCTACCAGCACCTGATCGGCAAGCAGGTAAAACTGCCGCTGTGCGGGCGCGACATACCCATCATCGCCGACGATTATGTGGACAGGGAATTCGGCACCGGCGTGGTGAAGGTCACGCCTGCGCATGACTTCAACGACTATGCGGTGGGACACCGGCACAAGCTGACGCCGATCTCCATTTTCACACTAGATGGACGAATCAAAGGCAAGGATATACTTGACGATTTCACTTTTAGGCACAAAGCAACGTCAGAAGGCGGAATAAGATGGTCAGATCAAGGCCCGGTAACTCTAACTGAGCAATTCATTCCAGAAGCGTATCAAGGTCTCGACCGTTTTGATGCTCGCAAGCAGATCGTTTCTGATCTGGACGCTGCCGGCCTGCTGGAAAGGACGGAAAAGCACAAACTCAAGGTGCCGCGCGGCGACCGCACCCATGTGATCATCGAACCCATGCTCACCGACCAGTGGTTCGTCGCAATGAGCAAGCCGGGTCACGAAGGAAAGAGCATCACCGAGCAGGCGCTGGAATGCGTCGCGTCCGGGGAGATCAGGTTCCACCCGGAAAACTGGGTAAACACCTACAACCAGTGGCTGAACAACATCCAGGACTGGTGCATCTCGCGCCAATTGTGGTGGGGACATCAGATACCTGCATGGTACGGCGTGAACGGTGAAGTATTCGTTGCGCACGACGAAGCCGAAGCGCGCCATCTGGCCGATGCGGCGGGTTACGCCGGACAGCTCCACCGGGATGCCGATGTGCTCGATACCTGGTTCTCCTCGGCGCTTTGGCCGTTCTCCACGCTTGACTGGACCGGCGACACAGGCAAAGACGCGGGGAATCCTTACCTGCAGAAATATCTTCCTTCCTCGGTGCTGGTGACCGGCTTCGACATCATCTTTTTCTGGGTGGCACGCATGGTGATGATGACCAAGCACATCACCGGCAAGATCCCGTTCCGGGATGTGTATGTGCACGGCCTGATCCGCGATGCGGAAGGCCACAAGATGTCCAAGTCCAAGGGCAACGTGCTCGACCCGATCGACCTGATCGACGGCATCGGCATCGAGGAACTGGTGAAGAAGCGCACCACCGGATTGATGAACCCGAATGACGCACCGAAAATCGAGAAGCGCACGCGCAAGGAGTTCCCCCAGGGCATTCCCGCCTTCGGCACCGATGCGCTGCGATTCACGTTTGCTTCGCTGGCCTCGCCCGGACGCGACATCAAGTTCGACATGCAGCGCTGCGAGGGATATCGCAATTTCTGCAACAAGCTGTGGAACGCCACACGGTTCGTGCTGATGAACTGCGAAGGACAGGATGCCGGCCTGGATGAAAGTCTGCCGCTGGAATTTTCTGATGCCGACAAATGGATGATCGGTGTGCTGCAGCAGGCCGAAGCGGAAATGGCGCAACACTTTGCCGATTACCGTTTCGACTTGGCCGCCCGCACGGTTTACGAACTGGTGTGGAATGCCTACTGCGACTGGTATGTGGAACTGGCCAAAGTGCAGATCGCAATTGAAACTCCGGTCCGGCAACGGACCACCCGGCGCACACTGGTGCGCGTGCTTGAAACCATTCTGCGTCTGGCACATCCGATCATTCCGTTCATCACCGAAGAATTGTGGCAAAGCGTGGCGCCGCTGGCCGGAAAGGTCCCGTCAAACGGAAAGGAAAGGACGGGGGGAGCTGTTTCCATCATGCTGCAGGCATATCCTGAATCCGACGCTGCCCGGATAGACAGATCCGCGATGGAGCAGATCGCGCTGCTGCAGGAAATCATCATCGCCTGCCGCAAACTCCGCAGCGAGATGAATCTCTCGCCGGCGCAGCGCGTGCCGCTCATTGCTGCCGGCGAGGAAAATGCGCTCAAGGCATTCGCACCCTATATCAGCAGTCTGGCAAAGCTCAGCGATGTGCAGATCGTTGCCGAACAGCCTGAAGGCGATGCGGCCGTGGCCATCGTCGGGGCATTCCGCTTGATGCTCAAGGTCGAGATCGATGCCCCGGCCGAACGCGAACGGCTGGACAAGGAGATGGCCCGGTTGGAAAACGAGATCCTCAAGGCACAGGGCAAGTTATCCAACGGCAGCTTTGTGGATCGCGCCCCCGCCGCCGTCGTTGAGCAGGAACGCAAGCGCATGGAAGAATTCAGGGCGGCGCTGGCCCAGTTGCAATCCCAACGCGAAAAACTGGGCCGGTAAAGTACAACGGCAGCGCAGGTAAATAACGACTTCGCCGTCCCGGTCCGTTGATGGCAGCATATCGTTGCCGGTCGCGGCTATTTCGAGTAGCTGCCGGCTGTTCATTTGCGAGTGCGATTTTTTTGCACGCAGTCAAGACAGCGGAAATGTCAGCCCGCGCGTATTCATATCTGCATCGAAGGTCATCGCGCAATCGGCAAACCCGCCTGCGCCCACGCAGCAATACCGCCCTGCAGGTTATACACCTCGTTAAAGCCGTTGGCCGCGGCAAAGGCCGCCGCCTGGGCGGAACGCCCACCCATCTGGCAATAGAAGACCGTAGCGCAATTCCTGTCCATCCCGCCCAGGCGCAGCGGCAACAAATGCAGCGGAAGCGGATCCCCTTGCGGGATCTTTCCGCGAGAAATTTCCGCGTCGGTACGCACATCCACCAGGCGCAGACCGCCCTTTTCCATCATCGCCCGCAATTCTGCAACGGTGATGTTCCTGAAGCCATTCATGTTCATGGCACTAGGCATTGTCCTGTTCGTTTTCTGTTTGATCATGGTCCGCCAGCAAATGCGAGATGCGTGTATTTGCAACCGACAAACGCTTTACCAGCATACGCAAAAAGGCATCGCCGAACTGCAGGCGGCACTCCGGTGTGGCATGTTTGAGCACATCCGGATTGATCTCAATCAACACCACATCGTTTTTCGCGATCACGTCGGTACTGC
This sequence comes from uncultured beta proteobacterium, assembly GCA_963842555.1. Classification (GTDB taxonomy): domain Bacteria; phylum Pseudomonadota; class Gammaproteobacteria; order Burkholderiales; family Gallionellaceae; genus Gallionella. The sequence continues at coordinate 221,500 of CAWJHB010000002.1, forward strand.
GTTTGAAGTCGCGCTCCAGTATGTGCGCCATTTCACCAAAACAATCGCCCTGATGCAACAAACTCAGCAACCGTCCCTGCTTGGCTACCCGCACCGTGCCCTGGGCCATGATGTAGAAGGAGCGGCCGCTTTCCCCGTCGCGCAGGATGTACTCGGATTCCGGCACTTTTCGCCATTCGCTGATGCGCAGCACTTCCCAGAGTTCCGCATCGCTGAAATTCCTGAAAAACACCAGGCTGCGCAATGTATCGAACTTTTCCGTATCAGGTATTTCACTCTTTGCGGGTGCCGAATTGCTCGAGAAGCCGACCAGATCGTTCGCAAACTCCTGCCAGGTCAGGTAGCGCTTTGCCGTGTCCTTTTCCATCGCGCGCAGCACGATCGCGTCCAGCGCGGGCGGAGTTTCGGGGCGAAACATGCTTGGCGGCGGCGGATCGATGTTGATGATGTGATAGATCATGCTGAAATTATTGCTTGCATCAAACGGCAGCTTGCCGGTCAGCAGTTTGTACATCACGACGCCCAGGGAATAGATATCCGTCTGGTGGGTCAGCTTCAACTCCTTGACTTGCTCCGGGGACATATATGCGGGCGAACCCACCCCGCTGACCTGGGTGGTCTGCTGGTTCTGGATTGCAGCCGAGCCAAAATCCGAAATCTTGATGTCGGACTCGCCCTGGAACAAAATATTCGCCGGTTTTATGTCGCGATGGATCACCCCCTGGGACTGGGCGTATTCAAGCGCCTTGCAGCACTTGTAGATGATTTCGGCGATGGTGCCGATCGGCAGCAGCGTATCGACTTCGGCGTATTGCTCAAGCGTGCTGCCCTCGACGTACTCCATCACCACGTAATTCAAATCGTCCTCCATCACCGCGTCCAGAATCTTGGCGATATGGGGATGCGACAATTTGCCGGCCAGCGATGCCTCGGTCATCAACAGCTTGCGGTAAATCTTCGCCCGATTGGGGTCGCGCAGCATGCCCAGATCGAAAAACTTGATGGCGACCTGCTGCTTGTTGAACGGATCTTCAGCAAGGTACACTGTGCTGGTCGCACCGGTACCGAGCACACGGACTATTTCGTATTTGCCAATTTTGTCCATTTTCTGCCTGGTTTGCCCATTTTCTGACTGGTCGGTTCAAAACATATCAATTCTGCGCATTTTGCATCGTGCTGTCTACACGGCATGTATACACTTCTAAACAATAAGATGCTCGATGCGGTGTGAACCACATGCAAAAACAACTATCATAGTCTCCATGAAAAAATTGACACTGTTATTATTGTGCCTGCCGCTTTGCGCACTGGGCGAAGGGCTTCCCGATCTGGGCGATGTCTCGCAGGCCACCATCACCCCGCAACAGGCTCGCCAGATCGGTGAGCAGGCCATGATGCAGATCCGTGCCAGCAAGGAATATCTGGACGATTCCGAGGTCGACGACTATCTGAACAAGATCGGCGACAAGCTGGTCGAAAACAGCCCGGAACCCGCCCTCGACTTTGAATTCTTTGCCGTCAACGATTACAACGTCAACGCGTTTGCCATGCCGGGCGGCTTCATCGGGGTGAATATCGGGCTGATACTGATCACCCAGAGCGAATCCGAACTGGCTTCCGTGCTGAGCCACGAAATTTCGCACGTCACGCAGCACCACCTGGAACGCATGGTAGAGGCGCAGCGCGGGACCGGCATGATCTCGATGGCGGCCATCGCCCTCGCGATACTTGCCGCACGCACCAATCCGCAAGCATCGGAAGCCGCCATCGCCAGCGTGCAGGCGGGCAATATACAACAACAGCTTAATTTTACCCGGGCCAACGAGGAGGAAGCGGATCGAATCGGCCTGCAGCTTCTGGAAAAATCCGGCTTCAACACCCACGCGATGCCGGAGTTCCTGAGACGGCTGCAAGCGTCGACCCGCTTGATTGACAACAACGCACCGAACTATATGCGTGACCACCCGATTACCAGCGACCGCATCGCGGAAATCGAGAACCGGGTGCGCAATCTGCCCTACCTGCTGATCCCGGACAGCCTCGATTTCCAGCTGGTGCGCACCAAATTGATGGCCGGGCAAAAATCCGCCACGGATGCCATCGCTTATTTCAGCATGGCGCTGGGCCCGCAAGGTTTCGGCAATCCAGTCGCGCAACGCTATGGACTGGTCAGCTCGCTGCTGCGCGACGACCAGGTCGGCAGGGCCAGCCGCGAAATGTCGCTGCTGCTCAAACAGCCCGGCGCCGGCAACAATGACATGATCGCGACCCTTCAGGGGGAAGTCTTGCGCGCCGAAAAAAATGACCTCGCGGCGCTGGCATTCTACAAGACTGCGGTACAGAATTTTCCCGATCACCGCGCCCTGATTTACGACTACACCGACCTGCTGCTGCAGGACAACCGGCCGGAGACTGCCGTCAGGCTGCTCACCGAACAAGTCAGTCTGCATCCCAGCGACACCACGCTTTACGACCTGCAGGCCAGGGCTTACGCGATGCTGGGCAAGGCCCTGGAGCAGCATCAGGCGCAAGCCTACAGCTATGCCTGGCAGGGCAACCTGAAAGCGGCGATGGAGCAATTGCGATTGGCGAAACAGGCCGGCGGCAGCTTCTATCAGCTTTCTTCGATCGAGAGCGATATCAGCGAGCTGCGCCAGATGCAGGATGCGCAGGGAAAAAAATAATCCCGCTCAGGAACAGGCTTTGGGGATTACATTGGCCGGGATAGTATTGTTGCCTACATTTGCAACTGCCGTAAGCGGTGGGCTGCCGCTATTAAAACTGGTGGCCGGGGTATGATTGTCATTGCTGTCGTCGCCGTTGGCGCAAGTCCAGGTGTTATTGTTCGGGTTAAAGAAGAAGTGCACGCTGTCACCTGTACCCGTGCCGCTCATCAGGCGGCTGCTGATGCCAGCGGTCTTGAATGTCGCGACTACACTCAGATTGGAAGTGACAATGCTCTGCACATATTTTCCTGATGTGATGCCTGGAACGCCCGATACCCCAGTTTGGTCTATCGCAAACATCCTGGTGGTGGTGATCAATTCCGATAAGGGGGTCTTCAGTCCGTCGATCAAGTCGAAGGCTTCGGATGCCTGTCCGCGCGCAGTGTAATCACCATAGGCCGGGATCGCGATTGCAGCCAGTATGCCTATGATCGCGACCACGATCATCAATTCGATCAGGGTAAAACCTTGTTGAAGTTTTCTCACGGAATAGTCCTTCTCGTTTAAACTTGCATCGATTTGGCATTGAAGCCTGACCGGTTATTCAATCATACTTATTGGATCGGTAATCACGACACCAAGCCAGCATACTAATCCATGTTCTATTGTTGCAAAACCATCTGGTTGTGTATCGTTAGACATTCCACGGGATCATCATCAATCCCTCCGGGCCGACATCCGGAACAACGCCTCACAATCAGACATCCTTAAAATCAACCTGGCTTGCTATCAAAAAGCCCCTCTTGCGAGGGGCTTGGAACAGCGCACTACCCTCTCAGGTAACGCATGGGCAAGATTAGCTGCAAGCCTTGGGCAACACGTTGGACGGGATAGTGTTCCCACCGACATTAGCACGCTCCCCGGCTGTGATGGACGTTGTAGCAGCCTGATATCCGTTAACCGACGTTGTGTTATCTTTTGTACCATCACCATTGGCGCAGGACCATGAACCATCGGTCGGGTTGTAGTACATGTGCACCGCAGCCGGTCCTGGAACAGCCAGCAACCTGCTGCTCACACCCGAGGTCATGAACAGTGCCACGACGCTGAATGTGCCTGCGTTACCAGTTAGGGCAGCAGTTCCAGCAGCGGCTGTAGATCCACCGGCGATGACGTTTGCAACATATTTGCCTGTGGTGATACCGGTAACACCGGAGACACCCTTTGGGTCGATCGCAAACTCGCCAGACGAGGTATACAGCTCGGTCAATGGCGTCTTCAGGCCGTCCATCAAGGTGAAGGCTTCAGCAGCTTGCGCACGGGCGGTGTAATCGCCATAGGCAGGAATCGCCACTGCAGCCAGAATGCCGATGATCGCAACCACGATCATCAGTTCGATCAGGGTAAAACCCTTTTGTATGCCTTTTAACATGTTAAAGCTCCTTAAAAGTTTTGAAATGAACACACTCGCAATCATGTGTCGGAGTGAACAAGAGCAATAGCCGTGCCAACGTTATATATCATTGTTTTATTTGTATATATTATTTCGTCGTCACGGCCTATCGAAGCTGTCCGACTAAAAAACGTCACCAGCTAACAATTTTCGTCAGTTTGGCTCCCGACTCGATACGGCTTCAACCCGGATTGACACCGGGAATCTTGCTCACATCCACATCGTCGATCTGCTCGGGCGAGAGGAATTGCTTCGCGTAGTCGAGATAGACCTTTTCGCGCATGAAGACATCGAACAAATCGGGGTCGATATGCCCGCCCAGCTTGAATTTACCGAGTATGCTCAGCGATTCGGTAAGGGTCTTGCCTTTTTTGTAGGGCCTGTCCTTGGCGGTCAGCGCCTCGAAAATATCCGCGATGCCCATGACCCTGGCTTGCACCGACATCTGTTCGCGTGTCAATCCGCGCGGATAGCCCTTGCCGTCCATGCGCTCGTGGTGCCCGCCGGCATATTCAGGCACGTTTTTAAGGTGTCTCGGCCAGGGCAGCGATTCCAGCATCTTGATGGTCACATCGATGTGATGGTTGATGATCGCACGCTCGTCAGCCGTCAACGTGCCGGCGCATATGGTGAGATTCTCGACCTCGTCCCCGCTGAGAAAATTGACCTGCCTACCATCGACGTCACGCCACTGGTAGGCTGCGATCCGGTGCACCCGTTCCTGGGCGTCGGCAGACATCGCCTCGCTGCCGACATTGCAGTGGCGCAGGAATTCCCGGTCCTGCTCAAGCTGCTTTGCTCGCACCGCAAAGTTTCGCCGCGCCGCCTCGATGCGTTGAACATCGTCAACCGCTGCCGCAATTTCGCGCAACATCTCGATCTCGGCATCGCGCTTGAGCACTTCGAAACGCGTGTCCAGCAGATGTATCCGATCGAACAGCGTATGCAGTTTGGTCGCCTTGTCCACAACATGCACCGGCGTGGTGATTTTGCCGCAGTCATGAAGCAGGCCGGCAATCTTCAGCTCGTGCCTGTCCTTGTCTGTCATCACGAAGTCCTTGAGCGGGCCTTCGGTAGTGCGGTTCACGGCTTCAGCCAGCATCATGGTCAGCGCGGGCACACGCGCGCAGTGGCCGCCGGTATAGGGCGATTTGTCGTCGATCGCGGTATTGATGAGTTGTATGAACGATTCAAACAGTTTCTCCAGCTGGTCGATGAGATGGCGATTGGTCAGCGCTATGGCCGCCTGTGAAGCCAACGATTCCAGCAGCTGCTGGTCATCCCTGGAGAACGGGATGATTGTGCCGCTTCCACGATCCAGCGCATTGATCAATTGCAGCACGCCGATGACTTCATTTTCATGGTTGCGCATCGGAACAGTCAAAAACGACTGGGAGCGGTAACCGGTCTTTGCATCGAATTTCTTGGTGCCCGAAAAGTCGTAGCCCTCGGCCATATACGCATCCGGTATATTCACCGTTTCGCCGCTGAGTGCCGAGTGACTCACCACCATCGCGTGGTTGGGCTTGCCTGCTGAATCGTATAGCTGGACAGGGTAGAAGGTGATCGGCACGCCGCTGGTCCCGCCCATCGCCATGTCTAGCGTGTTGTTGCGCAGGATTTCAAAGCGCAACACCCGCTGCTGCTGCTCGTGCAGATACAGCGTGCCGGCATCGGCGCGGGTAATGCGCATCGCGGCGACCAGAATGGTTTCCAGCAGACTGTTGAGATCGCGCTTTTGCGACAGGGCGATACCGATCTCGTTGAGATCCTTGAGGCGGTCAAGCAGGTTGTCCTGGGAACTCATTGCCTACTTTATGCAGACTGCGCGCACCTGATGCATATCGGTAATACCCTGCAGGACTTTTTCCATGCCATCCTGTTTCAGGGTGTGCATGCCTTCATCCAGCGCGATGGCCAGCAACTCGGCGACCCGCGCATGCTCCTGGATGGCCTTCTTCACCGGATCCGAGCCGATCAGCAATTCATGCAAACCGACGCGGCCGCGGTAACCGGTTCCCATGCATTTCTCGCAGCCAACCGGATCATAGATCGTGAACTGTCCCTTTTCATCGGCAAACAGCTTGCGCCAGTCGGCATACAACGCCTTCATCGCGGCAGCCGGATCCCTTTTCCACGACACGGTATTGACCAGCTCGGAGCTGTATTCGTCCAGCATCAGCTTGATTTCGTCTGCCGTCGCGGTATGCGGCTTCTTGCAGTCGCCGCACAGGCGCTTCGCTAGGCGCTGGGCCAGGATACCCAGCAATGCATCGGCGAAATTGAACGGATCCATGCCCATATCCAGCAGACGGATGATGGACTCGGGCGCGCTGTTGGTGTGCAGCGTGGCAAACACCAGATGGCCCGTCAGCGATGCTTCGATGCCGATAGAGACAGTTTCCTTGTCGCGCATTTCTCCGACCATGATCACATCCGGGTCGGCGCGCAGAAAGGCACGCATGATGGTGGCAAAATCCATTCCGGCCTTTTTGTTGATCTGCACCTGGCGCAGACCCTTCTGGGTGATTTCGACCGGATCCTCGGCGGTCCAAATCTTGGTGTCGGGCCTGTTGATGTATTTAAGTATCGAATGCAGCGTGGTGGTCTTTCCGGAACCGGTCGGGCCGCACACGAAGAACAAACCGTACGGTTTGGCCACGGTCTCTTTGATCAGTTCGTTGTTGCGCGCCGAAAAGCCCATCTTCTCGAGCGGCAACGGCTCGCCAGAGGCCAGAATACGCATCACCACGTCCTCCACGCCGCCCTGAGAAGGAATGGTCGCCACGCGCAATTCGATATCCAGCGGGCCGAATTTCTTGAACTTGATCTTCCCATCCTGCGGCTTTCGCTTTTCTGAAATATCCAAGTCGCACATAATCTTCAGGCGCGTCACCAGTGCGTTGCGGTAGGTGGACGGCACTTCGATATAGTTCATCAGGGAACCATCCTTGCGCACCCGTATCACCGTCTTGGCTTTGCCCGGGCCAGGTTCGATATGGATATCCGACGCGCCCATCCGGTAAGCATCCATGATGACCTTATTGACCAGTTTCACCAGCTCGTTATCCGCGGCAGCGCTTACGTCCTCCTGGCTGATTCCGGAAATTTCTTCCTCATCTCCGCCCATGCTGGTCAACAGTTCGTCCATGGACGACTCGTCGCCCGCGAGCATCCCGCCGCCATCCGACGCAGTGCTGCCGCCATAGAACAGGTCAAGGGTCTGTTTGAATTCGCGTTGTGAGCAAACCTGGTAGTTCAGGCGGCTCTTGGAGAAAATATTGTTGACTACCCTGGACGCCTGGATCCGCTCGGGATCGGTGGTCAATATCAACAGCCCTTCCTGGGTTTCCTCGATCGGAATCCAGTGGCTGCTTTCCACATACTCGCGCCGCAGGTTTTTCAGCAGATCAACAGGCTTGGTCCGGTCGCCCCGGTAAGGCTGGTACGGGACCCCGAAAAAGCTGGACAACGCCTTGCCCAGCGCGGCGGGCTGGACCTGGAATTCGTCCAGCAAGACCTCTTCGACGTCGATGCCCTTGCGCCTCGCGGTGCGTGTCGCCAATTCGAATTCTGCGGCGGAAAGCACCGCATCGGCAACCAGAAAATCGTATTTGGTCTTGGCCGAGTTATGCTGCTGGCGCTGGTGCTGGCGCAATGCCACAGCCATGGTCTGTGACAGCTCATGCACACCGTCTTCGATCATCGTCGTGAAGGGGACGCCGGCCTTGTTGTTGATGACTTGTATTACGCCGATCAGATCACCGTTGCCCGCATCCAGAATGGGCGCAACCAGCATTTGCTTGGTGCGGTATCCGGTGCGTTTGTCCACCTCCTGCAAGAAACGCAGATGCGAGCTGTATTGCGCAAGCTCATTCACATCGTAAACATCCTTGATGTTAAGGAGCTTCTTATGCATGGCCGAATAACCGGCAAGGCTTTGTTCGGCAATCGGTAACTTGAGATCCTTGAACGAGTTGAGTCCGGTCTTTATCTTGGAAACAAGCGAAACGTTGTCGTCACCCACGACATAGATGGTCAACCGATCCGCATTGAACAGCGCGCAAATGTCCTTGCTGACTTCCAGCATGATTTCATCAACATTACCGGTGGCGTGTATCCTGTTGTTGACCTGGTTGAGGTTCTTGGTGAATTCGAGCCTGAGGGCCATGTCACCGCCATTTTTCGCTGAGCTATTAGCTGTCATCACTGTACTCATATCACTCCTTGGCGTGTCTCATTGGTTGCAGTTGTTCCGCGCAACAATTGCCGCCTTTCCCGGCCGGCATTTTTTCTGCTATGCGAACCATCTCTCCCTCCTAAAGCTCGAACTCCTGGTTGTTCAGCAACATCTCCGGCGGGAGCCCGCTCACACAGTCCTCGATTTCCCGCATGGTCAGCTCGAGTTCGCCCGGTTTGAGATGGGTGATGAAAACCTTTGCTTTGCCGTTGAATTTCTCCAGCTCTACCGCAAGCATGCTCGGACAAAGGTGCTTGGAAATTTCCGCCAAATCCCTTTCCTTGTTTGAAAATGCGGTCTCGATGAGCAGGTAACGCAAATTTTCGATTTTATTGACCACCTCCCAAAATGCGTCGTTGGTGGTGGTGTCCCCGCTGAATACCAGACTCGACCTTCCGCTGTCCAGATGATAACCGACGGCGGGCACGACATGATTGGCCGGGACAGACGTGATTCTGCGTCCGTTCAGGACGATGGTCCCGCCCAGTTCCATGGCTTGGTAACGCATGTAAGGCTGCTCTGCGTCGGGAATCTCCAGGAAGTCTGGCCAGATTTTCCAGTTGAATATATGTTTCCTGAGAATATCCAGTGTCTCCTCGCTGGCGTAAACGGTCAAGGGGCGATCGCGCAGGTAACCGACGCTGTCAACCATGAATGGGATGCCGGCAATATGGTCAAGATGGGAATGTGTGATGAAAACATGGTCTATCATGGCGAGTTCTGACAGGCTGAGCTCGCCCACCCCAGTGCCTGCATCGATCAGCACGTCATGATCAAGCAGGAACGAGGTGGTGCGCAAATTCCCACCGATCCCTCCGCTGCATCCCAATACTCTCAGTTTCATCTTGTCCAGTACATTCTGTTGCTTTCTCGGGCTACTTGGTGTGGAACACAAACACGCCGTCCCAATCCTCGCTCGGCGGATTCTTGCGAAAGTAAACAACCCGTTCCGCGTAGAGCCTGTACAGGGCCGAGTCAGGAGACATGCGCTGCAAATTCATCAGCTGCAATTCCGCCTGCTCCCAATCCTGCCTGCGATAGAGGCGACGCATTTCATGGAACAATTTCACTTCGTCATGCAGCGCCCTGCCAGCTTCGCCGATCAACGCGACCGGCTCATAAATCGCGACGGGTTTATCTTTACCTTTTACCCGCACGTGGTCAAGTTCGCGGTACAGAAATTCATTCGCGAGGTTGCGGGTATTCTCGCCGACGATGATGCCCACGCCGTATTGCTTGGTGATACCTTCCAGGCGCGATGCCAGGTTCACTTCGTCACCCATTACCGTGTAAGCGACGCGGATTTCCGAACCCATGTTGCCGACAATCACCCGGCCGGTATTGATTCCGACGCCGACCTGAATTTCCGGCCAGCCGCGCTCCTTGAAGCGCGACTGCAACGCTTTCAGGGTCTCCTGCATCTCGATGCCCGACAGTATGGCGTTGCGGGCATGATCCTTGTCTGCCAGCGGTGCCCCCCAGAAAGCCATGATGCAGTCGCCCATATACTTGTCGATCGTACCGCGGTGTTTATAAACAACCCGAGAAAGGGGTGTAAGAAATTCATTCATCAACATGGACAATTGCCTTGGATCCAGGCTCTCGGAGATGCTGGTAAAGCCGCGCACATCCGAGAAAAGAATGGTCATTTCGCGGCTTTCGCCTTCCATGGACACCCTTTCCGGGTTTTTTGCCATCTCTTCGACCACTTCGCCCGGCACATACTGCCCGAATAGTCCGGTGATCTGCCGTTTTGTACGTGATTCGATGAAGTATCCGTAAGACATATTCAAGGCAAACAACAAGGCAATCATCACCAGGCTGTTTGTCACAGGCATCAACACATTACCATACTGCCAGGCGAACAGGCTCAGCCCGGTCGTGAGGATGAGCGCAAATGCTGAGGCGAAAATTGCTTTTGCAGGCGTGAATAACGGCAACAAAAAGCTCAATGCGATTCCGACCAGCAACACCCAAACCACCTCGGCGCCCAGCATATAGGCAGGGCGTTCCTTCAAATCCTGATTGAGAATGCCGGATATCATGTTCGCGTGAATTTCAACTCCCGGATAAACTTTCGCCACCGGTGTGGAGCGCATGTCAAGCAAGCCGGGGGCCGTTGTGCCGACCAGAATGATCTTGTTCTTCAGTTGTGCCGGATCAACGCGTTCGTGCAGCACATCGGCGATCGAAACGTAGCGGAAACGTCCCTGCCCGCCACGGTAAGGCACAAATGTTGCCACTTCCCTGTCAACCGGGATCTTCAGCCTGACATTGGCGGCATCCAGGTCCAGCCATTCCATATCCGCATATCCGCCGTTCTTGGTTTCGCCATACCCGGGTGACAATTTTGTCTTCCCCAAAAGGGTGCGCACCATCGCAAGAGACAACGACTCATAATACGCGCCGCCATATTCGACGATCATCGGGATTCGGCGCACACGGCCGTCCGAATCGACCAAAGGATTGAAGTGTCCCGCGCTTGCCGCAGCCTGTTGCAACTCGGGAAGATTGGCACCATAGCCATTCCAGGTCGTGAAGTCCACTGCATGCCCGCTGAAAGCACCGGCCGGGAATGTCGGCTCGGGCAACATCCCGGACGCTTGCGAAGCGTCCTGATTGGTGAAGTAATAACCCAGCACCACCTTGCGATTTTTGATCGTCCTGGCAAACATGTCGTCGTATTCCAGTTGCGGACGGATTTTGGCAAGCGCCTCTTGATACGACTTGTCGCCCTTGAGTTGATTTTCGGCCAGCCCCTGCAAAACCCTGAGCCCGGAACTTTCGTCCTTTTCGGCAAAAACGACGTCAAACCCGACCACTGCGACGCCGTACTTATCGAAGAGCTCGTCCATCAGCAAGGCCAACCTGTCCCTCCCCCACGGCCAGCGCCCGTCCTCCTTCAGGCTTTTTTCATCAATATCAACGATAACGATGCGGTCGTCCATGGTGCGCGGCATGGTCAAGCGCAATCGATAATCGTAAAGAATGTCAGATAGCTGCTCGACAATATCCAGTCTGTAAAATCGCGCGGCGCTACCGACAAAAAACAACACGATCAGCAGTCCCAGCCCGATCAAGATTGCATTTTTTTTCACGGTGTTCAACAAAAGACACAATCTGCCGATTGTTTGTCGATCTTTGGCATCCTGACTGAACTGCCGCAAGTTTCACGATACGAATGGCTTGCTGCTTCGTCTGCAGGCTGGTGGCTGTGTGAAGATCGCAGTGGGATAACGGGCATCGGCACTATTGATACGGCAGTGCAAGCCAGAAAATACCCCTGTATCGACTCCGGCGTCTTCCGCCCTGATTCCAACACTCACTATCCCTTGAAATAGAATTCCATCTTGATACCCGCCAGCTCTATCACATCATGCTCGTTCAGCTGATGCGCCTGATTGGTAAGTGCCTGCCCATTGACCAGCGGGAAACTTTCCCCTTCCACATGGGTGATAAAGTAGCCATGCGGACGACGGGTCAGCACGGCCACCTGCAATCCGGGCTTGCCCAGGGTGGTCAGGTTTTTGACCAGCTCAAGTTCCTTTCCGGCATTTGGCCCGGTCAATACCTGAACTACAGCAATTTGCTTTTGGGCACCTGCCTTGCCTAGTCCGGAGGCAGCCGTGTCCTGTTGGGTCGTTGACTGCAGGGAAGGCTGGGTAGACACCTTGGGCGAGCTGGTATCAAAGTTTCCGGTTTTTTCCCCCGAGCCATCATGAACCGACCTGCCAGCCGCGGGAATTTTCACCGCGACGTGAGTTTCTGCCGGCTTGTTCCCGCCCGAAGCAGGAGTCTCTTTCTTTACGGGTGCGCGCAACACCATGGTTCTTTCGAAATCTTCAGGGGAGGTCTGCGTGATCTGGTCGGTGATGAATTTCAGCTTGTATTTGCCGATCTCGATGACATCATTGTTTTGCAGAAAGTGCTTTTTGGTGGATTTTCCATTCACTTCCAGTCCGTTGGTGCTATCCAGGTCCTCAAGGAACGAATCATTGAGTATGGTAACGATCGCAGCATGCTCCCCGCTCACCGCCAGATTGTCGATGACGATGTCATTGTGTGGCTTGCGCCCGATGGTTATGCGCTCTTTGTTGAGGGGGTATTCCTTGATGATTCCACCATCCATGCTGAGTATCAATTTTGCAGCCATAGTCGTAACCCTCGTACTGATTATTTTTTGAACCAATTGAGAAATTTGGCCAGCCAATTGCGCGGCACGGAAAATTTGCCTTTCACCTTGACCAATATCACCGAAATATTATCGCGCCCGCCATTATCATTCGCCATTTGTATCAGCTGGCTTGAAGCAAGCGGCAAATTACTCTGCAACCCGAGCAGCGTGGCCTGGATATCATCATCCTCGACCATATCGTTCAAGCCGTCGGAACACAGCAGGTAAATATCCCCGACCTTTACGTCGTGCACGTGGATTTCTGCATCCACGTGCGCATCGATCCCGACCGCGCGTGTGACCAGATTCTTGTTTTTTGACAAGCGCGCGTCTTCGAGGCTGATCATCCCGCTATCGAGTTGTTCCTGGAGCAGGGAATGATCGTGGGTGATCGTTTCCAGCACCTCGCCGCGCAACCGGTACATGCGCGAATCACCGACGTGGCCGACTGCCACGCGATTATCGTAAAAAAGTGCCGCGACTATCGTTGTTCCCATCCCCGCATACTGGGGCTGACTTTGCGCCGCATGGAAAATTGAGGCATTGGCCTTTTGGATATTTTCGCGCAACAGAGCAACGCCCAACTCTTCTCCGCCTTTCACCGTGACATCCACAGGACTGGCATTCAGCAAGCGGTGACTGACTTCCGTCGCAACCACCGAAACGGCAATACCGCTGGCCACCTCGCCGGCGTTGTATCCACCCATGCCGTCAGCCAGTACCGCCAACCCGCAGCCAAGTTCGCACGCCACGCTATCCTCATTGTGCGAGCGCACCATGCCGGGATCAGTCTGGCTGAATATTTCCAAAGCTTCTGCTATCTTCATCTACGCCCCCATTTTTTCCGGCTGCGGCAGGGTCGCCATAACAAGGCGTCGCACCCACCGTGCTTCATCAACCCGGCACCCCGGCTTCTCCGGTTGAAGAACTTTCTTCCTTTGCCGCATTTTGCGCGAGCGCTGCGCACCTGCGCAAATCTTCAGCCATTTCAGCACCACTGGCATAGCGATTCTCAACCTGCTTGGCCAACGACCGGTTAATGATCGCAACCAAACACGGGGGTAAATCTGCCCTGATGTTCAAGATATCGGGATGGGGTTCGTTGGCAATCCTGAACATCAGCTGCGCCATCGAATCCCCTTCGAACGGTAGCTTACCACAAGCCATTTGGTACAAACTCACCCCTAGGGAAAACAGGTCCGAAGGACCGCCGATCTTGTTTCCGGCCAATTGTTCCGGGGACATGAACGACGGTGTTCCCAACACCATGCCGGTTTTGGTCTTGCTGGAATCGGTGATGCGCGCGATGCCGAAATCGGTCACCTTGGTGGAATCCGTTTCCGGATCGTACATGATGTTGCCCGGCTTGATGTCGCGATGCACCACATTCTGCTTGTGCGCATAATCGAGCGCGTCGGCTACGCGCGCAAAAATACCCATCAAAGTCGGCAACGGCAACAAGTTGCCCGGCTTGGTGTGCGGAAGCAAGTCCTTGCCCTTGAGGAATTCCATCGCAATATAGGCAAGGTCATGCTCTTCTCCCGCATCGTACACGGTCACGATGTTCGGATGGTTTAGGCGACCGGCCGTTTCGGCCTCGCGGAAAAAACGTGCCTTTACATCCTCCAGTTCATCGCTATCGAACTCCTGCGCCAGCGCCATGGTCTTGATCGCAACGACGCGGCCGATTTTCGGGTCTTTTCCGAGGTATACGACACCCATCGCGCCCTTGCCCAACTCCTTCTCGATTTCATAACGGCCCAGCATCGGCTTAGACACGCCCGCCTTGTCCAGTACCAGTGTGCTGGCGTTGCCCCTTGATGAGGTGCCGCCGAGCATCACGGTTTCCGACATCGCCCTGGACTGTGCCATGCGCGCATCGAGATCGCGGAACTTCGGGTTATGTTCAGACATGTATCTGAATACCGACTCTGCCTTGTTGAACTGGCGCTTGCGCTCGAAATCCAGCCCCAGGTTGTACAACACATCCATCAGGCTATCGTCCAGCGGCACCTTGCGGAATTTGTCGAAAGCCATGTCCAGCTGACCCTGGCCCTGGAAAGCCAGGCCCAGCATGCGATTGCTCTCTGCGGATTCTGCATCCGATTTCTGCTTGCCTTTTTCGGTCAACAGGTAACGCTTGGTCGTCAGCAACAAATGGCCAACCAGCAACAGCGAGGCGGGCAGCATCAGCTGCAGCCACATCGCCTGCGTCGTCATCAGCACAAAATGTGCGGCGATCAGGGCGGTGAACATTGCGCCGGTGACCGCTGCGCCGATGGCGGCACCCAGCCTGGGAAGCAGCAGGATCAGGTAAAGGGCAACCAGAAGAAACACGCCGATCTGCGCCAAATCAGCCCAGCCGGGGGTGACAAAGAAGTCGCCCTTGAGGATGCTGGATACCGAATTTGCCAGGGTCACCACCGGTGCCATGCCGGAAGAAACCGGTGTCACCTGCAAGGAACCGATGCCGGTAGCGGACGCGCCGATCAGCACGATCTTGTCCCGATATTTGTCGGCAGGAATCTTCCCGGTCAGGACATCATAGAACGAATCCACAGGAAAGGCCGGACGGCCCTCCCTGTCCTTGTAAAAATAGGTGTGCATGCGCAGGGCGGGATCGGTGTTGATCTTCAGATTGCCCAGTTGCACGCCTTCACCCAGATTGATGCGTATATCCTGGGGCCCGAGATTGAGGCTCTTGGCTGCCAGCATCAGCGACAACGAAGGGTAATACTGATTGTAATAACCGATCACCAGCGGTTCGGTGCGTATCGCGCCGTCCACATCCGGAAAGCTGTTCAGGTGACCGATGGCCAGTGCTTTGCTGCCCAACACCGGAATCGGCGCCAGCACACCCATGGCCGGCAACGGAAATTCACCCAATCCACCGGGATCCTTCACATTCGTCAGATTATTGCGCAACACATAGTCGGGCAATTGGTTATCGGGTTTGCCCTGGGGCTCTCCCAGCTCGAAAAACATCGGCAATAGCACATCGTTCGCATTGGCCATGCTTGTGCTGAGCTTTTGATCGTTGTCGAGATTTTGCTCGGCTTCCTGGAGCAGTGCGCCGAGCTTGGCCAGATCGGCTTGATTTGCCGGGTCGGCGGTGTCCTTGAGTTTTGAATTGTCCAGCAATCCGGCAATGCTTTGAATGTACTGCAAGCCTGCATCCACCTGGGGCTCGAAGAAGAATGCGGTATAACCGATCACCTTGGGATGCCCCGCAGCCAGCACATCCAGCATCTTGGCATGTATCGCGCGCGGCCATGGCCAGCGCCCCAGGTTGGCGATGCTTTGCTCGTCGATCGCGATTACCGCGATCTTGTCGCTCGGCGTCCGCGAGGAAGCCAACACGCCCAAGTCGTAGGCCTTGCGTTCCAGGCTCTGCATGAGTTCGCTATTGGCGGCGAGCATGAATGCCAATGCTACCAGCAACCCGACGAACCAGTCCCTCCGCCAAAACGACCACTTATTCATGCTATCCCTTGATGCCTATTGTCGAGCCCCAGGCACATTGTCGAAAAAATATGGGTCGAATATTAGTATATTTCGCAACAACGCACCACAATCCTTTAGATTTATTAAGAAATATCAGAATATTAAGGCATCATTACCGCGCAGTCCGGAAATCGATCTCCTACTTGATCAGCACCACCGGACAGCTTGCCAGTTGCAGCACTTTGTTCATCACCGTTCCCAGCAACAATGATTTCAAACTGCCCTGCCCCTTTCTGCCCATCACGATCTGGTCTACCCGCTGATCGCTGGCATATTGAACGATCGCCTCTGCCGTGCTGCCGATACTGATGTGGTATTGATAGGGCAATCCGGCGGCATCGAGCGCGGCGCGAGCCGTCTGCAATGCTGCGATTCCCTGCTCCCTGCAGTAATCATCGATCGTTCCCTGGTCGATGAACAGCTTGACGTTGCCCTGCGCGACATTCCGCTGCACGTTCAGCAACAGCAGTTGCGGCGTCTCCTTCAGCGCGGCGATATCGCCGATCACGTATTCAACCGCGCGCAGCGCATTGGCGGAGCCGTCAACCGGAATCAGTATCTTCAATGTGTTCCCCTCAAGGTTTTTTGTCCGGCACGACGGATACCTTCTCGTCCACCAGGTCGATCACTTCACGCCTCGCGACTTTGCGCATCGCCAGCAATTTTCCCAGGGCCAAAACCAGCGATGCGCACAGCACCGGTATCAACCAGTGCAAATAGTGGCTCGCTCCATCCGGGCCGGGCAATCGGGCCCCGGGGCCGCCGGACGGCCATAACTCGCTGACCAGCATCTCGCCCGCGACATACCCCAGCAGTGCCCCGCCGGCATATATCGTCACCGCGAAGCGGTCGATCAGCTTCAGCACCAATTGGCTGCTCCACGCGATCAACGGGATGCTGATCAGCAAGCCGAAAACCAGCAAGGTCAGATTGTCCTTGGCTGCGGCCGCCACGCCCAGCACGTTATCCAGGCTCATCACAAAGTCGGCGATGATGATGGTCTTGATCGCTCCCAGCAGCCTCGTGTCTGCCTGGATGTTCTCCGCACTGTGTTCTTCCTCGGGCAGGATCAGTTTTATGCCGATCCAGATCAGCAGCAGCGCCCCCAACAGCTTGAGATAGGGCAACGCCAGCAGGCTGACGGCAAAAAAGGTGAGCACGATGCGCAACAAAATCGCGCCCAGCACGCCGAACATGATCCCCTTTTTTCGTTGCTGCACAGGCAGATTGCGGCAAGCCAGCGCGATCACCACCGCGTTGTCGCTGCTGAGCAGCAGATCGATCATCATGATCTTGAAGACATCGACCCAGAATTGGGTCGAGGCGAGCATCTCCAGCATCAACTGCCTTTCAGGACTTTCTGCATAACACGCCCCATTTCAGCCGGATTGCGCGTGATGTGGATGCCGCATTCTTCCATCACCGCGAGTTTTGTATCGGCGCCGCCCTGCCCCCCCGATATGATCGCACCGGCGTGGCCCATGCGCTTGCCCGGAGGTGCCGTCACCCCGGCGATGAAACCCACCACAGGTTTGTTCATGTTGTGTTTGATCCAGCGCGCGCATTCCTCCTCGTCGCTGCCGCCGATCTCGCCGACCATGATCACCGCATCGGTGCCGGGATCGTCGTTGAACAGCTTCATCACATCGAGATGCTTCAATCCGTTGATAGGGTCGCCGCCGATTCCGACACAGGAAGACTGCCCGAGACCGACCGCGGTGAGTTGCCCGACCGCTTCGTAGGTCAGCGTACCGGAGCGCGAGACCACGCCGATGCGTCCCTTGCGGTGGATATGGCCGGGCATGATGCCGATCTTGATCTCGTCCGGCGTGATCAGTCCGGGACAGTTCGGACCGATCAGCAGCGTGCGCCTGCCCTGCATCCTGTAACGGGTGCGCAGCATGTCATGCACCGGAATCCCTTCGGTGATGCAGATCACCAGATCAAGATCGGCCTCGACCGCCTCGTCGATGGCCGCTGCTGCGTATGGGGGAGGCACATAGATCACCGACACCGTCGCGCCGGTTTGCGCCCTGGCCTCTGCTACACTGTCATAGATCGGGATGCCTTCAAAGCGTTGCCCCCCCTTGTTCGGGGTGACGCCCGCGACAAAACAATTCATGCCATTCGCATAAGCCCTGCTGTGTATGGTATGGAACTGGCCGACCTTGCCGGTCATGCCCTGCGTCATCACCTTGGTATTCCTGTCGATCAGTATGGACATTACGCACCCCTCGCGGCATCAACCACTTTTTGGGCGGCATCCCCCATGTCGCCGCCTGAAATAATCGGCAGGCCCGATTCGGCCAAGATCTTTTTTCCGAGATCGACATTGGTTCCTTCGAGTCGCACCACCAGCGGCACCTTGAGGTGCACTTCCCGTGCCGCGGCCACCACGCCTTCGGCAATCACGTCACATTTCATGATGCCGCCGAAGATGTTGACCAGGATGGCTTTGAGATTGGGATTCTTCAGCATCAGCTTGAATGCCTCGGTGACCTTTGCCTTGTCCGCCCCGCCGCCCACATCGAGGAAGTTCGCCGGGTTGCCGCCGTATAGCTTGATGATATCCATGGTCGCCATCGCCAGACCCGCGCCGTTGACCAGGCAGCCGATATCGCCATCAAGCGAGATATAGCTCAGGTCGAATTTTGACGCCTCGATCTCGGCCGGATCCTCCTCGTCCAGATCGCGCATCGCGACGATCTCGGGATGGCGATACAGCGCGTTGCTGTCGAAGTTGAACTTGGCGTCCAGCGCAAGCACGCGCCCGTCAGCGGTCAGCACCAGCGGATTGATCTCCGCCAGCATCGCATCCTTCTCGACGAAGCAGCGATACAGATCCTGCATCAGTTTTGCCGCTTCTCCCGTTGCAGCATCGGGGATGCCGATCGCACGCGCGGTGCGTGCCGCGTCCTCCGCGCTCAGCCCGGCAACCGGATCGATATGCAGCGTGTGAATTTTTTCGGGAGTATGCGCGGCGACATGCTCGATCTCCATGCCGCCCTCGCTGCTGGCCAGCAATGCCACGCGCTGCGCGCTGCGATCGATCACCATGCCCAGATAATATTCCCTGCTGATCTGCGCGCCTTCCTCGACCAGCAATCGGCGCACCACCTGTCCTTCCTTGCCGGTCTGGTGCGTGACCAGACGCATGCCCAATATCTGCTGCGCGGCACTTCGCACCTCATCGATCGAGCGTGCCACCTTTACCCCGCCGCCCTTACCGCGTCCGCCGGCATGGATCTGTGCCTTGACCACCCAAACCGCGCCCCCCAACTGCTGCGCGGCAGTCACCGCCGCGTCGACACTGAAGCACGCCGCACCGCGGGGCGTGGGAACGCCGAATTGGCGCAGAATCTCCTTGCCCTGGTATTCATGGATTTTCATGATTTTTAATTTCCAATAGTCTGAACAGGATCACCGCACACAGCCATTCATCCGGTCACAGCAGCGGTGCAATAAAGGAAATAAATTCATTTATGATTTCATTCTCGTGCCCGGCGTCCTTCATCTCCCATTTGATGGTGTTGAGAAGTTTTGCCTTCTTGTAGATATTCAGTCTGTTTTTCAATGAAAACGCGCGCGCGCGAATGACCAGAGTATCGAACCTCCGCTGATATTCCTTTTTCGGGATCGCCTTCCCCTTGCGATCCGATGGTGGAAACAGGCGGTTGATCTCGCGGACCATCTCATGGGCAAACGAAACCGCTTCTCCAGCGTTGAACCATTCAAGTATCATATTGACGCTCCGCGTTAGTTTCTGAAATGACAAGGGCGATATTTTCGTTTGTCGGGCCGGAAAAACGATCCTGTGCCAAACAACCAGACCGCAACCAAGTCGCACAAGTCTAACAAATATCATCCTGAAAAGGTTCCGAGATGGGCATATTCGACCGATTGCGCAGCACTGCAGCGTCCCGCCCCGGCGACGCCAGGCCTGACGCGTCCGCCCCTGACGCATCTGCCGAGGACGCGACCCGCCTGATCGAGCAGGGCCATGCGCTTGAGGCCCAGGGCCGGCTGGACGAGGCGATGCAGTGCTATCTGGACGCGGTCCGCATCGCACCCAACCCGGCACGCGCCCATCTCAATCGCGGTAATGTGCTGCTGTTGCAGGGCGACCTGGACGGGGCGCTGGCTGCGTTCCGCACCGCGCTCGACCACCAGCCCGATTATGCCGGCGCCTATTACAACATCGGCAATGCGCTGCTCGGCAACCGGCAGTTCGACGAGGCGGTGGCAAGCTATCGCAGCGCGCTGCAGATCAATCCCGATTACGCAGAGGTCCATTGCAGTCTCGGGGTCGCGCTCAAGGAGCTCGGGCAGTTGGACGAAGCAGTGGCAAGCTTCCAGAAAGCGCTGCAGATCGATCCCGGTCTGGTCGAGGCACGCACCAACCTGGACGCTGCCATTCAAAATATCTTCAGCAAGTGCGATGTCCTGATGGATAACGGGCAATTCAACGAAGCGGTGGCAAAATACTTGCGCGTGCTGGAAATCGATCCCGATTTTTCAGAGGCCCATTGCAATATGGGGCTTGCCCTGGAAGCGCTTGGGACATTCGAGGACGCAGTCACTAGCTACCGGCGTGCCTTGGCAATCAAGCCCGATTTCGCAGCGGCACGTAACAATCTGGGGCTTGTCCTGCAATCTCTCGGAAAACTTGATGACGCAGTGGCAAGTTACCGCCGGGCGCTGGAAATAAAACCCGAATTCGCCGCGGCAAATTTGAATCTGGGCAACGCCATGAAAGACCTCGGCCAGCTCGATGACTCAGTGGAGTGTTACCGCCGGGCACTGGAAGTCAATCCCGGTTATTCCGATGCACACAGCAATCTGCTGCTTGCCCTGAACTACACCGCCAGCCATGCGCCCGCGAATTGTTTTGAGCAGGCACGCAAGTTTGGCCGGATCGTTGCAGACAAGGCCGCGCGCTTTTCCGAGTGGCAATGCGCCGCCCGCCCGGAACGCCTGCGGGTCGGGCTGGTGTCCGGCGACCTGCTCAGTCACCCCGTGGGGTTTTTTCTGGAAGAGCTGCTGGCTCATATCGATCCGGCCCGCATCGAACTGATCGCCTACCCGACCCACCACAAGCAGGACGAACTCACCGCGCGCATCCGCGGGTATTTCTCTGCATGGCAGCCGTTGCTCGGCCTGAATGACGAAGCCGCCGCGCGGCTGATCCGCGCCGACGGCGTGCATGTGCTGATCGACCTGTCCGGCCACACCGCCCACAACCGCCTGCCGGTGTTCGCCTGGAAGCCCGCCCCGGTGCAGGTGACCTGGCTGGGCTATTTCGCCACCACCGGATTGGCGGAAATGGATTATCTGCTGGCCGATGCAGTCGGGGTGCCCGAGGCACAGCAGGCGCAATTCACCGAATCCCTCTGGTACCTGCCCGACACCCGGCTGTGTTTCACCGCCCCCGCGGCAGACCTTGCCGTCATGCCGCTGCCCGCGATCAAAAATGGTCATATCACCTTCGGCTGTTTCCAGAACCTCACCAAGGTGAATGATGGGGTACTCCAGCTATGGGGCAAGATCCTTGCCGCGCTGCCCGATGCAACACTGCGGCTGCAGTGCAAGCAATTCAGCGAACCCGCATTGGCGGCGCAACTGCTGCAGCACCTGCAGCGCCACGGCATAGACCCTGCCAGGGTAACGACACACGGATCGGCACGCCGCGATGACTATCTGGCCGCGCATGCCGAAGTGGACATGATACTAGACACCTTCCCCTACCCGGGCGGCACCACCACCTGCGAAGCGCTGTGGATGGGGGTGCCGACCCTGACGCTTACGGGCGACAGCCTGCTGGCCAGACAGGGTGCGAGCCTGCTCACGGCAGCGGGGCTGGAACAATGGGTGGCAACTAGCAAGGAGGAATACATCGCCAGGGCAATCGCGCTGGCCTCTGATCTGCCCAAGCTGGCCGCGCTGCGCGCCGGCTTGCGCCAGCAGGTGCTGGCATCCCCGCTGTTCGATGCACCGCGTTTCGCGCGGAATTTCGAGGATGCGTTGTGGGGGATGTGGAATCGTTACCAGGCACGGCAGGAAAGTTTGGGAAGTCCCTGAGATGGACATATTCGACCGATTGCGCAGCACTGCAGCGTCCCGCCCCGGCGACGCCAGGCCTGACGCGTCCGCCCCTGACGCATCTGCCGAGGACGCGACCCGCCTGATCGAGCAGGGCCATGCGCTTGAGGCCCAGGGCCGGCTGGACGAGGCGATGCAGTGCTATCTGGACGCGGTCCGCATCGCACCCAACCCGGCACGCGCCCATCTCAATCGCGGTAATGTGCTGCTGTTGCAGGGCGACCTGGACGGGGCGCTGGCTGCGTTCCGCACCGCGCTCGACCACCAGCCCGATTATGCCGGCGCCTATTACAACATCGGCAATGCGCTGCTCGGCAACCGGCAGTTCGACGAGGCGGTGGCAAGCTATCGCAGCGCGCTGCAGATCAATCCCGATTACGCAGAGGTCCATTGCAGTCTCGGGGTCGCGCTCAAGGAGCTCGGGCAGTTGGACGAAGCAGTGGCAAGCTTCCAGAAAGCGCTGCAGATCGATCCCGGTCTGGTCGAGGCTCACTTGAATCTGGGCTCACTGTTCCTTTCCCAGGGCCGGTACACCGAAGGATGGCCCGAGTATGAAGCTCGCTATGATCCAAGCTATCCCGGTCGGCAGTCCATACCGCCGAATCTGCCTTTTCCCCAGTGGCAAGGACAACCTCTGTCCGGCAAATCCATCCTGATCTGGCCAGAACAGGGCTTTGGCGACGAAATTCAGTTCGCCCGCTATATTCCCCTGCTCAAGAACCGTGGTGCGTCGCATATCACGCTGGTCTGCAAACCACCGCTCAAGGCTTTGCTGGAAACGCTGCCAGGCGCAGACAAGGTCATCACGCAAACCGCAACGGCCTCGTTGCCGCTACATGACTACTGGACTTTCCCGATGAGTCTGCCGCTGCACTTTGCCACCACGGTAGAGACCATCCCTGCCGGGTTGCCCTATCTGGACGTTCCCCCGGAAGCACTGAAACGGTGGCAGCAGCGACTGCCCGCTGGAGGATTGAAGGTGGGGCTGGCCTGGAAAGGAAGCGCCCTGCACAGCAACGATGTGAACCGCTCCCTGCCGGGCCTGTCCATCCTGGCGCCACTGTGGTCAGTGCCGGGTGTAACCTTCATCAGCCTGCAAAAAGGGCAAGGCGAGGAAGAGGCCGCAACACCGCCGACGGGCCAACCCATCCTCGACCTTGGATCGTACATCATGGATTTTGCCGACACCGCCGCCATCGTGGCACAACTGGATCTGGTGATCTGTATCGATACCGCGATCGCCCATTTGGCCGGTGCGCTGAGCAAGCCATGCTGGGTGTTGCTCCCCGCCTCCGGCACTGACTGGCGATGGCTGCAGGAACGGTCTGATTCACCCTGGTATCCGAATCTATTGCGGCTGTTCAGGCAATCGCAAGGCGGTGATTGGGCCGTTATCATTGATGCAATAGCACAAAGCCTGGCGTCATGGGCTGACGGGGCTGCGCGTGCAATTCAGGCGAGATGAACCCTGACTTCATTTTGCCGCCATAATATTGTGCGGAATCGTAAGTTCCGCGTCGCCTGCTTGCCGATACAATACCACTTCATGTTGAACAGGTTCCGAGATGGACATATTCGACCGATTGCGCAGCACTGCAGCGTCCCGCCCCGGCGACGCCAGGCCTGACGCGTCCGCCCCTGACGCATCTGCCGAGGACGCGACCCGCCTGATCGAGCAGGGCCATGCGCTTGAGGCCCAGGGCCGGCTGGACGAGGCGATGCAGTGCTATCTGGACGCGGTCCGCATCGCACCCAACCCGGCACGCGCCCATCTCAATCGCGGTAATGTGCTGCTGTTGCAGGGCGACCTGGACGGGGCGCTGGCTGCGTTCCGCACCGCGCTCGACCACCAGCCCGATTATGCCGGCGCCTATTACAACATCGGCAATGCGCTGCTCGGCAACCGGCAGTTCGACGAGGCGGTGGCAAGCTATCGCAGCGCGCTGCAGATCAATCCCGATTACGCAGAGGTCCATTGCAGTCTCGGGGTCGCGTTGCACGGCCTAAGACTGCTAGAGGATGCTGAGGCATGCCACAAGCAGGCCATTGAGTTGAAACCAGACCTCATCGAAGCCCACAGCAATCTGGGAAATGTCCTTCAAGATCGCTTGAAGTTTGAAAGTGCCGCTGCTTGTTATCGCAACGCATTGGCGCTAAACCCTGATAACGGCGAGATGCATTTCAGTCTGGGTATCGCACTCAAAGCGCTGGGCAGAAGTTCCGAAGCTGAGGCCAGTTTTGAACAGGCATTGAAATTGGAGCCTGATAACAAAAAATTTCGCATCGCCGTGATGTTTAAAGTGCCAATTGCACCTCAGACAGTAGCAGATTCAACGGTAGTTATACGTGATTTTGATAAGTCACTTCAGGATTTGTCTGGTTGGATGTTTTCTGAGGCCGGGAATCGCGAGCAGATATCAGAAGCATTGATTTTTCAAAATAATTTTTATCTTGCATATCGCGATGGCAACCACGCAACGCGCCTTGCGCGCTTTGGCGATTGTTTGACACCTGTTTCCCACCAAACCCAGAATAAGCCTCCGACGGACCGAAAGAAATTCAGGCTGGTTATAGTTTCAAAGCATTTTTATCGTCACTCTGTTTGGGATATCATTCTCAAGGGGATTCTGCTACACCTCGATCGTTCCCGTTTTGAAGTGGTACTTTACAATACCGGCGATCTGGAAGATAAAGAAACTGAACTTGCGAAGTCTCTTTCCGATATTTGGAAGGATTTCCACACTGTAACGGGAATTGACGGCTGGCTCGATGAAATGGCATCAGATGAACCGGATGTAATCTTTTATCCTGAAATCGGAATGGACCTGATAACGTTGCGCCTTGCCAGTCGGCGCCTAGCCCCTCTTCAGGTCGCAAGCTGGGGACACCCTATTACGACAGGATTACCGACAATAGACTTGTATCTTTCCGGCGAGTTGCTTGAATCGCCTGAAGCCGATACACATTATCGTGAACAGCTTATCCGATTGCCTGGAACGGGATGTTGCACGACACCCATCAGTGTAATCCCCGAACCACTCGCTGAACTTTCGGCCGAATTGGCCAAACGTCAAGGGATCCGCTTTGTGATTCCCCAGATGCCCTTCAAATTTGACCCTGTGGATGATGCACTTTTTACCGAAATCGCCGCTGCCGTGGGTGCCAGCACTTTCATTCTATTCAGCGATACGCGGTTTTCGTGGATTACGCAGCAATTGATTGCCAGACTGAATCGGACATTCCGCGAGCACAACCTCGACCCTTCGAAACATTTGCTAGTAATTCCATGGCTGCCGCAGGAACAGTTTTATGCTCTTCTCGACGTGTGCGATATCTATCTCGATTGCCCATCATTCTCGGGTTACACAACAGCCTGGCAGGCAATCCGTCGCGGCTTGCCGGTGGTGACACTGGAAGGCCGATTCATGCGCCAGCGCCTGGCAGCCGGATTGCTGCGCAAGATCGGATTGACTGACACCATCGCCGCATCCATGGACGAGTATGTGGCAGTCGCGGCAAGGCTTGCCGCGGAATGCGATGACCCCATTCGTCGCGCTGCCCGCCGCGATGAACTCAGGTCCGCAGCCCCGCTAGCGGATAATGACGTAAGCGTAATCAGAGCATTTGAGCAGAAACTTATCGGCGCATTGGCCGCAAAAAAAAGGGTGTCATTTTGAATTGGACAATGATGAACATACAGCTCCGCGATCTGCCTGATCGCGAGGATGCGGCACCATGGAGCGACAGGCACGCGTGCAATTCAACCAAGGTGTATTGAGGTACGATGTAATTTTATTTCGCGTTTTTTGATCTGCATCATGGACATCTTTCAAATATGTCGATCTGCAGCACTTTGATTCAGATACAAAAACAGGCTCGCCATGAACAGGTTCTAAGATGGGCATATTCGACCGATTGCGCAGCACTGCAGCGTCCCGCCCCGGCGACGCCAGGCCTGACGCGTCCGCCCCTGACGCATCTGCCGAGGACGCGACCCGCCTGATCGAGCAGGGCCATGCGCTTGAGGCCCAGGGCCGGCTGGACGAGGCGATGCAGTGCTATCTGGACGCGGTCCGCATCGCACCCAACCCGGCACGCGCCCATCTCAATCGCGGTAATGTGCTGCTGTTGCAGGGCGACCTGGACGGGGCGCTGGCTGCGTTCCGCACCGCGCTCGACCACCAGCCCGATTATGCCGGCGCCTATTACAACATCGGCAATGCGCTGCTCGGCAACCGGCAGTTCGACGAGGCGGTGGCAAGCTATCGCAGCGCGCTGCAGATCAATCCCGATTACGCAGAGGTCCATTGCAGTCTCGGGGTCGCGCTCAAGGAGCTCGGGCAGTTGGACGAAGCAGTGGCAAGCTTCCAGAAAGCGCTGCAGATCGATCCCGGTCTGGTCGAGGCGCAGACCAATCTGGGCAACATCATAGGGAGCTACTACTCGGCTGGAATTCTTGCTCTGAAGAGTGGAAAGCCAGCCGAGGCGGTGGCAAATTTCCGCAAAGTGCTGCTGATCGAA
Organism: uncultured beta proteobacterium; assembly: GCA_963842555.1. Classification (GTDB taxonomy): domain Bacteria; phylum Pseudomonadota; class Gammaproteobacteria; order Burkholderiales; family Gallionellaceae; genus Gallionella. The sequence goes on from CAWJHB010000002.1 coordinate 248,157, forward strand.
CCTAATCTGGTCGAGGCCCATCACAACTTGGGCAATGCGCTGAATGAACTTGGGCAGCTTGGGAACGCAGCGGCGAGTTACCAGCACGCATTGGAAATCAATCCCGATTTTGCGGAGGCGCATTGCAATCTGGGCACCGCGTTGCAAGGCCTCAGGAAGTTTAGGGAAGCAGCAGCGAGTTACCGCAAGGCGATCGAGATCAATCCCGTTTATGCCGAAGCGCATTTCAATATGGGCAACCTCCTGAAGGACACTGGACAACTTGACAAGGCCGTGCAGAGTTATCGTCGTGCAGTTGAAATAAATCCAGATCTGTTCCAGGCCTATAACAATCTGGGGCTTGCCCTGCAGGAACTCGGTCAACTCGACGGCGCAACTGCGAGTTATCGCAGGGCGCTGGAGATCAAGCCCGATTTCGTCGATACGCTGGATAATCTGCTGCTGTCATTAAACTACAGTGCCAGCCATAGCCCTGCGCAATTTCTCGAACAGGCGCGGCAGTATGGCAGCGTGGTTGCAGCAATGGCTGGTGCGCGCTTTACCAACCGGCAATGTTCAGCGCAGCCGGAACGTTTGCGGGTCGGGCTGGTGTCGGGCGATTTGCGCGAGCATTCGGTGGGACATTTCCTGGAAGGGTTGCTGGCCCATGTCGATCCGTCCCGCATCGAACTGGTCGCTTATCCGACCCACCACGCCGAAGACTCGCTCACAGCACGCATTCGTCCGCATTTCTCGGCCTGGCAGCCGCTGTTCGGAAAAAACGATGAAGCCGCGGCGCGTTTGATACACGCCGACGAAGTGCATGTCCTGCTCGATGTCTCCGGCCACACGGAACACAACCGCCTGCCGGTATTCGCCTGGAAACCGGCGCCGGTCCAGGCAACCTGGCTGGGGTTGCCGACCACGACAGGAATGGCGGAAATCGATTATGTGCTGGGTGACCCCCATGCCATTCCTCCGGAATTCAAAGATCATTTTTCCGAAACAGTGTGGCGGATGCCCGACAGTTACTTGTGCCTTACCGCGCCGGACTCTTCTGTAAAGGTTGCTGCTCTTCCGGCGCGATCGACCGGGTTTGTGACGTTCGGCAGTTTCAACAATCTGACCAAGATGAATGACCGGGTGGTGGCGGCGTGGGCGCGCGTCCTCAATTCCGTGCCGGACTCCAGGCTGTTGCTGAAGACAAAACAGTTGGGCATCGCTGTCTTGCGCGAGAGCACGCTGCGGCGATTCGCAGCCTGCGGGATTGCATCCGACCGGCTGATACTGACTGACATTCTGGCCTCACGGGATGATCACCTGGCGACCTACAACAAGGTGGATATCGCGCTGGATACCTTTCCCTATCCGGGTGTCACGACCAGCGCTGAAGCCTTGTGGATGGGCGTGCCGGTGTTGAGCCTGCGCGGTGACCGATTCCTTTCGCGCACGGCGGAAAGCATTGCCCGCATTGCCGGCTTGCCGGACTGGATCGCCGCAGACGAAGATGAATATGTGGCCAAGGCAGTCGCATTCTCATCCGATCTTGATCGCCTGGCAGCGCTGCGCGCCAACCTGCGGCAGCAGGTGCTGGCTTCCCCGCTCTTCGATGCGCCCCGCTTCGCCCGGAATTTCGAGGACGCGCTATGGGGGATGTGGACTCGCTACCAGACTCAAACGGGACATCCGGAATAACTCAAGTTTCTTACAGCGTGCCCCGAAAAAAACTGAATCGATGTTGGCTGATTTCTTGGGCAATTTCGCATTACTTTGCGATAACCCGATGGCGTGGAGACTTGCCGTTTAACGCCCGATGTTTGTGCTGAGATACCTGTTGCGGACTGGATGACGTGCGCCAAACCCATTCCCCCGCTCATGGATGCCCCACTCCCAGCCTGCTTGAACATGCTTGGCTACATAAATGCGAACCAGCCTGGCAGACCCGCATCGTTGCAAGCCTGAAAAATTCTGGTGCCGATTATCGGATTCGAACTGATGACCTACCGCTTACAAGGCGGTTGCTCTACCAACTGAGCTAAATCGGCATGAAACAAGAAGGAACTGCGGGCCCTTTTGCAAGATGGTGGGTCGGGCGAGATTCGAACTCGCGACCAACGGATTAAAAGTCCGCTGCTCTACCGGCTGAGCTACCGACCCATCGCAAAGGAGCGCGAATTATACGGATATGGCCCGACCTGTCAACGCAAATACCCTGTGATGAATCTACGATTCTATGTTAGACGATACCTTGTCGGATCATTCACGCCGGCTGCAGCAAAGCCGGCACGACGCAATCGGCATGCATCGCAAACACCACAGGCACGCCCCGATTTGTCGGCCTGGTAGCATGAAACCGTCTGCGCAAAATCGACACCCAGCACAATGCCCTGGCGCACGATTTCCGCTTTGCTCATGCTCATCAGCGGCGCATGCACGGTAAGCAAATGGCCTTCCACCCCCGCCTTGGTAGCAAGATTTGCCATGCGCTCAAAGGCCTCGACGAAGGCCGGCCGGCAATCCGGATAGCCGGAATAATCGACCGCATTCACGCCGATAAATATGTCCTGCGCGCGCAGCACTTCTGCCCATGCCAAAGCCAGCGACAACATGATGGTGTTGCGTGCGGGAACATAAGTCAGGGGAATTCCTTCGCTGGGCTGTTGCGGCACCGCGATCCTGTCATCCGTCAGCGAGGAACCGCCGAACCCGGTCAGATCGATGTTTACCACACGGTGTTCATGAGCATCCAGCATTTGCGCCACGCGCTTCGCGGCAGCCAGTTCCGCATGATGGCGTTGCCCGTAATCGACGCTCAGCGCGTAACAGGTGTAGCCCTGCGCGCGCGCCATCGCGAGTACGGTGGCAGAATCCATTCCGCCGGACAAGAGCACTACCGCATTTTTCGTCATCAGTGTCCCGGAGCGTTGTCCCATAACAACTTGTGCAGCTGCACCTGCATGCGCACCGGCAAACGGTCGCGCAGTATCCATTCGGCCAGTCGGGTGGCATCCATTTCCCCGTGAACCGGCGAAAACAGCACCTCGCATTTGCCGGCAAGCTGGTGCTGCTGCAGCATCTGGCTTGCCCACCGGTAGTCACCCTCATCGCACAGGACGAATTTTATTGCGTCATGCCGGGTCAACAGTGACAAATTTTGCCAGCGGTTCTTCTCCACTTCGCCGGATGCCGGGGTCTTGATATCAACCACGCGCATCACGCGCGCATCCACCGGCTCGATATCCAGCGCACCGCCGGTTTCCAGTGACACCTGGTAGCCCGCATCGCACAAGGCGGCCAACAAGGGCAGGCAATTCTTTTGCGCCAGCGGTTCTCCGCCGGTGACGGTCACATAGCCCGGGCCGTATTCAGCAACCTGTTGAAGAATGTCTGAAAGACTCATGTTTTTTCCGCCGGTAAAAGCGTAGGCGGTGTCGCAGTAGACGCAGCGCAAAGGGCAACCGGTGAGGCGTATGAACACCGTGGGCAGGCCGACACGGCCGGTTTCACCCTGCAGGGAATAAAATATTTCGCTGATTTTCAGCAGCGGGACTGGATTGACTTTCGACATCTGGGCTACTTGGTTGCGGCGAGCAATTTCTTGGCTTTGGCGGCGGCCTTGCTGGAAGGGAATTTCGCAACGAGTGTCTTGAGCGTTTTATGCGCCGCAGCATCGTGTTTCAACCCGTGCAGGCACTGCGCAATATTGAATAATACATCGGACGTTTTCGGTGTATCGGGGAACGCCTTCAGCAGGCCCTGATAGGTATCCAGCGCCGCGCGGTAATTCCTGACTGCCAATTGAGCGTTACCCAGAAAATATTCCGCATACGGAACATGTATCGAGTCTGGATATTTTTTCAGGAAATCCTGGAATGCCCTGGCTGCATCGGCATGTTTGCCTGCCTCGGATAATCCATACGCGACCGCGAAATCATGGTCCTCGGATACCGGGCCAGTTGTTTCGGCAACCGTTGCGGTTGCTTTTGCTGCTGATGCTGCTGCAGCTGCCGCAACTTTGGCAGCTTGCTCTTCGGATTCGAAATGGCGCACGCGCGTATCCAGATCCACATAGAAATCCTTCTGGCGCTTTTCGGCCTCTTGCAAGCCATGCGCTGTTTCCTCATCCTGTCCGCGCAGTTTGCGGATTTCGGCATTCAGCGTGTCGATCTGGCTTTGCAGATCGAGCAGGGACTGGGTCTGCTGCTGGACGCTATCCTCAAGCTTGTGCACACGCGCCTCCTGTAACTTGATCTGTTGACGAGCTTCGTCGTCCTCCAGTATTCCCGCCTTGGCGGGAATAGCCAGACACAGACCCAGCAACAGGAACGCGCGGTGCATCAGCATTGTTACGACTTTGCCACTTTATTGGTACTTGATATCGCTCCGGCGGTTTTGTTTCCAGCATGCTTCATCATGCTCGGTACAAACAGGCTTTTCTTTGCCGTAGCTTACAGTTTCGATCTGGCTGGCCTTTGCACCGCTCAGAATCATCATCTTCTTCACGCTGTCGGCACGACGCTGACCGAGAGCCAGGTTGTACTCGCTGCTGCCGCGTTCATCACAATTGCCTTCCACGCGAACTTTGCGATCGGGATGCTCGCTCAGATATTTCCCATGCGCCTCCACAACCGGTTTGTCGTCTGGCTGTATGGCAGAAACGTCAAACGGAAAATAGACGCTACGCTTGGCCAGAATACTGGACGGATCATTCAACGGATCGACAGCAACCGGAGCTGTTGGCTGAAAAGGGGTTGGAGCCGGCGCTGCTGCCGCCACCGGGGCCGGGGCCGGTGCAGCCTCGGGCTCTTTCGGTTTCTCGCTGGCACAGGCAACCAGTAAATTTGCCAAAGCTATACTGATCAGAATCTTTTTCATTGGTTGATCTCCTTGGAAGTGAAAAATTAATGATGTGGCCCCCACACCGGTTCCCGGGCATCGCCGCTTTGCGTGAACATATGTTCCTGCACACGACCGTCGCTTGATACAGTTGCTAATATACCACGACCACTCGCTTCGCTGGCAAACAAGATAAGTTTTCCATTGGGTGCATAACTGGGGTTTCTCTCCCAGCCCCCTGAGGTAAGAATCTGTACCTGGCCATTCTGGAAATCCTGCGTGGCGATAAAGAATTTGCCATTAACGAAATTCGTGTACACAAAATCCTTGCCGTCCGGACTGTAGTGCGGCGAGAAGTTGTTGCCGTCGCCAAAGGTCAGCCGCTGCGCAGGCCCGCCGGCAACCGGCATGGAATATATTTGCGGACTGCCACCGCGATCCGAGGTAAACAACAAGGTTTGCCCGTCGGGAGAGAAATTCGGCTCGGTATCGATCGAGCCGCTGAACGTGAAACGGCGCAACCCGCTGCCGTCCGGTTTGACCAGGTAAATCTGCGAGCTGTCATCGCGCGTCAGCACGATGGCAAGCTGCTTGCCATCGGGCGACCAGGCCGGCGCGCTGTTGCTGCCCGGAAAATCGGCCAGCACCGTGCGCTGGCTGGTATACAGCGATTGCACATACACCACCGCATGTCCGGTTTCAAAACTCACATAGGCAAGATGGCTGCCGTCCGGCGACCAGGCCGGCGACATGATCGGCTGGCTCTGCTCCAGCACGCTTTGCTCGTTGTAACCGTCGCTATCCGCAACGATCAGCTTGTAGTGTTTTTTTCCCTGCGCGTTTACATAGGCGATGCGCGTGCTGAACACTCCCGGGTCGCCGGTCAACTTTTCATAGATCAGATCCGCGATGCGATGGCCGATCGCGCGCATCTGGTTGCCATTCGCCGAGACTGCCTGACCGACCAGCTGTGTCTGTTTGACGACATCCAGCAAGCGAAAACTTGCTTCGATGCGCCCGTCGGCTTGCTGCGCCACCGAACCGATCACCAATGCGTCCGCGCCGCGCACCTGCCAATCCGGATAGCTGACCTCCGCCAATGCGTGCGGCGATTTTCCGAACGGGTCGATCAGCTTGAATAATCCGGTGCGCTGCAAGTCGCCCACGATCACCGCATTGATGGATTGTGACAGATTTTGATCTCCGCCGAATGGCACGATCGCCACCGGTATCTGGTGTTCGCCGGCACCAATTATCTCTATAGTCAATGCGGCACTTGCCATGGATGCATGCACCAGCAGCAGCAGCCCCACGATGCTTCTCAAAACGCTGAACGCCATAATTTCTCCTGTTATTCGGTCGGTTTGAAAACCAGATCCAATTCGCGAAAGCGGTCGAACAATGTCGCGTCCGGCGGCAGCGGCAGCGGATCGGATTTCAGGATCGCGCGTTCAACCGCATCGTCATAGGCGGCATTGCCACTGGATTTTATCTGCTGTGCGTTCAGTACCGTGCCGCCCGGCAGCAGTGTCACCAGAAATTCGGCCCGCGCATCGTTTGCCACATCCGGCGGCATCACGATATTGCGGCGTATCTTGGCGCGGATCCTCGCCTGGTACTCGTCCACCAGCCGGCCCGTCGCCGCAGCCTGCTCTGCTGCTTTTGCCTGCTCGGCTTTCTGAAGCGCGGCCTGCTGGTCTGCGATGCGGTGGGCTTGCACGTTTTTCATCGTGGATCTTGCCGTTTCAGGCCTGGGTTTGTCGGCCTTGACGACTGGCGGCACCGGCTTCTTTTCTTCAGGCCTGGGTTTGGCCTGTTCAACCGGGACGGGTTTCTTTTTCTCCGGAATCACGATATCGGGCCGGGGCATTTTTTCCGGCTGCGGCGGCGGCACGGCCGTTTCGACCTTGGGCACGACAGGTGGCGCGACAACCTGATCCGGCAAACTCGACCACAACTGAACACTCATCGTTGCGGGCATATAGGCCTGCCTGTTCCAATTCAAGCCGAAATACAGCAACGAAAAGAACATCCCGTGCACCAACAGCGCGAGTATTCCCGCTGGAACCCGGTGTGATTCGTATCGGACCGTTGCGCTCATTTTCTGACTTGCGTCAACAAACCGACTTTCTGGATGTGCTGCTGTTGCAGCACATCCATCACTTCGATGACTTGTTCGTAGCGCACATTCCTGTCCGCGGAAATCACCACCGCCTGGTCCGCATTGCTTTGCTGCCTGGTTTTCAATATCGCGACCAATTCTTCGCGCGACACGCGGCTCTCCTGGCCGCCCCGTGCGTGATCGCGCAACGCAAGCGTGTTGTCCTTCTTGATGATGACTTCCAGCGGGGCCAGCGAGGGCGCGCGCGCCTGAGACACACTGGGCAAATCGATCTGGCCGGGATTCATCAGCGGCGCTGTCACCATGAAGATCACCAGCAGCACCAGCATCACGTCGATATACGGCACGACATTGATCTCGTTCATCAGGCGATTGCCGGGGCGGTTATCGGACCTCACGAACACCTCTCGAATTGCGCTGCCGGATTACAGAGCCGTTCATGGTTGACGTTGCAATACATTGGAAAACTCTTCGGTGAAACTGTCAAAACGTGTTGAAAGGCGATTGATCGCATGCGCGTAGCGGTTGTAGGCCACCACTGCGGGAATCGCTGCAAACAAGCCCATCGCGGTCGCGACCAGCGCCTCGGCAATGCCGGGGGCGACGTGCGCCAGTGTTGCCTGGCCCACGTTCGCCAAGCCGCGAAACGCGTTCATGATCCCCCACACCGTGCCGAACAGCCCCACATACGGGCTGACCGAACCGACCGAGGCAAGAAAGGCCAGATGCGACTCCAGCCTGTCCATCTCGCGCTGGTAAGTCGCGCGCATGGCGCGGCGCGTGCCGTCCATCACCGCGCGTGCCTCCACGCCCTGCTGCTTTTTCAGTTTCACGAACTCGACGAAGCCGGCGGAAAATATGCGCTCCAGCGCTCCATGTTTGCGCATGCCGTTCGCATACTTGTAGAGTTCGTTCAGATTCTGGTTATGCCAGAACGCTTCCTCGAATTCTTCGGTCAACCTGACTTCATCCCGCAGGGTGAACATCTTGATAAAGATATACCACCAAGACATCAGGGAAACCAGCAGCAGCAAACCCAGCACCAACTGCACCAGTACGCTTGCGTTGCTGATGATATGTGCAAACGACACATCCTGCGTCACTTCCATTTCAGATCTTCTCCCTCAATTGTTCAACTGTTTGCGCAACACTTCCGGCACGCTGACCGGCTTGAAGCTTGCCATCGACACGCAGACCAGATGTGCTTCGGCCTCGGTCAGCAATTCATCGCCGCGAAGCACCGTTTGCAGCAGCGCGAGGCGGCTGCGCCCGATCTCCTTGATCTGCACCGTCACCTCCAGCGCGTTATCCAGCAGCGCGGGCTTCAGATAATCCAGCTTCATCGAGCGCACCACGAACACCACACCCAACTCCTTCATCAATCCGGCATTGCTGTATCCGTGGACGCGCAGCCACTCAGTCCGCGCCCGCTCCATAAAGTTCAAATAGTTGGCGTGATAGACCACCCCGCCCGCATCGGTGTCCTGAAAATACACCCGGACCGGCAATGAAAAGACTTTGCCTTTGCTCATGTCAGCGATCGTCGTCCAGCGGCAGTTCGGCATTGACCGGGTTGATCCCGGCCGGACTGTTTGACAACGCCAGACCAAAGTGGTGATAGGCTGTTGGGGTGGCCATGCGGCCGCGCGGTGTGCGCTGCAGATAGCCCTGCTGGATCAGGTAGGGTTCCAGCACATCCTCGATGGTGTCGCTCTCCTCGCCGATGGCCGCGGCAAGGTTGTCCAGACCGACCGGGCCGCCGAGAAATTTTTCGATCACCGCCAGCAGCAATTTCCTGTCCATCACATCCAGGCCGTGCGAATCGACATCCAGCATGGTCAGTGCGGCATCCGCCACCTCGCGGGTCGCATCGCCGCCCGCCTTCACATCGGCAAAGTCGCGCACGCGCCGCAGCAAGCGGTTGGCGATACGCGGCGTGCCTCGCGAACGCCGGGCGATCTCCAGCGCGCCATCTTCGGTCAGATTCATCTTCAGCAGACTGGCAGAGCGCATCACGATGCGCTGCAATTCCTGCGGCGTGTAGAACTCCAGCCTCGCGACAATGCCGAAGCGGTCGCGCAGCGGGTTGGTCAGCATGCCCGCGCGCGTCGTCGCACCGACCAGCGTGAACGGCGGCAGGTCCAGCTTGACCGAGCGCGCCGCCGGACCCTCGCCGATCATGATGTCGATCTGGTAGTCCTCCAGCGCGGGATAGAGTATTTCCTCCACCACCGGGGACAGGCGATGGATCTCGTCGATGAACAGCACGTCATTGGGTTCGAGATTGGTCAACAGCGCGGCAAGATCGCCGGCGCGCTCCAGCACCGGACCGGAGGTATGGCGCAGATTCACCCCCATCTCGCGCGCGATGATTTGCGCCAGTGTGGTCTTGCCGAGTCCGGGCGGGCCGAACAGCAGAACGTGGTCGAGCGGTTCGGTGCGCTGTTTTGCCGCCTCGATGAATATCTCCAGCTGCCCGCGGATTTTTTCCTGGCCGACATATTCGTCGAGCTGTTTGGGGCGCAGCGCGCGCTCCAGCACTTCCTCATGCGAAGAGGCCGCGGCGGGCGCAACGATGCGGCCTGCAACAGGGCGCGGCTCAGCGGTCAGGTCATCGTTGTGGATCATGTGGGTAATTGCTTTTCATGCGCCGGATCGTTGTTATTCTGGGGAGTCTCATGCCCAAACCAGTTGCGTACTGCAACCAGCCGCCCTGCAAACAGCCCGGCGCAACATCACCCCGGATGTCGATCGGCCTGCTGGCACTGCAGCGCGGATTTGCGCAGTTGCTTGCCCATTCCTTCTCACGGACAGAAATGGCATGCGATTATAGCGCAGCCGCTTGCAGAAAATCCGCTTTCTGCCGGCCATGCCGACCGGAAGATGAATCCGGACAACCAGCCCCGGGGAATTTTCGACGCGACACACAGTGCCGGGTACGCAAAATGCAGATGAGCGATTGATGAATGGCCGAATCCGGCGATGAAGGTATTACCGGAAATCACATTTACCTTATACTTTGCGCGCTTTCAATCAAAGGAAACCTCCCATGACCAGGCCGCTCTTTTCCCCTCTCAAATTGCGCGATCTCGCGCTGGCGAACCGTATCGTGATCGCCCCGATGTGCCAGTACTCCGCCCAGGACGGCAACGTGGGCGACTGGCACCTGATGCATCTGGGACATCTGTCGCATAGCGGTGCCGCCATGCTGACCGTGGAAGCGACCGCAGTCTCGGCCGAAGGTCGTATCACACCCCACTGCACCGGATTATGGAGCGATGCCAACGAAGCCGCATTCGCACGAGTGCTGAAAGCTGTACGCCAATATTCGTCGATGCCGATTGCAATCCAGTTGTCGCATGCGGGTCGCAAGGCTTCCTGCGCAGTCCCCTGGCGCGGCGGCAAGCAATTGCCAGAACAGGCCGGCGGCTGGACCACGGTCGCACCTTCCGCCAGTCCGTTCAGCGAGTCCGATCCCGCCCCGCTTGCGCTGGACAAGGCCGGTCTTGAGCGCATTCGCGACGACTTTGTGAAGGCCGCGCGCCGTGCCGACCGGATAGGAATGGACGCGGTCGAGCTTCATGCCGCCCACGGCTACCTGCTGCACCAGTTCCTCTCCCCGCTGGCCAATCTGCGCCGCGACGACTACGGCGGGGCTCTGGAAAACCGCATGCGTTTTCCGCTGGAAGTCTTTGCTGCGGTGCGCGCCGCCTGGCCTGAAAACAAACCCCTGGGCGTGCGCGTCTCGGCCACCGACTGGGTGGAGGGGGGATGGGATTTGGAACAGACCGTGGCATTCGCAGCCGAATTGAAAACGAGGGGCTGTGACTATATCCATGTTTCCAGCGGCGGGCTGTCGCCCAAACAGCAAGTCGCCGTCGCACCGGGTTATCAGGTGCCGTTTGCACGGCGCATCAAGCAGGCGACCGGCATGACCACCATCGCGGTCGGCCTGATCACCGAAGCCAGACAGGCCGAGGCCCTGATTGCCAATGGCAGCGCCGATCTGGTGGCGCTGGCGCGCGGCATGCTTTATGACCCGCGCTGGCCTTGGCACGCCGCCGCAGAACTGGGCGCGCAGATATCGGCACCGCCGCAATACTGGCGCAGCGGGCCTGCCAGCATATTCAAACCGGAGCACTGATGCCTCGCCGGCTGAATGCCATTCAGCCCGGGGTTTGCGTCTGCCTGGTGCCCGGCAGCACCCCGTTCCAGCCTGGTGATGGCGGTGCAACGGTGCCAGCGTCAGGAAGCGGCGATTCAGCGGGGTTCGATACCGGACAAATGCCGCGCCACGGAGAGCCATGCGCCCAGCCAGCCCAGATACATCGAAAAGAACAGCAGCGTCAGGCTGTCTCCCAGCGACAACGGATGCAGCGCAAACTGGCTGGAGTAGAGCTGCGCAAGCGCGACGAGCTGGTGGTTGAGCAGCAACAGGCTGATGCTGATGATCAGCCAGGCGGTGATTCCGCCCAGCAATCCCTGGATCGCGCCGAAATACAGGAATGGACGGCGTATGAACGCGTTGGTCGCGCCGATCAGTTTCGAGACTTCGATCTCCTCGCGCTGGGTGAGAATTTGCAAACGGATCGTGTTGAAGGTGATCGCGACCAGCGCAAGGCTGAGCAGGCTGGCCAGTATCAGCACCAGCATCCGCCCGAACTTGAGCAGGGCTTCAATCTTGTACGCCCAGGCGGAATCCAGTTGCACCTTCTCCACTTTGGGCAGCTTCGCCAGTTCGTCGCGCAGTCCGTCCAGGCCCTGTGGCCCGCTCGGTTTGGGATATACGATGAAGGCGTCGGGCAGCGGATTCTGGTTCAGGCCGCCGATCACGTCGGAAAGTCCGCTGGTCTGCTTGAGCCGATCCAGCGCCTGCGCGCGCGAGACAAATTCCGTGTGCTCAATGGCCGGCTGTTGTTCCAGTTGTTTGCGCACCCTGTCGATGTCGTCCGTTTTCGCGTCCATGCTCATGAACAGGCTGATCTGCGGCGTGCTGGAAAATTGGGCAACCACGCCTTGGGCGTTCTGGAGCAGCACATACATCCCGGCAGGTAGGCTCAGCGCGATCCCGATGACCAGGATATTGAATATCCCCGACAGTTTGGAGGCGAACATGCGCCGCAATACGCCGACATTTTGATCCAATGCGTGTCTCATGGTTGCAGCTCACCGTGTTTGAGCGCAAGCACGCGCCCGCCACCGTGTTGCAGCACGCTCTCGTCATGCGTGGAGATCACCAGCGTCACGCCGACCTGGTGGAAAGACTTGAATATCGCCATGATCTCCTGCGCATATTCGGTGTCCAGATTCCCGGTCGGCTCGTCGGCCAGCAGGATGGACGGGCGGTTCACGATGGCACGCGCGATGCACAGGCGTTGCTGTTCGCCGCCGGACAGCGCGATGGGCTCGGATTTCTCGCGCTTGAGCAAGCCGACCTTGTCCAGTGCGGCACGCGCCCGCTTGTGGCTTTCGCGGTAATCGAAGCCGCAGATCTGCAGCGGCAGCATCACGTTGTCGAACACATTGCGGTCGAACAGCAGCTTGTGGTCCTGAAAGATGATGCCGAGGTTGCGGCGCAGGAACGGCAGCGCGCGGCTCTTGAGCACGCCGACATTCTGGTGGTTGACCAGCACGCTGCCCAGATTGGGCCGCTCGATCGCGGCAATGAGCTTGAGCAGGGTGCTCTTGCCCGCCCCGGAGTGGCCGGTCAGGAATACCATCTCGCCCGCGGCGATCTCGAACGACACGTTCTTCAATGCCTGATAGCCGCCGGGGTAACGTTTGTGGACTTGGTTAAAGGTAATCATCGTGAAAAATCAGCTTGCCGCACAACCAGCGGCTGGGCTGTTGTTTTTTGCCAGCCCGATCAAATAACTGGCGGTCGTTTCAGTCGTCAGATCCGGGAACACGGAATTCACGGAGAAAATACATATAAGCTTGATCATCTCTGTGTTCTCTGCGGCATGAATGGGTGTGGTCAGGCTCATTCGTCCAGTCCCAGCAATGCCGCAACAAAGTCTTCCGCAACAAACGGGCGCAGATCGTCCAATCCCTCCCCGACGCCGATGAATCGTACCGGAATCGGATGCGCCTTGGCAATCGCGGCGATCACGCCGCCCTTGGCCGTGCCATCCAGCTTGGTGATGATCAGCCCGGTGACGCCGAGCGCCTGATCGAAAGCCTTGACCTGGCTCAGCGCGTTCTGTCCGGTGTTCGCATCCAGCACCAGCATCACCTCGTGCGGCGCGTCGGGGATCACCTTGGCGATGACGCGCTTCACCTTCTTGATTTCTTCCATCAGATTGGCTTGGGTGGTCAGCCGTCCGGCGGTATCGGCCAGCACCACGTCGATGCCGCGCGCCTGGGCAGCGTGCACGGCATCATAGATCACCGCGGCGGCATCGCCGCCCTGCTGCGCGATGACTGTCACGTTGTTGCGTTCGCCCCAGGTCGCCAGCTGTTCCCTTGCGGCGGCACGAAACGTGTCGCCCGCAGCCAGCAATACCGACAGACCCCGGCCTTGCAGGTATTTCGCCAGCTTGCCGATCGAGGTGGTCTTGCCGGCGCCGTTCACGCCCACCATCATGATGACAAAGGGTTTGTGGGCCCTGATTTGTTCCGTGGCATGCAGCGGCTGCGCGAGCGGCTTGAGCAGCCTGAGCAGGCAAAGCGCGAGCTCCTGCTTGAGTTCGTCTGTGGTACTCAGGCGCTGTTCCCTGACCTGGTGGCGCAGATCCGCCAGCAGCGCTTGGGTCGCGTTCATGCCCACATCGGCGGTGACCAGGATGGTTTCCAGTTCATCATAAAGATCGTCGTCGATTTTCCCGCCGCGACTGAACAGGCCGCTCAGTTGGTCGCCGGTACGCGCCAAACCGGATCTGAGCTGTGCGAACCATTTGGAACCCGAACTGTCTGGGTTGTCCTGATCGCTGTCCGGACCGGATGATTTCTTTTTCAGGAAACTGAACATTGTCTGATCTGGTTAATTCATGTGATGGCCGCCCTGCGCAAATGCCGGGCTGCCCTTGACTGGGAGTCGTACCGGCAGGATGTATGCATCGGCCATAAGGTTATCGATAAATGAGCATAGTGTGCAGGCAATCAAATGCCGCATAATGCATGCGCATTTTATGACGATTATGCGTTGATGGGTTCCGATTTATTCATGTCAGGGTTTCATCGACCTATTGGTTGCATGGTTTTGCCGGTTTATTGGTTGAAGGGTTTTGCCGATTTAATGGTTGAAGGGTCTTAAAAGCTATGAGAATTGTCCTGGTTTATATATTGCTGTTGTCGGGCTTGTCCTGCAACGCCGCGCAGGCAGACGTGTTCGAACGCACGCTGCCAAACGGTTTGAAGGTCATCGTCAAGGAAGATCACCGCGCGCCGGTCGTGGTGCAACAAATCTGGTACAAGGTCGGCAGCATAGACGAGCGTACCGGAACCACCGGCATATCGCATGCGCTTGAACACATGATGTTCAAGGGGACCAGGACTGTGCCGGCGGGAGAGTTTTCCAAACGCATCGCAGCGGCAGGCGGGAGTGAGAACGCGTTTACCAGCACCGATTACACCGCGTATTTCCAGCAGCTGTATAAATCCCGATTGCCACTGGCCATGAGACTGGAAGCCGACCGCATGCAGAATCTAAACCTGACCGAGCAGGAATTCGGCAAGGAGATCAAGGTGGTCATGGAGGAACGGCGCATGCGCACAGACGACAACCCGCAGGCGCGAATGAATGAAATCATGATGGCGACGAGTTATGAGGAACATCCCTATCACAATCCGGTGATCGGCTGGATGAGCGACCTGCAGAGGCTCACGGTGGACGATGTCAAGGCTTGGTATAAAACATGGTACGCGCCCAACAATGCCACGCTGGTCATTGCCGGCGATGTAAACCCAAAGGAAGTGTTCGCGCTGGCAAAGCGCTATTACGGCCCCATACCGAGACGCGCATTGCCGCCGCGGCGCAACTTTTCCGAGCCCCAGCAGGTGGGGATCAAGCGCGTGGTCGTAAAGGCACCGGCCGATTTGCCCCGTCTGCTGATGGCCTACCATACGCCGGTGTTGCGGGATGCCGAACATGACTGGAAACCCTACGCGCTGGAAATGCTCGCAGGCGTGCTGGATGGCAGCGAGTCGGCGCGCCTGAACCAGCATCTGGTGCGCGAGCAACAGGTCGCGATCTCGGCGGACGCGGGTTATGACAACACCTCCCGCGGCCCCAGCCTGTTCACCTTGGAGGCCACGCCGAGCACCGGCAAGACGGTACAGGATGTCGAGACCGCACTGCGCGGCCAAATCGCATTGCTGTTGAAAGACGGCGTGAGCGAAGACGAGCTGAAGCGCGTGAAGGCGCAAGTCACGGCCGATGAAGTGTACAAGCGCGACTCGGTGTTCTACCAGGCCATGCAGATCGGCCAGCTGGAAAGCATCGGGCTCGGCTACCAGGCGATTCCGGTGATGCTGGAGAAACTGCAGGCGGTGACGGCGCAGCAGGTACAGCAGGTCGCCAGGGAATTCCTGCAGGACGATAATCTGACGGTTGCAGTGCTTGATCCGCAGCCGCTAGCGGGTAAGAAGCTGCAACGCCAGTTTGAAGGAGGATCGTCCTATGTGCGCTAAGGCAAGACTGGCCAAATTTGTCGGTGCCGCGGCTTTATGCTGTATTTCAGCCATCGCCGGTGCGACACCGAACATCCAGCACTGGAACAGCGCCAGCGGCGCGAAGGTGCTGTTCGTGGAAAACCACGATATCCCGATGCTGGATGTGGCGGTGACACTGCAGGCCGGCAGCAGCTTTGACGCGCCGGAAAAATCCGGCTTGGCGAATCTGACGCATCAGCTGCTGGATGCTGGTGCGGGCGGGTTGAGCGAGGACCAGATCTCGCGCGGCATGGCGGATGTCGGCGCGCAATTCAGCGGAGACTTCAACCAGGACAGTGCCGGCGTCTCGTTGCGCACGCTGAGCAGCGCCGCGGAACGCGACAAGGCACTGGACATCATGGCGCGCGTGCTGCAGCACCCGGAATTCCCGGAAGCGATCCTGGCGCGCGAAAAGATCCGGCAGATTGCCGCCCTGAAGGAGGCGGAAACCATGCCGGGGAGCATCGCCGAGAAAGCTTTCCAGAAGGCGGTGTTCGGCGTGCATCCCTACGCATTGCCCGTTTCCGGGGAAGTCGCCACGGTGGAAAACATCACGGTGCAGGATCTGCGCGACTTTTATCAGTCGCATTACCAGGCCGCCCATGCCGTGGTCGCGATCATGGGCGATGTGACGCGTGCAGAGGCTGAAGCGATTGCCCAACAACTCACCGCGCAATTGCCGGCATCTCCGGACCCTTCCGCATTGCCGAATGTCGCGATGAAAATCGCCGCGAGCGAGCTGCGCATCCCGCATCCGGCCAGCCAAAGCCACATCCTGATCGGCGCGCCGGGCATCGCGCGCGGTGACCCGGACTATTTCGCGCTTCTGGTGGGCAACTACATTCTGGGCGGCGGCGGTTTTGAGTCGCGCCTGATGAACGAGGTGCGCGAAAAGAGGGGGCTGGCCTACAGCGTCTACAGTTACTTCATGCCGCTCAAGCAGCCCGGACCGTTCCAGATCGGCCTGCAAACCAGAAAGGATCAGGCCGATGTGGCGCTGAAACTGGTGCGCGACACGCTGGCAGACTTCATCGCCAAAGGTCCGACCGACCAGGAACTGCTCGCCGCCAAACAGAACATCATCGGCGGCTTCCCGCTGCGCATCGACAGCAACCGCAAGATACTCGGCTACCTGAGTATCATCGGCTTCTACGATCTGCCGCCGACCTATCTGGACGATTTCACGCGCAACGTGGACAAGGTGACCGTGGCGCAGATCCGCGATGCGTTTGCGCGCCACATCGATCCGCAGGCGATGGCCACGGTGATCGTCGGCGCTCCGGACGAAAAACCCGCAAAATAGCAAGTAACACCTTGAGGGTGTCTCTAAAAATTCAAAGTTCGCCCAAATGCAAGGCACGGAAAAAATTTCGCCGCGCCGCATATGTACAATATGTAAGCAAGAAATTTTTTCCGCAACGCAGCAGTTGGGATGAAATGTGGATTTTTAGAGATGCCCTTGAATAAAGTGAGGATTATCGGTGGTAACCTGCGCAGCCGCGTGATCAGCTTCCCGGACGCAGCCGGATTGCGCCCCACTCCGGATCGGGTGCGCGAAACCTTGTTCAACTGGCTGGGCCAAACGCTGTATGGCCGCGCCTGCCTGGACCTGTTCGCCGGCAGCGGCGCGCTCGGATTCGAGGCCGCGTCGCGGGGCGCCGACAGCGTGACGCTGGTGGAGACCGACCGCGCAGCCTTGCGCTCGCTGCAGGAAAATGTCAGGAAGCTGGGTTGCACGAATGTGTCCGTGCGGGGGCAGGATGGGCTAGAATTCGCGTTGCGGGATGCCAGCAAGTACGATGTGATTTTCCTGGACCCGCCGTTCAGCAAGGATTATCTGCCCGGACTGCTGAAAATCCTGCCCGAACGCCTTAACGAGAACGGCGTGGTGTATGTCGAGTCCGGCGCACCGATGGAAATTGCCCCGCCCTGGAAGGGGATTAAATCAGGCAAGGCGGGACAGGTGCATTACCAGCTTTTGCAAATCGCGTAAATTCGATTCGCCCACTAGTGGATTTAAAATGATCAAGGTGGTTTATCCGGGAACATTCGATCCCATCACCCGCGGCCATGAGGATGTCGTCCGGCGCGCGGCCGGATTGTTCGGCGAGGTCATCGTGGCGGTGGCCGAAAGCCGCGCGCAGACCCTGTTCTCGCTGGCCGAGCGGGTGGAGATCGCGCGCGAGCTGTTCGCAGACTTTGCCAACGTGCGCGTGGAAGGCTTCAACGGCCTGCTGATGAGCTTCGTGCAGGTTCATGATGCGCGGGTGGTATTGCGCGGACTACGGGCGGTGTCGGATTTTGAATACGAGTTTCAGCTGGCCGGCATGAACCGCAACTTGTATCCCGAGGTCGAGACGCTGTTCCTGACCCCCGCCGAAAAATACACGTTCATCTCGGCAACCATGGTGCGCGAAGTCGCGCGCTTCGGCGGCGACGTCAGCAAGTTCGTATCGCCGTACGTGATGGAAAAATTGCAGCAAAAATACCAGTCACTGCAGCAATAATGCTGCCCCGGAAATATTTCGATCAAGGAAGACCAGCATGGCCCTAATGATTACCGACGAATGCATCAACTGCGATGTATGCGAGCCTGAATGCCCCAACGACGCGATTTCGCAAGGCGACACCGTTTATGTCATCGACCCCAACAAATGCACCGAATGCGTCGGCCACTACGATACACCCCAATGCGTGGAGGTTTGCCCGGTGGACTGCATCCCGGTAAACCCCGACTACAAGGAAAGCAAGGAACAGCTCCAGGCCAAGTATGAAAGGCTGATGGCCGCGAAGGGCAAATAGCATCCGCCCGGTCCGGTCAGGGCCTTTTCCAGATTCCGGTTATCGGCTTCGCGTCACGGCTGGCGCCCAGCGCGGGCAAACCGTAGAAATCGAGCAGCGTGCGCAGCACGCTGTAGTGATCGATGCGCTGCATGCTGATACCCCGCTTTACCATAGGCCCGACAAGTATCGTGACGATGTGATTTTCCGGACGGAAATCATCCTCGTCCCAGGTGAGTATCAGCAAGCTGTTGTGCCTGAATGCCCAATCCACATACGGATCGATGTTCGTCTTCAGCCACCGGTCCGCCTCCTCGAAACTGCCATCGTGCATATCGTTGTTCTGATCGGGAATCACGAAAGAGACGGTGGGCAACATCGAATAATCGCGCGGAAAATCGGCAAAGCGTTTGTTCGGTCCGGCATCCAGACGTGTGCCCTGCCAGTCTGCCGCGGGATTGTGCTTGCGCTGGTATGCGCCCGATGCGCAGACCAGATCGCCCGTTTGCGGCAACGACTCCGAATAGGTGGCGAAGCTGAAACCCGCATTCAGCAGGCGGGATGCCAGATTATCGCTATCGAAGGTATGCGTGCAGGAATCGTCGGTGACGCCCTGCGTGGCGCCCGAAAACAGTGCGAGATAATTCGGCAGGCTGGGATGCGCGACGCCATGGGACGCGGTAAACAGCATGCCGCGCTTCGCCAGCGCGTGGATGTATGAAGCGCGGTTGCGCAAGTCCATAACCTGGGCGTAACTATGGTTCTCCTCGATCACGATCACCACGTGATCGGGGCGCGGCAGCCCGGCAGCCAGCGCAACCGACGCGGGCAGCATGAGCAACAGCATCATTGCATAGAGGTGCTTGTTCATGATCTGGCCCGGGCGGTTATTTCCCCGCATCCTCTATTTGCTTCTTGGACGCCTCGGTCGCATCTTGCACAACCTGATCCACAGCCTTGGCCTTGTCCAGCGCTTCGCGTTGCGGAGCGGCTATTTTTGGCACGGACGGTTTGTCACAGGCGCCGAGCAACAGTACCACTGCAAGCAGGACAAATTTCATGTTTCCTCCGATCCGGCAATTTTGCACAATCAATAAAGGATTCGTTGGCGCAAACCCTTTATCGGCAGGCAAATACTCTAGCACAAACCGCACGCCTGGCCGCTTAGCGTTGGCAACGCCCGCAGTAAAAACTGGAGCGCTGCCCCTGCTTGATTTGTATGATGGGCGCGCCGCAACGGCGGCAGGGTTCCCGTGCCCGGCCATACACCCAATAGGTCTGCTGGAAGTAGCCGGCCTGTCCCGAAACGCTGACGAAGTCGCGCAGCGTGCTCCCGCCCAGTTTGATGGCTTCGGCAAGCGTTGCGCGTATTTCTTCAACCAGTCTGGCGCAGCGTGGCCGGCTGAGCTTTCCCGCGGCAAGCTGCGGCCTGATGCCGGCGCGGAACAGCGCTTCGTTGGCGTAGATATTGCCCACCCCGACCACGACATGGTTGTCCATGATGCATTGCTTGATGCTGACGCTGCGCCCGCGTGTCGCCTGATAGAGGTGATGCGCATCGAAACCGGCTTCCAATGGTTCGGGGCCGAGGTTCGCAAGCAGCGGATGGGCGGCCGGATTCCCGACATGCCACAGCACCGCACCGAAACGGCGCGGGTCGCGCAGACGCATCAGGTTCCCGTTGCCCAGTACCAGATCGAAGTGATCATGCTTTTCAGGGGGAGTGTTCGCGGGCACGATGCGCAGGCTGCCGGACATGCCCAGGTGCAAAATCAAGGTGCCGCTGCCGCAATCCATCAGCAGGTATTTGGCGCGCCGTTTGAGCGAAACGATGGTTTGCCCGCGCAACAGCTTCGGCAGGTTCTTCGGGATCGGCCAGCGCAGGCTGCCATTGCGGATCACGACATCCGCGATCCTGAGTCCGGTGAGATGGGCGTCCAGGCCGCGCCGTGTGGTCTCTACTTCGGGAAGCTCGGGCATGTGCCAATAAATTGATTCAAGCGCGGCGGCGTTTCCACCAGATATAGCCTCCGACCCCCGCCAGCACCAGCGGTAAGGCCAGCAGGAAGATAACACTGATGGTTTCCAGTTGCGTTTTGCTCAGATCCAGCTTGCTGTCTTTTGCAGGGAGCAATTTCGGCATGATCAGATGTTCCTCGCCGGCAAGCCAGTTCACCATGTTCAGACCCAGGTCCACATTGCCGCCGTTGCCAGCAAAAGTGTTGGAGAGGAACGCGCCGTTGCCGACCACCACGATGCGCTGCTCCCGGTCATTGATGCGCCGCTTCATCGCCACGGCGATATCGACCGGGCCGGGCGTGTCATTGCGGTTGTCGAAATGCAGTTGCGTGCCCTTTCCCTTCGGCATCGTACGGCTCACCCAGCCGCGCGGGGCAACTTCCACCAGCGCGCGGTATCGCCAGCGACCGGCATCATCGGAATCCGGCGTGCTCTCATCCCAGAGCAGCGGCCGTGCGGATGGAAAGGCGGTGGTCAGATCGAAATTGCGCGTGATCGCGTGTGGCGGATAGCTGGCAGCCAGCGACCAGTTCGCGGGCGCGTTCATCCCGACGGCGGCCGGGTCGATCACAATGCCGGGAGGAAACTGCAGGCCGAGTTTTTCGGCGAGGCGTTCCAGCCCGTGCAGCGGCCCGGGGTCGACCAGCCAGAGCAGATTGCCGCCGCGATCGATATAACGCAGGATTTTGTCCGTTTCACCGGGCATCAGGTCGACCTGGGGCTGGGTAATCACCAGCATGCTGACATTGTCCGGCACTTCCTGGGCCAGCGCCAGGTTAAGACTGTCCAGGCGGAAGCCGTTTTGTTTGAGCTTGGCCCCGAACACCGAACCGAGATCGAAATTGGCGATGCCATCCAGCCTGGGTTCGCCGTGCCCGGCCAGATACATCAGGGCCTGGCCGCGGGTGTGAGCCAGGCGCAGCAGGGTCGAGGTGAGGATCTGTTCGTTGATCTTGGTCAGATGCTCGCTGCGTCCGTCGTATTCGATCACCATTTCCCCGTTGAAGCGCACCTGGGCGGCACGTGCCTTTTCGGTGTCTTTGGTGGGATCGACGAACACCAGCTTGATGTCGGGCTTGTAGCGCTGGTAGAGCGACAGGAAATCGCGAATGATCTTGCGGATGTCGCCGAGGCGGGCGTCCTGTTCGGTGGCGTACACGGTGATATTCACCGGACCGTCCATCTGCTTGAGAACCTCGATGCTCTCGGGCCCCAGGCTGTTGATGGAATTATAGGTAACATCGCGCTGCATATGGTGGACCGAGGCGAGATAGCCCAGGCCGGTTGCGGCGGCCATCAATGCCAACACGAATAGCAGGTTGCGGAACGCGTCGGCCTGGAGAAATTTACGCAGCATGATTCACCCGTAGACGCGGTTGTTGTGCAGTCGCCTGATCGCCAGCAGCAGGCATACCGTTGTGAACAGGACAAAATATGCCGCATCGCTGCTGTCGAGCAGTCCGGCGTTGAAATTCCGGAAGTGATGGAGCGGCGAAACGGAATGCCAGGGCGAATCTTCCGCTGCCGCGCCGATGTCGGCCAGCCACAAGCCGAACAGCACCGCAAACGAACCGATCGCGGCGATGACGGGCTGCGCGGTGAGCGCGGAAATGTAAAGTCCCAGCGCGATATAGCTGGCGACAAGCAGGAACAGGCCCAGGATATTGCTCAACAGCAGACCGTTGTCCAGGCTGGTGCCGAGCAACAATGTATACAGCATCAGCGGAACCACTGCCGTCAGCGCGGCCAGAAAGACCAGCAAGCCGAGAAATTTTCCGAGCACGATGCGGGCGTCGGAGAGCGGCGACGAGAGCAGCAGCGGGAGAGTCTGGTTGCGCCTTTCCTCGGCGATCAGGCGCATGGTGAACAGCGGGACCAGTAGCATCATCAGCAGCGCGACCGTGTTGAACATCGGTACGGCGACCATACCAGTCACTCCCGGCGGATTGGCGAGCTGGGCAAGCTGCGGCTGGATTTCGAGGAAAGCTTCCAGCCGCGCCAGAAAGAACCACGCGAAAACGAATTGCAGTACCGCGAGGACCAACCAGGTGGATGGCATTGCAAACAGGCTGCGCAGTTCGCGCATGGCAAGCAGCCGGATCATGGCCTTGCCCCTGTGCCGCGATCGCCCGAGGAACCGGTGTTCGGCGAACCGGTATTGGGCGACCGCGTCAACGCCGCATCCGCAAAACCGGATTGTCGATTGCCTTCCTGCTGCGCAACGCTGGCGCCCGCCGTTGCGGCCGTTTCCGCATCGGTGATGCTGACGAATACATCTTCCAGCGTGACCTGCAGCGGGGTAAGCTGTTCCAGCTGCCAGCCTTGTTGTTCCGCCAGGGTGAGCAGTACCGCCTTGGCGTTGCGGTCGGGCGTATGCAACACGCGGAATCGCGTGGCGGACAGTTGCTCAACACCGCTGACGCCTTCGATGGTCCGCAGTTCTTCCAGCGGCGGCGGCTTGCGCAGATCGATGATGAAACCGGGCACGCTCCCGTGTTGCTGCATGTGTGCACTGGTGTCGCCATAGATCAGCCTGCCTTGCTGCATGATCTCGATACGGTCGCAGATACTTTCCACCTCGCCAAGCAGATGTGTGGAAAGGATCACGCTGTGCGTGTCGCCCAATTCGCGGATGAGAGCACGAATGTCGCGGATTTGCGCGGGATCGAGGCCGACCGTGGGCTCGTCCAGCACGATCACGGCTGGCTCGTGGATGATGGCCTGAGCGATGCCGACGCGTTGCTGGTAACCCTTGGAAAGCGTGCCGATGATCTTTTTGCCGACCGCTTCCAGGCCACAGCGATGGCTGACCAGTGCCAGTGCAGCCTTGGCACCGGCGGCCTTCATGCCCCGCAAGCGCGCGGCGAAAACCAGGTAATCGTTGACGCTGAGTTCACGATAGAGCGGCGGCGTTTCCGGCAGGTAACCAAGTTTGGCCTTGGCCTGCACCGGATGATGCAACAAATCGATTCCGCAGATGTCTATGCTGCATTGATGATTCGTTTCGGCGCGATCCGGCAACAGACAGCCGGTCAGCATTTGCAGCGTGGTGGATTTTCCCGCGCCGTTGTGCCCGAGCAAGCCCAAGACCTCGCCTCGTCTCAGTTCCAGAGACACGCCCTGGATGACTTGGGTATTGCCGAAGCGGCGCGTGAGGTTGCGGGCGGCAAGGGTTATTTCGGGAGCAATGTTGGGCAAGGGTTATAGGTCGTCGTTATTATGTAGGGGCATCTGCAGGATCCCTGCGTTCCCCAAAATGCAGGACCAGAATGCAGGACAAGTTATCAATTTCAGCTCCGGCCGGGCAAACAGTCACTGTAATGGAACATCTAAGTTTAGCAGCGCCGCGAATGGCCGATATATTAGCAAGAAAATTTGTTCAAAACCCAGCGGTCCTTTGAAATCGGGATAATTTGCGGCGCACCCAGTCTAATTGGTTCAAATATAACTTATCATATGCACCCCATCAAAAGCAGTATGGTCATGGCCAAGTTGAAAATTATCCTGTTCGTCAGTCTGTTGCTAGCTGCCTGCGCTCATGTCCCGCACAATCAGGTTGTGCAGCCGGATGCCGGGGATCGGGGTGCCCAGGCGGAGCAGCCTGAAAGCACCGAGCCTCCGGCAGAAGCGCAATCGCCAGAAGCACCGTCTGCGGAAACGCCAGCGGCGAAAGCGCCGATGGTCTTGCCCGACATCGAGTTGAGCAGCGATCTGCTGTATGAATTCCTGCTGTCAGAGATCGCGGCCCAGCGCGGCGACGGCGCCGTCGCCGTCGAGAGCAGTCTGGATTTGGCAAAAAAGACGCGCGACCCCCGTCTTGCCATGCGTGCCACAGATCTGGCGCTCAAATTCGGCCAGCCTGACCAGGCAATCGAGGCGCTCAGGATTTGGCGCGAGACTGATCCCTCTTCGCTCATGGCGAGGCGCATGCTGTCTTCGGTTTTGTTGCGCAGCGGCAAAATCGACCAGGCCCGCGAAGAATTCGCCAGCCTGTTAAAGGCGGATGAAAGTAATTCCGCGCAGAACTTTATCCAGATCTACCAGATGCTGGCTTCCTTTCCGGACAGGACGGCAGCGTTGAAATTGATGCGCGAACTTGCCCAGCCTTATCCCGGTGTGGCTGAAGCGCATTGGGCCGTGGCACAGCTGGCACAGGCATCGGGCGACAGCGAACTGGCGCTGAACGAGGCAGAACAGGCACGCAGCCTGCGTCCGGAATGGGATATGGCGGTGGCGCTTGACGCGGTTCTGTTGCAGAAAACAGATCCGCGCAGGAGCCTGGATCTGTTGCACGGTTATCTGTCAGGTCATCCCGAAGCGCAAGAAATTCGCATGCAATATGCGCGTGAATTGCTCGACCAGAAACAGTACAAGGAAGCCCGGGAACAGTTTCAGTACATGGCGGACAAGAATCCGGACAATCCCGAGTTTGCCTATGCCATCGCGCTGATTTCGCTGCAGTTGAACGATCTGAACAGTGCCGAGACAGAACTCAAACAGGCACTCAGCAAAGGCAAGGCCGACCAGAGTACCGTGCAGTTTTACCTTGGGCAGTTGAGCGAGGCCAAGAACAAGGATGAAGAAGCAATAGCCTACTATCGCCAGGTCAAGGACGGCGATTTTCTGGTGCCTGCCCAGATTCGCACCGCTTATTTGCTGAGCAAGCACGGAAAACTGGCCGAAGCCCGCCAGATCCTGCACGGAATACAGGTCAACGACAACCAGCAGCGCGCGAAACTGGCGATGATCGAAGCGCAGCTGTTGCGCGATGCCAACCAGTTCGACGAGGCGTATCGGGTTTTGAATCAGGCCCTGGAAGCACTGCCCGATGATCCTGATCTGCTCTACGAAACCGGGATGATGGCCGACCAGACCGGCAAACCCGACGTGTTCGAGACGCTGATGCGCAAGCTGATCAAAATCAAACCCGACTATGCGCAGGCATACAACGCGCTTGGCTACGGCATGCTCGAGCGCAACGAGCGCATCCCCGAGGCGATGACGCTGGTGGAAAAAGCGCTGCAGCTTGCGCCCGATGATGCCTCCATTATGGACAGCGTGGGCTGGGGATACTATCTCAGCGGCAAGCTGGACGAGAGCGTGAAGATGTTGCGGCGCGCATACACCGGCAACGCCAACCCCGAGATCGCCGCGCATCTGGGCGAAGTGCTGTGGGTACACGGCGACAAGGCTGAAGCAAAAAAAATCTGGCAGGACAGCCTCAAGGAAAATCCCGGCAATGCGCCGCTGCAGACAGTAATCAAGAAGTTCAACCCATGATGGTGCGCTGGCTGCTTTTATTGGGGATGTACTGGCTAAGCGGCTGTGCGCTGTTACCGCCTCCTCCCGCAAGCAATGCACCCCCCGCACAATTGGCAACCGCCTCGTTCGCCATGAATGGGCGGATATCGGTCAATAATTACGGCGAGCGGCATTCTGCCGGGCTGCACTGGACACACCGCGGGCAATCGGATGAAATCCTGTTGCTTACCCCGCTCGGTCAAACCGCCGCGCGCGTGTTTCGCGACGATCATAACGCAACCCTGGACGACGGCGACAAGCACTATCAGGCCGACAATGCCGAAGCATTGATGCAGAAGGTTCTGGACTGGCATTTGCCGCTGCAGGGACTGCACCAATGGGTACTGGGACTGCCGGAATCCGGAAGTCCCGCGCAAATCACGCGCGACGGCAAGGGACGCATCAGCGAGTTGCGCCAGAACGGCTGGGAAGTGCGCTACTTGCGTTATGCCGCGGACAGCTTGCCGGCGCGACTGCAGTTGAGCCATGAACATTTGACACTGCTATTGCTGATTGACGGGTGGCAATGGAATCCGCGTTGAACCCGATCCATGGCCCGGAGAGAGCGAATTGGACCGGCAACCCCGGCCCGGGCTTTGCAATGTGTCCGCCGGCACGGGTTTTGCCTTTTGTGATGGCGGCGTTCCTTGCGCCTTCGCCCCGGCGATAGCCGTTCGGCGCTTGCCGCCGAGTGACCCAGCAAGTGGATAATACGAGATGAAACTCTCCTGCCCGGCCCCGGCAAAACTGAACCTATTCCTGCATGTTGTCGGCCGCAGGCCTGACGGCTACCATTTGCTGCAAACCCTGTTCCGCTTCATCGACCTGCAGGATACGCTGCACTTCAGCCTGCGCGAAGACGGCGAAATCCGCCGTACCAATACCGTCGAAGGGATAGCGCCCGACCAGGATCTGTGTGTGCGCGCGGCGCGTCTGCTGAAAAGCGAGACCGGTTGCCATGCGGGCGCCGACATCATGGTCGAAAAGCGCATCCCGATGGGAGGCGGGCTGGGCGGGGGCAGCTCGGATGCGGCAAGCACATTGATCGCGTTGAATCGCCTGTGGTCATTGGGTTTGACACGCGCACGCCTGATGCAGCTCGGTTTGAGGCTGGGCGCGGATGTGCCGGTGTTCCTGTTCGGCGAAAATGCGTTTGCCGAGGGTGTGGGCGAACGGCTGCAAGCCTTTCCCTTGCCTGATGCATGGTATCTGGTGCTGTTCCCGCCGGTACAGGTGCCGACCGCGCAGATTTTTGCGCAGCTAGATTTTGCGCACCCGGAATTGACACGGAATGCGGTTTCCATCACAATGCGCGCCCTTTCGGAGCCGGAAGTTGGCGGCTGGCGGAATTTTCGCAACGATTTACAGCCGGTGGTTTGCGGACTCTATCCGGAAGTGGCGCGCCATATCGCCAGCCTGAATGATTTGCGGACCGGAAACGAATTCGGCGAAGCGATGATGACCGGTTCGGGTGCATGCGTATTTGCCGAGTTTGGCAATCGCGAGCAGGCCGAGACAGTAATGAAACAGCTGCCGCAGGGAATGCGCGGCATAGTGGCGCAGGGTTTGGCAAGGCACCCGTTGCATGACTGGGTGCCTGATTGATGAAAGCACAAGAGTTTCAGGGCACTCCTAAAATCCAGAGCTTGACCAACAAGTCTGGGTCTTGAGGGTTGCAACGTTGATGGGGAGTCGCCAAGTGGTAAGGCACCGGATTTTGATTCCGGCATTCGTAGGTTCGATCCCTACCTCCCCAGCCAGTTTTCCGAGTGTATGTTTGTATATTGAGGGATTCACGTGTCCTACGACAGCTTGATGGTGTTTACCGGCAATGCCAATCCCAGGCTCGCTGAAGCGGTCGCAAGGTATCTGCACATTAATCTGGGCCGGGCCACGGTGGGACGGTTTTCGGACGGTGAAGTCCAGGTCGAACTGCTGGAGAACGTGCGCGGCAGAGATGTGTTCGTGCTGCAATCCACCTGTGCGCCGACCAATGACAATCTGATGGAAGTGCTGGTGATGGTGGACGCATTGAAACGCGCCTCTGCCGGACGCATCACCGCCGCGATGCCGTATTTCGGCTACGCGCGCCAGGATCGCCGCCTGCGCTCGGCGCGGGTAGCGATCACCGCCAAACTGGTGGCCGACATGTTGAGCAGCGCAGGTGTGGATCGCCTGTTGACGATGGACCTGCACTCCGACCAGATCCAGGGTTTCTTCGATATCCCGGTGGACAATATCTACGCGAGTCCGATATTGCTCTCGGACGTGTGGAAGCACAACTACCCGAATCTGATCGTGGTTTCGCCGGACGTGGGCGGCGTGGTGCGTGCCCGCGCGCTGGCCAAGCAACTGGACGCGGATCTGGCCATCATCGACAAGCGCCGCCCCAAACCCGGGGTGGCGAAAGTGATGAACATCATCGGTGACGTCGCGGGGCGCACCTGTCTGATCATGGACGACCTGGTGGATACCGCCAACACGCTGTGCGAGGCCGCCAGCGCGCTGAAGGAAAAAGGGGCGACACGCGTGCTGGCCTATTGTACCCATGCGGTCCTGTCCGGCCCGGCGATCGAGCGCATCGAGAATTCCGCGATGGATGAGCTGGTCATTACCGACACCATCCCGCTGAGCGATGCCGCGCGCAAATGCAAGCGTATCCGCCAATTGAGCACGGCTGAATTGCTGGCGGAAACGATACGCCGCATCAACAACGAAGAGTCGGTGAGTTCGCTATTTACTGAATAGCCGGTTTACCGAATGGTTTTTTTGGCGGCAACCATGTTGGTTGCCGCAAATGTTGAATCGTCTGGTCGCGGGCGGTTCTATTTTCTGGAGAAGTAAAATGGCAATCGAAATCAATGCAACAACTCGCAAGGCGCAAGGAACGGGTGCGAGCCGCCGTCTGCGTAACATCGGCCGCGTGCCAGGTGTTGTGTATGGCGTGGGTGATGTGAACCTGATCGAACTGGATCACAACGAACTGTATTACAAGCTTCGCACAGAAGCGTTCCATGCATCCATCCTGACGCTGAATCTGGAAGGCAAAAAGGAGTCCGTTCTGTTGCGCGATTTCGTGATGCATCCGTTCCGCCAGCAAGTGCAGCACATCGATTTCCAGCGCGTGGACGCGAAGAAGAAGATGCATATCAAGGTGCCGCTGCATTTCATCAACGAAGACGTCGCACCTGGCGTGAAAACCGGCGGCGGCAAGATCAGCCATGTGATGACCGAACTGGACATTTCCTGTTTACCCAAGGATCTGCCGGCCTTCATCGAAGTGGACCTGGGCAAACTGGAACTCGGCCACTCGGTGCACGTGGCCGATCTGAAACTGCCCGCCGGCGTGGAAGCCGCGGCGCACGGAACACACATTTCCGAAGCCGTGGTCGCCACCGTGCAGGTGCCGCGCGGCATGATGGAAGCTGAAGTGGCTGCCGAGGCGGAGGCTGCTGCTGCAGCTTCTGCGGCATCTGCTCCCGCGCCTGCTGCCGGCGCAGCCAAGGCAGGAGCCGCCGCCCCGGCAGCGGCTGCGGCAGCTGCCCCTGCCAAAAAATCCAAGTAAGCGGCTTGCTGCACAAACCCGCCATTGCTGATTCAGGCATGGCGGGGTTTTTTCAGGCAGCATTTATTCGGCTACCATGCCGGCATGGCCAACATACGATTGATAGTGGGTCTGGGCAATCCCGGACGCGAATACGAAGCCACCCGGCATAACGTCGGTTTCCGCTGGGTGGATGATCTCGCGCGCCTGCAAAAACTGAGTTTCAAGAGCGAGGCCAAGTTTCACGGCCTGACCGCGCGCGGCCAGCTGAACGGACATGAAGTCATGCTGCTCAAGCCGCAAACATTCATGAACGTGAGCGGGCGATCGGTGGGTGCGCTGGTGCAGTTCTACAAGATCGCGCCCGCAGAAATGCTGGTGGTGCATGACGAACTGGACCTGCCGCCGGGCGTGGCGCGCCTGAAGATGGGCGGCGGGCACGGCGGTCACAACGGGCTGAAGGACATCATCGCGCATCTGGGCAGCAGGGATTTCTGGCGGCTGCGCATCGGTATCGGCCATCCCGGCGACCGCAACGAAGTGGCCAATTACGTGTTGAACGATCCGCGTCGCGAAGAATCGGATCTGATCGAAAATGCGATGCAGCAGGCACAAGACATTGCGCACCTGGTCATCGAAGGCAAGACCGAAGCGGCGATGCTGAAGCTGCATAGCAGTTGAGGTGCAAGGTGCAAGGTTCAAGCAAAACCATTCATTCCTGTCCTTGTACCTTGTACCTCGCTCCCCTGAGTCATTGCTCCATTAAGAAACAATTATAGAAAGCGACATGACATGAGTCTCAAATGCGGTATCGTCGGCCTGCCCAACGTTGGAAAGTCAACGCTCTTTAACGCCTTAACTAAAGCTGGAATAGCCGCAGAAAATTATCCGTTCTGCACCATCGAACCGAATGTTGGCATCGTCGAGGTGCCGGATCCGCGCATGCAAGAGCTGGCGAAGATCGTCAAGCCGCAGCGCATGCAGCCCGCCATCGTCGAATTCGTCGACATCGCCGGCCTGGTGGCGGGGGCGTCCAAGGGCGAGGGCTTGGGCAACCAGTTTCTGGCCAACATCCGCGAGACCGATGCGATCGTCAACGTGGTGCGCTGCTTCGACGATCCCAATGTGGTGCATGTCGCAGGCAAGGTCGATCCGATTTCCGATATCGAAGTCATCCTGACCGAACTGGCTTTGGCCGACCTTGCCGTGGTGGAACGCACGATCCAGCGCGATGGCAAGAAAGCCAAATCCGGCGACAAGGACGCGCAGAAGCTGGTTGCCCTGCTGGAACGCCTGCTGCCGCACCTGAATCAAGGAAAGCCCGCGCGGACATTCGGTCTGAGCGAGGAAGAAAAGCAGCTCGTGAAGCCGCTGTGCCTGCTCACCATCAAACCCGCGATGTATGTCGGCAACGTGCTGGAAGACGGGTTCGAGAACAATCCCCACCTTGATCGCTTGCGCGAACATGCGGCGAAGGAAGGCGCGCCGGTGGTGGCACTGTGCGCCAAGATCGAAGCGGAACTGGCC
Organism: uncultured beta proteobacterium; assembly: GCA_963842555.1. GTDB lineage: Bacteria > Pseudomonadota > Gammaproteobacteria > Burkholderiales > Gallionellaceae > Gallionella. The sequence continues at coordinate 278,918 of CAWJHB010000002.1, forward strand.
GACCTGGACGATGCCGACAAGAAGGAGTTCCTCGCCGATCTGGGCCTTGAAGAGCCCGGCCTGAACCGCCTGATCCGCACCGGTTACGAGCTGCTCGGCCTGCAGACCTACTTCACCGCAGGCGTGAAGGAAGTTCGCGCCTGGACCATACACAAGGGCGATACCGCGCCGCAGGCTGCCGGCGTGATCCACACCGACTTCGAGAAGGGCTTCATCCGCGCGCAGACCATTTCCTATGCCGACTTCATCGCCTGCAGCGGCGAAGCGGGCGCGAAGGAAAAGGGCAAGATGCGCATCGAGGGCAAGGACTACGTGGTGCAGGACGGCGACGTGATGAATTTCCTGTTCAACGTCTGAGTCATTGTTCGTGCTCGGAAGACCCGGCCGGGTTCTGGCGGGAAGCGTGCCCGGCTAATCCTTCAACAGCCATTCCTGCAGAAACGCCCATTGCTCGAGCTCGCGTTCGGCAATGTGGTGAGGCAGGTCGAACAGGGACTTGCCCTCGAAGGCTGCATTCACGTATACCTGGGTCTCGCGCAGGTAAGCCAGTATCGGCAAATCGAGGGTGGCAAGAAAATGCTCCAGCGCCCAGGCCGCCTTGGTGCGCATTTCCATCCGCATGCCGACCACGCCGATCTGGCAGTGACTGTTCCGCACCTTCTTTTCCTCGGCGAGTGTTTGCAGGAAATCCAGGCTGGCCTGTAGATCGAACAGGGACGGTGCGACAGGCACGATGATCTTGCTGGCCAGCTTGATTGCGTGGGCGAGATTCTTGCCATGCAGCGCAGCCGGGGAATCGATCACCAGCCAGTCGTCGTGATGTGCTTCATCCTTTTTCGATTCGATCGTCCGTATCGGCGGCAGGTCGGCGGGACGGGTCGCGACCCACAGCGAGGCGGACTGCTGGCGGTCAAGATCGAGAATGGTCACGCGCTGGCCGCGGCTGGCCAGAAAGCCGGCGATATTGACCGACAGCGTGGTCTTCCCGCTGCCGCCTTTCGGATTGGCTACCAGTATGGCTTTCAATCGGTATTCTCCTTGCCAAATCGTGAATCGATCACCGGGATTTCCCAAAACCGTGTTCGGCATGCCGCCCGTGAATACGCATCAGGCAAACTGGAATAGTCCGACCATGTCCATTCATGCCTGTGCCAAGGCCTTGAATGTTGGGTTATCGGGGCAGAAATGATACCATCGCGCAGCGTTTTAATTCATGACAATATCGCTGTTTTTTTCGGGGAACGGTATGGCAGGACACAGCAAATGGGCAAACATCCAGCATCGCAAGGGCAAGCAGGATGCCAAGCGCGGCAAGATATTCACAAGGTTGATCAAGGAAATCACCGTGGCGGCACGCCTCGGCGGAGGCGATCCGGACGGGAATCCGCGCCTGCGCCTGGCCATGGACAAGGCCTACGCCAACAACATGCCCAAGGACAACGTCGAGCGCGCGATCAAGCGCGGCAGCGGCGAACTGGACGGCGTGAATTATGAAGAACTGCGCTACGAGGGATACGGCATCAACGGCGCGGCGGTGATGGTGGATTGCATGACCGACAACAAGACCCGCACCGTCGCGGATGTGCGCCATGCCTTCGCCAAGAATGGCGGCAATCTCGGCACCGACGGCTCGGTGTCCTTCCTGTTCAAGCATTGCGGCCAGATGATCTTCCCACCCGGCACCGACGAGAACGGCCTGATGGAGGTCGCGCTGGATGCGGGCGCGGAAGATATCGTCAGCAATGACGACGGCAGCATCGAGGTGATCACCTCGCCGCATGATTTCGTCAAGGTCAAGCAGGCGCTGGAAGCGGCGGGCTACAAAGCCGAGTTTGCCGAAATCATCATGAAACCGGCCGACGAAGTGGTCTTCACCGGAGACGATGCGGTGAAGATGCAGAAGCTGCTCGATGCGCTGGAAGATCTGGACGACGTCCAGGAAGTCTATACCACCGCTGTCATAGAGGAATAGCCCTGATTCCCTATGAATCCATAGTGACTAATATCCGGAATTGGTGATGCGAATTCTTGGGATCGATCCGGGATTGAGAGTGACGGGTTTTAGTTCCGACACAACTTGCATGTACAAGTTAGTCTTCACTGAAACCCGTCACCAGCAATTCGGTTTTCGGTGTTGATGATGACAACTAGAATTTTAGGCATTGATCCAGGATTGAGGGTGACAGGTTTTGGCGTGCTGGACAAGGACGGGCAACAATTGCATTACGTTGCGAGCGGCTGCATCAAGACGCCGGACGGCGAATTGCCGGAACGACTGAAAGCGATCCTGGATGCGCTGGCCGAAGTGATCGCACAGCATCAGCCGCAACAAGTCGCGGTGGAGAAGGTGTTTGTCAACGTCAACCCGCAATCCACGCTTTTGCTCGGCCAGGCACGCGGCGCGGCAATCTGTGCGGCGGTGCTAGCCAATCTGCCGGTGGCAGAATATACCGCCCTGCAGGTAAAGCAGGCCGTGGTCGGCAACGGTCACGCCGACAAGGAACAGGTGCAGAAAATGGTTCAGCGCCTGTTGAATTTGTCCGGTATCCCAAGCCCGGATGCGGCAGACGCGCTTTCCTGCGCAATCTGCCATGCGCACGGCGGTCAAGGCATGGGTGCATTAGCAACGGCGGGGTACCGCATGAAGAATGGGAGACTGGTTTGATAGGAAGATTGACCGGAATATTGCTGGAAAAGAACCCGCCGCAGATTCTGCTCGATGTGCAGGGCGTGGCCTACGAACTGGACGTGCCGATGAGCACGTTCTACAACCTGCCGGTGCTGCATGAAAGGGTGGTGCTGCACACGCAACTCATCGTGCGCGAGGACGCGCACCTGTTGTATGGGTTCCTGAGCAACGAGGAGCGCCTCGCGTTCCGCCAGTTGCTCAAGATCAGCGGCGTCGGGCCCAAGCTGGCCTTGTCGGTATTGTCCGGCTTGAGCCTGAATGATCTGGCCGTCGCGGTGGCGAACAGGGAGGCCGCCCGGCTGACCAAAATTCCCGGCGTGGGCAAGAAAACCGCCGAACGCCTGCTACTTGAATTGCAGGGCAAGTTTGTCGCAACGGGTGCAGCCGGCACAGAACCGGGCGCATCTGTCGTATCCGCTGGCAACGACATCGTCAACGCGCTGCTGGCACTGGGCTACAACGACAAGGAAGCGAACTGGGCAGCCAAACAGTTACCCAAAGATACCGGCGTTTCGGGCGGTATCAGGCAGGCTCTCAAGCTGTTGTCCAAGGCTTGAAAACCTCATTGGAATGTTCTGGCATCAGTTGATCAGGCTGAGGCCGTCCGGAACTGACCGAAAGGAGCTCGCGATGAAAAGATCTGTTGCTGTTGGACTTTTGGCATCGGCTTTGTCCATGCCGGCGTATCCCGCCCTGATGACCGGCACCATGGCACCGGATTTCGTAACCAACGCTTCCCTGGGCGGCAAGGTGTTCACCTATTCGCTCGCGGATGCATTGAAGAAGGGGCCGGTGGTCCTCTACTTTTATCCGGCAGCGTTCACCCGGGGCTGCACCGTCGAAGCGCACGATTTTGCCGATGCAATCGGAAAATACCAGGCACTTGGCGCGACCGTGATAGGGGTCTCGCACGACGATATCGGGAAGCTGAACCGGTTTTCGGTCAGCGAATGCCGCAGCAAATTTCCGGTGGCTGCTGATCCTGACCAGCGCATCATGAAATCATACGACGCGATCCTCGCGGCCAAACCCGAGTACGCGAATCGCACATCCTACGTGATCGCACCCGACGGCAGGATCATCTATAGCTACACGGACCTGCAACCGGACAAGCATGTCGAGAACACGCTGGATGCGCTGCGAAAATGGGCGGTAAAACACAATTAACGCAGCGCTGCTGCTGAAACCCGGCTATTTGTTCCTGCCCGGTGAATGGAAGCTGTTTTTCATGACCAGGTTCAGGCGCTCGCCGAATTCCTGGGCAAAATTCCGCATCGCCCTGGCCGCTTCCGCTTCTCCGGTGGCACGTTCAAAAGCATCGGCCATGGATAACAGGTTCTGGTGGTAGAACTGCTTCATCTCGTCCACCAGCATGTCCTTGGTCCACAGATCGATGCGCAGCGTGTTCTTCTCCTCGGCGTCCCAAAGCGCGATCATCACGGCCTTGCTGGTGCTTTCCTTGTTCGCATCGGAGGCGCTCCAGTCGATCTTTTGGGGTATCTTGTTGTCGTCCAGGGTAATGGTGAATTTTATTTCGGATTGTTTCATTGCGGAATGGCACCTGTAAAATCCCCGCCGGGGGATGTGTGGTTGTTAAACGATGCGCGGCAGGTCGACATGCGCCTGCCGCGATTTCCTGACGGCAATACCCGGCATCATTGTCACTCGCAGATCTTTCACTGGCAGATCCTTCACTGGGTGATCTCCTGCATCCCGGGCTGGTATATTTTAACGTTGTTACGTCCATTCTTCTTCGCGTGATACATCGCAATGTCGGCGCTCTTGACCAGCAGTTTGTCATTGCTGCCGTGTTCCGGGTAGACGGCAACGCCGATACTGGAGCCGATCACTAGCGTATGCCCGGCCATCGCAAAGGGCTGGTTCAGCGAATGTCGGATCTTCTCCCCGACCTTGCCGGCATCCGCCGCTGATTCGATGGCCGGCAGCAATATCACGAACTCGTCGCCGCCGATCCGCGCGGCCGTGTCCGAATCGCGCAGGCAATCCTGGATGCGGGTTGCAACTTCCTTCAACAGCAGGTCCCCCACACCGTGGCCGTATGTGTCGTTGACCGGCTTGAACTTGTCCAGGTCGATGAACATCAGCGCCAGATGTGCCCTGTTCCGCTGTGCCCCGGCGATCGCCTGGTGCAGGCGGTCTTCGAACAGTGCCCGGTTGGGCAGGTGGGTGAGCGCATCGTACTGCGCCATGTGCTGCATGTGTTCCTCGATATCCTTGCGCTCGGTGATGTCGGTGGAGATGCCGCACAGCGCATGGATGCTGCCGTCCTCGCGCCGCAGCGGAAGCTTGACCGTCAGGAAGACCTCGGCCACCCCGGTCAGAATATTCAGGCTGGTCTCTTCGCTATGGATCGTCTCGCCCTTCTGCAAAACCCGCAAATCGTCCCTGCGCATGTTGTCCGCGGTATCGGCATCGAAGAATTTGTGGTCGTCATAGCCAATGATCTCCTCCATCGGCGCATCGAATCGCTCGCGCAACAGCCGGTTGGCGAACAGGTAGCGGCTTTGCATGTCCTTCGTATAGATGTACGCGGGAACGTTTTCCAGGATATCGGAGAGCAGTTTCTCGCTGTCCTTGAGTGCCTGGTCGGCATAACTGCGCCCCAGCGCCACTTCAGCCAGGTTGGCGGTCTGCTCGATCAGGCGGATTTCTGCATCGCTCGGCCGGTGAACCTGGCGATGATAAATGGCAAAGGTGCCGAATACCCTGCCGGATGCGGAACAGATCGGTTCCGACCAGCACGACCCCAGCCCCGCCCTGCCGGCGAGTTCTTTGTAGGGTGCCCAGTAGGGATGGGTGCGAACGTCTTCCACGATGACGCGCTGCCCGGTAAAGGCCGCCGTGCCGCAGGAACCGGCACCGATGCCGATCTCAATTCCGTCGATCGCGTCGTTGTAGAAAGCGGGCAGACTGGGTGCCGCACCGGTATATAGGCGTGTGCCCTCGTTGCCGATCAGCATGATGCTGCACAGCATGTCCGGTTGTTCCTGCTCCACACCGTGCACGATCGCATCGAGGATGGCGCTGAGCAATGCGCCGTGGGCGAGCAATTCCAGCACATGATTGCGGGAATACTCCCGCTGCTCCGACTGTTCGCGGTCGGCGGCGTCGCGCCCCAGCCTGCGCTTGATCAGCACGATGTACAAGGCGGCGGCCATGATCCCGCCGGCCAGCAACAGGGACAGAACTAGCACCGGTGGCCCCTGCAGGCGGATGCCGCGCCGCGGGACAGCGCAACAGGACGCTGCGCGCGAATCCGGAAACAATAGATGAATGGCATAGTGGGTGCGACTTCAGCAGCCGGGATAACCAGGAATTTATGCTAACACAGGAACGCGGTCCCTGAATAAGCGCGACCGGCATCCGCATCCGGGCAGGCGGGCGCGCTCACCCGTGGTGGCGCAGCGTCAGCAGAAAGATATTTTCACGCATCCGGCTCAAACCGCGTTGCCGAAAGCGCGGGTTTTGCGCCAGCACGTCCAATTGTTCCAGCAGGCGGACCTCGGCGTGATCACGATAGAGTGCCTCAACCTCTCCCGAAGAAACCGGGAACGGCGGTCCCTGCATTTCCGCCTCCGGATAATCCACCGTGACCAGCAGGATCCGCGTCGCGGGCGGCAGGATGCCCGCCAAATGGCGGACATACCGCTCGCGCATTTCGGGCGGCAACGCGATCAGCGATGCCCGGTCGTACACCGCCACCACATTTTTCAGTGCTTCCCTGCCCAGATCAAAAAAATCACCGCACAGGATGCGGATGCCATCCGCCTCGCAACGATCAAATTTTCCCAGTGTTTCGTGTTGCGGCGTGTAACCGTTTTCGGCGAAGAACGCCCGGACCGCGATCTCGCTCAACTCCACCCCCAGGACCTGGTGTCCCTGATCGCGCAACCACAGCATGTCCAGGCTTTTGCCGCACAACGGGACAAACACCTCGCTGCCGCCCTCGAGGTGCAATTCCTGCCAGTACCGGCGCAGATACGGGTTGATATCTTCCTGATGAAATCCGGTTTCTTCGCGCTCCCAGCGTTCCAGCCAAAATTCCTTTTTCAATTTCTTGTCTCCGGGTTGGGCGGGATCATTCAATCATCGGACGTTGATTTGGTTTCAGGGCCAGCCATTCGTGCATCCCGTTCCTCGCGCCCCATTCCTGCGCCAATCGGCCCGCATGCCGGTCCGGTGTTTGTCGCCAGGATTGCGCAAACGGCAACAACCCCTCAATGGGCAATGAAAATGAACCAGACCAACCCGCTGACAACCAGAAGCACCGTGACGATAATGATCAGTTTTTGCAGTATGTCCATATCTTATTTTTCCCAGTCTGGATATCGTGAATAAAAATCGGGTTGGATGGCGGTATACACGAGCAAGCCGGCCGGGGTTACCACGGAATCTCCTGCCCATCATAACCGAAAAATTTTCCAGAATCGGCCGGCACAAGTTCGCTGATCACTTGCCGCATGCCGGACACGCTTTGCCCGGGAGAAAGCATCGCATTCGGTCCGCCCATGTCGGTCTTGACCCAGCCGGGATGGAATACCACCGCGATGATGCCGAATGGCTTCAGGTCGATCGACAGGCTTTTCACGACCATGTTGAGCGCGGCCTTGCTGGAACGATAAAGGTAACTGCCGCCCCCGCTGTTGTCCGCGATGCTGCCCATTTTGCTGGTGATGGTCACGATGGTCTTTTGCCTGCCGCGGGCGATCTGTGCGGCGAATGTCTCGGCCATCTTGAGCGGCGCCATGGTGTTGACGCGGAAAGCCTGCATCCATTCCCCATAATCGGTATGGCCAAACCCGCTTTTGTCGGAATCGGGATAGATGCCGGCATTGTTGATCAGCAGGTCTATCTTTTCGCCGGCCAGAACCTGCGCCAGACGATCAATCTCCACATGGTCGGCAACATCAAGCGCATAGATAGTTATCAGCCCGGGATTTTTGGACGCCAGTTTGTTGAGTTCATCTGATTTTTCAGGGTAGCGGCAGCAAGCCAGGACACGCCAGCCATCTGCCGCATATTGCCGGCAAAACTCCAGGCCGATCCCGCGGTTTGCGCCGGTGATCAATGCGGTGTTCATGGCATTCCTCCGTTGATGTTTGCGAACCCGGACATGATTCGATTCCTCAGGGCTTGACGAAACGCAGTGCAAATTTGTCCGTCGGGATCGACATGTTGAAGAAAGCCTGGTCGCGCGGGTCGGCCGGATTTTTCATGAAATTGCCCTCTTCTTCCAGTTTGAAGCCGGCTTGCCGCTCCTCGTCCCGAACGACCTTCTCGTCGATACGGTGCAGCGATTTTGCGACAGATATACCGCTGCCCGGCTTCGCCGAGTGATCCAGTATCACCAGATGTCCGCCCGGCTTCAGTGCATCGAACAGGCGCCGGTTCATCTTTGCACGGTCAACCGGCATATAGGTTATGTCGTGGTAATTCATGATGAGGGTGATCAAATCCAGCTTGGGTGAACTATCGGGTATCGGATCCTCGAACGGTTTTACAACCGGAACGATGTTGGCCTGGGGGTGGCTGGCCAGCCGCTCCTGCAATGTCCGCCCTTCCCTCGGGCCTTGCGCCCAAACCGTTCCCTTGCTGCCAACCACCAGCGCAAGTAATTGCGTGGTGTAACCGCCGCCTGCCGCGATATCCAGCACCTGCATGCCGGGTCGCACTTGGGTGAACTGCAAAAACTCCAGCGGCTTGCGCTTGGCATCGGCCGCCCTGTCATCATCGGTACGAATTGGGCTCGCAATCGCCTGCTGGTAGAGATCCGATAGTGCCTGTTGTTCATTTGCCGCGGGGATTGCGTGACTGTTCACCGCCCATGCCAGCCCCAGCGCGGCGAACAGCGCCGGAAACCGGCGTGACACTGAAACGAATACTTGAATAAACATGGATTGCTCCTTTCATCATAACGCCATGGTGCGTGACTCCCGCCTGTTCCGATCCGGAACAGCAGCCCGTCAGCGCACAAAAGTATACCCTGCCATCGCCAGCCGGCGCCACGCGTTTTCACGCTTGTGCGGATGGCATGAAATCCCGCCTAGGAGGCCAGATTGTGTAATATCCGCATGATATGTCCATCTTCGCCAAAAAAACTATCCGGCTTTGCAGGCTTGCGTCGAGCCTGCTGTTGGGTATTATCTTTGTATTTCCGTTGAAGTTGCTTGGGGCCGAACAACCTGCCCAACCTGCCCAACCTGCCCAGCCGGCGCAACCGGCGCAACCGGCGCAACCTGCCCAGCCTGCCCAGCCTGCCCAGCCTGCCCAGCCGGCGCAACCGGCGCAACCGGCGCAACCGGCGCAACCGGCGCAACCGGCGCAACCGGCCCACGAGTCGGGTTTCCTGAGTTCTGTTGATGTCTCGCGCGATTATTTGTCACAGAAGCTCGTCGGCTTCGCAAGCGATCTCGATCGCTTTTTTGGTGACGAACGCAATTATCAGGAGAGCAATAAAAGTGTATTTCAACTGGATTCCACCTGGGTGACAGGTTATGGCGGTGATCGCCGGCTCGAACTGACAGGCAGAGCGAAACTGGATTTGCCTTCAACAGAGAAGCGCCTGCATATGCTGCTGGAATCAAATCCCGATCAAAATCTAACCGGCGACCCAACACAGGTCCAGCCGGTAGTTCCCAACCAGGTTGCGCCGCCAGGGAGTTTTGGCACAGCCCTGCGCTATGAAAATGAGAATGCAGAAAAGGGGCCATGGCATTTCAGTGCTGATGCAGGGCTTAAGTTCCAAGGCATACACGCGAATCCTTTCGCACGTACACGTGGCAGCTATTCTGTTGCCGTGGATCAGTGGCGATTGAAGGCGACAGAGACTGTATTCAGGTTCAACACCACCGGCACGGGTGAAACCACACAGCTTGATGTGGAGCGTAAAATCAGCGAACCGGTTTTGTTTCGCGCCTCCAGCTATGCCACGTGGACCCATGACACACAGAGCTTCGCTCTGCGCCAGGATTTATCTGTTTATCAAACCCTGAATGAACGCACTGCCGTGCTATATCAGGCAAGCGCGATCGGAGCCAGCAATCCGCAGCTGCAGGCAACGGATTATGTCCTCATGATGGATTATCGCTACAAATTGCACAAGAACTGGATGTTTGTTGAATTGAACCCGCAAGTGCATTTCCCGGAAACAAACCGTTATCGATACAGCCCCATGTTCAGCGTGCGGCTGGAGATACTGTTTGATGAGTTGAAATGACGTCCATCGCAGAAATGGAACTCGACTGCGGTTGCCCGCTGTTTCATACTTTGAATCCGAATATCGACTGCGGAACGCAGCGCACATCATCCTCCTTTCTTGAGTTTTTCGATCTCGCGCCGGTCGCGCTTGGTGGGCCTGCCCTTGAAAAAGAACGGTTGCGGCTGTGACTTGAGTTCGGCGGCTATGGCTTCCCTGCGCTGGCGGCTGGCATCGGTCTCAAGATACAGCTTTTGCGCCTGTGCGGCCGGACCGCGCCTGTTGGACAATCCGGTCACCTCGACGGTGTACTGCTTTTGTCCGATGTTGATGGTGACCATTTGGCCCACCGCCACCGTCTTGGCCGGTTTGACGCGCGCGTCGTTGACATGGACTTTGCCGCATTCAACAGCGGCAGCCGCCAGTGAGCGTGTCTTGTAAAAGCGCGCGGCGCACAACCACTTGTCGATGCGAAATTTTTCTGTATGGTCGTCTGTGCTCATTGCGACGAACGCCCGCTTCACGCTGGGGTTGTTTTGGCCATCGGGGTCGGGCCAGGGTATTTCACCATATCATTTCATTGCAGCAGCGGATCATCCTTGGGCAGCTGTTTCGAATACCAGATCGCAAGCTTGTGGCGCAGCGATTTCTCGGCAACCTGGTCTTCGGGCAGGGGCTGGATGACCTTGTCGTGGACCAGCAGCCGGTAGATGTACAGGAGTTTCTCGCTCGCCGAATCGGTCGGCTCGAACTCCACCACCCCGCGTCCCTCGGCATATTTCACGCCGGCAAGCATCGCCGCCTTGAATAATTCCGCCTCATGTTTCAGTTTTTTCATGGTGTCCTCCGTCCCATGGTGTCCTCTGCCATAAACCCGATGCATGGCACCCGGCGTCATAGCCGCAAACGATGCAATTGTCCCGACTATACTTAAATCTGACATATTCAATGTATATTATCGCGCGGGTTGACTATTCCGATCCATAGACTCGGCGGGCTGCGGCGATCTATTCATTTTTTGAACGCAATAGCCCCGTTTCGGTTATAAGGCTCCCCTATCTTATTCACAAAATAACCACTCACCATCAAGAAGGAACCTCATGTCATTGCTATTCTCAAAAACCACCCTTGGAACACTCACGCTGCAGAACGGTCTGGTCATGGCCCCAATGACGCGCAATCGCGCCACCGGCAATATCCCGAACGAACTGATGGCCGAATATTACACCCAGCGCAGTTCGGCAGGATTGATCATCACCGAAGGTACCTCCCCTTCGCCAAATGGCCTTGGCTATGCGCGCATCCCGGGGATATTTTCCCCGGCCCAGTTGGCTGGCTGGAAACTCGTCACCCATGCGGTACATGCCCGGGGCGCAAAAATATTCATCCAGTTCATGCATTGCGGCCGGGTCGCCCACCCGTTCAATCTGCCCGCCGGCGCGCGCGTGCTCGCACCCTCGGCGGTGGCCGCCGCCGGCGACATGTACACCGATGCCGAAGGCATGAAACAGAACGCGATGCCGCAGGCGATGACCGAGGAGGACATCAGGACCGCGATACAGGAATATGCACAGGCCGCGAAGAACGCTGTCGCGGCCGGATTCGACGGAGTCGAGTTGCATGGCGCGAACGGCTACCTGCTCGAACAGTTCATCCGGCCGAATTCGAACCAGCGCACCGATCGTTACGGCGGCCCGATCGAGAACCGCGCGCGCTTCGTGCTCGAAGTCGCCAACGCGGTCATCAAGGCGATCGGCAAGGACAAGGTGGGCATACGCCTTTCCCCGCACGGCGTGTTCAACGACATGCCGCTATACGACGGGATGGATGCCGATTACACCTATCTGGCGCAACAGCTCAACGCGCTCGGACTGGTCTATATCCACTTGGTCGACCACTCGCCCATGGGCGCGCCAGTTGTGCCCGACTCGATCAAGCAGATGTTCCGCAGCACGTTCAAGGGCAAATTGATTCTGTCCGGCGGCTACGATGCAGCACGCGCGGAAAGCGACCTGGCTGCAGGCAAATGCGACCTGATCGCGGTGGGCAGACCGATCCTCGCCAACCCGGATCTGGTCGAGAGATGGAAGACAGGAGCGGCGTTGAATGCGCCTGACATGGCCACATTCTATACGCCGGGTGCCAAGGGGTACACGGATTACCCGACGCTGGGCTGAAGCTGATCAACCGGTCAGGCGGCGTGTGCTCTGCACACGCCGCCTGAGCACGCCGGACAATACTTACTTTTTCTGAAGCTCTTCGTCGATTACTGCCGCAAAGTTCTCGTACGGCAACGCACCGACAACCACGCGCCCCTCGACCGAGTCACCCGCAGTCTTGCCGACGATGAATGTCGGTGTTCCGGTGACCCCGAGCGATTGGGCATATCTGGCTTCCGCAGCGATCTCGTTCAGGTGTTTGCCGTCGGCCATGCATTTCTTGAAAGTGTCCGCGTTAAGCCCGAGGTCGGCGGTTGCATAACTGTTCAACGAGTCCGCATCAAGCTTGTTCTGGTTCTTGAACAACAGATCCTTCATTTCCCAGAACTTGCCTTGGTCTGCCGCACAATGCGATGCCTGGGCGGCTTTCAGCGCATAGGGATGCAATCCCTCCAGCGGCAGGTCGCGCACGATCAGGCGCAGCTTGCCGGTGTCGATATAGTTCTTCTTGATCTCCGGGAACGTGTTTGCCTCGAACCGGCCGCAGAACGGGCACTGGTAGTCGGTGAACTCGACCATCGTCACCGGCGCGTCGCGCTCGCCGAGCACATTGATCGCATCGCCCTTGACTGTCAGGTTTTGCGGCATCCCTTGGGCCGGCGCGGCAGGCGCCGCCGGCTGCCGCTGTTTTGCCAGCAGTTGCTTGATCTCGCTCAACTCCTTGATTATCTCATCGCCCTGAGCCTTGGTCATCGGGGCAGCCGGGTTCGTCGGCGCGGCCAGGGTTGTCCCGCTGGCAACTACGATGAATGCCGACAATATCGCTACCAGTATTCTCTTCATGATTTTCCTTGATTATCCGTTCGGGTTGAATGTAATCCTGCACCTGCAACCGGCGCATTATATTCTCAAATTTATCACTGGCCGAATGGCTCAAAAACCGAATTGCAAACGCGCCAGCCGCCCGTAAAGCCCGCTCTGCTTGCGCAGGTCTTCCGGCGTGCCGGTTTCGACGATGCGGCCGTGTTCCATCACTACGATGCGGTTGACCTTCTGCACGGTCGCCAGCCGGTGCGCGATGATCAGCGTGGTGCGGCCCTGCATCGCGGCATTCAGTCCCTGCTGCACCAGTATCTCCGATTCCGCATCCAGCGCGCTGGTGGCTTCGTCCAGCAGCAACAGCGGCGCATTCTTCAGAATCGCGCGCGCGATCGCGATGCGCTGGCGCTGCCCGCCCGACAGGCGGGTGCCGCGCTCGCCCAAGAAGGTCTGGTAGCCGTCCGGCAATCGGTTGATGAATTCATCCACCAGCGCCGCCCTGGCGGCAGCCATCACGGCCTCGTCGCCGGCAGCTGGATGCCCGTAGCGGATATTCTCCAGCGCATTGGCGGAAAAGATCACCGGGTCCTGCGGCACGATGGCGATCATGCCGCGCAGATTCTTCAGGGATAGTTGGCGTATGTCCTGCCCGTTGAGCCGGATCACGCCATCGCTGACATCGTAATAGCGCAGCAGCAGCTGGAACAGGGTGGTCTTGCCCGCACCGGAAGGCCCGATCAGCGCAACACTTTCTCCCGCCGCGATGTCCAGCGTAATGTTATCCAGCGCGGCGGTCTCCAGACGTGCCGGGTAATGGAAGCTGACCTGTTCAAAGCGGATTTCCGCCCGATCAGGCCGGGGCAGCGGCTGCGGTATCGCGGCTTCGCTGATCGCGGATTCCGCTCGCAGCAATTCGAGCAGGCGCTCGGTGGCGCCGGCCGCGCGCATCACATCGCCCCACACTTCCGACATGGTGCCCACACCGCCCGCCACCAGCGCCGCATAAAGGACAAACGAAGCCAGTTGGCCGCCCGTCATGCTGCCCTGATGCACCTGGTTCGCGCCGACCCAGAGCACGAAGATGATGGTGCCCATCACCGCGATGATGATCAGCGCGGTCAGCGCCGCGCGCATGCGGGTGCGCCGGATCGCGGTGACAAAGCTCGTTTCCGCGCGATCCGCGAAACGCCCGGACTCGTAGCGCTCCTGAGTATAGGCCTGCACGGTCGGCACCGCATTCAGGATCTCGCCGGCCAGCGCCGACGCGTCCGCGATCCGGTCCTGGGATTCGCGCGACAATTTCTTGACCCTGCGCCCGATGACCAGGATAGGCAATGCCAGCAGAATCATCAGGCCCAGGTTCAGCGAGAACAGGTAGAAGCTGGTCACCGCCAGCATGATCATCCCGCCGACGAACTGGAACAGGCTGCGCAAGCCCATCGAAATCGAGCTGCCTACCACGGTCTGGACCAGCGTGGTATCCCCGGTCAACCGCGACAGCACTTCGCCGGTCTGCAATGTCTCGAAGAACTGCGGCGACTGTGCCAGCACCCGTTGGTAGACCGCGCTGCGCAGATTTGCGGTGACCCGCTCGCCCACCCAGTTCACGGTGTAAAAACGCGCCGACACGGCCAGCGCCCACAGACTGGCCAGTCCGAACAGCAGCAAGAAATGCGCGTTCAGACTCAGGCTTCCCAACAGTCCGTGCGTTGTACTTTCGCGCTGCCCGAAACCGAAATCGATCAAGTCGCGAAACGCCAGCGGCACCACCAGGATGGTGCCGGAACCGAGGCAGAGCAGCACGAAAGCCAGCCCCATCCGTCCGCGGTAGGGGCGCAGGAACGGCCACAGATCGCGCAAGGGGGACAAACGCCGTGCTGCGGCAGGTTGGGCTGGATTGGAAATGTTTGAACCCTCTGTTTGGTCAGTTTTTACAGCGACTCTTGTTAATGAAGCAGGTTTGCATGATACCTTGAGCAGGCAAATGACGCGTATCAAACAGAAACAGTTTAACTTTTTCCCGCGCGGGATTATCATCTGCGCGCGCTGAACCTTGTCGGATATGGACGGTCACAGCGCATGCTGAACGCTGCATTGCATTACGAATCGTTGCTTTTTTTCTTTGCTTTTTCACAATCGTCACACCAAGGAGAATCATCATGGCCAAAGGACAACAGCGCAAGACCAAGGAAGCAAAAAAACCCAAGAAGGAACCGGTACCAGCCAAGATCAGCTGCGCGATCTAGGCGTTCGCCCGATCCAACCCTTCGTCAGCAGCGATAGCGCGTCCATTCAAGGGCGCGCTGCATTGGCCGCTGCAGGTTTTTCAACATGACCAAACGTAACACGCCCGACCATGCCCGGCTCGACCGCGTGGTCGCAGAAGCGCGCCGGCACAGCAGCGAGCGCGAGGCGACTTACCGGGAACGCGCGCTCAAACTGTTCCCGTGGATCTGCGGGCGCTGCGGACGCGAATTTTCCGGCGCGCGGCTGCGCGAACTGACGGTGCATCACAAGGACCACAATCACGACAATAATCCCCTGGACGGCAGCAACTGGGAGCTGCTGTGCCTGTATTGCCACGACAACGAGCACATGCGCCTGCTGGAAGAACAGGCGCGGCCGGGAAACCGCGACAACCATTCAACCACAGCAACGCATCATCCGTTCGCCGATCTGCAGTCGCTGCTGAAAAAGAAATGACACTGCGCTGAAGCAAAAAACAGCGGAGCCGCCGCGCAGAAATCACCATTCGCCGATCAGAACAGCGTGGACACGTTTAACGTGGTGGTCCGGCTGCCGATCAGGCCAGGCATTGGTCAAGCCGTCGGGATTCACATTGGCATCGGGGTTGACCTGGTTCCAGTAACTGCCGCTGCTTGTGGTGCGGGTGAACGATACCATCATGTTCTGCGCCAGCTGCCATGTCAGGGACAGCATGAACGCGTTGTCGGTCGCATTGGCACCGCTGCCGTCATCCACCCCGCTGTTGCCCCGGCGTATCGCCGCCCCTATCGACGCGACACCGGGCAACACGCCCAATTCGGCGGCAAGGTTGAGTGAACTACGCGTGAATGAACTGGGGGTCACCGTGCCGCCCATGTCATAGACATTGTTAGCATCATAGGGCGCCCGGGCGTAGGTCAGGTAGAAACCGGCCGGCATGCCGCCCAGGCTGCCCTGCATCTGGCCGTCGATCGCGGTCGCTTTTGTAACCAGTTGCGCCGCTGCTGCGCTGCTGTAGGAACTCCCGCCCCAGTTCTGCACACCCACGCCGGTATCCCAGCCGCCCAGATCGAATGTGGCCGCTGCGCGCGCATAGAACGAGCCCAGGTTCGAGGCCGTTCCGCCATTCGCATTGCCGGGCACGGTCTGGTTGAACCGGGTCAGGTTGACGAAATAACGGGGGTTGTCGATCACGAAGGCCATGCCCGTCGCGCCGCCGTCGGTCGCGATGTATTGTTGGGCCGAAATCGCGTTGCTGTGCGCGTTGTTCATGCCGCGCACCGGGCTCATCAGCTGCACCGCATTCGCGCCGGTGTTCAGCAGCTCGAAACCATAGGAAGGCCCGCGCGTATCGGTGGTGAACGGCACGATGCCGGCACGGGTACCCTCGGCAACGACGAACAGCAGCGGCAGCTTGGCGGAACCTGTTGCAGAAGAACCTGTATTGGCCTGACCCGTTGCAGCCGGACCCGTAGCCTGACCCGTTGTGCCCAGCTCGGCCAGGAAGCCGGCGTTATCGCTGACGCGGCCGCCAAGGAACAGCGACAGTTCGCCGCCGTTGGCGGGCACATAGAACTGGCCGTTGCCCGGGTTCAGCGTACCGGCTGACGGAACACCGGGTGCCTGGTCGGTTTTCTCGTAGCCGAAGCCCGCCAGCACCGCCATGTTCAGCGTGTCCGGCATCGACAGGCGATCACCTTCCACCTTGCCCTGCGTGGTGCCCACTGCGGTGTAGCCGCCGGACTTGAATGCGCGGCCGTAGGCGTTCAGCAGCGGAAAGTGCTGGAAGTGGCAGGCCGAACAGGCCATCCCGGTTTGCCGCGCGAACGCCGGCAGCGCCGACGCTGCCGGCAGGTAACCGGCGGCAGCAACCACGCCTGCCAGCAGGAAAACGAGCTTGTTCAGTTTGATGTTATTCATGCTTCATCCATAATCTGCGTTGGAAATTGCCATCGAGAGGATTTTCCAGGACCGGCTCCGTCATTCCATTCAACTACACTGCGACGTTCCTCGCAAGTATCGCCAACAATAAAAAACCCGCCTCCCTTTTCAGGGAGACGGGCTTGAGTTTTACCGGTAAACCGGCGGTGATGCTTTGATGCTTTAGATGCTTAGTAGGCCATCCACAGGTTCAGCACAGTCTGCGAGTCGCCAGTAACTGGTACTGCTCCTCCAGCCGTGTCGTACAAGTCGCCGCTGTACTTGGAGTAGGTCAATTCGGCACGCACATTCAGCGCGATGCTGTAGGTTGCACCGATCATGACCGCATTGTCGGTCGCGTTGCTTGAAGTGAGCGTGGTAATGCCGGATTTCGCGTTACGCAAAGCCAGTTGCACGGTGGTCTTCGGCAACACGCCCAGTTCCGCAGCGATGTTGAACGATTTCCTGTCTTGCGCACCATCGTTGAACGCATTGGGTGCATCCGACGAACCGGCAGCCACTGCTGGCGCATCCGCATAGGATGCGATCAGCGTCAGCGGCATGCTGCCAACGTCGCCCAGCATCTGCCCGTCGATCGCCCATGCCTTGACTTGATAGACACCCGGTACACCCGCATAGCTTGGTGCAAGACTCTGGCCGCTGGCTGTGGTCGTGGTACCGCTCCACCACTGGAAGCCGACACCCGTGTCCATACTCGCTACGTCACCCAGCCAGGCAGCGCGCAGGTAGTTAGCGTTCGGACCGCCCGCTCCTTGCGTCAATCCGGATGGATTAGTGGGGTTAGTAGCTTCTCCACCGTTGCCAATCACGGAGTCCAGACCCCACTTGGTGAAGTTCACGAAGCCGGAGTCATTCGCCGCGACAAACGCCACACCATGCGCGGCGGTTGCGGTGTTGATATAGAACTGCGCGGAACTTGCACCCAGGTCCTGCTGGTTGAACAGGTGCACGGGCGATGCGCCGTCGCTCAGTATCTCGAAGCCCTGTTGTGCGCCCAAGCCGTCGGTGGTGAACGGTACCACCAAGGTCTTGAACGAGCCCCAGTCATTCGCGAAAGGCATCTTGACCGAAGCCAGACCCGCACCGCCGCTCAGGCCGATCTCGCCCTCGAAGCCGATGTTCTCGCCGACGCGGCCGCCCATGAACAGGCTGTATTGCGTCATCGAGATCTGGCCGTTGTTGGTGTCCTTAGTCATCTGGTCCAGATTGGTGGTCGGACCGTTGGTCTTGGTATATTGCCAGTTCATGATGAACGCGAGGTTCAGCGTGGCGGGAATGGAGAGTCCGTCGCCCTCGATCTTCTCTTCAGCACCCATCATCGTGAAGCCGCCTTCCTTGAACGCGCGGCCGAAGCTGTTCAGGGTCGGGAAGTGTTGGTAGTGGCAAGCGCTGCAGGGCATGCCGACCTGACGTGCGAACGCGGGAATCGCTTGCGCCTGGGGTGCCCAGATCGCGGCCGACAGCAGCGCGGAAACCCCTAGAAGTGCTTTCTTGAATGACATAGTTAACTCCCTTAGTGTTAGTTGACAAGCTTTCAATAACGATGCAGCCAGTGAAACTCCAGTCGACCGCATATAATCTTTACAACTCAAATGAACTTAATGCCATTTCATTTGCCCTCAAACTATAACATCCGCCTAAATAATCTCGGAGGCTTGTTTGCAACAAAATGTATAAATTCGGCAATTTTGCAACAGCATCTTGATTTTAAAAAAGTGCGAACAAGTTGATCGTGCTGGTTGAACTTCCCAGCGCATTCTGGTGCGCCGCATCCCAGTACTGGCCGCTTGATGTGGTCTGCGTGAAGGACAACATCATGTTCTGCGCCAGCTTGTAACTCGCCACAAACATGACCGCGTTGTCGCTCGCATTGGCCACGGAACCGATTGCGACGCCGCTCTTGCCGGCACGGTAACCTGCCCCCAGCGTGATCTTTTCAGGCACCACGCCCACTTCAAACGAAAAGTTGAAGGCACTCTTGGTTGCCGTGCCGTATGTCTGGGTGACCGCAGAACCCGGCACCGCCGCGGCGGGATCCATGTTGTACGAGTTGGCATCGCCGGCCGGCGCTCTGGCATAACTCAGGTAGAAACCCACCGGCAGGGAACCCAGGCTGCCCTGCATCTGGCCGTCTATCGCGGCGGCCTTGGACGCGACTGTGCCGTAGGTCGCGGGTATCGCAGCGGTCGGGAAAGTTATAGTTGTCACCACACAAGGTCCGCCTGTAGTAATAACTTGACATGTAGAACTCCCAGGAACAGCAGGAACAGCGGGAGTTCCCGTAGGACTGACCGAACTTCCGCTCCAGCTCTGTATCCCCACGCCGGTATCCCATCCGGCCAGCTCGAACATCCCGGCCACGCGCAGATAAGTGGAACCCAGCGTCGACAGCGCAGCATTTGATATGCCGATCTGGTCGTATTTGGTCAGGTTGATGAAACCATTGGCATTGTTCGCCACCAAGGCCACCCCAGTCGCGGAAGCTGCGGTGCCGATGTATTGCTGTGCGGATAGCGCCGCACTGTGCTGCCCGTTCAGGCCGGGCACAGGACTCATCTGGCTCACCGCATTTGCACCGGTGTTCAGCAATTCAAAGCCGTATGACGCACCGAGATCATCCGTGCTGAACGGCACGAAACCGGCGAGCGTGCCTTCCAGGAATTTAAAGCCGGTAAACGGGAACAGCACTGGCAACTTCGCCGAACTATGCGACCCGCTCACCACGGTGCCGGAGACCGCTCCGCCCGTGCCGATCTCCGACAGAAAGCCGGCGTTCTCGGACAGGCGTCCGCCGAAGAACAGCGAGAATTCGCCTCCGCTGCCGGGCAGATAGAATGCGCCGTCACCCGTGGTATTTTTGACAGTCTGGCTAGCGGCCTGGTTGGTCTTTTCGTATCCAGCGGTCGCCAGGGCGGACATGTTCAGGCTGCTGGGTATGGACAACCCGTCGCCTTCCACCTTGCCTTCGGATACCCCCATCATGGTGTAGCCGGCGGACTCGAATGCGCGACCAAAGCCGTTCAGCATCGGGAAGTGCTGGAAGTGGCAGGCGGAACAGACCATGCCGGTTTGGCGGGCAAACAACGGCAATGCCGACGCACTGGATGAAAAGTTCACCGCTGCGATCACGCCCGCCAGAAGAAAAATCAGCTTTGCGCGTGCTTGCGAAAGAATGAATTTGTTCATGTCTTGTCATATCCAAAGTGTTTGAGAACAGCTGATGAATTTCGCATATTCCTCCAAGCGGTTGATCCCTGTGGCGGAACGGCTATTCACTGGCAGAGATGTCCGGAACATGTTCCGGTTGGTATTGTGACAAAAAACCGGGCACAGGTCACGATTTTCCGCCTGTATGGCCAATTCAAACAACTCGCGAACGATAATGGTATATTGCCGAAACCTTAATCGACCGCATGTCTTTCCTTGATAGCACAGTAGCACGCCATTCCGGTCTGATTGACCCATAATCTGATTGAGCCATATCGAACCTTTTCGCGACTTGGCACTCCAACTCCGTGAGTGCTAGAATTAGTTCATTAATGAGGAGGAGTTACGATGAATGCAGCCATGAGTTTACCCATCCCGTCTGCTGTTGGCAGTCTGGAAGGCTATATCCAGACGGTGAACCGCTTCCCGATCCTGTCACAGGAACGGGAGTTTGCGCTCGGGACGCGCTTCAAATCCGAAAACGATCTGGATGCGGCTCGCGAATTGGTGCTTTCGCACCTGCGCGTGGTGGTCAGTGTCGCGCGGGGTTATGCCGGTTACGGGTTGCCGCAGGCAGACCTGATCCAGGAGGGTAATGTCGGACTGATGAAAGCGGTGAAACGCTACGATCCGGAACGCGGTGTTCGTCTGGTATCGTTCGCGTTGCACTGGATACGCGCCGAGATTCACGAGTTCGTGGTGCGCAACTGGCGGCTGGTCAAGATCGCGACGACCAAGTCACAGCGCAAACTGTTCTTCAATCTGCGCAGCATGAAGCAGGGTCTTGAGCCGCTGAAACCCCAGCAGATCAGCGAGATCGCAAAACAGCTGAATGTCAGCGAGCACGACGTGGTGGATATGGAAGCACGTTTCGCCGGGCATGAAATCGCGCTGGAGCCTGCCGGGAGCGATGACGAGGAAAGCTACGCTCCGATAAACTATCTGGCCGACGACTCGGAACATGAGCCTTCCCGGATACTTGAGACTGCCGAACGCGAAACGCTGCAAACAGCCGGCCTGGCAAATGCCTTGGCGGGTCTTGATGAACGCAGCCGCCGCATCGTTGAGGCCCGCTGGCTTTGCGAGGATGGTTCGGGCGCGACGCTGCATGATCTGGCCAGCGAATTCAGTGTATCGGCCGAGCGCATCCGGCAGATCGAACAAAAGGCCATGAGCAAGATGCATACAACACTGGCGCAGGCCGCCATGTAAAAATGGGTATGCAGAGACAAGAAAGCCGCAGAACATGCGGCTTTTTTTATTTCACGATCTTCAGATTGGGTTTGTGCGCTGCAGGTTTGTTTCCGATATCGCCACTCCGCGGAGAGGGCGGCGGCAGATCATCTTCCTGGAATACCAGCCCCTGACCTGTTTCCTTTGCGAATATCCCCATGGCCGCGGCTACCGGCACCAGCAAATCGAACGGCACGCCGCCAAACCGTCCGGTACAGGTGATCATCTCGTTGCCCAGTTGCAGATCTCGCACGGCCTCAGAGCTGATGTTCAGGACGATTTCGCCGTTCTTTACATGGGAACGCGGAACGGCGGTATGTTCATCGACCCTGACGGCCAGGTAAGGCGTCAGCCCGCTATCCACACACCATTCGTATATCGCGCGAATAAGATAGGGGCGCGTGGACAGATCGTTCACTTGCGCATGGCTCTTTCGGCAGCTGTCAGCGCATCGATAAAGCCCTGGCGGGAGAACAGGCGCTCGGCGTATTTCATCAGCGGCGCGGCATCCTTGCCCATCTGGATGCCGTAATGGTCTAGCCGCCACAACATCGGTGCAATCGCCACATCGAGCATCGAATAATCGTCTCCCAGCAAAAACTTCTGGGTGGCCAGTATCTGAGAGAGCTGGGTAAGGTTGTCGCGCACGATCGCGCGCGCCTTGTCGGCAACCTTGGCAACGCCATGCTCAATCGGTTCAACCTGGCTGTATATCTCCTGTTCGAAACGATGCAGGAACAGTCGCGCGCGGCCGCGCATCACGGGATCGGGCGGCATCAGCTGGGGATGCGGGAAGCGTTCGTCAATATATTCGTTGATGATATTGGCCTCGTACAACACCAGATCACGCTCCACCAACACCGGTACTTTGCCATAAGGATTGATCGCCGCAACATCCTCGGACTTGTTCATCAAGTCCACGTCAACCACCTCAAAATCCATGCCTTTCTCGAACAGCACGATACGACAGCGATGGCTGTAGGGACATGACAGTCCCCGAATACAATCTCATCATAAAAAAAGACTAACCCTTAATCAATTGGATGCTTTGCAAACGCATGCGCACCAGGAAAAAACCGATTGCCGCAACCACAGCACTGACGACTATCGCCGCCAAATACGGATATGAGCCAACGCCGCCATGGGCACCGGCAATCCAGACATAGCGCTCGAATATCGTGCCGATGATGATACAGGTTGCCACAGCCACGATCGCGTTGATATTGTGCCGGACGAACGGCATGGCAAGCGCAGAAAACGGGATGACGAGTTTCAGCGCGATCAATGCCCACCAGATTACGGTGTAATCACCGTCCTGCATCCCATTCAGCCGATCCCGCTCGTCCGGGATATTGCCATACCAGATCGTCAGATATTGCGCGAAGAAGGTGTAAACCCACAACAACGTAAAAGCCAACATCAATTGCGCGAGGTAATTATACACAAACGGCTTGACCGGATTCACCAATCTGTTCCGGCTGTTCAAAGCGTAGACCCAGATCACCAGGAATGACAGGAACATACCGAAAAAGCTGACGAACTCCTGCATGCCAAATATGCCGCTCTGCCAGCCCGGCACCATGAACATTTCAAAATCCCATGCCACCATCGTGCCGTAGACCACATACACATAGGGTACCCAGCAAGCTATGGTGTGAAAACGTGCCGCATCTTCCGGGCTGCGCTCGCTGACTGCCTGGCGCTTGATGAAAACCCAGTGTATCGTCATCGCCAGCAGCATGCCGATAACTTCGCGCCATGCCAGGAACGTGAAACCATCCCAGGCCGACACCGTGAGTTTATGCTCCTCGGCCAGTTTCACCCATGGAAAAGTCGCATCGGCGTTGACCAGCAGCACGATCAGCAGCACGAACGCCAGCGGAAACAGCGCAAACAGGGAACTGGCCAGAAGCCGGATCTCGTATCTCCAGCGCGCACCAGCCAGATACAAAATCGCGGATAGCGTCACCCCGCCAAGCGCAAGATAAAGCACCACCAGGAAATTCACGGTCAGAACCGACCAGTTGCTGTATGAAAACATGTTGACCGCCTCCTATTTTGAATTCTGTGCAGATGAAGCCACAGCGGGTATCCCCCGTTTTTGCAGCACAGCGCGGATGTAATCTATCACTTCCCAACGTTCGGTCGGGCTTAAGTCCTCCGCGTAAATCGGCATCACCGCACCGCCGAAAGTCATCATGCCGAAAATGTAACCATCCGGATAATCCGGCGAATTCCAGGAATGGATGGTATTGCTTGGAGGTCAGATTCCAGGGCTGCAATATCAGTTTCTGCGCCCACATAGCCGTCGCCGGTACCGGATTTTCCATGACAGGGCACGCAATAGATCGAGAACAGGCGATGCCCCATATCGACCGATCTTTCCGTTATCGGAACAGGATTGATCAGTTTGAACGCTGCATCCTTGTCCTTCACCTCGATCGAAGACGTGGGCGTGCCCGGAACGGGCACCGAACGGACTCGGAAACGGATACATGCCCGGGTTCGCCGGATCATAGCGCTCCTGCGGTTTGACACTGATCTGGTTACCCTGGTCCATGGACCAGGGCCATGCATGCGCGAACGTCGGGCGCAATCATTAGTAAAATTGCCAAGGATATTTTTTTCATTTCCCCGCCTCTTCCTGAATTTCAAGTGCCTGGTGTTTGGTGAAAATCGACTTCAGCGCAGCGCTTGCGGATTCCTCCGACTGCACCAAAATGCCGATCTGGTCTTCGGATACCTTGGCGCTATACAACGGCGAACGCCTCGCGGGCAATCCCGCACAAATCAGGAATCCGAGCACGGTGATATATACCCCGCCCAGAATGAACAATTCGTAGGTCAGCACGAAATCGGGCGGGAACGGGACGATAGGCTTTCCGCCTTTCATTTGCGCAAAGAAATTGCCCTGCGAAGCCGCGATCAGCCAGAACATCAAAAAGCCCATTCCCACAGCCCCGAACAATGTGAACCATTGCACGCGGACCGGCCTGTCACCGAGGAATTCCTCCACCTCGGGATGCTCGATCGGCGACTTTACAATCATGTCCTTCTCGGCATTGAAGCCTTTGATCCCCAGATTGCGCAGCTCGGTGACGACCTTTTCAGCCTCGTCAAAATCCGTGTACAACGCGAGTAAATGACGTTTGCTCATTTAGTGTGCCCCCTTTCCGGCCGCTGCAAATTCGGCGGTAGCGAGCAGCTTTTTGGTCTGAAGACGGCGGTGATAGACCATTTCCTTCACCTCGTACATCGAGACTGACGGGAATATCTTGCAGAAGATCATGAACAGCATGTCAAACCAGCCGAAACTGCCGAACACGATGCCCCATTGCACCAGGCTTGGCCACTGGTCGTGGTCCAGGTCCACGGATAGTAGCCGTGCGCGAAAGTCGGCGTAACGATCATGAAGCGCTCCAGCCACATGCCCAGGTTGAGCAGCAGCGAAACCGCGAACAGCACCGGGATATTGGTCTGGAAACGTTTCAAGACCAGCATGAACGGCACGACCGAGGCGCAGAAGTTCATCATCCACCAGAAGGCGCATAGGTGCCGGTGGCCTTCGCGAGCAGCGAGTGCTGGTCATGCGGGTTGTGCCGAACCATGCAGTCGCATATTCGACCCACACCAGATAAGTCCAGACCATCGAGATCGCGAAAGTCAGGCGGACAGCTTCTCCAGGATCGACATCGTCATGTACTCCTCAAACTTGAACACGTAGCGCAGGATGACGAACAGCGTGATGATCGCGGCACAACCGGAATACAACGCGCCCGCCACGAAATAAGGCGGGAAAGAGGTGATATGCCAGCCGGGTTGCTGGGACACTGCAAAATCGGTGGCCACGATGGAATGCACCGATACGGCCAGCGGAATCAGGAAACAGGCGATGGTCAGGTAGGTCATGCGGAAATTGGCGCCACTGCCGGTCCGTTCCCTCCCAGCCCAACGCCAGCGCTGTGTAAAGCTTTTTGCGCCATCCGGAATGCAATTGTCGCGGCAGATCGCCAGATCCGGGATCATGCCGAAGTACAGGAACAGGATCGACGAGGTCAGGTAGGTGCAGATCGCCATCGCGTCCCACAGCAGCGGCGACTGGAAGTTCGGCCAGGTCCAGCGCTCGTTCGGGTAGGCGACGGCGTAGTAGAACTGCCACACGCGGCCCGAGATGCACCAGCCACGAACAGGCCCGCCGTCATCAGCGAGAAAGTCGTCATGGCCTCGGCGAAGCGGTAGATCGGCTTGCGCCAGTCCGCATGCATGATGTGCAGGATCGCCGACAGCAGCGTTCCGGAGTGGCTCATGCCGATCCAGAAGATGAACGTGGCGATATACAGGCCCCACACGTGCGGATTGTCCAGATTCGCCGACAGCCCAGGCCCGTGTTGTACTGGTAGACCTCGCAATCCACCGCCCACCTGAACATGGCCAGGGCGATGAATGAAGATGACCCAATACAGCTTGCCGGGCGCTCCAGGCTCTTCAGCACATCGACGTTGATCTGTGCCCAGGCGATGTCTTCGTCGAATATCTTTCATCGTTTATTTCCTAAGCGAAATTACACTGATTATGCAGACTTACAACTTCGGTTTCGCGCATACGTTCGAGATACATGATCGACGGATAGGTGCGCAGCTCTTCGAAGATCCGGTAGCCGCGCAGATCGCGTCGCCGCCCGTTCCTGCTCCTTTCGTCCTTCTTCTGTTTGTCCAGATCGACCTGCTGGGCTTCCCATTCTTGTGCACCCTGGATGCGGATCGACCAGATTGCCGAAGTGATCGCGCAGGTCGGACAGGCCTGCGTGCAGGCGGTCTGCACTTCGCCGTCCTGCACCGGCGCCTCTCGGTCTTTGCGCGCCTTCGACTTCGCCTCTCAGGCGCTGCACGCAGAACGTGCACTTCTCCATCACGCCCTTGCTGCGCACCGTCACATCCGGGTTGAGCTGCATGTTCAGCGGCGCGGCCAGGCATTTTCGTCGGGTAGTCGTACCAGTTGAAATAGCGCACCTTGTACGGGCAGTTCGCCGAGCAGTAGCGCGAGCCGATGCAGCGGTTGTAGACCTGCGAGTTCAGGCCGTCCGGGGTATGGTTGGTGGCGCCGACCGGGCACACGGTCTCGCAGGGCGCCGCCTCGCATTGCTGGCACATCATCGGCAAGAACTGCGCGCCCTGTTCCGGAAACTCGCTGGTCTCGTCCTCGTCCCAGTAGCGCTCGATGCGCATCCAGTGCATGGCCTGACCATGCGCGAATTTCTCCTTGCCCACGACCGGCAGGTTGTTCTCCGCATAGCAGGCGACGAGCAGGCATTGCAGCCGGTGCAGGCGTCCAGGTCGATGGCCATCGCCCATTTGTAGGGGTTGTGACGGGACATCGCCATCCGGGTGTCGATGACGAAACTCCGAGTAATTTTCAAACAGAGTGGTAATCGACATTTTCAGACCTCCTTCGAAAGGTTTACTTTATCCGTATACATCTCGGGGACAATTTTCTGCCCCTCTTGGTTGCCGCCTACCGGCCCCTCATCCTTGACCACGATCACGCGCTCGCCGGTTTTGCTGATCTTGACGCGTGTCTCGTTCAGCGCCAGCTCGCCGGTTTCCTTGTCGAACACCATATCCAGAATCTGGAACGGGTTCACGCCATAACCCTTGGCATAACGGCCCATCGCTTCATGGCCGTAGCCCAGCGGTATCGAAATCGCATCGGGATGGATCCCCGGGAACAGGTATGCCTGCGCCTTGAGCGAACCGTTCTTGCCGGCGACCTCCACAATGTCGCCTTCCTGAATGCCCAACTCGGCGGCCTTTTTGGGATGAATCTCGACCCATGAATCCCACACGATGGTGGTCAGCGGATCGGGAGATTCCTGCAGCCAGGGTTGGTTGGCGTTGCGTCCGTCGCGCAGACTTGCGGTCACGTGGGGAATCAGCTGGAACGGATATTGCGCATCGATCGGAGCGGGTTCCGGCAAAGTCAGACCTGCAGTTGAGACCGGCTTTGCAGACAGGGCAGCATGCGCGGCATTGGGCAGCTTGACGATGCCCTTGCTCAGCGTCTCGTTCCAGAACACATCATCGTCCGACTTGGCTGCCCCGCCCAGTGCAACCTTGTTTTGCAGAATCGCGGTGCGCATGTAACCGTAAAAATCGTCGAATTTCTTGTAGTCATCGGGCCGGCGCTGCTTGACCAGGGCCAGCAGGATTTCACCCATGCTGCGGGTTTCCGGATGCAGCTTTTCCATCAACGGCTGACGGATGTTGATTTGCGCGCCTTCCGCCATGTACTCGGGAACCTGCGTGCCCCAGTCTTCCAACGGGGAATCGAGCGGCAACACCAGATCGGCCTGCAACGCAGTTTCATCCAGGTATTGCGCGAACACCACCTTGAATTCCGCCTTTGGCCATGTTTTCCTTGAACTTCATCGCCGCCGGCGCGGTGAACACCGGGTTGGCCGCAACACTGAACAACACCTTGTATTTGCCGGAAGCCAAACCTTCATTCAGCATCTGCAATGCGGCGGTATTGCCGGTCGCGGGCGCCATTTGCGGGAAAGGCACAACAGCCGCGGCTTCGACCGTTTTGCCGACGTTGCCCAGCACATGATTGAGCAGATTGATCGCCGCGGCATTCTGCGAGCCATGCGCGTAACCTTCCGCCGCACTGCCCGCCAATACCAGGCTGGGGGTGCGGTCCTTGAGCAGGGCTGCGATCTTGTCGATCTGCTCGGCCGACACGCCGGTGTCCTTGCTGACGCGGTCCTTGTCATACGCCTTCACTGCAGCGGCGATATCACCGGGTATGCTCACCCCGTGCGCGCCCAGCGCATTGATGATACCCAGCGCCAGGATGCCTTCCGTTCCGGGACGCACCACCAGCCAGCGATCGGCATTCGCGCCGGTGATCGTCATCTTGGACTCGACCTGCACCAGTACCCCGCGCTGGTGACCGTCCGTACCCTTGCGGAACTGCGCATATTGCTGCGAGAAATTTACCGGGGATATCCATGCACCCAGGAAGTCGGCACCGAACGACAGCACCACCCTGGCCTTGCTGATATTGAAGCGCGGCATTTCCACACCGTACGATTTCTTGTTGGCGGCGCGCACCACCGCCGGACCGATCGCTTCGTACACAAAATGATTTTTGCTGCCGATGCTGTCCATGTAATTGCCCATCAGCACCTTGTGGTGGCCGCTCATGCCCCCGGTCAAAAAGGCAATTTCGTTGCCGCTCACGCCTTTCAGCTTCTGGTCGATCAGCGCATAGGCTTTTTCCCATGTGATCGCCTCGCCCGAATCGCCGGTCCTCAATAACGGCGCGCGGATGCGGTCCGGATTGTAGTGATTCTGCACACCCGCCTGGCCCAGGCCGCAGGTCTTGCCGCGATTGATCGCGGATTCCGGGTTGCCTTCGAGTTTCAGCACACGCCCTTCGCGGATACGTCCGGTGATGCTGCAACCGGCATCGCACTGCGAACAGGTCGAATTGAAGTACACGCTGACACTCGGAATCATGTAATCGCTGGCCTCGACATACGAAACCACCGTTTCCTTGCCGCTCTCAACCATGCCGTTGCCGCAGCCGGTCAGGGCAACTGCCGTGCCTCCCCAGCCAAGCACCTTCAAAAAATCGCGCCGATCAAAATCGTTGTTCATCATCACAACCTCTCTAAACTATTTATGGCATACCGAACAGTCGTTCGGGCCCTGTGCCTTAAGGATGCCCGACGCATCTTGAACAGGCTTGCGCATGCTGTACCAATAATCCTGGTTGCCGATGGGCGTTCCGCCCGGGGCGGTTACCGGATGATTGATTTCGTGGCAGGTGACGCAGAATCCCATGGAAAGCAGTTTCTGGCGGCGGGCCACCGTCATCGTTTTCACGTCGCCGTGGCAATAGCCGCAAACCTCCTGTACCGGACGGTTCAACTGGAAAACGAAACGCTGGATATGGCGCTCGTGACTGAAGCGCACAAAGTCCGGAAGATCATGCACCTTCTTCCAGGGGATCGCCTTCTTGGCATCCCAGTAAGCGAACAACTGCTTGATGCGGGGCTTGTCGCGAACCTCGTCGATGCTCTGATGGCAGCCTATGCATTTGTATACCGGCGGAATCCCCGCCACCAGACTGCGCCGCGCGTAGGTATGGCAATACATGCAGTTGATCTCCATCCCGCCCTTGTCATGGTCGCCGGCATGCCGGAAGTGCGGAAACTCGATCGGTTGCTCGACGGCAGGGCCGATATTATCCGGACCTGCGGCCCGTATTTTGAGATCCAATCGGTGAAGGCAGATCCCCCGCTATCGGATTTTTCTCTCGCAGCCTTGTCGATAGCAGAACCGTCAACACCCGGATCCACCGGGTTGGATTGAGGTGCATCGGCCGCATAACTGACACCCGCGACAAATAATCCCAGCAGCATTAAAGACAAACGTAAGAAACTGTGCATCGTAAGGGCTCTCCCGGCAAACAATGATCCCACACCGGCTTTCGCCAGAATGAATGAACAGATAAATCGGATTTTTTTAAGATGTGTCGTATCGCGGTTTTAATTAAGATCTGTTTTTGCTTATTCGTTATATTCCTCACAAAAAATTGTGCGGCGCGACAACACGGGCGAATAATGTCCAGTCTAAAATGCAAAGTCAATACTGAATATTTTGTCTCGTCCTAGGCGCTTCAAAAACCTTATATGTCACGCGGAATTACATTAACCGCTTATATACATTCAGAAACATTTGGATACATTTTTAATGTCAGGCAACTCGGAGTCCTGCAACATGAATGAAGAAGAGGCGATACTGGATTTTTTTTCCAGAACAGAAAACCTTTCTTTGGCGCTCACTGTCGCCGACCAGACGGACAAGCTCCGCGAGCAGTTCAACAACCGCCTGTGGCGGGAATTGCATGCACGGCTCGATGCCCTGGCCAGGAAAAACGAATTGGGATGGCATGCAGAACTTACCGAAGATAAAAACGCGCCGGAATGTCTGGTCGGACTGCATTTCACCTTGTTTGCCGATCAGCCCCTTTACCTGCGCCGGATGATGGAACAACAATTCCTCGGCGGGGAATGGCGCATTTATTTTGGACTGATCTGGAGCGCCGCGACCTCGCCCGCCCAGCTCGGATTGGCTTCGGTGCTCGATCTGAAGGCGACACTGCAAAAAGCCGGATACAAAAGCAACGAGGCGTTCCTTGCCTGGAAGTGGACCGCATTTCATCCGCGCCGCAAGGATTTCCTGTTGCGATACGCAAACCACGCCGAAAAACTATTGGCGATCGCCAGGCAACATTTGCAGCTTTGCTGCTCGATCACCGTGAAGCGATCGCTGAGGCAAACGAAATGCTCAGGACAGGCCAGCCTCCCGGCTTGTCCGCCTCGTTGGCGCAGTTGCGCAATGAACTGCTAGATTGAATGAACTGCGCGATTGACCGGGATCATCCATCGCGCCAATTTCAAACCGGATTGGCCTGATCGAAAAAGCGGTGCGCCAAACCGAATTTGCCGGCCAAATGTTCGCCCAGTGCCTGGATGCCAAGGCGTTCGGTGGCATGATGCCCTGCCGCGATGAAAGCGATACCGCACTCGTTGGCCAGATGGTAGTTCTGTTCGGATATCTCGCCGGTGAGGTAGGCATCGACACCCTGCGCGATCGCTGCTTCAAAGTACCCCTGTGCCGCGCCGCTGCACCACGCCACTTTTCTAATGTTGCGGGCGCCATCCCCGATGACCTGCGGCGTACGCTGCAAATCATGCGCGACCTGCCGCGAAAATTCCGTCAGCGACCGGGGCTGCACCAGTTCGCCCAGCCAGGCGATGTTTTGCTCGCCGAACCGGCCCTGCTCGGCCAAACCCAGCAACTTGCCGAGTTGGGCATTGTTGCCCAGTTCACCATGGGCATCGAGCGGAAGGTGGTAGGCCAGCAGACTCACATCGTTGCGCAACAGCTGCGCGATGCGCCTTTTCCTGATGCCGGTAATCGTCGCATCTTCGTTGCGCCAGAAATACCCGTGATGCACCAGAATCGCATCCGCGCCCCATTTGATTGCTTCGTCCAGAACATGCTGGGAGGCCGTCACCCCGGTTGCGATACGCCGCACCCCGGAACGGCCTTCCACCTGCACACCATTCGGACAGTAATCCCTGAACAGGTTGGTTTGCAGCAGGCTTGCGTTATAATCGCGCAATTCGTCAAGCAGCATGGGCATTTCCTTTATTCACGCCATCAGGTTCATCATAACATGCGTAAACATTGGCTCTTGTTCTCTCAAACCGTCACGATCGCGCTGGCGCTGTTGTTCATCATTCACACCCTCAAGCCGGAGTTGCTGCCCAATGCCGCGCGTACCGGGGTGGTCACCCTGTACGAAAACACGCCGCTGGCCAATAACGCCAAATCCCCGGCGATGGGCATGAGTGTCGCGGCACAAAAAGCCATGCCGTCAGTGGTAAACATCTTCACCAGCACCATCATCAAAACCCCGGTCAATCCTTTCCTTGGTGACCCGCAATTCAAATTCTTCTTCGGCGACCAGTTCGACACCAAACCCCAAACCAGTTCCAGCCTGGGCTCCGGGGTGATCGTCAGCGCGGATGGTTACATATTGACCAACGAGCACGTGGTCGAAGCTGCCGACCAGATCGAAGTCGCGTTGTCCGATGGTCGCAAAGCCAAGGCACATGTGTCGGCTCGGACCCTGAAACCGACCTGGCAGTGATCAAGATCGAGTTGCCGGGCAACCTGCCCGCCATTACGTTCGGCCACCCGGAACTGGCACGGGTGGGCGATATGGTGCTCGCCATCGGCAATCCTTTCGGCGTCGGGGAATCGGCCACCATGGGCATCGTCAGCGCGCTCAACCGCGACCATCTGGGCATCAACACATTTGAAAACTTCATCCAGACCGACGCCCCGATCAACCCCGGCAATTCCGGCGGGGCACTGGTCGATGCGAATGGCAACCTGATCGGCATCAACAGTGCCATTTATTCGCCGAATGGCGGATCGCTCGGCATCGGCTTCGCCATTTCTGCCAATACTGCAAAAAAGACCATGGAACAAATCATCCTGCATGGTTCGGTCACGCGCGGCTGGGTCGGCGCGGGCGTGCAGGAACTCACCCCGGAACTTGCCGAATCCTTCAAGCTTGGCGACACCAAAGGGGTATTGATCACTGAAGTGATACGCAACAGTCCCGCATCTCATGCGGGCATGAAGACCGGCGATATCCTGGTCGCGATAGACGGCAAAAACATCGACGACTCGAACGCCATGCTGGATACGGTTGCCAACCTGCCGCCGGGGAAACTGGCCATGCTCAAGGTGATACGCAACGGAACGCCCATCGATTTGCAGGTGAAGATCGGCAAGCGCCCGATACCAAAAGAAGAAAACGAGTAAAACAACGCGGGAAAGATTTGCAGACTGCTATTCAGCCTCTTTTTTCTTCCCCGGATTCCTTCTTGCGGCCCACCCAAACGGATACCAGGATCCCCGCTTCATACAGCAGCCATAACGGCACCGCCAGCATCGACTGGGACACCACATCGGGTGGCGTGAAGATCGCACCCACCACGAATGCCCCGACGACCATATAGGGGCGAATGTCACGCAATTTTTCCACCGTGACAAATCCCATCCGCACCATCAGCACCACGGCTACCGGCACCTGGAAAGTCATGCCGAATGCCATGAACATGGTGAGCACAAAACTCAAATACTTGTCGATGTCGGTCATCACGGCCACGCCCATCGGCGCGCTAGAGGTAATGAAACCGAATACGATCGGGAATACCACGAAATAGGCGAATGACATGCCGCAAAAGAACAATATGGTGCTGGAGACGATCAGCGGCCAGACCAGTCGTTTCTCATGCTCATACAGACCCGGCGCGACAAATCGCCAGATTTGATAAAGGATGTAGGGCAGCGCAATCAGAAAGGCGGCCATCAGGGCAACCTTGAGCGGCACGAAGAATGGCGTGGTGACGTCGGTGGCGATCATCTGCCCGCCTTTGGGCAGCTTCGACAACAGCGGTCGGGCCAGCAGGGTATACAGCTTGGACGCGAACGGAAACAGGCAGACAAACACGATCAGCACCGCCACCACCGAATTCAGCAGGCGCGTGCGCAATTCGACCAGATGCGCGATGAAACTTTCGCCCGTACTCATTCGGCTTTTTTGATCGTTGGTGTCAGGGACGGATTCTCAACTGTCGGCTGAGGCATTGTCTGGTCAGATGATGCAAGTTTTGCGACCGCTTCGTTGATTTCTTGCGCTTGCTGGTCCGCTGTCTTCGCCATCCGTTTCTCCGCTTGTTCCAATTGCGCCCGCTTCGGCTTGCCGATTTTCCTGCAACGGCGGCATTGCCTGTTCTGCAAGTTTTGCGACCGCTTCGTTGATCTCTTGGACCTGCTGGTCTGCAGTCTTTGCCGCCTGCTTCACCGATTGCTCCAAGGCGCCCGCTTCATCCTGGACCTTTTGCTGCAACTGGCGGAACTCTTCCACCGCCATGTCCCGCTCGATGTCGGCCTTCACGCCGTTTATATAGCGTTGCGCTCGGCCCCACAGATGTCCCATGGTGCGCGCCACCTTCGGAAGGCGTTCAGGCCCGATGACAACAAGCGCCACCACCATGATCACCATCAATTCAGAAATGCTGAAGTCGAACATCTTTGCCGGTCGCCGGAACAGGTTCAAACGTTGGTGGTTTTTTTGTCCTTCACTTCGCCTTCGATGGTCTGCCCGCCTTCCTTGATCTGCTTGGCCGGCTCATCTTCGCCTTGCATGCCTTCCTTGAAGCCCTTTACCGCGCTGCCGAGGTCGCTGCCGACATTGCGCAGTTTCTTGGTGCCGAAAACCAGCACGATCACCAGTAACACGATCAGCCAGTGCCAAATGCTTAATCCACCCATTTCGTTCTCCTTTGAGTTAATTGCGCCTCACCATGGGCGGAATATTGCCCCCGCCGATCACGTGAATATGCAAATGAAAAATCTCCTGCCCCCCGTCCTTGCCGGTGTTGATCACGGTGCGAAAGCCATCATCCAACCCCTGCTCCTTTGCCAGTCTCGGCGCCAGCAACAGCATCTTGCCAAGCAAAGCGGCATGCGCTTCGCCGGCATCGCCCAGTGTGGAAAGATGCAGCTTCGGCACCAGCATGAAGTGCACCGGGGCGACCGGATTGATGTCGTGGAACGCCAGCACCTCACCGTCCTCGTACACCTTGCGGCACGGAATCTCGCCGCGTATTATTTTACAGAACAAACAGTCGCCCATGTTCAATCCCTGTTCCTGTTTTCCTTCTCGGCGATGCCCGACAACCCCTCGCGGCGTTCCAGCTCCACCAGCACGTCCGCCGCGCTCAATCCATGGTAGGCCAACAATACCATGCAATGAAACCACAGGTCCGCCGTTTCATAGACGAGATGCGTTCTGTCCCCGGCCTTGCTGGCAAGGATGACCTCTGTGGCTTCCTCGCCGATTTTCTTCAGGATGGCATCCTCTCCCTTGCTGAACAGCTTCGCAACATAGGAAGTTTCCGGCGGCGCCTGCGTGCGCCCCGCCAGCGTGTCGGCCAGCCGTTGCAATATATCCTGTGTCATTTTGCTGGATTCATCTTTTCGGGTTCTTGTTCACCGGATTATCCGTCTTGTATATTTCCTCGGGCGTTTTTAATACCGGATCGACTTCGATCCACTTGTCATCCTCAAGCCGGCTGTAAAAGCAGCTTTCCCGTCCGGTGTGACAGGCGATACCACCTTGTTGTTCAACTTGCAGCAGGATCACGTCACCATCGCAATCCAGGCGAATTTCCCTGATTTTCTGGAAATGCCCGGACTCTTCGCCTTTATGCCACAGCTTTTTTCGCGAGCGCGACCAGTATACCGCTTCATTTTTTTGCCGGGTCATTTTCAGCGCCTCGCGGTCCATCCAAGCCACCATTAGCACCCGTCCGGTGACGGCATCCTGCGCGATGGCGGTAACCAGCCCGTCTGCAGACCAATTCACTTTATTCAACCAAGCTTCGCTCATAGACGCACCTCGATACCATTCTTTGCCATGAATTGTTTTGCCTGCCTCACGGTGTATTCGCCGAAGTGAAAGATGCTCGCCGCCAGCACCGCATCCGCCCCGCCTTTTTTTATCCCGTCGACGAGGTGCTGCAAATTCCCCGCACCGCCGCTTGCGATCACCGGAATCTCCAGCGCATCGGTGATGGCCCGGGTCAATGCCAGATCAAAGCCGGTCTTTTGACCGTCTTTGTCCATGCTGGTCAGCAGGATCTCGCCCGCGCCCAGATCCTGCATTTTCTTTGCCCACGCCACCGCATCGAGGCCGGTGGCAGTCCGCCCGCCGTGGGTGAAAACTTCCCAATGACCCTGTGAAACCTGCTTGGCATCGATCGCCACCACGATGCACTGCGAGCCGTATCGGCCTGCCGCATCGGCTACCAGCTGCGGATTGACGACCGCGGAAGTGTTGATGCTGACCTTGTCTGCGCCGGCATTCAGCAAATTGCGCACATCGCCCACTTCGCGCACCCCGCCGCCGACCGTCAGCGGAATGAATACCTGCGAGGCGACTTGTTCGATCATGCGGTAAATGATCCCCCTGTCGTCCGAACTGGCCGTGATGTCGAGGAAGGTCAGCTCGTCAGCCCCCTGTTCGTCGTAACGGCGCGCGATCTCGACCGGGTCGCCGGCGTCGCGCAGCTGCACAAAGCTCACGCCTTTGACGACGCGACCGGCCGTCACGTCGAGACAGGGAATGATGCGCTTGGCCAGCATGGGTCAGAGCGGGGCCGCTGTCAATTCGTCCGCCAGCTTCTGTGCCGCCTTGAAATCCAGCGTGCCTTCGTATATCGCCCGTCCGGTTATCGCACCGGTGATGCCTTCTGACTCAACGGCGCATAGCGCGCGCACATCATCCAGATCGGTGATGCCGCCGCTGGCGATCACCGGCACATGCAACGGGGCGGCCAATTCAACGGTGGCGGGAATATTCACGCCGGACAGCATGCCGTCGCGCCCGATATCGGTGTATATGATCGCTTCCACGCCATAACCCTCGAAGCGCTGCGCAAGATCCGCCACGTCATGACCGGTCAGTTTCGACCAGCCGTCCACCGCGACCTTGCCGCCCTTCGCATCCAGGCCCACCATGATATGCCCGGGGAACGCGTCGCAGGCCTCGTGCAGAAAGCCCGGCACTTTCACCGCTGCGGTGCCGATGATGATGTAAGTCACGCCGATATCGAGATAGCGCTCGATGGTTTCCAGATCGCGTATCCCGCCGCCCAGCTGCACCGGAATATCCATGCCAACCGCTTCCACGATGCCGCGCACTGCGGCCTCGTTCTTGGGTTTGCCGGCAAATGCGCCGTTGAGGTCCACGAGGTGCAGCCGCCGCGCGCCTTGCGCAAGCCAGTGTTTCGCCATTGCGGCGGGATCCTCCGAAAACACCGTGGCATCCTCCATCACACCCTGTTTCAGGCGCACACAATGACCGTCTTTCAAATCTATCGCGGGAATAATCAGCATGGCAGTAAGTTAAGAATTAGGGATTCCATTGAACAAAGTTTTGCAGCAATTTGAGCCCGTCGGCCTGGCTTTTTTCAGGGTGAAACTGCACCGCAAACAAGTTATCCTTTGCCACGGCGCAGACGAATGATTGAGGGTATTGGCTGGTCGCCTGCACCAAAGAGATATCCGGCGTCTGCACATAGTAGCTGTGCACGAAATAAAAGCGCGCATCTTGGGCGATGCCGTTCCACAGCGGGTGTTGCACATGGTGCACCTGGTTCCAGCCCATGTGCGGCACCTTGAGTTTATTGCCCTGTGCATCATGCATGTTACCGGCAAAGTGCACCACCTGCCCGTGGAGTATCCCCAGTCCCGCAATATCGCCTTCTGCACTGTGTTCGAACAGCATTTGCAGGCCGATGCAGATACCGAAAAAGGGCTTGCTGCGTGCAGCCAGCAAAACGGCTTCCCGCAACCCACGTGCATCCAGTTCGCGCATGCAATCGGGCATCGCGCCTTGCCCGGGAAACACGACGCGCCCGGCGTTCGCGATCGTCCCGGCATCATCCGTGACCGCAATTGTTGCTTCAGGTGCCACCTTGCGCAAGGCCTGTTCGACCGAGCGCAGGTTGCCCATGCCGTAATCGACTACCGCAACATCAACCGTATTGCCCATGATGGATTTATAGCGTTCCCTTGGTGGACGGCATCGTTCCGGCCATGCGCGGATCCAGCTCCACGGCCATGCGCAGCGCGCGGCCGAATGCCTTGAAAATGGTCTCGGCCTGATGATGGGCATTGTCTCCCGCCAGATTGTCGACATGCACGGTCACCAGCGCATGGTTGACGAATCCCTGGAAGAACTCCTTGATCAGATCCACGTCAAATCCGCCGACATTGCCGCGCACGAATTTGCAATTGAACACCAGGCCGGGGCGGCCGGATATATCCACCACCACGCGCGACAATGCCTCATCCAGCGGTATGTAGGAATGGCCGTAGCGCCGCAAACCCTTCTTGTCGCCGACCGCCTGATTGAATGCCTGGCCCAGCGTGATCCCGATATCTTCGACGGTGTGATGCGCATCGATGTGCAGATCCCCCTTGGCCACGATGTTCAAATCCAGCAAACCGTGCCGGGCGATCTGGTCCAGCATGTGGTCGAGGAACGGCAAGCCGGTATCGAATTTTGACTTGCCGTTGCCGTCCAGATTCAATTCTATGTTGATCTGGGTTTCCAGGGTGTTGCGTGAAACTTTGGTGCTGCGCATGATTTGTTCCTATGCGGATTGAATGATGGTTTCTTGCAAAACAGCAATGAATCTCCGATTTTGGTTCCGACATAGTCTGTGCGTGGTGGTTGCCACTCCAGTGGCTTTACAGCCACGGCCTCCTCCTTGCGGGGAGAAGATTAGTCTCGGGCAAAACTCACTCTTTCTGGTCAATGCTTTCTTTCAGTGCAATCATAAATCGCTCGTTTTCAGCCGGGGTACCCACCGTTACACGCAGACAGTCTTGCAGCATTGGATGGCCGCCGTCTAGGTTCTTGATCAGCACGCCGCGCTGCTTGATGCCGTCGAACACCGCTTTTGCATTCGCCACTCGGAACAACAGAAAATTCGCCTCGCTCGGGTAAACCCGCACGCCTGCAATTTCGCCCAACTGCCGGTACAACTTTTCCCGATCGCGCTTGATCTGTTCCGCTTGCTGCAACAACACCTCGTGATGCTCCAGCAACTTCGCCGCCACCAGCTGCGTTAAAACGCCCACATTATACGGCAAGCGCAGCTTTTCCAGCTGCCCCAGCCACTCTGCCGTGCCTGCCAGAAACCCGAGACGCAAACCGGCCATGCCGAGCTTGGAAAAGGTGCGCATCACCAACAGGTTCGGGTAACTGGCCAGATGCGGAATAAAACTGTCGCCGGCAAATGCATAATAAGCCTCGTCCAGCACCACCAAACCGGGAGACGCCTCGATGATCTGCGCGACGTCTTGCGCAGTAAACAGGTTGCCGGTGG
The DNA here is from genome assembly GCA_963842555.1 of uncultured beta proteobacterium. GTDB lineage: Bacteria > Pseudomonadota > Gammaproteobacteria > Burkholderiales > Gallionellaceae > Gallionella. The sequence continues at coordinate 317,959 of CAWJHB010000002.1, forward strand.
GATTGTTCGGGTAAGCCAGGAACACCAGCGCGGGTTGTTCGCGGCGGATCGCTGCAAGCATCGCCGGCAAATCCAGCGAAAAATCATCGCCCCGGGAATCAGATATCCCGGAATTTGACTTCCCGGAATTTGAAAGCAGGGGAACGCCCACATAGCGCATCCCGGTGAAAATCGCGATCATCCTGTACATCACGAACGACGGCTCAACGCTCAACAGTGACGCGCCGGGTTTATTGAGCGCCAGGGCCAGCAACTGGATCAGCTCGTCCGAACCGTTGCCGAGCAGCAGCTCCATCCCCTGCGGCAAACCGGTCACGGCACGGATTGTTTCCTTGAGTATGGAGGCACCCGGATCGGGGTAGCGGTTGATGGATGCGGCAGCGACCGCGTCGGCGATCTCGCCGCGCAATTCTGGGGGGACCAGATAGGGGTTCTCCATTGCATCCAGCTTGATGTAGCCGGAGCTGTCCGGCACATGATAGGCGTGCAGATCGAGTACTTCCTGGCGCAGCAATGTGCCAGCGAGAGACGATGCAGAAACGGCAGACTTAAAACGAGAAGACATGAAGCAAAATCAAGCGTAATTACAACAGCGGGGAGCTTATCACATAAGGCGATTCGTTAATCGCTAAAAATCAGATCCCCTCCTTCTTTCATCATTGCTTTCTTCATTTCTTTCTTTCTTCCTTCTATCTTCATTTCTCCTTTGCTCCTTCCTTCCACTGCTATCCCGCAACTCGAAACACACGTTCCCGGCCCGATTGCCGGTCAGCGCCAGCCGATAACCCAGTTGCTCGGCCCATCGCGAAGATTGATACAACCCTATGCCGAAACCCTGCTCCGAACCGATGACACCGCGCAGCAGTTTCCCGGCGATGCTTTCCGGTATCGCGGCGCCGCTGTCGCAAACGATAATGGTCAACGGTTGGAGCCGGAGTTCCACCGAGATCGCGATATCGGTTTCGGTCTGGCGCTTTCTCACCGCGTTGTCGATCAGGTTGTCGACGACACAATCGAACAGCGCAGCGGGAATGTAGCTTGCCGGCAATACGTCGGGCTCTTGCCAGTGTATCCCCTGATACTGGTTGCGCAGCCGCAAGCTGCCCCACCATGCATTCAGCGCAAGCTGCACGGAATCGTGTGGCAGCTGCGGTTGCTGCAGCTTGATCAAGGTCGCCTCGATGCGCTGGGAGAGCAGCGGGAGCTGCTGCTGCAGCAATTGTTGCGCACGCTGCTCGCGGCTCTGTGCGATGGCGGTCAGCGAGAACAGCGATTGCAGCATGTTTTTCAGGTCGTGGGTCAGACGCGACCCTGTCTCGTACACGGCCTGCATTCGCGTGATGTCGCGCAGGGTTTGCTCGCGCTGTTTCGACTGGTAAAAATAGCCGATCAGTTGCACCAGCAGGTGAATGTGCAACAGGAGGGTGGGGTTCAGCGTCTGCCTGGCGTAGAGCGTCAGGCTCAATCCGCGTTCCTGCACCACGGCGGCATGTTCGCTGGCTTGTCCGACCTGCCCGGTTGTGTCGGGCGACTGCCAGGACACGCCGGACAACCACGGAAAATCAGCCAGCAAGGCAATGGCCCGGTTCAGATAGGCGGCTGCATCAGGCTCGCGCTGAACCGCATCGGTCAATTCGGCAAGCCAGCTTTCAAACGGCGTCCCGACATTCAACAGGTAGCGCGAAAACATCGCCTGCAGCCCGCTGAAGCCAAAGCGCGGGTTCCACAGCACCCCGAATGCCAGCAATATGAAACCGATCATGAACAGCGTGCGCATCAGCGCATCCAGGTAATCCTGCTGCCCCAGGGTCATGAAGGCAAGGCTGCCAAGCACCACCAGGGCCAGCAGCAGGAACAGCAACAGGCTGTAGATGAAGTCCACCGTCCTGACGCTTTCGGCGAGTTCCTTGCTTGGCGGAAGGGCCATCATGGCCAGCAACAGGAACGGCAGCACATAGCGTATCAGGGTGCGCCCGACCTCGATGGTGGCTTGCGCGGCAAACAGATTCGGCACCACCCAGAGCAACAGCACCGCGAGCAGATAGACCATCACCATCAGGTACATCAGGCGGGCCCAGCGGTCGCGGAACACGAATACGCGCGCGCCGACCAGGCCGAACAATCCGGTCAGCCAGAATGCGACCGTCCACCAGTTCAGGAAAAACAATTCCGCAACCGCCGCCAGCGCGATGATGATGAACGCGCCCGGCCCAACCCTGCGCTCGCTACGCCACAGCGGCTGCCAGAGCAGGAACAAACCGAAGTGTGTAAGTAGCAGCGGGTGCACCCACGGGCTTTGCACGCCAAGCAGCAATACGCCCTGCAACAGCCACAGCATCGCCAGCAACAACCATCGGCTGTTATGCAAGTATTTCACTATATTCAGCGTCAGCATTTCGGCATCGCCCTGTCGATATCTCGTCAATAAAACTTGAATCAGGCTCGCTCTTCTTTCCCCTCAACAAAACCGGATTTCGACCAATCTCAAATGAATTTCACTAACTATTTGATTTAATGTGATTCCAGTTTTTTGAGTGACAAAAGAACGATATGTCGTATAGCATTGGCATAGGATTTGCGTCAGATTTTGCGCCACATTAACAAATAGAAGGTTAACACAATGAAACGCAACCAATCCGGCTTTACTCTGATCGAGATCGCCATCGTGCTGGTGATCATCGGTCGCCAGTACTAGCACAGCCATTGTTTGCAATCAATTAGTTACCTTGTTTATTTTAATGAAATCAATTTCAATTCAGACTAAATCAATGGTTTTCAATTGCAGATCGGCACAAATCCGACACAATAATGTTTTAATAAAGGAGTAATCATGAAACGCAATCAATCCGGTTTTACCTTGATCGAAATCGCCATTGTTTTAGTTATTATTGGCTTGCTTCTTGGTGGCGTGCTGAAGGGCCAGGAACTGATCAACAGCGCGAAGGTGAAAAACCTCGCCACCGACTTCAAGAATGTGCCGATCTACATCTATGGCTACCAGGACAAGTACAAGGCACTGCCAGGCGATGATGCCAATGCGAAGCTGCATTTGGGTGCCAGCGCAGTCCAAGCCACGACACCCGGCACAGTGGGCAATGGTATCATCGACGGGGCATGGAACTCGACAACCCAAACCGACGAAAGCTATTTGTTCTGGCAGCATATCCGTATGGCCGGTTTTGGGCCGGGATCAACAGTGCCAGGTGACCTAAGCTACTTACCTACCAATACGCTTGGCGGCCGCATCGGTGTGACCAACTCCTTGACCAACAACCCCATCACCGGCATGGTCGGAACCTACATCGTCTGTTCCGATAACATTCCCGGCAAGTTCGCCAAGCAACTGGACGTCTCGTTGGATGATGGCAATACCCAGACTGGCTCGTTAATGGTCGCTCCGGCTGGCAGCTCTGGCAACCCGTCTGTAGGTCCAATCGCTACCGCAGCTATTGTCGATGACCAGCCTTACCTGGTCTGCATGGGTTACTAAAACTCACCCGGCGTGACACAAGCCCGCTGTTCGCAGCGGGCTTTTTTGTTGCTGCTGTTCTATTTACCGTTGTGCAGCAGTGACTCGGCGGCCTGCAATGCCTCCGGCAGGCCGAGCAGCACCAGGATGTCGCCGGACTGAAGCAGCATATCCTCGCTAGGCTGTGCGCCATACACATTGCGCCGGCGCACCGCATTCACCTCGACGCTCAATTCGGCCAGGTTGAGCTCGCCCAGTTTTCTGCCCACCGCGAAGGCGTCTTCGCTGAGCCGCACGCTCAGGAAACGCGGCTGCAGGCTGTCGCCCGCATCTTCATTCTCGGTCCGGGCGGTGCGGAAATAGCCGCTGAACGCCGCATAGCGCCCGGCGCGATTCTCCTGCACGTGCTGGATCACGCGGCTCAGCGGCACGCCCGACAACAGGAGCGCCTGCGACGCCAGCATCACGCTGCCTTCCGTCACTTCTGCCACCACTTCGGCCGCACCGGCTTTCTTGAATTCCTCGATATAGGTATCGTCGGCGGTGCGCACCACCACCGGCAGCTCCGGGCGCATCTGGTTCACATGGTGCAATATCTTGAGCGCGGAGTGCTTGTCGTCGTACGTGATGACGAGGGCTTTTGCGCGCATCAGTCCGGCGGCCACCAGCACCTCGCGCTTGGCGGCGTCGCCATATACCACACTGTCGCCCGCCGCCACGGCCTCGTGCACGCGGCGCGGGTCCAGATCGAGCGCGATGAAGCGGATCTTTTCCAGGGACAGGAAGCGCGACAGCGCCTGCCCGCTGCGCCCGAAGCCGCAAATGATGATATGGGCGTCGGTGGCCATGGCCTTGACCGCGATCCGGTGTATCTGCAACGCGCGGTCCATCCACGCCGACGGCGAGATCCGCCGCACGATCGCTTCGGCATGCTGTATCAGAAAGGGCGCCCCCACCATCGAGATCAGCATCGCCGCCAGCACGTTCTGCATCACATCCGCCGGGAGCAGATTTTCCCCGCCCGCCAGCGTCAGCAGCACGAATCCGAATTCGCCCGCCTGCGCCAATCCCAGGCCGCTGCGTATCGAGGCGCCCCAGTCACCCGAGAACATGCGCGCCAGCAGCGTCACCACCGCCGCCTTGAACGGCAACAGGATCAGCAGCACCAGCAATATCCAGCCGATTCCCGAGACCACATTGTGCAGATCGAGCAGCATGCCGATGGTGACGAAGAACAGGCCGAGCAGCACATCGCGGAACGGCTTGATGTCCTCTTCGACCTGGTAGCGATATTCGGTTTCGGAGATCAGCATCCCGGCCACGAACGCGCCCAGCGCCATCGACAGCCCTGCCTGTTCGGTGATATAGGCCAGGCCCAGCGTGAACAGCAACAGGTTGAGCATGGACAGTTCGGAGGATTTTTGCATCGCGACCAGATGAAACCAGGGGCGCAGCAACCGCTGCCCGAAGATCAGCAGCGCGGACAAGACCAGCAGCGCCTTGAACAGCGCGAGGCTTATCGTCAGATAGAGATGCTCCCCACTGCTGGCCAGCGCAGGGATGATGATGATCAGCGGCACCACGGCCAGATCCTGGAACAGCAGCACGCCCATGATTTTCTGGCCGTGCGGCGTGCTCAATTCGGCCCGCTCGACCAGCATCTTGCTGACGATCGCGGTGGAAGACATCGCCAGCACACCGCCCAGTGCCAGCCCGGCGCGCCAATCAAGCCCGAAGAACAGCGAGGCAAGCATGACCAGCAGGATGGTCGCCACCACCTGGGCGGTGCCCAGGCCGAATACCAGGCGCTGCATGCTGCGCAACCGTGCCAGGCTGAATTCGAGGCCGATGCTGAACATCAGGAACACCACGCCGAATTCCGCCAGATGGCGGGTTTCCGGGGCATCGGGTATCCAGCCCAGCGCATGGGGGCCGATCAGGATGCCGACCAGGAGATAGCCCAGCATCGCCGGCAATTTCAGGATACGGCACAGCACGACCACGCCCACGGCGACCGCAAGCAGAATCAGCAGGAGCGGCAAGGAGTTAGTCATGAACGCGTTCTGGCGGCATAGTCGGCATGTGCGGATAATGCACCAAGTTGCGCGTGCTTACCAAACATCCTCGGCAAGATCCCCATGCCAAAATTTCTCCGTGAAACGGGTGCGCTGCTATAATCCGCCGCTTATGGACAAGAATCTATCCGCCACGCCCAAAGCATTGGCGCTCGCCCGCGAAGTATTGAACATCGAAGCCGCCGCGGTACAGGCACTGAGCGCCCGTCTTGATGAAAATTTCCTCAGCGCGATGGATGTCGTGCTGCGCTGCGAGGGCCGCGTCATCGTGAGCGGCATGGGGAAATCCGGCCATATCGCGCGCAAGATCGCGGCCACCCTGTCCAGCACCGGCACACCCGCCTATTTCGTGCATCCGGGCGAAGCCAGCCACGGCGATCTGGGCATGATCACCAGCGAGGATGTCATCATCGCGCTGTCCTATTCGGGCGAAAGCCAGGAACTGATGACCATCGTGCCTGTCATCAAACGGCAGGGAGCAAAACTGATCAGCATGACCGGAAATCCCACGTCCAGCCTGGCCAGGGTGTCAGATGTGCATCTCAATGCGGCAGTGGACAAGGAAGCCTGCCCGATGGGTTTGGCACCCACTGCCAGCACCACGGCGGCACTGGCACTGGGCGATGCGCTGGCGGTGGCATTGCTGGATGCCAAGGGTTTCGGGGCAGAGGATTTTGCGCGTTCCCATCCCGGCGGCAGTTTGGGGCGGCGCCTGCTCACCCGAGTCAGCGACGTGATGCGCACCGGCGAGCGCCTGCCCATGGTAAGTGTGGACGCGACACTGGGCGAAGCGATCCTGGAAATCTCGAAAAAAGGCGTGGGCATGACCGCCATCGTGGACGGGGAACGCCATGTGCTGGGCATCTATACCGACGGGGATCTGCGCCGCACGCTTGCAAAGAAGCTGGACTTCAACGCCACGCCGATACGCAGCGTGATGTCCGCCAAGCCGCGCCGTATCAACCCGGAAAGCCTGGCGGCCGAGGCGGTGCAGATGATGGAGCAATTCAACATCAGCCAGATGCTCGTCGTGGACGAACAGAACAAACTGGTCGGCGCACTCAACATGCACGACCTGCTGCATGCCAAGGTAATCTGATGATGCCGGTCTTTGGTCGCTGGCTATTTATTGATGAAATGCCAACTGTCGACGAATGACTGATAACTGTTTTAGGGGGAAGGCATGTTGTTAAGCCGCTCAAAACTGATACGCCTGGTCGCCTTCGATATCGATGGCGTGATGACTGACGGCGGCTTGTACTTTTCCGATTCCGGCGAGGAATTCAAACGCTTCAATTCACTGGACGGACATGGACTGAAAATGCTGCGCGCCAGCGGCGTGGAAGTCGCCATCATCACCGGCCGGACCTCGCGTTGTGTCGAGGCGCGCGCGAAAAACCTCGGCATCGCGCATCTTTACCAGGGCGTGGAACACAAGCTTGAGGCCATGGTCGACCTGCTCGGCAAGCTCGGGCTTTCCCGTGATGCCGCGGCCTATATGGGCGACGATGTGGTCGATCTCACGGTGATGCGCCATGTCGGCCTGGCGATCAGCGTCCCGGAATCCCCGCTGCTGGTGCGCAAGCATTCACACTACGTCACCCAGCGCAGTGGCGGGCATGGCGCTGTGCGTGAAGCCTGCGAGTTGATCATGTCGGCGCAGGGAACGCTGGATGCGCAACTTGCGGCCTACTTGCAATGATCTCGGCCTCCCGCATCCGTCCATGGTTCCCGCTGTTGCCATTGCTTGCCTTGCTGGCCGCTACCTATTGGCTGAACCAGCAGGCGTTGCCCGGATCTGCCAAAACGGAAAACAAACGCCACGATCCCGATGCAATCATGGAAAATTTTTCAGCGACCACTCTGAATGATCAGGGCGTGCCGGACTTCGTCATGGTTGCAGCAAAATTGATGCATTACCCGGATGACGACAGCACCACGGTGGATGAACCGCATATAACCCTGCTGTCGCCCGGGAAGCCGGCGATTCAGGTAACCGCCGAGCACGGCACCATTTCCAGCAAAGGCGACAATGTGTTTTTGAGCGACAACGTCAAAGTGCTGCGCGAGGCAAGCGCGCAGCAGGATCAACTGACCTTGCAAACCGAGTATCTGCATATCGTCCCGGACCAGGACCTGGCAACCACCGACCGCGCGGTGACTATTTTCGATGGGCACAATATCGTGCATGCGGTCGGCATGGAACTGGACAGCAAGACGCGCATCCTGAAACTGCTTTCCCAAGTAAGAAGCGAACATGTACCCAACCTGCTATAAGCGATTGCTGGCCGCTATCCTGCTGCCGTTGTTCCTGCAGACTTGGGTGGCATCCTGTTTCGCAGAAAGCGCCGACCGCAACCAACCGATACATCTGGAAGCCGATCAGGTGATAATGGACGATGCGCGGCAAGTCAGCACCTTCATCGGCAATGTGCAGATGACGCAAGGCTCGCTGTTGATACGCGGCAACAAGATCATCGTGACCCAGGACAAGGATGGTTTCCAGAATGCCATCGCTTACGGGGACACTGCCGAGTTCCGGCAGAAACGCGAAAACATGGATGGATACGTGGAAGGTTACGGCGAACAGATCGAATATGACGCGCGCACCGGTACGTTGAACCTCTATGGCAAGGCGCGCCTGAAGCGCGATCTAGATGAGGTAAGCGGCAATCACATTGTCTACAATGCCAAGACCGAAATTTTCAAGGTGAACAGCAATGATGAAAACTCGGACCATGAACCTTCACAGCGGGTACGTGCGGTGCTGCAGCCCAAGAGCAATATGACTGCACCGTCCGCATCGGGCGTGTCGTCCGCCGCGCCCGCGTCAACTCCTGCAAAATAAAATGAGTGAATTACGTGCGGTCGGCCTGAAGAAAAAATACGCATCGCGCACCGTGGTGCGCGATGCTTCGTTGTCGGTGAAGAGCGGCGAAGTGGTTGGCCTGCTCGGCCCCAACGGTGCGGGGAAAACCACCGCCTTCTACATGATCGTCGGGCTGGTTGCAGCCGATGGCGGAGAGATCTTCATCGACGATCAAAACATCACCCATCTGCCGATACATCGCCGCGCCCGTCTGGGGCTCGGCTATCTGCCCCAGGAAGCATCGATCTTTCGCCGCCTCACGGTATCGCAAAATATCGAGGCGGTACTGGAGCTTCAGGGTCATGCCGATGAGGACCTGCAAAACCATCTGGACAAATTGCTGGAAGACCTGCACATCACCCATATCTGCAACAATCCTTCCATCAGCCTGTCGGGCGGCGAGAGGAGACGCGTGGAAATCGCCCGCGCATTGGCGACCGAACCGCGCTTCATTTTGCTTGACGAACCGTTCGCCGGCGTTGATCCGATCGCCGTGCTCGATATCCAGAAAATCATACACTTCCTCAAAGAGCGCGGCATCGGCGTGCTGATTACCGACCACAATGTGCGCGAAACCCTCGGCATCTGCGACCGCGCCTATATCATCAACGCCGGCTCTGTAATGGCGGAGGGCAAGCCCGATGAAATCATTTATAATGAGGGCGTAAGAAAAGTGTATCTGGGAGAACACTTCAAGCTATGACGCGCAAGCGCCCCGCACAAGAAGCCAGGCAATGAAACCCGCTCTACAACTCCGGCTGTCCCAACAACTGACCCTCACGCCGCAGTTGCAGCAGGCAATCCGCTTGTTGCAGCTCTCGACCCAGGACATGCATCAGGAGGTCGCGCGTCTGCTGGAAGAAAACCCGATGCTTGAATCGGCCGACGAGTCCGGCCCGGGCACCTTTTCCCCGGAAGCATCATCCTTGCCTTCCCAAGGCACAGCTTCCGCCGAACAGCCGCAGACAGCACAGGCCGATGACAGTGGCACCGACGATTCGGGTCCGGATCCTTTTGGCAACGAGCCGGCCGACTGGCATACCGCCGGCGGAACGATGCGCAGCACGGATGACGAAGATGACACTTTCCCGGAACAGGCCGCGGAACAAGCCAGCCTGCGCGCGCATCTGCATAGCCAACTGACCACCAGCTCGATGGATGACAAGGATCGCAAGGTGGTCGGGTTGCTGATCGACGCGCTGGACGAGAACGGCTATCTGGCCCAGGATCTGGAAGAACTGGCCGGGATGTTGCCGGGCGAACTTGAGATTACGCTGGATGACCTGGAAACCGCCCTGGTGCAGCTGCAGCACCTTGACCAACCCGGCCTGGGTGCGCGCAATCTGGGCGAGTGTCTGGCGCTGCAACTCAAGGCGTTGCCAGAAGACACGCCCCAGCGCGATCTGGCCGTTCGTCTGGTCAGCCATCACCTTGACTTGGTCGCCGCGCATGACTTCAGCAAGATCAAAAAGCTGCTGCGCTGCACGGACGATGAATTGCGCGCCGCGCAACATTTGATCACCGGTTTGAACCCCAAACCCGGCACCGAGTTCGGGCAAAGCGTCGCCGATTACGTAGTCCCCGACGTGATCGTGGAAAAGCACAAAAGCAGGTGGCGCGCAAGGCTCAATGCGGAAGCGATGCCCAAGCTGCGCGTCAATCAGATTTACGCCAACATTCTGCAGCAGCGATCCGACAAGAATTCCTCGCAGTTGGCGATCCAACTGCAGGAAGCGAAGTGGCTGATCAAAAATCTGGAACAGCGGTTTGAAACCATACTGCGCGTTGCGCAGGCCATCGTGGACCGGCAAGCGAATTTTTTCGAACATGGCGAGATCGGCATGCGTCCGTTGGTGCTGCGCGAGATCGCCGACGAACTGGAGCTTCACGAATCCACCATATCGCGCAGTACCACGCAAAAGTTCATGCTGACCCCGCGCGGCATATACGAATTCAAGCACTTCTTCGGCAGCGGTCTGGCAACAGAGAGCGGCGGCACCTGTTCATCCACCGCGATACGCGAGCTGATCAAGCAACTTGTCAGCGCCGAAGATACGCACAAACCGCTCACCGACAGCCGTATGTCAGAAATCTTGGCTCAGCAGGGTATCGTAGTGGCCCGGCGTACCATAGCAAAGTACCGGGAATCGATGCGCATACTCCCGGTGAATCTCCGTAAATCACTCTAAAATAAGGAAGCAAGCCATGAACCTCCATCTAACCTCACACCACCTGGAAATCACCCCCGCCATCAGGGATTATTCGACCGAAAAATTTGATAAAATCAAGCGCCATTTCGAGAATGTGGTGATAGATGTCAACGTTATCCTGTCGGTGGAAAAGCTGAAACAGAAAGCGGAAGCCACCATGCACGTGAGCGGCAAGAACCTGTTTGCCGAATGCGAAGATGAAAACCTCTACACGGCGATCGATATGCTGGTCGACACGCTGGATCGCCAGGTGCGCAAACACAAGGAGAAGCTGTTTTCACGCCGCCATGACGACTCCGGAAAACACGCGGTAAACGAGTAAGCAACCACGGGCGTGCACAATTCCACCCAATTAACCGGTTTCCCACTATGAACCTGATCAGCAAGATTTTGCTGCCCGACAACATTCTGTTGGACACTGAATCCACTAGCAAAAAGCGCGTGTTCGAGCGGGTTGGCCTGCTGTTCGAAAACAACCAGCAGATCGCCCGCAGCCAGGTATTCGACAGCCTGTTCGCCCGAGAAAAGCTCGGTTCAACCGGCCTCGGCCAGGGCGTGGCGATCCCGCATGGACGCATCGCGAAGTTGCGCGAAGCGGCCGCCGCATTCGTGATGACGTCCCACCCGATTCCTTTCGACTCGCCTGACGGCCTGCCGGTGACACTGATATTTGTACTGTTGGTCCCCGAGCGCGCCAACGACCTGCACCTGCAGATTCTCGGCGAGCTGGCGCAAATGTTCAGCGATGCGCAATTCCGCAACAGCCTGCTCGCCTGCAAGGACACCGGCAGCATCCATCGATTGTTCCATGACTGGAAAAGCGAGACATGAGCCAGGTCAACATCCGGCAATTGTTTGACGACAAGCAGGAGCGGCTCCAGCTCAGCCGTGTGGCCGGAACCGACGGCACGGATCGCATCATCGACACCGACGAGGTCAACACCTCCAACAAGGGGCTCATCGGCCATCTCAATCTGGTTCATCCCAACTGGGTGCAGGTACTGAGCGAGACTGAACTGAATTATCTGCGCGAATTGAGCTCGGAACAGCTCGACAAAGCATTCAGCAAAGTAGCGCAAGACGGAACCACCTGTTTGATCGTGGCCGGCACCGACAACATCCCTCCCGAACTGATCAATTTTGCCGACCGGGCGCATATCCCGCTGTTCGCCTCCCCCAAAACCAGCGTGCATCTGATGTGGCTGCTGCGCCATTATCTCGCCAAGGAACTTGCCGAATCGACCAACCGCCACGGCGTGTTTCTTGACGTGCTTGGCGTCGGCGTGATGATCACTGGGGAGAGCGCCGTCGGGAAAAGCGAACTCGGGCTTGAGCTCATCACCCGCGGCAACGGACTGGTCGCCGATGACATCGTCGAATTGCATCGCATCGCTCCGGATACGCTGGAGGGCCGCTGCCCGGAACTGTTGCGCGATTTTCTCGAAGTGCGCGGCCTGGGCGTATTGAACATCCGCACCATGTTCGGCGAAACAGCGGTGCGGCGAAAGAAGAGCCTTAAGCTCATCGTGCACCTGCATCGCCCGCCCGGCGGCGACCTGTCGCAAATGGAACGATTGCCGCTGGACGCCACGCACCAGGAAATTCTCGGCGTAAATATCAGCACGGTCAATATCCCGGTAGTTGCCGGCCGTAACTTGGCCGTGCTGGTGGAGGCAGCAGCACGCAATTTTGTGCTGCAGCAGCGCGGCATCAACAGCATGCAGGAATTCATCTCGCGCCACGACCAGTTGCTGCTGGAAGATTGACCGGAGCCCGCGGTGCAGCTATTCCTGATCAGCGGCTTATCCGGTTCCGGCAAGAGCGTCGCACTGAAGATGCTGGAGGACAGCGGCTTTTACTGCGTGGACAATCTGCCCGCCGACCTGCTTGCAGCGCTGGTGGAGCATCTGCAACGCGCCGGTTACAGCAACATCGCGGTCAGCATAGACGTGCGCAGCGCGAACAGCGTGCAGCGCCTTCCGCCGCTGCTGCAGCAAATCAGGCTCAGCGGCGTGGACGTGCATCTATTGTTTCTCGATGCGCAGGACGACACGCTGGTAAAGCGCTTTTCCGAGACCCGCCGGCTGCACCCGCTCAGCGATGCCACGCTTCCGGCCAACGACAGGACGGCCCGCACCCTGCCGGAGTGCGTCAGCTACGAGCGCGAACTGCTTTCATCGATCAGCGACATCGGCCATCACATCGACACCACCGAACTCAACGCCAATTCGCTGCGCAACTGGATCAAGCAATTTATCAAGCTGGACCGTGCGCGCCTGACACTGTTGTTCCAGTCTTTCGGCTACAAGCACGGCATTCCACTTGATTCCGACCTGGTTTTTGATGTGCGCTGCCTGCCCAATCCGCATTACGTCCCGGCGCTTCGACCGCTCACCGGTCGCGATGCGTCGGTGAGCGAATTTCTGGAAAATGCTTCCGACGTGCAGCAGATGTTTGGCGACATCCGCGATTTTGTGGCGCGCTGGCTGCCCAGCTTCGTCGCTGACAACCGCAGCTACCTTACTGTCGCCATAGGCTGCACCGGCGGCCAACACCGCTCAGTCTATCTGGCCGAGAAGCTTGCCCGTCACTTCGAGCACCAGCAGCAAGTGCTGGTTCGCCACCGCGAACTGACGCAATAGACAATTCACAGGCAGGCGATGCAGCACCTCAAGCTCGGCGACTGGCTGACGCTGGTGCTTGGCGGCACCTTCGTGGTGGCGCTGACCTGCAAGCTGTGGAGCGGCGACCTTGCCGACAAAGCCATCATTCGCAGCGGGGGAAAAATATTCAGGGAAGTAACCTTGTCCCGGGACCAGCAGATCGAAGTGCCAGGACCTCTAGGGGTAAGCATCATCAGCATAAAAGACCGCAAAGCGCGTATCGCCTCCGACCCCAGCCCGCGCCAGTATTGTGTACGACAAGGCTGGCTGCAGCAGGCCGGAGAGATTGCAATCTGCCTGCCCAATCAGGTCAGCATTGAATTGGTTGGCAGCAGGAAAAATATGACAGCCTCAACTACTGAGAAGCCGTGTATAAGCTCACGAGTTCAAACTGCTGTGCCGCGTGCTCGCTCACTGCCTATCTGCAGGGCATTTTATGGGTAATATGAAAGCGCGAACCATCCACTTGGAAACAACCGCCGAAGACCACCACATCGCGCGCATGGCGGCGGTGGCACTCGGGCTGACGGTACTGGAAAACGCGATCCCCTCCCCGTTACCCGGTGTCAAGCCTGGACTGGCCAACATCGTCACGCTGATTGTGCTGGCCCGCTACGGCTGGCGTGCGGCGGCATGGGTGTCGCTGTTACGCGTGCTCGCCGGCAGTTTGTTATTCGGGAATTTTCTCGCACCGGGATTCTTTCTCAGTCTGTCGGGTGCACTGTGCAGCCTGGCCGTGCTGGGTCTTGCCCTGCATTTGCCGGCCCGCTGGTTCGGCCCGGTCAGCCAGAGCATCTATGCCGCCTTCGCGCACATCGCCGGACAGATGCTGGTGGTGTACCTGTGGCTGATCCCGCATGCCGGCATCGCCTACCTGATCCCGATTTTCGCCATGGCCGCACTGGTATTCGGCACGGTGAACGGTTTGGTCGCGGCGCGATTCATGGATAGCGAAAGAATGATCAAACCAGATAAACTAAAAGCTGGCCAAAGAGATGAAGCCATCTAGTTTCAATACGGTCCGGTGACCATTTCGGCCTTTTTCTGTGAACTCCGTGTTCTCTGGCCATACGACTGATGAAACTGCTAGCCAATCCACCAAGTCACCAAACTACGGTGCCCACGCGGCTGGTTATATGCTGCCAATAGACGCCAGCCAAGTGGCTGGTTATGTGGCAAACTGATCGAATGAAAACCATAACCCTCGCTTTTACCGGCGCATCAGGACTGCCCTACGGCATGCGCCTGCTCGAATGCCTGTTGCAAGCGGGACAGCGCGTGCATCTGGTCTATTCCCAAGCCGCGCAGATCGTCGCCAAACAGGAACTCGATTTCACGCTGCCCAGCCGCACCGGGGATGCGGAACAGCTACTCGGGGAACGCTTCGGCAAAGTCGGCGGCGAACTCAAGGTGTTTGGCATCCAGGACTGGTATGCGCCGATGGCTTCCGGCTCCAATCCCGGCGATGCAATGGTGGTCTGCCCCTGCACCATGGGAACGCTGGGGAAGATCGCCAGTGGCATCAGCGACGATTTGATTGCGCGCGCCGCCGACGTGATGCTCAAGGAAAAGCGCACGCTGATCCTGGTGCCGCGCGAGATGCCCTTCTCCGCGATCCATCTCGAGAACATGCTCAGGCTGTCGCACGCAGGCGCCGTCATCATGCCGCCCAATCCGGGCTTCTATCACCATCCGCGGAGCGTGCAGGACATCGTGGATTTCGTGGTGGCGCGGATACTCGATCACTTGGGCGTGGCGCAGGAGTTGATGAAGAAGTGGGGCGAAGAGTAGTGGGTTGATTTACCGATGGTAACTCGGCAGCACAGGCCGTTCGTGCCGAGCGTAACGCAGCCAAGTCGACGCATGAAGAACCGAATAAGGCTTCACCGTGCTACCACCGGCGGTGTCGGTCTTGAATTGGACTTTCCCCTTCTCCGGATACCACTACCCCTGCTCGGAACGGATGGTCATCGGCGCTCTCGACCGACGGCCATATTCAAAATCATCCGCACCGGCGTCGGTATCGCCGCGCTTAATGCACCTTCCACATCCTGCCACACACTCCCCGGTTGCGCAGCACGCAAAGGCTTGCGCGCGAGTTGAATCTTCAGCGGCGTGATGTGCAATTTGAAATGGGTGAAAGTGTGAGTGAATATCGCCAACCTTTCCCCGTGGCTCGCAGACATTCCATTTTGCACGAACCAGTCCTTCGCCACCATTTCGTCTTCAAACTGCGGCGGGCACCACAACCCTCCCCAGATGCCGTTGCCGGGGCGCTTCTCCAGCAGGATGTCGTTGCCGTGCATCAGCAACAAGAACGTGGAATGTCTTTCCGGCACTACCTTGCGCGGGCGCGGAGTCGGAAAGTCGCTGATTCGTCCGCTTTGAAACGCGACGCAATCGCTGCACACCGGACACTCGCTGCACCTGGGTTTGCTGCGCTTGCACAGCGTCGCGCCCAAATCCATGATGGCTTGAGTGTAGACTGCCATATCGGATCCCCTCCCTTCCTCAGCCCGCCACCCTGAATGGAGAGGGGGTCGCGGAAGCAGGACTTCGGCCTGTTGCCAGAGTTGAGCCTCCACCGCCTTGTCGCCGGGCGAACCATGAATGCCGCAATAGCGGGCCAGCACGCGCTTTACGTTCCCGTCCAGTATCGCGCGGTATTCGTGATACGCCAGCGCACAGATCGCGGCCGCAGTGGAACGTCCGATGCCGGGCAGTTCGAGCATCTCCTCGAACTTGCGAGGGAATTGGCCGTGGTGTTTTTCCAGGATGATCCGGGCGGCGCGGTGCAGGTTCCGCCCACGCGCGTAGTAGCCTAAACCGCTCCAGTGGGCGAGCACTTGCTCCTCTGTCGCTGCGGCAAGTGCGGCAATGGTGGGAAATGAAGCGAGAAGGCGCTGGTAATACGGGATGACGGTGGCAACTTGGGTCTGCTGCAGCATGATTTCCGACAGCCAGATGCGGTATGCCTCAGCGGATTGCCAAGGCAGGTCATGGCGGCCGTGTACGCGTTGCCAGGCGATCAGGCGTGACGAGAAACTGTGCATTGGAAGCCGCTTTAGCAGCGGCCCGCAACCAAAAGGCATGAAGGCATGCCCGCTCCGCTACGGTCTTTTGTCATTTGAACAGCCCTTTCAATTTGTTTTTGAGCTGATCCTGCAACCGGTTCTGCAACTCTTCCTTCTTTGCGTCGACTTTTTGTTTGACCGCTTCCTTGACCATCGCGCCATAATCCAGCTTGTATTTAAGATCGGCGAATGAACCGCTGACATGCACCGGCACTGTGATACCGCCTTTCCCGTCGGAAGTCTTCGCGATCGCAGCCTTGGCAAAATAGGCGACGCTGTCGTTGCCGATATTGATATCGCCCGCCCCGCTGACCCTCACTTGCTGAGACATCAAGGAGAGGTCTTCATTATGTGCGACCCCGTTGGTCACCTTGAAGGTCGCCTTGAACTCCTTGAACGCCGTTTTCTCGTTCGGGTCTGCTGCTTGAAAATCGCTGGCCGCGCTGATGCCCTTGCTCAACAAAGCCTGCGCGGCCAGCACCTTCTTGTCGATGTCGATGCCCTTCAAGGCACCATCGGACAGGTTCATCGAGAAGTTGCCATTGAGCGCTTTCTTCATTGCGGTGACGGTGTTGCCCCGCGTGGTGAGATTCACGCCGATATTACCCTTGCCTTCAAGCATGTCGAAGTTGGCGGCATCCTTTGTCAGCGCGGCGACATTGACGCCATTCAGGTTATTGATGATCGCGAATCTTGGGGTCGCCTGGGCGTTCACGCTCGCGCTGCCATTCATGCTGCCCTGGTAAAGCTTTGCGGAAAGCGGATTGATATTCACCAGGCCGTCAAGCGCTTTCACATCCGCGCGCAGCTGTGTGGATCTCACATTCATGACCTTCAGTGCACCGATGCGCAGACTGCCGTCCAGGTTGAGCGTGCGCAAAGCGGTCAAATCCAGCGGTTGCTCGGTGGATGTAGCTTTCGTGGGTCCGGAAGCGGCGGGCGACTTCGTAGCAGCGGCAATGCCCGGGGACTTGGGTGCGGCAGGGGTCGCTGATGATTTCGGCAGGTACAGGTCCGCATCCAACTGGTCAAGATCAACATCGAACCTGATCGCCGGATTGGCAAAACCTTTCACGCCGAACTTTGCCTTGATCTTGCTCTGCAGCAGGGTGCCGGCAAGATTCGCCTGCACGCCCTGATTCAGTACATCCACATTCACACTGCCTTTCATTTCGCTGTTCACCGACTTGTTCGGCAGCTTGTCACCGCTGGCATTCACCGCCACGCTCAGTTTGTCCAGATTGAATTGCTGCATTCTGACATTTCCCGAAAGAGGGGAACGGAGTTCAACCTTGAACGCCTGTTCGGGCTGCTTTACGTCCAGATCCAGGCTCAGCGCGCTGACCTTGAAAGATTGCGCGTTGCCTTCCATTCCGGGAACGACCAGGCTTGCGGTAATATTGCCTGAAGGCCCGTCCAGTTTGGCATTCAGCGTCACTTTGTCACTGGAATATTTATCCGTGGATAAATCCAGCGAAGGTGCATCCAGTGCAACGTCGAAGCTGTCTTTATCTTTTACGCCGGACGCGGTCAAGGAAAACTTCTTCGCGGCAAATTCCTTCCTGGTCATGTCCGCATCCAGGTCGCCGCCGGCTGTCACCTTAAGGTTGCTGATATCCAGAGCCGATCCGCTGGCTTGCAGATCAAGTCCTTGCAACTGGAAGCGCTGTTTGTCCGGATCAAAAATCAAAACCGTCTTGAGTTGCGCGGTAATGTCGAGTTTGGGCTGGTTGGCCCGCAAATTTGCCGAAAATTCGATCTTGCCCGGCACTCCGACAGCGATTCGTCCGGTCCTGAGATTCAAATCCTTGATGGCGTACTGTGCGCCGCTGCCCTCATCGCGATAGCCAAGGTTGGTTTTTTCCACGGACATGGAGGCAATATCGAATCTTACGGCCGGGGAAGAAGCACTATTCGGTTGTTCCTTGATTTGATGTTCTGTTTTGAGCGGTTCGGATTTGGGCTGTCCAGACCCGGCTTGTTCCTGATTGCTTTGCACTGACTTTCGTTCGGATTGACCGAGCAAGTCGTCGATGTTGGTGGTTCCATCCTTGTGCTTGACCAGCGTTCCATTCAAACCGCTCACCGTGACTTCATCCACCACCACCTGCTTGCGCAGCAAAGGCAGCAACGCGAGCGACACGCGAACCGATTCTATGGCCGCAAATTGCTTGTCGCTCCTGAACTCTGACAGCGACACCTTGTTCAGGCTGGCACCGATGTTGGGGTAGAAAGACAGTTTGATATCGCCATCCAGGCGCAGATTGCGCTGTGTGCTGTCCTTCACTGCCTTGATAATCTGTGCCTTGTAATCATTGGGATTGAAAGTCGCAGCCACATAGGCCGCTCCCGCAATTACAACGACAACAATGGCGCCGACACCCAACAAACCATATTTGAGAATTTTGTTCATGCTCCACCCAAAAAGTCCAAATGTATTATCGCGCAAGTGAAAACGCATATGGCGTGACCGGTGCCGTGCACCTATATCACCTTCGAATAGATCGCATGCTCCTGCCGCGTTCGCAGATACTTGTCGAAGACCATACAGATATTGCGTATCAGCATGCGTCCCTTGGGCGTTACCCTGATCGATTGCGCGGAAATCTCCAGCAACCCCTCGCGTTCATAGTCGCGCAATTCTTCAAGTTCAATCGCAAAGTACCCGTCAAAATCGATCTGATAATCGTTGCTGAATGAATCCTTGGCAAGCTCGAAGTGGCACATCAACGCCTGAATGATGGCACGGCGCAACAGGTCGTCGGCGTTCAATTCCATGCCGCGCATGATAGGCAACACATCCCTGTCCAATGCATCGTAATAAGCTTCCAGGTCGCGGTAATTCTGGCTGTAGGTTGGGCCGATCTTCCCGATCGCGCTTAGACCGAGTGCCACCAGATCGCAATCGGAATGGGTGGAATAACCCTGGAAATTTCGGTGCAACTTGCCCTCGCGTTGCGCTACGGCCAGCTCGTCTTCCGGTTTCGCAAAGTGATCCATGCCGATGTAAACGTAGCCCGCACTGGTGAGCTTGTTCACGGCCATGTCGAGTATGTCCAGTTTCACTTGGGGTGCGGGCAGGTCCTCGTCATGGATACGCCGCTGCGGCTTGAAGATGGTCGGCATGTGTGCATAGTTATAGATGGACAATCGATCAGGATCCGCCGCAATCACCTTGTCGAGGGTCGCGCCAAAACCGTCAAGGGTTTGCTTGGGCAAACCGTAGATCAAATCGATGCTCACCGACTTGAAGCCGTTTGCCCGAGCAGCATGGATCACTCGCAACGTTTCTTCTTCGCTCTGAATGCGGTTCACCGCACGTTGCACCTCGGCATCGAAATCCTGCACCCCGATGCTGATCCGGTTGAAACCTGCTTCGCCGAGCAACGCAATGGTTTCATCAGTCACCTTGCGCGGGTCGATCTCGATCGAGTATTCGCCGTCATCCACCAGCCTGAAGTGCTGGCGGATCGCCTCCATCACCCGGCGAATCTCGTCATCGCTCAGAAAGGTCGGCGTGCCGCCACCGAAGTGCAGCTGTTCTATCACCTGATCCGGCCCGAGCAACATCGCCTGCATGGCCATCTCCTTGATCAGATAGCCTACGTATTCAGCAGATTTACTTCTGTCCTTGGTAATCACCTTGTTGCAGGCACAATAAAAACACAAGGTATTGCAAAATGGAATATGAATGTACAGAGACAGCGGGCGGCTGACGCCGCCAATATCGCGTTTGGTTACCCAAAGACCATAATTATCGGCATTGAAGCCTTCAACAAACCGATCCGCGGTAGGATAAGAGGTATAACGGGGCCCGTTCTTGTCAAGCCGACGTATCAGTTCCAGATCCACTATCAATTGATTGGCCGACTTATCCATAGATCCTCCTTAAGCAGACATACATTATGCCAGTTGGCCGCGTGAAAAACACCCGATCATACGGTAAAAACATGCAAATCCACGTTCCCGTGTCCCAATCATCCCGCAATTTGTATTAGCCGACACTTGATATTCATCACCTGTGGAGCAGATCGCAATTCAGGCAATGAAACGATCAAAATCGAGTATTCGCCACAAATTAAATGTGGTTTAGTTGATCCATGTCAGTGCACTGATAAACGTTTGCAGTTATGTTTCCATTTGTTCTGTCGCGCGCTGGGAAGCGGGATTTTTCAGCGACCGCTTTGACTGCTGGTAAAGCCTGGGCTGGTAAAACTTCATGCGCAGGGTATCCAAAGTTGAGACTTGGTTGGCGCATGGCGGGCGGCATGAAATCAGAAAAGACGGGGTTCGGCAATATTAATATTATTGATTGCGCGGCTTTTTTGCTGTTTTAGCGAAGGTGCGTGTTATTTGTCCTGTCACACGAGGCAAATGACACATTGTTTTCTTAATGCTATTATTATGCTAGCCCCTGGATTAAGACAAGGGGTTGTGAGTTTTGTTATCTTTAGACAGAGGAGCGAAAAATGCTTGAACCGGATACAACAACCAGCGAAGTTGTTTTTATGTATATAGGTATTTTTGTGTTTTTATTTGGCTTGGCATTTATCCTAATGAAGAAGAATTCCTGATTTGCTCGTCCTGCGAGGAATCGCTATTGTATTGAGCTGCATTTAGGTGCTGGTAATTAAAAAATTCTAGAGTGGGGAGGGGTACATGAGTAAATTATCCAATTTGGCGCTGGTAAGCTTGGGGACAGTCGCCATGCTGGCATTTTCGGTAGCAGGCTTCGCTGACGAAGGCGCCGTTACTGCAAATCCTGCCAACGGGAAGAAGATCTTCGAAAATGGCAAGGGCGACAGTGTTCCGGCTTGCGCGACCTGCCATGGTGACAAGGCGATGGGCAATGATGCGATGGGTGCGCCCAGGCTGGCAAATATTGGGTATGTATACATCGTCAAGCAACTACACAATTTTGCAGAAGACAAACGCACAGACCTGACGATGATGCAGATGAATGGTATCGCAAAAGGATTGACTGAGCAGGACATGCGTGATTTGGCGTCCTATGAGGATTCCTTCCCGCTGGACAATCCTGAAGTTTCCGATCTTAACCAGCTTAAGACCGATGGCACGGTGGTCGGCGAAACTTACAAGGGCAAGCTCCTTGTTCGTTATGGCTCGGACAAGGTTTCTGCTTGCCAGACTTGCCACGGCTTTGATGGCCGCGGCGCCGACCCGGTATTTCCGAAGATCGGTCACCAGAAATATGTCTATCTGGTCAATCAGCTGACACATTGGCGTGATGGTACACGTGCGAATGATCCGGATAAGATGATGGAAAAGATCGCCCAAAAACTGACTGACGATGATATCCACAACGCAGCCGCGTATCTCTCTCAAGCGGCCGACAGCACGCTTGGGGACGGGATGGAAATCAACAACCAAACCGTTTTGGATAACATTAAAATTGTCCATTAAAGCATAATCGCATTAGGCATTCTTGTATGTTCTCCCGCACCTAAATTTTAGTGCGGGAGGTTTGACGGAGACTGGTCTGCACAGATCAGTCTTTTTTGCTTTGTTGACCGATGAAGCCATTCATTTGCTCATGGTTTTTTGATAATTCAAGATTGGTGATGATGAAAAAGGGTGAGAAGATTCTTTTTGGGGTTGTAGCGTTTCTGGTTGTGATTACTGTGATTAACTTTACCGTATTGGAGAATGTCAGCCATAACTCCGATAAACCATTGTTTCCCATTCTGACGCATTACGATTTTTCACCTGCCGGCATGCGCGGTTACAGCATTTATCAACATGACAATTGCTACGATTGTCACAAGGCGGTTGGCAGCGGTACCAGTATGGGTGTCACCCTGGATGGATTGGGCTCCAAACATGACGTGAATTACTTCTACAATTTCCTCAAGTATCCCGAAAAGACCTATGGCGCACCGACCATGGATCATGGCGCGCCGCCCAAGGACGCTGCTTATGTGTCGTCCCTTCCAGACTCGGATTTGCATGACATAGCGATATTTCTGTCCGAACTGAAATCCGACCAGGGTTCTTCCTCATCCTTCGAACCGCCCAAAGGCGACTCCAGTTTCATTGATACCATGGTCGATATGTGGACGCCTGCCGGCTGGAGAAGCAAGTACAGGGATATTCGCGATTGGATGAAATCAAAATCACAAGAGGACCAGCATGACGCAAAGCAATGAACTAAGCGCTTCACAGAACAAGGAATTCACCAGGTACATTCTGTTGTTTGTATATGCGTGCATAATCTACAGCATCATCGGCTTTTCCTGGGGTGCCATTATGGGCGGGGTCCCTGCCTTCCGGCATTTTGTTGATTACAGCGCGCATGGCCGCCTGATTACCTTGGCGCATGGGCACGTCAATTTGCTTGGCTGGGTCGAAATGGCGATTTTTGCCGCACTGTACTATGTCGTCCCCACGGTTGCCCGCCGCTCAATCTACAGTTTGCGCCTTGTAAAGATCCATTTCTGGATGCACAACTTCGGGCTGATCGGCATGGTAGTTTTCTTCTTTACCGCGGGCGTGGTTGGCGGACTGGACACGGGCCCCGACACTGAAAAGTTGGTCAACCATCTGCTAGCGTTTGTCGGTATATTTGGAACACTGGTCCTGTTGGCAAACATCATATGGGGTTTTAACCTGTATAAAACCACGATCGGATGGCAGAAACAGAAATGAACAAGCAATGGCTACTGTCAGCATGCTGCGGGATCGCACTGTGCCTGCTGGGCGGGTGTGACCAGGGATTATCTGCGGGTTTCACGATAGGGCAGAAAGCACCGAGTTTGGCCACAAAAACGCTGGCCGATGTAGGCGGCGACTTCAGCAAAATCACCACGTATCGCCAGCCTGACCCAAGGATGTATCAGTATTCGATCGACAAGGCCCTGTTGACCGGCAAGCCTATCGTGCTTGAGTTTGCCACTCCCGGGCATTGCACCAATTGTGATGCCCAACTCCAGGTTCTGAAGGCGATTCTCGACAAATATCAGGGACAGATGATATTTATTCATATTGACCAATATGAAAACCCGCAAGCTTACAGGGCTTATCAGGTCATGGGCGATCCGTGGACATTTCTCATCGACAAGCACGGCATAGTTCGTTTTGAACGCGCTGGTGCAACGCTGTATGGTGAAATGGACATGGCCATCAAAAAGTTCTTATTGTGAGCGGCATGCTCAATCTTGATTCAGGCAATTAAACAAATATGGGCGGAAGCTTAATGGCAGATAGGGATGATGCCGGAACAATGCAGTTT
Organism: uncultured beta proteobacterium; assembly: GCA_963842555.1. Lineage (GTDB taxonomy): Bacteria > Pseudomonadota > Gammaproteobacteria > Burkholderiales > Gallionellaceae > Gallionella. The sequence continues at coordinate 341,568 of CAWJHB010000002.1, forward strand.
GAACTGGTTCAGGATCGTAAGGGAATGGTTTGGGATTTGTTGCTTTATATTCCGACAGTAATTGCACTTGCTTCGATATCTGCCAGTTTTTGGTATGGTGATAATCACAATATGGGATATTTGTTCTTTTTCCTGACCTGTTTCTTTTTTATAGCCGGGTTTAACAGGGTATTTAAGACACGGTTGATGATTTTGCCGTCTGCGCCTGTATCCCTGAAGCTCGGTGAACAATACGTTGGATTGTTACAAAGAAACGGGACTCGGGTTGATCTGGTGAAAAACCTCCGCTACTACGCCGATTATGCGGGCAAATCCTTTGGTATTTCCGGCTTGGATGGTTCGGGAAAACAATTGCAGTTCGTTTTTCACCGGGGTCAGTTTGCCACCGTGGAACAGTATAATGCTGCTCAAGACATCCTGAAACGCCACAAAAAATAATCACGGGCCAAATATTTCACCACCAGGTCCCTGACGCGAGTACTATTTCTTCCCCCCGGAACGTCTTTGAATGACATCCCAGGTCATGTATCCGATGGCCCCTGCAATAAGGACGCAAACCAGAACGATAAGCTGATATTCCAACTCCGGACTGACCAACCCGCCTATGAACATATGCACCGCATAGCCGGTTATGAACAGTGCGCTGATCGCGATAACCACATAGATCAATATCTCGCCTATCACGGTATTTACTCGCGTTAATTCGTTGTTGCAGGTTTCTTGATTTCCACAATCACTCCCCCTTGCTGCAAGGCAACGGTTTCGACCTTCCCTGCATCCATTAAAGCAAGGTTATGCGAGAGCGAGCTATTTGCCGGATCCCGAGGATCGAATATCAGGTAGTTCAAGCCCTGCAGCACTGCATACAAGGCTTGTTCATCCTTGGCATTGGGTGGCAATGCCAAGGTGTCGCAGCGGCATGCCAACATGGTCCGTGCCGGCCACTGGCTTGCTACCCGCACCGGTTTGTCCGCTGGTGAGTTTTGTTTATGCTCAGCATCGTTCGGCAAATTTGCAATATTATCGGCGAAATCCTTGATCAGGCTGTCGCTTGGCGCAAGTTTGCCCGCCATCATGTTCATATAGTAAGCCTTATCAGTCATCATGAAGGTAGTGGAAACCACCACTATAAGCACGAGAACCACTCCGCGCTGCTGCCAGAATCCGCCATGAAAATCAGTTTGCTTCTGCAACAGCAAGGGTAAGCCCCAGTACAAGCCAATAGTTAAGGCAAGCATACCCAGCGTTTCATCGCCCGTCAGCATTCCTATAATCAGCGCGACTAGGAAGATTTGTCCGAGGAAATCCGCCCATAAATTTCCTGCCTGCTTCCAGATCACAAAGATCAGGATAACCAAGACCCCGAGTCCGCTGAACCAGCGGTTGGCTCCAAGCGCTTTGCTGTCCGCCGGCCCAAACAGCGCTGCCGACAGCCCCCTGACCGGGTTGACAAACCACATAACATGACTCCAACCCAGAGTCAGGATTAGGGCCAGGAGCACCGTAAAAATGATCCCGCCAAAAAAGTAGCTTTGCTGCTTCTTGTTCAGCGGATCCTTGTACCACCTCCACAATAAGGCAAGGGGATATGCAAGACCTGCCGGGTGAAGCGTTATGCTTATCAGGCACAACAACATCTGCGCGAAATACATCCCTCCGAATGCCTGGGGCGATTCGCGGTATTTGAGATCTGCCCATGCACCAAGCGCGAAAGCAAACAACAGGTAAGGGGCGACGGAAATAGTGTCGATCTGGCTGAACACCAGAGGGGAGATCAGCAGCAATCCGGTAGCCAACAGCGCCCCTTCAGAATCCCCGCGGCGGCGGCGCCATGAGTGAAGGGACCATGCGGTGGCGGCCATCACAAGGATTGTAAATATCTTTGCCGCCAATAAATTGCCGGTCCACAAAAAACCCACCGGGGCAAGAATTACCGCCCGAAAATCTGGAAAGCCCAAAGTCACAACCGAACTGACGACATTGTCCACTAACGACCAGGTTAGCAGCAAGCCCTGGGCAGCACCTTCATCAACACCATAAGGTGTCTTGTTCAGCAACAAAAAACACATTGCACCCCAGAATAGCAACGCCAGATACGCCCAGTATTTTTGGGGGATTCGTGATATCCAATTTTTCATTTTTAGTTAAGTCCTGATTGGAATTTATGCCAATCTTGTTGTGTGAAAGCTGAAGCAAGGCGCCCGTCAACGCTGCAATTTGATTTCTTTGCAATGATTGAGTGATTTGCCGATGATCGTAAAGCCGAGATTGGAAATTGCACGCTCCGGCCCATTAGATTCAAGAAAAGCTGCGGCGATTTTATCAGGAACTAAACCACGGCCGCAATATTATGTACATGCAGGTCATCAAGGCATTGCCTAACTTTAGTTACATTTTAAATAGTTGCGTGCGAGACGTGATTCCGCTAGACTGCTTGCGATAATCTGGCGATATTGTACCAATACCAACACGCCATTTTTATCAAGTTTTTTAACCAGATGGAGGAGGATGCTATGCCAATCGAACTGCTTGTGCCAATTGCAATATTTGTCTTGGGGGTGATAGTTGCCTCAAGCCTGACCACCCTAGGAATTGAACGAATTATCGAAGCCAACAAAAAATAATTAGATTCGCCTTACTACCAAGAATTTCTGGAAAGTGTCCGGCTCTGGCCGGGCATTTTCTTTCTGCGGTCCCACAAATGAACGATTATTTCTGTCACCCGATCCGTTGACCGAGTTGCCGCATCCAAATAACTTGAAAGCGATACCCAGCACGCTATGAGACAAGATTCTCTGCACCGGCATCTTTTAAAATTTCTGCTGCTCTCCGCTTTCTCTTTTTTCATCGGCACTATTCACGGCATGCTTCAGGTTATGCCGCCAATTCGCGCATGGCTGGACTCGATTGGCAGTCCATACGGCGGCCCCGGCCACATGATCGACCCGTTGGCCCATGCGCATATGAATCTGGTCGGCGGCGTGGTATTGATGGCGATGTGTGTAACCTTTTATCTGCTGCCAATTCTTTCGGGGAAAAAGATATATTCAATCAAGTTGGTTGAGCATACCTTCTGGTGGGTCAGCATAGGGGTTTACAGCTTTTACATCATACAAATGGCCTTTGGCATCTGGGAAGGCGTGTTAATGCACTCCCGCCCGCAGGACGTACCCTCCGTGCATCACTATTATGGATTTGCGGTGGCAATTTCGGGCACGGTAATGGCCGTTGGCTTTTGTACTTTCTTGGCAAATGTGCTTTTGACTATGGTCAGTTCGAGCGGCAACGAATCAATTCCCGAGAGAACTAGCTCGTCTCCAAAGTGATCGGAAAACTCAATATCTTTTGTTCTGCGCCTTGCTGAATTCGGACTTGAACTACACCGGTCTTGTTCTCCCCAATGTCCACGGCTCGACGGTACACCCCGATATATCCGTCCTCAATTGCCTGAACCCACGGATCTGTTTCTGTTCCCCGCAGAGACACGATCAGATCGCCGGCAGGTTTGCCGTACGGGCCGGTGATGATTACAACAATTTCGGATATCCCGGCAAGCGGCGGACTCGGGTGAGTCTCGATGCGTACCACCATTTGCTTCCAATGCTGCGGGGGGATTGAGGGAGCGGCGGCACCATTGCTACAGGCGACGAGTTCCATCGCAAGGAAACTTATCAATATAACCAGAAATATTTTCACAGTTGCGCCAGATATTTATTAGCACCAAAACAATGTTGACTATTGTTCCTTGCGATCGTTTTCGATTTCATTTTTCCCTTCCTTGTCTGAATCCAGCCTCCCTGCAGCAGCAGATCCATACATGTTCACCATGTACCAGACGAATAGGCCGGCAAGCGCGATATACACAAGTGATCCCAGAAAACCCGGGTCTTTCACCCAGTCACTCCACTTCACAACCACTCCGGGACGCAGTCCCCAGAATGGGAAACTGAGACCCACTCCAACCAGCAAGACAATCACCACCACTGCCCAGAACCAATAGGGAACTTTCAGCTGGGATTCCGGAATCTTCTCCACCAGCTCCCAGTCTTCCATACCGCGCTTTTCCAAGCGTTCCTGGTCCGATGCATAGCCGTAATTATCCTTGCTGGGCTCGCCCCACTGCGGCTTCTCATCCGTCAATCCGGATTGTTTATCACGCTGTACCATCACAATATCTCCTATTCGACAAACAGCTGGGAATCAAAACGACCTGTCCATCCATCAGCGGAACTTGCCACCACGACGAATGGATAGAGCCCATGATGCAACTTGGGCAGGATCGAAAGGAAAATCGACTGTCGTCCGACCGAATCAAACGTTACCTTGCTCCTGCTCAGTTTGTAAGCATCTTGCGGCAACCCCTCAACGACCAGCTTCAATTCCGAGGGACGGTATCGCTTGCTTGAGATCTCAATACGATATTCACGCGCAGATTGATTGTGATTCGTTGCCAAATACCCGACTGCAAGGTGGTAAGGCTGGTACGACCACACGCCCCAGGCGAACATGATGATGCCCAGCGCCGCAAATGGGGTTGTCCAGCGAAATCTCGACAACAGGGACATCGAATTGTCACGGAACTTGCGCAATTTGCGCGATTCCCGCTGTCCAAACTCAAACCGTAGCAAGCCCACACCCCCCTTTTTGTTCTTCAGGCTGTTGCAGGCATCTATGCAATCACCGCAATTAATGCAGCTGTCGTAAATTTCTGTCTTGCGCGGGTCCAGCTTGATGAAACAGCTTGTAACGCAATAATTGCACTTTTCGCACTCACTCGCCCTGCTGGCATCGTAGACCACATGTAAGGTTTCCTTGGTCTTGAACGAATGCTGCCAAACCTTGTATACGCAGGCGAAGCGGCACCAGAAGTGCCGTAATACCGCAATATCCAGAAGGATGATCATCACCCATACCGAATAAATCCAATACAGAGAACCGGCCAATCTTGTATCCGGCCTGAAGGTTACGAATGACCATACCACGTCAGGCGGATAGAAATACAGCAATGGAACCAATGCAAATATCATCGATGCGGTCAGAAACGAGAGACCGAGCAGTGACCAGTTCAACGCCTTGTTTTTTCCGGCCGAGACTTTGGGAGCTTCCCCGTTCAGGCTGACTTCGGCACGTTTGCCGAGCAGCTTACGGGTCATGTGATTTGCCCATTCTGCCAGGGAATTCTGAGGGCATGCCCACCCGCAAAAAACGGTTCCGGCAACCGAATACAGCACGACCAGTCCACTCGCCAACATGATCCACAAGCCGGATATCAAAAAAAAGTCGGCAAACCAAATCTGCCAGCCCAGTACAACCAACGTGCCATTTTCCGGGTCAATGCGAAACAGGCCTGATACAGGAATCAGGACCAGCAACAGCAAAATGATGACCTGGATGGTCCGTCTTTTCCAACGAAAATTGGGCACACCCCTTTTCGCGCCAGATCCGACCACCTTGATTGGGATACTTGAGAGTGCCTTGTTGATAACGGAGGACATGTCTACCTTTTCTTGCAGGGCTGGCTATATCAAACTCAGCGAGTTGCGCTCGCCTCAGCGTCCAACGGAGAAATGGCCAGCAGACGCATACGACAACGCTCGGCCGCCTCCCTGTTCCCCGCAGACAATTCCAGATGCCAGAATGCGCGCAATGCACCGACAAAGTTTGGAGAAACCTTCAGGATTCTTTCCAAAGCTTCTCGCTCGCTCAAACCCTGCTGCCTTGCCTGCGACAAAGACTGCAACATGTTATCAGCAAGCGCATCGGCAATCCAGCGATCTTGCGGGTTTGCCTGATAAGCCAGCCAAATCAGGTTGCCCGCCTTTTCCGGATCCCCACCGATCGAGGCAACCCATGCCCGCACGGCAAGTTCGGTCGCGATGTAAGCGCGTCCGAAGCTTTCCCGGTCAGTATTGCGTACTGACAGCATGTCCTTGGCGGCGTCCACGTCAGGACGGCTTTCCAGCAACCATGCCATCAATGACGGCAGGTTAACGCTTCCGTCGTACCGTGCACGCGGAAGAGTGAATTCGATGTACGGCACCCACTCATCCTGCATCGGTCCGACACTGTCCGGAATGGGCCCCCAATAACGGCCAAGCCATGTCCATGCTCCTTCCCCGCCTGTGGCCTGCTCCTGCTCCTGCACGGTCAAACGATGCAGGTTTGCAAGCAATGCGGCGGCCCCCAAAAATTGCTGGCGCGTACCAACCATGGCCAGATGCATGCCGTCCATGAATAATTGGGCGTCAGGGAAGACATGCTTGAAGCTGCGAAGAACGACCCGAAGGGATTGAATGTCGAATTGGTTAAGCGCCAACCACTGCACAAATACGCCGTTGTCATTCAAGTGATTTCGCGCCCTCTGGAATTGTTGTACAGACAATAGGGCTCCCATCCCCGCCAGATCCGGATGAAACAGGTCTCCGATGATCACGTCATAATTGCTTTTTGTCGTACTTAGAAAATGTCTTGCGTCATCCCGTTTAGTCTGCGCTTGATCCATCACATTGCGGTTGACCGGCGCGAACCATGTCTTGGCGGCAATAATCGAACCTTGGGACAATTCCACCGCGCTCCGGCGCAAATCCGGGAACGGCGTCGACCCTGCCATCGAAATCCCGGTTCCCAATCCCAGGAATAGCACGCTGCGCGGCGCAGGATGGAGCAGCAGTGCAAGTCGTGCCTGGTCCATTTGTATTTCAACTGCGCTCGGATCGCTGGATGCATCCATACGCTGAAGATCACTCAACAGGACGCGTTGCCCATCCTGTTGCTCCACGACATGTGTCATTGAAATTGCATCTTCATACAGATACAAATCCCGGCTATTGCCCTCGAATTGCGGCAGCAGATCGTGCACTGGCGGCATGCTGCGCAAATGCCAGGCAACAATCAGCATGACTGCAAATACCAGCCATATGCGGCGAGGTTTTACCCACAAAAAACCAGAAGCCGCTATCGCAAGTCCTGCGATGGCAACCGTTGCTGCGCTGCCAAACACAGGAATGAGCAACAAGCAGGCGACAACGGCTCCGGCAGCACCCCCGAGACAGTTTGCGCCGTATAGCCATACGCCGCTCGCTTCAACGGTGGCAAATCGACTTGCCAACAAAGGCAACCACGCTCCCAACGACAGGGTAACCGGCAATGTAAATATTGCCAGGATCAGCGCTTGGGTCCAGATGGCGCCACTGAATGATTGGAACTGGCTGCGTTCTACCCATGCGGATGCGGCGGGAAGCAGCCACAAACCGAGCAGTACGCCACCGCCGGTTATAAGTGGTAACAACAGTGTTAGCCAGCTCTTTTGCACTCGCGGCAGCAATATGCTGCCCAGCGCGATCCCAAGGAGAAATACCGCAAGGATCACCCCGAGCACATATTCGGTGCGGAGCAGGATCATCCCGTACAACCGTATCCAGCAGACTTCCAGCATGATACTGCCTGCCCCTATTCCCGCATAAATAGCCAAGGCCGATAATGGGGGACGTGTATTACTGTTGTTTTTCGCCTTGCCAGGCGCCATTTGACTGTTTCGAACGAAATAGGACAACGCCAAGGCTGCTGCACCGACCGTCAATCCAAGCAGGGCGACGATCCTGACAGAATTGCTCCAGCCCAATACCGACAAACCCCATAGCGGGAACAGAGCACCCGCAGCTCCACCTATCGTATTCAGCCCATAAAGTTTTCCCAGTGACAAGCGAGTTCCATCCACCGCTTTCATTACCAAAGCAAAACTCATCCCCATTGCGAATGCCGGCATTACCAGCAAACACAATGCTTCTGATCCCTGCAGCAGATACCATTGCGCCAGCGTCAACTTGTCGGCAATGCCCTCCATCCATCCACCGACCGCCCGTGCCAGATTTGGCAATAGCAATGAATATAGCGCGATTGCCATTTCAAGCAACGCAAACAATGCCAAAGGCGTGTTGATTGATTTTGCCCACTTCACTCCCGCCAGACTGCCCAGGCCCAATCCGACCATGAATGCCGCAACGGTAAGCACCACCCCAAAGATGCTTACTCCAAATTGCAAGGACAGCATGCGAGCCCACAATACTTCATATGCAAGACTGGTCAAACCCGACAGACTGTAAAGAATCGCTATCACAACCCACCATGATTTCCAGTCTGGAATTGAGCGATCAGGGCTCGACGAAGGAAGCTTGGACATAAAAATTTTTAGCTATTCAACAGGGGGCAGAAAGGGCAATTCCGGAAAAGGTCCGAATTGCCCTGCCCCGTAATGAAAATTTCGGAAGGCGAAATATGATTAACCCAGCCCGGACAGCGGGCTGCTGCTAGATTGAAACCATGATTTAGCTAGAATGGATAAAACCATACCAAGCCGACAATCGCATGGACAATTGCCATGGTGATGCTGAATGCTGCGAATACCATGTGCGCAACAAACACCGGCTTTCCAAATACGCCCATGGCGAGCCCCAATGCGCCGGTCATAATCACAAGCAAGATCACCGCCACCCCCAGCAAAAACATGATCTGCTGCTTTTCCTTCAGGGGTATTGCCTTTTCTCTTATATCGCTCCTGTTTTGCGCATTGAATTCCTGCAGTATTTGCGCACTGTCGCCAGATGGAGGAGCTTCCTGCGCATGCGCGGGCAACGCAGAAACGAGAGACAGCGATGCGGCCAATAGCATGCTGACATAACGAAGAACAATCTTGCTGAATAACTGCTTTGACATTTGCAGCATTGAATACCTACTTATAAATAGTTAATGGGTTCGCCATCCGCGGTTTCCCGCTTGGATTTGCGTATGGCGTTCTTCCATGCCAAAACAGCCATGAGTACAAACGGAACAAATACTCCCATCAACAAAAAAATGAAGATGTACCATGGGGTTTCAATGGTTACATGCATGAATCGGTAGCTGTCGACCTGAGCCTGGGCTGACGAGGCTGCAACAGAACCGAGCAATGTGACGATTATCCTCGCCCAAATCTGGTTCATCATATACCTCCGTATCGTTTATTTTTTTAAATCGGATGCGCAACGGAAACCGTAAAAGTCCGAAGCAAAGTTTGGCCAGGAATAATCTCTATGATAGGTTTCCGTGGAAAAGGGATCGCCCTTCCATGAACCGCCACGCAAGACCTTGTAATGTCGATTGACCCTGACCAAATCGGATACTTTCATGGCTTGATCTTCCGCGCTCAGTACCCGGGCTACCTTGCCCTGGAACACGTCTGCTGCTGCATCAGTTCCTTTGTAAGGAAGAAAATCATCTGCAGTCCATTCGTCGACGTTGCCCGCCATGTCATAAACGCCATATGGGCTTACACCGTTCGAATATGTCGTCACATCGCTTGCCGAGCCAACATTATAGTAAGTGTTCAAACGCTTGGGATCCATCTCACTGCCCCATGGCCAACGTCTTCCGTCCGTTCCTCGCGCTGCCTTTTCCCACTCCGCTTCGGTTGGCAAGCGCTTGCCCGCCCATTTGGCATACGCTTCTGCATCGTACCAATTCACCATAGTGACCGGGTATAGCAAGGAGCCCGGATCAATTTTTCCGTTTTTCCAATCCAGTGGCGGGCGATGCCCGGTCGCTGCAATAAATCGAGCGTATTGCGCGTTGGTAACCAGATATTTGTCTATTTGATACGCCTTCAACTTGACAGGATGTTCCGGGTGGGAAGCGGCATCAGCATTTTTGAGATTCGACCCCATCAGGAAACTCCCTGCCGGAACTTCTACCATGCTGTCCAGCTGCTGCCACTGCTCTTTGGTTAACAAAGCTTCTGCCTCTGCAACGGTATATCCCGCAGCCTGGTTTTTTCTATGTTCATTTTCTTCGTGAAGCACGATATCCTCGCCTTGCGCTCGAATACGGCTCGACTCTTCCTTGAGATCATATGTTGCAAGGGCACGCATTTCGCCCATGCGCATCGAGCCCAGTCTGACCACATGCAGACTCCCCCCAATCACCACCAGTGAAATGCAAGTGATCAACGTGGCCGAAAGAAACCTCTTCCTGCGCAATTGCTCTTCAGGTGTAAGCACGGTATTTTTGGGCATTCTTGGCATTATTGCGGTCCCCTCACCGTGACAGGCTGGTCTTCTTCAACTTTCTTTGAACGTCCATACACGCTCTTGATCATGACTTCTCCTATTATCCCGCCAATACCCGCTGACTCCATCGCGAGAATGACATAGAGTCCCCACCAGCCCATCGGATTCAGATTGCTGCCGTGGGGCGTACCGGATACGTAAAGGATTTCCGCATAACTTAGGCTTCTTACAATAAGCGGCGGGAAATAGCACAGCCACTTTCCACCCATACCGTATATCCAGGAGACCGTAAGGCCGACCAAGAATGGCACAAAGAACACATCCAATATCCAGGCAAAGCTGAATGTGGACAAGCCAGAAAAGAGCTCGATCTTGACCCCAAGCAACCTGTCACCGAAATGATTCACGGACATGCCGATCATCAAAGCAACCATTCCCCTGAGAAAACGCTGTTTCATTTCGGATACACCATTCCGGTCAATTTTTCATACTCTGCTTTCTTGGTCTCCTCGAGATACCAGTCCTTCACTTTCAAGCTTGAGAGGTATTGCGCTAACAACTGCCGATCGGCCTCTGGCATGCTTCTATATGAAGGCATTTGATATTCCTTTTTCAGGCGGGATGGCAATGTGGCCTGTGGATTGGGAGAGGAAAGATAGTCGTAGAGCCAGGCTTCGGTGCGCAGGGATCCGATGCCGTCGAGAATCGGAGCGGGTACAGTCTCAAGGATGTCCTTCATCGTCCATAACGAATGGCATTCCTTGCATCCGTTTCTATTGTAAATTTCCATTCCCTTAACAGCCACGTCGCGAGTTGCGGTGGTGTAGTAGGGAATTTCCCTGTCATGCTTTCCTTCGACATGCAGCATTGAACGTACCACGCCTGCAACAAGAACCGCACCTATCAGCGCCAGGACTGCTTTTTCTCCGCGTTTCATACTCCCAGCTTATGCCTCGCAGCATCTTCGGCCAAATGGCGTTTGCGGCTCTCGATCTGCGAATTGATGACATTACGGCTTTTCGCGAATTCTTCGGGCGTCATTTTATCCCGGTCCTGCTCGTCAAAAATCACATATTTGATATCTTCGTCAAACTGTTCGTTTTGTGCACCCCACCGTATCCAGTAGAGTACCGCAACAATAATCATCGCACCAATGATCAACCATAAATAAATGGTCCAACCGTCCGGTAGCGTTTCAAAAAAATTAGATAAATTAGACATAATTCATTTCCTAAATAATATAGTCAAAATAGAATGCCGCCCAGCATCTGCATCGCGGCAATGATTACTGCCACCACAACGCCGAGTATGATTGCGGTAAACAGCAAACGTTCGCCGAGCATGATTTTCTTTGGGCGATTTTTGTTAAACAGCAACGCAATGATGATACCGGAAAAAAGCAATATCCCGACCATCAAGAATACGAAAATCCACTCACTGAACCGTTGACTGCGCATACCCTCGATGCTGAGGTCAAGCTTGGGCGAAATTTCTGGAATCGACTGGGAGACAAGAAGCCGGGTGGTGTTGATAGCGGAAATGAGAATCGTCAGCTCCTAGTGCAATGATGTATCATTTAAACAAAAATGCCGCGCCTTTGATTCGGCGAGGCATTTCATGTGCTAAAAATTTACGCTCGATCAGCCCTGGCTCTAGCTTGTGCTATGTATTTTTCTGCGATCAGACGAAAATTACTTCTTTTCATTCCGACGGTCAATGAACAGGGCATAAAATATCGGGAAACCAAAAGCCAATGCAATAATCAATAATATTGCGATCGGGCCGTTGTCAAAATCAATCATTCCAGCTTCTCCTTAAAGTTTAAATCGGCACAAGTGGATTGACAGCATGCCAATCCAATTATCAAGCAGATCAACGATTATGCCTTGGCTGCCAGGTCGACGGGGGCAGCCTCTTGATCAGTATAGTGACTCCGATAAAGAAATAGCTCAGGTAAAATATGTCAATCAGGTAGCCTTTGTCCCACCAAGGTTGCTGCCGTATCACCGTGCCATCGGCCCTCTTGTTACCCTCGAAATTTGCCATCACGACATGGTCGCCGACAACCTCATAATCATTCATATCCACACCCCTGGCCATCAGGGCTTCCATTTCCGGCTTCATGATCCGCAAATCATCCATGCTGACGGGGTGACGCTCCAACATGGCTCGATTAGGATCGCCGCCATTCAGCTTCAATATTGCCGCCATCTTAGCGTCATCGTCCTTCTGGGCCATCACTTCCGGCGAATCCATCGATTTCACGTAGCCTTCATATATTGAAGCGGACGGCCGTTGCCCCCACAAAGGAAAGGTGACCGCAAACGCAGTAATGATGGTAAGTATGACCAGCAGCACGATGGGCATGGGCAAGCGATTGTTATCTTCCACTATCCCGCCCAGATCTTCCTTTTCCCACAGCACCTTGTCTGCTTCATTCGTAGCTGGGTCGCACAGCGTGCGCAACGGACTATCAAAATTCCAAGCCATTTTATCTATCCCCCTGTTATTTCAAGCTCAACATAAAGTCAATCAGACCGCGAATTTCGGAATCGCTGGCATAGCTAGGAACATCCGGAGGTGATACACGTTTGCCTTCACGGTACTCGCTATACTCTTCCCTCCACTTCGCGTAATCGATCTTCTTGCCATCCGCATCCGTCTTGCCCCACAAATAATCAAAGCGCGGCATGATCGAGTGTGGCTGAACCAGACGAGGATTGAAGAAGTGCATCATCATCCATTCCTTGGAAGAATTGCGCGATCCTACGTGCAACAAGTCCGGAGCTTTGCGATCAGAACCGAATGCGGTGGGCGATTCGCCGTTGAAGTCGCCGAGCATGGGCGGTGCGCCAAACACCTGCCAGTCCTGCGTCTCCTCAGGCAGCAGCGTATGACACCACCAGCAGCCTTCGCGTATGAACATGGTTTTGCCCTTACCCGCCTCTGAAACATCCGAATCCTTTGCTACGCGCATCACGTCAGTCGGAGTCCAACCCTTGGTGGCAGTGAGGTTATCTATGTAGCTATACTGCTTGCCTTCATAGGTTCCCTTGGCCAGAGTGAAGACTGCCCCAACATCTTTTTTTGCGTCGGTTACATGTCCTTGCTGCACACTCAATTGATCAATCCCTTCGCCCAAAATCCTTGGGTGATCAACCCCATTCGGCAAAGATGTCCCCTTTTCATAGACGTACACCTGCATCCCGCCATCGATGGGCTGATTGGTTTTTGGATCAACCTTAAGCGAAACGCTAATGGGCTTGTTCTTGCCCTGCATCCACGGGTCATCCAGATTGAAGCCCGACTCGTGGCCTATTGCCAATTGCTTTGCAAGGGCAATATCGGTCGATGATACCGACGCAATATTAATGCTCGGAAAAAACAAGGTAATTGTCATCGAGCCGCCCAGCGCCAAGCCGAACAGTCTTGATCCGATCTTATACTCCCTAAATCCAGCCATGCTTGATCTCCCTTTTTATACTCGGCTCAATGTTAGCGTTCGTATGCCAACTCATGGGGCAAACGACCCTCTGGTACAACAGTCCCTTTGCGCGCCGTCATCCACATGTTGTACAGCCACAATACGTTGCCAGAAAACACCATGGTGCCGCCAAGCCAGCGCGCGATCATGTAAGGATGCTCCGCTATGACCACGTCGATATAGGGAACCTCATAGATCTTGCCGGCTCCCTGGATCAGGCCTGCAATCGTCATCGAAACCCAGTAGACCGTAAACCCGATCAACAACAGCCAGAAATGCAGATTGGCCAGCGTGATGGAATACAACTTGCGCTTCAGTATTGACTGCAAGCCGTAGTAAACGGCCGCCGCTTCCAAAAAGGTCGAGAAACCCAGCAATGCCAGATGGGCGTGAGCGACAATCCAACCTGTTCCGTGAATGTACCAGTTGATCGCGCGGGTCTGCTGAAATCCACCCTGCATGTTCAGCGGAATCGCCATTAAGCAGCCGGTGATGGTGAAGCGAACCTCGATGTTCTCGACGAACATGTACCATTTGCCCTGCATGGTCAGCATGATGTTCGAAACGAAGGCAATCGCAGGCACCAAGATCAGCACACCCTCAACGGAGGCGAAAGACTTGAGCCACTCCGGCAAAGGCGCGGACATCAGGTGATGCGCCGCAGGAGTCGAGTAGAAAACCACCACCGACCAGAAATGCAAGTGTCCGATTCGGTGCGAGTACAGCGGGTTACCTGTCACTTTCGGAATGGTGTAGTAAGCGATCGCCGCCGCCACCGGGGTAATCCACAGACCCAGCACATTATGCGCAAACCACCATGTCAGGTATGCCTCGGTCAGGCCGGTCAGATGGAAAAACTCCGGCAAATTTCCGATCAGGAACACGATAATGACCATAAAGGTCGCCGCTGCAAAGAACCAGTTTGTCGTGTATATCCCCTGGGTACGCCGATTCAGGATGGTCATCCAGACGTTGATGCCGAGCGGAATGAATACACAGGCTGCCAAATACAGGTCGATCGGCCACGGAAAGTCGGAATATTCACGGCCTGAGGTAACGCCTGCCCAAAGCACCGTCAAGCCCAAGACTAGCCCGCCATTCCATAAAAAGCAATTCCACATACCCAGCTTTTCAGACCACAATTTGTTATTGCCGAGCGCAGGCGTGATGTACATCATGGCCATGGCAAATGCCATCGAAATCCAGCCAAAGATGACCGCCATCACGTGAACCTGGCGCATGTGCCCAAAAGCGAAATATTCGTTGCCTGTCACAAAATCGGGGAATGCGAGCTTGGCCGCATTAAAAGAACCCAATCCGGTACCAATTACGAACCAGACTATGGAAGAGAACCCGAAGAAAACCGCCGCAGAACCAGACGGAATGTCTTCGTTCTTGGCAAATAGATATTTAAGCATGCACTACCCCTCCCTCAAATCGAATGAACACATTAATGATGACTGGCTTCATCTTTTCTTTCATGTGGAACGATAATGTACCACGACAGCAACATACTCGAGAACGCCAACAGCACTCCAAGTGATCCCGCAATTAAAGCCATAACAACTTCCCCTTTAAAGAATAATAAATATCAAGCGAACAAGCATTACGCCTTAACCTTACCCCGCCGCCTGCTCTAATTTATCATGGCGAGTCAGGCCCACCACCAGAATCACGATGAAAGCAAAACCAAATACAAACATGCACCAATCTATAAACCCGGTGAAAGTCGAAGGGTCATAGGCAGTCAGGCCAGGGCCGCCCCATTTGGCGAAACCGCCACGCCCCAACAGGCACATCAAAGTTGCGCCGAACACGCTACCATTCCCCATACCAGTCAACATCCCGCCTATGATGATAGTCCAGAAGGATCGAGATGTAATCGACTTTGTACTCATGTGAAACCCCCTTTATAAGTTAATTATAATTAACACGCGATTCCGATGCCAGCTCAAACAATTAATCTATTCAACAACTTAAATAACCGAAACTCCACACCAAGCGAAATCTTGGCATGAACTGTCCCATACCCGCGTAACATAACCGCAAACATTCAGTTGCGCACTGACATGGATCAACCAAACTAGATTTATTTGCAAGCCGCATATCCGATCAAAACACTTGGATACAGGATGCCAGTGACGTTTGAATATTTAGCCGCGGGCAATGTTATTGAGGCGTTCCAGATCGAGCAGCTGCACTTGTCGCTGCTTGGTGGCAAGCAGCCCCTCACTCTGGAAGCGGGTAAACACCCGGCTCACTGTTTCTTCCGCAATACCGAGATAATTGCCAATGTCGCTGCGTGACATGCTCAGATTAAATTCAGTGGCCGAGTAATTGCGCCTCCGGAAGCGTTCGGACAGGCTCAGCAGCAAGGTAGCCAAACGCTCGTCAGCGCTCTTCTTACCCAGCAACAACATCATCTCCTGATTGTCGAGGATTTCACGGCTGAGAATCTTCAGCATCTGCTGCCGGATAGTTGGAATTTGCTTGCTGTAAATTTCCAGGACTTCAAGGGGAACTTCACACACCATGGTGGTTTCGAGCGCCATCGCTTCGGTAGTGAAGAAACGGGCCGCGATCGCACCCAAACCAAGCAATTCGCCGGCAATATGAAAGCCCGTGATCTGCATACGCCCGTTTTTCGTCAGCACATACGTCTTGATGGAACCACTGCGGACCGCATAGATGGTGCGCACAGGCTCGTCAGTTCTGAAGAGCAATTCCCCGCGCTCGAACAATCTGCGGTTTCTGACTATGGTTTCAGGCAAACTCAGGTCCATATCGGGACCATTCACCTCGCTGCACAAGCCATATATCCCGCAATCCTTGCAGGTGACCGGAGAGCAAAATTCATTGGCCGCAGCAGGTGCAAAGACTGACTCGCCGGGCATCATCCGTAAAATTGCCGTCATATTTCCCCCGCCCAAAGGCACTGCATCGCTCACAATTGCAGCATTCCCGGAATTGTTATTGGTAGAAGCAGAAAACGCGACCACTTTAACCGAAATCCCCGCCTATCGCAATTCTGGCCCGCGGAGATAAGGCCAGTTTCCTCAGGAGAAGCTTTACTATCCAGGCGCCCCAAATTCACAATTGGTTACAAATCAATCTCTCATTTGGAAGAAAATTGCCGGCAGCATTGCTGCTGCGATTTTCCACAGACCCAACCAGTTGATGTCGCAACAAAAATCCGGCAGCAACAACGGGTGTATTGACCGAATTGATTATTTTTAGTTCGCCAAAGCGCGCAGTAAAGTTGTATCCTGTTCCACCGAACCTCCCGGCTCATCAGCTATAGTTAATTCACCCAGACAAGGACAAATACAATGCGTGCTGGATTGGGTTTAACCGGCCGCTGGCAACAACAAATGTATATCGCTGGCAATCGTTAACTCGACAGAGATTTCAACTCGGGCGAATGGAATGAAGCAGCATTTGTTACTGCCAGCAACCCTCGATCCGCAACGGGATTTGCTAAAGGGAACGTCCAGGAAAGGTCCGCCATGAACCCAACAAACCGGACGGGAATATCCGGACAGATAACCGATGCCGTTGCGGATATCGGCGCAGAATCCAATCACCTTTTGAATATTCTGCATGTGCTTCAGCAACGGTTCCTGCATATATCGCCAGAGGCTATGAGCAGCGTCGCTTCCCATTTGAGCTTGCCGATCAGCCAGGTGGAATCGGTGGTCGAATTCTATTCCTTTTATTCCGCAATGCCGCGCGGAAGGTTTGACATTCTGTTCAGCAACTGCCCGAGCTGTGGCTACAAGGCTGGCGGCGAAAACCTGCTGGATTTGCTCTGTGACCGGTTGAATGTGCTTCCCGGCAAGACTCGCCCAGACGGTTCGGTCAGCGTGGGCGAAACCTCCTGCATCGGGATGTGCGATCACGGCGCCGCATTGCTGGTCAACGGCTTGCCGATTACCGGTATTGATCCCGTCAAAATAACGCGCATCGCCGATTTGGTCGAAAATGAAATACCGATTCAGGAGTGGCCCGCCGAATGGTTCAGGATAAACGACAATATTCGCAGGGAAGATCTGTTACTCAAACACGGCTTTGCCGCGGGCGATGGCATGCGTGCAATGTTGGCGCGCGGAATCGATTCGACGCTGGATGAAATCTCCGATTCGGGACTGCGCGGCCGCGGCGGCGCGGGATTCAGCGCCGGCATGAAATGGAAATTTTGCCGTGAGGCGCACGGCGCAGCGCACTATGTGATCTGCAATGCCGACGAAGGGGAACCCGGCACGTTCAAGGACCGCATCCTGTTGCACAGCCATGCCGATGCGGTGTTCGAGGGAATGACCATTTGCGCATCGGTGATCGGCGCCGAACAGGGATTCCTGTATCTGCGCGGCGAATACCGCTACCTGCTGCCGAAACTGCTGGCGGAATTGGCACGCAGGCGCGAACTGGGGTTGCTGGGCAAAGACCTGCTCGGCCGCGCCGGATTGAATTTCGATATCGACATCGTTACCGGGGCCGGAGCATACATTTGCGGCGAAGAATCGGCGCTGATCGAATCGCTGGAAGGCAAGCGTGGCGTGCCGCGCAACCGCCCGCCATTCCCGGTGGCACACGGCTACCTGGGCCAGCCTACCGTGGTGAACAATGTGGAAACCTTTGTTGCCGCCGCCCATATTGCAGTGCAGGGCAGCGCATGGTTCAGGACTGTCGGCACGGAAAAATCGACGGGAAGCAAGCTGCTCAGCATCAGCGGCGACTGTGCCTCGCCCGGCATCTATGAATACCCGTTCGGCGTCAGCATCCAGCGGGTGCTGGATGATTGCGGCGCAAAGGACGTCCAGGCGGTGCAGATTGGCGGCCCTTCCGGCACACTGATCGGCAGATCCGGATTGAGCTGCACACTCGGCTTTGAGGACTTGCCGACCGGCGGCTCATTCATGGTGTTTGGCGCCGAACGCGACCTGCTGGATATCCTCGTCAACTTTACGCATTTCTTCGCCCACGAAAGCTGTGGCTTCTGCACGCCATGCCGGGTGGGCACCACACTGCTGAAACACGCAATGGACAAGATCGCCGCCGGCCGCGGCACACGATATGACCTGGATGAAATGAAGCGCATGGCCGCGCTCATCAAGCGCCGTTCGCATTGCGGCCTCGGGCAGACCGCACCGAATCCGGTGCTGGACGTTCTGCAGCGTTTCCCGCACATCCTAGAGCAACGCCTGGCGCAAAGCGACTTTGAGCCCTACTTCGATCTCGATGCGGCGCTTGAAGAGGCGCGCCGGGTCACGCATCGCGACGATGCTGCGGCTCACCTGGAACAACGGGGATGATGACATGAGCGAAGCTAAAGATACGATCAATCCCGACATGATCAATATCGACGGTCAGGACATCCCCTTCAAAGCTGGGCAGACCATCATGGATGCGGCATTTGCGGCCGGCGTCTATATCCCGCATCTTTGCCACCGCCCCGGACTGGCGCCGCACGGCAGCTGCAAGCTGTGCACTGTCGACATCCACAACAGGATCGCGGCTTCGAGCGCATCGGATCGCAGATCACGGACACAATTCTCTGTCGATGCCGATAGCCGCAGCGTGTCGGCCTGCACCACGCCCGCCGCAGCAGGACAACAGATCAGCAGCAACACACCGGCACTGAATGAAGTTCGCAAGACCATCACACAGATGCTGTTCATCGAGGGCAATCATCTTTGCCCATCCTGCGAAAAATCCGGCGACTGCACGCTGCAAGCCGTGGCCTATCATCTGGGCATGCTGGACGGGCATTTCCCGCAATTCTTTCCGCGCCGCGCAGTGGATGCCTCGCATCCGACCGTAATGCTGGACCGCGACCGCTGCATACTCTGTGAACTGTGCGTGCGCGCCAGCCGCGAAGTGGACGGCAAGAACGTGTTCGCGATCGCCGGGCGCGGCACGGCTGCGCGTCTGATCGTGAATTCGCCCAGCGGAAAACTGGCGGACAGCGATCTTGAAACCGGCGACATGGCGGTGCATATCTGTCCGGTGGGCGCGATCCTGATCAAGGAACACGGCTACGAAGTGCCGATCGGACGGCGCACGTTCGACCTGCATCATGTCGGCGAGATCGGCCTGGAAAAAGTCGTGCTGGCCAAAGCGAGGCACACCGATGAGTAAGCTACGCATCGCAACCACATCGCTGGCCGGTTGTTTTGGCTGCCACATGTCCTTTCTCGACATGGACGAGCGGCTGGTCGAATTGCTGGAACATGTCGAGTTCGACCGCTCGCCGCTGAACGACATCAAGCATTGCGGTCCCTGCGATATCGGACTGGTCGAGGGAGGACTGTGCAACGCGGACAACGTGCATGTGTTGCGCGAGTTCCGTGCAAACTGCAGGATACTCATCGCGGTCGGCGCCTGCGCGATCAACGGCGGCGTGCCCGCGATGCGCAACCATTTCGATCTGCGCGCCTGCCTGGAAGAATCCTTTCTGAACGGGGTCGGCGTCGAGAACCCGCAGATCCCGGATGACGTGGAATTGCCGCTGCTGCTCGACAAGGTGCGTCCCATCCATGAAGCGGTGCGCATCGATTATTACCTGCCGGGATGCCCACCATCCGCCGACGAGTTCCTGAGCGTGCTCGGCGATCTGCTGGCGGGCCGCGAACCGGCGCTGCCGAAAAAGCTCATCCATTACGATTAGCGACAACACGTTATGGAACAAGACGAAATTCCCGCATCCAACCTCAGGCGCGTCGCGATCGACCCGGTCTCGCGCGTCGAGGGACACGGCAAGATCACGCTGATGCTCGATGCTGAGAATCATGTTCACGAAGCGCGTTTCCACATCGTCGAATTCCGCGGCTTCGAGAAATTCATCCAGGGACGCCCCTATTGGGAAGTGCCGTTCTTCGTGCAGCGGCTGTGCGGCATCTGCCCGGTCAGCCACCAGCTCGCGGCGGCCAAAGCGGTGGACCAGCTGGTCGGCGTGGAGCAGCTCACGCCGACAGCAACCAAGCTGCGCCGTCTGCTGCATTTCGGCCAGACGCTGCAATCGCATGCATTGCATTTCTTCCATCTGTCCTCTCCCGACCTGCTGTTCGGTTTCGGCAGCGATCCGAAACAGCGCAACATCGTCGGCGTACTGGAAAAATATCCAAACCTTGCGCTGAAGGGCGTGAAGCTGCGCAAGTACGGGCAGCAGGTCATCGCGGCGATCGCCGGCAAGCGCATCCACGGCACGGCGACGGTGCCGGGCGGCATGAACAAGGCGTTGACCATTGCCGAGCGCGAAATCCTGCTGGCCGATATCAAAGATATTTTGGCGTGGTGCGGGGATGCTGTGGCGCTGAACGAAAAGATCCATACCGAACATGCCGAGCATCGCGGCTTCGCCGCGATGAACAGCAACTTCCTGAGCATGATAGGCAGCGGCGGAGAACTGGATCTCTATCACGGCGGTTTGCGCGCTTGCTCGGCGAGCGGCGCAAGGATATTCGACCAGTTCGATTACCGCGGCTATCAGCAGATCATCCGCGAAGAAGTGCGGCCGTGGAGTTACATGAAGTTCCCCTATTTGATCGAACTCGGCAAACAGCAGGGCTGGTACCGTGTTGGCCCGCTAGCGCGCGTGAACAACTGCGATCTGATTTCAACGCCGCTGGCAGAAGCGGCACGCAAACGCTTCAGGGAATTCGGCAACGGCGGTTTTGTTCACGACACACTGGCGTACCACTGGGCGCGCATGATCGAGGCCTTGCATTGCGCCGAATCGATCAACGAACTGCTGCACGATCCGGAAATCACCGGCACCGATCTGGTCGCGGACCAGGGCGACATACGGAGCGAGGGGATAGGCGTGATCGAGGCGCCGCGCGGCACACTGTTCCATCACTATCGGATCGACGAGGATGGGCTGATAGAAAAAGCCAACTTGATCGTCTCGACCACCAGCAACAACCAGGCGATGAACGAATCGGTGCGTTCGGTCGCAAACGAATATCTCGACGGACGTGAGATCAGCGAAGGCCTGCTGAACCATCTGGAAGTCGCGGTGCGCGCCTACGATCCCTGCCTGTCCTGCGCCACGCACGCGCTGGGCAAGATGCCATTGCAGGTGGAATTGCTCGATGCGGACGGCGCGCTGCTCGACCGGCTGATCAAGGGCGGCAACGGCAAGTTCGAACGAACGGACCGGGAAGCATCGTGAAAATCTTATTGTTCGGATACGGCAACCCGGGGCGCGGTGACGATGGGCTCGGGCCGGAGCTGGTATCACGCATCGCGCAGACCGATCTCGCCGGCGTCGAGTGCCAGAACGACATGCAACTGCAAGTGGAACATGTCACCGATCTGCAGGGTTGCGATCGAGTAATGTTCATCGATGCCGACATGTCCTGTGCGAAGCCGTTTGAGTTTTCCGAGATTGGCGCGGCAAAAGACTGCAGCTACACCAGCCACGCGATGAGCCCGTCAGCCTTGCTGCACGCCTATCGCCAGGTTTATCGCAAGGATGCGCCTCCTGCCTTTTTGTTGCGCATACGCGGCTACGATTTCGGGCTGGGCGATCCTTTAAGTGACAAGGCGGCGCATAATCTTGAAGCGGCAATGCGGAAGGTTATTGAATTTTGTTCCGCAGAAGGCCCTTCTTTCGGAATACAGAACAAATTAACAGCAGGCTCCGCCCGTTTGCCTGAAATGCATGAAGTACAGGATTGATGGTGATAACACGTCATCCTGCATACGACATTCAATCAAGTTAATTTGCGTCCCGAGAGCAGCTATTCGCGAAGGGCAGCCAATGACTCGTTTGCGAAAGTCAGCTTTGATTTTACGCTTTCCGATACCGGTCATTCGCGGCCTTCTACCTGACTCTATTCGGTCAAGCTATTTGACCGCATCCTGCAATATTTCTTCAATAGCATTCTGGAACTCGGCCACATTAAGCGGTTTGGTGAAATAGCGCCTGAAGCCTGCCCTCAGGCCTTTCTCGATTTCCACCGGATGGGCGGTGGCACTGATGGCCATCACCGGAATATGGTGGGTTTGCTCCCCGCTTTGCAGCTGCTTGAGAACCTCATAGCCGCTGATGCCGGGCAAGCAGATGTCCAGCAGGATCAGGTCCGGTTTATGCGCCCGTGCCAGGTCCAGGCCAAGGCTGGGAGTGTGGGCGGTCAGTAGCGTGAGATGGCCCATCTTGGCAACGATGGCCTTGATCAGCGCGATATGGTCAGGGTTGTCTTCAATGTAGAGCAGCGTCGCGTGGGCGCCGGTCGCAGCAGGATGGCCGGTGCGGGATGAAGGTAGCTGTTCCGGGGTTGCGTGCCTGATTTCTGCCACCGGCAATTCGATCCAGAAGGTGCTGCCCTGGCCGAGGACGGATTCGACGCCGATTGTGCCGCCCATCAGTTCGGCAAGCTGTTTGGTAATCGACAGGCCGATACCGGCCCCTTCGATGGTATAGGGCCGCTCCACCAGCCGGCTGAAGGGCTGGAACAGCGAGGAAAATTGGGCTTCCGGGATGCCGGGGCCGGTATCGGATACCCGGATGCGGATACGGTCCTGCCTCAACTGGCCGCTGACGATGACGCTGCCGCCCTCCCGGTTGTACTTGATGGCATTGGCAACCAGGTTGACCAGGATCTCCTCGATGCGGAACGCATCGGCCAGCACTGTCACGTTGTTGCATGTGCCGTCATCGCAACTGAGCGTGATCCCGCGTTCCCTGGCCAGCGGCGACAGCAAGGCGAAGCATTCCTCGACGCTAGTGCGCAAGCTGACCTGTTCCGGATGCAGTTCGATCTTGCCCGCCTCGATCGCGGACAGGTTGAGCAGGTCGTGGATGATGCGGAGCAGATGCCAGCCGGAACGCGCCATGGTCTTGAGGTCGTCGCGATGTATGCCCAAGGGTTCATCATCGGGGCACATTTCCATCAGTTGCGTGTAACCCAGGATCGCATTCAGCGGGGTGCGCAATTCATGGCCCATGCGCGCAATGAATTCACTCTTGGCACGGCTGGATTCCTCGGCGACTTCTTTGTCGATAATGAGTGCCTCAATCTGCTTGCGGTCGGTGATGTCGCGAAGATGAACTACTAAATAAGATTTATTGTTGAAATGGGCTGTTGACGCGGAGGAAAGCATCGTTAGAACTCGCCCGTCTTTTGTTCGTTGCCTAACTTCATAGTTGTGCAAATAGCCTTGTGCCTTAATGATTGAAATCGTTTCATTTCGTGAACTCTCATCAAGCCAAAGACCGAACTCCGTCGTTGTCTTGCCAATGACTTCCTCTGCAGAATAGCCAAAAACACTAAAGAAGCTCGGGTTGACCTCGCATACAACTCCAGTATCAATTTCAGAGATAAGTATCGGATCCATACTGCCGTGAAAAACCTTTGAGAACTTATCTTCTGAAATACGCAACTTATTTTCTCAGTAGTGTCCGGTTAACTTACAAAATCCCGAGCCAATATTGAGTATTGACGCGGGTTACAGAGCAATTTATTTTGGTGCCGATTTGAAACCAGTTTGCCCACTTTTCGGTTCGAGTAACGTCCAGAGATTGATACCTCTGGAGGTGAGCTATGAACTTGGGCAAGACGCTGTTCGCGCAGATCATGGAATTCATTCCATGGACCAGCTTTGCGCGCATCGTAGAACGCTATGGCGGCGATTTCAGAGTGCGCAGCTTGAGTTGCCCAGAGCAATTCCGTGCCATGGCCTTTGCGCAACTTACCTACCGCGAGAGCCTGCGCGACATCGAAACCTGCTTGCTGGCCAATCAGGCAAAATTGTATGGCATGGGCTTTCGTTCCCCGATCAGGCGTTCGACGCTGGCCGATGCCAACGAAGGGCGCGACTGGCACATCTGGGCAGACTTGGCCGCCTTGCTCATCCGGCGTGCGCGCAAGCTGTATTGCAACGACAGCTTCGGCATCGACCTGGACAACACCGTCTACGCCCTGGATGCCACGACCATCGATCTGTGCCTGTCGTTGTTCCCATGGGCGCCGTTCCGCTCCGCCAAGGCGGCGGTCAAGCTGCACACCCTGCTGGATCTGCGCGGCAACATCCCGGCCTTCATCCACATCTCGGACGGCAAGACCCACGAGGTCAACGTGCTGGACATGCTGACCTTCGAAGCCGGTGCGTTCTACGTGATGGATCGCGGCTATCTGGATTTCGGGCGACTGTTCGCGCTGCATCAGACTGGCGCGTTCTTCGTAACCCGGGCCAAGCGTGGCATGGATGCGCGCAGGGTGTATTCGATGCCGAGCGATCGGAGCACAGGCATCATCTGCGACCAGCGCATTGCACTGGATGGCTTTTACATCTCGCAGGACTATCCCGAGCAGTTGCGGCGCATCCGTTTCAAAGACCCGGAATCCGGCAAGACGCTGGTGTTTCTGACCAACAACACCGCCTTGCCCGCACTGACTATTGCCGCGCTGTACAAAAGCCGCTGGCAAGTCGAATTGTTCTTCAAGTGGATCAAGCAGCACCTGCGCATCAAGCGTTTCATCGGCAACAGCGAGAACGCGGTGAAGACGCAGATCTGGTGCGCCGTCTCCACTTACGTGCTGATCGCCATTGTCAAAAAGGAGCTTCAACTTGATGCCTCTCTACACTCTTTGCTACAGATTCTTTCGGTGTCTGTTTTTGAGAAATCCCAGCTATCTGAGGCCTTCGCAGCCAGCGGGCAGTTCACAGATTCGACTGATTTTTATAACCAACTAAATTTGTTCGACTTTTAACCGGACACTACTGTTATTTTCTATTAACTTACGATCGGTAATGTCCTGCCCCGTTCCCGACACTTTGCTTTGCTTGCCGTTAGCATCCAATACCACCTCGCCATGACTCTCGATATAATGAATCGTGCCATCGGGCCACACGCAGCGAAACTCCAAAACTTTCGGTTTTTGTCCTGAAGAGCAGGCGCTTATCCATGCTTGCACGGTCGATTGGTCTTCGGGATGTATCAGGTTGATCAGGTTTTCAGTGTTTGGCGTGAAAGTTTCAGGAGAGACTCCGTAAATTCGATATAACTCATCAGACCAGTCGAGCTGCCCTGTTTTCAGGTCATAGTCCCAGCTACCGATGTGGGCAATGGATTGCGCTTCCCTTAAATGCCGTTCACTCTTCTGCACGGCAATATCGGCCTGGTCTTGTATGCGTATCTCGCTCTCGCGCAGTTGCTGGATCGAAAGCAGGCCGCTTAAAATGTCGGCTATGCGAAACGCAATCGACGTGAAAAGCTGGAGCTCGCTTTCATCATGCTTCACCGCGCTTGTACAATGGTGCAGACCGAACACCCAGTTCTTGCCGATTTTCGGGTGCAGACTGATCATCAACTGGGATTTGACCGAGAACCGCAGCGCAACGAGAGGCGGGACAGGGTGATCGGTATCGGGGCCATATTGGATCGCGCCATTGGCCCTGAGCAATTCGCCGAATACTTCGGACATATTGCTGTCCATCGGCATGTCCACACCCTGTACGAACAGACCGGGCCATTCCGCACGCGTGCGTTCCATCGGAACGCTCCATGTCGGCGCATCGGGATCGCACGGATACAGGAACCAGGCACGATCCGCATTAAATACTTCGAGCACCAAATCCAGAACACCACGCAGTACGTCTTGCATGTTATTGCTGACGATACTGATTTGCGTGATTCGATCCAACACATCCAAGTGCCGAAGGCGAATCTCAATATCGGGCGGCATCTGGAATTCAGTCATATTGGAAGGAAATTATATTGGGCCGCTCAGATGAATATTCTGCAATAAGATAAAAATAAATGATATATCGATGAACGTCCAACTTCCTCTCTTGGCCCACTGCCACAGATCAAGTGGCCAGATTGCCTGCCGCAAAGATTCTATGGTTTACGTCAAGCCTTTTGTAAGTCGTCCAGGATCGAATTCGGTTTTGTAAGTGTAGATCGACCAGGCAGTGCGTGCGATGCGCCTTGCCAGGATGACGAAACACGCAGTGGTGGATAGGCCCTTTGCACGGTAATGTTCGAAGAGTGGCTTCCAGGCTTTTGTCTTCTTGGCTGACATCGCCGCCAAATAAAGTAACCGGCGCAATTCAGAGGGACCGCGTTTGGACAGACGCCGTTTGCCTTGATGTTTCCCAGAGTCATCCGGCCGGGGATCCAGGCCGGTGAATGCGACGAAGGCATCTGCGTTCTTTAAGGGCATACGCTCCAGGGTGTTGACCAGTGCAGCGCTGACGACTGGGCCGACTCCGGTAATCGTGCGCAAGTGCGTGACGTGTTCTTTGCGATCAGGGTTTGCATCAACCAATTCTTTTACTCGCTGGTCGATGCGCGCAATGACCTGATCGAAGCGCTGTCTCAACGTCTTGAGATCGGTGGAAAATCCAACTATACCCTTGAGCGACATGCCAAGCGCTTGACGCAAGGAACTCAGTTTGGCGCGGCGCTTGAGCAATCGGTTGATCTCGCGTTGCTCCGGTGTAGGCGGCACCCAGACGTGCAGATCTGCATGTTCTTTCGCGACCATTCGAGCGAGAAGTTCCGCATCCACACGATCAGTCTTGCCACGCATCCCAACGCCTTTTGCATAATGGCGGGCGTCCTTGGGATTTAACACAAAGACGATGAAACCAAGCTGGTGGGCAAGGCTGGCAAACAATTCGTGATAGATACCGGTGGATTCCATGCCGATGCGGCTTCCTTCGGGTAAGCCTTTGAGAAAGGCCCGCAATGCAGTGCGCTGATTCGCGAGCTTGCGCACTGGAAAGCTTCCCTCCGAACAGGCCACGACGATCTCGTCCTTGGCGACATCGGCGCCGATATTGAGTACTTGGGTTGGGGTTTGCATGATGTCTCTCCCATGATTAAGATAAAGGTTGCTGGGGTGGACACACCTGCGTTAGCTTGCGGTCAAATCGGCGGTCGGAGCCGCTAGATTCCTCATCGACGCTGGCGGTGTGGGTGGGGGGATTCTTTCGGAGTTTGTCTCTCGGTAAGGAGAGCAGATGCTGCCACTAGCCCCTCCACCCCGGCTTCTTAACTGTTACACAAGAAAGCCGATACCACCAGCGCAACCATACAAGCTGCCACTCGTTACCGGCGGAAATTGGCACGATCCGGAGGTTCACGCCCCGATATTAAACGCTAGAAAGCGGTCGGTCGCGCTTTGGTGATTTAGATTGCCGCCTAGCAGCCGTTCACGACATGCAGCTCCCAACACATTTCAGCCGGTCGAATTTCTCAAAAGCAGACACTCCTTCTGCCAAATGTCAGATTTCATTGCTCGTCATCAGTGATGCTGCCCAACCATGCTTGCAGGCTTGCCGGGATTTGGTCTAGTCCCGATGTTTGTGGGCGATTTTATTGGCACAATGATAGTGTTGTATTGTGCATCGATGCTGATACGATTCATACTAAGCCGGGCTGCCAAGCAGCCTCCTTCATTATCATCATAAACAAAGCCGTCGGCCACTGAGCGAAGAGTCAATCTCCAGAAAACCGCATCGGTGAAAACTGCAATTTCATGTCTCACTCTTGAACAATAGAACTAAGGCGGATGGGTATCCTTGGCTTGGCTAGCAGCCTTTAACTACGGGGATTAAAGTTCGAAGTGCAACCGCTAGTAGTTGCCTGGTGTAGATAACATCCTGGTGCAGCAAATGACGGCTTTTGGCTGCGGATTCAAGCGGTCGATGCAACACACCAGAATCTGCGTAAGCAGAAGGAGTGTTGCAGATGAAGCAAAGACCGCGGATCTATTATACGGAAACCCAGAAAGCGCTGATGTGGGACCGCTGGCAGTAGTATTGCTATTTAATTGTCGATTGAGACTCTACTCCGTTGGCAAGCCAGATGCGGCATGCCCCTTCATCCGACACCATGCAGGGTCCTACCGGGGTGCGCGGCGTGCAGGCGGTGCCGAACAGATTGCATTCGTCCGGGTAGATTCTGCCCAGCACCACGCGCGCGCAATCGCAGCCGGGCGGCATCTCGCCGACCCGCTTGCGCCCTTCCGCTTCATATCCGGTGAATCGCGCGCGCGCATCGTGCGCGGCGAACTGGGAATTCAGAGCAAAGCCCGACGCCGGGATGATGCCGATGCCGCGCCAGTTCGCATCGATCACATGCATCGCCTGTTTCAGCTGCGCTTGGGCTGTTGCGTTGCCGCCGGGGCGCACCACCTCGGGATAGCAGTTGTCCAGAAAGCATTCGCCTTCGAGCAACTGGCGCAACACCGAATACATCGCGGCTAGCAGCGACACCGGCGAAAAGCCGGCGACCGCAGCGGGGATCGCATGCTGCTCAGGCACGAACGCCCATTCTTCGGCGCCCATCACGGTGGCGACGTGGCCGGGCGCAACGAGTGCATCAAAACCTGGGGCATCGAAACCCGGCTTACCAGAATCCAGCAGCATCGCGACTGCGGGCCAGGTCAGCCGACACGACAGCAGCAAGAACAGATTATCGGGAATACCTTCGAGCAGCATCGCCCCGACCGGCGCGGTGGTGGTCTCAAAACCCGCCACGAAGAACACCACCTGTCGCCCGGGATTTTCCTTTGCGATCCTTACTGCCTCCTGCGGACTGGCTACCGGGCGGATATCGGCACCCGCGGCCTTGGCCTGTTCCAGCGAGCGCGGTTCGGCCTTCGGGACATTGACCGGCACGCGCAACATGTCGCCAAATGCAACCAGGATCACGCCGGCATGCAATGCCAACCGGATCGCAAGGTAGACATCCTCCTCGGGGCACACGCACACCGGGCATCCGGGGCCGGGGATCAGTTCGACATTCCGCGGCAACGTAGCGCGCAGGCCCGCCATCGTGATCGATCGCTCGTGCCCGCCGCACACGTTCAAGATGCGCACACGGCGCGTCAGTGGCAACGCGTTGATCTTGTTAAGCCAGTCTTGCGCAGTGAAGGGCATGGAATTTTCAGCCACGGGTTAAGCGATTGCCGATCATTTTACTCCACTAATTCGATCTCATCGATGATCGATGTCATGAAAGCAAATACCCGAACATTGTGACTTTCCACACAGACACGTGGTTTGAACAAGCGTATCTTTCCGGCTTTAAATTATTCCTGTTTCATTCAAGCGAGAAAAATTGGCTTGACGTTATATTAGCAAATGATAATATGCGCACCGTTTGAATGCTCGGCTTTCCAGGCAGGCATCATGCGCGATACACGCGATACAAATAGACAGCTGCATCTGCATCGTGAAGTTATCCCGACACTTGCACTAAAGGTCTTGGCGCGGTTCATCATGTGGGCAGTCTGGTTTTCAGCCGCCGATGACGTCAACATCGGCGGACAGAAAGTAGCTTCAAAGATTTTCTCCCAGCTACCACAGAAAGAGAAAGAATCTGACCATTCCACGCTGTGTATATTGATCGCCAACGACCAAAACATCTACTAAAGGGAAAAATCATGTGGTATTTTGACCGGGTTGTTGGAGATGGACTTGCGATGGCTTTTGGCATCATCAATGTGATGTGGTTGGAAGCGCAATACTTGTGCAAGATAGAGCTTGAAGAAGCAAGAGCGGGAAACGTTGAACTGATATCATCTTTATCTACCGCAGCTTTGCGGCAATCTGAATTACACATTTGAAAGGAAATAAATGGCACGCATCGTGATTCTGGGCGCGGGTATCGCCGGGCATACCGTCGCCCGGTACCTGAATAAGTGGGTCGGCGAGCAGCATGAGGTTGTCGTTGTTTCGCCCAACGCAAAATGGAACTGGATACCTTCGAATATCTGGGTGGGCGTCGGGCAGATGAAAGAGAAAGATGTCACCTTCGATCTGGCCGAGGTTTACCGCAAGACCCGGGTGGATTTTCGCCAGGCCAAGGCGCTGTCGATCAACCCCGAAGGCAACGCCGAAAATCCCTCTCCATTCGTGACCGTCGAGTACACGCGGCCCGACAAGACCGGTGTACAGGAAAACATCGCCTACGACTATCTGGTGAATGCCACCGGACCAAAGCTGAATTTTGGGGCAACCCCGGGGTTGGGTCCGGAACACGGGCATACGGTATCGGTCTGCACCGCCAGCCACGCGCTGGAAGCGAATGAAAAGCTCCAGAAGACCATAGCCACGATGAAAGCAGGCGAACGCAAAACCATCGTCATCGGCACCGGCCACGGCATGTGCACCTGCCAGGGCGCGGCCTTCGAATACATCTACAACGTGGACCATGCTTTGCGCGAAGCCGGAGTCCGCGACAAGGCGCGCATCCTCTGGATCAGCAATGAATACGAACTGGGCGACTTCGGCATGGGCGGCGTGCATATCAAGCGCGGCGGCTATGTCACGAATGGAAAAACCTTTGCCGAATCGCTGATGGTCGAACGCGGCATCGAATGGGTCACGCGTGCCCACGTGACCAAGGTCGAAGCCGGGAAGATCCATTACGAGACCCTGGACGGCACTTTCCACGAACAGGAATTCGATTTCTCGATGCTGATTCCCCCTTTTGCAGGGGTGGGACTGAAAGCCTACAACAAGGCCGGCGAAGATATTTCCGCCCAGCTTTTTGCCCCCAACGGTTTCATGAAGGTGGACGCCGATTACACCCAGCGTCCCTACCTGGAATGGAGCGCCCAGGACTGGCCGAAGACCTACCAGTCACCGGCCTACCGGAACATGTTCGCGGTCGGCATCGCGTTCGCGCCACCGCACATGATCAGCAAGCCGATGCAAAGCGCGAACGGCACGCCCATCAATCCGACCGCACCGAGGACGGGGATGCCGTCGGCAGCGATGGCGAAAGCCGTCGCGATGAGTATCCGCGACATGCTCAACGGGGCCGACAAACCCACCCATACCGCTTCGATGGCCGAAATGGGCGCGGCGTGCGTGGCATCCACCGGATCGGATATTTTCCATGGCACCGCCGCCACGATGACCGTCTATCCGGTCGTGCCGGACTTCGAGAAATACCCGGATTACGGGCGGGATATCGACCTGACCTTCGGCGAGATCGGGTTGGCGGGACACTGGATGAAATATCTGCTGCACCACGCATTCATCTATCAGGCCAAGCTGAAACCGGGCTGGTCCATTATTCCAGATTGATGATCACGGCATCCCGGATCGATCACGTTACCAATAATCATTTAAGGAGCAACACGTGGCCAACAAAGTGACCAACCGCGAACCCTATCAGCAGGCTTATTATCCGCCGGCGCCGACCGGCTTCACCCGCTACATGCGCACATCGCTTATATGGCAGGCTATCCGGTTTTTCGTGATCAATCTGAAGATACTCAAGTTGATGGCAAAATCGCATCATTGAATCCCGGGGCATCAAGGCCCGTTCTTTTGGCATCTGGATTTTCATGCTGGAAATCAATCCGTCCACGGCATTTCATGCGCTTCGGCGCTGATTACGGCGTGGATACGGTTCCCGCGTCGGGTGCGGCGGTATTTAACCCGAGCGACCCCTGTCTCCTTCCTCGCCCACCAGCATTTCATCGAGCAGTTCCCAGGTCGATCGGGCTTCCTGTTCGGTCATCTTTTGCAGCGCATAGCCCACGTGCACCATCACGAAATCGTCCACCGCGACGGGCTCGTCCTGCAGCATGAACAGGCTGACATCGCGCTGTACACCCTTGGCCGTGCAGCGCGCGATATAGCCGTCTATCGAGACGATTTGCATGGGAATGCCGAGGCACATGGCAATTTTTCCGTCATATAAAGTTCACAAGGTTCGGGCAGTATAGTCGCAACAGAAGCAACTGTTAACCGCATAAGTTGAATGAATTACTCAGTTGCAATTTCCATGTAAAAGGTCTAGCCTGATTCCGCTTGCGCAGAATGACGTGCAGGCGTTGCATCAGCGTTGTATATCCCGAATTTTGCGCGATATCGGGCGCAGGCTTTAACCCAGGATACAACCGGATTCAGCCATGACTGGCAACCACAAGACCTTGATCCTCGGCATAGGCAACACCCTGTTGCAGGATGAGGGCGCGGGCGTGCATGCGATACGGCAACTTGCCGATCTTGCTGCACAGCGCGATGACATCGAACTGATGGACGGGGGCACGCTGAGCTTCACGCTCGCCGGCGCGATCGAAGACGCCGATAATCTGATCGTGATCGATGCGGCGCAATACGACGGTTCTCCCGGCTCCACCAGGGTGTTCGTCGGCGAGCAAATGGATGCATTCATCGGCAGCAACCGCAAGTGCAGCGTGCACGAAGTCAGCCTGATCGACCTGATGGCGATCGCGCTCCTCGCCGGCCAACTGCCCCGGCAGCGCGCGCTGATCGGCATCCAGCCGCAAACCGTCGCCTGGGGCGACATCCCCTCCCCGCCCGTCTCCGCCGCGATCAAACTGGCCTGCGACCAGGCGATGCAACTCGTCGAGGAATGGCACGCATGAATCTGCAAACCATCCCGATCCATTCACTGTCCGGGGACGGCTATTCCGTGGGCAGCATCCGCGCGCTGCTGGCGGAAATAGCGGCCCGCCTTGAAAATCTGGTGCAGACCGGCGAGTCCGGCATGATAGACCTGAACGGCCTGCCGCTTGCCGCCGGCGAATACGAACAGTTGCGGCAAACGCTCGGGCAGGGCGAAGTTTCAGCCCGCATCGAGGCCATCGGTGCCAGCGAAATCATCGAGACGCGCTACCCCGGCGTGTGGTGGGTGACGCACTACAACGTGGAGGGCGACATCGTCGCGGACATGCTGGAGATCGCGAGCATCCCGGAAATCATCAAAAGCCAGCCGGCGGACGTGCTTGCAGGATTGGCAGGGCTGCGGTGCAAACTCAACGAGTGAGGTGATCAAATGACGGATCGAGAAACCCTGAATCGAGAAACGCCGGATATTGTAATTGCTGGCCAGAAGACCCTGGGGGATAGTCTCGCGCAACAGGGTATCAGCCGCCGCGCGTTCCTGAAATTCTGCACCGCGATGGCGTCTCTGATGGCGCTGCCGCCCGGCACCGCGACCGCGATCGCCGAAGCGCTGGTCAAGGCCAGGCGGCCGTCGGTGATTTGGCTGTCTTTCCAGGAATGCACCGGCTGCACCGAGTCTCTGACGCGCTCTTTTTCCCCCACGCTGGAGAACATGATCTTCAACATGATCTCGCTCGATTACCAC
>CAWJHB010000003.1:0-1309591 GCA_963842555.1 uncultured beta proteobacterium
CCGCGAACGATTTCCCGGCGCAACTCTGGATTGCTGATTTTGAATCCATGTTGCGCGGCAAGCTGTGCACAGAATTGCTTGAACTCGTCGGGGCCGGTGACCGTCAGTGTTCCCCACTTCTGTATGCCCAACTGGAGTGCGGCCAAAACGGCAGCCTCATCCTGCGCCTGCCAGACGTCAATGCGCTTGCCACGATCCGTGAAGCTGACGTGACGGGCCTGGATCGGAACGTGCTGAATAGTGAATTTCAGTCAACTGCGAGTGCGCGGTTACGTTGAAAGTAACGCCGGGATAGACAAGAACATTTCATTCATTGGCAACACGATAACCAATGGGGCTAATGACGGCTATCTTGGTGATGGTGACAACACGGTAATTTCGTACAATTATTTCAGTGGCAATGGCAGCAACACGCCGCAGAACCACACGATTTACAATCAGGGCGAAGTGCCACATGTCAACCTGACCATAACTGGCAATTATATTACTGGACAGAATGGATCGACCTGCAATGGTGCGCCTATCGTGGCGCATGGTGAGTACACCAATATCAATGTGTCAGGAAATTATATATACATCAGTCCAACGGCAACGACTGGTGGATGTTGGGGAATCACGTTTAACAACATTGCAGGGTACACAGTCCCGATATATTTCAGGAACGCAGTATTTAATGGCAATATGATTGTCAACGGAGGAAATCAGGCGATAGCTATCACGTCATGTCCTGGTTGTGTAATTACCAACAACGTCATCGTCAATGATTCCAGTAGTGCAGGGGTAAGTATAGAGCTACCGGCAAACGGTTCTGCGTCGCGTAGTACCTATGGCGATGATATCAACACGGCCAACGTGGTCGAGAACAACACGATCTACTACACGTCCAATGTGACCAGCGGAGGGACAGGAATACAAATAAACACAGAAGGAACAGGGCATATCGTAGCCAATAATGTTATTTATTACACGTCATCATCCGGTACTCTTGACTGCTTCAACTATGGGCTTGGATTAAGTGCCTATGCATTCCTGAACAACAACGATTGCCACAAGGGATCAGGTACGCCGGTATGGGAAGCCAATCACGGCTCAACACTATCAACATGGCAGACCTATGCGGCAAGTTATGGATTTGACTCAGCATCTATCTTGACTGACCCGCTGTTTACTGCACCAACAGCCACGCCACCCAGCTTTATACCGAATACAGGTTCGCCGTTGATAGGTGCGGGCAATCACACCTATGCACCACTGACTGATGCGCTGGCGGTTACAAGACCTGACCCACCCGCCATCGGGGCGTTCGAGCCTTGACAAGCGGTTAAGGGACCTTCTATCCATGTTCAGGGCAACGCCGACAAGTCGGTTCACCCTGAGCATGCCAAAGGGCACAGCTAAACTAACACAGGAACTCCGCGCTGCAATATTTGATGATTCGTCGTCCCGTCTCTGAAAGATCGTCCAGCAGAAGCTGTCGGTAATGTTGCGTTTGATAACCTTTCAATAACATGACCAGTCCAACAAAAGCACTATCCACATAGGTCACGGCACTCATTTTCAACCTCACATCCTTACCAGCTATCACCGCCTGGGTAAAACAATCTCGCAAAGGCGCAATATTCTGCATCGCCCAAGCTCCGCGCAAAGAAATATTGTAATAGAGCCCATCGTCCGTTGTTTCAATATTGGCCGCAGCCATTTGATTGGCACCCGGTTTATTGTTCAGAAGATACCACGCATAGGGAAATACATGGCTCCGCATCAACGAGAGCAAAATCAGCCCGTCAGAAAAATAGCGATGCCACAACTTCGGGTCTTCCTTGATTCGCCACAACCATTCGAGTCCAATATTCTGAATCCATACCGGTGATCGTTTAATGGTACCAGCCACAAAATTAACTACAGCGCCCAAGTGACTAACCACTGGCACCGAAATTTGCTTCCTGTTACGCTCAATCCATTCCTGCCCTTTTTTTGCACCGAGCGAAACTACCAGAAAGTCGGCTCTGCTTGCATTAATGCGCTGAATGACTTTTTCATTGCTCATCGTCTCGATGGATCCGAACCCCGGAGATTCAAATCCGACACAAGACATTCCCTTCCCTTCAAGGTTCAGTTGTCGGCATGCCATTTCGGCAACACCGTCGGGTCCGCCGAAGAAAAAAACCGAAAGCGGATTCTTAGAATCTTTACGCAATTCATCAAACAAGGTTGAACCGGCAACTCGCTCACGAATCGGAATACCAAGGAATTTCGCAATCCACACCAATGGCATACCATCGACAATAATCAGATCGCTATTGATTACCGAGTTGCGGAACGCAGTATCTGATTGAGAGGTAATCAGGAAGTTCAGATTTGGGGTTGAGAGAAAACAAGGTCTTCGATTGGATGCCGAGGTTCTGATACGCTGCAAGGCAGAACGTAGATTTACCGCATCAAACGGTAAACCAAGAAGACAGTAAACTTCCCTGCTGAAATCAGGTAACACGGACCTGCTTCCGAGCAATTTGCTCAATTGCCTTTTTCTTGCCCATAATCAGGGCACGCATTTGGTATCTGCGAAGAAAGCGTCTAAATTCTTGATCATTGTATCTAGGTTTTCCCTGAATCGCGCTACTTATCCACCCCCATAACAAGGCCAAGCTGCCCAATAAATATGGCTTTTCATTCACTCTGTATATCGCACTTGCAAACATGTATAGCAAGCTGGTCCCCATAAAATACTGGCCGTAACCATGACGTATTCGTCCTGTATAGATACCTTGCTGGCTTGACCCCATCGGGCGCAAATGAACAAAACGTAAATCTGGCTCATCCCAACTGCATGCGATCCAGCCCATCATCCGGCAGCGATGGCAATCAATTCCATCCCACATCACTTCATGAACAAATCCCCCGATTGCCTTGAATGCCGTCACCCGGTAAAACTTTGTCATGCCGAGCGATGTTTCGTCACCGTGCCTCTCATTAACAAGGCAACCACATTTTTCGATATACGCTTTACCACTGCATGTCGCGAGACGATGATTCCCCTCCATACGCGAAATAAGAATCTCAAAATAGCGTGGCGGCAAGCGCAAGTCGAGATCTAGTTTACAGATGTAGTCATATTCCTCAGGATTGATCGCTTCATAGCCGGCATAAAATGCTTCGATTACGCCAGGTCCCACTGCCCGCCTTCCACGATCAGGTCGGGTGACAATCTTGATCCAGTTATGCAGACCAGCGTATTCACTCAGAACTAGCGGTGTTTCATCAGTTGATCCGTCGTCAACAATTATCCATTCTGTAGGCCGAATCGTCTGTGCGATAACAGAATCAAGCGTTTGCCGCATGTATTTCACTTCATTGCGGCAGGGGGATATCAACACATAGCTCATCTCAGTTATGTTCGAGTTGCATCTTTATGTTCGGGGCATACAGTGATGAATTACCCGATAACAGATTCATCATTGATCGGACTCTCGGAACAGTTTAGCAAGCTTGAGTGACTCAGTGTTGATCGAGTGACGATCAATTGCGCGAAGGTAACCGGCTTCACCCATTTTTTTCAGTTCCTCATTGCACTTAGAAAAGCAATCTTCCATGGCCGCAGTCAAATCGTCAATAGAGCCTGGGGGAAATAGCCATCCATTCTCGCCATGCAACACCAATTCTGGAATCCCGCCCACATAAGTAGCCAATACAGGTCGACGCAAGGCCATGGCCTCCATAATTACAACAGGCAGGCCTTCTGAGAAACTGGGCAGCACAAGTCCCCATGCAGCCATAATTTCTTTGCGTACGTCGTTGCTGCTTATCCAGCCAGTGATCCGAACTTGCTCAGCCAAGCCATATCTCTCAATCAGTTGCTCTAATTCGGAACGCATCTCGCCGTCACCTGCCAGCACCAGTTCGAATTTGACGCTCTTCAAGGCTAACCGGCGAATTGCCTCGATCAGCAACATCTGCCCTTTTTCCTTGGATAAACGGCCCACACAAACCAAGCGCGGAGTAGTGGCAGTCGGTGTCGGATCTACCGTATGGAATTCCAACTCCAATCCACAATGAATCACATTGACCTTATGCCATTGCGCATACTCTATCCGGTGATAAAGCTGGCTGCGGCCAAAAGAACTGATAGCCACAACGAACGCTGACCTGCGCACCTTTTCGTCTAGCCCGCCAAAGTTCAATTCGACTTGACCGTGAACGGTAAAGCTATAGGGTGGGCCACCCAAAGCATTTGCCAGCATCGCGACTTCGGTTGAATTGGTGCTGAAATGGGCATGCAAGTGCGTTGCACCAAAAGATTTTAGCCACGGCAATATACGACAAGCCTCGGCAAGGTACACCAGATGATAAAATAACGGTCGTTCTCCACCGCGCGTCATGCGTAATGCAAGCACGAACGCAGATAAAAAAAGTCTGGGCTTCGTCAGCATTGTCCGCAATACATCCCACAGCAGTGTAGGTGAGCCTCTCTGTAGTACGTAATTAGTACGTGTTCTCTCACGCAGGTCTTCATCATCCACCAGTTCAGCATCCCACCCGCGTAACGCTATTCGTAGTATTTCAAACCCCTGATATTCGAGTGCAATTATTTCCCGTCGAATGAAAGTATGGCTAACCTTGGGGTATTGATTGATCAAATACGCGATCCGATATTTATTCACACTTTTCCCTTTTAACGTTAACGGAAATACACGTTTTGCACGGAAAATTTTCTTAATGAATTATCAGGCGGCTACGCCATCTAGATTACTATTCCCACCGAATTAGATATATTCCATCATATTCGTGATCCGATACCCTAAATCCGTGTCCCCGTCCTGCTTCCAAGTGCTAACCGCAGCGTATTTAGTCATCATTTGCTATTGTTGGCCCCATACGGCGTGAGAAGTCTTGAATATTATGTAGACCCCAGGAGAAATGCCTACCGCCGCTGTACCCAACTGTATGTCTATAATTAAGGTTCATCCGACTTTCCCATGGGTAACCTGAGCCGGATACAGATCAAGCCCGCCACAGTGGAAATAGATGGCGATCTTGAAATGGTCACGGTTCCTGAATCCACAGGCACGTTTTTGTACAGTTGCAATCTTTGAGTTCAATCCTTCTGCCACGGCATTGGTGATGCGATGTTTGAAATAGGTCAACACGTTCGGCAAATGCCGCGCAATCAGCTTGGCCGCATCAATCATGGGCTGCAAGCGGCTATGCGTCGCCCAGTAGTACCATCGCTTCCAGAACTTCAACGCCCAGGCCGCAGACGTGTAGTTCCACAATTCCCGCAGCACCTCCTTGAGTGCCCAAGCACGTCCGGTCTGCAGCTCGCTGCTTTGCAGTTCCTTGAAGCGCATCCTGGCCAGGTCAGTCATATTGGACGGGTCGGTCAGCCACAGGTACTTGCTGAATACCAACGTGTTGTCCCCTTCATTCATCAGCACCTTGTGCTCCCGCTTCCTGACCCGATCCACCGCCTCCACGATATGGCGCATGATGTGGAAGCGATCAAACACCATCTTGTCGTCCGCCTCCGGCACGTTCTCCCGGCAGGCATTGATGAAGGCCGGCCACATGTCGAGGCTGATCGCCTCTATCCCTGCGCAACGTTCTGCGCCAAAGGCTTCGAAATAGACGGCCAGGCTCTCTTCGCGGCGCCCCTCGCCGACGTATTCCACCGTTGCCTGGTCCAGATCGCAGACCAGCGTCATGTACTGGTGTCCCTTGGCGATGGCTTTCTCGTCCACTCCGATCTGCCTGGGCAGGGCGTCTCCCTTGGCAGCACGTCCGCGCAATACTGCGCGTTCCATCAGGTGCCACGCCTGATCCCAGCTGATGCGCAGCAGACCTGCGGCACGCTCGATATTGGCGGCCAGCAGGACATTCACCGCCAGCGCCTCGAACAGGTGGGTAAACCGGCTGCCCTCGTCCGCCCATGGCAGGTGCGCTTGCCGAACGCCATGTTCAGGACACGACACACGCGGCGGACTGGCATGCAGGTAGGTCATGAACTGGCAACTGTCCAGGTGCCGCCAAAACGCGCTCGGCAGAATGGTCATAAACCGCATGTTCCTGCCCGCATTCAGGGCAGGCAAACCGTACGCCCTTGGCATGTCCAACATACACATCAACTCGCCCTTGCGTCATGTCCAGATCAACACGTTCTACCGTCCACGGCTCGTTTATCCCCAGCAAGTGCCGGTACACTTCTTTGCTTTCCATCGCTCGTCTCCTAACCAAGTTGGAAACGATAGATTAGCTTTTACCCACGCAATTGTCAGATGAACCATAATTAATAGAAATTCGTTCCGATACACGGATGATCATTAATACCCAGATTACCAAGAATTTTTGCTCCCGCGCCGATTTCAACGTGGCCGGCAATTACGGGGAACATATATCCATTTTAGATCCCAAAAATTACGGGCTATGACAGACCAAACAGTTCTTCGGCATAAGCGTAGCACCGGGGTCGAATCAGCAGCGAGTTGGACGGCTACCACAAACCCCCTTCAATTAGGCAGTTGGGCGGAATTTCTGCATTTGTAACAACACTGCATAATCGATGTTGGAAGGCAACCAATTGCTTTATAAATATACTTGAAGGATTGAGTGTATTAGCATAGTGTTGTAGGATTTATATGCTGACTAGCGACGCCTGAGATAGTCCTCAAAAGAATACAGTTATTTCGTCGAGACCAACCTGGTTTAGGACCACTACCATAATTTCGCTTGGCGACACCATTTTAATGGATGAAATTATGCAACAAATAAGGCCCGCGCATTATCATAACCACCGTTGTTCTGTAGCCATCATGTTGATGGTGCAGATAGAAGTGTTAGCATTTTTCTAAAAAGCCTCATACGTAGCGAACACAGGGCCCAAAGTATCAATAACCACTTTCTGCCAATCCCCAAGTTGGCGAAACGCAACTCAGTCTCGTAGGATTTTAGCCGACGAGCAATTATCCAGCGAAGGTGCTGTTTGTTTACCTTGTAAGCATCCATTGCACGTTTATATTCAAGTAATTTTATAATTTGGGCGTTGATGTACTTGTTATCCACGCTGGAATTATTTTGCAATGATATTTTCAGTTGGCCCATCATACTCGCCGAATGTTGGCGGTACAGAACAAGCGGCTCTGGTATGCCGACGATACCATTTCCAAGCAACGCACGAAATGAATAAACAAAATCCTCAGCTATAACGCCACTGCTCAAAGGGCCTGTAAAATAATGCAACGTTCTCGGATATGACGCTGCGCAGCCTCCAGCAATGAACACATTCCATCCCGTGACAGTGCCATCAATAGGAGGCGTCTTTACGGCGACTTTTGTATTTCTGGAAATTTCTTTTCCATTTTCATCAATTAGTATAACTCCAGAGTAGACCAGATCAGGTCGGGGGTCTCTGGAGAGCCAAGTCTCGACGAGTCTTGAAGTTCTATGTGGCAAAGATATGTCATCACCCCCTTGAGATACAAGAAACTCACCCGAGGACAACTCCCAAGATTTGTTTACATTACCGGCCAAGCCAAGGTTTATTTCATTTCTGTGAATAATGACTTTATGCGGTCCCGTATAACCAGCAATGGTCTTTTCTATCAGGGAAAATGTATTATCGCTTGAACAATCATCAGTAATAACCACCTCTAAAGGAGAATATGTCTGAGCCAGTGCGCTCTGCACAGCCTCTTCAATGAATCTCTCCTGGTTATAACAAATTACCGCAATCGTAACTAATGGCTTGCTATCAAGCATATTCTTTATTTCCCATTTGAATTCGAAATGATAGAAAAACCTTGTCAAAAGTCGGACGAATTTGACAAGAGTTTGCAACCAATTAGTTTTGACACCACCGTGATAAGTTCCTTGTGCCCAATCATCACAAAATAATCATACAAGCTTGATCTCAAATTTTTGAACAATTTTGCTTCTTATTGCTAAGGAATATTGTCGATAGTTGTCAGTTTAAGCGCGCCCGGAATGCCAATTTGCCTGGAAAATTCTGAGCATTTCGGCCCGCTTGGCGCACTGTGAGCATAGTGGTCCTCATGTAATGTAAAGATGTTTGAGGCAATTGTGAGGTGGCGGTCCGCTGCCGAATAGCCGATCGTACACAAATTTTTTTACAGCGCACCCTTGGCGTTGCGCTGTTCTTTGCTGCGGATCGCCTTTTCGTATGAGCCTAGAGTCTTCCGTGCAATGGCATCCCAGCTAAATAGCGCTTCTGCGCGTTCCCTGCCTTTGGCCGCGATATTGTGCCGAAGCACTTCATTACTGAGAAGATCGCTGATTGCATTGGCGAGCCCCTCCGAATCGTTCATTTCGACCCAGGTACCAGCATCGCCGAGATGCTCCGGCAGGCCAGCGCAACGTGTTCCAATTACCGGCAGGCCGTTGGCCATTGCATTCACTGCCGGGAAGCCCGCGAAGCTTCCTGTGTAAGGTAGCACGCAAAGCAATGATCTTTGATACTCCGAAATGGTTGCTTCAAGACTAATTTGGTTCAGCC
This sequence comes from uncultured beta proteobacterium, assembly GCA_963842555.1. Taxonomy (GTDB): domain Bacteria; phylum Pseudomonadota; class Gammaproteobacteria; order Burkholderiales; family Gallionellaceae; genus Gallionella. The sequence goes on from CAWJHB010000003.1 coordinate 8,504, forward strand.
AGCGAACGTTTTCCGTGATTCCGGCTTCGGATGCAAGTTGAAGTCGATAATCAGTTGGCCAGTAGTGGCCATGGATCTTCAGCAGGGGGGTATTCGGCCCCAAGCGTTCTTTTAAAAGTGCCATAGCCTGGAAAAGTACTTCCAGACCCTTACCACTATAGAGATGGTGCCCACCATAGAAGATAATCCCTTCTCTTGTCTCGCTGGAAATCGGTCCAATATCAGCGCCATGCTCCACAATATCGATCCGTTCGCTCTCGACACCTAGAGATATGAGTTCCTGTCTCAGCGCATCAGTGTGAACGATGATCCGGTCTGCCAAGTTATACTTTAAATTGGTCTGCGGATAGTCACGCTGATGAATGTCCAGTTCGTGTACGGTTACAACACGCGCCGCATTTGATGGCATCGAAAGCCAGTTGAAAAGAGCCATGGAGCCGTAGGCATTTAAGGTCTGTTGGAAATGCAACACGGCGGCATCACCAGTCCGATTCAGATATCGTTTGGCACGTACCCGCTGTATCAGCTGATTACCTTGGCTGCGAAGCCAACGCTTTATCGGGTTTACCGAACTGTGATATTTTATTAAATGTGGTGACTCGAAATAGTCACAACGGCTATTCATAAATTGGCGATTTACTTCCGAAGGATCTCCACATCCGCAGTTTGATGCAATGACTCCAACCTCTTCACCCAGACAACGTTCAAGCCCCAAGCGAAGTCCGTTGTTGTAATCGCCATAGGAATTGGCAAACCAGCAAGAAATTATTTTCACTTTCATTTTTTGACTCTACCCTCGCGATGGTTAGTGGAGCCCAGATTTATTCAACCCGTTCAGGTTGAGCCTGTTTGAAGCCTTTGATAGCTGGTAGATTCATCGGAAGTGCATTTCGACAATTTCAATGATAACGGATTGTATTGGCGATCAGCTAGATTAGTAGACTGACGGAGTATATATCTGCTCAATGAGCCACGTCCAGATTCTCCTCGATTACTGTCCACCGTTCATTTATCCCAAGCTAAAACGGTACACTTCCTTGGGTTCCACGGTTCACCTAATATAAGCCTAAGCAACTTAAAAAGATACTTTAAATAGGTATTGTAATCAAACTGGATAAGGAAGAGTATGTTTATAATAAATGAGTACTTCAAGGAATTAATGCAAAACAGAGGTTGTCCCGCCAGGTGACCGATACGCTACGGAAGGGATGGCTCAAGAGAAGGCTGGAGTTGTAGATGACCTTCCACTCGGATCGCGGCACCAAGTATTGCGGCTCGCTAAATGTCCGACGGTTGTAAGGTTTGTATGGAATATAGTTTGGAATACGGCGCCATGCGATGCACGAGGAGATTGATTGGCCGACGTACTGCAACCGCAAAATATTTCAATCGGTGCTGAGTTGAACCAGCCCATGCAATTCGAGCAAAATTAGTTACTGTATAGTTGAGGAAACCCGATAATAAGAGCCTTATGAAGTACGGACGATTACAGGGGTAAGTTCACAAATCCCGCTGATCGAACGCAGACTTTAGTTAAAAGAAAAAAATGCGTCACTAATAAAGAATTATGAAGGGGCCAGTTATGTTAAATAAAAATCCCGCCATGAAAAAAAGAGCGGCGAGTAAAGACGCTCTAGGGTTGCTTTTTATTTTGATTTCAATTTTATTGATCTATGTTAAATATATTTCCGACCTATCCATTTCGTTCGCGTTGTTTTATTTTTTTGTCATATGGTTGACCGTTGTTTATGCGGGGAGTCCTTACTCCTATTTGGTCGCCTTGGTTACCGCATTAGGAAAAAGCCATGCGGCCCATACCGGGCAACCGTTGAGTGAATTTTCAGTAATAGCTGATTGGCAGTTTATTAGCAAATTATCTACCCATATCCTGTTTTGCTATCTTATGTCCATCTATTACCAAATTGATCTTTTTCTGAAGCCGCGTAACAACCAATTATTACAAGAGGAATTTATCAGTTATCCATTACGACAATTTATATTCCGTCCTTATGTTAACCGCTATTGGTCTCTAAATAAGAGATTGAGCATGATCGCAAACCACTATCAGCTTGTCAAAAGCCATATCACTTTTCTTAATCTGCCATCTGATGGGAGTTTTGAACTCATCAAGTTTAATGTTGGAGATGAACTCCTCAGGGTCGTCATTGACCGTCCTAGCTGGATGCGACCAGAGGGAGAAATTGGATTAAGTCTGTTTTATGGAATAGATAGAATCTATACCGCTATGTTTCTGGTATCAGGAACCCCGGAAAAGTTGCAGATCATTATCGGCAATTTGCAGGGTGACGGGAGGAATAGGGCTGAACTTTACAAAGACCTCACCAAGATTTTATATGGAATTCGACCACGTGATTTTCTATTGGATGTCCTGATAATGTTAGGCAGTGTGGTTGGATGCGAAGAAATTTTGGGCGTTTCTGATGACGCTCATCGCAGCTCACACTGGTTATCAAGAGCAAAAAAGCTTTGCACTTATGATGAAATATGGCTGGAGCATGGCGGGATCAAAGACGAAACCGGCGGCTTCTACCATTTGCCGTCGCGAATTCAAAAGCGGACAACCGAAGAAATCCCTGCGAGAAAAAGAGCACTTTACCGGCGCCGATATCAGTTCCTTGACGATTTGCAATTGAAGATCAGAATGCGAGTTTCGCCAGCAGACACTAAATTGCTTTCTCAATAACTATTTTCTGGTTATTGCTAGTCAAAAAAGTTGACCAAGTGATTAATAAAAAACGTCTTTGATCCCTCGAGCTACTTTGGAAGTTATCGATAAAATCTTGATAAAGCCCAATCAAACTTCAGACAAGCACGGCGTCCGATGAACTTTTGTAATATATTCATAAAGTGTTGATACCCCAATCGAATTATTATCCCATGCAAAGACCATGCCGAAGCAATGAACAATATTAGTATGCCAAACAAGTGCTTCCAGATTGGGAAGGGCGTGAATGTCACTCCAAATGAAATCGCAACTAACGATAAGCCCGCCAGGATGATATTGCCAGTCGACTTGTTTAAAGAAAAATCGTGTCTCGTCCTCACAATCCATGCGATCAACACAACATGCAAGAAGGAACTGGCCGCAAAGGCCATCCCTGCGCCGACATAATTAAAATAATAAACCCCCAATCCAACTAATATCACCAAAATCGCCGACATTGTCCACTCGCTGAATAACAAAGCAGTCTTGTCCGAGCGCGCCATCAAAATAAACCCCTGAGGCCAACTGATGACACTTCCAAGCATCCCTAATACTTGCCAATGCAGGATCTCAGTTGCCCCGTCAAACCGCGTAGAATACAAAATAGGTATTAAAATATCCGCCACGACAAGGATAGCCACCAAACCTGGAACCGCTAACAACATGGCCATCTCAGTCTGCTCATTCACGGCCTGATTGCGCAAAATACGATCGTCGGCAACCCCTGCCAATCTTGGGAAGTATTCACCGCTCATTGCCTGCAATATAAATCCCACGTAGATACTGCTAATCGTTAGGGCAGACTGATACAGGCCCACAGCAGATTCCCCCGAAAATTTTCGAAGAATAGTCAGGACGAGCAGTGATGACAAGGTTCCAGCGACCCCTGATACCACGATCGACAACCCCAAATGCACCATCTCTCGTGATTCCAAATAACATTCCCGCCATGTGACACTGACACTTGTCAGTTTAATCCTATTTGCATACCACCAGCTGGCTGCCAACTGGCCAATAGCAACCGCAATCAGAAAAGGGACGATCCCTTTTTCGCCGAGTAGCAATAACAGCACGATGGCAAGAGCCGTGCTTAATACCCCGCCAATAAAGTTCATCCGGGCCATGTCACCAATACGACGCAACCCGGAAAGGAGTGCACCCTGCCCGGCTTGAATCTGGTTTATAAGCACTATCACTGCCAGGATGGCAATGGCCCACGCATGGTCATAATTTCCAAAAATCCAATAACTACCGGGAGCGGCCAACCCTGCCGTTACGATCAAGCCGAAGATGCCTGTTACCCAAACCACTCGATGTAATATCGCGACTTTGCGCGCAACTCCCCGTTCGTCACCTGACTTTGACGCAGCAGCAATTTCCCGCACAGCGCTATGCCCGATGCCCAGCGAAGTTAGCGAACCTATCGTATTGATGAAATTTGTATATAGCGACACCGTACCGAAGAAGGCCGGTCCCAGACGTACTGCCAGTACTTTGACCCGGATAATTCCGAGCAATACATTCATCAGAGAGGCAAAACCCAGCAGTGAACTCGATTTTAAGATGTGCCCAAATCGGCTTTCTCTGGATGCCGTCATATCTGACGTATGACCTTGGCGGGGACGCCCACTGCTAGGCAATTTGACGGGATAGATCTAGTGACGACACTGCCGGCCCCGATTACAGTATTGTTACCAATTTCAACTCCTGGCAAAATCATTACACGGCTTCCAATCCAGACATTGTCACCAATATTGACGGGCTTTATTGGTCCGACACCAGCGTCTCTTTTACTGGGCTCGATCTCATGGAAATTGCAGTCGGTTATCCATGCCATCTCTCCGATTAGACAATGGGTTCCTATACTGACTTTTTCGAGAGCGACTATGGATACATTGTTACTGATTTGAGTGTACGCGCCAATGGCAATAACTGAATCTGCCAATCGTGGCTGTAACAGGATAGTTCCCTTCCCTTGCTTTGTTGCCGCGTACCATCCAAGCCACACATCGTTTCCGATATCCAGAGCACCCCCTCTGATACCAATTCTAACCGGCGCATCAATTCGCAAACCGTTGCCGCAATGAAAAGCATTAAGACTGGCTGTTGCCTCGATTCGAAAAAACAAATCCCGCCATATGCGCCTCAAGCGGCACCACCGACGCCAAACAACCATAAGCGCCTTGGCGAGATACCAGAAACTTGTGCGATTGGTCTGTTGAACTTGCATTACTGATTCGATCTTAATTGAGAAATTACAGAGATCTGCTGCTCCAAAGTAAAGTGAGGTCCCATTGGCAAGCTGAGCATTTGTCTGGCAAGCTGTTCAGCAATGGGAAACCGATCCCTTTCGTAACCCGATGAACCATACGCCTGCTGGAGATGGGGTGGGATAGGGTAATGGATCAGCGTTCCTATGTTGGCTTCGCTCAATTTCCTTTGCAAGTCATCGCGCTGCGGGTTTTGAATTACATACAAGTGCCAAGCGGGTTCCGCCCAGTCAGGCACGAAGGGCAGTGTCAGATTGGTGTCCGCCAGTTCAGTTTGGTAGCGGTGCGCAATTTCAGTACGCCTTCCGTTCCATTCATCCAACACCTTGAGTTTGACGCGCAATGCAGCGGCTTGAATCGGATCCAGACGGCTGTTGAAGCCCCGCACATCGTTCACATATTTCACCCGTGAACCATAATTGCCCAGAACCCGGACGCGCTCGGCGATTTCTGCATCATCCGTGGTAATTGCCCCACCATCGCCATATGCACCGAGATTCTTGCCGGGATAAAAACTCCAGGCCACCACGTCTCCATGCGCGCCGATGCGCTTGCCTTTATAGCGCGCACCATGCGCCTGTGCCCCATCTTCCAGCACTTTCAAGCCATGTTTGTGCGCAATCCCCAGAATCGGATCCATGGCCGCAGGTTGACCGTACAAATGAACGGGAAGAATGACTTTAGTGCGGGGAGTAACCGCTGCTTCGATGCGTTCCGGGTCAATATTGTAAGTTGCCGGGTTCGGCTCAACCGGGATTGGTGTTGCACCGCACTGGCTGACCGCCAGCCAGGTTGCGATGTAAGTGTTGCTCGGCACAATGACTTCGTCACCTGCACCGACACCCAGTGCCAGAAGGGCGAGATGTAGCGCATCCAGCCCACTGGCCAATCCAACGCAATGATTTGCTTCACAGTAGGCGGCATATTCACGCTCAAAGTTCGCTACTTCTGCGCCCAGGATGTACCAGCCTGATTCGAGGACACGTTTGATCGCTGCATCGATTTCGGCTTGTAACTCAAGATAGCCTGCTTTTAAATCAAGAAAAGGAACAATCATAATTTGCTATCCATCTCATTCTGATTCTGAAAGATCTAACTCATAAAAATCTTGTGCCACCCCCCGACCGCCAAAGCCCTCTTTTTGAAAGATCAATCCCTCGTTCAAGTATCGCCCTTCTTGTTCGTTAGATGAGCCGAAACTGAAATATCGCCTTGATGAAAACACGTTCTCAATAAGATGGCCAATGATAAAGTCCAGCGCCCCGACTTCGCGCCCTTCGTCAGAGTTGGCAACATATTGCACATGCGCCACTTGACCAAAGTCATAGACCAGGGCGCCCGCCAATAGCTGCTCCCCTTTAAATGAGCCGAACAATCTAATGGAATTGGGGAATCTGCTCTGTAAAAGTTTAAGCTCATCCACCGAATGGACAGGCTTTGCTCCAAACTTGCCTACTACGCTGGTAAGTAGCTGATGAAATGCTTCAAAAAAAACGCCTTCACGAATTTCAAGGACAGCACTTTTTGCTTTCTCGATATTGCTTCTACGCAACCTGGCAAATCTCAACCTCTTGTCCATCGGAATGACACAACAAATGTCCCGGCGATACAGTTTTGCATTTAATCTGAAGAGCGCGTAAAGATCTTCTTCGGCGGTGTACGAATGAAAGACATGCGGAATAGCCTTGTATCGCATCGTCTTGATCCCTGCTTGTTCGTAGTACTGTACCAAATGTAGAAACAATTCCAATACGTCTGCCGCCCGAAGGTCAACGCCATAGATCAGGCCACCGTAAGTTAACCCATCATGACTTATCAGTTGGTCTGATACACGGTTGCATGGGAATACGGCAACCGGCTTGGATTGCCTCTTAATAACGACCGAACGCTCATTAAAACGATGGGCGTGATAATCAATGTAGTCACGCACATGAAGAAAATTGCCATTCTTCGACTCTTTAACCACTTTATCCCAATCCTGGCGGTGCATTGGTTCATATGGGAAAATTTCAAAATTATTATCCATATAAGTTAAATATATTCCTCTTCTTTATCATGATAAACAGCTCAACATAACCTCAACAGATTCGCAATTATTCGCGTCGCCCTAAAGCATGATTGCGATATTCCATTACCCTCTAACTGTCCGAATATAGGTTGAATAATCGCGAATATAGTCAGCAGGATCATAATGGTGAGATGCAAATACCAAGAGGAGTGCATCTGCCGTATATTTATACTGGATGCCCCATATCATCGGAGGTAAGTAAAGGCCTTTGTCAGGAGAATCCAGCATTACTTCCGTGCGATTTATGCCGTCATCTGCCACCGCCGCACAACTTCCGCGCACACAAATTAATAATTGATGGCATTCCCGATGAGCGTGTTCACCCCGTGTTTCCTTGCTTTGAACGTCGAGCACCATGAAGTAGCGTTTCGGAACAAACGGAATGTGCTGCTCAAATTCACCCACCGTGAGGTTTCCCCTGATGTCCTTGATCAAAGGAAACTTATGAATTGTGACACCACGCACATTGGTCGTGTCTGCGTATGGCGGCTTACGTTCATCGAACGATTGCTTGTTAGATATCTGTACTGATGTCGCGTTTGCATATCCGAAAATCCTGGCTGGGTTACCATGGACAATCGCATTGGGCGGTACGTTGCGTGTGACCACAGAACCTGCTCCAACCATCGCGCCTTCAAAAATCGTAACGCCGGGCAATATCGTCGAATTCGCGCCAATCGAGGCTCCCGCCTTGATTGTGGTTTGTAATAATTTATCGGGCCGCACATTGGCGCGAGGAAAGTAATCATTGGTGAAAGTCACGTTGGGGCCGATGAAGACACTGTCTTCGATTCGCATCCCGTTCCAAAGTTGCACGCCACTTTTTATCGTTACATTATCGCCGATCACTACATCGTCTTCGATTAGGACGTGCGCGCAAACGTTGCAGTTCGCACCGATTTTGGCGCCTGCAAAAATCACGCAATACTGCCAGACTTTGGTGTCTGCTCCAATGTTTTTTGTTTGCACATCGGAAAGGGGATGAATCATATATGCCATAGCTTATGAACCCCGGAAATTTTCAGTTTAAACCAGCTTGCTGACTTAATTTTACCTTTTATTTTGTCTCTGGCACTGCCATCACGCTTATACTTAAACGCTATTCAATATCAGTTTTTCTCAAACTAGTCGGAATATCCTAAATATCGTTGGCAATGGACGTAGCATTTTCATGCCCCTGGCCAATGCATGCCGGGATACCAGATGCAGATATCCAGATGGCATATTGCAAAGGGTGATCAACTTCTTACCGTATCTGCAATTATTTCCTGCATGGTCATCCCCAATATGCTGTGCATATAAGCAGAATAACATTATCACCTACCACAGGGACGCGACCGTCGTTGTCACGATACTCAATCGTGACTGTTTGGCGCAGAGTGCGAACCAATCATGACCGCGAGCATGAATAAATTATGTTGCCAAAATGCCAGATAAGGGATCGAGCTCCTGTATATAGATTTCGATAGACCAAAGTTCAAGTGGCCTTTCAGTACTGCCATTGAGGAGCCAAGATGATCTAAATAATGTCTATTTTGCAAGTCTACCCTATCGCCTATCAGCTCTATGATCAAATCGATAATCCCAAACAGGCAAAATTGACTTTCGCATATGAATTGCCTAAAAGGATATCAAAGCTTGCCCGTTTGCCATGCTTGATCACCATTTATTACAGCAAAACGGTGACTTGCAAAAAATCCGCAGTACTTTTGATTCACTGAAAATGGCGTGGTCTCTTATATTCAATCAGACGATTCGTGCGTTTACGCATGCGATCCACAAAGTACTTTGCCTGACCTACCATTTGTGGAAAGTAGGCAGTCATGACAAAAAATGAATAAGCAAGCGCTAGCGAACGGGAATTCACCTTGTGAACATTTAAAACTGCAATGCGTAAAACTTGAGCAGGCCAGATTGCCAATATTGAAATGACCGATAACAAAGCCAGCGACACACCAAATACGATCCCAATGGCAACTCCTACAAGGGGAATTGAAATCAACCACAATGTCCATATTTTTACGCGTAAGTTGTTACGTTTGTATTTGGGCAGGCCAAAATGCTCTCCAACATAGGCACTCCCATAGCCATTGCGCACCTGCCTAGTCCACCACTGGCTGAACTGTGTCATCGCAAGATCATGCAGCGCCATCCTACGATCGAGGCGCAGGAATATCCATTTCCGTTGGCTGAGTCGATGACAAAGTTCGGGTTCTTCCCCTGCTGTCAGTGTTATATTAAAGCCACCTACATTTTCAAAAGCTTTGCGCCGAACCATAAAGACGCCACCGACCGACTTTACTTCGCCTATGCCGGAAAAATTCCATTCCACCTCGCCGACGCGGTTGTAGATTGAAGCTTCAGGATAACGTTCGTTTAATAGACCAACAACAATGGCGACTTCCGGCCGGCTTGATAGGGCCTGGACAGCTACATGCAGCCAATCTTGAATAATCTCGCAGTCTCCATCCAGAAATTGTACAAATTCAACATTGGGATAATTATGTATCAATTGAGTAAAACCAACATTACGAGCACGGGCTGCACAGAATGGAATACTAGTATCCAACTCGAGCACTTGAACGCCCATAGACTGCGCCATTATCACCGAACCATCAGTGGAACCAGAATCAACATACACGACCTGCTTGATGATCTCCTTAACAGATTTCAAACATCTTCTCAGACGTTCTCCCTCATTGCGTCCGATAACGACAACTCCAATATTCATGGTAGCTTCATATTGTGTGAGGAGCTCACATGCTCTTCAAGATCGCCCATAGATCACCCCAAAGCAGATCAAACATGTACCACTTAGGATCATTATTATTACCTCGAGCGCCCATATGCAAGGTTCTGCGCAACAGGAACGAGAGCCGTCCAATAGCCCAGAGCAGATCGGCACCAATGAGTCCTATGGTACCGTAGTGTTTAACAAAATATCGTCTACGTGAGTCGTACCAGTATTTTGCCCTTCTTTTCGCTGAGCTGTTTATGCCTGTGGATGCACCCTCGAGGTGCATCACCCTCGATTCCGGTACATACCAGCATTCCCACCCTGCGTGCTGTGCCTTGCGACAGAAATCTACTTCTTCAAAGTAAAGGAAGTACCCTTCATCCATAAACCCCACCTTTTCAATAACTTCGCGGCGCACAATCAGACAAGCACCTGAAACCCAGTCGCATTCTTGCGCTTCTTCAACAGAAATCTCTCTATCGACGTATCTCCGCAACAATCGGGTCAACAGGCCCAAACGAGCACCGGCATTCAGTTCACTCAAGGGGGAATGGTAGCGATGCGCAGAACGTTCGATGCCACCATTCTTATTTTCCAGCATACTACCGGCAATCCCGACACGTGGATGCTGGTCCAGAAATATGACGAGCTTCCTGACCGCACCTGGCCTCGCAATGGTATCAGGATTGAGTAATATTATATTGTCGACTAGATCAACTGATGCGAATGCCGCCCGAATTCCGGCATTGTTACCGTAAGCGAAACCACCATTGTGATTGAGTGTTGTCAAGCTAACCCATCCCGACCATCCTTCGCTCATAATAGTAAAATTCAATTTCTCCACTGAACCATCGTTTGAGTTGTTGTCAACCACCACTACGCGCCCGCCTCTCAGATCTGCAAGTTGCGTAGAAAGTGAGCGTAAACAGTCAATACACAATTCAGCTGTACGATAATTTACGATAACGATCCAGGTATTTGCCATCTTTTGATTTTGCCCATAAGGTCATTTAAATTCAGGATAAGCTTTCAAAATAGGCGATAGAATCTGCTCGCATCGTTGGTTATTGACAGGGTTAAATATTTGTTCATGTTATTAATAAATGCCAATCATACACATCATTGTGCCATTTCATGACAGGCTTCACGAACCTAATGATACATTTTCTGTGTTTCTCTAAATAACAGTAAAACCAATAGTCGCCACCCAGCCAATTTATTCATGCATAATCCTATTTGGCAATTGCAATTGTTATCCGGCAAGCTCAAAAAGTTATAGTGAAATATATCCGATATGCCTGAACATATACGATCACTGATCGCTATTATCGTTATTGCCACGACCGTTTTTTCTTTTGCAGGTCCTTTTGCATGCACCATTATAAATACTGCAGACTTTGCAAGAAGACGTAATCTTTGGATCGCATTGACGCTGACTGCCTTTCTTGCAAATAACTTTTGGGTATACACATTCATTGCAATACCGTTATTGCTCTACTCGAATCGGCAAGAGACCAACCCACCTGCGCTTTATTTTTTTCTATTGTTTGTTCTGCCCGTGGCGACTATTGCGATTCCCGGAGCAGGCTTGGTGAATTTTTTTTTCGAACTCACTCACGCAAGAATTCTTTCACTATTTATCTTACTTCCTGCATTTTTTGTTTTAAATCACCAAGGCAACAACCCCGCATTCGGACGTCTCGGTCCAGACAAGGTGTTAACCGCCTTTCTTTTGCTCACTACTTTGCTCCAGTTGCGTGATGGCAACTTCACGAATACCTTGCGTGCAGCTTTTTACCTGTTTACGGATGTATTCCTTCCCTATTTTGTCGTTAGCCGATCATTGAAACGGGTGCAAGAATTTCGTGATGCCCTGCTGAGTTTTGTATTAGCGATCATGGTTGTTGCGGCATTAGCCGCATTTGAGTTCTACAAACATTGGATGCTTTATTCAGCTTGGGTATCCCTTTTTAAACTGAAAGCGGAGACAACCTACCTTGATCGGAATGGAATGCTTAGGGCCACAGTTACGGCAGGGCAAGCTATTGCTCTTGGTTATCTTATGGTTGTAGGGTTCGGCTTCTATCTGTTTATATCTCAATCCATTAGGAATAAGCTCATACGTAAGTTAGGGTTGTTGTTAGTGCTTGTTGGTTTAATCGCCTCTTTGTCGCGAGGCCCTTGGTTGGGCGCTGTTTTGCTGTTAGTTTTATTTATAGCCACTGGACGCAACCCTGTTCCTCGACTGATGAGCATGGCTTTAGCGACAATACTCGCTTTGTCCATAGTCTCAATATTGCCAGAAGGTCAACGAGTAATTAACCTGTTGCCATTTATTGGAAACACAGAGAAGGAAAATATCGATTACCGTGAGCAACTGATCACCAATTCAATGATCGTTATTAAACGCAATTTTTGGTTCGGTTCTATTGACCCGCTCGACACCCCTGAAATGGAGGCCATGCGTCAAGGTCAAGGCATCATTGATGTTGTTAACAGCTACATCGGTATAGCATTGGAAAATGGAGTAGTGGGGCTCGGGCTATTTGTCAGTTTCTTTGCATTGACGCTATTTGGCATCCACCGCGCCATGCGCTTGATTCCTGATAAGGACAGTGAAGAACACCTGCTTGGCAGAGTTTTGCTCGCCACGCTACTGGCCATCCTGTTTATCATTTTTACGGTAAGCAGTATTACTGTCATTCCGATTGTGTACTGGTCCGTTGCCGGGCTAGGCGTGGCTTACGCGCAGATGGTGCGAAGAAATTACGCCTGAATGAACACAGAAAAAACTTCAATAACCGCTTTTAATAGATCCGCGGCTACTGTCTTAATTTTTATTGGGCTATCATTTCTCAAGTTATCAGTTTGGCAACCGATATCGTTCCCGCCTTTTATCACATCAGCAATTGCAAGCAACAATATTCAGAGTGAAATTGTAATCGACAAGGATATAACGCATTGGCCAAAGAGCAATCTGGACTGGCGAATCTCTCCGGTTGACCTCTCTTTCCTCAATGCCGGTGAAAAACCGGCCGGTCGCCGCGGTTTTGTAAAAATTAAGGATGGATCGCTGGTATACCAAGATGGCACACCCGCACGTTTTTGGGGCACTAATCTTGCAGCTCGTGCATTGTTCGGCACTTCCAGAGATAACGTAAAACGACAGGCCAAACGGATTTCGGCGCTGGGCTTCAATCTGGTTCGCATCCACCACTTCGATTCACCTTGGGTCAACCCTAACATCTTCGGTAAGGACGCGGTGGATACCCAGACGCTGGACCCTGTATCCATGAAAAAACTGGACTGGTGGATCAAGTGCCTCAAGGATGAAGGAATTTATGTCTGGCTGGATCTGCATGTTCAACGGGCGCTTACCTTGGACGATCATATCTATGGTTTCGATGAAATCCGTAAAAAAGGGAAGACTGCCGACCTGAAGGGCTATAACTACGTAAACCCGACCATAGAGCAGGCCATGCAACGTTTCAACGAAGCCTACCTGAACCATGTCAATGCCTATACAGATGTGGCCTACAAGAATGAGCCCGCCATCATGGCAGTACTGATCACCAACGAGAATGACATTACCCATCACTTCGGCAATATGCTCTTGCCGGACAAACATGTGCCGCTGCATAGCCTGCTGTACATGAATTTGGCAAAGGAATTTGCCATCAAATATGGCCTGCCTGTCGAGAAAACATGGCGTTCCTGGGAACCGGGACCCTCAAAACTGTTTTTGAACGATCTCGAACACCGATTTAATATCGACATGATTTCCGACCTGCACCGCTTGGGGGTAAAGGTACCCATCGTTACAACCAGCACTTGGGGTGACGACCCTGTATATTCCCTGCCCGCTCTCACGGCCGGAGACATGATTGATGCTCACGCCTATGGCGGGGCTCGTGAACTGGATAAAAATCCATTGAAGGAAAGCAACATGGTCAACTGGTTAAGCATGGCGCAAGTTGCCGGCAAACCGATGACTGTTACTGAATGGAATGTGTCACCATTCCCCGTCCCGGACCGGCATTCCAGCCCCCTGTATATTGCCAGCGCTGCCAGGCTGCAAGGTTGGGATGCCGTCATGCTGTACGCCTATGCGCAGGAACCACTGAACGATGCCGGCAAGCCATCCAACTGGCAGGCGTTCAATGACCCGGCCCTGATCGCTACCTTGCCGGCCGCCTCGCTGCTCTACCGTCAAGGACACGTCAAGGAAGCCGAAACCACCTATGCCCTTGTCCCCGACAGGGAACAGATGTTCTATCAGACGATCTCGCCTGACACGAGCATGGCAGCCCGTACCGCCTCCGAGAAGGGCAAGCTGGTCATTGTAATGCCTGAGGTACCCGAGCTGCCCTGGCTAAAGAAAGGAACAATACCACCGGGGGCCGTTGTCATCCGGAATTTCAACCAGTCCGTGATAGCAAACGATGCCACCGAGGTGGTGTCCGACACCGGGGAGATTCGACACAATTGGACAAAGGGAATTTACACCATCGATACACCTCGCACACAGGCAGCCATGGGTAATATCGGCAATCTACCGGTTGTCTTGCATGATGTCATGATCAGCATCAAAACATACAATGCTAGTGTGGCCGTGCAAAGCACGGATGGGGCACCCATTACCTCTTCGTCCAGTCTGATGATTTCCCTGGGAGCACAAGCTCTACCAACCGGTAATGCACTACTCTTTCGATCTGAACCGGTTGTGGGGCAACTCATGATTCGGGCCCATAAGGGCATGAAGCTGTTCAAACGAACCCCTAAACAGAAAACAAAGGAAATTCCAGTTAACTACAAAGATGGCAAATATGTCATCAATTTGGGGCAATACCTAGGCACCTCATGGCTGTTCCTTAAATGAATGGGATGCCAATATTTTCTGCGAGAAGCGTTAAACTGATCGACAACCCATGTTTGACAGGGACGGTGCCGGGAATTGCCTTTTTCAGAGGCGGTTTAGCTGCAAAGCTGTTATTCGGCAAGATATCCTTATAGAATAAATGATGTTTGTCGTTCGCAAGTTGCCTTACTTGGGCTATAAACAGGATCAGTTCCACCCCCAAATTGAGCTGCCAAACTAACCATTCAGAATATTTCGAGCTGGGTGCGGGAAAATGCAGAACCATATATAGCGAATGCGATTTTTAACCTGAAAGCAAGACGCAGGTTTTATAGCTTAGGCAATCGCCGGGATTTCCAATATGCACTTGTCAGAATCAGCAGGAGGGGTCGGGTAGGCGTCTATTCAATTAATTTGTCGTAACTGGGAATTCACATGCGTATTTTATTGGTTGAAGACGACCCGATGATAGGAGACGCTTTGTGCGTGGCTTTGCGCGATGCAGCTTATGCGGTGGATTGGGTACAAGATGGTGAGACTGCTTTACGCGTGCTGAGTGATTCAGAACATCAAGCGGTTTTGCTAGATTTAGGTCTACCCGGACAAGATGGAATTGAAGTCCTGAAAAAATTGCGTACCAATAATGACAATATCCCTGTGATCATTATCACCGCGAGGGATGCGCTGGACGACCGTGTCAAGGGATTGGATTTGGGTGCCGATGACTATTTAACCAAGCCTTTTGATTTTGATGAATTACTTGCGCGTTTGCGTGCCACATTGCGACGCCAAGGTGGTCAAGCAGCTTCGTTACTCAGTAACGGTATCATTAGTCTTAATCCTGCCACGCACGAAGCATTTAAAGGGAACCTGACTTGTCTGCTTAGCGCACGAGAATTCTCCCTGTTGCAAGCCTTGATGCTGCGTTCCGGCACGATATTAACGCGATCACAATTAGAGGAAAGTATCTATGGCTGGAATGAGGAAGTTGAAAGTAACGCAGTGGACTTTTTGATACATGGGATCCGTAAAAAACTCGGTGCTGATGCCATTAAGAATGTTCGCGGAGCAGGCTGGATGGTGAACCACAACAAATGAAGAGTTCACTTCAGAACAAATTGTTTGTCGGGCTTAGCTTTGCCATATTAGGCATGAGCCTAATCGCATACGGTGTTTCATTCTGGATTGCATTTAACCAGGCGCAAAAATTTCAAGACGACTCGTTGTACCAAGTTGCCCTGTTGGTTGTCACTTACCCAACTCCACTACATGAAGAATACGTAATAGAATCAATGGATCGTGATCCAAAGCGCATTGTGGTAGAGCCATTTACTCCATCGCCATTCTCGCTTCCCCCATTGCTCAAATTGCCCGCTAATTTAATAACTGGATTTCAAACTGTTGAGATCGATGGTCTGAGCTGGCGCGTCTACTACACCACATTCTCAGGGAACCACATTGCCGTTGCGCAGGAGGCAAGGGTACGCAATATCATGGCTCGTGACAGTGCGCTTCTGGCCCTTTTGCCCTTGCTGATATTGATTCCAATACTCATTATCGTTTTACGGCAAATCCTTAAGGCAGAATTGACGTCGCTACGCAAACTTGCTGAAGTCATTGATACACAAAACGAAGCGCGACTGTCACTATTGCCAACCAGCGAAATCCCCGATGAAGTAGCTCCATTTCTGGACGCAATCAACCGTTTACTGGAACGCATCAATCAGATGAATGCATCGCATCGCCGTTTCATTGCCGACGCGGCACATGAATTGCGCTCACCATTGACAGCCCTGTCATTGCAGGCGCAAAACATAGAAAGAACCGGTTCGTACGCTATCAGCAAAGAACGATTTGTTCCGCTTAAGGATGGTTTGGAACGCTCACGTCACCTTCTGAACCAATTACTCGATCTGACGCGGCAACAAGCAAGTGTTGCCAGTCTTCATCCGGTAGATTTAACAACTGTGGCACTGACTGTCATCGAAGAAATCATGCCGATTGCCGATGCAAAAAATATCGACTTGGGATTATCTGAAGAATCGACCGTGCGTATAGATGCCGACAAGTCGGCGATCAAGCTCATGCTGCGCAATGCCGTTGATAATGCGTTACGCTACACCCCGGACGGCGGCGAAGTTACCGTTCGCATTGGTTGCGAAAATGGCGATGCGATTCTGCAAGTCATCGATAATGGTCCGGGAATCCCGGAGGAAGCGCTTGAGCGTGTCTTTGATCCTTTTTACCGATTGCCCAACAATACACAAATGGGCAGCGGCCTGGGCTTGGCAATCGCAAAAAGCATTGCCGATCAGTTCCATGGATCGGTCTCGCTCCGTAACCGCACCGACAGTACAGGCCTTATTTTTTCATACAGCCAGCGGCAATCCCATACCAATCCTAACCGTAACTGATTTTGATATTAGTATTGTGGGGTTTGAATCGCCGCTGAAACAGCGGAGAACACCTGTCAGCCTAAAATTGCGGTTGCCATACCCGTGAAGTTATTCAAAAGAACCCGCAAACAAAAGACAAAAGGAAATACGAAATAATTACAAAGATGGCAAGTATGGCATCAACTTTGAGGAATCATTGGTAACATCATGGTTGTTCCTGAAAAAAACCGAATAGCAATTCTTTGAAGTTTAAGCCTAGTCACTATTCGATTCCGGTCAGTAATAGTAATAACCCGTGGATTCGGTTTCTGCCTTGTTGAGTACCGTTCCAATAAGGTTTGCGGCCGGTAGCAGGCGAATACTGTCTTCGATTTCCCGCTTGGTAGACATTCCGTTGGCCACCACCATGAGTACGCAATCGATCTGGGGCAACAAGGCAATGGCATCATCGGTAACCAGCAGGGGTGGCAAATCAAAGATGACAATGCGCGATTTATAGCGCTCGCGCAAATCCTTGATCAGGTCCGCGATCTTTTTTGAAGAAAGCGTTTCCGCTGACTTCTTAACCGGGGTCTTGGTTGCAAGCACAACCAGCCTTGGCATATCCGGATTCACGAGCACTTCCGGCAGTTTAGCCGAACCATCCAGCAGATCATTCAGCGACTTCTCCATGGGAATCCCCAGATAAGCTCCAATTTTTGGGCGACGAAGATCAAAATCTACCAACATGGCGGTCTTGTTGGTTTGCTGGGCAATACTCATTGCGAGGTTTATGGCGACCACGGTCTTTCCAGCCTCTTGAGCGGGCGAAGTTATTGCCAGGGTGCGCCAGCCTTTCTCTTCCATCTTTTGCAAGACGTGGGTGCGCAGGACATCGAAGCACATGCTCGTCGCGTCGCTTTTGTTGAACGCAACAATACGGGCAGTTTTCAGATGCTCTGCCCGCAGTTTAACTACACGGGTGTGCTCATAGGATATTTCCCCCAACTCGTCGATAGATTGAAAGGCATGTGGCGATGTTGCAACCTTGCCATCTGGATGTGAATCAAAATGGTTGCTGGAACCGCTTTTGTGGTGTTTCTTGACCTTTTCAATCGCCTGTTTAATGCGTTCCATACTTCCCCCTACCCTAAACTGGCCAAAATCTTAACAAACATGACATTCAATGGCATATACAAAAAATGTATTGCAACCAAGGCTACGATCAGCGCTACAACAGCAGTTTTGATTGCCAGCTTGCGCAGGCGTTTTCTGCGCTCCTCCTCTTCAGGAATAATGATGTAGGGAACTACTGCCAACGGCCGATATCCCAGCACATGTGCGAGCGCCTCGGTTCCGCGTATGCGCTTATCGATTGATTCCCAAGCCATGATTGTGCCGCCCGATGAGACGATTGCCAGCAGGAAGCCCAGCATAAAAATTTTCACGCGATTGGGTTTGGACGGCTTCTGCGGTAATATTGGCGGTTCAAGCAAAGTGAATCGCTCTGACTTATTCTCACTTGCCAAATCCTGAGCCATCTTGGCATTCATCTGCTTGTTGCGAAGTTCCTCGTACTTTGCCTGAGCAGTGTCACGGTCGCGTGTGAGTATATTCAAGCCCTGTTCCACCTTGGGCGTCTTGATCATCGCATCTTCGTTTTCGGCGATCTTGTCTTGCAGCATTTTTCTCTGCTGTTCAAGTGAACTCAGCCGGGCATTGTCTGAAGCAATTTTGGACTGGATTCGGTACTCGGCCAGACTGGAAGAATCTGTTGCATCAATTCCGGATCCCGGCGTATCGGAAGTCTTTTCCAACGCTTCGATTTTGCGCTTGAGTATCCTGAGGTCGGGGTATGAATCTGTGTAGATAGCCGAGAGCCTTTCGTATTCGGCCTTGAGAGCAGGTAAGCTCTGGGGTGTTTGATTTCCCTCACTCATGCCTTGTTTGGCGGCAGCAAGCTCAACATTCAGCGAACGGATATCTTCCTTGGTGCTCCTGTAATCCCGCTCGACTTCTTGCAAATCATTCTCGGCCCGGCTGAGCATGGTCATGCGCAAAGTCAGCTGTTCCGGCAATGCATCCTTATTCTCCTGTTTGTACGCAGCAATCTTCTTTTCCATGCGGTCAACCTCGAGTCTCAGTGCTTCAGCCTCCTTGGTCAGAAATGCCGTGGTATCCGCGGCTCCCTCGTTTCGCATTTTGATGTTTCGGTTCAAAAAAATTGTAATGAGATCATTGTCCACCTCATATGCAACATCAGGGTTGCGGTCTTCAAACGAGAGCGTGAATGATATTGTCGGCTGGCCCTGCTGATTAGTGCGAATGGCATCACTGGAATTGACCGCCTCAACTACGATGCGTTTCCGCAGTTTGTCAACCAATTCATCAGTCGTCATCGAGCCTGCGCTCTCCTTGAAGAGACCGTATTTGCTCTCAATCTGCAGCAAACTCTCACGAGTCATGACTCGTTGCATAATCGTATTGATCTGATCATCGAGTTGATTTCTGATTGCGTTGGGCACGATATTGTCAGGAACCTGTTGCGACTCTTCCATGATAGTTCCGGTAGCACGATAGGTCGGCGGAGTAGCGATCGCGACAATAATTGAAAGCAACAGTACTACAACAAAAATGCCGACCAAATAGGGCGCGCGACGGCGAATGATCATCAAGTAATCATGCAAGGTGAGTTCGTAATCGGTAGACATATATATACTTTACGCTAAATTCAGAAACCCGGATTGGTATATGTGAGGGTAACGCCCAGTGTATCTGAGTAGGCCCGACCAACCCCAACCTGATAGAGAGCCCTATGAAGATAGTATGTTCGCGCCCCCCAAAAGGGATTGATATCGTGCTGCAACCAAGCGCCTGTGCTGCTGCTAATCACTTCGTCTGTATAGTGAATCTGTTGCCACACAAGATCGGCACCGAATTTATTTGTCTCGTTTAGGGCATAAGTCCAATTTCCATTTGCCTGGTCAACAATGGCAAAACCGCCCAGCCCTGTGGCTACAATCTGACGGCTTTCATTCAAAGCAAGACCTGCCTTCTGGCCTGTGTACTGTACTGACAAGGATTGAGTGCTTGTCATTCCCGCGTCGCTAACGTTAGCCGTTCCCGCTTGCACTGAGCCCCCCAGATACTGGGAAGCTGTCCAGTTCAAGCCTAGTGCGGTATCTGTAACATGACCGGGTGGAAAAATTGAATTCATATTCGCCGGTTCATAATCAACGTAGGAAACCTTAACGTATGGCTTGCTACGTACACTCCAGTCATATTTGTACATCATGTTGCCGGATCGAGTGGCATAATTTGTATATGCACCACCACTATACGAAACACCTTGATATGATCCATCAACAGAAAATGTGCTAAGTTCGCTCAGCGGCTTGTCCCAGTTGCCTGATATTGTGCGGGATGTGCGGGTGTTGTCGGAAAGCCTCGGCCCTGAAATATCGACCTCGGATAAGAGTGTAGAAATTTCATCATATTTCGCGGAGATACCAAATTTACCCGCATCAGTCGATCGATCCCAATTAAGAAATGCGCTGGGATTGTTGCGATTCTGGATCAGAAATATGTTTGACGAACGCGATATCTGAAGGGCAATCCCTGCTTTCAATTCGTTCATATCTCCCGTTCTTTTTAGCGTGTAGCTTGGCGAAAACACATATTGCCATATACCCGTTCGGTATGATGGGACCATTGTAGGGTTAGTATCGTATTCCGTCGTAACGCCGACCGAACCAGCTTGTTGCCAAGTGTCAGCCCAGTTCAGGCCCGGCAAGAACACAAGGGTTACCAGAATGACGCATAACCTGACATTCCGTCGTATCATCAACTGAGTTCTCCATTTCCCGATGGGCTATACAAACGCTGTATATGAAATTCATATGACGCGGATGAACCGGCCTAATATTTAACAACTACTAACAAAGCCCTGTCTCTCGGTATTCATACTTACGGATGAAGTTGTGCATCATGATGCCGCCCTCAGGGTACTACAATGGTATCACCTGCTTGGAGCTGTATATTGGTGGACATATCCTTTCCCGAAATAATGTGGCTATAATCAACCGGCAAAACTTCCTGACCACCTGGTTTTGCACGAATAACCTTGATATCGTCTTCATCTGCAAACTTGTCGAACCCGCCCACAATGCTGATTGCCTGTAGTACCGTGATGGGTCCGCTGATGATTAATGATCCAGGATGGATGACCTTTCCCATGACGTAAGCGCGATTCCCGTCAATCGTGGCAACCACAACAGTGACGACAGGGTCCGGGATGTATGCCTTCAGTTTTGTTGTAATCCGCTGCTCAACTTCCGGTGTGCTAAGCCCTGCCACATCAACCCGGCCGACCAGCGGGAATGTGATGCTGCCGTCAGGAAGAACAACCACCTGCTTCTGCAAAGTATCTTCTCGCCAGACAGAAACTGACAGTGTATCTCCTTCGTGCAGTCGATAGATGGCTGGATTGGTCTCGGCGGCAAATGTCATTCCTGTCCAGACGCTTGCTGACAACATGCAAAATGCAAAGAGTAATATCTTGTTCATTTTGTAAGTTCCTTTATAAATGAAAAGCAAATTTTGCTAAAAGATTGTGCTAATGCACTTCAAAATGTTGCGCATACAATCATTCGATTGGATCGGGTTATTGCATTGTCGGTAAGGACCTCACCACGCTATCACGATTGAGCCAACCGACCAAGCAACCAATGCCGATCATCGCTTCTTACTGCCTGTAGCAGAGCATTCAAGAATTGCTGCTGGATACAATAAGAATCCCGTACGTCGTTGGTAATAGTCGAGACGCGGAACAGAAGTCCATCCGGCACTTTTCCGGTCTCCACATAGTAGCGAAGCGTTGCCACCTTTTGCCCAATCCAGCCACGCGTAACATAATCGCCCATCCTGATCCAATAAGTTATCGGTTCGTTGCGGCCCCCCTGCTTTGCGACCAGGTGCACGACCGGAATTCGCCCAATCGTCGTATCAACATAGGTCTTGGTCAACTTGCCAACATCAAAACCTCCTGATACATAACAAATCTCCGGACGATGTACTTGCCAATCCGTTCTCTGATCCCTGCCGTACGCTATCGAGAGCATCACGCGCTCACCTTGGATATTGATGTACGTTCGGGCTAATGTTTGGGAATAGAGCCTCTTGACTTCTCCGTCCACTTCCGGGTTAAGCACAAGGTTTGCGTCGGACCCATCTATCTTCCAGCCGTTAAATTCACGCGGAATCAGGGTCTCCAGATTAATCGGATTGTGCTGGTCAGCAAGGTTGGCGGATGGTGTTATGGCTATCGTTATGGCAGCGGATGACACCATGAGTAGACCCATCATCAAGCTGACAAAAAATGGGCTTTTCATATCGCTAGATGATGTGTGTTTTTTGAGCGCGCTTTAACAATCAGTCGCAGCAGTTTGTCCATACCCATAATCAACACCAGTGCGCTCAAAAACAACACTATCCCGGCAAGTACATGCAGGAAACTCTGTCCGGCGGCGTCACCAAGATAGTAAGTGATCAGCGTGATAGCGCTGACTCTTATTACGTTGGCAGCAAACGAAATGGGAATAATTAAAATGACTAACATCACGTTTCTAAAAAGCGAGACGTGATGAACAAGATTAATATACAACAACCCAAGTGCTTCAAGCGTAAATAGAGTGTGCAGGCCGGCACAGGCATCTGCAACGAGGAGTTGATATTGTCCAATTTGCAAAATGACGCCATTACGCGCAATGGGATAGCTTGCCCAATATAATACCTGTGTTGTCACATATGAGACTGCAATTTTCATTGGCATGGTAAGCATGAGGACCAATGTGCCGGGCACGGGGATCATAAATAGCATAAAGAACAACGGAAACCACATAATTTTAAGTGCACTGCCGCCACGCTTGATTAACAGGATTCCGGCAAAAATCCCGATCAAAGAACCCAGTTCAAATACATAAACCTGCAACGCTCGACCAATAATATAGAGAATGAGCGCTATAATAAAAGCAATCCAACCGGATATTCCTGAAGATTTGCCTGCACTTTTTTCCATCATAAGAGGCCATTGCCTATAAATAAGCCATATTGCAAGCGCAAAGATAATAGGTCCCTGTGCTTGCTCTTCTGTTGACCACACGCCGGTAAAAAGATCGTAGAAAGTGGGCGCATACAAGATCATTAGCCCAAACAGAACAGGCCACCATTCCGGCATGGCAGCTTTCACGCCCGGCAGTCTGGTTAAAAATGAGATTATGACTGAATTGCTCATTCGCAATAGATCAATTCCAAAAATACAATACAAAACATGAAGACGGAATAGCCAAACTAACGCTTTGTATTGGTGTTATTTGTTTGACTATATAGTATGTATAACAGTGCAGACATATAAAGGTAACTGCATCTCAACCAGTTTTATCCCATCTTTTTTACTTGAAGCCTAAGATTTTTCTGTCAGTTGCACCCGCCTGCGGCGAAGCAGCAACTTGTGCTGACGCATTCAGATATTCGATCTTTGCCCGAGAGCGTAAGTTGGCCAATTCTGCCTGAGTTGCATCCTTCATTTTCTTGTTGATCAGATATTCTTCAATCAGAGGAGCAGCATTCATTTCCGTGACCGGAGTATCCTTAATATCAGCGATCGCATTCAAGACCCTGTTATCTCCTTCACTGACAATAAATAACTGTCCCTTAGGCAGGTCCAGCAGTTTTTCCACTATCTCAGGAGGCAAATCTGTTGTGCTACGTATTGCCCGCCCGCTTGTATATTGCAGGCCATGCTTCTGCATCCACTCCGCGACTTCTTCAGGTGTGTTGGCAGAGTCAATGAACGACTTCAGTTCATCGCTGAAATTATTATTGGGAATAGTCAATTGTGTCAAAACGAATTCCTTGCGCTTGCTAAACAATTCCGGGTGTTGCTGGTAAAAGTTTTCGATTTCTGACTTGGAGGGTTTTATTACTTTCGTGGTTATGCTCTGCAAATATGCCTGCGCGATAATCTGCGATTTAGCTCTTTGGATGTCCTGCATGACCTCTGGCGTGCGATCAATCTTGTTGAGCATCGCTGCCTCGACAAGTAATTGACGATCTATCAGTGAATCTAACAATTCCTGGCTCGCCGCCTCCTGTTTACCAGCGGGAACATTGATACGTTGAAGTTCATTATTGAGTTGCAGAACGGTAATATCCTGACCATTTACCCTGACCAAAGTCTGACTTGCCGTCCTATCCTTGCTGCCGCAAGCAGCAAGGCCCGCTACAGCGAACACCATCAGAACTCCGCACATCATTCGCCGAGATGACGCGGAGCTTGTCACCTTCAAGAGCACATCAGCATACATCAAGACTTGTCTCCTTCAACGATATCATTGGGCCTATTGCTGTCCATCAACCATTTGTCCAATTCATTAGTAAGCGTTATCCCGGCGCAGCACCACCCACACTGTTCGCATAATGATCCACAGATCCAGCCAGATTGACCAGTTTTGCAGATAGTACAAGTCGTGTTCGATTCGCGCCTGCATTTTCTCCAGCGTCTCGGTTTCACCGCGCAAACCGTTTACCTGGGCCCAGCCGGTAATCCCCGGTTTGACCTTGTGGCGCAGCATATACCCGCGGATAAGCTTGCGATAAAGTTCATTATGCGCCACCGCATGCGGGCGCGGGCCAACAATGCTCATTCTGCCCTGCAGCACGTTAATGAACTGTGGCAACTCGTCCAGTGAGGTACGGCGCAGAAAGGCACCGAATTTGGTAATACGCGGATCACTTTTGTGCGCTTGTTCTATGCGTAACCCGTCCTCGCTAACCTTCATGCTGCGAAATTTGTATACAACGATCTTCTCTCCGTTTAGGCCATAGCGATGCTGGCGAAAAATAGCCGGACCGAATGATTCAAGTTTCACAATCAACGCGATGCATAGCATGAGGGGTGCCAGCAAAACAAGGATGATCGTTGCGAGCACAAAATCGCTGATATTCTTAATCACGCTATCAACACCGGCGTAAGGTGAATCACATATGGCGACTACCGGTACCCCGCCCACGTTGTTGAAATGTGCCTGCATCAAATCAAAGATAAAAATGTCGGGAAGAAAGTATATGGAAGCGGTGGTATCGTGCAGGTCATCCAGTATTTCTCTGATGCGTGGCTGTGCAGACATTGGCAAGCTGATGAAGATCATGTCGATGTTGTTATTACGAGCATAGTTCGCCACATCCGAAAGGCCCCCCAGCCATGACCCCATTCCATCCTGTATCCGGCCGACATCACGCGCATCAAAATAGCCACGAATATCGATGAGAAGATAGGGAAGTTCCTTTATGCGATGAATCAGTTTGAGGCTGGTACTGTTTCCTCCGACAATCACAGCAGAACGCAGTCCACCATTCTTGCGCTGCTCATCAGCAATCGAACGCATAGCCATATGGCTGATGAGCAGCGCAATTGGGGTAACAATGAACCAAGTCAGAATAACCTTCTCGGAATATCGATAGGAAAGTTTGGAAGCGTAACCTATCAAAATCAGCATCGTGACAACAATACCCCAGGCAATAACAATATCGCGGACGTAATTCAACAACTTGCCATCTTGCCAACTCCTTTGAATTGATAACTGCTCGAAAACATACGAGGAGATGAAATAGCTGATTATCATCAGCGCCAAATAATAGCCAGTGAAGCTTTCC
Source organism: uncultured beta proteobacterium (assembly GCA_963842555.1). Classification (GTDB taxonomy): domain Bacteria; phylum Pseudomonadota; class Gammaproteobacteria; order Burkholderiales; family Gallionellaceae; genus Gallionella. The sequence goes on from CAWJHB010000003.1 coordinate 34,249, forward strand.
CCAAATAAAACGGTGAGCAATACCAACATACCCCAGATTATAAAAGGGTCCAGCAGAAACCTTGAAAAAGGACACTACCGGGATATCATTTATCGCCATGGGTAGAAAACCTCTGGATGAATATCATCATATTGACGATTAATGGTCATGGGCGCTTTGTTTTCAATTTCTTCAAGAGCTATCAAGGCCAGGCATTCTTATAAGAACATGATCGACGCGCTGCGAAAAGCATTTGCTGGTTGTCCCATGATTTCAGCAAAGCAAATAATCACACGCTGAGATATCCTTTCGAATAATATTTGAATCGATTCACTGCATTTTTTATACCAAATACGGCAATAAACCGCATATTCCCAGTTTTCAGGAGAAAATCTATTTTCGCCACTTCTTCAAAAGCAATGTCCGTGCCTTCAATAGATTTTTCTTAATCCTACCAATGACCAACCCCGCCAGGATGGCGGGGTTGTCAGATATACTAGTATCTTGAATGCAGCTTTCGCTAATAATCAATATCATCCTTTCGACGGCGAGCGCTAAAAGCCACCAGACCGAGACCAATCAGCAACATCGCATAGGTCTGGGGCTCCGGAACCGGGTTGACTATGATAGCTCCACCATAGGAGCCTGTACCAGTCTTGGTGGAAGCTGAAATTTTCAAATATTTTGAGCTTGAACCGCTTAAAAAGCTCGGCGATGAAGTTAAGCCATTTTGGTTAACTGAATTCCGAGGGAGGGAGTACGACAACAGTTCATTACGTGAGGATGATATTGAATCTGAAAAAGACGCGGATTGACGCCCGCCAGTCGACGTCCAACCATCGAGTTGTAGAACATTGGCATAAGCCTTTGTGGCAACTAGACCTAACCACATAATTGAAGCAACGACTAGGATACGTGAAAAAGCTTCTATTGTGCTTTTCATGATTAATTCCCCAAAATTAATTAACAACTCAAAAGACAATGTTCACTTTCGCCACGTCATGTTATCCAATTAAGTAGCCAATACAATTGTACTAAGGTACAGGTATGACTTAATCGCCTGCATCAGCAAGATTTTGTTCTCCAATCCGTGAGTTAACCAATAGTGTTTACTGTTTGTCTTAGCAGGTATCAATATTTAAAAAAATGCGATATCAGCAGGCGGACAATAACAACCATATTTTACGAAGATGTTACTGGTGATTTCCCGTCAGCCCTCTTGCTCCGGGGCGAAGGCATAACTTGAAAGCATCTGGAACTTGATCTTTCCTCGTACAAATTGAATAGGTGTCTGGACACTAGACGGAAGCTTTTCCAGCTACGTACAACCGCAAGGCATGGCTACGCAGAATTCCCAACGTCAGGTTGCCCAAACAGCCCTGCTTCATCTGGTTTGAGCTGTCTTCCACTGCGGCTTGAACACCGCAAGCATGTCTGGAGCTATTACTTCGTGCTTTATGAAATATCGATCGCAAAAGGAAGATGAACGCCGATTTTGGCCGATGGATAAAGCTGCACTTGCCTGGTCGCTCAATGTGCGATGCTGAGGTACTGATGTATCCCTCGAGCCGGGCAGTTCAGTTCATGGTGGAATGGTTGCTGCGAGGACTTGAATGGTATGTAGGTAGTTGCACTGACTGACAGAAAGATGCTTCAGGTGATCAAGGGAACTCAGACTTTGCTGAACCAATAGGGCCGGCACTATGTCACCGCTTATCCAATTAGCGCTTTGACTTGTAAGCCGCCAGCACCCCAAGCTTCAATCAATACGAGCAATTAGTAGCTATTTGCGCTGATTGGCAGGCGCATGATGCTGGAGCTTCCTGAATGAGTCATGAATATGGAAGGGTAGTTCAGTGCGCTGCAGCGCTTCATGCTGTCGCCGAGCAAGCTTCGCTATTGATTGTCCCAAGCGCCTTCACGGATTTTTGAATTATTGAAAACTACCAATTGTAGAAGATGCCAACGCTTACTACTGGCCACCATTTAAAGCTGTTGTCGTTTTCCAACTTGGAATTTTCCGCTGAAGCGTCCGTTTGAAGTTGAGCGGGGCACACTGCAACACATGTGACAACGAGATTACTGGTGGGTTTGCCCTGGTAAAAGACCCCGATATCAGAAGCAAGACCCCAACCCTTGTTTCTTTGCGCTGGATTACCCCACCCTATTCCGACGTACGGTGCAATCCTGTTGAATCTCAGTGTGCCCTTGTATGAAGCGATTTGAGTGGAAGTGTAGGGATTGCCGTTGATGATATAGGTGATGCCATTGGCCGGGTTGACCACATAACTATTTGTGTTGTCGTCGTATAAAATGCCACCGCTCGTGCGGAAGCTGCCGCCGAACGGATACCAGTCGGCAAATGCCGTGACTGTTTGCAGCTGCCAGTCGAATTGATAGATAAGTCCGTCTAAATTAGCTTTGTGATTGTAGGTACCATCGTTAAGACCGATACGAGCGGATAAGCGGTCAGAAATTGCAAAGCTTAGCTCCGCACCAAAACCAAGCGTGCCGACCTTGCCGGTCACGCTCGTACCGGACTTGGTTTGCATAACCATGCTTTTATTTTCAGCAGTTTTGGCCGACGCAGGAGCGGTTACGACCGCGGGAACCGGGGCAGGTGCGGGTACTGGCGCAGGCGCAGCTACGGGTACGGGTACGGGTACGGGTACGGGTACGGGTACGGGTACGACGACGGGTACGGGTACGGACGTACGGGTACGGGTACGGGTGCCGGCGCGGGTGCCGGCGCGGGTGCCGGCGCGGGTGCCGGCGCGGGCGCGGGCGCGGGTGCGGGTGCGGGTGCGGGTGCGGGTGCGGGTGCGGGTGCGGGTGCGGGTGCGGGTGCGGGTGCGAATGCGGGTGCGGGTGCGGGTGCGGGTGCGGGTGCGAATGCGGGTGCGGTTACTGGCGCAGGAACTAGTGCAGGTTCAGGCGCAGGAGTGGTAATTGCCCATGGATTAAGCGGCACGGAAAGCAACTCATCGAACGTGCCTTTCGGTATGGATAAAGGTGCCAGCAATGAAGGCACGCTGCTTGCAGAACTTACTAATGCGCATTGACCACCGCCAAGAATTGCGATTCCGGCATCATTCATGATGACGATGCCCCCTGACAGCACTTGGCTGTACATCGATTTACCCACCATGGCCACCATAAAATCGCTGTCGCGTATCGTGATGGTCGCATTGGGGGTTAGCAACCTGATGGCAGGCTTTCTTTGCTGGCCGATCAGTCCGGTTACGAATCGAAATCCGCCTTTGTATATCGAAAAGACGATATTACTGTTATTGATCTTGCTGGCGTCGTAGTGGTATTCGTTTATACGGAGAATGGAATTGGCCTGCATTGCCACGACTTCGCCGTCTTCGAATCTCAGCAATGCCGCACTCTTTTCGCCGGTGACAATAGCCGTATTGGCAATGATGGACTCGCTGCTGGTCACACCATGCACTGGAGTTTTTCCTTGGGCGGCAAAAACATTGCCCTTCACCACATAAACAAGGTTACCCGCGCCTTGTTCTGCGAAAGAATTGGCGCAAGGAAAGGCAAGGGCCAGGATGATCGCTGCTATTTTTTTCATACCTTAATATTTCAATATTTCATGGAATAGAAGTTATGAGCCTAACGTTATGAATCTAGCCAGGTGCCAAGAAGCTGACGGCAGCATCGTGCCGTGAATCAGCCGCAATATCAAGTTGAATTTTGTATTGTCAGGCCGTTGTTATCGCTGCTTTACATGCATAAAAGTTGATAGAAATGGTGGGAGCCAGTGTTCTGTTTAGCGGTGTCGTATAGCGGCTACACCTCCAATCAATTTGACAATATTGTACTTTGCAACACCTGATCGAGGTCAAACGAAGCAGTTTGATGAAGTGAAAGCGGCCAAGGGAAGAAATTGAACATGCCCTATTGTTTTTCAATGCATTAATTTTTTGGATCGAGCGCGACGGTCCAGGGTATCACCGGGGAAGAAATCGACATCTTCGGGCAGGCGCAGCTTGAGATCGTCCCGCCTGCGGCGTTTGATGCCATGTTTTAACGCGCCCCCTGCGTTCAGTCCTGCGTCACCAGGTCTGCGGCGTTCAACTCTATTTCGGCGTTCTTTGACGAGACGATTGTTGAGCCGGACAAATCGTGCCGATGTATTCAGTGTACGGGTTACGAAATTTTGCAAATCCGACTCACGGTAGTAAGGACGGCCCTGCACCATATAAAATGAAACAATAGGATCACGCTGACGATCATGAACGAGCCAGGCTGCGACGGATTTGCCGGGCATGTAGGGTTGCAGAAAAGCAGCAGCCTCCTGTTCCGACAGAAGCGCATGAACAGGGGGTTCGGTCATCAAACCATTTTCTGTTTCATTTCGCGCGTTAGCATCATGCTGCAACAATGCCTCAAACTCCTCCCCCAGAACCGGCATGGAGTAGAGATTTCCCTGGGCATAATCACAGTTGGCCGCGGCCAGCAGGTCGCGCTGCCCTTCCGTCTCGACACCTTCGGCGATCACCTTAAGGCCGAATTTATGCGCCATCACGATAATCTCAGATAGCGCCAGGTCGTTGAGATCCGTTACATAATTAAGCATGAATAGCCGATCGATTTTTAGATAATCGATACCAAATTGCTTATATTTGGCCAGCGACGAGTAATCCACGCCAGAATCATCAATCGCCACCTGGAAATCATCAACTGCAACCGGAATGCCTGCACCACGAAATTCAGCCAGTTTGTCCATGATGCCGGGGTCTGCATCGAGCAACAGCTCTTCACTAATCTCAACCACCATATTTTTTCCGGGCAGTCCCAGTTCCTGCAAATGACGCAGCCATTCCGACGCAATTTTCCTGCGCCCGTCTTTAAATTGAAGCGGCGAAACATGTACACTCACTTGAAGATCACTGGAGAATTGCTTGCTCCAATGCTTGGCAAACCGCGCGGACTCATCAAACACCCAATCCCCGATCTGGTTAATCAGGCCCGTCTCGTCCGCTATCGGAATAAATTCCATCGGACTAACTATTCCGCGAGTGGGATGCTGCCACCTTAGTAGCGCCTCAGCCTTGTGAATTTTGCCAGTGGACAGGTCAACTATCGGTTGAAACAATACTTTGAGCTGCTTGGCTGCAAGGGCACCGCGCAAGTCGTTAATGAGCTGCAAGCGAGTCTGCTCTGCTTGCGGCAACGAAACGGAGAAATGAGTGAATTGGTTACGCCCCCTGCTTTTGGCAATATACATCGCCTGGTCCGCGTTTTTCATCAGAGTGCTGATGCTTTTGGCATCGTTCGGGAATATGGAAATGCCGATGCTGGCTTCTACTTGAACTATTTCTCCGTTGATACGGTAGGGTTCCGACAGCCTGGTGAGGATTTTCTGGGCTGCATCGTCTGCTTGGCCGATATCGGGAAGCTCGGGCAGAATGGCCGCGAATTCATCACCTCCCAGGCGAGCCACCGTATCAGATTCACGGACACAAGCGCTGATGCGACGCGCTGCTTCCTGTAATAGGATATCGCCCACATCATGTCCAAAACTGTCATTCACCTCTTTGAAGCGATCAAGATCAATAATCATGATGGCGATCAATCGGTTCGTGCGATTCGCCTTCTTTATTTCCAGTTCAAGGCGATCCTGAAAAAGTCGCCGGTTGGGTATTCCCGTGAGCAGGTCGTAGTAGGCATTCCGCCTGATGCTCTCCTCTGTCCGCTTCTGATCGGTAACGTCTGAAAATAGCGCGACCCGCTTCAGCACTTTGCCATTGTTATCATAGATAGTGCGAATCATCTGCCACACGGCATTTTCCGGGCCATTTTTGTGCCGGTTCCATATTTCACCTTCCCAGATTCCGGTGGTATTGAGCTTGTGCCATAACAATTGCTTGAATGCATCGTCATGGTGTGAGGAGTACATGAAATCCGGAGTTCTTCCGATCGCCTCGTTTGAGGCGAACCCGGTCAGTTGTGTAAATCCGTGATTTACCGCAATGATGCGGTCACTACTGTCCGTAACCATGACCGCATGACCGACCGCCTGATAGACTGCATCTGCGAACTGCAACTCTTGCTCGTTGTTTTTTTGTGCGGTGATGTCAGCGTGCGTGCCGATCAGGTGCAGATCCGAGCCGTTGTCTGCTTTGCTCGCTACGATGCAATGAGTAAGTATCCATTTCCATCTTCCATCCTTGCAGCGCACACGATATTCAATGGAGAACTTGTCTGCCTTTTTATAAAAAATTGCTCGCAGACTCTCTTGCCAGCGTGGCTTGTCATCTTGATGAATCCGCGCTTCCCACTCGGATATGCTGTTAACTGTCTCCTCATCGGTAAAACCGAACGTCGCCTTGCCAGTTTTGGAAGAGATCACCTCTCCCGTCCTGAGGTTCCAGTCCCAAACACCGTATCCACCGACTTCCAAAGCAAGGTTCAAGCGCTGCTCGCTCTCTTGCAGGGATTTCATATTGGCAGTCTGCTGCTGTAACGCTATGACGCGCTGTTCTGCAATTGTTAGACGGATACTCAGGTGATGCAGGTCGATTGGTGTTTCCAGATAGTCATCCGCTCCGGCGGCCAATACCTGCCAAAGGTTTCCAAATCGGGGGATGGCGGTGATCGCCAGAATCAAGCTGGTGTTGCCTTTATGGGTTCTCCGAATCTTCTGGCACAGTTCCAGCCCACTTTCTCCAATCAATGAACAGCCCACGATGACGAGAGGATGGTTTTCAGCCTCATAAGCTGTCCAGCCGTTCTCGGCATTATCATAAACTGCAACATGATGGCGGCGAAGTTCGAGGATCGTCGTGAGATTGGATCGCGTCTCAGATTCATTCTCAACAAGCAGGACATTCATCTTTGTATCCTGGAAATTTTTTAGTTTCAACGTCGGCTAGCATCTAGCCTCTTTTGGGTGCCCATATGCTATACGTATACATACTAAATGCCTGCCAGAAAGCAGTCATCAAAAATATGAAGCTGATCATACGTTAGGGCCATTGAGGGATAACCGTATGGCTCTACACGACGATAATTACCCATAAACTCAGTCACTTTTCGGCATGTAGGGCATAGCGCCACTGCATGGCACCGCTTTGCCAGTAGGGCTATTTTGATTTTGGTGATTACGCCATATCAAACAGCAACATCTCTGCATTCTTCGCCATACTCAGCTCAACCATCGTCTCATCCGTATACATCAAGGCATCTCCCGCAGAGAGCCCATTACCATTGGCTTGCAGCGTCCCGCGCGCGACGTGCAAATACGCTTTGCGGCCCGCCGTAACCGGGTAATCCAGCCTTTCCCCGCCATCCAGCCTGGCGGCGGACACGCGCGCATCCTGATGGATCAGCAATGAACCCTGTGCGGCATCCGGCGACGCCAGCAGGCACCAGCGACCCCGTTTGTCCGCATGCGGAAATGCCTTTTGCTGGTAGCCCGGCGTCAGGTTCTGCTGGTCCGGGATGATCCATATCTGCAACAAATGCACCACCTCGTCGGCGGAAGGATTGGTCTCGCTGTGCTGCACGCCGCTACCGGCGCTCATCACCTGGACTTCGCCATACTGGATATCTTCGCCGTGCCCCATGCTGTCGCGATGGCGCAATTTGCCGCTCAGCACATAGGTCAGGATCTCCATGTCGCGATGCCCGTGCGTGCCGAAGCCGGTGCCGGGCTGCACGATGTCCTCGTTGATCACGCGCAGCGGCCCGAAATGAACATGCGCCGGATCGCGGTAATCCGCGAACGAAAAGCTGTGCCAGCTTTCCAGCCAGCCGTGTTGCGCGTAACCGCGCTCACCGGATTTGCGCAAAACTATCATATTCACCTCCGTCGCTTCGTAACAGATATCGCATTGGGGCCGCCCTGGCGAATGTTTCGGCATTGCCGCCCCTGTTGCCGGCGAATCCGGCATCACCGATCGGCGCAGCAGATGCAGCGATGCGGCAAGGATATCGTAACGCCTTGCCTTGTGCTCGCCTTAGATTTCCCTGTTTGCGTCAATCGACAAGACCGATCCCGGATTATCCGGTACATGCGCATGAGGCGATGTACTTCACCAAATCCGGAGGGCAGAAAGCCTATTGCAAATCGGCCGATTTGCAAAGAGAAGAAAAAACCGCACCAACATTGCGCTGGTGAAATAAAAAGGCGCACGCACCAGTTAGTGCGCCCCAAAAACCCAAGCTACCGTGGGAAGCCCCTATTGTCCGACAATACTTACCTCGACATCAGGGGCTGCCACCACAGTGATGCCACCTACTAGTTCGGCTTGCCAATCCCTGGTGTAGGAAAAGGCCATGTTGCAGCCGGACGCACAGGTGCCGGTGCGGAAGGTGCCGGTGATGCTGGCTTTGCTACCGCTGGAGCTGCCGGTTTGGCTGCCGGCTTCTTCGCTGCTGCCTTTTTGGCGGCTGGTTTCTTCGCTACCGCTTTTTTGGCTGCCGGCTTCTTCGCTGCTGCCTTTTTGGCGGCTGGTTTCTTCGCTACCGCTTTTTTGGCTGCCGGCTTCTTCGCTGCTGCCTTTTTGGCGGCTGGTTTCTTTGCTACCGCTTTTTTGGCTGCCGGCTTCTTCGCTGCTGCCTTTTTGGCGGCTGGTTTCTTTGCTACCGCTTTTTTGGCTGCCGGCTTCTTCGCTGCTGCCTTTTTGGCAGCTGGTTTCTTCGCTACCGCTTTTTTGGCTGCCGGCTTCTTCGCTGCTGCCTTTTTGGCGGCTGGTTTCTTCGCTACCGCTTTTTTGGCTGCCGGTTTAGCGGCCGCTTTCTTCGCGACTGCCTTCTTTGCTGCTGGTTTAGCTTTCTTCTTTGTTGCCATTTTAATTCTCCTTCAATGATGAAAGTTTAAAGACACAACACTTACGATTACTGCACCTACACCTCCAACCCCTGCTCACCTGCAAGCAAAGGTTAAAGCCATTGCCTTGAGTCCCGGCGGCTGACTTAGCCCGGCCCCAAGGCGCAATAAAATCCGGAACTTCCCCAACCCTTTTACAGATCGAGCCACCCCGCATGACAAATAACCTGACACCAGTTGCAATTTGCGAGACATAACCAGCCCGGACGGGGATCCAATTTGAGTTGTAGCAACCCCTGAAGCCGGTATGGAGGCATCATTCATAGCTATGTATTCGACTTAATTCTGCAGAATGTTCGATCGCCTGAAGCTCGTTTGGCGATGCGATCAATCAATTTTTTGGAGGGGCAAAAGCCCTGAGAAGATTTCCCGATATTCGATAATTGCGCCAAGAGCACAAAAGGCAGCATTAAACTTTGGTTCCTTTTTGACGGTAAATTATGCGCAAATCCAATTCCCTTTGTTGTGTGGCTTAGAGTACTAGGGGTAGTACCCAACGATGTATTTGTCAACTACATCTTGCGATCGCAACTTTATCTGATTTATTTTTAATGTCAACAATTAGTTGTTGTTTTTTTCTTTTTTTTGTGCATTATTTTTCTCAGACGCTCCAAACCAGCACCTTCGCGAATTCGCAAATGGATTTTGCACCCACCCTCACGGCGCTTTACGCCCCCGCCCTTCTTGCCTCGTTCGGTCTGGCAGATCGATGCATGCACAGGACTCGACAGGTACCGGATGCAGTCATTCGCGCATCCGGCGGGAGACGCATCCATGCGGAATCCCCCGTGTCCATGCGGTACCGCGGCCCCAGTGATGGACTTTAGTCACGGACTTTGGCTTACCCAGTACCAACTTTGGGCAAACAGCCTGCCATCCGCATCAGCTACGGCGCATACCTCAATAGCGCAGCGATGAAATGGAGTGGGACAAGATAAATAGACGCGATCAACAATTCGACTGAAAGGAATCTAACCTTTGCCATCCAGGTGGTGCAGGAACGTACCACGGTGTCCTTATTGCGGTTGGGCAGCAACTCGACGATTGTGTTGTTCTGGATGTTGGCGATCACGCACGCCGCCTGATCAGGCGGCGCTCGTCGATGTCGGGGAGGGATTCATAGAAGGTCTTGGAGCAAGTGCGGCACTGGTAGCGCCGGGTGTCGATATGTGAGTGTGGTCAGCTAATTTGATGGCCTGATGTTTACGTTCAATGATGGTTGTTACGGCAAAACACTCCAATAAAAATCGCGTCAATTTCGCAACTGTCATAGCTTTCCATTGGTATTGTTTGGCTCTTCGAAAATTAGTGTGGTCCTGCCTGCGGGACTAATCTGGCGAAGCTGGAGGATGTCAATCAAGCAATCTGGAATCAAACTCAAAAGGACGAACGATGTTAATCGTTACCGTTGAGAATGCTTGGTGAAACGGATTTAGCACGACATTGAACGCTTCCGGCATGACTGCCGATGGTACGATAAGTCCTAAATATGTCGCTGCGACCAAGAATGCGTCACCGAGCGCGATTGCTGCTGTTGAACTTGGAAGCGCATCCCAACCATCAGGTAGATCCGAAACAGTAAAACGCTGGTACAGCTTGTCGTGATCAGGCAGGTTGAAACTGGCCAGCACTAAATCCCGCGGCAACATGTCTCCGGTATGAACTAGCTTCTCCATGGCTGCAATCTCAGGCGTCAAGCCTGCGTAAACAGCAGCAAAGCCAGGGGAATTCCATCGTCCGCCGGATAAGCGGGCACCTGTTCCCTGCCTGTCAAGTGCATACACGCGTTTGGCAATTCGCCAAGCCTGCATTAGGCCGCACCACCATAGGCAATAGCTGACAATACCTTTCGAACCTCGCCAGCACCCGTTTCGGTGTCCAGCATGGAAAGTGGGGTATCTCCCAAAGCGGCATTTTTATTGGTCAGCCAGTCACGAGCCATGATTGGAGTGCCAAATATTTTTTCAGCTTCATTCTCGATCAGCGCAATACGTTCTAAACGCTCTGTTTCGTTTTGTCCCAACAGGCTTCCAGCCTTGATTTTACGCTCGGCTGTAGCTGGTGAAATACCCAGCAGTTTCGCAAACAGATTACGAGGCATACCAAAGTGCTCACTGGCGGACACAAATACGATGGAGTGAACCCCCGCACGAACAATCTTAATTCGAGCGCCTGGATTTGAATTGGCTAATTTTATTTTCCATTGAGCAAACTTCTCCGGTCTGGCGCGAGCAACAGTGCTGTTTGTTGTCATGTCAACTCCTTGACTATCATATGATAGGAAACATTACATCATATGATTATCACTGTCAATATCTCTGCACAATTTCCACGCTATTATCCGAAGAGCCATTTTTTTGGCTGGCGGACACGCAATTCCACGAATCACATAGATTCTCGGCCTCCCCGGTAGGTTGGTATCGTCGCTAGATGGGACGTCTTGCCGCAAGACGCGCTTACATGCCACCGTGAGCCCCTGAATGGCAATGCGGGCAATCTCTTGGCGGGCTCTTCACTTCCGCATCAATGCGGTAGTCGTGCTCGTTCTCTTCGATGGCCGTGACGGTGTAGGTCGGAAGGTTAAGGATGTTTGCATTTATTACCAGAGTTGCGCGAAAAGCCCCGTCCTTCAGGTCGGGGATGGATAGCGCAGGTATTCTGGGTGATTCCATGCATCATTAGACGCACAGAACGTTCGTTCTTTGCTACAATTCGGTCATGAATACCTGCATCAAAACACTTCGGACCAGAGTCAAGGACAAGCACGCAGGCGTGCTGTCCAAATGGGCTTTTGAGGTGAACCAAGTGTGGAATGCGACGAATGAACTAAGCGCGAATTATTCCTGGGTGCCAATACCTGGTCTCGGTTTCATGGACTGCAGCACCTCCGAATATGACCTGCAAAAGGAACTTAAAAGCATTCGATCTGAACGTGGCCTGAGCATTGGTGCCGCCACGGTACAGTCGGTGATCGCCCGGCACGCCAAGTCGCGCCGGCAGTTCAAGAAGAACAAGCTGCAATGGCGGTGCTCGAGCGGCGCGAAGCGCGCACTGGGGTGGATTCCGTTCAAGGCGGCCGGCGTAAAACTGGTCAACGGACAGATCCGCTTCTGCGGGGAATTCTTCGGCGTGTGGGACAGCTACGATCTGTCTAAATACGAGCTTGGTACCGGTTCGTTTTCGGAAGATTCCCGGGGCCGGTGGTATTTCAACACCACGGTGAAGGTCGAGACCAAGCCATCCGAAGGTAGAACCTCGGTCGGAATCGATCTGGGCTTGCAAGCGGTGGCAACCTGTTCCGAAGGTGCAGGGTTGAATCGCCGGAGGATCACCGATGAGTTTGCGGCTCAGCTGGCCAAAGCTCAACGCGCCAACAAGTCCCGGCGCGTGAAGGCGATCCACGCCAGAATCAAGAATTGCCGGCAGGACGCGATCCACAAGTTCACGACCCGTATGGTCGAGAACTACGGGGCGATCTTCGTGGGCGACGTGAGCAGCAAGAAACTGGTTAAAACCAAGATGGCGAAGTCCGTCCTCGATGCAGGATGGGGAATATTAAAGGCACAACTGGAATACAAAGCGATGGCGCGGTCAGTGGTGTTCGAAGAAGTACCTGAAAGAAACACCACCCAGACTTGTTCGTGTTGCGGAGTCATTTCCGCCAACAGTCCGAAAGGTAGAGCGGGTCTGCGAATAAGAGAATGGACTTGTGCCGGGTGCGGCACGCTGCACGACAGGGATGTCAACGCAGCAAGGAACATTCTCGCGCTCGGGCATGAGCGTCTAGCTGTAGGAATCCCCGCCCTTTCCGCGCAAGCGGCAGCCGTAGGCTGAGGACGGGGAGGATGTCAACGTCCGAACCCTCGATCTGGCGTCCGCATTTTGGCTTGCTCCTGCAGCACTTTCAATGCCCGCTCCAGAATGATCCGGTCAGCCACATCCTTGTCGCGCATGGTTTGCTTGGTGCGCAGCAGGCCTTCCAGATTGACGGTGCGGATCGGCAATCCGTCCATATCAACTGTCTCGGTATATTGCATCAGCGACTCATAGGTTTCGCCACAGGCATTGAGCATGATGTCCACCACGAAAGCATCGGCCACGCGGATATTTTCGCCTTCACTGAACCATGCCGGGTCAAGTTCTTTGGCAGCTTGGTCAGGAAGCACCATCAGTGCCTCCCGCACCTTCTGCCCGGATTCCTGCGTTGCTGGCACCAGTATATCGATGTCGGTGGTGGCCCGGTGGTAGCCGTGTGCAAACAGAGCATAGCCACCGATAAGCAGGTAATCTGCGCCTTGAGCATTCAAGGCTTCGATTAGTATCTTGAGGTCTTCCAACGTGGCGGGGCGACTGTATTCTTCCATCAGTTACGCTCCAAGGCTATTTGCGCCATGCCTTCAACTAGGCAATCGAGGTCTTGACGGTTGGCTTCCTCGAAAGATTTGAAGCGATAGATACCTTTGGGGATAAAAGTCTGGTTGCCAGTCGGCATTCGGTGGATTTCATCGTTAAAGCGGGCACCCTCGGCCAACAAAGCGGCAGAGGCCAAAAAGGTAATGGGCTGTTCTTTGCGGTGACCGACAGTGCGCATAACACTATTCTCCCGAATCAATCATGGAATGCGGTTTAATCATAACACTCTGAACAACGCAAGAAAAAAACTGTTCAAAGACATCGCTGCGGCAATGAAAAAACGGGCTTGAAAAATGAAGTTGGCAAAGCGAAGAAGCACCTATGAGTTAGGCCGAACCCGAACAAAGTTAATTTACTCAGGTTCAAAACCCTTCGTTAAGACTCATTTTGGGATTGGAAAATACCCAGCGTTGTTTGTCCAAGGCTATGGACTGATCTGATTTACTTTAGGGAAAGATTCCTCGCGCCTGACATCACTCCACCGCACCAGAATTATTGTATCCACCCCAGATTCGTCGGCAGGTACTGGAGGCATTCCCCGTATTTTCATAATGTGCAGAAAATACCTATCTTGGCACCCAATATGAATTGCTGCCTCGGTGCAAGAGCAGTATAGTTTTCTGTGTTCCTTAATGCGAGTAACGTCGGCAGTGGAAATCAATATTTTTTTAAAGCGGTTTGACATATCCACTTCGAATAAACCTGTTTTGCAGTTGATGTTTGGTGGAATTCTCTTTTTCAGCCACCGCTTCTATTGTTTCTGCTACATCCATCCATTTTTTTGCTGCTTTTACTGAGCTCAACGTATAGAAGCGAGTATTCTGTTGCTATTGATATTGCGCTCAAGCCATTCCCCTTGCTATTCATAAGTTTTTTTCTATTCAGTATGAGATGCAATTAACATCTTTTAACATTATTAATTATAGACAAAATATCGGAACAACTAAAAAAAAGACCCATATTTATGGGTCTTTTTTCATATTTAATGATACGTAATTACATCTATAATGAGACTACTTTCATGATTAATGATATTTTACGGACGAGGATGCTAGTCCCAGGACAACGCGCCACCGGTTTGATATTCGGTGACACGGGTTTCAAAGAAGTTCTTCTCTTTCTTCAGGTCGATCATTTCGGCCATCCATGGGAACGGATTGCTTGCCCCCTGAAACAGGATGTCCACCCCGATTTGCTGGCAACGGCGGTTGGCGATGAAACGCAGGTACTCCTTGAACATCGTCGCGTTGAGGCCCAGCACGCCGCGCGGCATGGTGTCTTCGGCATAGGCATATTCCAGTTCCACGCCCTTTTGTATCAGGCCGCGCACTTCTGAGCGGAAGTCCGCGGTCCACAGGTGCGGGTTTTCCATCTTGATCTGGTTGATCACGTCGACGCCGAAATTCAGGTGCATGGATTCGTCGCGCAGGATGTACTGGTATTGCTCCGCCGCACCGGTCATCTTGTTCTGGCGGCCGAGCGCGAGGATCTGCACGAAACCCACATAGAAGAACAGGCCTTCCATGATGCAGGCAAACACGATCAGGCTGCGCAGCAACTGGCGATCCGCTTCTGGGGTGCCGGTCTGGAACGCGGGATTGGTCAGGGTGTCGATGAACGGGAGCAGGAATTCGTCCTTGGCGCGGATGCTCGGCACCTCATGGTACATGTTGAATATCTCGCCCTCGTCCAGCCCTAGGCTCTCCACGATGTACTGATAGGCGTGCGTGTGGATCGCTTCTTCGAAGGCCTGGCGCAACAGGTATTGCCGGCATTCCGGATTGCTGATGTGGCGGTAGGTGCCGAGCACGATGTTGTTTGCGGCAAGACTGTCGGCGGTGGTAAAAAAACCGAGATTGCGCTTCACCAGCAGGCGCTCGTCGCTGGTCAGCCTGTCGCTTTTCCAGAGCGCGATATCGGCGGTCATGTTCACTTCCTGGGGCATCCAGTGATTGGCACAGGCGGCCAGATACTTTTCCCAGGCCCATTTATACTTGAACGGCACCAGCTGGTTGACGTCGGCCTTGCAATTGATGATGCGCTTGTCTTCCACCCGGATGCGTCCCGCATTCCGGGCTTGCGCCGGAATGACAACCTGCTCCGGCTCCTCGAATCGCACCTCCGGCCCGGGCATGCGGGCGAACGCCCCGCTGCCTGGCATGCCCGGCGGGATCCCCGCCGGCTTGATGTCTTCGTCAAAATTCAGCATTCCGTTGTCCCTTTTTTTTCGTTTTTCGTTCCCGGCATGTCACTGGCAAGCTTCGCACTCCGGGTTGTCAATTGAGCAGAACTGGGCCTCTTCCGCCCCGCCGCTCGACGGCACCGCATTCAGTGCGCCCGCTTTTGCGGTGGATTTCTCGGCCGAGGTCGCACCCATGGTGCGCAGGTAATAGGTGGTCTTGAGTCCGCGCAGC
This sequence comes from uncultured beta proteobacterium, assembly GCA_963842555.1. GTDB lineage: Bacteria > Pseudomonadota > Gammaproteobacteria > Burkholderiales > Gallionellaceae > Gallionella. The sequence continues at coordinate 49,903 of CAWJHB010000003.1, forward strand.
CAAGCAAGCTTGTAGGTCTCGTCCAGCTTGCGCCCGGATACGCCGGCCATGTAGATGTTCAGCGACTGGGCTTGGTCTATCCATTTCTGGCGGCGCGATGCCGCCTCGATCAGCCAGCCCGGCTCCACCTCGAACGCGGTTGCATACAGGTTGCGCAGCGCTGCGGGTATGCGGTCTATCTTTGCCAGCGTGCCGTCGAAATATTTCAGGTCGGCGATCATCACCTCGTCCCACAGGCCGAGCTGTTTCAGGTCGGCCACCAGATGCTCGTTGATCACGGTGAATTCGCCCGACAGGTTGGATTTCACGAAAATGTTCTGATAGGTCGGCTCGATGCAGGCCGACACGCCGATGATGTTGGAAATGGTCGCAGTCGGCGCGATCGCGATGCAGTCGGAATTGCGCATGCCATGCTGCTTGATGCGGGCGCGCAAGGCGTCCCAGTCCATGCTGGCCGACATGTCGACTTCGACATAGCCGCCGCGCTCCCGGCGCAGCATGTCGAGCGTGTCCTGCGGGAGTATTCCCCTGTCCCACAGGCTGCCCCGGTAACTGGCGTAGCGGCCGCGCTCTTCGGCCAATTCGGTGGAAGCCCAGTACGCGTAATAGCACACCGCCTCCATGGAGCGGTCGGCAAACTCGACCGCTTCGGCGGAAGCGTAAGGTATGCGCAACTCGTGCAGGCAGTCCTGGAAGCCCATGATGCCGAGCCCGACCGGACGGTGCTTGAGATTGGAATTGCGCGCCTTGTCTACCGCGTAGTAATTGATGTCGATCACGTTGTCCAGCATGCGCATCGCGGTGGTGACGGTGCGGCGCAACTTCTCGTGGTCGATCTGCCCGGCCTTTTCATGGCCTTTTGGATACAGATGCGCAACGAGATTGATCGAGCCGAGATTGCACACCGCGATCTCGCTGGCGCTGGTGTTCAGCGTGATCTCGGTGCACAGGTTGGAACTGTGCACCACACCCGCATGCTGCTGCGGCGAACGGATGTTGCACGGATCCTTGAAAGTGATCCACGGATGGCCGGTCTCGAACAGCATGGTCAGCATCTTGCGCCACAGGCTGGCGGCCGGAACCTTCTTGAACAGCTTGAGCTCGCCGCTCGCCGCTTTGGCCTCGTAAGCGGTATAGGCGCGCTCGAATTCGGCGCCGAACTTGTCATGCAGGTCGGGCACATTGGACGGCGAGAACAAAGTCCAGTCGCCGCCCTCCATCACGCGCTTCATGAACAGGTCGGGGATCCAGTTCGCGGTGTTCATGTCGTGGGTGCGACGCCGGTCGTCGCCGGTGTTCTTGCGCAGGTCCAGGAACTCCTCGATGTCCAGATGCCAAGTCTCCAGATAGGCGCACACCGCCCCCTTGCGCTTGCCGCCCTGGTTCACCGCCACGGCGGTATCGTTCACCACCTTCAGGAACGGCACCACGCCCTGCGATTGCCCGTTGGTACCCTTGATATGCGCGCCCAGCGCGCGCACCGGCGTCCAGTCGTTGCCGAGGCCGCCCGCGTATTTAGCGAGCAGCGCGTTTTCCTTGATGGCTTCGTAGATGCCGTCCAGATCGTCGGCAACCGTGGTCAGGTAGCAGGAAGACAATTGCGAGCGCTGCGAGCCGGAATTGAACAGGGTCGGCGTCGAGCTCATGAAGTCGAAGCTGGACAGCAGCCGGTAGAACTCCACCGCGCGCGCCTCGCGATCGATCTCGTTGATGGACAACCCCATCGCAACGCGCATGAAGAAGGCCTGCGGCAATTCGATGCGCTTGCCCTCGATATGCAGGAAGTAGCGGTCATACAGGGTCTGCAAGCCCAGATAGCCGAACTGCAGGTCGCGCTGCGCATCGAGCTCGCTGCCCAGCCGCGCCAGGTCGAATTGCCCGAGGCGCGGATCCAGCAATTCCGCCGCGATGCCCTGCGTGATGAATTGCGGGAAATAGGTCGCATAGCGCGAAGCCATATCCCCCGGCGCGATCTCCTCGCCCAGCGTCTCGCTGCAAATGGTATTCAACAGCAGGCGTGCCGTCACGAAATTATAGGCCGGTTCCTTTTCGATCAGCGAGCGCGCGGAAAGCACCAGGCACTTGCGAACTTCGTGCAGCGCGACACCGTCGTAAAGATCCTTGAGCGTCAGCTTGATCACCTCTTCCGGAGAAACCGCTTGTCCCAGCCCGGCGCATGCATCCCGCAACAATGCGGTCAGGCGTTCCAGATCGAGCGGGCGGGCAACGCCGTCCTCGCCGGTGACATTGATGACATGCGCCGGCTCGATGGCTTTCGACTTGGCCCGCGAACGCGCCCGCTCTTCGCGGTACAGCACATAGGTGCGCGCGACATCGTGCTCGCCTGAACGCATCAATCCCAGCTCGACCTGATCCTGGATATCCTCGATATGCATAGTCCCGCCATGCGGCTGGCGGCGCATCAGCGCCGAGACAACCCCGTTGGTCAGCTGCTCGACCAGCTCGCGCACGCGCGCCGACGCCGCGCCCTGGCCGCCGTTGACCGCGATGAACGCCTTGGTCAATGCGATCGATATCTTGGACGGCTCGAACACCACCACCGAACCGTTGCGGCGGATTACCTTGTATTGATCGTATGTCCTGGAAGAAGGGGAAGGGGAGGAAACGGGTTCGGGGTCTTTGCTGATGTGCTTTGGAGGGTTTGGAACGCTATCGGCAGCGGTATGCAACATAAACTTCTCCCTTGAAAACCTAAATTACACAATTAACCCGAAACCACTATATCTAGTATTTTTTTGCTTCGGTCGCGCTAATTGTAGTAGCTAACAAAAATATTGCAAGCAAAAAAATTGCACGCGCTAGAAATGCGCTGCCGATTTTCTGCCGGAATCACGAAGGGAGGTTCAGGACACGCACAGCCCGGCAAGAAAGTTCGCCCAGTCGAAGTGCGGGCCGGGGTCGGTCTTGCGCTGCGGGGCGATGTCGCTGTGTCCGGCGATGCCCCGTATCGGGTAAGCTGCACGCAAGGCCATGGTCAGCCGTTTCAGCGCCGCATACTGGGCCTCGGTGAACGGCACGGTGTCCGTGCCCTCCAGTTCGATGCCCAGCGAAAAATCGTTGCAGCGGGTCGTTCCCTGCCAGCAGGATTCACCGGCATGCCATGCCCGCATCAGGCAGGGAACGAACTGGATGATATGGCCGTTGCGGCGCACAAAGAAGTGGGCCGACACCTTCAATCCCGCGATCGCGGCGTAATAGGGATGCGCATTCGGATCGAGCGTGTTGGTGAACAGACGCTGCACGGCGTCGCCGCCGAATTCGCCGGGCGGCAGGCTGATGTTGTGGATGACCAGCAATTCAACCGCCCCGGCGGGGCGCTCGTCGCAGTTGGGCGAGGGGATGTATTCGCAACCGGACAGCCACCCCGCATCGTCGGCGCGCATCGGGGCATCGACCTTCGGCGGCGTATCCGCGCTATTCCGCATCATCCGTTCCGTGCGGGCCCTTGATGCCGAGCCGCTCCATGCGGTAGCGCATGGTTCTGAACGTCAGTCCCAGCAGCTTGGCTGCTGCGGTGCGATTGAATCCGGTCTGCTCCAGCGCCTCGATCAACGCCTGTTTCTCGACCTGGTCCAGATATTTCGGCAGGGGATATTTGCTGCTGAGGGCCGCGTTGCCGGTTTGCTCATGCTCCACCGGCACCAGCAACAGGTCATCCGCCTCGATCACGCCGTCCGCGCACAGCGCGAACGCCCGCTCGATGATGTTTTCCAGCTCGCGCACGTTACCCGGAAAACTGTAGCCCTGCAGGGCGTGCAGCGCCTGTTCCGAAAAGCGCACGCCCGCATCGCCGCGCAACCGCTCCAGGATGCTCTGCGCAATCTCCGGGATGTCCTCGCGCGATTCGCGCAGGGCGGGCATCTGGATCGGGATCACGCTCAGGCGGTAGTAAAGGTCCTGGCGAAAATCGCCGCGCCGCACGCGTTCGCCCAGATCGTGGTGGGTCGCGCTGATGATGCGCACATCCACCGCGTCCTCCCCGGTGGCGCCGATCTTGCGGACCCGCTTTTCCTGGATCGCGCGCAGCAGCTTGACCTGCATCGCCAGCGGCAGGTCCGCCACTTCGTCCAGGAACAATGTCCCGCCGTGCGCGGCCTGGAAGAATCCGTCCCGGTCCTTGTCGGCCCCGGTGAACGCGCCCTTTTTGTAGCCGAAAAACTCGGCCTCCATCAGGTTATCCGGAATGGCGCCGCAGTTTACCGCGACGAACGGCTGGTCGTGCCGGGAACCGCTTTGCACAATCAGCCGGGCGGCCAGCTCCTTGCCGCTGCCCGACTCGCCGCTGATATGCACCGGCGCCTCGCTGCGCGCGACGCGCCTGATCAGGTCGCGCACCTTCTGCATCGCGGACGAGTGGCCGAGCAGTATCTTGTCGCCGGACTGGCCGGACTGCGGCAATTTCAGCGCCGATTTCACCAGCGCGCGCAACTGGTCCAGCGAAACCGGCTTGCTCAGATAATCGAACGCGCCCGCCTTGAGCGCGGCCACCGCATTTTCCATGTTCCCGTGCGCGGTAATCACGGCCACCGGCACATCCTGTTGATGCTGCGCGATATGCCGGACCACCTGCAGGCCGTCGCCGTCCGGCAAGCGCATGTCGGTCAGGCACAGGTCATAGGCTCTTGCCGACAACTTTGCCACCGCCTCGCGCACATTTTCGGCCCGGTCGACTTCCAGCCCCATTTTGCGCAGCGCCAGTTCCAGCAACTCCAGAATATCCGGCTCGTCATCGACCAGCAGCACACACGATGCTTTTGCGCGATCGTTATCCGCCATGTTGTTCCACCCCGCCATCCCTGTGTAAGTTTCCGAAGGTGATGCAAAAGCAGGCACCCGCACTATCCCCGTCCGCATGATATTCCAGCCGCGCGCCGTTCGCCTCGCATAATTCCTTGGCAATATATAACCCCAGGCCGGTACCGTCCTGCGCGGTGGTGAAGAAGGGTTCGAACAGCTTGCCCTGGTGTTCGGCGGAGATACCGGGGCCGTCGTCCCGTACCGCCAGCGTCACCCGTCCATGCTCCACGGCCGCCTCCAGCACCACGCTGCCCGCCAGCTTGCGCCCGTAGCGCAGCGCGTTGCGGCACAGATTCCAAAGCACCTGGCGCAGATGACCGCGATCGAACGCGATCTCATCCGGGGGCGTCCCGGCGAGCACCAGCACCCCGGCATGGCGCTCCGCCAGGTCGAATTCTTCCACAAAATTGCGCAGAAATGCCGCCAATCCGAACACCTCGGGCTGCGCGCGATCGCGCCGGTTCAACTGCATCACGTCCTGCACGATCCGGTTGATGCGGTGCGTGTTGTCCAGCACGATCTGCAGCAAGCGCCGGCTGTTCGCATCGCCCTGCTCCTCCTGCAACAGTTCCGTCGCGTAACTGATCGCCGACAGCGGGTTGCGCACCTCGTGGGCGATATTCGCCGTCAGCCGGCCAAGCGCCGCCAGTTTGATCTGCTGCGCTTCGGCACGCACGCGCCGCATGTCTTCCAGAAAGATCACCGCGCCGTTTTCCGCGTTGCGTTCGATCGGCACGAAGCGCACCCTCGCCTGCAATCCCACATCCAGCTGCAGCGTGTCCCGGCTCGCGCTCCCGGTCTGTTTCCACAGCGCATACTGCCCGAACAGGATCGGAAAGGATTCCGACATGGCGCTGTCCGGACCGATGACTTTGCGCAGCAATTGTTCGGCGCGGGAATTCATTTGCATGATCACGCCGTCTCCGTCAACGACCAGCACGCCATCGTGCATGTCGCGCATCACCAGTCGGTTCGCTTCCGACAAGCTGACCAGATCGCGGCCGCGCCGTTGCGCGAGCTGCTGGCTGTCCACCGCGTATTTCGCCAGCGTGTGCGCCAGCCACGCCACCGCAAAATAGGCCATGCACAGCAATCCGACCTGTACAAACTGTGCCACTTCCGCTTCGCCGTAAACTACGGCATAGGCGTGTTCCAGCAATGTTGCAATGCTGGCCAATGCAGCGAAGAACAGCGTGATCCTGCCGCGGCTGATCAGTCCGGCGGCGGCCAGCGAAACCAGCAGCAGCAGGCCGATACTGCTCTGTATCCCGCCGCTGGCATAGGAGAGCACTGTCAAGCCGATGATGTCGGCAATCACCTGGCCTGCCAGTTGCAAGGCAAAGCGTGGCCAATGCAACCTGAGCAGCACTAGGGAAACCGCCGTTGCCGCCGCATACAGCAGGCTTGCAACGAAGAATGTCTTCCAGTGTTGCGGGCCCAGCGACAGCGCAGATCCCAAAACCGCGCCTAGAAATACAAAAATGCCGGCCAGCGTCAGCCGGTACAGATTGAAATAACGAAGGGAACGCCAGAAATCGGCGGTGTAAGAAACGGCAGTCGGATGATCAGTCATCTCTCGCAATGCCCGCCCGGGCATCAGTCTTGTTCTGCATATTGCTCATTTGCGGTAAGCATCACGATGTGCCGCACTGCAGAAAAAATTCCCGCTTGCAAGGATGGCTTCGCTCCTGGGTACATGCACACCGCATTGCACGCAACGCACCATATCCTCGACGGCCGGACCGTCCTGCCGGGGCCTCCCCCCGCGGTTGGGCCTGAGCAGCCAATAAACAGCGGCCGCGATGGCCAACATCATCAACAGGCGACTCATTTCAAACTGACTCCATAATAAAAACGCGGCCGGCGGGCGGATGCGCCCATTATATTATGCAATCGGCGCAACACCCTCATCTGCACGGGAACATTCGCGTTCGCCACCGGCAACCATCATAACCGGCGCAAATCCGGCATGTTCGGGGGAGGAGAATCAACTGCATTGATTTCGGACACCGGGCCTGAATCGTCCCGCCGTGCCGCCCAACCACGAGCTATGCGGGTTTTGCGTGCGCGGGCCGGAACACCCAGCATTGCCCCGAATCGGACTCCAGGCGGGCGCCGCCGATCAGGTCGATGCAATACGGGATCGCGGGGAACACCGCATTCAGGCAATCGTCGATCGCCGACGGCTTGCCGGGCAGATTGACGATCAGGCTGGTGCCGCGTATCCCGGCGGTCTGGCGCGACAGGATCGCAGTCGGCACGAACTTCAGCGATGCGCTGCGCATCAGCTCGCCGAAACCCGGCATCATCTTGCTGCACACCGCCTCGGTCGCTTCCGGCGTGACATCGCGCAACGCCGGGCCGGTGCCGCCGGTGGTGACGATCAGGCTGCAGCCTTCCACGTCGCTCAATTCCCGCAGCACCGCCTCGATTTGCGGCTGCTCGTCAGGTATCACCCTGGCCACGGCCTCCCATGGCGTGACCAGCACACGGGCGAACCACGCGCGTATCGCGGGTCCGCCCTTGTCTTCATATTCGCCGCGGCTGGCGCGGTCGGAGACAGTTAATATTCCAATACGTGCCACATTCATGTTCATTCCCCGAAATCCGCTTCATCCTGGAACACCGTGCCGTCCAGCAATTGCACGGTCACGATAGTGCCTGCTGCAATCCCGGCGCTTGCGGCGGGGACCACCATCAAGCCGTCGGCCCTGGCCATCGACAGCAGCATGCCGCTGCCCTGCGCGCCGGTGGAGGTTGCCGCGTATCCGCCTTCGTCCCTGGCCAGCATCACACGGACAAATTCGGTGCGCCCGGGCTGGTGCTTGATGCCGCGCGTCAGGCGTGCCGTTACCGTTCGGCGATACAGGCGCGCATGTCCCGTCATGCCGCGCAATGCCGGCGCGACAAATTCCTCGAAGCAGACCATGCTGGAGACCGGATTGCCGGGCAATCCAAAAAAAAGACCCGTTGTTTTTTTTGAACCATCTTGATTCCGCTGCAGCACGCCGAACGCAAGCGGATGCCCCGGTTTCATCGCCACGCGCCAGAATTTCATCTGCACGCCCAATGCCTCGATGGTCGGACGGACATAATCATGCACCCCGACCGAGGTGCCGCCGGAAACCAGCAGCACATCGAATCTCAGGCCGCGCTGCAGGTATTCCTCCAGTTCGGCCGGATCATCGCGCGCGATGCCGAGCAGGTCGGGCTCGATGCCCAGCGCCTGGACCTGCGCCATCAGCGCATAACTGTTTGAGTTGGGGATCTTGTTCGGATCGACCGGATCGTCCATGTCTTCCAGTTCGTTGCCGGTAGACAGGATCGCCACGCGCGGGCGGCGGTACACCTGCACCTGCGCGCGCTTCACCGTCGCCAGCACGCCGACCACACCCGGGGTGATCTCGGTGCCCGCCGTCAGCACCACCTCGCCGTTGCGCATGCCTTCACCCTGCACACGGATGTCGTTGCCGGGTTTTACCGCGGCATTGATCTGCACACGGTCATCCGGCAGGGCCAGGGTTTCTTCAACGCGCATGACCGCATCCGCTCCCTGCGGCACGGGTGCACCGGTCATGATGCGCGCGCACTGGCCGGGGCCCAGGATCCTGGTTGGCATATCGCCAGCCTTGATGTCCTCGATGATCGCCAAAGTCGCCGGCAACGTCGCCAGGTCCGCGCTGCGCAACGCGTAGCCATCCATCGCGGAGACATCATACGGCGGCAGATCACGGTTGGCGCGCACATCCTCGGCCAGCACCCTGCCCAGGGATTGCTCCAACCCGACCGGTTCAGCATCGAGTCTGCCCACAGACTCCAGCACGCAACTCAGCGCATTTTCAACCGATAGATGTTCCAGTTCCATTTTTAGCTTCGCCTCTTCACTGTCTGGTCGCGCCGCATCCTTTGCCCTGCTTGTACATACCTGGCGTGTGCGGCGTCTGAGCTGATTTTTGGGCACAGGGCCGGCACGCGTGCGACTCGAGCCGGTGTTTGTTAGCCGCCGATAAAGCTCATCTCCACCTTCTGCCGCTTGGCTGTTTCGGCAGTCCGGATCTCGGAATAGCGGTCTTCCCGGTGCTGCCAGATCGCGGCGATGGCATCGTGAATCTCCGCATCACTCTTGCCGCCCCGCAACATCGATTTGAGGTCATAGCCCTGTTGCGCGAACAGGCAAGTATAGAGGGCGCCATCGGTAGAAAGCCGGGCGCGGGTGCAGTTGCCGCAGAAGGCCTCGGTGACGCTTGAGATCACACCGAATTCTCCGGAGCCGTCCCTGTAGCGCCAGCGCTTGGCGACCTCCCCGGCGTAGTTGGGTTCAACGGGTTCGCAGGGAAACTCCTCGTGTATGCGCCTGACCACTTCCGCACTGGGAATGACATCGTCCATTTTCCAGCCGTTGCTGGTGCCGACATCCATGAATTCGATGAAGCGCACGATGTTTCCCGAGCCCCTGAAATGGCGCGCCATGTCGACGATATGCCCGTCGTTGACGCCGCGTTTCACGACCATATTGATCTTGACCGGCGCAAGGCCCGCGGCCACAGCCTCGTCGATCGCCTCGAGCACTTTGCTGACCGGGTAGTCCGCGTTGTTCATCGCGCGAAAGGTGGCATCATCCAGCGAATCGAGGCTCACGCTGATGCGCGTCAGACCGGCCGCCTTCAGCGCTCCGGCTTTTGCTTTCAATGCCGAACCATTGGTGGTCAGGGTGAGCACGACGCCGGGCAATTCCCTGGCGAGCATTTCCACCAGCAACTCGATTTCCTTGCGCAGCAGCGGTTCGCCGCCGGTCAGGCGGATCTTTTCGATGCCGTGTCCGTTGAAGATCCTTGCCAGGCGCACGATCTCCTCGAAGGTCAGCACATCACGGTGCGCCAGGAACCGGTAATCGTCATTGAAAACGTCGCTGGGCATGCAGTAGCTGCAGCGGAAATTGCAACGGTCGGTGACCGAGATGCGCAGATCGCGCAGGCCGCGGCGGCGGGTATCCCCCAGCGGCCCAGGCGAAGCGCTTGCCAGCGGGGGAATGCGCAGCGTCTGCTTGCCGGTTCGCTGATCAATGAGCGGAATGATCCTTGCGCTGTTGCCGGTCATTTGCGGCGCATCGCCGCTGTGATCACCAGTGGGGTTGATTATCGGATTGTCAGTTTTGCGGTTCATATTGGGCGGTTCATATTGGATGGTGCCGTAAATACTCCCTGCCAGCGCATGGCAGCCAGATGCATGCGTCAGATTCATTTGCTATTTTCCCATGACATGCAGCTTGATCGCAGCCGGGCCGATCATGTTACATCCGCCAAGCGCAAAAAAACCGCCCGGCAGCAAAACAAACCGGGCGGTTTCCAGCATTTGAAACAGCTTGTTAATGGAAAAACAATACACTGGCCTTTTCCAGCGCGAACCATACACCGATCAGGAACGGTATCCCGACAGCGAGCCAGGCAAGCCCCCCGCCGAACCCGATACTGCCGCGGGCCGCGGTCTCTGCCGTAGCCGATTTGTGAGTCACCTGCTGCGTCAGCGCCTGTTCCTCAGCCAGTTCTTCCGGTGTCATGAAATGCTTTTTGTCGACCGGCTTGATCAACAGGTTGCAGATGAGACCCACCACCAGCAGACCCGCAAGGATATACAAGGTGCGGTCATAGACCAAGTTCTTGGGCACCCCGGCATGCAGCTGGGCCTCGCGCAGGTTGGCGATCAGCACCGGGCCGATGATGCCTGCCGCAGACCAGGCGGTCAGCAGCCTGCCGTGGATCGCGCCCACCATCTGGGTACCGAAGATATCGGCCAGGTAGGCGGGCACGGTGGAAAAGCCGCCGCCGTACATGGTCAGGATTACGCAAACCACCAGCACGAACAGGCCGGCAGCACCCATGTGGCCCAGCGTCGGCATCGTGCAGTAGAGAATGATGCCGAGGATGAAGAACGTGTAGTAGGTGTTCTTGCGCCCGATCCAGTCAGACACCGAGGCCCAGAACAGGCGGCCGAGGCTGTTGAACAGGCTGATCAGGCCGACCAGGCCGGCTGCCGCGGCGACGATGGCCGCTTTCTGTTCGGGCGTGACCGTCTCGGTGCTGGCCGCGCCGACCAGCAGGGGCCCGAAGATGTCCTGCAGCATCGGCGAAGCCATGCCGATCACGCCGATGCCGGCGCTCACGTTCAGGCACAGCACACCCCAGATCAGCCAGAACTGCGGTGTCCTCCATGCCTTCGACAGATGCACGTGATTGTCGGTGATCATCGCCTTGGTCTGCGCGTCGCTCGGCGTCCAGCCCTTGGGTAGCCAGCCTCCCGGCGCGGTGCGGAAGCCGAACGCACCGGCAGACATCACGATGAAGTACAGCAATCCCATCGCGATCAGCGTCGCCGCCACGCCGGCGCTGGCATCGCCATGCCCGAAATTTTTCATCAGGGCGACCGCGATCGGCGCGCCTATCATCGCACCGCCGCCGTAGCCCATGATCGCAAATCCGGTCGCCATGCCGCGGCGGTCAGGGAACCACTTGATCAGCGTCGACACCGGGGTGATGTAGCCCAGCCCCTGTCCGACACCGCCCAGGATCCCGCAGCCCAGCCACACCAGCCAGAGCTGATGCATCATCACGCCGACACCGCCCAGCGCCATCCCGCCACCCCAGCAGATCGCGGCGATGAAGCCGGATTTGCGCGGACCGGCATGCTCCAGCCAGCCGCCCCACAACGCCGCCGACACGCCCAGCATGAAGATGAATAGCGTAAAGGTGACGCTGACCGCGGGCACCGTCCAGTTGCATTGCGTCGAGAACAGTTCGGCCATCAGCGACTGCTGCGTGCACGCGGCTGCGGCGTTTCCCACCAGCTTGGTCATCGGCAGCCAGAATACCGAGAAACCGTAAGCCATGCCGATACACAGGTGAATCGCCAGCGCCGCGGGCGGGACCAGCCAGCGATTGAACTTCTCGCCGGCTACAGTACGTTCCTTATCCAAGATTCCACTCATGCTTCCTCCCTCAATTGTTAACACAATGGTTAATGGGGTTTATTGGTTTACTTCCACTGCGATCCGGACAGACCCCCTTTTCTGACCGGAGTAAACCTGATTAGGTAAACACTCGTTGCCGCGACATCCTTATTTCTGCGACACCCTCACTTCTGCGACGTCAGGGAACTGCGGTGGGCACGGATCGCCGACACCACGATAGGATCGAGGTCCTTGCCGTTCTCGGTATCCACATAACCCAGCAACTGGCTGCGCATGCGCGGTTCCCAGAAATTATGCAGGTGGCGGCTGATGCCCAGCAGCGCTTCTTCGCGATCAGGCATCGCTTCGAAAAAAGAGCCGATCTGGTTCGCCATGTGTATCAGGTTTTTCATGTTCATGATATTCGTTTCCAGTCAATCCGATTCACTGATCCGGTCGCCGTGCGCGTAAGCCACGAAGTCCTCGCCGCGCGCAAAAGCGACCAGCGTCATGCCCGCCGCTTGCGCGGTCTTCACAGCAAGCGCTGTCGGTGCAGAGATCGCGATCAGGCTCGCGATCCCGACCGTTGCGGCCTTCTGCACCATCTCGACACTGGCCCGGCTGGTGATCAGCAGGAAGCCGTCGTGAAATCCAGACCCGCGTTCGGCCATGGTGCCGATCAATTTATCCAGCGCATTGTGCCGCCCTACATCCTCGCACACATGCCGCAGGTGGCCGTCGGGCGCGCTCCAGGCCGCCGCATGCATGCCCCCGGTCAGCCGATTGAGCGGCTGCATGGCGGCCAGGCTTTTCAGCGCGGCGCGCATCGCCACCACCGATACCAGCGCTCCTGCAGACAATGCAGGCAGGGGCCGGAATACCTGCTGCAGGCTTTCCACCCCGCACAGGCCGCACCCGGTGCGCCCGGTCATGTTGCGCCTGCGCTGCTGGAGTTTGACAAAGGCCGGTCCGGAAATTTCGCAATGCAGCGTGACGCCCAGCTCGCTCTCTTCCACTTCCGCATGATGGAACTCGGCGCGGCTTGCGACGATGCCTTCGCTCAGCGCAAAGCCCAACGCAAAATATTCCAGATCGCAGGGAGTCGCGAGCATCACCGCATGCGAGACCGCATTAAATTCCAGCGCGACCGGAATCTCGACCGCCAGGTTGTCCTGCTCTCGCAACCAGTGACCGTCGCGCCAGCGTGATATGGCATGGCTGCTGACGCATTCGAACACCGGCTCGGCGAGTTTCATGGTGTCAGGCAATGGTCTTGTCCGCGCCGGATGCATGCCTGGCCTCGCCCAGCAATTCGTGCTGCACCTTGCTGAAGCGGGTGTATTTCTTCTGCCATTCGGAAGGCTCCGTGACCGGCATCACCTGCACCGCGGTCACCTTATATTCCGGACAGTTGGTCGCCCAGTCGGAGTTCTCCGTGGTGATCACGTTCGCGCCCGACTCGGGGAAATGGAAAGTGGTGTACACGACCCCGGGCTGCATCCGCTCCGACACCTTGGCGCGCAATACCGTTTCTCCGGCGCGGCTGTGAATGTTCACCCAGCCGCCATCCCTGATGCCGCGTTCCTCCGCATCATGGGGATGTATCTCCAGCAGATCCTGTTCATGCCACTGCACGTTCTCGGTGCGCCGGGTCTGCGCACCCACGTTGTACTGCGACAATATCCGTCCGGTGGTCAGGATCAGCGGGAATTTGCGGGTGACCTTCTCGTCGGTCGCCACATACTTGGTGATGATGAACTTGCCCTTGCCGCGCACGAAATGATCGACATGCATGATGGGCGTGCCCAGCGGAGCCTCGTCGTTGCACGGCCACTGTATGCTGCCGAGCCGGTCGATCTTTTCGAAGCTCACCCCCCGGAAGGTCGGCGTCAAGCGCGCGATCTCGTCCATGATCTCGGACGGGTGAGCATAATCCATGCGGTATCCCAGCCGGTTCGCCAGCTGCACCGTCACTTCCCAGTCCGCGTAACCCGCCCTGGGCGGCATGACCTTGCGTACCCGCGAGATGCGCCGTTCCGCATTGGTGAAGGTGCCGTCCTTTTCCAGGAAGGATGAACCCGGCAGGAACACGTGCGCATACATCGCGGTCTCGTTCATGAAGATATCCTGCACCACGATGCACTCCATCGAAGCAAGCGCGGCGGTAACGTGCTGGGTGTTCGGGTCGGACTGCACGATATCCTCGCCCTGGCAATACAGTCCCCTGAAGCTGCCGTCCAGCGCGGCGTCGAACATGTTCGGAATGCGCAATCCGGGCTCGGGCTGTATCTCGACACCCCATGCCTGCTCGAACAGATGCCGGGTGGTCGAATCGGAGACGTGGCGGTAGCCGGGCAACTCGTGCGGGAAGGAACCGATGTCGCAGGAACCCTGCACATTGTTCTGCCCGCGCAACGGGTTCACCCCGACGCCCTCGCGGCCGATGTTGCCGGTGGCCATCGCCAGGTTCGCGATGCCCATCACCGCGGTCGAGCCCTGCGCATGCTCGGTGACACCCAACCCGTAATAGATCGCCGCATTGCCGCCGGTCGCATACAGGCGCGCCGCGCCGCGCACCAGTTCGGCCAAAACGCCGGTGACCTCCTGCATCGCCTCGGGCGAATTCTCCGGCAACGCGACAAAATCGCACCATTCCCGGAACGCCTTGTCCTCGCAGCGCTGTGCAATGAATTCCGTCGCCAGCAGTCCCTCGGTCACGATCACGTGCGCGAGCGCGGAAAGCATCGCGACATTGGTGCCGGGCTTGAGCGGCAAATGGAAATCGGCTTGTACATGCGGGGAACGCACCAGGTCGATATGGCGCGGATCGATCACGATCAACCGCGCTCCCTCGCGCAGCCGCTTCTTCATCCGCGATGCGAACACCGGATGGGCGTCGGTCGGGTTCGCGCCGATCACCAGGATCACATCGCTGTGCTCGACCGACTTGAACGTCTGCGTGCCGGCGGATTCGCCCAGCGTCTGTTTCAGGCCGTAGCCGGTCGGCGAATGACAGACCCGCGCGCAGGTGTCGACATTGTTGTTGCCGAACGCCGCGCGCACCAGCTTCTGCACCAGATAGCCTTCCTCGTTGGTGCAGCGCGAGGAGACGATGCCGCCGATCGAGTCGCGCCCGTATTTTTTCTGGATGCGCCTGAATTCGGAGGCGGCATGGTCAAGCGCCTCGTCCCAGCTCACTTCCTTCCAGGGATCGGTGATCTTTGCCCTGATCATCGGCTTCAGGATGCGATCCTTGTGCGTCGCGTAACCCCATGCAAAACGGCCCTTCACGCACGAGTGCCCTTCATTCGCCTGGCCATCCTTGGCGGGGACCATGCGCACCACTTCGTTGCCCTTCATCTCCGCCTTGAAGGAACAGCCCACGCCGCAGTAAGCGCAGGTCGTCACCGCGCTGTGCTCGGCCTGCCCCAGCGCGATCACGGTCTTTTCCTGCAGGGTTGCGGTCGGGCACACCTGCACGCACGCGCCGCACGACACGCATTCCGAATCCATGAACGGCTGGTCCTGTCCCGGTGATACGCGCGACTCAAAGCCGCGCCCCGAGATCGTCAGCGCATAGGTGCCCTGGGTTTCCTCGCAGGCGCGCACGCAGCGGTTGCACACGATGCACTTGGACGCGTCGTAGGTGAAATAGGGATTCGATTCGTCCTTGTCGCTGTGGATATGATTCTCGCCGTCGTAGCCGTAGCGCACCTCGCGCAGCCCGGTGACGCCGGCCATGTCCTGCAGTTCGCAATTGCCGTTGGCTGCACAGGTCAGGCAGTCGAGCGGATGGTCGGAGATGTAAAGTTCCATCACGCCCTTGCGCAGCGCCTGCAACTTCGGCGACTGGGTGCGCACCTTCATGCCGTGTTCCGCGGGTGTGGTGCACGAAGCAGGATAGCCCTTGCGCCCCTCGATCTCCACCAGGCACAGCCGGCAGGAACCGAACGGTTCCAGGCTGTCCGTCGCGCACAGCTTGGGCACATTCACACCGCTCTCGGCGGCCGCGCGCATGATCGAGGTCCCCGCTGCGACGGTCACCTGCATGCCGTCTATTTCCAGCGTGACTTCCTGTTCGGCGATACGCCGCGGCGTACCGAAATCCTTGTCGCCGATATTCATGTTACCGTGCTGTTCCAGCATGATGACCTCCTGTGGCGCGCATAATATCAAGCTCGCGTAGCGATTCGTTTGCTCCCTCGCCCGCTTGCGGGAGAGGGTTGGGGAGAGGGAATCTTGGCGACGCCAAAATTCCCTTTAACAAAATCCTGGGAAAAATGATTCAGCGCGGACAATACCGGATAGGGTGTCATGCCGCCCATCGCGCACATCGAACCGTTCAGCATGGTATCGCACAGGTCGCGCAACAGCTCGGTCTGCGCCGGCCGGTCCTGGCCGGCAGCCCGATTTGCAATGATCTTGTCCATCACCTCGACCCCGCGGGTCGCGCCGATCCGGCACGGCGTGCATTTGCCGCAGGACTCGATCGCGCAGAATTTCATCGCATAGCGCGCCAGTTTGGCCATGTCCGCGCGGTCGTCATGCACCACGATGCCGCCGTGCCCGAGCACCGCCCATAAATTCGTATAGGCCTCGTAATCCAGCGGCGTGTCCCACTGCGACTCGGGCAGGTAAGCCCCCAGCGGGCCGCCGACCTGCACTGCCTTGATCGGCCGACCCGAAGCCGAGCCGCCGCCGAAATCGTACAGCAACTCGCGCAAGGTGACGCCGAACGCCTTTTCGATCAGGCCGCCCTGCCTGATGTTGCCGGCCAGCTGGAACGGCAGCGTGCCGCGCGAACGGCCCATGCCATAGTTCCTGTAAAAGTCCGCGCCCCTGGCCAGGATGACCGGCACGCTCGCCAGCGAGATCACGTTGTTGATCACGGTGGGCTTGCCGAACAGGCCGCTGATCGCCGGGAGCGGCGGCTTCGCACGCACGATGCCGCGCTTACCTTCCAGGCTTTCCAGCAGCGCGGTCTCCTCGCCGCACACATAGGACCCGGCGGCCTTGCGCACCTCCAGCTCGAAATTTTTACCCGAGTGCAATATATCCGCACCGAGATAACCGGCTTGGCGCGCGGCCGCGATCGCCTCGTTCAATACCGAGATCGCGTGCGGATATTCGCTGCGCACGTAGATGTAGCCCTGCGTCGCGCCCACCGCGAGCGCGGCAATGGTCATGCCCTCGACCAGCAGGTAGGGATCGCCCTCCATCAGCATACGGTCCGAGAAAGTCCCCGAATCGCCCTCGTCGGCATTGCACACGATATATTTCTGCGTTGCCGGGGTGTTCAGCACCGTCTTCCACTTGATGCCGGTCGGGAACGCGGCGCCGCCGCGTCCGCGCAGTCCGGAATCGGCAACCTGCTGCACGATGGCCGCGGCCTGCATGTCCAACGCGTTGCGCAACCCCCGGAATCCGTCGTGCGCGATATAGTCGTCCAGCGACAGCGGGTCGGTGATGCCGACGCGCGCGAAGGTGAGCCGTTCCTGCTTCTTCAGATACGCCAGTTCCCCTGTCAGGCCGTGGCCCAACGCATGTTTTCCGCCATGATGGAAATTCGCGTCAAACAGGGCGCGGACATCTTCCGGACCCACCGGCCCGTATGCGACGCGCCCTTTTTCCGTCTCCACTTCGACCAGCGGCTCCAGCCACAACATGCCGCGCGAGCCGTTGCGCACCACGGTGACGTCCAGCTTGCGCCGCGCGGCTTCGGTCCGGATGGCCTGCGCCACCTCGTCCGAGTCGAGCGCCAGCGCGGCTGAATCGCGCGGAACGAATATCCTGATGCTCATGAGCCGCCTCCTGCTTTCTTGCGCCCGATATCTTTTATCAGGCGGTCGAACTTTTCAGTGGTCACGCGCGCATGCAATTCCTCGTCAATCATCATCGCGGGCGAGGTCGCGCACAGCCCCAGACAATAGACCGGCTGCAATCCGTATTCGCCCTCCTTGCAGCTTGCCAGCCTTTTCCCGGCATGTTCGACCAGGCGCTCCGCGCCCATGCTCTGGCACGCTTCGGCGCAGCAGATCTGCACCATGTGCCTGGCCGGGGGAGTGGTGCGGAAATGATGGTAGAAGGTGACCACGCCATGGACCTCGGCGCGGGAAAGATTCAATGCGGAGGCGATCTGTGCAACCGAATCGGGCGGGACATATCCGAACGCATCCTGGATATCGTGCAATATCGGCAGCAACGCGCCGGGGCGGTCTTGCTGAGCAGCGATGATGGAAGCGACCTGCTGATGCTTGTTGTCCAGGCTCATGCCACTTTATCTCCTGCAACCGTTTTGATTATCCATATATATATATATGCAATATTTAGCATGAATGTGCTTTATAATAATCCGCGTGCACCGTTTGAGTGACAGTAGCGCACTCCTTAAGTGCCGAAAGTTATCATAACGCCTGCACCCCCTCAATAGGTTATATATTGCATATTATGAGCTTTGAAATACGGCCTGAATGGAGCTTGAAGAACCGCAAGGGCACGGCTGTTTCCCTGCCATTGCTGTTGCAATTGCTAACGGCTATTCGCGATCAGGGCAGCATCACCATCGCCGCATCGCAGGCCGATCTTTCCTATCGCCACGCATGGGGGATATTGCGTGATTTCGAGCTCGAATTCTCCGCGCCGTTATTGCAAAAGACCAGGGGCAGGGGCACATCCCTGACACCGCTGGCGGAAAAGTTGATCTGGGCCGACAAGCGCATCACCGCGCGCCTGACACCGATACTGGAAAGTTTCGCTTCCGAACTGGAGGCCATCCTGTCCAGCGAATCGCCCCCGTTGCGCATCACCGCGTCTCACGGCTTTGCGGTCGATGCGCTGATCAAGCAACTCAACGCGGACAGCGTACCGGTCGAGATCAACTATCGCAGCAGCCTGGAAGCCGTCGCCGCGCTGTCGCACAACGAGTGCGATCTGGCCGGGTTTCATGTGCCGGTGGGCGAATTCAAGCAAGCCGGCAAACCCTACCTGAAATGGCTGAATCCGCAGCAGCATGCCCTGATCCATCTTGCGTATCGGACCCAAGGACTGTTCATCGCGAAAGGCAACCCGAAAAATATACGGGGCCTGGCCGACTTGCTGCGCAAGGACCTGCGCTTCGTCAACCGGCAAACCGGATCAGGCACCAAGATATTGCTCGAACTGCTGCTTGCCAAGGAAAAGATCAATCCGCGGGACATCACGGACTATGGCAGCGCCGAATATACCCATGCCGCAGTGGCCGCCTTTGTCGCAAGCAATATGGCGGACGTGGGCTTCGGCGTGGAAGCCGCAGCCAGGCATTTCAATCTGGACTTCATCCCGATCGCGAAAGAGAACTATTTTTTTGCCTGCAAAGCCGGCGCACTGAATCAGAGCCTGTTGAAATCCACGCGCAATATCCTGCACAGCGCGGCGTTTCGCAACACGGTCAATGCGCTGGCCGGATACGATGGCGCGCAATCAGGCGCAATCGCCACTTTTGAAGAAACGTTTTCATGAGGTAGCATTTACAATGGGTGCGATTGTTTCCTACAGCAATGTAGCATTTCAAGACGCGCATGGTGAAAATCGGGAACACCCGTTGCAACCGCAACCATTCGCGTGAACGAAAATTTACAGGAAAACTCGGATGAAAAAAAACGGTCCGCTACGCATACCCGTTACGCGCGGTTTGAAGGACATCTATTCCATGGACATGCGTGCTGCTTACCAGGCCGCCCGTTCGGACCAGTTCAACCCTGTGGCGTTCAGCCGCTTGGCGGCGGCAGTCTCGGTCGTGCGCACGGCACTTGAGCAAAAACAGACAAAACTCCCCCTTGCCATTGAGACACTGGATACAACCATCGAGACCTTGGTGGCGATACGCAACAGAGGAGATCAGACCGGTGTATGGGAGATCACCGAAAGCGAATTTCCCCTGGTCCTTGACGGCATCGACATGGTGGAGCAAAGCATAGGCACGCTGGATGTGGCGCTGCTTGAACGAACCGCGGCATCCCTGTTTCAGTTCATGAACACTGAACAGGACGGCGAGTAATCAGTTTGCATCGGTGTTCTTTGCCTTTTCCATATCATCCCGCGTATCCAGGTCGAAGAAACTGCGCAACCCGGGATCCGCCTTCAAAAGCGCCGACTCATCCACATAGCACACCTGCAACTGTTCAAACGCGGCGCGCATGCTGTGCTTGCCATCGCCCGCCAGCTGTGCGCGCAGTGCGCCTAGACAACTGCGTGCATAGAATGCCGCCAGCGGCTGCGGGTGCCCCTGCACCACGGGAACGACAGCCTGTTGATCGGCTCGATAGTTGGCCAGCAACTCGATCATGGCCGGCTGAATGAAAGGCATATCGCAGGCCACCGCAAAAGCCCACGGCGTCTCAATGCTGCCCAGGCCTGCGGCCAGTCCCGCCAGCGGTCCCGCCGTCTGCTTTCCCTCACCGGCTTGATCGTCGCAAACTTGCGGGAGCGCTATCCCGGGACGCCGTTGCCTGACGCTGACAATGACCGCGGGAAACACCTGCTGCATCGTCGCGATCACGCGCTGCAGCAATGTCTGACCGCGCAGCAGCAGTTCCGCCTTGTCGCTGCCCATGCGCCGCGAATCGCCGCCGGCCAGCACGATTGCAGTACAGTCGGGAATCATTTCGGCGAATATTCCAGCATGAAGTTGATGATGCCGCCGATGGCATCCAGCGCGAAATGCGGCAGCTCTGGATGCGCCTCGCCGACATCGGTGACCATCGCGATCAGACCGTCCTCAACCGAGCAGCGCGGCGTTGCGGAACACTCGCGGCGCAGCACCTCGATCTTCACGCCGGCCGCGTGCGAGAAACCTTCCGCCAACACCAGATCAGCCTCGCCCAGAAAACGCTGCGCCAGCTGCTCCGGCTCGCGCCTGCCGATGCGCTCAACAGGCGCATCGGCAACCAGCTGCAATTCGCTGGACGTGACCAGCATGCTCATCACCGCACCCGCCTGCCTGTGGCGCCAGCTGTCCTTGCCCGGCGTGTCCAGAACAACCGTGTGATGCGCGTGCTTGATCGTCGCGACGCGCAAGCCGCGCCCGCTCAGCTCGCGCAACAGCTTCTCGATCAGCGTAGTCTTGCCGCACCCCGAATGACCGACAAAGATGAACACCGGCGGCCTCATGGGTGCTGGGTGACCCATGCATCGCCCTGCGGCGTGATCTCCTTCTTCCAGATCGGCACGCGCTGCTTCAGTTCGTCGATCAGCCAGTGGCAGGCCTGCAACGCGGGCGCGCGGTGCTCGGCGCCCGCCGCGATGAACACGATCTGATCGCCCGGACCGACCGCGCCGACACGATGCACGATGCGCGCATCCAGCAGTCCGAATTTCGCGATCGCTTCATCGCGCAGCCTGTTCATTTCGGCCACCGCCATTTTGCCGTAAGCATCGAAACTGATCTGCGATACTTCCCGGCCTTCCGAAAAATCCCGCGCGCAACCGATGAACGTCGCGATGCCGCCCATGCGTCTGGAGCTGGCACGCAGCGCGGCAATTTCCTCGTCCTGCGAGAAATCTTCCTGCTGGAGCCGAACCGCTTCTTTCATGAGGACATCACTCCTAACCACCCGAAAATTTCGACATGAACACCACCTCGCTGTTTTCGGCCAGCGGCAATGACATGTCCAGCACGTGCTCGCCGTCCACCGCCACAAAACAAACGATCTCGAAAGCCTCCGGATGCAATTCCTGCAAATGCGCGCGCAAATCCTGCATGCGCATCCCGGCACGGTAGTCCACCGACATTTCGCGCTTGCCGGCCCGATCCGCGACCGGCCCGAAGAACAATACCCTGATCATGCCGAATCCCTGGTGCGTTGCCCCGTGTTTTCCCGGAGCCAGGTCCCGCTTTTCCCGCCGCGTTTTTCCTCAAGCTGGACACACTCGACGCGCATGCCCCTGTCGATCGCCTTGCACATGTCATAGACGGTGAGCAGCGCCACGCTGGCTGCGCACAATGCCTCCATCTCGACGCCGGTCTGCCCGGCGCAGCGGGCGGTCGTGACCACCTTCAACCCCACGCATCCGCCGGCATCGGGTTCGGGTATATCGCTGAACACCATTTCCACACCGGAGAGCGCTACGGTATGGCACATCGGGATGATGTCGGCGGTGTGCTTCGCCGCCATCACCGCGCCTACATCGGCGACGGTCAACACGTCGCCTTTGGCGATGCTGCCGCTGCGTATCCGCGCCAGCGTCTCGGGCCGCATGCGCAGCACGCCGCTGGCCACTGCGGAGCGTTGCGTGCCGGGCTTGTCCGACACATCGACCATGCGCGCCCGTCCCGTTTCGGAAAAATGCGTGAGTTCGGTCATTTGCCCGCCTTTCAAATTAGGTCTGCAATTTTATAGGGAAGCGCTGAATAAGTCCCAACTACGGTTCGATACATTTGGCCGTACCTCGAAACTTCGCTACGCTCGTTTTCCGTTCGCCCTGATAACCAGCGACTTGGCTGCTGTTGTTTGGCAGCCTAGTCGAATGGCTAGTAGTTCCACCAGTGCCGCGCGCAGCGCGGCGTATCGAAGGGACGAACGGAAAACACTGATGAAACAACTAGCCATCTGACTAAGCCGCTAAAGCGGCAAGTCATTGGTTATCACCACGAACGGACTTATTCAGCGCTTCCATAGGATTATTTCCCGCAAACGCTGCAAGCGGGGTCCTTGCCCAGCTTGCTGCGCGTGACGGTCATGTCCAGCGCGTTGATGGTCAGCAGCTTGCCACTCAGGCCGCGTGCCATGCCGATCAGCAACTTGAGCGCTTCCGCCGCCTGTATGGTACCGATGATACCCGTCAGCGGCGCGAACACGCCGGTGGTCGCGCATCGCAATTCGGCAGCCACGCTATCTTCCGGGAACAGGCAGTTGTAGCAGGGCGCATTTTCCTCGCGAAAATCGAAAACCGCGATCTGCCCGTCGAACCGGATCGCCGCACCGGACACCAGCGGCTTGCGCAGGGCCAGGCACGCGCGATTGACCGCATAGCGGGTCGCGAAATTGTCGCTGCAATCCAGCACCAGATCGGCGAGGCCGACCTGTTCGTTAAGTTGTGCAGCATCGGCGCGCACATCCAGCGCGACGCATTCCACCTCGGGATTAATGTCGTGCAGCGCGGCGCATGCCGAGACCACCTTGGGTTGGTTCACCGTGGCAGTGCGGTGAATGATCTGGCGCTGCAGGTTGCTGAAATCCACCGTGTCGTGGTCGCACAGGGTCAGCCGGCCCACGCCGCTGGCAGCCAGATACAGCGCGGCCGGCGACCCCAGCCCGCCCAGGCCGATGATCAGCACCCTGGCGTCGAGCAGGCGCTGCTGGCCCTCGATGCCGATCTCGTTCAGCAGGATGTGGCGGCTATAGCGCAGCAGTTGTTGGTCGTTCATGCGGAGCGGTCAAGTCCGGTGTGCCAGCGCGCGTGAAGCTACCGGCCGCTTGTTTTTTGCCGCCTGCCACAAATCATAAGCAGCCTGGCCGCGCAACCAGCTTTCCGCACTCGGCCCGCCTTCCGGTGTTGCCAGCCATGCCTCCAGCCGCAACGCCAGGTCAGCCGAAATGCCCGACCGCTGGTTGATCACCCGCGACAACTGGACACGGGAAATGCCGAGCTGCCGCGCGGCTTCAGCCACCGTTAACCCGAGCGCAGGCAGCACATCCTCGCGCAAAGTCTCCGCCGGATGCGGAGGATTAAACATTCGTGCCATCATTGTCTCCTTAGTGATAATCCCGATAATCCAACCTTAATAATGATCATAAATTCATGTTGAAGAAGAAGGGCTTCTAAGGCAGGATTCTGTTAAGGTATTTACGGCACCTCGTTCTGTATGTTTGGCGGTGTCAGGCTAATTTTCAATAGATCAAATGCAATCACAACTATTTGCTCAGTATATCAACAATGCTCACGCTGCCAATTCACGGGGTGAATACAACCTTGCAGTCGGCTTTTGCAATCACATTCTCAAACTATCCAAAAACATTCCTGAAGCCTGGTATAACCTGGGACTCGCATTGAGTGGCCTGGGGAAACGCCGCGAAGCTCTGCGCGCATTTGAAAAGGCAAGAATCCTTACCATCAATTCTGCTGATGCACAGAATAGCATCGGTCTTCAACTGTTTGAAGCTGGCGCCTACGCTGAAGCTGAACAGTGCCTGAAACGCGCTCTGTTGCTTGATCCCAAGTATACCTTCGCACATTCCAACTTGAGCAAATTGCGAGAAAGACAGAAACGCTATGAGGAAGCTGAAGTTGCCTGTAGAAAGGCGATTGAGTTACAGCCCGATCTCGCGCCTCTATATACGAACCTCGGCGCCATCCTGAACAATCAAAAGAAACACAAGGAAGCAGAAGCAGCTTTTCTCAAGGCACTTGAACTCAAACCTGATTTCGCCGAAGCCAGATTTAATTTAAGCCTGCTGCTTCTTACGTTGGGACGCTACGCTGAAGCATGGCCTTACTATGAATCCCGCTACGATCAAAACCGCCAAAATACCGTTAAAATCCCTGCCCTGACGTACCCGCAGTGGAAAGGTGAATCTTTAGTCGGAAAATCACTGCTGATCTGTCCCGAACAGGGCTTTGGCGACTATATCCAGTTTGCCCGCTATGCACCCATGCTCAAGAAACGCGGGGTCTCCCGTCTGACTTTCCTGTGTGATCCCGTCCTCAGCACCTTGTTGGAATCCATTGAAGGTGTTGATGCTGTCATCACCAATCTGGAATCTGCTCCCCCTCACGACTATTGGTCTTTTCTGGTGAGCATGCCCATGCATTTCGGCACCACGGTGGATACCATCCCCTGTTCCTTGCCCTACATACATGCGCCAACCGAGACCGTGGAATACTGGCAAGATCGAATACCACAGACAGGGTTTAGGGTCGGGTTGGTCTGGAAGGGCAATCCCAACCTTTCAACGGACGCCACCCGCTCCCTCCCTGGACTGGCGACACTCGCCCCCCTCTGGTCTGTCCCTGGGGTGAACTTCATCAGCCTTCAAAAGGGGCATGGCGAGGATGAAGCGCGGAAAGCGTCAGCCAACCAGCCGATAATTAACCTGGGCCCTGAAATTCGGGACTTCGCCGATACAGCTGCCATTGTTTCGCTGTTGGATCTGGTGATCTGCGTCGACACAGCGATTGCCCACATTGCCGGCGCATTGGGCAAGCCTTGCTGGCTTTTGTTGCCTTGTATAGAAACAGACTGGCGCTGGTTTCTCGAGCGTACCGATTCACCCTGGTATCGCGGCGCAATCCGCATCTTCCGTCAAACCAAACGAGACAATTGGAACGATATTATTACTGAGGTGGTGACCGAGTTGAGGGTATTGACGAATAATCCAACCGCATCACAGAAAACTGCCGATTAAAACAATTTGTGAGTACATTAAAAAGCCCACTGTGTTTCCACAGTGGGCTTTTAATTACTACTAACTAATCTCTAACTGG
The DNA here is from genome assembly GCA_963842555.1 of uncultured beta proteobacterium. Classification (GTDB taxonomy): domain Bacteria; phylum Pseudomonadota; class Gammaproteobacteria; order Burkholderiales; family Gallionellaceae; genus Gallionella. Next base: position 75,125 of record CAWJHB010000003.1, read on the forward strand.
CTAGGCCAGCGCGGGATTAGAACTTCTTGCGCAGACCGATAGCGAACAGGGAAGAACTGGCACCCAAAGTCTCGTAAGCGCCGCCAGCTGCGTTGTAATCCACGGCGTTTGCCGCGGTGCCATTATCCTGGGACATCTTGGAATAAGCACCGTAAATGGTCACAGTCTTGGACATGTCATACAGGTAGGCAAGGGTTTCGCCCGAAGCGCTCTGAGAGAGGCCAGCAGGGGTAGTTACCATATTGCTCTTGGCATAGGTGACCACGACCGTGCCAGGACCCGCAGGAGCGGTAGCACTGATCGACTCTGCCTTGCTTGCGCTTCCGCCAGACGGGGTATTGGACTGGTAAGTAGCGAACAGCTTGGCAACGGTGAAGTCCCACGAACCACCCAGCGCGTATTCAGACGCGTTGAGGGCAGCCGGTGTAGGCGTGCTATCGTTAGAGGCTTTGATGTATACAAAACCAGCAGCGGCCGGGCCGTTAGCGTAGTTCAGGGACACCAGACCAGCAGTGGTCTTGACGGTAGCAGCATTGTCTGCCAGGCCGATGTTCATTGAATCATTAAAACCCGTCGTGTAGTTCACTGCAACGTTAAAGCCGTTGAAATTCGGGGATATGTAAGCCGCAGCATGCGAAGCACGATTAGCACCAGAAGCGGAGCTGATCAGGAAGCCGCCACCCTTGACCACGTTGTTCAATGGAGATACTGCCGAACCTTCAACTGGGTTGAACTTGACGGCCCAGTCATAGGCGGTGGTTTGCAGGAAGCCTGCAGCAACGGTACCGAAGTTCCCAGTCAGACCAAGCATTTGTTGACGGGCGGACAAGGTGGATGCACCAGTTGTGTTATTATATTGGTTGGTGGAAATGTCAACCTTGTACTCAACATTGGCGATAGCCGTCACGCCATTGCCCATGTCTTCGCCAGCCTTGACACCCACGCGGGAAGTGGACAAGCCGCCGGAAATAATCTGTGTGTCGCTCTTTGTGCCGTCAGTTGAAACGTTTGCAACGGCTGCGTCCAGGATTCCATACACTGTCGTATCGGCGAAAGCCAGCGCGGGTGCAGTCATCGCAGCAGCAACTGCCAAAGCAATAATTTTCTTTTGCATGATTGTAAAACTCCTCATAAGTTTTTTGGTTTATATCGGCTGTCGTCGGGTATGGCGGCGGCCTATTGAAAACTCCCGATATTCAGGGAATTCAAGCCGGCATTATCCACAACAAACAAAGTGGGGCAAGGGAAACCAAGGATATGTGGTATTTCTGCAACAACCACTAAAATCGCGTTTACATTAACAAAATTGCAACAACAGGATGCTACCGATAACCCCGGGCGGCTTTGCAATTGAGCCTTGCGATTGCATGGGCAAGCGCCGGATTTCTGCCCCTGGCTTCTTCAAGGTGCCGCGATGTTGGGGTCGCCATGCCGTGGTGGCGCCACGCTACGGATTGCCGCTTCTGCGATCCTCCCGGATCATGTCGCTGGCCCGCTCGGCGAACATCACCACCGGTGAACAGGTGTTGCCAGATAATAAGGTGGGCATGATGGATGCGTCCACGACCCGCAACCCGGCAATCCCGTGCACATGCAGTCTCGCATCGACCACCGCCATCGCGTCGCTGCCCATCCTACAGGTGCCGGCCGGGTGAAAAATCGTGGTGCCGATGTCGCCCGCCGCCCTGACCAGTTCCTCATCGCTTTGCGCGGCGGCACCGGGCATGAACTCTTCCGGCTGGAAGCGCCGCAGCGCGGGTGCGGACACGATGAGCCGGGTCAGGCGCAGCGCATCCGCCGCCAGTTGCCGGTCGCCATCAGTGGACAAATAATTGGGCTGGATCAGCGGCGCCACCCTGCTGTCGGCGCTGTCGATCCTGATATGGCCGCGGCTTTCCGGATGCAGGTTGCACACCGAGGCGGTAAAAGCCGGAAAGCCGTGCAACGGGTCGCCGAACTTGTCCAGCGACAGCGGCTGCACGTGGTATTCCAGGTTAGGCGTGGGCTGGCTTTCGTCCGAGCGCACGAAGGCGCCGAGCTGGCTGGGCGACATCGACAGCGGGCCGCTGCGGAACAGCAGGTATTCCAGCCCCATGCCGATCCGTCCCAGCAGGCTGCCGGCGGCCTCGTTCAGCGTGCGAGTGTTCTTCACCCTGAACGCCATGCGCAGCTGCAAATGATCCTGCAGGTTCTCGCCGACGCCGGGCAGTTCGTGCACGACAGCGATGCCGTGGCGTTGCAGCAATGCGGCCGGGCCGATGCCGGAACATTGAAGGATCTGCGGGGAACTCACCGCGCCCGCGGCGAGCAGCGTCTCGACATTGGCATCGGCCCGGAACAGTTGCTCTCCCTGCCAGAACTCCACCCCGGTGACGCGCTTGCCGGCGAAGCACAGGCGGCGCACCAGCGCGCCAGTGACCACCTTCAGATTGGGGCGACGCAGTGCCGGGCGCAGGAAGCCCTTGGTGGCATTCCAGCGCGCGCCGCGTTTCTGGTTGACCTCGAAATAGCCGCAGCCCTCGTTGTTGCCGCGGTTGAAGTCGACAACTTTCGGAATGCCGACCTCGGCGGCCGCGTCGCGGAACGCGTCGAGGATCTCCCACGACAAACGCTGCTGCTCGACGCGCCATTCGCCGCCGCTGTTGTGCATATCGTCCGCGCCGCGCGCGTAGTCCTCCGAGCGCTTGTAGTAGGGCAGCACATCGTCCCATCCCCAGCCGGTATTGCCCAGTGCCTGCCAGTGCGCAAAATCGCGCGCTTGGCCGCGCATGTAGATCATGCCGTTGATCGACGAACTGCCGCCCAGCACGCGGCCGCGCGGATAGCCTATGCTGCGGCCGTTCAGGCCGGGCTCGGGCTCGGTGCGGAAACACCAGTCGGTGCGCGGGTTGCCGATGCAACGCAGATAGCCGACCGGAATGTGGATCCACAGGTAGTCATCCTTGCCGCCCGCTTCCAGCATCAGCACCGAGATCGCAGGGTCGGCCGACAGGCGGTTGGCCAGCACGCAACCGGCGGTGCCGCCGCCGATGATGACGTAGTCGTAACGACCGAACGGGACAGTCATGCTTTTACGGGGGCTTTTATGGAGGCTGGATGGCAGGAGAAGACGCCGTTACCACACGTCATCATTCCATGACTTCATAGCAATAGTTGGTCAGGAATTCGACCAGGGGTTCCCTGGCGATCAACTGTTCGAACACCGCGGCACCCTGCCGGTAATCCCCGGCGATGAAACGGTGCTCGCTGACGCCCTCGTTGATGATGGCCAGCGTTGGCGGAATCATCCCGCGCACCATCTCCAGCGTGACCTTGCGCCCGTCGTCCAGCACGCCGAGTGGGCTGTGTATCCACTGCCAGACCTGCGAGCGGGATATCTCGGCGGTGGCAGCGTCCTCCATCAAGTGGTGTATCGGCACGCAGCCGGTGCCGGACAGCCACGCACCGAGATAGGCGATCGCCACCTCGATATTGAAGCGCAGTCCCGCTTCGGTGATCGGGCCCTGCGGTTCGAATCTGAGCAGGTCGGCGGCAGTGGTCTGCACATCCTCGCGCTTCTTTTCCAGCTGGTTCGCGGCGGGCATCAGCCGGTCGAACACCTCCATCGCCAGCGGCACCAGGCCGGGGTGGGCGACCCAGGTGCCGTCGTGTCCGTCGCCCGCTTCGCGTTCCTTGTCCTCGCGCACCTTGGCCATGGCCGCTTCATTGGCCGCGTGATCGGACTTGATCGGTATCTGTGCCGCCATCCCGCCGATCGCATGGGCATTGCGGCGATGGCAGGTCCTGATCAGCAGCAGCGCATAGGCGCGCATGAACGGGGAAGTCATTCCGACCAGGCCGCGGTTGGCCAGTATGAAGCCGGGCATGCGCCCGAATTTCTTGATGCAGCTGAATATGTAGTCCCAGCGCCCGCAGTTCAATCCGGCGGAATGTTCGCGCAATTCGTAAAGCATCTCGTCCATCTCGAATGCCGCCGGCAGGGTCTCGACCAGCACCGTCGCCTTGATGGTGCCGCGCTGAATCTGCAGGCTCTGCTGCGCGTGGACGAACACCTCGTTCCAGAGCCGGGCCTCGAGATGGCTTTCCATTTTCGGGAGATAGAAACAAGGCGCGCTGTTGCGCGCCAGCAAGGCCCTGGCATTGTGGAAGAAGTACAGGCCGAAATCGAACAGGCTGGCGGACATGGGATTCCCGTCCACCATGAGGTGTTTCTCCACCATGTGCCAGCCGCGCGGCCGCACGAATAGCACCGAGGTTTTTTCGTTCAGGCGGTAGGTCCTGCCGTCGGGATTGACGTGGCTGATGGTGCGGGACACCGCATCGCGCAGGTTGATCTGGCCGTCGAGCACGTTCTGCCAGGTGGGCGTCATGGAATCTTCCAGATCGGCCATATACACGCTGGCCCCGGCATTGAGTCCGTTGATCAGCATCTTGCGCTCGGCCGGGCCGGTGATCTCGACGCGCCTGTCCAGCAATTCGGCGGGCACCGGCGCGATGGTCCAGTCGCCGTTGCGCACCGCGGCGGTCTCCGCCAGAAACTCCGGCAGGCTGCCCGCCTCCAGCTCGGCCTGGCGGCTGACCCTGCGCTGCAGCAGCAACAGGCGCTGCGCGTCGAATTTGCGCGCCAGGCCGGCGATGAAACCCAGCGCCTCCGGGGTCAGGATGCGGGCCTGTTCCGGCGTAACGGCGGCATTGATGTTGATGCCTGCACAATAGGTCATGGCGTTCCCCTCGGTATGCACAGCGGCAGGAAGCTAGAGCACAAGCTCCGCCGATGCATATTCTAATCGCATTATGCGACCCGGTTCTGCGGATTTCCGGCAACGTAGGCTTCGATATTCGCGATGAGCTGGTCTGCCAGGGTCTGCATCGCCGCCCTGCCCGACCAGGCGATGTGCGGGGTCAGGATGAAGTTGGGCAGGTCCAGTTCCAGCAGCGGATGGCCCCCGGCGGGCGGTTCCTTTTCCAGCACGTCGAACCCGGCGCCGGCGATGCTTCCTGCCTGCAATGCGTTCAGCAGCGCCGCTTCATCGACCAGCCCGCCGCGCGCGGTGTTGATCAGCAATGCGCCGGGCTGCATCCGGGCTAGTTCCGCCACGCCGATCAGGTGGCGGGTCTGCGCATTCAGCGGCAGGTGCAGCGTGATCACGTCGCTGCACTGCAACACCTGGTCGAACGCGGTGTAACCGGGACGGATTTCGCTGGCCCCCTTGTGTTCGGCAATCAGCACCTTCATCCCGAATGCCGTCGCGATCTGCGCAACCGCTTTGCCGATCGCGCCGTAGCCGACGATACCCAGCGTCGCATCATGCAGGTCGCGCACCGGGTGGGTGAACAGGCAGAACTGGGTGGAATTCTGCCACGCGCCGCTGCGCACGTCGGCGCGAAATGCCAGCAGGTTGCGTCGCAACGCCAGCATCAGCATGAACACGTGCTCGGGCACGGTATGCACCGAATAGTTGCGGATATTGGACACCACGATGCCGCGTTGCCGGCAGTATTCGATATCCACGTTGTCCGTGCCGGTCGCCGCGACCGCGACCATCTTCAGCCCGGGCAGCTGCTCCAGTATTTCACGGTCCAGCTGCACCTTGTTCGTGATCGCTATGCCGGCATCCTTGAGGCGTTCCCGGGTCTGCGCCGGCGCCGTCGACGGATATTCCTGCCAGTGGTGCTCGAAAGCCGGGCGGCGAACATCGGCGATGATGCTGGAGGAATCGAGGAATACGATTTGGTCCATCAAGATACCCTGGCCAATATTTATTTGCCGCCCATGCCCGACATGCGCTCAACGACCTTGACCACCGCCGCGGAATCCAGATCGGTATCGCCGGTCCCCATCAGCGCATTCAGATGCTGGGTGACCAGCGCGGCAGCGGGCAGCGCGACACCCAGCTGGTGCGCGGTTTCCATCACGATGCGCATGTCCTTCTGGTGCAGGCCGACCTTGAAGCCGGGCTTGAAATCGTTGTCCAGCATGCGCTTGCCGTGCACTTCCATTATCTTGCTGCCGGCGAATCCGCCCATCAGCGCATCGCGCACCTTGGCCGGATCGGCGCCGTTCCTGCGCGCGAAAGTCAGCGCTTCGGCGACTGCTTCGATGGTCACCGCCACCACGATCTGGTTGCATGACTTGGCGACCTGGCCCGCGCCGTTGCCGCCGATATGGACGATGTTCTTGCCCATGCACTCGAACAGCGGCTTGACGCGGTCAAACACGGCAGTCTTGCCGCCGACCATGATGGACAGCGTGCCGTTGATCGCGCCGGTCTCTCCGCCGGAAACCGGCGCGTCCAGCATCTCGACGCCCTGCTTCTCCAGACGTTCGGCGAACACCTTGGTTGCGGTCGGCGAGATGGTGCTCATGTCGACGATCACGCTGCCGCTGCGCGAACCCTTCTCTTTGGCAATACCTGTGGCGATCCCGTTCTCGCCAAAAATCACACTCTCCACATCCGGGGTGTCCGACACGATCAGGAAGATCACGTCCGCATGCTTGGCAACCTCCGCCGGCGATGAACATGCGGTCGCGCCCGCCGCCGCCAGCGACTTCGTCGCTGCGGGACGGCGCGCATAGACCCACAACTTGTGCCCGCCCTTGATCAGGTTATGCGCCATGGGGCCGCCCATGATGCCGGGGCCGATGAAACCAACATTGATAGTCATGACAATTCTCCCGTTTGATTGGCTTTTTCGGACGATCAGCCCAGCGTAGGCATCGCCAGCGTGGATACTTTCTTGTCGGTCACTTCCGGCCATCTGGTCGTGATGGCTTTGGTGCGGGTATAGAAATACACGCCTTCCATGCCGTGCATGTGCAGGTCGCCGAACAGCGAGGACTTCCAGCCGCCGAACGAGAAGAACGCCATCGGCACCGGGATAGGCACATTGATGCCGACCATGCCGACCTCGATCTCGTTCTGGAAGCGCCGCGCGGCCCCGCCCGAGCCGGTGAAGATCGCGGTGCCGTTCGCGTAGGGGTTGCTGTTGATCATGCTGATCGCCGCGTCGAGGCTGGCGACGCGCAGCACGATCAGCACCGGGCCGAAGATCTCTTCCTTGTATATCGTCATGTCGGTGGAAACATGGTCGAACAGCGTCGGTCCGACGAAGAATCCGTTTTCATGGCCCGCCACCTTGATGCCGCGCCCGTCCGTGACCAGCTTCGCGCCCTGTTGCACACCGCTGGCGACCTTGCCGACGATCTTGTCGCGGTGCGGCGCGGAGATCACTGGCCCCATGTCGACGCCTTTCTGGTTACCGGGCCCGACCACCAGTTTCTCGGCTTTGGCCTTCAGTTTTGCCACCAGCGCGTCGGCCACCTCGCCCACCGCGACCACGGTGGAGATCGCCATGCAGCGCTCGCCGGCGGAACCGTAGGCGGCGCCCATGATCGCATCGGCGGTGAATTCCAGTTCGGCGTCGGGCATCACGACGGCATGATTCTTCGCGCCGCCCAGTGCCTGCACACGCTTGCCGTGGTGCGCGGCGGTCTCGTAGATATATTTTGCGATCGGCGTCGAACCGACGAAGGAAATCGATCTCACGTCGAGGTGCACCAGCAGCGCGTCCACCGCTTCCTTGTCGCCGGGCACGACATTGAACACGCCGTCCGGCAAGCCGGCTTCCTTGAACAATTCGGCCATGCGCAGGCTGCACGAGGGCACCTTTTCGGATGGCTTGAGGATGAAGGTGTTGCCGCAGGCGATCGCGATCGGGAACATCCACATCGGCACCATCGCCGGGAAGTTGAACGGGGTGATGCCCGCGCATACGCCGATCGGCTGCAGCATCGAATGGCAGTCGACGCCGCGGCCGACATTCTCGGCATGTTCTCCCTTGAGCAGGTGCGGCGCGCCGACCGCGAATTCGACCACCTCGATGCCGCGCTGCACCGAACCCGCCGCATCTTCCAGCGTCTTGCCGTGTTCCTCGCTGGCCAGCTGCGCCAGCTCGCCACGGTGCGTTTCCAGCAGTTCGCGGAACTTGTTGAGTATCCTGCTGCGGCGCAGCGGCGTGGTGTCGCGCCAGGCCGGGAACGCAGCCTTGGCGGCGGCAACCGCGCTGTCCACGTCCGCGCGGCTGGCCAGCGGCACCTGGCGTATCACCGCGCCGAGGGCCGGATTGGTCACATCTGCCAGACGCTTGCCGAGGCTGCTGGTGCGCCGGCCGTTGATCCACAGGTGTAAGGTTGGGTTGGACATGATTATTTCCTTGTAGGTTTGCTTGTCAAAAATTCATTTAAAGTGAAGGTAAAGGCAACGAATCATGCGGAAGCGTGCATCTACCCGATTATATGACCGGCACATACCGGGCGGCCAGATGAGCGGGATATCCGTTGAACCGTGGACCGGCGCAGGGTTATCGGGATCTTTTTCCTGCAATCGTGCAGAGCCGCATCGCGACGAAGTCAGTTTTTCGAGATGGCCAATTAATGCGCCGCACCCAGGTAGGCTTCCTTGACCGCAGGATCGTTCCTCAGCTGATCCGCCGAGCCGTGCACCGAGATACGGCCGTTCTCCAGCACATAACCGTAATCCGCCACTTCCAGCGCAGCCGCGGCAAACTGTTCAACCAGCAACATGGTGATGCCGCGCGCCTTCAGTTCGCGGATGATGCGGAACACTTCCGCCACCAGCAAAGGCGCCAGACCCATCGAGGGTTCATCGAGCAGCAGCACATCGGGGTTGAGCATCAGCGCGCGTCCCATCGCCAGCATTTGCTGCTCGCCGCCGGACAGCGTGCCCGCCTGCTGCGCTTCGCGTTCCCTGAGGCGTGGAAACAGCTCGAACACGCGCGCCAGATCTCCTGGAACGTCGCCGCGCTCGCGTCCGTAGGTCAGGCGCGGGAACGCGCCCAGCAACAAGTTATCGGTCACAGACAGGGTGGCAAACACGCGCCGTCCTTCCGGGGAATGCGCCAGACCGGAACGCGTGATCCTGCTGGACGTCATGCCGGTGATGTCCTTGCCGTTCAGGCTGACCTTGCCGCCCACCGGCTTGATCATGCCCGAGACCGCGCGCATCGTGGTGGTCTTGCCCGCGCCGTTGGAACCGATCAGCGTGACGACCTTGCCCTGGGGCACTGCGATGGAGATACCGTGCAGCACTTCCACCTTGCCGTATGCGGCGTGCAATTTTTCGATCTGTAACATTGCTAATTTCTCCTCATGCCGCCGCGGCCAGGCCGCCGAGGTAGGCCTCGATCACTTTTTCGTCGGACTGGACACTGGCCGGGGTCCCCTCGGCGATCTTCTGTCCGAAATCCAGCACCGTGACGGTGTCGCATATGCTCATCACCACGTCCATATGGTGTTCGATCAGGATCACGGTGATGCCGTGGCCGCGTATCTTGTTGATCATCCCGATCAACTCCTTGATGTCGGGCGCGGTCAGGCCGGCGGCCGGCTCATCGAGCAGCAGCAGGCTGGGGTTCAGCGCAAGCGCGCGCGCGATTTCCAGCAGGCGCTGCTTGCCATAAGGAAGATTGCGCGCTTCCTCGTTGGCAAGGTCGGCAAGGCCGACAAATTTCAGCAGGCTTGCGGCGCGCACCCTGGCCGCAGCCTTCTCCCTGCGGCAGCGCGGCGTATGGAACACCACATCGAGCAGGCTGTGGCGGTAGGTGTGGTGCAGGCCGACCAGCACGTTTTCGATCGCGGTCATTTCGCCGAACAGCTGCACGTTCTGGAAGGTTCGCGCGATCCCCTCGCCGGCGATGGACGTGGGCGACAAGCCGGTGATGATCCTGCCGTTGAATTCGATCACACCGCCAGTCGGCTTGTAAATGCCGGTCAGCACGTTCATCATCGTGCTTTTGCCCGAACCGTTCGGGCCGATCAGCCCGTGCACAGTCCCTTTTTTGATTTCCAGATTGACTTCGTTGAGCGCCTTCAAGCCGCCAAACTGCATCAGGATGTTGCGCGCTTCGAGCAGGTAACCCCTGCTGGTGACCGGATGATCGGGCACCGCCCAGATATGCTGCTTGTCGCCATGATCGACCACGAGTTCATGGCGATGTATCCACTGCGGGCGGATTCTCAGCACGATGCTGCGCACGAAACCCATGATGCCATTCGGCAGGTAATACACCACGAACAGGATCATCACGCCGAATATCGTCAGGCGCTGATCGGTGATGTTGTCCATCACGAATCCCGATACGGCCAGCGCGAAGATGACCAGCAGCGGCAACACCAGCTGTTTCAGGGTGAGCCTTCCGGCCACGACCGCATAAGCCGAATACAGCACCGCGAATATCGCGATGCCGACCGAGATCTTGCGGAACAGGCCGATATCCGACAGCACGTTGGGCAGCATCACGATGATGATCGCGCCGAGGATCGGCCCGACCCGTGTCTTGCGCCCGCCCATGATGACCGCCAGCAGGAACAGGATGGTCAGTTCGAAGTTATAGGTGTTGGGCGAGATGTATTCCTCGGAATAGGTAAACAGGCCGCCTGCCAGGCCCGCGATGCCGGCGCTCAGGACGAACGCGTAGACCTTGTATCCGTATACGCTCACCCCCATGCAGTCGGAGGCGATCGGGCTGTCATGCAGCGCCTCGAATGCGCGGCCGAGATGGGATTTGAGCACGCGCTGCACGACAAACAGCGTCATCACCAGTGCCGCCAGCACGATGTAGTAATAGTCGGCACCGGTGACCTGGTGGCCGAACCATACCGGTTTGCGCAACGAAATCCCAAGCGGACCGTTGGTCAGAAAATCCATCTCGTTGATCAGAATCTGGATGATGGTGCCGAATGCCAGTGTCACCATCGCCAGGTAGGGTCCGTTCACGCGCAATGCTGGCAACGCCAGGATCGCGCCAAAGATCGCGGTGACAACGATGCTTGCCGGTATCGCGAGCAGAAAGGGAACGCCCAGCTGGAAATTGAGCACACCGGCGGTGTAGGATCCGATGCCGAACAGCGCGGCATGCCCCAGCGAGACCTCACCCACATAGCCCACCACGATATCCAGGCCGAGCAGCAAGATCGAGTAAATTCCGATGATCACCATCAGGTGGACATAATAGGGATTCGACCAGATCTCGGGCAGCAGCGCCGCGGCCGCTATCCCGGCGACGATGGCAACATTTTGGGTGGCGCTCATGCTAGACCTTCTTGATGACGGATTTGCCGAACATCCCGGCCGGTTTGATCGTCAACACCAGCAGTAGCAGCAGCAGCCCGGGCACATCCTTGTAACCGGTGGAAATGTAATAACCCGTGGTGGTCTCCGCGATTCCCAGGATCAGGCCGCCGACGATGACCCCCATGCCGCTGTTGAGGCCGCCGATGATGGCAACCGCGAAAGCCTTCAGGCCGAGCACCGCGCCCATGGTCGCGCCGGTCAGCGTCAGCGGCGCAATCAGCACACCCGCGAAAGCTGCCGTCATGGAACTCAATGCATAGGAAAATGTGATCACCAAACGGGTATTGATGCCCATCAGTCCCGCGGCATCGCGGTCATTGGAGGTTGCCACCACGGCCTTGCCGTAGATGGACTTGCGGTTGAATATTTCCACCGCCAGCATGATCGCCAGCGCGCCGACCACAATCATGATCTCCATGGGCAGCACTCTTACGCCGAAAAAGATCAGCGGTTCTGTCGGCAGCGGCGAAGGAAAGGTGAGATCGTCATGGCCCCAGATATTTTCGGCGACGTTCTTGAAAATGATGGCCAGCGAAATGGTGGTCATGATCCAGCCGAATTCGGATTTTGTCTTCAACCCGGGCAACACGGCGACACGCTCGACAAACATCCCCTGTAGCGCGCCGAAGACCAGCACCAGCGGCACCATCAGCCAGTAATTCATGTGGCCGACCAGCGTAAGCCCGACCAGCGCACCCAGCATCAGCGCCTCTCCCTGGCCGAAGTTCAGCGTACTCGAGGTGGCAAAGGTGAGCTGGTAGCCAAATGCGATCAGCGCGTAAATCATGCCGAGCGCGATGCCGCTTTCGATGAGTTGTGCAAGGATAGTCATCTAAAAGTCCCTTCTACTCGGTATTTGGGCCGGGGGACGACCCCGGCCCAAAAGCGGGTTACAAAATTGTTACCGCAACGGCTAATTATTTTTCAGCCATTTTTGTGGCTTTTTTATCGGATGCATATGCATGCTCCACATGACCGTCCTTGACTTCGCCCATCACCACCATAGCTTGGGTGATTGCTTCGTGGTTATCATGGGTGTAGGGATGATCATAGGTCGTCACCACGCCGTCTATCTTGGTATTCAGGTTTTCCAGCGCTTCACGTATCTTCACGCCATCGGTACTTCCGGCTTGCTGAATCGCGGCCGCCAGCAGATACATGGAATCGTAGCCCTGTGCCGCAGAAACGGGCGAGGGAATACGGCCATTTTCCGGATGGTACGCTTTCAGATACGCGGCGATGAATTCCTTGCGCTTGGGCGTATTGGGTTCCTGGATGAAAGTCTCCGGCATGCGTGCACCGTTGCCGTTCTTGCCGGCGTTATCGATGAAGTTACCCATGGACAGGGTCCAGCTGCCGATCATCGGAACTTTCCAGCCCAGCTTTTCCATGCCGTTGGCAATCTGCGCCAGTTCTGGCCCGATGCCGTAGGTCAGGATGGCCTGTGCACCAGCTTCCTTGGCCTTGAGCAACTGCGCCGTCATGTCGGTATCCTTGATGTTGAACTTCTCTTCCGCTACCGGCTTGATGTTCTTCGCTGCCAGGGCTTTCTCCAGGTCTTGCCTCCCCAGCTGCCCGTAGTTGGTCGAGTCGGCCAGGATCGCCACCTTGGTAAACTTGCGATTATCGATGGCTTCATGAACGATCATCGCGGACTGTATGGTGTCGTTGGCGGAAGTGCGGAATACATAGTTGTCGGGAAACTGCGGCGGCAGGAATTGTTTGGTGATCAAGGAGCCGGTTGCCACGTTATTGATCACCGGGATCTTGGCTTCCTCATAAGCACGCTGGGCAGTCAACGACACGCCGGTGTTGATAAAGCCCACCGAAGCAACGACGCCTTCCCTGTCGATCAACTCCTGCGTAACCTGCAGGCCACGGCTGTTGTCCGCCTGGTCATCACGCTCGATCAGATCGATCTTGCGGCCAAGCACGCCGCCCTTGGCATTGATTTCGGCTACCGCAAGTTTTACCCCGTTGAGCATTGAAACTCCCATCGGGCTGGAGCCGCCGGTGAATGGCCCGGAGACGCCGATCTTGATCGGCGCGGCCGCGAAAGCGGATATCGAAGTCGCCAGGGCCAGCGTGGTAATCGCAGATTTTATTATGTTGTTCACAATTCACTCCTCCTTATGTTATGAAATGTTACGAGAATCAAAAACACCGTGAAGCCAAAACACAACCATCGCCAGCAAACGCCTGATGCGATGGCACTGCAAACCGGGACATTCTACCGTATCCCTTCCTGTACCGGTTTATCGCAGACCGGCGGCGGCCAGCCTGCCATATACTTTGGCCAAAGCCTGCTCGTCACCCACATTCCCGGGGAAAATCACCACCGGCAAATTCGGATAGCGCGGATGATCGGGCGGGCAGCATACCACCGAACAACCCGGCAGGATTTGGCCGACAACGCGCGACGTGCGCAGCGCCAGGCCCGAACTCAATACATCATTCGACGTGATGCCGCCCTTGCTGATCAGGAAGCCTAGGGTGACCGGCAAATTGCGCACCACATCCATCAGAAAGGCGGAAACCATGTCGCCAAAAGCCAGCCGGGACTTCTGGTCGGGAAATGACTTTTCCGTGCGGCTGGTGAACACCACCGGTGTCTCGCCGGCTGCATGGGCCCGCTCGCACTGGGCGACGATCTCCGCCAGCATGGGCTCGCGATGTTCCGGCAACTGCCCCACATCCACCTCGATCGGCGCGATGCCGGGCATCTTGAGCAACTGTCCGAGCTGCGCGGTGGTTTTCTTGACGTGCGAGCCCACGATCACCGCGCCCGCTTTGCCGCCGCGCACATATTGCGCCATGTCCTCTGCGGCAACGGGCTGGCGCGGCAGGCGCGCCAGCGCGGTAAGCAGGCTGGCCGCACTGCGGAACAAAAAGTGCTTGCCCTGTCCGGCAGCCAGACGCAGCTGCTCGGCGAAATGATCCAGGTCCTGCTGGGTTTCCGCATCCACAACGCAGCACACATTACCCCTCAGCCGCATCAGGCGCGGCAGGCTGTCGCCGCGGACATCGCGCAGCAGGAAGCGTTCGACCTCGACCGCCCTGATGCGTCCGGATGTCTTTTCCTCGACGTAGTCCGGCAGGTAACTGTGGTGATAACCGAACACCGAGTCGCGCGCGAATTCGGTTTCATGCACCGGCATTTCTTTGCCATCGACGATCAGATAGTGCACGCTGTCGCGCGTAATGCGTCCGCCTTCGAAGAAGGCCGGAACCAGGAAGTGCGCATCGAATGCGCCGAGCTCCGACGCGATCACGTCGGTCTCCACCGGGTAGTGGCCGCGCAAGGTCGAGTCGGAACGGCTGACCAGGATCGGATTGATTTCATGCCCGCTTCTTTTTAGCTCCGCCAGCGCCGACTTCAGGTTACGGCAAACCTCGCGGGTGATTTCCGCGGCAGGTGCGGCGGCCATGCCGCGGGTATTGGTCAGCACAAAGAACAGCGGCGAGGCGTCCATGATGGCCTCGCGCAGCGTGTCCTTGTCCCAGCGCGTCAGCAACAGGCAGCCGTGCACCGTTTGCGAGCCGGTCGGGTCGTCGTCCAGCACGATGATCTTGGTTTCTGACATAGTAAATTTCCGTCAAATTCAAAAAACATTTGTCCACAGATTACGCAGATTCACACAGATTAAAGCAACAGGAGATTACCGTTACTCATCGCTTATCCGCGCATTAAAAATCTGCGCTAATCTGCGTAATCTGTGGATCGTATTGCCGTTTTCTAACCTAACACTGCCTCCACACGTTTAGCCATCGCGTCGGCGGTCAGTCCATTGAACTCCATGATTTCGGCCGGGCTTGCGGTGGTTTCGCCGCGCTTCCACGCAAAGGTATCGCGGTTGGCGGCGCGGGTGCGCAACAGCACCGGCTCCAGCACCGCACTGGGACCGCCGCTCACGGCGAGCAGCACGTCGCCGTCGAACAGCGCGTTGAAATGCGCGTCATCCATGAACTTGTTGTCCGGCTCGGACACCGTGTCCCAGGATATGTCGGTCGCGCGATACAGCCGGCGCGGATTCACGACCGCAACGATGCGCACTTGGTAGCCGTCCGCTTCCAGTTTGTCCCTGGTTTCGAACACCGGCAGGAAGACCATGTCGCCGGTCACCGCGAACACGACGGTGCCTTTGCCGCCTCCGCCATTTTTCAGGGCAGGGCTCTCATAGATCGTCGCCGCACCCTCTTCCACCGCGTGCCTGGCTTCATCGACGCTCATGTAAACCGGCAACGCGCTCTTGGATGCGATGATCACCATGCACTTGTTGAAACTGTTGGTTGCATATTCATACGATGCCTGGATCGCGTTCGCATCGCACGGGAACAGCGGGTAGGTGTTGCCGTTGCGCATCTGCGCGGCGAAGTAGTTCTCGATCTCCGGGCGCTGGTGCGTCCAGCCGTTGCGGCCCTGTTCCAGCGCACCCGCGGTGAACATCGTCACGATGGAAGGCGTCTTGCGGCGCAACTCGGCCATCGCCTGCGCCACCGTCTGCACGATCGGCCAGCCGTTGATCGCGAAGCTCTCGTAGGACAGCCACAGCGCCCGCGAACCGAACAGTGCCAGGCCTGCCGCCAGACCGGCGCACGCATCCTCGTTCAGCGGTTCGTATACCTGGCCTTCCGGCTCCTGGTTGTACAGCGGGTCCACGGTGGGATGGCGGATCTTCAACGCATCGTTGATGTTCTTCATCGCAGATGCCTCGTTGCCGTCGGCATTGCTCACGACGAAGCGCTTGTCCTTTGTACCGACATAGGCGACCAGCGCGCCCATCGCGGTGGACGGCACCGCCTTCTCGCCCTTGGGAAATTCGTGCAGCGGCATCTTGCCCAGCGGGGCCAGTTCAAGCACGTGTTCTGTTACGGCGGTCTTTGCCGCGGGGCCGCCGCCGGCACGCACGAAATTCTCGCGCACGATCGCCCACGCTTCGGGATTCAGCGCGCGGCGCTTCAGGCCTTCGATCATGTGCGGCTTGTCTAGGCTGTCGGCAGGATACAGGTTGTGCGACTTGGCACCGACCGTGTGCACGCCGGTGCCTTTCATCTGCTTGATGATGAATGCCGTCAGCGTTCCGCCCAGTGCGGACTTCGCCGCCTTGTCCACACCGGCCAGCACGGCAGCGGCAAATGCCAGGCGCTGCTTGTGCGAGAAGTACGAACTGTCCGCGTAGGCGCTGGCCTGCTTGGTATCGTCAAACTCCTTGGCGTCGACCAGGATCACTTCCTTGAATCCGTGGCCCTTCCAGTAGGCGATCATCTCCGCATTGCTGAAGCGCGACACCATCGCATGATGTTCCTGGCTGTAGCCGTTCCATACCAGTGTCGGCAGGAAATTGGTTACCCTGGGATAGGCGGTGTTGAAGTGCATCATCGAATTCAGCACATAAGGCTCGCCCATGCCGCCGTCGCCGATCGTGACAGGGAACAGTTTGCCCGGATGCAGCAGCGCGCCCGCCATCGCGAAGTGCTGGCCCTGCCCCAGCGGACCCGCCGGTGCCAGCAGGCCGGGGATCGCGCCGGACAGGTGGCCGAGCAAACCGTGTTTCTCGCGGAAGCGCGCCATCATATCGGTGACCGTCCTGATGCCCATCTCTTCCAGCGACGTGTCGAGGAACATCGCGCTGTAGAAGCCTGGGGCATGGTGTCCGACCTCGGTCACGATATTGGTATGGCCCAGCATCACCAGCGCGGCATAAGCCTCGGCGCTGCTGGCAAAACCGCCCGGATGTCCGGAGCCTTTCGAGCCGCAGGTTTGCAGGGTCAGATAGCGCAGCGCATCGGCCATCAGCAGCGTCTGATAGACCGCATCGGGCGCGCGCGGATCGCTGATGGCTGACTGGCCTGCCTTGATAACGGCAGACTGGGCATGTTTGGAAAAGTCTTCCCACGCCGAACCGAAATGTTGAATGCCTGCACAAAACGCCGGGGTAACCGCTGTATTGGATGTCATGCTTACTGCTCCTTAAAAAATCTTTCCTGCGCTGTCGGAAAGCGGAACCATTGCGATGTCCACCGCCGAAATAAATCGACCAAACCGAGATTTGTGCAAAGCATACGTGTTGCGATATAATTTCGCAATACACAATCGTTTTCACGATACGAAAAATGCAAAAAGAATCGAACTCCATACAAGTCATCGAACGGATGACACGATTGCTCGATGCCATCGCGGTTCACGACGATCCGGCGAGCCTGAAGATACTTTCGGCCGAAACCGGACTTCATCCCTCCACCGCCTTTCGCATACTCGCATCGCTGGCTGAACAGGGGTTGGTCGAGCGTACCGCGAGGGGAAACTATCAACTGGGCATCAAGCTGATGCAACTGGGCAGCCGGGTGAACGCCAGCGTGGACATCCGGAAAATTGCGCTGCCGCTGATGGAAATGCTGCGCGACCGTCTGGGCGAGACCGTAAATCTGACCGTGCGCGAAGGGGATGAGGTAGTCTATATCGAGCGTTCTCTGGCCAAGCGCATGATACGCGTGGAACAGGTGATCGGAAGCCGCGCGCCATTGCATGTCACCGCGGTGGGCAAACTGTTGCTGGGCGACCAGGGCGAAGCCGCTTGCCGCAGTTATGCAAAGCGCAGCAAACTGCCCCCGTATACGGAACACACCCACACCAGGATCGGCGCCCTGCTGGAGGACTGCATCGCCTCGGCAAGGCGCGGTTACGCGCTTGACAATGAAGAAGCCGAATTGGGCGTTGGCTGTATCGGGACGCTGATCCACGATGCCAGCGGCCAGGTCGTCGCCGGATTGTCGGTGTCGGCACCAATAGAAAGGCGCCGCCACGAATGGATTGCCGAGGTGATGGAAACCGGCAAACAAATTTCCGGGAAACTCGGGTATCGCGCCGCATAGGATGCTGATCGGGCGCGCGTCCGGGAACAGCATTGCAGGACAGGCTACACGAAAGCGGAAACCGATCGCGTTGCCGGGCGCAACGCTTCTATCGGACGCTTGCCGAAGCTAAGCGCTGCACTTCTCTTGCAAGCAGAAATATGCTCAGTCGATTGTCCGGCAGGCGTTCAATCTGTTCAGGCAACAGGCGTTATCCAGGTTTCCCTAGATATTCAGTCCCAGCTTGGCGGCAAGTCCGATACGCTGCAGCTTGCCGGTGGCACCCTTCGGTATTTCGGCCATGAACAGGATTTTTTTCGGCACCTTGAAATCCGCCAGGTGGATTTCCGCAAAGTCGCGCAGTTCACGCTCGGTCAGGCTGAAACCCTCGCGCAATACCACGGCCGCCGCGACCTCCTCGCCCAGTTTTTCGTGCGGCATTGCAAAGGTGACCACCTGCATTACGCCGGGGTGATGCATCAGCACCTCATCGATTTCCAGGGGCGATATATTCTCCCCTCCCCGTTTGATGATTTCCTTCAACCGCCCTGTCAGCGTCAAATAGCCGTCGCCGCTCAGGGAGCCCTGGTCGCCGGTGCGGAACCAGCCGTTGACAAAGGCTTCCGCATTGGCTTTTGAGTTGTTCTCGTAACCCAGCGTGACATTCTCTCCCCGTATCACGACCTCTCCGATCGCCCCGGGGGCAAGCAACTTTCCGTCGTGATCCATGATTGCAACCTCAGGCCCGGCAGCGATCCCGACCGAACCGGGTATGCGTTTCGCGGGTGGCAATGGGTTGCTCGCCATCTGGTGGGCAGCTTCTGTCATCCCATACGACTCGATCAACGGTGCATCGAAAACCATTTCCAGTTCCGCGATGACTTTGGTTGGCATTGACGAGGAGGATGAACGAATGAAGCGTAGCGGATGGCTTTCTATGATGTCCATATTGTTCGCGGCACGCGACAATATGATCTGGTGCATGGTCGGAACGGCGGTGTACCAGGTCGGCTTGCATTCTTTCATCCATCCGAAGAACTTCAGCGCGTTGAAACCCGAGGTGCAGAAAATCTGGCTGCCGACCGCCATCGGCGCGAGCACGCCGGCAATCAGGCCATGAATATGGAACAGCGGCATCACATGCAAGCCGCGGTCGTCCGCCGTCAGGTTCAGCGTTGCGCTGATGTTGCGCGCGGACGCGGATACATTGCGGTGGGTCAGCGGCACGATCTTGGGTCGTGAAGTCGTGCCGGAAGTATGCAGTATCAGCGCGATGTCATCGGTCTGCGCCGTGCCGCCGTTTATGCTTGGCGGGCCCGCGTGTGCAGTGTCCGAGATCGTGAAACTGCCCGCGCCATTTTCAGGATGGGGCGTCAGCTCCAGGATCGCGATGTCCAGTTTCGCGGCGACATCCCGCGCGGGCGAGTCGCTGCCCGCGGCAACAACCAGTGCCCTGGCTTTCAAGTCGAGCAGGTAAAACTCGAACTCATCGGCACGGTAAGCCATGTTCAATGGCGCGGCGGTGCAGCCGCTGGCGATCGCAACGAATGCAGTGGCCATCTCGGGACAATTCGGCAGCACGATTCCGACCCGGTCCCCTCTGCCGATGCCAAGCTTGTTAAGGGTGTTCATGGTATCTTCGACCAGACGGTCCAGCGCCTGGTAGGTCAGCGGCTTTGCTGCAGGTGCAGTGATTGAAATCGCGGCAGGGGTAGCCTGTGCATGGATCGCGATCATTTCCGGGATGGAGGTGAATTTTTTCATGATGGGTGTATTGATTGTCGTAATGGGTCGGGTCGCGGAACGATAGATACCTGCTCAGGCGATGCGCAGAGTCGCTTTGTGCTGCTGCAGTTTCTTTGCCAGCAGCGAAGCGAGCGCATAGACGGCGTCGATGTATGGTGTCGGAGTTTCGGTGATCCGTCCGAGTTCGATCACGGAACCCACCAGCGCCTCGAGTTCGATCGGCCGGCCCAGCTCGACATCCTGCAGCATGGAAGTCTTGTGCTGGCCAACCGCTTGCGCGCCATTGATGCGTTTTTCCAGGCTGACCTTGAACTGGACACCCAGCTTTTCACCGATGGTTTGCGCCTCGCGCATCATGTTGGCGGCCAGCTCGCGGGTGGCCGGAAACACGCAGATGTCTTCCAGCGTGGCATGCGTCAGCGCGCTGATCGGGTTGAAACTCAGGTTACCCCACAGCTTCACCCATATCTCGGAGCGGATGTCATTACTGATCGGCGCCTTGAATCCGGCCGCCTTGAACGCTTCGCTGATCGCCCGGATGCTGGGCGTGTCGCTGCCGTCGATCTCGCCGAGGGTGAAGCGGTTTCCCTCGATGACCTTGATCACGCCCGGGCGAATCACCTCGCTGGCCGGATAGACTACGCTGCCGATCACGCGATCGACCGGGATGTGTTGGGCGATGATGCCGTCCGGATCGACGGCCTTGACCGGCGTGCCCTGGTAACGCTGTCCCAGTTCGCCCGGCAGCTTGTGGAAGTACCACCAGGGTATGCCGTTCTGCATCGTGATGATGCGCGTATCGGCATGCATCAGTGCCGGCAGGTCGGCGGCAACAGCGGCAACCTGGTGCGCCTTGAGCGCGAGTATCACCACATCCTGGACACCCGCTTCCGCAATCACCGAAGTGGCTTTGATCGGCTGGGCGAGCAGTTCCTTGCCGTCTTCCTCGATCAACCGCAGTCCGTTTTGCCGTACTGCCTCCAGATTGGCGCCGCGCAGAATCAGGGTCACATCATTGCCGCTCAGCGCCAGCCTGACGCCGAGCATGCCGCCGATGGCACCCGCGCCTACGATACAAATTTTCATGGCCATTGTCTCTTTTGAATTTTAAAAAATGAAAAATCAATGCATGGAGATATCAGGCCTCGGCTTGCTCCCCATACCGGTTGCGCAGCGTTCCGATACCCTCGATATGCACTTCGACAACCACTCCCGGCTTCATCGGCAAGACGCCCAGGGAAGTCCCGCAGGCGATCACGTCGCCCGGTTCCAGCGTCATGTCCTGGCTCAGCGCATGCACGATCTTTTCCGGCGAGAATATCATGTCGCTGCATGGATAGTTCTGGCGTTCCCTGCCGTTGAGCAGGGTCCTGACGTTCAGCGACTTCCAGTCCAGCCCGGTTGCGATGACTGGGCCGATCACGCCGAATCCGTCGAAGCACTTGGCCCGGGTCCATTGCGCGAACGACGCATCTTTTGCGATCAGGTCCAGCGCGGTGATGTCGTTGATGCAGGTGTAGCCGAATATCGCCTGCACGGCTTCTTCCTCGTTTGCATTTTTGCACCGGTTGCCGATCACGATGCCCAATTCGCCCTCGTAAACCACCCGGCCATCGTAACCGATCGGTTGCTGCACGGTCACTTCGTGCGCACAGTAGCTGTTGGGTGTCTTGATGAAATACAGCGGTTCGGCAGGAATCGCCAGATTCTGCTTGGCCGCCTGGGCATGGTAGTTGTTCCACAACGCGATGAACTTGCCCGGACGGCAGGGCAGGTCGAAACTGATGTCAGCCAGCGCGAGCTCTGTGCCCGTCGGGCGCGGCGCGGCAAACATGTCCCCCTCGCAGACGATCACTCTGTCGCCCTCGACTTGGCCGAAACCGTGTTCCCCCCCCTGGAAAAATGCGATCCACTGTGCCATTGGATTTACCCTGACAATTTTTTTATTTTGAACGCTTTGGGCGTTATCGATTATTTACAGGCGCGCTATTGTACGTAGCAATAACTTTATGCCGCCCGGAATCGTGAACCATACCGGGTCGGTGCGCAAATTATCACGAATCCCCATGACCGTCTTCCAGAAAATTCATTGAGCATGCCATTTCACGCACGAGGCGGTGGGACGATCAGGCAAAACGCGAGTCGATCCGGACATCGGGCGTACAGTCCAGTGTTGCGGCTGAGGCCAGCCCGCGCAAGGGATCCGGGCAAATCGAGATGCGTGATCGAATGGCGACCCAAGGCATCTAATTTCCACAAGAGGGCAAGGGATTTTCACCAGACGGAATTGGGCGGCAGCATGATTGACGAGCCTGCGCATCTTAAGTTATAAGTTGCGCGCGATTGCGTTTCATTGCAGCGAGTCAACATCCCTTTTCGGGATATGGTTTTCAGGAATCCAAAGCAATATCGAAGGGTGGTAAGGGAAGCAGGCAGGCATAACACTGGCGAATATATTATTAAAAATACTACAGGGAGAAATATTCATGAGTGCTCAAAGTCAAACCGTTGCTGCTAACGAAAATCAGAGTCAAAAATCGAGTAATCGCTGGATCCAACTTATATTGGGCATTATCTGCATGGCCATGATCGCCAATCTGCAGTACGGTTGGACAGTGTTCGTCAATCCGATGCACGACAAGATGGGCTGGACCAAGGCGGCTATTCAGGTCGCCTTTTCCGTTTTTGTGCTGACCGAAACCTGGCTGGTCCCGGTCGAAGGCTGGGCGATGGATAAATTCGGACCCCGTCCCGTCGTGATGTTCGGCGCCGTCCTGGTGGCGGCTGCCTGGGTCATGAATTCCATGGCAGACACCCTTGAAATGCTGTATTTCGCCGCAGTTGTCGCCGGCGTCGGGGCTGGATGCGTCTATGGCACCTGCGTGGGCAACGCGCTGAAGCTGTTTCCGGACAAGCGCGGCTTGGCCGCCGGGCTGACTGCCGCCGGATTCGGTGCCGGTGCGGCGATCACCATCATTCCGATCTCCAACATGGTTAAAACCGCCGGCTACCAGCAGGCCTTCTTCACCTTCGGCCTGCTGCAGGGCGCGGTGATACTGGTGCTGGCGCTGTTCCTCGTCCGCGCACCGGTCAGGGCCCTCGCAAAGAGTGCAAGCCACAAGATCAATCCCCTGAGCCACCACGACTACACGCCGAAGGAGATGCTGAAGACGCCGGTGTTCTGGTTGCTCTATGTCTGCTTCGTGCTGGTTGCCGCAGGCGGCATCATCGCGGCGGCGCAAATCGCCCCGATCGCCAAGGACTACGGCGTCGCGGCACTGCCGATGGATGTATTCGGCGCGACCATGCCGCTGCTGACCCTGGTTCTGGTGATGGACAACCTGTGCAATGGGTTTACCCGGCCGCTGACCGGTTGGATCTCCGACAAGCTCGGCCGCGAGAACACCATGCTGCTGGTATTCACCGGCGAGGGTGTGGCGATCCTGGGCCTGATGCAGTTCGGCCACAATCCGATCGGCTTCATGATTTTCGCGCCGTTGATCTTCCTCTGCTGGGGCGAAATCTTCGCGATCTTCCCGGCGGTCAGCTGTGACACATTCGGCACCAAGTTTGCGGCGGCCAACAGCGGCTTCCTGTATACCGCCAAAGGGACAGCGTCGCTGCTGGTGCCCCTGGCCAGCGTGCTGACCGCAGCCACAGGCAGCTGGGTGGCCGTGCTCTGGGTCGCGGCGATCATGAGCATCGTGGCTGCTCTACTGGCCAAGTTCGTGATCTGTCCGATGCGCAAGAAGATGATCGACGGGAAAAACGTCGTCGTGGCAAGCCTTCAGCCTGCCTGAAACACCACTCGGACCAGGATGCGGTCGACGGAATCATAACCATTACCGCAACATTGCATGACTTCGACCATGTACTCCGCAAGGCGGGTTATTGTGCTTCGTTGCAATAAGCCGCCTTGCGGAATTTTGTGCACCAGGATTGCGCAAGTCATGGCAAACGGCGTATTGATTTCCATGCATTCCGAGTGTCACTCTGCGCAAAATGCCCCCGGCGCAGTTCAACAACACAAAATCCGACGAGGTTTCGCTTGAAAAACCGAAAATATTTGACGCTGGCGGATGTGAAAATCATCGCGGCGGGTTGCGAAAACGAGGCACTGCGCCAGGGTCTGGCAGTGACCATTGCGATCGTTGACGATGGCGGTCACTTGATGTGGCTGCAGCGTCTCGACGGGGCGCCGTTGACCAGCATGCAAATCGCCACCGGGAAGGCCCACACCTCGGCGATGGGCCGCAGACCCTCGAAATCTTATGCAGACAGGATAGCTGGGGGTGAGATTATGGTGTTGTCCATGCCCGGTGGCCTGACGTTCCTGGAAGGCGGCGAACCCATCGTGATTGATGGCGAATGTGTGGGTGCGGTTGGCGTATCGGGGGTCAAGTCGGCAGAGGACGCGCACATCGCGCGCCACGGTATCAGCGCATTCATTGATCAACTGAAGCGATCGAACGGATGATTTTGCCGGCAGCCTGCAAGTTCCGAAGTGCGCGGCGCGCACAGGCGGACAGGCATGCTTCGGCAGAATCGGGCAGTATGCCAGCGCAGGGAAACCCGCCGCTCCAATGAAATCCTCCTGTTCCGCGGCCATCTTGTCTCCCTGTTGCGGAGCATCTGGTCTTTCCCGTGTTTCCCTGCGCAGCTTTTCGGCGATGTTCGTCGCGCAGATGCATGTTCCGGACAATGATTTGCATTTGTCAGGGCGCGTGCATCTCTAGGCCAAACATCATTCATCCGTCTTGGTGCATTCATGTACGAGAAATGTTTCATCCCTGATTCTGTTGTACTGCTGGCCGTTGACGTACAATTCGACACGAACAAATCGACATGCGGAGATCGCCTTGAAAAAAATATTTGCGTTGCTGATTTTGCTTTCAGTCTGCCACATCACTGAGGCAGCTGCCTTGTTTGGCACCGTTGACGACCTCTCGGGCAGCGCTTCGGTTTCGGGTCAATCCGGCGAGCCCGTTCCTGTCGCGGTCGGCCAGAAGATATATGAACAGCAAACCATCACTTCCGGAACAGACGGCGAGGTCCATATCGTCACGGAAGATGGCGGGATTATCGCCATTCGCCCCAATACCGTATTTCGCGTCGATCAATACAAGGCCGAGGGCAGTTCGCTGGACAGGATTTTCATGTCGCTGCTCAAGGGAAGCGTACGTTCCATAACCGGCTGGATCGGCAAGCACGATAATGCCGCCTACCGCATCAGCACCCCCACCGCGACCATAGGCATACGCGGCACAGACCACGAGACGACCGTGATTGACCAGGGCGATGGCGACAAGGCCGGAACCTATGACACGGTGAACACCGGTTCCACAGTATTAAAGACATCGCGTGGAGAGGTCGATGTCACGCCTGGAAAATTTGCCTTTACGCCGCGCGACCGGTCTGCGGCCCCATCTTTCCTGGCGCAGCCGCCGCGCTTCCTGGCGTTCCGCAAACTGAGGATCGAGCAGCGTATCGCGAAACGCAAGGAATACCTCGGCGCGCGGCTCGAGCAGATGCGAGAAATGCGCATCAGG
Organism: uncultured beta proteobacterium; assembly: GCA_963842555.1. Classification (GTDB taxonomy): domain Bacteria; phylum Pseudomonadota; class Gammaproteobacteria; order Burkholderiales; family Gallionellaceae; genus Gallionella. The sequence goes on from CAWJHB010000003.1 coordinate 100,425, forward strand.
CGATCACGCGAAATTCGCGGCGGTCGAGCGAGACAAACCATGCAGCATGGTGAGGGGCGCTTGCAGAGACGCTTTGAAGCAAGGCAGCGACGCGTGGAGAAAGATCGCCCCGTTCACGCTCCCCGGGAACGCCGAGCGTTCGAGCGGGAAAGAGAACGACCGGAATAATCCGCATCCCGCGGCTCCCCGCACCGTTGCACCTATGGGGACCGTTGCGCTCAATGTTCAGGGATGGTTCACAGATTCGATAGCGCGAGTATTTTATAATTACGACCCGATTCGACAACCATACCGGAGATAATCGATGCGCGTAGGGTTCTTTGTCACTTGCCTGGTAGACAGCATGCGTCCCCGCATCGGTTTTGCCGCAATCAGGCTGCTGGAAGCGGCCGGCTGCAAGGTGGTTGTTCCCGGGCAGCAAACCTGCTGCGGCCAGCCCGGCTACAACTCCGGCGACCGCAAATCCGCATATCGGATGGCCCTGAAATTCCTCGCCGAATTTGAGCCATACGACTACGTGGTTCTGCCTTCCGGTTCCTGCGCGGGCATGATACGCGTGCATTATCCCGATCTGTTCAAAGATGAGCCGGCATTGCATGAAAGAATCACCGCCTTGGGCCGGCGCACGTTTGAGTTGACCGATTTTCTGGTCAATATCGCCAAACTTGAACATGTTCCGGGCGACTTCAACGGCACGCTCACCTACCATGACTCCTGCTCCGGGCTGCGCGAACTGGGCGTCTACCCGCAGCCGCGCGCGTTGCTGGCCGGGATGCCCGCCGTCAAGATACAAGAGATGGTGGAATCAACCACCTGCTGTGGTTTTGGCGGCACCTTCTCGGTCAAATACGGCGAGTTGTCGACACGCATGGCCGACAACAAGTGCCAGCATATCGCCGACACCCATGCAAACGCGATCGTCGGCGGCGACCTCGGCTGCCTGCTCAACATCGAGGGGCGACTGCGACGCAACGGCGACCACAGCACGCGCGTGCTGCATGTAGCGGAAGTGCTGGCAGGGCCGGACGATACGGTATGAAGAATACCTCCCTCGATTTCAAGCGTCAGGTCACCGTGAAACTGGCCGACGTCAAACTTCAGGGCGCGCTGTCGCGCCTTCAGACACGCTTCGTGGAAGGGCGCTCGGCGGTCATCAGCGAGATCCATGACCTGCAGGAGACGCGCAGCGCGGCGGCGGCGATCCGCGACCGCGTGCTGAACGATCTTGAGCACTGGCTGCTGCATTTCGAACAACAGGCCACCGCGCGCGGCGCGGTCGTGCACTGGGCCGAGACCGGCGACGACGTCAACCGTATCGTTGCCGAAATCTCCGCACAACATGGCGTGCGCACCGCAGCCAAGTCGAAATCCATGGTCAGCGAAGAGTGCGGATTGAACGATGCGCTTGAACTGGCCGGCGTAAAAGTGATGGAAACCGATCTGGGCGAATATATCCTGCAGCTTGCCCGCGAGGCGCCGTCGCACATCGTCGCGCCGGTCGTGCACAAGAACAAGGAGGAGATCTCGGATCTGTTCGCGGAGAAGCATCAGCTTCCGCGCAAGACCGTTATCGCCGAGCTGTGCCGCGAGGCGCGCGAGGTGCTGCGGCCCGCTTTCCTGAACGCGGACATGGGGATATCGGGCGGCAATTTTCTGGTCGCGGAAACCGGCTCGGTGCTGATCGTCACCAATGAAGGCAACGGGCGGCTGGTGACTACGCTGCCGCGCGTACATGTCGCAATCAGCGGCATTGAAAAGGTGGTGCCGACGCTAGAAGACGTGACCACGCTGCTGCGCCTGCTGCCGCGCTCCGCCACCGGGCAGTCGATCACCAACTATGTATCGGTATTGACCGGCATCAAGGGCAAGGAAGACCACGACGGCCCGGAACATTTCCACATCATCCTGCTCGACAATGGCCGCAGCAATCTTGTTGGAACCGAGATGCAGGATATGCTGCGCTGCATACGCTGCGGCGCCTGCATGAACCATTGTCCCGTGTACCAGAATATCGGCGGCCATGCCTATGGCTGGGTCTACCCCGGCCCGATGGGCTCGATACTCACGCCGCTGTTGTCCGGCCTGGAGAAATCGCCGGATCTGCCCAATGCATCGACCCTGTGCGGCGCGTGCGCGGTGGTCTGCCCGGTCAAGATCCCGTTGCCGGATCTGCTGCGCAAGCTGCGCGAGAAGCAGATGGAACGCGGCATGAAGTCCCGCCGGGAAACATACATGCTCAGGTCGTGGGCGTGGCTGGCGCTGCACCCGCGGATATATGCGCTCGCGACCAGGATATGCGTGCGCTTGATGAGCATGCTCGGCGGCAAGAAAAAGCTGCTGCACACCCTCCCCGGCGCATCAGGCTGGACCGATGGCCGCGATTTCCCCGCACCCGAGGGCATGACATTCCGCGAACTGTACCGGCGGGGTAAAACCGAATGAACGCGCGCGACAGGATACTCGGCAGGATACGCAATGCCCAAGCGCATGCGGAAACAGCAATGCAGGCTGAGCCGATAGCCAACCGCCTTGCACAACATCCGCGCGGCCCATTGCCGCCGCCTCAGGATAATTTGCTCGCACGCTTCAGGGAACGTGCGATCAAACTTTCCAGCGATGTGCTCGAAGCAGGCGACAAGATGGAAGTGCCGACTCTGCTGGCGCGCTATCTCAGTGAAAGAAAACTGGCGATGAGCGGCGTATGCTGGCCGTCTCTGGCGGGACTGCCATGGAGCGCGGCCGGATTGGATATGCAGTCGCGCCCGGCAACGAATAGTGACGGGGTCGGCGTCACCGGCGCATTTTGCGCAATTGCGGAAACGGGCACGCTGATGATGCTGTCGGGTCCTGAAACGCCAGCCGCCGCCAGCCTGTTGCCGGAGACCCATGTGGCCGTTGTGGATCCGCGCCGCATCGTCGCCACGATGGAAGATGGATGGGATCTTTTGCGCGGAGAATGCAGACAACCGCCGCGAGCCGTCAATTTCATCTCAGGGCCTTCGCGCACCGCCGATATCGAGCAGACGGTCACGCTGGGCGCGCACGGCCCGTATCGTGTCTTGCTGATCTGCGTCCCGAACGCACAATTTCGCTGCGTATGTACAGCGATTTCCAGTGTGATCGAAAGAGGCTAATCGGCACTCTCCGTTGCCAGTCAATGAGTTAGCTAATTCCGTGCATGAACAAAGTGTGACATCTATTGTCGATTGAAGTCAATTATAATTGCCTACCGTCACACTTGGTGCGCAAAAGCGCCCTCCGCATAACTGAATACTACATCAAATTTAGTACATAAGGGACACACCCCGTCAAAGGGTGAGCTTCGCCAGAAATTAGCCGATCAGCCAGAGTCAGGCATTCACCAGCGCCGTCTCTTCCCTGAGTTTCGCATACGCTTCCGCAAACACCTCGATCAGCTTCTCTAATAATGGAAGGTCTGCGGATACGCCGATTAAAATCGGCGACGTCGACCCCTTCCTTTTTACGACGGGGTTGCTCGGGCTCAATGTGAGCGGGCTCGCTTTTTTTTAGCCTCCGCAGGCGCCAGCACCGGAGTGGCGGACGAAACAAGGCAGGAAGGTTCGTCTTTTTTTATAACGAAAATAGCACTTCATTTTGGATGACTGAAAAAATAATCAACGCTCAGTCCTGAAAATTCGGGGGTTTATGGATGAGAACTAGTTAGAGTGTCACTAACGTGAAATATAAAACAGTTCATTTAAATGTTTTGTATTCAGTTGAGATATGGACAATCTTTGCGCTTCTCTCAGAATGAGATGAAGCGCCTGATATTTCACAACCCCCTTCGATAAAGTTGGTCAACTCATTATTAAAATTGATGAATGCATCCCACATCAAAGTTGATAGGCGCAAACATGATTTCAGCGGAGTGCGTGCACGTATCCTTTCCAGATCAATGCGGCATTGCAAGCCTCGCAAGCGACGAATACTGTCGCCACTGTTGCCTATAAGGCTTTCGACAACATCACATCGCCGCTGCTCGAATTTATCAGGAGTCACCCTTGCCAGCACTGCCCATTCATCGAAATCGAAGTTTTCCATTAGCTCGCTCATTATTTCTCGTGCCAAGAATATTCAAACATCGAAGCGTACGGGTTCACACCAGCCCCGTGCCATCACTTCAGTATGGACTATCGTTACGCAATTCTAAATCGGGATGCTAATTCGTCAAGGTTTTTACTGAGATCCGCCATCTGCTTTGCCGAGTTTGCCGTTTTTGAGGAAGCAGCACTGTTCTCTTCTGTTCCCTGTGCGATCTTCTCGATACGCTCGGCGATATCCCGGGCAGCCAATGATTGTTCCTTTATCGAATGCGTGATGTCGTCCACCGCGCGTGCCGCCTGCTGGGCAGCATCACTGATGCTGCCCACAGAATTGCCTGCCTGCCGCGCAAGCTCGACGCCGTCGCTGACGCGTTTAACACCGATTTCCATTTCGGTGACGGCTTGTTTGGTGCCATCCTGTATCTTGCCAATCATCGCGGAAATTTCCTTGGTCGAGATGGCGGTTCGCTCGGCGAGTTTTCGCACTTCATCTGCGACAACCGCGAAGCCGCGTCCTTGTTCACCTGCCCGAGCCGCCTCGATGGCTGCGTTCAGTGCCAGAAGGTTGGTCTGGTCTGCAATCTCGCGTATGACGTTTACGATGCCGGAAATCTCGGAGGAATAACCCTCAAGGCCGCGTATCTTTCCGCCGACATTATTCACTGCGGTGGCGATGTGTTCCATCTCGGTTGCCGCACTGTGGATGATGCGCCCCCCTTCAACGGCCTGCTTACTGGAAGTCTGGCTGACACGATGCGCATCGTTGGCGTGTTCGCTGACTTGATCGATCGAGACCGACAGCTGTTCCATCGCCGATGCCATGCCGGAAGCTGCTTCGGATTGCATCTGGGTTACTTTTAAGCTGCCGTGTGCCGATGCTGAAACATCATTAGAGCTTTGACTCAGTGAGGTTATCCCATCACGGACACTCGCGATCAGTTCATGCAAGTTATTACGCATGACAGAAAGTGCGGCATTAAGATCACCCAATTCATCCTTGGTAGGAGGGGGCAGCGGTTGTGTCAGGTCTCCGGCAGCAATGGATTCGGCAGCCTTCTTTGACGCCAGCAATCCGTTCTTGAGTTTGTTGATGACCAGCCATGCCTGTGCAAGCAACGCGATTGAGCCAATCGAACCCAAAGTTACAACTGTCGTCTTACCAAGGTCATACCATCCGGCCGCAATGACCAACATGAGAGCGACTACCCCACTGAACGCCATCAACCACAGGTTTGTCGCAATTCCGAAGCTGAAGAATCCCAGGACCTTGGCAAACACGTTGCCACTCACCATCTGGCCTTCATCCAGGCGGATGCTGTTATCATTGCGCATCCTGGCATAGAGGTCTTCTGCCGCACTGGTTTCCTGATGGGAAGCGGCAACGCGCACCGATACATATCCCGAGCCGTCTGCCAATGGAGAGGCATAGGCCCGAACCCAGTAATGGTCGCCATTCTTGCGCCGGTTCTTAACCAGACCGCTCCACGGGCGTCCCTTCTTCAGTGTGTCCCACAGAGGTCGCGATAGGCTTCTGGAGGCATGTCAGGATGGCGCACGATGTTATGTGGCTGCCCCATCAGCTCTTCTTTGGTAAAACCGGACAGTTCGATAAAGGCATCGTTCGCCCGGATGATCTGCCCCTTGAGGTTGGTGTAGGAAATGACCGTCTTACCCTGCGGAAAAGGATGTTCACGACCAGTTGTGGGTTGGTTATTGCGCATAGCTGTTCTCCTGATAATTGACTATCATTGCTCCAGTTGAGGGAGGCGCCGAAGATAATGATTTGTTAACCAGAGAGCGAATGTGATGACCGCAATTATGGCACTCAATGAAGTCTCCGTTTTCGTCGTGCTCAATATGGATATCGGTTTTGTCAGTACGCAACGAGCCATCCTGAGCATATGTGAAACCTACTAACAGGTGTTTGCAACTAGGGCATGATAACGTTGAAACTTTCGTCATTGCGTAAATCTCCTAATGAAGTATTAGAAAAAGTATTGTCATATCAACATCGCGCCGTGAAACAAATATAATATAAAGCTGAACTTCCAATTGGCACTGAGAACATGGTATTTCATTATTGACAGTCAGAAAGCCAACATTCATAAACGCAATAAAGCCGAAACCCAGGATGCTTCTATTTATTTAACCAGCCCAACATTCACCCTTTCCCTTAACTCATTTCCAGACCTGAAATTCAGCACAGCCTTTTCAGGCACCTGAACCTCCTCACCTGTCTTTGGGTTTCGCCCCAATCTTGCTGGCCTGGTACGAACGCTGAAACTGCCAAACCCCCTCATTTCGACTCTACCGCCTTGAGCCAGCTGGTTAATGATGGAATCAATAATGCTTTTGACGGCAAGTTCAACATCAGAGGCGGTGAAGTCGGGATGCTTTTTAGCCAGAAGGGAAATTAGTTCAGTACGGAGCATGTTGGTTGTCGCTTTGTGGAACGTTCTCAATTATTTGGGAGGCGCTGAATTCTCTGTTCTTTGATGGTCGCCATATTAACGTTAGCATGGCGTCATATTCCGGTAGTTTGGTTTACTAGAACTCGCCAATTACTCAATGCCACTCAACACTGCTTCAGTAACACCTTCAGTAATACCTTCAGTAATACCTTCAGTAATACCTCGAATTGCAGAATTGCATATCTGTACTGGTCTGCCGAACAGATATTCGCGTTGCTTTATTCCTTAACCTACCACCACTTTATCAACCATTACGCGAAATTTGGATATAGGTTTCCTTTGGAATGTAGGCGGTGGTAGCCATTCTGACGAGTTCCGCAATGTTTTTAAACTTGCGGCGCACTGCCACTTGTAGCAGAAAATCGCTGTTGCAATCGTAGCCGCGGCAAACGCGTGATCGCTCTGCCCAGATGGAGCAGAGGTGCGTTTTGCGGTCAAGGTTCACGCAATAACCATCTGCGCTTTTTTCTACGAACCTGCTGGGTGACCCGCCATCGTTGACATCAATGCAGTCGACCGGATCGAGGCGCACCAGCAGCCGGCAACAGAAGGTCTGGCAGCCCATTTTTCGGCCTGCTTCGCAATCTACGCCTACACAATCTATAAGACTCTCTTTGCTTACATTGATATTTTGATTAACCATTTTTACTCCTTATGGTTAAATTCATCATCTATGCTATACGGATGGCGACTCTTTATACGATCCTGGATATAGATCAAAACAACATGCCTCTTTGAGAGGAATGCTGGTTGATTGCCTATTTTCCTTTCAACTTACTGAGATTTTTGCTTAGCCTTTTTGCTCAGATACATTTTTTCATCTGCCGCACGCATTACTTCATCTGCTGCTTTATTTTTTCCTGTTTCGGTCACTTGGCCGATTGATAATGAAATTGTCCAGCCCAGGTGGTTAAATGTCTCAACTGAAGCCAAGGTAATCCGATGGACAAATTTTTCACAAGCATGTGCATCTGTTTCAGGGAACAGCAACATGAATTCATCGCCGCCAATACGTGCAATTGTGTCAATAATTCTTGTATTGTTGATCAATAATGCGGCAATCACTTTGAGTGCATCATCACCCACATGATGCCCATGATTGTCATTCAACGATTTAAATTGATCAACATCAATAAATAGCACTGAGTAAGGCTTAAGGGATCGCGCGCTACGATCTTGCTCAATTTCGAGCTTCTCAACAAATTCCAAACGATTGGACAAATCGGTCAAGGAATCCTTGCGTGCATACTCTCGATCTTTCCACAGTTTCGTCACCACACGCCCAATGATTGTAAACGTGACAGTACGGGTAAGCACATTGACCAAAAATGCGCTCAACGGGAAAATGGGCCAAGCAATAGCCACTTCGACGTAACTCCATATAGCTGCACAAAGTATCCCGACTACCATAGCCGTCTGCGTGTCTGAACTTCGCTTGGCTCGAATGGCACCTGGGCGTGCCGCTTGGATAACCGGCAGGCAGTACAGGACATCTAAAGAATAGTAACTACCGGCAACCCAATAGTTTAAATAGGTGATCAGCATGACTTCAGCAATCAGCAGAATTACGTTGAGTGCCATATTATTTTTGATATTCATATTCGTGTAAAAACTTAAGGTTTATTAGACTTACCAACGGCTAACATGAGGCGGACACATGTCAAGTCCGCCACAGTGGAAGTAGAAGGTGATCTGAAATGGTCACTGTTCCTGAAACCACCGGCACGTTTTTACGGATGCAATCTTTGACTTCAATCCTTCAGCCACAGCATTGGTGGTGCGATGTTTGAAATAGCTCGACAGCCTTTAAGGTGAGTTTTGGAATATGCTTAAATCCTGTCTACAACTTCAATCTGTGGCAAGCAACAACAGTCTCCCTTCTTTGAGCAATGCAGTACAAGCTTCTACCGGCAAAGGCTTAGAATAGTAATAGCCTTGCATTTCGTCACAGTTGTTGTACCGCAGGAAGTCCAACTGAGCTTCCGTTTCCACCCCTTCGGCAATCACCTGCATTTTCATGTTATGAGCCAAATCAATGATAGTGCGCGTTATCATGGCATCGTCAGCATCGGTCGTGATGTCATTGATAAATGATCGATCGATTTTCAACACATCAGCCGAAAAATGCTTGAGATAGCTCAGGCTCGAGTGTCCGGTGCCAAAATCATCCACGGCCAGCTTTACACCCAGCGATTTCAAAGCACGCAGTGTTTGCACGGCCCGATCCACCTCCTTCATGATGATGCTTTCGGTAATTTCCAGTTCAAGGAATTTAGCATCCAGTCCGGTATCCTTGAGTACCTGTTTCACTACTTCGCAAAGGTCTTGGCGATGGAACTGGACAGCCGAAAGATTGACTGCCACCCGAAGCGGCTTTACCCCCATGCTCTGCCAAGCCATGGCCTGAGCACAGGCGGTACGCAGCACCCATGTCCCCACCGGCACGATCAGCCCGTTTTCCTCAAGCAAAGGAATAAAGTCGACCGGGTTAATCCTCCCGCGTTCGGGATGCTGCCAGCGCAGCAGAGCCTCCAGTCCGCAGATTTCACCGCTGCGCAGATCAACCTTGGGTTGGTAGTGCAATTCAAACTGACAATTCTCCACTGCCATGTGCAATCCGCTTTCAAGCTGCAGGTCACGCTGCGCGCGCTGATTCATTTCGGCCTGAAAAAAACAGAACTGATTACGCCCGTCATTTTTTGCATGATGCAATGCGGCCGCAGCACTCCTGAGCAATTCTTGCGCATTTTCGCCATCACCGGGAGCCACGGCGATACCGATGCTGGCCGTCAAATGCAACTGTTCACCAGCAATCTGGAACGGGGTAGCCAATACTTCCAGCACTTTCTTTGCCACCACGGTGGCATCTGCTGCTGCACTCATGCTCAGCAGAATCATCACAAATTCATTGCCGCCGGTTCGCCCCACTGTATCAGTTTCGCGCAGGCAACCGCTCAGACGGGCCGCCGCCTGCTTCAATATCTCATCGCCATGTGCGGATCCGAGGCTATCGTTGATCAGCTTGAAGCGATCCAGATCGATCAGCATGGTCGCCACAACCCCCTCCCCGCGCTTCGAGAGAGTGCAGGTATAGTCGATGCGATCATGGATCAGACCACGATTCGGCAAGCCGGTCAGGGTATCAAACTGTGCCAGATATTGCGCACGTTCCTCGGCCTTCTTGTATGCAGTGATGTCACTCACCATAAAAAGGAGGAGGGTCTGTCCTTCTTCCGTCAATGCTCTTGAGATGTTAGCCAGATAATATCTGCGGCCCTGCGCATCTTGCCGCTCGAAAGGCAATCCGGAACGAGTTTCTCCGTGCTCCAGGACATTTTCGAGTACGCTGGATAACTTTTCGCTGATCCCAAACATCTCGGATACCGGTTGACCGACAAAAGCTCCCGCTGTATCCAAGTTGAACATGGTCAGCAATGCCTTGTTTACCATGCGAATGTTCAGTGCCGGATCCATCACCACCAAACCAGATGGCATGTTGTCGATTATTTTTTTGGAAAATTTCTTTTCGCGGACAATCATCTGATGCTCGGCATGAAAATACGTGTCGAGTGCCAGCTCCATATCGAAGAAAACAATCTTGAGCAGCGCGCTGTAACTGGCAATACACATTTCCGAATCGTTTCCCAGCAGATGGTAAATCTGGGGCATCAGTTCGTCGAGATACTTGCGATAGGCACCGATATACCATTGAGGAGTCAAACCAACACGCTGGTGGACCATCCCGACACGTAGGCGATTCTCCACGTACTCTACGCCATACTCGCCCTCAGTGAGTTGTCTGAAATAAACTGACTGCGTATGCTTGAGACGTTTCAGCTTCTCGGCGTTGCCGAGCAATGGCAGCAGAACTGGAAAATGCTGCAGATGCCGATAGAATGCCTCGCTCAAAGGATCGCTCTGCGACTCCAGACGTGAGTGCAGCTCTTTAAGCCATGCAACATCTGCATCTGTGAATTCAAGGAATTCTTTGCGCATCGCCACTTCGGCATCATCGATAGCCATCGCGACAGAAATGGGAAGTTTTTCAGGGAGACTGCTCATCTGGTTTCTCTTTTCTTAAAATGCGTTGACGATTTTCCCGTGTTTTAGAATGACCAAACAAATAATGCATCAAGCTAGACGATATGGAGCATCTCATGGGTTCGATGTGAGCTGCAGTCAGAACAATAGATTTTTCCGAGTCGCACGTGATAGTTGACTCTTTCGCCCGCCGCAACTTCGCGTTCGCAGGTATCGCAGAGTGATCCCACATCCATTGTCATTTCATTGAACCCTTCGAGCGGACGCTCTATGCCGCCGATGAGTCTTGGGAAAGGCACCGATTTCACAATGTCGCGGCGGTAAAACTCCTCGATTTCCATGAAGCGTTGAACCATGGGTTCCGATATTCCGGCCTCGCGCAAACAGGTAAGCATGATGTTGGCGCGGTAGTCGAACAGCTCATCCGAGATCACCATCCAATGGTGGGTGTTGCGCGGCCGGTCGCCGAAATAGATCTTTTCGCCGGTCAATATCTGGCGGGTAAACAGGTATTGCTTTTCAATCAGGCGCTGTTTGGTAACACCATCAAAGAAGGAGGCCAGCCGCGTATCCTGATATACACGGGTATAAAAATTGGTCAGCACGACGGTGAGCAGCTCGCCATTATGTAGCGCAGTCCATAGTTCAGGGCCGGGCGGCGGATATTTTGCTTCATCACCATTCCCTGGAGCCGGAGTAGTCTGGTTGACATCACGCTTCTTATTGCGCAAGTCACGCAAGACAAAAGCGTCGGTGTGTATTGCTTCCGGTGCAGCACCCCGTTCGGCAGCAAGGAATTCGCCACTGTCGACCATTTCCGACAGACCGGCGAGATAGACATGCCAATCGCGCAAGTCCCGGTGTTGCGCAAAGGCGACCTCATGCACATACCCACTGTGGATGCCCTTCAGCGGCATATTGTTATTCGAGATGCATTCGTGATAATGGAAATTGGAATGCCGCAGATCCATCTCGCGCAATTGTTTGCGCATGTAAAAGCGATCCATGTCGCGTCCGCCATGATAAAGGTGGATTTCCGCACTGTGCCGGTTGTATAACGCATCGCGGATGATTCCGATGAGCGGAGACAAGCCGGTACCGGTGCCGACCAGCAGCAGAGGATGACCGTGCGCGTCATCCTTGTAATAGCATTCGCCGCTGGCGCTCTGGATGTCGAGTCCGTCCCCGGCATTGAGTTCATTCAGTATCCAGTTGCTCATGATGCCGCCCTTCTTGCGCTGGACATGAATCTCGAGAAAATAATCCTCTGCCGGCAAGCTGGCAAGCGAGTAGCTGCGTATCAGTCCGTCCGGACGGCGCAGGTTGATGAACTGGCCGGCGTAATAGACAAAATTCGAAGGCGGCTCGATCAGCAACTTGCAAACATTCGGCGCAAGCATTTCCTTGCTGTGTACCAGTGTCGTCGAATAGAGTTCGGTCGCAGGAGTGATCTCCATGTCTTCCATCGGGACACATTTGCACGCCATGAAATAACCTTGCTCACTTAGCTCAGACCGCAAGCCATGCTGCGCCTCATGAGGGATCGCTCCCTTGATGCAGCGATGCAGACAGACATGACAAACGCCGTTGCGACATGAGAACGGAATGCTGATGCCCTGGCGCAACATGGCATCGAGGACATTTTCTTTCTGGCGTGAAACAATTGTCCGGCCTTGGTATTTCAGCGTTGGCATAACTATCTTCTACGAATTTGCAGGCTGCTTGTGCGTATCCAGAACTGCAAGCAATTTTATAGCCACCTTTCTTGAATCCAGGATGATCTTGCCTAGATTCATGCTGGGCTTGGCAGCAACAGCCAAAATGGCATCCTGACCGGCCTGCACCAGCAGCATGACACCCAGCTCCCCATCAACCAGTACCAGCTTGAGGTTGCCGCGTTGAATTTCCTGTGCGGCACGATGAGCAAGAGCCAGCAAAGATGCGCACATGGCACCGAACCTGTCCGGATCCACGCCTTCACCCATAACCGAGGCGAGCGTATAGCCATCACTCGAAATACAGGCTGATGCCTCGATTTCTGCAGATGATCCATTCAGCTCTCGCAGAACCGATCTCAAGGCAGATGCGCGTGCCTCGCTCGCGGATTTTGGTGCCTCTCTCATGACTTCCTCGTGCCCCGGATTATGATTAATAAAAATGTCTGTCCACGCCCGATGTGTGTGCCACTAGCTGACCGGTACCGGCGTTACATTGATGCCTCCAGCGCCGGCATAGAATTGCGTGCCTTGGTGAGTGCCATACCGAGATTCGCCGATTTGCGGCAAACGAAGCAGGCAACCTGTTCTTCATTTTTGCCGCGCAAAAAAATGTGTATCAAGTTATCGCTATTGATCATGATTTCCTGAAAGTAGTGGTGACCATCGTCTTGCAGCCCACGCGCCTTCTTAAAAATGCTCTCGATCATCCGGACGTTTCCGCCTTGAAACAAATCTGAGGTGGCGGCAGCCAGTAACTCGACTACATCGGCGGGTTGCGAATCAACCGATTTGATGCCCAGCAACATGCCGCTGGCGAGGTCGATATAGCCGGCAGCCAGGCATTCTGGAATTGCAGAGATTGCAGTTTGCAGTGCGTTATTCAAGTCAGCCATGATCGTCTCCTTTTAAATAACTTCATAAAGAGGTCACGCCGTTCAGACGCGACCATGCTTACCCTGCAACAAACTCACACAGGTCAGACTGATGCTTCCAATGCTGGCATGGAACTACGCGATTTGGTTAGCACCATGCCGAGGTTGGCCGATTTTCGGCAAACGAAACAGGCAACCTGCTCTTCTTTTTTGCCGCGGATGAAAACGTGGATCAGGTTATCGCTATTGATCATGATTTCCTGAAAGTAGTGGTGGCCATCGTCTTTCAGGCCGCGCGCTTTCTTGAAAATGCTCTCGATCATCGCGACGTTTGTGCCTTGAAACAAGTCTGCAGTGGCGGCAGACAGCAACTCCACTACTTCGGTGGGTTGCGAATCTACCGATTTGATGCCCAGCAACATGCCGCTGGTGAGATCAATGTAGCCTGCAGCCAGGCATTCAGGGATGGAGGAGATTGCGGTTTGTAGAGCACTGTTTAAATCTGACATACTTTTTCCTTTGAATGAATTAATAAAAGCCTTGCTGCAACACTTGGCGGCACGTTTACAACATCAGCACCTTGCCCCTTGGGGTTCGGTTCGATTCTTTACTACTGCAACTTCAAATTGCTTGAGAAACTCAACCTGTTCCGGCGACTGCACCCAGCGCGGTTCAATGCGGCGAGCGTCTTCAAGCGCATCCAGTGCACCCAAGCCTTCCCAGATGAGATAAGCGGCAAGCACTGTGCCGGTGCGCCCCATTCCGGCCCGGCAATGCACGGCAATGACTTCCTTGGCAGCGATCAACTGTTCGAGTTGCTGGCATAACCGGATACCCTGTTCAATGTTGGGGGCTGCCATGTCAGGTATCGGCTCCCATATGCTCCTGATGCCGAACGGGGTGAGCCGTGCTTCATCAAGCGCATTTTCCGTAAGGGTCAAAAGTGTGGTGATGCCCACACCCTGCAAGGATTTGAGGTCATACTCCATGTCAAAATAAACACCGGGCGCCGGCGTCCCTGCGAGCAGGCCCCGTTTAAGCCAGAGGAAACCGCGTGGTCCGGCTGAACTGCCTGAATAATTCAGCGCCGCCTTGGGTAATGGCCTGGGGGGAGGAATGGAGTCATCCAGTTCTTCGGGGGGGGTACCTGGGCTGGCTACGGAGCAAGTGCCGTTGCGGGCAAAATCGCGTCCGGCCGCCGAGATCGGCGCATCGAATATCTGCGGAACAGGCTGCTGTTCCTGTGTATAGCCGCCCGCAATCAGGATAGCCGTGCCGCCCAGCAATCGCGCGTGTTGCTGATTATGCAGGACTACAAGCAAAGCGCAGCGGGTGGCTTCTTCGCGCATGTAAGCCAGCAAACGGGCACTTTCTTCGTCCGTCAATCCGGTAGTAGGTTCATCTATGCACAGCAGACGCGGACCCGCGGCAATCTGGCGGAGAATGGCAAGATGACGTTGCAACGCAAGCGTCACTTTGACTACAGGCTCATCGAGTTTGCCGCACAATTCATGCAGCCCGGCGCGTTCCAGGAGTCGGGTAGCCAGATCGCGCTGCATTGCATGGGTCAGCTGATTGCGTTCTGGCAGGTTGACGACAACATTCTCGAGCACGGATGACATCATCAGTTTCGCGCTCTGCGCCACCAATTCCGGCCGTTCCTGGTCATTCAGCGCAATGCCGCGATAGAAGGCTGCGCCCCATGAACGGAAAGAAGGATTCGCAGAACTGAGTCCTGCCAGTGTGCGCAGCAGGGTGGATTTGCCGGTACCGGCAGGGCCGAGAAGAATTACTGCACCTTGTTCGGGGATGTGCAGCGAGATTTCGCACAGTATTACCTTTTTGCCGAAGGCTACGCCAAATCGGTTCAATTCGAGAAGCGCGCCGGGAATCGCGGGCGCTTCGGCAGGTGGAAGCCTGGGGCGCCGATTCTTATACTGATGCGAGGTTTCCAACTTTGCTCGCGATTGTGTGGTTAAGTTCGTGGTCATGCTGCTCTATGTCGGCTGGTGCTGGGGTCGAGCAGGGTAAGCAATGCCAGCAGCATCTGTTTGACATCCTCGCGTATGCGTCCATCCACCTCGAAAACAGGTATATTTAGTTTTAACGCAGAAAGTCGTTCATTAAATCGATCGAGCAGATCGACTTCCGGATTAAGTTCGGTACGCGTAACGCCAATTACTACCGCATCACCACATTTGGCAATGGATTTCCCGAAGGCTTTCAGATAAACCTCAAGATCGGCCAAGGGGTCGGGTCTGGCACTATCGATGAGGATAACGAAGCCCATTGCACCTTCGCCCAGGATTTCCCACATGAAATCGAAGCGATCCTGACCTGGGGTGCCATAGAGATGCACCTTCTGCCCCCCATCGAGATTGAGAATGCCGTAGTCCATCGCCACGGTTGTGCTGGTTTTGCGTTGCGCGACTTCGTCTGATGCCTTGGCTTCGGTTCCAACTACCAGAATATCGCTGACAGAACCTATGGCGGTTGTTTTTCCAGAACCAACTGGGCAGGCGAAAACGATTTTGTTTTCCATTGGTCAGAGCCTTGAAATTTTGGCGAACAAAGAACTGAGCAGACTTTGTGCATTTACGGGTTTTGGTTGCCGGTCAGGGAATTCAACTTCGGCATTTTCGGACTCTGGACCTTTACCGATCTTATGGCAGATTCCGGCGCTGCTTGCTGCGCTATAAATCTGGTAAACCTCTTCCCTATCAATGCCAAGAACCCGATGGACCAGCATGATGGTAGTGGGATTCCTTGTCAGCAACGCGCAAATTCGCGCAGTATTGGGGGTAATCGGCAGCCTGGTCAGATTGGGCCAGTGACGAAACTTTACTACATCATATTTTGAGCATCCTTCGATCAAACGCCCCTGTGAGGCGTGGAAGGCTGTCTGCCATAACAGCGCATTGAGATTCATTCTGGAACCCAGTCCATCCGGAAGCACTTTCTCGTCGCATCCTTCGATCTTAAGCAGTATTGCAGGCGTGCAGATAAATTCAATCAAATCGCGGGTTTTGGCGTAGTAGACACCGAGTGTCGGAAGAATAACCAACTCTCCCTTGCCGGGCAGTATGATGCGTATATTTTCACCCGAGGTCATTGCCCGCTGAACGATGCCAAGCAAGTAGTCTCTGGGTTTGAATATGCCAGATACAGGTTCTAGGGCACTGTCTAATGTAGCAGTTGCAGAATTCATGGTATTACCCGATGTATTATGATATCCAACAGTGTGCTATCTCAATTCAATAAAATAGAAATTTGAATAGAGTCCCTTTTAATTTGCTTCAGCTTGTAGCCGGTTGTATTAAATAGTTCGAGTAAGGATTACACATCCAAATGGCCAGTTCTTTACTGAATTATCAATATTTGATTGCCAATACTTACCCAATCATTACCACCTGTTATCAATGCGTCGCTCAAGTATGAATTGAACGCAATTCCGCTACTGCGCGCTCATGGTCAATAAACCGGAAATAGGCGCGCTAGTCGAAGGCGCGGAAATGCAGGTTCCAACAAATTGCTTTGATATGGATATTCCATATGCCAACGATACTTGTTCGGCAAACCTGTAAAACTAAAGAGCTGAAGCGGTGTTGAAGCCGGTATGCACTTATGCAGTGATCCGGCAATTTCTGCGTAGGCTAGGGGTTATTGCATGTTGATTTTTTTGGGGCGACCCGATATTTCCCAACTTGTCCAGACAATCATTCAGATGGAATACTGGAATCCACTTTTTTTAGGAATACATCCAATTCTGATGGCGGCATCGGGCTGCCCCAGAAATATCCCTGAACTTCGTCACATCCTTCTTTCAGCAGAAGGTCAATCTGATTCTGATTTTCGACACCTTCGGCAATCACTGTATGATTTAGACTATGAGCCAATTGAATGATTGAGTGAACGATGGCAACATCGTTTTTATCCTGCGTTACGTTGCGCACGAACGTCTTATCGATCTTGAGTATGTCTATCGGGAATTCTTTCAGGGAAGACAGACTGGCGTAACCTGTGCCGAATTCTCCGATTGATAACACAACCCCGATTTTCTTGAGTTCCGTTAAAATCTCTGATACTTGATCGCTAGCCTGGATCAAGATGGATTTGGTCAGCTCAAGTTCCAGAAACCTAGGTGGTAATTTTGTACTCTTCAGCGCCTTTCTGACAGTTTCAACGATTTTGCCACTTTTGAATTGTGCGGCGGACAGATTGACCGAAACTCTGAATGGGGCGATGCCCGCCAAATGCCACTTACGGCATTGACGGCATGCCTCATTGATAACCCACTCGCCGACCTGAATGATAGAGCCGTTTTCTTCCAGAATCGGGATGAATTTATCGGGCGGAATAAAACCCTGTTCTTCCGGATTCCACCGAATCAGTGCTTCCATACCGGTCAGCAAGCGACTCCTCAATTCAAATCGCGGCTGATAATGCAAAGCGAATTCTGAATTTTTAATCGCCCTCATTAACTTATTTTTAAGTTGCAGGCGTTCTGCGGAGTCGACATTCAAATTCGTCGAGAAAAAACTGAAAGTATTCCGTCCAATATTCTTTGCATGGTGCATTGAGGCGTCTGACATCACCAGCAATTTATCGTAATTTTCACTGTCATTCGGATAAATCGAGATACCCATGCTTATGGTGGAAACGATCTCTATATTTTCAATCGCAAATGGTTTGGAGGTTATTTGAAACATTTTGCGTGCGATAAGCGATATCTTGTCAGTGGAATTCAAATCAGTAAGTAGAATTGCAAACTTGCCTTCAGCGATTCGGCTGACAGTATCCTTTCTCCTGACAGACTGATTGAGTCGCTTGCCAGCCTTTTGCAGCAATTGGTTCCCGGCTTCAAGTCCCATCGATTCGTTAACCTGTTTGAAATTATCGAACTCGATAGAGAGCACTGCCACCAAAGTATTTTCACGATCTGCTGTTGCGACAGCTTTATCGAACCGGTCACGAAAGAGCAGGCTATTGGGCAATTGAGTTGTCTGATCAAGATAAGCAAGCTTATGGATCCTATTTTCCGACTCCTTGCGTTCGGTCAGGTCGGAAAAGATGCCAATGTAATTAATAAGATTTCCATTTGAATCATGGACCGTACTGATATTCAGCCACTTGGGATATACCTCCCCGTTTTTTCTGCGATCCCATATTTCCCCGTGCCACCGGCCATCGATCTTAATTTCACGCCACATGGCCTGATAAAACGATTTGTTATGTTTCCCTGATGAAAAGTGTCTAGGATTTTTACCGACCACATCGTCCTCTTCGTAACCAGTCATTCGTGTAAATGCCCGATTAATTCGAACAATGTTGTTCTGAACATCGGTAATCATTACCGCATCGTGGCTGTTATCGAGAACTTTTTCTGCGAGTATTTGTTTTCTAGAGTTGCTCAATAGGTCGGTAACATCACATCCACGGGTGAGCAGTAATTTCTGTGATCCATCTGGATGAAACATGGGAAATTTGGTTATTTCAAGTGTCCTCAAATTACCATCATCGAGCGATATGCTTGCCAAGCGCTTGTTTGGTGATTTCCTACTCCATCCATCTTCATCGAACGCGATGAATGTATAGAATATATCTCGTTTGCATTGGAGTACTAACTCAGCCAATTCACTGTCCTTCTTTCCTAACCAATCTTTTCCTTCAAGGCCAAACATGCGGATTGCGGAGTCGTTGAGTACCATCCAGTAGCCTTCGCCATCCTGGCAGGCTATCAAGTCTGGCGATTGATTAATATGGCAGTAGAAGGCGTCTTCTATGAGGTAATTCCTTTCTGACTTGACATCTCCAGTGAAGATATACCCCTTCCCATAAACCGATCGGATTAGCAATTCTGCTTTAGGGGATGCGATATTTAATTTGGATTTAATGTTTGAAATGCAGCGAGCAATACTTGAATCTGATGTGGATTGATCATTCCATATCCTTTCGATCAGATGGTCTTTTGTTATCAGTCGTCCTGAATTTGAAACAAGCTCGATCAGAACCGTCAATTCTTTGGGTTGTAGTTTGATATATCCTGTTTTATTGTGTCTTAATCCGACATTACTATCTATAGTAAAAGTGTCGAAACTTGCACGGAAATTTCTATTCACTATTGTTCTCATAGGCATTTCCATATTTACAGCGACCCTCAACTCTGCGTCCCCGAGAGGCGGCCCGCACAACATGTCCCCGATATTCTTCCCAGAGTCAGAAGAGTATGTGCGCATAGGTTTACGAGAATTGCCAAT
This sequence comes from uncultured beta proteobacterium, assembly GCA_963842555.1. Taxonomy (GTDB): domain Bacteria; phylum Pseudomonadota; class Gammaproteobacteria; order Burkholderiales; family Gallionellaceae; genus Gallionella. The sequence goes on from CAWJHB010000003.1 coordinate 119,848, forward strand.
TCAAACTGCATTGCTGGTGGGAGGCGGAATTCAGCCATATTCTGGACATCAATCATGTACTCTCCTCGACCTGAAAGAAACGACTCGCCTTTGTCCGGCAGGATGGTCCGCGTATCGCGACGGGACGCAACGCTGCGCTGCACGATACCAGGTAGATCCTCTGCAGGCATGGAAGGCCAGCATCTGCTTCAGCAATTCTAATAGAAAGTTCGAGTGGCATCCAATTGTCCCCTTGGTTCTGTCCTATCGTCTCATGCTTGATCCAGCATCCTGGATGACTGACTAAGCAATAGGAGAGCAGACACCAGATGCAATTCAAGCAGACCGCAAAACTGGGATGTAATAGACCTAAGGTGGGACGCAGTAAAAGAAACAGGCCTAAGCCTGTGTAACTTACTAACTGGCGATCCCGCTGTCATAGTGACGTATCACCTTAGACCGGTAACTTTGCGTCCCCGCCTTTAAACGGGTTTGCTTTTTTTTGCAGATTTTGTTGCGCAACTTGTTTGATTAATCAAAAACAATTTTAATAATAAGCGTAATCACTACCGTCCGGTTAAAGTGAAAATCGCCGATTTAGGCATCTTAACCTATTGATCTATATGAACCACAAAATGATTAGCGATTTCAAATCGACGCCACATCTAATTGTCTAGAATGCAGCGCCATTACAGGCTTTCAGCGATTGAACAGTTCTTTTAACCGGACACTAGTGGACTGTAACAATTGATTCGGGAGTAATGCGGCGTGAAGGATCGAAGTATTTCCACTTCACGGTCTTGGGTTGTTTGTTGTACTGACGGATATAGCGCATGAGTTTTCTTTTGAGGTCAGGGACTGAGGTAAAGACACCACGAGCAATCACGTCGCGCTCAATCTTTGCAAACCACAGTTCCACCTGGTTCAGCCAAGATGAGTATGTCGGAGTGAAATGCAAATGAACATTGCCATGGGCGGCCAGAAATGCGTCGACGTGCCGGGTCTTGTGCGCGGAGAGATTGTCGGCGATCACGTGAATCTCCTTCCCTTTGGGCTGATTGACGACGATGTCGGTCAGGAAGGCCACGAACTCGGCCGACGTATGGCGATCCGCAGTCTTGCCAAGAACTTCACCCGTCTTGGTATTAAAGGCGGCATACAACGACAGCGTCCCATGCCGGTAGTATTCGAAACCATGGCGCTCGGCGCGGCCTGGCGACAGGGGCAGTACAGGGTCTTTGCGATCCAGTGCCTGGATCGCCGTCTTCTCATCGACACAGAAGACAGCGGCGTTTTGCGGCGGGTTCAGGTACAGCCCAATCACGTCAGCGGCCTTCGTCTCAAAATCCGGGTCGTTAGAACTCAGGTAGCCCTCCAAACGATGCGGCTTGAGTCCATGCTTGGCCCAGATGCGCGTGATCGTCATGTGCGAGATACCTCCCCCGAGTTCAGCCGCGAGCTTGCGAGAGGACCAGTGCGTCGATCCGTCCGATGGCTTGTGTTTCGTCGTCCACGCCAACACTCGCGCTTCGATACGGTCATTGACCTTGTAACGCTCGCGCCCGGCATATCGCGCGAACAACCCCGCCAATCGCTCCTCTTCAAAGCGTTTGTTCCAGCGCGAAATATAGCTGTCGCTACAATCCAGCTTGGCGCGAATCTCAGCCCACGTCAGTCCGTCGGCTATCAGCAGAATCAAACGAGCATGTCGTGCGGCATCTGCCCGTCCGTTTAGTGCACCCGCTTGTCGTTGCAGTTCCATGCGTTCGGTTTTGGTCAGTTTCATCGCGCCCTCCGTGGGAACGATTATACTACCTATTTAAACGTTACAGTCCACTAGTGAAGCGTAATAGTATGTCAATCTTGAGTCAAGGCGACCCCTTTCGGTCTTTCAAGCTTGATAATACGTTGCCCGACATTCGCGACGAGCAGTAATCAAGCATAGGGAAATAATCTATATCTGCAAAAACATCAGAAAGAATCAACTCAGCTTCAGCAACGCTTCAAACTGTTCAATCGGCACCGGTTGGCTGAACAGATATCCCTGAAAGTGGGTGCAGCCATTTTCTATGAGGAATTGTCGTTGCTCTTCCGTCTCCACGCCTTCGGCGATGACATCGAGGTCCAAGCTGTGCGCCATCGCGATGATGGTGCGCACAATCGCCTTATCGCTGCTGTGGGTGGCAAGGTCACGCACGAACGATCGATCGATCTTCAACTGATCAAGCGGCAACTTCTTCAGGTATTGCAGGGATGAATAGCCGGTACCGAAGTCGTCCAACGAAATCTGGACACCGACTTCGTTCAATGCGTTCATGGTCGCGATGGTCTCGTCGATGTTCTCCACCAATGCACCTTCGGTCAGTTCCAGCTTGAGCAGGTCGGCATTGATGCCATGGCGTAGCACGGCAGCCTGCACTTGAGATGTGAAATCAGCCTGGTGAAATTGTTTGGCGCTCACATTCACTGCCAGCACGAGATTGCGAGTGAGCGCATCTTGTTGCCATGCCTTGAGTTGGGCGCAGGCCGTCTCCAGCACCCAATGACCGATGGGCAGGATCAGGCCGGTCTCTTCCGCCAGCGGGATGAATAGAGCAGGTGATATTATTCCGCGCAAGGGATGTATCCAGCGAATCAATGCTTCTGCTCCAAATGCGATATGCGAGCTGGTCATTTGGATCTGGTAATACAGATGCAATTCCTGGTTCCCAAGTGCTTTGCGTAGTTCGCCTTCCAGCGAGAAACGGCTGGTGATGTTTGCCTGCATGTTCTGGTCGAAGAATCTCACGGTATTGCGCCCTGCCTTCTTGGCCTGATACATGGTGATATCAGCCTGTTTCATCAGTTCATCTGTGGTTTGCAAGCTGCCGTTAAACAGGGTGGCACCGATGCTGGCGGTGCCATGGTATTCGTTGTGGTCAAACTGATAAAATTGGCTCAGGAACATGAGTATTTTCTCGCCGATAGCTTCCGTCTGGGCTGCCGCTTCAATGAGGTGCTCGCTCAGGTTCTCCAGCAGCACCACGAACTCATCACCGCCCAGGCGTGCCACGGTGTCGTCGTCACGCACACAAGCGGTTAGGCGTTGCGCGACCTGTTGCAGCAGCAAGTCTCCGATGTCATGGCCAAGCGTGTCGTTGAGGGCCTTGAAATTGTCCAGGTCGATGAATAGCAGCGCACCTGATTTGCCAATACGCGTACTGGCAGCCAAGGCATGGTGGAACCGATCCATGAACGCCCGCCGGTTGGGCAGTTCAGTAAGCGGGTCGTAGAACGCCAGAGAATGAATTTCCTTTTCTGCCTCCTTGCGTTCCGTAATGTCCATGTGTGAACCGACATAATGGGTGACGACCCCGCCCGCTCCCTTGACAGCGCTGATGTTGAACCACTTGGGATAGATCTCGCCATTTTTGTGCCGGTCCCAGATTTCTCCCTGCCAGGACCCGGTGCGATTGATGGTCTCCCACATCAAGTGGTAGAAGGCCGCATCATGGCGGCCAGACTTGAGCAGGCGCGGTGTCTGACCCACGGCTTCCTCGGCCGTATAGCCGGTGTCGTTGGTAAATGCCTGGTTGACCCGCAGAATGACATGGTTGGCATCGGTAATCATCAGGCTTTCATGCGACTCAAAGGCGGCAGCAGCGATGCGAAGATCTGTCTCGGCTTGCTTGCGCTCGGTGATGTCGCGATTGATGCCTGTCATGCGCAACGCCTGGCCATCCCGGTCACGCTCGATTACTGCTCCCTCACTGCACACCCATATAAATTCGCCGTTGAGTTTCCTAACGCGATGTTCAACCTGGTAAGCGGAAGAGTTATGTCCTTTTATTGCCGCAATGATTGCTTCCTTCACGAAGGGCTGTTCTTCCTCTGGAACCAGTTCGGTAAGATCGTTTATCGTGGTGATAGTCGGCAGTTGCGCGCCACCGAGGAGTTGCGACCAGCTTTCTGACAGATAAACCTTCCCCGTCGTCAGATCATAGTTCCACAAAGCAAGGCGTGCTGCCGCGATTGCCAGCTCGGCGCGCTGCTCGCTATCAGTTAGCTCCTTAGTCAGTTGTTGGACGTGTAGCGCTTCCAGCTCAAGATGTTTGAAAAGATAGATCAGCACTGCGACAACAGTGGATGCAACCAGCAAAGCGGCCACTAAACCGGTAAGCAGGTAATCGTAGGTAATCTTTCCCTTAAGCATCAATTCCATGCCAAAGACGATGATTTCCGAGGCCCCAATGGAAATGAAAACGAAGGCCAGCCAAAGTTGAAAGGGAGATAACCTCTGGAGTTGTTGCAGAATGGAAGTGCGCACGACCATATCTGGCTGCGCAATGCCAGAACTAATGGATGATGGTGCGGAGGATCCAGCCGTCTTCGTGTGGTCCTTTCCCAGGCTTGTCGATACGACTTGTCCTGAGCCTGTCGAAGCAGCGTGTGCGGGCGCTACCGGGTACTCTCCCGGATGGGAGTTGCTACTGGTCCTGTCTTCCGGAAGCATCGGAATTTCTCCCTGGTTTGCCCAACGACCTATTGGAAGGGGACCGGAAATGCCACACAGCCGCAGAGGCACCCAACTGCGCCCTGGAGGTCAAACGCCGTCCATCATTTAGGGTCGGGTTTATTCGGAGCATACACCTAGATCGAAACCACTCGCAACGTATCGGTTCTCCGTTATCTATCGTGAGCCACAATTCACCACACGAATTCGATAGGGAAGAAATAAGTTTCATCAGTGAACTCGGCTGGCTTACCATGTTGGCAGTCTCAATTGCTTCTATAGCCTTTTTTCAGCCTAAGGGCAGCGAGCGGTAAACACAAGATTTGTAGGCGAACCCTGATAGATAGGTTCATAGAGGATTATTTTCTGGTAGGCAATAATAATTGTTACTTGTTTTCAATTTTAAATCCACCAGACAGCCGCATGGCCTTTGTGCTGGTGCCTCATCCCGACCTTGACCATGAAAGTCTCCTGGCGGGAATCCTTCAGCGCACCACTGCATGACCGTAGTGCAAGCAATGGTTCCGATCTCAGTCCCCCAGTCGACGTCTGAATTGATTTTGACAACTCTGCATTTTGGGCTATTCAGCGCGATTTGGCGATTGTAGCCTTCGGACTCCTCCGTGCCTGCCACAGGTCTCCAAGATTGGGACGCAACCCTGGGACTGGTGAGGAGATTCATGTGCCGGAAATGGCCGTACTGTATTTCAGGTCGGGAAAAGAGTTAAGGGAGCCGCTGTTCATCAGAGGTTGACTCGCGTTCCCAAAATCTACTGCAGATAATCGAGTAGTACAATCGGCCGGTCAAGTTCTAAACATCGGACAACTTGCCATACAGCCTTATATCCGCAACAATCCATTCCGGATCTTTAACCACCACTAAGGGAGCAATAGTAATGAATCGCAAAGAACTAATTGACGCGCTTGCAGACAAGATTGGCAGCAGCAAAGCCGATGCAGACCGCAATATCGCTGCATTGATTGAAGTCATCACTACCACACTCAAAAAAGGCGACAGCGTTGCGCTGGTCGGGTTCGGGACATTTGAAGTTCGCAAGCGCGCAGCACGCAATGGCCGCAATCCAGCGACCGGCGCCCCTCTCAAGATCAAGGCATCCAAGGCTCCGGCATTCAAAGCGGGCGCAGCGCTAAAGGCTGCTGTTAACGGTGCCAAGAAGTAATCAACTGGATCAGATCCACAGAAAAGACCGGTGATCATGCCGGTCTTCTCTTTCTGGCGATACGGAATGTTCAATTCTTACGCATATCCTCGCCCACCCAAAGAATCTTCCAAATCACAATAAGCCGGTATAGGGTGAATAAAGAATAAGACACTTGGAGAAACAAATTGGCAAACATTGCATCCGTACTAAAGGAAGAAATTACTCGCCTGGCGCGCAAAGAGCTGAAGAGCGAAACTGAGAGCCTAAAGAAGGCGTCGGTACAATACCGGTCAGAAATCGCCGCCTTGAAACGGCGTACAGCGTCACTCGAACAACAATTGTCTCGGCTTGAAAAGACGGCATCCAGAAATGCTGTGGTTCAGGTCAATCCTGAAGAGGGAACCAAAGCGCGGTTCACTGCAAAGGGGTTTAAGACCCTGAGGCAGCGGCTTGGGTTGACCGCTGAGGCGATAGGCGCGCTACTCGGGGTGTCGGCACAAACGATTTACAACTGGGAAGCTGGGAATACCTGTCCTCGTGAACAGCAAATGGTCAGGATTGTAATGCTCAGGGGGATGGGCAAACGGGACGTCGATGCCATAATGCAAAATCTTGCCGGGTAAGTTTTACGCAGCATCTGCCGGCGCTCATGGAGTCGCATACCAATCATCAGCGACAATGCTTCAAATGGCATCGTTGAGTCCGTGACTTGCGAAGCTTTACGTAGATATATATTGCCGGATTCCGATACCTAAAATGAGCAATGGATAATGAGATTTGGAAATAAACTATTGCAAAAACTGGATCATCTTGACGCTTTGCCATCGATTCCAAGCATAGCGCAGGAGATTCTGTCGCTGAACACGCACACCGAAGAAGGCGTAAGGGCACTGCTTGAATTGGTAAACAATGACCCTCTTATTTTGGCCAAGATTATCGGCATGGCCAATTCGCCGTTGTTTGGCAGCGGCAGAAAGATACTGAACCTGAATGATTCGGTTTCAGTGTTGGGGACAAATCGTATCAGCATGATTGCCCTGAACTTCGCCCTGCAGTCATCACTGATAGGCAATCAAACTGGGGTACTCAACATCCAGCGTTTATGGCAACACAGCTTGGCTGTGGCAGTGACTATGGATATTCTTGCTCATTTCATGCCAAACGATAAACGGCCATCCGATAACGAGATATATCTTGTCGGACTACTCCACGACATTGGCTATCTGGTGCTGAAACATGTTGATCCCAAGCTTAGCGATCAATTGCACGCTCGCATAGCAGCGGAGCCTGATGGCGTTTTTAAACAAATTGAAAGGGAAACTTTGGGTGGGTTGGATCATGGAGAGCTTGGATCGATGCTTGCACAGCACTGGAAGCTGCCCGAGTCCATCATCGCAACCCTGAAATATCACAATAGAACTGGTGACGAGCTTGACCCGGGTGTCAATCAAATGGTTGCCATGATTGTCCTGGCAGAAAAACTATTGCCCGTTTTTGAAATTGCCGAGCATGCAAACAGAAATATTTCCATCGAAGAATGGCAATTTCTGGACATTGACCCAATGAGAGCCGATGAAATCATCGACAAGGTTGCTAAGTTTGACTGGAACTTTGCCGGCAATTAAGCAGGCGGCTGCGCAAACGGCTCCGGCAAAGGTCATCACTTCAGTTATGCTGCTACAAGGTTCGATGGGTGCTGCCAATCGTTGACACAGTAATTGTTATCCGCATCGAGTTTAACCTCAAAAAAACCCCGAAGGCTGCTATGGCATGAGGAATAACCGAGTCCCGACAGGGTGTCGGAACACATGCTCACAGGGAGGAGGGAAGAGCATGGGCAATAATGATTTCATCGCCTGGCATACCATTTATTATCGACATAATTATAATTTGAGGAGCAACACATGTTTTTTGGAGTAACCCATGTTGATCTACCAGTCACCGACTTTGCGCCTGCCGAAGCCTTCTGGTGCAAGCTGATCGGACTGAAGGAAATCAAGCGCGGTGAGGGCTTCATTGACCTCGACTCAGGTTCGGTCATCCTGCGCTTGGTACAAGTATCTACAATGTCACGCCCGGTGACGCTACGTGTGAGCGTCCCGGACGTGACTGCCGCTTTCGATTTGCTAGTTCGGACTGGTGGACGCGCACTCTACGAAGCGCAACGCACCCCAGCGCTGGAACTGGAGGCGCATGTCGCCGATCCTGACGGCAATACAGTCATCGTTTGGCGCGAACTGAGTGAGGATGAATACGGTTTTGTGCCAGAACTGCCCAAGCAGGGTGAATGGCAAGCAGATGCGGAAATGCTGCTAAACGAACTGCTCACTTATGTCCCCGCCCTGTTTCGCACTATGGCACGGCGTAAGGTGACCAAGATCATCGAGGAGGTGGCTGGATACGACCACTCTGCCGTGACGCGCGAACATGTGATTCGCGGCTATATCTTGTCCAGTGCTAAAATCAAGCGTGACCGCCTAATCGAGCCGCTACGCAAATGCGGTATCGACCCCAATAATTACAAAGAAGAATTTGATGCCTGAGCAGTTCGCAATCTGTATTTGGCGATAGCATAAGCCATCGCCGTGAATTGTGGCTATGTGCTAAAGGGAAAAAGCGGCGTATGGGCATCAGCGAGATTTATTTACGCGACAAACTGTTACCGCATTAAATGTACCTCTGAGGTTTGGTCAAGGTGAGGCATTTCAGTTAGGTTAAAACGATGAGGGTTTGGCTATTCCAACATGAATCACAATCGATCACTTGACTCAAATATGGCATTTCTGACCACTGAGAAGAATTATGTTAGTCACCAAATGGTCACCATTTAGTCACCAAATAGTCACCACGGAAGTAATTGATCCAATTTTGCAGCAAGCTTTTGCTGATGAGGAAACGATACTTGCAGAATGTAATGAAGCTGGAGGCCAATGAATATGCGGCTTTTACTAGGAATCACGGGAAGATTGATGACCAATTTTGATTGGTCGGGGTGAGAGGATTCGAACCTCCGACTCCTGCGTCCCGAACGCAGTACTCTACCAGGCTGAGCTACACCCCGTTTTTGATATTGCCAAAAACCCACTACGCGATTCGATACCTGCGTTGCGCTGACCAGCGACTTGGCTGGCGTAGTTTGCCAGCTTAGTCGATTGGCCATGCAGAGATCCATGTGCCTTGCTCTCGAACCGCTCGCTACGGTTTTTGCAGCATCAAAGAAACTTAAACTTCTAGAATTGCCGGGTAGCGGCAAACTCTGCCAATTCTAGCAAACATTGCTTGTATTTTGAATCTGGCAAACAGGCCATGGCCGCACACGCCGACTCCGCTTCGCGCATCGCTTGCTGGCGGGTGAAATCCAGCGCACCGGTGGAACGGATAATCTCCAGCACTGCCGCAAATTGTTCCACATCTCCCTGTTCGATCGCGCGGCGCACAACGGCAGCCTGTTCTGCCGAACCGTGCTGGATGGCATAGATCAAGGGCAGGGTAGGCTTGCCTTCGGCAAGATCGTCGCCGAGATGCTTGCCGGTTTGCAGTTCGTCGGCGGAATAATCCAGCACATCGTCCACCAGCTGGAACGCGGTACCCAGATGCATGCCATATTCGGCCACAGCCTGTTCTTCACTTGCGCCAGCCTTGCCCAGGATCGCGCCGAGACGCATCGCCGCCTCGAAAAGCTTGGCGGTCTTGCAATGGATCACGCGCATGTAATTGGCGGCATCGACATTTGCATCGTGGCAGTTGAGCAGTTGCAACACCTCGCCCTCGGCGATGACATTGGTGGCATCGGCCAGCGTCTGCATCACCCGCATATCGCCCACCTCGACCATCATCTGAAACGCTCGCGAATACAGGAAATCGCCGACCAGCACGCTGGCCGCGTTGCCGAACAGCGCGCTCGCGGTCGCCCTGCCGCGGCGCAACTCGGATTCATCCACCACGTCATCGTGCAGAAGTGTCGCGGTGTGGATGAACTCCACCACCGCCGCCAGATCGTGATGCTTGTTGCCCCGATAACCAAGTACCTCGGCCGACAACACCACCAGCGCCGGGCGCAAACGCTTTCCGCCTCCGTTGATGATGTATTCGCCAACCTGATTGACCAGCAGCACTTCCGAATGAAGCCTCGTGCGTATTACCTGATCCACCGCCGCCATGTCTGCGGCCAGCAATATTCTGAGATTTTCTATAAACACTTTCTATCCTGAGGAATGGGAGCGCGCGCCCGGTCCGTCGTGCACGCCAATTTCGGCGCGCGCATTGTCGCATAAAAGCCTTATCCTTTCCTCACCGCGTTGTCGTTGCGCCACAGATACAAACCGATCAGCACGCCAACCGCGCTCAATGTTTCCACATAATGGGCGGGCGCCAATCGATCGAGCGGCAACAGCATGCTGACCGCAACCGGAGTCAGTCCGCCGAACACCGCATAGGCGACATTATAGGAAAACGACAATCCGGAAAAACGCACCACCGGCGGAAAGGCCTTGACGGCGACACTGGGCACCACCCCGATCACGCCGACAAAGAATCCGCACAGGGCATACAACCCGTTGATGTACTGGGGCGAGAGCGGCACCTGCCGGTAGAACAGTGCCGAGGTGAAACCCAGCATCACACAACCGATCATCAAGACCCGTCCCGCGCCATATCGATCGGCCAGCGCGCCGAACGCCACGCAGCCCAAGCTCAGGAACAGCGTTGCGATGCTGTTCGCCTGCAAGGCGGCTGCCGCGGGAATGGCGTAGAGCTTTTGCACCAGCGCCGGGGTCATCAATATCATCACCACGATCGCGGCTGACAGCAACCAGGTCATCAGCATCGTCAGGATCACGGCAGGACGATGTTCGCGTATCACCGTCTTCAGCGGCAACTCGTCTGCCAATGCCTGCCGCGCCTGCATCTCCCTGAACACCGGCGTTTCATGCAGCCACCGGCGCAACCATGCCGCCGTCAAACCGAACACCCCGCCGATAATGAACGGTACCCGCCATCCATGACTTAGCAGTTCTAATGGAGAATAGAATTTGTGGATCCCGGTCGCCACCAGTGAACCGAGCAGGATCCCGCCGGTCAGTCCGGCCGTCAGCGTGCCGCAGGCAAAGCCGACATGGCGCTCGGGCACATGCTCGGACACGAACACCCACGCGCCCGGCACCTCCCCGCCAACCGCCGCGCCCTGCAGCACGCGCAAGGCAAGCAACAGCAGCGGCGCCCAGATGCCGATGTGCGCGTAGGTCGGCAGCAAGCCGATCGCCATCGTCGGAACAGCCATCAGGAGGATGCTCAGCATGAACATCCGTTTGCGACCGAGCAGATCGCCAAAGTGCGCCATCACGATGCCGCCAAGCGGGCGGGCGAGGTAGCCGGCCGCGAAAATGCCAAAGGTCTGCAACTGGCGCAACCAGTCCGGCATATCGGGCGGGAAGAATAACTGCCCGATCACAACGGCAAAAAACACGTAGATGACGAAATCGTAAAACTCCAGTGCGCCGCCCAATGCGGCCAGCACCAGCGTCCGGTATTCATTCCGACTCAGCGTGGACATATTCTTCAATTCCCCCGATTGGTTCAAGCACAAGCGGCAAAGTGTATTTGATTCAAGCCGCCAGGGCCAGCGCTTGACATGGAGCTGAACAACCGCAATGTATCCCGGCATCAGTCGCCTCGCCACCCCGGATTTGGAGCTTCAGCTCGACACCGCGCCCACCGGGCGCGGCGGTTGCGGATAACAATTTGCGCAGCCTCCAATTTTCATGGATAATGCGCGCCCTTATGCAAAACCAGAGTGCGTACACCCGCCGCACCAACTACTCGCAAGGAAAGACCATGAAAGCAGATATCCACCCAGACTACAAAGAAATCACCGTGACCTGCAGTTGCGGCAACACCTTCAAGACCAAGTCCGTGATGGGCAAACCGGCCCTGCACGTCGAAGTCTGTTCCGAATGTCACCCCTTCTACACCGGTACGCAGAAGATCGTGGATACCGCAGGCCGCATTGACAAGTTCCGCCAGAAATACGGCAGCAAGGCTTCAGCCTAGCGATCGGCCACGGGCAATCATCTTCTGGTTGCCTGTTGCAATGGCGATAGCCTCGACCCGGAACTTTGCGCGGCGGTTCCATCAAAAGGCAGCGTTAGCTGCCTTTTTTATTTGCCGCAATTCCACTCCGCCATGACCCATCGGACTCAAGGAATCTGACGCATGTATTTCATCAAGCCCACCGACCCCAATCCGATCACCGCGGCCAAAGCGGTGCTGCTCGGTTTGCTGTGTCTGGTTTGGCTGGGCACCGGGCTGATCGGCCACGACCCATGGAAGCCGGATGATGCATTGAGTTTCGGGATCATATATTCAATGCTGCACAACGGCGATCGGCTGGTGCCCACACTGGCGGGCGAACCTTTACTGGACAAGGCGCCGCTGTATTACTGGACCGCCGCGCTGTTCGCCAAACTCTTTTCCCCGGTGCTGCCGCTGCACGACGGCGCACGCCTTGCCAGCGGTTTCTATACCGCGCTGACCCTGCTGTTCACCGGCCTTGCCGGACGCAAGTTGTATGGAGAAAATCGCGGCTGGGCCGCGGCGATCATCCTGATCGGTTGTCTCGGCATGCTGGTGCGCGCGCACCAGATGGTTACCGATCTCGCCCTGCTGACAGGCTGCGCGATGATGCTGTTCGGCTTTGCGCTCAGCAGGGAACAGTACTGGCGGGGGGGAATATTGATCGGTACCGGCATGGGTATCGGTTTCATGTCCAAGGGCTTTATCTCGCCGATAATGTTCATGCTGACCGCGGCAAGCTTGCCGATATTGTTTCAGAACTGGCGGACGCGTCCATATTACCTCAGCATCGCTATTGCCTTCCTGTTTGCGCTGCCTTGGCTGACCATCTGGCCGCTGCTGCTGTATCAGGATTCGCCGCAACTGTTCTCCGACTGGGCGTGGACACACAATATCGGCAACTGGATCAAGCACGCGGAATCCGGTCCCGGCAAGGATTCCCTCTACTATCTGGAAAATTTGCCCTGGCTGGCGTGGCCCGCGCTGCCGCTCGCGGGCTGGACAGTATGGAAGTCGCGCAAGCGTCTGGCGCAACGCGATGACTTGCAGCTGTCGCTGGTCAATTTTGCCGTGATGCTCATCACCCTCAGCCTTGCAGCCAATACATCGGATCTATTCGCTTTGCCGATGCTTTTGCCGATCACCCTGCTGGCAACCGCTTCACTGTCGATACTGAAGCGCGGCGCGGCCAACGCGCTGGACTGGTTCGGGATCATGACCTTTGCGCTGATTGCCATCCTGATGTGGTGGGGTTGGGCCGGCTTGCTGCTGGACAATCAGGCCAAGATCACGCATTGGCTGAAGGATTTTCAGCCCGGCTTCGAACCCGAATTGCATACCGTTCCGTTTGTCATCGCGATCATCGCGACCGTGTCCTGGATGGTGATCGTGTGGCGCGTCGGCCGATCGATGCGGCGCGCGACTTTGAATTGGGCATCCGGCGTCACGCTGATCTGGATACTCGCCATGACGCTGTGGCTGCCGTGGCTGGACAGCGGCAAGAGCTATCGCGGCATGGTCGTCTCGTTGAAGCAATCCCTGCCAAAACAGTACCAATGTATTGCCGGTGAGCAGCTTGGCGAGGGTCAGCGCGCGATGCTGTATTATTTCGGCAACATCCTGACGTTGCACGATTATAAACATCGGTGCGATCTGCGCCTGATCCAGGGAAACAGATTATCCAGGCCTTTGCTCGACGAAACGCGCTGGGTGAAAATCTGGGAGGGTAACCGAAAGGGCGACAAGGACGAGCGTTATCGGCTTTACCGGCGGGTGGAAAAATCATGAAGCAGAGTGCAACGCACTGTTGATAATCCGCTCAACCGGACTTCGTCTAACCCTTCCTGAACAGCGCAGATTGCGCGTGCGCCTGCAAGCCTTCCCCAAACGCCAGCTTGGCGGCGATATCGCCGAGCTTTTGCGCGCCGAGCGGGGAGACCTGGATCAGGCTGCTGCGCTTCTGGAAGTCGTACACTCCCAACGGGGATGAAAACCGCGCCGTGCCGGAAGTCGGGAGAACATGGTTTGGTCCGGCGCAGTAATCGCCCAGCGCCTCCGAGGTGTAGCGGCCCATGAAGATCGCGCCGGCATGTTTCAGTTGGGGCAACATGTTCTGCGGATCGGCAACCGACAATTCCAGATGTTCCGGTGCGATGCGGTTGCTGATGGTGCAGGCTTCATCCAGATCGGTAACATGAATCAATGCCCCGCGATTTTGCAGCGCCGTTTGGATGATCTCGCGGCGCGGCATCTGTCCCAACAGACGATCCGCGCTTTGCGCCACCGCCGCGATGAATTTTTCATCCGGCGACAACAGGATGGCCTGCGCCAATTCGTCGTGTTCCGCCTGCGAGAACAGGTCCATCGCGATCCAGTCGGGGTCGGTGTGTCCGTCGCAGATCACCAGGATTTCCGACGGCCCTGCGATCATGTCGATGCCGCACACGCCGAACACACGGCGTTTTGCCGCCGCGACGTAAGCGTTGCCGGGGCCGACGATCTTGTCCACCTTCGGAATGATTGCCGTGCCGTAAGCCAGCGCGGCGACCGCCTGTGCGCCGCCGATGCTGAACACGCGATCCACACCCGCAAGATAGGCGGCTGCCAGCACCAGCTGGTTCTTCACCCCATCCGGGGTCGGCACCACCATGACGAGTTCAGCCACACCGGCCACTTTGGCAGGCAGCGCGTTCATCAGCACCGAAGACGGATAGGCCGCCTTTCCGCCCGGCACATACAGGCCAACGCGATCCAGCGGAGTCACCTGCTGGCCGAGCAGCGTGCCGTCGGCATCGGTATAGCTCCAGGAAGACTGCACCTGTTTGAGATGATAATCGGTGATGCGCTGCGCGGCCTGTTCTAGCGCGCCGCGCTGTTCTGCCGGCAGTCCGTGGAACGCGTCGCGCAATTCGTCGCGCGACAACTCCATCCCGGCGGCATCATCCAGTGACAGGCGATCGAACTTGCGCGTGTATTCCAGCAGCGCCTCATCACCGCGCCTGCGCACGTCCGCGAGTATGCCTGCGACGGTAGCCTCGAGCTTTTCATCAGCCGTTTCCTCGAAGGCCAGCAGCCTGGTCAACTCGGCATCGAAATCGGCAGCACGACTGGAAAGTTTTCTGATTTTCATTTTAGTCCGCTCTATGTTCCTGGATTGCGCTATTTCTTGATCGTGGCTGCGAAAGCGGCCAGCATCGGCTGGATCACTTCGTATTTCAGTTTGAGTGCGGCCTGGTTCACGACAAGGCGCGAAGAAATATCGGCGATGTGCTCGACTGCCCTGAGGTGATTCGCCTTGAGCGTGTTGCCGCTGCTGACCAGGTCCACGATCGCGTCCGACAACCCGACCAGCGGGGCCAGTTCCATTGAGCCATACAGTTTGATCAAGTCCACATGCACGCCTTTTGCAGCGAAGTGAGCCCTGGCGGTTTGCACATACTTGGTCGCCACGCGCAGGCGGGCACCCTGGCGCACGGCGGACTCATAATCGAAATCATCGCGAACCGCAACCATCATGCGGCAGCGCGCGATGTTCAGATCCAGCGGCTGGTAAAGCCCAGTGCCGCCATATTCATCCAGCACATCCTTGCCCGCCACACCGAGATCCGCAGCCCCGTATTGCACGTAGGTGGGTACGTCGCTGGCGCGCACGATGATCAGGCGCACATCGCCGCGATTGGTCGGCAGGATCAGCTTGCGCGAGGACTCTGGATCCTCCAGCGCATCGATGCCTGCCGCATTCAGCAACGGCATTGTTTCCTCGAAGATGCGTCCCTTGGACAGGGCGATGGTGATAGTCATCTGGTTCAAGCGCTTGCAAAAGATGCGCATTCTACCGCAAATGCAGCCTGGATGAGCCTGCTGGCGCGGTTCATCGGGAGAACCCGGCTTTCAGGAACGAAAAAAATACAGCGCATGGCCCATGATGAGTATCCATGCGGGCTTACTCTGTTCAATTGTGAACAAACAAGACGGCATTTATTTTAACGATCTTTGGAGCGACCGCTGCCGTGATTAAGTCCTCAAGGTATGTCGCATCTCCGTCATGCGTCTTATCCCTGAATCCGGCTTTTTTTGCCAATTCACTTTTTGCAATAAAACATCCGATATTACTCACCGGTCAGAAATAAAGTCTACAATTCTGGAACTAAATGCTAACACGCAAACTCCAATTGCTCATGAAAAAAGATGGGCGAACTCATGATCGAAAGACCAAGCAAACCATACGCATGATGGCGGTGGAGCGCATTCTTGAGGGCGAGGATGTAGCGGTGGTGATGGAGAGCTATGGACTGTGTCGCACCACGGGATACAAGTGGCTTGCCAAGGTGCGCGGGCGGGGTCGCGGAAAACATTGTCTGGTTGCGCGTAAGGGCGCGGGACGCACACCCAAGCTCACCCGCGTTCAGAAGTCGCGAGTATTCCGCTGGGTCAATGGCAAGAACCCGATGCAGTACGGTTTTGACTTTGCCTTGTGGACGCGAGCTGTCGTGCGAGAACTGATTCTTCAAAAATTCAACATCAGCTTGAGCGTGACCTCGGTGGGCAGTCTGCTCGCCGAACTTAACCTTACGCCGCAGAAGCCGTTGCAGCGCGCGTACCAACGCGATCCGGACGCCATTGAACGTTGGCAGCGCGACACCTTCCCGGCCATCGCGAAGCAATCCAAAGCGGAAGGTGCCGAGATCTATTTCTGGGACGAATCCGGCTTTCGTGCCGATGCGGTGCATGGCAAGACTTGGGCTGAGCGGGGCAAAACGCCGGTGGTCAATAGACCTGGGCAACGCCAAAGCATTAGCGCAGCCTCTGCGGTCAATGCCAAAGGCGCGTTCTGGTTTGCCACTTATCAAGGGGGGTTGACCGGCGAATTGTTTGTTGAACTGCTCAAGCAGCTGATGCACCGCCGCAAGAAACCATTGCACTTGGTGGTTGATGGGCTGCCAGCACACAAGAAGACGTTGGTTAAGGAATATGTGGCCAGCACGGAGGGACGTTTGACGCTGCATTTTCTGCCTGGGTCTGCGCCAGACCTGAATCCGGATGAGCTTGTTTGGAGTCATGCCAAGCGTACGGGCGTAGCCAGAAGGCCGCTGAAGAAAGGCGAAAAGTTGCAGGATCGTGTGCACGAACAATTGCAGACAATCGGCAACAACCCCAAGCTGGTGCGTTCGTTTTTTAAGCATCCTTCTGTAGCCTATATTACTGACTTATGAGTAATGGAAAGCCGATTCGGCGTCGTGACGAACAAATTGTAAGGTCCCTAAGGTCGCCCGCCCGGATTATTGTGCGAGTGAATCATGTCGCAAAGCACAATGTCCGGGGGAGCGGGATCTGCATGTATCGGCATGAACATGTATTCCAGAAACTTGGGACAATAATAATTGTCGTCGTTGGTTATCAGCACATACTCCGTATCCACCATTTCGATTCCCATGTCCCTCAATGAGTGACCGTAATCGTTGAAGCGGACATCGGAAAATCGGTAATCAATGATATCCGGGGACTTGTTCTTGAAATCCTGAAGGATGCATTCCATTTCTGCATCATAGCCGTCATGCAATATCAATAGCTTGAAGTTCTGCAGCGATTGCGCCAAGAACGAGTGGATCAGGACAGGTATGTTTTTATACCGCTTATACGAAACGCAGATTACCGTGATTTCCTTCATGTCACGCTCGCTGATCCCTGCTCGACAGCAGGATGATTTTTAGTTCATGCTTATTCACGTCAATTATTCAGGGCGGCCTATTTTACTCTCCTGATATTCGCGCCCAAGGCCGACAGTTTGGCCTCGATGTGTTCGTAGCCGCGATCCAGATGGTAGATACGATCCACGATGGTCTCGCCCTGTGCGACCAGTCCGGCGATGACCAGACACGCAGAGGCGCGCAAATCCGTCGCCATGATGGTTGCGCCTTCCAGCTGCGCGCAGCCCCTGATCACCGCGGTATTCCCCTCGACATCGATCTGGGCTCCGAGACGGCGCAGCTCCTGCACGTGCATGAAGCGGTTCTCGAATATCGTTTCGACCACTATCGCGTTGCCCTCGGCAATGGTATTCATCGCCATGAATTGCGCCTGCATATCGGTGGGAAATGCAGGATAGGGGGAGGTGCGCACATTGACGGCCTTGGGGCGCCGATGCATTTTCAAGTTGATCATGTTGGCCGCCACCTGTATCACAGCACCGGCTTCCTGCAATTTTTCCAGCACGTTTTCGAGGATGTCGGCGCGCGCGCCGGTCAGGGTGATATCCCCCCCGCAGCTGTTGCCGCGACCAGGAAGGTGCCGCTCTCAATCCGGTCCGGCATGACCCGATGGCTGGCGCCGTGCAATTTTTCCACGCCGGTGATGCTGATGGTATCGCTGCCCGCCCCTTCGATTTTTGCGCCCATTGCAACCAGGCAATTTGCCAGGTCCACCACTTCCGGTTCGCGCGCGGCATTTTCCAGAACCGTGACTCCATCCGCCAGTACTGCAGCCATCATCAGGTTTTCAGTCCCGGTGACACTGACCAGATCGAAGAATATCCGCGCACCCTTCAAACGCCTTGAGCCCTTGCCATGGGGTACCTGGGCATGGATGTAACCGTGCTCGATATTGATTTCGGCACCCATCGCCTGCAAGCCCTTGATGTGCAGGTCAACCGGGCGTGAGCCGATGGCGCAACCGCCCGGCAGCGAAACCCGGGCTTCCCCGAAGCGCGCAACCAGCGGCCCCAACACTAGGATCGCGGCCCGCATGGTCTTCACCATTTCGTAGGGTGCTTCGAGCTTGTCGATTTCGGCCGCACACAATCCCGTTTCGGCGCCATCGCCCTGTATCGCTACGCCCATTTGTTGCAGCAGTCTGCGCATCGTGACGACATCATTGAGGTCGGGCACGTTGTCGAGCTGCAGGGTATCGCGGGTCAACAAACACGCACACAGTATGGGCAGCGCCGCATTCTTGGCGCCGGAAATCCGCACCCCCCCGTTGAGGCGGCTGCCCCCCTGAATTGCTAATTTTTGCATGGATTATTGCTGGCTACGCCACTCTTGCGGCGTCAAAGTCTTCATCGACAGCGCATGGATCTCCGCCCGCATCCGGTCGCCCAAGGTCTGGTAAACCATCTGGTGACGCTGTACCCGGTTCCTTCCGGCGAACGCTTCGCTGACCACCACTGCCTCAAAGTGCTGCCCATCGCCCACCACGCTCAAATGCTCGGTCGCCATTCCTTGCGCGATGTTATTTTGGATACTTTCCGGGGTGACCATAGACAATTCCACCATTCTTCAAAGTCGAAAAAAGTTTGCAACAGGCGGACCGCCACCCGTCAACGACGTTGCTCATGATACTAAAAACCGGCCAAGGATGCGTGCGGCACCTTCGGTGCCGCACGCAAAAAGGGATCAATCAGGATTGTTGTGGCAGGAATTCCGCGACACCGTACAAGCGTGCCAAACTCAGCAGATCGTTAGGCAAACCTTTCACGCGCAAGCCATGCTGCAAGTTCTTGGCGGCCCTGTTCCACCCCAGCAGCAAACTGACCGCCGCGGAATCAACGGAATCAACCCGCGAGAAATCCGCCTGGAAATCCTCGCTGGCCAGATGTTGCAACCCGACTTCGAACAATGCCGGAACGCTTGCGATGTTCAGGTTGCCCTGCAATACCATCCACTCACCCTCGCGCTCGATCACTTCGCCCCCGCATTCACCACATCGCTTTCAGCATCGCTGGCGTTCTTGCTGGAAAGCGTCTTGATCAAACCGTCGATACCATCCTGCTGGATTTGCGATGCGAACGTTCCGCGATAGCTCATCACCATGCTGACCCCTTCAACCGATATATCGAATACTTTCCAGCCATCAGGGGACTTTTTCATTTCATAATCCACCGAAGTCGGCTGCGCGCCCGGCTTGCTGATCACGGTGCTAACGGTCACCTCGGTATCATCGGGCGCCATTCTGAGAGGCTTGACATCGATCGTTTGGTCACGATACACGGTAAACACTTTTGTATAGGTACGCACCAGCAAGTCGCGGAATTCCGTAACCAGTGCCTGTTGTTGCTCGGGGGTGGCGGTACGCCAGTTGCGCCCGACCGCCAACTGGGTCATGCGCTGAAAATCAAAATGCGGCAACACCTTGGCATCCACCATGGCGATGATCTTTTTCTGGTCGCCGGCCTGAATATCCTTGTCCCGCTTGATGATGTCAGTAACTTCCCGCACGGTGTTCTTGATCAGCACATCGGGTGCAACCACGTCGGCGCGGGCCACGCCAAGCGTACAGGTCATCAGCACGCCCAGAGTTATCTTTTGCAAAGCAGTCATCTTTTGCTCTCTTTATCCTTGATTTCAAAACTATTTCTGGCTGGCAGGTTCGGAGGCCTTGCTGAACAGGAACTTGCTGATCAAATCTTCCAGCACCACTGCGGATTGGGTCATCTTGATCTGATCCCCGTTATGCAGCATATCGCTATCTCCGCCCGGTACCAGGCCGATGTATTGTTCGCCCAACAAGCCCGAAGTCAGGATGCTGGCGAATGTGTCCTTGGGAAACTGGTAGCGCTTGTCTAGACTCATCTCCACATTGGCTTCATAGCGTTGCGTATCAAGTGTAATCCCGGTCACGCGCCCGACCAGCACGCCGGCGCTCTTGATCGATGCCTTGGGTTTCAATCCCCCGACATTGGTAAAATAGGCATGCACTTCATAAGTTTCCGACATGTTGTAAGTGCCCAGGTTCCCGACTTTCATCGCCAGCATTGCCAGCGCGGCGACACCTGCCACCACGAATATGCCCACCCAAAGATCCAGCGTAGTCCGTTCCATTTCCTAAGTCCCTCTAAACATGATTGCAGTCAATACGAAATCCAGCATCAATATCGCCAGCGAAGAAGTCACCACCGTGCGAGTTGTCGCGCCGGATACCCCTTCAGCGGTGGGCGGCGCGTCGTAACCTTCGAACAACGCGATTATCGTCACCACTGTGCCGAACACGAAACTCTTGATCACGCCGTTCAGGATGTCATCGCGAAAGTCCACTGCCGCCTGCATCTGCGACCAGAAGGAACCTTCGTCGACGCCTATCTGTATCACACCGACGAAGTAGCCCCCGAATACCCCCACCGCACTGAACAGCGCGGCCAGCAAAGGCATCGAGATCACGCCGGCCCAGAAGCGCGGCGCGACGATGCGGGCGATCGGATTGACCGCCATCATTTCCATCGCGGAGATCTGCTCGGTTGCTTTCATCAGCCCGATCTCGGCGGTCATTGCCGAACCGGCGCGGCTGGCAAACAACAATGCCGCGACCACCGGCCCCAGCTCCCGCACCAGGCTCAATGCCACCATGCTCCCCAGTGCCGATTCCGAACCGTAGCGCCTGAGCGTTTCATAGCCCTGCAGTCCGAGCACCATCCCGACGAACAACCCCGCCACGACAATGATGATCAGCGACAACACGCCTGTGGAAAACAATTCCTTGATGATCAGATTGAAACGGCGAAAGCTGTTGCCCGAATAGACCAGGGTAAGAAAAAAGAAGCGCGTCGCCATACCGATGCGCCATACCGCGTTGATTGAACGGTGACCGGTTACCCGGATCGCGTCTAAAAATGTTGGCACCATGAAGTCATGTCCTCAAATTCAAATCTTGGCGGTAATCGCCGCCCGGATAGTGGAACGGTAACGGGCCATCTATCTCACCATGCACGAACTGGTGCACGAAAGCCTTGTCGGAAGCGCGTATATCTTCTGGCGTCCCCTCAGCCACAATCACGCCATTCTCCATAAAATAAACGTAGTCGACAATCTTCAGAGACTCCTGCACATCGTGGGTCACGATCACCGAAGTCGCCCCCAGAGCATCGTTCAGTCGGCGGATCAAGTCGCCGACCACTGTCATGGTAATCGGGTCAAGCCCGGCAAACGGCTCGTCGTACATGATCAGCATCGGGTCGAGCGCCACGGCCCGCGCCAATGCGACGCGGCGCGCCATGCCGCCAGACAGCTCCGAAGGCATCAAATGCTGCGTACCGCGCAAACCAACCGCGTGCAGCTTCATCAGCACCAGATCGCGTATCAGTTCTTCGGAAAGGCCGGTGTGTTCCCGCATTTGAAATGCAACATTGTCATACACCGACATGTCGGTGAACAGCGCGCCAAACTGGAACAGCATGCCCATCTTGCGGCGCATCTCGTACAGCGCCTCCTGATCCAGCTCATGGATTATCTGCCCGCCCACCTTCACATAACCCCTGGTCGGCTTGAGCACCCCACCGATATGGCGCAGCATCGTGGTCTTGCCGCAGCCGCTCAAACCCATGATGGCAACCATCTTCCCCTTCGGGAAGGTCATGTTGATGCCTTTCAGAACGGCACGCTTGTCGTAGGCAAAATGCAGATCGCGAATTTCGACCAATGCGGAAGAAGACAAAACTCAAATCCGGAAAAACCAAAGTGCACATTCTAAACCAATGGGTCGACAATCCCCAACTAATTGGCCCGGATGACAATATTCTTGCCTATTCCCTATTGAGCTTGCCCGCACTTGCCGTTATGCTCCGCACAAGCAAGTATCACTAAAGAAAGCCAAATGAACGACTTATCTAAACTTCCCAGCCTGATCATCGTTGACGATGACCCGCTGATTCGCGAAGGTCTGGCGGTCTCTTTCTGCAACGACTTCGATGTCCACCAGGCCGAATCGCGTGTTGCGGCAATCGACTTGTTGCGCAGATTGTCATGTGCGCCGCAACTGGCCCTGATAGATCTGGGATTGCCGCCTTTCCCGCACCGCCCCGAGGAAGGCTTTCACTTGATCGCCGAATTGCTGGCACACTCCCCGATGATCAGGATTTTTGTCCTGTCCGGGCAGGACGAACAAGACAATGCGCGCCATGCCCGCGCGCTGGGGGCGGTGGATTTCATCGCCAAACCATGCGCACCGGACAAGATAAAAAAATACCTGAATGATGCGCTGAAAGTCCAGGACAAAGGCCCCGGCAACGATGTCCAGGATGATCAACTGCTCGGCCTCGTCGGACAGACTTCCGCGATGCAGGCCCTGCGCAGCCAGATCGTGATGTATGCGGCGATCCCCTTTCCCGTATTGATCGAAGGCGAGTCCGGTTGCGGCAAGGAACTGGTCGCCTCGGCAATCCAGAAACTGGCGAGCAAACCCGGTTCACCGTTCAAAGTGCTCAACTGCGCAGCGATCCCGCCCACCCTGATCGAACCCACCCTGTTCGGTTATTGCAAGGGAGCCTTTACCGGCGCGGCCAGCGCGCAGTCGGGATTTTTTGAAGAGGCATCTGCCGGCACGCTATTCCTTGACGAGATCGGCGAACTGCCGCTGGAACTCCAGACAAAACTGTTGCGCGTGCTGGAAAACGGAGAATACCAGCGCGTCGGGGAGACCACGACGCGCAAGAGCGGCGCGCGCATCATCGCCGCGACAAACCGCAACCTGCGCGAGGCAGTCAAGGCAGGCATCTTTCGCACAGACCTTTACCACCGTCTGAATGTCTTCTCGATCAATGTTCCGCCATTGCGTGAACTGGGCACCGACAAACTGGCTTTGCTAAACCATTTCCGCGCCTATTACTCGCGGCAAATCAGGCAACAACCCTTTGAACTGCTCCCGGACGCCCTGCATAGCTGGGAACAATACAGCTTTCCAGGCAATACGCGGGAATTGCGCAACATCGTGATCCGGCTGTCCACAAAGTTTCCGGGCATGACGGTCAACAAGATACAATTGGAGCAGGAGTTCGATCCTCTGGAGACCAGCGCACACGGCCAGACAGGCACAACGACCGCATCGATCATTCAGCAGTTGCAACAGGGCGATTTCAATCTGGACCGGCAGCTGCGCGAACAGGAAGGCCAGTATATCGCTGCCGCACTGGAACTGTCCGCCGGCAACATCAGCGAGGCCGCGAAGCTGCTTGGCATAAACCGCACCACATTGCATAGCCGCATGGGCACAAATGAAAAACTCAATGCACAGGACGTAAAGACATGTATCTAGAACACTTCGGACTTTCCGAGCCGCCGTTCAGAATCACACCCGTCACGGTGTTCTTTTTTTCCGGCGCCAACCGCGGCGAGATTCTCGATGCCCTGATCTACTCCATCTCCGAAGTCGAGGGGATCATCAAGGTAAGCGGCGAGGTCGGCAGCGGCAAGACCATGCTGTGCCGGATGCTGCTGGAAAAGCTCCCGAAGCACGTCGAGGCCATCTATCTGGCCAACCCCAGCCTGTCGCGCGAAGAGATGCTGTATGCGATCGCCGACGGGCTCGGCCTGAACATCAAAGGCGAGCGGGTCGGCATCATCATGCAGAACATCCAGAACAAGCTCGAGGAAAAGGCGCGCGAAGGCAAGCGTATCGTGGTGCTGGTGGACGAGGCGCACGCCATGCCATTGGAAACGCTGGAAGAGTTGCGCCTGCTGTACAACCTGCAGGTCGGCAACGCCAAGCTGATGCAGATCGTGCTGTTCGGACAGCCGGAACTGAACACCAAGCTGGATCAACCCAACATGCGCCAGCTCAAGGACCGCATCGCGCATCACTTTCACATGCAGCCGCTGTCGCGCAATATCCTGGAAGACTACCTGATGTTCAGGATGCGCGCGGCCGGCTACCACGGACCGGACATATTCTCGCAGGGTGCCATCAAACTGATCGCCTCGGCTTCCGAAGGTCTGATGCGCCGCGTGAATATCCTCGCCGACAAATCCCTGCTGGCCGCATTCGTCGACGACACTTACTACATCAAGCCCGAGCATGTGCAGGCGGCACTGCGCGACAGCGAACTCACCCCCTCCACTTCCCGGTTCGGCAACAAGCTGCTGCTGGGAAGCGCGGCTGCCGCAGTCCTGCTATTGGGGCTGGCCGCATGGCGGATATTGGAAAAGCCGCAACCGGCCGTTCAACAGGACAAGGCTGCAATGTCAGCCCAGAACAATCCGGCCGTGCCGGCAACCGTGCCCGTCGCACCGGCGGCCGCACCGATCGCTGCCCAGGAAAATCATGCGCCAGCAGCGGTTCCTGCGCCGGCAAAAACAGCCGCGGTTGCCGCTCCCGCGCCTGCGCCCGGCACGGTCCCAAAAACGATTCTGTACGAACAACGTCTCGAAGCGGGCAAAAAATTGCTTGAGCAGAAAAAGGCCGTCGCCAGCATTCAGCTGTATTACAACGAGGCCGTCAATCCGGAACGGATCGAGGGATTCCTGCGGCGCGCGGACAAGCTGGGCGTACTCCCGCAAATTTACCTGCTTCCCGCCAAGCTGGGCGGCAAGAACGGGATTCGCGTTCTTTATGGCGCTTACCCATCCGTCGAAGCGGCCCACGATGCCGCCAAGGATCTTCCCGTGCGTTACCAGAAGGCTTTTGCCACTTCGACTTACATCTTTTGACAAGGTATTAGCTGTACCATATTGAGCAATAAGCACAAAGCTGTTAGGCTACAGCGCATACAAAAAGGGGGAAGCATGCGTTCACGCAACATAGTTTATCTCTGTGCGATCGGGGTGATGCTGTCCGGCTGCGGAAACATGCAGATAAAACCCGCAGACCGGCACATTACACGTCCTGCCGATCAGCCTGCAAACGAAAACATCATCCCGCAGCCTATCAAAGACAGCGTCGTGCTGCCCCCGCCCAAACCGGCCGATAAAGCCGCCACCTACAGCGTGGTCGTCACCAATGTGCCGGCACAGCAGATCTTGTTCTCGCTGGCGCGCGACGCAAAAATCAACCTCGACATCCAGTCCGGCATCCAGGGAACCGTGACGATAAATGCGATCAACCAGACCCTGCCGGAAATCCTCACGCGCATCGCAAGACAGGTGGACATGCGCTACGAAATGGACAACGGCACCTTGACCGTGCTGCCCGACACGCCTTATCTGCATACCTACAGGATCGATTACGTGAACATGACTCGCGAAACGAACAGTTCGATTTCAAATAGCACGCAGGTATCAAGCGGTCCGGCCGGCAGTGCGGGCGGATCTTCAGGCGGCGCAGGCGGAAACAATTCCTCGCTCACCATCAAGGATGAATCCAAGAATAGTTTCTGGACTACCCTGACGCAGAACATCAAGGATATCCTGCACGAAACCGACAAGATACTGCCCGCCGGCTCCAGCGAGACCGCGGTGCAACAGGTCAGGGCCGCCAGCAGCAACGGCACCGGAGCACAGCCCGCCAGCGGCAACACTGCCGCAACCAAAGGCGGGATTGATAACAGCCCCAATCCGGTCAATGTCGAAGAGGGCGGGATGACCGTTACCCGGCGCAGCACTTTCCGCGAGGCGGCTTCGGTCATCGCAAACCCCGAAGCTGGCATCATCACAGTGCGCGCCACCGGGAAACAGCACGAAAAGATCCAGCAATTCATCGACCGGATCATGGCCAATGCCCAGCGCCAAGTCATGATAGAGGCGACCATCGTCCAAGTGGACCTGAGCGATCAATACCAGCAGGGGATCGACTGGTCGCGCGCACTGCTCGGCGCCAAGGGCTTCGCACTCAGCCAGACCGGCACGGCCGGGATAAATACGACAGCCGGCGCACTGGCGATCAGCTACCTCAATCCGACCTCCAAAATCGGCAACCTCGCCGCATCGGTACAGTTGCTGGAACAGTTCGGCAATGTCAAGGTCCTGTCCAGCCCCACCTTGAGCGTGATGAACAACCAGACGGCGATGCTGCGCGTGGTCAACAACATGGTGTATTTCTCCATGACGGTAACGCCCGGTACCGTCAACACGCTGACCGGAACAATGTCCACGCCACCCACCTACACCTCGACCCTGCAGACACAGCCGGTGGGGTTGACGATGAGCCTGACGCCGCAGATCAGCGACAGCGATACGGTGCTGCTCAACATCCGCCCGTCGATTACGCGCTTCCTCGATTATGTCGATGACCCCAATCCGTCCCTGGCCAACCCGTGCCTGGGTATCGGCACCTGCACGGGCGTGGTGAACAAAATCCCGGAGACGTCGACGCGTGAAATGGAGTCGGTGCTGAGAATCCAGAACAACCAGATTGCCGTTTTGGGGGGCCTGATGGAAGACCAGATCGACAAGAACAATAACGAAGTCCCGTTGCTGGCGCGCGTTCCATTGCTTGGCAACCTGTTCCAGAATCGCAACGACTTGACAACGAAGACAGAGCTGGTGATCTTCCTGAGGCCGACCATCATCAAGAATCCCAGTGTAAACGGCGATTTCGACGCATACCGCAAAAAATTGCCGGACCAGGATTTCTTTAACGAATCCGCCTACGGGAAGCCCTGATCATGAGCCTGCTTCTGGATGCCCGCAAGAAATCCCAGCAAGCACAGGCTGCACAAGGCAGCGACCCAGGATTTGAGCTTAGCCTCGAACCGACCTCCTCCCCGGCTGACCCGCTACCAGATGCGCCTAAGGCTGCGACGGCCGGGGAACAGGCACGCATCACCGGACAAAACCTGTTCAACGCCAGATCCGGTGCAGTACAGCGGGCGCGTCCCGGCTTCAACCGCAATCTGCTGATCGCCCTGGCCGGCGCGGTTCTGTTACTCGTTGCCGGAGGGGGTTATGTGTGGTATGCCATTTCCTCCGGCAACAGCCAGCCCGCGCGCCCCATCAACATGACGGTCATGTCACATCAAAAACCCGCGCCGCCTCCGCCGCAAAACAATCTGGTTCCCGGTGTTGTCTCGGCCGAGGCTGCTCCGCCGAAGCCGGCCAGAACGCCAATACCAAGGCATGCCTCCAGACATCCGGCAAAGGCGGCACCGACCAGCCCTCCCGAAACGGAAGCGGTGCATATCGTGATGAGCACGGAGGGGCCCCTTAACCCGTTGCTCAACGATGCGTATCTCGCGTATCGCGGCGGAAATCTCGATCAGGCGCAACAGTTGTATCTCAAGGCGACCAATCTGGATTCAAGCAATTCCGACGCGCTACTCGGGCTGGCCGTCATCGCCCAGCGCCGCGGCGAGGACAATGTGGCGGCACACTATTACGCGCAAGTATTGGCACTTGATCCGCGCAATGCGGTGGCCAATGCGGGAATGTCCGCCCTGTCAGAGGACGAAGACAGCGAAAGCCGGCTGAAGATGCTTATCAATGAACAGCAGAACTCGCCCTCCCTGCATCTCGCTTTGGGCAATTACTACGCAGAACATGCCCGCTGGGCCGATGCGCAAAAGTCGTACTTCAACGCGTACAAATTGTCGCCGGACCGTGCTGAACTGGCGTTCAATCTGGCCGTCAGTCTTGACCGCCTCGGGCAAAACAAGGCGGCCGTACAATATTACCGGCGCGCCCTGCAACTGGATCCCGGACACCATGCGGATTTTGATCACGCAAAAATTTCACAACGTATCGAAGAATTAGCGCGCTAGATCGTCATGCAAAACAACAAGAAGCCGGACAACCCGCCACAACAGCTGGGACAGATACTGGTTGGCAAAGGCGTGATCAGCGACAACCAGTTGCGCATTGCCCTGCAGGAGCAGGGCAAGACGCATCAGCCGCTGGGTCGCCTGCTGGTTCGCCTTGGTTTTCTCTCCGAAGCGACTATCCGGGATGTCCTGTCCGAAAACCTTGGCCAGGAGAGCGTAGATCTTGCCTCCGTACTGATCGATTCCGCCGCACTGAGCCTGATCCCCAAGGATGTGGCGCGGCGCTACCAACTGTTGCCGCTGTCGGTGGACCAGGCCGGCCGTGTCCTGACCCTGGCTGTCGCCGACCCGGACAATATCATCGCGCTCGACCAGGTTCGCGCACTGCTCAAGGACGAATACCAGCTGGCTACCCAGCTGGCCAGCGAATCCGACATTCTGCGCGCGATCGACCAGTACTATGGCTTTGAGCTTTCGATAGACGGCATCCTGCACGAAATCGAGCCGGGCGAAATGGAGTACCAGACGCAGCAGTCCGGCGTCAACGAATTCAGCCAGCCGGTGGTGCGCCTGGTCGATGCGCTGCTCACCGAGGCCGTGCAACGGGGCGCTTCGGACATCCACTTCGAACCTGAGAACAGCTTTTTGCGCATCCGCTACCGGGTCGACGGCGTGCTTCGCCAGGTCCGCAGCCTGCACAAGAGTTTCTGGCCGGCCATGGTGGTGCGCCTGAAGGTGATGAGCAACATGAACATCGCCGAAACCCGCGCGCCGCAGGACGGGCGCATTTCGCTGCGCCTGTCTGGCCGGCCGATCGATTTCCGGGTGGCTTCACATCCCACCACGCACGGCGAGAATCTTGTCCTGCGCATACTGGACCGGCAAAAAGGCATCGTGCCGCTTGACCAGCTCGGTCTCGACGATACGGCGCTCAGCATGCTCAAGATGGTGATCGCCAAGCCCGAGGGCATCGTGCTGGTGACCGGCCCGACCGGCAGCGGCAAGACCACCACCCTGTATTCGGTGCTGAATCACATCAACACCGAGTCGGTCAACATCATGACACTGGAAGACCCGGTCGAATACCCGCTCGCGCTGATCCGCCAGACGTCGGTAAACGAATCCGCCAAGATGGATTTTGCCAACGGTATCCGTTCCATGATGCGCCAGGACCCGGACATCATCCTGGTCGGCGAAATCCGCGACCATCCCACTGCCGAAATGGCGTTCCGTGCCGCGATGACCGGGCACCAGGTCTATTCGACACTGCACACCAATTCGGCGATTGGCGCGATACCCCGCCTGCTCGACATCGGCATCCTTCCCGACATCATGGCCGGCAACATCATCGGCATCGTGGCGCAGCGACTGATACGGATATTGTGCAAGGAATGCAAGTATCCATACTCGCCGGACGCATCGGAACGGAAACTATTGGGACTCTCCCCTCAGCAGGACATCACCCTGTATCGGGCAGCCGGCTGCGAGGCCTGCAATCATCAGGGTTACAAGGGACGCATGACCATCATGGAATTGCTCAAGATGGATTATGATCTGGACGACCTAGTCTCTCATCGCGCCAGCGCGCGCCAGATCAGGGAGACAGCTCTCGAAAAAGGCTTTCGTCCGTTGGCGGTGGACGGTATCCGGCGCATCCAGCAGGGCATCACCTCGCTTGCCGAAGTCAGCCGCATCGTGGATCTGACGGACCGACTGGGCTAGGGAACGGAACACTATGGCACTCTATTCCTATCGGGCTATCGATGAACACGGCAAACCCCACCGGGGTTTGCAGGATGCCGCCAATCAGGTGGATCTGGAGATGCGCCTCAAGCGCAGCGGGCTCGATCTGATCGATGCCAAGATCGACAGCGGCGGAGCGGGCATGCGGGGCAAGATCAAGCGCCCGGAACTGATCACCTTCTTTTTCAACCTGGAACAACTCACGCGTGCCGGCGTGCCCCTGCTGGAATGCCTCGGCGATTTGCGCGATACCATGAACGACCCCCGCTTTCGCGAGATCATCGCCAGTCTGGTCGAGTCCATCGAAGGCGGCAAAAAGCTGTCCGAAGCGATGGCCCAGCACCCGGACGCATTCGACAAGATCTATGTCAGCCTGACCTATGCCGGGGAAGCCAGCGGACGCCTGCAGGAAGTCTTCGAACACATCACCGAATCGATAAAATGGCAGGACGAGATGGCGTCGAACACCAAGACCATCCTGATGTATCCGGCATTCGTCGGCACCGCCGTGGTGGCGATCACCTTCTTTCTGATGATTTACCTGGTGCCGCAACTGGTCAGTTTCATTGTGGGCATGGGGCAGACCATTCCGATCCAGACGCGCATCCTGATCGCCACGTCGAAGTTCTTCGTCAACTACTGGTATGTTCTGATCGCGCTGCCGTTCGTGCTGGTCATCGGGGGCAAGCTGCTCGTCACCACCAGCCCGGAGATGCGCCTGAGATTCGACGGATTCAAACTGAAGATGTGGGTGATCGGTCCCATCCTGCGCAAGATCATTCTGGCGCGTTTTGCCAACACCTTCGCAATGATGTACGGCTCCGGCATCAGCATACTCGACTGCATCGCCAATTCCCGGGATGTGGTCAACAACCGGGCCGTCGCCAACAGCCTAGACGCCGTAATGCGTGAAATCGAATCCGGCAAGAACCTGACCCAGAGCTTCCAGAATACCGGCATGTTCCCGCCATTGGTGGTGCGCATGCTCAAGGTCGGCGAAGCCACCGGCTCGCTGGACAAGGCATTGCTCAACGTGAGCTATTTCTATGATCGCGACGTCAAGAGTTCCATCAAGAAAGTGCAGGTTCTGATCGAACCCACCATGACCATCGTGCTGGGTACATTGCTGGGTTGGGTCATGCTGTCGGTGCTGTCGCCGATCTATGACCTTATCGGCAAGATGAAAATTTGATACAGTCGCCAAAAGCGACCTGGCCAGAGAAAGGAGCGGGGCTTGTTGCAATTTCACCGGCAACAGCAGCCCGGCGTTTGCAAGGCAGGCGGCAGCGTACTCGTTCTGTCCCGGCCTGATTCGGGGTTAACAAGATGAAACAAGCACTATTACTATTTCTGAGCGCCGATCGCCTGCATGCACAACTCATGGCAGGCAGCGAAGCCGTGCTGCAGCAGGATTTCACCGACACCCCGGAAGGACTGGAAGGTTTCAAGTCCCTGTTGCAAACGGCCAAGTGTCCAACTTACCTGTTGACTGACCTGATCGAAGAAGATTTCCGCCATGAGATCGTCCCGCACCTGATCGGCAGCAGCCGGGACGCGCTGTTCCAGCGCAAATTCGACCAGTTTTATCGCGGCACCCCTTTCCGCAGGGCGACCCTGTTGCAGCGCCAAAAGACCGGGCGCCGCGACGATGACATGCTGTTCTCGGCACTGACCAACCCAAGCCTCATCATGCCCTGGCTGAATATGATGGTGGCCCAGCAGACACCGCTCGCGGGAATCTATTCGGTGCCGCAGATCAGCGAGCCGCTGATCAAGGACCAGGCGTCAAAACATCTGCTGCTGATTTCCTGGGAAAAGTTTTCCGGATTGCGCCAAACCTACTTCAGCGACCATCGCCTGCAAATTTCCCGGTTGACGCCTGTTCATGCAGACTTGACGTTTCAGGATGCCGTGGTCAGCGAACTCGGGCGAACCTACCAGTATTTGAAAAGCCTGAGTCTGCTCCCGTCCGGACAAACACTCGATGTGCGCATCCTGTGCCATGCAGATGACCGCAATGAACTGCAAAACAAATTGCCCAATGACCCGGATGTGCGCTACGACTTCGCGGATATTGACGAGGTCGGCAAGAAGCTCAAGCTCGGCTACCGCTTCACCGATTCGGATGCCAGCCAGATCTTCCTGCACCAACTGGCGAGCAACCGCCCCGGTACAAATTACGCCAGCGCCGAGCATACCCGCTACTACACGCTGTGGCAGCTGCGCCGCGCACTGTACTGGGGCAGCGGCGCATTACTGGTGGCCAGCATATTGTGGTCGACCACCACGATATGGCAGAGCGGCGTTAATACCAGCGCGGCAGAGGACTTGAAGTTTCAGACAGCGCGCATGCTGCAAGAGGCTAGACAGATCACGCAAAGTTTCCCGGTCACCGACACCCCCGCCGCAGACATGAAGGCCAGCGTGACGCTCATGCGCAAGCTCGACCAATACGGGTCTGCCCCGCAAACCGTCATGAAACCGATCAGCGCCGTGCTTGACCGTTTCCCGCAGGTCGAGATCAGCGAACTGGACTGGCAACAGAGCGCGACCGAACCCGTCGCGCCCAACACACGTGCGGATATTCCCGCCCAGGTCATTACGTTGAAAGGTAACATGCAGGACTTCGGCAATGACTACCGCGCCGCGCTGGCGTATCTGGACCACTTCCGGCTTGAACTGGGCAAGCAGGGATACCAGGTCACCGTCCTTACCAAGCCGCTGGACGTGAGTCCCACCGGCAGCATTGTCAATCAGAGCGAAGCCGGCGAGAATAAACTCGACTTTTCCCTCAGGCTTGCATGGAGGCCGGCAACATGAAATTCTCCAGTTCCGACTTTCACCTGATGCGTTTGAGCTTTGCCGCGATCGGCGCATCCGTTCTGGTCAGCGGCCTGATCCTGTATTCCAGCATCAAGTATGCGGACTTTACCTTGAAAAATCGGAGTGCCGCCCAGAGCCAGATGAACGATGCACGCAACCACCTGGCCATGGCACGCCAGGACCGGGATAACCTGTCCGATTACTCCAACGCCTATGACAACCTGAAAGCAAATGAAATCATCGGCGACGACCACCGTCTGGACTGGATGGAAGGTCTGGAGAAGCTGCGCAGGCAGAATCTGGTCATCGACTTTCGCTACAACATCGCCCCGCAGAAGAACTATGCCCCACAGCCGGCCTTGGACAGCGGTGCCTTCGCAATCCACTACAGCCAGATGAAACTGCAATTCGACCTGCTGCACGAGGGCCAGTTGCTGAATTTCTTCGATGCCCTGCAAAACCAGATCAAAGGCCACTACCAGCTCGAGGATTGCAAGCTGCAACGTGCCGCGACTGAAGGAAATTCCACACCCGCCGCCGGCAAGAACCTCACGGCAGAATGCAGTGGCGGATGGATCACGCTGAAGAACCGGAATAGCCCAACATGAGATTAACCATCAAATTTGCACTGGCCGCGATCGGATTGGCAACATCGACGTACATCGGCGCCGCAGAGCTGGGACGATTGTTTTTCACCCCGGAACAGCGCGCTCAACTCGACTACAGTTATGCGCAAAGTGCCGGAACGGGCGGCAATGCTCACGCTCTGACGCTCAACGGCATTGTCCAACAGCACGGCGGCAATCGCACCGTCTGGATCAACGGCGTGCCGCAGCAGGCCGGAAACAGCGATGACAAGACGCCGGAAAGCCAGACGGTCCGCTTGCCCGGCAAACCCAGCACGGTCAAACTCAAGGTCGGGCAGCGCGTGTTGCTGGACACGCCCGTCAATCCGGACACAGGCGGGTCGTCGACACCGGACGCTGGCAAACAATAGATCATGCCGGCCAAACGCACCGAACCGGTTAACACCAGGCAACGCGGCGCAGCGCTGATGGTGATGCTGGTGATTCTGGTCGTCGGTGCCGCCGCTATCGTGGTCGGCATGCTGAGCAGTTCTGCGCTGCAGATCGAGCGCGACAAGACCACCGCCGATGCGCTGGCAAAAGCCCGGGATGCATTGATTGCCTATGCCGTGAGCGACGCGAACCGCCCGGGTGGACTGCCCTGCCCCGATGTCAATGATGACGGCATGCTCACAATGAATGTCGACTACATTGGAAGCAACTGCACCAGCCTGATCGGTCGTATACCCTGGAAAACACTGGGTTTGCCGGAGCTGCGCGACGGCAATGGTGAGCACCTCTGGTATGCGGTATCAAATGCATTCTGGGCGAATGGCAGTTCCGCCATCAACAGCGACACCCAGGGCAACCTGACCGTCAGCGGAACCACACCGGCCAGCGGAGTCATCGCGATCGTCTTTGCACCCGGCGCCGCACTGTCCGGGCAAAACCGCTCAACCACGCAAAGCGCCGCATGCACCACCACCGGCGTCGGCACTGTAATCAACAGCCTGTGCCCGGCCAATTATCTGGAGGGCAGCAATGCAATTAGCACGACGAACACCGCGTTTCAAACGGCTGCCGCCAGCAGCGGCTTCAACGACCAGATGATCTACATCACCCACGACGCGCTGTTCCAGCCGGTGGAATCGCGCATCGCGCGCGAGGCAAAAAATTGCCTGGACGCCTATGCGACATCATCCAGTGGCAGATACCCGTGGGCGGCATCTGACAACGATCTCACCTATACAGGAACGTACTACACGTTTTTTGGCAGAATATCCGCGACACCCAACATAAATATCATCCCTGACAGTGGCGCAACGGCCTTGGCTAGCGCGCTCAGCACACTCCAATCCGCCTTGAACGCCTATTATACGAATCACTCCCCGTCCAATCAGACAGCCTTGAATAACGCCGCGAATAACGTGATCAGCCTGAAATATTCTGTTCCAAGCATTCCTTCATCCACGATAGATGCGGCTGGCGACTACGGCGTAGATTATGCAAACGGAAGCACCAGTTACACGACTGCATCTTCCTATGTCAATACAGCCGCTTCATTGGATTACGATACCAACATGTCATTGACCTGGCCGTCGTCTTGCACGCTATTCACTTCCACTTACTGGGCTTCCTGGCAGAGGGAAGTATTTTTCCAGGTCGCGCGCGCCAACAGTCCGGGGCAAAATAGCTGCGGTTCAAGCTGCCTGACAGTCAACGGCTCCGGCAACACCGCGGCCGGGAACGGCACATATCACGCCGTGGTTATCCTCGGCCGTGCCCACAATGCAATAGGTACGGTCACTTCCGACCCGCCTTTGTATTACCTCGAAGGAGACACTTGGGGAAGCAACTTGCATTCCAGTTCGCAAACCCCGTACACGCCCCCTTTCATTTCCACGACTTTTGAAACCTACAGTCCCTCCGATCCAAAATACTCGACCGTCAACGATCTGGTTTTGTGCCTGGACGGTTATGACCCAGTAACAAACCCAACTGCTAATTGCAAATAAAATGACTTTCTCAGCCGGATCTACACTTAAAAATTGCCTGACCGGCTTCACGCTGGTCGAAATGGCCATGGTGCTGTTGATCGTGTCGCTGCTGCTGGGCGGGCTGCTGCCAACCATCACCAGCCAGATCGAGCAAAGAAATACGGCCGAGACCAGCAAACAGATCGAGGAGATCCAGCAGGCGCTGATCGGTTTCGCCATCATCAATGGCCGCCTGCCCTGCCCGGCCACTCCCACCAGCAATGGCGCGGAGTCTCCAAGCGGGGGCGGAGCTTGCACCAACTTCTACAATGGTTACGTCCCCGCAGCGACCCTTGGGCTTTCGGGGGCGACCAGTTCCGGTCTGGTGCTCGATGCGTGGGGCAATCCGATCCGCTATGCGGTTACTTCATGGAACAGCGCAAGTCCGGCCGTCACTGATGTCTTTACCACTGCAGGCGGGATGAGCAGCGTCGGGATATCGAACCTTAATCCAACCAGCTTGCTGGTCTGCTCCACCGCTACCGGCATCAGCGCGTCCAGTTGCAGCTCGGGAAATTCCCTCACCTCCAGCGGAGTGCCGGCGGTGATTTTCTCTACCGGCAAGGATGGCCCTTCGGCCAGCGGTACTGACGAACAGGTCAATCTCCACAATTCAACGTACGTCAGCTACCAAACGTTCGTCAGCCACATCCCCTCGCCCAGCGGTGCGGCCAATGGCGCTTTCGACAACCTCGTGATCTGGATATCGCCGAACGTGCTGATCAACCGCATGGTGTCGGCTGGAAAGTTGCCGTAGTTTTGTCATTTCAGGCACGCCGCCAGGTCGTACCCTGCGGGGTGTCTTCCAACACGATGCCTGCATCCAGCAACTCCTGGCGAATCCGGTCGGCCTCGGCGTAGTTTCTGGCTTTCTTGGCTGAGTTGCGCGCGTCGATTTGCGCACTGATTGCCGCATCGTCAGGTCCGCTCACGGTTGCACCTCCGCGCAGGAATTCCACCGAGTCGCGCTGCAGCAAGCCCAGCACCCCGCCCAGCGCCCTGAGCTGGGCGGCCGGCTGCGGCGAATCGGCCTTATTCACCTCGTTGGCCAAATCGAACAGCACCGCGACCGCTTCCGGGGTGTTGAAGTCATCGTCCATCGCGAGCTTGAAACGCTGCGCATATGGCTCGCTCCAATCGACCGTTGTCCCCTCCACAGCAGAAACGTTCTTGAGTGCCGTGTACAGCCTGGTCAGCGCACCCTTCGCGTCGTCCAGATGCGCATCGGAATAATTCAGCGGACTGCGGTAATGCGCGCGCAGGATGAAGAAGCGCACCACCTCGGCGTCGTATTTCTTCAGCACTTCGCGGATCGTGAAAAAATTGCCCAGGCTCTTGGACATCTTCTCCTTGTCGACATTGACGAATCCGTTGTGCATCCAGTAATTCACAAAAACGCAGCGGTGCGCACCCTCGCTCTGCGCGATCTCATTCTCGTGGTGCGGGAACTGCAGGTCCGCGCCGCCGCCGTGGATGTCGAAATGCTCGCCGAGCAGCCTGGAACCCATCGCGGAACATTCGATATGCCAGCCGGGCCGGCCTTTGCCCCAGGGCGAATCCCATTTGACCTCGTCGGCTTCCTGTTCCCTCGCGTGTTTCCACAGCACGAAATCGAGCGGGTCATGCTTGTTGTCTGCCACCTCGACGCGCTCCCCGGCACGCAGGTCTTCCAGCGATTTGCCGGACAGCTTGCCGTAGCCGGGGAACTTGCGCACCGCAAAATTCACATCGCCGTCCGCCGCACGGTAGGCCAGGCCGTTCTGTTCCAGCTGCGCGATCATTTCCAGCATCTCCGGCACGTACCGCGTCGCGCGCGGCTCGTGATCGGGGCGCAGCACGCCCAGCGCGTCGGCATCTTCATGCATCGCGTCGATGAAACGCGCGGTGAGCGCATGGATCGACTCGCCGTTCTCCGCCGCGCGCTTGATGATCTTGTCGTCGATGTCGGTGATGTTGCGCACATAATCCACCCGGTAGCCCGAGGCCTTCAACCATCGGTACACCATGTCGAACACCACCATCACCCGCGCATGGCCGAGATGGCAATAGTCGTACACCGTCATGCCGCACACGTACATGCCGACCCTGCCCGGCGTTATCGGGACGAATTCCTGCTTGTCACGCGCCAGCGTGTTGTAGATTTTCAACATTAAAAAGCCTCAGAAAAAAACCGGCTTCCGATGTCGGCGTGCAGCATCGGGAGAACATTCCGGCAAAACATCTTACAATGCAGGCAACCAAATAAACCACCTTATGCGCATCTTTTTTAAAGCCGCACCGATGAAATCCGGAACATCAGATTCGACCCAATCCTTCAGACGCGGCGCCGCGGCGCCGCACGGCGAAACCTGGCTGTGTTACATTTTACGCTGCGCGGACGACACGCTCTACACCGGCATCACCAACGATCTGGAAAAGCGCTTGGCCGCGCATCGCGCGGGCACGGCGGCCCGCTACACGCGGGGACGCGGGCCGGTGAAACTAGTGTTCGTCGAGGGCTGTGCCGACAAGTCAGCCGCGCTGAAACGCGAGATGAGAATCAAGGGCCTGTCCCGGGCCGGTAAACTCGCGCTGATCGGATCGGCCGCGGGATAGTCCGCACGCGGCGCAAGCCGGACTTGCGCGGTGCGGGGCAGCGCTGTGTCGTGCTGACGCCGGCAGCCGAAAACCGGTAAAATGCGCACCTTTGCAAACGCTTGAACCATCACATGCTCACCTTCCAGCAAATCATCCTGACACTGCAGAACTATTGGGACCAGCAGGGCTGCGCGCTGCTGCAGCCCTACGACATGGAAGTTGGCGCGGGCACCTCGCACACCGCGACCTTTTTGCGCGCGCTCGGCCCGGAACCGTGGAAAGCCGCCTATGTCCAGCCTTCGCGGCGTCCCAAGGATGGCCGTTACGGCGAGAACCCGAACCGCCTGCAACATTATTACCAGTTCCAGGTGGTGCTGAAGCCCGCGCCCGCAAACATTCTCGACCTGTACCTCGGCTCGCTGGAAGAACTCGGTTTCGATCTGAGGCAGAACGATGTGCGCTTCGTCGAGGACGACTGGGAAAACCCGACGCTAGGCGCATGGGGTCTGGGCTGGGAGGTGTGGCTGAACGGCATGGAAGTGACCCAGTTCACCTATTTCCAGCAGGTCGGCGGCATCGATTGCAGGCCGATCACCGGCGAGATCACCTACGGGCTGGAGCGGCTGGCGATGTATCTGCAGGGCGTGGAGAACGTGTTCGACCTAACCTGGACCGAGGGCGTCACCTATCGCGACGTGTATCACCAGAACGAGGTCGAGCAATCCGCTTACAACTTCGAGCACAGCGACGTGAAATTCCTGCTCGGCGCCTTCGGCAGCCACGAGAAGCAGGCCAGACACCTGATCGAACAGCAACTCGCGCTGCCCGCCTACGAGCAGGTATTGAAAGCGGCGCACACCTTCAACCTGCTGGATGCGCGCGGCGCGATCTCGGTGACCGAGCGCGCGGCCTATATCGGCCGTATCCGCAACCTGGCGCGCAGCGTGGCCAGGAGCTACAAGGAGAGCCGCAGGCGGCTCGATCCGGCGTTCCCGATGGCGCCGCGCGCATGGGCGGATGAAGCGATCGCGCAAATGGACGCAGAAAAGCTCTTGGCCGGTCACGCGAAGGAGACCGCGCAATGACAACGACCCGGAACCTGCTCGTCGAGTTGTTGGTCGAGGAACTGCCGCCCAAGTCGCTGAAGGTCCTCGGCGAGTCATTTGCCGAAGGCCTGCATAAAGGCTTGTCGAAGCGCGGGTTTGTTGCGGATTCTGCCAAACCTGTCGCGTTTGCCACGCCGCGCCGCCTCGGCGTATGGATTCCCGATGTATCGTCGTCTGCGGCGGATACCAGGGTCTCCGAGGAGATCATGCCCACCGCGATTGCCTTTGACGCTGCAAAGAAGCCGACCGCGCCGCTGGTCAAGCGCCTGCAGAAGATGTTTCATGAAGACGTCGATGTCGCCGGTGTTTTGGCTTCCCGGGACTTCGTGAAAAAGACCAAGGGCGGCAAGGAATACCTGTACCGGGAAAGAATCGTGTCCGGGGGTGTTTTGTTCGTCGGACTTGGCGGCGCGCTTGAGGACGCACTGGCAGGATTGCCGATCGCCAAAGTGATGACCTATCCGAATCCCTCGGGCAACGGATGGGAAACCGTGAACTTTGTGCGCCCGGTGCATGCCCTGGTCGCACTGCACGGCGCGGACATCGTGCCGGTCAGCGCGCTGGGCCTGGCCGCCGGACGCGAAACACGGGGCCACCGCTTCGAGGCGCAAAGCAGCGCGATGCAAATCCGCGATGCCGACAGTTACGAAGCGCAAATGGAATTTGAAGGCGCGGTGATCCCGCGTTTTGACAAGCGCCGCAGCGCGATCGCGCTCCAGCTTGCCGCTGCCGCCGCCAAGGCCGGCCTCAAGCCGATCGATGATGACGCATTGCTGGATGAAGTGACCGCGCTGGTCGAGCGTCCCAATGTGCTGATCGGCCTGTTTGAAAAGAAATTCCTGGACGTGCCGCAGGAATGCCTGATCCTGACGATGAAGGCAAACCAGAAATATTTCCCGCTGCTGGATGCGAACGGCAAGCTCACCAACCACTTCCTGATCGTGTCCAATATCCGTCCGGCGGATGCCAGCCTGGTCATAGGCGGCAACGAGCGCGTGGTTCGTCCGCGCCTGGCGGACGCGAAATTCTTCTATGACAAGGACCGCAAGCAGACGCTGGAGTCCCGCGTGGAAAGGCTCGCCGGCATGGTTTACCACAACAAGCTGGGCACGCAATTGCAGCGCGTGGAACGCATCGAAACATTGTCCGGCACCATCGCGCGCATGCTGGGTGCCGACAAGGCGGATGCCGAACTCGCGGCGCGCCTGTGCAAGGCCGACCTGCTGACCGACATGGTGGGCGAATTCCCGGAACTGCAGGGCATCATGGGATGCTATTACGCGCTGCACGACGGCGAGGAAAAGGCCGTGGCGGAGGCGATCGAGGCGCATTACCACCCGCGCTTCGCCGGCGACACCCTGCCGCAGGGCGCCATCGCCTGCGCGGTGGCCTTGTCCGACAAGCTGGAAACGCTGGTCGGCATTTACGGGATCGGCCAGGTTCCCACCGGCGACAAGGATCCGTTCGGTCTGCGGCGCCATGCCCTGGGGATATTGCGCATCCTAATGGAGACGCCGATCGATTTGCCGCTGGACGCACTGCTCAAGACCGCGGCGGGCAATTTCCCCGCGGGCACGCTGAACAGCTCGGTGGCAACGGATGTCGAGGCCTTCATGCTGGACCGCCTGCGCGGCTATCTGCGCGAGCGCGAATTCGAGGGGTCGCACATCGAGGCGGTGCTCTATATGCTGAACGGCCGTCTGCATCAGGTGCTACCGCGCATCGAAGGGGTGCGCGATTTCGCCGCGCTCGAGGTCGCAAAGGACCTGGCCGCGGCCAACAAACGCGTGCAGAACATCATGCGCAAGAACCGGGAGGAGATCGGCACCGATCTGGAAGGGGCGGTGCTCAAACCCGGTTTGCTGATCGAAGCCGCCGAAAAGGACCTGTACCAGGCCATGATCGATATCACCCCGTTCGCGCAGGGCTACCTGGATCGCGGCGAATACGGAAAGAACCTGAAGGCATTGGTCACGCTCAAGCCGTTCATTGACGATTTTTTCGACAAGGTCATGGTGATGTGCGAAGACAAGCGTCTGCGCTTGAACCGGGCGTTGCTATTGCAGCAACTCGGCAAGCTGATGAACCAGGTCGCCGACATTTCCAAACTGGCGGCATGACATGAAGTTAATCATTCTCGACCGCGACGGCGTGATCAACTTCGATTCCGACCAATTCATCAAAAAGCCGGAAGAATGGAAACCGATCCCCGGCAGCCTGGAAGCGATCGCACGGCTTAACCAGGCCGATTATCGCGTGGTGGTGGCGACCAACCAGTCCGGCATCGGGCGCGGATTGTTCGACATGCCGATGCTGAATGCGATACATGACAAGATGCACAAGTCCTGCGCGCTGGTCGGTGCGCGCATCGACGCGGTGTTCTACTGCCCGCATACCGCGGAAAGCAATTGTCCGTGCCGCAAACCCAAAGCCGGCATGC
This sequence comes from uncultured beta proteobacterium, assembly GCA_963842555.1. Lineage (GTDB taxonomy): Bacteria > Pseudomonadota > Gammaproteobacteria > Burkholderiales > Gallionellaceae > Gallionella. Next base: position 161,235 of record CAWJHB010000003.1, read on the forward strand.
TGGAGGAGATCGCCGACAGATACAACGTCAGCTTGGCCGGCGTGCCCACCGTGGGCGACTCGCTGCGCGATTTGCAGTCCGCCGTAACGATGGGCGCGCTGCCCTACCTGGTCCTGACCGGCAAAGGCCTCAAAACCCGCGCGGCCGGAGGTTTGCCGGAGGGAACCACGGTGTTTGCGGATCTTGCGGCGGTGGTCGCCGAACTGGTATAAGTCAATATGCTCGCAATACGCTCACTGATTTTCCTGCTGCTGCAAATCGTCATCACGGCGGTATATTCCGCATTGGTCTTGCTCACTTTCCCCCTGGGCCGGCTGACGCGCTATCGCATCATCTCGGGATGGGCAAAGATGATGCTGCCCATCCTGCGTGTGGTATGCGGCATCCGCCATGAAGTCAAAGGGATTGAGAACCTGCCCAAGCAGCCCTGCATCGTGATGTGCAAGCACCAGTCCGCATGGGAGACGCTGGCGCTGCAAAAGATCTTCCCGCCGCAGGTATGGGTGCTGAAGCGCGAATTGTTGTGGATACCGCTGTTCGGCTGGGCGCTGGCGCTGACCAGCCCGATCGCGATCAAGCGCAGCGACGGCAAGGGAGCGATCAAGCAATTGCTCAAGCAGGGCAAGGAAAGACTGGCCCAGGGTTTCTGCGTGGTGGTGTTCCCGGAGGGCACCCGCGTTCCATACGGCCAGCGCGGCAAATACAAGATCGGCGGTGCGATGCTCGCAGCGAGCACCGGCGTGCCGGTGATTCCGGTGGCGCACAACGCCGGCCGTCTCTGGGGGCGCAATGCATTCAGCAAACTTCCCGGGCTCATCACCATGAGTATCGGTGCGCCCATCGATACCAGGGGGCTCAAGGCAGAAGAGATCATTCACCGCGTCGAGGAATGGATCGAAAACGAGATCGAAAACCTTGCCCACTGATGGCCGGCAACCGCGCGGAAAAACTTGCGTAAATTGATCCTCCCACCCGCCGTCGAACAGCGCGCCGCCCTGCTGGCCGGCAAGCACATCACCTATACGCTGAAACGCAGCGGCAAGCGCCGCAGCATCGGTCTGCGCATCGACGATCGCGGCCTGACCGTCAGCGTGCCGCTGCGCGCGTCGGAAAGGTGGCTGAACAGCGTATTGCAGGACAAGGCGCACTGGGTGGTGGAAAAGCTGGCCGGATGGCAGATGTGCAAGCAGCCGGAGCTGCGCTGGGAGGACGGCGAGAACATCGATTACCTCGGCGAACTGCTGGAATTGCGCGTGATGCAGAGCCTGTTTGCATCCCCCGCGCACCGGCGCGGCGACCAGTTATGGGTGTTCGCCGCCGACCACAGCGATACGGCACACATCGAGAAGGCGGTATCGCGCTGGTACCGGCACGAGGCCGAACAGCATTTCGCGCGCCGCGTGGCACATTACGCGCCGCTGCTGGATGCCGTGCCGCGCAGCGTCAAGTTGTCGCAAGCGCAAACCCAGTGGGGCAGCTGCACCGCCGATGGTGTGGTGCGGCTGAACGTGCAGCTGATCAAGCTGCCCCGGCGCCTGATCGATTATGTGGTGGTGCATGAAATGGCACACCTGCGCGAACTTAACCATTCGGCGGCCTTCTGGCGGGTGGTGGAAAGCGTCTGCCCCGATTATGCAAGTCTGCGTAGCGAGCTGAAGGCTGTCTCAATCAGGTGACTCAATCAGATGACTTATAATCCGGTAATCCGGCCGGTTAAAATTCCTTCAGGTGCAATCATGCGTTCCAGCCTTATCCTGTTCATCATCGCGATCCCGGTCCTGCTGCTGGAGGGCTGCGGACACAAGGGTCCGCTCATGCTGCCCTCGCCCCCGGCCCGAACTTCGCACGTCCAGGCACCGAGCGTGCCGGCTTCCGGGGTACCTGTTTCCCAGCCCGGCAAACAGCCATGAACCATTACTTTCATTACCAAGGCGACGCGCTGTATGCCGAACAGGTCCCGCTGGCGGACATCGCGGCAAAGTTCGGCACGCCCTGCTACGTTTATTCGCGTGCCGCGCTGACGGATAACCTGCGCCAATTCACGGATGCGCTGAAGGGACGCGAACACCTGGTTTGCTATGCCGTAAAGGCCAATTCCAATCTGGCGATCCTGAATGTGTTCGCGCGCCTCGGCGCGGGTTTTGATATCGTATCCGGCGGCGAACTGCAGCGCGTGCTGGCGGCGGGCGGCGACGCGCGCAAAGTGGTGTTCTCCGGCGTGGGAAAGTCCGTTGCGGAAATGCGCATGGCGCTGGATGCGGGCATATTGTGCTTCAACGTCGAGTCGGAAGCCGAGCTGGAACGCCTTGACCAGGTAGCCGCCGCCATGGGCAAGGTCGCCGCGATCAGCCTGCGCGTGAACCCCGATGTGGACGCAAAAACCCATCCCTATATTTCCACCGGGTTGAAGCAAAACAAGTTCGGCGTGGCTTATGACGACGCCGTCCGGCTGTATCGCAAGGCGCGCGGCCTGGCCAACCTGAAGATCACCGGGATGGACTGCCACATCGGTTCGCAACTCACCGAGACCAGCCCGTTCATCGCGGCCACCGAAAAGGTATTGGCACTGGTTGACGCGCTGGCCGGCGAGGGCATTATCCTTGAGCATCTCGATCTGGGCGGAGGCCTGGGCATCTGCTACAGGGACGAGACGCCGCCGGCGATCGCCGATTATGTGGGCGCCTTGCTGGCCGCGCTGAAGGGCCGCAGTGAAAAGCTGCTGCTCGAACCGGGCCGGGTCCTGGTGGGCAATGCCGGCGTTCTGCTGACCCGCGTCGAATACCTCAAGCATGGCGAAGAAAAGAATTTTGCGATCGTGGATGCGGCGATGAACGACCTGATGCGTCCGGCCTTGTACGATGCCTACCATGAAATTCTGCCGGTCAAACGCGAAAGGCACGAGATACAGAACTACGAAGTCGTCGGACCGATCTGTGAAACGGGTGATTTCATCGGCCATGCACGCGATCTTGCGGTAGGCCCTGATTCATTGCTGGCTGTGCTTTCCGCAGGCGCATACGGGATGAGCATGAGTTCCAATTACAACACCCGGCCGCGTGCGGCAGAGGTGGTCGTTGACGGCGTTCTCGCGCATCTGGTTCGCGAACGCGAGCAACTGATGCAGATGTATGCCGGGGAAAAGTTGATTCCGTGAGTGTTGCAATTTCCGCCAATGATTTTCACGATACTTGTTGCACGATTTTTTAAACGCCGATAGAGTATCGATACCGCAATCGTCTTCCAAAGATCAACAGGGCGTTTGGGTGTGCAGTGAGTCGTGGCAATTATTCTAAATTCAATGGAGAATTAAAATGGCAACATCCCAAGCCAAAAAGCCCGCAGCAAAAAAAGCCGTAGCCAAGAAGCCCGCAGCAAAAAAAGCCGTAGCCAAGAAGCCCGCAGCGAAAAAAGCCGTAGCCAAGAAGCCCGCAGCGAAAAAAGCCGTAGCCAAGAAGCCCGCAGCGAAAAAAGCCGTAGCCAAGAAGCCCGCAGCGAAAAAAGCCGTAGCCAAGAAACCCGCAGCCAAGAAACCCGCAGCGAAAAAACCCGCAGCGAAGAAAGCCGCTGGCAGAGGGATTTTGGGCGCGTAGTTTTGCGTCGCAAGGGGCGCGGTCAACTTCCTCGCCCTTTTTTTCTTCGCAGGATCATCTTCCATTCCGCGCTTTAGCGCGGGTGTTCTGCATCCTTTCCCGGCATGGCCAATGATATTGGATCTTTGTGATCCGATGGCTTGGCATTCAATAACCTGTCCGCAAATATCCCAGGCAGATGAACCGTTGGGCGGATGATCTAGGCCGAACCAGGTATCTTCTTTCCGATCAGGAAGATTGTCGCCAATCCCAGGACGACGAAGAATCCGCCGCTGTCGGTAATCGCGGTAATCATTGCACCGGAGCCGATGGCGGGGTCGCGTCCGAGCTTTTGCATGACCAGCGGAATGCCCAAGCCGACCGTGGCGGCAACCAGCAGACCAAGCGCCATCGCACACTTCATCGCGATGTTTCTGTGCCGGGAGGAAATGACGAGGCCCGCGGCCTGACGTGTTCTCGCAGTGGCCGGTCACCGATCAATCAAGATGCGGTGTATAGGTTCGGCATACGGGTTCGGCGCCAGCCAGGCCCAACGGCTCGGAACTCTCCTCCGGACCGGGGCGAAAATATTCCCCTCCTTGCAGCTTTGCAAGATCGAAAGCCGGCCACCCTCCGGCACGGGCAGCGGCAAATCGACAGAAATGTTTCTGATAAGCCGAACGGGTGACGTTATAATTTACCAATGCCAACCGATATGACTCAACATACTGATCGCCGCCAGGCAGTGCTGACGCTGCTGGAGAAACGCAGGGTGACCGAGGTGATGGTTCATAAGCAGGATATGCCCCGTCGGGACCTGGTTGAAATGCTGGTGCGCAAGCAGAACCTGTCCAAACTTCAACAGCTGTTGGCAGAAATGACCCCGGCCGGAATCGCCGAACTGCTGGAAGCCGTTTCTCCGGAAGATCAAATCTTTATCTGGGATCAGATCGGGGAGAAGCGCAAGGAACAGGTACTGACCAATGTGTCAGGTGCGGTTCTCCAGACCCTGGGAAGGCGTGCATTCAAGAATGGGCCATGTCTACGGAATCGAATTGCCCGACCCGGACCGGGTGAGCGACCTCGAAGCAAGTGCGCGCTACTATGTGCAGGAAAATGCCGAGATGCATCTTCGCTCGGATTTTCTGCTTGACGGAGAAGGCATATCGCGCAACGTGGGCGTGAATTTCATCCTGCATCAGGATATTCTGTTCTCGGTGCGCAAGGAAGAGTTGCCCGTATTCCGGTTGCGGCGCTTGCGCGCCTTTTCGCAACCCAACTATGTTTCGGATTCCCGCGATGTACTGCTCGACCTGTATGCGACGGATGAGGAGTATTCGGCCGATGCCCTCGAGGAAGTTTACATGGGTCTTGAGAAAGTCGGCAGTTATGTGCTCAGCGAGCGGATGACTGACGAAGAGGCCGCAAAAATGCTGGCGGACATCGCGCATGAAGAAAACCTGAACGGGCTTATCCGCCGCAACGTGCTCGACACACGCCGCGCCGTTTCCTTCCTTATGCGCAGAAGAGTCATCGAGCGCCACCAGCTGGATGACGCACAGCAGATTCTGCGCGACATCGAGTCACTGGATGGCCACACTACTTGCCTGTTCGGCAAGATCAATTTCCTGATGGATGCCACTGTCGGTTTCATCAATATCAACCAGAACAAGGTCATCAAGCGCCTGACGATTCTCAGTGTCGTTTTCATGCCGCTCAATGTGATAGCGGGCGTCGGCGGCATGTCGGAATTCTCGATGATGACACAGGGTATACCGTGGCCAATCTCCTATGGCGCGCTGACCATCGGCTTGGGGCTTGTGACCTGGCTAACTTTCGAGTTGTTGCGGCTTGCCGAAAGGCGCGAAGAGCTCCGTCTCGTCAAATAACCCGTTTCGGCCATTGGGGATGCTCAGGGAATTTCCACATCGTTCATGCGCTCCAGGATGATAGCAGTCTTGCGCAGCAGGCCGGGCGCCTCGCGGTGATTGTCGTAATAGCGCGGGTTGGGCACCATCGCAGCAAGCTTCGCGGCCTGGTCCGGGGTGAGCTGCGACGCGCTTTCCTGATAATAATGGCGTGCCGCCGCTTCCGCACCGAACACGCCGTTTCCCCATTCGATGACGTTGAGATAGATCTCGAAGATGCGCTGCTTGTCCATCACCGCTTCCAACATCAGGGTGATTACCGTTTCTTCGATCTTTCGCCAGGGGGTGCGCCTGGTGGAGAGGAACAGGTTCTTGGCGAGTTGCTGGCTGATGGTGGATCCGCCAGCCACGATCTTGCCCTTCCTGAGATCCTTTTCATAGGCCTTCTGTATGCCATCCCAGTCGAAACCGACGTGGTCGACGAACCGGGCATCTTCCGCGGCGATCAGCGCGCGCTTCAGATTGTCGGAAATTCTCGAGTAGGGCACCCACTTTTGCCGGAGTTCGGCATCGGGGTTCTTGTCCTGCATGATTTCGAGCCGAGTATCCATGAATGCGCTGCTGGACGGGTTGAACTTCACCCACCAGCAGACATGCGCAAACAGCCAGACTTGATACAGCAACAACAGGGAGAAAAGCAATTTCACGCTGCGCCAGAACCAGCGCATCAGGGGACTCCGGGATTTTTTCATTGGCTTTTTCGCAGCGCCTTTATGACGGGTGCGGTTTCGGGGCGGACGCCGCGCCAGATGAAGAACGATTCGGCGGCCTGTTCGACCAGCATGCCGATACCGTCGGCAACCTTCGCAGCCCCGTGCTCGCGCGCGAATCTCAGGAATGGCGTTTCGCGCCCGTACATCATGTCGTAGGCCAGTGCGCCGGGAGCGAAGGTGCTCGGCGGCAGCGGGATCTCGCTGCCGGTCAGCCCGGCGGACGTCGCGTTGATCACCGCGTCGAATTGCCGGCCCGCAATATCGTCGAAACTGCCGCTCGAGATGTCGGATTTTGGCGAAGAGAGGCTGGCGGCCAGCACCCTGGCCTTTTCCGCCGTGCGATTGACTATGGTCAGTTTTGCGCCCGCATCTGCCAATGGCCGGGCGACACCGTAAGCGGCCCCGCCTGCGCCGACGAGCAGCACACGCTTGTTTTTCAGCGCCATGCCAAGATTGACGCGAATGTCCCGGACCAGTCCCGTGCCATCGGTGTTGTCGCCGAGGATGGTGTCGCCGTCAAAATTGAACCTGAGCGTGTTGACTGCCTGCGCCGCTTCCGCGAGCGCCGAGAGGCGTGTTGCCAGTTTGAATGCTTCGAACTTGAACGGCACGGTGACATTGCAGCCCTTGTAGCCTTTCTCGCGAAGCGCCATCAATTTGGCTGCAAAGCCATCCAGCGGTGCCTCTATCGCTTCGTAGCTGATGTCCTGACGGGTCTGCCCGGCGAACATGGTGTGGATTTGCGGCGACTTGCTGTGGGATACAGGGTTGCCGATCACGGCGTAACGGTCGGTCATTTGGAATGCGCGGGGAATTTGGCCGGAGAATTCAATATGCGCATTGTAAAGAAAATCAGCCTGCTTTTCGCGGATTCAGCAGCAATGCGGCAACGACTCCGATGACCGCCATCGCCCAAACCACTGTCGTACCGCTGGGCAGATCGAACCATGCGGACAACAGCAGGCCGGTGCCATACCCAGCGATGCCGATCCCATAGGCATACAGCATGCGCCGGCGGACAGCCCGGTGGCTGGCCAGTGCCGGAACGATCAGGCTGGCGAAAACAAGATACACGCCGACCAGTTGCACCGAGGCGGTGACGGCCAGCGCAAACAGCGCGTAGAAACCCAGATCGCGAGTCTTCAGCCTGCTCCATTGCCACATCGCCAGCAATGCGACCGTCAGGCAGGCGGTGGCAACCAGCTGGGTGGTGCTGACCCAGAGGATCTGCCCGACCAGCAGATCCTTGAGATGCTCGCCCGCGTGCACGTCGTGGCTCATCAGCAGGATTCCGCCGCTGGCGGCAAGCACGAAGGTCAGTCCGATGCATGCTTCCTTGACTTCGGCGAGACGATTCTCGATCCAGGCCAGCAGTCCCGCGCCGCATAACGCGCTGGCGGCGGCGATCGCCTGTACCAGCAGCGGTTTGTCGGTCAGGCCGAGCAGGCCGGCGATGATCACGCCGAGTCCGGCGATCTGGGCAACGGCAAGATCGGCAAAGATCACGCCGCGCTCCAGCACCTTGATGCCGAATGGAATGTGCGTCGCCAGCACCAGCAGGCCGGCGATAAACGCGGGCAGCAGGATGCTCAGCTCGACATCGTTCATTTCAGTCCTGCCAGCAGGCGTTGAATGGTGTCATCGAACAGCGTGAACAGATTGGTTGCCTGCGGCGTTCCGCCCACGGTAAAAGGCAAGTCCACAGCGGGGATGTGGGCACGGTCCGCGATCCATTCCGACGGCCGCTCGTTCTGGTAGGCTGCGCGTATCACCATCCTGGCCGGATGTTGCTGCAATTCACCGAGCACCTTTCCCAGATAGGCCACACTGGGTTCCAGGCCGGGCTTGGGCTCCAGTTCGGCGACCTCGTTCATTCCCAGCCAGTTGTTCAGATAGGCGAATCCCTTGTGATGCACGACGATGGGTATGCCCCTCAATGGCGCTGCCTGCTTTTCCCAATTCACGATCGCGGCGCGCCATTTCAGGTCGAACGCGGCGAGTTGCTGGCGGTAGTACGCGGCGTTGGCCGGGTCGATCTGGATCAGCCGCTCGCTGAGCGCATCCGCGATGGGCAGGAAGTTGCGCGGGTCGGTCTGGATATGCGGGTTCCCCTCGGGGTGCACGTCGCCGTCGGCGCGATCCAGTCTGGTCGGCACTTCCAGCATGGTGACATATTGCGCCGCTGAAAAATTGCCGGTGCTGCCGGGCTGTATCACACTGTTGCCCGATTCTCGCAGCACGACCGGCATCCAGCCGATTTCGAGTTCCGCACCGGTGCACACCAGCAGCTGTGCGTTGCGCGCCCTGGCGATCAGGCTGGGGCGCGCCTGCACCTGGTGCGGATCCTGCAACGGCCCGGTCGCGGTGTAGATGTCGGCCTTGTCGCCTGCAAGCTGTTGGGTCAGCGCCGCCCATTCCGGTTCGCAGGCGAACACGTTGACTGCGGCACGGACGTTGCCGCTCAGCAGCAACAGCAAAAACATACAGAGCGCTCTCTTCATAATTTATCCTTTTTAGTTGCGCGCATTAATACTGGTGTGCGCCGTGCGCGCCCAGCGCCATGATGTATTGCACGAACAGCTGGTTATCAGCAAGTCTCTGGCGTGATTCGTCACGTGCCAGCTGCAGCCGGATGCGCGAAAATTCGCTGGGGTTGTAATCCGCCATCCAGGTGAGCCGCGCGGGATTGAACGCGTAATTGCCGGTGATGTTGGGAGGGATACCCGCACCCGTGTCGGCAACACCCGGATCAAGCCGGTCGTAGCGCAAACCGGTGCGCCACTCGGGCATCAACTGGTAAACGCTTTGCAGGTACCAGCCGCTTTGCGTGACGGCATAACTGCCGCTATTCGCGAGGCTGTCGCTCAGCAGGCCATTTTCCCTGCGCTGGAAATATTCGCCTTGCACCTTGAGATAGCGCTCGCGGATGTTGCCGTTGGGAGAATATTTCCAGACGAAATCCAGCCCGGCGGTCCGGCTTTCCCCGGTAAAACTGTTGGTCAGGCCGGTGATTGGCATGCCTGACCCATCCACCGCATCGCTGCTCTCGTCGACGCGCCTGGATTGCTGCAGCGAAGCGCCCGCGCGCCAGCTTTGCTCGATGCCGATATCGTCGCCGATATGCGCGAAAAGCACCCTTGACCCCGCGCCATTCCTGTTCTGGTCGGTTCCGGTAACACCGAGGCCGCGGCCCAGTTCGCCGCCGATCTCGACGAACATGTCGGTCGGCGCCAGCCACTTCAGTTGCACGCCGTCGTCGCCGTACTGGTTGTCCCACATCACGCGATAGACCAGCGGTTGATCGACAAAATCCCAGACATGCGAATGCTGTTCGTTGAGATAACCCAGAGCGGAGAAAAAGCGCCCGAATTTGAGATTGAAGCCGTTGCCCAGCGCGCTGGTTTGGACGAAGCCGTTCTCGACGCTGATGCCGCCCTCTGGCGCCAGCGCGAAGGTAGCGACGCCGCTGAACAGCGGATCGATGTCGGCGGCTATGCCCAGTTCGGATTCCTGCAGCGAAAATCCGCGCGCGTAACCGGTGTTGTTCGGGCTCATCGCAAAGCCGGTGATCGGGATGGCGGGGTCCTGCTGGAGCTGTTCATAGGTACCGGACAGGATAAGCGACACCGCGGGATTGAAGCTGTTCGCGCTGCTTGGAGGTGCACTGCTGCGAACCGGCTGCTGGACGGCAGCATTTTCGTCCTGCTGCAGACGTTGCTCCAGTTGGGCATTGCTTTGCTGCAATTGCCGGATCTGCTCGCCCAGGGATTGCAGATCGGCATCGCTCGCGGCAAGCGCGCTGGGCGGATTGCCCAGCAGCGCGGCTATTGCCGTGCACCAGTATATATTTCTTGACATGGCAGCTCCTGATAATTCACGACAAAACCCGGCAGGTTGGCGTCAGTGCGATTGAATAATCTCAAGTGGATCAAGGCGGGGCGCACACTTTAACCAAGGAACCCCCACCGGACAAGATGCTATTGGCTCTCCAGGGTATCCGTCGGCGTGAACGACCAGGTGCGCGTGATGGTCAGGATGTCGGTGTCTCTGGTGATGCTCGGCGGCAGCGGGGAAAAGGGTGCGGCAAGCCTGACGATACGCACAGCCGCCGCATCCAGCAGGGGCTTGCCAGAAGGCGTAGTGACTTCGACGCTGTCCAAGCTGCCATCCGCCCTGATCGAGACGCTGAGCTGGAGTTTCCCGTAGATATGCTCGCGGCGCGCCTGTTCCGGGTAATTCAGGTTGCCGATGCGTTCCACCTTGATGCGCCAGTCCTCGATGTACTGGGCAAAGCGGTATTCCTGCGTGCGCGCGCCGATGAACTTGCGCCGCGGCAATTTCTGGTAAGCGTCCCAATTCTTGTTGATCTGCGCTTCGAGGCGGACCATTTCCAGAGCTTTTTGCACCAGTTCTTCGCCGTTGCTGGATGTGTTGTTTTTCTGTTCCTTGAGCTCCTGCGGCACCGTGCTGTAATCGCTTTTCATCCTGGTCATCATCCGCTTCGTTTTCGCCTCGAGTTCGGCAACGTGTTTTGCCTCCTGCTCGGGGGAGAACCGGGAATCGTCGCCGATCGATGGCAGCGGACTCTTGGCCCGCCGGTCTTCTGCGGTGTTGCCGCCGCCGTCGAGATTGTGCTGGGCCAGCGCGTCGGCACGGAACGGCTTAGAGTCGGATTTGCTGTTGACCAGTACCACCTGCAGCGGCTGCAAATAGTTTGCCGCCTTGCGCGGATCGGGCAGCACCAGCGCGATGCCGAACAACAGGAAGGCGTGCAGCACGATGGAAAAGTACATCGAGAAAGACAGCCTCGTCCTGAAATGCGACAAGACTCCGGTATTTTTTCCGGTATTCAAACAGTGTCCTCAATCGTCGAGATGAAGCGCGTCTGCAGGTTCAGGTCCAGCAGGTCGACTGACACGACAGCCAGCCGCACCCGTGTGTTGGCCGGCAATTCCGGCAGCGACGGCACCTTGGATACCAGCGGCATGTTGTCCAGTTTCACCAGGTTTTCGCGCAACACGGCCGCGTCAACGGGAAGCTCCCGCAGCGATTCGCCTGCCCCCTTCCCCGCCTTGCGGGGGAGACTTGGGGAGAGGGCTTGCATGCCAGCTTGTTCCTGCAGCAGCCAGCGCAGACACCAGTAGCGTTCCATGCTGCGCTGGAAGTCGTTGTAGACGCCGTACATGGTATCGAAATCGCGCATGATGACGTACAGCGCGGGATCGTTTTTCGGATAGGCCGGTTCGTCGCCGCGCAGCATCGCGATGATCTGGCGCTGGTTGACCATGTCCACATAGCGCCGCAGCGGCGAACTGGACCACATGTACTGCGCCACGCCCAGGCCCTGGTGCGGCGCGGCGACCGTGCTCATCTTCACCTTGCCGTTTTGCTGGGTGCGGTAGATGCCGACGAATCCGTGCTCGGCGAGGTGCTTGCCCCATTCGCTGTTGACCAGGATCATCAGTTCGGAAACCACCTTGTCGATAGGCGAACCTCGCCGCCGCTGGGTGATGCTGACCCGGCTGTTTTCGGTGACGGCGCCGTTCCCGCCGGCCGGGTCATTTTCGATATGAAAGTTGTAGTCTACCTGTTGCGTGCTGTTGTCCGACGGCTTGCCGCGCCCGGCCTCCAGTTTTTGCACCAGATTCCACAGCAGGGCCAGCTCGTCCGCGTAGGGGTAATCGAGTTTTCCGGCTGCCAGCGTCTCCTCGTTGAACAGCGGTTCCAGCGTGTCATGGCGCAGGTTTGCCGCGATGTGGATGCGCTCGATGCGGCTCTCGTGACCCAGTATCGCAAGGGTCTCGCCGTCGATCTCGTTGTACATCGACAGCGCGGGACAGACGCAATCCGCACAAAGCGTGAATGCCTCCACCACGCTGTCCGGCAACATGGTGATCTTCTGTCCGGGCATGTACACGGTGGAGAGCCGCTGCGCGGCGACCCTGTCCCCGTCCGAATGGCGGGGCATTCCAAGAGTCGGCGCGGCGATGTGCACGCCGATCCGCCAGTTGCCGTTGGCCAGCTTTTCCACCGAGAACGCATCGTCGATCTCCGTGGTGGCCGCATCGTCGATGCTGAAGGCATTCGCGCCGGCCAGCGGCAGTTCGTCCCATGCGCCCAACTCGACAGGCGGGAAGCCGGTTCCCTTCGGAAAATGCTCGAACAGGAATTTTTGCAGGTGGTAATCGTGCGTGGACGGCAGCGCGCCGCAGCGGTGCAGCAGGTGTGCTGCGGACAGGCGCGTCGCCGCACAGGCGGCTTCCAGTGCCTTGACTTCGAGGGTGTTGCGGTCCGGTTTGTAGAGCAGGTAGGCGAGGTGATCGCGAAACTCCGCGGGCAATTCAAAGCGCGCGAGCTGTTCGGTGTAGCGCGCCTGCAAGGCCAGCTGCTGGCGTTTCTTCTCGGCCCCGGCCAGCGCGGCTTTCAGCACGTCGGGTGGCGCCGCGCGGTAGCGGCCCTTGCCCTTCTTGTGGAAATAGATAGGTGCGCCATGCAGACGCATCAGCACCGCGGCCGCCTCCAGCGCGCTGGGCGTATGGCCGAAATATTCGGTGGCGATCTGCTCTGCGCCGAATTCATCGGGCGGGCAGCATTCCCACAGGAATTCCACCTCGATGGTTTCCGACAGCGCTTCGGCCTCGGCCATGAATTCGGCCAAGGCTGGCTGGCTGAAACGCAGCATCACGTTGGCCGCTTTGACCTTGCTGCGCTTGCCGGACAGGGCTTCGATCTGGAGCGAGGTGGTGTTATCGGCCATGATGCTGCCGACCTTGAAACTGCCGTCTTCTTCGTAAAGGATATTCATCGGGGGTGAGGCGAAAATGGTGGCGCAATTATACCCTGTCGGCAAGCGCTGATTTCGCCCGGGGATTTGTCCGCAAAAGAGCACGCCAAGCCACCGAAGTTCGGCCGGAATCCTGGATTGCACTGGCCAAGAACCCCCCGGTTGACGCTGGCCATCTTTCCGGATCGAACCCGCGCCGTCGAATGGGTTAAACTTGGGCCGGCCATGCACCCGAACCGAACATGATACAACCGTATATCAGTGAATCCCGCTTGAGGCTGAGGGCCTGGCTGACTTTCGGCTACATGCTGTTCATCATTTACGGCAGCCTGTCGCCATTTTCCGGCTGGCGCGATCAGGGCCTGGATTTCATCGATGTGCTGCGCACGCCTTTCCAATTCACCTATACCGCATTCGATGCAGTCATCAATCTGTTGTCGTATTTGCCGTTCGGCCTTCTGGTCGGCCTGACCGCGCGCGCAAGGTTCGGTGCGCTGGCCAGCGTAACCGCCGGCTTGTGCGCCGGCGTGCTGCTGTCCGCCAGCATGGAATACCTGCAAATGTACCTGCCCATGCGCGTCAGTTCCAACATGGACATACTGACCAACAGCTCCGGGGCGCTGCTGGGCGCAATACTGGCGGTGAGCATCACTTCATGGACCTGGTTCTTTTCGCGGATCACGCGCTGGCGCAACGAGCTTTTCCGCCATAACAAAGAGACGGATTTTGGCTTGGCATTGCTTGCGCTCTGGATGTTCGGCCAGATCAACCCTTCGCTGCCGCTGCTCGGCAATGTGTTTATCAGTGGAACCGCCAGCCAGCCCTTTGTGCCGCCGCAACCCGCGCCGTTTAACGGCCTGGAAAGCAGCGTGGTCACGCTGAATCTGCTGATGCTGGGCACGCTGATGCTGACCCTGCTGCGAGTTCCGCGCCACATCGTCATCGCACTGCTGCTCGTACTGAGCACGGTGGCGCTGGCCAAATTCATCGCCGCCGTGCTGCTGCTGAAATCCTGGGCGCTGCTGTTATGGATCAACAGCGAGGCGGTACTGGGCATGATGCTGGGGGTATTGCTGCTGTTCTCGGCGCTGTGGCTGCCGCGCAATACCGCGATCGGATTCGGCGGTGCGGCGGCATTATGCGACTTTGCGATGGTGAATTTCGTGTTCAACGACAACTCGCCTGCCGCCGCGATGTCAATCTATCACTGGCATTACGGTCACTTGCTCAACTACAACGGGCTGGCGCAGACCATCACGCTGGTTTTCCCGTTGCTGCTGCTCTTCCACCTGTGGCGCGCCAGAAAAATATAACTCCGCAAAGTATAATCCCGCATTCCTGCATCAACCCGGTAACCGCCATGGGCTATTTCGACAAGCATGTATTCTTCTGCACCAACCAGCGCGAGAATGGCGAAGACTGTTGCGGCAACCACCGCGCCCAGCAGGCGCGCGATTATGTGAAGAACAGGGTCAAGGAACTCGGCATCTCCGGCAGCCAGAACAGAATCCGCATCAATTCGGCCGGCTGTCTGGACCGCTGCGACGAAGGTCCGGTGATCGTGGTTTACCCCGAGGGCACCTGGTATACCTATGTCGATGAAAAGGATCTCGACGAGATCATCGAGGAGCATCTGAAGAACGGGCGCGTGGTTGAGCGGCTGAGGATCTAGGCATTGGTGCATCATGAAAGGGCAGAGTTGAGCACAAAGCCTATGGCTGCTTTCCGCCGAGACTGTGTAAGAACCCCACACGAAGTGTTTCCGCAAGAAAAAAAGGTACCGAAACTCCTCTCGAGTATATAGCAAGCTCTTATAGCTTGATTCAGTTAAAATATTGCCCGTACGCTGCAAGACAGACCGAAGCAAGGTGAAGAATTGTTAGAACCGGCTATTCCAGATGATGAAGCAAGGCGCCTCGCCACGTTGCGCAGCCTGAACATTTTGAACACCCCTGCAGAGGAGCGCTTTGACCGTCTGACCCGGCTTGCCCAGCAGCTTCTTGGCGTGCCAATTGCCATAGTCTCGCTGGTCGATGGCAATCGTCAATGGTTCAAGTCCTGCCAGGGGCTTCCTGCTAGCGAAGCACCGCGCAGCACCTCGATGTGCGGACATGCAATTCTCGATGACAAGACCTTTGTCATCCCCGATACCCTGCTTGACGCGCGCTTTGCCGACAATCCACTGGTGACCGGTGCGCCACACATCCGTTTTTATGCGGGTCAACCGCTCAAAGCAATGAATGGCAGCCGTGTGGGGACACTGTGCGTGGTCGACAGCAAACCACGCAATATGACCCAGGCCGAAATTGACAGCCTGCGCGATTTGGCCGTTCTGGTCGAGGAAGAGCTCAATTCTGGGGAGATTCGGGCATTGGCGAAAGCGCTACAGGACAGCGATAACCGGATAACCACCATTCTTGACAATGTGCTGGACGGCATCATCACCATCAACAAGTCGGGGATAGTCGAGTCCTTCAACAAATCGGCTGAACGTATTTTTGGTTATGCTGCTGCCGAGGTGATTGGCAACAACGTCAAGATGCTGATGCCCGAACCCGATCAAAACCGGCACGATGGTTATATCCATAACTACTCCTCCACGGGAATCAAAAAAATCATCGGCACAGGACGCGAGGTGATCGGGCGCCGCAAGGACGGATCGACTTTCCCGATGGATCTGGCCGTCTCCGAAAAGTGGCGCGGAGATAATCAGCTATTCATTGGAATCATGCGTGACATCACCGTACGCAAACACGCCGAGCAAATGGCGGAGACCTACAGGGAAAGGCTGCGCCGAGGTCAAATATTCGCCAACATCGGCACCTGGGACTGGGACATCCAGAGCGGCAATTTGTACTGGACAGAACGCATTGCCACCCTTTTCGGCTACCCCGAGGGTAATCTGGAGACCTCCTATGCCAACTTCCTTGCCGCCGTGCACCCGGACAACCGTCAGGCAGTCATCGATGCCGTCCATGCCTGCATTGAGCACGACGTGCCGTACGAGATCGAGCACCGCGTTGTGTGGCAGGACGGCACCGTGCGCTGGCTTCTGGAACGCGGTGCCGTTATGCGTGATCCTTCTGGAAAGCCCTTGCAGATGTTGGGCGTGGTGCAGGATGTCGACGTTCGCAAGCGTGCGCAATTGGCGTTGGCCGACCACGAGCGGCAACTTCGCGAGGCGCAGGCCCTGGCACGGATTGGCAACTGGTCGGCCAATTTGCGCAATGGTGAGCTGATCTGGTCGGACGAGATATACCGCATTTTCGGCCATGAACCGCGCAGCTTTACGCCCACAGTGGAGGCGTTCAGAGCCGCCGTTCACCCGGACGATCTGGATTTAGTGTGGGAAAGCGAGAAGCGGGCAGAGCAGACGGGCAGTCACGATGTGGTGCACCGCATCGTGCGGCCGGATGGTGCGGTACGCCATGTGCATGAACTGGCTCGGGCTGAAAGCGATGCATCAGGAAATCTGGTGCGGCTGGTTGGCACAGTGCAGGACGTTACGGAGCGCACGCAGGCTGAACAGGCCCTCATCGCGGCGCGCGAAGAGGCCGACCGCGCCAACCAGGCCAAATCCGAGTTTCTCTCCAGCATGAGCCACGAGTTGCGCACGCCAATGAATGCCATCCTCGGGTTTGGCCAGCTAATAGAATATGACAGCAACCTGTCCGATGACAACAAGGAAAACGTGCACGAGATCCTCAAGGCGGGTCACCACCTGCTGGAACTGATCAACGAAGTGCTGGACCTGGCCAAGATCGAATCCGGACACATTGATTTATCCCTGGAACCAGTCGGGGTGTTTGACATCGTCGAGGAATGCCTGAGCCTGGCGAGTACGCTGGCCGACAAACGCGGTATTGAACTCAGTCACACGGGTCTGAAAGGGATCACAGTTCGGGCAGATCGCACGCGGCTTAAACAGGCACTTCTTAATTTGTTGTCGAATGCGATCAAGTACAACGGGGAAGGCGGCAGCGTCCGGATCGAGGTGAGTCCCTCGGGTAACGATAGGCTGCGCATTAGGGTGACGGACACCGGCCCGGGGATCCCCGCGGTACGTCTGTCAGAACTATTCCAGCCGTTCAACCGCCTGGGTGCCGAAAATAGCGACATCGAAGGTACCGGTGTCGGCCTGACCATCACCCGGCGCATCGCCGGGATGATGGGTGGCAGCGTGGACGTCGAAAGCGAAGTCGGCGTCGGCAGTACATTCTGGATCGAGCTCCCGATAGAATCCTTGCCTGAAGCCGAACTCGGATACCGGCAATCGGCGGCCAATAACCCCACATCGACACGGCACATCGACGCACCGCGGCATCTGATGCTCTACATCGAGGACAACCCCTCCAACCTCAAACTGGTGACACAAATCCTCGGTCGGCGAAAACATATTCGCCTGCTCACGGCCCACACCCCGGAACTGGGGGTCCAACTGGCACTGGCGCTTCAACCGGCGCTAATCCTGCTCGACATCAACATGCCAGGCATGGACGGATACCAGGTGCTGGAAGTATTCAAGGCTGACAATCGTCTGAAGGCCATTCCAGTGGTCGCGCTTACCGCCAACGCGATGCCCCGCGAGATCGAGCGCGGCCAAAAGGCGGGATTCAGCGCCTACCTGACCAAGCCGCTGGATATCGCGAAGTTTTTGAGCTTGCTGGATCACCACCTGCCTAACCATATGGAAAGCGAGACATGACCGCCAAACCCGTGGGTACAGAGCGCATCCTCATCGTCGACGATGAACTGGCCAATCTCAAACTGTTGGCCAAACTATTGGGCGGCCAGGGTTACCATAATCTGGTCCTGACCGATGACCCGCGCGAGGTCATCGACCGCTATCAGGCGACTCCGCCTGACCTCATCCTGCTCGACATCAACATGCCGCACCTGGACGGCTACCAGGTAATGGAACAACTGAATGCGCTGGACGACCCGCTGTTGCCCCCCATCGTGATCCTCACTGCCCAGCACGGAAAAGATTACCTGCTGCGGGCCCTGGCTGCCGGGGCGCGGGATTTCATCACCAAGCCGTTCGACCGCATCGAACTGCTGATGCGGGTGCGCAATCTGCTTGACGCTCAACTGGCCCACCGCATGATGCATGACCAAAAGGCTGTATTGGAAGAGATGGTGCGGGTCAATACCGAGGAGCTGCGCCGCACACGATTGCAGGTCGTTCAGCGTTTGGGCATGGCGGCAGAGTATCGCGACGAGGAAACCGGCAATCACATCCTGCGCATGAGCCATATGTCAGCCTTGCTTGCCCGAGCCAGCGGCTGGAGCGACATCAGCTGCGAACTGATCCTGAATGCCAGCCCGATGCACGATATCGGCAAGATCGGCATTCCCGATGCGATCCTGCTCAAACCCGGCAAGTTCGAGCCGCACGAATGGGAGATCATGAAGACACACACCACCATCGGCGCGAAACTGCTCGAAAATGACGATTCCGACCTGATGCGCATGGCCCATATGATTGCTTATACCCATCATGAAAAATGGGACGGCAGCGGTTACCCGAATGGCTTGGCGGGCGAGGCTATTCCCCAAATGGGACGAATCACGGCGCTGGCTGATGTCTTTGATGCGCTGACCTCCGAACGTCCGTACAAAAAAGCGTGGACGGTTGGGGCAGCGGTGGATTTCATCACGGAAAATCGCGGCAAGCAGTTTGATCCGGAACTGGTTGATATATTCCTGCAGAAATTGCCCGGCATTATGGAGATACGTGAACGTTTTGACGAGCCGAAGACGTGATCAAACATGTGTATGTCTTCAATGGATGTCACGGACAATACCGTCCCGTCCAGTCTCATACTGTAAATGGCTTCCTTGCAGCAATGAATTAACGGAATTGAGGGACCGGAAGGGATCGATGGGAGTCAGTCAAGCTGATTGATTTCCCTTCATTTCAGCGTCTGCTCCCAGGCATATGGCAGACCGTCAGATGCCAAACTTCCTATAGCAGCTCAGTGTCGAAAGCAACTGAGCACTAGTGTCTGGTTTCAGGCAGAGAACTTAGATATCCATTTGTCGTAAAAGAGTCGAACGCTTTCACTCATACCTCTTCAATGTTTGAACCATTCCACCAGAATTTGGATGCGTAAACATATATGTCTACCCACTAGTGTCCCAACGTTAATCGAACAGAAACAACTGGTTGGTTGAGTCTGGTGAATTTGTGTCCAGTGGAATACGCGCCAACAGTTGATTTAGAGCCATTCTCTCGAACATAGTAAGGCTCAAGATTTGTAGCATTTCGTAGAGTGAAGCGGTGATATTGAGTCGCTTTCGCAAGATGGCGACCAAAACGTAAACCGATACGGCGATCCAGATTTGAGACTTGACCGCGTTCTCTGAAATACCAAAGAAGGACTTGATACGCAGATGCTGTTTGATCCATTTGAAGAACAATTCGATTTGCCAACGGCAGCGATAAAGATTGGCGATGCTTTGCGCCGACAGGTCGAGGTGATTGGTCAGGAAGACCAACGTCTTGCCCTCGGCATCTTTGATCTTTATGCGTCTGATCGTCGTTGGGAAATGTTGCTGAGAATAAAAACCGTCCAACGTACCCAGTTGGTCGCAGATGATGCCGGCCGAGCGATCTGTTGGTCGGGAATATTGTCTCGTAAAGCGCAGATTCGCCTTGGCTCGCGTCACAAAGAAACTGCCCGCTTGGTGCAGGCGATGCAGCCTGGCAAAGTCGAGATAGCCGCGGTCCATGATGTAGAACGCTCCTGCCTCGGGAATGATCTGATCGAGAATGTTCACGTCGTGCAGCTTGCCGTCGCTGATGTGGATGAAGCTGGGAATATTGCCGCGCAGGTCGAGCAGCGTATGCAGTTTGATCGCTGCCTTGGCCGAACGAAACGGAGCCCACGGAAATACCGACAGGCACAGATCGATGGTGGTGGCATCCAGTGCGTAGACCGTGTCGGAGAGATCGACGCCAAACGGTTCGTCCACGTAAAGCGGGCGGGCAATTCCGATCAGGCTCTGCGCGAAGTCGGCATAGATGCGCCAGTCTCGAATCGCATTCGCATTGGCCAAGGTGTTGCGCGACACCGTACTGCGAAAACCCATGTGATAGAGCTTGGCGGACTGGCTGCGCAGACAGGCTTCGATGTCGCGCAGACTCTCGCGATAAGTCAGTTGCGCGAACGCCATACACAGAAACTGGTCGAGACAAGTGAAGTGCTTGACCTTGTGCTCTCCGTTGTAGCGAGCCACACATCTGCGGAAAGTGGTCAGCGGCAAGTGCGACATCACTTGCGCAAAAACAAGTTTGCCCGTGTTCATTGGCAGTCCTCGCAATCGGGTTTGAGATACCCCGAATGCTACGTGCCAAATTCAAATCGAGACCAGAGCAAATCATGAAATATCTTAGTTTCCTCAATCTATTACAATCAACCCAACAGTTAACGTTGGGACACTAGTGATGTCTACCCTAAAAAAACTCTCGGTCACCGGCCCGGCCGGAAATCTCGATGGCATCGCGCACCTGCCCGACGATGCACCGCGCGCGATCGCGGTGGTCGCGCATCCGCTTCCGACGATGGGCGGCACGATGGACAACAAGGTCGTCACGACACTTGCAAAGACCTTTGTGGAGCTGGGTTTCGCCGCGTGGCGCTTCAACTTTCGCGGCGTGGGCCACAGCGAGGGCGAATTCGACAACGGCGATGGCGAGACGGAGGACGTGCTGGCAGTCGTGCGCCATGCGCGACAGGAATATGGCGATCTGCCGCTGATCCTGTCCGGCTTCTCCTTCGGCGGCTATGTGCAGGCGCGCGCCGCACAGCATCTGCATCCGGACCGGCTGGTGCTGATCGCGCCCGCAGTGGGACGATTCACAATGCCGCCGGTGCGGCATGACACTCTGCTGGTGCATGGCGAACTGGACGAGGTGGTACCGCTGGCCGATGTGCTCGACTGGGCGCGCCCGCTGCACCTGCCCGTCGTGGTGTTGCCGGAGGCGGGGCATTTTTTCCACGGTCGGCTGAACCAGCTCAAGCAGATCGTGCTGCATGCATTCAACGGGCATCCCGTATGAGCGCGGTATTGAGTGCGCGAAATCTGCGCAAAGCCTACGGCAATCAAGTGGTGGTGGATGGCGTCAACATCAGCCTCCAAAAAGGCGAATGCTTCGGCCTACTCGGGCCGAACGGCGCCGGCAAGACCACCACGCTGCGCCTGATGCTCGGCCTGGTCGCGCCGGACGCGGGTGAATTGCAGTTGCTGGACCATGCCGTGCCGCGCCACGCGCGCGAGGCGCGGGTGCGCGTCGGCGTGGTGCCCCAGATCGACAATCTCGATCCCGATTTCACCGTGGCGGAAAACCTGCTGGTGTATGGCCGCTACTTCGGCATGAGCGATGCGGCAATCAATGCGCGCATGCCCGACTTGCTGGAGTTTGCCAACCTGAGCCACAAGCGCGACGTGAAGGTACCGACCTTGTCGGGCGGCATGAAGCGGCGCCTGACCCTGGCGCGCGCGCTGGTGAATGACCCCGAGGTGATCTTCCTCGACGAGCCGACCACCGGACTCGATCCGCAGGCACGCCACCTGATCTGGCAGCGCCTGCGCGAACTGACTGCGCGCGGCAAGACCCTGCTGCTCACCACGCATTTCATGGATGAGGCGGAGCGGTTGTGCCACCGGCTCGCTGTGATGGACAACGGGCGCATCATCAGTGAAGGCTCGCCGCGCGAGCTCATCGCGCAGAATATCGAGCCGCAGGTGGTCGAGGTGTTCGGCGAGCCTGCTGCAGCCTGGGCGCAAGAGCATGCTGCGCGCCACGCTCAGCGCTTCGAGGTCAGCGGCGAGTCGGTGTTCTGCTATGTGACCGACGCGCATCCATTGCTGCGGGAATTGCAGCAGCATCCGGAACTGCGCTACCTGCACCGGCCGGCCAATCTCGAGGATGTATTTCTTAAACTGACCGGCAGGGAGATGCGCGAATGAATCTGATCTTTCGCATGCTCTATGTGTTCGTCCTGTCGCTGTTCCGCGAGCCGCTCGGCATCGGCAACTCGGTGAGCAGGCTGAGCTTGCGCGTTTTGCCGAACGATCTGGACATCAACTTCCACATGAACAACGGCCGTTACCTGACCATCTGCGACCTGAACCGGGTTGACCTGTTCATCCGCACCGGACTGCTGAAAGCCATGTTCAGGCGCAACTGGATACCCGTGATCGCGGAACATACCATGACCTACAAGAAGCCGCTGGGGCTATTCGAACCGTTCCAGGTGGAACTGAAAGTCACCCGCTGGGACGAGAAATATTTCTACATGACTCATACCTTCCGCAACAGCGAGCGCATCGTCGCGGAGGGAACCTCGAAGGGCTGCGTCTACGCCCGCGGGATCGGCGTGGTCAGTCCGGCCGATGCGATCGCCGCGGTGGAACAGGACAAGTTGAAATGAACAATCGCGAGTTCGCGCTGCCGGAATTCAGCCGCCGTTTCATCCCGATCTGGCGGCGCAATTTCATGGTATGGAAAAAGATGGCAGCGTCTTCGATACTCGGCCATCTCGCCGACCCGGTGATCTACATGCTGGGACTCGGCTATGGCCTGGGCGGAATGCTGCCGCAGATCGGCGGCACTTCCTACATCGCATTTCTTGCGGGCGGGACGGTGTGCTACAGCACGATGAACAGCGCCAGTTTCGAGGCGCTGTATTCCGGCTTCGCGCGCATGCATGAGCAGCGCACCTGGGAGGCGATACTCAACACACCCGTCACGCTCGACGATATCGTGTTCTCCGAAATCGTCTGGGCGGCAAGCAAAAGCCTGTTGTCCGGCCTGGCCGTGCTGCTGGTGATCTGGATGCTCGGGCTGTCGCACTCGCCGCTGTCGCTGTGGATCATTCCGCTCGCGTTCATGGTCGGCCTGTGTTTCGCCTCCGTCGGATTGATCGTCACCGCGCTCGCACCCAGTTACGACTATTTCATGTACTACTTCACGCTGGCCGTCACCCCGATGGTGCTATTATGCGGCGTGTTTTTTCCGGTCGACCGCTTGCCGCCGTTGCTGCAGAACGTGTCGTCCGTGCTGCCGCTGACCCACGCGATAGACCTGGCCCGGCCGCTGTTGACCAACCATGTGCCGCCCGGATTGATGCTGCATATTTCGGTGCTGCTAGGCTACGCATTGTCGGGTTTTTATGTATCGCTGGTGCTGTTCCGGAGAAGGCTCGCGCAGTAGGCGCGTTGCAAATGGCAAGACAATCGGCCGCCTTTCCGCGGAACTGATTTCACGCCATCTTTCAGAACCGGCCCCGCACAGGCTAAATCATTTTAGAACGAGCATAGGAGAACGACCGATGTACGACACTTTCAAACCGGAACATCCCATGAGCCTGATGGACTTTGTCCGCGCCGCGAAGTCCTGCATCACGGAAATCACCCCCAGGGAACTGGTCGAAAAACTCAACAATAAGGACGACCTGCTGTTGATCGACGTGCGCGAGCATGGCGAATATGAAAACGGCCACATCAAGGGCGCGCGCCTAGTGCCGCGCGGCATCATCGAGGCCGCTGCCGACCCCGCCTATCCAAAACACGTGCCGGAACTGACTGCGGCACGCGACCGCCAGGTCATCATTTACTGCGCAACCGGCGGCCGTTCCGCGATGGCCTGCGCCGTGCTCCAGATGATGGGGTTCCGGAACGTGTTGAACCTCAATGGCGGCTATGCCCGGTGGGTGGACGAAGGCATGCCGCAAATGCATGAAGCAACCTACTGAGCGGCGATAATCGGCAAAAACACGCTAAAGGAACATCACCATGTTATGGGTCAAGGCATTTCACATCATCTTCGTCGTGAGCTGGTTCGCCGGACTGTTCTATCTGCCGCGGATTTTCGTCAATCATGCGATGGCGACCGAACCCGCCGAGATCGCGCGGCTGAAGCTGATGGAGGGCAAGTTGTACCGCTTCATGACGCCGATCGCGTGGCTGGCCGTGGGTTTCGGGATATGGCTGTGGCTGGGCTATGGCTTTGGCGGCGGCTGGTTGCATGCAAAACTCGCGCTGGTGCTGGCTCTGATCGGCTATCACTACTATTGCGGCATACTGGTCCGGCAATTCGCCGCCGACCGGAACACCCGCAGCCATGTGTTCTATCGCTGGTTCAACGAAATCCCGGTGCTGATCCTGACTGCGGTCGTCATCCTCGTCACCGTCAAGCCGTTCTGACCTATGCCTGAATTCTTCGCCCCCTGCCCGCGCGGTCTGGAAGCCATCCTGCTTGCCGATCTGGAGCACCTTGGCGGACAAAACGTTCGCAGCACCGAGGGCGGGGTGCATTTCACCGGCGACTGGACATTATGCTACCGCGCCAATCTGGAGAGCCGCATCGCCAGCCGCATCCTGTGGCGCGTCAAGGAAACCCGCTACCGCACCGAACAGGACATCTACCAAGCTGCATTCGAACTGCAGTGGCAACGCTGGTTCGATGTCACCCGCACGATACGCGTGAACACCACCGCGATACGCTGCCCGCTGAAAAGCCTGGAGTACATCACGCTGCTGGTCAAGGACGCGGTATGCGACCGCTTCCGCGCCCACTGCAACGAGCGTCCCAGCGTGGACACGCTGGAACCTGATGCGCGCATCCATGTGTTCATCGAGGACGACAAGCTGATACTGTATCTGGACACTTCCGGAGACGCGCTGTTCAAGCGCGGCGTGCGCTCGCACACCAATATCGCGCCGCTGCGCGAGAACCTGGCCGCGGGAATCCTCCGCCTGGCGGGCTGGCAGCCCGGCACACCGCTGCTCGACCCAATGTGCGGCAGCGGCACATTCTTGATCGAGGCGGCACAGATGTCGCTCAACATCCAGCCCGGTATCACGCGCGGTTTTGCGTTCGAGAAGCTGAAGAATTTCGATGCGGCGCTGTGGGCCCGGATGCGCGAACAGGCAATTGCGGCCCAACTGCCGGCCAAACCGCTGAAGCTGTATGGCAGCGACCTGTACGGTGATGCGCTGAAGGCCGCATCGCGGAATCTGGAAGAGGCAGGCCTGTTGGAATGCGTCGAACTGAAACAGGCAAACGTGCTGGAAATCTCCGCGCCCGCCGAGCATGGCATACTGGTGGCGAACCTGCCCTACGGCGAACGCATGGGCGAACTGGATGAGCTGGCCGAACTTTACCCCAAGCTTGGCGATGCGCTGAAAAGGAAATTCGGCGGATGGACGGCCTATCTTTTCACTGCCGACAAGGCCATATTAAAACTGATGCGGCTGTCTCCCTCGAAACGCACACCGCTGTTCAACGGCGCGATCGAATGCCGCTTGCTGGAATACAGGATCGTATCCGGAAGCAACCGTCCCGGGAAGTCCGGCATGTCAACTTCCGGCAAGACCGCGCCGGGCTGATGGCCTAGGCGTCGCGGTGTTCGCCGGCGCCTATCGGCATCAACTCAATCAAGCTGCATATTTTCGGTACCGCTCATCAGGTTCCGGTCTGTAGTCAGCTTGCTTTCCAGTTTTATGCGCAGGCGCAGGTCATTGACCGAGTCGGCGTTCCTCAACGCTTCCTCATAGGATATCTTGCCTGCTTCATACAGACTGAACAGCGAGCCGTCAAAGGTCTCCATGCCCAGTTCGCGCGATTGCGCCATGACGCCCTTGATCTGGTTCACTTCACCCTTGAAGATCATGTCGGCGATCAGCGGCGAGTTGAGCATGATCTCCATCGCGGCAACGCGCCCCTCCCCGTCCTTTTTCGGGATTAGGCGCTGCGATATGAATGCCTTCACGTTGAGCGAAAGGTCCATCAGCAGCTGCGCGCGCCGCTCTTCGGGAAAGAAGTTGATAATGCGATCTAGCGCCTGGTTGGAACTGTTGGCGTGCAGCGTGGCCAGGCAAAGGTGCCCGGTTTCGGCAAATGCAACGGCATATTCCATCGTTTCGTGGTCGCGGATTTCCCCGATCAATATCACATCGGGTGCCTGGCGCAGGGTATTCTTCAGCGCGTTATGCCAGGACTCGGTGTCAACCCCCACCTCGCGGTGCGTGATGATGCAGTTGATATGGTCGTGGACATACTCCACCGGGTCCTCGATGGTGATGATATGGCCGTAGCTGTTCCTGTTGCGGTGCCCGATCATGCCGGCCAGCGTGGTCGACTTCCCCGAACCGGTACCGCCGACCACGATCACCAGGCCGCGCTTGGTCATCACGATGTCCTTGAGCACCGGCGGCATGCCCAGCTGGTCGAGATCGGGTATCTGGGTCGTTATGGTGCGCAGCACCATGCCGACGCGCTGCTGCTGCATGAACACATTGACACGAAAACGGCCGATACTGTGCGGGCTGATCGCGAAATTGCATTCATGCGTCGACTCGAATTCCGATGCCTGGCGGTCGTTCATGATGCTGCGGGCCAGTTCCTGCGTATGCTGGATCGAAAGGGCCTGGCTGGAGACCGGGGTCATTTTCCCGTCAATCTTGAAGGCAGGCGGGAAGCCCGTCGTGATGAACAGGTCGGATGCCTTTTTGCTGATCATGCCGCGCAGCAGGTTGTGTATCAGTTCGGTGGCCTGGTCTCTTTCCATTGAATGCTCCTGATTTCCAGATGTTGATTAGCCGGGGAACGAATCCTTGTTTGCCGCCTTGGAGCGCGCTTCCGCAGGGGTGATCTTGTTTTCCCGGATCAGCGTGGCAAGACACTGGTCCAGCGTCTGCATGCCGACAGCCTGGCCGGTTTGTATTGCAGAATACATTTGCGGCACTTTCGCTTCGCGGATCAGATTGCGGATCGCCGGGGTGCAAATCATGATCTCATGGGCCGCCACCCGGCCGGCTCCGTCCTTGGTCTTGAGCAGCGCCTGCGAAATCACCGCGCGCAGGGATTCGGACAACATCGCGCGTACCATTTCCTTCTCGTCTGCGGGGAACACGTCGATGATACGGTCTATGGTCTTGGCCGCCGAGCTGGTGTGCAGCGTGCCGAACACGAGGTGGCCGGTTTCCGCGGCAGACATCGCCAGGCGTATGGTCTCCAGATCGCGCATTTCGCCGACCAGGATCACGTCCGGGTCTTCACGCAGCGCGCTGCGCAACGCGTTCTGGAATGACAGGGTATGCGGGCCGACTTCGCGCTGGTTGATCAGGCACTTCTTACTTTCGTGAACGAATTCGATAGGGTCTTCCACGGTCAGGATGTGCCCCAACTCGGTTTCGTTGCGATGATTGACCATCGCCGCGAGCGTGGTGGATTTGCCCGAGCCGGTTGGTCCCGTGACCAGCACCAGGCCGCGCGGATATTCGGAAATCGCCTCGAAACTCTTGGGTGCCTTGAGGTCTTCCAGCGACAATATCTTGGAAGGAATGGTCCGCATCACCGCGCCCGCACCGCGGTTGTGCACGAAAGCGTTGACACGAAACCGAGCAAGCCCCGGAACCTCGAAGGAGAAATCGATCTCCTTGTTCTCCTCATAAGCCTTGCGCTGCCCGTCGTTCATGATGTCATAAACTAGGGCGTGCACTTCCTTGTGCTCCATCGCCGGCAGGTTGATCCTGCGGATGTCGCCATGCACGCGGATCATCGGCGGCAGGCCGGCGGAAAGATGCAAGTCGGAAGCTTTGTTCTTGACGCTAAAGGCAAGCAGTTCGGTGATATCCATTATAATCGTCCCGGTTTGGTGAGGCGGCTCCGCGCTGAAAGGCGCGGAGCCGCACGAATTGGAATGTTTTGCGGAAGTTTTTGCGTACCGGATTATGACAACAATCGCTTCGAACTTGCAAGCTGTGCGCAACGCCATTTCAGCGGCAGCTGCCGGGGCGGGCCGCCGCCCGGCCGAAGTGATGCTGCTGGCGGTCAGCAAGACTTTCCCGACGGGCATGTTGCGCGAAGCATACAATGCAGGGCAGACCCGCTTTGCGGAAAGCTATGTGCAGGAGGCTTTGGAAAAGATTCTCTCGCTGCAGGACCTGGCCATCGAATGGCATTACATCGGACCGGTCCAGAGCAACAAAACACGTGCCATTGCGGAAAATTTCGCCTGGGTGCACAGCGTGGACAGGCTGAAGATCGCCGAGCGCCTGTCCGAACAACGGCCGTCGCATTTGCCCCCGCTGCAGGTCTGCCTGCAGGTGAATATCAGCCGCGAGAACACAAAAAGCGGGGCGCCCCCAAACGAGGCAAGCGGGCTGGCGCACGCCATCGCCAATCTGCCCGGGTTGAAACTGCGCGGCTTGATGGCCGTGCCCGCTCCCCGCGGTGATTTCGCGGCGCAGCGCGTGCCCTTCGCACAGCTGCGCAAATTGCGCGACGATCTGAACCGGCAAGGTTTGCAGCTGGACACTTTGTCGATGGGCATGTCGCATGATTTCGCCGCGGCGATCGCGGAAGGCGCGACCATCGTGCGGATTGGCACCGCGATTTTCGGCGCGCGGACTTAAGGGGAACAATAAATGAACATCTGTTTTATCGGCGGCGGCAACATGGCTACCGCCTTGATCGGCGGCTTGCTCGGCAAGGGATTTTCTGCCGCGCAAATCAGCGTGGTGGAGATTGATGCGACCAATCGTGAACGGTTGAAATCGACCTACGACAAAATTGTCGTGTTTGCAGAGCAAAACCGGCAGGCAATAGCAAACAGCGATGTTGTGGTGTTGGCCGTCAAGCCGCAACACATGGAAGCGGTTGCAGTCCAACTTGGGCCATTGCTTTCCGGCCAGATTGTGCTGTCGATTGCCGCCGGTATCCGGCTGAGCGACCTGATGCGTTGGATGCGAGTTCCAACCTCAAACTACAAGCTGGTGCGCGCCATGCCGAACACGCCTGCCTTGGTCGGAGCAGGTATTACAGGACTTTGCATATACAGCTATCCGCTTGAGGAGATGCTGACGCAACAGCAGCTCAATCATATCGAGACCGTCGTGGGTGCCGTCGGGTCATTTGTCTGGATTCAAAGGGAGGAAGACATGGATGCTGTCACCGCAGTCTCCGGCAGCGGACCGGCCTATTTTTTCTATTTCATCGAGGCGCTTGAGCAGGCCGGGAAGGAACTGGGCCTGCCGGAGCCAACCGCGCGCAAGCTGGCGCTGGAAACCGCTTTTGGCGCGGCCAAGCTGGCACGTGAAAGCACGGAAGACCCTGCCACGTTGCGCGCACGCGTCACGTCGAAGAACGGCACCACCGAGCGCGCGCTGTTGAGCATGGAAGCCAACCACGTGAAACAGCACATCATCGAGGCAGCCAAAACTGCAGCCGCGCGCTCCCGCGAAATGGGTGAGGAACTGGGCAAAGCATGATGCTGAACCAGACGATACAATTTTTGCTGGATATCTTTTTGCAGGGTTTTGCCGGCGTGCTGCTGTTCCGGTTTCTGATGCAATGGCTGCGCGCCCCGATGCGCAATCCGCTCGGCGAATTCGTCATGGCGATCAGCAATTTTGCGGTGTTGCGCGCGCGCCGTTTCATCCCGCCGGTATGGGGACTGGACAGCTCGAGCCTGCTGCTTGCATTACTCGTGGAGTTCGCCTATCTGGCCCTGACCCTGGCGTTGGACGGATACCCATTCGTGCATGTCCCGCTGTTCGGATTGCTGGCCTTGAGCGCGGTAAAACTGATGAAAATCAGCGTCTACCTGCTGATGAGTGCGCTGATTGCGCAAGCGATCCTGTCCTGGGTGAATCCCTATACGCCGCTGGCCCCCCTGCTTGCGGCCATCACCCATCGTTTCCTTCGCCCGCTGCAAAGGATCCTGCCGCTGGTCGGCAACATCGATTTATCACCGCTGCTGCTGCTGGTGATTTGCCAAATCATCCTGCTGGTGCCCATCGCGATGCTGGAAAGCCTGGCGGCGCGATTGCTGTAAATGTCCTCCGGACCGGGCTGGTACCGCCGCAACGGCGACACCATCATGCTCACCCTGCATGTTCAACCGGGTGCCAAGCGCAGCGAAATCGCCGGCTTGCACGGCGAGGCGCTCAAGATCAGGCTGGCCGCCCAGCCCGTCGGGGGACGCGCCAACGATGCGCTGCTGAAATACATCGCGGAAATGTTCGGTGTCCCGCTGCGCAACGCCGAATTGAAACAGGGCGGACAGTCGCGTCACAAGGTGGTGGCGGTTACCGGAAGCGCGGTCGAACCGGAAAACCTGTTGCCCAAGGAATAACGAGTACGGCATCGCGGAGGTGGCCAGTGAAGGAGACATTGCAACCGGGTATCCGATACGAGCACAGGTTCGTCGTTCCCCGATCGAAAACGGTACCCGCGCTCTATCCGGAAGCGGAAGAGTTTGCGGCAATGCCGGAGGTCTTTGCGACCGGCTTCCTGGTGGGATTTCTGGAATGGGCCTGCATCATGGCGATCAACCCCCATATAGACTGGCCGCGGGAACAGACGCTCGGAACACACATCGACGTCAGCCATGAGGCCCCGACACCGCCCGGCCTGGAGGTGACCGCAACCGTCGAGCTGGTCGAGGTTGAAGGAAGAAGGCTGGTATTTGCGGTCCAGGCCCATGATGGGATGGATCTGATCTCCAGGGGACGGCATGAGCGGTTCGTGATCGACAGGGAGAAATTCAATGCCAGGGTCGGCGCAAAGACCGGGGTTGGGACAAAACGGGGGAACACGGCGTAATTGATCCGCGCCTGGAATTCCCGGTGCAACTGCTGCCCGTTGCATCGTCCGCAATGTGCCCTGATCGGGGCACCAGGCGGAATTTTTTTTGCACCTCCCTATGCGCAGGCAACCGAAGTCCGGAAATTTCCGCTGCATCGGCGTATCATGGGCCCGTGAATTATCCATCGCGAACTCAAGCCAACAAGAGCATGTCGAATCACGGAATACGCGAAATCATACTCGCCGCATTGGCCGGGTCTTCCAGCCAGATGCCGGTTAACCTGAGCAACCTGCAGTCGTTGCTGGCGCAGCGCTATAAACTCGCTGAACTGGCTGAACTGCGGACAACATTGGATTCGATGTGCCAGAGCCGGGAGTTGCTGACCTGTTGCGGATTCAAGGATGGAGCGGATTATGTCTGCTACTGGATACCCGGCAACATTCCACACAAATCGCCCCCGCTTTACTAATCGGCAGATAGGAACGCTTCCGCCAACGCGATCTGTCGGGAACAGGAATAAATGAGAAATCTCCCCCATAACGCCGCAAACCTGGCCAATCCGTTGCGCAATCTGGCCGCTGTTGCCGCAACCGCGGCGGTGTTCGGTCTGGCGTTGATGTTCTCGGTGGTGCTGGTTGCGGTGGTACTGGTCGCCGGCACGCTGGGCTGGGGTTACCTCTGGTGGAAAACCCGCGAGTTGCGAAAGCAGATGCGCGCCTATCCGCCCCGCGGCGCCGCAATAGAGAACGAGATGGCCGAGAATGATGCAAGCAGTGGCAACATCATCGAGGGTGAAGCGATCCGCGTCATGGATGCCCGTGACGAAAAGTGAGCATCTGGAGCGGCAAGCAATACAGGACCGCGCGCCGAGACAAAACAGGCAGAAGCGCCGTCTTGAAATCTTAACGATGCATCAGCAAGTTGACTCAGCATTTGTACATAGAACTTAGGAAAGTGCCAGGTGGTCTATGCCCTGTAACCCCGAAGTCATTCAGGATGTCTCGCTATTCTCCCTGCTCGACAAGGAGGAACTGGCTGTCCTCGCCAGCCAGGTCGAACTGTGCAAGTTTGCCCCGCGCCAGCGGATTTACAAGATAGGCGATCCGAGCAACCGCGCATATATCCTGGTGTCCGGAGCGGTCCAGGTCTCGACCATCGATGACGACAACCAAATCGTATTGCTGGACGAACCGATCAACGGGGATGTTTTCGGTTTCGCATCGATGCTTGCCCAGACGCCCCACCAAACAGAGGCCACGGCCGTGGAGGAATCTCTGTGCATCGAACTGGATCTCAATGACATCACCGTGCTGCTGCGCAACAAACCCGACGCCGGACTGGATATCATGAAGGTGATGGGCAGGCAGTTCCACGCCGCCGAAAAACTGGTCCGCTTGCGGTCTGCGCGCAACCCGAACGAAATATATGAAGAATCCCAGACTTTCGGGGAACGAATTGCCGATGTGGTTGCCTCATTCGGCGGTTCCTGGAACTTCATCATCATATTCGGACTGGTGCTCCTTGTGTATACGCTCATCAATATCGAATTGAAGGGCGCCGCATGGGATCCTTACCCGTTCATTCTGCTCAACCTGTTCTTGTCGATGCTGGCGGCGATACAGGCCCCCGTTATCATGATGAGCCAGAATCGCCAGGACAAGAAGGACCGCCTGCGCAACGAACTCGACTTTGACGTGAACCGGAGGGCACATACCGAAATCCAGGGCCTCGCACGCAGGCTCAACCTGCTCTATGACAAGATCGAGGATGTTGAAGAATTAATGCGCGAAAAAAAGTGAACACTCCCGGCAACAGCCATGGCCGGAAATAGCAAGCAACAAAAATCAACGGATGTACTTTGCCGTGTTATCAATCAATCCAGGAGCAACGAAATGAGCAAAGACGAAACAAGAAAGGTGCTGGCGGACGATATCGACAACTTTCGGCAAAAAGCCAAATCCTACGAGTCGCTCCATCTGTTCGAGGCGGCAAAATATGCCCGCAACCTGGCCTCCAACCTAGAGCTGGCGATGACGACCTTGCCTTCCGACGAGGATCAGCCGATTTCCTGACACACTACGGAAGCTAGAGCACAGGACACTGCTTTCGCAGGAGGTGGAATCCGTATTGTGCAGTGCCTGAACAGGCTGCTAATGCAGCGGACAGGCAGCCAGCGGCTTGTCGTCCCGATACGGGGAATATACCTGCAGCATCCATTGCGCGGACAAACCGGCGTTTGATTGGGCCATCCTGCTGACGACGTCAGCGCAAGTACTTCTTGCAACTTGGTCGTCGTTATTGTCGATCACGACGTGCACCGTCTTGTCTTGGCTGTTGACTGTGCATTGTTTGATGAGTCCGGTGCCCTCGATAGCCGGGCACAATGCTGACGTGTCCTGTGCCGTCGTCTGCCTGGCCGCAAGCGCACCCTGCTGCGAACCGGATTGGCCGCACCCGCCGGCCAGCAGGATCAGGGCGAATATAGCGATCGCGATGGCTTTGTTTGTCATTTTTTTCATCCTTTGATATTCGAGGCCGTCAAGGCGCCTTACATCAGAATCACGTCATATTGTTCCTGGCCGTATAACGTCTCGACCTGCATCGAGATAGGCTTTGCGATGAAGTCGGAAAGCATCGCGAGCGCCTGTGATTCCTCGTCCAGAAACAGATCGATCACCTGCTGCGATCCGAGGATGCGGTATTCGCGCGCATTGAACTGGCGTGCTTCGCGCAGGATCTCGCGCAGGATCTCGTAGCACACAGTCTGCGCGGTCTTTACCTCGCCCCGTCCCTGACAGGTCGGGCAAGATTCGCACATCACATGCGCCAGGCTCTCGCGGGTGCGCTTGCGGGTCATTTCCACCAGCCCCAGCGACGAGAAGCCGCTTACCGTAATTCTAGTGTGATCGCGGGACAGGGCTTTCCTGAATTCCTCCAGCACGGCATCGCGGTGTTCCTGCGTATCCATGTCGATGAAATCGCAGATGATGATGCCGCCCAGATTGCGCAAGCGCAATTGCCGGGCAATCACCTGTGTGGCTTCCAGATTGGTCTTGAAGATGGTGTCGTCGAAACTGCGCAACCCGACGTATCCGCCGGTATTCACGTCGATCGTGGTCAGCGCCTCGGTCTGGTCGATGATCAGATAACCCCCGGATTTCAGGTCGACACGCTTGGACAGCGCGCGCTCGATCTCTTCTTCCACGCCATGCAGGTCGAACAGCGGGCGCGAGCCGGAATAGTGCTCCAGCTTTCCGCTCGCGACCGAATTGTAGGCCTGCGCGAATTCCAGCATCCGCTGATAGGTGCTGCGCGAATCGACCACGATGCGCACGGTGTCGCTGCCGACAAAATCGCGCAGCACGCGCAGGCTGATGTCGAGCTCCTGGTACACCAGCTGCGGCGCACTGGCGGATTTCGCGATGGCCTGCAAATTGCCCCACAGCTTGTCCAGATAGGCGATGTCGGCGGCAAAATCCAGTTCTGCCGCCGCTTCCGCCACGGTGCGTATGATGTAGCCACCCTGATGCTCGGCCGGCAGCGCGGCCTGCAGCCTGGCGCGCAAAGCATCGCGCTGCTCCACGCTTTCGATGCGCTGCGATACGCCGACGTGCGTTTCCTGCGGAAGGTATACCAGCAAACGGCCGGCGATGCTGAGCTGGGTGGACAGCCGCGCACCCTTGGTGCCGATCGGTTCCTTGATGACCTGCACCAGCAGGGACTGCCCCTCCGACAGCAACTTTTCGATCGGTTTGGCAGTCTCGACGTTATGGTTGTTTTCCCAGATATCCACCACATGCAGAAACGCCGAACGCTCCAGCCCGATATCGATGAAGGCCGATTGCATGCCGGGCAGCACGCGCTTGACCTTGCCCAGATACACGTTGCTGACGATACCGCGGCTGCTGCCCCGCTCGATGTGCAGGTCCTGCACCACGCCGAGCTGCATCACCGCGACGCGGGTTTCCTGGGGGGTAACGTTGATCAGTATCTCTTCACTCATTGTGTTCGATATTGTCCGGGTTCAGTGACGATTACGGCGTGGGGTAATCAAAGCGCTGCAGCAGCTGCACGGTCTCGAACAGCGGCAAACCCATCACGCCCGAGTAACTGCCGGAAAGATGTTCGATGAATGCGCCAGCCTGCCCCTGTATCGCATAGCCGCCGGCCTTGTCGGTGTACTCGCGCGTATGCAGATAGCGGCGGATGCGATCTTCGCTGAGTGTTGCAAAGCGCACCGTCGAGCTGGAAACTGCGACCTCGATATGCTGGTCCAGCACGACCGCGACCGCGCTGAGCACCTGATGCTCGCGTCCCGAAAGCTGTTGCAGCATCGCGGCTGCATGCTCGGCGGAATCGGGCTTGCCGAAGATCTGTCCGTCCAGCGATACAGCGGTATCGGCGGCCAGTACCGGAAACGGCGGCAGATTGCGGAATCTGAGCGCGGCGTACCCCGATTCGGCCTTGGCCTGGGCGACCCGCCGAACGTAGCTGTCCGGCTGCTCGCCGGGATGTGGTGTCTCGTCCACCGAAATATCGCGGCGCGGATCCGAGCGCAACAGCAGCATCTCGAAATTGACGCTGATCTGTTTCAGCAGTTCGCGCCGCCGCGGACTCTGCGAGGCCAAGTAGATGTGTGGCTGGATGATGCGCATATGAGTATCAGTCCCGGTTGATCCCGCGGATGCTATTCGCGGTGGTAGGGGTGATTGTGCAACAAGCTGTGCGCCCGGTACAACTGTTCTGCCAGCAGCACCCTGACGAAAGCGTGCGGCAGTGTCAGCGCAGACAGCGCGAGCAGTTGCTGCGCAGCCCGCTTGACCGATTCATGCAAACCGTCGGCGCCCCCGATGATGAAGGCGACATCGCCGCTCTCGCGCATCCATTCCTGCATCTGCGCGGCCAGCTGCCTGGTGGTGGGCTGGGTGCCATGCTCATCCAGCGCGATGCGCCGGCAATTTTGCGGCAGCGCGGCGAGAATGCGCCGGGCTTCGGCCTCCATGATCTGCACCGTAGTCCTGCCGGTGGTGCGCGGTTCGGGTTTGATTTCCACCAGCGAAATCTGCGCTTCACGCGGCATGCGCCTGACATATTCGTTGAAGCCAGCCGTGATCCAGTCCGGCATCTTGTGGCCGACGGACAAGATGATGAGTTTCATCCTTAAAATCCAGAAGCCAGGCAACAGGGAACACAGAGTTCGCAGAAGAAGTGCATGTGGAACCCGCTTATTTCCCTGACCCCTGTGTTCTCTGCGGGTTTATGCATTTATGCCTTCGTTTTTACTTGGGAGCTTTTGCCAATTTTGGCCGGGCCGCCTGTGCCTTGTTCCACAGCTCCTCGAGATTGTAGTAATCGCGGACGGCCGGCTGCATGATGTGCACCAGCACTTCGCCAAGATCGACCAGTATCCACTCCCCGCTTTCCTCACCCTCGCGGCCGTAGATCCTTTCGCCGAGCTCCTTGAGCTTGACCACCACGTTGTCGGCAAGCGCCTTGGTCTGCCGGGTGGAGTTGGCGCTGGCGATGACCATGCGCTCGAACATCGGGCTGAGTTTGCTGGTGTCGATCACGGTGATGTTTTGCGCCTTGACGTCTTCAAGCGCGGCGATGACGGCTCTGGTTTTTTCTTCAGTATTTAGCATGCTCGTATAGGTGATGTTGGTGAATATAATCGGCCACCGTGTTGGGTAGCAGATAGCGTATGCTGCGATTTTCCGCCACGCGGCTGCGGATCAGCGTCGCGGAGATTTCCAGCTTGGGAATGGCCAGCTCGGCGACTCCGCCGGCCGGCCGCTTAGCCAATGCATCCGCAGCGCACAAGCGCTGCTGGTAATCGCGGCGCAATGCTGGGTCGGAGGCGTGAATGCGGTCCTCCAGCGTGAACCCCGGGCGGTAACCCACCACGATATGCGCCAGCTCGAACAACTGTTCCCATTCGTGCCATGTATCGAGTTGCAAAAACGCATCGCCGCCCATCAGCAGACAGAGTGGCTGGTCCGCCCCCAGCTCGGCGCGCAATTCGCGCAGCGTGTCCACGGTATAACACGGCGTGCTGCGCGCAGCTTCCCGCTCGTCGAGCACGAACGCCGGTTGATCGGCGATCGCCAGCCGCACCATCG
This sequence comes from uncultured beta proteobacterium, assembly GCA_963842555.1. Taxonomy (GTDB): domain Bacteria; phylum Pseudomonadota; class Gammaproteobacteria; order Burkholderiales; family Gallionellaceae; genus Gallionella. Next base: position 197,951 of record CAWJHB010000003.1, read on the forward strand.
TGCTGCGATGAGGGGCGGAAGCCTGCGGTACATCCCGATGCGGCGGCGTACCGGCCGGGATGAAACGTATCTGCCGCAGATGCGCCAGTTCAAGCATCTCTTCGGCAAGACGCAGATGCCCGTAATGGATAGGGTCGAACGTGCCGCCCAGGATACCGATTGCTTTTTTGTTCACCGCTGGCAATGTCGGGGATTACAGGCCAGCGATTACAACGCAAGCCGGCGGGTATCCGCCAGCACTTGCGAGAGAAACACGATAAAGCGGGCCGCGGCGGCCCCGTCGATCACGCGATGGTCGTACGACAGTGACAGCGGGAGCATCAGACGCGCCACGAAGGTGTCATCCTGATGCATCGGTTTGATGACCGCCTTGGATACGCCGAGGATCGCCAGCTCGGGCGCGTTGATGATCGGCGTGAATGCCGTACCGCCGATCCCGCCCAGGCTGGAAATCGAGAAACAGCCGCCCTGCATCTCGGCGGCGGTGATCTTCTTGTCCCGGGCGCGGGCGCTGATCTCTCCCAGCTCTTTGGCGATCTGCACGATGCCTTTCTTGTCCGCATCGCGCAGCACCGGCACCATCAGCCCGTCCGGCGTATCGACCGCCACCCCGATGTGGAAGTATTGCTTCAGCACCAGGTTCTCGCCGCCGGCATCCAGCGACGCATTGAATTCCGGGAACTTTTTCAGCGCCACGACAACCGCCTTGACCAGAAAGGCCATCGGCGTGATCTTGATGTTCTGTTTGGCGTATTCCTCGCCCAGCTCCCTGCGGAATACATCCATTTCGGTGATGTCGGCCTCGTCGAACTGGGTGATGTGCGGGATGGTCACCCAGTTGCGGTGCAGGTTGGCGCCGGAGATCTTTTTGATGCGCGACAGCGGCCTGGTCTCGATCGCGCCGAACCTGGCGAAATCCACCACCGGCATCGCCGGCACCTGCAGACCGTTGCCGCCCGGCGTACCGCACGGTTGCGCCAGTGCCGACTTCACGAACAGTTGCACGTCGTCCCGGGTGACCCGGCCCTTCTCGCCGCTGCCCCTGACCTGCGCGATCTGCACGCCCAGCTCCCGTGCGAAACGGCGTATCGCCGGGCTCGCGTGGGCTTTGCCCGCAGGTGCATCCGTCACGGCAGGTTGCGGTGCCTGGCCGATCACCGGCGCCGTTGCAGGCTTGGCCGCATCCGAAGCCACAACCGGTGCAACGGCAACCGTCGGTGCAGACGGCGCGGGCGCAGCCTGCTTACCCGCCTGCGGGGCACTTGCCGCTTCGCCGCTTTCCAGCAATAAAATCAGCGAGCCCTGCGATACCTTGTCGCCGACCTTGACTTTCATCTCCTTGACCACGCCGGCATAGGGCGACGGCACTTCCATCGCCGCCTTGTCGGTTTCCAGCGTGACCAGATTGTCCTCGGCATTGATCGTATCGCCGGCCTTCACCATCACCTCGATGATGCTCACATCCTTGTAGTCACCGATATCCGGAACCAATACCTGCTTGATTTCTGCCACGTGTATCTCCTGCCAGCCCTAAACTGTTGTCGGGTTCGGTTTATCTGGATTGATGTTGTACAGCTTGATCGCCTTGCTGACCACGCCGGCCTTGACCGTGCCTTCATCGGCCAATGCCTTGAGCGCGGCAACAGCAACGTAGTGGCGATCCACCTCGAAGAACTTGCGCAGTTTCTTGCGCGTATCGGAGCGGCCGAATCCGTCCGTGCCCAGCACCTTGAAGTGCCCCTTGTGATCTTGGGGCAGGAAGCCGCGGATCTGGTCGGCGAACGAGCGCATGTAATCGGTCGCGGCAATCACCGGGCCGCTGCGTCCGGACATGCACTGCTCGACATAGCTGATGCGCGGCTTTTGCTCCGGATGCAGCATGTTCCAGCGCTCGCAATCAATCCCATCGCGGCGCAATTCGGTGAAGCTCGTAACGCTCCAGATATCCGATGCGACGCCGAAATCCTTCTCCAGCAATTCCGCGGCCGCGATCACCTCGCGCAGGATGGTGCCGCTGCCCATCAGTTGAACGGTCGGCTGCTCTCCTTGTCCCTTGCCCTTTGTCCCTTGCCCTTTTGGCTTTCCTTCCCTGAACAAGTACATGCCCCTGATGATCGCGGCTTCGGCGCCCTTGGGCATCGCCGGGTGGGCGTAGTTTTCGTTCATCACAGTGAGGTAATAGAACACATCCTGCTGTTCGACATACATGCGGCGCATGCCGTCGTGGATGATCACGGCGAGTTCATAGGCGAAAGCCGGATCGTAGGAAACGCAGTTCGGGATGGTTGCCGACATCAGGTGGCTGTGGCCGTCCTCGTGCTGCAGACCTTCGCCGTTCAGCGTGGTGCGGCCCGCCGTACCTCCCAACAGGAAGCCGCGCGCGCGCAGGTCGCCGGCAGCCCAGGCCAGATCGCCGACACGCTGAAAACCGAACATCGAATAATAGATATAGAACGGCAGCATCGCCACGCCATGGTTGGCGTACGAGGTGGCGGCGGCGATCCACGACGACATCGCGCCAGCCTCGTTGATGCCTTCCTGCAATATCTGCCCGTTCTGATCTTCCTTGTAGAACATCAGCTGGTCGGCGTCCTGCGGCGTGTAAAGCTGCCCGACTTGCGAGTAGATGCCGAGCTGGCGGAACATGCCTTCCATGCCGAATGTGCGCGATTCATCGGGAACGATGGGCACGATACGTTTGCCGATGTTCTTGTCCTTTACCAGGATGCCGAGCAGGCGCACGAAGGCCATCGTGGTCGATATCTCGCGTTCCTCGGTGCCCTTCAGCAACGCATCGAAAGCCTCCAGGCCGGGGATCTGCAGCGGCTCGCTGACCGGTATGCGCTGCGGGACCACGCCCATCGCCTTGCTGCGCTCCCTGAGATATTTCATCTCTAGGCTGTCCTCGGGCGGACGGTAGAAATTCAGGCTGGCGACCTGTTCGTCGTTCAGCGGAATATTGAATCGGTCGCGGAATTTGAGCAGCACCTCGCCGGCCATCTTCTTCTGCTGGTGGGTGATATTCTGGCCTTCGCCCGCCTGGCCCATACCGTAGCCCTTCACGGTCTTGGCCAGGATCACGGTCGGCTGGCCGGCATGCTTGCTGGCCGCCGCATAGGCTGCAAACACCTTGCGCGGATCGTGGCCCCCGCGGTTCAAACGCCAGATCTCGTCATCGGACATATCCGCGACCATCTCCAGCAACTCCGGGTATTTGCCGAAGAAATGCTCGCGCACGTAGGCGCCGTCCTTCGACTTGTAGGTCTGGTAATCGCCGTCCACCGCTTCCTGCATGCGCTTCTGCAACAGGCCGTTCTTGTCCTTGGCGAGCAGCCTGTCCCACTGGTTGCCCCACACCACCTTGATCACGTTCCAGCCCGCACCGCGAAACACGCCTTCGAGTTCCTGGATGATCTTGCCGTTGCCGCGCACCGGGCCGTCGAGCCGCTGCAGGTTGCAGTTGACCACGAAGATCAGGTTATCGAGCTTTTCTCGCCCGGCCATCGAAACGGCGCCCAGCGACTCCGGTTCATCGGTCTCGCCGTCACCAAGGTATGCCCACACCTTGCGCCCTGCGGTTTCCGCCATGCCGCGATGTTCAAGATATTTCATGAAGCGCGCCTGGTAGATCGCCATCAGCGGGCCGAGGCCCATCGACACCGTGGGAAACTGCCAGAAGTCCGGCATCAGCCACGGATGCGGATAAGAGGACAGTCCGCCGCCCTCGGATTCCTGGCGGAATTTGTACATCTGCTCCTCGCTGATCCGCCCTTCCAGGAAGGCGCGCGCATAAACCCCGGGCGACGAATGCCCCTGAAAATACACCAGGTCGCCGCCGTGGGTGTCGGTCTTGCCGTGAAAAAAATGATTGAAGGCCACATCGTACAAAGTGGCCGCAGACGCAAAGCTGGCGATATGACCGCCCAGCTCGGAAGAATCGCGGTTGGCATTCAACACCAGCACCATCGCGTTCCAGCGCATCCAGGCGCGGATGCGGTGTTCCAAGTCCTGGTTGCCGGTGGAGCGCTGCTCCTCGCTGACCGGAATGGTGTTGCGATAGGGTGTGACCGGACTGAACGGCATGCTTGCGCCGGAACTGCGCGCCTTGTCCATCAGTTGCTCGAGCAGGAAATGGGCGCGTTCCGCGCCTTCGTTCTCCAGCACTGACTCAAGCGCGTCCAGCCATTCCTGGGTTTCCTGCGGATCGTAATCGGGTAATGATGCCATCGTTCCGTTCTTTCTGTTATTTCAACGTAATTTCAGGGAATCCCGTTCGCCGCACAAGCGATCGTTTCCCGCTCGGTGATGATCCACTCGACTTTAACATCGGTCGGTTCCTGGGGCATTCGTTCGACAATCTGCAATTCAAAAGCCGCCGCCCCCAAAACGGGCCGGAGGGCCATACGGGCCAAGAGCTTGTCATAAAAGCCCCCGCCATAGCCCAGCCGAGCGCCATCACGGGTAAATGCCACCCCCGGCAGCAGGGCGAATTCTACCTCATTTAGCGCAGTCAGCCGCTCACAGCGTTCGACAATCGGCTCGCGTATCCCCCACAATCCGCTCGCGAGCTGGTTTTCCGGATCGTCCACCCGATACAGGTCAAGCTGGTTGGTATGGTGATTGACCCGCGGCAGCACCAATTTTTTGGCATCCGCCAACACCTGCCTGACCCAGAACTCGCTGGCGAACTCCGTGCCGAAATTCATGTAACCCAGAACCGTGGCGGCTTGACGGTATGCGGGGAGTTGCAACAACCGGTCGCTGATTGCCGCGCTATGGGCGGCGCGTGTTGCAGCGGGAAGTTGTTCGCGCTGCGCGAGCAGTAGTTTGCGGATGCCGGATTTGGTGATGGGCGGCGCAGCCGTCATGTTGCGGTCAGCCCAGGAACAGGCGATAGGCCGGATTCGCGCTCTCGTCCCAGTAACGGTAGCCGAGCTTGTCGAGAAAGGTCTTGAGCGCCATTTTGTCGTGATGCGGCACCTGCATGCCGACCAGCACCCGGCCGTAATCCGCGCCATGGTTGCGGTAGTGGAACAGGCTGATGTTCCAGTTGTGGTTCATGCTGTTCAGGAAGTTCATCAGCGCGCCGGGGCGCTCCGGGAATTCGAAGCGAAACATGATCTCGTCCTTCGCCGCGGGGGCGTGGCCGCCGACCAGATGGCGCAAATGCAGCTTGGCCATTTCATTGTCGCTGAGATTCAGCGTGTCGAGCTTATTGCGCTGCAGCTTCCCGACCAGCTCGCCGGTTTCGAGCTGATCGCGCACCTGGATGCCGACGAACACATGCGCCGCTTTCGGGTCGGCATAGCGGTAATTGAACTCGGTGATGTTGCGCTGGCCGAGCAGCGTGCAGAACTTCCGAAAGCTGCCCGGTGTTTCGGGTATCGTGACGGCCAGGATCGCTTCGCGCTTTTCACCGATCTCGGCACGCTCCGCGACGAAACGCAGCCGATCGAAATTCATGTTCGCGCCGCTGGCGATGGCGACCAGCGTCTCGCCTTTGAGCTGCTCGCGTGCGGCATACAGCTTGGCACCCGCGATCGACAGCGCACCCGCCGGCTCGAGGATGGAGCGGGTGTCCTCGAACACATCCTTGAGTGCGGCGCACGCCGTATCGGTATCCACCAGGATGATTTCGTCGACCACTTTGCGGCACAGCCGGAAAGTCTCGGTCCCGACCTGCTTCACCGCCACACCGTCGGCGAACAGGCCCACATGCTCCAGTGTGACGCGGCGCTTGGATCTTATAGAACGATACATCGCATCCGAATCCACCGGTTGCACACCGATGATCCTGATCTCCGGCCGGAGCAGCTTGACGTAAGCCGCCACGCCGGAAATCAGCCCGCCGCCGCCGATCGGGACGAAGATCGCGTGGATGGGCCGGGTATGCTGGCGCAGGATCTCCATCGCGATGGTGCCCTGCCCGGCGATCACGTCCGGATCGTCGTAGGGATGCACGAAAGTCATCCTGTTTTGCTTCTCCAGCCCGAGCGCGTGCTGGTAGGCATCTGAATACGAATCGCCGTTCAGCACCACTTTTGCGCCGCGCGCCTTGACTGCGTCGATCTTGATCTGCGGCGTGGTGGTGGGCATCACGATGACGGCGTTGCAGCCGAGCTTCTGGGCGCTGAGCGCCACGCCCTGGGCATGGTTCCCCGCCGAGGCGGCGATGACTCCCCGTTTCAACTGTTCCGGCGTGAGCTGCGCCATCTTGTTGTATGCGCCGCGCAGCTTGAACGAGAATACCGGCTGCATATCCTCGCGCTTGAGCAAAACCGTGTTGCCGATGCGCGCCGAGAGATTGGGCGCGATTTCCAGCGGGGTTTCAATCGCCACATCATAGACGCGGGCGTTAAGTATGCGTTTCAAATATCCGTTCATAGATTTTTTCGGTCAAAAATACCCGCGAAGATTAGCATAAAAACACCGCGAAGCCCTTGCGACACAAGCGAAAATCGGTTCAAATGCAGCGCATGGAAGAAATCAATCAACATGGCGTCGTGATACAGACACAGGTGAATTACCTGCCGGATCAATCCGATGAAGCGGACAACCGTTTCGTGTTTTCCTACACCATCACCATCACCAATCTCGGCCAAACCCCAGCCAAGCTGATCAGCCGCCACTGGATCATCACCGATGCCAACAACCATGTGCAGGAGGTTCGCGGGCAGGGCGTGGTCGGCGAACAGCCCTTGCTCAAGCCGAGCCAGAGCTTCGAATATACCAGCGGCACGGTGCTGACAACCCAGGTGGGAACGATGCGCGGCAGTTACCAGATGCAGACCGATGATGGCGCCCAGTTCGAGGTACAGATTCCGCTATTCGTATTGAGTGTTCCGCGTGTCCTGCATTGATCATGGTAATGAATCAGACATCCGGTCGTCCGACTGACACGGCTGCGGGCCGATCCGCCAAGCGGTCGAATCGCAACAGCCAAACGGCCCGCCACCCCTGTTCTTTCCGTGCGCTGATTCAAGCCGCGCTCCTGCCACTGGTCTTGCTTGCCGCCTGCACGACACCCCGACCGACCGCCGTAAAGCCCGCCATGCAGCTTCCCGCCCAGCCTTACCCGCCGTTTTCGGTCAGCAAGTGGGAGATGCTGCCGGATTGGCAAACCGTAGACCTGCAACCCGCCTGGGCTGCCTTCTGGCAAAGCTGCAACGTGCTCAAGAACAAGCCTGGCTGGCAAACCGTATGTTCCCAGGCCGATCAAATGACGCAGCCCGACAACAGCGCGCTGCATGCATTCTTCGAGCAAGACTTCACGCCCTACCAGGTGTACAACCCGGACGGGACGTCACAGGGATTGTTCACCGGCTACTATGAACCGAAGCTCTATGGCAGCCGCGTCAAGACTGCGCGCTTCCGGTATCCGCTATACGGGGTTCCGGATGATCTGCTGACCATCGACCTGGGCGACGCGTATCCGCAACTGAAGGAGTTGCGCCTGCGCGGACGGCTGCAGGGCAACCGCGTCGTGCCTTATTACAACCGCAGCGAGATCGACAGCGGCAAGGCCCCGTTGCACGGGCACGAATTGTTCTGGGTGGACAACGCGGTCGACCTGTTCTTCCTGCAGATCCAGGGCTCGGGACGCATCGAATTGCCGGACGGCAGCATCGTGAAGGTCGGCTATGCCGACCAGAACGGATACCCCTACACTTCCATCGGCAAGAAACTGGTCGAAATGGGCGGGATCAAACTCGAAAATGCTTCCATGCAAGGCATCAAACAATGGGCCGAACAACACCCCGATCAGATGGACAGCCTGCTGGAACAAAATTCCAGCTATGTGTTCTTCCGCGAATTGCCCAATGACCTGCCGGCCCCGCTGGGCGCTCTGGGCGTGCCGCTGACCGACCAATACAGCCTGGCTGTGGATCCGCGCACCATTCCGCTGGGCGCGCCGGTGTTCATTTCCACGACTTATCCGGATACCGCCCAGCCGTTGAACCGCCTGATGCTGGCGCAGGATACCGGCGGCGCAATCAAGGGTGCGGTGCGCGGGGATTTCTTCTGGGGGTTTGGCGACCAAGCCGCAGTCCAGGCGGGAAGGATGAAGCAGACCGGCCAGATGTGGGTGTTGTTTCCTAAGGGCGCGGAGCCGACGCTGACTCCATAGCTGATTCCTTTAATCGCCAACGCAACATGCCGGCAGTCTTGCCCCGGCCACACGGAAATACATGGGCGCCGGCGACGCCTGCTATAGCCTGAAACGGTTCGCCATGTTTTGCAGGTTGGAGGACATCTGCTCCAGCTGGGTTGCCGAACCGGCCAGTTGCACGATCACCGAGGTGTTCACGTCGTTCATCTGCGCGACGTGCTCGACATTTCGGGCAATCTCGCTGCTGGCGACGCTTTGTTCCCGGGTCGCGGCACTGATTTCCCTGACCATCCCGAGCGTGTGATGGGTTTCCTTGCTGATCTTTCCGAGCGAGTCCCGCGCCTGTTCCGCCAATTCAACACCCAACTGCACCTGAGTCTGGCTTTCATTCATGCTGGCCCCCGCGGCGCTGATTTGCTCCTTGATGTTGTCTATCATGCCGGCAATCCGCTCCGTTGCGTTCATCGTGTTCTCGGCAAGTTTACGCACCTCATCGGCAACCACGGCAAAACCCCGTCCCTGTTCTCCTGCGCGCGCAGCCTCGATGGCCGCATTCAAGGCTAGCAGGTTGGTCTGGTCGGCGATCTTCTTGATGACTTGCACAATGCCGCCAATTTCGGCGGAATGCTCGCCCAATGAGGCAATCACTTTGGACAGGACATTGACCGCAGAGGCGATCCTTGCAATTTCCCCCGCCGCTTCCCGGACAACTTGCTCGCCGCCTTCTGATAAATCAAAGGTTTCCCGGGAAATCTTCTCGGTCGCACTGGCATGATCGGCAACTTGACCGATACTGACCGTCACCTGTTCGACGGCGGCGGCCATTGTGCCGGCCGCTTCGCTCTGTTGCCTGGAACTGTCCGCCACCTTTTCGGTGTTGACTGCCAACGCTGTTGCGGCACTGGCCACCAAATCTGCCGACTTGGTCAATCCGGATACAAATCCCCTGAATTCCGTTGCAACGGAATTGACCCCGCTCGCCAGGGTGTGGATTTCATCGCCGCTGATACGGCCCTGGACCAGCTCCAGCCCGACGAACAGCGCGCCAATGATCTCTCCTTCCATGCTCTTCAGCGGGTCATAGCGGGTCATGTAACTCTTGCCGAACAGCTGCGCCGTTCCAACGAAGCTCTCTCCCTGTTTCAGTTTCTGGTAAACGGCTCCGGCATTGTCAAGCATGGTTCCGATCACACGCGAGCCGTCGGGCTTCTTCAGGGAGGTCGTGATCCGCACCAAGTCGTTTCCGCGCAATGCAAAAATCGTGGCCACCCCGCCGCTGCTTTCGCTGAACCGGTCGACGATCGCGGTTTCCAGGTTGAGCGCGACCTGCCCACAACGCAATGTCGGGACGCGAATATTGCCAACCGTCACCAGCGATTCAGGATGCAATGAAAACCTTTCCCTGAAATTACCGGCAAAATCCCTTGCCAGCCGGTCGGTTTTGGCGCCCAGTTCGGAACTATCCGGGACCTGCGCGGGTGCTGCCCAGGGAATTTTCACGGTCAGATCGCCGCAGCCCAGCGCCGCAACCGCGGCCGCAACTTCACTCAATTGGCGGATGCGGTACAGAAACAGCCTGTTGAATGCAAACGTGACAATCAGCGCCACAGACAATCCCGTCGCCATCCATGCCGTGGTTGACACCCCTTCAAACAAGCTGCCGAATCCGGCCAGCGCGAGTTCTGCCAGCACCAGCGCGCCAAAGAATGAGAATGTGAGCATCCAGCTTATAGAATGTTTTGAACCGCTACTTGACATCAATTATCCTCAACCTGATAAATTAACAATGAATTCGTATAAATGTTTTTATGTATTTGCTGACTTTAGCGTCGATCTTTTGATCCCGACCTGAACTATAACGGCGCAAGATCGGTTTTGTTTAGCGGAACAGGCTGAAATTACCCCCTCATTTATTTCCGTCGCAAACACCGCCCAATTTCTGGCTTTGAATCAATGCGGTCGCCCTCGCCGCTCGGCAATCACGCCGGCATGCATTGAGATTCAGACGGGAAACATGCCGGGAAACAAGCGTGCAATCATGCAGCGGCGTTGCAAGGCAATTCTGACGGACTGATGGAAGGCTGGCCGGATCAGCTGGCGATATGCGCCCGGTCGCGACCGCTGTGTTTGGCGGCCAGCAATTCCCGGTTGGCCAGCTCGATGAGCATTTCCTCGGTGGTATCCCGGCTCGGCACCCGGTAGATTCCGCCGACACTGATGGTGACCACACCATGCGGGGAATCGCCGTGCGGGATATTGAGTTCGCGCACCCGCTGGCAAAGTCTTTGTGCATGATGGCGCAATGGTTCTGCTCCCGGAAAAAATGATGTGACGGCAAATTCTTCCCCGCCGAAGCGCGCAACGCAATCCGACGCGCGGATGAACGATTTGGCGATGCAATTGCCCACCATGTGCAGGCACTCGTCTCCTGCGGACTGTCCGTAGCGCTGATTGAACAGCTTGAAATGATCCAGATCGATCATCAGCACCGATATCCCGCTGCGGATGCGTTGCGAAACACTCAGCAGGTCGGCGAAGCGCTGGTCGAAGTGGCTGCGGTTGGCTATGCCGACCAGGGGATCGGTATCGGCAGGCGTTTTGGCCGGGACTTGCTTCAGGACTTCCGCCTGGATTTCTGTGCGGCCCCTGTCCGATACGTCCCTCAGCAGGCCAATGAAATGGGTGAGCTTGCCCTGTTCATCGTGCAACGGAACGGCGCTGAATTCTCCCCGGAACATTGACCCGTCCTTGCGGTAATTGCGCAACCTCACGACGCAGGCCGCACCCTTGGCGAGAGCGGCGTCCATTACGGTCAATTCCACCTGACTGGTGTCGCTTCCCTGCAGGAAGCGGTAATTCCTGCCGATGACTTCGCCGCCAGTATAACCGGTCAATCTTGCAAAACCATCGTTGACATAGCGCACCGGGAAATCAGCGTGCTGCGCATCGACCAGGATGACGCCCTCGCGCGCTCCGCCCAGCGATTTGACGAGCAAATCCTGATTTTCCTCCATTCCTGCGCTCATGACATGTCTTGCTTGGCCTTGGGCGCGTTCAGGTTCTTTTCCAGTTCCTGCTGCGGCAAAAATCCCGGCGCCTGTATGCCGTTGCCGAATATCAGGTTGGGCGTGCCGTTGACACGAAGCTTCTGGCCCAGCGCCATGACCTTGTCCGTCTGGGTCTTGCAAACTGCTTTCGCGGGGCTGATCTCCTTGAGCATCCATTCGTTCCATGCCTTGACCGGATCCTTCGAGCAAAGCACGTTGCGCACGATTTCGGACGAACCCGGGAAGATCGGGTACATGAACAGGTACAGTGTGACATCGCTGACCCCGTTCAATTCCTTTTCCAGCCGCTTGCAATACGGACAATTCGGATCGGTAAAAATGGCCAGCTTGCGCTTGCCGTTACCCTTGACTTCCTTTACTGCAAGATCGAGCGGCAACTTGTCGAAATCGATCGCGAACAGCACGCGGCGACGCTCCTCGCTCAGATCGCGGCGGTTTTTCGCGTCGATCACGCTGCCGTCGAAAATATACTGGCCCTGATCATCGGTGTATAAAAGCTGGTCGCCGATGACAACTTCATAAAGTCCCGCGTAGGGCGTCTTGACGATGTGCTCGATCTTGCCGATGCCGGGAAAATCGGCTTGCAAGGACTGGCGAATCTCGTCCACTCCGGCGTGGGCGGTTGATGCCATCATCAGCAGAAGCGCAAATATCCACTTCGGCATGCTCGGGACAGATATATTCTTCATTATGTGTTCTCTTTATTTAATTGCGGCAGTTTAATGCAAGGCATGCTGCATCAGCATTTTTTTCAGCGGGGCGATGCGATTCAAGGAATCCAGCCCGAAGTTGCGCGCGGACCGGAGCAACGGAACATCATTATTGAACAAATGTTTCAACCCGTAAGTCGCGGCCTGCATGGTATGGATATCTTCCTTGCGCTTTCGTTCATAGCGGCGCAGCAACAGCGAATCGCCACAGTCGTTTTGCGCGCCGCGCCCCAAAAGTATCTGCGCCAGCTGGCGCGCATCGCGAAAGCCGGTATTCACACCCTGCCCGGCCAGCGGGTGCATGTTGTGCGCGGCATCGCCGATCAACGCCACGCGCGGCGCGCTGATCCGGGGCAATACCAGCATGCGTAGCGGGAAGGCTGCGGGCGGCGTGATGAGGTTCAGTTCGCCCAGGCTGTGCCGCGATGCCGCAGCGACTTTCGCGCACAACTCTTCATGCGGCATGGCAAGCAGGGAAGCCGATTGTTCCGGGCTGACCGACCACACCATGGAAACCCGGTTGCCGGGCAACGGCAGCAGGGCAAGGATGCCGTCCGTCTGGAACCACTGGTACGCGATGCCGCGGTGTGGCATTTCGCATGAAAAATTGGCCACCGCACCATGCTGACGGTAATCCAGCGGCGCGGCGCTGAGGCCCGCCTGCTTGCGCACCCAGGAATCGCGACCATCGGCGCCGACAACGAGTTTCGCCGTCAGTGTGCGTCCGTCTTCGAGCGTCAGTGTGGCCGCATCTGCGCCGAACTCGAGCGCGGTGCAGCGCGCCGGGTTCAACAGGGTCAGATTCTCCTGTTGCGACGCCACTTGCCACAGCGCGTCATGCAGGGCGCGGCTTTCCACAATGCAGGCAAGTTCCGCCACGCCCACTTGGTAGGCGCTGAATTCCAGCTCCGCGCCGGTGTCGCCGAACACGCGCATCGCTTCGACCGGTGCTATGCGGCGGGCATCCAGCAATGACCAGGCGCCCGACTGTTCGAGGAAGCTGCGGCTGCCCGGACTGATTGCGTATATCCGGCTATCCCAATCGTCAGAGTGAAACTCGCGCAGCGATTCGTTGGCGCCCTCTCCCGTATGCGGGAAAGCGGAACCGGTTTGGCCAGCCGGCGCGTTCCCCGGCATGAGCAAGGGCTGACTCTCCACGATCGCAAGGGACAACCCGCTGTGTTTGAGTGCGGCGGCCAGACTGGCCCCGACCAATCCCCCGCCTATGATCAGAACGTCGAATTTCATGCACAGAATAATAGCATGCCGCCAAGTTTCATTTATAATCCCACCCCTCGCAAAATTTCATTTGCATAACTCAAGATGCGCATCGGTCCGTACCAGTTGAAAAACAACCTTATCGTCGCGCCGATGGCGGGCGTGACCGACCGGCCCTTCCGCATGTTGTGCAAGCGTCTGGGCGCCGGCATGGCGGTCAGCGAGATGGTTTCTTCGAATTCGCTGCTGTACGGATCGGAAAAGACCAAACGGCGCGCCAACCATGAAGGCGAAGTGGATCCGATCTCGGTGCAGATCGTCGGCGCCGATCCCAAGATGCTCGCGCAAGCCGCGCAATACAATGTGGACAACGGCGCGCAAATAATCGACATCAACATGGGCTGCCCGGCCAAGAAGATCTGCAACGTGATGGCCGGTTCCGCGCTGCTGCAGAATGAACCCCTGGTGGCGCAATTGCTGGAAGCCGTGGTCGGCGCGGTCAAGGTGCCGGTCACGCTGAAGATACGCACCGGGTGGGACAAACAGAATCGCAATGCGATATGCATCGCCAGGATCGCCGAATCCAGCGGCATCCAGGCGCTGGCCATCCATGGGCGCACCCGTGCCTGCGCCTACACCGGGGAAGCCGAATACGACACCATCGCCGCAGTCAAGGCAGCCGTGCACATACCGATCATCGCCAACGGCGACATCACGACGCCGGAAAAGGTCAAATATGTGCTGGAACATACCGGCGCCGATGCGGTGATGATAGGGCGCGCCGCGCAGGGGCGCCCCTGGCTGTTCCGCGAGATCAAGCATTTTCTCGACACCGGCAAACATCTGCCCGCGCCCCAGGTCGGCGAGATCCATCGCGTGCTGCGCGATCATGTGCATGAACTGTACGCCTTCTATGGCGAGCACGCCGGTTTGCGCGTGGCGCGCAAACACATCTCCTGGTATACCAAGGGACTAAGCGGTTCAGCGCACTTCAGACATCATATGAACCAGCTCGAAACGCCGGACCAGCAACTGGCGGCAGTGGACGATTTTTTTGCGGAGCAATCGCAGCGCGGAGCACGGCTGCATTACATCGAGGAACTGGCGGCATGAATGATTTCGTGGTGGACGAAAACGATATGGCGCGCTATGTGCGCAAGGTACTCAAGGAATATTTCAAGGACCTGGACGGCGAAGCACCCTGCTGCGGGATGTACAACATGGTGATTCACTGCGTTGAAAAGCCGCTGCTTGAAATGGTTCTGGAACACGTCGGCGGCAACCAGACGCGCGCCGCGGAAATGCTCGGCATCAATCGCAACACCCTGCGCAAGAAGATACACCAACACTGCATCGAGTAACAGGGGTGCAGAAAACTACTGATGAAACTACTAGCCATCTGCCTAGGCTGCCAAAAGACGACAGCCAAGTCATTGGTTATCCGCTTGCCAATACTGCGTTAAAAATGGCCTCAAAATCCTCATTTACGCTGTGCAAATTCCGGTTTCTCGCCCATTTTCGCTTTGTCTTTTCTGCGCTCGCCACGTTTTCAACGCCCTGTTAGGCATGGTGCTCGATACGCCATAAGATCAACACACACTATTTCATTGGAATCATCATGCCATCCATTAAGCAAGCACTCATCAGCGTGTCGGACAAGTCCGGCGTTCTCGAATTCGCTCAGGGTCTGGACCAGCTCGGCATCGCCATCCTGTCCACCGGCGGCACCGCAAAGCTGCTCGCCGACAACGGTATCCCGGTCACCGAAGTCGCGGACTACACCGGTTTCCCTGAGATGCTGGACGGACGCGTGAAGACGCTGCAGCCTAAAGTGCATGCCGGCATCCTGGCGCGGCGCGACCTGCCTGAGCACGTCGCCACGCTGCAGAAGCACGGCATTCCAACCATCGACCTGGTGGTGGTCAACCTCTATCCGTTCGCCGCGACCGTCGCCAGGCCCGGTTGCACGCTGGAAGACGCGATCGAAAACATCGACATCGGGGGACCGACCATGGTGCGCGCGGCAGCAAAGAATCACGGTCACGTCGCGATCGTCACCGACCCGGCCGATTACGCCTCGGTGCTGGCCGAAATACAAACCAACAAAGGCGCGGTCAGCGACGCAACGCGTTTCGACCTGGCGAAAAAGGCGTTTTCGCACACCGCCGCATACGATTCCGCGATCAGCAACTATCTCACCGCGATCGATGCGGAAGGCAACAAGGCAGCGTTCCCGGAACAGATCAATTTCAACTTCGCCAAGGTCCAGGACATGCGCTACGGGGAAAATCCCCACCAGCGCGCCGCGTTCTACCGCGACCTCGTTCCGGTGGCGGGCGGCATCGCCAGCTACACCCAGCTGCAGGGCAAGGAACTTTCCTACAACAACATCGGCGATGCCGACGCGGCATGGGAACTGGTCAAGACTTTCGACCAGCCTGCCTGCGTGATCGTCAAGCACGCCAATCCCTGCGGCGTCGCAATCGCCGAAACCCCGCTGCAGGCCTACAAGCTGGCCTACGCCACCGACTCCACTTCCGCGTTCGGCGGCATCATCGCGTTCAACCGCGAGCTTGATGCCGACAGCGCGGCGCAAATCACCGCCAACCAGTTCGTCGAACTGATCATCGCCCCTTCCGCAAGCGATGCGGCACTCAGGGTAACCGCAGCCAAGCAGAACGTGCGCGTCCTCTCGGTGCCAATGTCCAACGCGCACAACCAGTTCGACTTCAAACGCGTCAACGGCGGCCTGCTGGTGCAGACACCGGACACGCTGAACGTGCAGGCATCGCAACTCAAAGTCGTCAGCAAGACGCAGCCGACCGGCGAACAGCTGCAGGATCTGCTGTTCGCATGGCGCGTGGCCAAATACGTGAAGTCGAACGCGATCGTGTTCTGCAAGAACGGCCAGACGCTGGGCGTGGGCGCCGGACAGATGAGCCGTGTAGACAGCACGCGCATCGCCAGCATCAAGGCGCAGAACGCCGGGCTCAGCCTGGCCGGCTCCGTGGTTTCATCGGATGCATTCTTCCCGTTCCGCGACGGTATCGACGTGCTCGCCTCAGCGGGCGCAAAAGCCGTGATCCAGCCCGGTGGCTCGATGCGTGACGAGGAGGTGATCGCCGCCGCGGACGAACATGGCATTGCGATGGTATTCACAGGTTTCCGGCATTTCAGGCATTAAAACTACTGCGCTCGACATAACGGCGTCGCCGCAAGAATTCAGAATGCTCATTTACACAATAGTAAATTCCGCTTCTTCATTCTTGCGCTCCTTGTTCTGTCATCGCTCGTGACGTTTTAACCAAGATCCAAAAGATACACAAGGTTTGATATGAAGATTTTAGTCATCGGTTCCGGCGGGCGCGAACACGCGATGGCCTGGCGGCTCGCGCAGGGCGTGAAGGTGCAGAAGGTCTATGTCGCGCCGGGGAATGCCGGCACCGCTCTTGAAGAAGGGGTCGCGAATGTCGCGATCACCGCCATTCCCGAGTTGATCGCCTTCGCGCAGCGCGAGGACATCCACATGACCATCGTCGGTCCGGAGGGCCCGCTGGCGGCCGGTATCGTGGATGCCTTCCGCGCCGCCGGGCTGAGGATATTTGGTCCTACCAAAGCGGCCGCGCAGCTCGAATCCTCCAAGGATTTCGCCAAGCGCTTCATGGTGCGCCATAGCATTCCGACCGCGTTCTTCGAAACGTTCAGCGAGATCAGGCCGGCGAAAGCCTATGTCGAAAAGCATGGCGCGCCGATCGTGATCAAGGCCGACGGACTTGCCGCCGGAAAGGGCGTCGTGGTCGCGATGAGCAAGGATGAAGCATACGCCGCGATCGACATGATGCTCGCGGACAACAAGCTGGGCGATGCCGGCGCGCGCGTGGTCGTCGAGGAATTCCTGACCGGCGAAGAGGCCAGCTTCATCGTGATGGTGGACGGCAAGCATATATTGCCGATGGCAACCAGCCAGGATCACAAGCGGTTGCTCGATGGCGACAAGGGCCCCAACACCGGCGGCATGGGCGCCTACTCGCCCGCGCCGGTGGTCACGCCCGAGCTGCATGCGCGCGCGATGCGCGAGGTCATCCAGCCGGTGGTGCGCGGCATGGAAAAGGAAGGGATCAATTACACCGGATTCCTTTATGCCGGCCTGATGATCTCGCCGGACGGCGGCATCAAGGTGCTGGAATTCAACTGCCGCATGGGCGACCCGGAAACCCAGCCCATCATGCTGCGCCTGAAAAGCAATTTTGCCGCCATCGTCGAACACGCGATCAACGGCACGCTGGACCGCGTGGAGGCGGAATGGGACAGGCGCACCGCGCTCGGCGTGGTGATGGCCGCGGCCAATTACCCGGACACGCCGCGCAAAGGCGATGTCATCACCGGCTTGCCGAAAAAACTGGAAGACGCGCATGTGTTCCATGCCGGAACGACGATGCAGGATGGCAAGGTCGTCACCAGTGGCGGGCGGGTGCTGTGCGTCACCGCGCTGGGCACGATGGTGAAGATGGCGCAGAAACGTGCCTATGAGATCGCCGACGGCATCCGCTTCGACGGCTGCCAGATGCGCCGCGATATCGGCTATCGCGCGATCAATGCCCACAGGAAATAATTGTTCAGGCACAGCGCATCGTATCGCCGCATCGCCGCGCATCTCGGACGCGGCGGTTTGATCGCCTATCCCACCGAATCCTGCTATGGACTCGGCTGCGACCCGGACAACCGCAACGCGGTGCTGCGCCTGCTCAGGCTCAAGCAGCGCCCGCAACACAAGGGCCTGATCCTGATCGCGGCAAGTTATCGCCAGGTTGCGCGCTACCTGCATCCTATTGCGCCATCACAACAGCAACAGCTCAAAATTGCCGGGGCACAGGCCGTCACCTACCTGATGCCTGTCCTGCCTTCCGCACCGCGCTGGTTGCGCGGCAGCCATGACACACTGGCGATACGCTTGACCGCGCACCGGCAGGCCGCGCAACTCTGCCGCGGCGTGGGCAGCGCACTGGTCTCCACCAGTGCCAACCGCAGCGGACAGCATCCCGCCAGAACCTATGCGCAATGCCGTCTGTTGTTCGGGCGCAAGGTGTGGGTATTGCCGGGGCGTGTGGGCAACAACAAGAAACCGTCGACCATCGCGAGGTGGGCTGATGGTAAAATCATACGCAGCTAATCGACATTGGAATGATCATGAGTGGATTCGATTCCGCAGCGGTAAGGGAATATCTGGTTGAACTGCAGGAACTCATCGTGGACAGGATGGAGCAGGTGGACGGCAAAAAATTCATCCGCGACAACTGGGACCGGGCTGAAGGCGGCGGCGGCAGAAGCTGCATACTCGAGGAAGGCAACGTGCTGGAACGCGGCGGCGTGGCGTTCTCCCATGTCATGGGCGACAAGATGCCGCCGTCCGCCACCGCACACCGCCCGGAACTGGCGGGCCGCCGGTGGGAAGCAATGGGCGTGTCGCTGGTGTTCCATCCGCGCAACCCCTATGCCCCCACAGTGCACATGAACGTGCGCATGTTCGTCGCGATGAAAGACGGTGCTGCCCCGGTATTCTGGTTCGGCGGCGGCATGGACCTGACGCCGTATTACGGCTATGAGGAAGATGCTGTGCATTTCCACCAGGCCTGCAAGAATTCGCTCTCGCCGTTCGGTGCGGAGCTGCATCCCAGGTACAAAAAATGGTGCGACGAGTATTTCTTCATCAAGCATCGCAATGAACCGCGCGGCGTCGGCGGGATCTTTTTCGACGACCTCAGCCTGCCGGATTTCGACACCGCATTTGCGGTCCAGCAGAGCGTGGGCGACCACTTCCTGTCCGCCTACGTGCCCATCCTGGAGCGCCGCAAGGACACCCCGTACGGCGACCGCGAGCGCGATTTCCAGCTCTACCGGCGCGGCCGCTATGTCGAATTCAACCTGGTGATCGACCGCGGCACCATCTTCGGCCTGCAATCCAACGGCCGCACCGAGTCCATCCTGCTGTCCATGCCGCCGCTGGTGAAATGGCGCTATGACTGGCATCCGCAGCAAGGCACTGCGGAAGCGGAATTGTACGAAAAGTTCCTGGTTCCCAGGGACTGGGTCTGATGACGCGGAAACCGGCATCAGCTGTTGCCGCACCGGGAGGCGACATCCAATCCGGAAAGCGCCGGGAAAATGCAGACACAACCAGGGCAGGCAATGCGCTGGGCTGGTTCCAGTGGCCTGTTTACCGCGGTTGCCGCAAGATTGGCTGCTGAAGCCGGACCCGCCCGGCAATATCACCCGGGCGCGAAATGCGGTATAACATCGTCTATCGCCAGCGCGGCAGACGGAACTGGCGGCGGTCAAAACACTCGTAACGGGTGGTATTGTGACGGGCGTGCTCCCCCGCAAATTTCCCTTGATGGTTTCAGATGAGATTGATACTTTGCTTTTTGTTGCTGATCGCTCCGCCCGCAATGGCAGGCAAGACTGCGACAAGTCCACCGCAGAGCGATGAAGTCTTCGCAAGCTCTCCACTTCCGGGTGATGCGGATTTTCTTGCCGCGCATGATGCCTTTCTCGCCGGCGACAAGGTAAAACTGGGACGCTATGCGCAGCGGTTGAAAAATTCACCGCTGGAAGCGTATGTCAGCTATTACCAGTTGAGTCTGGCGCTGGACAGCATTGGTCAACGACCTGTTCCGAATTCTCTCCAGCTCGCGGTAAAGCGCTTCCTGTTCCGCCCCGAAGACACGCCGGTGATCGACCAGCTGCGCGGCGAATGGCTCAAGGTGCTCGGAAAAAGACAGCAATGGGACGAGTTCGATGCCGAATACCCGCACTTGCGCGACCAGGACACCGAGCTGGCTTGCTATGCCCTGCAATCGCGCCGACGCAACCAGGAATCCGAGGCACTGCGCGGGGCGCGGCAATTTTGGTTCACAGGCAAGCAGCAGCCGGATAGTTGCGGCACTCTGTTCGATGCGGCGCTGTCTGCAGGTTTCATCAGCAAGCAGGATGTCAGTCGCCGGCTGCGCTTGGCCCTGGAGGCGAACAACGTCTCGTTTGCGATCCAGTTGTCCGCACTGCTGGATAACCAGTACGCCGGGCTGCCCGCCCTGCTGAGAAGCGCGGCTGCGGACCCGGTCCGTTACCTGAACAAGCTGCCCTTGGACGGCAATCATCGGGGCCGCAACCACCCGGTCAACGCCAAGCCGGCGGCGCAAGCCCGCACCAGCGCGCCAGCCACAACAACCATTGCCGACACCAGGCCGCCCGCTTCCTCCGTCCTGGCATCCGCTTCCTCGGTGGATGCCGCACCCCGGGCCGATGCGAATGCAGCCGCTCAGGCCGCGGGGAAATTTGACTGGGGCAATCTGTGGTCCTGGGTTGGCCTCGACAAGGCCGGCAATCCCCCGTCCACTGCCGGATCTGCGCCATCGACCGCAAGTCCGGACTCGGATTGCGATGCGTCCTGTCCGGATGTCTACGACGACGAGACCGTTCCGCCCATGGGATGGGATCCCAGGCTGGCAAGCAGGGGTCAGCGGGTCGCCACGCTGTTTGCGCTGGATCGCCTCGCAAAACAATCCACCGATCTGGCTGCCGCGCACTGGGCAAAGATTGCCGGCTATTTCCCGTTGTCCGAGCAGCAATATTGCTACGGCAGGCTGGCCTACCAGGCCGCGCGCAATCTGGATGGGCGCGCACTGCAATGGTACAGGGACGCGTCCGGCACGCCGCTCAACGAACAGCAATCCGCATGGCGGGTCCGCGCCGCATTGCGCGCACGGGACTGGCCCGAGGTGTTGGCAAGCATTAACGCAATGAACGCGCAGCAACAGCATGAGTCCGCATGGTTGTACTGGAAAGCACGCGCGCTAGAGGCATCGGGCAATATCGCCGATGCGCGGGCGATCTTCGCGCCGCTCAGCGGGGAATACAGCTTTTACGGACAGCTTGCCGGCGACGAATTGTCCGGCACCGCAGTGCTAAGCCAGGCCTTGCCGGCCTACAAGCCCGACAGCCAGGCCATCGCCGATGTATCCGCGATGCCGGGCGTGCAACGCACGCTGGCCCTGTACCGGATCGGCATGCGCACCGAGGCGCTGGATGAATGGCGCTGGTTGGTGGGCAATCTCAATGACCGGCAATTGCTGACTGCGGCAGAGATCGCGCGGCGCAACAGGATGTACGATCGTGCCATCGGTGCCGCGGAGAAGACCGTCAGTGAGCACGATTTCAGCATGCGCTACCTTGCGCCGTACCGGACCGACCTGCAGGTACATCTGCGCGAGCAGGGACTCGATGAAGCATGGGTTTACGGACTGATGCGCCAGGAAAGCCGCTTTGCAACCAGTGCAAAATCCGAAACCGGCGCGGCGGGATTGATGCAGATCATGCCCGCCACGGCGCGCTGGGTGGCAAAAAAGCTGGGGCTGAAAAGCTATCAGAAAACGCTGATCCACCAGCTCGACACCAATTTGCGCATCGGCACCTATTACATGAAAACGGTGCTGTCCCAGTCCGAGAACAATCCGGTGCTTGCTTCGGCAGCATACAATGCCGGGCCGATACGGGCACTCCAGTGGCGCGGCGACAAGCCCCTCGAGGGCGCGATCTATGCCGAAACCATACCCTATGAAGAGACGCGCGACTATGTGGAAAAGGTGATGAGCAATACCGTCTATTACGCCAACCAATTCGGCGACCCGCCGCGCTCGCTCAAGCAACTCCTGGGCACGATCCCGGGCAAGTCTTCGGATACCGCTGCAGCTGATGACCTGCAGTCGAACTCCGATGGCAAGTGATGCCAAAATCTATTGTGTGGGCGGCGCGGTACGCGACCGTTTGCTCGGACTGCCCGTCCAGGATCATGATTGGGTGGTGGTGGGCAGCACGCCTGAAGAAATGGTGGCGCAGGGATTCCAGCCGGTCGGCAAGGATTTCCCGGTATTCCTGCACCCGAAAACGCATGAGGAATATGCGCTGGCACGCACCGAGCGCAAGACCGCGCGCGGCTACCAAGGGTTTGCCGTTTATGCCGCGCCGGACGTCACGCTGAAACAGGACCTGCTGCGCCGCGACTTCACCATCAACGCGATCGCCGAAGATGCAAACGGCAATCTGATCGATCCGCACAATGGGGTCGCCGACCTGCGCGCGGGCATCCTGCGCCATGTCAGCGCGGCGTTCGGCGAAGACCCGGTGCGCATCCTGCGCGCGGCGCGTTTTGCGGCACGCTTCGGATTCACCATCGCTCCCGAGACACTGGCACTGATGCGCGGCATGGTGGAAAACGGCGAAGTGGACGCGCTGGTGGCAGAGCGCGTCTGGCAGGAACTGGCGCGCGGCCTGATGGAGAAGACTCCGTCGCGCTTTTTCGAGACGCTGCGCAGCTGCGGCGCGCTGGCCAGGATCATCCCCGAGATCGATGCGCTGTTCGGCGTGCCCCAGCCGGAAAAGTATCATCCCGAGATCGATTGCGGCATACATACGCTGATGGTGGTGGACGATGCGGCACGGCACGGCTATGCGCTGGAAACGCGCTATGCCGCGCTGACCCACGACCTGGGCAAGGCGACCACGCCCAGGGACATATTGCCGCGCCATACCGGACACGAGCTGCGCAGCGTGGCATTGGTCAAACAACTCTCGGAGCGACTGCGCACACCGGGCGAATGCCGCGACCTGGCACTGCTGGCCGCGCGTTATCACGGCGACATCCATCGCGCCAGGGAATTGCGCGCCGATACCATTATCAGATTGTTCCAGTCAGCCGACGCATGGCGCAGGCCGGAACGCTTCACGCATCTGTTACAGGCGTGCGCCTCGGATGCGCGCGGACGCACCGGACACGAGCAGGATGCCTATCCGCAGGCGGATTACCTGCTGAATCTGCTTTCGGTTGCGCGCGCGGTCGACGCGGGCAAGATCGCAAGACAGTGTCCGGAAAGCAGTGCGATCGCCGACGCGGTGCAGCAGGCACGCATCGGCGCGATCGAGCCATTGGTTAAGAAGATTGCGTAACGAATTGCAGCACCTTGACAGTGCATCTTGGCGCGAGCTTTTCCCGCTTGCATTCTCTGGATGCCGGACGTCCCGAGAACAAAAAATATCTGCAGCGTTCCGCCAACACGGCAATAGAAGCGGCACGAGCATGAAAAACTCCACACTTCCCGCCTCATTTTTCGGGATCGTGCTCGGTTTGTCCGGGATGGGGCAGGCATGGCGTGTCGCCGCGCCGCTGGGGGGAATGCCTCGCTGGATCGGGGAGGGCGTGCTGTTATTGGCCGCTGCGGTCTGGCTGGCGCTGCTGGTTTCCTATGCGATACAGGCACTGCGGAGTCCCGTGCTGGTTCTCAGCAAATTCCGGCATCCCGGTTTTCATCGGGGCCCATCTGTTCACCCGCCGGCTATTGCCGCCATGCGCTGCATGAAGGCAAAATCCAACACGTCATTCAAAGAGTGTCTGCCATACATCCCCATCACCGACATACAGGCTTAAGCCATCTTTCGAGGGTCGCCCGCACGGGGTAGCGTCAAGCGCTGCAGCCAGCAGAAACGCTTCGGGAGAGAAATAGGCCATCACTTCACAATGCAGACGACCTGCCGACTCGTGCCGAATGAATACGGCGGTGTCGCGGCGGCCATTTGCTCCCCCATACAATGCTGCATACAGGGTTTCGATCCGATCGAGCGAATCCCAAGCCAGCATCGCATCGCCCAGGTTTTTGGCGAACCATCCGGCCATCACCAACCCCCTAGCCTGTACTCCAGCCCCTGGGGCGTTTCATGCCGGCAATCCTGCAGGCCTGCTTGACGTAACCGTATGGGAACAGTTCGAAGATGATGTTGCGCGAATCGGGGCCCAGTCGTCCGGCCAGGTGCTTCGTTACATGGCGGACATCC
The DNA here is from genome assembly GCA_963842555.1 of uncultured beta proteobacterium. GTDB lineage: Bacteria > Pseudomonadota > Gammaproteobacteria > Burkholderiales > Gallionellaceae > Gallionella. The sequence goes on from CAWJHB010000003.1 coordinate 221,938, forward strand.
GGCGCGACCTGATTTTCGTCGTACCACTTGCGCATAAAATTGATCGCGTCCCAATGATCCGCCGTAAGCTGGATATTCTCCTGTCTGGCGAAATCGCGGGCGATCTCTTCGGTCCAGCTTGATGGGTCGACCAGATACCCTTCGTCATCGATATCGGGCTGCTGCATATCATTCTCCTCACAAGATCAGTGCAATGAATGAACAAGGCAAATCCTTGAAATCGAGCAAATGCCAAAGGAAGACCGGATAACCCTGCCGCGCTGCGAGCAGCATATATCATATCGTGATATTATTACAATGTGATGTTAGTGCGCCTGGACCAACTCTGCATCCGATGATCATGGCAAGAAATATCCCAACCAAGGAAGAATTCCGAACGCTTTCCGACTTCCGCTACCAGCTGCGCTGTTTTGTCCGGTTCAGCGAGGACATTACTCATAAATTCGGCGTCACGAATCTTCAATACCTGTTGTTGCTGCACGTCAAAGGATACAAGGATCGCGAGTGGGCGACGATCGGCGAACTTGCCGAGCGCTTGCAAACCCACCATAACGGCGTCGTGTCGCTTGCCTCGCGTTGCGAAAAACTGGGTTTGATATATCGGCAGCGCGGTACCGCGGACAAGCGCGAGGTGCAGATATATCTCACGCCGGACGGCGACAAACTGGTAAAAAAAATAGCCGGTCTGCACCGCAAAGAGCTATTGAACCTGCAGGGGAAGTTCAAGATTCCAGGCAAGCAGGCTTTGGGCTCGAAATCATGAGTGACGGAGACCGGCGAAGTATCGAGAAATGATGAACCTGCGTTCGAATGACAGGAACAGAATGCCGGTCAGCCGAACGCGCGGGACTGCTTCGACCGTTGAATTGGGGGTGCGGAGGATTCGCTCGCAGTATGCCAATATGATGAGGTCTATCTAATGGTGCATGCAGCAGATTTGATGTTAATGCAACATGACAACCCGGGAACATGACCCGCCCCCGATATATAATCTCCCCGTTGTCGATCATTGAAGGAAGCTATTTGTGCAAACGACCGTCGATGTCATCACTGTTGCTCGCGCGATTCAACAGTCAGTTGCCCCGGTTTTTCTGCTTACCGGCGTTGGCGCCATTCTCGGTGTACTCTCGACCCGCTTGGGCCGGATCATTGACCGTTTTCGCATACTTGAAGCGATTGATGGGGACAAACGCAAGGTTCACAAACTCGAGTTGGCAACCCTGCTGCGCCGGGCTCGCTGGATACATTGGGCAATCAGTCTTTGTACCTGCTGCGCGCTGCTCATTTGCATCGTCATTGCGGCATTATTCATTGGCTCTGAAGTGAACAAGGACCCGTCAGGGACGATATCCCTGTTTTTCATCGGGGCAATGCTGGCATTGATTGCGGGGCTGTTGTGTTTTCTTCGTGAGATTTCACTGTCAACCGACACTATCAAGATTGGATAATTCGGCAAAGCGGCTATTCAACGCTTGGCATCTTTTGGACTTGAATAAGACAAGAACTACTATTGTGTGTATTCCTCCAAGCGCTCGCGTACCAGTGTGATGTGCTGGCGCAGCACATAGAACTGGTCACCGAACATCTTGGGCACTTTCATCCGCTTCACGGAATGTTCGATTTCATCCAGACGTTTGAGCAGTTCCGCTTGTTCCGCAGCATTTTTCGCTTTGAGCAGGCCGCGTTCTAACTCCAGCAATGCACCGTACCATTTCGTAATACGCGAGCGGATGCGCCAACGATACACTGATGGCAATATGCGCAAGCCGGGGATCAACACCACCATGAGCGGCACAAGTACGACCACCAGACGGCTCACCAATGTCGCCAACCAGAATGGCAGATTGCGATAGAGGAAACTTCTGCCAGATTGATAATAACGAGCGGCGTCTTCGCTGATACGGAATTCGTGTTCCAAAGGCGCCGGGAACTGGCCCTGATGCTGCAACAATCCGGCCTTGCCATGCACCTCGTGCGCAGCCTCCAGCAGCAGATCGGACAGTGCCGGATGCAACCCGCTACGCGCGACCAGTTCGACTGTTGGTCCGATTAGCGTCACATTGTGCGGCGGGATATCTTTGCCCAAGTCGATACCTCCTTCGGGCAACTCGATCTTGTCGAGATAATTGAACTTGCGGGTATAGGCATCGGCCTGGGCAAAATTCATCAACCCTATACCCGGTGTACGCAGCAGACTGCCAATCACTTTTGTCGATGCCGAGTCACCCATCATAAAAACCGCGTCTATCTTGCCCGAGGCCAGTTCGGCTGCGGCGTCTTCGGGCCCCATGTCCAGCAGATCGGCAGTCGTGTCGCTCTCGTCGATGCCATTTGCCTTGAGCAGGGTTGTCGCCAGCGCGTGTGTGCCACTGCCAGGCAGGTCAATGGCCAGTCTTTTGCCCTTGAACTGCACGAGCCTATCCACCTCTTTTTTGTCTTTGTAAAACACCAGCAAGGGTTCGTAGAAGACACTGCCCAACGATACCAGCCTGCTCGTGTCTAAACCGCTGAGCAAGCCGCTCTGTATCAAGCCGCCCTGCACAAAACCCACATCGTTATGGAAAGATGGATCGCTCAGATGCACCAGATTCTCCAGCGAACCTTGAGAAGGAATGATCTTCAGACTGACCCCATTGCGTGCCAATATTGCGCTGTATTTTTCGGCATTGCGTTGAAACAGGCTCTCGGGGGCCCTCCGATGAGCGTGATGGTGCTAGGCGGCGCGGAATCGACGAACCACAATACTGCAAACAGGAACGCTGCCGCAGCCAGCAACAACGCGATCAACCCTAGAACAGGGCCGAGTCCCAGCTCATTTTTGATCAACTGCAGCTTCCTGTCGACCCACTCTATTCTCATGCTGGAACTCCGATTCAATTTTAATGTTCATTCAAGCACGCAGCCGATATTATCGTGATCGGCTCCCTAAAAATGTGGGCACACGAAACGTTAGTTTTCGGCGCAACTTTCCCAAGGAGAGGGGGGTTTTGCCATGAAGAAGAAGCGATTTGCAGTGGAGCAGATTATCGCAGTGTTGAAGGAAGCGGAAGCAGGCCTGCCGGTGGCAGAATTAATCCGTCGGATTGGCATATCTGAGCAGACCTTCTATCGCTGGAAAAAACAATATGCTGGACTGGATTCGGATCAGGCCCCCCAACTTAAGCAACTGCAGCACGAGAATGCTCGTCTGAAGAAGATCGTTGCCGAATTGAGCCTGGATAAGGCAATGCTAGCGGTTGCAGAGCTGCCTGTCAGATAGAAATCTCGGTCACTCAGAAGCCGATTTTCAGGTATCGCCTATGTCACAAAGAGCGCGTCAGGTCACCGCTGGCGAATCCGGACAAAGGGTTCGGCATTTTTTTCCCCAATGCGATCACCTTGAACAGTTCGCCCATCTCGGCCGGGCTGGTGAGCTTCTGCAACTGCGCCGAGAGCGGCTGGTAGTCACGAATGTTTTCCGGCGAAGTATCCCTGATCAATTCGGTGATGCCGCAGTTGATCAAAAAAGATGCCTGCGACGTGTAGCCGAGCAGTTCCAGGCCGGCATCGATGCCGCATTCCGCGATGTCGGTGAAATTCACATGCGCGGTGATGTCCTGCAGCCCCGGCAAAAAGAACGGGGCATCGTGCGCGTGATGGCGGTAGTGGCACATCAGCGTGCCGCGGCGGCGCTGCGGATGGTAGAACTCGCGCGCGCCGAATCCGTAGTCGATGAACAGCATCGCGCCCTGTTCCAGCGCCTTTGCAAGACTGTTTACCAGGCCGCGCGCGGCAAGGCCGATCTCGCTGACATAATCATCAGGCACCGCGATCTTCTGCGCGGCATGCAACAGGACCGGGTCGCCGATCGCGCGCTCCCTCCAGACGAATCCATGTCCGTCGTCGCCAACGCCACGCTCGCCGATCGCGCTGTCCCGCCAGTGCAGCAAATGGACCGGCAACGCGTCGAGCACCTCGTTGGCCACGACCGCGCCGCTGAATCTTTCCGGCAATTGATCCAGCCAGCGCACCCGGTCCAGCAGATGAGGCAGGCTTTCCTGCATTAAAGCTTGCTGGCGCGCGCGCAGGTCGGCGCTTACCTCGAGGATGGCATAGCGGTCCGGCAGGCTGCCAAGCAGTTCCAGCTCGGCCAGCATGTCCACCGCCAGCCTGCCGCTGCCCGCGCCGAGTTCGAGAATATGCGGCGCGCTGTCCGCGATGATCCCGGCCACCTGCCGCGCCAGCGTGCGACCAAACAGCGGCGAGAGTTCAGGCGCGGTAATGAAATCGCCCGCTGCGCCGAATTTGTGGGCACCTGCAGCGTAATAGCCCAGTCCCGGCGAATACAGCGCCAGGTCCATGAAGCGCGCAAACGATATCCATCCCCCCTGTGCGGCGATGTCGCGACGGATCAATTCTGTCAGGGCCGCGCTGTGTAGGGCGGCATCTGTGCCGGGTGCGGGTAAAGTGGCGTGCATGCTCAGGTATAATTCGCTGCGGTCGGATGGTGTGGCCGGGTTTGATGGGGCATGAGTCTAATGGAACCAGAGATGCAGGGCAAAGTGGTTTTGGTGACCGGCGGGGCAAAGCGCGTTGGCGCGGCGATCTGCCGCGTTCTGCAAGCGACCGGTGCGCGAATCGCGATACATTACCGCAGTTCCGGGCAGGAGGCGCTGGCTTTGCAAAACGAGCTTGATGCGCTGCGCCCCGGCAGTTCAGCGGTGTTTCAGGCCGACCTGTTGAACCTCGATGCCTTGCCGCAACTGGTGCAAAAGGTCACCGCAAGGTTCGGGCAGCTCGATGCACTGGTCAACAACGCGTCGAGTTTTTATGCGACCCCGCTGGCGGATATCGCCGAGCAGCAATGGCACGACCTGCTGGGCACCAACCTGAAGGCCCCGCTGTTCCTGGCCCAGGCGGCAGCGGCCGAACTGCGCCGCCACCATGGCTGTATCGTGAATATCGCCGACATTCACGCGGAACGGCCGATGCACGGCCATCTGCTATACAGTGTCGCAAAGGCCGGCCTGGTCGCGCTGACCAAAGGGCTGGCGCAGGAGATGGCGCCGCATGTGCGCGTCAACGCCGTTGCCCCCGGCGTGATCGTGTGGCCGGAAACTGAGGCGTGGATGGACGAGGAGCAGCGCCGCAAGATCGTCGCGCATACCCTGCTCAAGCGCGAGGGAGAGCCGGACGATATCGCCAGGACGGTCGCCTTCCTGATCCAGGACGCACCCTACATCACCGGGCAGATCATCGCGGTGGATGGCGGCCGCAGCGTCAACCTTTAGCAGCAGTGCTTAACAACAACATGAATTGATCCATGAACGATCTTACCCAACCCCTGCACTTCCAACGCCATTCGACCAACTTCAACCGCCTCAAGGGACGATTGGAGCACATGGTCGGGCAGGCGATCGCCGATTTCAACATGATCGACGAAGGCGACAGCGTGATGGTATGCCTGTCCGGCGGAAAGGACTCCTACACATTGCTGGACATCCTGCTCACCCTGCGCAAGCGCGCGCCGATCGATTTTCGCATCGTCGCGATGAATCTCGACCAGAAGCAGCCGGGCTTCCCCGCCGACGTGCTGCCGAATTACCTGAAGCAGCTGGGCGTCGAATACCACATCGAAACGCAGGACACCTATTCCATCGTCAAGGAAAAGATACCCGAAGGCAAGACCACCTGCTCGCTGTGTTCGCGCCTGCGGCGCGGCATCATCTACCGCGTGGCCGGCGAGCTCGGCGCAAACAAGATCGCGCTGGGGCACCACCGCGACGACATGATCGAAACGCTGTTCCTGAACATGTTCTTCGGCGGCAAGCTCAAGGCCATGCCGCCCAAGCTGGTCACCGACAAGGGCGACCACATCGTGATCCGTCCGCTGGCTTATTGTCCCGAGAAGGACATTGCGCGCTATGCGCGCGGCATGGAATTCCCGATCATCCCGTGCAACCTGTGCGGCGCCCAGGAAAACCTGCAGCGCCAGAACATCAAGGAGATGCTCGCCGCATGGGAGCGGGAATACCCGGGGCGCAGCCAGACCATCTTTACCGCGATGCAGAGTGTCGCGCCTTCGCATTTGCTGGATGGCGAGCTGTTCGATTTCAGGGATATGCGGCCCGGTGAAAAAGTCGCCGAAGGCGATACCGCGTTCGACACGGACCTGTGAAGCGCATCAATAATTTTTTGCGTGAACCTGTTGAAACGAATCCGGTCAACCGGATGCCCGCCTGCCCGCGAAAATCCTGATCGTATAGTGCGTCGCCGGCCGATTCGTGATGTAAAATGTTTTTAATGTACTTGCAAATGGTAACTCGGCGTTCCAATCAATATAGAATACCTTGACCAATCAGGCATCAATTATCTTAAGGAGTGAAGTTATGTCATTGCGCCGTATCGTTCCAGCCGCTCTAATCGCATTAAGCACCATGGCGGCCGTCAGCACCCCGGCCCTGGCGGACACCGTCGATATCAACCTGCGCGATACCAGCGCCCAATTCCAGTACATATCCTCGCTGGGTCGCGACCCGCTCGGAAATACCAAGTTTCATGTCGGTGTGCTTTACGTCAACCGGAATAACATGCTGGGCGATTTCGGCCTGGTGGTGCAGGACGAATTGGGCGACAACGCGCCCGGATTTTCAGTCGGTGTCGGGATAAAAGGTGTGGTCGCCAAGGTTAGTAACGGCCCCATTGACAACAATACCACCGCGATCGCACTGGGCGGATTGGTGCGATATTCGCCGCCGGCGACGCGGCGCCTGGGGTTTGTCGGTGAAGTGTATCTTTCACCGAATATCGTCACCTTTGGCGATGCCAACCGCTATATCGAGACCAACGCCCGGATGGAATATGAAGTGATCCCGCAGGCGGTGGCCTATATCGGGTACCGGAGAATCCAGTTTGGCCTCAACAATCAGCCCAACACGGTCCTTGATGAGGGTGTCAATCTGGGCGTAAGAATCTCGTTCTAGGCGGCAGCGCCCGTACCGGGCTCCACCGCGATCTTGAAGACCACCTTGCGTATGAAGCCCGCCCGAGACGGTGGGCTGGAACCCTCCGGTCCGGGAGGGGTGGCTTGGCAGCTGCCGCTGCTGACCAGCGGCGCATGCGCATCCTCGGGGAAGAAAATGCAGAAATGATCCGGCGGCGTGGCGATCCACACCGCCGGATCATCATCAAAGAACCGGATATCCTTCCCGGCGTTGTACTCATCCGCCGGCTTGCAACAATCAGGCAGTGACTTCCAGCCCATCTCGTCCACGCCCTCCAGCACCAGCTGTATGTCGATGTAGCGACGGTGGCATTCCAGCTTTGCCTCGGCCCGGGTCCTCCCCGGCGCATGCTCGACGATGGCAAACAGATTGTCGCCGGCGATGTCGTGGCGTCCCGGCGCAAGGGCGCGCAGATCAGTATGGCGGATGTATTCGAATGCGCGAAAGAACAGTGGATGCAGCTTGATGTAGCGACCCGCGTTGGCGAGGTTGGAAAAGATCATGTCAAAGAAACCTCGCCACCATCCCGTTGGCAAACTCACCCGGCAAAGGTATGCGCACATGGTGCCCGCTGCCCGGAGCAACGTTCATCTCGGCGCCATCGAGCGCGTGCATCTCGGCAAGTTCGACAATACGGTTGCCTGAAGGATGGATGATTTCCAGCCTGTCGCCAACCGAAAATCTATTCTTCACTTCGATCTCGGCCATGCCGTTCACGCAGGCCACGATGTCGCCAACATATTGCTGGCGCGTACTCTCGGAGTGGCCGCGCATGTAGTTCTGCTGTTCGTGGGTATGGTGGCGTTCGTAGAAGCCGTCCGTGTAACCGCGGTTCGCCAGCGCATCCAGCGCGCCGAGCAGCGAATAGTTGAAAGACCGGCCCGCGACCGCATCGGCTATCGCCTGCCGGTAAACCTGCGCGGTGCGCGCGACATAATAGACAGACTTGGTGCGGCCCTCGACCTTGAGCGAGTCGATGCCTATTCTGGCCAGACGTTCGACGTGCTCGACCGCGCGCAGGTCTTTCGAATTCATGATGTAGGTACCGTGTTCGTCTTCCAGAACCGGCATCAGCTCATCGGGATGATCCCGGCGCGAGATCAGATAGGCGCGGTCGGCCAGCGGATGGCGGGCCTGTCCTCCGCAATCGGACAGGGCGCTCTGGCTTAATGCCCGGTCAAAGTCGAAATCTATTTTTTGAACATCGCCGGTGCCGTTCTCTTCGGCGTTCTCCACGTTGTAATCCCAGCGGCAGGAATTGGTGCAGGTACCCTGGTTCGCGTCTCGATGGTTGAAGTAGCCCGACAGCAGGCAACGGCCCGAATACGCGATACACAACGCGCCGTGCACGAACACCTCCAGCTCCATGTCTGGGCATTGCTGGCGGATCTCCTCGATCTCGTCCAGCGACAATTCCCGGGACAGGATCACACGGGTCAGGCCGAGCGATTGCCAGAATTTGACCGCCGCAAAGTTCACCGTGTTGGCCTGCACCGAAAGATGGATCGCGACTTCCGGCCAGCGCTCGCGCACCATCGCGATCAGGCCCGGGTCGGCCATGATCAGCGCGTCCGGTTTCATCTCGATTACCGGCGCCATGTCCGCCATATAGGTTTTAACCTTGGCGTTGTGGGGCATCAGGTTGCTGGCGACGAACAGCTTCTTGCCGAGCGCGTGCGCTTCCGCGATGCCGGTGCGCAATTCCTCCATCCGGAACTCGTTGTTGCGCGCGCGCAGGCTGTAGCGCGGCTGCCCGGCATACACCGCGTCCGCGCCGAACGCGTAGGCAGTGCGCATTTTTTCCAGGGTGCCGGCGGCAGCAATAGTTCGGGCGCGCGCATCAGAGTCCCAGCCGCTTCCAGATTTCCAGCGACGGGCCGGCATGGTTCAGCGTGTAGAAATGCAGGCCCGGCGCGCCGCCGGCGAGCAGCTTCTCGCACAGCCGCGTGACAACATCGAGACCGAAATCCTGCACCGCGTCGCTGTCGTCGCCCAAGCCTTCGAGCGTCTTGCGCATCCAGCGCGGGATCTCCGCGCCGCAGGCATCGGAGAAACGCGCCAGCTGCGCGAACTTCACGATGGGCATGATCCCCGGCACGACAGGAACGGTGACACCCAGCTTGTGGCACTCGTCCACGAAGCGGAAATAGCCGTCCGCGTTATAGAAATACTGGGTGATCGCGGAATCCGCGCCGGCAGCGACCTTTCTTTTGAAGTTCAGCATATCCTGCTGCGCGGACCGGGCCTGGGGATGGAATTCCGGATAGGCTGCCACCTCGATGTGAAAATGATCCCCGCTATGCGCGCGGATGAACGACACCAGTTCGTTGGCGTAGTGAAATTCGCCGATGCTGTGCATGCCGGAAGGCAGATCGCCGCGCAGCGCGACGATGCGCCTGATGCCCATATCGCGGTAGGTATCCAGCATCGCGCTGATGTTCTCGCGGGTGGAGCCGACGCAGGACAGGTGCGGGGCGGCGTTATGCCCCTCGGCCTTGATCTGCCTGATGGTTTCCAGCGTGCGATCCTGCGTGGAACCGCCCGCGCCGAAGGTGACGGAAAAGAATTCCGGCTTGAGCGGCGCCAGTTGCCTGCGCGTGGCCGCGAGCTTTTCGATCCCTTCCGGGGTCTGTGGCGGAAAGAATTCAAAACTGAATAGTTGCCTGGTCATGGCTGCATCGTCCGTTCTCATTTATTGCGTGTTCTAATCAATTGCGCGGCAGCCGAAGACAGTCCCCAGGAAAAGATGCTGTACAGCGCCGCGCCCACCACACCATGCCAGAAACTGTCCACGACAAAGCCGCGCAGCACCGAACCGACCAGCCAGAACAGTGCGCCGTTCACGACGAAGATGAACAACCCCAGCGTAAGCAGCGTTACCGGCAGCGTAAGCAGCAGCAGCAGCGGGCGCAACAGGGTGTTGACCAGCCCGAGGAAAAAAGCCGCGATCAATGCCGCGCCGAAGCCGTCCACATGGATCCCCGGCACGTAGTTCGCCACGGCGAACAGCGCAAGCGCATTGAGCACCCAGATCAATATCAGTTGCAATTGCATATTCATTTGCTTCCTTTTTTGACGGGCTTGCCGGCTTTGGCCGCTTTTGCGCGCAATGCCGCCCCGTAAGCGGATTCGCACCATTCTCTCATCTCGGCCGGCGAATCCAGGCTGGCGGGCGGCGCTGACCAATAAGACAATTGCACGGTTCTGTTCTTGTTCCGGTAAACGAAGGGGCGGCTGCCCGCCCGCTCGAGTCGCGCCAGATTTTCCGCATCGGTCTTGATGAACAACTCGTCCCCGACAATCAACGCGAACATCACCCCTTCGCGGTACAGGCCATAGCCACCGAACATCCTGCGCACCGACACCGCTGCCCAGCCCGCCATCAGTCCCGCTACATAATCCACGAATTCATTCCGGGGACTGGACATTTTTTGCGGCCTCAGCGGATGACGAAATCGTCAGTAACGGTAGTGGTTGGCCTTGTAAGGGCCTTCCTTGGGCACATTGATGTATGCAGCCTGCTGGTTGGTCAGCGTGCTCAGCTGCGCGTTCAGCGTCGTCAGTTGCAGGCGCGCAACCTTCTCGTCCAGATGTTTCGGCAGGGTATACACGCCGACAGGATAGTCCTTGTTGCGGGTGAATAGTTCGATCTGCGCGATGGTCTGGTTGGCGAACGAAGACGACATCACGTAGGACGGATGTCCGGTGCCGCAGCCCAGGTTCACCAAGCGGCCCTCTGCGAGCAGCAGGATGCGCTTTTCCGGCTTGCCGTTCGCGGCGGGAAAGATCACGTGATCCACTTGCGGCTTGATGTTCTCCCACTGGTATTGCTTCAGCGAGGCAACGTCGATCTCGTTGTCGAAGTGGCCGATGTTGCACACGATGGCCTGGTTCTTCATTTTCTTCATGTGCTCATGGGTGATGACGTGGTAGTTGCCGGTGGCGGTGACGAAGATGTCGCCATGCTCGCAGGCGTAGTCCATGGTCACCACGCGATAGCCTTCCATCGCGGCCTGCAGCGCGCAGATCGGGTCGATCTCGGTCACCCATACCTGCGCCGACAGCGCGCGCAATGCCTGGGCGGAGCCTTTACCGACGTCGCCATAACCCGCGACCACGGCGATCTTGCCGGCCACCATCACGTCGGTCGCGCGCTTGATCGCATCCACCAGCGATTCGCGGCAACCATACAGGTTGTCGAATTTGGATTTGGTGACGGAGTCGTTCACATTGATCGCCGGGAATTTCAGTTCGCCGCGTTCGTGCATCTGGTACAGGCGATGCACGCCGGTGGTGGTTTCCTCGGTGACGCCCCTGATCGCGGCAAGCCGGGTGGAATACCATTTTTTATCCGTTGCCAGCTTGGCCCTGATCGAAGCGAACAGACAGGTCTCTTCTTCCGAGCCAGGATTGTCCAGCAGCGATGCGTTCTGCTCGGCGCGTGCACCCAGGTGCAGCAACAATGTCGCATCGCCGCCGTCGTCGAGGATCATGTTCGAATAGACCGCGCCCTTGTCGTCATTTGGCCATTCGAATATGCGGTGGGTGTAGTCCCAGTATTCGGTCAGGGTCTCGCCCTTGAAGGCGAACACCGGCGTGCCGATTGCCGCCATCGCGGCGGCGGCATGATCCTGGGTCGAGTAGATGTTGCAGGATGCCCAGCGCACTTCGGCGCCGAGCGCCTTCAGCGTCTCGATTAGCACGCCGGTCTGGATAGTCATGTGGAGACTGCCTGTGATGCGCGCGCCCTTCAGCGGCTGGGTCTTTGCGAATTCCCTGCGGATCGCCATCAGCCCGGGCATTTCGATTTCGGCGATCGCAAGTTCCTTGCGTCCCCATTCCGCCAGCGACATGTCGGCGATCTTGTAGTCGGTGAATTGTTTATCCGAGGCGTTCATAAGAGACTCCATTCATAAGTGGTTAATGAATGGGTGCGGTTGCTTCGTTGAACTATGGGCTCCGAGCCTGACGGGGGACTGGTATCCAGACCCGCTGCAGCACCCCTCGGAGGGCGCGGATTATAACGCAAAAGGCGATATTTGCTAAAGGAAGCCGCTCTGTCCTACCAAGACATGGTGTCCAGGCCGCTCCACAGCTCGTTGATATCGGGGATGTCCCACTTCACCGGGTCTTCGTGCGAGACGATCTTGTCCCGGCATGACGGTTTGGACAAATCCAGTATTTCAGGAACGATCCTGCCATTGGACTTGATCGAAAAGAGCACCTTTACCACGGGGGTGAGCAGTGATTTGGCGGTCTGTTCGATGATCACGCCCAGTCGGCCGGACTCCAGCCTGACCAGCGAACCGACCGGATAGATGCCGATGCTTTTCACGAATGCCTGGAATACCACCGGATCGTAATTTCCCTGGCTCCATTCCGCCATCTTGCGTATCGATTCGGCGGGTTCCCAGCCGCTCTTGTACGGACGGTTGGACGTGATCGCATCATACACATCGCACACCGCCCCCATCTTGGCATACAGGCTAATCTGCTCGCTGCCGAGACGGTCCGGATAACCCCTGCCATCGACTTTTTCATGGTGGTGCAGGCAGACATCCAGCGCGATATCGCTGATACCTTTGCTGTCCCGCAGCATCTTGTGTCCCTCGACCGGATGGTTCTTTACCAGATCGAATTCGGCATCGGTCAGCTTGCCCGGCTTGTTGAGTATCTCCAGCGGTATCATCATCTTGCCGACATCGTGCAGCAAACCCGCCATGCCGGCCTGGCGAACCAGCTCGTCGTCCAGCCCGAGCTGGCGCGCCAGTGCCACCATCAGCGCGCACACCGCGACAGAATGCATGTAGGTGTAATCATCCTTGTCCTTCAGCCGCGCCAGGCCGATCAGCGCGCCCGGATTGCGCAGCACCGAAGCGGAGATTTCTTCCACGATGGGCAGCGCGTCTTCGGCATCCAGCGCCTTGCCCATGCGGGCTTCATTGAACATCGAGGTGACAGCCTGCCTGGATTTGGCGCAAACCATCACGGCCCGCGCCGCTTCTTCGGCAGTGTCGGCGCGCTGCGCCTTTTTGCCGGCCGTATCGGCTTGCGACAGCGTGGTATCAACTTGGGACTGTATCGATTCTTCATCCGCGCCGCCCTCGACATCGAGGCCTTTGGATGTGTCTATCCAGGCTTCTTTGACGACGGTGGACAGGATGGTCTGCAGGTCCTTCGGATCATCGAGCAGAAACCCCTTGCGCCAGAACGGGTGATCCATCCATGATCCGCACAGCTCGTGCACATGCATGCCCAGGCGCAAATTTTCTACACGGATACGTTCAGCATGAACGGATTCTAATGCAGCACAGGGAGGCGGCTCGGCAGGTGAATGCCTCCAACCCTAAAGGCCGGCGCCTGCGCGCAGCTCTGCCGCCTTGTCCGTGGCCTCCCAGGTAAAGTCAGGCTCCTCGCGGCCGAAGTGCCCGTAGGCGGCGGTGTTTTCATAGATCGGGCGCAGCAGATCGAGCATCTGCACGATGCCCTTGGGACGCAGGTCAAAGTGTCGCAGCACCAGCTCGGTCAGTTTTTCATTCGAGATCTTGCCGGTGCCGAAGGTATCCACCATCACGCTGGTCGGCTTGGCCACGCCGATTGCATAGGAAACCTGCACCAAGCATTTGGTCGCCAAACCGGCAGCGACGATATTCTTGGCGACGTAACGCCCGGCATACGCGGCCGAACGATCAACCTTGGAGGGATCCTTGCCGGAGAATGCCCCGCCGCCGTGCGGGGCTGCGCCGCCGTAGGTATCGACGATGATCTTGCGCCCGGTCAGTCCGCAATCTCCCTGCGGCCCGCCGATCACGAAGCGTCCGGTCGGGTTGATCAGATAGTTGATATTGCCCTTGATCAATTCTTTCGGCAGCACCGGCTTGATGATCTCCTCGATCGCGGCTTCGCGGATCTGCGGCAGCGTCATTTCCGGCGCGTGCTGGGTCGAGAGCACGACGGTATCGATGGAATGCGGCTTGCCGTCCAAGTAGCGGATCGTGACCTGCGATTTGGCATCCGGGCGCAGCCAGGGCAAACGCCCGTCGCGGCGCAAATCCGCCTGGCGTTCCACCACGCGGTGCGCGAGATAGATCGCCAGCGGCATCAGTGTCGGCGTCTCGTCGCAGGCATAGCCGAACATCAGGCCCTGGTCGCCAGCGCCCTGGTTGAGGTAATCATCGGATGCGCGATCCACGCCCTGCGCGATATCCGGGCTTTGCTTGTCGTAGGCAACCAGCACCGCGCAACCCTTGTAGTCGATGCCATATTCGGTGTTGTCGTATCCGATGCGCTTAATGGTGTTGCGCGCCACGGTGATGTAGTCCACGTTCGCGGTGGTGGTGATCTCGCCCGCCAGAACCACCAGGCCGGTATTGGTCAGCGTCTCCGCTGCCACCCGCGCATACGGGTCTTGCGCTAGAATGGCGTCCAGAATGGCGTCAGAAATCTGGTCCGCGACTTTGTCCGGATGGCCCTCGGATACGGATTCGGAAGTAAACAGATAATCACTCATGGTTTCCAACTCAAACTTAGAAAATTCGAAGGCGCGCATTGTATCAAATAGTTCGCCTGACCGCCGATGACCTCGTTACTGTTCAAATGGATTTTCCGGCTGCTGTCCATCCTGCCGCTGCGCTGGCTGCACGGTTTGGGCGCGCTGCTCGGCCGCATCACCTACGCCGTGTCGGAGGAATATGCCGCGCGCACCCGGGAGAACCTGCGCCAGTCACATCTCGCCGGCAATGAGGCCGAGTTTGCCTGCTTGCTCAGCCGGACCAACGCCGAAGCCGGCAAGGGCATGGCCGAACTGCCCTGGGTGTGGCTCAGGCCGTTCGAACAGGTCTGTGCCACGGTGCGAAGCTGCCACGGATGGGAACATGTAGCGGCAGCACACGCACGCGGCAAGGGGATCATTTTCCTGACCCCACATTGGGGCTGCTTCGAGATCACCAGCCTGTATGCCGCGCAACACCTGACGCTGACCAACTTGTACAGCTCCCCCAAGCAGGCATGGATAGAGGATGTGATGCGCCGTGGCCGTGAACGGGGCAAGGCACGCCTGGCAACGGCCGACCTCAGCGGTGTGCGCCTGCTGTTCAAGGCGCTGAAACGCGGCGAGGCGATCGGGCTGTTGCCCGACCAGGTGCCCGCCAAGGGCGAGGGAGAATGGGTGGATTTCTTTTCGCGCCCCGCCTATACCATGACCTTGAGCGGGCGTCTTGCCCAGTCCAGCGGAGCAGCGGTCATCCTGGTTTATGCCGAACGGCTGCCGAAAGGCGCGGGATACAATCTGAGTTTCGAACCGCTGCCGCTGGATTTTTCCAAATCCGTGCCGCTGCAGATCAATACCGCGCTGGAACGCGTGATCGCGATTTCTCCCGCGCAGTACCTGTGGAGCTACAACCGCTACAAGGTTCCGCCGGGCGTGCAGCCGCCTTCAACCGAGGAACAGGCATGCTAGCCAGGCTGGGTGTCTTCATCATGTGGCTGCTGCATTTCCTGCCGTTTCGCGTGCTGGTCTGGATAGGCAACACCCTGGGTTCGCTGCTTTATTTGGTCGCCGCCGAGCGCCGCAAGGTGGGCGCCATCAATTTGAAACTGTGCTTCCCCGGCATGAGCGACGAGGCACGGACCAAACTCTTGCGCGAGCATTTCAAAGTGTTCGCCCGCAGCCTGATCGAACGCACCATCCTGTGGTGGTCCAGCGCCGAATACATCAACAGCCTGATCCGTGTCGAAGGGGTTGAACATTTCGAGGCATTGCGGGGCAAGCCCGTGATCCTGCTCACGCCGCATTTCGTCGGCATGGATGCCGCCGGCCAGTGGATCGCACAGCGGCGTGACTCGGTAAGCATGTATGCAAACCAGAAGAACCGCTACCTCACTGAGTTGCTGTTGAAAAAGCGCGCCCGCTTCGGCAACCAGCACCTGTTCTCGCGCCAACAGGGGCTGCGCGGCGTGCTCAAATGCATGCGCGCAGGCATGCCGTTCTTCTATCTGCCGGACCAGGACCAGGGCGTCAGGGACGGCGCATTCATCCCGTTCTTTGGCGTGCCCGCCGCGACCATGACCTCGGTGCCGCGCATCGCGCAGATGACCGGCGCAAAAGTCCTGCCCTGTATCACCCGTCTGCTGCCCGAGGCAGCGGGCTATGTGCTGACCTTTTATCCGGCCTGGGAAAATTATCCGAGCGGCGATGACATCGCCGATACGCGGCGCATGAACGAATTCATCGAACAGCGCATACTGGAAATGCCGGAACAGTATTTCTGGCTGCACAAGAGATTCAAGACTCGCCCTGAGGGGGAAGAGAAGCTTTACTGAACCATAATCCGCATATTTCACAGATTCACACGGATTGGATCGGATGTTGAATCTGCGTTGATCGGCGTAATCTGCGAAGAGTTGTTCTTTTGATTGAGGTTAGCTCAAATGAAATACAAAGACCTGCGCGACTTCATCGCGCAACTGGAAAAACTCGGCGAACTGAAGCGCATCGCCGCGCCGGTCTCGCCCCGCCTGGAAATGACCGAGATCTGCGACCGGGTGCTGCGCGCGCAAGGTCCGGCCATATTGTTCGGGAACGTCGCTGGACACGGCATGAGTCCAAACAAGATTCCGGTGCTCGCCAACCTGTTCGGCACGCCGCGCCGCGTTGCGCTGGGCATGGGCGAGGAATCCACGGCAGCGCTGCGCGAGGTGGGCAAGCTGCTCGCCTACCTGAAGGAACCCGAACCGCCCAAAGGATTGAAGGACGCCTGGGAAAAATGGCCGGTGCTGAAGCAGGTGCTGACCATGTCGCCCAAGGTCCTGTCCAGCGCGCCCTGCCAGGATGTCGTCTGGGAAGGCAGCGAAGTCGATCTGGGCAGGCTGCCGATCCAGACCTGCTGGCCCGGCGATGTTGCGCCGCTGATCACCTGGGGACTGGTGGTCACGCGCGGGCCGACCAAAGCGCGCCAGAATCTCGGCATCTACCGCCAGCAGGTGATCGCGCCGAACAAGGTCATCATGCGCTGGCTGGCGCAGCGCGGCGGCGCGCTGGATTTCCAGGACTGGCGCAAGACCCATCCCGGCGAGCCTTTTCCGATCGCGGTGGTGATCGGCGCCGATCCGGCAACGATACTCGGCGCAGTCACGCCGGTGCCGGACAGCCTGTCCGAATACCAGTTCGCCGGATTGCTGCGCGGCAGCAAGACCGAACTGGTAAAGTGCATCGGCAGCGACCTGCAGGTGCCCGCCAGTGCCGAGATCGTGCTGGAGGGCGTGATCCATCCCGATGAGATGGCGCTGGAAGGGCCGTACGGCGACCACACCGGCTATTACAACGAGCAGGACAAGTTCCCGGTGTTCACGATCGAGCGTATCACCATGCGCCGCAACCCGATCTACCACTCCACCTATACCGGCAAGCCGCCGGATGAACCGGCCATGCTCGGCGTGGCGCTCAACGAAGTGTTCGTGCCGCTGCTGCAAAAGCAGTTTCCCGAGATCGATGATTTCTACCTGCCGCCGGAAGGCTGCTCATATCGCATGGCGGTGGTCAGCATCAAGAAGCAGTACGCGGGCCACGCCAAGCGCGTGATGTTCGGCATCTGGAGTTTCCTGCGCCAGTTCATGTACACCAAGTTCATCATCGTGGTGGACGACGATATCGATATACGCGACTGGAAGGATGTGATCTGGGCGATCACCACGCGCGTCGACCCGGTGCGCGATACGCTGCTGGCAGACAACACGCCTATCGACTACCTGGATTTCGCCAGCCCGGTGTCGGGCCTGGGCGGCAAGATGGGACTGGATGCAACCAACAAATGGCCGGGCGAGACAAAGCGCGAATGGGGCACAC
Organism: uncultured beta proteobacterium; assembly: GCA_963842555.1. Classification (GTDB taxonomy): domain Bacteria; phylum Pseudomonadota; class Gammaproteobacteria; order Burkholderiales; family Gallionellaceae; genus Gallionella. Next base: position 239,764 of record CAWJHB010000003.1, read on the forward strand.
CGATCATGATGGATGCGGCGGTCAAGGCGAAGGTGGATGCGATGTGGAGCGAGTTGGGGTTGTGATTGCAATCACAGCAGAAGCAGTCTGGACTTCCCGACCTTAACCGGAATCAGAACCCGTATCCCAAACCGATCCTGATCGTGGTGTCACTCGTTTTGCTGTCGGGCTCCCAAAAAAATACATTTTTGCCATTTACAACACCAGGATACAGCGCGCTGATGCCATAGTTGAAACTCGTATAATCGATGCCGAGGTTGCCGTGCCAGTTTTGCGCAAACGCATAATCCGCACCTGCGCCGACCCGGTAAAGAGTTGAATTCCCCAATGCGCCCGAGAATGCGCCGTCGACCGCGATGTTAGCTCCAAACGTTTGCCCTAGCATTGCATTGGCCGACAGCACCAGTTTATCGGCCGGTGAATACTGGCCCAGCGCGCCGATACCAACATAATTGTGGGTATAGATCTCACCCAGATTGACCCCCCTGTCCCATTCGTGGTGACCCAGCTCCAGATAGGGTGTCAGCATGAACTCGTCCACATACTCATCATTGAGCACGAAGCCTTTTCCATACCGGATACTATAGTTGATCAGGGTCGCGCCCGAAGTTCCCGTTATCGAACCGTATGGCGTCGAAGGCGGGCCCAGCAACCCGCCCACATAGTCCGTGTTGCCGCTGGCATGGCCATATTCGGCTTCGAGATAGTCATTGCCCAGCCACCAATCCCGCATCGCGGAGAGCGACAGCGCATAACCGGGCACAGAGCCATTCTCGGTGTCCAGCGTTCCGGTCGGCGAGCCCAGTATCCCGTTGCCGGTTTCGGTGTAATCGACATTCGTCGACATGATCCCGATGACGAACTGGTTGTTGGATGCCTTGATATCGGACATGTCCGCAAATGCCGCCGTTGATGCCAGACCGGCCATCGCCAACACACCCAACGTGATTTTGATCATGCTGCAACTCCCGGTATGTTCGCGTTGCCTGCTGATTTGCATCCTTGCGGGGAATTTTGCAAATCGAGCCGGACGAGTCCGGTTCGATGAATGCGAAAAAGGGCAGCTTTATTTAGTAGAAATCGTAGACCATGCCCAGCGTAAACGAACTCACTTTAACGGGCGGGTCAAAGTTGTCGAATTTTCCATAGTTGTTGTACATCGCGCGCAAGCCGACTTGCGGGCTGACGTAAAATTCCGCGCCCAGACCATACATCAAATCACTTTGTGAATAGGTGCCATATGCCCCTGTTGCGTCTGAATATTGCTCGGAGTTGTTCGCCAGCCCGATCTTGCCGATCAAGTCGAACTGTTGTGTGAGCGGCAGGTTGCCGACGAACGCAACATTGAATGAAGAGAGAGACATAGTTGCATAAGTCAAAGGATAAGGCGCATATGGCGATATGGCTGCCCCATTCGAATCACCGAAAGTCGAATACCCCATCTCGACAGCCAATACCGGGGTGAAATGGTAGCCGCCCTCAATGCTGAACAGGGCTGGATTGGACCAATTCGGCCAGCCGCTGTAATTGGTCAGGTTGCAGCACTTTGCCACACCGAAATCAGCCCCGATGTAAAACGTGCCGGTGTCGTCGGCCAGCACGGGGGTGGCAATGAAAGCGGACAACAATGCAACAACTGCAAGTTTCTTCATGATCGGTCTCCTTAATGTTTCTGATTGGGTACCGGCAGCAACGGCTTGCAAACATGTGATCACACTACTCCCCTCACATGGCGTCAGTCAATGTCCGGAATGTTTCAATATCGAGACAGTCCGCATCCGGATATCCAGCATCCGTCCTGCCTAGAATTTGACAATCGCGCCTATCGTCAATCCGCCGTAATTATTGTAGTTCAGGTCGGCTGAAACCTTGGGCGTGACTTCATAGCGCGCGCCGGCGGTGACATACAGGCCGCCGGTATCTGCTGCCCCCACAAAGGGGCTGTTGAGGCCGCTGAAAGTTGAATTCAAAGTGATCAGGCCCAGACCCGCATAAGGCCTGATCTTGTCGTTGGTCTTGATCACCGCACCGAAGTCATATATCGCGGCTGCGCCGAAGCCGTTGTAGCTGTATTGGTAAGCACCCCCGGGGATGCCGTAGGACTGCGAATAATTCTTCCAGAACACCTGGATCGAAACGGGTGCCTTGTTGGGCATCGAGGAAGAAATGTCGAATTCTCCCTGGATACCGAATACGCCATTCAGGTCCAGCCCGTAATTGACGCCGACACTGTTATTGCCTTCAGCCGCAAATGCGGGAGCCGCAGCGACAACTGATAACACGGCGGCGACTGCGATTCTATTCATGACTCTGATTTCCTTTTTGGTTGGTTGTGACGCTGCTTTTTTGGTTACGTTTGATAAATAGATCTGGCGCGGAACATTTGCCTTGTTTCAGGTTTTCCCGTTGCCGGCGGGATCGATCTGCTCCGAGGCGTCCTTTTGCAGCCATTCGATCAACGCGTTTTGCGCCGGTTCCGCCAGAGCGGCATTGCGATTATTGACGATGAACACCACGATCCATTGTTTTCCGTCGTGCGCTCTCACATAACCCGCGATGGATTTCACGCCGTCCAGCGTGCCGGTCTTCAGGTGCGCATAGCCCGCGATATCGCTATCCCTGAAACGCTTTTTCACGGTGCCGTCCATGCCCAGTATCGGGAGGGAAGCTTCCAGTTCGGCGTGGAACGGACTGCTCATCACGCGCTGCAGCAAGTCGGCGATATGCCGGGCGCTGATGCGGGCGTTGCGCGACAAACCGGCGCCGTTTTCCATCACCAGTTCCGGAAATTGCATCTGCTGCGTGGCCAGCCATTGCCGGATCGCAGCGATGCTGCGCACAATGTTGGCTGCGGGTGCTGCGGGAGAGTCGACGCCTGCGCCAGAGCCGGCCAAAGGACGCGTATCGGGCGTGCCCGATGACAGCTTGTCTTTAGTCATACTCACCGCGGATGCCGCAGGGTTGCCACCATCATCCTGTGGCAGCGTCGCTGGCGGCGACGAGATCGCGTCGTCCGGATCCGTGGCATCCCCGCCTTCCTGTCTTGCCTGGAGCGAGTCTGTCCCGAGAGCGTGCGATATTGGATATTCCCCGCTGCCATCCTTGCCGCCTGCGGACAGCAGGCCCGTACCGTCCTGCTCGGCATTCGCCTGGTCTGCCATTCCCAGGGTCAGAAACAGCTGCCGTGCCATCGTGTTATTGCTGAACTTGTTGATGTCGCGTATCACTTCCGCCAGCGGCGGAGAAACGTACATCGCAAACGGTACCTGCCCGGCAGGCGCAGCCCCCACGCGCAGCTTGCCCTGAACGGTACCGCCGAGTTCCTTCCATAATGCGCTGAACACCGCAAAAAAATATTGATCCTGCGGCAGCAGCGAGAAGTATTCGTCCGCCTCGCCGCAAGCGGCAGGCATGCGTCCTTCCAGCACGATGTTGTGCCCTTCCAGGCGCGCCTTGTACGCAGCCGCACCGCCGCAACGCAGCCTTCTTGAAGTGGTGATCCGGTTCACCACCGTATAGCCGTCCAGATCGGGTTCCAGCATCGCCCTGGTTGCATGGCCGTCCGGGATCAGGTGCAAATGGATCGCATTGAAATTCAGCAGCAGCGCGTCGCCACCGACATTGTATGGACGCGTGGGATCATGGTCGAATGCAGCCGGATCCTGCTTGACCGCCTCGAAGAAACTGTGGTCCAGCACGATGTCGCCGCGTATCTCGCGCAAGCCGCGCTGCCGTATGTCGTGCAGCCACATCCAGAATTCCTCGACCGTCAGTTTCGGGTCGCCATAACCCTTGAACACCAGATCGCCCTGCAGCACGCCGTTTTCCAGTTTGCCGTCGAGGTATGCCTCTGTCTTCCAGCGATACGCCGGGCCCAGTGTTTCCAGCGAGGCGATCGTGGTGAGCAGTTTCATCGTGGAGGCCGGGTTGACCGCGCGGTCGGCGTTCAGGCTGACCAGCGGTTCGGGCGCGCCGGCTTCCTGCACCACGATACTGGCGCTGGACAGCGGAATATGCGCGTGCCTGAGTGCCGCCGCAACCGGATCCGGCAAGGGTGCCGCCACTGCCTGTGTCATAACCAGGCCGAGCAGGAACAGGCTGAAGAAGAATATGCGCATAGCGGTGAGTGTCTGATTAACTCAATTCATCGACGATGTGCAAGGTGCGGTTCACCAGCAAATCCATCTCCGATTCGTCGATTATATACGGCGGCATGAAATAAATCGTGTTGCCGACCGGGCGCAGCAGCAGTTCATTTTCCAGCGCAAGCGCAAAGCAGCGCTGGGCAAAGCCGCTTTTCGGTGCCTCGACTTCAAACGCCCAGATCATGCCGGTATTGCGCCAGTTGCGCACCGCGCGATGTTCGCGCAGGGGCGCCGATATCCCGTTCAGGTATGCCGCCTTGCCGCGGTTCGCGGCAAGCACATCATCCCGGGCAAAAATATCCAGCGTGGCCAGCGCCGCCCTGCAGGCGAGCGGGTTGCCGGTATAGGAATGCGAATGCAAGAATCCGGCTGTCATCTCGTCGCGATAAAATGCCCGGTAAATCTCGTCGCGCGTCATCACCACCGAAAGCGGCAGATAGCCGCCGGTAATGCCTTTCGATAGACACAGGAAGTCCGGGGTGATTCCATTGTTCTTTATGCACTCTGCCCCAACCCCTCTCCCGCTTCGGGGAGAGGGGTTGGGGTAAGCAATGACTTGGCTGTCGTCGTTTGACAACCTAGTCAGATGGTTAGTACTTCCACCAGAGAGGGTGGCCGGCGCCTGTTCGCAGGCAAACATCGTGCCGGTTCGCCCCATGCCGACGGCGATCTCGTCGGCGATCAAATGAACCCGGTACTCGTCGCAAAGCTGGCGCGCGCGCTGCAAATAGACCGGATGGTACATCGCCATGCCCGCCGCACCCTGTACCAGCGGCTCGATGATGAAGGCGGCCAGCTGCGCATGATGCCGCTGCAAATGCTGTTCTAGCGCATTCGCGCAGTGCAGCGCGTAAGCCTCCGCGCTTTCGCCCGCCTCGGCGTTGCGCCAGTCCGGGCTGGGCACCGTTGCCTGCTGCCGGACCAGCGTGCCATACGCGGTCCGAAACAGCGCGACGTCGGTCACCGACAGCGCCCCCAGCGTTTCGCCGTGATAGCTGTTTTCCAGGCTGATGAATTGCGTCTTGTCCGGCTTGTCGCTGTTGCGCCAGTAATGCGCACTCATCTTGAGCGCGATCTCCGTGGCCGATGCCCCGTCGGAGGCATAAAAACAGTGCCCAAGGCCGGCCGGGGCCAATTCGCGCAATCGCTCCGAAAGCTGCACCACCGGCTCGTGTGTGAATCCGGCCAGCATCACGTGTTCCAATTTTTCAAGCTGATCGCGCAACGCGGCATTGATGTCCGGGTTGCGGTGACCGAACAGGTTCACCCACCAAGAACTGACCGCGTCGAGGTAGCGCTTCTTGTCGTAGTCATGCAGCCACACCCCGCTCGCGTTCGCGATCGGCAACAGCGGGAAACGCTCGTAGTGTTTCATCTGCGAGCAGGGGTGCCACACGGCCGAGAGACTGCGGGCAATCAGGTCGGTATTGCTTTGCGGAGGATTGGTCATGCCCGGAATCATAGCGGTTTTTGGGGCTTGCGCGCATCGCCAAGTTTGGATAGCCTGCATGTTCCCTAGGTTCTGACGAAAATTTAAAATGCATATCCTCCTTACCGGCGGCACCGGTTTGATCGGCCGGCAGCTGTGCAGGGCGCTGCTGGCGGAAGGGCATGCGTTGACGGTGTTGAGCCGCAACCCGGGATCGGTTCCGGCAAAATGCGGCGCCGGGGTGACCGCGATGGCCAGCCTGGACGAATGGCAAGCCGACCGGAATTTCGACGCCGTCATCAATCTGGCCGGCGAGCCGATCGTGGATGCACGCTGGACCGCACAGCGCAAACAGGCGCTGTGGGACAGCCGTGTGACCCTGACTGAAAACCTGGTGCGGCATATCGCCGCCGCAACGCGCAAACCCGGCGTGCTGCTGAGCGGCTCCGCGATAGGCTATTACGGTGATCGCGGCGATACCCCGCTTGATGAAAATGCCGCGGCCGGCACGGATTTCCCCGCACGATTGTGCAAGTCCTGGGAAGCTGCCGCGCTTGCCGCGGAGGCCTCCGGCGTGCGTGTGTGCCTGCTGCGCACCGGTTTGGTGTTGAGCCGCCAAGGCGGACTGTTGGGGCGCATGCGACTCCCCTTCGGGCTGGGCTTGGGCGCTCGCCTGGGCAACGGAAAGCAGTGGATGAGTTGGATACACATGGACGATTATGTCGCGATACTGCTCCGTTTATTGCACGACAAACAGGCCAGCGGGCCTCACAACCTGACCGCACCACAACCGGCAACCAACCGGCAGTTCACCGCGACCCTGGCGCGGGTGCTGCATCGCCCCGCTCCCTTCATCCTGCCAGCATGGTTCCTGAAATCCGTCATGGGTGAACGCGCCTGCCTGCTGCTGGAAGGGCAAAAGGTGCTGCCGCAGAAAATCGGTTCGGCGGGCTATCGATTTGCCTTTGCCAGGCTCGCGGATGCACTGCAGGACCTGATGGACAAGTAGTTTTCCGGCGCATATCCATGCTGCAAAGCTTGCCTTGCTTTCAGTATCCGGGCGTTTGTGGCATCCTTCGCAACCTGATGCAGGCACACAATAATATTACCGTCCCTTTTGAGAATTTGACGGGGCGGGCCGGAGGATGGCAGTAATGAAACGAGTTGATGATTTCCGTTTGCGCTTCGGCAAGCGCGAGGTGGTGCCGATCATAATCGGCGGAATGGGCGTGGATATTTCCAGCCGCGAACTGGCCTGGGAAGCCGCCCGGCTGGGGGGTATCGGGCATATTTCCGACGCGATGCTGCCCACCGTCACGGATCGTCTAGACAATACAAAATTCGTCAGCCACAAGCAAAAGCAATACAAGCTCAACGTCAAGGAGACCAACAAGGCGATCGTGCAATTCGACCTTGGGCAAGTGGCCGAATCGACCCACCTGCATATCGGCAAGACCATGGAAGGCAAGCGCGGCGATGGCATGATCTTCGTCAACTGCATGGAAAAATTGACCATGAACGCACCGCGCGAGACCCTGCGCGTGCGGTTGTGCGGCGCGCTGGATGCCGGAATCGACGGGATCACGCTCAGCGCAGGACTGCATCTCGGATCGTTCGCCTTGATGGAAGACAATCCCCGTTTTCGCGATGCCAAGCTGGGCATCATCGTTTCCTCGCTGCGCGCGTTGCAGTTGTTCATGCGCAAGAATGCCCGGCTCAACCGCCCGCCCAATTACATCGTGGTTGAAGGACCGCTGGCCGGCGGGCACCTCGGCTTCGGGTTGGACTGGGCAAATTACGACCTGCACAGCATCGTGGCGGAAATCGTCGCCCACCTGAAAGCGGAACAACTGGATATCCCGGTGATCGCAGCGGGCGGGATCTTCACCGGCAGCGACGCGGTCGAGTTCATGGAGATGGGCTGTGCCGGCGTGCAGGTGGCGACGCGGTTCACCGTTGCCAGGGAATGCGGCATCCCGGAAAAGGTGCAGCAGGAATATTTCAAGGCAAACGAGGAAGACATCGAAGTCAACATGATCTCCCCGACCGGCTATCCAATGCGCATGATCAAGAGCAGCCCGGCGATCGGTGCCGGCATACGCCCCAACTGCGAAGCGTTCGGTTACCTGCTCGATGCCAACGGCCATTGCGACTATATCGATGCCTATAACCGCGAAGTGGCGCTGCACCCGAATGCCAAGAAGATTTCCGTCAAGGACAAGACTTGTCTGTGCACCCACATGCGCAACTACGATTGCTGGACCTGCGGCCATTACACCTACCGCCTCAAGGATACGACGCACCGCAATGCCGATGGAACCTATCAATTACTGACTGCCGAACATATATTCAGGGACTACCAGTTCAGTACCGAAAACAGGATCGCCCTGCCCCCGCAAAAATAAACATCCGGCCCGCCCTTGAAATCGGGCGGGTTCACCCCGATTGTTGGCACTCGAGGACAGAGAGTGCTAAACTTCGCCTCCGCAATTTTTTAACCCCTTGTTTTAGGAGATATCAGTATGAAAATTCGTCCTTTGAACGATCGCGTCATCGTTAAACGCATGGAAGAAGAACGCAAGACCGCCTCCGGAATCGTCATTCCGGACGCCGCCGCTGAAAAGCCGGATCAAGGCGAAATCATCGCCGTCGGCAAAGGCAAGGTTGGCGACGACGGCAAATTGCAGGCCATGAGCGTGAAGGTCGGCGACCGCATTCTGTTCGGCAAATACGCCGGACAGGCCTTCAAGATGGAAGGCCAGGAATACATGACGATGCGCGAAGACGACATCATCGGCGTTATCGAAGCCTAACTAACACGAATATCCAGGAGAAAACAACATGGCAGCAAAAGACGTAAGATTCCACGACGCCGCGCGCAGCAAAATGGTCGTCGGTGTCAATATTCTGGCCGATGCGGTCAAGGTGACCCTTGGCCCCAAGGGCCGCAATGTCGTGCTCGATCGTTCATATGGATCCCCCACCATCACCAAGGACGGCGTGTCCGTCGCCAAGGAAATCGAACTGAAGGACAAATTCGAGAACATGGGCGCGCAGATGGTCAAGGAAGTGGCTTCCAAGACATCCGATGTGGCCGGTGACGGCACGACGACGGCGACCGTGCTGGCCCAATCCATCGTTCAGGAAGGCATGAAGTTCGTCGCCGCCGGCATGAATCCGATGGACCTGAAGCGCGGTATCGACCAGGCAGTCGTTGCAGCCGTTGCCGAACTGAAGAAGATCTCCAAGCCCTGCACCACCAGCAAGGAAATCGCGCAGGTCGGTAGCATTTCCGCCAACTCCGACACGGTGATCGGCGAGAAGATCGCTGCAGCCATGGAAAAAGTCGGCAAGGAAGGCGTGATCACGATCGAAGATGGCCAAGGTTTGGAAGACGAACTGGATATCGTGGAAGGCATGCAGTTCGACCGCGGTTACCTGTCTCCTTACTTCATCAACAACCAAGACCGCCAGCTGGCATTGATGGATAACCCCTTCATCCTGCTGCACGACAAAAAGGTATCCAACATCCGTGACCTGCTGCCGGTGCTGGAACAGGTTGCCAAGGCCGGACGTCCGTTGCTGATCATCGCCGAAGACGTGGACGGCGAAGCGCTGGCCACCCTGGTGGTTAACAACATCCGCGGCATCCTGAAAACCGTTGCCGTGAAGGCACCCGGCTTCGGCGACCGCCGCAAGGCCATGCTGGAAGACATCGCCATCCTGACCGGCGGCACCGTGATCGCCGATGAAGTCGGGTTGACACTGGAAAAAGCCACGCTCGCCGAATTGGGCCAGGCCAAGCGCGTCGAAGTGGGCAAGGAAAACACCATCATCATCGACGGCGCGGGCAAGGAAGACGCGATCAAGGGACGCATCAGCCAGATCAACAAGCAGGCTGAAGAATCCACCAGCGACTATGACAAGGAAAAACTGCAGGAACGCAAGGCCAAACTGGCCGGCGGCGTTGCCGTGATCAAGGTCGGTGCCGCGACCGAAGTGGAAATGAAGGAAAAGAAAGCACGTGTCGAAGACGCGTTGCACGCTACCCGTGCTGCCGTTGAAGAAGGCATCGTTCCCGGCGGCGGCGTGGCATTGCTGCGTGCCAAGCTTGCGGTTGGCAAGCTCAAGGGCGACAACCACGATCAGGATGCCGGTATCACCATCGTGCTGCGCGCGATGGAGTCGCCGTTGCGCTGCATCGTGGCCAACGCGGGTGACGAACCTTCGGTGGTGGTGAACAAGGTGATCGAAGGTAAGGGCAGCTTCGGTTACAACGCATCCACCAGCGAGTACGGCGACATGTTGGCCATGGGTGTCGTTGACCCGACCAAGGTGACGCGCGTCGCATTGCAGAATGCCGCATCCATCGCCGGCCTGATGCTGACCACTGCATGCATGGTGGCCGAGCTTCCGGAAGACAAGCCGGCAGCGGGCGGTATGGGTGGCGGTGGAATGGGCGGCATGGAAGGCATGATGTAACCGAACCTGCTGCGCGATTCGATTGCTGTGTTGCGCGGTGCTCACTTCCTCGCCTACCCCAAAAGGTATGTCTCGGTCGTTGTGCTCCGTGCGCCTTGCACTCGAAACGCTCGCGACGGTTCAGGGCAATATCAACAAACCCCGCTACGGCGGGGTTTGTTATTTGGCGCGGTATCGGTATAATGCGCGGCTTCCCAAGTTGGCCGATTCGTTGATTTCAATTCGTCGGGCGCTTGGCTAACGAAGATACACAGCAACAATGGCCTGGTAGCTCAGTCGGTAGAGCAGAGGATTGAAAATCCTTGTGTCGGTGGTTCGATTCCGCCCCGGGCCACCAGATTTCGCGTGCGATAGCACGCAAAATCAAACAGGCGGTTTGATCAGAGGGTTTTCGCGCAGTGTATCGCGCAGGATCATTCGAACACTACGCCAAAATTATAAGGGCTTGCATCGCTGCAAGCCCTTTTTCTTTTAAGTACTCCCCCCGCTACAAGACGAATATTACACTTTTCCTTCAATCCGGGGCATCTGTATGTTGCATCATGCCGCCATCGAATCTGCATAAGGGTCGGGACTGGATGGAAGCACTTTGTCGCAAGCCCTCACTCACCGCTTAAAGCATGCTGTCACTGCTTGTTGCCAAACAACCCTGAAAGACCGCTTAATACTTCCTGTGTCAGGTCGCCCTGTGCCGGCACCTGGCCGTTCGGCGTCAAATGATTGATGACTTGCGGCAGCAGACTGGCCAACTGATTTGCGGCATCGCTGGTGTTCAAACCGAGTTTTGCGGCGATGTCCTGCAACGCCGGCGAATTCAGCGCGTTCTGGATCTGCTCGGCGGTAACGGGCAGGTTATTGCCGTTGCCCACCCAGGAAGCCACTTGCGGTCCCAATCCGCTTTGCTCCAGCTTTTGCACCAGGCCGCTCAGCCCGCCCATGTCCGGATGATTGATCAAGCCCATCACGGATTCCATCAAGTTGCCTTGTCCGCCCGCGCCGGTTTGTCCCTCGATTGCGCCCACGATACTGTCAAATAGTCCCACGCTGATTCTCCTGTGCTCAATTACTCAAAAAACCCGATCCCTGTTCCATCCGATCGAATCTGCCGGGTGCGCATCATACCGATATTTTATTTTTGCGACAGGTGCTTTGCGCAGGCTAAACCGCTACCCGATCCGGCGGGATACGGCATCGTGCGCCGGCTTCATTGTTCCATTACCAGCACGGCTGCACCCCGGATGCGGCCGTCGCGCAGACGGGCAAGCGCCTCGTTGGCATCTTCCAGGCGGAAGGTTTCCACTTCCGTCCGGATGTGCGCCTTCGGTGCAAGGGCCAAGAATTCCTCGCCGTCGCGGCGGGTCAGATTGGCGACGGAGCGGACCGTGCGCTCGCCCCACAGGATGGAATAGGGAAAACCGGGAATGTCGCTCATATGGATGCCGGCACAAACGACGGTGCCGCCTTTCGCGGTATGGCGCAGCGCCTCGGGCACCAGCGCGCCGACCGGCGCGAACAGGATCGCCGCGTCCAGTTCCCCGGGCGGGGGTGAGGTTGAATCAGCGGCCCATTCCGCGCCAAGCTCCATCGCAAAGCGCTGCCCGTCCAGGTCGCCGCGTCTTGTGAACGCAAACACCCTACGTCCCTGCCAGCGCGCGACCTGGGTGATGATGTGGGCGGCTGCGCCAAAGCCGTAGATGCCGATACGCTGCGCATCGCCGGCCGCGACCAGCGCGCGGTAACCGATCAGGCCCGCGCAAAGCAGCGGGGCGGCTTCGGCATCGCCATAGCCGTCCGGCAGCGCGAAGCAATAGCGCGAGTCGGCCACCGCAAATTCGGCATAGCCACCGTTCAGCGTGTACCCGGTGAAGCGCGCATCGTCGCACAGGTTCTCGCGCCCGCTCGCGCAGTAGCGGCAATGCCCGCAGGTATGGCCCAGCCACGGCACGCCCAGCCGCTGGCCGATCGCAAACCGCTTGACCTGCTCGCCCAGCGCGATCACGGTGCCGACGATCTCGTGCCCGGGTATCAGGGGCAGCTTGGGCGCGGACAACTCCCCGTCCAGTATATGCAGGTCGGTGCGGCATACGCCGCAGGCGCGCACCTTGAGCAGGATATCGTCGGCGCCGCAAGCGGGCCGCGGCAACTCGGTTAGCCGCAGGGCCGAACCGGGTGCTTCCAGAACCATTGCGCGCATAATATGCCCCGAATTTGTATCAACAGATTATCCTTGTTGTTCCGGCAAGCTTCAACCCGCTACAATGCTGTATTCGTATTGACCTTCCGGAAATCCGCAGCTTCGCTCCACATGGACACCGCCTCACCCGACACACCCGATGGATACGCCGTCAAGACATCCGCGCTGACCCGGCGCTTTGGCAATCTGACCGCTGCAGACGGCATCGAACTGAGCATTCCCTACGGCGAGATCTTCGGCCTGCTCGGCGCGAACGGAGCGGGCAAGAGCACGCTGATCAAGATGCTCACCACGCTGCTGTCGCCGACCTCCGGCTCGGCGGAGGTCGGCGGATACGACATCATCAAATCGCCGGGAGAAGTCCGGCGCCGCATCGGCTATGTATCGCAGCTGGTGTCGGCCGACGGCGCGCTGAATGGTTACGAGAATCTGCGCCTGTCGGCGAAACTCTATGGGCTGCCTGCGGCGGAAAGAGGCAAACGTATCGCCGATGCGCTGGAATTCATGGGTCTCACCGAGTCTTCGCACAGACTGGTACGCACCTACTCGGGCGGCATGATCCGCAGGCTGGAGCTTGCCCAGGCCATGCTGCACCGGCCCGCGATCCTGTTTCTCGACGAGCCGACCATCGGACTCGATCCGGTCGCGCGCCGCATGGTGTGGGACCGCCTGATGAACCTCAGGCGCGACCTCGGCATGACGGTCCTGATCACCACGCACGACATGGAAGAAGCCGAGACGCTGTCAGACGAACTGGCGATCATGCATGCCGGCCGCATCAACGTGGTGGGCAAGCCGGCCGGATTGCGCGCGGGACTCAGCGCCGAACTCGGCAAGGATGCGACCATGGATGATGTGTTCGTGCATTATGCGGGCGGCCTGATACACGAGGGCGGCACGTTCAGCGAGGTCTCCCGGACCCGCCGGACCGCCCGGCGCCTGGGCTGAGGACGGCAAATGAAAAGACTGATTCGCGAAAGTACCGCGATTGTGCAGGTGGAAATGGTCAAGCTCATCCGCGACCCGACCGAGGTCATTTCGCGCGCGATACAGCCGGTGCTGTGGCTGGTGGTGTTCGGGCAGGTGCTCGCGCAGGTGCGCGGCATTCACACCGGCCAGCTGAGCTACCTCGCGTTCATCACGCCGGGCATACTCGCGCAGAGCGTGCTGTTCAGCGCGATCTTCTACGGCATCGCGGTGATCTGGGAGCGCGACCTCGGCGTGGTGCACAAGCTGCTGGTGAGCCCCGCATGGCGCGTCTCGCTGGTGTTCGGCAAGGCGGTCGCGGCGGGGTTTCGCGGCATCCTGCAGGCCGTGGTGATCTACCTGCTCGCGATCGTGATGCACGTTTCGCTCAGGGCGGATCCGTTCGCGATCCTTGCGGTGCTGGCCGGCGTAATGCTGGGGTCGGGGATATTCGCCACGTTCTCGCTGATCATCGCCTGTATCGTAAAGACCCGGGAACGGTTCATGGGCATCGGCCAGCTGCTGACCATGCCGATGTTCTTCGCCAGCAACGCGATCTATCCGCTAGACATCATGCCGCCCTGGCTGCGCGTGATCGCGCAGGTCAACCCGCTCACTTACCTCATCGATGCGATGCGCGGACTGATGATCCAGGGCGGCGAAAGCGTTCACGGTTACACCGTCGATTTCTCGGTGATGCTCGGCGTATTCGCTGTCCTGCTGATCATCGCGGTCCGGCTCTATCCGACGCTGGCGGAATAGGTTCGCGTTCCCGCTACAGGAAGGGACAGGCTCGCCAACCGAAACTCATGGAACCGCAGCCTCATGCGATTGCAGCGTTTTGCGCACACCTGCATAGCAGCGCTCAGGGACGGTCGCAGGCTGAAGCAAAGGCGCGGCTGCGCGGCCACCCGCCGTTAAGGTCACTCGGCCGACAACCGTTTCACCAGCCGGTGCACGCGCGGCGAGATGAAAAAGACCGAGAGGAACGCGATCGTCCATGCGATAGCGAAGCTCTTCGCCCAGTGCGGCATGAAATCCTGGCTGCCGAAATTAACCTCCGTCAGGACCAGTGTCACGATGCAGGCAACAAGCATCGAAGTGATCAGAGAGAATGCCAAATGGGCGTGCCGGGGCGGTATCTTCATTGTGATGGATTCTAAGGTGTAGCCAGAACGATATCCAGCTACTGAAAGCGCCGACACTCTAGCAGAAAAAATTCCCGTGCCGGTTGCGACCGGCATGCTGCGCAGCGGCCGCACTACGGGTAGAATCGCCGCCTGACAACCGGCCTGACCGCATCGCTTCATTCTGAAGACCTGCACCAGCCAACCTTGAGGTTCCCTGATAATGCATGGCGATGCACGAAATATGACGGTCAACCGCGATGTGATATTCGGCGTGATCTTTGCACTGCTCGCGGCGGTCGGCTTCTCGGCCAAGGCCATCCTGGTCAAGCTCGCCTATCTCGACCATGTCGACGCGATCACCCTGCTGGCGCTGCGCATGGCCTTCTCGGTGCCGTTCTTCATCGGTGTCGCGATATGGGCCTGGCTGCGCCACGCCGAGCCGCTCGGCAAACACGACATGCTGCTGGTGCTGGCACTGGGCCTGCTCGGCTACTACCTGTCCAGCTATCTGGATTTTCTCGGGCTGCAATACATCACCGCGGGTCTGGAGCGGCTGATCTTGTTCCTCTACCCGACCATGACCGTGATTCTCACAGCGTTGATCTATAAAAAGGCGATCGGTGGCAAGGTGCTAATCGCGATGGCGCTGAGCTATGCCGGCATCGCGCTGGTGTTCGTGCACGATGCCGGTGTGCGGGAGGGCGGCAGCGTGGTACTGGGCACCCTGCTGGTGTTCCTCAGCACGCTGTCGTATTCGAGCTACCTGGTCGGTGCCGGCCATGCGATCGCGCGCATCGGCACCGCGCGCTTCACTGCGTACGCGATGGTCGTGGCGAGCGCGGCCAGCCTGCTGCAGTTCGGCGTGATGCGGCCGATGAGCGCGCTCGATCTGCCGTTGCGGGTGTATGAACTCTCGATCGGGATGGCGCTGTTCTCCACCGTGCTGCCGGTGTTCCTGCTGTCCTACGCGATCCGCCACATCGGCTCCGGCAGCGCGTCTCTGATCGGCTCGATCGGCCCGGTCAGCACCATCGGCATGGCCTATGTGTTTCTCGGCGAGCAGATCTCGCTGCTGAAGATCATCGGTTCGGCGCTGGTGCTGGCGGGGGTGCTGATTGTCAGCATGAACACCAGGCGCGGATAATCCGCCTCCATTTCATCGGCCATGCGGGGTTGGCCGGCCATCGAAATGAAACCGGAATAGTCGCCCCAAGCTCGCCTTAAACCGGAAGAGTAATTGGGGTAAACTCGCGCATCTTCAAATACCCGAACAATTCCCAGCCATGGCCCAATACGTAATGTCGATGCTCCGCGTGAGCAAGATCGTTCCCCCCAAACGTCAGATCATCAAGGACATCTCCCTCAGCTTTTTTCCCGGCGCGAAGATCGGCCTGCTCGGCCTGAATGGCTCGGGCAAATCCACCGTGCTGCGCATCATGGCCGGCGTGGACAAGGAATACGACGGCGAGGTGCAGCACCTACCCAACATCAGCATCGGCTACCTGCCGCAGGAGCCGCAGCTCGACCCGGACAAGACCGTGCGCCAGGAAGTCGAGTCTGCATTGGGTGAGGTCATGCAGGCGCAGAAGAAGCTCGACGAGGTGTATGCCGCCTATGCCGAGCCGGATGCCGACTTCGACGCGCTGGCCGCCGAGCAGGCGCGCCTGGAAAACATCATCGCCGCAGGCGGTGCGGATTCCGAGCACCAGCTCGAGATCGCCGCAGATGCGTTGCGGCTGCCGCCGTGGGACGCGGTGATTAGGAACCTTTCCGGAGGCGAGAAGCGCCGCGTCGCGCTGTGCAAGCTCTTGCTGGAAAAACCCGACATGCTGCTGCTCGACGAGCCGACCAACCACCTCGATGCCGAATCGGTGGACTGGCTGGAACAGTTCCTGGTGCGCTTCCCCGGCACCGTAGTCGCGGTCACCCACGACCGCTACTTCCTCGACAACGCCGCCGAATGGATACTCGAACTGGATCGCGGCCACGGCATCCCGTGGAAGGGCAATTACTCGAGCTGGCTGGAGCAGAAGGAAGCGCGCCTTGAGCAGGAGAACAAGCAGGTCGACGCGCACATGAAGGCGATGAAGCAGGAGCTGGAATGGGTGCGGCAGAATCCGAAAGGACGCCAAGCAAAATCCAAGGCGCGCATCGCCCGCTTTGAGGAACTCAATTCGCAGGAACACCAGAAGCGCAACGAGACGCAGGAGATCTTCATCCCAGTCGGCGAGCGGCTCGGCAACGAGGTCATCGAGTTCGTCAACGTTTCCAAAGCCTACGGCGACCGGCTGCTGATCGACAACCTCAGCTTCAAGGTGCCTGCGGGTGCGATCGTCGGCATCATCGGCCCGAACGGCGCAGGCAAATCCACGCTGTTCAAGCTGATCACCGGCCTGGAAAAACCGGATTCCGGCGAAGTGAAGATCGGCTCCACCGTGAAGATCGCGCACGTCGACCAGGCGCGCGATTCGCTGCAGAACGACAAGACCGTGTTCGACGCGATCTCCGGCGGCAACGACATCCTCACCGTGGGCAAGTACGAAACTCCGGCGCGCGCCTACATCGGCCGCTTCAACTTCAAGGGCGGCGACCAGGCCAAGCTCGTCGGCCAGCTATCCGGCGGCGAACGCGGACGGCTGCATCTGGCGCAGACGCTGATCTCCGGCGGCAACGTGCTGCTGCTCGACGAACCATCGAACGATCTGGACGTGGAAACGCTGCGCGCACTCGAAGATGCGCTGCTCGAATTCGCCGGCTGCGTGCTGGTGATCTCGCATGATCGCTGGTTCCTCGACCGCATCGCCACCCACATCCTCGCAGCGGAAGGCGATTCGCACTGGAACTTCTTCGACGGAAACTACCAGGAATACGAAGCGGACAAGCGCAAGCGGCTGGGTGAGGAAGGCGCGAAGCCGAAACGGATTCGGTATAAGCCGATCAGCCGGTAAGACCGTGGCATTCCCTCTCCCGTGCATGGGAGAGGGCTGTGGAGAGGGGATGTGAGCAACGCTGCACAAAGCAAACGCATCGTCATCATCGCCGGACCGAACGGTACCGGGAAAACCACGTTTGCGCGCGAGTTCCTCCCCAACGAGGCAGACTGCCCAAACTTTGTTAACGCGGATTTGATCGCAGCCGGATTGTCACCCTTTGCGCCGGATTTGGCTGCCTTCAAGGCAGGAAGGGTGATGCTGGAAATGATTGCAGACCATGCAAGATGCGGCTAAAGCTTTTCTTTCGAAACGACGCTTTCCGGCCTGACCTACGCCCAGATGGTTCCTGTCTGGCGTTCATCCAGCTATGTAGTGAAGCTGATATTCCTGTCACTGCCGGATGTCGAGATCGCCATCGAGCGAGTCGCAAACCGTGTGAGACAGGGCGGGCATAATGTTCCGGAAGAAGTCATCAGGGGTCGCTTTGCGCATGGCATCAACAATTTCGACCGCTACAAGGCACTGGTGGATAGCTGGCAACTCTATGATAATTCCGACATACCTGCTGTTCTTATAGAGGAAGGGCAGCACAAATGAAATGTCCCGTATCCCACGTGAATGACCCCGATCTGCAAAAAGTCCCGCAAGCCCTGTTGCGTGCAGCAGAAAAGGCACGCCAACTGGCGAAGCAAACAGGGACCCGATTGGTGGTGCGGAAGACTGCAGGCTCTACTACTAAACAAAAGTAATGTGAGCCTGGCTTTCTTGACGACCTCGACGTAGAAACGCTGCGCGTGCTGCAAGATGCGCTGCTCGAATTCGCCGGCTGCGTGCTGGTGATCCCGCACGACCGCTGGTCCCTCAACCGCATCGTTACCCACATCCTCGCAGCGTATCCAGCCTGCATGTGTAGTTGGTGCTTTAGCCCCGTACAACCACGGCGCACCCCTTGCGGGTGTACTTGGTCGCTGTATTGTGCCGGCCTAGTCGAACAAATGAAATGCGGACGTAGCCCGAAATATTGCCAAGTTGCCACGATCGAGATGACGAAGATCAATTCCGGCAGCTTGCGCGCCATAGTCTGCGATGCGCGCGGCACCACCGCCGTTGTATATGGTACGGGCAATCGGATCCTGAAAATTCCAGCCTGCCCGATTGCGCGACCCGCACAAGAGTAACGTCATGGTTGTAATGGGATATAGCGCCCGCGACATGCAAGTTCTATATGTACGATAACAAACGGAAAATCGCAAAGGTTGTCGATATGATGAAACATAATTTTTTCATGTCATTGAGGGGTTCAGTTGCCCCTGCATCTTTGACCATCCGATTCGTCTCAATGCCGATTGAGGATTTTCATGAAAGTGCCAGACTTTCGCGGCTAACGCCGGTGCCGAATTAAAGTTGGAACCAAAGAGGTCTGCCCGGCATCAAATTGGTTCCAGGACAGGGCACGAAATGAAATCAATTTACCTTTAACAATCGCCGGAAAGTCATATGGACCTCATACAGTTGTTTCGTCATCAGATCGATTTACAGGAGATTCCTGCTGGACAAGCTTTGTTCAAAGAAGGTGAGCGCGGCAATTTTATGTATGTCCTCATGTCCGGTACTGCCGAGATCATCGTTCGCAACAGAGTGATGGAGACGGCGGAGGCCGGAACTATCGTCGGCGAGATGGGGATAATCGATGACAGCGTTCGTTCAGCAACAGTCGTGGCCAAAAGCGATTGCAAGTTTTTGCCTATCGAGCGCGAACGGTTCATTTTTTTCTTCAGCAGAAACCCGAATTTGCGATGCATGTCATGCAAATGATGGCTGATCGCCTTCGCAGAACCGACGCGATCTTGTAGTTAAGCGGTGAAATGGCATATAAGGAGCCAAGCTTTGAATAGTTCCATGATTCCACCTTGGAAATGAAGAAGATCAATTCGGGCAGGTTGCGTTATAGGGACGGACCACGTTTTCTTTCTGAAGCCTCGTGTCTAAAGTTAACGGGGCCAGTTTCACAATATATCTTCCCCCCGCCTTCATTGATCCGCCTAGCCGCAACCTAAGCCAGCAACACCGCCACGATCCCGCTGATGAATATCCCGTCGAACTACCCGCGCCTCCGATCGAGGCGAACGGCGTGCCCATGTGAAATAATAGGAAAAAGACCATGAATTCTGTTCGACAACAATTACCGGGGCGGGTTAAATGACGCGTACTGATAAGAAGAAACCTGCCGAGCGCAAACGGTGGCGGCTGTTCGGGCGGCAACAACTCCTGGCGCTCTGGCCGCAGGTGCCGCTGGCCGCGGTCCTTATCCTCGCCGGCGCGCTCAATATCTTGGATGGCCTGAAACTTCCAATGGCCGCGGCAGGGCGCATCAACGAACTGGCAGGGCTGGGGCAATCCCTGTCGGCACTGGGCGGCACGATGCAGGCAATCCTGGGATTGTTATTTCTCGTGTCAGGGATTGGTTTGCTATGGCGATCGGCTTCGGCGTGGACGCTGTCGGTGCTGCTGCTGGTGGTGGTACTGGGAATCCACATCGCGCGGGCAAAGTGGGGCGTGAACTTTGCGATCCAGGTGCTGCTGCTTGGCGCCCTCTTCCTCTTCAGGCGTCGCTTCACGCGCAGGACGGTTTTCGCCAGTTTCGTGTTATCGTTGAGCAGCATTCTCGCCGTACTGCTCTATGGCGTGTTTGGCAGCTATCTGCTCGGCAATGGCTTTTACCCGCCTATCCTCGATTTTCAGACGGCGGCATATTTTTCCATCACGACGCTTTCGACAGTCGGCTTTGGGGACATTGTGCCAAAAACGCCCGAGGCGCGATGGTTCGTGGTGTCGCTGCTGGTGATTGGCTTGGGCGTATTCGCCACCGCCATCGCGACCGTGTTCGGCCCGAAGCTCTCGCGTGAACTCAACCGGCTGTTCAATCCAACGGAGAAAATCATGGACCTGAAAAATCACGTCATCCTGGTGGGTGATGGCCCGATTGCACGAAACACCGCCAAGGAACTCAAGCAGCGCGGCATCGCGTTCGTACAAATCTTTGCCATCAGCCCTGCGCCGGAGCAAACGGTGGAATATGGACTGACCGGGGACGCGACCAGCGAATCTGTATTGCGCCAGGCCGGCATAGAGCATGCCCGCATGGTCATTGCAGCGCGCGAGAACGACGGCGACAATGCGTTCATCGCGCTGGGTGCGAAAGACATGAACCCCAACGTCCATGTGCTGGCCGTGGCCAGTTCCGCACAATCGATCCGTCGCCTCAAGCTGGCGCGGGCCGACCTGGTATTCTCGCCTGCCGCGGTTGGCAGTCGCCTGGTTGCGGATCTGGTCGAGGGCAACCAGATCGAACCCGCCTATCAGGACTTGCTGGAAGGCCATCCCAAAAAATAAATCAATTGGGGGCAGACCAAGGCTTTTTGAGTTGATGGAGTCAGCCGCACCCTATATATTTTTCTCTCCGCCGTCACCGATCCGCCCAGCCGCAACCTAAGCCAGCAACACCGCCACAAGCCCGCTGATGAATATCCCGTCGAAGCTGCCCGCGCCGCCGATCGAGGCGAACGGCGTGCCCATCTTGCGGATGTCCTTGAGGTGCAGCAGGTCGGCGCCGATCAGCACGCCCAGCGTGCCGCTGATGAAGGCCATGGGTGCGGCATTGGCCGGATCGAGCGCGACGGAAACCAGTGCTGCCAGGATGGGGGCGAGCAGTATCGGCATGCCCATGCCGATGCCGGGCACTCTGCGGCTGATCTTGAAGCTCAGCAGCGTGACGGCGGCAACCGCGAGCACCACGTACAGGATATTCAACGGGTGGTGCGCCAGCAGGTAAAAGCAGAATGCGGCCGGCACCACGCAGCCGCCGACGTTGGCCATGATGACGGTCTTGCCGGTGTATGGCATCCCGCGATACAGCTCGCGCAATTGCGGCGGCAATTCCTCCAGATTCGGCGGTTCGCTTTTCATGCTGAACAGCGGCAGGTTGATCAGGCTGCCGGCCAGTATGGTAATGAACAGGAGATAGGCGGAGTCGGAGGATAGGTCGAGCTTTTCGAATGCCACTGTCAGCAGGCCGTACTGGATGGCCGTGACAAGCAGCGCCAGGGCGACGATCAGCAGGATGAGCCGGAGTGGAATTTTGGGCATGCGATATTGTGGCCTAAATTGTGATCGAGGTGGCATGTCTATAATCCGACCCGAATCTGCCAATAGCAATCAGGAACAAAACACAGTTTCAGATCCAAAGCCTGAACAGCGATGAAAAATAGGGGTGTCGAATCGTTTATTTGATAGTATTGAAACGGAGCAAAAATTGATCCCGACCACTTGTGGTTGCTCCGCCATCACGATGAGCGTATTTCATCAACTTCACTTTTTACCAAGGAGACTGAAATGGCAACAGCGAAGAAGGCTGCACCCAGGAAACCAGCCGAAAAAAAACCTACAGCCAAGAAAACAGCCGTCCAGAAACCGGCAGCCAATAAGGCGGGAGCAGATATCATGGCAGCGGCAAAGAAGGCAACTGCCGAGATCATGGCAGTCGCCAGAAAAGCCGGTGCAGAATTAAAGCCGGTCGCCACGAAGGCCGGAGCCGATATCATGACTGCAACCCGAAAGGAAGCAGCCAAGATAAAACCGGCAGCCAAAAAGGCGAGTGCCAGGATAAAGCCGGTAGTCCTGAAAGCTGAACAACAGATCGAGGCCGCGGCAAAACGGGCGGGAGTCTCGCTGGAAGATGCAGCCAGGAAGGCCGGGGCCAAGATAATGGCGGCTGCCCAGAATGCGGGAAACAAGATAAAAGCGGCTGCCCAGAACAACACTACAGCGAAGAAAAAGCCGGCAGTCAGGAAAGTGGCGGCGGCCAAGAAAACCATCAAGTAAATATGGCGCTAATGGGGTCGACTTCGGAATTGTTTCCAGAAAGCCAATCGACTCAGCCTCGATTTGGCCTTTAGGGAAAACGCAGTGCAGACTCCATTGATCGCGTGGTGTTTTGCGACGGATTGTGTCGGCTCAAAATCGGGCAAATACTAATCAGGCAAGCTGCCGCGCAACACATCTCGATCAAACCACCATTTGTCACCGACGGTGGCATCGACCACCAGCGCCATGCGCGGCAGGAATACCTGCGGATCACGCAGCTCCAGCTTGTCCAGCCATAGGTCCATCGCACCCTGGTCCTGCACCTGACTGTGGCGCTTGGCCACCATCGCAATCAGATTGTCGACCAGGAAACTTTGGCTCTCGTGCTTGTCGTCCTCGGCGCGCAGGTCAACCACATAACGCGCGGTGATCGCCGCCACGGCAGCACCGTCCGAATCATCGGGCATTTCGTCGATCGCATGGACCAGCATCGCCACGGTCAGTTCCGGATCGACCGGAAAGGTGACGGCAAGCCAGATGCCCATGCCCAGCACCGCGATGTAATCTTCCTGAGCAGCCTGATAGAGCACGTTGCACGCCTCGACGGCATCCTGCCAGGATTCCTGCTGCATGGAGCGGGCAAATGCCTCGCGTGCAATTTCCCACGCTTCTTTTTTGCGTTCCAGCGCATTCAGGATCTCGGCGATGTCCATCTGCAACCGGGCGCGCTGCAATGGGTCGGATTCCTCCACCGCGGCGAGCTGCTGTATTTTTTCCGACAACTGTATCTTCAGCCCGAGTTTCTCCTTGGCGGTCAGGCCGTCACTCGCGTCCTTGACGAGTGAGCCAACGTTGATGATTTGTTCGGTCATGTGATTGCCTGGATCGGATTCAAGGAGGGTGTCAGCGGCATTGCGCGGGCAAGTGAAACGCGCAGTCTAGCCTGGGAACATGATAGCAGGTTGAATCCCGGCAGGACAATCGCGGACAGACCACGATACAACCCTGATGAGCCATATCGACCGCGATGAGTGCCGGGGTAGAATCATCCCGGCCTCGCGATATCCATGCGGGCCCGGATCACCCGTATTTTGCATGCAATTCATTTCTATTTGCGTCGGGCAAAGATATGATAAGGATTGTTTTGACGCTGTTTCCAGGTTAAACAGGGCCAAGGTTAAACGGGGCCAGGCTCGAAGTCATTCAAGTCAGCTTCTGAATTGGCCTTGTTTGATACTGAAGGGTGTTTGATAGACCTGTTCACCAGGAGCGGAGCATGGGCAAGCATATTCTTTTGATACAGGGCCACCCGGACGCGGGCAAGCGGCATCTTTGCCATGGGCTGGAGGAGAGCTATGTCCGGGGGGCGATGGCGGCCGGCCATGAGATCAGACGCGTCAACGTGGCCAAACTTGCGTTTCCGATCCTGCGCAGCGAGATCGAGTGGAAAGAGGGTGCGCTGCCGGCCGGTCTGGCCGAAGCGCAAGACGCGATCCAATGGGCTGAGCATATCGTGTTCCTGTTTCCGCTATGGTTGGGAGATATGCCTGCCCTGCTGAAAGGCTTTCTCGAACAAGTGGCGCGTCCTGGCTTTGCTTTCTCGCGCGAGGGCAGAAATCCGCTGGTACAAAAGGCGCTAAAGGGCCGTTCGGCGCGCGTCATCGTTACCATGGGCATGCCGGCCATGGTATATCGCTGGTTTTTCTTCGCGCACAGCATCAGGTCGCTGGAACGCAATATACTCGGCTTTGTCGGCATACATCCGGTGCGGGACACCATCATCGGCATGGCTGGAAACATGGATGAGCGGGCCGCAAAGAAATGGCTGGACAAGCTGGAACGACGGGGAAGCCGGGGGGATTGAATAATCATGAGTCACAAGAATCCGCATCGCGTTTCCTTATTGAGGCAGTGAAATGAAAGAATCTAAAAATTGCAAAGCCGAACTGCCGGTAATACCATCGTTCACCCTCACTGCCGCAACGATGAAAATGATCCCATGAACCTGGACCCCCGCACGCTGCTGTTCTCGCTGATCCTGACCTACGGCTTGGCAGTTATGAGCATGTTCGTTGCCAGCTCCGGAAGGAAGGGCAGCAAGGCGGACGGCATGGGGAAATGGGCGGCGGCAATGTTCGTCGAAACCGTGGCATGGGGCCTGATAGCCGCCCGCGGCAGGATTCCCGATTTCTTCTCGATCATTGTCGCCAATGGATGCATCGCCGTCGGGTATGCCTTGATACTGGCTGCGATTTATGAATTCCAGCAACGCCGATTGCCGCGCTGGCAGTATCTGGTGCCGGTCGCGTTGGCACTGGCGATGGCGGCCATACTGCAGGACGACATACGTTCCCGTTTCGTCTGGGACGGCATCATTTACGGCTTCCAGTTGGTGCTGATCGCGCGCGCGCTGTTAACCGATCCGCAAACACGCGCCGGGCAGGCATGGCAGCTGCTGTATGGCGGAATCGTGATGCTGCTGATCGTGCTGGGACTGCGAGCCGTGTTCGCCCTGTTTGGCCAAGGTTCATTCGCCGAGCCGCAAAATGCCCTGATGCTCCAGCCAATCCAGCTTATCGCCTTTATCGCAGCCATGTCGACCGCATTGCTCGGATCCTTCGGCTTCCTGCTGCTTGTCAAGGAACGCACCGACCGGGAGATCATGCACCTGGCGATGACCGACAGCCTCACCCAGATCCCCAACCGGCGCGCGCTGAAAGACTATGCCGAACATGCGCTGGCCCGGCGCACCGGTTTGCCGCTGGCGTTGCTGATGATAGACGCGGACCATTTCAAGCTCATCAACGATACCCACGGCCACCAGACAGGAGACGACGTGCTGTGCAAACTCGCCGCGCTGCTTGCAGGACGGCTGCGCAGGCATGACCTGATCGGGCGCTACGGCGGTGAGGAGTTCTTGGTGATCGCACCGGACACCGGCATCAAAGGCGCGCTTGTGCTGGCCGAATCCCTGCGCAAAACCATCGCCTCGACGCCTTTTGCCACTGCGGCAGGGGAAATCCCCCTGTCGGTGAGCATCGGCATATCCAACTGTCCCGCCACCGCCAGGCGCGAGCTGGAAGAAATGCTCAAGGAGGCCGATGCCGCGCTTTACGAGGCCAAGCAGACCGGCCGCGACAAGGTGGTCTGCTTCGATGCGGGCAGCGCGTAATGATATCGCAGGTACTTTTCATCCCCCTTGGCACGCGTTACCCTCAATTTTTCCGATAGTTTGCCGATGTATAGGGAGCAGCCTGCCAACCCGGGAATATATGCATGGTGCTTGCCGACACTGTCTGCCGCAGTGCGGTTATTTTCCGGAAGTCGTCGTGCGGACCAGAATCTGGCAGGCCGGAACTTGATCGAATGGCGATTCGGCTCAAAGGAGTGGTAATGCGGGAATACGTTCGCGACAGGTTTTGCCTGGGAAATTCGGCGGTGACTTCGCCGTGGAGTAATTGTATCCGGCGTTTTTTCGGTGCAATGGTCCTGGCCTGCGCCATCGCGCAAACAGCGATCGCCGAGCCCGCCCAAACCGAAGCAGCGCAATCCGGCGTGGCAGCGGCGAAAACCGCACAGCCTGAAGTCGCCCAATCGGGCGTTGCCCCTACACAAGCGGTTAAGCCGATCGTTGCACAATCGGCCGTAGCACAAACTGCAACCATCAAGCCTGCAGAAGCGCAATCTGGAGTTGCACAAATCGAATGGTCCAAGCCGGTCGCTGCCCAAGCCGGCGTCATGCGGACAGAAACCATCATGCCGATCGTTGCGCAATCGGCCGTAGCGCAAACTGCAACCATCAAGCCCTCGGAAGCACAGTCTGGAGTTGTACAAATAGAATGGTCCAAGCCCGGCTGTGCCCCAAATAGGAACGGTCAATGCGGTCATTCCCCAGTCAGGTGTAGCATCGACGGTCACGCTGAAACAGCAAGGCGCTCCAGCGGGCGTCGCCCGGACAGAAACTCTTCAACCCGCAGCCGTAGCTGCCCGGTCCGGCGTGGCCCAAACCGTAACCGTACCGCCAATAGCCGCCCAGTCGGGTGTGGCGCAGACCGCTCCAGTGCCATCGGTCGCGGTCCAGTCGGGTGTGGTGGAAGCGGGGACCATGAAAACCCAGCCAGTCCGTCCCGAGAAGGTACATGCAGCGTCTCTACCAACCGAACCGGCACCGGTGGTTGTGGCAATCGACCCGCCACCGAAGAAGAAAATCGTATTTACGCAGTTTGATGTTGCCGATGTGACCCAGATGAACGACATCAACGACATCTATGACAGCTTGCCCGCGGCGCTTTCCCGCCGCATCGGGTCCGGCAATCGATTCCGGTCCAGCGCGTCGCATTACTCGATACCAAAAGCCGATGACGCCACCCGCCAGCAGGCGATCATGGAAATCGCCGCTGAAACGGGAGCACAATTTGTCATTTCCGGCACAGTGATCGACGCGGGAATAGTCGGGGAAACAAGACACATCGAGGTCGAGCTGCATATCCATGACGGATTCACCGGCGCGCCGCTGCTGTCGCTCCGCCTTGAGGATCGCGCCGATGGAGATGTTCGGGTGGGGAACAACATCCCCTTCGGCAGCCGCGCTTTTTACGACACTGCATTTGGCGGCGCGGTAAACCGCCTGATCGATTCTGCCGCAAAAAGTATCGGGGCGGCACTGGCCGACTTGCCATTTGCCGCACACATCACCCGGTATGATGGCAGGGATGTACTGCTGGATGCAGGGAGCGAGTCGCTGCTGAAGCGCGGCTACCAGCTGGTGGCATACGTGAATGCAACCGGACTGGGCAGCGCGAAACGGCCCGCCGATGTGATCACCCTGGTCGACGTGATGCCGCAGTTCTCGGTCGGGCTATTGTCTTACGACGCGGCGGCACTCGGCATCGAAGCCGGCGATGTGGCCGCCATCAATGACGCGGACCGGCGCTACCTGGCCGCGCATCCGGTCGATATCGCAAAAATCGTCAAGGCCAGGCAGCAGGCCCAGGCAAAATGGCTGAAGGAAAAACAAATCGCGAAAGAAAATCAGATCGCCGAGAAAAAGCAAATCGCTGACGCCACTGCCCCGGAGGATGCCAAGGCGGAAACGCCCGGGGCCGAAACGGAAACACTCAAGGCCGAAGCAAAGACACTCAAAGTCAAAGGAAAAAAGCACAAGGCCAAACACAAAGCCAAACCTAAATCGCCAAAGCCTGGCGAAAAGGAAAAAACGCCCGCGCCAAATTCAGGTAAATCGGCACCCGACAAATCGCCGCTCGGCAAACCTGTAACCGACAAACCAGCACCGGGCCAACCGGGGCCTGACAAGCAAACAGCAGCCAAGCCGACAGCCGGCAACCCAGCAGCAGCAAAACCGGATGCCGCCAGGGCAAACTGACACGCATGTCCGGCCGGTTCGTCGGTGAGCGCGGTGCCGCAAAGGGGAACTTGGCAAAGGGCAGGAATGTGCAAGACCGGACAAATGAAGATGCGTGAATGTCAGGGCAGGAACCGGCCATGCGGACGTTCTCCCATATATCGCAATCAATAAATCAGCGGCCCGACAGTCACCGCCCAGCACTGGCATCTTATTCAGTGTGCTGAGCAGTAAATTGTGGCGTGCTCAGATTTATTTTACTCCCCATATTTTTTTATAGGCGTCCCGATAGCCGTTATCTGGGTCGAACTCGTTAAGTGAGCCACCATCGAATTTGATATTGGCAGATGTCACTAGGTGCACAGGGGTCGAATAGCCACTAGCCTGCTGTCCGGCAAATGCGCGGTTGAGTTCGTCAATGGCCTGCCAGCCATGAAGATTCAAAGGTTCGGCGACCGTTCCTATCTGGTGGTGGTTCTTGCGTATACGTTCGAAAGCCGACTCGCTGCCATCACCCCCGGAAATGTTCCTTGGATAGCCACTGCCGGGAATGGATGCGGCCACGAGAGAGGGCAACATGAAGTCAAAATAGAGATCGTTGTCAGCAAGACTGTAGTTCCACTTTGCACCATAGCGATGCAGCAATTGCGCCGTGTGCTGTGACATCAGAGCCGATGTTTGCCTGAATTCACCGTGATGGATACGCTCGACTGACAATACGCTGCAGCCAGCACACTTGCGTATCACCTCAGCCATCGCATCTGATTTGGCAATTCCCATTTCGTAGGCGGGGTCAGTGAAAATCACCACTGCGGCCGTGCCATTGGAATCTGCCACAGCAAACATTGCTGCCGCTTTCGCGACTTCCTTTGGCTCAGTTGCGATATTGGTAAAGAGCTGTTGGGCGGGGGCAGGGCCCGGTTGAGCCAGAGAATGCCAACCGACCAACTTGATACCTTTTGCTGCGATCTGTTTGAGCATGTCTGCTTGTTCGACCGCATCTACCGTGCCGAGAATAATGCCATCCGGTTTCAATTCGAGAGCTTGTTGCAATGCAGCCGATCTTCCGGCAGCCGTTCCTACGCCATCAATCAGACGGAAATTCCAGCCTATGACCTTGGCCGCCTGTTCGACTCCTCTACCCACTCCTAACGCGCCGCCATTGTTCTGGTCGGCTGAAACGTATATCACCGATTTCTTCGGCTGGGCTGTTGGGCCGGTAGCCGGCCCATCCCACCGTGGATTCGCCTTGGATATTTTCGCTACAAAGGCTTTCGCCTCGACAACGTAATTATCCTGCGCAAACGCCATACCACACAGTAGGCTGGCAGCAACCCCGACGGCCCATATCAAGAAAGGTTTGTTGCTCATGATCTTCTCCTCGTTTTGATCAGAGTAATATAATGAACCTATTAACTCCAGCCCGCTGGCTCAGGCTAGGCAACCGTGTATCCTGCGGAGATTCTTTGCCCTATCAGGATGCCCCAAAAAAAATTGTTCAAATTTGGCCCGTATGGTTCAACAACGAGAGTGGAACAGTAGTGATATATTTTGACAATCTAATTAGCCGCACAAAACTTGCAGACTTTAAACTTGCCTTCCTTAGGGGCATTGTTTTTCAGGTTCTTCTGTGGCCGGTGCTGTGTCTGTTTATGGTAATACTGTTGTGGTATTGGACCAATACGACGATCGACACTGAGAAGCACACCCTGGAAGCGCACGCTCTCGCTGATGCCTCTGTGATATGCAAGGACTATACACAATATCTTTCCCATGTGATCGAAGAAGCAAATCAAATCACGCTGCAAATGAAGTATGCATGGGAAACGACACACCGACATATTAATCTGCGGGAGATGTCGGACAGTGGGATTTTTCGCGGTGCACATATCGTAAACGCGATAATCGTCAATCGAAACGGCTACCCTACCATAAGTTCCGTTCCCACCCAACATAACGTTTCACTGGCTGATAGAGACTTCTTCGTCTTCCATAAAGGTGATGACTCGAATGTACTCTTGATTGGGAAAACGTTGGTGGGTCGGTTATCTGGCAAAACTATCATCACGTTTTCGCGCAGGCTAAACGCACCGAACGGCGATTTTGACGGTATCGCGGTGGTGTCCTTTTCGTCCTCCTACCTGACCAGCTTCTATGCCGGCTCATTCCCAGGTAAGACGGGATTGCTGGCAGTGGTGGGCCTAGACGGAACCTTGCGTTCAATAAAAATCGGCAACGAACCGGATTTAACTTCCTCGTTACGATATGTTCCTCTATTCGGCGAACCCGAAGGTGCTGTACTTCTGAACGAACAAGCATGGTTTGGCGACAAGCTGGCGCGCTTTGTTGCCTGGAAAACGATGGAAGACTATCCCATCGTTGCGATGGTAGGAATTTCTGAGCAGGAATACTTTGCATCTCATCAGGAAACTTGGGCGGCTTATAAGAGGTTGGCACTCCTGGGTAGCATAATTCTGTTCATGTTTTCACTCGTGGCAGTATGGATGTCCGCTCGCATTGCTTGGAGGAAGTATCAGGAAGAGGAAATGCGAAAGGCCTATCGCGTTGCCACAGATAATGGGAACGAAGGATATTATTTGTACGAGGCACTGCGTAACAAGAATGGTACCATCGTCGACTTCGTGTTAGTCGATTGCAATGCGCGTGGCGCGGAATTCTTTGGCATTCCTCAAACGCAACTGGTGCAAACAAAGCTTTCCAATCTCTATCAAGGAGATTATTTCAATGAATGGATGAATATTTTTCGCAGCGGGATGCAATCTGGTTTTTACGAAGATGAAGTGAAAGCTCCGCAAGAGAGCAATTCGAAAATCGAGTGGCTGAAGAGAAGACTGATACGCTCCGGTAACGGACTGACCTTGACCGTGCAGGACATTACCGAGCACAAGCGCCAGGAAAGCGAGATCAGGGAGAACGAGCAGCGTCTTCTCGACATACTGAATGTGAGCCCCATCGGGGTGCGGATCGCAACCAGGCAGGGGCGAGAAGTGGTGTTTTACAACCAGGCTTATGCCGATTTGATCAGGAATCTCGATGCAATTGGCGATGACCCAAAGCGATATTACGTCAGGAGCGAAGAATATGAAGAAGTGATTGCGATACTGGCGCAAGGCAAATCCGTCATCAACCGCCTGATCGAATTACGCATGCCGCACGGTTCCACGGTGTGGACCCTGGCCTCCTACATGCCGATACGGTACAAGGACGAAGAGGCCATGCTGGGCTGGTTCTACGACGTCACCGATCGCAAGCGCGCCGAGGAAGAACTCATCCGGTATCGCCAGCATCTCGAGGAGTTGGTTGAGACCCGGACCGAACAGCTGAATACTGCGCGCATCGTCGCCGAGTCGGCCAGCCGGGCCAAAAGCGAATTCCTGTCCAGCATGAGCCACGAATTGCGCACGCCGTTGAACGCGATCCTGGGCTACGCCCAGCTGTTCAACATGAACCCGGACCTGTCCGCGGACATCAAGGAACAGGCGCGCGATATTGAGGATGCCGGCAGACACTTGTTGGCGCTGATCAACGACATGATTGATCTGTCCCGGATCGAGGCGGGCAAGATGGAACTGTCGATGGAACCGGTTTCGGTCAGGGCCGTGACCACCGACAGCCTGGCGATGATCGCTTCGATGGTTAGCAAGCACGGCATCGAACTGGTCGACGTGGACGGCGCAGAACGTGAAAACATGGTGGTGTACGCCGACAACATCCGGCTGCGCCAAGTGCTGATCAACCTGCTGTCCAACGCGATCAAGTACAACCGCCCGCATGGCTCGGTGCGCCTGGCCTGCCAGGCCATGGACGGCAGGGTGCGCATCAGCGTCGCCGATACCGGCCTGGGCATTCCGGCCGACAAGCAGTCGCGCATATTCAATGCCTTCGACCGGCTGGGCAGGGAGACCGGTGCGGTGGAAGGCACCGGCATCGGCCTGGTGATCACCAAGCGCATCGTGGAAGCGATGGGCGGAAGCATCGGTTTCGAGAGTACCGAGGGGCAGGGCAGCACGTTCTGGGTGGAGCTTAACAGAGCTAATTAATTTGCCTGCCTGCGATATGGTTTTTAACTCACCGGATGACTGACTGGCCATATCTACTTCGACAGACCGAATTGTCTTTGTCCGGTTTGTGTCGGGAACTGCCGCCCGATATTCAAAGAAGCGGACGCTCGCAGCCAACTGAACCAGATCGCCCACCACCGACCGCTTTGGCCGAAATGGAGACGGTCTGGAAGTCGGGCTGGCCTCAACTGGTCGATGCAACACTTTATCTTAAGATATTTAAGAGGGGGTGTTGATAATGAAATACAGAACTCGAATCAAATACACAGCCGAGCAGAAATCAGAGATTTGGGATCGCTGGCAACGTGGCGAATCTCTAAAAGCAATTGGACGGGTATTCGATAGGCCGTCCTCCTCCGTCTTTAATCATTTGGCACCGAGTGGTGGGATTCGTCCTTTGCCTCGGCGACGATCAATGTTGGCGCTAACGCTAGCTGAGCGGGAAGAGATTTCCAGAGGGGTTGCCAGTCAACTATCATTGCGCTCCATAGCGGCTCAACTAAGACGATCACCATCGACCATCAGTCGTGAGGTCAAACGCAATGGTGGTGATGGTAACTATAGAGCCGCACATGCCGAGCAAGCTGCATTTGACAGAGGCTGCCGCCCTAAACTATGTAAGTTGGCTTGTAATCGTCCGTTAAGTCGAGCCGTCGCGGCCAAGCTGCAATTGAATTGGTCTCCGGAACAGATCGCAGGTTGGCTCAAAAGAGAATATCCAGAAGATGAAAGTAATCAAGTGTCACACGAGACCATTTACCGAAGCCTATTCGTTCAGGCCCGTGGCGTGCTGAAGAAGGAGTTGCAACAACACCTGCGGTCAGAAAGAGCGATTCGGAGGTCTATACACTCAGGCCAGCATAAAGACGGGCGTGGACAGATACCCAATGCCATCTCGATCAGGGAACGCCCGGCATCGGTTGAAGACAGAGCAGTACCAGGACACTGGGAAGGTGATCTGATCGCCGGTTCAAACAACAGCTATATCGCGACACTGGTGGAGCGTTACACACGATATGTCATGTTAATCAAGGTGGACGACCGGAAATCTGGAACCGTTGTTCCTGCACTCATCAAGCAAGCCAAGAAGTTACCAACCGAACTATATAAATCGTTGACCTGGGATCGAGGGTCGGAGATGGCAGATCATCAGAGATTTACACTGGCTACCAATATCGATGTCTATTTCTGTGATCCACAATGTCCATGGCAGCGCGGCTCCAACGAAAATACCAATCGTCTGCTTCGTCAGTATTATCCGAAAGGAACGGATCTATCAGTTCACTCACAGGCAGCGCTGGACAAGGTGGCCAGACAACTCAACGAGCGACCACGAAAAACGTTAAACTTCGAAACACCAGCAGAAAGATTTAATGCATGTGTTGCATCGACCGGTTCAGCCGGCACGTAACACCTCTGTCGCTAATTGCAACAGAAGTGTTACATTGTTCGACGCTCGTTTGACGGCACGGCACGTTGGGGATCAGGCCATGACAGACTATTTGTCTGTTTCATAATTAATTTCGAGCTTCTTCATCTTTTCCCAGAGATTCTTCCGGCTGATACCCAGCGCAGTCGCTGTTTCAAGGATATGCCCGCCGTGGCTGTGCAGGATATCCTGGATGAATTTTCTTTCGCATGCACGAAGATATTCGTTGAGTGATTCGATGTTTTTGGAGTGCTCCGGTGGCGCCATCGGTACGTCTTCAAACAGCAATTCCGCAGTGAGCACATTTTGCTGGGAGAGGATACATGCGCGCTCAAGGCAATGCTTGAGCTCGCGGATGTTGCCCGGCCAGGGGTGATCAAGCAATGCCTTTTCAGCAGACCGGTCAAGGGTACGGGGATCGGCATTTTCTGCTGACCATTTCTCAAGCAGCCGCCCAGCCAGCCATGGGATATCTTCCTTGCGTTCGCGCAGGGGCGGGATGTGCAATTCGATCACATGGATCCGGTAATAGAGGTCCTCACGGAACTTGCCTTCTTCGACCATTTGCTTCAGGTCCTGATGCGTGGCACAAACCAGCCTGATGTCTACAGGGATTGAAGTTTCCCCACCGACCCGGTGTATCTGGCGCTCCTGAATCGCGCGCAGAAGTTTTACCTGCATTGTCGGCGTCATTTCACCGATCTCGTCAAGGAAAAGTGTGCCGCCTATCGCCAGCTCGAAAACACCTTTTTTGTCACGTACGGCGCCGGTGAAGGAGCCCCTGACATGGCCAAACAATTCCGATTCAAGCAACGTTTCGGTCAGTGCGCCGCAGTTAACTGCGATAAATGGCGTTGTCCCGGTAGGATCGTGTTGGCGATGCAGCGCTCGCGCCACCCATTCTTTGCCGACACCCGATTCGCCGGTAATTAGCACTGAAGTCGAGTTCTGGGCGATCCGGGGCAGCAGCGATTCAACCGTGCGCATTGCGCCGGAGATGCCTAAGTTGTTTTCACTGGGTATTGCAGGCCTGGATTTTGCACACAGGCATTTTAGTGTATCGAGGAGCGCATGGATGTCCAGTGGTTTGGTCAGGTAGTCGTGCGCGCCAAGTTTGAGGAGCCTGACGGCGCGGTCGATCGTACCGTAACCCGTGGCAAAGATGAAGGGGGGTAGTGAGGTTGCAGTCGCCTTCAATTGCATGAATAGGTCTTCGCCATTGATATCGGGCAGCTGTATATCGCTGATCACGGCATCGTAATGCTTGCGGGTCAGAGCCTGCATCGCCTCCCTTCCAGTCTTGAACCAATCGCATTCGAAGTCTTCAAGTTCCAACCGATCCGAGAGCGCCTCGCCCATGATCAGGTCATCTTCAATCAGGCAGATGTAGAATAGCATTTCAGTCATGCGGCCGCGCCAAGGGGAATGTTTACATAGAAGTGCATCTGGCCATTCGTTTCCCTGTTGACTCCAACGCGTCCGCCAAGTTGATTCACAATCTGATAGGTCACCCACAACCCCAGACCGTGCCCGCCTTCACCCAGAGAGGAGAATGGTTCGAACAGGTGTGAGATCTGTTCATCGTTTAACGTCTTTCCATTATTTGTCACAGAAAGTTGCAATTGATTGTCTACGACGCCAATCTCAAAGGCAACCTCACCTTGCTGTGAGGCTGCCTGAACGGCATTGAGCAGTAGGTTGATCATGATCTGGCGAACAAAGGTGGCGGGCAAAGCAATATCTTCATTAATGCTGTTGTGCCAACTGATGTGCAAACCTTTCTTGCGCGCCATGGGTGTAATCAACGTCAAAACGTCTTCGATATCCTGTGGCATAAGGTTACGGCTGTTGCTCTTGGCTTCCACAAGCAACGCGCCGACGGTGTCCTTTATCTGGTTCAGTCCGCGCTCGATCAATGTAATGGTCTTTACCGTGTGTGGATCCAGTTTAGTGTAGGATTTTAGCGTGTCTATGGCGGTGAGCATACCACTCAGCGGATTGTTGATTTCGTGGGCGATCCCTGCCGAAAGCTGTCCCAGTGCGGCCAGGCGTTCAGACTGAATAACTTTGTTTTCCAGTTGTTCCTTGTCCTTGAGGTATTTAAGCATCTGTGTATATGCCTCGAACAACCTGCCGAGTTCATCGCGATGAGCATAGAGCCGTGGATCCAGATCTTCCGGCCATTTCTTTGTTATCTCCCCCATGCGGGCGGAAAGCTGAACCAGGGGTAATGCCATGCGCATACCCCAATACCAATTGAACGGAAGCAGGATAGCGAGAATTATGACTGCCGCTGTAAGGCCCTGCCTTGCGAGGCGGACAAAGCGCGGCAGGATGACATCCTTGGGGTGGACGATGATCAATGTGCCGAGATGACTGTCTTTGCTGAAAATGGGTGTCACATAATAATAATATTTGGATCCAGCCAGGTTAATGTGTTCAGAATCAGATTGATCCATTTCGCTGATTTGCTTTGCGACCTGGGCATAGTCGGGACTGAGGTGTCGCATGTCGGTGACCATTGGTCCAGAGTCCGGGTGGGCTGAGACAACGACACGCAACAGATTATCGACAACCATTATGGTAATCGCATTGACGGGGTTCGAGCCGGGGTCTTTACTTTTAAGGGGTGCCGAGATAATTTCGTATTCCTGCCTGATATCGCCATTCTGGAGCGCCGGCACAAGGTTGGAAATCAGCGAATACCCCATGATCTCCGAGTCTACGTGTAAATTCTCTTTGAGGTCATCATAAAAATTAAGCATCAACGTACCTGCTACCGCCAGCTCGGTGATGATGATGAGAAGAGCTCCCCAAAGCGGGATCTTGTATCTAAAACTAAGATCCAGAATCCATTTCATAGGAATATATTGTTCATTCCAACTATTGAATGCATTCTCATGATCGGGCCAAAGACGTTGAGATTATTAAAATTTCTCGAATTAATATTGATAATTGTCATATGAAATTATTATTGTTACTGATTGGTAACAAATTTATGCCTGAAATTATCATATGGTTACCGAATGGAATCATGCTTTTGAATCAAGATTAATTTTGTTTTAATTTCAAGGAAATCGGCCTAAGCATAAAAATTTTGATTACTAATTTTATTTTGCTGATTCAGCATAATAAGCGAAGAAAAGTAATTATTGTTGATTCAATCTTATTAATAATGGCAGTGCATTCCGTGTCATTAAATCTATTGCTTGCAAGTCTTATGCCTATAAATACAACGCAGTTATTCCCCTCGGCAATTCAAGGATCGCATTCTTTTGTTCATATCCCAGAAACTTCAAGGCTAATAAGACTAACCCGCCAATTTTGAATTCAAAGATATGACTATCCAAACCAAGCATTCATGCGTAAATAAGTTATGTGAGAACGCCATCAAGACTCATTGTTTTAAAAAATGAGTGACATTTCATTCCTAAGCATTCTTTTGGTTACCGGAATGTAACAACCTAAAAATAAATGACTGGAAATTTCGCCTTGGCTATTTAAATACAAAGTTGGAATGGATTTAACTCGAGAATCAAAAAAACAGACCCTAACAATTCTGTATTCCCCACTCCCATGTATTTTAATGACTTTATTTATTTCCTATTTTAAGTAGTCGAGATTTGGGAATTCCAGAGCAAAGCGCTCCAGTTATATGGCATATCAATTGCTGGATGATCGGCAGCAGATAAATTAAGTTGATACTGCCATTTAAATTTTGGAGATAAAACATGAAAGATCAATCCAGTAATAATGAGCTGTTCACCATTCTTTGTGCCGTCATTGTTTTGACTTTTTCGGCAAGTTCTTTCGCCGCTGTGGATGCCGATGCGGCAAAGCTGTTGGCACGCGAAAACAGTTGTTTCAAATGCCACGGGATTGAAAAGCCCAAAGACGGGCCTGCCTATACCAAGGTTGCCGAGAAATATCGTGGTAATCCCAACGCCGAGGCGAAGCTGATCCATCATGTTACATCCGGCGAAATGGCGAAGTTCCCTGACGGACATGAAGAAGCGCACAAAAATATCAAGGACAAGGCATCGCCCGAGGAGATCAAGAACCTCATCGACTGGATACTCTCGCTCTAATGCGCGTGAAATAGCAACCAATCTCAAAGACAAAAAGGGAAGAGCCATGAAAATATTAAAAATGCTGATCGCTTCGTGCGTGTTCATCACAGGCATGGGAACCCAGTCCAGTCTGATGGCAGCAGATGAACAGCCGGCAGCACAAAGTCAGCGAGTAATTCAGCTCGCCCCGGCATCGGCAGTTCAGCTCGCCCCGGCATCGGCAGTTCAGCTCGCCCCGGCATCGGCAGTTCAGCCAGCGACACAGATCCAACAGACACAGATTCAACTTCCGGATCTCGGCGAGGAAGTGAATACACCTCAAACAGCAGCTCAGAGCTCATTGAAAAGGGATGCAGTCTGCACACGCTGCCATGACGAATCCGAGACCAAGCCAATATTGGCCATCTATCAGACCAAACATGGTGTCAGAGGCGATCCGCGCACACCGAACTGCCAGACCTGCCACGGCGAAAGCGAGAACCACCTCAAGGGTGATACCACTGGCAAAGGCCGTCCCGCACCAGACGTTGTATTCAACAAAGGAGTTTATGCCGCGTCAGACAACAAGGTGCGTTCAGCACAGTGTCTGGCTTGCCACAAAGGTACTGCACGCACAGACTGGGATGGCAGCCAGCACCAGAACAACCAGTTGGCCTGCAACAGCTGTCATTTGATTCACTCCCCTGTCGACAAGGTGCGCGACAGAAAGACGCAAACCGAGGTGTGTTTTAGTTGCCACAAGGATCAGCGTGCAGATACCCACAAGATATCAACTCACCCGATCGATGCGGGTAAGGTCGTCTGTTCGGATTGCCACAACCCGCACGGCTCCCCAGGTCCAAAATTGCTCAAGAAGAATACAGTCAACGAGATCTGCTTTACCTGTCATGCGGAGAAACGCGGCCCCTTCCTGTGGGAGCACCAGCCGGCGACCGAGGACTGCACCAATTGCCATACACCGCACGGCTCGAACATTACGCCGCTGCTGAAATCGCGTCCCCCTTTCCTGTGCCAGGAATGCCACGATGGCCCGCACAACAGCAAGAGTCCGGCAGCCAACAACGGGGTTGCCTTCCCGTCCGGCCAGTTGACCGCAGCGGGTACTGCGCTGGCATTCCCAAGCACACAAGCGGCTGCACGCGGTTGCATGAATTGCCATGCCATGGTTCACGGTTCGAACAGCCCTGCCGGCGCGTTCTTGCATCGCTAATTTCAGGAAAAGGGAAATTATTATGAAAACCAATAACAAGCATTTCGTAGCCAGCAAATTATCCTTGGCAGTGCAAGGCGCGTTGACGGTGATGTTGGCCATGCCGATCGTTGCTTACGCTGATGGCGACGATGTTGCCGCCTTGACGCAGCCCACCAACTCCATTGAAGTCGGGGTGACGGATACGTCCAGCGATTCTGCCAAATTCGGGGAATATAACGGTCTGAATAAAAAAGGTGCCGACCTGATCGGCAATGTCAACATGCGCGGGGGTGATGCCTACAATTCCTTCAATGGGGGAGACGGAACCACTAGCTGGGCGCTCAAGGGCATCGACCTGGGTACAACATCCAGGGAGCTCAATGGTGACGTGAGCAAACAGGGGCAATGGAGTTTGGGTATCGGTTACGATGAGTTGCGCCACAACATCACCGATTCCTATCAAACCCCCTTTCTAGGATCGATGGGAGGCAACAATTTCACCTTGCCAGCCAATTTTGGCGTAATCAATACGACTAATACAGTTGCATCGGGCAAGGCAGGCTCGAACACGCTAACCCCTCCACAATTGGCGAGCTTCAACACCCAGGATGTTCACACCGATCGCCAGAACTCATCCTTCAATGCAAAATACAACATTGACTCGAGTTGGGATGTCAAATTCGACTTCAATCATCTGGCTCAATCCGGTGCAAAAGTGATGGGGGTTGCCGGGGATCAGGCGAATGGTCCTGTAATTACCGGTATCACTTGGGCGGGTCAGACACCTATCGTCATCATGAACCCGACCAATTACACCACTGACAACTTCAATTTGGGCCTGAATTGGAAAGGTGAAAAGGCACGTATATCCGCTGGTTACTATGGCTCCTTTTTCCGCGACGGTTATAACAGCGTGTCCTTTAACAACCCGTTCGTAAAAGGTGCAATTGTTGCCGGTACGAATAGTACGGGTACCCCTCAAGCCTTCCCGACAGACACGATGAGCACCATGCCTAGCAATGATTTCAACCAGTTGAACCTGGCCGGTGGATACGACTTTACACAAGCAACAAAATTGGTGGGCGGGCTGTCTTACGGGCGCAACACGCAAAATGACGATTACGCCAATTCAGGATTGACACCCTTGGGCGTTCCGCAAAACTCACTCGATGGCTTGGTCGTGACGAGCCACGCGGATATGAGGCTGACCAATCAGACAACCAAGGATTTGGTGCTGAGTGCCGGTTTGAAATATAACGAGCGTGACAACCAGACCGCGTCGAACAGCTATCAATTCAATACCATCAATGAAGCGAGCACAGCTACTCCAGGAACATCGGTAAACGCTCCGATGAGCAACCGCAAAACCCAGATTGACCTTGCCGCAGATTATCGCATCAACAGGGATCAAAAATTGAACCTGTCCTTCGAGAACGAGCAAATCAGGCGCTGGTGCGACAATGCCTTAGCGAACAACATGCAAGGCACCAATAGCGGAACATATTATACGGCAGCGACCTGCGCTCAGGTGCCGGATAGCAATGAGAACAAGCTTGCGTTGAACTACAGGCTCAGGGTAAGTGAAGATGTGAATTTCAATGCAGGTTATGGTTATTCACGCCGCAATTCGGATATCAGTCCGTCCTTTTACAACCCCATGCAGGCATTGCTCGGCGGGTCAGGCGGCGAAGGCTTCGAGGTTCCCGGATTCATTTCCTACTTCCAGGCATCGCGAAATGAACAGTTGCTGAAAACTGGTATTAATTGGCAAGCAAGCGATAAGTTTTCCATAGCCCTGAATGGCCACTATACCGACGATAACTACTTCGACTCGACCTATGGCGTGCAAAATGGCCATTCTTGGAGCGTGAACCTGGACTCAACTTATAGCTATAACGAAACCAGTTCGTCTTCGGTCTACATCACTTCGCAGAATTCGAGTAGGGACATGACCAATCTCCAGAATGCGACAACTACTGCGACAGCCGCCTCTGCCACGGCACTCAACGTACCGGTTGGCGCAACCTGGACCAATACACTTACAGAAAACGATACCACCCTTGGCCTAGGTAGCAAAAAAGGCGGGTTTATGGGCGGGAAGCTTGATCTCACCGGTGATCTGACCTATTCGCTCGGGAGGTCTGGTTATGGCACGCAATTCAACTACGCGGCAGCTACGACGGGTGGATTGACTTGCAGCAGTCCCCAATTCGAGACTTGCGGTGACTTGCCGGTTATCAGAAATTCCATGGTGCAATTGAAGCTTGGTGGTAACTACAAAGTCGACAAGGCCAGCAATATCAAGGTGATGTATATGTACCAGCATCTGACATCAAACGATTACTTGTACACTGCTTACCAATATGGAGGAACACCTACGACCATGTTGCCGACCAATCAGCAGGCGCCAAGCTACAAAGTGAATGTGATTGCTGTTTCTTACAGCTACATGTTTTAACCAGCAATTTTTTAGAGTTGTGAAAATAGGGGTCTGACAATTGCTGCCCGCATTTTTACGAATCTGCTTAGGATGATTCAATAAGTTTAAATATATACAAGCGGAGAAATATATGGATAGCAAACCTGGTGCATTAAAACGTGCATGGAGTTTTTTAAAAACGCCCAGTGCGAAGTATTCCCTGATCGGCATAGCCTCTGTGTCCTTCATCGCCGGCATCATTTTCTGGGGCGGGTTCAATACCGCGCTGGAAGCGACCAACCGGCTGGAGTTCTGCATCAGCTGCCATGAAATGCGCGATAACGTTTACCAGGAATACAAGCTAACCATCCACTATGCCAACCGATCCGGTGTGCGCGCGATCTGCCCGGACTGCCATGTGCCCAGGGAGTGGGGGCCCAAGGTGATTCGCAAGATCCAGGCGAGCCAGGAAGTCTGGGGCAAGCTCACAGGGAAGATCGATACCAAGGAGAAATTCGAAGCCCACCGCATGGAGTTGGCGACCAAGGAATGGGCGCGCATGAAGGCGAATGGTTCGCAAGAATGCCGGAACTGCCACAGCTGGGAGGCAATGAGCGCGAAAACTCAGACACCGTCTGACTATGCGCGGCACATGAAAGCGGAAGCTGATGGACAGACCTGTATCGACTGCCACAAGGGTATTGCCCACCATCTGCC
This sequence comes from uncultured beta proteobacterium, assembly GCA_963842555.1. GTDB lineage: Bacteria > Pseudomonadota > Gammaproteobacteria > Burkholderiales > Gallionellaceae > Gallionella. The sequence continues at coordinate 281,177 of CAWJHB010000003.1, forward strand.
GAAAGAGTATGTTGACCCGGACGAGGAGTAATATTAGCTTGATTTCGGAGCGGGATGCTTGCAGAAGTATTTTGACTCGCGCGGGTTAATGTATCAGCACAATTCGACCGAATTCCAAAGGAAAGATTTCAACATGGCGCTACATAACATACTACTGTGAAATTTTTAACGCCCCCTATCAGTAAACGCGTATGACTGTTAAGTTTCTGTAAGTGATACGCATGCTCACAAATTCCCATCAGATTAAAGGTCTGCTGTCAGCAGTAAAGAAGTCGCTCGGATGAATCGCCCCGGGTTTTGAGGAGGCTCTAATTCTTGAGAGAATGGAGCCATGAACAAATCAAACAAGTTTTCCCCTGAAGTAAGAGAATGGGCAGTACGCATGGTGCAGGAACACCGCAGCGAGTATCCCTCGCTGTGGGCGACCATCGAATCGATTGCGCCGAAGATTGGCTGTGTGCCGCAAACCCTGAATGAATGGGTACGCAAGTACGAAGTCGACAGCGGTATGCGGGATGGTGTTACCAGCGAAGAGCGCGAGCGTATTAAAAGCCCTGGAGCGCGAAGTGAAGGAATTACGCCGTGCCAGTGAAATCCTGAAGCTGGCCAGCGCTTTTTTCGCCCAGGCGGAGCTCGACCGCAAACTCAAGTCCTGAGAGATTTCATCGACCGGCATCGCGATAGCCACGGGGTCGAGCCGATCTGCAAAGTGTTGCAGATCGCCCCGTCGGGGTATCGGCGTCAGGCCGCGCAACAGCGTAATCCGGCGTTGCGCTGTGCCCGCGCCCTCGTGATGACGAGCTGATGCCGCAGATCCAGCGGGTCTGGCAGGCCAACATGCAGGTTTATGGCGTTCGTTGTTTGCCTTAGGCACTCCAATGGGCATATATAATGGTCACATTATAAGACTTCTATCGGAAAATCCGGATAGCCCTTTTTTGTTTGCTAATAATGAGTATACGTTTTCATAAGTACCGATCAATGGCGTCTACAACTTATTTTTTAAGGGTTTTTAGAGCATCTGTGTATACTGACTCCACTTGACTGATGACTGAACCCGGCCACATTTAACGAGGATTCACGCATGAAGTAATTTGCAGCACCTTTCTCATTGACGCAAACCTGCTGAGGCAGGCAATGCGGCTGCTCGCCCAGCGCGAGCATTTAAAAAACATTGAGAAAGGAAACACCATGCTCAGATTCAAACCCGTCACAGTAGAAAAACTCGTTTGCACCTGCGACCGCTGCGGTCGCGCCATGGAAGAAGACTCCGGCGACTGCGAGTGGCAAGAACGTCTCATCATCTCCTTCAGGGCCGGCTACGGCAGCATCTTCGGGGACGGCAATTTCGTCGAAGGGGATTTCTGCCAGGAATGCATCAAGGACGTGCTGGGCAAGTGGCTGCACGTAACCTTCGACGATCCCTTCGATTCCAGGCACAAGCCACTTAACGAGGCCAGCAGGACCTACCAGCCCTACCAGTTCAAGCAGGTGATCAAGACCCGCGGCCTGATGGCAGAGGTCAAAGCCATGGGCAAAAACCTGGGTAACCTGGACCGGATGCGCAAGGAACTGGCCGAGCGACTCGGTGTGGCAGAAGATCAGGTACCAACGATCGCCTTCGAGCACCTGCTGCGGGCAACCGAAGCCAAAGAAGGGGCTCAAGCCAACGAAGCAGCCGAGTAGTCCTAATCCGCAATGAGGTTCAGCCGGCAGTCGACCGGCTGAACCTCAAACGTCACTCACGAAGGGATTACGATGTCCTGGATTTCAATATTGACTACGCTGACACTAACCGTCATCACGGCGATCCTGGTGATCATTGATGGCTGGGACCTCTGGAAGGCTTTTGAGGTGATGGTCGCCTTTTCAGCAGGCATCATTCTGGTGCTATTGGCTGTGTTGATGTGGATGGTGCCGCAACCCGATTGGGCAGGGTTGTTGCAGGTGTTCCGGATCAGATTTGTGAGGGAACTTGCCGCGCTGTGGAAAACCCTGCGCTTCAAGTAAGCCCCGATCTTTCTTTAACAGGTCCCCATCGCCTGTGCGGCGATGGCTTCCTGCGTTGTCAGCCGCGGTCCATACCATGTACGATTAATTGCTGCTTTCATTCCCAAGCGTGATCTTCTCGCCGGCCAGCATCAGCTTCAGCAACCGGGACTCCGGCGTGCTGCCGTCAAATGCCTGAAGGTGCCGGTCAATGAAACGGTTCAGGTCATCGACCGTGTGGATCCCGGCGGGTCTGACACCGGTGAGCTGGAACAGGCGGTCCGCATCCGGTTGGTGCAGCGTGATCAGATTGCCACAGCGCAGCATCTCAGTACTTTCGCTATAATTCTCGTCCTCAATCTTACAATGTTGCCCAACCTGGCGCGGCACACAAAACCCGACATGACCCGCGAAGAACTCATCCAGCAACTCGCAACGACTCAACCCCGGTTGACCGCGAAGGACATTGACCTGACCGTCCGCCATGCAATGGACGCAACCCAAAAACCGGTGCCACCGTCATGGTGCCGGCCAAGTACGTGCCCCATCTCAGGCCGGGCAGGGAACTGCGCGAGCGAGTCGACAAACCTTGATCCTCAATGCAGATAGCCGCCTTCTGCCGGCAGGCTGCCGATCAGGCACTGGATCCGCTTTGCCGTCGACTGAAACAGCGCATCAAACTCCCCGGTCACCGGATGAGCCTGGCAGACCTCCAGTGGCTTAAACGCGTTCCCGGCCAGTTGATCACTTTTGTGGGCCAGCTGGATCGCGGCCAGCGCATCCGAGGTCTTGATTGCCGCCAGCCTGAACCGGTCTTCGCGCATGTGCAGCAGGGTGAACTGGTTGTCGTCCCGCCTGGAGAGAACCTCCCGGCTTTCGGCTTTCATGTTTAAACGCTCGACCGTGCTACTTATCGCTGGATCATGCATCAGCAGGCTGCGCACAAACACCACGGCGATCTTCCTGGCGTATGCTGCCGATGACCGGCTTTGAATCGCGTCGATCTCTCCCCTGATTCCTTGTATCAATGAGTCGTGGTCATCCGCCAGGATCAACGCATGCTCATAGCGATAATCATTGGCGATGGCAATCCTGAAACCGAGGAAATAGCACTGATCCTGTGCAATCTCCGGCGCAGGCTTGCGGCGCACGTCCCGGAATACACGGGACTGGTCGGAGTGGTGATAGTGGTAATCTAACTGTGTGTTCATTCCTGGCCCCCGTTCCCGGCATTGGCCGGCATTGAAGCGTCGACCGGCGCCTCATATGCAGCCATCAATTCGTTGTAGGTCATCAATAACGCCGTGAGCTGTTCCATTTCAGCATGGTCTGCAACCTTCAGATGCCCGGGTCTTGTGAGTACACCCAGCATGCGGCGCTCAATCGCAGACCGGCCCGATCTAATCAATTTCCGCATCTTCGTCCTGGTGGTGAACACGTGTTTTTTTCTCATGGCTTTCCTCGATTATCAAAGATTGTGCGTTGATTCCATCCAGGCCTCGATCCCGGTGTAATGCAGGATCACCACGACAGCCACCCCCAAAGCGATGCCGCACGCGACCAGAAAGATGGCTTCCAGGTAGGTCCAGCATAGCGAGACGTACCATCGCCGCGCGGCTGGCCGGGGGTTAGGGCCAATCGCCCTGGCGATGAACCGCCTGAGCTGAGGCCTGGTCAGCAGCGGCAGGTGCAGCAGCGCCAGAAGTTGCTGCTTGTATTGTGAGGTTGTCATTTGTTCTTTCTCCTTAAGCTGCATCGGGCAGCGGGTGGAACCGTCCGGTGGCAGGATAGGCCGTCACCAGCTGCAGTCCCTTGTGCCGGTCCTCTGCGATGACCAGTACCAGATTGCGCCGGGCGTTCAGGAAGTAGCGTCCTTCCGCTTTGCCCTGCCGTGCATAGTTCGCCTTGGCCCAGATTCCTCGCCGGGCGACTTCGCGCAGCGACGGGTCGGATGCCGTATCTGTCAGCTTCTTCCATGCTGCCTGTGCAACCTGGTCTGGGGCGGTATCGGACAGGAACCGGTCAGCAAACCGTTCCAATACGTGTTGCGTGACCGATACCTCGCCCAGGCCGGCGACCTTGACCGTTTCCCTGCGCGGGCTGCCCACCACCAGGTCCTCGATCGACTCCGGCGCAAAACCCTCGAACCAGCGCGCATCCTTGTCAACGGTCAAAGGGCAGCCGGGCAAACCGCGTGGTCAGGAAGTTCGCATAGGGTGCGAGGTGCAGCTTGTCCGAGCCCCGGCGTCGCAGCTTCCGGATCGCCCCAGCCGAGACGATCAACTTTGTCATCGCATTGCCGGCGACGCTATTGCCCAGCACGCCCTTGTCCTCGAGCAGGTACTGGAGGGCGGCCAGCTCGGCGGCGATCGGTGCATCGTCCATCCGCGGTGCGACACGCACCCTGAGCAATCCGCCGGGACGCACCGGGCTGTTGGTCCAGTACACCCGGAAGGTGTCGGCTTCTGGGGTGGGGAGGGTATGGGTCTTGAGCAGGTGCATGTTGTAAGGATTCCTTTCAGTTGTTTAAACAAATCAGCACATCAGGCTGACGATCCAGAACAGGCTGCCGAACATGGCCAGCATGCTGATCACGAGTCCAACATCCGTCCAGATGGATTCCGCTGTCCATGGCATGTCCTCGATCGAGCCGATGATCACGACCTGGTTGTCCGCGATCCGGATTTGCTGCTTGTCCAGGATGATCAGTCCGCCATTGCCGAACAGGCTCTGCCGGAACGGCACCAGCACGGCACAGCCGTTGCCTGTCCCGTAATCCTGGATAGCGATCCCGTTCGACTTCAGGAAATCGCACCCCTCGCGCTTCAAGACCAGGCGGGTCATTTTTGTCTCGGAGTCAATTGAGGATTTGCCCGCCAGGCCCAGGCACGCCACGAATGAAACCATCAGCAGCACCAGCACGAATAACGGCGAGGCGTACCACTTGGCGGATGATGATCCGGGCTTGCTGCAGGATTCTTTACTCATGTCGCTCCTTATGTGTTGTTGGTTTCCGGCAGGGGATGAATCTCACCAGTTCATGGCCGCATGGCACCTGCCATGCGCTTCATATCAATTGACGATCATCCATCCCAGCAGCGCCACCAGAAAGAGGGAACGGATCCCCATCCACAGCGCCGAGCTGGTCTGTTCCGGTGTCCACGGCTGGTCCACGACCGCTCCAACTTCGATGAGCTGGTCGCCGGCGACCTGTATCTCCCGGTCCCCCAGCTTGATCACGCCACCCCGGCCGATCACGTTGTTGCGGTACGGCACGACCACCGAGCACCAGTTGCCGGGTGCGATGGCGGTGGTAGCGACGTCCCTGGCCTTCAGGAAACCGCACAGATCGCCGCGCAATGTCAGTTGGGTCGGTTCGGTGTCCATCACCCGACTGGTATTGCCTGACGAGATGACCCACACCGGCAGGTAGGTGAAAAGCGCCAGCGTGATTACCACCTGTGATCGGTACCACCGGGTTGGGGCAGCTTTGGGCGTGGGTGATTGTTTGGTTCTCATGTGCTTCCTTTCAAAAGTGCTAATTCAGAATACACAGGTCGACCAATTTCCCAGCTTTTATTTTTGCAGGCAGCAAAGCAGCGTACCGCCGGTCTTTAAAGAATCAAGGGAACGAGATGCTGGCGTGGAATAAAGGACAGCCAGGATGGATTGCAGGCGGGAATTTTGCGACCGGCAGGATTTAAGGGCAGGGCGCAGGACCATGGCGGGGATGGACGCGGAACAGGAAAGCAGAACGACTGGTAAGCCGGTAAAAATAAAAGCTGGGAATTTGGTCGACCTGTGTAGATTGTTTATAGGGCGATGCGGAATGGGTACTCAAAGCTTTCTGTAAAAAGCATCTATAACTGAAAGTCTGTTGATGGCAAACAGGTCGCGAACAATAAATGCCGTAGCGATGCCCATCCGCTTGCTTAAAGAGCTGGAATTTCAGCAGGGCGGTTAAACTCCTTATGTCTATGGCATGAGGGGATTTTATTTGTGCGCCGAAGGGGTGGTGCACTTTCTATCAGACACGGCTTGGAGCCCAAGGCACCTTTGTCACGCGCCAGCCATGCACCAGTATTCGAACTGGACATCGAGTGCAGAAAAGGCCATCGAATTGGCGGGAAATGTTGGAATAAGAGGGTATCCGGATTTTGTGGTTGATGTCACCTTAAAACATAATGCGTACTGCGGCCACCGGCTCCGGCGCTGACCAGCACGCCTCGATCAACCAGCTCTTTGATGTCGCGCAACGCGGTATCTGGGGAACAATTGTTCATCGATGCCCACTTCTTGTTGGTCAGATTGCCGTCAAATCCATCAAGCATTTTGTTGACCATCTTCACCTGACGTTCATTCATCGATGCACCTGACCAGCGGTTCCAGAAGTTCGCCTTGAACATTACTCCCTGTGTTTGATCGCTTGCTCCTTGTATAGCGCCAAGCAGACACACCAAGAACCAATCCAGCCATTGAGTGACATCGAGCGTGCTCTTCTGGGCGAATTCGAGCGCGTCGTAGTAATTCTTGCGCTCGCGCTGAATATGCGCAGACAGACTATAAAAGCGCTGGCTGGATCCGTCAGCGCGCGCAAGCGCCATGTCGCACACTGCACGTCCAATACGACCATTGCCGTCCTCAAACGGGTGAATGGTGACGAACCACAGATGAGCGAGACCTGCCTTGATGGTTGGGTCTATACCTTGAGCATGGTTGAACCAATCGAGGAAGCTAGATATTTCCTGCACCAGCCGTTCCGCTGGCGGTGCTTCAAAGTGAACCTTTTGTTTGCCGACGCCACCGGACACGACTTGCATCGGGCCTTCCGCGTCCTTTCTGTATGTGCCGACGGTGATTTTTGTCAGTCCGCTGTATCCAGTTGGAAATAGTGCCGCGTGCCAACCGCACAGGCGCTCTTCGGTTAATGGCTTGTCATGTCGCTGTGTCGCATCGAGCACCATTTCCACTACACCATCGACATACCTGTCGGATGGTGCCAATGCACCGATATCCATGCCTAACCGCCTGGCCAAAGAAGACCGGACCGACTCGTGGTTCAGCATCTCGCCCTCGATCTCACTCGATTTAATGACGTCTTCCGTCAGCGCCCGCAGTGTCGCCTCTTCCGCCAACTTGAATCCGAGTGTCTGCATGCTGCCCAGCAACCGTCCGCGTTCCAGCGTGACTTTGGAAAGCAATTCGGAGAGACGACCGGAATCGAATTTCCGGTAGTGTCTCAGTTTGAAATTAGTTCTATTGACCAGAACTAGGGGCAGGGGCATACTTCTTTTATTATGCCTAAACGCTCAAGCAAGCTCGATATGAACCAACTCGCCAAGCGCATCGTTGATGAAGCGACTGGCGAAGAGCCTATCACACCTCCGCCCAAGCCAAAAAATAAAGCCGCTCAAGAATTGGGGCGGCTTGGGGGAAAGAAAGGCGGAAAGGCTCGTGCTGACACCCTTACTCCAGAGCAACGATCAGAGATAGCCCGAACGGCAGCTCAGGCTAGATGGAAAAAAACTTCCTAAGCGGCTTTTTCGTCGTCATCTGGTGCATTTATGCGCCACTGAACATCGTCAGTAAAGTCAGTCGGCATATCAATCGGGGTTTCTTTTTCATTAATGCGATTCCAGTGCATGACATCAAAGGTTAGCTGAACAGCATCGCCAATCATTTGTTCACGTCTTTGCTGGAATGATCTATGGGCAATAGGACGGGGAGCAACATCAATATCTGTCCATAGGGTCATTTGCACGCTGCCTTGCCATGTTGTAACAGCAAGATTTGCTCTATATGGTTTTCCTGTTACTTCATCCCGTCTAACTTCCTCACGGGCTGCGCTTGAAAATTGTTCGGCCAATCGTTCTAAGGCAGTTTTTGGTTTTGGTAACGGCCATCCCATACCTGCGGCAAATTTGGCTACATCATGCATGTCAACCGAGTCATTGCCAGTTTCTTCTCGGTATCTTTTAATTATTGCTTGCATCTGTTGCGCTTTAGTCATGTTCATTCCTTTAAAAACCAACAGGGGCGACATCACCCCATCCATCCACTACCGCACTTGGGGAGACAATTGATCTGATTTTTACTAAATGGCGCGCAAATAAATCATATCTGTTAATCCGATAACGCAACTGACCAGCAACCAAACCAGGGTGAACTCGTAGAGTTGCTGCTACCCCAAGCAAATCTCGTTCTGCAAATACAGGAGCTTTCCGCGCAATAAAACTATCCATAGTCTTTTTCGGTACGCAGAACTCTGCCGCAGCCATATTTGCGATACGCTCTTCTTCTGGAACATTGTCTCCGGTTCCAGCCCGATCACCTTCTAGTTCTGCATCAACAGTTATTAATGCCTTTCCGTGTTCATGAATGACATGTTCCAATTCATGTCTAAGCACAAACCAAAAATTATCGATCCGGTCATATCTCATAGACATGCCGATGACTGGCGACACTTCATCAAGCCAGAAACAAACGCCATCAATTTTCGAAGATGGTAAGGATTCAACAATTACAAAACGAATTCCACATTCAGCCAATATGCGAGGAACCTTTCTGGCCTCTTCTGCCGCCGAGGTTAGCGGACGAAGTAATTCGATTGCGCGGATAACCCCACTCTTTGAATATTTGGGAACGATCATTTCACAGGCTATCTGTCTTACTCGATAAAGCCATGCGAGCTGAATTGGTGTCATATCACTTGATACAACCGTTTTTTTCGCAGCGTGTGGAAGAACTTCAATTTGCTCGATTGACTCCACACCAAAAAATTTTGCCATCGATTTTTCAACGCCCGCTATATCTCGGATGTCTTCTACGTCTAACCATCTACGTTTAATCATTTCCGATATAGGAAGGCCATCAAACAATTGCGCACGTATTGCGCGTTGCGGGTCTGGTCTGGATGCTATTCTGGCTAGTGCAAGATCGTATGATTTTTGAAGTTCCAAAAATCGTTCTGCTGGAATATCAAACAATTCCTCCAACACTAATGCTAGTTCAGCATGTATTGGGCGTTTGTCTGAGACTATCTTGTTTATTCCGGTTTCATCCATATTAAGCACAATAGCCAAAACTCTTTTCGTCCACCCTTTGCTTTTTAAAGCGGCAGAGATAAGTTGTCCAGGCGTTCTGCAATCTATGTATTCGTCTTTCATTTTTGCAGAATATATCAACTTGACCTAAAAAGCAAACTGAATAGTGCTTGACTGTAAAAGCATATCCGAGCATAATTTCAACATGAACTATGCTTGAGGGGGTTGCTATGAACGTCCTGCCAATCGAAAAACGCGCACAAATCCTAAATCTATTGGTTGAGGGCAATTCTATGCGCGCCACCTCCCGACTTGCCGATTGCTCTATCAACACAGTTACCAAGCTGCTTATAGACGTTGGCGCGGCCTGTAGCGAATATCAGAACAGGGCCATGCGCAACCTGACCTGCAAGCGCATCCAATGTGATGAAATATGGGCTTTCTGCTACTGCAAGGAAAAGAACGTCGCGCCGGAACAGGAAGGCGTACTTGGCTTTGGCGATGTTTGGACTTGGACAGCGATTGATGCCGATACCAAACTGGTTCCGTCCTTCATGGTGGGCAAGCGCAATGCTGAATACGCGCAGGCATTCATAGAGGATTTGGCCTCACGCCTGTCAAATCGTGTGCAACTGACCACGGATGGTCACAAGGCATATCTGGACGCGGTAGAAGGCGCTTTTGGGCGTGATATAGACTATTCCATGCTGGTGAAGCACTACGGCAATCCAGTGGGCGAAGAGCGCGGGCAAAAACGATATAGCCCTTCCAACTTCGTGAGTGCAGAAAAGCGTCATGTTGCCGGTAATCCAGACGAAAAGCATGTTTCCACCAGCTTTGTAGAGCGCCAGAATTTAACGATGCGGATGTCTATGCGTCGCTTTACCCGGCTGACAAACGGCTTTAGCAAGAAGGTTGAGAATCTGGAATATATGGTCGCGCTACATTTCATGCACTACAACTTTGGGCGCATCCATAAATCCTTGCGTGTAACGCCGGCAATGGAAGCCGGAATTAGTGACCATGTTTGGAGCTTGGAAGAGATTGCCGCACTTGTTCCTGATGTTGTTCCTACAAAGCGTGGTAGTTATAAAAAGAAGGCGATCAAAAATTAAGTGTCTGAAGTCTCGGTTTGAAATTAACGTTCTATTTTTCGCAATTTAAGTAGCAGACCATTGTCAGCATCTTGGGACACCCCTATAAGTTCGTATTGTGGTTCTTGTCCTAACGCCTTATTGTATTTGTCAATAATCTCCCTCCATTTCTTCATTTCTTCAATAGATTCATCATCTGCGAACAGCCCCATAATTCGTCTCCTTTTAGTTGGTGGTAATCACTTAATATCCATGCCCACGCTATCACAGTATGCACTCATTGAAAACTATTGAGAATTTCAAACTGAGACACTACCGAATTTCCATTCGGGCCATTCAGGACGTTGCCAAATGTATTTTGTGTAATCACCGCTATTCATGCGATGAATATAACACAAATTCGCTAGAACTCCACTCATTAGGCGCACATGGTGCGGCGAATAACCAAGTTAATCACCGCAGCGTCGTAAGTGCTGGGGAGCAATTGGGGTTAGGTTCAATCACAACTTCCGGATACCCGAATAAACAAGTCCCACCTCTCCGGGAGAATTAGGGGTTTAGGTTTTAAACTTCAATCAGAGCTAATAAACTGTAGTTAGATTGCTATTGCCCTCACCCTTTGAGGGCGTTGCTGTAGCTGTTTTGGACTGTCTTTGAGTGTGGCGAACACTGGTAAGGCATTGATAAATATAGAAGCGCCCGTTAATTTTCCCTCTTCCGAAGCCAAGGGTCACAGGTTCGACTCCTGTCGGGCGCACCATATTTCAAATGGCAGCGCAGCCGATTGCGCGAATATCTCCATGATCAGAGACATCAGGACAACGATGCGTGGATCCGGAAATCGGCATCGGCCGATCGCCGGTTGGCGTAACCCCAGAAGGAGAAATTTCAGCTGCCAGCGCAAGAAAATGTCCGCCACAGCACCGGTTGACCGCTTCGTCGCATAGCCATGGCCGGTGCCTGTTCCGCGGGCCATCCAGCATTCAAAGACGGTTGCTCATAAGATATGGATGGCAAGCATCCTATATATATCGCCAAGCAGGTATGGGGAACCGCTTGCTCACAGAGCCTTTGTCTTCCTTCCCGGTGATGCTTGCGGAGTGATCCCGGACAGACGGCAAAGTATGCCAACAATTCGCTGTCCATCCTGAAACCGTGTTGAGTGGCATGCCACAATTTCGCCTTTTGCAAAAAGCTCGGCCAAGCAGCAATGAGCTTTTGCAAGCGACAGGCCGACAGCATCTGCTATATCGGCATCAAGTTTTTCACCATTCTTCTTGAGGTATTGCAGGATTTCGTTCATTTGGGTTCCGCTGGTGGATTTTTCCGGGTTATCCGCAAATCAATATTAAAGACACTATGTTACATTTGTGTGTCGGTGCAATTGCCGTAAATTACCCTCGCAAATTGTCTGGCTAAACACGGAAAGTCAGGGCAGCAAGTTTCTGCCAGCGCAAGGGTTGGTCATTCGGGTGGAACGATGATCATGAAATATCCGCCCATTTCGGATGTTAACCAGTCTGATCGTGTTCACTCGGCCAGAATTGCATCACAACTTTTTATTGAAGCATATAAGCGATACATAATATTGCCGTAAATCGAAATGTTGATAAATTGATCTTGGAGGTATACATTATTCGTTCTTTTTTGTTTGCCGTTCGGTCCTCATTTTTTCGGAGCAAAACGATGTCAGCCAGCAAGATTTGTGTCGTGGTCGTATCGGGTTTTCTGGAACGCCTGCAGATGGCAGCGATGGTGGCTTCGGTCGGCGCGGTCAGCGGCCAGGAAGTGATGGTCTTCCTGTCGATGAATGCGTTGCCGTATTTTGTCAAAGGAAATACCTCGAAAGCGCCGCATGAGGGCGATATGGGCACGTTGATGGCAACCAAGAAGGTGCCCGAATTCAAGACACTTTTCGAACAGGCTGTGGAGCTCGGTGATGCGAAGATTTATCCCTGTTCGATGGCGATGGACATACTCGACGTGGAGCAGGAGGGGCTTGAGGGCTATCTGCAGAAGGCTACCGGACTGACCAAGTTTCTTCACGATGCGCAGGATGGACAGATTTGGACTTTTTGAAATTCGGAGAATGACAGGATGGCTGAAAAGAAAATCGTAGATGGACGGGGGAGCTTTTGCCCGGGTCCGCTGATGGAGTTGATTGTGGCCTTGAAATCGTCACAGGTCGGCGATGTACTGGAAGTGTTGTCAACCGACAAGGGTTCGGCCAATGACATTCCGGAGTGGCTTAACAAGGTCGGTCACGAGTACATTTCGACCACCGAGGACGGGGGGGTGTGGCATATCACTTTGCGCAAGAAGAAGTAGTTCATTTATGTAACAATAACTGACAGGGGGGAACATGAAAAAGATACTGATAGTTGGCGGTGGCATGGGCGGCACGATACTGGCGAACAATCTGGCCAGACGATTGACCAATGAACTCAAGACCGGCAAGGTTCGCATCACAATGCTGTCCGCCTCCGACAAACACATGTACCAGCCCGGCCTGCTATATCTGGCGGTGGGCAGGATCACTCCCGACGAGTTGTACCGCGATCAGGCCAGCCTGCTCGAGCCAGGCATCGAGTTTCACGTCGATCCGGTTGAGGAATTCAAGCTCGACAACAACCAGGTCAAAACCAAGAGCGGCAAGATTATCGATTACGACTACATGGCCATCGCCACCGGCTCGCGCATGTTCCCGGAAGGCATCCCGGGCATGGTGGAAGGCGCTGAGACTTTTTACACCGAGGAAACCGCGCTGAAGATGTTCAAGCGCCTGCAATCGTTCGAGGGTGGCAAGGTGGTGATCACCGTCGGCGTGCCGCACAAGTGCCCGATGGCACCGCTGGAAATCACCTTTATGCTGCATGACTACTTCAAGGACCGCGGCATGGCCGACAAGGTGCAACTGCAGTACACCTACCCGATAGGGCGTGTGCACAGCCTGGAGAACGTTGCCAAATGGGCCGCCCCGGAAATGGACAAGCTCGGCATCAAGTATGAGACCTTCTTCAACATCAAGGAAGTTGATGCTAAGAACAAGGTGTTGAAGAGCGAGGAAGGAAATGAGATCAAGTACGACCTGCTGATCACCATCCCCACCCATAAGGGCATGGAAGTGATCGAGAAGAACGGCCTTGGCCAGGGCGGCTGGATTCCGACCAACAAGACCAAACTGAACATGGAAGGCCGCAACAACGTATTCGTGCTCGGCGACACCACCAACATCCCGATCAGCAAGGCCGGTTCCACGGCGCACTTCGAAGCGGACACGCTGGGCGAAAACCTCGCCGCGATCATCAAGATGGGCGTGCCGGTGCGCGAATACGACGGCAAGGTGTTCTGCTTCATCGAGGCCGGCAAGGACAAAGCGAGCTATGCGATGTTCAACTACCAAAATCCGCCCGATCCCAAGGCGCCGACCAAGGCGGTGCACTGGTTCAAGATGGCCTATAACAAGCTCTACTGGATATCCGCGCGCGGACTCCTGTAACGTGGAGGTGAGAGATGAATACGGAAACCCAAAATACAGAAATCAGGGACGAAAGGGCCTTCATGAATTTCGAGATCGAACGTCTGGTTGCGGCAGGACGGGATTCGCTGACTGATGAAATGGTCGGACGCCTTGCCGGCTCAGCGGCCGAGGCGCTCGATCTGGTCGATAAGGCAGGACGGGCCGGCTTGAGCAAGGCGATCCCGGCGATTGCCGAGATGGTCAACAACGGCGACCTCGAGCGCCTTTCACAACTCGCCCGGGTTTATCACGCGGCACAGGACGCTCTGACCGATGAAATGATCGGGCGCATGGCAGAAACGCTGGGCGAAGGCATGTCGCTGCTGGACCGTGTCAACCGCAGCGGCTTCTGGCGGCTGGTGGAGGTGATGGAACGTCTCGAGTCCACCGGAGCGCTGGAACGTATCGCAACCAGTCTGCCCCAGTTGCTGGAGCGCCTCGAAATGGTAAGCGGCATGCTGAGTTGTCTGGAGAACGCTGCGAAAAATAGCAAGGCGCAACCGGCCAAGGGTGGTATAGGAAGCCTGTGGCATATCATGACGGATGAGAAAACCGTGAACTCGCTGCAATTCCTGTTGAACATGAGTGAACAGATGCAGGAAAACTGCGCGAAGCCTAGGTGATACTCAGATCCGAACAAAGTGAAAACGGCAGGGTTGCTCCTGCCGTTTTTTTTCGCTTTCGAAATACATGCGAGTAAAACAGGACAATTGGAGATGATCAAACCGACAGGCCACCCGGTTTTATTTTTCGGGTATTCGGATTAAATGGTGGATGGAGTGAAGTCAGGCTGACTGACCATCATTTGTAGACTCCGGATTATCGTGTGGATGGACTAGGCAACGATCTTTTGATATAGTTCTCGCAAGCCAGCTCTGCGATGGCTCTAAGTGCCGCAGAATTTCAAACAGCCGCAAGGCACATCAAGTAGCACCCAACGGGATAAATCCGTCAAGAAACTGAAGAATGTTCGCGCCTGCGCTTGCCTAGCGTATTCGTGAGCGTTTTTTATTGCGTCGGATTTTTCATCCTCTCGATGAAGATCGTCGCCAAGCGTAATTGGCATTCAAAACAAACAGTTGATTTTGTGTTATTTACAAACCATGTAGAATACATCAATGTTCCTGTTGGAACGGTGTGGCTCTGCAATTCTAGGAGGCGTTATGCCAACAATCAGCATGTTCTTTGGTATTTTAGTGACTATTATGTTTGAGGATAATGATCGCCATAACTTGCCACATATCCATGTTCGTTACAGTGGTGCTAAAGCGTCAATTGCTATCGAAGATGGGCGGATTTTGGCTGGAAGCATTCCACCAAAGCAATTGAAAATGGTGCAGGCGTGGATTGAAATCCACAAAGATGAATTGTATGCGGATTGGGAGCTTGCAGTCGCTGGCGAGCAACCATTTCGTATCGCACCTTTGCAATAAAGGGAGAATCATCATGGAAGTCTTATTGGATGTTGTAAGCGTCAAAGCTGGGCAAGACTACAAACTGCACCTTGAGTTTGAGAACGGCGAAAAACGTGTTTTTGATATGGCTCCATATATGGACAAAAAGCCGTTTGCGCAACTGAAGGGGTCTCCTTTATTTGCCAAAGCGGCAGTCGATTACGGAACTGTTGTATGGCCTGGCAATATTGATATAGCGCCAGAAACACTTTACGACCGGTCACAGCCAGCGTAAATTATCAAACCAGCCCCCGCGCATCTTTGATGCCGGGGGTTTTCGTTTCTGGAATTCTTTATGCCAGTCAATATTCTGAATCTGCCCGGTCTCAATGTGCTGGACTTCAAGGAAACGGACGATGAATACCACGTTAAGGCATCACCACTAGAAATCTCTCGTCGCTGCCCGCACTGCGACCGCTCCGACGATACAGTCAGCCACGCCTGGCGAACCCTAGTTATCCGCGACATACCCTCTCATGGCAAGGCAGTGGCGATTCACCTGAATGTACCGCGCTTGAAGTGTCGCCCATGCAATAAGACTTTTACAGCACCTGTGCCTGAAGTCGATGCCGGACGCGAGATGACCATGCGGCTGACACAATGGATTGGCCGCCAAGCTCTCGAATATACCTATGCTGACATCGCAAAGCAGGTGAAGGTTGATGAGAAGACGGTCCGCAATGTCTTCGATGAATATGTCGCCGAGCTGGAGAAGCAGTTCAAACGCGAAACGCCTATCTGGCTTGGTATAGACGAAATCAAGTTGAAGCGTTTTCGTGCCATCTTCACCAATCTGCATGGCCGGTGCCTGATAGACATGTTGCCTGATCGCTACACATCCTCGGTTGTCTCCTTTCTGGAGTCCCTGCCTGACAAAGAACGAATTACCCATTGCGCCATCGATATGTGGTCGGGATATCGCAGAGCTGTACAGGAGGTACTTCCAAACCCCAAGATCGTCGTCGATAAGTTTCATGTCGTGAGCAAAGCCAACGCCGCTTTCGATATCGTTCGGAGAAAGATTGCCAAGGAGAGTGATTACGGTGCTGGCCTGGGTCTTAAGCGAGCGCACAAGCTCTTTGAAAAGCGCCGAGACAACCTGACTGATGAGCAATATCTGACCGTGAGTGGTTGGCTTAATAACTTCCCATTGCTGGCCGAAGCCTACGATCTCAAAGAACGCCTGTACCTCATCTATGAGGTCGAGACACCTGAAGAAGCATGGGGAGAGTACCTACATTGGGAGAGTACGATTCCAAAAGAACTGTCGAAGCCATTCCGGGCGGTCAAGACCGCTTTTCGAAACTGGAAACCGTACATCCTTAATTATTTCGATGACCAGCGAGTAACAAATGCCTTTACCGAGAGCTTCAATGCCAAGGTCCGGGAGGTTTATCGCAATGGACGAGGCTACACCTTTGAGCGGCTACGGGCCAAGGTGCTATACACCGACATGTTCCAGAAGCGGATCAAAGTCCAGGAGAAGGTTCGCGTCAAGAAACAGCGATTCGAGGATGTAGCAACCTCTCGATACATGCGTCTCGCAACTCCAATGCAAGATGACTACGAAATACAGATCAGAACACGCGTCGCTAACCTTGGAACTGATCTATCCACACTGGAACAGGCTTTCGATTCCTGCAAGTTTTAACTCAAATCAAACCCAAATCCACCCGATAATCCGGATACCCTATTTTTCGGGTAATGACCAGCACTGATAACTCCCATGCCTGACAGGCGCTCCAGGGATCTGGCGCAATATGAAATAAATGAAGCCCGGTGCTAGCACCGGGCTTCTGTTGATAAGCGGAACGTCCTTGACGGACGACTATTTCAACTTTTCGATACCCAGCATCTTCATGATGCTCTTCTCATAAAACGGATCGGTAGAGCCCTTTTTCATCTTGCGAATGAAATACTTTTCGAACGCGACCTTGGCCAGATGTACCCAAGTGCCTTCGGAGAACCAGTTCACGTTGCGCGGTGGAATCTGCGGTATCGCTACAAACGCCACACCGCTGTCTCCGAAGTCGGCAAGGCAGACCGCGTTCCAAGTGGCTTCCTTGTCAGCCGGCTGGCCATTCAATTCGGCATGGATGTTATCGACGGTTGCCGTCACCATGGACTCGATCATGTAACCGGTCTTCGGTGTGCCGGTCGGCACCGGGGTGGGTTCCACCGGAGGGATCGCGACGCACACGCCGACGGCAAAGATGTTCTTGTATTTGGTGTTGCGCTGATGCTTGTCGACGATGATAAAGCCGCGCGCCTGGGTCAGACCTTCAATGCCGAATACGGCATCCACGCCTTTGAATGCCGGCAGCATCATGCTGTAGGCAAACGGCAGTTCGTGCTTTTTCTTCTCCGCGCCCATGTCGTCATGTTCGGTGACGAACATCTTGCCCGCTTCGACCTTGGTGACTTTTGCGTTGCAGATCCACTTGATATGCTTGTCGCGCATACCCGACTCCAGGATGCCCTTGGAATCGCCCACGCCGCCCAGTCCGAGATGGCCGATGTAGGGTTCGGAGGTGACGAACGTCATCGGTACCTTGGTGCGTATCTTGCGTCGGCGCAGATCGGTTTCCATGATGAAGGCATACTCGTAAGCCGGTCCGAAGCAGGATGCGCCCTGTACCGCTCCGACTACGATAGGGCCGGGATTTTTTGTGAAATTTTCCCATGCCTCATGCGACTTCATCGCGTGATCCACATTGCAAACCGAGAATGTATGCCCGCCGTTCGGTCCGAGACCCTCGACTTCATCGAAGGCCAGCTTGGGTCCGGTCGCAATGATCAGGTAATCGTAATCAACCGTTTTGCCGTCGTTGAGTTCAAGCTGATTTTTGTCCGGATGCACGCGCTTGACACCGGTCGAGATAAAGCCGATACCTTTGCGCTCCAGATAGGTGCGCACCGAAAATTCGACATCCTTGCGGTCGCGCCACTTCACCCCAACCCAGGGATTGGACGGCGTAAACTGGAAAGTTTCGCTGTTCGAGATCAAGGTCACCTTGTCACCCTTGCCGATCTTTTCCTGCATTTCGTAAGCAGCGGGCATGCCGCCGATCCCCGCGCCCATGATTACAATGTGTGCCATGATGTCCTCTCCGATTGGTTGGTTTACAGGATTTCCGATCCCATTCTACGCCTGCACGTTGATATATCAACACTCCAGGGGACATGGTTGCAGCGCACAATTTATTTCGGTCAATCAATCAGGATCCGCCACTGGCACGTTCGATACCCGACAAATCGCGCGCAGAGAATATTTCCCCAAACCCCGATTGTTCCAGCAATGCGCGAACCTGCGCCGCCTGATCATGACCGTGTTCCATAATCAGCCATCCTTTCGGGCGGAGATGGGCTTTGGCCTGTTTGCAGATGCGCCGGATATCGTCGAGTCCGTCCTTGCCTGAAACCAGCGCGGCGCGCGGCTCGAAGCCCACATCGCCCTGTGCGAGATGCACGTCGCCGGCGGCGACGTAAGGAGGATTGGAAACGATGATATCGAAGCGCTCTTCACGCAATGCCGAGAACCAGTCGCTGAGCAACAGGCTCACATTGCCGGTCTTGAGTCGCTGTGCATTGCTTTGCGCGATTTCCAGTGCAGCGGCGGATGCATCCGCCGCTACCACAGCGGCATCGGGGCGCGCATGCGCAATGCTCAATGCAATCGCGCCGCTACCGGTCCCGAGATCCAGCACGCGGCACGGGCCTTGCCGCGGCATGCGCTGCAAAACCAGTTCGACCAGCAATTCCGTTTCGGGACGCGGAATCAATGTTGCAGGAGTGACGCCGAAAGCCAGTCCGTAAAACTCGCGTTCCCCCAGCAGATAGGCGATCGGTTCACCGCACAGGCGCCGCTCAAGCAGGGCCTTGTATCGCTCGTGCTGGTCAATGTCCAGGGACTGTTCCGGATGGCTGAGCAGGTAGGCACGATTCACCTGCAGCACGGTTTGTAGCAGACATTGCACGTCGA
This sequence comes from uncultured beta proteobacterium, assembly GCA_963842555.1. Classification (GTDB taxonomy): domain Bacteria; phylum Pseudomonadota; class Gammaproteobacteria; order Burkholderiales; family Gallionellaceae; genus Gallionella. The sequence goes on from CAWJHB010000003.1 coordinate 300,259, forward strand.
TGCGCGCGCTGCCTGAATCGAGATTCAGCGCGGCTTCCAGCCGTTTGCTGTCGTCACGTAGAATGTCCTGTATGGACGATTTCATTTGAAAGTTATACAGAAGTCGACGAGGCGGATGGCCGGTTTGACACAGTGTTGCGCAGCATCTGGTGCGGGATGACCTGCCAGCCCTCGCTCCCGCAATCGGCTGGTTTCACCAGTAACGTGTCGCGAGGGCAAGTGCAAGGCGCACGGCGCGTAGCGACCGATGGCATATCGAGTGGATAGACGAGGGAGCGAGCGCCGTGCAACGCCGCAATGCGCCGCCGCAGTGACTTATGCGACATTTTCCGCCATCACGGCGAGCTGTTCGGCCTGATGCTCCGCCATCAGCGCCCCGGTCAGCTCGCCGATATCGCCATCCATGATCGCATCCATTTTGTACAGGGTGAGATTGATGCGGTGGTCGGTTACACGGCCTTGCGGAAAGTTGTAGGTGCGGATGCGTTCCGAACGGTCGCCGCTGCCCACCAGGCTCTTGCGTGTCGCGGCGGTCTGGGCATTTTGCTCGCGCACCTGAGCATCCTTGATGCGTGCCGCAAGCACGCGCATCGCCTGCGCCTTGTTCTGGTGCTGCGAGCGGCCGTCCTGGCATTCCACCACCACGCCGGTCGGCAGGTGCGTGATACGCACCGCCGAATCGGTCTTGTTGATGTGCTGCCCGCCGGCACCGGACGCGCGGAACGTATCGATGCGCAGGTCGGCGGGATTCAGCACCACATCATTGACTTCGTCGACCTCCGGCATCACCGCGACGGTGCAGGCCGATGTGTGCACGCGGCCCTGGGTTTCGGTCTCGGGCACGCGCTGCACGCGATGCGCGCCGGATTCGTACTTCAGTACCGAATACGCTCCCTGCCCGACGATGCGCGCGATGATCTCCTTGTAGCCGCCCATCTCGCCCGGGCTTTCCGAGATCACTTCCACCTGCCAGCGCTTGCGTTCGGCGAATCGTGCATACATGCGGAACAGGTCGCCGGCAAACAGGGCTGCCTCGTCGCCGCCCGTGCCGGCGCGTATCTCCAGGAACACGCTGCGTTCGTCGTTGGGGTCCTTGGGCAGCAATTGCTTCTGCAATTCGGTATCGAGTTGCAGCAGGCGCTCCTGCCCCTGCTTGATCTCGGTTTCGGCGAACTCACGCATCTCGGGGTCGGCTGCCATTTCCTGTGCGGCTCCAAGGTCAGCCTGGCAGCCCTGATAGGCGTGATACAGCTCCACCACCGGTTCCAGTTCGGCACGCTCGCGGTTCAGCTTGCGAAACGCATCCATGTTTTTGGTGGCTTCTTCGGTACTCAGCAGCTGGTTGACTTCAAGCAGTCGCTCGCTCAACTGAGCGAGTTTGGCGGCAATGCTGGGGTTCATTCGGTTGGGGGTTATTCGTCGGTGTGGAGGCGATAAAGGCGGTGGATCACCTCAAGGAACGCCTCGCGGTCGCCGCTTTGCGCCTGGTTCAGCGCATGGGTCGGCGCATGCAGGAATTTATTGGTCAGGCTGTTGCTCATGGCTTCCAGCACTTTTTCCGGGCTTTCGCCTTTGGCCAGCATGCGCAGGGCCTTTTCCAGTTCATGGCGGCGGTTGCGCTCGGCATGGTCGCGCAGCGCGCGGATGGCCGGGACCGCTTCGCGGGATTCCATCCAGTGCAGAAAATCGGACACGCCGGATTCGATGATGACCTCGGCTTCACTGACCGCGTCCTGGCGTGAGTCCAGGCCGTCCTTCACCACGGCGGCGATATCGTCGACGGTGTACAGGAACACATCATCCAGCCTGGAGACTTCCGTTTCTACATCGCGCGGAACGGCGAGGTCCACGATGAACAGCGGACGGTGCCTGCGCGTCTTGAGCGCGCTCTCCACCATGCCTTTGCCGAGTATCGGCAGCTGGCTGGCGGTACAGGTGACGATGATGTCGTGGTGCGCCAATTGATCCGGCAGGTCGGTCAGCGTGATCGCCGTGCCGTTGATACGCCGGGCCAGTGTTTGCGCGCGCTCCAGCGTGCGGTTGGCCACGGTGATGCGCTTTGGGTTACGCGCGGCGAAATGCACCGCGTTGAGTTCGATCATCTCGCCCGCGCCGATGAACAGCACGCTCTGTTCCGAGATGCTCGGAAAGATGCGCTCGGCAAGCCTGACCGAAGCGGCGGCCATCGACACCAGATTCGCGCCGATCTCAGTCTGGGTGCGCACGTCCTTGGCGACGGAAAAAGTGCGCTGGAACAGCTTGTGAAGCAGGAAACCCAGCGTGCCGGCCTGTTCGGCTTGGCGCACCGCCTGTTTCATCTGGCCTAGGATCTGCGGTTCCCCCAGCACCATGGAATCCAGTCCGCTCGCCACGCGGAACGAGTGCTTGACCGCCTGTTCGCGCGGCAAGGTGTAGAGATAGGGTTCGATCTCCCGGCGGGGCAGGTGATGATATTGGGCCAGCCAGTCGACAGCATGCTCCGGGTACGTCGCATTGCAGTACAGTTCCATGCGGTTGCAGGTGGACAGGATCGCCGCTTCTTTCGCCGCGCCGTTTTCCACCAGATCGCGCAGGGCATTCTCCATCCCGTCCTCGTTGAACGCGACCTGCTCGCGCACGGCCAGCGGCGCGGTATGGTGGTTGATGCCAAAGGCGAATAACTGCATCCTGGCGTGTCTCGAAGGTTGAACCGCAAATTTGGTGCGGATTATAGTCGGAACGGAGCCTTAATGCCATCGGCCGGTTTGGGCAAGCCTCCGGTTTTCATTGTCTATTCGGGCTAGAATGCCCGGCACCAAAATCCACTTTGAACCGACATTACATGGCCATCAAAGCAACCGTATTCAAAGTTGCACTCCAGATTGCCGACATGGACCTGCACTACTACGCCGACCATGCGCTGACGCTGGCGCGCCACCCTTCTGATTTTCTCGACAGACAGTTGTGAGTGTCAATTGATACTTTCACCGGGTTCTTGTTTTAAATACAATATATTTATGGCGAAATTCATGCCAATAATAGATTTTCAACACAAAAACCCATAGAAGTTGTTTGAAGATGGTGTGTCGAATGCACACTACTCGGCCTTACCGGACCCTGGCGATTTCCCGAAAATACTGTCGGCTCATTCTGCTGCAATGTCTGCTTCCCACTTTTTCGAATCTTCACATTCGACAGAAGCCAGATGGTCGATTTTCCAAAAAAGAAGTTCAAAATAACCTGCATGCGCGGTTTTCGCGAAGATCTGATTCATTGCCGGGTTAACCGTCAGCACGTGACACACGTACTCGATAATGCTCATTGTCGATTTCAGCCTCTATACAACGCAAATGTCTGAAATGCGGGAAATTGGTGAGATAAAGTCAGCCTGTAGTAGGATAGTGAAATCCAGACGTCCGTAGAAGAGCATAGTTCCACAACTATTCAAAGGTTCGCAGATATGAATCCTCTAAATGATCTTTTTTACCCCCAACTACCAAATCATTACGTTTATCGACCACATTTAGTTTCGACAGTATTAAGCCTTCTAGATGGAAAGCAAAATGCCATACTTCTCGACGGACCACCGGGTTTGGGTTGCACGAGCTTCCTTGCCGAAGTCGCCAAAGCGGAGCAGGGTTTTGTTCTATGCCTATTCGTAAATAGCGCCAGCCGGCTCGCTTACTCCCCAGAGTACCTTGCGGACGTCTTAGCTGAACAGGCTGAACAATTGTTATCCAAATTTTCCGACACAAAGATTGCAGCAGCTAACTCTGTAGATGATCCACAACTCCCATCCTTTAACCGCTTGCGTCGGGCTTTGTTTCGTCTGCATCGGCGGGCCTCATCACAGCATCAGCCCGTATTAATTCTCGTGGATGGTCTTCATCAAGTTCCTGTTGAAGACAAAAGCTATGTCGATGAAATTATGAGGGACGTTTTGCCTTTTGGTATGCCGTCTTTCAAATTTATTATTACAGTGGCAAATTCAAAATTTGCTTCAACTATTAGCAGTAAAGTGGTTACGCGGCCATTTACTCTTGTAACGCTTTCGCCGAGCGAATGCGAGTGGTTGTGTGTCTCCGCCAATCTAAGCAAGACCTTAGGTATCGAAATTTACGGAATTACAAAAGGCCACCCTGGTAAAGTTGCCTCCGCAATACGTCTATTGCAAGCAGGTACAAATATATCTTCGTTGACGGGACTAGAGTTTAACGAATTTTTTCTGCACGAATGGAATGCGATACCAAATAAGACTAAGGAACTCGAAGTCGCGCTAGCGTATGTAACATTCGCTAGGCGAACCGTTTCAGTTTCTGATGTTATTGGGTATTCAGACTGCTCAAGAGAGATGATTGAAAGTCTCATACATTCTGAGACCTTTGTGAAACGAGGTCAATTGAGTGACACAATCGAACTCGTAGGGGATGCCCAGCGGCGGTTCTTGGATCAACGGCTTCAAGATAAAAAACCTGAAATTGTACGAGAGCTGATTGATGAATTGGTCAAAAACCCGAAGAGTGATCTGGCGCTACGCTTTCTGCCAACTTATTATGAAACGCTGCATCGTACTCGTGAGTTAATCAAGTTTCTTGATGCCGACACGCTTGAACGTTACTTGGAAGAAGGGCAATCTGTTTCAGAATTGTTGCGCCAATCTGAACTCGGATTTCGAGCTGCCCTTGAGGCGAAAGAGTTGCAAGATGCGTTACGATTTGCCCTCAATATTTCTTTTGTCCGCGACTCGGATAGCTCTGATGTCTGGGCACCAAGACTCGTTGCACTAACAGCTATAGGCCATTTTGAGGATGCCTATGCTGTAACACAGCTGCCTGCGACGCAAGAGGAACGGCTTTATCTGATGTCGCTATATGCTAAGGCAGCATATGAAGCAAAAAAACCAAAGGAAGCCGTCCTTGAGGAGCGTATCCGGGCTATTTGCGACTCAATAGATATGCTTGCGCTCGGCGAGAGAGCAGTCGATGTATCGATAAACCTAGTTGGTTTCTTTCCCGATCTTGCGCTCAATTTAGTGGAAAAAACATCTGAATTAAAAAGCCAAGACAAAGATTATGCTTACGTTAGGCTAGGTATTTCTTCCGGCATGTCGAACCGTGATAATCCGAAAGAAAGTGGGGACTCTAAGCAATACCTTTCACGGATCAGTGATACGCGCCTTCAGCGTTTTGCGACTGCGGCGGAAGCACTTGTTGCAGGAAGATCCCCTGATGAATTTCGGGCTGCGATTCAGCAGCTAAGTAATAGGGAAAGGCTGTATTTTATTCAGAGATGGTTAGTAGTAAATAGTGAACTAGATGGTGCTTGCTCACTAATTGATGATGCACTTCAATCTCTCGTACAAGACACAAAGTACCTCCCAACAGCCACCGATCTATGCGAAATTTCTATGCCACTTTTGTTCAGTAAAAACCGCGATGTTGCGCCTGCCATCCTTTTGAGAATTGATGGGCATCGTGGCGCAATATCCGGCAAAGCTTCGACGCTGGACTTGTTGAAGCTAGGGAAGCGCTGAACAAGTCAGATTTTCATCACGACCATTTGGCGCTTCATTGTTGTTGTTAAAAAATTCTACTTTTCTGCTGCACTTTGCCCCATTCAGGGCCTTTATCTGGGAATTTCTCCCGCATTTTGCTCAGGCCGGACGCACCTGTCCTGTTAGCGGCATTCCCCATTTATCGAGATTGATCAGCGCCAGCAAAGCAAAGGCGCGGTTGGCGTTCTTGAGCAGTCCGCGGTAGCGCACCTTGGCAAATCCGTAGATGCTCTTGAGCGGACGGAATGGATGCTCAACCTTGGCGCGCACCTGCGATTTCCTGCGGTTGGTTTCCTTGTCCGCATCCGTCAATGGGGTGTTGCGACTCGCGCGTTTGTTGGTGAAGTCTTTGGCTTTTGGCGCAATCTGTTTGAGCACTTCTTTCTGGCCGATGTAGGCGCTGTCACCGTACATGCGGGTCTCATTGCCATGCAGCAGATTGGGTAATTCCTGACTGTCATGCACGTTGGCGGAAGTGATGCTCGCGCTGTGGGTGAGTCCGGTTTTACTGTCTACCCCAATGTGTACCTTCATGCCGAAGTGCCATTGGTTGCCCTTCTTGGTCTGGTGCATCTCCGGGTCTCGCGCATTGTCTGCGTTCTTGGTGGAGCTGGGGGCGGCAATGATGGTGGCATCGACGATGGTGCCACCTGAGAGCTTCAGGCCATTCGATAGCAGGAGTTCACCTACTTTGGCGAACAGTGCGGCACCCAGATCATGCTGCTCCAGCAGGTGGCGGAAGTTCAATAGGGTCGTGGCATCCGGTACCCGCTCGCGGCCCAGATCGAATTGGCAGAAGTCGCGAAAGGCTTGTACGTCATACAGCGCATCTTCACAGGCCACATCGGACAGATTGAACCAGTTGGCGATGAAGTACATTCTGAGCATCCGTTCCAATCCGACCGGACGGCGTCCATCACCCGCCTTCGGATAATAGGGTTCAATCACGGCACAGAATTCAGCCCATGGTACCAAGCTGTCCATACGTGACAGAAACTCCGCCTTGCGCGTCGTCTTTCGGTGCACCTCGAATCCGCTCGTTGCCAGTGTCTGCTGTTTCATCTCTTTACCTTCATTGAATGGACCAAGCCATTAACGCACCAAGCCATTATCGGGTAGACTTATTCGGTGTTTCCCTAGATATACAGTTGGCTCGAATCGAAGCTGGTATTGATTTGAGTATGGCAGCTGATCGGCTTTTAAGGATGAGCTATGAAGTAATGGGTCAAACTGACTATGGGGCTCAGTTGGAGGCATATGCACGTTTGCTACGGGCTGCAGAGGAGATAAATCCAAAACATGAGTTAGAAGCAAAAGAAGGGTTCCGTGAAATTTTTTCGGCAGGATTAGATAAAGCTTTGGTGACGGTCTTAGAAGATACGGCAAATCATTTTGAAGTATTAAAAGGTGTTTTTCGTGCATTTGCTGAGTTCGATCCAAAACGTGCTTTAGCAATTGCCACGCAAATGAACACTGTGTCTCGAAGAGACGCTGCATGTTTCTTTATAGCTATGAATGTAATCCAACACGGGGCAAAGCCAGTATCAGTTCAGCTATTACTTACCTGCATTGATCAAATTATTGATGAAGAAACACGTGCCGATACATTAAAGGAAATATGCCGAAATTTAGCAAAATATACACCGGCTCTCGACATTGTCCCACGTAAGCTTATCGAGCTTTGCCTAGGTCATCATCCGGGTGAAACAAAGGCTAATTTACTTATTTCCGCAATTACTATCAATGAGCACTACAAAGCCGGGTTTGATGTCGATAGTTTGTTGTCGAATTTTCATGATTTAGTTTGCACCCTTGATCCTATTTGGCAAAGACGGATTCTTGGCTACCGAATGGTAGCGGTTCTTAAGATAGTGGGCGTCTCACAAGCCGAAGCGTATTTCGATAAGTTTTGTAAAGCAGAAGAGAGTTTCGGTGTGGTGTCTTCGAATCTCGCGACAAGTCGCCAACTTCTCGTTCGCCTAAGTATCGTCGCATGGGCGTCCCTCCTAAAGAAGCGAATGGACAACGATGAAGAACTAATTCGCTTGAGAAATCTGATTGCGGACATCCCTTCATTTGATATTCAGGCGAGCTTGTATGCGGATATGTGCGAGCGAGCGTGGATAAAACAACGACCGGACCTTCTGGATAAGGTATGTCAAAAATGGGTGCTCCCATTAATCGAGGCGCTTCGAAATGATGACATAGATATTTACTACAATGCAATGTCTAATCTATTTGCAGTTCTGTATCTATGGCGACAACCATTAGCTTTAGATTGCCTTAGGATTATTCCACGGGATAGGAAAGATAGAGCGGTTATAGATGCTGTTACGCTTATTATTACTAAAAGACCTCTTATGGAAGATTTTAGTGATCACGAGTTTAAGTCGGTGTCATTAACATATGATGAGGCTCTGTTAGTTGTTGACCTTTTGACTCATGTCGACACGGACAGTGATCTCAGCGGTGGAATTGAAAATCTGTGTAAAGCCCTAAAGAGTAGCAAGAGCCTGCAAAAAATATCCGATGTGCAGCGCGCGGAGATCGCTGTTAAATTATTCGGCATTGTCGAACTGAAGCTGCCTGACCCACGTAATATTAAGCACGATGGCTGGAAATTGCTTTGCTCCGCTAAAATTGAACATCTAAAGAATCCAAAATCAGTTGACTGGGAAAACTATTTGCGTCGTGCAAAAGCAATATCTAACTGCGCAGATCGAGTATTTATTCTTGCTGAGCTGGCAAACGGTTTTCCAGTTAAGCGCAGAGACTTAGCCAATGAAGCATTCCAAATTGCTCGAACAGATCTCTTGAAAATACCTGCAGCAGTTGACCGAATATATCGAGCAATAAGCATATCAAAGGGTTCATATGAAGATGCGAAGAAAGCTGCTGAAAGTCTTCTTAAACAGGCCATAATTGAAACATTAAATCATCCGGATAGTGATATGGCATCAAGAGCAAGACGGGAGGTGATAGATGCCGCTAGTCAAATTGACGAACATCTGGCTAAACGATTGGTCGAAATAATTGACGATGATCCAGCCCGAAAATCAGCCAGGAGGGAGTCAGCTAAACAGCTGCAGATCATGGATGCACGAAAGGCAGTAATCGATGCAAATCATGACTTTTCTGTAAAGCAGGGTGAGCATTTAGCGGTCGCCTGCTGGGAGGCACTTGGCAGCCTAAATGCTGGTAGATGTGCACCCAGCAAGCCGTCGGAATTATCCAATCTCATTGAGTTTGCCAAAAGCAGCGGCATCAAAAATGCATTTCCGATATTCCTTTGGTATTTGCGAAACCTTGAGTTAAAGTTTGAAGCGACTATTGATAGTGAGAGAACCCTGAAACCTCAGTTGGAAGTATTGTTGTTGGTATCAGAATTCTCAAATCGTATTGAAAGGCGCTTGTGCGACAAAGAGTGTTGGCAACAACCTCACCAAAGCGGATCTGGAAATATGCTTATTTCACCGACCGATCGTGAAGAGGCTATTGAGCATATTTGTTGTTTGGTTGAGAGTTTTGATGGCGATGAGCTCTTGCTATGCGATCCTTACTTCGGCCCAGAAGACCTAGAGCTCATTCAAAAAATTCATTTCAGGCGTGGTGATCTGAAATACACAATACTAATTAGTCCTAACAGCGATGTCCGTGGCCAAGATTTGCGTAATGTATTTCTCGCTGCTTGGCGCAATATTGCCGATACTCAAGCGCCACCAATCAGGATAGTAATTGTAATGTTTAAGGGAACGCATAAAGGACCGATACATGATCGTTGGCTTTTGGGAGGTAATGATGGAGTACGTATTGGCACATCAATGAATGGCCTCGGTGCATCTCGGTGGTCTGAGATATCAACAATGGAACGTGGCGATACGGCGATTGTTCGAGAGGAATTACTCCGTTTTGCCAGATTGCAGGAATGGTTCGCAAATGGAGTACAGGTCAGTTACGAGGTTGCGAATGTTGAATAAACTTTTACGTTTTATATTGAACAGAGTTGTCTGCTTCTACCAATCGCAATAATGAATTGGGGCGACATAGCAATACCGCTCAACGTGGACTTTGAAGTTCTACTTCCCAGAAAATTGACTATCTGGAAAGTGTCGTTAGTGACGGTTCGAAAAAGCTGAAAGCGGACATTTAGGCAGTCTGTACCAACAGCCTTTTCAGGAAATCGCCACAGTCCGGTTTGGCCGGATTCTGTTGAAAAACTCCCTCGAAATTTGATGTTGCGAATGATATAATTTCACATGTCGAATCAGCTGGGAGCCTTGCTATGATTGGGTTTCAGACAGATCACCAAAAGCGTCTTTTCTACTCCTTCAATCTTGAAGACCACGTTCCCCAGAACCACCTGCTTCGCGGCATCAACCAGCATCTCGATCTAAGCAATCTTCGCCAGCATCTCGCTGAATACTACAGTCACACCGGCAGGCCATCCATTGATCCCGAGCTGATGATCCGCATGTTGATCATTGGCTACAGCTTTGGCATCCGCTCCGAGCGCAGGTTGTGCGAAGAAGTGCATTTGAATCTCGCCTATCGCTGGTTCTGTAGGCTGGGGTTGGAAGATGCGGTGCCGGATCATTCGACCTTCTCCAAGAATCGGCATGGCCGGTTTCGCGAAAGCGGCGCGTTTCGTTGGGTATTTGACGAAGTGGTTCGTAGCTGCATGTCAGCCGGCCTGGTCAAGGGCGAAGGATTCGCGGTGGATGCCAGCCTGATTGAGGCCAACGCAAGCCACCAGCACAGTGTTCAACCTGGAGAGCATTGTGATTGGGCTAATCCCGAGATCGACACGCGCCCTGTGCGTGAGTATCTGGCCGCCCTGGATCAGGAGTCAATGACAGCGGTAGCGCCGCGCAAAATCTCGCTGAGTGATCCGCATTCGCGCTGGACTGCCGCGACCGGAGGAATAGCCTTCTTCGCCTACTCGACCAACTATCTGATCGATACTGCCCACGGGGTAATCCTTGATGTGGAAGCAACGCCAGCACGTCGCACTGAAGAAGTCGAGTCGACCAAGCTGATGGTCGACCGTGTCGAGGAACGTTTCGACATCAAACCCGAACGTCTCATTGCAGATACGGCATATGGCTCAGCACCGATGTTGGGCTGGATGGTCGAGGAGAAAGCCATCGAGCCGCATATTCCGGTGTGGGACAAGACGGAACGCAAGGACGGAACCTTTGAGCGAGACGATTTCAAATGGAACGAAGAGGCTGACGAATATCGCTGCCCCGCCGGCAACGCACTGCGTAGTGAATGGCGCCCGTTCAAGAATCCGCGTAAGCATGTCACCAAAGAGGACACCATCATCTATCGTTCGAGTCAGCGTGATTGCGCCACCTGCCCGCTGAAAGCTCAGTGCTGCCCGAATACAGCGGTTCGCAAGATAGCCCGCAGCCTCCATGAGAAGGCTCGCGACGTTGCCCGAAAAATTGCCACGACACCGGAATATCAAAGATCACGCTGTGAACGCAAGAAGGTCGAGATGCTCTTTGCTCATCTCAAGTCCATTCTTAAACTGGATCGCCTGCGACTACGCGGACTGAGTGGCGCCGCTGATGAATTCACACTCGCCGCTACCGTTCAGAATTTGCGCCGCATGGCCAAGTTGCTTGCACACGGACCGCCAATCGACAGGACAGGTGCGCCCGCTTGATGCCGATTCCACGCGATTCTGCCGTCTAGCCCACCGTTATTCTGCCACTGAATCCACGGTGATTCTGCCGGGTCAGTCGGAGCGAAGCGACGCAAGGATTTGAGGTTAAGGTTTTGTCCTGACGGTTGTCAATTTTTCTCTTTCCTTTCGCATTGAGCTGCCGCTCAAGTTGATCTTGTACGCGTTGTGAACCACCCGATCCAGAATGGCATCTGCCAATGTTGGATCACCTACCGCCTCATGCCAGTGGGCAATCGGTAACTGACTGGTGATTACCGTCGCGCGCAGGTTGTAGCGGTCATCCAGTATTTCCAGTAAATCACGCCTGTGCTGATCGCTTAAGACCGTCAGCCCCCAGTCATCCATCACCAACACGTCGGTCTTGGCCATTTGCCGCATCATCTTGCCGTAGCGGCCATCGGCGCGGCCGATATCCAGATCCTGAAACAAACGCGACAGCCTGACGTAATACGAGCTGTATCCTTCACGGCAGGCCTTGTGCGCCAGCGCGCAAGCCAGAAATGTCTTGCCGACACCCGTCGCACCGGTGATCAGCACGTTCAGGTGTTCCGCCACCCATTCACAGCCTGCCAGCTTCATGACCAGTGAACGGTCCAGCCCGCGTGCACTTTTAAAGTCGATGTCTTCCAGTGCCGTTCCCTGTTTCAGTTTTGCCGCACGCAGTCGTGTTTGCATGCGCCGGTTGTCACGCTCAGTCAGCTCCCGATCCACCATCAAGCCAAGCCGCTCTTCGAATGGCATGGTGCGGATGTCCGGGACAGCTTCCTGTTCTTGCAGGGCGCGCACCATGCCGGTCAGTTTCAGTTGTTGCAGTTTATCCAAGGTGGGGTGATACATCATGGTTTCATGCTCCTGTTATTCGTTGTAATGGATTGTTGATCTTAGTGGTAGTAGCCCGCGCCACGCACGTTGTCGTGGAACAGCGGCAAGCTGCTTTGCTGGGTATCTTGCGATAGCGGCAGTTCGTCCAGCCGGTGCTTCAGAATGGAATCCACGGAGGAGAAGCTGATGGCGTTGGTGGCATAGGCCCTGCGGCAAGCAGCTTCGACGCGGTCGTTTCCATAATGCTTGCCCAGGCGGATGATGCCCGCCGCCGCCCGGAATGCCTGCTGGGGATGCGGTTTGCGTTCGATCATGGCATCAATCAGCTTAGCCGTGTGCACGCCAACGGATGCCGCCCAGTTCAGGATGCGCTCCGGTGTAAATGAAGCCATTTCACGGTGCCCCTTGGGCATATGCGCGGACTGTGTCGAATAACGCCTGCCGCTGCCATGCGATCTGGCGTGACTGGCGACACGCTGGCCACGATGCAGGATTTCGACAACGTACTCGCTGAAGTTGATATCCAGTTGTTTGCCAATCAACGCGTATGGCGCCGAGTAGTAACGCCCATCGATTTCAACGTGGTAATCCAGGCCCATGCGAACCTTCTTCCATTCGCTGAAGACATGACGCTCCACAGGCAAGGCGCGCATTGCCGGATAGTCCACGGCGCGGAATAATGTTTCCCGGCATCCCGGCAGCTTCCTGAACGGTCGCTGATTCAGCCGTGCCAGCAGTTTACCAATTGCGGTGTTCAGCTCCGCCAAGCTAAAGAAGGCGCGGTTGCGCAAACAGGCCAGCACCCAGCGAGTCACCACTAATACCCCGTTTTCTACTTTGGCTTTATCCCTCGGTTTTTTGCTGCGCGCCGGAATCACGGCGATGCCGTAGTGATTGGCAAAGTCCAGGTAGCTCGGATTGGTGTCGGGCTCATAGCGGCAGGTCTTGCTGACCCCGCTCTTGAGATTGTCGGGAACGAGGATTTCCGGGGCGGCACCAAAGTGCTCCAGCATGCGGACATGGCTGCCGATCCAGTCTGGCAGGGTTTGGCTAAAGGTCGCCTCGGCATAGGTATAGTTGGATGCACCCATCACGCCAACGAAGATTTGGGCTTGCCGGATCTCGCCGGTGTCCCGATCCGTGACAGGCATCGTGTGCCCGCAATAGTCCACGAAGCATTTCTCGCCAGCCAGGTGTTCCTGGCGCATCACGGCATCGAGTTTGCCCGACCATTCCCGATAATTCTCGCAGAACCAACTGTAGAGAAAGCCGTCGGGCTGGCTGGTCTTGTATTCCTGCCACAGCAGGAACAGGGTGACGCCCTTGCGGCGCATTTCCCGATTCACCAGCGTCCAGTCGGGTGCCGGGCGCATGGCATCCGGCACGGCCGGTTTAGGTGGGAACAGCCGCGCATCGATGTCCGCATCGGCAAGCCCAGCCGGCAGCGGCCAGGACAAGCCGGATACCTCAAGGCGGCGCAGATAGTCACTGATCGTGGGCCTGGATACCTGCGTACTCATGGCGATCTGACGCACCGACAGATCGAGTTCAAACTTCAATCGGAGTATTTCCCTGATCTTACGCATCGACAACTTCTCCATATCCGTCCCTTGCTCCGATAAAAGGACGAATGGTAGGTGAATATTATCTTGCGTCGCTCCCTGACAGGGGTGGCAGAGTCACCGTGGAATCGGTGGCAACATGCTCATGGATTGGGTGGCAGAATCACCGTGGAATCAGTGGCAGAATGCCCGTGGAATACGCACGCTTGAGCCAAAAACCATCCGATCAACCTGCAAACTGGGTATCAGAACCCAGTTGAAGCACCCGAAAGGGTGACAACGTTATCACCTCACGAAATTTCAGAACACCACGACGGTTTTAACAACGAGTTTTTCAACAGAATCGCCGAAATGAAGACGGTCTGGAACTCGGCCAAAGTGGCCATCGGCATTACGTGCTTGCACTTCCGCTTCGTATGCAGAAGCTGTCCTTCTACTGCAACGTGTTCGACTCGCCAGAGTAGATTTTGATTGTGCCCTTCAACGCCGAGCGATCCATTAACAAAGCTAGACCTGGTGCAGTGGGAGTGCATGGCTTCAGATCCACAAGCTCTCCCCAGAATGGCTTGTCATCGCCAGACGTTAATAGCAGTTCGGCACCAACATACTGATGCAGCGAAGTAGCATTGACTTCAAGCACTTCAAATTCAATCGCTTCTGGTCCGTGGGCGGTTACAAATACATGGGCCAACAGAATAGCTGGATGTCCTTCTACGAATCGTGAAATCGCCGTCATGATTTACTTTCCTCACTGAGATAAAGGTGGCCGACTGGTGTGGAACAAATGCGCACTATGCGCGCTGGGAGTTAGTCGCCTTCAGAGTACGCATTGTGCTTTCTGGCTCGATGTAAAGTGGGCTGCGACTTCATTGTTGTAACTGGCAAGCCATCTGTACTTCTTCTTGACTTTTTCGGTTGGTGCTGCAGCGTATGCTTCTTCTATATTCCGGGCGTGGTGGGCCAGCCAGTCGTCTATGTTGTCTCGAAAACCTTGGCTAGCGATCATGTCCCTTTCGTCTGGTGATGCGGCTCGATAGGCGTCTATCTGCGCCTTGGAACGCTGCCAATCCAACGATTCCACACAAATGGAGATGTAGTCCAAGTACCAAAAACCTGTTTGATTGCCCTTTTCTTGCGCTTCATATCTCCTGAGCATGGTTGATATCGGGTCAATATCGGGGCTGTAAAAGTTACGATGTTTATGCTGAGCAAAGACGTCATAAAGCTCTTGTGTTAACGCAATAACGGGAACATCCGCGCGACCTTCTGTCCTGTATGCACCGAGCATGCTGCTACTTATCAGAGTAGGGCCAGATTGATACCACCACCCGAGATCTAGGCCACCGCGAACAAACACCTTTTTCAGCACGCAAGCTCCTTGCGCATAAGCGAACCCGGCCAATTCGCTCATTATCGGGTCAAACGTACCTTCGCGCTCCGTAACTGATGACTGCAAAGGAATGTTGATGACTACGGAATCAGAGAAAGCAAGCACAGTTTTGTCATATATAGCATGAACTTCTTTGGTCAACGGATCCGTAGTGTTAAAGTCGAACTCACCCTGAATTGTTTCGACAAGCTTCCGAATCTGCTGAATCTCATCTGCAGTTTTCGCCGCAAGAATGCGGTCACCGAACCCGAGGATATCTATAAAGCCCGTTATCCCAGTCGAGACTTCCTTATTGGTCATCGCGCACTTACCCCAAGACGATTAGCCCTTAGTCATGATTTGATTCCCACACTTCGTCATGCACCCTTGCATTTCAATGAGCTTCGCAAACGTTTCGTAAGGGATTTGTGCTGCCGACCGATGTGTGCACCCTATAATGGAATACATTAACATATCTTTAAGATTTAAAAGAGGACGCACAAAAATGAGCCCCGCCTTTTATCCCTATTCATCTGACTCCGATGAACGTCAACATTTTATTGCGCACGCTGCGTTGCTATCAGTTCTGATCATTTACTTGCTTCACCTTGCTACATTAGCTTATAAGATCACGGTCCCGTGGTTCGTCGAATTGCCTACGTTTGCTGGATTGACTTGGGCTATTTATTATGTGGCAGCGCATTATGCATGGCGCCATAAGTGGTTCCGCGCTCTATTCAGAATTCGGATACCTGACTTAAATGGGACATGGGTCGGGCATTTGGTTTCAAGTTTTGACAGTTCCAAGCAAATTAAATGTACCTTAAAGATCGAACAAACCTGGGACTCCATTGGGCTCATATTTGAAACCGAGCAATCGCGGTCGTGCAATGGAATTACTGGCGTTGCCGTAAAGTCTCCGGGTGGCACAAGACTTGTTTATGAGTATACGAATATTCCGAAAGCAATTGCTGCCACCGAGAGCATGCACCTTCACGAAGGTACACAATGGTTAACGCTTTCAGAAGACGGTGACGGGGTAAAGCTTGTGGGGGACTACTATACTGGCCGTGACAGAAAGACTTATGGTGTAGTTGAAATGCGGCGAACCAGCACGACCTAGTCAAATCCCAAATAATTCCACGCAGAATCGACAAAGGCGTGAGCGTCTTCCTTCGACCAAGGCTGTGTTGGATGAAAGAGAAGCTTGACACCGTTCACCTCAGTCCATTTCGTGCAGTCATCCGTTGGACTCGTATTGTTGAACAGATGCGCCAATATATTCCACACATCACTGCGATAACTTGATGCTCCAAACTGGTCGTCTGGCACGTTATATATGAGGCTTTCGATGAAGAATGATGGAAGTTTTTTCGTTAATACTTTTTCATCGATCATCTCTACCTGGAGGCTTTTGAGGATGCGTGCCATGCGTTTAAAACGCTTTTGGGTTTGCCCATTTTTTGCGATTCCGTTTTCGATGTGCTGCTTAGGGTAATTTGTAATTAACTTTCCATCACCAGAATAGAACCTGACTCCGGGTCTGAATCGTGAAGGGTTGTTAACATCGTAATACTCACGGAATTCCAAGTTGGGAACCACATCTGCGTCGACTCGGTATGAATTGGAATGAATACGAATGGCTTTGTTGCCCGGCGTGACATTGTCTTTGCCGAAATATTCAGTCAACGCATTTGTAACATCCTGTTTGTATGTATCGTAATTGAATTCAATTGGGCGGATACCGAACTCGCTAGCTTCCGTGCCGTCGGGAATTTCGTAGTACATTACTTCTCGAAGGCATACAGCGACATCAACGTCACTCTCTTGGGGGATATTGGTGATATTCTTAAAAGAGCCTTGGGCGAAGACTTCGATATTTGAGTTCTTGAGGGAGGGACTTGCCACAATCGCCTTCTGAATCATTCGCTCCGCATTTTGGCAGCGTTCAAGTTCTGTATCTCCGGGACCGCCAGCCCAACTACGGAAGCGGGCTTCCCATTCTTCTAGGTTTCGTGACGTCACTTGAATTCTCCCAATTTCTGTCCGCGCCAACTATTCTAATGATTGCAGATAGATCGCAGACTCGCAGTCCTGCGTTTACACAAACCACAATCTAGCACCAAAACCCCGGCTCGTCATAGGCGAAATATCTAGGCCGTTGAGCAACTTATCCGTTTTGCATAAGCTGGGGCACAGTATACGCTGGTAAGTGCCTTGTCTTTCGTGGCGACCCTTCGATAAGCTCACGGCCAACAGTCGTTTATGTAGCATTGGCGGAGACGATGCAGAATATAAAAATGGGCACAAATTCAGTGCCCACTTTTGACCTAGGCCTGGCGCGTCCGAAGAGATTAGAACTTCCGCACTGGATACAACAGCAGACGAAAATTCAGGCAACTGAAACGGCAGCAATGGCCGAAATGAAGTCGGTCACAATTCAAGATTTGAGCGCAGCATTTCAAAGCATTTTCGCCTGACTTTGACCAATATTCAGATCGCGACTTGAATAAACAAATGACCTATTTGTCATTGGGCATATTGGTGTATGCTCCCGGCCAGTTCATTTTTACTCACTGCTGGTGCCATCGGAGGTTGAATGTGGCGATACTGATCCCCAGTCTTAGCACCTGCCTTTCCAGAATGACTGGAGGTGAGAAGAGATTTGCACAGCGTCTTGAAGCAAAGTTGGAAGATGATTATTTGCTTTGGTACGACGTGCCTATCGGCCCAGCCAATAGCCACCCCGATTTCGTTATCCTCCATCCGCAGCGTGGCATTCTTATCCTCGAAATAAAGGACTGGAAGCTTGAAACCATTCGAAGTGCGAATAAGCAATCTTTCGAGATATTGATCAGCACAGGCATCAAGCATACGATCAATCCGCTCGAGCAAGCACGCCAATACGCGCATGCGGTAAGCGACGTACTGCAAAAAGATTCGCAACTAACTATTAACAGTGGGGTGAAGACTGGCCACCTTGTATTCCCTTGGAGCTATGGTGTGGTGCTTCCCAATATCATGCGTAGCGTATTTGATGCATCCGACCTCGGAGAGGTCATAGAGCCTAGCCGTGTTATTTGCCAAGACGAAATGTTCGATAGCATTGAGCCGGAAGAATTCCAGCAACGGTTGTGGAATATGTTCAAGCTCAAATTCTCTGGAAAGCTTTCTTTGCCGCAACTGGATCGTATTCGCTGGCACATGTTTCCCGAGGTGAGAATTGCAGCACCTTGTAGTGGCAGCCTATTTAAAGATGACCCACAAGCCGAGATGGAGATGCCTGATATCTTGCGCGTGATGGATTTGCAGCAAGAGCAATTAGCGCGCAGCCTGGGAGAGGGGCATCGTGTTATTCATGGCGTTGCAGGATCTGGCAAGACGCTGATTCTTGGCTACAGGGCGATGCATTTGGCTCAAGCTTGTACCAAGCCCATTCTAATTCTTTGCTACAACAAATCACTAGCCACGAAGTTGAGTGAGCAGATGGCCAGCAAGGGGATAGAAGCAAAGGTGCTGGTGCAGACGTTCCATTCGTGGTGCAGCGCACAACTTCGCGCTTATAACGTCGATACTCCGAATAATGATGGCGACGACGATGCATACTATAGCAACATGGTTGATACGCTCATTCGCGCCGTCGATCAAAAACATGTTCCTTCAGGCCAATATGATGCAGTGCTGGTAGACGAGGGGCATGATTTCCGTCCCGAGTGGCTCAAACTGATCGTGCAGATGATAGACCCACAAAGCAACTCGTTGATGGTGCTGTACGATGATGCCCAGTCAATATATGAACACACCAAGAAGCAGAAATTCAGCTTCAAGAGCCTCGGGATTCAGGCGCAAGGGCGCACGACGATTCTAAAAATAAACTACAGGAACACGCAGGAAATCCTAAACGTGGCAGCTTCATTTGCCAGAGAGCTGCTCTCTTCTGCAGACGCGGACGAAGACGGCGTACCAACTGTGCAACCGATGAGTGCTGGACGGCATGGTACTCATCCCGTTTTTGTGAATCTGCCCTCACTGGATGAAGAATCCTTATGGATCATTAACCAGTTAAAAGAGGCGAATCGCACGGGCACTCCGTGGAGAGAGATGGCGATCTTATATCGCAGCTACTATCCTGTTGGACAGACACTTGAAAGAAGACTTAAAGCTGCCGGCATCCCAGTTAGCAGCAAGAAAGACGTAAAGTTCACTGACGACCAGGATACCGTCAAAGTGATCACGATGCATTCATCAAAGGGGCTGGAGTTTCCTATCGTTGCCATTCCAGGCGTAGGCTTAATTCCTGAGGATAAGTATGAGACCGCTGAAGAGGTTCGGTTACTTTATGTCGCCATGACGCGAGCGACTTCTAGATTGATGATGAGCAGTCATCAAGACTCAGCCTTTACGCAGAAACTCCAATTGGCTATCAGCGGAAAGTGAATATCTGCACAAACAGCCATACGCCGAACAGCATTTCATCAAATCGCCATGGTCCTGCATGGCCGAGGAAAATGACGGTCAGGTTCTAAACTTAAGCAGACCATTGCATGGTAAATTCCAACAACATCTGAATGCCTGCTTGTGGTGCCTAGGCTAGGCGGTCACTTCACGCCAATAGCCGATATTTGATAGTCAGCCCTGTTAGCGATAACATATACCCCCTGTCCTTCAAGCTTGTATGGAACCGAATTGTCAACTATGATGCTTATCGCTAGGTATAGAAATGTAATAAATCTTCTGTCAAGGTTCTCACTAACATCAAATTTCGGAGGACGCTGTGGAGACTAATAAGAAATACGAAGTGTTTAAGGTGTTCCAAGATGCAAACAAGGCTGCGAAAGAACGAATGCTTCGCAGAGGCGATGTTGCATCTTCCCCCAAGAGAGTCATTACTACTGATAAGAAACCAGTGGCTGTCTCTAACAAGAGCAAGGCTACCGCATAAAGTCGGAGGAATTGTTGCTATATTCCACTGGTGATTTCAATCGCGAAGTTCCTCTTCAATCGACAAAAAAAGATTTATTACTACGCCCCCCATTTAGGCGTGATTTTGCGCGCCTTATACATTCCCCAGTGTTTCGTCGTCTTCAAGGGAAAACGCAACTTTTTCCTGGTATAGAATCTGATTTTTTCAGAAATCGCCTAACTCACTCCCTTGAAGTTGCGCAGATTGCCAAGTCAATTGCTATTCGCATTAACGAAAAAAAGTTAATTGGAAAAAGTAGTAAAGATAAAATAAATTTAGACTTGGTGGAGTTTGCCGGTCTGGCTCATGATCTTGGACATCCTCCGTTTGGTCATAATGGAGAAAAAGCTCTTGATGAATGCATGCGTGATGCTGGCGGATTCGAGGGAAATGCCCAAACGCTTAGAATTCTGGCCAAATTGGAAAAGAAGGGGGGTAGCGTAAATCCATTCTCTGGCCCAAATAATAGTGACTCAAGGATCGGCTTAAATCTTACACACAGAGCGTTAGCTTCTGTACTTAAATATAATAAGATAATTCCAATCAAAAATAGTGAGAGAACACCAAAATCAGATGGAGTGATGAAGGGATATTACAATTCAGAGGCGGAGCTAGTAGAAAATATAAAGAAAAATGTTGTCGGCAGCACTGGCTATGTTGGAGAGTTTAAGACCATTGAATGCCAAATTATGGACTTGGCAGATGATATTGCATATTCAACATATGATTTGGAGGACGCACTTAAAGCAGGATTTATTTCTCCCATAGAAATTCTAAATGATGCTCTTGATGAAAAGCTGATGGAAAAGGTGGCAAAGAAAGTCAGTGAAAAAACAAACAACTCTTTTTCAGTAGAAGACGCTAACGCGGCACTATGTGAGCTATTTTTTCACTCTGGTCTTTTCCCGGAAGCTGAGATCATGGAGGAACTCAGGAATGCAAAAACTTCAAACAAAAAATATGAATCCGTGGCTACTCGGGCAGTATTGTCATATGAGGCTTCGCTTTCAATCTGCCAAAACGGCTATTATAGAAACGCTTTAACTTCCAAGTTGGTTGATAAATTTATCAATGGCATGGAATATGATTGGAATCCAGATGCTCCGGCATTCTCCAAAGTCAAATTCTCAAAAGAAATCTTTCCGCTGGTCGAAACCCTAAAGAATTATACCTTTGAAAAATTAATTCAGTCTTCAAGACTAAAAGTTGCGGAGTTCAGAGGATTTCAGATCGTCAAAGAATTATTTGACACGCTAAATAACGATGGGGCCATGTTACTCCCTGATGACTTTAAAGATTGGTATGACGCTACCACAATTGATTTCGAACGTAAGCGCGTTATTTGTGATTTCATTGCAGGCATGACAGATGGTTACGCAATTGAGTTTTATGGCCGTCTAAAATCAGAAAATCCCCAATCTATTTTTAAGCCGATGTAACTCTGATCTCTAAAGAAATTCATTCTTAGAGAAATGCGAAGGGCGATAACGTGTCGGGAACTGCCGCCCGATATTCAAAGCAGACACTCGTAGCCGATGGAATCAGATTATCTGCGAGCGGCTGCTAAGGCCGGAGGCTGTGTAAAAACACTACACGAAGTGCATCCGCATGAAAAAATGGGGTACTAAAACCCCTCCCGAGCATGTCGCAAGCTCGTATAGCTCGATATACGAGGCCGAATAATTTCGATAGCACTTTTGGCTGCGTTTTTACACAGCCTCGCCGACAACTGGACGGTTGCAGCGTCCGCACTGCCGTTCCGCGCCGGCCACGCTGACGTCAGTGACAAAGGTTAACTGTACGCCAGTATTTAGTGTTTTCCGAATGTGTATCTATAAATTACTCGTAGCTGGTGAACATAATTCAGACTATGCTTTTTTCTGAGTCTTATGAGTGCGATGACTGGAGCAAAATATCCAACAATATCGCGATGTATAAACCTCTTAAGTTTTAAAAAATATTTTGATCTCATTGCGGTGCTTCCTGCTTCGTTCATGCCCATTCTCCATTCATGAATAATAATTGCGCCAACTTTATTTCTACCGCTGTCACATCATTAATCATTTTGAGGATGCTCGCTTTGCGTTGCAGGTTGCCAAAGGTTCACCTCAGCAAATCCACGCTCTCCAATTTTAAGCATTACATCAAATAGTACGTAGCTGATCATGCTTCGCGGCAATGCAAAGTTTCGCCTGAATGCTACGACCTGCCAGCCTTGAGCACGGGCGCGATCAACCCAGCGCTGGCAGGCACCAACCATGTAATTTGCAGCGTGTGCTCGAGTTGGCCTTTTCGTTATTAGAAAATCAGATGCAGCTCTAGCGCCATTCCAGATGACGTTATAGGCTTGGCTAACTGAGCAGTCCCTGAGTATGTTCGCCAGCAAAGTTTTTACTGCACTATCACCTTGCGCTTGTAGCCCCCTCAGTTTTGCGCTGTAGTCATAAAACTGCCTGCATTCAGAAAGTGCGAGTTTGTGCCAAAGTGGCTCGGCTTCGTCGTACCAGTGTTCCGGCCATAATCCAGTCAATCCGGCTAGTTCGATATTTTCAATTAATTCTTGCGTGTCTTCAGGCACCATCCATCGAACGTTTTGCGCGTCATAGATAATTTGTTCACCATCAAACTCTATAGTCCCTTGCTCTGATTGTTCAGATACAGCAATTAATCCAGCTTGTCGTAATAGCTCCAAGAGGAAATTTCTTAAATCTGCGGTTGGCGCATAAGGCACAGTACTCTCGGTCAATGGGCCGCATATGTGGTGTGCATCTATGGAGCAACACCGAATCAAAGCAAGAAATACTACTGCTTCCCCCAGTGAAATATCTGTCAATGCGTGATTTTTATTTAACTTGATCAGATCCTCCGCGATGGAATCAATTATTTGGGCCTGCAGTTTGGCTTTTTCTTCTAAATCTTGGCGATAGCGCTCCATGCGGCAATGTCGGCATCGACAAAAAGCACTCTCTTCATGACCACAAGCTGAACAAATAACTTTACCAGCTAACAATTTCTTGCCAATTCGTTTGGGAACCTCTTGAGCCATGGCTGCTCCACATGCAGAACAAACCTGATCAAGCACTTTTGCGGGCAATAAATTTCGAAGTTGGTTTGACGGGGTGTTAATTTGGAACTGTCGAATCAAATCGATAGCCTTTGCACCTGACAAGTATCCAACCATGAGCTCGTCGAGCTCTTCCTGGTTCAAGTGAGAAATTGCTGGGTGAAGCCGCAGAGGCTCCATAGAACCATCCTACCTTTTAAAATAATGGAAAAAATAAATATAGACTAAATCAGATTAATTGTCACTCATAGAGCGTGGCCTAATAGTAATCCGATTAAGACAATCGGACTATGGCAAAATGCACAAAACAGCAGATAGACCCCTTGGTCTTGTTCGGGAAGAGGCTAGTGAAGCTCAGGAAAGATCAAGCCTGGTCTCAGGAGCGACTCGCGCTTGAAAGTGGCTTGGCGCGAAGCTATCTTGGTGGAGTAGAACGCGGTCAGCGAAACATAGCGCTGCTGAATATCTGCCGCCTTGCTGAGGCGCTGGGAGTAGCACCTTCTGAGTTGATGAAATTTTGATTTGTCCTGATTGAGGATGTGTGGGCATTTCTTGACTGTTTGCTAGAAATTATTCTGAAAAGTCTGAATCGGAGGATAACTGCAGCTGTCGACGAACAGCGTTACATCCTTTAACAATGATTCAATAAGGCTCAATTAGTTAACCCCTTATCTCTTCGGTTCTTATATCATTCGCCGAATGCCTCTAAAGGCAACATACGCTTTGGTAATGACTGAAAACCAGAACCCCGAACAGAAAGCCCGCGACGCCATCGACACGCTGCTCAAGCAGGCGGGATGGGTCGTGCAGTCTGTTAAGACATTAGACCTGAATGCCGGACTAGGGCAGGCAGTGCGCGAATATCAGACCGATGTCGGCCCGGCGGACTATGTGCTATTCGTGGATCATAAAGCGGTGGGTGTAATCGAGGCTAAAAGAGAAGACCTCGGCCACAAGATTACCGATGTCGAAAGGCAAACCGAAGGCTACGCCAAGGCCAAGCTCAAGTGGGTCAACAATAGGGAGCCTTTGCCTTTTCTGTATGAGAGTACTGGCATCATCACCCGCTTTACCGATGGCCGCGATCCCAAGCCGCGTTCACGCGAGGTGTTCAGCTTTCATCGACCAGAAACACTCAAGGAATGGCTGTCGCAAGATGCCAGCCTGCGCGAGCGGCTGCATCGCATCCCGCCCCTCAATCCGAATCATGTTCCGGCCAAGGAGCTGCGCCTGCGCGATTGCCAGGAAATCGCCATCACCAATTTGGAAGAATCATTCAAGGCCGACCGCCCGCGCGCCCTGATTCAAATGGCGACTGGGGCGGGCAAGACTTACACCGCCATCACCTCGATGTATCGTCTGCTTAAATACGCGGATGCGAAACGCATTCTGTTCCTTGTTGATACCAAAAACCTCGGCGAACAGGCCGAGCAGGAAATGATGTCCTATGTGCCGCTCGACGATAACCGCAAGTTCACCGAGCTGTACACCGTGCAGCGGCTCAAGAGCCCTTACATCGCCAGCGACACCCATGTGTGCATCAGTACCATCCAGCGCCTGTATTCCATCCTCAAGGACACACCGCTCGACGAGGCCGCAGAAGAAATCAACCCGGCAGAAATGAAGCAACCCAAAGCGCCAATGCCGGTGGTCTACAGCGAAAAAATCCCGCCGGAGTTTTTCGATTTCATCTACATCGACGAATGCCACCGCTCCATCTACAACCTTTGGCAACAGGTGATCGACTATTTCGACGCCAGTCTGATCGGCCTCACAGCCACGCCGGATAATCGCACCTACGGTTTCTTCAAGAAGAACGTCGTCAGCGACTACAGCCACGAAAAAGCCGTGGCCGATGGTGTCAACGTCGGCAATGAAGTTTATGTGATCGAAACGCAGGTCACCCAGCAGGGCGCGCAGATCAGCGCGCACCAGCAAGTCGAAAAACGCGAAAAGCTCACGCGCAAAAAGCGCTGGGAACAACAGGACGAAGACGAAGCCTATTCCGCCACGCAACTCGACCGAAACATCGTCAACCCAGACCAGATACGCACCGTCATCCGTACCTTCCGCGAAAAACTGCCGGAGATATTCCCCGGACGCAAAGAGGTGCCCAAGACCCTTATTTTCGCCAAGACCGACAGCCACGCCGACGACATCATCCAGACCGTGCGCGAAGAATTCGGCGAGGGCAATGCCTTCTGCAAGAAGCTCACCTACAAGATTGAGGAAGACCCCAAGTCGGTGCTGGCGGTTTTCCGCAACGCCTACTACCCGCGCATCGCCGTAACCGTAGACATGATCGCCACTGGCACCGACGTGAAGCCGCTTGAATGCCTGCTGTTCATGCGCGACGTGAAGAGCCGCAACTACTTCGAACAGATGAAAGGCCGGGGCACCCGCACGCTGGACATGGACGACCTGAAAAAAGTTACCCCCTCTGCCGTCAGCGCCAAGACCCACTATGTCATTGTGGATGCCATCGGCGTCACGCGGTCATTGAAGACCGCCAGCCAGCCTCTCATCACCAAGCCCACCGTGCCGCTGAAAGATTTGGCGATGCAGGTGATGATGGGTGCGCACGATGAAGACACCGTCAGTTCGCTCGCTGGACGGCTGGCGCGGCTGAACAAACAACTGGATGTAGACGATCAGCGCCGCATGCGTGAAGCCAGCGGCGGCATGGAACTCACCCAGCTCGTAGGCCGTCTGTTCGGCGCGATAGATGCCGACAATATCGAAGCCCGCGCGCTGGATCTGGCAAAGCAACCCATCGGCACCGACCCCGGCGATGCCAAGCGCGAACTGGCGCAACAGCAACTAGTGAGCGAGGCCGCGAAAGCGTTGAATGGCGAACTGGTCGATCTGATCGAAACCATTCGCCGCGACAAGGAACAAACCATAGACCATGACAACCTCGACAATCTGGTGCGCGCCGGATGGGAAAAGGATGCCGCCAACAACGCACAAGCCCTTACCGATGAATTTGCCGAATACCTCAAAGCCAATCAAGACAACATCGCCGCCCTCACGATATTTTTCAACCAGCCGCAAAGAAGGCGCGAACTTAGCTTCGAGCTAATCCGCCAGGTGCTGGATAAACTCAAGGCCGACAAACCCAAACTCGCGCCCTTGTATGTGTGGCAAGCCTACCGCCAGTTGGACGACTACAAAGGCGCGCAGCCCATCAGCGAACTGACCGCACTGGTCGCGTTGATCCGCCGCGTGTGTGGCATGGATGAAAAACTTTCTACCTTCGACGACACCGTGCGCCGCAACTTCCAGAACTGGGTGATGAAACACCATTCCGGAGGCGGCGATAAATTCAATGAAGAACAAATGGACCGGCTGCGCATGGTGCGCGATCACGTCGCCAACTCCTTTCACATCGAGCGCGACGATCTGGAGATGTCGCCGTTCGACGGGCAGGGCGGACTGGGGAAAATGTATCAGTTATTTGGGAATAAGATAGAACCGCTGCTGGATGAGTTGAATGAAGTGTTGGTGGCGTAATGAATGATGTATTGAATATGCCCAAGAGTTGGGTTCAGGTAACTATTGCAGATATTGGAAAGGTCGTTTCTGGAGGAACGCCATCCACAAAAGATAATTCCAATTGGGGCGGGAATATCAGTTGGATTTCGCCATCTGACCTCACTGGGTATGGCAACAAGCAAATCGCCAAAGGTGCGAAGTCAATCACTCCGGTCGGATTGAAAAATAGTTCAGCCACCATTATGCCAGCAGGCAGTATTCATTTTTCGTCGAGAGCACCAATTGGCTACACCGTCATAAGCTCTACTGACATGACTACGAATCAAGGCTTCAAGAGCCTTGTCCCGGCTCAAGGGATTTTCAATGAGTACATCTACTACTATCTCAAAAGTGCAAAGCAATTAGCAGAATCAAAAGCTACGGGCACAACGTTTAAGGAAATATCTGGAACCGCTTTTGGCAAGTTGCCTGTTCCGTTGCCACCCACAAACGAACAATACCGTATCGTCGCTAAAATCGAGGAGCTGTTTTCCGAGCTGGACAAGGGCATCGAAAACCTGAAGGCAGGCCGCGCGCAGCTCAAGGTGTATCGCCAAGCCCTGCTGAAACACGCCTTCGAGGGCAAGCTCACCGCGCAGTGGCGCGCGGATAATCAGGACAAGTTAGAAACCGCCGAAGCTTTGCTCAAGCGCATCCAGCATGAGCGCGCGCAACGCTACCAGCAACAACTCGCCGACTGGGAAGCCATCGGCAAACAAGGCAGCAAACCCAAAGCCTCGAAACCCCTGCCGCCGCTCACCGCCGAAGAACTGGCGGAATTGCCGGAATTGCCGGAGGGGTGGGTTTGGACTCGCTTAGGCAATACAAACGTAGACGTTTCAGATGGCCCGTTTGGCTCGAATTTGAAAAGCAGCGATTACGTGGGTAGTGGTGTTCGGGTTATACGTCTTGAGAATATTGGAGCACTCGAATTTGTTGAAGACAAAGAATCGTATGTCACCGAGGCAAAGTATGAGTTGCTGAAAAACCATACGGTGTTGCCGGGAGACATAGTTTTTTCATCATTCATTACCGAAAATGTCCGAGTGGCGTTGGTGCCTAGCAGCATTTCAAAAGCTATTAATAAGGCCGATTGTTTTTGCCTGCGGCTACATGGCGAGACATTGAGCAATCGATTTGCTGTGATGTTTCTTTCAACAAGGCATGTGTATAAGCAGTTAGAAGCCCAGATACACGGCGTAGGCAGGCCGCGTATTAACACAACACAATTAAAGGAAGTTGCTATACCGGTGTGTTGTGCAGAGGAACAACAAGCCATGCTGGAGCAAATTGAATCGCGCTTGTCCGAAGCCGACCAACTCGAACTAACCCTCACCACCTCCCTGCAACAATCCGAAGCCCTGCGCCAGTCCATCCTGAAAAAAGCCTTCTCCGGCCAGCTCGTCGCGCAGGATGCGAACGACGAACCCGCTTCCGTGCTGCTGGCGCGCATCAAGGCGGAGCGTGTGCAGTCAGACAAGCCAAAGCGCGGGAGAAAAGCGACATGAGCAGTCAGGCGCCAAGCAAACGGACATCCAGGCTGGAAGAAATATTTACTGTTCGCTCAGATAAGTTAAAAGAGCTGCGGGTGGTGGTGAGTTATTGGAAAGAAACTAGCGCAGTGATTGGTAATGCTGCCCAGTTCCGCTTGGTTGTAGATAGTAATGTTGTGCTCGGTGACCTTCTTTGGCTGGTTGCAGAGCGGAGAAATGAAACCGCCAGGACCGACTTGATGGAAACCATCGAGTCGGAAACGATAGACCTGTATGCGCCACCTGCGCTCTTTGATGAAGTCGAGGAACATTTGCCTTTGCTTGCGGCTGAGAAGGGACTTGATGTAAACCGCATGCATGCTGAATGGGCCATTTACAAGGAGCGAATCAAGATTGCCGAGCCGGATGAAGAGAAAGTGCTCGCATTGAAAAACGGAGTTGATCCAGACGATGCTGAATTCGTAGCACTTGCCCAAACGATTGATGCGGCAGGTGTAATCAGCAAGGATGCGCATATTGCGAAAATGGGAGGGAACCATATTTCGGTTACGTGCATTACGCACCTGCGCAACTACTCGCGCGCCACGGCAATTGAGCTGCATATCAAAGTCGGCGGTGTCAGTTTCGCAAAAGTCAGCTATGCCATGGTCGCTGGCATGTTTGCCGGTGGCAAGGCGTTGATCGAAAGCGTCAGTAAAGCGCCCGATTGGCTAAAGATCGCTTTGCTTGCGGGCGGTGTGTTTATCGCATTGCATCCGGGTGCCAGAGCAAGAGTGGCGCGTGGGTTGGAAATCGCCCTTGATGGTATCAGGGAGGCAACGCCATTCGTCATAGAAGAAATTGCTGCGGCAATAGCACTCGCACAAAAACATAAAGCGGAGGCGCAGGTGCACCTCGATAAGGCAATGAAAGAACTGGGCCGGAATGCACCGCTCACAATTGAAAACAAGGTAACTACATGAACGCAACTGCAACTATCGTTTCCAAAGTCTGGAGTTTCTGCACCACGTTGCGCGACGACGGGGTGGGCTACGGCGATTATCTGGAGCAGCTCACTTACCTGATTTTCCTGAAGATGGCGGACGAGTACAGCCAGCCGCCCTACAGCCGCAAGGTGGGCATCCCCGCCGCATACAACTGGCAGAGCCTGAAGGCCAAGCGTGGAGCGGAACTGGAGGTCCATTACGTGACGCTGCTGCGCGAACTGGGCAACAAGCCGGGGATGTTGGGGACGATTTTTACTAAGGCGCAGAACAAGATTCAGGACCCCGCCAAGCTCTATCGCTTGATCGACATGGTGAACGAAACTGAGTGGGTGACGATGGGTGCGGATGTGAAGGGCGACATCTACGAGGGCTTGCTGGAACGCAACGCGGAGGATACCAAGTCCGGCGCAGGGCAATACTTTACGCCGCGCGCCCTGATCCGCGCGATGGTGGAATGCGTGCGGCCTGAGCCGAACAAGACCATCGCGGACCCGGCCTGCGGCACGGGAGGCTTCTTCTTGGCGGCGTATGACTTTCTGGTGAAGGAACACCAGATGGACAAGAAGCAGAAGGCGTTTCTCAAACACGACACCTTTAACGGAAACGAGATCGTGGCGGGTACGCGCCGCCTCGCCTTGATGAATATGTTTTTGCACAACATCGGCGAGATCGACGGCGAGAGTATGGTGTCGCCGAACGATGCGCTGGTGGCCGATAGTGGCAAGCGCTACGACTACGTGCTTGCGAATCCGCCATTCGGCAAGAAGAGCTCGATGAGTTTTACCAACGATGAAGGCGAGCAGGAAAAGGATGACCTGACATATAACCGCCAGGATTTCTGGGCGACCACGTCCAACAAGCAGCTCAACTTCGTGCAGCATATCCGCACCATGCTGAAGACCACCGGACGTGCGGCAGTGGTTATTCCAGACAACGTGCTATTTGAGGGTGGCGCAGGCGAGACGGTGCGCAAGAAGCTGCTGGAAACCACCGAGCTACATACGATTTTGCGCCTGCCAACCGGCATCTTCTACGCCAACGGCGTGAAGGCGAATGTACTGTTCTTTGACAATCACGCCGCCAGCAAAGAGCCGTGGACGAAGGAGGTGTGGTACTACGACTACCGCACCAACATCCACCACACGCTGAAGAAAAAACCGCTGCGCTTCGAGGATTTGCAGGAGTTCATCAGTGACTACAACCCACTCAATCGCCATAAGCGCAAAGAAAGCTGGAATGAGAAAAGAAACCCCGAAGGTCGCTGGCGCAAATTCACATTCGAGCAAATCATCGCGCGCGACAAGACCAGCCTGGATATTTTTTGGCTGAAGGACAAGAGTCTCGCCGATCTGGATAACTTGCCGGAGCCAGATGTATTGGCGGGGGAGATTATTGAGAACCTTGAGGCTGGGTTGGGTAGTTTTAGGGAAATTGCGGCGGCGTTGCAATAGCAACAAGTTATAGGGAACATGATGGCAATCAAAGCAACTATCTTTAAAGCTAATCTGCAAATTGCGGATATGGAGCGTCACTATTATCAGGATCACGCGTTGACATTGGCCAGGCATCCGTCTGAAACAGATGAACGCCTTATGGTCCGATTGCTGGCCTTTGCTCTGCACGCACATGAATACCTAGAGTTCGGCCAAGGTATGACAGCCGATGATGAGGCGGACTTGTGGCTGAAAGATTTAACCGGGTCGATTGAGCTATGGATCGATGTTGGTATCCCGGATGAAAAGCTGATTCGAAAAGCCTGCGGTCGCTCAAATCAAGTCGTGGTGTATTGCTATGGCGGACGTGTGGCCGACATGTGGTTTGCGCAAAACAGCACCCAGTTTGCACGGCAGAAGAATCTCACCATCATCAACCTACCTGTGGCGAGTACACAAGCGTTGGCCAAACTGGCACAGCGCAACATGAGCTTGCAATGCACGATTCAAGACGAGCAAGTGTGGTTAAGTGACGGTGCTGTTAGTGTGCAAGTGGAACGGGCGGTATTGAAAGCGGCAGAGAAGTAATTCCATTTCCGTTGGTAACCATTGCCTTTTGGATATTGATGAATATTCAATAGTGACGTTCGTTCAGAAGTGCTTTCCATGCGGTTCGTGAAGCTCAATATCCTGTTTGGCGATCGATATGATCTCGCCGAGGCGGTCAGTTATCTGTTTAAGGCCGATCTTTCTGTTTGCTTGGCGATTGCCTGAAGTTTCTATATCGTGCTGGAGGTCCAAGAGCTCAGCAAACAATTGGTCTGCAGCATGCAGTCGCGCTATGTGCTTGTCAATAGATCCCCATACGCCCAATTCTTCCCAAGCAAGGTCGATGTAATGCCAAAGGCTTTGAACGGAGCCGTGACCTGTTTTCGCGGCTACCCGTTTAAGAATTGATTCGTAATCGATGTCCGTCATTATCCGGCGGGATTTCCCGGATTTTTCGATGAATTCCTTCAGGTGCGCGATCACCTCGTAGGTAATGAACCTGTGCCGGAACATGCTCAGACAGGCTTGAACGTCCTTGTAGCCTGCATCTTCAGTGAGACGTTCAAAGTCCTTTTCGAGGGATGATTTCTTGATCGGCTCGCCATCCAGGGTTAGGAAGAAGGAATCGCCTGGATTGGGCTCCCCGCCTGCGCCTTGGAGAGTTTTGCAATATGTCGTTCTGGCGATCAGATAGCGATGGACGACTGTCGCGTGATTAAGCAGGATCGGGAAACTGCGAATGGGCGCTTTGACCTTTCTTCTTTTTTTGGTGGGAAGTTTTAGGGCCCGCGTCACGAGGATGTCGAGATGCTCCCTGACGCTCATTTCCACCAATTCGCTTGGCCGCAATCCGGTACGCTTCATCATCCAGACCATAAAGTGGCGTCTTGCCCTCATGTATTCAAGCTGCGCCGCCAGCAAGGCAGGGGCGTTGCGATAGCGCTGGACGAATCGGGCGCTCTGCGCTTCCAGCACGCTATGCCGGTTGATGCTGCGCAATATGTCCTCTATCATCGTACTCGCGATCGGGCGCTTTGGCTCCCGGCTTTCCGAGGTTGGCATGGCCGAGTGGGTATAGTAATACTCTATCCGGCTGTTCCTAGTCATGCTCTTATCGTTTTTGATCCGCTTGATGCTGATCTGCGGAGACACGCTCTGCTCGCCAATCAACGGAGTGCGCAGCAGCAGCATGATGTTCTTCTGGTACCACAGAAGAAACCGGATCACGCGGCTCAGGATGGCACGGACGGTGTTGTCGTTACGTGCACGCTCAAGCGGCTTGCGCGGGTTTTTCTCTGCTTGCAACTGCTCTGACAATGCATGAATGTCCGCATCGGTCAGGCTCTCAATACTGACGTGCTCCTCGCCGCAGTACCTGACCAAATGGCTCAGTTCGGCAGCGTAAGTCCTTAGCGAATCGCCTGTAACTTCGTGCGAAATGTCGAGAAAATACATGTTGACCGGCTCGCAAGGCTTGCCGCATGGCCAGTACATGAATGGGAAAGCCGGGAGTATCTGCGAGGTAATGTGTGTGCCATTTTTATGTTTCACGCCGGAAAGAGGCACGGTCATTGAAGGTAGCACATGGAACAGTTGGAATCTCATTTCAACTTTTTCTTTTCGCGTAGCTTGGTTACCTTGGCCCCGCTGCTAGTGACACTGCCGATATCAGGTTCAAAGAGGTCCGCGAACGCCGCGTGATGATTTTCAAGGACTCTATAAAGTCTCTCTTGCACGTCTGCCTGCAGGCCACCGTTTTTGATCAGTCCATTGACCGTCGTATAGAGACTGAAGTATGCCCTTTGTCGTTTGATGCTCAGTGCTTCGGTGGCAGTGATCCGTGCCATCAAATTGTCGGTCTTGTTCTCCACCCGCTCTGCTTTTCTTTCAACAGTACGCGTAGCCGCCGCCTCCGAGAGGGACTGACCCAACCTGACGCGCAGCGCATCAAGATAGGCAAAGCCAGTGCTGCCATTCCCGTCGTGATCGGTGAAGAGTTCGTCTGCAAGGCTCTTGACGGTATTGAGGGCAACGGGCGTGATCTTGAGCTTGGGCAGGTTGAGTGCGGCAAAGGCACGCTGCCCTGCTAGGCTTGCATGCACGGCCTTGTCGACGCGGTGCGGTGTCTTGATCCCTGCGATCAGGAGGTCATGCCGAGCGCGAACATTCACGATGTTCTGGGCTTTTTTCTGCTGCGCGCCGCGTCCGGCCATTAGGTCACCTGGCGCATGACAAAGGAGACGTTGATACCCACGACGTCACGGCCGTCTTCCGCAAAGATGGAATGCGGTTCGAGCCGGAACTTCTGGTCATTGCGAAGCGACTGAACATAGCCAGTCCATTCAGGCGCTGGAACCATGGTCAGGGATTCCACGTTGAAGTGCCTTAGAACCGTCTCGTATAAGGCATCAACGCCATCTTCGTTACCCGCATCACCATTGCCACGCTTCCTTTCCTGTTCGCGTCGATACACTCGGTCAATCGAATATTCGGCTTCCAATCGGGGAAGTTCCTCTCCGGGGAATTCTTTTTCGATGTACGCGTAGATATGCTCCGCGTCCGTGTGTCCCGCAATCCATCGCGCCGCATCAAGGACGTCGAACCGGCCTGACCAAAAGAGCAGGAGCAAGAACCACTTCCGCATTTCATGGATTCGGACATACCAGCGCCGCCCTTCTGCGTCAGGCGGCAATCCGACAAAGTCGCAGAAGATGTCGAGATGATTGTTGAGAAGTCCACTAGTGGACTGTAACAATTGATTCGGGAGTAATGCGGCGTGAAGGATCGAAGTATTTCCACTTCACGGTCTTGGGTTGTTTGTTGTACTGACGGATATAGCGCATGAGTTTTCTTTTGAGGTCAGGGACTGAGGTAAAGACACCACGAGCAATCACGTCGCGCTCAATCTTTGCAAACCACAGTTCCACCTGGTTCAGCCAAGATGAGTATGTCGGAGTGAAATGCAAATGAACATTGCCATGGGCGGCCAGAAATGCGTCGACGTGCCGGGTCTTGTGCGCGGAGAGATTGTCGGCGATCACGTGAATCTCCTTCCCTTTGGGCTGATTGACGACGATGTCGGTCAGGAAGGCCACGAACTCGGCCGACGTATGGCGATCCGCAGTCTTGCCAAGAACTTCACCCGTCTTGGTATTAAAGGCGGCATACAACGACAGCGTCCCATGCCGGTAGTATTCGAAACCATGGCGCTCGGCGCGGCCTGGCGACAGGGGCAGTACAGGGTCTTTGCGATCCAGTGCCTGGATCGCCGTCTTCTCATCGACACAGAAGACAGCGGCGTTTTGCGGCGGGTTCAGGTACAGCCCAATCACGTCAGCGGCCTTCGTCTCAAAATCCGGGTCGTTAGAACTCAGGTAGCCCTCCAAACGATGCGGCTTGAGTCCATGCTTGGCCCAGATGCGCGTGATCGTCATGTGCGAGATACCTCCCCCGAGTTCAGCCGCGAGCTTGCGAGAGGACCAGTGCGTCGATCCGTCCGATGGCTTGTGTTTCGTCGTCCACGCCAACACTCGCGCTTCGATACGGTCATTGACCTTGTAACGCTCGCGCCCGGCATATCGCGCGAACAACCCCGCCAATCGCTCCTCTTCAAAGCGTTTGTTCCAGCGCGAAATATAGCTGTCGCTACAATCCAGCTTGGCGCGAATCTCAGCCCACGTCAGTCCGTCGGCTATCAGCAGAATCAAACGAGCATGTCGTGCGGCATCTGCCCGTCCGTTTAGTGCACCCGCTTGTCGTTGCAGTTCCATGCGTTCGGTTTTGGTCAGTTTCATCGCGCCCTCCGTGGGAACGATTATACTACCTATTTAAACGTTACAGTCCACTAGTAGCGGCCAACGCCCCCATCCCTTCAGCTTTGGGCAGGTAGAACAGGTTGTTGCCGACTTTTCGATCTTCGGCAAGGAGCGTTGAAAGGCCCCCACCCAATCGCTGCAGCAGATGGATGGCCTTGGCCGCAATGACCGGGATGGGCCGGTCCTCGTCCTGCCAGACTTCACCGACATTGCTCTTCCCGAGGTTGAAATTTAACCAGTAGCCGCCAGCATATTCACGTAGGCAGTTGCGCTTCAGATGGGTCAATTCATCTTCCCGCGATGGCTTCAGGAGTGCCATGCAAACGATACAGGAACCGATGAGCACCCGCAGCGCCTCGTCGAGTGTCGGATTCGACCGCATCATGACGAAATTCGTCTTTGCCTCTTGGCGCCGAAATTCCGTGATGTTCAAAATGGTGGCTATCGGCACGCCCGACGCGATGCGCCAGTCGCTCAAGCGCCGATTCAGAGATTTATTCGTGCTGGCATTTTTCGTCTTTGGATTGTAATCCGCGATAACCGCGAGGTAGAAATCGACGATGGTCTCGCCATAGGCATGGACGAACCGCATAGCCGTATTAAGATAGGCGAGCCCTGTATTGACCGGCATGAACAGGGTGTGCGACGATGGTCGGGTGACACGCATCGCGATGGTCGCGGCACGGCGAATAGAGATGTGCGCCGGCTCGGGCAGAAGATCCGGAACATGACGATGCGCGTCCAGGATAGTTGCTATCACGTTTGCCGCATCACGCACCGATCCTTCGCCGCCGGCACTACCCATGACGTACTGAATGGGTTCGACCTTTTGGGAGGGGAATTCGGTGCCCTGTTGTAAGCTAACCAGAAGCGGTTCGTTGCTGAAGTCCGGCTCGAACTGGCGAAGAAATCGTGCGACGTTAGGACTCTTGAGGGATGAAGGATTTTGGCTGATCAGCCTGGCAAGCGGGTCTCGTTGGACTTGGCGTTTGCCGTAGTGTGCGCCTGCTGGCACTTGTTTATAGCCGTCTTGGCATTCCAGCCATTGCACCAAAGGACCGATTTCTGCGGTTGGAATCGTGTAGGGATTATCAAGCAAGGACTGCGGAGTGGCGATGCCATGGGCCCCTAGATACATCGCGGCCAGAATCCGTTGGGGAATCTGGAGGGCGTGACTCCAGCCGCCCTCGGCGATCAGGCCGAACAACCAGTCGAGTGCGGGTTGGTCAAGCAATCGCAGGCCGTATTGTTCGGGCAGGAACTTTTCTTCATGCAGCACAGCCCATCTTATGACCCCGATCAGGATGCCTATAGCATTCCTCCATGCAGCCGGGGCGGATTTGCCCGCCACCAGATCACTTCGAGTGAGAAACGCAATCTTCTTGGCTAGCGTCAGAAGACGTTCATAGCGCGCATCCGTCAACAACGCGCCGTTGGGAAGCGTTACGCGCCAATCGACGCGAATGGTGTTCTGCCACCGGCCATCAACCAATTCCTCGCGACCACCATTCGTCGTCTCCCATACTAGGGCTAGAAAAGAGTTGAGCAGCCAAGGCGCTTCAAACTTGCCATCGTAGGGGCGAATCTGCTGTTTGGCCGACGCCAGCGCCAAGAGAACCATCCGCCGATCCTGTTCACTGAAATAATCAGGAAACTGCGGAGGCGGCAGCTGATCAATGGGGATTGCGAGGTTCGTCATGGACCCTCCGTCCAGCGATGCTTGATTGCCAACATAGAAAACTGCGCGTCGAGGCCAACCTTTATCGCCAGCGCTTCCCCATGAACCTGTTTCAGGAGCGGAACGTCAAGCAATTCACTCAGCGACGCATGAATCCTGTCGCTCTCCGCGGCATGCCGCAACAGAGTTGCCATGTCCGTGAATTGCCGTGGCGTTAGACCGCTGAGAACATCGACCTTGTTGAGTTCGTCTGGTGCCAACGTCCGCAGTGCGAGGTCGCTGTAGGAGTATAAGAAGCCGAGGCTTTTAGGCGACAGGCGAATGTTAAGGAGGCCGGGCATCGATGCCGCCGCTGCTTTCGATTGCCGTTCGGTGCCAAACCGTCTTTGCACTTCGTCGGCAAGCGGGCTTGTCCTGCCCGGATAATCCACGATGAGCTGAGCAATAAAGTGCTGAAGGTCCCCCACGTTGGAGAAGTCAGTTACTTCTAGCAGGTATGGCTCGTCATGGGCGGCCAGCACGGTCAAGGTGTTCTGGAACCGGCGGATAATCCTCGTGTTCCATGCGTGCAGCAAGGCGGGTGGCAGATAATGCTCAAGGGCCACCTTGCGCGTGTTGCCTAGCCGGCGGCTCATCTCCACGATGGAACCGGTTTCGAACCAGCGAATCACCCCCAGTGTATTGCGCAGGCGACGATAGTCGAAGCTGCCTTTGTCGATCCCGTTCTGGGACAACGCCGGGTACAACATCGTGAGACTAATTACCCTCCCGCTTGTTACGTAGGCGGGTTCCCCCTCCACAACTCCAAGGAATCCGTTCGACCCATTACGTTTTATTACCCCAAGAAACAAATAACGCCAGGTCTTATCACCAGCGCGCCTCAAGACTGCCCTGACCGGTGCGGTCCATCGGAGGATGTCCATGACCAACTTCTGGGATAGGGGCGCCAATACGACGGATTTGCGTTTACCGGCGCGCGGCTTGTCGAGGCTGAAAATCGAGTGTTCGTCGCTGTCCGTCAGCAGCAGGTATGACTTACCACAGACATTCAGTAATTTGGCGTTCTGCAAGGTTTCTGACGTGAACTCGGGGTGTTCAATTGTCAGCAAACAACATGCGGCTGCGGCATCA
The DNA here is from genome assembly GCA_963842555.1 of uncultured beta proteobacterium. Lineage (GTDB taxonomy): Bacteria > Pseudomonadota > Gammaproteobacteria > Burkholderiales > Gallionellaceae > Gallionella. The sequence continues at coordinate 337,883 of CAWJHB010000003.1, forward strand.
AGGTTGGAAAGAAGCCCAGCGAACCGATAAAACTTCGCTTGGAGCGGTAATATCTGCCATTGTTCACGCGTCAAGGAAGTAAGTTCGCCTAACACAGTGTAAGAATCTTTTTCACCATTGAACGAATCATTTCTAAAAAACGGTGAAGTCCTGAGTGTATGGAGTGATACACACCCAATATTCATTCCAGTTGCCAACTTGTGACGGACGAAGGCGAGCGCCCAATTGTGGCCTTGAGGACTATACGGGCTGGCGTACAGGACCACTCCATGATTTTTTTCAGTGTCGGTTCCAAATCGCCCGGCCGCGATCGCCTCTTTAATTTCCGCATCCGTCACCTTTTTGGCCAACCGCTGTCCGGTCTCTCCGTCTTGCATCAGTCCATTCCAATGCGCTAGACAGGTGTCCCGGATGACACCAACAAGGTGCCGACATTTTTTTTCCACCACATCGAGGTACTCCGCATCGGTCATTCCAAAGCTGATGTCCACGAGCAGTTTCTTGGGTTGTGTCGTGAGATCGTCGAACTTGGCATAAGGTTGACCAAGCAGAGGCTGGTCTTTGGCAAGACTGCTTATCTTCTTTTGATCAATTGTTGGAATCTTGACGTCGCGTGGAATGATTTCTTCTTCAATGAGGAACTCCAGCAGGCCGCAGATTGCCGTCCGCCATAAGGTCATTCGATACTCTGTTCCAGCTTGACTCCAACCCCTGTCAGCCAAAACGAACTGAAAAAAACGATATACGATGAGTTGCCAGTCGGAGGAAGTTTTAGGCCACGATGTTCCTGTAGTCTGGAAGTAAGTGAAGAAGGGGCGCAGAAACCTACTAGTCGCGCCTGAACTTTGGGAACTCAGAGACTGCCCACGGAATTTCTTCACCAAGCTTTCCGTGAGAGGGATGATCTGTTGCTCGGATAGACCGGTTCCGGCAAAGGATTGGGTCACGGTGGCTTCCGCCACGCGTTTTGGATTATTCAGGTAGAACGTCACCGATTCGTTTTTGATTTCGTAGCGCATGCGCTTAATCCGTCAGTCATTTGAATTTCTCCAATATTTTCCCGTTTAGGAGCTTTTATCTTACACAATAAAACGTCGATTGGAAAACCAAAAGCCATTCATAAACAACTCACTACGAGTGTTTTATTTGAAAGATAAATAATACTTTCAGTAAAAACTTTACTGGTTAATGCCCAAAAGAAATTTATTGAGTGGGATAGATGGATTTAATTGTTTTTTTAATGGCATTAATTAAAACTGGCAAGCAGATTTGAATGCTGAAAATATTGTTTTGAAAACTGAAAAATATTTTATTTCGAGTAATTGGATGTCTTTTGAAACTAAAATTTGGCGATTACATAAATATTGTGGTCTGTGATGCCCCATAGCCCCTTATAAAGATCAAGTAAAGCGTGTCAAATGAAATTACCGATGCACGCAATAAATCTGGTACAAGATTACGATTTACTGGTAACTGAATATCATTTGACATCTATGCCGTGTCGAGAAAATCGCAAAACCGACGAGCGCATGATGGTGCGCCTGAGCGCTTTTGCGTTGTTTGCCAACGATGCGCTGCTGTTTGGCAAGGGGCTCAGCAGCGATGAGGAACCCGACCTGTGGCGCAAGGACCTCACCGGTGCGATCGAGCTCTGGATACAAGTTGGACTCCCCGATGTGCGTGTCATCCGCAAAGCGTGCGGACGCGCGAACCGGGTGGTGGTGGTCAGCTATGGCCGTGCCGCCGACATCTGGTGGAACGAGAATCGCGACAAACTGCAGCGCCTGCAAAATCTCTTGGTGCTCAAGCTGTCCGGCGCCTGCACGCAGGCCCTTGCCGGACTGGTCAGCCGCACCATGCAACTGCAATGCACGATACAGGAAGGACATGTCATGGTGACTAGCGATGCCGGCATGATCGAGGTTGAGCCGGAAGTGTTGCAGGGCAGCTTTCGTGCGGCGTCATGATGATCCGGGTATGTCTCCAGGCATGCTGCATGCGATGACCGGGCGATGAACGCAAAACCATCGCCATGTCCGTGCGGAGGCGCAGACTATGCCTCATGCTGCGGCCGCTATCACAATGGCGCACCGGCGCCGGATGCCGCCGCGTTGATGCGTTCGCGGTACAGCGCCTATGTGCTCGGGCTGGAACCCTATCTGCTTGCCAGCTGGCATCCCGGCACCCGCCCCGCTGTGCTCGATCTTGCGGATGACAAAACAAAATGTATCGCGCTCGAAGTCAGGGAACATCTCTGTGTTTCAAACGATCTGGCCACCGTGGAGTTCGTCGCACGTTACAAGACCGGCGGCCGCGCCGTGCGCTTGCACGAAGTCAGCCGCTTCGTTCGCGAGGGCGGACGGTGGTTCTATCTGGACGGGAAATTTATCGGGCCGGACTAGCAGGCGTATTCCCGCCAATGCTGGGGCTGCAATCCCTGTTTCAGGAACATATCCCTGGCAACCTGCAAGTGCGCCCCGGTGCCGGCAGCGTAAACGTCGAAGCGGTGCAGATCGGGGTAATCGCGGACGATGTTGGCCAGCGTCGATGCGACATCGTCTGCCTGCGCGTGCGGTATGTAGGTGAAATTGTCCAGCGCATCGGCCCAGGCGCGGCACAGGTTGTTCTGATAGTGCCCAGCCCCGTCCGCCAGCCAGTGCAAGTCGATGGACTCGGCCAGATCGAGCGACATCGCATGCTGGACCAGGCTTTTCACCGGCGCGAATCCCACGCCGAATGCGACGAAGATCAGCGGGCGGGTGGACGCGTCTTCCAGCACGAATTCGCCGTAGGGTCCTTCCATCTGCACGCTGTCCTGGGCCTTCAGGCCGCCGAACAGCAGTTCCGAAAATGCATCGTCTGGCCTGCGCAAGATATGGATCTCGATGTGCCTTTCCTCGCACGGGCAGCTGGCAATGGCATATTCACCACTCGCGCCCTGGGCCGACAAGCGGACCGATTGTCCGGCGAGAAAATGCAGACGCTGGCTGCGCCGTGCCTGCAAATGCAGTGCGGCCACTTGCGGATTGAACACTTCCACCGACTTGATCCTGGTCGTCAGTTGCTGTTCCCGGATGTCCTGCGTGCCGGCCACGCCGGCCTCGATCACGACATCGTTAACCGCTGCACATGAACACATCAGGATCACGCCGGCATCCTTTTCGGCCTGGCTCAATACATAGTCATGGGCATGGACTTTCTTGACTTCGCCTGAAATCAATCGCGCCCGGCATTCGCCGCAATTCCCGTTGTTGCAGCCGTAGTTGAGCGACACCCCGGCACGCAGCGCGGATTCGAGCAGTGTGTCATTGCCCTCGACGGTAAATTCGTGTCCGCTGGGCTGGATGGTCACTTGTGCCGACATGATCCTGAGTATCCTTTCGTGTGCGATAACGGCCTGTATTTTTGCGGCATCGGCCGGTATGTCGGCCAGATGGCGCACGACGAAGGCGCGCAAGCTGTGCAGTGCATGACGCGTTTCACTGCTCTGGTCTTCTTCCATTTCGTCGATCTTCTCGTCCAGCCACGACAGCACCTGGCTGTAATGCATCAACAGCGCCTTGGCGGCGGCATATTCGTTGCCCAGTTCGATCAGGCGCGCCGACAACACTTCCTTGTCCGGCAGCGCGCGTTCGAACACGCGCTTGCCGAAGGCCTTCTCCTTGATCTCGGTAATGCGGCGGAATTCAGCATCGTCATCCCATTTCGCATCGGGAAAGGCGCGCAGCAGCTCGTTCAGCTCGACCATGCCGTCGAAGGTATCCAGCGCGCCGCCGCGTATCATTTCCTGCAGTGCATGACGGGATATTCCAACCAGCTTGGTGACGCGGGAAAGAGGGAGGAGATGACTCATGGGAGCATCTTAACGCTAGTGCGGAATTTGTGGAAACACCCCAGCGTCCAAAGTCCCCGGACGGAAACGCAAACATCTCATTGCCGCATCGGGGTTCTGCTAAAGTCCGGGGATGGGCAAAATGACTCTGGACCGTATCCTGCAATCGCAGGGGTTTGGCACGCGCAAGTGGTGCGGCGAACTGGTCGCGCGAGGAGAGGTGCGCGTCGCGGGACGGACCGTCACCGACGGCCGGGTCGCCATCGAGACCGGCGGACTGGAATTCAGCGTATTCGGCGAGCCGTGGTTATATCGCGAACATGTCTATATCGCGCTGGACAAGCCGGCCGATTTCGAATGTTCCAGAAAGGCCAGCCACCACCCCGGCGTGCTGACCCTGTTACCGGAACAATTCGCGCGTCGCGATGTGCAGCCGGTCGGGCGTCTTGACCACGACACCACCGGCCTGCTGCTGATGTCGGATGACGGGCCGTTCATTCATCGGCAATCTTCGCCGAGGCGGCACGTTGCCAAGGTCTATCAGGCCACCACGCATGATCCGGTTGCGCCGGAGCTGGTCGCAAAATTATTGTCCGGCGTAAAACTTCACGACGAGCCGGCGCCATTGGCGGCGGTGACTTGCAGCAGGCTCGACAGCCACCGGATCGAGATCGTGCTGGAGCAGGGCAAATATCACCAGGTCAAACGCATGCTGGCGGCTGCCGGCAACCACTGTGTCGCGTTGCGTCGCACGCAGATCGGCGGCTTGAAACTCGATACGCTGGGACTGGCGGAAGGCAGATGGTGCTATCTCGACGAAGCGCAACTCGCGCTGTTGGCGCCAGCGTGAACGAGTTTGACTCCATGATGAAATAAGACGCAAGCAGCGCCACAGGGTAAAATCCGGTTTTAATCAGCCTGTCCATCACGCATGTCCATACAGTGGTTTCCCGGTCACATGACCTCGGCGCGCAGAAAGGCAGCCGAGACGATGGAGTTCACCGATGTCGTCATCGAAGTGCTGGATGCGCGCCTGCCCGAGGCGAGCTGCAACCCGATGATCACGGAACTGCGCCTGCACCGCCAGCGCCCCTGCCTGAAGATACTCAACAAGGCCGACCTCGCCGATCCCGAGGTCACCAAAGCCTGGCTCAAATATTTCAATGCGCAGCCGGGTGTCAAGGCGGTCGCGCTGAGCTGCAAAAATGCAAGCGATGCTGCCAGGGTGCCGGACCTCTGCCAGCCGCTCGCCCCGCATCGCAACAGCACCCACAAGCCGCTGCGCATGATGATCATGGGCATTCCCAATGTCGGCAAATCCACGCTGATGAACATGCTGCTCAAGCGCCGCGTCGCCAACGTCGGAGACGAACCCGCCGTGACCAAGTCGCAGCAATGCCACAATTTGAGCGACCGTATGACCCTGACCGACTCGCCAGGTCTGTTGTGGCCCAAGATCGAAAAACCGGAAGACGGGTTGAAGCTCGCCGCGATACATGCGATAGGGCGCAATGCGGTGATTGATGAAGAGGTCGCGGAATATCTCGCCGCCACGCTGCTTGCACGTTATCCCGGGTTGCTCACCGCACGCTATGACATTGCCGAGGCGGGGCTGGATGGCGTGGATGTGATCGAGGCGATCGCAAGAAAGCGCGGTTGCCTGCTGAAAGGGCATGGCGGCGAACTGGATATGGAAAAGGCCGCGATGATTCTGCTGACCGAATACCGCAGCGGAAAACTGGGCCGCATCAGCCTTGAGACCCCTGGCAAACGGGCTGACAGCGTAGAGCCTCCTGCTGGTTAATTGTGCTGGCCCTGATCTCTTGTGCGGCGGCCTGAAAACCCGGGCTGGATTGCCTTGCAACTGATGTCGTGATGCCGGAAGCGGAAAAAACAAGGCCGGCGTGAAGCCGGCCTTGTCGTTCATATTGCATGCAGAGGATGATGAGCGGGTTAGCCAATCCAACCGCCCGTCCTGGTTAAGCTAGTCCCTGCGATCGTGATCCCTGTCCTCATGATCCCGGCGATCATCGTTCCGGTGTCCTTCGTCGTGGTGATCGTGGTGATCGTGGTAATTGGGCTGGTACCTGCCCTCTTTCACGAAGTATACGGGGCGGTTACAGGCGTTGTAGCGGTGGCAATACCTGGACCAGTGCTTCGCATGATTCGGCGGAACATGCAGGTACAACGGTTGGACCACTACGCCCGGCTGTTGAGGGACGACCACCATAGGCTGGGCATTGATAACCTCCGGAGGAGGCGCATTGCCGAACTGCACCTGCCCATAGACGCCCGGGCTGATTTCACCGCCGACATTCAGGTTGATGATGGGCGTTCCGGCGCGTGCCGACAGGCTGGTGAGCGCTAACATGGCAAAAAGTGCGGCTGATACAGTCTTCATGATTTTCCTTTTAGAGTTGAATTACGTCCTGCTAAACGCACGAACCCGGTTCGCGGCTGACATCATTGCGTTGCGAAACCATACGATATTGTATCGCTATCCGGCTGAAGTGTGTACGAGTAGCCTCTTCCAATATGAAATGAGTCTGAAGGCGGGTCGTATTTCCAACGAGAAATGAGTCTGAACGGCTAAAGTTCTGAATCGGTCATGATGCGATGCATGGTGATCGACATGGAAGAAGCGCGGCTGCAAACCCTGGCGCAGGTCAGGGCATTCTTGGACGGCACGACGGAGGTGGCCTTCAAAGTTCCCAAGGCGGAACGCAATTCATTTATCGAGCGTGTGCTCAAGCGGTTTGGCTATTCACCGCACGGCAAAGCCGACAAGGGCGTGTTGCTGCGCTATCTGGAGCGCATGACTGGCCTGTCACGGCAACAAGTAACCCGGCTGGTGCGGCGATACCGCCGGGACGGGAAGTTGTCGAAACGACAAGTTACGCCCCAGCACGGCTTCACCGGCCGCTTCACCGCCACGGACGTGGCCTTGTTGGCCGAGATCGATGCGCTGCATGGCACACTGTCCGGCCCTGCCACCAAGAAGCTGATGGAGCGCGCTTTACTTGTGTTCGGTGATGCGCGCTTCGAGCGTCTGGCGGGAATCTCGGTTTCACATCTGTACAACCTACGGGGTGAGAAACAGTACCAGAACAAGCGGCGGCATTGGACCAAGACCCGGCCAACCGGATTACCCATCGGCCAGCGTCGCGCACCCCAGCCCAATGGGATGCCGGGCTACATCCGCATCGACAGCGTGCACCAAGGCGACCAGGACGGGGCAAAAGGGGTGTATCACATCAACGCAGTGGACTGTGTAACCCAGTTTCAGCTGGTCGCCACCTGCGAGAAGATCAGCGAGGCTTACCTGCTGCCGGTCATTGGGCAGTTGCTGGATGGATTTCCGTTTGTCATCCTGGGATTCCACGCGGATAACGGCAAAGAGTACATCAACTACCAAGTAGCCGCGCTGCTGGAGAAGTTGCGGGTTGAATTCACCAAATCACGGCCGCGGCATTCCAACGACAACGCATTGGCGGAATCCAAGAACGGCGCGGTGGTGCGAAAGCATCTGGGCTATGCCCATATCCCGCAACACTGCGCCAGTCTGGTCAATGCTTTCTGTGCCGACTTCCTCAACCCATACGTCAACTTCCACCGACCTTGTTTCTTCCCGGAAACGATCACCGATGCCAAAGGGAAGGAGCGCAAACGCTATCGCTACGAGGAGATGAAGACCCCCTATGAGAAGCTGAAATCCTTGCCCAATGCCAGTGAGTATCTCAAGCCGGACATCACCTTTGAGCTACTGGATGCACAGGCATCAGAGATGAGCGACAATGACGCTGCCTTGGCGCTGAACAATGCAAGAAGGAAACTGTTTCACGCGATCTCTGCTGCAACAAGGAAACAGGCTTGATGGGTAAAACAGCAAGGCAGAACAAACAAGAATTTATCAACCCGACCGAGTCAGAACAAGATTCAGATACTCAGATCCACAAACCTTCGTTCAGACTCATTTCCAGTTTGGAAAATACTCGAGTTGATTCCGGGGCGCTAGGGCCACCCGGCACATGGCGCGGGAATATCGCCCCGCGTCGTTATAATCATCCTTGAAGTTGGGCGAGGTATATCATCAGGCAAAAATCCGACGCTGCCTTGCAATGCAAAAGACGGGACCTGAATTTTCCAGGCTAAACAACAAGAGGCTCACTTGACTTCGATCCGAAGCGTTTTGGCGGCATTCATCATCATCCTGGTCGATCTGCTTGGCCGTGCCGGACTGGACAAGGTGCTGGCGCTGGCGGGCGGTCCCACCATGGTGGCGCTTTGGGCGCAGCTGCAGTCGATGGTCGAACTGGTCAGCGCGGTGGCCATGGCAGGGGTGTTGCAGGGGCTGACGGTGTTGATCACCCAGGTGAATACTTCCCGCGACGAGCGCAGTCTGTTGCGGGACGCGCTCAAGCTGGGCATGGCCACTTCTCTGGCAGTCGCGTTGATTGTGGCGCTGGCCTCGCCCGAACTGGCGGCCTGGCTCACCCGGAGCAGGATCGAAAAATGGCTGTTCGTGCTGGCAGCACTGGCCGGGTGCATCACGGTCGTGCCGGCCACGCTCAACGCCTATCTGCTTGGCAAACACCAGCAGCAGCGCATGCTGGTGCTGGCATTGCTGGCCAGCCTGATATTGCTGCTGGTGGCGGCGGGCGCATGGTACGGGATGTCCCTGCGCGGGCTGATATGGGTACAAACCCTCCTGCTGGCGGTCCTGGGCGCCGCGGTCTGGCATTATTTGCACAAGCTGTCGCAACCCGGGGAAGCGCATCAGCAGGGCAGTGCGTATTTCCGCAAGCTGGCAAGGTTCGTTCCGGTGGGGCTCACGATCGGGATCATGAGCCCAGTGTCGATGCTGCTGGTGCGCGGCATGCTGTCGGGCTCCATTTCATGGAACGACGTGGGATTCCTGCAGGCATTGTGGCGTTCCACCGAATGGGTGACAGCCACCGCAGCCGGTGTGCTGTCGCTGATCTTCCTGCCGCGCTTCAGCAGCACCTTTGGTTCGGCGCGATTCAAACGCGAAATGCTGCGCGCCGCGGTGATGGTGCTGGCCCCGGCGGCATGCCTGCTGCTGCTGATCTACTTCAACCAGCGCTTCATGCTGGCATTGCTGTACGACACGCGCTTCGTGGTGAGCAACCAGACGGCCGCGCTGATCATGTTCGGCAGCTGGATACGCATCGCCTCGTGGCTGTTCCTGTTCGGCCTGTTTTCCGCGCACCGGACCGGACTGATCATGGCGGGCGAGATACTGTCGCTTCCGCTTTACGCGTTATTGCTGCATTTGTTCTCGGACGGAATGACGCTGGAACGCACGGCTTGGCTGTATGTTGCCAGTTATGTTGTCTATCTTGCCTTCAACGCCGCTGCGCTGTGGTATGCGTCGCGCAGAACGGTGTATGCCGGAAGCGAGGCCGGCCCTGCATAGCTTATTGCCGGTGCAAATTGTGTACAATCTGGGCAGCATTCAGTTTTTGCACGTTTTTTTGACGGCATGATAGTCGGGCGAATGACAAACTTCACCCGTGTCCGGTGAAAAGAAAGACAAGGAGCGAGAGATGGCGAAATTCATACAAACGGCGCGTGCACTATGGATCGTGGCGGCGATTGCCGGACTTGCAGGCTGCGGCGACAGCGAGCAGGCAAAGCCTGCCGCCAATCCGGTTCCGCCACCGCCGGCCCCGCATACTGTCGGCGGTACGGTTTCCGGGCTTCTCGGCAGCGGACTGATACTGCAGCTCAACGGAGCAAACGATCTTCCGGTCAGCGCAGACGGGAAATTCAGTTTTCCGAGGACGCTCGCCAAAGGGAGTTCATATAATGTTTCGGTCAAGGCTTCGCCTTCAAGTCCCGTCAAGCAGACCTGCAAGGTCGACCGGGGCAGTGGAAACATTGCGAATGCCAACGTCAGCAATATTCTGGTCACTTGCACCACGGCGACTTTCGCAGTGGGCGGCACGGTTGCGGGACTTTCCGACAAGGGGCATGGGAACGAACTCGTGCTCCAGCTCAATGGCGCGAACGACCTGACCATCGCAAGCAATGGCAAATTCCTTTTCCCCGGTATCCGCCTGCCTGATGGCAGCGACTACAGCGTGTCCATCAAGAAATCGCCGGCCAGGCAAAAATGCACAATCAAATCCGCCAGCGCCGCATTTGACAATGACATCCTGAACATCGCTTCGGTCAGCTGTTCCAAAAAAGGGCGGCGGAAATAGACGGACCATCGTGCCTGGTATTGCGACCCCGCTCGATCGCCAGTAATGATTTTGGGTTGCGCGGCCATCCCACCAAAGGATTATGTATAATCACAAACACAATGAAGCATTGCAAATCCACCGTTGTCGAGCGGAAATCCTGAGTAATCGATGAAATTCCCCCTGCCGGAAGAGGACATGATTCTGGAATGGAAGCGCCGCCTCGTGTTCTGGAGCGGTGCTCTCAGCGTGGGGGTGGCCGCGATTCTGTTTGCTGTCGCCGCGGAGTGGGCGAACGGCGTGTTCCACAAGATGCTTGCCATTTCGCCTTATCTGCCGCTGCTGGTCACCCCACTCGGGCTCGCGCTAATCGTCTACATCACCCGAAAGTACTTTCCCGGAGCCCAGGGCAGCGGGATTCCGCAGGTCATCGCATCGCTGGACCCGAAGGAAAGCAGCAAAATCCGCGAGCAGGTGCTTTCGCTGCGCGTGACGGTCGGGAAAATCATCCTCACGATCGTCGGGCTGATGTGCGGAACATCGGTGGGACGCGAAGGCCCCACCGTGCAGATCGGCGCATCCATCATGCACAGACTGGGCAGCCTTGCACGGTTTCCCAAGCATGACCTGGAAAAAGGGCTGATCCTCGCCGGCGCTGCGGCCGGCGTGGCGGCCGCGTTCAACACACCGCTGGCGGGTATCGTGTTCGCGATCGAGGAGATGAGCCGTTCCTTCGAGGAACACAACAGCACCACGATCCTGATGACGGTCATCATCGCCGGTATCGCCTCACTCGCCATACTCGGAAATTATTCCTATTTCGGCCATACCTCCGAATCGATGGGATTCGGCAAGGAATGGTATGTGGTCGTCTTTTGCGGCATCGCGGGCGGACTGCTGGGCGGCGCATTCAGTCGCACACTCATCGAAGTCAACAAAGGTTTGAAGGGCCGTATGGGAGACTGGATCCATGAAAATCCGATCGCGTTCGCGGCGGTCTGCGGCCTGCTGCTGGTGCTGGTGGGGCTGGCTTCGGGCAACAACAGTTACGGCAGCGGATACAGCGAAGCGAAGACGCTGGTCGATGGCAATTCGATATTGCCGGAAAGCTACGGCCTGCTGAAAATGATCGCCACGGTGATCTCGTACATCAGCGGGATCCCCGGGGGGATCATGGCGCCGACACTGTCCGCAGGGGCCGGATTCGGCGCCAATATTGCACCGTTCTTTTCTTCCGTTCCGGTGGGCGCGACCATCATACTCGGGATGGTTGCATATTTTTCCGGCGTAACCCAGGCGCCGATCACCGCGTTCGTGATCGTCATGGAGATGATAGACAACCACGAGATGGTATTGCCGCTGATGGCTGCTGCGTTCATTGCCAAAGCCTGCTCGCGGCTGGTGTGTCCGACGCCGTTATTTCACACCATGGCGGAGAATTTCATGTTCAAGCCGCCGCAACCGAAGAAGGATGTAGGAACCCAGACTGCCTATATTCAGCGCGAGTCCGACTAGCAACAACGATCGGCTCTGAACAGCCTGAACGGCTAGTTGACCATGTTCACAAAAAGCGTCTGCGACGGGTACGCGAACCCGATTTCTTCCTTCTCAAATGTTTCGAAAATGTCCAGATTGATCGCCTGCTGTATATCCATGTATTTTGTGTAATCTGCGCCGGTCACGTAATACACGAATTCAAAATCCAGGCTGAAATCGCCATAAGCGGCAAAATGACCGCGGTCGAAAGCGGCGTCTTCCTGGCTTTCAATGATTCGTTTGACGATGGAGGGTATGGCCTTCAATTTCTCGGAAGGCGTTTGATAGATCACGCCCAGTTTGAAGACGACCCGTCGCTTCTCCATCTTCCTGAAATTATGGACACGAGAGTTGGTCAGATCCTTGTTCGAGAAGATCAGCAGTTCCCCGCCTATCGCCCTAATTCTGGTGGTCTTGATCCCGATATATTCAACGGTACCCATCTTGTCGCCGACGAAGTCCCCGATCTCGAATGGCTTGTCGAAGAAGATCACGAAGTAACCGAACAGATCGCCCAGTACAGCCTGGGCGGCCAGTGCAACCGCGATGCCGCCGACTCCCAGTCCCGCAACCACGGCGGAAATTTTTATCCCCATGTTGTCCAGCAGGAACATGAGTGCGAGCAGCCAGATCCCAAAATTGACCAGGCCGCGTATTCCCTTGAGCTGCTTTCCGCTGCGATCCCCGTGGCCGGAACGATCCAGGTAGGATTCGCGCCCGAAGTTGACCGCGGAAATCGCGACCCTGACGGCAAGCACCGTGACCAGTACGATTGCCGCAATTTTCAGGCCGTGCTCAAACTCCGCTGAAAGAACCAGCGTGTGCAGCGCGGCGTAAAAGATGAAAAGGTATATGACCGGGACGATGAACTTTTCGATTGCATTCACCAGCAGATCATCGGCTGCAGTGGCGGTTGAGCCGGCCCACCTTTTTAGCCGGCGCAACACGTATCGCTTGAATACGAAGACGGTCAACATACCGCTTTTATTGTGGGGTGATTATATTGCAGCGGGCTTTACCGCGGGACAGCGGTTCCCCGCTGATTGTCCTGATGGTTGAGTCGCCGGGCATTTTTGGCAGCCGGCGTCCAATCAAACGGGATTCATTGTACTAGCTGCGCCGGCAAGATTCGACCAAGCGCAAACCTGACGATGCATTCTGCCGCACCGGAAGCGTCCCGCATAATGCCCTGATTGAACCATGGTTTAATGCCGGTACCAGAAGTGATCTATCCTTGCGTGAGGGCACCGGAGGAGTATTATCTTCGCCGCGAAATGATTCGGGCTTTCGGCTCTCGCTTCACGCACTTAACCCAAGGAGAACAGCATGACCAAAAGCACCAGCATGACCACAGCCCTCGGCGGCACACCGGTTAAACTTTACGGGGATTTTCCCCAAGTCGGCAAGCCCGCGCCTTCCTTCTCGCTGGTGAACAAGGACCTGCAGGACATCACCCTGGGCAGTTACGGCAGCAAGCGCAAGGTGCTGAACATCGTGCCCAGTCTGGATACGCCGACCTGCCAGGCGTCCGCGCGCCACTTTAACAAGGATGCAGCCGGTCTGAACAACACCGTGGTGATCAATATTTCGGCAGACCTGCCTTTCGCGATGGCGCGCTTTTGCAGCAGCGAAGGTCTGGACAATGTGGACAATCTGTCCACGATGCGCGGGCGCGAGTTCATGCGCGACTACGGCGTCAAGATCGCCGACGGTCCGCTGGCCGGACTGACCGCGCGCGCGGTGGTGGTGCTGGACGGCAACAACGTGGTGCGTTACACCGAGATGGTCAGCGATATCAAGAAAGAACCCAATTACGACGCGGCGCTGGCAGCATTGAACGCGATTTGATTCTTTTGCCGTAACTGCATCACGGGCGTGCCGCGCAAACGGCGCGTCGGAACGCCCGAAACACTGAACCAATCCCCTGTTATCCAGTCATAAGCCGGTGCGGAACGCATGCCCCCGGTTCATCACCAAACCGGTCAATCAATGGAGGTTCAGTTGGATATCACGATACACAAGCGGTTCACCAATATTTTTGCCGTAGTACTGGCACTGGCATCGATCACGCTGGTGACAGGGTGTTCGCAAAAGCCTGCTGCCGAAGAAAATGCCGCTCAAATCCAGGCCGCCGTCGACAAGGCGGTCGCGGAAGCGAAACAACAGTTCATTGCCGACCAGCAGGCAGCGGAAAAAGCCAAGCAGGATGCTGCCGCCCAGGCTGAAGAAAAGCGCAAGCAGCAAGCCGCTGCAGCAGCCGAAAAGAAGCGGCGCATCGCCGAGCAGCGCAAGGCCGCAGAAAGGGCGCGGTCGCAACAAGCCCTGGCAAGTCCCCCGCCGGCAGTTAAGGCCGTCTGCGCCAACTGCGGGGTGGTTGTGTCGATCAACCCGGTTGAAACCGAAGGACAGGGATCTGGCCTCGGTGTAATTGCAGGCGGAGTACTGGGCGGATTGCTCGGTCATCAGGTCGGCAGTGGTTCGGGGCGCGACGTTGCGACGGTCGCCGGCGCGGTCGCCGGCGCATTTGCCGGAAACAAGATCGAGAAGAATGCCAAGAAGGCCACGTCATACGATATCACCGTGAGATTGGATAACGGCGAAACCGTCAAATTCAACCAAACCACCGTACCGAGCCTCGCGATAGACCAAAGGGTCAAGATCGAGAACGGCAAGGTCGTGAAATTGGAAGGGCAGTAAAGGATCCGATCGCTCACCGATGTCGGCGGTATTTTGCCGCCTGATTCAGAATCCCATCAACAGCAGCCAAAGCGGCAGCGTCAGCGCGGATAGCAGGGTGCTCAGCACGATTTGCGTGGCGATGGCGTTGCCGTCGCCGCCCATGCGCTTCGCCAGCACGTATGACACCGTCGAGACCGGCAATGCCGCCAGCAACACCGGGATGTGAAAATACACGCCGCTCAGTCCGAACGCGGTAGCCAGACCCCACGCGATGGCGGGCAGCCCCAGCAGCTTCACCGCCACGCCATACCACAACGTGCCGGGGTGGCTGTGCAAGCCCTGCAAAGGCAGTCCCGCGCCGACGGCGATCAGGCCCAGCGGCAGCGAGGCTTGCGACAACAAACCCAGCGTGGTGTTGAACATCGCCGGCAACGGGATATCGGCGAGGCTGAACACGATGCCGCCGGCCGTGGCGATGATCAGCGGATTGAGCAGGATCTCCCTGAGCCAGTGGCTCTCGCTGTGCCTCGCCAGCATCAGCACCGCCGCGACGTTGGCGAGCGGCACCATGAAGCCCATCAGCAGGCCGATCGCGGCGAGGCCCTCATGCCCGTGCAACCCGCCGGCGACTGCAAGCCCGACATAGCTGTTGAACCGGAACGAGGTCTGAAAGGTTGCTGAGTAAACCCTGGACGGGGCATGCAAGAAATATTTCGCGACATAGCCGATCACCATCCCGGAACACATGAACAGCGTGGAGACCAGCAGCATGGGCGTCGCGGCGGCGAAGTCGATCTGGGAAGGCGCGATGGTATTGAACAGCAGTGCCGGAAAGAATACAAAATAGATCAGCCGGTCCAACTGCGGCCAGAAGTCTTCGCGCTGGCCGAACCAGCGGCGCATCGCGGCACCCAGCAGAATCAGCAGGAAAATCGGGATGATGATTTTTGCGACGAACATGTCTATTCAGTGCCAAAAAATTTTCATTCGTTAAAGGGGATCGGATCGAGCCGGCCGAACTGGCCATGCAAAGCATCGGGAATGTTGTTTGGTTTTTTGTGTTTGTTTTGGAGTCGGATACCGGCCCAAGCATAACCTAAAGTGGCTCTCGATGGGAGGCAGGTATTCTGTTGCGGAACCGGATCAAAGCGGGATAGTTTGTCCACACAATGCAAGCACTAGGCGTTATTATGTCGCTTCGCAAATGGTGAATATGGGCTGACCTCTATGGCAATTGCATGGACCGCGCCATGATAATCCGCCAGAAACGAATGGGAGGACATGAACATGATCAGGAAGATTCCCGTCGGAATTGCGGTACTTGCGGCTGCTTGCACCGCAAGCGGGTGTGTCAGCACCGGTACGTTCGACAAGATGCAGGCTGGAAAGGACGAACAGATCGGGGCACTGCAGCAGCAGAAGACTGCACTGGAAACCCGGAACGCGGCACTGGAAAAGCGAAAGGCCGCGACGGAACAGGACAATGACACGCTGAAGCAGCAGCTTGCCGCCTGTGATCAGCAGAATACGTCCATGCAGGAGCAGGTCGTGTTTCTGGAGCAGCAAAGAACCGCCTTGCTCGCTGCCGGCAGGCAGCATCAGCAACAGTATGAAGCGCTGGTCAAGGACCTGTCCAAGGAAGTGGAGAAGGGCCAGCTCCAAGTGCGGCAATACAAGGACATGCTGGCCGTTGATCTGGCGGAGCAGATATTCTTCGACTCGGGCCGGGCGACGCTGAAGCCGGGCGGCAAGGAAGTATTGAAAAAAGTCGGCGATGCGCTGAAAGGATATCAGGACAAGATCATCAGGGTGGTGGGCTATACCGACAACGTGCCGGTCGCCAAGTCGCTGCAGGGCAGATATCCGACCAACTGGGAGCTTTCAGTCGCACGTGCGACCACCGTGGTGAGGTTTCTGCAAGACGTCGGCGTGCCACCGGAACGCATGGTCGCATCGGGGAGGGGAGAATATGACCCTGTCGCATCGGACGATACGCCGGAAGGGCGCCAGAAAAACCGCAGGATCGTGATCATGCTGATAGACCAGAGCCTCGCGAACGAAATGGAAAAATCGATCCATTGATCCCGATTCTTGACACAACGATTTCCGATCAACGTACCAGCCACTTCCCGTCAACCACATCATTGGAGAACACGATGTTCAGATTGCACAACGTTACCGTAATCCTGCTTTCGGCGCTGGCCTTGTCTGCTTGCGCCACCCAGCCGAAGCAGGAAGCCGCCGCGGCGCCCGCACCGGTTGCAGTCGCTGCCACACCGGCAGTCAGCGCCGAGCCGGCTCCAGCACCTGTCGTTGAACAGGCGGCACCCGCGCCTGCACCCGCGGCGAGCACCGCGGCGCCCGCACCCAAGCCGGCGGTCAAGAAGGCGAAGAAGCACAGGAAGGCAATCAAAAAAGCGACTGCCACACCCAAGCCGGTGGAAGCTGCTCCCGCTCCCGCGCCGGCACCCGCACCTGCGCCCGCCGTGAAACAGGAGGACCAGTCAGCCGTCATGCCCGCCCCGGCAGCCGCCCCTGTGCAACAACCGGTGGAAGAAAAAGGATTCCTGGAAAATTACTGGCCCTGGCTGCTGATCATCATCATCGCAATCGCGGGATTGTGGTGGTTCCTGACAAGGCAGAAGAAGGCATAGCAGGCGCACCGGGTGCGCCCTGGCGGGTGCACCCGGTTGGATTGGGCGACACAGCCGCGAGTGATCAGCGTTACTCGAACGGCTGGGCAATGAATCGCCGCAGCGCCGCAACGTCGAATGGCCAGCCGAGTTCGGCCCCGTTGTCGATGCGCAATATCACCGGAACGCGCATACGGTATTTTTCGAGCAAGTTATCGTCTTCGGCGATGTCGACATAGTCGGCCGTCATACCAGCCGCATGAAGCGCCGCCTCGGCCTGTTCGCACAAATGGCAGTATCGGGTTCCATACAGCAGCAGCTTCATTTTCGCCTTTCCATGCGCAGCGGTTGTTCGTGCCCGGCCCTTGCTATTCTCCCGGCCAGTAGGCGGTGGCGACGCCCTCGCCAAGATCGGCCTCGATCAGGCGGCGGCGCACCTCAAGCAGGCGCGCGATCAACGCGGGTTCGTGCCGGGCGTAGGCTTCGGCGTCAGGGACGCGGTTGACCACGACACCGAGCAATTCGGTGATCGCGTTGCCAATGGAGTTCTGGCTGATGGTCACGATCAGCTTGCCTGCATCATTGCGGTAGATAAGCTGCTTGAACGCGGGCTGCCAGCGTATCGCGTTTGCGTATTTTGGGTCCACGATACACAGGTCGCGCACCTTCTTCGCGGTCTTCATGAAGTCGTTATTGAACAGTAACACGCTTTCGACCTGCTCCGGGAAATAGACATCCGGCAGCATCGGTGCGTTGTGCGTGGAAACCTGGGAGAAGAAGCTGCGGTAAAAATCGATGAAGCCCTTCAACACCTCGTCGTATTCCCTCCAGAAATGCACGTCCCTGAGCGCGCCCGCTCCGCCTTGAATCTCCCAGCTGGGCAATCCCTGCGGGTATCCG
Organism: uncultured beta proteobacterium; assembly: GCA_963842555.1. Lineage (GTDB taxonomy): Bacteria > Pseudomonadota > Gammaproteobacteria > Burkholderiales > Gallionellaceae > Gallionella. The sequence continues at coordinate 355,669 of CAWJHB010000003.1, forward strand.
GTCAGCGCGATGCGCGCATCCGCGCTGCTGGCCGGCTTGAGGATGCGCAGATCGAGCGCCCGGTCGAAGAACTCGCGGTACACGTCGCGCATGTAAGCCTGGAACAGGCTGTGCTGGCCGCCGTCGGTAAGGTTGGGATTGCCGGGGTCGGCTGGCTTGGCATTGCGCAGTGCTTCCATCGGAAAGACGACAAAATGATTGTGCAGCATGCGGATGCTTGGGACGCCGGGAGAGGTCAGCGGCCAGGTCGCATCCAGGCTCGCCTCGCCCGCCAGGATCAACGCCTGTTCAGGATCGGGATACTGTTCCAGCATGTAATCGATGATGATCTGGTTCATCCTGTCCCACACATGCTTCACATTGTCCGCGACCTGGGTGCGCCTCACCGGCCGCCCCAGCGGATTGAGTATGGTCCTGGACGTGTTGTAGATGATGGAGCAGTCGAACTCGGTGCTGTGGCTCAGCGCCTTGCGGTACAACAGCAGGTTTTCCGGGTTGGTCAGCAGGCCGTTGTTGTTCGCAAGGTCGTTCAGGTTTTCCGTGCTGTTGAAAAATTCGTTGTGCTTCATTCCCTCGGGAACTTCCAGCGGGATCGCCCTGAAAGGTGTGACGATTTCGCGCGGTCCGGTTTGCGTCATGCCATCCCCTTCCCGGGTTCCGGCAAGGCCGGTGCAGTTGCCAATGCCCGCAACACTGCCTTCAGCAATTGCCAGCAGCGCGCGACCGATTCGATCCTGACGCGCTCGCCGGGCGCGTGCGCACCGTGTATGTCGGGACCGAAGGAAATCATATCGAGGTGCGGATGGCTGGCGGCGAGCAGTCCGCATTCCAGCCCGGCATGGATCACCTGCAGATCAGCGGGCCGGCCGAATTGCGCGGTGTATACCTGCTGGCACAGATCGAGCAACGGGGAACCCGGGTCCGGCGTCCAGCCCGGATATGCGCCGTCCTTCCGGGTATGCAGCCCATATCCGGATGCAAACGAGACCAGCTTGTCGGCCAGGGCATCGGCCCGGGCATCGCGCAGCGAGCGCACCTTGAATGTCGCCCTGAACGCGCCGTGTTCCAGCGCGACCACACCGAGGTTGGATGAGGTGTCGGTCACGCCGGGGAAATCCTCGCTGACCAGAGAAACACCGTTCGCGGCACTGTCGAGGAAGGACAGCAATCGATCCTGGTCGGTGTGCGAAATCGATGGATCCGGCAGCGTGTCATCATGCCTGCAGGCGAACGAGACGTTCGCGTCGGTCGCGGCGAACCGCGTCCGCCATGACAGGTGCCGGTGGGTTACCCATTCGTCGATGCTCGCCGCAACGGCAGCCGGCAACGCGCACACTGCAAACGCCTCGCGCGGGATCGCGTTGCGCGCCGTGCCGCCTTGCATCCCAATCAAGCGCACGTCGGTGTGCGCGGACAGATCGCGCAGCGCCTCCGCCAGCAGCTTGATCGCATTGCCGCGCCCGAGATGGATGTCGATGCCCGAATGGCCGCCGCGCAGACCGGACACCGCAAACTGGAGCAGCGCATAGTCCGACGGCACCGCCTGCTGTTCGTAATCGTGGCGCACCTCGACATCCACGCCGCCCGCGCAGCCCAGGTAGAAATGCCCCCACTCCTCGGTGTCCAGATTGATCAGCGCCTTGCCGTGCAAGGTCCCCGATGCCAGTCCGCGCGCGCCGTCCATGCCGCATTCCTCGTTGACGGTGAGCAGCACTTCCAGCGGCGGATGGATCTGGCCGGGTTCCTCCAGTGCGGCCAGCGCGAGTGCGACACCGGCGCCGTTGTCCGCGCCGAGCGTGGTGTCCTCCGCCACCACCCAGCCGTCGTGCACCACGGCGCGTATCGGGTCGCGCCCGAAGTCGTGCTGCGTGCCGGAATTTGCCTGGCATACCATATCCAGATGGCCCTGCAGGATCACGCCGGGCCGCCCTTCGCATCCGGGACTGGCGGGCTTCTTCAGTAGCAGGTTGCCTGCGCCATCGATGCTGGCGTCGATGCCGCGCGCCTGCGCCCACGCGGTCAGGTGTTCGATCAGCGCGGCCTCGTGCAGCGAGGCGCGCGGTATAGCGCACAGTGTCGCGAAATGCGCCCAGACCGCGCGCGGTTCGAGGTTTGGAAGGTTGCCGGTGGTGGACATCTTAGCGTTCGTGGTGAACCGCCTGAGCGGGGTTGTGAGGTTCAGACGATATTTTATCAGCGTTGAGCCCCGCATTGCCGACTTGCTCGCAACGCCCGGCGCAAACTCCTGAACTCAGAATTGACACCTGCTATCATCGCGCCCATGCTAGATATCCGCAACCTGACATACTTGCAAGGCGGCACCCCACTACTGCAGGAAGTGAATCTGCAGGCATACGCCAACCAGCGCATCGGCCTGGTCGGCAAGAACGGCTGCGGCAAATCGACGCTGTTCCGTTTGATCCGCGGCGAGATCAGGCCGGAGGACGGCGGCGACGTGTCCGTGCAGTCCGGCAAGACCATCGCGTTCGTCGAACAGGAGATCGCCAATTCGGACCAGCCCGCGCTGGAATTCGTGCTCGACGGCGACGCCGAACTGCGTGCATTGGAAAAAGTGCTGATGCGCGATATTCACGACAGCGCGTGGTTCGACGCGCAGCACCGTTTCGAGGCGATCGACGGTTATGGCGCCAAGGCCCGCGCCGCGCAGCTTTTGAACGGCCTGGGCTTTGCCAACGACACGCTGGAACGCCCGGTGAGCAGCTTCTCAGGCGGCTGGCGCATGCGGCTGAACCTGGCGCGCGCGCTGATGCACCGCGCCGACCTGCTGTTGCTGGACGAACCCACCAACCATCTCGACCTTGAAGCCATCATCTGGCTCGAACAATATCTGGCGCGCTATCCCGGCAGCATCCTGCTGGTCTCGCACGACCGCGAATTCCTCAATGCCTGCGTGAACCGCATCGCCCATTTGCATGACCGGACAATCGACTGCTACAGCGGCGACTACGACGCCTTCGAGCGCGCCCGCGCGGAAAAGATCGCGCAGCAGAACCAGGCGTTCAACAAGCAGCAGGAAAAGATCGCGCATCTCGAAGACTTCGTGCGACGCTTCCGCGCCAAGGCCACGAAGGCAAAACAGGCGCAAAGCCGCATCAAGGCGCTGGACCGCATCACGCGCATCGCACCCGTGCATGTCAGCGACGGCCATTTCGAGCTGGAGATCGAGGCGCCGGAACGCAGCCCCGATTTATTGATGCGCGCAGAAAAGATGGGCTTCGCGTACGGTGACAAGATACTGTTCCGCGACATCGAACCGGTACTGCGCGCCGGCGCGCGCATCGCGCTGCTGGGCCCGAACGGCGCCGGCAAATCGACACTGATCAAGCTGTTGGTCGGCGAGCTGCAGCCGACCTCAGGAACGCTGGAGATTACCCCCGGGATACGCATCGGCTACTTCGCCCAGCACCAGCTTGAAAATCTGGACAGCGCGGCCACGCCGCTGCAGCATATGGAACGGATCGCGCCCAAGGAAACCACGCTGGCGTTGCGCAACTTTCTCGGCCGTTTTGGTCTGGGCGGCGACAGCGAAGACCGCCCCGTGGCGAGTTTCTCGGGCGGCGAGAAAAGCCGGCTCGCGCTCGCGCTGCTGGCCTGGCAGAAGCCGCACCTGCTGTTGCTCGACGAACCAACCAACCACCTCGACCTGGACATGCGCGATGCGCTCACCATCGCACTGGAGAAATACTCCGGCGCGGTGGTGATCGTGTCGCACGACCGCAGCCTGATCCGCGCGGTGGCCGACGAACTTTGGCTGGTCGCAGATGGCGAAGCCAAACTGTTCGACGGCGACCTGGATGACTACAAGAACTGGATCGAAGCGCGCCGCCCTCGCGAAACCGCCGCGCAACTGGAAAAGCCGCGCGCGCAAAACGCGCCTAAACCAAACCGCAAGGCGCTGCAGTCCAGACAGGGCAAACTCGAAGCCGCGCTGGCCACTGCACAGGCGGAACTTGCCGCGGTCAACCAGCAGCTCGCCGACCCCGCCACCTACGCCAGCCCCGACCGCGCCAGGATAAACGAACTGAATGCGGTGCATGCAAGACTGGAAACGAAAGTCGCAGAACTGGAGGCGGGCTGGCTGGAACTGGAAATGGCAATGGGGGAGTGATGCCGGCCTCTGCTTCGGGGCACACCGCCATCGGCCATTCGTTTAAAATGCCGGGGTCCGCGCAGTCGGATAGTCGTATTTTCGAATAACAATAAGACCGGAACCAAAACTGACATGGGACACAATCCTTATTCAAAATTCGACAGTGCAGAACTGATCCTGAGGGACGAACTGGCGATCGACCGTACTCTGCTGGCAAACGAGCGCACCCTTCTGTCTTACTTGCGCTCCGGCGTCGCGCTGTTCATCGCCGGGATATCGATCATTCATTTCTCGCACGAGCTCTGGTTTTCCGTGACCGGATTCATCTGCCTGCCAAGCGGGATCATCATCGCGTGGTTCGGGGCGCTGAGATTCAGGAAAATGGACAAGGCCATTTCGGTTGTCCGGGTGCAATTGGGCAGCATCAACACGGCGAAATAAATCGCGCGCCCCGGGATAAAACCCGGGACGGTGAGAATGCGGGCATGTCAGACGGTCAGCACGGTGGAACCGGTGGTCTTGCGCGCCTCGAGGTCGCGGTGCGCCTTTGCCGCGTCTTTCAGCGGACAGGTCTGGTTCACGTGGATCTTCACCTTGCCCGACCCGACCGCGGAGAAAAGATCTGCAGAATTTTCGTCCAACAAGGCCTGAGTCGCGACGAACGTGGCGAGGGTCGGTCGGGTGACCATCAGCGAGCCCTTTTGCGACAGCAGTGACAGATCGAAAAGCGGGACCGGCCCGGACGATGAGCCGAACAGCACCATCAGGCCGCGCGGCCGCAGGCAATCCAGCGATTTCATGAAGGTGTCCTTGCCGACCGAATCGTAGACCACGGGCAGTTTTTCGCCGCCGGTGATCTCGAGCAGCCGCGACTGGAAATCCTCGCGGGTGTAGACGATGGGATGGTGGCAGCCGTTGGCCTTGGCCAGCGCGGCCTTCTCGTCGCTGGACACGGTGCCGATCACGGTCGCGCCCAGTGCCGCGGCCCACTGGCAGACGATCAACCCGACCCCGCCCGCCGCGGCGTGTATCAGGATGGTGTCGCCCGGCCCGACCTTGTAGATGTCGCGAATCAGGTACCGTGCGGTCATGCCCTGCAGCATCATGGCCGCCGCGGTGCGGTCGTCGATGAAGTCCGGCAGCTTGACCACTTTGTCCGCGGTGATCAATCGCGTTTCGGCATAGGCGCCGATCACCGACGCGTAGGCGACCCGGCCCCCCGGTTTCAGGTGGGTGACGCCGGCACCTGCCGCTTCCACGATTCCCGCTGCCTCCATGCCGGGCACGAAGGGCAGCGGAAGCGGGTAGAGCCCGGTGCGGTGATAGACATCGATGTAGTTCAGCCCGACGGCGGTTTGTGTCAGCCTGACCTGGCCGGGCCCGGGCGCGCCGACCTCGATCGCTTCCCATTGCAGCACCTCGGGCCCCCCGGTCCGATGGATCCTGATCGCGTGTGGCATGGTGTAACCTCCCCCGAAGAAATTAAATGGCAAATAGAAAAGCATTTAAACATAACTTCGAATCGCTGTCTTCGGACCGCTGGCGGGTGGCCGGCGATGCCGCCGCCGCGATCATGCGTGCAAATCCATGCGGGAATAATGCAGGATATAATCGTTCCACTTCAGCCAAAGGGATCAGTGTTATGTACCAGCGCATCTTGGCAGCGGTAGACGATAGTCCCACATCTGATCTCGCGCTGCGGGAAGCCATCGGTCTGGCAAAGGACCAGCACGCGCAACTGCGGATTGTCTACGTGGTCGACAAGATCGCCATCTACAACAGTACCCAGTTATCACCCGAAGTGAAGAGAACCTGGACAGACATCGGGCACGGGATATTGGACAAGGCACAGCGATCGGCCCGCTCCGGCGGCGTTGATGCCGAAGTCAAACTGCTTGAAACCGAGGTCCCCGGTGCGCGGATGGCCGAAGCCATCGTGGCGGAAGCAGGCGCCTGGCCGGCAGATCTTGTCGTGGCGGGTACCCACGGCAGGACTGGCTTGAATCATCTGCTGATGGGCAGCGTGGCGGAGGGCATCGTGCGCGGTTGCCCGGTGCCCATCCTGCTGGTCCGTAATCCGCAACTGAAAACTGCGCATGAAGGCATAGCTGCCGGCCGACCCTGATCAAAAGAGAAACATGCCCGACGCAATCCCGCTGCAAGGACTCACCAGCGCCGAAGCCCGGCAACGCCTCTTGAAGTACGGCCCCAACATGGTGGCCGAAGATCATCCCCATCCCTGGCTGCTGTTCCTGAAAAAATTCTGGGCACCGGTTCCCTGGATGCTGGAAGCCACGATAGCCTTGCAGTTCGCCCTCGGCAAGGCCAGCGAGGCCGGCATCATAGCCATCCTGCTGGTCTTCAATGCGGTGCTGGGTTTTGCCCAGGAGAACCGTGCCAACAATGCGCTGGCACTGCTCAAAAGCCGTCTCGCGATCCAGGTGCGCGTGCTGCGCGACAAAGTCTGGAAACAGATGGCCGCGCAAGAGCTGGTGCCGGGAGACGTGGTGCACCTGCGCATGGGCGATCTCGCGCCTGCCGATATACGCCTGCTTGATGGCCAAGTGCTGCTCGACCAATCCGCGCTCACCGGCGAATCCCTGCCAGTCGATGCAAATGCCGGGACGACCGTAAACGCCGGGGCCATCGTCAAGCGCGGCGAGGCATCGGGTGAAGTCACCGCAACCGGCGCGCACACCTATTTCGGCAAGACCGCAGAACTGGTGCGCAGCGCCAGGACGGCAAGCCACCTTGAGATCCTGATCGTGACCATCGTGAAATATCTGGTGACGCTTGACGCGATACTGGTTGCCGCCCTGCTGCTCTACAGCTGGATCTACGGCATTGCCCTAACCGAAGTGCTGCCCTTCGCGCTGATCCTGCTGGTGGCTTCGGTACCCATTGCGCTTCCGGCGACCTTTACCGTTGCAACGGCGCTCGGTGCAGTCGAGCTGGCCGGGAACGGCGTGCTGGTGACGCGGCTATCGGCGATCGAGGAAGCCGCTGCGATGGATGTGCTGGCCAGCGACAAGACCGGCACGATCACCCAGAACCGGTTGGCACTGAGCGCGCTCTCTACCCGCGCACCCTGTACCGACAATGGCCTGCTGTATTGGGCCGCGCTTGCCAGCGACCAGGCGACGCAAGACCCGATAGACCTGGCCATTCTGGATGCGGCGAAATCGCGCGGACTGCTTTCCGCAATACCCCAACGATTGAGCTTCATTCCGTTCGATCCGGAGACCAAGCGCTCGGAAGCCGAATACGGCGGGAACGGCGACAGGTTGCGCGTGCTCAAGGGAGCGCCGCGGGTGATTGCCACGCTGGTCATGGACGGACCCGACATCGGCGCGGATGTGGAGCGCCTGGGTGCGGATGGATCACGCGTGCTGGCAATCGCCGCCGAGACCGGCGGCAACGGCCTGCGGCTCGCCGGGCTGGTGGCGCTGCAAGACCCGCCACGGGAGGATTCGCAAGCACTGATCCGCGACCTGCACGACCTGGGGGTGAGGGTGCTGATGGTCTCCGGCGACGGCCCCGCGACGGCCCGCGCGGTGGCCGAAAAGGTGGGCATCGGCACCCGTGTGTGTGCACCGGAAAATCTGCACGAGGCGATGGGCCAAAACGCGCTGGACTATGACGTGTTTGCGCGGGTATTGCCGGAAGACAAGTTTCGTCTGGTCCGTGCACTGCAGCAAAGCGGGCATGTGGTCGGCATGAGCGGCGATGGCGTGAACGATGCGCCGGCGCTCAAGCAGGCGGAGGTCGGCATAGCGGTAGCCAGCGCCACGGATGTCGCCAAGGCCGCCGCCAGCCTAGTGCTGACCAACCCGGGGCTGGCAGACATCAAGGCGGCGGTGGAAACCAGCAGGCGCATCAACCAGCGCATGCTCACCTACACCATGAACAAGATCATCAAGACGCTGGAAATCGCCGTCTTCCTCAGCATCGGCGTGATGCTCACGGGCGTGTTCGTGATCACTCCGTTGCTGATCGTGCTGCTGCTGTTCACCAATGATTTCGTAACGATGTCCATTGCCACGGACCACGTTTCCTTTGCACGCAAACCCGAACGGTGGAATATTCCCAACCTGATGCGGACTTCGGGCATTCTGGCAGGATTGGTGCTGGTCCTTTCGTTCGCGGTTTTCTTTGCCGGGCGCGATTGGCTGCATTTGCCGCTGAGTCAGTTACAGACGCTGATCTTCGTGATGCTGGTTTTTACCGGCCAGGGCAATGTCTACCTAGTGCGCGAACGCAACCACTTCTGGAAGTCGACACCCAGCCGATGGCTTTTGACGGCTTCCCTGCTGGACATCATCGCGGTGGTCGTCCTTTCCACACACGGGATACTGATGGCTGCCATTCCGCTGTGGCTGGTCTCGGGGCTGCTGATCCTGGTGCTGGTCTACCTGGTCGTTTTGGATTTCATCAAGATTCGCGTGTTCAGGCAGTTCGGTTTCTAGCTAACGGTGGCGATTCCCCATGAAAGGACTGTTGAGCGATTCCATTTTCCTGTCGCGCTGAGGACAAGAATATTTCCCTTGCTTTCCGGCGAGATGGCGATCATGGGATACTTCTTTCAGATCGATGGCGAATTGTATGCCCGTTTGCCGTCCGATCCGGACATTGACCGCTTTCACACCTTGAGCGCCCGGATCAGCAGATACTCGTGCCGGACGACATTGTCGTGCAGGTATTCGCCCAGCATCTCGTCCATTTCGTTGCGCCACGATTCGAGTCTTGCGGGGTCATGCTGCAAGGCCTTCACGGTCTGGATGAACGGCCCGGTCTTGGCTTCCAGGAGGAACAGGCGCAAATGTGTCGGGCTGAGCGCTGGGATGCCCATGATGCCGCGTTCTACATGCAGGCGTGTCACGCTGTCACCGAGCCGTTGCCGCACGATTCCGACATCGCCCCACTGCACCGGCGACATGATGCCCGGCGGCGGGGGAACATATTTTGCATTCAGGCTGAACATGCGGCCGATCAACTGCTCGCCGGGCCAGGTGGCGAACGCGATCGTCGCGCCGGGTTTCAGCACGCGCAGCATCTCGCTCACCGCGACATCGTGGCGCGGCGCGAACATGTGGCCAAACTGGCTCAGCACCGCATCGAAAGCGCCATCCGGAAACAGTAGCGCCTCCGCATCTCCTTCGTGCCAATCGATATCATCATGCCCGGCTACCGCGGCGCTTTCCCTCGCCTGTGCGAGCAGCGCAGGCGTCAGGTCGAGTCCGGTCACTTTCGCGCCCAGATTCCGCGCCGTGATCGCCACCACGCCGGTACCCGTTCCGATATCCAGCACCGCCTGGCCGCGCTTCACCCCGGCAAAGCGGACCAGATGGCCGGCCACGGGCGTCGTGAACACCGCCATCTCGCCGAAGTTGCCCAGCGTCCAGGTTTCACGCTGTTTGGATTTGAATTGTTCGATCGGATCAGTGTTCATGGTCATCTTCTTGGGAAGAATACGAACAGGGGGAAGAATGCCAACAAGTCGCGAAAATCCCGCCGATAGAAACTGCCAGCCAGTCGACCGGGCTGTCAAAAGACGACAGCCGAGCCCTTGGCTATCAGGTTTTACGGAATAACTCGTCGAGCGGGTTCCTGTTTGCCGCAGCACTGCCGGACACGCGTTTGGCCGCAAACTCCTCCTCGATGTTGTCGCGATAAAAGCTCCATGCCGCGCCCGAGCCACTGAGGCGTCGCCAGGTATCCTCGCCGACACCGCTGTATTGCAGCGTGCTGCCGTCGTCGAGCTGCACCTGCAGCATCCGCGCGCGACTGTCGTAGCCGATCGCGCGCAGCCTGCCCGAATTGATCTTTTTCATTTCCATGGCTTCATTTCCATGCCGCGCTCATGGCAAGTTGAATATGGAACCGTGCTCCGCCTTGTCCTGCTGGGCAGCGTCGGCGGCGCGCTTGAACGCGTCTTGGGCGCCTGCCGTGTCGCCCAGTGCAACCCGCGCCTGGCCGATCAGCTGCCAGTTCGCGGCCTGCACATCGCTTTGGTGTCCGGCGAAGCTGTTCGATTTGCGGGCCAGCGTGATGGCCTGTGCATACTGTCCCTGGTCGAGGCGCAATTGCGCAAGCTGATGCCACAGCCAGGGGTTGCGCGGCTCGATACGCAGCGCGCGTTCCAGCGAAGAGCCTGCCGCTTCGCGATGCCCTGCACCGTTGTCGCTCTGCGCCTGGTCCAGCAACGCGATGACCGCCTTGTTGTCGGACATGGCCGCGTTTGGCTCGGGATTCAACGCAGGGGGGGCGATGACGGCACCGCCGCCCGGTTGCTGCATTGCGGACGGTGCGGCAGCTGACGGCGGCGTTGTCACGCTTGCGCATCCGGCAAGCGACAGCAGCCATGCAGAGACCAAGAATAAAACAAATTTGTTGTTCAATCGAATAACCTCTGGAACCAGTTTTTCTTATCCGTGCCCTGACCGGATTCCGCAGCGGGCTTCGCTTCAATCTTGGCGGCGGATGCATCGGCTGGCGAAGCGTCACAGGGCGACGTCACCGTCGGAGCAGAGCCCTTGATGAAGGGCAGCAATATGCCCGACTTGCATCCCGTATCATAACGCAGACCGCTCATCGGGCCGACATTCACCATCTCGACATCATCCGGCATCACCGGGTTCAGCGGTTCCGGCTGGATGTTCTTCATCAGCTCGCCCCACACGGTCATGGCGCCGGAGGCGCCGGTCAGTCCGGTGGATATGTTGTCGTCGCGGCCGACCCATACCACCGCCACGCGGTCGCCGGTGTATCCGGCAAACCAGCTGTCGCGCAGGTCGTCCGTGGTGCCGGTCTTGCCCGCGACATTCAGATCGGCGGGCAGCCAGTTGGCCAGCGATTGCGCGGTGCCCTCGCGCACCACATCCTGCAGGGCCGCGGTCAGCAGGTAGACCGGCCCCGGCGGGGCGACGGGTTCGACATTCAGCGGAAAGCGCTGCAGCGGCCTGCCGTCGGCCGTGACAATGCTGCGGATCGCGCGCAGCGGAGTGCGGAAGCCGCCGTCGGCAAAGGTCTGGTAAAGCTGGGAAACTTCGACCGGCGACAAGCCGAACGCGCCGAGCAGCGACGACGCAAAGGGCGGCGGCTGCTCCTGAATGCCGAACAGCGGCAGCTTGCCGAGGATGCCATCGACGCCGAGTGATATGCCGAGCCGAGCGGTCGCGACGTTATAGGACTGGGCCAGCGCGGTGCGCAATTGCACCTGTCCGTGGAACTCGCGATCGTAGTTGTTCGGCTTCCAGTCCGGAGTACCCGGCTGGCGCCACACCAGCGGGCTGTCGTCCAGCGGCGTGATCAGTGTGTAATGCTGCGGGTCTTCGAGCGCGGTCAGATAGATGACCGGTTTGATCAGCGAACCGATCTGGCGCTGCGCATCGATGGCGCGGTTGAACCCGGCGTAGCGCGCCTCGCGCCCGCCCACCATTGCCTGTATCTCGCCGGTCTGCGTGGTGCTGACCACCACCGCCCCCTCCAGCGTATTCGCGGGAAGCCGGTGCGATTTTTCGAGCGCCGCAAGGCGCGACGCGAGCGCATTCTCGGCCTGGTGCTGAACGATCGGGTCGAGCGTGGTGAAGATGCGCAGCCCCTCGCTGCGCAGATCTTCCTCGCGATAGTCGCGCTCCAGCTGGAGGTGCACAAATTGCATGAAGGCCGGATAGGGCGAAGTGCCGGCGGGCGCGCGCTGCACCACACCCAGCGGTTTGCGCCGTGCCTCGACGAATTGCGCCTGCGTGATCACGTTCTGGCTGGCCATTTCCTGCAGCACCACGTTGCGCCGCCTGAGCGCCCGTTCCGGATGTTTGCGCGGGTCATACACCGCCGGTCCCTTGACCATGCCCACCAGCGTGGCGATCTCCTGCGGCTCCAGTTGGTCGAGCGGGCGGTCGAAATAGAAATAGCTGGCCAGGGCGAAGCCATGGATGGCGCGGTTCGCATCCTGCCCGAGAAAGACCTCGTTCAGATAGGTTTCGAGTATCTCGTCCTTGCTGTAATGCAATTCCAGCAGCAGCGCCATCAGTACCTCGTTGGCCTTGCGCGCCAGCGTGCGTTGCGGACCCAGGAAGAAATTCTTGACCAGCTGCTGGGTGATCGTGCTGCCGCCCTCGATGCGCTGGCCGGTGACGGTCTTGTACAGCGCGCGGGCGATGCCGCGCGGGTCGATGCCCCAGTGAGTATAGAATTTCCGGTCCTCGGTCGCGATCAGCGCGGCGGTCAGCAGCCTGGGAACCTGGTTGAGCCTGACCAGCTCGCGGTCCTCGTTGTGGCCCGGATAGATGCCGCCGATCAGCGGGGGCTCCATGCGCAACAGCGGCAGATCGGTATCCGTGCTGCCGCGAACCTGCAGCAGCGTAACCTTGCCGTCGGCGAACTCGATGCGCAGATGCTGGGATGGTTCCGTGCCGTCCCCGAAAACGAAGTCGCGTGTCGTGAAGTCGACGCCGTTCAAGGTATTCTTGTAGGTCGCCGTCGCGTCCGGCTGCGGGTTCTCGTGATACCCGATCGATTTCATCTCATCTGTGAATTGCCCGCGCGTCAGCGTCAGCCCCGGATACACCTCCAGCGCGCGGCCGTATACACGTGCCGGCAGCGCGAACTTGCGGCCGTCGAATGCCTCGCGGATGGTGACGTCGAGATAGTAGATATAGCCGGATAACCCCAGCAACAAGAGCAGCACGACCAGACGCACCGGCCGGTTTGGCAACTTGAAGAAGCGGGATGTGTTCCGAGGTGAGGATAACAACGCCATTAGTGATTACCGGCAAAGCATGTTGGCGCATATCTTAGACCAACGGGCGTAACCTGCCGCAACTAATTTTCACCGTTTCGACGGTCGTATCCGTCGCAATTGCGCGTCTGCCGCCCGATTGCCCTGGATTTCAAAATACCGGTCCGATACGCTGAATATTCGAAAAGAATGGGACATGCGTTCCGATATGGCTGCCAGGGACCGCCGGCCGGATGTTACGGGTGATCAGCATGTTTGCCGCGCCTCCACTCCCCGGGCGACACGCCGAGTTCGCGCTTGAACGCGCGGCTGAAAGCAGTCGTCGAATTGAACCCCGAATCCGCGGCGATTCTCTTGATTGCGTGATCGCTGCTGGCCAGCGCATCGGCAGCCAAACGCAGCCGCCATTCCGACAGGTACTGCATCGGTGTCCGTCCCATGTGCTGCACGAAGTGATCCGCAAGCGTCGTGCGCGACGTCCCAAGTGCGTGCGCGAGCGTATCAAGCGTCCAGTCAGTGCCGGGCTGCTGGTGCATGAGCGCGAGCGCGTGGCTTACATAACGATTCCTGATCCCGGAAAGCCAGCCGGCGCCGTCATGGGCAAGTGTCTCCGCGTAAGAGCGAACCGCATCGACAAACAGCAGTTCGGAGAGCTTGCACAGAACCGCTTGTGCGCCCGGATTTGCGATGCTGTCCGGCGAATCTTCGGGTTGGCATATCGCGCGCGGCAAAAGCGCTGCAGTGCTGTCGCCGCGAACGCGAAACTTGAACATGCGCGGCAGAGGCACGATGAGAAGATCGGAAAGTGTTTTGTCGCAGGCGAAGAATCCGCACACCAGCCTTGTCCTGTCTCCGACGCCGCCGTGTTTCACTCTGGATACCGCATCCCGGCGGATCATCTCTACAACCGCATCAGCCGTAAAGCACAGGGGCGGCACGCCGAATTTGCTGGAGAGTACATGGACATCGCCGTGCGGAATCACGACTACCTCACCTGCCTCGAGCGTGATCGGCTCATCTCCTTCGACCTGCACAACGCAACCTCCCGCGACGATCATATGATAAGGGATGATGCGGCCGCCACCGGGCGCAACCCGCTGTGCGATCTCTGCCGAGTCGGGTGTCTGAATCGCCCAGGATGCCGACAATTCCGCATCGATGTATGCGGTGCCGCTCAGGCGGATGTCGCGCAGCAGTTCAGACAAGGCATCCATTGCTTTGACCCATCCCTGGATATCGGATTGCTTGCCGCCGATTCTACATCAGCGCCCATCCGGTAGCTCGGTCACTTTTTCCGGTTGAAATGTCTCTTTGCCGCAGAGGGGAGATGGTTACCATGCATCTGATGCCGGCCGCATGGGCTGCAGCGGCGTGCAGCGGAATCTATCGCAATCCACCTCGAGGAGCTGTCATGAATCCAAACAAAGCATTGTGGGAAAAAGGCGATTTCACGCGCATTGCGCAAACCATGAGAAGGAGCGGAGAGGCTATCGTCAAAGGATTGGGTATCACCAATGGTCACAAGGTCCTGGACTTGGGATGCGGTGACGGCACGACCGCATTGCCGGCGGCAAAACACGGCGCGGATGTGCTCGGGGTCGACATTTCCAGCAACATGGTCGCGGCCGGCAACCGGCGCGCCATGGAAGAGGGCCTGACGAATTGCAGGTTTCAGGAAGGCGATGCCTCCAACCTTGACGGGTTCGAGGACAAAACCTTTGACTTTGTCGTGAGCATCTTCGGCGCGATGTTCGCGCCCAAACCGTTCGACGTGGCCAGGGAGATGGTGCGCGTCAGCCGGCCGGGAGGCAAGATCGTCATGGGGAACTGGATTCCCAATGACCCGACACTGGTTGCGCAACTCCTCAAAATCAGCTCTGCTTATTCGCCTCCGCCGCCGGAAGGCTTCGTCAGTCCCATGACCTGGGGGATCGAAAGCCACGTGATCGAACGGTTTACTGCTGCTGGCATACTCAGGGAAAATGTTTCGTTCGAAAAAGACACTTACATCTTCGAGTTTCCAGACATCCCGTCAAGGCTCGTGGATATGTTCAGGAAATTCTACGGGCCGACCATGAATGCTTTTGACGCAGCGGAAAAGAACGGCCGGGCGGCCGATCTGCAAAATGAGCTGGAAGATTTGTTTCACAGCCACAACAAAAGCCCGGGCAAGGACACAACGATCATTCCGGCGACATACCTGCGCGTTGCAGTCGCGGTCGACTAGGGATCATCCTGCGCGACCGGAAAGAGAGAGCATGGTCGCTTTGATTCTTTTGCCAGCGCCGCAAAGAAGCACCAGACCGAGAGGCGGGCGTAACCGTGGATCGCCGAAGCCGGCAGGCTGGACTCGGCCGCCGGTACCCCGAAGATCCTGATCGGCATGCATGCCGGGTCCGGCTTCATGTATTGGCCTGCCGAATCTGAATTGCTCAATCCGCAATCAGCACAACCACTGTTGCGGCCGTTGCCTTGTCGATGTCTATCCGCACTTCGCAGTATTCATTGTTTTCGCCGGCGGGTGTCGGATCGTCCGCGCAACTGCAACCGCCGGTTATGCCTTGGTAGAAAATTCCGGCATTGATCCGGATCGCGTTCTCCGATTCGTCAACGCGCTGGATCATCGCCGTGACCGGGCTGTGGGCAACGTAGCTGCTGACGGACAACCCCTGTTGCAGGGGCAAGTCGTCGGGACCCAGTGTTTGGATCTCCCGTTTGAGAACGGCCTCGAAGTCGGCGCCTCCCCATGCACGCAAAGAATTGCGGAATTGGATCATCAGTTCAAGTCATCCGTATCGCTGTGGCGCCGCGCGGATCCTACTTGCCTTCGATCCGTTTGGCGTACGAGATCGCATAGGCGGGCGAACGGAACTGCAGGATAGGGTCATCCGTCGGCTCGATGCCGTCGCTCATCACCAGCGGGTCGTAGTTGATGTTCTCGCATGGCGCCCCATGCTGCGGCGTCGCCGAGGAGATCGTCAGCGTCCCGACCTTCACTTCCTTGCGGTCCGCTGGCCACGCCAGTGTCGGGTTGTCCACCGGGTCGCCGTGCTGGCCGATCGCGACCACCATGTTCCAGCGCACCGGCCCTTTCCTGGTCCGGTCAATCAATGCCTGATCGAGAAAGTTCGGCGGCATCGATTTGAGTTCGGCATCGGTCAGGCGCTTCTCCCCGTCCTCCGGGACAAAGCGCCAGCGCACCAGCGTGGTCTTGTTGGCGCGATTGATGAACTTGAAGGTATGGATGCCGTAATAATCGCTGTTGGCGTAGCTCACCGGCGGGTTGTTCTTCGCCAGGAAATCCGCCAGCGCCAGGCTGTCGGGGTGGGTCGCCCTGAATTCCATCATCTTGTTCGGGTCGGGCTTGCCGGTTGCCGGATCGGGCCTCATCGCGACCATCTGGTCGTAGAAGGTTTTCGGCTGCGCCGCGCCGAATACCGGAACGTTCAGCATGGTCATGTGCTGGAGCTCGTTGTTCGGCAGGCTGAATTCCAGTGCCATGCCGCGCGGGCTTTTCGCGGTATCGGGCGCCTTCGGATTGCCGCCCGCCAGCGAGAAGCGCGCCACCACCGGCACCCGCTTTCCGGAGAACAGCGTCGACCGGGTATATGGCGCCGCAGCCTTCGGGTTGCCGACAAACTCGCCAGCCGCGCAGATGCCCTTGATATGGTTGCGGCGCTGGCCGGGCGTGACGCCGAAGACGTTTTCGATGGAGGTCACCACTTGGTCCGGTGTCACCTCCGGTTCGGCGGCGTGCGCAAGCGGTGTCGCGAGCGGCATGCCTAGTGCAAGCATTGCTGCCAGCATCCCTTTGTGCAACCGGTGTTGGCGGGCAAAATTCCCTACTGTCTTATTGGTCATCATGGCGCCGCTCCTTTGTCGAAAAATTCAAGGGAGCTACATTACTCCTTCTGAAAAAACTAGGAAAGTCCTTCCGGTTGATCGCTGAAACGGCGCAATAGCGGGATCATCAGGGAGTGTGGAATAACGCGAGGAGGGGCAGGGCAGAGAATCGCAAAGAGGACCACGTGTTCAAATCGCTTTCGCAGGGACTATCGCATTGCAGACATGATCAGTTCGTGTTGCCATTGAACCTGTATGTTCCCGCGATTCAATAGCGCCCCTGCGTCTTGTGGATGTAATTGGAAAGCTGCTGGCTTTCCTGGTTCATCCGCATCAGGTTGGCGTGGGTCACCCGGAACAGCGCGCGCATCACCTTGTAGGCCAGGCGCGGATGGCTATCCACCACGGTGTCAAAGGCCGTCGGGGTGAGCATGTAGACCGTGGCGTCGCCGATGGCACGCAGGGTTGCCTTGCGCGGCGAATGGTCGACAAATGCGCGTGTGCCTGCGCATTCGCCCGCCGTCATGGTGTGCACCAGTATCTGCTTGCCGTCAGAGGTGGCGCTGATCACGCCGAGCTTGCCGGAGGCGAGTATGTACAGCGTATGATCGGCTTCGCCCTCGCGGACCAGCAGTTCGCCATCCTTCAG
This sequence comes from uncultured beta proteobacterium, assembly GCA_963842555.1. Taxonomy (GTDB): domain Bacteria; phylum Pseudomonadota; class Gammaproteobacteria; order Burkholderiales; family Gallionellaceae; genus Gallionella. Next base: position 373,012 of record CAWJHB010000003.1, read on the forward strand.
CTCGCGCACGCCCATGATCGACGCCAATGTTTTGGCTTCGTCCTCGGTGATTTCCGAACATACCGTTGATTTGCCGATCAGCCTGTAGTCTGCCTTGTTGCTCATTTCCAAGGTGCTCCTTTCAATATCTGCCGTCGAACCAGCATTGCCGACATATGCTTATTATAGGTCAGGGACATGATCCCGGCGGGATTCAAATTTCCGATCTCTTATCGTTCAATCACAGTAAGCTGTCCGCCCTGCGCAACCGTGTCGCGATCACGCGCATCACATGAATCGCGAAATTGGGCGTCTGCTGAATCAGGAAATTGAAGCGCTTGTGGTCGATGGCCAGCAGTTTGCAATCAGTCTTCGCGATGAGGGTCGCCGAGCGCGCACCCTCGTCGATCATCGCCATCTCGCCGACGATCGCGCCTGCCTCCACGGTCTCCACCACCCTGTTGTGCACGATGATATCGGCCGTACCTGACATCAGCACATACATCAGGTTGCCCGGTTCGCCTCCCCTGAACAGGGCCTGGCCGGCGGGCAGTGACTGAAGATCGGTTTGGTGTTGGAACAGTTCTGCAAGATTCATGGTGCGGCTCCCATAGTGATTGATCCCGGAGCGATTCTAGCTGCTTATCCCGCCGTCGTTGCCAGCAATTTCATTTGTGTGCGCAATTTCATTTGTGTGCGCAATTTCATTGGTGCGCCCTGAGCGATTAATCTAATGGAATGGACGCCCACTTCCTAATACGGCACATAAAGTCCGGATGTATGGCTGCAATCTCTTTACCTTCTCAAAATCATTGATTGAAAGCTTGGCAAAAGTGGGCGTCCATGTATGGGCACTGGCAGGCAGTTGTCTTGTTACCGTGGCTGACCGCTTTCAGGCAGGCAATTAACGAGGCTAAAGGGCAGCTCCCGACACATAGGAGTCAGTGGATTTTCTACTAAACGGCCATTCAACGTAAAAGTGAGGGGCGCGCCGCTTTTGGCGTCCCTCTCGAACGCCATGTTAGGCGGCATGGTCAATTAATTCCAACTCGTGAATTTCCATGTACGCCAGCGAATCGACGGCGCGTTTTGAATAAGAACGAATATCAATGCCTCGCCTGAATTGTGGCCCGTCAACGACTATCGTGTGATATTCGCCTTTTTCACCGCACAGGTCTAGCCCGGTCTCCTCATGAATGATGCGCAGCTCGGCAATCGCCAAGTCATTCAACTCCCGGCCAATCCAATTCTCATTAAGCCAGCGTGTTTTAACGCAGGAAAAACGTGCTCTGAACCCTCTATTCAGCAATTGTCGAAGCAAGGCATTTCGATTGCGCCCCCACAAAGGCGTATGCACGCTCATTCCAACGGGACGACTTCGCTCGCGAATCCAATTCGGATTTCCGTCCACTTCCGCGATGTCTCCTGTGACAACGCAGTTAATGCCCATTTCATCTCGTAGCCAGTACAGGCTGGTCTCGTAGCTTTTCTCGAACGGTGCGCTGATGGGCAAAACATAGTGCGGCAGCGCCAATGCCTGAGCCTGCATTTTTATGAACGCTAGCGGATGCGCCAAAAAATCCGGCTCCGGTGGTGCGAACGTGACAAGACAACGAACGCTGTAGCCGTTTTGGTCGGCCTCATACAAAGCCATTAAGGAATCTTTGCCGCCAGTCCAGAGCATCGCTGCGTTTTGCATGGGGTCAGCCTCTTGATGAGATTGTCTGATTTTGGAAATTAAATGAGCGAAAAGCGATCCATGTAATAGTCATCCTCGGCGTGAGCTACACCAACTGAAAATAATAGAACAATCATAATTCCAATCTGCTCTAGATTGTTCATGGTTTGTAATGTACTCAAAATGATATTAGGCAAACGCACAGTTATTCGAATTGGAGGTCATAATCGACCGTCTGGTTCTGGCACGCTGCAGACTCCCGGGCAGGCACTGCAAAGCAGCCGCTCGCCGAAGCGCCCATTTTATGGGCGTCCGCTTTGCGGAGCAATAACAAGCGCGTACTATGTGCCAATACCAGCCGTTCGAGAGTGTCCGCCAATTTTGAGTTCATGATCGCTCAACACTTCAAGCAAGGCGCAGGGGCAGGCGACGCAGGCGCTGCCCAGAGGCGGCGAATACTGCGTTGGCCACGGCCGGTGCGATGACTGGCACTCCGGGCTCGCCGACACCGCCCGGGGACGCCGTGCTTGGAACGATGTGTACTTCCACCTGCGGCATCTCGGGTAGCGTCAGCAGTGGGTAATCCTGGAAGCTGGCTTGCACAACGCGGCCCGCTTCAACGCGGATTGCTTCATGCAGCGCAGCAGAAAGGCCGAAGGCGATAGCCCCTTCCATCTGCGCGCACACGGCATCCGGCAGCACGGCGACGCCGCAGTCGATCGCACAGGTCACGCGGAGAACCCGGATCGAACCGCCGGTCGTGTCCACCTCCACCACCTGAGCCACGACTCCGTCAAACGATCGGTAGACCGCTACGCCACGACCCCGGCCGGCGCCCAAAGGAGTGCCCCAGCCGGCTTTTGCTGCAGCGAGTTCGAGGACAGCGCGATGGCGTGGCGCGTCTTCGAGCAGCGAGAGACGATAGTCCACTGGATCACGTCGGGCAGCAACGGCCAACTCGTCAACGAAGCATTCCACCGCAAAGGCATTGTTGGAGGCGCCCACCGAGCGCCAGGCGCCGGTGGGGAGCGCGGAGGCCACCTCCAGGTGCTCCTCGCACAGATGGGGAATGGCATAGGGAATGTCCACACCGCCCAGCGCAGTCTTGGCGCCAGCGAGGCGAATCAAGCAGGCGGCCGGGCGACCGCTGGGGTCCAGCGTGGCTTGCAGCAACGCTGCATGGGTCGGGCGGTAGAAATCGTGCTGCAGATCGTCGGCGCGCGTCCAGACAACTTGTACCGGGATGCCGAGTTTTGCGGACAGTTCCACTGCCTCTGCGACGAAGTCTGTCTGCAGCCGCCGGCCGAAGCCGCCACCGAGGAACTCGGTATGGACGAAGACTTTTTCTTCCGGCAGACCGGTGAGTTCCGCCGCGACCGCCCGCGTATTCGCCTGATTCTGGGTGCCCGTCCAGATGTCGCAGCCATCTGGACGCACATGAGCCAAACAGTTCATCGGCTCAATTGGCGCGTGGGCGAGATAGGGTGTCTGGTAGATAGCCTCGATGACTTGGTCAGCCCGCTCTAGGTGGCGCCTTGCGTCGCCCTGCTGCTCCGCGACCGTACCGTTTTTTTTTAGAGCGGCCAGCAATTGACGTTCGATCTTCGCGTCGTCAAGCGAAGCGTTAGGGCCCGGAATCCAGTCGATGGATAGCGCTTCCCGCCCGCGCAGTGCCGACCAGAAATCATCTGCGACTACCGCGATGCCGCTGGCGATGGCCAGCACCTCACGTACACCAGAAATGGTCAGTGCGGCCTTGGCGTCAAACCGTCGCACTCGGCCGCCAAAGATCGGGCAACGCGCCACAGCGGCCACCTGCATGCCCGGCACCGCTACGTCGATGCCGTAGCGCGTGCGGCCGAGCGCCATCGCCGGAATGTCCAGGCGCGGCAATGCTCGGCCGATCAGGCGGAACTCAGCCGGCGACTTGAGCTGGGCGCGGTGCGGCGTCTTGAATTGCGAGGCGGTTTCGGCCAATTCGCTGTAGGTGAAGCTGGAGCCGCTCGGCGGATGCAAAACCCAGCCGTCTTTCGTGCGGCACTCGTCGACTTTGACATCCCATTGCTTCGCCGCCGCAGCTATCAGGCGATCCCGAGTGTTCGCCGCAGCGCGTCGCAGACGCTCCCACTCGCCGCGGATGCTGCTCGATCCCCCCGTTAACTGGGCACCCAACAGCCCATTCCCGTAGCGCTCATCGGCCGGCGCGAAAACGGTGCGCACCCGGGACAAATCGATGTCCAGTTCCTCTGCGAACAGCACGGCAAGCCCCGTGAGTGCTCCCTGGCCCATCTCCGAATGGTTGATCATGAACGTGACCAGGTTGTCACGGTTTATCCATATCCATTCATTGAGTGACACGCCCGCGTCTGCGGGCAGCTCGTCGACCAGTTCGGGTAGGTGCAGGACGGTCAGCGGCAAGTCACCCGGCCGCGCCGCGGCGTGGACGGCACGGCGAATGCGTGCATAGGTACCGCAGCGGCAGTACACACCCGCCAAGGCAGCGTCGATCTCGGCATCGTCAGGGTTCGGATGCTTTTCCAGGAGGGCCACGGCGGCGAGAATCTGCGCGGGTTGACAATAGCCACACTGGGGCGTTTGCTCCGCGATCCAGGCGCGTACCACGGGGTGAGTAGCCGTCAGGCCTTCGATCGTGACGATCCGGCGCCTGCCAATCTTGTCCAATGGCACCATGCAGGCATGGTTGGGTTCGCCGTCGAGCAGCACCAGGCAGGCACCGCAGACTCCTACCCCGCAGCCGTACTTTGTACCCTTAAGTCCAAGCTCGTCTCGCAGCACCCATAGCAGTGGCTTCTCCGGGTCGGCTGCCACGCGATAAGCCTTGCCATTGACCGTGAGCGAAATCATGACCTCGGGACGAAGTGATCTTATTGGCCAATGTTAGATCAACACAGCCTCCTCGTCTACTACGGCAGCCGTGCGGCGCAGCCACTTTGCGTGCTGGCTCCCGTTGGAAATCACGCTGATCACGATTGAATCGGGAAATTCATCCGGCAGGGAATGATTCAAAATTGCCGCGCATTTACTGTGCTCCTTCGATATGAAGGGCAGGCTGTGATTAGTATCACTGAAAACAGGACGGAGTGACTATAATGTGCCGCGGGCTGCAAGATGCGAATAGCTGCTTTGCGGCCACAAACATTGCAACATGACATACCGGTCTGTGCCAAAACCAGCCGGTCGTGTTACCCAACAATTCAATCGGCGCGTAGCCATTTTCGTCCGACAATCACCTGTGCCGCCACTGCAATGGCGCCATTGAGCCACAGCGCATGAGTTATACCCAATAGGCTGACTGAAATACCGGTCAACAAGCTGCCGATTGAAAGCCCTCCGCGCATGGCAAGCATGTAAAGGCTGACGGCCTGACCGCGCAGCTGCGCCGGAGTATCAGATTGAACGAGCGTGTTCGCCGAAATGTTGCTGACGCTCATCGTCGTGCCAGCAACAACCAACAGCGCCGTTAGTCCCCAGAACCATGGATTCAGGGCCACAAGCATCAGTACCAACCCGTATGCTCCGGCGAACCATGAACACAAATATCGCCGATCATGGTCGACATCTATGGAAAGAAGTATGACGGCACCGAATAGTCCGCCGACGCCGAATGCTCCAACGACAATACTGAAATGACCGGCACCACCGTGAAATGCATCTCTGATCAGCACCGGAATAAAAGTGACAAGAGGTGCACACAACAAGCTGGTCAGGAATACCGTCAGAAGAGCGCCACGCAGGCGCGGTATATGGGTGATCTTCAGTATATTGGAATACAGCCTGCCAGAACCGCCTTCGGCAGCAGTCGTGACAGCCCGATGCGGCAGTATCCATAGTGCGACGGCAATGAAAGGGATATACGATGCAGCGCTCACCGCGAAACATCCCACTGCCCCGATACTGACCAATAAAATCCCTGCTAAGGCCTGCCCCAAAATGCGCGAGAGATTGAACTGGGTCGAGTTCAATGCAAGGCCGGAAGCAATCTGTTTGCGTTCAACTATGGATGGCACTATAGACTGGAACGACGGCATGGAGAGCGCATCGGTGATGCCTATCACCAGCGAAAGCGCAATAACCATCCAGGGCTTTACCAAGCCCAGCAGCAGAAGCCCCACCAGCAATGCAGGGCACATCATCTGGATCGACTGAAACCTTGCGATCACGCGACGGCGATCAGAGCGGTCCGCCAACAGACCTCCTACCAGTGTCAAGGCCAATACCGGCGCATTCAGGGAAAATGCATCAAGACCGATCAGGAACGAAGATGCACCAAGACTGAGTAGAAGCCACGGCTGGGCTATTTGCTGGGCCCAAGTGCCGATGTTGGACAGCAAGCCGGCAAACCAGAATGTGCCGAAACGCCGGGTTCTTAACAGCCCGATTGAATCTCTGAAAGTTGAGATCAGGCTTGCTTCAGATTTTCTATTGTCCAGCATAGCTTTTATGCGGCCAGCTTTTGCCAGTTAATCCAACCACGTATTGAAAACTTCAATACCATGAAGGCTCGCAAAGAAGAATTTTGTTTTTACCACTTTTGCATCCCCTCTTCCATTAACGCTGAATGTCGCCTATGTGTCGGAACCTGCCGCCCGATATTCAAAAAAGCAGACGTCCATTAGTCGGCCGGTAGTCAAGTGCAAAATAAAACCATCGCAAGCTGGTTGCGCTACGACGAAGCATAAAGCCATGCCACCTTGCCTCTTGCAAACCTGACCGCACCCGTTTTCTCATTCTGTTGGTTGCAAAATGAATCGCACCAGACATCCATCGAGATCAAGCTTGTCGTGCTGCTTTACGAAAGCCCTGACGGCTTTTGCCGTCCCAGAGAAACTTTGGTGCCAAGTCGTGTCCAATTGGTTGTTACACTCAATGTGGCTGTCATTGTTTCGACTCCAGTCGTTAAGTGGCTCACAGCTTGGGCGATTCAGTGTTGCGCAAATCAGATGGCACAAAGGCGGTATCCAAATCACTCGTAGTGGTTGAACTCCAGTCTGCTTTCCTGGCTCACCGCCTTTGGCCAAACTCTAAACAAAACATCTTTTCACGTCGAACGGTTGTTGGTCTCGCAAAATGTAAAAACATGCGCGAGCCAGCTTGTGCGCAACTGACTTGAGCGCCACGATTCGATTAGTCCGATTCTTCTTGCGCTCATAAAAACGCTTGGCCTCCGGACAAAAACGCAACGCAAAGTTTGCCGCTTCCATGAATGCCCATGCCAGATACTTGTTGCCATTCTTTGCGTTACCTTCGCCTTTCTTCTTGCCGTTACTTTCGCGTAGACTATCCACGCAGCGGCAGTAGGAGCTGAAATTCCCTACCTCTGCAAATCGGGTTATGGGGCCAGCCTCAAGCATGATCGTGGTGGCCAGTACCAGACCAATACCGGGAATCGTTTTGATCAGTTGGTATCCCGGTTGCAATTTCACCTGCGATTCCAAGCGTTCCTCCAGTATCTTGATCTGCTGCTGCAGTGCCTGGCAGATCACTCGGTTGGACTCCATCGCCAAGGTCACGTCTGGCATAAATCCAAATGCTTCAACTGTTTCTGCGGTCATCGTCTTGACCTTCTCGCTGCGCATCCGACCTCCAGTTTCCCGTATCAGAATACCTTCGATAGACAAAATCTGTGCCGTCCGGCAGTGCACCAGTTGCATCCGCTTACGTGCCAGATCTCGTACCGCACGCAGATCCCGTGGAAAAATATAGCCCTCAGGCAACAATCCCAAATGCAACAGTTGTGCGAGGTAGGCCGCATCGGCAAAGTCTCCGCTGTATTTCAGCCCTTCGTATTTCTTGATCGCCGACGGGTTCGCCAGGTGCACCTGATACCCCGCGTCCATCAAGCCATCGACCAGCCAGTATCAGTTGTACGTCGATTCAACCACCACACCAACGGTTTCTTCCTTGTGGGGCGCAAGTGCCAGCAGGATTTCGTCCAGTTTGTTTGCCAGACGCTTTTGATAAATGACACGATCTTCTTCGTCTGTTACAACCACCACGCTGTTGTTCGAATGCAGATCAATTCCGATATACTTATTCATGCTGGTCTCCTCGGGTTAAGTGGGTTCGCACCTTAAACTTTACCCTTGCTGCAACTACGCAGCTAGAAGGCCGACTATATGATTATCACTCGTAACCGATGGAATCAGATTATCTTCGAGCGGCTGCTAAGGCCGGAGGCTGTGTGGAAACGCACTTATTATTCGGATGTCGTGAATGGAATTTGAACCTTTTTTCTGGATTCAACGATTTTTTGTGCGATGAGTTATTAGGAACGAGCGGCAGTTTTCCTTCATACCTGCATCGCTGCAATCATTCCTTTCACCCCCATTATCTGCATTACCCGCTTCATGTTGTACGCCAGAACATGCAAACTCATTTCGGTACTGACCCGATCCAGAGTTCTGGTTAGGAAGTGCCTCGCTCCCATCCAGTACTTGATTGTGCCGAATGGGTGCTCGACTGTCTGTCTGCGGATGCGCATGGCCTCCGGTGTCGTATCGAGCCGCCGTTGCATTTTCTCCAAGGTCGCCTCATGCTCCCATCGGCTGACCCGCCGTTCTTTACCGGGGGTGCACTTCTCCTTGATGGGACAGCGCGGGCAGTCCGAGCTCCAGTAGCGGTTGATCACATGTCCCTTCTCTATGCTTGCACAGCGCCAGATCAGATGACTCCCAGCAGGACACAGGTATTGATCGGTCTTGTGGTTGTATACGAAGTCCTCTTTATCGAAACGTCCCTCCGCCTTGGCGCCTGAAGTCATCGGTTTGGATACGTAGGGAACGATCCCCGCTTCTTCGCAGGCCAGGATCTCGTCCCCACTGTAATAGCCACGATCGGCCAGCACCTTAAGTTCATCCGTCTCCATCGCCTCCTTCGCCTGCCTGGCCATCCGGGACAGGTGCGTGCGGTCGGTGCCAATATTAGTGACTTCGTGCGCAACGATCAGGTGGTGTTCAGGCTCCACGGCCGTCTGGACGTTATAGCCGACCAGCCCACGGCTGGTACTGGTCGCCATGGCGCGGGCATCCGGATCCGTCAGTGAGACTTGGCCCGAAGGCGAGTCCTTCAGCTGTTCTTCGATCTGTTTCAATTCCTTCATCTGCGACTTGAGGGTGACCATCTTCTCGCGTAGCCGGGCCGTCCTGATTTCAGTGACATCGGGTTGCTGGCGATCCGCCGTGTCCATCGCGGTCAGATAACGCTCGATGCACTGGTCGATCTGCCGCATGCGCTTCTCGAGCTTGCCGTGGGTGAAGTTGCGGTCATGGGCGTTCACCGCCTTGAATTTGCTACCATCAATGGCAACGATAGCTTGGGAGAACAGATTCAGACGACGGCATAATATGACGAACCGGCGGCAAACATTGCGGATCGCCTCTCCACTGTCACGGCGAAAGTCAGCGATGGTTTTGAAGTCCGGAGCGAGCTTGCCAACCAGCCACATCAGCTCGATGTTGCGCTGGCACTCGCGTTCCAGCCTCCGACTGGATTGTATGCGGTTCAGGTAGCCATACAGGTACAGCTTCAGCAGCACCGATGGGTGATAAGAGGGACGCCCAGTCGTGGCAGGCTCCACGCCGCCGAACCCCAGCGCCAAGAGATCTAGCTCGTCAACAAATGCTTCGACGACGCGAACGGGATTGTCTTCAGTAATGTAGTCATCCAAGCATTCTGGCAGCAGGGTGGATTGACTCCGGTTCTCGCCTTCAATGAATCGCTTCATCGTTTTTACCTCCATGCGGACATTGATGCATTAACGCATTAGAGGCGCAGCGGTGGACAGAATGAAGATGTTTTCACACAGCCTCGCCGATCAGCAGACGGATGTGTAATGGCCGCATTTGGGCCTGGAGCCCCACCTAAGGCGAAAAGCCGCTACCGGCAATTGCATTGAGCATCTTCCATGTGTCCGGCGTCGCAGGTTAGCCAAAGGTGGTAACTGATATGCCAACAATATTGGAAAAGCACATACAGCACGCGGTGCATAGGAAACGGTCAGCCTTCTACACAGTGGACACTCATTTGTTGTTGTCACCGACAGTCAATCTGGGGCACGGAGAGCAATACTCAAAATGATGTCGCTAGAAGGCTAGTAGAGAACTCGATGGGCACAAGCTGGGCACATTTTGGGCACGGAATGGGCACAGAACTTTTTACAGAAATAAGTATGACCTTAAGTCACATGACCATAAGTCTGAATTTTGGTGCGCCCGGCGGGATTCGAACCCACCACCCTTGGCTTCGGAAACCAATACTCTATCCAAATGAGCTACGGGCGCGTGTGGAGAAAACTATGAAGTCCAGAGAAAACTGAAAAGTGAAGCAATGGTCATTTTACCTCATTACGTCCAAATGACCATAAGCTTCGGAAACCAATACCCTATCCAGCTGAGCTACAGGCGCATGAAAGGAAATTCAGGACGCGCATTCTACCCCAGAACGTTCTGGGTACGACTCTCTGAAATCTTATCCCAACCTGATTTCCCAACCCGATTCTAGGGATGCTTGCCCTGAACGTTTAACGGTCATATCTATACGGTATGCGATAGATTTGCGTCTTCGCCCGTTATGCGGCAACTATTCCACAGCCGTTTTAGGGACTTTGGGCCACAATTTTTTCCGCGGCTCGTCGCATCCATTTATACTTTAATGGGCAATCTTTGTAATTCCGATGCAACGATGCCATTTGCTACAACGGCCCAAAACTGAGGTATTATCCCTTCCCCGACAACAATCGGGATCACCGTTTCATGATAGAGTTTTATGCATTACATTTTGTAATGAATACAATAAATAATAAAACTTAAAGGAGAGTGTCATGTCAAACCGCAAGTCAAATTCCTATAACCTCGATCGACGCAACTTTCTTCGCACCGGCCTGACCGTTGCAGGCGCGCTGGCTTTGCCAACAGGGTTCGCAACCCGAGCCTTCGCAGCGGATCATCCGGCGATCGGCACCTATCCTGCCGGCTCGTCGGGCGACTCGGTGTTCATCGGCATCACCGTGCCGCGCACCGGTGCTTATGCACTTCAGGGCGAGGACGAGCTCAAGGGCTATCTGCTCGCGATTGAGCACATCAATGAAGGCAACCCGCTGATCAAGAAGATTTCGCCCAAGACCAAAAAGGGCGTGCTCGGCAAGAAAGTAACATATGGCGTTGCCGATTCCGCGGCCAAGCCGAACGATGCGGTGCAGGCGCAGCAGCGCTTCATCAGCGAGAACAAGGCGATACTGATGACCGGTTCGACCTCCAGCGCTGTCGCAGTCGCGCTCAACAAGCTCGCCCAGCGCGAAAAGGTGCTTTACGTTGCCGGCATCTCCGGTTCCAACGACACCACCGGCAAGGATTGCGTGCGCTACGGTTTCCGCCAGTGTTTCTACGGCCAGACTGCCGCGGCCGCTATCGGCCCGGTTCTGGTCAAGACATTCGGCAAGAATCTGAAGGCCGCTTATATGACACCCGACTACACCTACGGGCATACTGTCACGAAATCGATGCAGGACTACCTCGCCACGGCGGGGTGGACGACGGCCACCGATCAGGTTTCGCCGCTCGGTTCGCCAGACTTCTCCTCGTATCTGCTCAACGTCGCCAATTCCGGCGCCGATGTGCTGATCAACGTCAACTGGGGCCATGACGCGGTGTTGTCCATCCAGCAGGCCAAGCAATTCGGCATCCTCGACAAGATGAAGCTGGTGGTCCCCTACCAGGTGCCGTTCCTTGCACGAGAAGTCGGCGGCGGTCTGCTGGCCGGGGTGTATGCAGCCACCGATTTCTGGTGGACACTGGAAGACCAGTACCCGCTCGCCAAGATGTTCGTCGATGCCTTCGACAAGAAATACGGCTACAAGCCGCAATGGGGTGCCGAAAACGCCTATATGGAATTCGCCCTGTGGGCGGAAGCCGTTGAGAATGCCGGCACCTTCTATCCTCCCGACGTCATCAAGTCCTACGAAGCCGGCCGCAAGATAAACTCGCTGGTCGGCGAAGTTTCTTGGCGTGCGGAAGATCACCAGTTGATCAGACCGGTATTCATCGTCAAGGGGAAGAAACCCTCTGAAATGAAGAACAAGGAAGATTACTGGGATGTCATGGAAACCGTACCCGGCCTGCCGCTGATGCAGAAGCCGGATGAGTTCGGTTGCAATCTCGGGCCTTACACCTAAGTTCTAACCGCACGGACAGACACCACAGGCGGCAACCGTCGCCTGTGGTGCTTGGTTTGATGCTGTCCTGGCATCATGCCCGGATCGTCTGTACCACATAATAATTACCATGGTTAACTGGACTAATTTTCTTTCTCAATTATTCAACGGACTGGTGCTAGGCGCGCTGCTCGCGCTGATCAGCTCCGGCCTTACGATCATATACGGCACACTGGGTGTGTTGAATCTGGCGCATGGCGCAATGTTCATGCTCGGCGGTTATGCCGGCTATCTCGCATACCAGTTGTCCGGCTCATTCCTCGTCGCGGTGATCGCCGCGACACTGTTCATGCTGGTGTTCGGGATACTCCTGGAACGGCTCATCATCCGCCATTTTTACGACCGTCCCGACGAGGACCAGCTTCTTGTCACCTTCGGCCTCTCTATCTGCATCGTTGAAATCGTCCGCTATTTCTTTTCGAGCATGTCCAAATCGGTTCCGCCACCATCCCTGTTTTCCGGCATTACCTCGCTCGGCGGCGTGTTCTTCCCGACTTATCGCCTTGCCCTGATCGGCATCGTCGCGGTGGCGCTGCTGGTACTTTATCTTATCCTGTACCGGACACGGCTCGGCTTGATCGTGCGCGCGGGCATCGAGGATTCCGTGATGGTGGATTCACTCGGCATCAATGTGTATCGCGTGTTCATGGTCGTGTTCGGAATCGGCGCGATGGCCGCCGGATTTGCCGGTATCGTGAATGCGCCGGTGGTCTCGCTCACACCAGGCATGGGCGAGACGATTTTGGTGCAGACCTTCGTCGTTGTCGTAATCGGCGGTGTCGGATCGTTCCCCGGGGCGGTGCTCGGCGGCCTGATCGCCGGCGAGATCATCAGCATCACTTCGATGGTCGACCCCGCCTACGCTTACATCATGCTGTTCGCCGCCATGACGCTGGTCCTGGTGCTGAGACCGCATGGTCTGCTCGGCAAGAAAGGTCGCGAATGAATTTGGGGGAAATGTTTATGCAACGCCGCTACATGATTGAGATGCTGACGGCGATCTGTCTGATTGCAGTACCTTTCGTTCTACCCCATTTCGATGCCGCCCCCAACACGGTCAACCGTATTCTGGTCTGGGGCCTGTTCGGCATCGGTTTCGACATCCTGTTCGGCTATACCGGTTTGCTTTCCTTCGGCCAGTCAGCCTTCTACGGTACCGGCGGATTCGTCGCCGCCTATCTGCTCACCCAAGCGGGCTTCCCGTATGTCGTGCTTGCGCTGATCATCGGCATGGTCGTGGCCGCCTTCGTCGGCTACCTGATCGGATTGCTCGCTTTGCGCAGCACCGGCATCTATTTCGCGATGATTACGGTTGCGATCGCGGAGATCTTCTTCTTCGTCGAGTTCAATCCCCTGTCGGCTTGGACTGGCGGCGAGAACGGTTTGCCCGGTGTCCCGACACCGACGATTTATCTCGGCTTCAAGACCATCCATTTCACCAGCGGCTGGTCGCTCTATCCCTTTTTGGCTTTCTGCTACTTCATCGGCATCGTGATCGCGCTGCGCATCGTTCGCTCGCCGGTCGGGGCCATCTTCACCGCGATCCGTGAAAATCCGCTGCGCGCGGCCGCCGTTGGCCATAACGTCCAGGGCTACAAACTTACCTCATTCGTCATTGCCGCCGCCTACGCCGGACTGGCAGGCGGACTGCTTGGTGTGATGCAGGCCTTTATGCCGCCGGACGCCTTCATGTTCGATACTTCGGGCCAGCTTGTGATGCAGACTGCCATTGGCGGTCGCGCCACGCTGTTCGGCCCGCTGGTCGGCGCCGGGGTATGGCTGTTTCTGCAAGACTTTTTGCAATCGACCCTGGGCCTGGGCGCGACGTGGAAGCTGGTACTGGGGGTGGTGTTCGTGTTGCTGGTCGTTTTCCTGCGCCAGGGGATCATCGGAGGCGTCAGGGATCTCTATCTGTTCGTGAAGGGCAAGGTATTCGCAAAGGCGGAACTGCCCCCTGCGGGAGACACTGTCCCGGCCGGAAATAACCCTGCGCGGGTAAACCAGCCAGTCCGCAACCCCATCCCGATGCGGCCGCACCATCCTGTGCCCAAGAGCTTCACCGGGCCAATCCTGGAAGTTACCGGCCTGACCAAACATTACGGCGGCGTGCTCGCCAATACCGACATCGATTTTTCGGTGACCCAGGGCGAGTTGCGCGGAATCATCGGACCGAACGGTGCGGGCAAGTCGACCTTTTTCAAGATGCTGACCTGCGAGGTACCTCCTTCCTCAGGAAAGATCCTGTTCGAGGGCCGCGACATCACCGGCATGAGCGTGACCGACGTCTGTCAGCTCGGCTTGACCAAAAGCTACCAGGTCAACCAGCTGTTCAACAGCCTGACGGTGCGCCAGAACCTGACGATATCGGCCTTGGCCGAACTGCGCGGCAAGTTCCGGCTGGACATGCTGTCCAGCCTGTCGAATGTGCCCGGGTTGAACGAACACGTGGAACACACGCTGGAACTGGTCAACCTGACCGGACGCTGCGACACGCCCGTGTCGGAGCTCGCCTATGGCGAGAAGCGCCGCCTCGAGGTGGGTCTTGCGCTCGCGTCGTCGCCATCCCTGCTGCTGCTTGACGAACCGCTCGCGGGCATGAGTCCGCAGGAACGGGTCGAAACGGTCAAGCTTCTGAAGTCGATCAGCCAGGGCCGCACCATGATCATCATCGATCACGACATGGACGCGCTGTTCGAACTGGCCGAGCGCATTACGGTGCTGCAGGAAGGCCGTGTGCTGGTCGAAGGCACTCCCGATGAGATCAAGGGAAACGCCAAGGTGCAGGAAGCGTACCTTGGCGGCGTGCAAGAGGAGTTCAAACTATGAGCCTGCTGGAAGTCAACGGGCTGCACAGCTATTACGGGGATTCGCACATCCTCTTCGATGTCTCGCTGCGCGTGGAAAAAAACGAGGTGGTAGCGCTGCTCGGCCGCAACGGCGCCGGCAAGAGTACAACCCTGAAAAGCCTGATGGGCGTGGTCACACCGCGCGCCGGATCGGTAAAACTTGACGGCGTCGAGTTGGTCGGGAAAAAAAGCCACACCATCGCGCAAGCCGGCATGCAGCTTGTGCATGAAGACCGCCGGATTTTCGGCAGTCTTGATGTCGAGGAAAACCTGAACCTTGCCGCCCTCACTGCACCGAACAAATGGCCGCTGGACCGAATCTACGAAATGTTCCCGCGGCTCAGACAACGGCGCGGCAGCAGCGGCACCGACTTGTCCGGCGGGGAACAGCAAATGCTGGCGATTGCCCGCGCGTTGATCCGCGACCCCAAGATCATCCTGCTGGACGAGCCGTTCGAAGGGCTGGCACCGGTGATCGTGCGCGACCTGATGGTGGCATGCCGCGAGCTTGCCGCCGCCGGGCAGACCATCGTGCTGGTGGAACAAAATCTCGCGGCGACGCTGGCACTGGCGCAGCGCGTCTATATCATCAATAATGGACATATCGTGCACGAAGGCCCGGCCCGGGAAATCAAGGCGCAACCGGACGTATTGCAGCGTTACCTCGCCGTGTAACTGCGCGCTGTGCGACTGGGTTTTCCATGCACAATATCGGCATTGCCCAGTGTTTCGGGCCCGGATCACTTCTCAAACGCCATTCTCGATTGCTGAACTTCCGTTCCGAAGCGCAAACGAGGTACCGGATGACGCCTGCTTGAATGATTAATCGACTTTGCGTGCGGCAAAGCTGCCGCGATCCAATGATGCAGAAGTTCATCGGTCGCGCGTAAAATGGTACCCGAACCTGTAACCCCGGCCGAGCAACCTACTAGGACAGCTAAATGCAATTTACCAATCCCGGAGCAGATGAAATCAGCCGTCTGCTGCGCAAAGTGCATAGCGTAGCCGTGCAGGGCCTGTCACCCAACCCGGCACGCCCCAGCTTTCGCGTTGCGCAGGGATTGCAAGGCTTTGGTTACCGCATCATCCCGGTGCGGCCGATGATTGCCGAGGTATTGGGCGAAAAGGCCTATCCCGACCTGGAAAGCCTGCCCGAAGTTCCGGACATCGTGGACGTTTTTCGCGCATCCGAACATGTGCCCTCCATCGTGGAAAGCTGCATCAGGCTCGGCATCAGGAATCTGTGGCTGCAGGAAGGCGTGGTAAACGAACCGGCCGCACTGCGCGCCTGGGAAGCAGGCATCACCGTGGTGATGGACCTGTGCTTGTGGCGAGAGGTGGTACGGTCAGGGGCGCGGCCGTCATGAACCCTGCGCACCATGGCCCGGAAAGCATCGCATTGCCGCGCTGCGCCTGGGCTGGCGACGATATCCTGTACCAGCAATATCACGACACCGAATGGGGCGTACCGCTGCACGATGACCGCTCACTGTTCGAATTTCTGATCCTGGAAGGGGCGCAGGCAGGCCTGAGCTGGATCACCATCCTGCGCAAGCGCGAAAACTATCGGGCCGCTTTCGATGATTTTGACGCTGCACGCATTGCCGCTTATGGCGCAAATAAAATAGAATCGCTGCTGCAGAACGCCGGGATCGTGCGCAATCGCCTGAAAGTGGCGGCCGCGGTCATCAACGCGCAGAAGTTTCTCGACCTGCAGGACGAATTCGGGAGCTTTGATGCCTTCATCTGGCGCTTCGTCGACGGAAGGCCGAAAATGAACAACTGGCGCAGCCCGGCCGATATTTCGGCAAGCACGCCCGAGTCGGACGCGATGAGCAAGGAGCTGAAACGGCGCGGCTTCAAATTTGTCGGCAGCACCATCTGCTACGCCCTGATGCAGGCCACCGGCATGGTCAACGACCATACCACCGATTGTTTCAGGCATAGGGAATTGAACGGATGAGCCTAAAATTTACAAAAATGCATGGCGCCGGCAACGACTTCGTGATGATCGACGGCGTGCGGCAGAACATCCAGCTCACTCCTGAACAACTGCGACTGCTTGCAGACCGGCATTTCGGGGTGGGTTGCGACCAGATTTTGATCGTCGAAAAAGCACAGGACAAAGAAGCCGATTTTCGCTATCGCATCTTCAACGCGGACGGCGGAGAAGTCGAACAGTGCGGCAACGGCGCGCGCTGCTTCATGCGTTTCGTGCATGACCAGCAACTTACCAGCAAGCGTGAGATTCTGGTGGAGACCCGCGGCGGTCTGATCAGACCGCGTCTCGAACAGGACGGGCGTATCACGGTCAACATGGGCCCGCCGATTTTTGATCCGGCGCTTGTTCCCTTCGAGGGCGGCAGCGGTGCGATCTGCGAACCGCTGGAAGTCGGCGGAAAGGTACTTGAGATCAGCGCGCTGTCTATGGGCAATCCCCATGCCGTTCAACTCGTTGATGATGTCGAGCATGCGCCGGTTGAAAAGCTGGGTCGGCTGATCGAACATCATCCGCGTTTTCCCAAGCACGTCAACGCGGGATTCATGCAGGTCATGGATCGCCATTCCCTGCGGCTGCGTGTATATGAACGCGGTGCGAGCGAAACGCTGTCGTGCGGAACGGGTGCCTGTGCCGCGGTCGTCGCCGGCATACGCCGCGCTTTGCTGGACAGCCCGGTGAACGTGGCCACACGCGGCGGCTTGCTGACGGTTAGCTGGGATGGCGATGGGCTGCCGGTGTCGATGACAGGTCCGGCAATCAGCGTATTCGAGGGCGAAATCAATATATAGGGTGAGCGTCATGAGAGCAGAAGAAGTCGCGCAATATTTGCAGAACAACCCCCGGTTCTTCGAGGAACACGCCGAAACGCTGGCGCAGATCAATCTTCCCCACCCGCATGGCGGGCGCACGATTTCATTGAGCGAGCGCCAATTGCTCGCGTTGCGGGAAAAGAACAAGGAACTGGAAAAGCGTCTGGGCGAAATGCTCGCGTTTGCGCAGGATAACGATGCCCTGCAGCACAAGGTGCATCAATTCGTCGTCGCGCTATTCGCCGCTCGAGACTTGGCTTCACTTCAGGAAATGATCCCACGCCTGTTGCGCGAAATCTTTTCCATACCGCACACCGTGCTGCATCTCTGGCAGACTGATCCGCCCAGCGCGGAAGTCCTTGCATTCGCCGATGCTCAGCAACAGCCGGTCTGCCTCCACCATGCGGCACACGATACCGCGACATGGTTCGGCGAACAGGCCGCGCAATTGCACTCCTATGCCTTCTTGCCGCTGCGAACGGGCAACGAGACTGTCGGCCTGCTGGTACTGGCAAGCGAAGACAAGCAGCGCTTTTACCCTGAGATGGGTACCGTGTTTCTGCAACGCATCGCCGAAGCAGTCGGCAGTGCGGCGCACCCCTTCCTGCAACAGTGACACGGTAATGCAAAAGTTCTGCTAAGTCATGCCGGATACTCTATTGCCGAACCAGCAATACCTGAGCGGGTTCCTGGCTTGGCTGCGCAACGAAAAGCGGTATTCCGAACTGACCGCGGAAAATTATGCACGCGACCTCCGGCGTCTGTTCGAACTGGCCGCCGACACTCCGCTTGCCGACCTGAAGATACATCATATTCGCCGTTATATCGCACAACTGCACGGCAATGGCTTGGGCGGACGCTCGCTGGCGCGGCTGCTGTCGGCCTGGCGCGGCTTTTTCACGTACCTGATGCGTGATCATGGCCTGGTCAACAATCCCTGCACCGGTCTTCGCGCACCCAAATCGCCGAAGGCACTGCCGCAGGCGTTGTCGCCGGACGAGGCGACACGCATGGTCGACCTGCCGACCGACACCATTGTCGCGATACGCGACAAGGCAATGTTCGAATTGTTTTACTCGTCCGGGTTGCGTCTGGCCGAACTGGTCGCTCTCGACGTTGAACCGATGCGGGCGGACATTGCTTCGGGTGAGGTTCGCGTGACTGGCAAGGGCAGCAAGACCCGTATCGTCCCGCTGGGCAAGTTTGCGATCGTCGCACTCAAAGCCTGGCTGGTGGCCCGCAGCCAGCTGGCCAGAGAAGGTGAAATTGCGCTGTTCGTCGGCGAGCGCGGCTCGCGCATTTCCCCGCGCGTGGTGCAACTGCGCATGAAGCAATGGGGGATCAAACAGGGTGTCACCAGCAACGTTCATCCCCACCTGCTGCGTCACTCGTTCGCAACCCATGTGCTGCAGTCTTCCGGCGATCTGCGTGCCGTGCAGGAGATGCTTGGCCACGCCAGCATTTCCACTACCCAGGTCTATACCCATCTCGATTTCCAGTATCTCAGCAAGATCTACGATGCCGCACATCCGCGCGCCAGGAAAAAATCCCGAGAGAATCCATGACTAGGCAAAAGACGAGTTCACCTTCCGCGCCGAATCGTTCATCGCGCGGAAACCGCGATTATCGCCATCGCGGCAGACCCAACGTGCAGACTGGCGATATCCGGCTTAACCGCAGCACGGCGCGGAGCGGCGCAACCGACGCACCTGCCTGCATCATCCTCAAGCCGGGACGCGAGAAGTCCCTGCTGCGCCGCCATCCTTGGATATTTTCCGGTGCGATCGAGCGTGTGGACGGCATGGTGGTCAGCGGCGACACGCTGCCGGTGCGCGACAGCGCGGGAAATTTTCTAGGCTGGGCGGCCTGCAACCCGGATTCGCAAATCGCCGCACGGATCTGGTCGTGGCGCGAAGCGGATAAAATCGACGCCGACTTTTTTCGCGGCAAGATTTCAAATGCGTTGGCGGAACGCAATGAACTGGATCTCGGGAAAAGCAGCAACGGGTTGCGCCTTATCCATGCCGAGTCCGACGGCCTGCCGGGGCTGATCGTGGACCGCTACGGCGACGTGCTGGTGATGCAGATCGGCAGCGCGGGACCGGAACGCTGGTGCGACACCATTGCCGACCTTTTGCAGGAACGGTGCGATCCGCTGTGCATCTACGAACGCTCCGATTCCGATTCGCGCGCGCTGGAAGGGCTGGCACCGCGCAATCGCCCGCTGCGTGGCACCTTGCCGGACAGCGTGGAAGTGACCGAGAACGGCCTGCGATTCAGGGTGGATGTGGCGGAAGGACAGAAGACCGGGTTCTATCTCGACCAGCGCGACAATCGCGCGCTCACCGAAACCCTGGCTGCCGATCGTGATGTGCTGAACTGCTTTTGCTACACAGGCGGTTTTTCGCTGTATGCTCTGCGCGGCGGCGCGAAGTCGTTACTGTCCATAGACGCATCGGAAGAAGCACTGCGGATTGCACAGCATAATCTCGGCTTGAATGGACTGGATCAGTCCCGTGCAGAGTGGCAATGCGCCGACGTGTTCCAAGCGCTGCGCACGCTGCGCGACCAGAACCGGAAATTCGACCTGATCATCCTCGACCCGCCCAAGTTTGCCCCCACTGCCGCCTTCGCCGAGAAAGCCGCGCGCGGCTACAAGGATATCAACCTGTTGGCCTTCAAGTTGCTTAGACCCGGCGGACTGTTGTGTACCTACTCCTGCTCGGGCGGCATCAGCGAGGACCTGTTCCAGAAGATCGTCGCCGGCGCGGCACTCGACGCTGGAGTGGATGCGCAGATCGTGCATCACCTGCACGCCAGCGCCGATCATCCGGTGTTGCTGAGTTTCCCGGAGGGGGCATATTTGAAGGGGTTGGTATTGAGAATCAATTGATCAACTTGCTGTACTGAACCCCGTCAACCGGCAACGCTGGAAGCCCGGCAACGGCCACCAAAGATGGCTGGGTTCGTCTTACGGCAGAGTATGGGGGTTCCCCGAGCATCAGGCAGTCCAGGGTATTGCATCAACATGCCGGCTCCTACAAATCCGACAAAGGTTTATCGGCATAATTGTTGTCCCGGATACGCAATTGCTCTATCACCTGGATCAAGGAGTTATCCAGAGCTTGCAACGCCGATTCTGGCAAGTTCCTGCAATGCTTCCGGCAGTATGCCTTTGGCCGGCCCGGAGCATTGCCCAGAATTTTTGCAGCGCCTTCCGTCAAACACACCCCTACCCGGCGCTGGTCTTCCTTGCTCCGTTCTTTGGTGATCAGGCCGCGACTTACGAGCTTTTCAACAAGCTGACTGCAGGTCGATTGGTGAATGGATAAGCGATTGGCAAGTTCGGAAACACCGATGCAGGGGGTTTTTGCAACTTCGTGCAATATCCACAACTGTGATCCCGTGACACCGAAATTTTGTTCCACTTCGCGGAATTGCTGGCGGATGGAACCGTAAATGATGCGAAATTTCTTGAGCACTTGAAGTGAAAGCTGGCTTTTGCTGCGCTTACTCAATTTGTTGTATCCCCTTAATTTACTGCATCCAATGCTTCCTCAATATTATACCCCCTGGCTATCATATTTATTTAATCTTCATTGATGTCACTTTAAATGCAATGAAAGCGTTTTACTAATGCTTCAATGGCCTTAACTTTCCAACAAGGATAATAAACATGAAAAAAATTGCAGTTGTTTTCGCTTCACTTCTTTTTGCAGCCTGTGCTAGCACCCCAAAACCAGCGCCTCAAGCGGTCGAAAACGGCGCGCCACCGACACAAAGTGTTACAACTGCCACCGTTTCTGCGGCCGATCTGGAATCGAAAAAATTAGCCGCTGAAATACAAAATCTTCAACAGCAGAGCATCTACTTCGATCTGGACAAGTCCGTCATCGGTCCGGAGTACCGAGATGTCCTGCAGAAGCAGGCTGATTTCATCAAGGCCCATAAGAACGACATCGTCACAATCCAGGGCAATTGCGACGAACGCGGCAGCGCCGAATATAACCTGGCGCTGGGCCAAAGACGAGCCAGCGCTGCACAAAACAGCCTGGAATTATCGGGCGTGCTCGCGCAACAGATCAAGACAGTAAGCTTTGGCTCTGAAAAGCCGCGCCTCACATGCCATGAGGAAAAATGCTGGAAAGAGAACCGCCGGGACGATTTTATACATACACTCGATTAACGGCAGCACCATAAATCAGGAAGGGGTTGGGCAAATGCCCAACCCCTTTTTTTTGTAGCACGTCGGGCCATTCCTGTTATCCGGGCCGCTCGGTCGCTGCATACCCGCAAAAGCGATTTATGGCCTTGCAATTCCCGAGGTCATCGCGCATGGCCTTGATATCGGCTTGGCGAAAAAACAGCAAACCCGATCTACGGCAAATTCACCATCGGCTTGAATCCAAGCTTGGCTTCCATGCTGTCCGCGCTGCTGCGCGCTTCGCTCTGGCTTGCATACGGCCCGATATGCACACGCACCAACCCGTCCTTGTTGGAAAGTTTGAGCTGCTTGCCATTGTCTCCAAGTTCGCTGCGCATTTTCGCCAGATACGCTTCAGCGGCCTCCTGTGTCTTGAATGCACCGAGCTGCAGATATACGGCCGTATCCTTGCTTTGCAGTGGCGAAAGTGCAACCGGAGCCGCAGTGGCCGGAGTTGGGTTCTCCGGGGTGGCAGCCACAGCGGAGACTGCCGAGACGGCAGCAACGGAAGAAGCGGCGGCGTTGGCAGGCAGCGCAACCAAATTAACAGGCGGGCTGCTTTCCAGCGGTTGGCTTTGTACCGTGCTGGCGGCTACGGCGTTGACTGTGACATTGGGGTCGATACTCTCCACTTCCACTTCCGCGCTGCCGTCGGCAATCACGCCCAGCTTGTATGCCGCGGTATAGGAAAGATCGATGATGCGATCATTCATGAACGGCCCCCGGTCATTGATGCGCACGATGACCGACTTGTGATTGGCGAGATTCGTGACCCGGGCATAGCTGGGCAGCGGAAGCGTCGGATGGGCGGCGGTCATGGCATACATGTCATAAATCTCTCCGCTCGATGTTCGCTCGCCGTTGAATTTTTTTCCATACCACGAGGCCAAACCCCGCTCCCTGAAATTTCCGACCACGGTCATCGGCGTATAGGTCTTGCCGAGCGCGATATAGGGCCGGTTGGCATAGCGGTGCAACGGCTCGACTTTTGGCACAGCATCCGGGATCGCATCGAGATTGACCGGGATATTCTTGCCGGGGCCATCGCCGGGGAGGTAGCCTCCGCCGCTCGGTCCGGCGGAAGAACCCGGGGTGACCTCCTTGCGCTGCGGAACGGTGCCGCAGGCAGCGAGCAAGAGTGTTGTGGCGATTAATACGACAGCTTTTTTAGACATTCAATCTCCTATTATTCAACCTCCGCCGGACTGTCATTCAACCGGAGGCTTTTATCACCGATTGAAGGTTGCTGGCGGCGTGGCTGATTTATCAAGTTTTAACGAGTTTCTTGTGCGTCTCTATGCTCATCAGCATACCAAAGCCGAGCAACAGGGTCAGCATGGATGTTCCGCCATAACTGATTAGCGGCAAAGGCACGCCAACCACCGGAAGGATGCCGCTGACCATGGCCATGTTGACGAATGCATAGGTTGCGAAGGTCAGCGTGATCGAACCCGCCATCAATCGGGTGAAATAAGTCGAGGCATGAGAGGTGATGATGAAGCCGCGCCAGATTACCAGGGCGTATAGCGACAGCAGGATCAGATTGCCGATCAATCCAAACTCTTCGGAATAGACCGCGAAGATGAAATCGGTGGTGCGTTCGGGCAAAAAATCGAGATGGGTCTGGGTGCCGTTCAGGTAGCCTTTTCCGAGAATTCCGCCGGATCCCACTGCGATGCTTGCCTGGATGGTGTGATAACCGTTGCCAAGCGCGTCCTGAGAAGGATCGAGCAGCATCATGATGCGATGGCGCTGATATTCGTGCATCATCGACCACATCACCGGCGCGCTGGCGATACCGGCAACGAGCATGGCGCCCATCACGCGCCAGCTCAGGCCGGCCAGGAACAGCACATAAAACCCGCTCGCGGAAATCAGCAGCGACGTGCCCAGATCGGGCTGGCGCGCGATCAGCAGTATCGGCATCAGCAACAGCAGCGCGGCGATAAAATAATTCTTCAGCGTAAGCGTGGCTTCATGCCGCTCGAAATACCAAGCCATCATCATCGGCACGCCGATCTTCATCAATTCGGATGGCTGGATGGTCATCAAGCCGAGGTTCAGCCAGCGTCGCGCGCCGTGACTGATCTCGCCGAACAGCGCCACGCCGACGAGCAATACCATTCCCAGCACATAGATCGGCACCGCGGTGCGCATCAGGTAATGCAATGGCAGGTTGGCAACGACCCACATGCATGCCAACGCCACCAGAATGTTGCGCAACTGGCCCATCGGGCGGTCCCAGCTTGCATTATCGGCACTGTACAACACCAACAGGCTGGTCAGCAGAAGCAGGCTGATGCCCAGCAGCAGCTGCCGGTCGATATGCGAGATGAGACGATCCCATAGTTGTCGCCTAGTCATGTTCGCCTTCCTCTTTCACTTCCGCGGGAGTCAAGGGCTTCGGCTCCTTGCCGAGCAGGTAGTAATCGAATACCTTGCGCGCAATGGGCGCCGCCGTGGTGCCGCCATGGCCGCCGTTCTCGACCAGCACCGCCACTGCGATCCGGGGGGCTTCGGCAGGGGCATAGGCGATGAACCAGGCATGGTCCCGATGCCGCTCGCTGAAATCCTTCGCGTTATATTTCTCTCCCTGCTTCATCGCAACGACCTGTGCCGTACCGGTCTTGCCGGCAATATTATAGGACGCACCCAAGGATGCATATACCGCCGTGCCGCCGGGCTGCGTGACCGCGATCATTGCGCGCCTGACAAGGTCCAGCGCCTTGGGGTCGATGTGCAAATCATACAGGGGTTGCGTGTCGATGGAACGATTCTCGCTGCTGAGCGGACTTTGCACTTCTTTTACCAGATGTGGCTGGTATGCCACGCCGTTGTTTGCCACCGTTGCAGTAGCGAATGCCAGCTGCATAGGGGTGACCAGGCTATAGCCCTGTCCGATCCCGACCGATACGGTGTCCCCCGGATACCATATTTGATTATAGCGCTTCATTTTCCAGTCTCGCGAAGGCAGCAAACCGGACGCTTCGCCCTCCAGGTCGATACCCGTTTTCTTGCCAAAGCCAAAGCGCGACAAGTAGTTGTATATGTCATCTATGCCCATATCGTTTGCCAGGCCATAGAAATAAGTGTCGCAAGACATCTGTATGGCCTTGAACATGTTCACCAAGCCGTGCCCCCCGGGTTTCCAGTCGCGATACTGCCGGCTGCTGCCCGGCAAATAGTAGACACCGGGATCGTTGATGGTTTGCTCCGGGGTGCGGATGTGGTAATACAGTCCTGCCAGCGCCATGAACGGCTTGATGGTTGAACCCGACGGATATTGCCCTTGCAACGCCCGGTTGGTGAGCGGTTTATCGGGCGAATTGTTCAATTCATCCCAGCTTTGCGGATCGATGCCGTCAATGAACAGGTTGGGGTCATACCCGGGCTTGCTGACGAAGGCCAGCACCTCGCCGCTATTCGGGTCTATCGCAACCAGCGCGCCGCGATATTGGCCAAACGCTTTCTCGGCAATCTGCTGCAACTTTATATCGATGCTCAATACCAGCGTATTGCCTGGGACGGGCGCGGTGCGCGATAGCACCCGCACCGCGCGGCCGTTTGCGTCCACTTCAACCTGTTCAATGCCGGTGGTGCCGTGCAGATCGCTTTCGTAGCTCTGTTCCAGACCGGTCTTGCCGATGTAATCGGAGCCGCGATAATTTGCGGTCAGGCCGTCCTCCTCAAGTTGAGCCTCATCGGCATCGTTGATGCGCCCGATATAACCGAGCATATGGGAGGTATTTTCACCGAACGGGTAATCGCGAAACAATCGCGCCTTGATCTCGACACCCGGAAAGCGATATTGCTGCGCGGCAAAACGCGCGACTTCAACATCGCTGAGGTGATCACGGATCACCAGTGTCTCAAAATTGTGGCTCTCGTCGAGCTGCTTTTTGAAGCGTCTGCGATCCTTGTTGGTAATCTCTATCAGCGTGGCCAGATTGTTTATCGTGGCCTCGATATCCGCTGTTTTATTGGGGTTGATCTCCAGCGTGTAGCCGGAATAGTTGCGCGCCAGCACCACGCCGTTGCGGTCAAGTATCAGGCCGCGGTTGGGAACGATCGGAATGATGGCGATGCGGTTGTTTTCCGACAGCGTCTGGTAATAACTGTGGCGCACCCCCTGAAGATAGACAAAACGCGCCAAAAGGACAGCCAGCAATACCAGCACGAAACCGATGCCGAAGAACAACCTCAACTGGAAGAAAAAAATCTCACGCTGGTGGTTTTTGAACTCAACGCGCTTGTTCATGGACGACTACGATCCAATCTGAATTGCCGCATTTTCCGGAGCATCAAGCTGAGGGGCATCCAGAGCAGGGTCGAGGTCACGCAGCCAAGCAGGTAGGGCCATACCACGTCTCCGTTCGCCTGCCAACTCACCACCACATAGACTGCGTAGGTCAGCGCGAAAATACCGAACACCTGAATGGTCTGCTGGCGCAAATCGAACATCTGCAGCCTGCGGTGCAGCACCACTCCGCCGAAGGCAAGCAGCGTATAAGCCAGCGCGTGCTGGCCAAACAGGGTGGCATCCGACACGTCGGCAAGTATGCCCACCACCCAGGACAACCCGATCCCGATACGCAATGGCTTGTGCATGCACCAATACAGCAATACCATGGCAACGAAGTCCGGCCGCAACATCAGCCCGAGGCCCGACCAGGGGAGCCCGTTCAGGAACAGCGCTGCCAGAATGGTCGAAACGATAAAGGTATTGCTGACCGGCCGCTGGATTTCCGTCCTGGCCTGCATGGCAGGAGAGGACATCTAATTGTTTCTCCGTGATTTCACCATATTGCCGGAATTTTCAGCGGGTGATTTTTCCTGCGGACGATCGGGCAGCTTGGGCAAACCGGACAATATCAACAGGTGGCGGTGATTATCCACGCCGGCGATCGGCAGGCAGGTCACGTTCAGGAACGGATACGCAGCATCGTGCTCGATCTTGATCACTCTCGCGACCGGAATGCCCGGCGGGTAGGTGCCGTCTATGCCCGAGGTAACCAGTACATCGCCGTTCTGGATATCCGCGCTGGCCGGCATATAACGCAGCGACAACTGGCTGGTGTCTCCGGAGCCGAACACGATGGTGCGCAATGCGTTGCGCTGCACCTGCACCGGGACGGCCTGATCCTTTTCGGTAATCAGAGTGACTTCGGAAAGCCATGGATAGACGCGGGTGATCTGGCCGACGATACCGACATCATCCATCACCACTTGTCCGAGTTTCACATCGGCTTCTGAACCCTTGTTGACGAGGACCTTGCGCCTGAATACATCGCGCTCGGCATAAATCACTTCGACCAGGCTGGTGGTGAACTCGCTGCGTATCGGCAACGCGTCCAAACCACGCAAATGCTGGTTTTCCAGTTCCAGCGCCGTTAACTGCAGCAATTGCGCGGCGTCGCTCTCATGCTGCAGTTTCAGTTGTTCGTTCTGCTGCCCCAGTTCACGCTGCTTGCTCTGCGTAATGAAAAAATCGCCGGCCTGTTGCCACAATGCGCCCGGCAGTGTCGCCAGACGCTGAATCGGCGAGATCAGGACCGATAACGCGCTGCGTGTCGATTCCAGGTACCGATAGCGGGCGTCCACAAACAACAGCAATAGCGAGAGTACCGCGAAGAAAACCAGACGGACCACCGGGCTGGGGCCGCGATTGAAAAACTGTAAAGATTGCGTGTTGTCTATCAACTAAATTCCATCGCTGATCTTTGGGAAAAAGCCCGGTATGGAAACGCAACTGCGCCGGGCAGAATTGCGCTTTCTATTCCCCCACAGGGCAGTGAAATTATTCAGTGGTGAAAATGCTGGTCGACTTGTCCATGTGTTCCAGCGCGATGCCGGAACCGCGCACCACACAGGTCAAAGGATCATCGGCGATTAATACCGGCAAGCCGGTTTCCTCCATCAGCAGTCGATCCAGGTCGCGTAGCAGCGCACCGCCGCCCGTCAGCACCATGCCTTTGTTCGCGATATCGGCGCCAAGTTCCGGTGGAGTCTGCTCAAGTGCCGTCTTCACCGCGCTGACGATGTTGTTAAGCGGATCGGTCATCGCCTCGAGCACTTCATTGCTGGAAATGGTGAAACTGCGCGGCACACCTTCGGCCAGATTACGCCCGGTCACCTCCATCTCTCGCACCTCGCTGCCCGGGAAGGCGGAGCCGATGGTCTTCTTGATCTGTTCTGCGGTGGATTCGCCGATCAGCATGCCGTAATTGCGGCGGATGTAATTGATGATCGCCTCGTCGAACTTGTCTCCGCCAACGCGCACCGATCCGGAATACACCGCGCCGCCCAGCGACATCACGCCGACCTCGGTGGTGCCGCCGCCGATATCCACCACCATCGAGCCCGTCGCCTCTTCCACCGGCAGGCCTGCGCCGATCGCCGCCGCCATCGGCTCTTCGATCAGCTCCACCCGGCGTGCGCCCGCACCAACCGCCGATTCGCGGATCGCGCGCCGTTCCACCTGGGTCGAACCGCACGGCACGCAGATCACGATACGCGGACTTGGGCTTAAAATTCCCGCCTTGTATACCTTGCGGATAAAATGCTTGAGCATCAGCTCGGTAACCGTGAAGTCGGCGATCACGCCATCCTTCATCGGGCGGATCACGCTGATGCTGCCCGGCGTGCGGCCCATCATCTGCTTAGCGGCAAGCCCGACCTGTTGGACGACCTTCTTGCCATTCGGCCCGACCTCCTGGCGGATCGCCACCACCGACGGTTCATCCAGCACGATGCCTTGTCCGCGCACCCAGATCAGGGTATTTGCCGTGCCAAGGTCAATCGCCAAATCATTCGTAAAATAGCCTTTCAAAAATCCAAACATGTCGTGTCCTGTAGTCAAAGTGGTGCGCCAATAAACCCTTATATGATACCCTATTAGCCCTATCCCATAAAGTTTTTGCTATGTCCCCCACCATGATCCTGACCAATGCAGATGTCCGCAAAGTTGCCCGGCTTGCACGCCTGGCGATGACGGAAGCGGAAATCGAATCGTCCCGTGCGCAACTTTCCGGGATTTTCGAACTCATCGCCGAAATGCAGGCAATTGATACCAAAGGGATCACTCCCATGTCCCATGCCCAGGACGTGTCCCAGCGGCTGCGCGAAGATGTCGTAACGGAATCCGACCAGCGCGAACTGTTCCAGTCCATTGCCCCGCAATACAAAGGCTCGCCCCAGGTCGAGGCAGGCCTGTATCTGGTGCCAAAAGTCATCGAATAATCCCGAACATGCTCAATTCAAGTTTGCAACAAATCGGCAGTGCATTGCGCGCCCGAAAGATCAGCAGTATGGAGCTGACGCAGCTCTATCTCGACCGCATCGCCCGGTTCAATCCCGCGTTGAACGCCTACATCACCACCAGCGCGGCAACCAGCCTGGCGCAGGCGCGCGCGGCGGATGCGCGGCTGGCCGCCGGGAACGGGGAACCGCTCACCGGCATTCCGATCGCGCAGAAGGACATCTTTTGCGCGAAGGGCTGGCGCACCACCTGCGGTTCGAAGATGCTGGAAAACTTCATCGCACCCTTCGACGCGCACGTCATCGCGCAGTTCAATGACGCCGGGGCGGTGAACCTGGGCAAGACCAACATGGACGAATTCGCGATGGGGTCAAGCAACGAAACATCGTACTTCGGTACGGTGAAGAATCCCTGGGATCAAGATGCCGTGCCCGGCGGCAGTTCGGGTGGCGCGGCCTGCGCGGTGGCGGCGCGGCTGTGCGCTGCCGCGACCGGAACCGACACCGGCGGTTCGATACGGCAGCCCGCCGCGCTGTGCGGCATCTCCGGCATCAAGCCGACTTACGGCACGGTGTCGCGCTATGGCATGATCGCGTTCGCCTCCAGCCTGGACCAGGCCGGACCGATGGCGCGCAACGCGGAGGATCTTGCGTTGTTGCTGAACGTAATGACCGGCTTCGACGCCCGCGATTCCACCAGTCTGCAGCGCGACAAGGAGGATTACACGCGCGACTTGGACCAGCCGCTGGCGGGCCTGCGCATCGGACTACCCGGGGAATTCTTTGCCGAAGGCCTGGCACAGGACGTCGCCGCTTGCGTGCATGCCGCGATTGACGAATACAGGAAACTCGGGGCAACCATCGTCGACCTCAGCCTGCCGAATTCAAGACTGGCGGTGCCGGTTTATTACGTGCTGGCCCCGGCGGAGGCTTCCAGCAACCTGTCGCGCTACGACGGCGTGCGCTACGGCTATCGCGCGCCGGAATACGGCGACCTCACCGACATGTATGAAAGAAGCCGCGCGCAGGGTTTTGGCGATGAAGTGAAACGCCGCATCATGATCGGGACGTACGTGCTGTCGCACGGCTATTACGACGCCTATTACCTTCAGGCGCAAAAGATCCGCCGCCTGATCGCGCAGGATTTTGACGACGCATTCAAGCGATGCGACATGATCATGGGTCCGACCAGTCCTTCCACCGCATTCAATCTGGGCGAGAAAGGCGATGACCCGGTGCAGATGTACCTGTCCGACATCTATACCATCGCCGTGAATCTTGCCGGGTTGCCCGGCATGTCGATCCCGGCGGGTTTCGGCCGCAACGGCCGTCCAGTCGGACTGCAGATCATCGGCAACTATTTCGGCGAGGCGCGCATGCTGAATGTCGCGCACCAGTACCAGTTGGCGACCGGTCATCATGGTCGCGCGCCGCAAAACATCGGGTTGTAACGACATGAGCAAGCAATGGGAAATCGTCATCGGGCTGGAAGTGCACACCCAGCTGTCGACCAACAGCAAAATATTCTCGGGGGCATCGACAGCCTATGGCGCCGAGCCGAACACACAGGCTGATGCGGTGAGCCTCGCGCTGCCCGGCGTGCTGCCGGTACTGAACAAGGGCGCGGTGGAACGCGCGATCAAGTTCGGGCTGGCGATCGGTGCGCACATCGCACCGCGCTCGGTGTTCGCGCGCAAGAATTATTTTTACCCGGATCTGCCCAAGGGCTACCAGATCAGCCAGTTCGACCTGCCGGTGGTGGGGATGGGCGCGCTGACCATACAGGTCGAGCCCCTTGCGGGGAACGCAAAGCCTTATGAAAAAACGGTGCGCATCACCCGCGCCCACCTCGAGGAAGACGCCGGCAAATCGCTGCACGAGGATTTTCATGGCATGACCGGCATAGACCTGAACCGTGCCGGCACGCCGCTGCTGGAGATCGTTTCGGAGCCGGACATGGGTTCCGCGGCCGAGGCGGTGGCCTATGCCAAAGCGCTGCACTCGCTGGTGCGCTGGATCGGCATTTGCGACGGCAACATGCAGGAAGGCTCGTTCCGCTGCGATGTCAACGTGTCGGTGCGGCGCCCGGGCGAACCGCTCGGCACGCGCCGCGAGATCAAGAACCTCAACTCGTTCAAGTTCATGCAGCAGGCCATCGACTACGAGGTGCAATGGCAGATCGACACACTTGAGAACGGCGGGAAGATACAACAGGCTACCGTGCTGTTCAATCCGGATACCGGCGAAACGCGCATGATGCGCAGCAAGGAAGAAGCGCACGACTACCGCTACTTCCCCGATCCCGACCTGTTGCCGCTGGACATCACGCCCGCGATGCTCGAACAGGCGCGCGCGTCGCTGCCGGAATTGCCAGAAACAAGACGAAATCGTTATATGAAGGACTTCGGACTATCATCCTACGACGCTGGCATACTCACTGCTTCGCGCGAGGTGGCGGATTTCTTCGAAGCCACCCTGAGCACCGTTCCCGGTCAGGCCAAGATGTGCGCCAACTGGATCATCGGGGAGGTCGGCGCGCAACTGAACCGCGACGGACTCGACATCACGCAGTGCCCTATCTCTCCGGAACAACTGGGCGGCATGCTCAAACGCATTGCAGACGGGACAATTTCCAACGCGGGCGCGAAGGAAGTATTTCGCACGATGTGGACGGAGGGCGGCAGGCCCGATGCGATCATCGAGGGCAGGGGACTGAAACAGGTTTCGGATGCCGGCGCGATCGAGAGGATCGTCGACGGGATCATTGCCGCCAACGCCGACAAGGTTGAGGAATACCGCGGCGGCAAGGACAAGCTGTTCGGATTTTTCGTCGGCCTGGCGATGAAGGCCAGCAAGGGCCAGGCGAACCCGGCGCAGTTGAACGAGATTCTGAAGAAGAAGCTAGCCGGATAGCTTGACTTTGCGCGACTTGTGCGGCGCTTTGGCGAACAGCATGTCGTAAAGCCGGTTCGGCAGCCGCTTCAACATCCATCCCGCCATCCCCATCTGCCAGGGCACGACTTTCAACGATGTGCCGCGTTCGATCACGCGCGCGATGCGCCGCGCCGCTTCGTCCGCGTCCAGGATGAACGGCATCCGGTAAGTGTTGATGTCGGTCATCGGCGTCCTGATGTAGCCCGGACAAATCGTGACAACCTTAACACCGCTGCCGTGCAGCTCGACGCGCAGCGATTCCAGGTAGGAGATGGCGGCCGCCTTGGAGGCCGAGTAGGCGCTGGCACCGGGCAGGCCGCGAAAACCCGCGACACTGGCAATCCCGACCAGCTTACCGTGCCCTTGCGCGCGCATCGCCGCCAGGAATGGCTGGAAGGTTTTCACCATGCCCAGCACATTGATATCCAGCACCTGCTGGAACGCATCGAGGTCCTCGGCATGTTCGGTGAGCGTGCCGCGGCTTACCCCGGCGTTGGCGATGACTGCATCCGGCACTCCGGTGCGCGCGATAAAATCGGCGGCGGCCCGTTGCACTGCCGCGGCATCGCGCACATCCAGCACGTAGCCAGAGACCTTCCCGGGAAATTCTGCTGCCAGAACCCGCAGCAACTCGCCGCGCCTGGCGAAAGCCCCGACTGCCGCGCCATGCTCAAGATAGTGGCGCGCAAGCGCCAGACCCAAACCGCTCGACGCACCGCTTATGACCAGGGACTTAATATGCGGCTTTTGCATGCATGGGAGTTTGTCATTTACCGTGTGTCTTGCGCGCCAACACGATCACCTGTTTCAATGCCCGGATGGTGTCTTCCGGCTGCAGGCCCTCGATCACATACTTTCCGTCCACCACCAGCGTGGGGGTGCCGTTGATACCGTAGCCGCGTATCATTTGTTCTGCGCGCGTGACCATGCTGTGCATCGCGAACGAGTTATATGCAGCGATGAACTTGGCGCGGTCCACGCCGTGCTGGGCGACAAAATCGGCAATCTTGTCCTCGTCGACCAGAACCATATTGTCCTCGTTCCAGGCGCGGTACAGCGCATCGTGCAACTGCGTTTCTTTGCCCATGCTGTCCAGCGCGTAATAGGTATATGCCATCGGCTCCCAGGAATCACGGAATACGGTGGGCACGAAAATCAGCTCCACATCCTTGGGCTTGGTCTTGTCCCATGCGCTTAGCAGCGGGTGCAAATGATAGCAGTGCGGACAGCCGTAAAAGAAGAACTCCAGCACCTCTATTTTCTTGGTGCTGGTTGGTTGCGGCGGGTTCAGCAGACTGTAATCCTTGCCGAGTTGCGCCTCTGCCAACGCGATACCGCTTGCCAGCAGAGCTACTGCCACGATCAGACTGCTTATAAGACTCTTCATGTACCGCTCCTCTATAGGGTTTTGAAATTGCGACTATTGAGCACGCATAGGAGTGCTGTCCACCCCGTTTTGTTTCAGGAATCCGCGCGCCTTGTTCATTTCTTCCGCATTTTTGTAAGGTCCGACACGTACCCGGTACCAGACTCCCTTGTCCTTGATCGACGCGGACTGGATGCTGGCCTCGACTCCCAGTAATGCCAGCTTTGCCTTGAGGTTTTCGGCATCGTTCGCATTCGGGAACGAGCCGGCCTGCAATATCTGCGGCTGGAATGGGGTGGTCTGGGGTTTCACCGGCTTGGCCTGCTCGGCCGGTCCGAACGGCGCAACGGAGGGTGGCTTCTGCTTGTCGGTCAATATCTTGTAGAACTGAAAACGCTGATTGCCTTCGCTTGTCGCTGCCGGCTGCTGCGCGGGCGTTGTCGGCTTCGTCGAATCCGGAGTAGCCAAAGCCGGCTGCTCCCTGTTCACAAACGGGCTGGGCGACTTCCGGAGGAACCACGCCACTGCCGCGGCCAACGCGACGCCGATGACCATGCCGGCAAGAATGCCGACCCATAACGAACCCCCGCCCTTGCGTTGCCCCGCCGGTTTGTTGCCGTTTTCCCTTTTCATATCTTTCCGTTCGATTTCATCGCTCTTTCCGAAGCACGGCTTCACATTTTTTCCGGCGCGCTAACACCGAGCAAGGCCAATCCGTTGTGTATCACTTGTGCGACCGCTGCCGCCAATGCCAGACGCGCCAACTTGATCGCCTCATCTTCGACCAGAAAGCGCGAGGCATTATAGTAGCTGTGAAAATCGGCCGCCAAGTCCTTGAGATAAAATGCGACCAAGTGTGGTGCCAGATCCTGGGCGGCATTTTCGATTACCTGCGGATAGTCGATCAGCCTTTGCAGCAATGTCGTCTCGTATTCGCTATCGAGCCGGCTCACATCGGCTTGCAGCAAGGCCTTCCTCTCGCCTTCCCACAGCGCCAGCACCCCGCTGATGCGGGCGTGGGCATACTGGATATAGTACACCGGGTTGTCGTTGCTCTTCGATTTTGCCAGATCGATATCGAACACCAGCTGGGAATCGGGATGACGGGCCGCAAGAAAATAGCGCGTCGCGTCGCATCCCACCTCATCGATCAGATCGCGCAGCGTGACGAAACTGCCCGCGCGCTTGGAAATCTTCACTTCCTGGCCGTTGCGCAACACCGTCACCATTTGGTGCAACACATAGTCCGGCCAGCCTTGCGGAATGCCTTCATCCAGGGCCTGCAGTCCGGCCCTGACCCGCGTGATCGTGCTGTGATGGTCGGCACCCTGCTCGTTGATGACGCGGGCAAATCCGCGCCGCCACTTGTCCAGGTGATAGGCCACGTCCGGAACGAAATAGGTATAAGTGCCGTCACTCTTGCGCATCACCCGGTCCTTGTCATCGCCAAAGTCGGTGGTGCGCAGCCACAGCGCATCGTCCTGTTCATAGGTGTGGCCGCTGGCGATCAGCCTGTCGACCGCTTCCTTGACCTTGCCGTCGGCATACAATGCCGATTCCAGCGAGAACACGTCGAAATTCACGCCGAACGCGCGCAGATCGATGTCCTGTTCGCGGCGCAGATATGCAACCGCAAAATGCCGGATCGCCTCCGCATCGTTCACGTTTCCCGACGCCTTGACGTGCTGATCGTCCGCCTCCACCGTCTCCTGCGCCATAAACGCCTCGGCGACATCCGCGATGTAGTCGCCGCGGTAACCCTCATCCGGCCATGAAGGGTGATCCGGCGTGATGCCCTTGCAGCGCAATTGCACCGATCGCGTCAGGTTATCGATCTGCACGCCGGCATCATTGTAGTAAAACTCGCGTGTTACATTCCAGCCTGCCGCGTGCAGCACATTGCACAGGCAATCGCCGACTGCCGCTCCCCGTCCATGGCCCACATGCAGGGGTCCGGTCGGGTTCGCTGAAACGAATTCTACCCCCACCCTGCGGCCGCCGCCGACATGGAGGTGCCCATAGCCCGCGCCGGCTTGCAGAACGCCCCGCACCACCTCCTGCTTCGCTGATGTGGTGATGAAGACATTGATGAAGCCCGCGCCGGCGATCTCCAGCTTCCCGATCACGTCGGACTCCGGCAATGCGGCAATCAGCGCATGCGCAATCTCGCGCGGAGATTTGCGCAAGGGCTTGGCCAGCTGCATCGCCAGGTTGCAGGCGTAATCGCCATGGGCCGCAATCTTGGGCCGTTCGATCACGATCTCGGTTTGTGTGGTGCCATTGCCAGCCTGCTCTGGCGCGATTTCGCGCAATGCCTGCGCGAATAATTCGGACAAATGGACTTTGAAGTTTAACACTGCAGACATGAAACGGCACCCTTAAAGAGGCGCGAATTATAGCATTCCACCATGAGGCATTGATTACAGACTGCAAGGAACTTCAGTCCCTGATCATTCATCCGGTCACAACCTCCATGATGTTTCGCCGGTTTGGCCGGCAAGCCAGGTTTCACCGGACACTGCCCGGGGCGCATCTTTGTCATCGACAAGTTCGCAAAGTCTTATTATAATAGTTAGCTTACTAATTATTAGCAGGGCAGTTAATAATGAAACCATTGGACGAACAATTCGCGGAATCGCTGCATCTGGTCGCCCATGCCTGGCGAACGGAGTTGGACCGGCGCCTGCGGCCGTCGGGATTTTCCCACTCCCGCTGGCTGTTGCTGCTGCATCTGTCGCGCCATGACGGCTGCACCCACCGCGAACTGGCGCAGCACATGGGCATCGAGGCCGCAACACTGGTCAGACAGGTTGACTACATGGAACACGAAGGGTTGCTCAGGCGCCGCGGCAGCGAGACCGACCGGCGGGTCAAGCATCTGTTCCTGTCTGCCGCGGGCAAGAAAGCGGTGGAACATATCCGCAGCCATGCCGCCGAACTGCGCAAGGAAATATTGTCCGGTTGCAGCAAGGAGGATATCGGCACCACGCTTGAGGTGTTTCAAAGTATCCGCGACAAACTGACAAAGACTCCTTGATTGAAGGAACGTGCGAATGGAATTTTTCAAAACTCACAAAAGAAATGTGCTGATCGCATTGGGGGCGATCGCCATTGCCTGCGGTATCGCCTTCTTTTATTACTCCGGACTTTCGCGTAGCACCGACAACGCTTACATCAACGCGGACGTGGTGAACGTGGCGGCGCAGGTGTCGGGGCGCGTCACGGCGGTTTACATCAAGGATAACCAGCATGTGCGCAAGGGTGATCCTTTGTTCGACATCGATCCGGAACCCTTCATGATCGGATTGTCGCGCGCCCGCGCCGATCTGGCGCTCGCCAGGCAGTCGGAACGGCAGGACGATGCGCAAATATCCGTTGCCAGGGCGAAAGTGTCGCAGGCAGAAAGCGATCTTGCCAATGCCCGAACCATCTATGCGCGAGACCAGGAACTGGTTGCACGGCACTTCCTCTCGCAACAAGCCCTCGACGATGCGCATACCCGGTTGCTGTCCTTGCAGGCCGGACTGGAAGAATCGCACGCCGAACTGGACAAGGCGCTTGCCGCCCCGCAGCAACCCGACAAGCGCGGCGACATACTGAAAGCGCAGGCAGCCATCGAACAGGCCACGCTTGATCTGCAACATACCCACGTCACCGCAGCCCAGGACGGGCAGCTCAGCAATGTCACGCTCGCGGCGGGATCGCTGGTCGCTGCCGGCGAACCCCAGTTTGCGCTGATCACCGACAACAGTTTCCACATCGATGCCAACTTTAAGGAAACCGAACTGGCGGGCATACATCCCGGCCAGAGCGTCGACATCAGGATCGACATGTATCCGGACCGGCATTTCAGGGGAATCGTGCAAAGTCTAAGCGGCGGCACCGGCACGGCTTTTTCGCTGTTGCCGCCCCAGAACGCCACCGGCAACTGGGTGAAGATCGCGCAACGCGTGCCGGTGCGCATCAAGTTCGATCAGGTCGATGCAGACTATCCGCTGCGTATCGGCGCGACCACGACCGTGAGCGTGCAGCTGAAATAGGGAACCGCTGATTGAGTCCTCCATGAGCCACGTTGCTGACAAAAACGGGATGATTGCAAGGCGCGCGACGCCGGTCGTAATTATTCTACGATGCCAACGAGCGCAACACCGCGAGCGCCGGTTTTTGTCGCAACCCTTAAGGGCATTGGCTTTGCGGGCGGTCTGCTGCGTCAGGCTTCTTGCGGAGGGAATCACCATTCGATTCCTCGCCTTTCTTGCATCCCCTCCCGCAAAGCCTAATGCGTGCTCATGCGGGACTCAATCAGCAGCTCCCTAGCATGAACAGCGCCCGTGTATTGACCGGCATCGCCGTGATGGCCGCGACCATCATGCAGGTGCTGGACACCACCATCGTCAACGTCGCGCTGCCCGATATGGCGGGAGAGCTGAACGCCACGCCGGACAACATCGGCTGGGTGCTCACGTCATACCTGATCGCTTCCGCGATCATCATGCCGCTCACCGGGTACATCACCGACCGCATCGGCCAGAAAAGATTTCTGCTGATCAGCATCACCGGCTTCGTCATCAGTTCTGCGCTATGCGGCATGGCAACCAGCCTCACGGAAATCGTGCTGTTCCGTTTCATTCAGGGTGTGTTCGGTGCGTCGCTGGTGCCCCTGTCCCAGTCCATCATGCTGCAGATCTTTCCCGGCGAACAGCGCGGCAAGGCAATGGCGATCTGGAGCATGGGCGTGATGGTCGCTCCCATCATGGGGCCGACGCTGGGCGGCTGGCTCACCGAGGAGTGGAGCTGGCGCTGGACGTTCTACATCAATCTGCCTGTGGGCATCGTCTCCATTCTGCTTGCGCTGCGCCACGTGCACGACACGCCTCGCCGTGAACGGCGCATGGACTGGATGGGATTCGCCACGCTGGCTTTGGGTATAGGCGCGGTGCAACTGGTGCTGGATCGCGGCAACCAGGACAACTGGTTCAGTTCGAAGCTGCTGGTGTTCGCCACTTTCCTCTCGATAGCCAGCTTCATCGTCTTCATCGTTTACACGGTCACCGGAAAGCATCATCCACTGTTCGACTTGCGCATCTTCCGCGACCGCAACTTTCTGGCCGCCAGCCTGATCATGACCACCATCGGAATCGGCTTCTTTGGCGGCATGTTCCTGCAATCGCTGTACCTGCAGAATTTCCTCGGCTACCCCACCTTCGAGGCCGGACTGTATATGGCACCGCGGGGCCTGGCCTCGTTCCTGGTGATGATCTTCGTCGGCAAGTTTGTTGGCAGGATTCCGCCGCGCAATTTCATCTTTGCCGGGATCCTCGCCAGCATCGCCGGAAATTATCTGATGACGGGCTTCACTTCCGATATCACGGCAAACGACCTGATCGCGCCGATGATGCTGCAGGGCGTGGGCATGGGGCTGATCTTCGTGCCGATCTCCACGCTCGCCTTCACCACACTTCCCAAGGAGATCGCGGCGGAAGCTGCCGGCATTTACAGCCTGATCCGCGCGCTCGGTTCTTCGTTCGGCATCTCCATCCTGGCCACTTATTTTTCGCGCGACACGCAACAGAACTGGAACTTGCTGCGCGGCCAGATCAACGTGTATAGCGATGCACTGCACGCCTATCTCGCCCCGCTGCATCTCGGCGTGCAAAACCCGCAAGGCGTCGCCATCGCTGCCCGCGAGGTGCTGCATCAGGCGCAGAACATCGGTTATATAGACAGCTTCTGGTTCGCCACGGTCAATTTCGTGATGATGCTGCCGCTGCTGTTGCTGTTGCGCCCGCCAGCCCAAGGCACAAACCCGGCGATACAGGTCAGCCCGGAGTAGATCATCCCCCGCCCGATTCGCCGCACGGCATCCCGGGCGACCCAATGGACAGCAGATTCAGGTCCTGCTGCATTGTTCTCCGACTTGCCAGGCCAGGTCCAGCAGGCTGTTGATGGTAAGGGTAGGACGGATTCCCCATGGATCGAACAAGGCTTCGGGCGAGCGCTTGACCCAGGCCGCCCGCATTCCGGAAGAAATTGCACCGATCACATCGAAGGGATTGCTTGATACCAGCCATGCATCGGCGCCCAGAGCGCCCGCCCTTCTCAGGAAATGGCTGTATACGCCCGGGTTGGGTTTGTAGGACTTGATTTCATCGGTGCTGACCACCCCGATGAAATGTTCCCGGACGCCGGCATGCTGCAACAATGTATCGACCGCTTCTGCGCTGCCGTTCGAAAATGCGAATATTCTGAAGCCGGATTGCCTGGCACGCACCAATCCTTCAGCGACGTCATCGAACGCGCGCAAAGTCCGGTACGCAGACATGACTTCCGCCTTGTCTCCCGGGCTGAACGGGACATCAAGAAAAGCACTCGTGTAATCGAATGCATCGCCGGTGCATACCGAGAAGTTCTCGTAATTCTGCATCAGCCCGCGGCGGAAGGCATATTCGAGCTGCTTATCGCGCCAGGTACGGGAAAATTCCGCTGCCTTATCGCCGGCAATCCTTTCCAGCGAGGCGATGATGCCATCGGGATCGATCAGCGTCCCATAGACATCAAACCCGAGCGTTATTGCCATGCGGAACTCCCGAAATATTTACAGGTATGGTGCTCTGTCCGAAAGCGCCCGGACACGGCCAAACCCCTTCCTGATCCAGCCGCAGTTCATGTGCCGGATTTGCGGGCAAGCGCAATGAACAGCCAGACCAGTGCCAAAGGCAGCAGCAAAAACAGCAGCAACGGGAATGCAAATCCGGCCAGGATAAGCCCGGCAATGATCACGCCGCCAAGGATAAACATGCCGATACCGGCAAACACGAAGAGCAGGAAGATCGCCGCGCAAAACAGCGCCGTCATTCCGATGACGAGGCCGGCCGCTCCGATTGCGCCCTTGAGCGGCCCGACCAGTTCCTGGCCGTTGATGACAATTCTTGTTGATCCCGCCTCGACAAACACAGCCCACGCGACCATGGCCAGCATGATGATTGCAAGAACGATTGCCATTTTTTTGATCATTTAAGACTCCCTGGATTGGTTGTGCTGCCCCTGCGGGTGTTGTTCGCTTGCAGCAACCTTTCGATAAATACGCCTGTTCATTGATCGGCCGCAGGCAACCGTATCGTGTACTGCCCCGCTTTCTCGTCGCGCACCACGGCCAGCAACTTGTGCTTCTGTGCATCCTCGACCAGGTCCTTGAACGAGCGGTAACCGTAATAAGATTCGGCAAATCCCGGCCTGCGCCGCTGCATGGTGGTCTTCACCATCGAGCCCCATATCTTTTCGTCCGAGCCGCGTTCCGCGATTAGCG
Organism: uncultured beta proteobacterium; assembly: GCA_963842555.1. GTDB lineage: Bacteria > Pseudomonadota > Gammaproteobacteria > Burkholderiales > Gallionellaceae > Gallionella. Next base: position 413,621 of record CAWJHB010000003.1, read on the forward strand.
CCTCGACCGTTTCTACGATGAAATCCAGCGCCTCCTGCCGTTTGTCATCCCCGTTCTTCACCGGCGACGCTTTCGCCCAGCCGGCTGCGGTCTTCTCCGGGAGCTTTTTCTCGGTGCGCTTTTGTTTCGCTTCCTGGGCGCGCACCAGATCGTCGTAGAAGATGAACTCGTCGCAATTGGCGCTGAGCAGGTCGGAGGTAGAGTCCTTCACGCCGATGCCGATCACGTATTTGTTGTTCTCGCGCAGCTTGGAAACCAGCGGCGAGAAGTCCGAGTCGCCGCTGATGATCACGAAGGTATCCACGTGCGCCTTCGTGTAGCAAAGATCGAGCGCGTCAACGACCATGCGGATGTCGGCGGAGTTCTTGCCGGACTGGCGCACATGCGGGATCTCGATCAGTTCGAACGCCGCCTCGTGCATCGTCGCCTTGAATTCCTTGTAGCGTTCCCAGTCGCAATATGCCTTCTTGACCACGATGCTGCCTTTGAGCAGCAGGCGTTCCAGCACCTTCCTGATATCGAATTGCGCATATTTCGCATCGCGCACGCCTAATGCCACATTCTCGAAATCGCAGAACAGTGCCATGTTGGTAATCTCGGGTTGCGCTGCCATGTGCTTCTCCTTTTTGCATTGAAAACTTGCTGTGGAACTGGGCCGCCCCGGTTCCTAAAGTACTTTCCCGGGATTCATCAATCCGAGCGGGTCGAACGCCCGTTTGATGGCACGCATCAATTCGAGCTCAAGCGGGTCCTTGTATTCGCGTATCACATCACGCTTGAGTTGCCCCAGACCATGCTCGGCGCTGATGCTGCCGTTCAGGTCGCGCACCACGGCATAGACAACTCCGTTCACCGCTGCTTCCTGTTGCTCGATGAAGGTCGGGTTTTGCGTCGCGTCCGGCATCGAGATGTTGTAATGGATGTTGCCATCGCCCATGTGTCCGAACGCGACGATGCGTATGCCCGGCCAGGCCTTGCGCAATGCGGCATCGGCGCGCTCAATGAATTCCGCAACCAGGCTGACCGGGACCGATACATCGTGCTTGATGCTGATGCCTTCGCGTTTCTGCGCCTCGCTGATATTCCTGCGCAGTTTCCACCAGCGCTCGGCGTGACTTTTGTCGGATGAGACGCCGAACTCGGCGATGCCGGCCCCGAATGATCCCAGCACGTCGCGCAGGGATGCATCCAGCGGTGCGGACAGCACATCGGCCAGTTGGGTGATGACGATCCATTCATGCTTGACGGTGAAGGGTTCGCGCGTGTCGGGCATGTGCCTGAATACCAGCTCCAGGCTGGAACGCGAGATGATCTCGAAAGCGCTGATCCTGTCGCCGCAGCTTGCGCGCAGGTGCGCCAGCAACGCGACCGCCACGGCCGGATCGCGCACCGCCACACATGCCGTCGCCTCGGCCTGGGGACGCGGAAACAATTTCAGCACCGCAGCGGTGATGATGCCCAGCGTGCCTTCCGCACCCATGAACAGATGCTTCAGGTCGTAGCCGGAATTATCCTTGCGCAGGCTGCGCAGGCCGTTCCAGATGCGTCCGTCAGGCAGCACCACTTCCAGCCCGAGCACCAGGTCGCGTGTATTGCCGTAGCGCAGCACGTTGATGCCCCCTGCATTGGTGGAGAGGTTGCCGCCGATCTCGCAGATCTTCTGCGTGGCGGTCAGACCCAGCGGAAAGAACCGGTTGCTGTTCTCGGCCGCACTGCGCACATCCTCCAGCTTGCAGCCCGCCTCCACGGTCATGCTGTAATTGGCCGGGCTGATGTCGCGAACGCGGTTCATGCGCGACAGGTTCACGACAAGCTGCGCACCATGAGGAAGCGGCACGCTGGCCCCGCACAAGCTGGTATTGCCCCCCTGTGGCACGATTGCGATCCGGCTGGCGGCGCAAAGCTTCACCACCTCGGCCACCTGGCGGGTGTTGGCCGGAAACACCACCGCCAGTGCATCGCCCGAATAGCGTCCGCGCCAGTCGGTGCAAAAGGGCACAGCCGGTTCACCGGTCAATAACTCATCGTTGCCAACGATGGCTGCAAGAGATTGAATCAGACCGCTGTGTGACATTTATGTGTTTTCCGATTGGCCAGCATTGTGTTGTTCAACCGGCCGACGCTGGAATGCCATCCTTGCCCTGTTGGTCATACTGCTTGATTGCAACGTGCACACTCTAGAACTCCAGCGGATCGATGTCCAGCGAACAGCGCAGCCTTTGCGATGCCAGCGCGTCCAGCGATGGTTGCCAGGCGCGCAGGAATTGCTGCAAGTCCCTGCGGGTCCTGCTTTGCACCAGCAATTGCGCGCGCAAGTGGTTGGCGCGGCGCGGCAGTGCGGCGGGCACAACGCCGAGGATGTCCACTTCCTGACGGAGCGCGAGTCCTGCGGCACGCGCGTCGTTCAAATAACCATACACCTCGCTTTCCTGCTTTCCCTCGGCCCGCAGCATGGCCTGATATGTGAACGGCGGAAAGCCCGCCATCTGCCGCTCGGCCAGCTGCGAAGCAGCCCATCCTTCGAAGTCATGGGTCTGCAGGGCGCGGAACAAGGGGTGCTCCGGAAAGGCGGTCTGGATGATCACTTCGCCCGGTTTGTCGGCGCGCCCGGCACGACCGCCTACCTGCACCAGTTGCGCGAACAGCTTTTCCGCGGCGCGGAAATCGCTGCTGTACAGCGCGCTGTCAGGATTGAGCACGCCGACCAGTGTCAGTGCCGGAAAATCGTGCCCCTTGGCGAGCATCTGCGTGCCGACCATGATATCCACTTCATTGGCATGTATCTGCTCGCGCATCGTCTGCCAGGCACGCCTGCTGCGCGTGCTGTCCCTGTCCACCCGCAATATGCGCGCGTCCGGAAAGCGTTCCCGCAATTCGCTTTCGACGCGCTGCGTGCCGCTGCCGACCGGATGCAGGTCTGCATTGCCGCAATCCGGGCAGCCTTGCGGCACGCGTATCTGGTAACCGCAATGATGGCAGCGCAGACGGCCATCCTGCAAATGCAGCACCATCTTTCCGGCGCAGTGTTTGCAGCCGGACAGCCAGCCGCAAGCGCTGCACATCAGCACCGGCGCATAGCCGCGCCGGTTGATGAACAACAGGCTCTGTTCGCGGTTCGCGATGCGCTTCCCGATCTCGCGCAGCAGGTTCTCGCTGATGCCGTGGTGCATCACGGTCTGGTTGATGTTGATGCTGCGCACCGCCGGCAGGCGCGCCTCGGCCAGCGCGCGGCCGGTGAGCCTGAGCATCCGGTAACGGCCGCTTTGCGCGTTGAAGTAACTCTCCAGCGATGGCGTGGCCGAACCCAGGACGATGGGCACCCCGCGCTGGCTCGCGCGGAAGATTGCAACGTCTCGCGCCGAATAACGCAGGCCATCCTGCTGCTTGAATGAACTGTCGTGTTCCTCGTCGACAATGATCAGGCCCAGCCCGGGCAGTTCGGCAAACACCGCCAGGCGTGTCCCGAGCACGACCTGCGCCGCGCCCGTTTGTGCCTGCTGCCAGTTATGCAATCGTTCGCCCTCGGACAAGCCGCTGTGCAGGCTGACCATGTTCACATCCGGAAAGCGGCGGCGGAAGTAATTTTCCAGTTGCGGTGTCAAGTTGATCTCGGGTACCAGCAACAGCACCTGTTTGCCCAGTTGCAGGGCATGGTGCATCAGGTGCACATAGACCTCGGTCTTGCCGCTGCCGGTGATACCGTGCAGCAGAAAACAGGCAAACCCCCCTGCCGCCGTGACCTCATCGACCGCCTGCTGCTGTTCTGCGGTGAGCGTGTGCGTCTTGTCGAATCTGTGTCCGGCGGCCGTGGATGGTTCCTCCCCGCACTGCTCCACATAACCTTCCTGAAGAAGCGCGACGAGCTGCTTGCCTGCGGTCTGCGAGAGGCCTTTGAGCTGCGCGAGGCTGCACGACCGCTCCGCCAGCATCGCGAGAATGCGCCGCTGCACCACTTTGCGCCTGGGAAAGGTTGCCAGATCCAGTGCCGTTCCGCTCGCGCTCAGCCGATAACTCGAAACCGGCTTGCTGATGACCGGCTTATCGGAACGCAAGCGTGCCGGCAGCGCGGAAAGCACGGTCTGTCCGATCGGATAACGGTAATAGTCGCTGCAAAATCGCAGCAGGTCGAGCAATTCCCGCGACAGCAACGCGCTGTCATGCAGCAGCAGCGACACCGGCTTGATGCGCTCCGGCGCAACATCCGTTGTCGAAACGCACTCCATGACCACGCCGACCATCTGCCGCCGGCCGAACGGCACGGTCACGCGTTGTCCGGTTGCAACTGCAATACCTTCCGCCACCGAGTAATCGAACAGGGTGGGTAGCGGCACATCAAGGGCGACTCGGACGATGGACATGTCAATTGGGGAATATCAGCGGCGTGATTGTCGCAGAAATGCAAAAGCCGCAGGAAGTTCCCGCGGCCTTTTATTCAAACGGACCAAAGTTCAGTGGTACTTCTTGCTGAGCTCGTGCACCGACGCTACCAGCGCTGCCACGTGTTCGGGGTTGGTATGCTGCGAGATGCCATGGCCCAGGTTGAAGACATGGCCGCTGCCGAATCCGTAGCTGCCCAGAATGTGTTCCACTTCGGTACGGATCGCCGCGGGTGAGGCAAACAGCACGGCAGGATCCATGTTGCCTTGCAGCGCAACCTTGCTGCCGACGCGCTGGCGCGCGCTGCCGATGTCTATGGTCCAGTCCAGCCCGACCGCATCGCAGCCGGTATTGGCGATGCTCTCCAGCCACAGTCCGCCGCCCTTGGTGAACACGATCGACGGTATCCTCAGGCCGTCTTTCTCCTTGATCAGGCCGGCAACGATGCGCTGCGTATAAGCCAGCGAAAATTCGTGGAACGCCGCATGCGACAGGACCCCGCCCCATGAGTCGAAGATCATCACGGCCTGCGCGCCGGCTTCGATCTGCGCATTCAGGTAAGCGATCACGGCCTGCGTAGTCACCTCCAGGATGTGGTGCATCAGCGTTGGTTCGTTGTACATCAGCGTCTTCACTTTGGCGTAATCGTCGCTGCCGCCGCCTTCCACCATGTAGCAGGACAGCGTGAACGGACTGCCTGAAAATCCGATCAGCGGCACCCGGCCATCCAGTGCCTTGCGGATCTGCGAAACAGCATCGGTGACGTATCTCAAATCCTTGTCGATGTCGGGGACCCGCAATGCCTTGATCGAGCTTTCGTCGCGCAAAGGGCGCTCGAACTTCGGCCCTTCCCCGTCGGAAAAGTACAGGCCCAGGCCCATCGCATCGGGTACGGTGAGGATGTCGGAAAACAGTATCGCCGCATCGAGCGGGTAACGGTCCAGCGGCTGCAGCGTGACTTCCGTCGCGAAGTCCGGGTTCTTGCACAGGCCGAGAAAGCTGCCGGCACGCTTGCGCGTCTCGCGGTATTCGGGCAGGAAACGGCCGGCCTGGCGCATCATCCACATCGGGGTGTATTCGGTGGGCTGGCGCAGCAGGGCGCGCAGGAAGGTGTCGTTTTTCAGCTTGAAATTCATTTTTCTCTTTTTAATTGAAGTCGGAAGCGGCACCAAACTCGCCCTGCTGCTTCGTGAAGCACGGCACAGGCGTGTCTGGCGGAACGGGGGGTCGGGGTTAACGGGGCAAAACCGATGATCCCATCAAAAACTCGTCGACGGCGCGCGCGCACTGGCGGCCCTCGCGTATCGCCCACACCACCAGCGATTGTCCGCGGCGCATGTCGCCTGCGGCAAATACCTTGTCCCTGTCGGTGCGGTAATTTTCAGTGTCGGCCTTGATGTTCCCGCGCGCGTCCCTTTCCACGCTGAACGCTTCCAACACCTTCTGCTCCGGGCTGACGAAGCCCATTGCCAGCAGCACCAAGTCGGCCTTGATCTCGAATTCGCTGCCGGGGATCTCGTGCATCTTGCCGTCCTTCCATTCCACGCGCACCGCGCGCAGCTTCTCGACCTTGCCGTTATTGCCGACCAATTCCCGGGTGACGATGGACCAGTCGCGCTGCGCGCCTTCCTCGTGAGAGCTCGAGGTGCGCAGCTTGATCGGCCAGTTCGGCCAGACCAGCGACTTGTTCTCGTGTTCCGGCGGGCGCGGCATCACCTCGAACTGGGTGACTGACAGCGCGCCGTGACGATTCGAGGTGCCCACGCAATCGGAGCCGGTGTCGCCGCCGCCGATCACCACCACATGCTTGCCCGCGGCCGATATCGGATTCTTGCCGTCCCCCGCTATTTCCCTGTTTTGCGGGATCAGAAATTCCAGCGCGAAATGCACCCCTTTCAGTTCGCGGCCGGGCACCGGCAGGTCGCGCGGCGTTTCGGCTCCGCCCGACAGGATCACCGCATCGAATTTCTTCAGCAGCTCGGCGGGACTGATGGTTTTGACGGCATCATTGGCGATGTTCCCTGCAGGGGCGTCCTTGCCGACAAATACCGAGGTCCTGAACTCGACGCCTTCGGCCTGCATCTGCGCCATGCGCCAGTCGATCAGGCGCTTGTCGAGCTTGAAGTCGGGAATGCCGTAGCGCAGCAATCCGCCGATGCGGCTGTTTTTCTCGAACACGGTCACCCTGTGCCCGGCGCGCGCCAGCTGCTGAGCGGCGGCCAGCCCCGCGGGGCCGGAGCCGACGATCGCGACTTTCTTGCCGGTCTTGCTCGAAGCCGGCTGCGGCACGACCCAGCCGTTCTCGCCGCCCTTGTCGATGATCGCGTGCTCGATGGACTTGATGCCCACCGCGTCGTTGTTGATGTTCAGCGTGCAGGCCGCTTCGCACGGCGCGGGGCAGACGCGCCCTGTGAATTCGGGGAAATTGTTGGTCGAGTGCAGCACATCCAGCGCCTCGCGCCAGTTGCCGCGATAGACTAGGTCGTTCCAGTCGGGAATGATGTTGTTGACCGGGCAGCCAGTGGTGCAGAACGGGATGCCGCAGTCCATGCAGCGCGCGCCCTGCAGCTTCGCCTGGTCATCGTTCAGATGCAGCACAAACTCCTGGTAATTCCTGCGCCGGTCCGCGACGGGCAGGCTGGCCTCGCTGAGGCGCTTGAATTCCATGAATCCGGTTGGCTTGCCCATTATGCGGCCTCCTTCTGCTTGACTTGTTGCGCCGCCATCTCCTGCAATGCGCGCCGGTATTCGGTTGGCATCACCTTGGTGAATTTGGGCAGGTACACCTGCCAGTGGTCCAGTATCTGCCTGGCACGCGGGCTGCCGGTGTAGTGCAGATGTTTCTCGATCTGCTCGCGCAACGCGTGTTCATCAGCCTTGTCGAGATGATTGAAATGCACGCGGCCATGCGCTTCCACTTCGCCGGTCTCGCTTGCCTCGACCTCGGACGGGACAGGCTCAAGCTCCACCATGGACAGATTGCAACGCTTTTCAAAACCGCCGTCCTCGTCCAGCACGTACGCGACGCCGCCGGACATGCCTGCCGCAAAGTTGCGGCCGGTCTGGCCCAGCACGATCACCATGCCGCCGGTCATGTATTCGCAGCCGTGGTCGCCCAGCCCTTCCACCACCGCGATCGCGCCGGAGTTGCGCACCGCGAAACGCTCGCCCGCCACGCCGGAGAAGTAGCACTCGCCGGATGTCGCGCCGTACAGCACGGTGTTGCCGACAATGATGTTCTCGTGCGTGACCAGCCTGGATTCGGCAGGCGGCATGATGCTGATGCGTCCGCCGCACAGACCCTTGCCCACATAATCGTTGCCTTCGCCGCGCAACTCGAATGAAATCCCCTTCGCCAGGAATGCGGCAAAGCTCTGCCCGGCCGTGCCGGTGAATTTCACCGTGATGGTATCGTCGGGCAGGCCGGCTTGGCCGTAACGCCTGGCGATCTCGTACGACAGCATGGTGCCGGCGGTCCGGTCGACATTGCTTATCCTGCTTTCAATGACCACCGCCTGCCTGTTTTCCAGTGCGTTCCGGGCCTGGGCGACCAGTTCCCTGTCGAGCGCTTTTTCGAGGCCGTGATCCTGGCTCTGCGCGTGGTGCCGCGCCACGCTGGCAGCCACGTCCGGCTGGTGGAACACCCTGGAGAAATCCAGGCCCTGTGCCTTCCAGTGCGCGATGCCGTGTTTCATGTCGAGCAGGTCGCTGCGCCCGATCAGCTCATCGAACTTGCGTATGCCCATCTGCGCCATCAATTCGCGCACCTCTTCAGCCACGAAGAAGAAGTAGTTCACGACATGTTCCGGTTGTCCGGTGAATTTCTTGCGCAGCTCCGGATCCTGGGTGGCCACGCCGACCGGGCAGGTGTTGAGATGGCATTTGCGCATCATGATGCAGCCTTCGACCACCAGCGGTGCAGTCGCGAAACCGAACTCGTCCGCGCCCAGCAATGCGCCGATGAGCACGTCCCGGCCGGTCTTGATCTGGCCGTCCACCTGCAATGCGACGCGGCCGCGCAGCTGGTTGAGCACCAGCGTTTGCTGCGCCTCGGACAACCCGAGCTCCCAAGGTGTGCCGGCATGCTTGATCGAGGAGATTGGCGATGCGCCGGTGCCGCCGTCATGGCCGGATATCGTGATATGGTCGGCCTTGGCCTTGGACACACCCGCGGCGACCGTGCCCACGCCCACTTCGGATACCAGCTTTACCGAAATCGCAGCGGACGGATTCGCATTCTTCAGGTCATGAATCAGTTGTGCCAGATCCTCGATGGAATAGATGTCGTGATGCGGCGGCGGCGAGATCAACCCGACGCCGGGCACCGAGAAGCGCAGCTTGGCGATGTACTCGGATACCTTGTGGCCGGGCAGCTGCCCGCCTTCGCCGGGCTTGGCACCCTGCGCCATCTTGATCTGGATCAGGTCGGCACTGGCCAGGTATTCGGCGGTCACGCCGAAGCGGCCCGAGGCCACCTGCTTGATGCGCGAGCGCAGGGAGTCTCCCGCCTTCAGTTCGCGGTCCCTTTCGATGCGGTTCTTGCCGATGATGTCGGAAAGCATTTCGCCGCCCTTCAGTGTCCTGTAGCGCGCCGCGTCTTCGCCGCCCTCGCCGGTGTTGGACATGCCGCCGATGCGGTTCATCGCGATGGCCAGCGTGGTATGCGCCTCGGTCGAGATCGAACCCAGCGACATCGCGCCGGTGGCGAAACGCTTGACGATCTCCCTGGCCGGTTCGACTTCGGCCAGCGGCACTGCCGCACCGGCCGGCTTGATCTCGAACAACCCGCGCAGGGTTTTCAGTTTCGTGCTTTGCTCGTTGATCAGCTTCGCATATTCCCTGTAGGTCGCGGCATCGTTGGTGCGCGTCGCGTGCTGCAGTTTCGCGATGGTATCGGGCGTCCACATGTGCTCTTCGCCGCGCACTCGCCATGCATATTCGCCGCCCGCGTCGAGGGCATTTGCCAGTACCGGGTCGTTGCCGAAAGCGCTGCGATGCGTGCGTATCGACTCTTCGGCCACCTCGGTCAGGCCGATGCCTTCGATCTGTGTCGCGGTACCGGTGAAACAGTCGGCGACAAATCCGGCATTCAGTCCGATCGCCTCGAATATCTGCGCGCCGCAATAGGATTGGTAAGTGGAGATGCCCATCTTGGACATCACCTTCATCAACCCCTTGTTGATGGCCTTGATATAGCGTTTCTTGGCTTCTGCGGAAGGGTCGCCGCGATGTGGCGGGGCACCCACCGGCGCACCCCTTGCGGGTCCCTTTGCATCCACCTTCGCGGGCAGGTTCAATGCCGAGATGGTTTCGTATGCGAGCCAGGGACAAACCGCCTCGGCGCCGTAGCCGGCCAGCAGGGCGAAATGATGAACCTCTCGTGCCGAGCCGGTGTCCACCACCAGTCCGGTGTTGGTTCGCAGCCCGGCCTGCACCAGGTGATGATGCACCTTGGAACAGGCCACCAGCGCCGGAATCGCGACCCGCTTCGCCGACATCGCCCGATCGGAAAGGATCAGCACGTTGCAGCCATCGGACACGGCCCGGTCGGCCGAGGCACATAATGCCTGGACCGCAAGCTCGCAACCGGCCGCGCCCAGCGAAACCGGGTAAGTGATATCCAGCACCTGCGATCGGTAACGGCCCTGCGTGAGCTGGTCGATGTTGCGCAACTTCGCAATATCGTCGTTCGACAGCACCGGCTGGTGCACTTCGAGGCGCAGCATCGGTTTGGTCTCATCGATGCCGAGCAGGTTGGGTCTAGGGCCGATGAACGAGGTCAGCGACATCACGATCTCTTCGCGGATCGGATCAATCGGCGGATTGGTCACCTGGGCGAACAACTGCTGGAAATAATCGTAGAACGAGCGGCTCCTGTTCGACAATACCGCGAGGGCGGCATCGGCACCCATCGAACCGGTCGGCTCTTCGCCGGCATTGACCATCGGGGTCAGGATGAACTTGATGTCTTCCTGGGAATAGCCGAATGCCTGCTGGGTATCCAGCAGCGACGCATTCAGTTTCGGCTTGCCCGCCGCATCCGGCAGGTCGCCCAGAAAATAGCGGGATTGTTCGATCCACTGGCGGTATGGCTTGGCCGCGGCCAGCTGCTTCTTCAGTTCGCTATCGTCGACGATACGCCCGGCCTGCATGTCGATCAGGAACATCTTGCCGGGCTGCAAACGCCATTTCTTGACGATCTTGTGCTGCGGGATGTCCAGCACGCCCATCTCGGAAGCCATCAGCACGAGGTCATCGTCGGTGATCAGGTAGCGCGCCGGTCTCAGCCCGTTGCGGTCCAGTGTCGCGCCTATCATGCGACCGTCGGTAAATGCGACGGCTGCCGGGCCGTCCCACGGCTCCATCAGCGCGGCATGGTATTCGTAGAAAGCGCGGCGTTCCTCGTCCATCAGCGCATTGCCGGCCCAGGCTTCAGGTATCAGCAGCATCATCGCATGCGGCAGCGAATATCCGCCCGCCACCAGCAATTCCAGCGCGTTATCGAAACAGGCGGAGTCGGACTGGCCGTCCACGATCAGTGGCCACAGCTTTTCCAGGTCTTCCCCGAGCAGCCTGGAAGACATCGCGGCATGGCGCGCAGTCATCCAGTTCACGTTGCCTTGCACGGTGTTGATCTCGCCGTTATGCGCGATCATGCGGAACGGATGGGCCAGATCCCAGGTCGGGAATGTGTTGGTGGAGAATCGCTGGTGCACCAGTGCCAGCGCGCTGACCACCCTGGAGTCCTGCAAATCAAGGTAATACCTGCCAACCTGGTTGGCCAGCAGCATGCCTTTGTAAACGATGGTGCGCGAAGACAGCGAAGGGCAATAGAAACCCTTGCCCTGACAATCGGCCAGATTGCTTACCGCATGTTCCATGGTCTTGCGGATCACGAACAACTTGCGCTCAAACGCGTCCTGGTCCTTGCAGTTCTTGCCGCGCCCGATGAACACCTGGCGCACCACGGGTTCGACCTTCTTGACGCTCTCGCCCAAGCCCGAGCTATCCACCGGCACGTCGCGCCAGCCGAGCACAGACTGGCCTTCGGCGGCAATCCTTTCGGCCACGATGCCCTCGCAAGCGGCACGCGCACCCGCATCGCGCGGCAGGAACAGCATCGCGACCCCGTATTCGCCCGCGGCTGGCAGTTCTATTTTGCCCCAGCCCATCTCGTCGCGGAGGAACCGGTCGGGTATTTGCAGCAAAATGCCCGCGCCGTCGCCGGCCAGCGGGTCGGCACCCACCGCTCCGCGATGGGTCAGATTTTTCAGAATCTGCAAACCCTGACTGATCATGTCATGGCTTTGCTTGCCCTTGATATGTGCAACAAAACCCACTCCACAGGCATCGCGCTCCTGGCGCGGATCGTACAACCCCTGCTGCAACGGCAAAGAAGAATTGCTCACGTGTTCCCCAGTCCAAACAAATAAATCCAGGTCATCAAAACCAAAATCGGCGGCACACGCCGCCTCGTAATTTCAAAAGCGAAAGGGCGGAAATTCTACCTTGTCTGGGGGTGTTGGGCAACAACGCCGCGCAACGCGGCTTATGCAGCTAGACCAACTCTTCTACGGCGAAGATTCGGCGATGTTCGCGGATGGCATAACGATCCGTCATGCCGGCAATATAGTCGGCTACTGCACGGGCACGGTCATGCTCGGCGAGACTCTGGAACTGGGGCGGCAGCAGGCGGCTGTCCGCCATGAAGATGCCGAACAGGTCGCTGATGATGCGCTTCGCCTTCGCACTCATGCGCAGCACGCGGTAATGGCGGTACAGATGGATGCGCAGGAAGTTCTTCAACTCGCGCTGCTGCTCGTTCATCCCTGAACTGTATGCAATCAGTGCTGGCGCCTCACGCACGTCCTCGAGCGTGGGCGGGGAATGTGCATCGATATTGGACTCGCTCTGGTCGATCAGGTCCGTCACCAAGATGTTGATCATGCGCCGCACGGTTTCATGCACCACGCGCCGCTCGGGCAAACCCGGATGGGCATCGCCCACTGCCTTCAGTTGCGCGGCGACAAGCGGGACCGCTTCGAGCTGTCCCAGTGTGATCAGGCCGGAGCGCAAACCATCATCGACATCGTGATTGTTGTAGGCGATCTCATCGGCGAGATTGGCAACCTGTGCTTCCAGCGAGGGGCGGCGTTTGTTCAGGAAGCGCTCGCCCACATCGCCGAGCTTGGCGGCATTGTCCAAAGAGCAATGTTTGAGGATGCCCTCGCGGGTTTCGAAGCACAGGTTCAATCCATCGAATGCGGCATAGCGTTCTTCGAGCATATCCACCACCCGCAGCGATTGCAGATTGTGCTCGAATCCACCATAGGGTTTCATGCAGTCATTCAGCGCGTCCTGACCGGCATGGCCAAACGGCGTGTGGCCCAGATCGTGCGCCAGCGAGATCGCTTCGGCCAAATCTTCGTTAAGCCGCAAACGCCGGGCAATGGAACGTGCAATCTGTGCAACTTCGATGCTGTGGGTCAGGCGGGTGCGAAACAGGTCGCCCTCATGATTGACGAACACTTGAGTTTTATATTCCAGCCGGCGAAACGCACCCGAATGGATGATACGGTCGCGGTCGCGCTGGAACTCGCTGCGTCCCTGCGGCGCTTCCTCGTATGTTTTTCTGCCGCGCGAATTGTGCGCTGAGACGGCATAAGGGGCGAGGTCACTAGACATGCCTGGCGCCCGGCTGTTCAACGCCGCCCTCTTTGCAGCAGGCTTGCAGGGTTTGCAGCAAAATTTCCGGCGGAACGTCCCCATAAACGGAACCATGGCCGATCTGCCTGAGCAGCACGAAGCGCATCTTGCCGTCCTCGACCTTCTTGTCCAGCCCCATTAATTCCAGATACTTGTCCGCACCCAGATCGGGTGCGACCACTGGCAATCCGGCACGCTCGAACAGCTCGCGGATACGCGCAACATCCTGCGCACTGATCCAGCCCAGCCGTTGCGACAGGTCGGCCGCCATCACGGTGCCGGCCGCGACACTTTCACCGTGCAGCCAGTTGCCGTAGCCCATGCCCGACTCGATCGCGTGGCCGAACGTGTGGCCGAGGTTCAGCAGCGCCCGCTCGCCGCTCTCGCGCTCGTCTGCCGCGACGACCTCGGCCTTGTTCTGGCAGCTGCGCGCGATCGCATATTGCAGCGCGACCGTATCGCGCGCCATCAGTTTTTCGATATTCTGCTCCAGCCATGCCAGAAACGGCAGGTCGCGGATGAGGCCGTACTTGATGACTTCGGCGAGACCGGCCGACAGTTCCTTGTCGGGCAAGGTGTTCAGCGTATCGGTATCGGCCAGCACCAGCTGCGGCTGGTAGAAGGCACCTATCATGTTCTTGCCGAGCGGGTGATTGATGCCGGTCTTGCCGCCAACCGAGGAATCCACCTGCGCCAGCAGCGTGGTCGGTATCTGGATGAACGGGACGCCGCGCAGATAGGTCGCCGCCGCATAGCCGGTCAAGTCGCCGACCACGCCGCCGCCCAGCGCGATCAGCGGTGTGCTGCGCTCGCAACGTTTGCCAAGCAGCGCGTCATAGATCAGGTTCAATGTCTCGAAATTCTTAAATGCCTCCCCGTCCGGCAGAATAATTTCTTCGCTGCTGACGCCGATGCTTTGCAGGGTCAGTCTTAGCTTCCCCATATATAGCGGTGCGACTGTGGTATTCGACACGATGGCCGCACGCTTGTGCGGGACAGCGGGTTGCAACAAAGCTGCCCGGTCGAGCAGGCCACTGCCGATGTGTATCGGATAACTTCGATCGCCCAACCCTACCGTCAATGTCTGCATGTTGGTTCAGTTCCAATGATGTTTCTTTTGAATGCATCAATTTCGTCCATCAGCCGCAACATCAGCGCATGCGCGCTCTGCTTACCGCTTTGCACGATGATATCCGACACTTGCCGATAGAGCGGGTCGCGCTGCTGAAACAGTTCAACCAGCCTGGCATAAGGATTATCGGTTTGCAGCAACGGGCGATTTCGATCATGGCGTGTGCGCTGCCATAAGTCGTGCGCGTTGGCCTTGAGATATATGACGATTCCGTTCTGTTGCAACATCGTGCGGTTATGCCCGGCCAGTACCGCGCCGCCGCCGGTTGCCAGAACCATATTGTCTCGCCCGGTCAATTCGCGGATTGCAGCACTTTCTCGCTGGCGAAATCCGCCCTCGCCTTCCACATCGAAGATGTGCGGAACCGTCACGCCGGTCCGCTTGATGATTTCCTCATCGCTGTCGACAAAATCCTTGCCGAGATGCCTGGACAGCGCCCGTCCTATCGTTGTTTTCCCCGAGCCCATCATGCCCACCAGGATCAGGTTGCCCGAAGCCAGCTTGCGGCTGTTTCCCGGGGTTAGGCCGGTATTCATGTTCTCACGGTCGGTGTTCATACCGCATATTGTAAACGATAAAAACAAAAGCCCGGACTGGCCGGGCTTTTTGAAAATTCACTCATTGCTTCTCTTCGTTTCGTTTCCTTATTGCAAGCTCATCGCGTCCTTGATGATCTTGGGCGTGATGAAAACCAGCAACTCATCCTTGTTATCCAGCTTGGAGTCGCTTTTAAACAAATAGCCCAGCAACGGAATATCCCCAAGCAAAGGCACCTTGTTAATGCCATCGCTTTGCGTTTGGGTATACACGCCGCCGATCACCACCGTGCCGCCGTTTTCCACTAGCACCTGTGTGGTGACCTTGTTGGTATTGATACTGGGAACGCCCGCGTACAATTGCCCGACCGAATCCTTGTTTACCTTGATATCCATGATGATATTATCATCCGGCGTGATTTGCGGCTTGACTGACAGGCTCAGCGTCGCGTCCTTGAATGCCACGTTCGTCGCACCGCTGCTGCTGGCCTGCTGGTAGGGAACTTCGGTACCGGTCGATATCGTGGCCTCGGTCTGGTCCGATGTCACGACCCGGGGACTCGAAATGATCTTGCCCTTGCTGTCAGTTTCAAGCGCAGTCAATTCAATAGACAGCAGTTTGCTCATCGAACTGTTGAATAACAGCATGGAAAATGCGCCGGCAGTACCTGCGGAAGGCAGGTTAACATTAGGTGTTTGCGCGTTTGCAGTGAACGTGCCGCCAACAACTCCATTTATCGGATTAACAACCCCGGCAGGTGTACTTACTGAATTTGCGCCGATGTTGCCAACCAAGCTACCGCCCACATTGAAGGTATCGGTCGTGTTGTAGCCCATCCTTACCCCCAGATTCTTGCTGAAGTCGTCCGTCGCTTCAACGATGCGCGCTTCGATCATCACCTGGCGTACCGGCACATCAATCTGCTTGATCAGTTTGCGGGCCTCCTCGAGGCGGTCGGGAGTATCCTGGACGAACAGGGTATTGGTGCGCGCATCAACAACAGCGCTTCCGCGTTTGGACAGGATACGCTGCTTGTCGTTCGACAGCAGTGCAGCAATCGCGTCAGCTTTTTGATAGCTGATCTGGAAACTCTCGGTACGCAGATCCTGCAATTCGGTAATTTCCTGGCGCGAAGTCAATTCCAGTTTTTCCTTGGCCGCAATCTCGGCGCTCGGCGCGACCTGAATCACGTTCCCGATCTTGCGCATGTCCAGTCCGCGGCTCTGCAGGATGATGTCTAGCGCCTGATCCCATGGCACATCCTTCAGCCGCAGTGTAATATTGCCGCTCACCGTGTCGCTGATCACCATGTTAGTCCCGGTGAAATCTGCGATCACGTTCAACGCCTCGCGTACGTCGATCTTCTGGAAATTCAATGTTAGCTTGTCGCCCGTATAGCGCGGCGCACCGCCCTTGCCTGGTTCCGAGGCAGCGGCGACAGGCCTCACTTCAACGATGAATTTGTCATCGGTCTGGTAGGCCGAGTCCTCCCAGTCGCCCTTGGGTTCGATCACCATGCGCACGTTGTTGCCCTGCGCAAAGGTATCCACTCCTTGCACCGGCGTCGCAAAGTCGACCACATCGAGCTTGCGCTGCAAATTGCGCGGCAGGCTGGTATTAAGGAAGTTCACGATCAATGAAGTACCCTGTTGCTTGATATCAATTCCGATACCCGGATCGGAGAGATCGACTTCGATGCGGCCTTCGCCATTGGATCCGCGATGAAAATCAATGTCCCGCAATTCGTGCTTTTGCGCGCCTTCTGTCGCCTCGGCAAACCGCGACGTTTTGCTGGCCATCAAATCGGGTGATTTGTCATGCAGGGTGATCAGCAGATTTTTGCCATCAATTTTGCTGTCGTAGGTCAGCATTTGATCAAGATTGACCACTAGGCGGGTACGGTTGCCGGCCTGGACAATGTTGGCGCTGCGCAAATTTCCCTGGCTGAAATCCTGAACCGATTTTCCCGTACCGTTTGCGGTATTCGGAAAATCAAAGGCAATGCGTGGCGGTGCATTGATGGTGAATGCCGCCGGCAATCTTGTCGGCGGCTGCTTCAATTCAACCTTGATAACCGTGACTCCATTGCCGCTGCTGAGACTCAGTGCCGAAATGCTGTTCAGTTCATCGGCTTGTACTTGAGGGACAAGTACAAAAAAAGCGACAAGCATCCCCGTTAATTGAAGCGCGTTCCTTACAATCCTGGAATGGTTGCCTTTGTCATTTCCAGTTTGATGCGATTGAACCCCGAATCGGCATTGCCGAGGGGATTTTCCTGCGCTCACTGGGCGATCACACCGGGCCGCAACTTGCATGCGGCTTCGTCCCAGGAACGAATTTATTGCCGTTTCAGTAAGCTGTATCATCATTTTGCTCCTAATCATTCAATTAACTGCAGGCTGCTCATGCGCTCGGTCCAGTCACCGGAACTGTCTTGCACCGTTTCCTTGATATTGACTTCAGTTTCGGTGACGTCCTCGATCAATCCGAAATTCATGCCGATATGATTGCCTGCTTTGACCCGGTACAGCTTGGAATCGGGGGCGCGTATCACTGCATAGCCCACCTTGTTCATGTAAAGATAGCCGACCATTTTGAGGCTTTCGAGAGGAAATTCCTCCAAAGCCTCTTTGGGACGATTGAAGTCCGGCTGGTTAATACCCGTGCCCCCGCCTGCGCGTGACTCCTGTTTGCGCGGTTTGAACGGGTCGGGCAGGTTTGTGGCATTATTGTAGGCAAAATATTCGTAGGGTTTCACTTCGGGCGGCGGCTCTATCTTGCCGCGCATATCTGCACCTGAATTTTTCACGAAGTCGTGCAGATCCTGCATTTCATCGCCCCCGCAACCTGCCAGCAATAGCGAAACAAGCGCAAAATACATCATCGGCTTCATTATTTCTTCGCTCCCTTGCGGTTGGCGGCAGTCTGTGCTGCCACCTCTGCTTCATCCAGGTATCGGAACGTTTTCGCGGTAGCGCTCATGGACAATCCGTTGCTTGTGGGTGTAATCGATATGTCATTCAGCGTAACGATACGCGGCAGCATTGCGATATCGCTGGAAAATTTGCCTATATCATCATAACTTCCTGTTACCTTGATGGTGATCGGCTGTTCCGCAAACGACCCTTCCTTCTTTTCAGCACCCGGCTTGAAAAGGTCGAATTGCAATCCGCGCCCCAATCCAGCCTGATTGATATCAGTCAACAGAGCATCCATTTCAGATTTGCTTGGAAGTTGTTTTAGCAGAGCGCCGAATGATTCCTGGGTTTCGGTAAGCTGTTTCTTGATCAAGTCAAGATTGATTGCCTCCCTCTTTTTGTTCAAGAACGTTTCCTTCAGCTTGCCTTCCTCTTCTCTTGCATTGTTCAAGGTTGCCCATTGATCCTGCCAGATAAAAAATGCGCCGGCTGCAACCACGGCGATAAACATGATCAAAAAGGCAAGAATCTTTGCCGGCCATGGCCACGCACCCGGAGTCTTTGGATTCAGGTTCTTCAGGTCGGCCAAACTGTTCTTCAGGTCATCCAAATTCATCATGGCACCTTATGGCTTGGTTCCGGCAGGTTTGCCTGGAGTCGCGGGAATGACCGGTTTCTGTTGTTTGGTCAAGTTGAAGGTAAGCGAAAATTCGTTGATACGTGTCCCGCCGGCACTGATTGCATGAATCTCAATCAATGTTGGAGTATCGAGCCAGGGCGAATCCTCGATTGCGCGCATCAGGGTCGAAACGCGCGCATTAGACTGTGCATAACCAACCAGATATATCTTGTTGCCTGTCTGCTTGAGCGAATTCAGATAGACGCCGTCCGGCAAAATGCGCAGCATCTGATCCAGCAGGTGCACCACGTCCGAGCGCGTGCTTTGCAAATCCTCGACTACGTTCTTGCGTGCCAGCAAAGCCTGGGTTTGCTCGCGGAGCTTTTTTATCTCGGCAATTTGCTTGTCCAGCACTGCCGTTTCCTGCTTCAGGTAGGTATTGCGTCGCTGCTGATATGAAATCTGTGCGTCAATGCCAATTTGCACGATTACCACCAGCAATCCGGCCAGCACAACAGCAACTACGCTGAGCGCGATAAATTGAATTTGGCGGGCGCGCCGTTTTTCGGCGCGATGCGGCAGCAGGTTTATGCGTATCACGATGGGTCGAACCTCCGCATAGCCAGTCCGCAAGCGATAATCAGCGACGGCGCATCGGTCTGCAATTGCCGGGGCTTGATTCGGCCCGATAACTTCATCAAGGCAAACGGATTGGCCACCATGGTGCTGACCTGTGTACGCGTTGCAACCGCATCGTCCAGTCCGGGCAATGCAGCACATCCACCGGAAAGCACAATGTAATCCACCTCGTGATATTGCGTAGAGGTAAAAAAGAACTGCAATGCACGCGCGATTTCGGTCACCACATTTTCACGGAAGGGTGACAGGACGTCACTCTCATAATTATCCGGCAATCCGCCATTGCGTTTGGCCGACTCTGCCTCTTCGGCAGATAAACCGAACACGCTTTGTATCTGTTCGGTCAATTGATCGCCTCCCACCTGCTGGTCTCTTGAATAGACCGATTGTCCGTTTCTCAAAACATTGACGTTCATCACGTTCGCGCCTATATCAATCAGCGCAACACACTTGTCTACCGCAGCATCTGGAAGCTGCAGACTAATCTGCTCGAAGGCGGTCTCGGCTGCATAGGGCTCCACATCCATGACCACGGTTTTAAGTCCTGCCAACTGGGCAGCGGCAACGCGATCCTCCACGTTCGCCTTGCGGGAAGCGGCAAGAAGCACTTCCAGTTCTTCTGGATTTTCGGGTGAAATTCCGATCACCTGAAAGTCCAGGTTGACCTCCTCCAGGGCGAAAGGAATGTACTGATTGGCTTCGGATTCGACTTGATACTCCAAATCCTCCTCGCGCAATCCACCTGGCAATATGATCTTCTTGGTTATCACTGCTGCCGCGGGTAACGCCATGCTTACATTCCTGATGCGTGTGCCCATGCGCTTCCACGCCCGCTGCATGCTTTCAGACACGGCTTCAAGATTGTTTATATTCCCGTCAGTGATGGCGTCTTTCGGAAGCAATTCGATCGCGTACCGCTCAATGGTGTAGCCACCCCTTTTGGGCAATGCGCTCAACTCAACCATCTTGACTGAAGATGAACTGATATCTACGCCTATAAGCGGCGGTGATTTAGCCCACAATAAGTCCAGCGGGATGTCAAAATTTACTTTAAGCATTGACTGGTTAGCGCTCTATTTGTATAAAGTGGTTTAAATCCTAGCAATAACCTTAAATTGTGTAAAGCTATTTTTAAGGGTTATTTATATCCTCAGAGCCGATATAATTCCGCGCACAATATCATTGTTAAATAATCCCGGAAACTGCAAATGTCTTTACGTAGCTGGCCGCCCGTCGTTCTTGTTCTTCTCACCCTGTTCTTGTTGCCTACCATATTGCTGGGCCTGGCTGCGATAATAGCCTATCCGACACTGCCTTCACTGGAGGTTCTGACCGACTATCGCCCGAAAATACCGCTGCGTATCTACAGCGCGGAAGGCACGCTGCTGGGCGAATTCGGGGAAGAGCGGCGCGCGCTTGTCAAAATATCGGATGTTCCGGATGTCATGAAGCATGCGATTCTTGCAGCCGAGGATGACCGGTTTTATGAACACGGCGGAATAGATTACATGGGCGTGATCCGTGCGGCGCTTTCCAATTTCACTGCCGGCACGGTAAAGCAGGGCGCCAGCACGATCACCATGCAGGTGGCACGGAATTTTTTTCTTACTAAGGAAAAGACCTGGACCCGCAAGTTCAATGAGGTGCTGCTCACGCTCAAGATCGAGCACAGTTTGAGCAAGGATGAAATCCTGCAGCTTTATATCAACCAGATTTATCTCGGCCAGCGCGCTTACGGGTTTGGCATGGCTTCACAGATATATTTTGGCAAACCCTTGTCACAGGTCACCATCGCGGAAGCCGCCATGCTTGCAGGACTGCCCAAAGCGCCGTCCGCATATAATCCGGTGGTCAATCCGAAGCGCGCAAAAGAACGCCAGCTTTATGTTCTGCGACGCATGCATGATTTAAAGTTCATCAACGATGAGCAATACCAGATTGCGCAACAGCAACCCATCGTGACCGTGAACGGGGGCCAGGAATTCAGCGTAAAGGCAGATTATCTTGCGGAAATGGCTCGACAGGCGGTCTATGACAAATATCAGGATGATGCCTATACACAGGGCCTGAAGGTATACACCACGATCCGTGACAAAGATCAACTCGCTGCTTATCAGGGCGTGCGCATGGGCGTACTGGAATATGACCGCCGCCAGGGTTATCGGGGTCCGGAAGGTTTTGTCGATCTGCACGGCGACATCAGCAGCACTGATCAAATGGATGAAGCCCTGCAGAACGTTGACGACAGTGATGAATTGGTTCCCGCTGTCGTTCTGGACGCATCGCCAAAACTGGTGCGAGCCTATTGCAAGGGCGGTGAAATTGTCGAAGTCAGTGGAGATGCATTACTATTCGCGCAAGCCGCCTTGAACCAGAAAGTCGCATTAAACCAGCGCATCCGTGTAGGCTCTATCATCCGGTTGCGCAAAGATGACAAGGGCGTATGGCAAATAACCCAGCTTCCTCAAGTCGAGGCGGCCTTCGTATCAGGGGACCCGCGCTCTGGCGCAATTTATTCATTGGTTGGCGGATTCGATTTCAACCATAACCAGTTCAACCATGTCACCCAGGCGTGGCGGCAGCCCGGTTCAAGTTTCAAACCATTTGTATATTCCGCAGCGCTGGAAAAGGGCTTTACTCCGGCTACCATAATCAATGATGCGCCCCTGACATTTGACGCCGAACAAACCGGCAACGAGCCTTGGGAACCAAAGAACTACGACGGTAGATTTGAAGGCCCGATGAGCATGCGGGAAGGTCTGATCAAATCAAAAAACCTGGTTTCGATACGCATTTTGCAATCCATCACGCCGGAATACGCGCATGATTATATTACCCGCTTTGGTTTTGATCCCACCAAGTACCCCGCCTACCTGACCATGGCGCTGGGAGCGGGATCTGTGACTCCGATGGAAATGCTGACCGCGTATTCCGTATTTGCCAATGGCGGCTATTTCGTCAACCCATATTTCATCCAGCGCATCGAAGATGCCCACGGAAACATACTCTACCAGGCCAAACCGGACGTACCCGGCAATGGCGCGAAGCAGGTCATCGATGTTCGCAACGCTTACACCATGGTCAGCATGCTGCAGGATGTAGTCAGGCATGGAACGGGCATCCGCGCCATGCAGCTTGGCCGGCAAGACCTGGCCGGCAAGACCGGCACCACAAATGATTCCATTGATGCCTGGTTTTGCGGCTTCCAGCCGACGGTGGTCGGCATCGCCTGGATGGGTTACGACCAACCGCGCAGTCTGGGCGACCGGGAAACCGGCGGCGGGGCTGCCCTGCCTATTTGGATGAGTTACATGGGCAAGGTGCTTCAGGGTGTTCCTGAGGCCACTTACACCATGCCCGACAACATGGTTGAAGTGCACATCGATGCTGATGGTTACCGCGACGACAGCAGCCCGCGGGTCGAATATTTCTACAAGGAGAACGCTCCTCCCGCACGTGCCGTACCCGCACCCAGTCGGGAGGCCAAGCCGGCCGACACCGTCAGGGATCAATTGCTCTAAA
Source organism: uncultured beta proteobacterium (assembly GCA_963842555.1). Taxonomy (GTDB): domain Bacteria; phylum Pseudomonadota; class Gammaproteobacteria; order Burkholderiales; family Gallionellaceae; genus Gallionella. Next base: position 436,071 of record CAWJHB010000003.1, read on the forward strand.
GCCGGAATGAGCAAAGAACGCACTCCCAGGGAATATTTGAATCGTCGCGACCTGATGCGCGAGCAACTTGCGCACCAGGCGGCCAAGCTGATGGCGGAGGATGGCATCACCGACCACGCTTTTGCCAAACGCAAGGCCGCCCGGCAGTTAGGTGCCACAGACACACAACACCTTCCCAGCAATCAGGAGGTGGATGACGCCCTGAGCAGTTATCGCGCGCTTTATCAGCATGACATCCACCCGGGTATACTGTTTCAGCTTCGTCAGGAAGCGTTGGATACCATGCGTCTGCTGGAGGATTTTCATCCCTACCTGACCGGTTCGGTTTTGAACGGCACGGCTGGACAACAATCAGATGTCAACCTTTTGCTGTTTAGCGACGATGCAAAGGCCGTCTTGCTGTTCCTGCTTAAACACAAGATCGATTTCGAGGACGGCGCATGGAAGGTGCGGGTCAACGGCAGGGAAGAAACCGTGCCCAGCTATACCCTGATCAATGAATCCGGAACGCAAACACATATCGTCGTCCTGCCGGAGAATGCTCGCCACAGTGGCAGCCGCCATCCGCAATCCCATGCAGATATTGCGGCGGTGCAAGCTTTGCTGACGGGTTAATGGCAGGACTTTGATCAGTCTTTCAACCACCTCGCCGCATCCAGCGCAAAGTAGGTCAATATCCCGTCCGCCCCGGCTCGCCTGAATGAAAGCAAGGCTTCCAGCACGCAGGCTTTTTCGTTCAGCCAACCGTTCTGAGCTGCCGCCTTGAGCATGGCATATTCACCGCTGACCTGATATACAAAGGTCGGCGCTTTGAATTCATCCTTCACGCGACGCACAATGTCGAGGTAGGGCATACCCGGTTTGACCATCACCATGTCCGCGCCCTCCTGCAAGTCGAGGCCGACTTCCCACAGCGCTTCGTCGGAGTTGGCCGGATCCATCTGGTAAGTGTATTTGTTCCCCGAGCCAAGGTTGCCGCTGGAGCCCACGGCATCGCGGAACGGACCGTAAAAGCTGGAGGCATATTTGGCAGCATAAGCCATGATGCGTGTATGCATATGCTTGTTGGCATCCAGCGCTGCTCGGATTGCAGCGATGCGGCCATCCATCATGTCCGAGGGCGCGACGATGTCTGCGCCCGCGGCGGCGTGGACTTGAGCCTGTTGCACCAGCACCGCTACGGTTTCGTCATTCAGCACATAACCGCGTTCGTCGATCAGCCCGTCTTGCCCGTGACTGGTATAGGGATCAAGAGCAATGTCGGTCATCACGCCCAGTTCCGGAAACTTCATCTTCAGCGCGGACACCACGCGCGGTACAAGGCCGTTCGGATTGCAGGCTTCTCGAGCATCCAGGCTCTTCAGCGGCGCGCCGATCACCGGGAAAATCGCCATCACAGGTATGCCCAGTTGCACACATTGCTCGGCGTCCTTTAGCAGCAAATCCAGCGTCTTGCGCTGCACACCCGGCATGGACTTTACATCCTCGACCCTGTTGCTGCCTTCCAAAACGAAAACCGGGTAAATCAAATTACTTGATGTAAGCGCATACTCTCTCATAAGGTCGCGCGTAAAGCCATCATGTCGCATACGTCGCATGCGCTTGTGGGGATATTGCCCTAATGTTTGCATGATTTTCCTAAAAATATTGTTTTTTTCGGAACTAATTTAGAAACCGCTTATCTTATCTCGTGAATGACGTGAGTCATTCCACGTTTCTCCTCCCTGAGCGTGTGTCTTAACTCTGTTGAGACTTTGCCCCTGGCCTCCCCCTTTGGCCGGGGGCATTTTTTTTGCCCAAGATCCGAAAAAGACATCCCCATACATTTTTGCACTCAAATGAAAAATGGGACGCTAGGATTATTTTTGCTGCGCCTAGTCTGGCTTAGGCATTTTGGATTTTCCTGCAAACCAGTTTGCTATCACGCCTTCCGCCTCTTCGACACCCACTTTTTTCAAACTGGAAAACAATTGCACGGTGCATTGCGGAAAATACTCGGCGAGGTGGGATTTTACCCGATTCAATGTCAATGTGGCTTGTTGCCTGCTGAGTTTGTCAGCCTTGGTAAGCAGGATATGCACAGGCTTGCCGGTCGGCGCAAACCAGTCGAGCATATTCTCATCCAGTTCGGTCAAGGGATGACGGGAATCCATGATCACGACCAAGCCGCTCAATTCATCCCGGGTTTGCAGATATTCACTGAGCAAGCCTTCCCAGTGACGTTTGCTTTCGGGCGGCACTTTGGCAAAACCGTAACCGGGCAAGTCCACCAGAAAGCGATCGTTACCTCCCTCACTTTTCCCAAGCGAAAAATAATTCAGATGCTGGGTGCGCCCCGGTGTCTTGCTGGTATAGGCAAGCCGCACATGATTCGCGAGCGTATTGATCGCGCTCGATTTGCCCGCATTGGAGCGTCCGACGAATGCGACTTCCCTGCCGCCATGCTGCGGCAGGTCCCTGATGTGATTGACGGTGGTGAAGAATGCCGCTTGGGAGAAGATGCCCATTACTTCCAGGACTTGAAAATCTTGTCGGCTGCGGCTATGGTCGCGGCGATATCCGCCTCGGTATGCGCGGCCGAAACGAAGCCAGCCTCGAAAGCCGATGGTGCAAGATATACCCCTGCCTCAAGCATCGCGTGAAAGAAACGATTGAAGGCTTCCTTGTCGCAGGCCATCACCTCGGCGTAGCTCGTTGGCAATGCCTTGCTGAAGTACAGGCCGAACATTCCGCCTATCGATTGCGCGCAGAATGCAACGCCGTGCTTCTTCGCGCTGGCCGACAAGCCTTCGGTCAACTGCATCGCCAGCTTGGACAGGTTCTCGTAAAAGCCCTTGGCCTGGACCAGCTTGAGCGTGGCCATACCGGCAGCGACCGCGACGGGATTGCCCGACAACGTACCCGCTTGGTATACCGAACCCAGCGGGGCCAGACATTGCATGATGTCGCGGCGCCCGCCGAATGCGGCAGCGGGCAACCCGCCGCCCATCACCTTGCCCAGCGTCATCAGGTCCGGTTTGATGCCGTAATGGCCTTGCGCACCCTGCAACCCGACCCGGAAGCCGGTCATCACTTCATCAATAATCAGTACTGCGCCATGCTCGGTACATTGCTTACCCAAAGCATTCAGGAACTCGGGCTTTGGCGTGACCAGATTCATGTTGCCTGCCACGGGTTCGACGATCACGGCAGCGATCTCCTTGCCCATTTCGGCGAATGAGCGTTCCAAACCCGCGGCATCGTTGTAATCAAGCACCGTGGTCAGCGCGGCAATCTCTGCCGGCACACCGGACGAACTGGGCTGTCCGAAGGTCAGCGCTCCGGAACCGGCCTTCACCAGCAAGCCGTCCGAATGGCCATGATAACAACCTTCGAATTTGATGATGCGGCTGCGGCCGGTAAAGCCGCGCGCCAGCCGTATCGCCGACATCGTGGCCTCGGTGCCGGAGCTTACCAAACGGACCATTTCCAGGCTTGGCAACAGCTTGCACAACAGTTTCGCCATGTCCAGTTCAGCCGCAGTCGGCGCGCCAAAACCCAATCCCTGGGCTGCCGCATCCTGCACCGCCTTGACCACGTCGTGATGACAGTGCCCCACGATCATCGGGCCCCACGAACCGACGTAATCGGTATAGCGCTTGCCATCCGCATCCCATATATAAGCGCCATGGCCGCGCTGAAAGAACAGCGGCGTACCGCCGACCGAACGGAATGCGCGGACCGGCGAATTCACACCGCCCGGGATAACTTTCAGGGATTCATCGAAAAGCGCTTGATTATGTGAGGTCATGTTGTTTGGTTCCGTCTACCGGACTATGTTCAGGGTAATTTAAATTTGCAAACTGCCGCGCAGCATTCTGAATATCGGCCGCATCAAACACTGCGGAAATCACTGCCAGCGCATCCGCGCCGGCGTGCAGCAACTGCGCTCCGTTTTGGGCGGTTATGCCCCCTATGGCAACCAAAGGGAGCTCGATCTCGCGGCGTGCCTGGCGCAACAAGCCGTGAGAAGCGGCGACCGCATGCGGCTTCACAGTTGAGGCAAAAAAGCTGCCGAATGCAACATAATCGGCCCCTTGGCGAACCGCTTCATGCGCCAGATCCAACCGATTATAGCAAGATACGCCAATCAGCTTGGCGCCGCCCAACTGTGCGCGAGCCGTTGCCAAACTGCCGTCAGTGCCTCCGAGGTGAACGCCGTCCGCATCAACCTGCCGCGCCAATAACGCATCGTCGTTGATAATCAGCGGAACGGAGAATTCCCCGGTCAGGCTTCGTAATGCTGACGCTTGTTCGAATCTCAGTACGGCAGTCGCAGCCTTGTTGCGGTACTGCAACAAGCGCGCCCCGCCGGACAACGCCGACCTCACCCTGCGCAACAACTCGGCGGTATCCGCTTCGTCAGGGGTAATTGCATACAACCCTTTAATCCGGTCGTTCTTCCTGCTCATCTTCTTCGCCGCGCGCCCAAAACAAACGATCCGGAATGTGCTGGCCCATTCCCGGACGAAAGCCTGCGTTCAGGGCTTGCCAAGTGTATTCCTGTGCCTCCTTGACCGCTTCCGGAACGGCCACCCCCTGCGCCAGCAACGCCGCGATCGCCGAGGCCAGCGTACAGCCGGAGCCGTGATAGATCCCCGGCAAGCGCGCCCAGCTATCGTTGCTGACGACTCCGCGCTCGCTGTACAAGGTGTTGATGACCTTGGGCGTCTGTTCATGGGTGCCGGTGATCAGCACATACTCGCAACCCATGCGCAATATCCGTTTGGCGCATTCCTCCAGCGACGGGTCGTCGTCTTCATTGTCCTCGTCAAGCGCAAGTCGTCGCGCTTCCATGCTGTTCGGCGTGATGATGGTCGTCTGCGGGATCAACAGCTCGCGCATCGCATCCAGCATGTCTTCATTCGCCAATTCGTCGCCGCGTCCCGAAGACAGCACGGGATCAAGCACCAGCGGAATATCCGGATAGTCCGCCAATATCTCTGCAATCGCCGCGATGTTTTCGACGCTGCCGAGCAAACCGATCTTGAATGCCGCAACCGGCACATCCTCCAGCATCGCGCGCGCCTGGTCCACCACCCAGTCAGGCTCGATGGGCAATACATCATCCACGCCGCTGGTGTCCTGCACGGTTATTGCGGTGACAACCGACAACGGGTGGCAGCCCATGCTGGAAATGGTCAACAGGTCCGCCTGCAAGCCCGCACCACCGCTCGGGTCGGATGCGGAGAAAGTCATTACCAACGGGAAAGATTCAGGCATGATCAGGGGTACGGGTATGATGCGCGACGGCACGTATTTTACCCTATATGATGGCGACTACCGAATACAATCATGACTTCAATTTGGAGGACATCAGATGCGCATACTGCACACCATGCTGCGCGTGGTCGACCTGGACAAATCGCTCGCGTTCTATACCGGCATACTCGGCATGAAATTGCTGCGGCGGAATGACTACCCCGACGGGAAATTCACGCTGGCTTTCGTCGGCTACACAGACGAGGCCAGCGGCGCAGTGATCGAACTCACCCACAACTGGGGTGTAAAAAAATATGAGTTGGGCAATGCCTTCGGCCATATCGCCATTGCGGTGGAAGATGCCTATGCTGCCTGCGAAAAAATCAAAGGACTCGGCGGCAAGGTGGTGCGCGAAGCGGGTCCGATGAAGCATGGGAATACGGTGATCGCATTTGTGGAAGATCCGGACGGCTACAAGATCGAGCTGATCCAGAAGAAAGGTTAGCGCCCGGATGCTGTCACTGCCCGATTCTGAAATCAGGAAACCCGGTGCCTCGCATCGAGGTCATTCGCCACTCGGGCGAAATCTGCCACTGCCAGATTCTCGGCGCGCAATTGCGGATCGATCCCCAGCCTTGCAAAATCCGCCTCGTCGAGGTAACCGCGCAGCGTATTGCGCAGTGTCTTGCGCCGTTGCCCGAACGCCGTCCTGACGATCGCGGCGAGCAGTTTTTCATTGCGCACCGATATCTCCGCGGCCGGAAGCGGAATCATGCGCACGATGGCCGAATTCACCTTGGGCGCGGGGCGGAACGATTCGGGTGGAACGTCGATTAGCTTTTCCATCCGGAAGCGATATTGCAGCATTACCGACAGTCTCCCGTATTCCGGCGTGGAGGGCTCGGCCACCATGCGTTCAACCACTTCGTTCTGCAGCATGAAATGCATGTCCCTTATACGTTCTGCATAAGCCGCAAAGTGAAATAGCAACGGCGATGAAATGTTGTAGGGCAGGTTTCCGACGATGCGCAATGGCGGTTGCAGTGTCGCAAAATCGAAGTCAAGCGCGTCTCCGGCATGGATGACAAGCTTGTCTTTCGGGTAATCACTCTCCAGCCGCGCGATGATATCCCGGTCGATCTCCACCACATGCAGATGACGCAGTATTTTCAGTAACGGACGCGTCAGCGCCCCCAGCCCGGGGCCGATCTCGACCATATTGTCCCCCGGCTCGGGATGGATCGCTGCAATGATGTCGCGGATGATTTGCTCATCAACAAGAAAATTCTGGCCAAAGCGCTTCTTGGCTTGATGGCTCATCGCGGATGCCTGCAATAGCGATCCGGTAACGGCTCATAGGCGTTGCGTATGGCGCCAAAGCGAGGATTTTCCCGGGACTTATGCGCACTCATATCGCGACATCTGGTTTGCCGACATTTGTGCGGCCAGCCTGATCGCTTCCAGCAGGCTGCCGACGTCTGCATTTCCGGTGCCCGCGATATCCAGTGCCGTGCCGTGATCCACCGACGTTCGAATGATGGGCAGGCCGAGCGTGACGTTCACGCCCTGCCCGAAGCTGGCATGTTTCAGCACCGGCAGGCCCTGGTCGTGGTACATGGCAAGCACGCAGTCGCACTGCGCCAGTTTTTGCGGCGTGAACAGGGTATCGGCGGGCAGAGGCGCGCTGACGTTCATTCCTGCGGCGCGCAATTTGTCCAGCACGGGAATCATCACCTCGATCTCCTCACGGCCCAGGTATCCGCCTTCGCCGGCATGCGGGTTCAGGCCCGCCACCAGTATGCGCGGATGAACAATGCCAAAATAGTGCTGCAAGTCATGCTGAATGATGCGCAGCACGTTCTCCAGCAACGCTGCGCTGATCGCAGCAGGCACGTCTTTGAGGGGGAGATGCGTGGTGGCCAGTGCAACGCGCATCCCGCCGCCGACCAGCATCATTACCACCTGGCTGGTTCCGGTCTGTGCGGCGAGAAATTCGGTGTGCCCGGAAAAGCTGATCCCAGCATCATTGATGATGCCCTTGTGTACCGGTGCAGTGACCATACCGGCAAATTCCCCGTTCTGGCAGCCTATCGCGGCGCGGCGCAGCGTCGCCAGCACATATTCACTGTTGGCCGCATTGAGGATCCCGGGATGGCATGCCGCTGCGAGCGGTTCGTGGAGGACAGTCAGGGTGTTTGGCCGGGCAGCGCTTTGCTGCGACGCCGGATAATCCAAGACTTGCAAGGGAACATGAAGTTGTGTCGCGCGTTGCTGCAGCAGATGTTTATCGGCAATGACCACCAGCGGGATTTCGGGTGGTGCAGCTGCAAGCTGCACGCACAGATCAGGCCCTATTCCTGCCGGTTCACCAGCGGTAACAACCAACGGCGCCTGAAGCGAAACGGCAATCACCGCTTACTTGTTCGGATCCAGACGGTATTCGATGAACGCACGGTCACGCAATTGGCGCAGCCAGTCCTGGAACAACTCGTCCGACTTGAACGTGCCGATGGCAATGCGTGCCTGTTCGCGCTTTTGCTGCTCGCTGACATCCTCGTTGCGCCGCGCCAGCACCTGGATCAGGTGCCAGCCGAATTGCGACTGCACCACGCCCATTTCGCCGGGCTTCAGTTTGTTCATTTCCGCCTCGAATTCCGGAACGGTCTCACCCGGCGAAAGCCAGCCCAGGTCGCCGCCCTGTTGTGCGCTTCCGTCCTGCGAATACCTTCTGGCCTGCTCCGCAAAATCCGCACCGGCTTCGATGCGCTGCTTGATTTCCAGGATGCGCTTTTTGGCTTCGGCTTCAGGCATGATCTCGCTGGTCCTGATCAGAATATGACGCGCATGCGTTTGCGTAATCACAACCGGCGCATTGGCACTGCGCTTTTCCAGCAGCTTGAGGATATGGAATCCGCTGGAGCTGCGCAGCACCCCGGAAATTTGACCCGGCTTCATGTTTTGCAATGCGTTCATGAACAGCGGAGGAATAGTATCGCCGGAATGCCAGCCCAGATCCCCGCCTTTCAGCGCGTCCTTGGCATCCGAAATACTTGCCGCGACTTGCGCAAAATCCGCACCGCCATTCAATTTGGCCAGCGCCTGTTCGGCGCGTTCACGCGCGGCCTGGATTTTATCCGCGCTTGCCTGCTCGGGCACCACCACGAAAATGTGTGCAAGATGGAACTCCTCCCCTTCACTGCCTATTCTGGCCTTGTTGGCGAGATAATCGTCCACATCTTTGTCGCTGACCACGATATTGCTTTCAACTTCGCGCTTGCGCAACCGCGTGGAAATGATTTCACTGCGAATTTCTTCGCGGAATTTCTTGTAATCCACCCCATCCGCTTCAAGCTTGGCGCGGAAGTCGGCCAAGGTGGCAAATTTGTTCTGCTGCGCAATGCGTGTAATCGCCTGGTCCAGCTGTGAATCGTCTACCCTGACGCCGTTTTCCTTGGCATATTGTCGCAGCAGCATGTCGCTGATCATGCGCTCAAGAATTTGCTTTTGCAGCACATCGGTCGGGGGCAACGGGGTCTTCTGCTTTTGCAATTGGCGAATCACGTCACGCATTTGATCTTCAAGTTCATAGCGGGTAATCACGTCGTCGTCGACCACCGCAACCACCGAATCGATATCCCCAACCTGCTGCTGCGGGCCCGCAGCCGGACTGCCGGGTTTCGCATCCTGCATCGATGCCATGCTCTCCACCCTCGAGGCCGGCAGATCCGCAGCATATGCAGCCTGCGCGGCAAACAGCACAAACCACATCATCAGAAATTTTATTTGCATCAATCGTCTTTCATTCATCAGGGTGAAACAACTTGCGGGGGTTGAATGGCTGGCTTGTCATTCAATTTGGTATATCCGGGCACGCTTTGCTTGAGCACATCCAGTGGGTCCGAACCGACTTTGGCAAAGTCATTCAGCTCAAGTTGCAGGAAGAACCCGGTATTGGATTGCTGTGTTGCCGTGGCAAAACGCTGCGCCACCAGGCGCAGCGTCCAGCAGGCCTGATTATACTCAAGCCCGCCGACAGCATCCAGAATTCTGGAGTCCTGCAGCGAATAGTTCCAGCGGGCCACGCCGTGCCAACGGCCGAAAATCGGCCATTGAGTCGAAAGATTGACCTGTCGCAGCCCCCCCGTATCAACGGTGTAAGGGATTCCATTTATCAAAGTATAGGGCACCCCCCCGATGGTCGGGTAAGCGATCCCGTTCAGCGTGGTATAGCCGGTGGGCGTGACGGGTGCTCCTCCCGGAATCAGCGCACCGGAGGTTCCGCGCGAAAAGCGATAGCCGAAATTGAGCACTTTGCCGGGTTCCGGACGGTAGCTCGCGGAAATGTTGTACAGCTGAGCCTGGGATTGATTCGGATCGAACTGAATCTCGCTGTCCATGGACCATTGCCTGTTCACACGCCCGGAAAGCGCCAGCAAAATATCCGAATTGCTGGTCGTTTGCGGAGCGTCCAGATTCACCTGTGGCGGCGTGAAACTAAATCTTTCACCTATCATTACTTTCAGGCGCTCCATTCCGCTTTCCTGTTCCAGCAGGCGCGAGGTCAATGCCATTGTGAGCTGGTTCGCATCGCCGACCCGGTCGTTGCCGAAAAACCGGTTCTCCATGAACATATCGGCAAAGCTGAAATCCGCCTGCGTCGTATCGAAATTGGGCAGTTGCGACTGGTCCTTGTAGGGCACATAAACATAAAATGCACGCGGTTCCAGCGTTTGCACATAGCTGTTATCGAACAGGATCTCATCCCGTTCGAATGCAACGCCGCTGTCCAGGCTGAAAATCGGCAGCGTGCTCGATAGGCTAGACGATACCCCGGTATTGTTCGCGCCCATCGCGTAATAGGTGCTGTGCAAGGACACTTTCGGTGTCACGTAATAGGCCGGCGTGCTGACCAGCGGATAACTGACGCTCGGGTCAAGCACCAGGCGGGCGGCGTTCACCATGGTGGGATGGGTGAAATTCACGAACTCGCCGGCAAAATCGACGTTGGCGCCGGCGTAGTTTTGGCGGGTATCGAGCGTCAGTTGCGGTGCGCGGGTATAGGGCACGACAATTGGCGCGGTGGGAACTTGCAGGGTCTGGTAGTGCTGCACGCGCGCCATGGCATCCCACCAGCTGCCGCTATAGTTAACGCCGCCCTCCTGGAGCAGGTTGCTTTGTGAAGTCGCATTGATCGAATTGCCCAGGTCGCTGAAATAATTGTTGTCACTGGCGGCGGAATAATTCAGGTAACCGTCCAGGTTTTTGCCCAGTGTTTGGTCATGCTTGAGGCTGACGTAAGAACGGCTGGTTTGCGTTATTCTATCGTCGGGCAACACGTCGACTTCCAGCACGCCGTGATAGCCCGGCTCCAGATAGCGAAATTCGTTATTGAACATCAGGCCCCGCTTGGACATTATTTGCGGCGCAAGCGTCGCATCAAAGTTGGGCGCAATGTTCCAATAAAATGGTAGTGTGATCTGGCTGCCGCTGGTGCTTGTCCCGCCGACGATCGGGGCCAGAAATCCCGTCATGCGCTGGCCGCTCAGCGGAAAATTCATCCATGGCGAGTAAAGGATCGGCACCCCCTTGAACTCAACCAGCGCGCTGTGTGCCACACCGACCTGCCTGTCACGGTCGATATCCAGCAGCCCCATGCTCATCATCCAGTCGTCGTTCCCCGCCGGACAGGTGGTATACGTGGCATTGTCTAGGCTGTAGTGCAAGTGGTCCTGGATCTGGAGCGTATCCGCTGAACCGCGCGAATCATTTTCCTTCAGGAAGTATTGCGGCTGTTCCATGAACCCGCTGTTCTTGTCCATATTGAACATTAAATGCGGCCCGCTCATCGTGTTGCCATCCTGCTTCAGAACCACCCCGCCGCGCGCATCGATTTCATGGGTGGTCTGATTGAACAGCAGGGTATCGGCACGTATCGATTTGCCGTCCTGGCTTATCGTGGCATTTCCGGTCGCCTCGATCTGATCGCTCGTCTTGCCCGCCAGTTTGTCGGCCTCGATAACGGCAGGGCCTTGCTGGCCGGATTTCGTCGGTGCCGCGGGTGTTGCGTCCGCGCGCGGATCGGGCAGGTCTGCGTCCGCGTAGCAATGCTGCGCCATGCAAAACATCAGGACAATGAAAGGATGCTTAAATCGAAACCGCATAACGCGCAGCAAATGGTAAGGTGATAAACTCCCGCCAGTTTATCATCAAGTCCCCATGAGAGCCCGTTATGCAACGCCAGCAACAGCTTACCAAGTGGCTGCACAGCCTGTTCCCCGATGAACCATTCACGCTTGCCCCCGCCTCGGCCGATGCGAGCTTCCGCCGCTATTTTCGGGTCACGTTCCAGAAACATGAAGAAAAAGCCGCGATTGGCAAGCGCGGCGAGCAGCCTGATATGCATGACGTCTCCAGGCTGGTCGGGTCGCTCATCGCGATGGATGCCCCGCCGCAACACGAAGACTGCCGCCCTTTCCTGCATGTCGCCAGGCTTTTTGAAGCTGCCGGAGCGCATGTCCCGCACCTGTACGCGCAAGATCTGGAACAGGGTTTCCTGCTGTTGTCTGACCTCGGCAACACCACCTACCTTCAGGCACTGGCCGGCGGAGAGACCGGCATTGCGCGGACCCTGTACGGCGATGCCACGGATGCGCTGATCAATATCCAGCTTGCCTCGCGCGACAACGAATTGCCTCCCTACGACGAAGCGCTGCTGATGCGCGAGATGCGCCTGTTCCCGGAATGGTACATTGCCAAACACCTCAACGTCACACTCGACAATGTCCAGAACGCCAAGCTGGAAGCGGCCTTCGCGCGCATCATCGCCAACAACCTCGCCCAGCCGCGCGTCTATGTGCACCGCGACTATCATTCCCGCAACCTGATGAAGCTCGAGGAAAGCAATCCCGGAATACTGGACTTCCAGGACGCGGTATACGGCCCGATCACCTACGATCTGGCATCGCTGTTCAAGGATGCCTATATCCGCTGGGAAGAGGCCGACATCATCGACTGGCTGATACGCTACTGGGAGAAGGCCAGAAAGGCCGGTCTGCCGGTGCACAACGACTTTTCCGAGTTTTACCGCGACTACGAATGGATGGGCGTGCAGCGCCACCTCAAGGTGCTGGGTATCTTCGCGCGGCTTTACCACCGCGACGGCAAGGACGGTTACCTGAAGGACCTGCCGCTGGTCATGTCCTATTTGCGCGCTGCCTGCGCGCGCTATATCGACCTCAAACCGCTGCTGAACCTGCTCGACACGCTGGAACCGCAGATCAGCAAAGAAGGCTATACATTTTGAAAAGATCCCGCCCCGGCTGCTGCTCGGCTCCTTGTACTTCCGGCTGCTCGCGACGCTTGGGCGGCATTTATTGTTCGAGCGCTGCAAAATGAAAGCAATGCTTTTGGCAGCCGGACGCGGCGAACGCATGCGCCCGCTCACCGACCACACCCCCAAACCGTTGCTCCAAATCGCCGGCAAGCCGCTGATCGTCTGGCACATCGAAAATCTGGTGCGGGCCGGCATACGCGAACTGGTGATCAACCAGGCCCACCTCGGCATGCAGATCGAACAGGCACTGGGCGACGGCAGCCCCTTCGGCGCGCACATCGAATACTCGCCCGAAGCCCATGCGCTGGAAACCGCCGGCGGCATAGCCAATGCGCTGCATATGCTCGGTGCAGAACCGTTCGCCGTGGTCAACGGCGATATATTCTGCGATTACGATTTTGCCCTCCTGCACGAACGTGCGGGAGCGATTCGGACCGGCAGCGATAGCGCGCATCTGGTGCTGGTGAACAATCCGGCGCAGCATCCCGGCGGAGACTTCGGTTTGTCTGATCATCGCGTCACCGACGGCGGGTCCAGGCTCACGTTCAGCGGCATCGGCATTTACCGTCCCGCCTTGTTCGCCCGCATCCCGCGAGGCAGCATCGCGCCGCTGGCGCCGTTGTTGCGCGCCCAGATCGCGCTTGGAAAAGTCAGCGGCGAACACCATAAAGGCTTGTGGGCAGATGTCGGCACGCCAGAGCGGCTGGCCGAACTCGACAGACAGATGAGGACATAGCACAATACAACATGAACTTCGACCCCACCCTATACGCGAGGCGTCGCGCCCGTCTGCTGGATCAGATGCAGCACGGACTCGCGATCATCCCCACCGCCCCTGAAGTCGCCCGAAATGCCGACACGCAATACAGCTACCGCCACGACAGCAATTTTTATTACCTGAGCGGATTCACCGAACCGGAAGCGGTTTTGGTATTGGTTGCAGGCGATCAACCAAAATCCATCCTGTTCTGCCGCGAGAAAGATCTGGAACGCGAGATATGGGATGGCCACCGTTTCGGTCCGGACGCGGCCCGGGAGCAGTTCGGTTTCGACGCGGCGCATCCGATCGAACACCTGGACGAGAAGCTGGCCGAACTGATCGGCAACCAGCCCGTGCTGTTTTATCCGATGGGCCTGGATGCCGGATGGGACCGGCGCATCCTGGGATTGCGCGGCAGCGTGCTGCAAAAGATACGCAGCGGTATCCGTGCACCGGACCAGATCCGCGACGTTCGCGTGCTGCTCAGCGAAATGCGCTTGTTTAAGGATGAACACGAACTGGACATCATGCGCCGCGCCGCGGCGATCTCCACCGCAGCGCACAAGCGCGCGATGCGCTTCACCCGCCCCGAAATGTTCGAATACCAGATCGAGGCCGAACTGCTGCACGAATTCTGCAGCCGCGGGGCGCGCAATCCCGCCTACACCTCCATCGTCGCCGGCGGCGCGAATGCCTGCGTGCTGCATTATGTCGGGAACAGCGCCCGGCTCCGCGACGTCGACCTGCTGCTGATCGATGCCGGCTGCGAACTGGACGGCTATGCCTCCGACATCACGCGCACCTTCCCGGTCTGCGGAAAATTCAGCGCGGAGCAAAAGGACGTGTACGAGATCGTGCTGGCCGCCCAGGCTGCCGCGATCGCCGCCGCAAAGCCGAACCAGAACTGGAACGCGCCGCACGACGCCGCGCTGCGCGTCCTAGCGCAGGGTTTCATCGATCTGAAGTTGTGCCATGGCAGCGTGGATGCCGTGCTGGAAAGCGAGAGCTACAAGAAGTTCTACATGCACCGCACCGGCCACTGGCTGGGCATGGACGTGCACGATATGGGCGACTACAAGATCGGCAACGACTGGCGCCCGCTGCAACCCGGCATGGTGCTGACCGTCGAACCGGGCTGCTATATCCGCCCCGCCGATGACGTGCCGATGTCGCTGTGGAACATCGGCATCCGGATAGAGGACGATGTGGTGATCACCGCGCAGGGCAATGAAGTGCTGACCGATGCCGCGCCGAAAAAGGTGGCGGATATCGAAGAACTGATGAGGATGCCATGAATGTCGACTGCGACGTCGCCATCATCGGCGGAGGCCCGGTCGGCGCCGCGCTGGCGCTGGCCTTGCGTGATAGCAAGGTTAAGGTCTGCGTGCTCGAAGCCCGCCCGGCCGGTTCCGCCAGCCAGGATGCGCGGGCGCTGGCCTTGTCCTATGGCAGCCGTTTGCTGCTGAGTCGACTTGGCATCTGGGATGCGCTGCAGGATGTATCGGCAATACGCACCATCCACATCTCGCAAAAGCAGAGCTTCGGCCGCGCGGTATTGCATGCGGAAGAACTGGACGTGCCGGACCTCGGCTATGTGCTGCCCTACCCGGCGCTGCAGGATGCATTGACCGCTGCGCTGCAACACAGCAGCGTTGCATCGATCTACGGAGCCAGCGTCACTAAACTTGCGAGTGAAAGTGATCATGCCGCAATCAGCTATCAGCAGAATGGCACCGAACACACGTTGCTGACACGACTCGCGGTGGTCGCCGACGGCGGAAAGCTGCTGGCGAAGCTATTCCCGCCGAGGGTGCACGACTACGGACAAAGCGCGCTGATCACCCACATTACCTGCTCTGCGCCAAAATCCGGCACCGCCTTCGAGCGATTCACCCCGCAGGGACCGCTGGCGCTGCTGCCCTTCAAAGTTGGCTACGAGCTGGTCTGGACTGCACCACACCAGGCCGCACAGAAAATGCTGGCATGGGACGATGCGAAGTTCCTGGATGAACTGCACCAGCACTTCGGCGACCGCGTTGGTGAATTCCTGACTGTCGGCAAACGCACCCGCTTCCCGCTCGCTCTGAGGCGGGCTCCGCAACAGACGCCGATGCCGCATGTGGTGCTGCTCGGCAACGCCGCGCAAACGCTTCACCCGGTTGCCGGGCAGGGCTTCAACATGGGACTGCGCGACGCGTGGGAACTGGCGCCGGAAATACTCGATGCCAAGCCGGAAGAACTGGGCACCGAGAAAATGCTCGCCGCCTACCGCGCAGTGCGCCGCACCGACCGCGAGGCCGGAATACGTTTCACCGACGGGCTGGTGCGGCTGTTCTCAAACGACCTGCCATTGCTAAGCGCCGGCCGCGCCGCGGCGCTCACTGCGCTGGACTGTTTGCCGTTTGTGAAGAAGTTTGTCGCGAAGAGGATGATGTTTGGGGCGAATGGGTAGTTGAGTTTTGGCCGTTCGTGCTAACGGTTCAATTGAAAAACACGCTACGCCAGCTCTACCACCACCGGCACATGATCCGACGGCCTCTCCAGTTTCCTCGGCGCCTTGTCGATCACGCAGCTCTTGCATTGCTTCACCAGCGCCTCGCTGATCAGGATATGGTCGATGCGCAAACCGTGGTTGCGGCGGAACGCCATCATCCGGTAGTCCCACCAGGTGAACGATTTTTCCGGCTGCTCGAACAGCCGGAAGCTGTCGTGCAGGCCGAGCTTGATCAGGTTCTGGAAATGGATGCGCTCGGCTTCGCTGACCAGCACGTTGCCCTGCCAAAGCACCGGGTCGTGTACATCGCGGTCTTCCGGCGCGATGTTGTAGTCGCCCAGCACCGCCAGCTTCGGGTTGCGCGTGAGCTCTTCCTTTAACCAGTTGCGCAGCTTGTCGAGCCAGCCCAGCTTGTAGTAATACTTGTCTGAATCGACCGCCTGCCCGTTGGGCACATAGACACAGATCACGCGCACATCGCCGAAGGTGGCCGCGATCACGCGCTTCTGGTCGTCGTCATGATCGGGGATGCCGTGCTGCACTTCGCCGGCCGGTGTTTTGCTCAGGATCGCGACACCGTTATAGGTCTTCTGCCCGCTGAATACGCTGTGATAACCCGCCGCCTGAATCTCGGCCCGCGGGAAATCGCTGTCCTGCTGTTTGGTTTCCTGCAGGCACAACACATCGACCGGATTCGCGGCCAGCCAGTCCAGCACGTGTGGCAGGCGGACTTTCAGCGAGTTGACATTCCAAGTAGCCAAGCGCATGTCGACGAATCCGGGTGAAATTGATTGGTCTATTGTTGCAGAGACCGGGCAACGGCAATTGTATCCTGTTGCACGTCCCCGGTCAGCGCGCTTTCCTTTCGCGCCAGTCGGTCAGCCAGTAACCGGTCAGCCAGTAACCGGTCAGCGACGGGTTGGATTGCGCCCGACCGATGAGGCCGGCAATCTGGTCAAGCACGCGCCCGGCCCAGGGCTTTCTCCCACCAAGACTATCTCGGCATTATGTGAACCGCTTCGGTACCGGCATGTGATTCCCGCAGGGACTTGCGCATTGCCTGCTACCACTGCATTGCAACTGTCCGGATTTAAAATGGCAGCTAACGGCGGGCTTCATTGCGCGGCTGGTTCGGCCGAGGATGTTCGGTCTTCCCCAGCCGGCGGCGCTTCTGTATTCGACGGAGCCGACTGTTGACGGATTTGCTGGCGGTAGCTTGCGGTCTTCGCATAACCCGCTATGTCCAGCTCGCTGTTCCATTGCGATTCCAGGAAGCCATTGATAAAAGTCTTGCCCACCTGCAGCGTCGGCACATAGCCTGCTATCCCGGAAAGTTGCCTGAAGGCCGCTATGTCCTCGCTGGTTTTCAATACTTTTTCGGTGAACGGGATACCACGCATGTTCAACAGGCTGTGCGCCTGAACGCAAGCCGCGTCACAGTCGCTTCCCACATACAGGGTGACCGGAAAATTCTGCTGCGCGATACGCGACTCATAGGGAAGATCATTATCCTGCGACGTGCCGCCGGAACTTTTTATGTTTTGCACATCGACCGCGTTCGCGGGAGGGGTGTCCCCGTAATATATTTTTCCCGAACTATCCAGCCAGCGGAACAATTCCCCCGCTTGCGCTTGCGCGATCATGAGTGGCAGGCAGCCCAGCAACAAAACCCTACGCTTCATGTCGCCCCCTCAGGAAGTCTCGAGCAATCCGTTATGGCGCAACAAGGCATCGATGCTCGGTTCCCGGCCGCGGAATGCCGTGAAGGATTGCATCGCGCCGCGGCTGCCGCCCATGGCCAGCACCTCGCCGCGGAAACGCGCGCCGACATCGGGATTCAGCACGCCATGCTCCTCGAACATGCTGTACGCATCGGCAGACAGCACCTCCGCCCACTTGTAGCTGTAATAGCCGGCCGCATAGCCGCCCGAAAAGATGTGCGAGAAACTGTGCGGGAAGCGGTGAAAGGCCGGCGGGATCAGCACCGCGACTTCGGCGCGCACTTCGTCGAGCAACTGCAATATGCTCTTGCCGCCCCCCGCTTCGAAGCTGCTGTGCATCAGCATGTCGAACAGCGCAAACTCGATCTGGCGCAGCGTCTGCAACCCGCTCTGGAAGTTCTTCGCGGCCAGCATCTTGTCGAACAGCGCGCGCGGCAGCGCGGCACCGTGGTCGGCATGGCGGGTCATGCCGCGCACCACGTCCCACTCCCAGCAGAAATTCTCCATGAACTGGCTGGGCAGCTCGACCGCGTCCCATTCCACGCCGTTGATTCCCGACACGCCCAGATCCTCGACTTCGGTGAGCAGGTGATGCAGGCCGTGACCGAACTCATGGAACAGCGTGATCACCTCATCGTGGGTGAACAATGCCGGCTTGTTGCCCACCGGCGGCGAAAAGTTGCAGTTCAGGTACGCGACCGGTGTCTGGATACCTTTTGCCAGGCGGCGGCGCGTGATCGCATCGTCCATCCATGCACCGCCGCGCTTGCTGTTGCGCGCGTAAAGATCAAGATAGAATTGGCCGACCAGTTGGCCTTGCGCGTTCCGGATATCGAAAAAACGCACATCTTCATGCCAGACGGGTGCACTGCCCGGCTTGATCTGCAAGCCATAGAGCGTCTCCACCAGCTTGAACATGCCCGGCAGCACGGCATCCTCGGGGAAATACTGTTTCACCTCCTGTTCGGAGAATGCATAGCGTTGCTCGCGCAGCTTTTCGCTCGCATAGCCCACATCCCAGGATTGCATATCATCGATTCCCAGTTCGCTGCGCGCGAATTCGCGCAGTTCGGCCATATCCCTTTCGGCAAAGGGACGCGCGCGCTGCGCCAGTTCGCGCATGAATTCGACCACCTGCTGTGGCGAGTTCGCCATCTTGCTTGCCAGCGACAATTCGCCAAAATTGGCAAAGCCAAGCAGCTTCGCTTCTTCGCCGCGCAACTTGACGATCTCGTCCATCAGCCTGGTGTTATCCCATTCGGGTTTGCCAAACTCGCTGGCGCGCGTGCCGTAGGCACGGTACATCTTCTCGCGCAGCACACGGCTGTTGGAATACTGCATTACCGGCATGTAGGACGGGGCCTTCAGGGTAAACATCCACCCCTGCTTGCCGGCTGCCCGGGCGGCCTCTTCGGCTGCCTGCAGCACGTCATCCGGCAGGCCGGCAAGCTCGCTCCTGTCCTCGACAACCAGCGTGAAATCGTTGGTAGCATCCAGAAGATTGTCGGAAAAGCGCGACGACAACTCGGACAGGCGTTCCTGTATTGCCAGGTAGCGCGCCTTTTGCGCATCCGGCAATTCCGCGCCTCCGAGGCGGAAATCCCGCAACTCGTTCTCGATGATCTTCTTGCGGGCGGCGCTTAATCCGGCAAATTCCGGACTGCTGTGCAAGGCCTTGAATTTCCTGAACAGCGCAAGATTCTGGCCAAGCTCGGCGTAATACTGGGTAATCTTCGGCAGCGTCGCGTTGTAAGCCCCGCGCAGCTCGGGACTGTTCATCACCGCGTTCAGATGCCCGACCGGCCCCCAGGCGCGTGACAGGCGCTCGTTGGCATCTTCCATCGGCACGATGAAATCCTGCCAGGTAGGTTGCGCATCGTCTGCCAGCAGACGCGCAATCAACGCGCGATTCTCCGCCAGCAGCTGGTCTATCGCGGGCGCGACATGTTCGGGTTTGATCTCCGCAAACTGCGGCAGACCGGTAAAATCAAGTAGCGGGTTCATATCATCCAGACTTAAATGAAGTCTTTGATCAAGCGGAAATATTATTGTTGAAACACGACCTGTCCGTCCAGCAGCGTATAACGAACCCGTCCCTGCATCTCGTAGCCATTGAACGGGGTATTCTTGCCCTGGCTTCTCAGCGCGGCCGGCGCGACTTTCCATGTAGCCTTTTCATCGAACACGCAAATATCCGCATGCGCGCCGACGGAAAGGTGCCCCATCTTCTGGCCCAGCAATTCGGCGGGTTTGATCGTCACATGTGCCAGTGCATCCAGCAACGGCACACGCTCCTGACCCGCCCATTTGAGCACCAGCGGCAGCAATAGTTCCAATCCCGTCGCCCCGGCTTCGGCTTCGGCGAAAGGCAGCTGTTTGGCATCATCGTCCACCGGCGAATGATTCGAGCAGATCGCGTCTATCGTGCCGTCGAGCAGTCCGGCGCGCAGCGCAGCCTTGTCGCCCGCGCTGCGCAGGGGCGGGGCCAAGCGGCAGTTTGCGTCGAAGTACCCGATATCCATTTCGGTCAGATGCACGTGGTTCATGGATACATCGCAGCTGACCTTCAATCCTTCCCGTTTGGCTGAACGAATCATGTCCACTGCGGCAGCGCTGGACACGCGGCAGATATGCAGGATGACGCCGGTCTCGCGCACGAGCTGCAGGGCGGTGGACAGCGCA
This sequence comes from uncultured beta proteobacterium, assembly GCA_963842555.1. GTDB lineage: Bacteria > Pseudomonadota > Gammaproteobacteria > Burkholderiales > Gallionellaceae > Gallionella. The sequence goes on from CAWJHB010000003.1 coordinate 456,302, forward strand.
ATGGTTTCCGCGATCACCGGAATGGACGGCAGGCCCAGGCGGGTTGCCACTTCGCCGTCATGCGCAACACCGTCCTTGGCAAGATAACTGTCCTGCGGGCGCAGCCACACGCGGTAGCCGAATGTGGACGCGTATTGCATCGCGCGCAGCAGCACGCGGTTATCCGTCAATGGCGCATCCGCCTGGCTGAATGCCTTGCATCCGGCTTCGGTCAGCTCGTTCATTTCAGTCAGTTCCATGCCCTTCAGGCCGTAGGTCAGTGCGCCGACCGGAAACACCCGCGCCTGATTCAGCGAGCGCGCGCGGCGCTTGAGCATTTCGACCAGACCCGGTTCATCCAGCGGCGGATCGGTATCCGGAGGACAGGCGAGGCTGGTGATACCGCCCGCCACGGCCGCGCTCATCTCCGATTCGAGCGTTGCCTTGTACTCGTAGCCCGGCTCGCGCAATCGCGCGGCGAGATCCATCAGCCCAGGCATCACGATCAAACCGCCGGCGTCGATCGTCTGGTCGGGGACGAAGCCCGGGGGCGATACACCGATCGCGGCCACGCGCCGGTCAGCGATGTATACATCCCGCCGCGCATCGATGCCGTTTTTCGGGTCGATCAGACGGCCGTTCCTGATAAGAATGTTCATCCCTTTGCTCCCGCCAGCATAGTCATCACTGCCATGCGCACCGCGATACCGAACGTGACCTGGGGCAGGATCACGGAGTGTTTGCCGTCCGCCACGCTGGAATCGATTTCGACACCGCGATTCATCGGGCCGGGATGCATCACGATCGCGTCCGGCCTGGCGCGCGAAAGCTTCTCTTCGGTCAGCCCGTAGTATTTGAAATATTCCTGCGCGGAAGGCAGCGCGGCACCCTGCATGCGCTCGTTCTGCAGGCGCAGCATCAGCACCACATCGACGTCCTGCAGGCCCTGCGCCATATCGTGATAGACCCGCACGCCGAGATTCTCGACCAGTGTCGGCAACAGCGTCTTGGGCGCAACGACGCGCACTTCGGGCACGCCCAGCGTGGTCAGCGCATGGATCTGGGAGCGCGCCACGCGCGAATGAAGAATGTCACCGACGATGGCGACGCGCAGATTGTGGAACTCGCGCTTGTAGTGGCGGATCGTGAACATGTCCAGCAGCGCCTGGGTCGGATGGGCATGGCGCCCGTCGCCGGCATTGATGACGTGTATCTCCGGCGCGACATGGCGCGCGATGATATGTGCCGCGCCGCTTTGCGAGTGGCGCACCACGAACATGTCCGCATGCATCGCGCACAGGTTGTCGACGGTATCCAGCAGGGTTTCCCCCTTGCTAGTGGAAGACGAACCGATGTTCAGGTTGACCACATCCGCCGACAGGCGTTTGGCGGCGATCTCGAAGGTAGTGCGGGTGCGGGTGCTGTTCTCGAAGAACACATTGAACACCGATTTGCCTTTCAGCAACGGCTCGTTCCTGATCTCGAACCTGTCGCCGAGGTCGACAAAGGACGCAGCCTTGTCGAGGATGTCGCGCATGATCTGCACCGGCAAGCCCTCCGTCGAGAGCAGGTGCTGGAGTTCGCCGTGCCTGTTGAGTTGAGGATTGTTCATGCAAGTATTCCTGCTGCGGGTTCATCAAAATAGGCTTGCAAAATCTGCTGCGCGGCATACTGGTCGATCAGGGGTTTCTGCTTCATGCCGTGGATGCCCTCCTCGTTCAACTGCGTGCTCGCCGCAAGCGAAGTATATCGCTCATCCAGCAAGATCGTCGGCAAATTGAACCGCCCCTTGAGACGGTTGGCGAAACGGCGGCACCGCGCGGTCAGTTCGTGCGGCGTACCGTCGTCATTGCTCGGCAGCCCCACGACCAGCACGCTGGGCTGCCATTCCTTCAACAGCGCCGCAATCGCCGCAAAACGCGCATCGGTTTTTTCTTCGGCTATCGTGGCCAACGGATGGGCGCGGCGCAACAGCGTGTTGCCGACGGCGATGCCGATGCGCCGGGTGCCGAAGTCGAATGCCAGCATAGTCCCTGATGGTATTGGCGCATTCACAGAGCACTTCCCGAAATTCGACAGCGTTGCCAAGCTAGGCGTGCGATCAAAATCGCAGCGCCGCATATTTTATATATGCAAGCAAGATTGTGTGAGCACAACAACGCATGGCGACGCTTTCGGACTTCAGGTCAGGCATGTCCGGCATCTTCGACCAGAGACGAATAATCCACTCCGAGCAGGGCCATCGCGGCCGGCAATCGCTCTTCGGGAGGCAGGTCGAACAGAATGTGCTCGGAAGCCGCCACCGTCAGCCAAACATTCTCGGTAATCTCGTGTTCCAGTTGCCCCTGGTCCCAGCCCGCGTACCCCAGCGTAACGATCACATTGCGCGGGCCCTGCCCCTTGCCCATCGCCTCGAGGATATCCTTGGAGGTGGTCAACGCCAGCTTGTCGTTGATGCACAGGGTTGACTCCCAGTTCCCCGGCGTGTCATGCAGCACAAAGCCCCGTTCGGTTTGCACCGGTCCGCCAAAATACACCGGCATCTTGGCAAGGTTTGCCTGGTCCAGATCTATGTTTACCTGGTTGAACATCTCCCCCAGCGTGAGGCTGATCGGACGGTTCACCACGATTCCCAGCGCCCCGTTTTCGTTGTGCTCGCAAATGTAAGTCAGCGTCCCGGCAAAAACACCTTCCTGCATGGCAGGCATGGCAATCAGAAAGTGATGGGTCAGGTTGAAATCAGGCATAGTTGCATTGTAGCCCCACGCGCCCTCCCGCACAATTTGAATAAGTCCGCGAACGTGCAATCCATCGGCTGTCATTCTGCCTTTTGTGCGGCCGTGTTCGCACCTGCAACATGGTAGAATCCGGGTTTTTCCAGCTTTGACAATTCAGGAATAGCGCCATGTTCTCCAGCAAAAACACCATTGCCCAAACCGACCCGGAAATCTGGGCCGCCATCCAGAATGAAAACCGCCGCCAGGAAGACCATATCGAACTGATCGCGTCGGAAAACTACACCAGCCCTGCGGTGATGGAAGCACAGGGCAGCAAACTGACCAACAAGTATGCGGAAGGCTATCCCGGCAAGCGCTACTATGGCGGCTGCGAGTTTGTCGATGTAGCCGAACAGTTGGCCATCGATCGCGCGAAGGCGTTGTTCGGCGCCGAGTATGCCAACGTCCAGCCGCATTCGGGGTCGCAGGCGAACCAGGCGGTGTATGTGTCGGTACTCAAGCCCGGCGACACCATCCTCGGCATGTCGCTCGCGCATGGCGGGCATCTGACCCACGGCGCGTCGGTGAACATCAGCGGCAAGCTGTACAACGCCATCCAGTACGGCTTGAACGCAAAGGAAGAAATCGACTACGACCAGGTGCAGGCTCTGGCGTTGCAGCACAAGCCCAAGATGATCGTTGCCGGCGCGTCCGCCTATTCGCTGGTGATCGACTGGAAGCGGTTTCGCGCCATCGCCGACAGCGTGGGCGCATATCTGTTCGTGGACATGGCACACTATGCCGGCCTGATTGCGGCGGGCATCTATCCGAATCCGGTCGGCATCGCTGATTTCGTAACGACCACAACCCACAAGACCCTGCGCGGACCGCGCGGCGGCTTGATCCTCGCCAGGGCGGAATTCGAGAAGGCGCTGAACTCGGCGATATTCCCCGCGCTGCAGGGCGGCCCGTTGATGCATGTGATCGCGGCCAAGGCGGTGTCCTTCAAGGAAGCCGCAAGCAAGGATTTCAAGGAGTACCAGATCCAGGTGGTGGAAAATGCGCGGGTGATGAGCAAGGTGCTGCAGGAACGCGGCCTGCGTATCGTGTCCGGCCGCACCGACAGCCATGTATTCCTGGTCGATCTGCAAGCAAAGCAGATTACCGGAAAGGATGCCGAAGCCGCGCTCGGGCGTGCGCATATCACCGTGAACAAGAACGCGATTCCCAACGACCCGCAAAAGCCGTTCGTGACCAGCGGCATCCGCATCGGCAGCCCGGCGATGACCACGCGCGGCTTCAAGGAGCTGGAAGCGGAAAAACTGGCCCACCTGATCGCCGACGTGCTGGACGCGCCCAGCGACGATGCGGTGATCAGCCGCGTGCTTGGCGAGGTGAAAAAGCTGACCACGAAATTTCCGGTTTACGAGGCGTAAGATGCCAGCCGCAGCAGACAAGTTATCCGTTGGCTTTTGCGCCGCAACGCGGCGGTCTCTGACTTGTGACTTTCGACTTGGGGCTTGCGACTGTTTGCCATGAAATGTCCTTTCTGCAAAGGTGACAAGACCCAGGTGGTTGATACCCGCGAAAGCGAGGATGGCGACAGCATACGCCGCCGCCGCCGCTGTCTGAGCTGCGACAAGCGCTTTACCACTTACGAGATGATCGAGTTGCGCATGCCCCAGGTGGTCAAGCAGAACGGGATGCGCAGCGAGTTTGACGAGGAAAAATTGCGCACCAGTTTCAAGCGTGCATTGCACAAGCGCCCCGTCTCCGCCGAGCTGGTCGAGGCCGCGATCGACAACGTCACGCAGAAACTCCATGCACTAGGCGAGCGCGAAATCGGCTCGCGCCAGGTCGGCGAAATGGTGATGAAGGAATTGCTCAAGCTCGACAAGGTTGCCTATATCCGTTTCGCATCGGTGTACAAGAGTTTCCAGGATGTCGGCGACTTTACCGAGGCGGTTGAAGCGGTGCGCAAGTCGCCGCGAACCGCCTCCGGCAGTCGCGGCAAAAAGAAATCCTGACATGTTCACTGCCCAGGACAGCCTGTGGATGGCTGAGGCACTGCAGCTGGCCGAACTGGGGCTTTATGGCACCAGCCCGAATCCGCGCGTGGGCTGTGTGCTGGTGGCGGATGGGCAGATCGTCGGCAGCGGATGGCACAGGCGCGTCGGTGAGCCGCATGCCGAAGCCCTTGCCCTGCGCGAGGCCCAGCACAAGGCGCGCAATGCGACTGCTTACGTGACCCTTGAACCCTGCAGCCACCATGGCCGGACGCCGCCCTGTGCCGACGCATTGGTTGCGGCCGGCGTGGCGCGGGTAGTGGTCGCGGCACGTGACCCGAATCCCCTGGTTGCGGGTGAAGGCCTGGCAAGATTGCGCGCCGCCGGCATCACGGTCGACTGTGGCTTGATGGAAGCTGCCGCAACGGAACTGAACCGGGGGTTTTTCGCGCGCATGACGCGCGGCACACCCTGGCTGCGCAGCAAGATTGCGACGAGCCTCGACGGCCGTACCGCGCTGGCGAACGGGGCCAGCAAGTGGATTACCGGGGATGCGGCAAGGCTGGATGTACAGCACTGGCGCGCGCGTTCGTGCGCGGTGCTGACCGGTATCGGCACCGTGCTGGCGGACGATGCGCGCTTGAATGTTCGGGATGTGGCAACCGAAAGACAACCGTTGCGCGTGGTGCTCGACAGCAGGCTGCGCATGCCGACAACTTCGCGCATGCTTCAGGAAAGGAGCGTGCTGATTTACGCTGCTCAGCGCGATCCGGACAGGATTGCGGCACTGGAAAATGCAGGCGCGACGGTGAGCGTCATGGCGAATGAGAATGGGCAGGTCGATCTGCGCGCGATGCTGCGCGATCTGGCGCAGCGCGGCTGCAACGAAGTGTTGCTGGAAGCCGGCAGCAGCTTGAACGGGGCATTGCTGCGCGCCGGCATGGTGGATGAATTGCTGTTGTATGTCGCCCCGCAGTTGCTGGGCGACGGCGCGCGCGGCATGGCGCAGTTGGGCGTGCTGACCAGGCTGGATCAGCGCATCGATTTGAGGTGGCAGGATGTGCGGCAGGTCGGCAATGATTTGCGCATCACGGTAAAGGTGGAAAATGTTTAGCGGAATCATTGCGGATGTGGGAGATATTGCCGAAGCCAGCGACCGCGACGGCGGACTGCGGCTGGTGATCGCGACCAGCGTGCTGGACCTGGGCGATGTGCTGATCGGCGACAGCATTGCCGTAAACGGGGTATGCCTGACCGTCATCGCGCATACCGGCAACAGTTTCACCGTCGATGTATCGCGTGAAACGCTGAATTGCACCGAGGGACTGGAAGCGATCGGTGCAGCGGTGAATCTGGAAAAGGCATTGCGCCTGGCGGACAGGCTGGGCGGACACCTGGTCAGCGGCCATGTCGACGGCGTGGGCGAAGTCACCGGATTTACCGATCTTGGCGAAAGCTGGAAACTGGAAGTACGCGCGCCACGGGCGTTGGCAAAATTCATCGCGACCAAGGGGTCGATCACGATCAACGGGGTCAGCCTGACCGTGAACGAGGCGACTGACGATGAGACAGGAGCCTGCAAGTTCGGCGTCAATCTGATCCCGCACACGCTGGCGATGACTAACCTGAAAAATTTGAGCGCGGGCAGCCTGGTCAACCTCGAAGTCGACCTGATTGCGCGCTATGTGGAACGAATGCTGGGGGCAGGCAGGAATTAGTTCTTGGCAGAGCGTGGATGTGCTGCGTCCGCAGGGTTGTGCAGGATATCGCCTTCAGGACTGGCCATTTGATTGCGCGCCGATCAGATACAAGCGGTCTCAACCCTTGCCGTAGAGCGCACGCAATTCATCCTTGGCCTGCTCCAGAATGCGCTTCTGGTTTTCGTCGAGATTTTTTCCGGCGCGGTTGATGTAGAACACCAGCATGGACATCGCAGAGCGGAACGGCGGCGACTTGCGTCGGGTGCTGGCGTCAGCCGACCGCTTCAGCGATCGCGCGATCCTGACGGGGTCCTGCCACGTGAATATTCCTTTTTCCAGTTCGAGCGCGTTGCTTTCGCGCGTTGCTTTCGCGGACCAGTTGCCAGATGCGGATGTTCTCTGCGCCATTACCCTTGTTGCCCTCCATGTCAAGACAAGCGGCGGCTCATGCCGAGATGGTAGAATCATAAACCTTGGGAGGCGCATGCGGGGCATGCTGCGCCGGCCCGACATGATTGGGGATAGGAATGACAGATATTGCACCGATACAGGACATCATCGCCGAGATCCGCGCCGGGCGCATGGTCGTGCTGGTGGACGAAGAAGACCGGGAGAACGAAGGCGACCTGGTGTTTGCCGCCGAATTCGCCACGCCGGAAAAAATCAATTTCATGGCCATGCATGGCCGCGGGCTGATCTGCCTGACCTTGACCGAAGACCACTGCAAACAGCTCAATCTGCCGTTGATGGTGCGCGAGAACGGCTTGCCGCTTGCGACCAACTTCACGGTTTCGATCGAGGCTGCGCGCGGGGTGACCACCGGCATCTCAGCAGCCGATCGCGCACGGACGGTACTGGCCGCTGCCGCCAAGGATGCCAAAGCTGCCGACATCGTGCAACCGGGACATATCTTCCCGTTGCGCGCGCAAAACGGCGGTGTCCTGGTGCGCGCCGGCCATACCGAAGCGGGATGCGACCTGGCGCATCTGGCCGGACTGACACCGGCTTCGGTGATCTGCGAGATCCTCAAGGATGACGGGGAAATGGCGCGCCTGCCGGATTTGATCACGTATGCCAAACAGCACGGTCTCAAGATCGGCACGATCGCCGACCTGATCGAACACCGCAGCCAGCACGAAAAACTGGTCGAGCGCGTGGCGCGGCGCAAGGTGCAAACCGCTTACGGTGAATTCGATTTGGCGACCTACGTGGACAAGACCACGCAGCGCACCCATCTGGCGCTGGTGAAGGGTACCATTCGCCATGACGCCGAGACCCTGGTGCGGGTGCACGAACCGCTTTCGGTGATGGATTTCCTGGAACAGACCGATCATGCGCATTCGATCAGCGTCAGTCGCGCGATGCAAAAGATCGGGCAGTCACCGGCCGGCGTGCTGGTGATGCTGCATCGCGGCGAGACACCCCAGTATCTGCGCGCTCGCGCCACGCTGGAAGCGGCCAGCCAGCAGACTTCACAATGGGATCCGCGCAGCTACGGCATCGGCGCGCAGATATTGCGCGATCTCAACGTGGGCAAGATGCGTTTGCTGGCCACCCCGCAGAAGATGCCGAGCATGGCTGGATTCGGCCTAGAAGTGGTGGGTTATGCCGAGCACAATGGTGTTTCAATACCCGGATAGAGGAAAAATATTCATGAAAGAACTGGAAAAAAACCTGAATGGCGCGGGCCTGCGCATCGGCATCGTGCAGAGCCGCTTCAACACCGAAGTGTGCGAAGGCCTACTCGGTGCATGTCGCGCGCAACTGGTCCAGCAGGGGGTGCGCGAAGACAACATCACGCTGTCAACAGTGCCCGGCGCGCTGGAAATCGCGCTGGTACTGCTGCAGATGGCCGAGAGCGAGAAGTTCGACGCATTGATCGCACTGGGCGCGGTAATACGCGGCGACACCTTTCATTTTGAAGTGGTCGCCAACGAGTCGGCGCGTTGCGTAAACGAGGTGCAGCTGGCCTGCGGCGTGCCGGTCGCGAATGCGATCCTCACCACCGACACCGACGAGCAGGCGATCGCGCGCATGGAGATCAAGGGCGGAGAAGCGGCACTGGTCGCGGTCGAAATGGCCAATCTGTTGCGGGGGTTGGCATGAGCGCCAAACCGGCGAGTGCCGACAACAGGATGCCATCCGGGGATATCAAAAAAGCCGTCAACAAAAGCCCGCGTCATCGCGCCCGGGAACTTGCCCTGCAGGGCATCTATCAGTGGCGTATCACCGCGGGTGACGATGCACAGATCGAAAAGCAGATCCATGCGGAAAAAAATCTCGGCCGTTATGACAAGGAATTGTTTTCCGATCTGTTGCGCGGGTCACTGAAACATCACGCCGAGCTCGAAGCATTGCTCGTACCGCACCTGGACCGGCCGATGGCCGAGCTCAGTCCGGTGGAATTTGCGGTGCTTCTGCTGGGCGCGTTCGAATTATCCCGGCACCCTGAGGTTCCGTACAAGGTCATCATCAACGAAGCGGTCGAACTCGCCAAGACCTTTGGCGGCACCGACGGCCACAAATTCGTCAACGGCGTGCTCGACAAGCTCGCACCGCAGCTCCGGGCGCACGAATTTTCGGTCCATGCATCCTGAAGCGGAAATTTCCGCATGACCGAATTTGAGCTGATCCGCCGTTATTTCACCCGAGCCACACCGAATGCATTGCTCGGCGTGGGCGATGATGCCGCGCTGCTGAAAGTGAGCGAGGGAAATGTACTGGCGGTATCCAGCGACATGCTGGTCAGCGGCACGCACTTCCTTCCTGATGCCGATCCCTATCTGCTGGGCCACAAGACACTTGCCGTCAACCTGTCCGACATGGCTGCGATGGGAGCAACGCCGCGCTGGGCGACGCTGGCAATCGCGTTGCCCGATGCGGATGAAGCCTGGCTGGAGCGGTTCAGCGCCGGCTTTTTCGCGCTGGCCCGGCAGTACGGTGTGGAACTTGTCGGGGGCGATACGACGCGCGGGCCGCTCAACCTGTGCGTGACAATAATCGGGGAGGTGCCCGCACGGCTGGCGTTGCTGCGCAGCGGCGCACAGCCCGGCGACGAGGTCTGGGTATCCGGTACACTGGGCGATGCCGCACTGGCGCTGGCACATCTGCAGGGGCGAATCCGATTGCCCGAAGCCGGATTTGTCGCCTGCGCGCAGGCTTTGCACCGGCCGCAGCCGCGCGTCGCACTGGGGCTCGCATTGCGGGGCATTGCCAGCAGCGCGATCGATATATCCGACGGTTTGCTTGCCGATCTCGGGCATATACTCGATGCCTCGCGGTCCGGTGCGGAAATTGACCTGGAACGTCTGCCGGTTTCTTCAACCATGCGTATGCATGCGGCTTCTCCCCTCGGCAGACAATGCACGCTGTCGGGCGGCGATGATTACGAGTTGTGTTTTTCCGCCCCGGCCGTGCGGCATGCCGAGATCGTTGATATCGGCACCCGGCTTTCGTTGCCGCTCAGCCGCATCGGAAAAATTGTTGCGGGCAGCGGCTGCGCCGTGCGCGATGCGGCGGGAAATCGGCTCAACCCTGAAAGCGGCGGCTATGAACATTTCAGATGAATCCGTAGTTGGAACAATCCGAGTCAAACCGGGCTGGCGGCTGTTGCTCAGCCATCCCGCGCATTTGGTTTCATTCGGTTTCGGCAGCGGTTTGGCCCGCAAGGCGCCCGGCACCTTCGGCACCCTGGTCGCTTTTCCGCTGTACTGGCTGCTGGCACCGCTGCTGTCGGATCGGATGTTCATTGCGATGTTGGTATTGGCCTTCGCGCTCGGCGTATGGGTCTGCGATATTACCGGCAAGGCATTGGGCATAGCGGATTATGGCGGGATCGTGTGGGACGAGATCGTGTCCTTCATGCTGGTATTGTTCTTCACTCCTCCCGGCTGGTACTGGTCCCTGCTTGCCTTCGTGCTGTTCCGTATCTTCGACATTGTCAAACCTCCCCCGATACGCCACTTTGACAACAACTGGCATGGCGGGCTGGGCGTGATGTTCGACAACTTGCTCGCCGCCGGCTATGCGCTGATGTGCCTTGCTTTGCTCAAGAGCGCGCTGTTTTGAGCCGCACCGGCACAGCATGGATTTGCATTGTGCTGATGTACCTGAACGAACCGGCTTTCGGCGATGGGCTTGGGCTTGACCCGGGTCATGACTTCTCGGCCAAAGTGGTTGACGTGCTGGACGGCGATACCGTGCTGATTGTTCGCAAGGGTGGCGGCGAATCCGACGGTCCCCCGCCAGTTTCCTCACCGAAGGGGCGGCGCACGGGCAAATTGGTGAAAATCAGGCTGTCAGGGATCGATGCGCCGGAAAATGATCAGGCTTACGGTGCAGCATCGCGTCACTCGCTGGCGGAAATGGTGTTGCACAAACAAATTCAGGTGCACACGGTGGCGATCGACAAATATGAACGCACCGTCGCGCAACTTGAAGTGAACGGTCTCATGGTCAACGAGGAAATGGTGCGGCGCGGCATGGCATGGGAGTACTCCCATTTTCACAGCGACCGCCGCTACATCTCGCTGGAGAAGGAAGCACGGCAGGCGGGGCGCGGCTTATGGGCACAGCGCGATCCGATCCCGCCATGGCAGTGGCACGAGCAGCAAGCGGCGGAAACCGGTATGCCTGTTGCGCCTGCACCGGACGATTTCCCCTGTGGCAGCAAGCATCTTTGCTCGTAAGTGAGCTCCTGTGACGAGGCGCATTATTACCTCACCGTCTGCGGCGTGAAAGCGCTCAACCCGAAAGGCGACGGGATACCCTGCGAGAATCTCTGTGCGGGCACAAGGTAAAGGCCGTACATCCCTGCACCCGATCAGAATTTCAACACACCGCATCCCTGCGCATCGCAGCGCAATGCCGAAGGGATCCGATCCCAGTCGCTTAACACCCAGCGCTCGCAAATGTGCCCGTCAATCCTGTGCTCGTGGCAATTGGGACGGTGGGTATGGCCGTGTATCAGTCGCGGATAGCGGTATTTCCGCAGCAGAGCCGCAACCGCATCATCGTTCACATCCATGATTGCTGAGTCCTTGCTTTGTTTCGCGGAAGTGCTTTGCCGGCGCAGCATTTCTATATAGGCCTTGCGTTCCGCAAGCGGCTGGGCCAGAAAGTTTGTCTGGAACGCGGCGTCATGTACCTGCGCACGGAAGCGCTGATACTCGACGTCGTCGGTGCACAGTGTGTCGCCGTGGCTGATCAGGGTAGGCGTGCCATACAGGTCGAGCAGGGTCGGGTCGGGCAATAGTTTGGCATGGCAGGCTTGTGCAAGCGCATCGCCCATCAGCAGGTCGCGGTTGCCGTGCATCAAAAACACCCGGATGCCTTGCGCTGCAAGACCATGCAATGCACCGGTCACACTTGCATGAAAAGGATCATCAAGGTCATCGTCACCGGCCCAGTATTCAAACAGGTCCCCGAGGATATAGAGTGCCTCGGCTTGCGGCGCAACGGTGGTGATGAAGCGCTGGAATACCGCCATGGTATGCGGATGGTCGGCACTCAGATGCAGGTCGGAGATGAATAGGGTGTGCGACATTGTATTGCCTCTTTTCCAGCACACCTCCCGGAGCCGTGATATTCCGGGGCCCGGCTAGGCTGCCGCGCCGAACAGCCGGCCATTTAAACCGAAAGTTTCAGCGTCCAGGCACGCGTTATTTTACGACTTCCGCATCGGTGATGACGACATCTTCCACCGGCACATCCTGGAAACCGGAACGATTTCCGGTCTTCACGCTGCGTATCGCGTCAACGACTTCCTTGCCTTCCACCACTTTGCCGAATACGCAATATCCCCAGCCATCCTGCCCGGGATAATTGAGAAAATCATTGTCATTGACGTTGATGAAAAATTGCGCGGTTGCCGAATTCGGGTCGCCGGTGCGGGCCATCGCGACAGTGTACTTGTCGTTCTTCAAGCCGTTTGCTGCTTCGTTCATGATCGGCGCGTTGGTTTTCTTTTGTATCATGCCCGGCTCAAACCCGCCGCCCTGGATCATGAAGTTGCCGATCACGCGATGAAAGATCGTGCCTTTGTAAAAGCCGCTGTTCACATATTCGAGGAAATTCTTGACGGTGACGGGTGCTTTTTCGGCATCCAGTTGCAAGATAATGACGCCTTTGCTGGTGTGCAGTTTGACCATGGTTTTATTGCCCTTTGTTGTATGGATATGCTGGGTTGAAGAATAGGAAGATTGCATTGAGCAGCCGATAATTATCGTAAACAGCGCGGTTAGCAGATGTTTCATGTCATGCAGCTCCTTCGTAGATAATTTTCCAGCGGTTGTCCTGTTTGATCCAGTATTGGCGCTTCTTCATCCGGTTGGACAGATTGTTGCTGTTGTAATCCTGCTCGAAGTCGACAACCACCATATCGGGCTGACCGGGGTAGACGAACATGCTGACATTCGTGATGCCCAACTTGATCCAGGACTTGGCGCTGTTCACCAGACGTTTTTGCCTTGCCCATTCCTGGTAATCCATGTCGTTGCCGGAAAAGTTCTGCGTGTAATGCTTGAGATAAGCGTCGGTGTCGAGGCTGGCCCAATCTTTGCGCCACTGCTCTATTTCCTGGAGCAGACTGTTGCGCTCGGCCTGGTCATGTTCGCTGCTCCAATCCATCTGGTTGGTGATGATGACGGGCGTGATGCCAACTTGCAGATACGGTGCCAGCTTTTCCAGATCGGAATTTGCCAGCACGACGCAGCCGTTGCTGGCGCGCGGAGGCCGGCTATAGGTTTCCCTGGGTGTGCCATGCAGCCAGATGCCGCTTCCGGTGCGTTTGTTTCTGCGATCCCATTCATTTGGGTAACTAATCGGGTAAGCCGCGTCGCCGTATATGTCTGAAAGCTCTTTCTTGGGCAATTCCGCCTTGACGAAATAAACGCCGATGGGGGTGCGCTGATCGCCCGCGGTATATTTCTCGGTACCCAGCTTGCCGATCGTGACATAAAAGTCGGTGACATAGCGCGGTTCGCCATCCACGTTCTGGTATACGAACAGGGTGGATCGACTTGTGTCGACCACCAGCGCGTACTTCTGTTGCGCATCCAGTTGCCACAGGAAGCGCGGCCTGAGCTTGGCATCCGATTGCGAAAGCACGCGCTGCAATCGCACTCGAGCCTCGTCGCGCAGGTCTTTGATTTCCTGATGCGGGGCATTTGCCGCGCTGCCGATATTGTCGATCACGCCCGCATGCGCCATCAGCAAATCACCCTTGACCAGTTGCGCGAGCTTGAAGTTTGGGTTGACGCGCAACAGGCTGTCCACCTCATTGAGCGCAACGTCCAGATGATTATTGTTGATAGCTTGCAGGCTTTCCACCAGTTGCGTTTCAGGGTTTGGCTGGACAGGCTCGGCAAGCACCGCTCCCGGGAACAGCCCGCACAGCAGCAGTAATATCGGCGCCCGCTTGAACATGATTACTTGCTGTACTCTTCCCGAATCAGCCACTTGTCGCCGTATTTCACCAACTTCATGGTTTTGTTACCGGAGGCATCCAGGTGACTGGCCCGATAGGACTGGTGGAACTTCACGGTGGCATGCTCGCTGTCTGTGAACAATATGGTCTTGATGCGCACGCCCACCTGGATGAATTTCGGGGTGCTGATCCGTTCCCTGCGTATCGCCTCCCATGCTGCCCGCGTTTCCCCGTTTGGTGTTTTGAAATCGTCCGCGTAGAACGACAGGTATTTGCCGGTATCTTTGGATGACCAGGCTTTCGCCCAATCCATTACTGTTCGGGTAATTTCCGCGCTGTCGTTTTTCTTGATGATCGGTTGTGTTGAAGCCTCGGCGGGTTTTGCTTTGGCCGTCGTTACTTTGGCCGCTGGTGCTGCTGCTGCCGCTACCGCTACTGCAGATGCCGGCACGGGCGACTTCTTGCCGACGATGGATGGTGCTGAGGCGGCCTTGTCCGGATCCGGCCCCGCGACTTTCCCGGCTATGTCTGTGTTTGGTGCGGCCATCTCATCATGGCGGCTTTCGCCTGCAAACAGATTTTGTATCATTGCCAGCTTGGTTTGCGTCGCCGTGTTGCTGTTGTCCAGCTGCAGGGCGCGATCATATGCCTGACTGGCCATTTTGGCATATATGTCACCGAGATTCTCGTGCGCGGTCGCATAGCTGGGATGGGTGCTGATCGCCTTTTCCAGCAATTCTTTGGCAATGTCGTACTTGCCCTGGCTAGCATACAGCACGGCAAGATTGTTATAGGGTTCGGGCAGGTCCGGGTAATCCACTGTCAAGGAAGCGAATATCCTGATCGCATCGTCTGTCTTGCCCTGTTCGGTGAGAAGCAGCCCTTTAAGGAAACGCGCCTGTGCATCCTTCGGCTTTTTGGCGAGAAAATCATTTACCTTGTCCAGTGCCTGGCTGCGCTGGCCCTGTTTGAACAGCATGTTGGCGTCGGCCATTTCATCTGCATGCGCGGCCGGGCCGGCACAAAACAGCAACGCGCTGGCGAACAGCGCGGCAACGCGGGAAAAATGCTTAACAATATTCATAGTTATTCTGTTCCGGATGACGATCCACAAGCCCGCGACGATCTTTATGGACGCGCGGAGTTGCATTAAGCGGAGCCGATTCTACCAAATATACGTTACCTTTTCACAGTTTATGTCTATCGCGAGCCGTGCCTGATTTCAGGTAAAATCCACCGCGCAAACCGCTGATCGATACAAACCACGAATATCACTA
Organism: uncultured beta proteobacterium; assembly: GCA_963842555.1. Taxonomy (GTDB): domain Bacteria; phylum Pseudomonadota; class Gammaproteobacteria; order Burkholderiales; family Gallionellaceae; genus Gallionella. The sequence continues at coordinate 471,407 of CAWJHB010000003.1, forward strand.
TATGAGCAGCACGCCACAACCCGCCGCGTCCAACTTCATCCGCACGATTATCGATGCCGATCTGGCCAGCGGCAAGCACCGCGCCATCGTCACCCGTTTTCCGCCCGAACCGAACGGTTATCTGCATGTGGGTCATGCAAAATCCATTTGTCTTAACTTCGGCCTGGCACAGGCTTATCACGGCAAATGCAATCTGCGCTTCGACGATACCAATCCGGAAAAGGAGAATGAGGAGTATGCGCAGTCGATACAGGACGATGTGCGCTGGCTGGGATTTCAGTGGGACGGCAACGTGCGCTGGGCTTCCGATTATTTTGATAAACTGTACAACTTCGCGGTGGAACTCATCAACAAAGGCCTTGCGTATGTGGATGACCTCACGCCCGATCAGATGCGCGAGTATCGCGGCACGCTGACAGAGTCGGGCAAAAACAGCCCGCACCGTGAACGTGGCGTCGAAGAGAATCTGGACCTGTTCGCACGCATGCGTGCAGGCGAGTTTGCGGACGGCAGCCGCGTGCTGCGCGCCAAGATCGACATGTCCAGCGGCAACATCAACCTGCGCGACCCCGTGATCTACCGCATCCGCCGTGCCCACCACCTGCGTACCGGCGACAAGTGGTGCATTTATCCGATGTACGATTACACACATTGCATCTCCGATGCGCTGGAAGGCATTACCCACTCGCTGTGCACGCTGGAATTTGAGGATCATCGCCCGCTCTACGACTGGGTGCTGGACAACATCACGATTCCCTGTCATCCGCGCCAGTATGAATTTTCGCGGCTGGAACTGCACTACACCATCACCAGCAAACGCAAGCTGCTCCAGCTGGTGAATGAGGGACACGTGTCGGGCTGGGACGACCCGCGCATGCCCACCATCATCGGCATGCGCCGCCGCGGCTACACCCCGGAAGGGATACGCGAATTTGCCAGGCTCATCGGCATCTCCAAGAGCAATAATACCGTTGACATGGCCGTGCTGGAATCGGCCATCCGCGACGATCTGGAAACCAAGGCCGCGCGGGTGATGGCGGTGGTCAATCCGCTGAAAGTGGTGATAACGAATTTCGAGGAAGGCAAGACCGAATCGCGCGAGGCAGGTTTCCATCCCCAGCATCCCGAGTTCGGCTCCAGGATCGTGCCGTTCGGCAGGGAGATCTGGATCGAGGCCGACGACTTCAGCGAAGCTCCGCCGGCGGGTTGGCAGCGCCTCGCCCTGGGTGGTGAAGTGCGACTGCGCTATTCGTATGTGATGCGCTGCGACGAGGCGATCAAGGATGCCGCAGGCAACTTGATCGAATTGCGCTGCTCGATCGACATAGAAACGCTGGGCAAGAACCCGGTGGGCCGCAAGGTGAAGGGCGTGATCCACTGGCTGTCCTGCGCACATGCGCTGGCTGCGGAAATCCGGTTGTATGACCGCCTGTTCACCGTGCCCGAACCCGATGCAAGCAAGGAAATCGACTTTTGCACTTACTTGAATCCCGATTCCCTGTACACGGTGCAAGGCTGGGTGGAGGGGTGTGCAGGAGATGCTGCGCCGGAAACCCGCTACCAGTTCGAGCGGCTCGGCTATTTCTGCGCCGACCGCCGCGACCACCGCCCAGGGAAACCGGTGTTCAACCGCACCGTCACGCTCAAGGATTCCTGGACGAAATAGCTTCCCGTTTTCTTCCCAGCCACGCCCAGGCCAGCATCAGCACGATCAACAGCCATACTGCCGCATTGCCCCAGCGCACATAGGGCGTGGCTCCCTCGTAGCCCTGTGCCTTGCCGAGCAGCACCGCCTCCGCGTGTTGCGGCAATTGCTGCAATACTTTTCCATCCACTCCTATGATCGAAGTGATGCCGGTGTTGGTAGCACGCAGCATCATCCGTCCGCTTTCCATCGCGCGCATTTGCGACATCTGGTTATGCTGCGCGGCTGCATACGAATCTCCGTACCACGCATCGTTGGTGAAGTTGGCCAGCAGCGTGGCTTGAGGCAAGGCAAGGATGATCTCCTCGCCAAACACGTCCTCGTAACAGATATCGACGCCGATGCGCTGCCCGGCTACCTCAAGCGGCGCTTGCCGCACGTCGCCGCGAGCCAGATCGCCCATCGGGATGTCGAGCACGTCGTTGATGAACCAGCCAAGCAACGGCCGCAGCGGAATGAATTCGCCGAACACCACCAGGTGGTGCTTGCGGTAACGCTGTTCCTCGTCGGCACCCAGTGAAAATACGCTGTTGTAATAGCTGCCATGCTCAAGCTCGAAAACCCCATACAGGATATCGCCGCCCTTTTGCACCGCATGGTCTCGCAGTTGGTCGACCAGATCTTGCGGGACTTCGCGGCGCAGCATCGGCAAAGCGGTTTCGGGCAGCAGGGTAAGGCGCGCGTTGCTCTGCAACATCAGGCGGCGGTAAGTTTGCAGCGTCCCCGCCAGCGCATCTTCGCTGAACTTGATATTCTGCGCGATATTGCCCTGCACCAGGGCCACGCTGACCGGCTCACCCACGGGTTTTGTCCAGCTTACCCTGTGCAGCGCTGCGCCCGAACCCCATAGTGCAGCCAGCATCAGCAGGGGAATGAGCGCGATCCGGAGACAGCCGGCGAGGGAAGCGGGAGCGTGGCGCAACACAATCGAAGGATCGCGCAGCAGGCTGGTCGAGGCGTATGCCAGCAACCCGGCGCTGACTGCGGCAACCAGCGAAACGCCATACACGCCAAGCAGCGGCGCATAACCAGCCAGCGGACTACCGCTATGGGCATAGCCCAGGGTCAGCCAAGGGAAGCCGGTAAAAATCGTGCCGCGCAGCCACTCGACCGACATCCATGCCGCCGGCATTACCAGCCGGGTGCGCAGACCATGCGCAGCGGGAAAACGTGATTGCGCGTAGCCGGCCAAAGCGGTGAACAGTGCGAGAAATGCGCTGAACAGCATCATGGCCGCCAGGGCCAGCAGCATGGGCATATCCCCGTAATCATGCAGTGCAACATAGATCCAGTTGATACCCGCACCAAACAGGCCCAGACCGAATGCAAAGCCTGTCCATGCCGCGTTAAGTGGCGTACCCGCACGCTGCCAGAGCGCAAACAGGACGGCAAGCGCAAATACCGGGACCGGATAAAAGCCAAACGGGGCGAAGCCGAACACGCATGCCGCGCCGGCAAGGAACGCCAGTACATAATTTTTCTTCAACAGACTCATGTGGAATATCCCGCAGCCCGACGTGTCGCAAAACGCGCTCAGCATAACCGATGCCTTGGACGTGCTGTCAATTTCTCCGGTCTGTCCTGAAATGTGTGGATACAGGATGATTTGCGCGATTTCGCCCTCATCGCGGCTTATGCGGAACTGGTTCGGATGTGTCGCGATGGAGATCCGGTTGGCGAATGGAAGTGCGGCAGCGCAGTGGCTGCCGCCTCAATCCGCGTGCAGCAGAAGCGGATCGACCACCTGTTGCAGGCTCTCCTTCGTCCAGGCCGGCTTTGCATCGTCCCAGCCGTTATCGGCCAGACGGCCTTTGCGATCGATGACGAAACTTACCGGGATGCGCCAGATCCTGCCATAGTCACCCGCCCACGGGCTGCCGAGCAGTCCCACCGGAAAGCTCAGGCCCGCGGCAACCTGCTTCACCTTGGGCAGATCTTCGGGGCCGTCGAGGCTGAAGCCCAGAACACTCAGGCCTTGTTGCGCATGGTTCGCGGCATACGCCGAGAGCAGCGGCAACTCCTCGCGGCAGGGATCGCACCAAGTGGCCCAGAAGGTGGCGATCACCACCTGACCGACCAAATCGCGTGTCGCGATGTCCCGGCCATCCAGGGTATGCAGCACCAATGGCGGGGCCGGCTGGCCTACCTCCAGGTCCTTTGCGTGTGCCAACCCGGGCAGCATGCCAACAGCCGCCGCGATTCCCGCTCCTACTGCACCCCGCAACAAGGTGCGGCGCCGCAAGTCCGGAAATGGCCCGGGCTGCTGTGCGGGGTTGCAATCGAAGTTTGATTCCCGGGCCACTTCAGCGTTCCATATGCGATAGCTGGACAATTAGATCAGACAATACGCTTATCCGAAAGTGCCCTTACTCCGAACCGGCGCCTGCCGGTCACAAGGCGTGGCTTATCCCGACCGTGGCCGTGTAATGCGGGAACAGCTGGTAGCCATCAAGATTGCTGTATATCGGCAACTGCACGAAGGCATACACCTGCGTGTTTTTCATCACATTCGCGCTGATGCCGGGACTCAGGTAAGCAACGGTGCCGGCCGAATCGGGCGAGTCCGCAAGCGCACCCGTGTCAGCATACCTGCGGGTGATGTTTACCTGCAATTGCGGCACGATCCCGGGGTTCTCCTCATAGCGCACACCAAAGCTCATACTGGCCAGATTGCCCGGACGGTAATCCTCCCCGGGCTGGTCGAGAGCATGCGCTACTGCTGTCTGGAATTGTCCGTTCACAAAGCCATCGAAATTCTGGCTCACCGGTTGGTAGTAGTAGGCCCCGATGATCAGATCGGTGCTGCCGGTACCGGCCTGAAGGCTTGTGTCAAGCAGAGTCCCTATGTTTGGCCCGGTATTGAAGTTGACTGGGTTACGACCTACCGTACCGGTACCAGTGCTGGGTCCACCATAATCACCCGTGGGCAGTTTCACGCCGAGCTGAACCCCAAGATTGTGCGTAGGCAGCAGACCCTGAAAGCTGGTGATGAATTTGATATCCCCCAGGCCGCTTACGGTTGCGCCGCTCACCAGGTCAGGGGTAAGCGGGTTGGACGCGGCGCCATAGGTCGTGTGGCTGCGGTCTGTGTACGGCACCAGCACCTTGAAATCCCAGTTTGCACTTGATGCATAATCCAGACCCAGGGTGAAATAGCGGTTGATGGTCTGTTTTTCAACTTCCTGGCCGGCTCCGGGTGCAGGTGTGTTGAGCGCTGCCACTGCAGAGGGCGATATCGTCCCCGTGCCGGTACGCAGCTGGTCCTGGTTGATAAAGGAGTAGTCCGCACTCACCCGCCAGCCTGCGGTCGCCGAATATCCCATGGCTGCATCCGTGGACAATGAACAGCCGCATGTGGCGCAGGCAAGGGCGTCATTCATCGCGGTGAGCGGCAACAGGGCAAGCGATGCGGCCATCGCGATCCGCAAAGTTTTTCGGATGGAGAACGGGTTATGCGCGACATTCATGGCTTTGAATTCCTTATTTAGGTTTGATCGATGATCGAAAATTTTTAATTTGGCTATTGATTTCCGCCGCTTGCGGCATATTGCTGCAGCTCCTGCGCCTTGGCTTTTTCAACGAAATAACGCATTTGTCATTCTTGAAAAGTCAGCGCATCAAACAAACAAGGCGCCATAAGCCGCCTTGTTTAGCCGAGAAGCCGACCGTTGTTCATTACATTTTCATATCCATGTGTTCGTGATCACCCGATGGCGTCACTCCCGAAGTCAGCGATTTGACTTCGGCCATGCTCTTGATTTTCACCATGCGGTGTTCGCCCACCTCGATGCTCAGCATCATTGGGAACATTTCGCCTTCCTTGAGCGGAGCCTTCAACCCGATCAGCATCAAGTGATAGCCGCTTTCGCGGAGGTTCACGCGCTTGCCGGCAGGCAGATCAATCGCCTTTACCTCGCGCATCTTCATCATGCCACCCTCCATCGACATGGTGTGCAGCTGCACTTCCTTGCAAGCCGGGCTGGATGCCCCGACCAGTGTCGCGGGCTGTTTGCTGGTGATGGTCATGTCAACCGAGGCCGTATCTTGACCGGGAGCCGTGGCGCGCGACCATGCCCCGCTGACCTCGATGCCATCTGTCTCGCCGGCAGCATATGCAAAGCTGGCGAAGCTGACCAACAAGGCTGCAACCAACCAACCGAACCGATTTATATTTCTCATGATTTCCTTCTCTTTGTTAAAAAATCGACGAAGCATAACTGCCTATCGCATCGAACCCAAGTCGGTGCTACCAGGTCAGCGTCTTGGTATTGTCCCTGAATAATGCGCTGCCTGTCAGTTCGGGATTGCCGACTTTCAATCCCGGAAGCAAATCAGACGCCTTGACCTTGTAATGCTTCATGCACATTGGGCAAACCAGCACAACGCCTCCCTTGCCCAGTATCTCACCGAGCATTTTTTGCTGGCCGCCGAACTTGGCAGCCCTGGATTTGGAAGCAATGAATACGCCTTTGTCGTTGAGAAAAATAGTCAATGGATGTCCGCGCCCAAGCTGGTTTTCCCCGAAAGAAATCGCCATGGTGGCGCGGTGCGAATTATCCGTTGTCAGGTTTACAAACAAGGGATCAGTGTCCCCGGCAAATGCGGGAGCGGCAATGCTGCCGAGGACCAATGCGAAGGCAAGCAACAATGCCGACAGGTATTTCATGTGCTTTTCCTTTCAAGTGCGACAAAAAGCCGCGATGAAGGATTGTAGAGACGGGTAATCTTCTTGGGAATGCGACATGATGTCGCACCCCCCGGTCCGTCTCTCCGATTACAATTGCACCATGAGCAGCACGATAATTTCCTCACTCCCCGGTCACAGCCAGTTGCGGCGCCTGCTCGTGCTGCGCAACATCGCGGTTGCCGCGCAACTCACCACGCTGGCACTGGTCTGGAAAGTTCTGGAACTTGAACTGGACTGGCAGCCGATGTTGCTGACCATCGCCGTGCTCGCGGCCGTCAATCTGCTTAGCTGGCTGCGCTTGCGCAACATCACGGTGGTTTCCAACTCGGAGCTGTTCGCTCAATTGAGCGTGGACGTGATTGTGCTGACCGTCCTGCTTTATTACGGCGGCGGCTCGACCAACCCTTTTGTCTCTTTGTACCTGTTGCCGCTGGTGATCGCCGCCGCAACGCTGCCCGGCCGGTATACATGGGGCATGGCGGCGTTCACCGCGGCCTGTTACAGCGTGCTGATGGTCTACTATATTCCGCTGCCGCACATGCATATGGCGGGGGAAAGCGCCTTCAATATCCACGTGATGGGAATGTGGATGGGCTTCGTCATCAGCGCGGCGGTGGTGGCCTATTTCGTGGTGCAGATGGCGCAGGCGGTGCGCAGCCGCGACGAGATGCTGGCGCGCGTGCGCGAGGAGATACTACGCAACGAACGTATCGTCGCGCTCGGCACGCAGGCGGCCAGCGCGGCCCATGAAATGGGTACGCCGCTGTCCACGATGGCAGTGGTGATCGGCGAATTGCAGCATGATCCTGCCGTTATTCAGCCGGAATTGCGCGATAGCCTTGCCATACTTGACGAACAGGTACGCGCTTGCAAGCGCATCCTGGACAAGATACTCGCCAACGCGCAGGACAACGGTGCGTCCTCGCCGCAAGCGGTGGATGAACTGATGGCCGGACTGCTGAACGAATGGCAATTGCTGCGCCCGACCGCGCAATATCACCATAGCAGCTACGATGTTCTGCCCGTTCCGCGCATCCATGTCGATGTCACGCTGCGCGCAGCGCTGATGAACCTGCTCAACAATGCGGCGGATGCCAGCCCCCAGCCGATCGAGATAATTTCCAGCTGGGATAATTCCGCCTTCACGCTGGAGATACACGACCAAGGGGCCGGCCTGAGCGAGGATGCAACCCTCAAGGCCGGATCGGCATTCTTCACCACCAAGCAGGAGGGTCGTGGACTCGGTTTGTTCCTCGCCAACGCCACCATTGAACGCATGGGCGGCACGGTGCGCCTGTACAACCGTGAATCAGGCGGCGCGACCACCGAACTGGCATTGCCAACCGTTAAAGCAAACACATGACCGGACCTCGCGAAGAATTTGCCTCGCTGTTGCTGGTGGATGACGATAACACCTTCTGCAGGGTATTAAGCACCGCTCTGGAGAGGCGCGGTTTTGCCGTGACGGTGGCACACAACGTGGAACAGGCTATCCCCATCGCGGAAGCTTCTCCGCCGGAATTCGCGGTGGTCGACCTTAAAATGGGCGGTGCGCCGGGATTGGTGCTGGTCAAGTTGCTGCACGAACTCGATCCGAACACGCGCATCGTCGTGCTGACCGGCTATGCCAGCATCGCCACCGCCGTCGAGGCGATCAAACTGGGCGCGACCCAATACCTGTCCAAACCGGCCAACGCCGACGAGATCGTCGCGGGCTTTGATCATGCCCCGGACAGCAATGCGCCGCTCAAGACACAGCCCGCGCAGTTAGAGCGTCTCGAGTGGGAACATATCCAGCGCGTGCTGCGCGAGCATGACGGCAACATCTCGGCGACCGCCCGCGCGCTCAACATGCACAGACGCACCCTGCAACGCAAACTCGCCAAACCGCCGCTGAGCAATACCTGAGCCTGCTGTTGCAGTTACGGGACTTCGGCGGCCTTTCGCGTTTATTTCTCGCAACACGCTGCTTTGTGCTTAAATCGCATCTGTCCAACTGACCGCGCAAGATCCTCATGGAAAAAGTACGCCTGTCCAAACGCATGTCCGAGCTCGGCCTGTGCTCGCGCCGCGAGGCGGATAGCTACATCGAAAAGGGCTGGGTTGAGGTCGACGGCGAAATCGTCAGCGAACTGGGCAGCAAGGTCTACCCCGACCAGCAAGTGACATTGCGCACTGCCGCACGAAACACCCAGCAACAGCGGGTCACGATCCTGCTGAACAAGCCGGTCGGCTATGTATCCGGCCAGGCAGAACACGATTACAAGCCTGCGATCACCCTGCTGGACAACGCGACGCACTGGGTGGAGGATCAATCCCCGCTGCGCTTTCACCGCAGCCAGTTGATCGGACTCGCGCCTGCCGGCCGTCTGGATATCGACTCGCAGGGCTTGCTGGTGCTCACCCAAGATGGCCGGATCGCCAAGCAACTGATCGGCGAGGACTCCAGGGTAGACAAGGAATACCTGGTGCGTGTACAGGGGAAACTGGAAGACAGCGGGCTGGCTTTGCTCAACCAGGGCCTGAAGCTGGACGGCGAATACCTCAAGCCCGCCAAGGTCAGCTGGCAGAACGAGGACCAGTTACGCTTTGTGTTGCATGAAGGAAAAAAGCGCCAGATCCGTCGCATGTGCGAGCTCGTCGGGCTGAAGGTCAGCGGGCTGAAACGCATCCGCATCGGCAAGGTAAAACTCGGCAAGTTGCCGGTCGGCCAGTGGCGCTACCTGGGATCGGAAGAACAATTCTAGACGAGCAATTCTGATTCAACCAAAGGGTTACGCCCTTGCGTAACGCATTTCCAGCTCCTTCAGGGTGGCGGGCCTGCCGAAATACCAGCCCTGGCCAAAGTCGCATTTCATATCCACGAGCCTGGCTCGCACACCTTCGCTTTCAACACCCTCGGCCACCACGCTCATGCCCAGCGAATGCGCCAAAGCCACCGATGAACGCACGATTTCGAGACTTTGCGGAGAGGTCAATATCGGCTCGACAAAGGCACCGTCAATTTTCAGCGTGCCCAGAGGATAGCGTTGCAAATGTCTTAACCCCGAGTGTCCTGCGCCGTAATCATCGAGCGCAAGACTGCAACCCAATTCGATCAATTTGTGCATGAGGTTGGCTGCGGTTTCCGGCTGTTCGACCATCACCGTTTCTGTCAGCTCCAGCTTTAATTCGGAGGGATGCATGTTTTGTCCGGCCAAGGTATCGCGCACATCCTCCGCCAGCGTCGTGTTGCTCAACTGGGCGGGGGACAAATTGACGCTGACAAACGGCGACTCAAAATCCGTGAATTCCCTGAGCCTCGCCCAGTCTCTGCAAGCATGGCCGAGGGTCCATAGGCCGATCTCATGTATCAGGCCGGTTTGCTCCGCGATCCACAAAAATTCATCGGGCTGCAGTATGCCCTCAACCGGGTGATGCCATCGAATCAGCGCTTCGAATCCGGCGATAGCCCCGTCGGCAAGATTGCAAATCGGCTGGTAATACAACTGGAATTCGTCATGGTTCAAGGCACGTCTCATGCCATGTGCAAGGGAGAGCTTCTGGGTTGCTTCACCTTTCACGAAATTGCGCCTTTTTAACTGTTCCGGCGTGACGATCGCACTTGTTTCCGACAGCGTGGAACCATCGTTCCGGTTCCTGAACCGTTCCAGGATGACCAACAGCAAGTGGCGCAGTACCGGGTCGCTTTTCTCCAGCAATTGTTCCATCAGCTTGCGCGGAATGGGCACCAGCACGGTTCGTTCAATCGCCCTGACGGTTGCAGTACGCGGCTGGTAATCGATCAGTGATACCTCCCCGAACAACTCGCCCTTGCCGATCAATTTGATCCGGTGTTCGCCGCCCTGCTTCACGACCAGGATTTCAACCACGCCTTCTTCAATAAGATATGCGCAGTCCCCGTCATCACCGGACTTGAATATCTCCTGGCCTCCTGAAAAAACCTCGCGGTCAAATTCATCAAACAGCATGACGATTCCCCATTCATCCACCCTTCAGTGAAGCGACAATTTCTTCGAGAGGACGGATTTCAACCGTGGATCTTCCCGGGCCGACAGGGCTTCAATGGCTTGGAATATGGCAATACCGTCTTCCTGACACGATCACTTTAGCATCAAAACCAGTGCTGACAGAATATATCATTCCGGTTCAATATGCTGGCGGGCCTGCCTCACCCTTTTTCTGGTTCTGGGGCTTTTCGTTCGACCAGTACCGAATACAGCCTGCGGCTATCGACCCGCAGCACGGTGAACATCAGTTCGCCAATGTGAATATGGTCGCCGCGCTTGGGCAACTGGCCGGCCGCCTTGAGCACCAAGCCGCCGACCGTGTCGTATTCTTCATCGCTGAACTCGGTTCCCAGCGCATGATTGAAATCGGATATTTCCGTATCGGCCTTGACGCGATAATGCCCGACGGCGTCGGCGATGATGTTGTCTTCCTCATCGTCAAAATCATACTCATCTTCAATGTCCCCGACGATTTGCTCCAGCACGTCCTCGATGGTCACCATGCCGGAAACACCGCCGTATTCGTCGACCACCAGCGCGATGTGGTTGCGGTTGCTGCGAAAATCGCGCAGCAGCACATTGAGGCGCTTGGCTTCGGGCACGAAAACGGCCGGGCGCAGCATGTCACGCACATCAAATTCTTCGCCGGCGTAATAACGCAACAGGTCCTTTGCCAGCAGAATACCGATGATGTTGTCCTTGTCGCCTTCCATCACCGGAAACCGCGAGTGGGCGGTCTTAATGACAAACGGGATGAATTTTTCCGGCGGTTGGCTGATGTCGATGACATCCATCTGCGCGCGCGGAATCATGATTTCGCGCACCTGCCGCTCGGAGACCTGCATCACCCCTTCCATCATCGACAGGGCGTCGGCATCCAGCAGGTTGCGGTCATACGCGGAATGCAGCAATTCGACCAGTTGATCGCGGTCTTCCGGCTCGCGCAGCAACATCGTCGAAAGCCGCTCTAGCAGACTGGGTTTATTACTTCCCGGAGGTTCCATTTCGTGGAGATATCAAGTTCGATAAGGATCAGAATAGCCCAATTTTAGCATCAGTTCGGTTTCCAGTTGCTCCATCCCGGCCGCATCAGCATCGTTTTCGTGGTCGTAGCCCTGCAAATGCAGCGCGGCATGCAGGCTGAGGTGCGCATAGTGCGCGATCAGATCGTGGTGCTGCCCGGTCGCCTCACGCTCCGCGACCGGCGCGCAGATGACGATATCGCCAGCCAGTGTCTGCATGTCGTCGTAAACAAAGGTCAGCACATTGGTCGCGTAATCCCTGCCGCGATAGGTCCTGTTCAGTTCGCGCCCCTCGGGCTCGTCGACGATGCGCAGCGTGATGATCGCGTCGCGCTGCAGCGCGGCCTTGATCCAGCGCCGGAATTGCGCGCGTGTCGGCAGATGTTGCCTGTCGATTGCATACTGCACGGCCAGCGAGAGCCTGGGTGATGATGCAGTTTTGCCCGCGCGTATCATCCTGCATCCGGCACGATTTCCCCGCGCAGCGTGTGGCGCACCACCCGGGTTATTTTCAGATCGACAAAACGGCCGATCAGGTCGGCCGCGCCGCTGAAATTCACCACACGGTTATTGTCGGTGCGCGCCGCCAGTTCCCGGCCATCCTTTTTCGATACGCCCTCGACCAATGCGCGCTGGGTTGTGCCCAGCATGGTCTGCGCCACGCCATTTTCCAGCTCCGCCAGACGATCCTGCAAGCGGTTCAGGCGGGTTGCCCTTACCTCGAGCGGCGTATCGTCGTGGAGTTCGGCGGCCGGAGTTCCGGGGCGCGTACTGTAAAGGTAGCTGAAGCTGTTATCGAAACCGATCTCGTCGACCAGCTTCATGGTCGCCCCGAAATCCTGTTCGGTCTCGCCCGGGAATCCCACGATGAAATCGGAGGTGATGCAGATATCAGGTCGCGCGGCGCGCACCCTGCGGATGATGGATTTGTATTCGAGCACGGTATGGCCGCGTTTCATCGCCGCCAGTATCCGGTCAGATCCGGACTGGACCGGAAGATGCAGGTGGCTGACCAGTTTGGGCGTGGATGCATAGACATCGATCAGGCGCTGGCTCATGTCCCTCGGATGCGACGTGGTGAAGCGCAACCGGACTATGTCCTCCAGCGCGGCAATGGCCTGCAGCAGATACGCGAAGTCGACAGGTTCTCCGTCCTCGCCGGTGCCGCAGTAGGCATTCACATTCTGTCCCAGCAGCGTCACTTCCTTCACGCCTTGCGCGGCAAGCTGACGCACTTCGCGCATCACGTCTGCGACCGGCCGCGACACTTCCTCGCCGCGCGTATAGGGCACCACACAGAACGTGCAGTATTTGCTGCAGCCTTCCATGATCGATACATAGGCCGACCCGGACCCGGCTTGCGGCAGCGGCAGATGGTCGAACTTCTCGATTTCCGGGAAACTGATGTCAACCTGCGGGCGCCCGCTTTCGCGGCGCGCCTGCAGCATTTGCGGCAGGCGATGCAGGGTCTGCGGCCCGAACACCAGATCGACATAGGGCGCGCGCTTCAGGATCGCGGCGCCTTCTTGGCTGGCCACACAGCCTCCCACGCAAATCAGCAAATCGGGGTTGGCCAGTTTGAGCGGGCGGATGCGCCCCAGATCGGAGAATACCTTCTCCTCCGCTTTCTCGCGTATCGAGCAGGTATTCAACAGGATCACATCGGCCTGTTCGAGATTGTCGGTCGATTCCATGCCCCCGTGGGCGCGCAACACGTCCGCCATCCTGTCCGAGTCGTACTCGTTCATCTGGCAGCCGAAGGTCTTGATGTGGAATTTTCCTGACACGCTACCTTGGGGCGCGCTTGGGCGCCGATGCGTTGGTGGTGATAGGTGGATTTGAACCACCGACCTCAGCGTTATGAGTGCTGCGCTCTAACCACCTGAGCTATATCACCGCGAAGAGCGCGGCATTGTCCAGATTTCACCCTATCTTGTCAATGCACAGGGGACGAAGTTGAGCTCGCTGCCCTCAAATTCCTTCTGCAAATCGGTCATTTTTGTCACCGTCCCGGCATCCACCCGGTCCAGCCTGAAGATGGTCGCCTTGAGTTTGCCGGCCCGCTCACCGACCTGTGCAGTGTGCACACCTCTGCCATTCAGCCCGTGCAGATACTTCTGCGCCGCATCCCCTGTTTTGAACACGCCCAGTGAAATTGCATTCTGCCAATGGCCAGGACCCTGCACCACAAAATAATCATTGATGCCCAGTGCCTTGAGTTCCGCAATTTTCCGGTTGACTGCTGCCTTGTTCTTCAGCGGCGGGAAATACACCCAGTAACCCCTGTCGAGTTCGACCTGGCGCTGGCTTAATTTGCCGCCCAATTGCATGGCGGACAGCGCAGCCGTGGCGCGCGCCAGGTCCGGACCAGAAAATTCGCCCCACTCCATGCAGGCGGTCGAACCCGGGTTGGCTTTCGCCGTTGCGGCAGCATCTGCCGGGTGATCGGTTTTGGATGCGGCCTTTGCCGGAGCCGCAACCGGGGCTGCTGCCGGCAATACGGCAACCGGCGCGGACGCGGGAGGGCTCACTGCTGTCGCCCTAGCCGATGGCTGAGACACCGTTGGCTGGCTTCGGGACGGGGTGATCAGGCTGATCATCTCACGGTTCAATTCTGGCTGCGCTTGCAGTTCCTGATCGCCCAAACCTGACCAATTGCCATGCATCACCGCAAAAAAAATCACATTCCCAAGCAGCAAAATCCAGAATAATTTTCTCATCTCGCCTTCTATTCCTGAGCCATCAACAACGATCCGCTTCCCGCGCAATCAACAATAATCCCCGCAGCACCAGATTGTCCACGATGCGGGGCGGGGCACCAAAGCATTTTTGATCCAGGTATGGTAGCAACATCCCTGCCGTGCCGCCGCTCAACAGCAGCGGCGCGCTGTCGTCGCCAAGCAAACCATATTGCCGCTCTATCGCGCCGCAACTGGCCTGGATCGCACCGCTGCACATCGCATCGGCGCTGTTCTGCGGAAACGGCGCATATTCTCCCAGTGCCGGCTTCAGCTGGCTTGCCGCGCTTGCCAGGCTGCGCTGCATCAACTCGACGCCGGGCAGGATCAGCCCCCCGACAAATTCGCCCTGTGCGGACAATGCGTCTATCGTGGTCGCCGTGCCGGTGTCCACAACCAGGCATGCGCGTTTGACCAGATGCCATGCCGCAATCAATGCGGCCCACCGGTCGCTGCCCAGCTGTGATGGTGTGGAATAGCCATTGCGCACGCCGCATTGCATTTCTCCCGCAGCAATGAAATGAGGCTCGACGCCGATTTCTGCACCGATATTGCGAATATGCGGCGCGCATTGTTCGCCGGCGACATTGCTTGCCCAGATTTGCCGTATGTCATGCAAGCCGGTTCCGGGGGTCAGGCGGGCGGCATGGTCGGCTATTTGCCGCGCCAATCCGTCCGCCTGCCCGGAGGGCAGTGTCGCACCGCACAGCCAATCCCCGCCGCTCACTAGTGCCCACTTGATACGCGAATTTCCTGCGTCGACCAATAGCATCATTTCAAATCACCATGCCTAGCATGCACCGAGTTCCCCGGAATTGAAATTGCGCATCCCCATTCGCGTTTCCAGCGATAACTCGCCGCTGTCGCTGACCCCGCGCGCAATACCGCTCACCGTACTTCCGTCGGGCATTTTCAAACTGACCGGTTTGTCCTGGTACGCGTGATGCCGCTCCCACTCCTCGCGAAAAGGGGCAAAACCGCCCCGCGCAAACTGTCCCAGCGCGCGCGCCAGTTCCAGCAACAACAGCGCCAGCAGCTGGTTGCGTGTCGGCATGGCCGGACATACTTCATCCAGCGCGCAAGCGGGTTGACCGATCTGCTGCGCCAGGCTGACCGGCAAAGTGTAATTCAGTCCGATGCCGATCACCACTGCGCTTGGGCCGAGCATATCGCCTTGCGCCTCGACCAGCACGCCGGCCAACTTTCCCTGTCCGGCGATGATGTCATTCGGCCACTTCAACTGCACTCCGCGCGCATCCAGGCTTTTCAGAACCCGCATCTGGGCCACACCGACCGCCAAACTCAATCCGGACAAGGCGTTCAACCCGCAATCAAAGCGCCACAACAGGGAAAACGTCAGCGCCGTGCCGAGTCCGGAATGCCATGCCCGCCCCATCCGCCCGCGTCCCGCGGTCTGCAATTCGGCCGCCAGCACGCTACCGCTGGCCGCGCCCCCGTTTGCAGTATCCGGTGCTGCACGCTGCAGCAGCAGGGTATTGGTGGAAGCAGCCTCCGGCAATATCTCGATGTCGAACCGTCCGGCATCCCTGCCCAGAAAGCGCGCCACTTCGCGCTGCTCCAGCCGCTGCCAAGGGCGGGTCAGCCGGTAACCGCGGCCGCGCACCCGCTGCAACAACACGCCCCGGTCAGCGACTCCGGCAAGCGCATTGAACACGCTTGCCCGCGACACGCCCAGCCGCTTTGCCAACACCTGACCGGAATGAAATTCTCCGTCCGCCAGCAGGTTCAGCAGCTGCCAGGTGCGCGTTTTTGCGTTTGCCGTCATCATTCCGGCATTTCATCTTTCTGGCGTGGCTCCAGCCCAAGAAATGCCATGATTTCATCGCGCCGATTCATTGCGTCCTGATAGCCCAAGTCGACCAAGGCCCGGCAGAAATTCTTTTCGGACAGCAGATAGCTGATCAGCGTCCCGCCACTTTGCTGTCTAGTAGCGCCGATGAGGCGCAGCAACAGGCGTATTGTCCAGGGTAATTCTTTCGCATGCCGTTCCGCAATCTTTTCGATAGGCTGGCTGGGCAGGATTATCAGCACATCGACATGCCTGATCTCGGCGCGTTCACGCATCTCTTCGGGCATGATCGCGACCACATCATTGATCTTTTTCAGGCGTTCCAGATCCGCTTCCATACTATCGAGAAAAATACTGTTCAGGGAATGTCCGGCAATACTGGCCAGGGAAGGATACTCGCCGATGTCGGCACGATCGGTATGTTCATCCGTGCCATTCATGGAAACGCCGATGATCAGCACGCGTGTCGCGCCCAGATGCAGCGCGGGACTGATCGGCGCGGTCTGGCGCATCGAACCGTCGCCGAAATATTCGCGATTGATCAATGTCGCAGGAAAGATGAACGGAAGCGCGGAAGAAGCCAGCAGGTGCCTGATTTCGATCTGGGTCGGGATGCCGATCCGCCCCTTGCGCCGCCACGGAACCAGCTGTTTCACGCCCTGGTAAAAGGTAACCGATTGCCCCGAGCCATAGCCAGATGCGGTAATGCTCAACGCATGCAGAAATCCGGCATCGATACTTTCCTGGATTCTTTCGCAGGGCAGGATCTCATCCAGAAACTCGATCAGCGGCGAATTGTCCAGCAGCGAAACCCGAGTGAGCTTGTTGATCCCGATCATGTTCAATAACACGCCGGCTAACCACAGCATGGAGTTGTTGAATACCCCGATGACATCGGTCCGATAGATCTGATTAGCATGGAAATTCTTCCAGGTGTTGACCAGATACTGCACGCCCATGCTGAAATTCCCGGCATTCACCGCAAGCGTGGCGGCGTTCAGCGCACCTGCCGAAGTGCCGCAGATAATAGAGAAGGGACAGGGTGCACGGCGCGGCAAAAATTCCGCGATGGCTTTGAGCACGCCTACTTGGTATGCGGCACGCGCGCCCCCGCCGGTGAGTATCAGTCCTGCGCGGTCTTCCATAAGCCGGCTATTCGACTTCAGCCTGTACCGATTCCAGCGCGTCTTTCAATGTTTCTTCCGGCAGCGCGTTGAGCATTTCCGACAGCATTTCCGCGGCATCCATCGCCTCATCCCGCAAGGATCCGGGATCGGTGTTGGCTACCAGCACCGCTGCCGCACCGACCACCTTGAGCAGCCTGGCGCGTTCGCGCATCAGCATTTCGACTTCCTCGCCCAGCATGTCGATTTCCTGCTTGTTCATGGTCATCATCATTCTCCCTAGTGTAACTTCACGCCGGCGACCGCCAGCGCGCTCATGTTCACGATGCGGCGCACCGTGGCGGTTGTAGTCAGTATGTGAACCGATTTGTTCGCGCCCAGCAGGATCGAACCGATGGTAATCCCGTCGCCGCCGGTCATCTTCAGCAGGTTATAGGCGATATTCGCCGCATCCAGATTCGGCATCACAAGCAGGTTGGCCGTCCCCTTCAACGATGAATCCGGAAAAGTTGACGAACGTATGCTTTCCGACAGCGCGGCATCCCCGTGCATCTCTCCATCGACTTCCAGATCCGGCGCGAGACTGCCGAGCAATTCTCTTGCATGGCTCATCTTGCGTGCCGATGCGTCCGAATGGCTGCCGAAGTTCGAATGCGACAGCAGCGCCACTTTAGGCGTCAAACCGAAACGGCGCATCTCATCGGCAGCCAGAATGGCCATTTCTGCCACCTGTTCGGCGCTCGGATCGAGATTGACGTGGGTATCGCAAATGAACAGTGTGTGCTTGGGCAGCATCAGGATATTCATTGCCGCGTATATGTTGGCGCCGGGGCGGCGCCCGATCACCTCGTCGATATAGCGCAGATGCCTGATCGGCTGCGAAATCGTCCCGCACAACATCGCGTCCGCAGCGCCCAGCCGCACCAGCATCGCAGCGATCAGGGTATTGCTGCGGCGCATCGCGCGCTTGGCCGTGGCGGGCGTCACGCCTTTGCGCTGCATCAGGCGGTGATACTCGCTCCAATATTCGCGGTAGCGCGTATCGCTTTCTGGATTGACCAGTTCGAAATGCTCCCCTGCACGGATGCGCAAACCGAGCTTGGCGATGCGTTGCTCGATGACCTCCGGGCGACCGACCAGGATCGGATAGGCAATGCCTTCGTCAACGACTGTCTGCACCGCGTGCAGCACCCTGGATTCTTCGCCCTCCGCATACACCAGACGCTGTGGCGCGCGCTTGGCGGCCTCGAACACCGGCTTCATCAGCATATTGGAATGGTACACAAACCCTTCCAGACGTTCGCGGTATGCCTTCATGTCGGCGATCGGCCGTTCCGCCACTCCGCTATCCATCGCGGCCTGTGCCACGGCAGGCGCGATGCGCGTGATCAGTCGCGGGTCGAAAGGCTTGGGGATCAGATGTTCGGCGCCGAAACGCAGATTTTCGTCGCCGTACACCTCTTCCGTTTCTTCGGACTGTTCCGCCTGTGCCAATTCGGCGATCGCATACACCGCCGCGCGCTTCATCGCCTCATTGATCGTCGATGCGCCGACATCCAGCGCACCGCGGAAAATGAACGGGAAACACAGGGCGTTATTGACCTGGTTCGGATAATCGGAACGTCCGGTTGCCATGATCGCGTCGGAACGCGCGGCCTTGGCCACACTCGGCAGGATCTCGGGAGCAGGATTGGCCAGCGCGAAGATCAGCGGTCTTTCCGCCATTTGCTTTGCCATTTCCGGCTTCAGCACGCCGCCGGCGGACAGGCCGAGAAACACATCCGCTCCGCCGATTACTTCGGCCAAGGTGCGCGCGGCGGTGTTAACCGCGTAGCGCGCCTTGTTGTCGTCCATCTCCTCGGTGCGCCCCTTGTACACGACGCCCTTGATATCGGTGACGATGATGTTCTCCATGCGCACGCCGAGGCTGACCAGCATGTCGAGACAGGCCAGCGCAGCGGCGCCGGCGCCGGACACCACCAGTTTGATCCCGGCGATATCCTTGCCGACCACCTTAAGGCCGTTCAGCAGGGCCGCGCCGACGATGATCGCGGTGCCGTGCTGGTCGTCGTGGAACACCGGGATCTTCATCCGCTCGCGCAGCTTGCGCTCGATGTAGAAACATTCCGGCGCCTTGATGTCCTCCAGATTGATGCCGCCAAATGTGGGTTCCAGCGACGCGATGATGTTCACCAGCTTGTCGGGGTCGCGCTCGTCGATTTCCAGGTCGAACACGTCGATGCCGGCGAATTTCTTGAACAGCATGGCCTTGCCTTCCATCACCGGCTTGGCGGCAAGCGGTCCAATCGCGCCGAGGCCCAGCACCGCGGTGCCGTTGGTGATCACCGCGACCAGATTGCCGCGCGAGGTCAAGTTGCGCGCTTCGGATGGATTGTCCACGATCGCCTCGCAGGCGGCCGCCACCCCCGGCGAGTAGGCCAGCGCAAGATCTTGCTGGGTAATCATCGGCTTGCTGGGGGTAACCGTTATCTTTCCCGGCGGAGCCTGGCGGTGGTATTGCAGCGCGGCTTCGCGCAGTTGCTCATCCATTATTTTCTTCTTTCATGGCGCAGATTGAATTGCGCGGATTATACCGTAGGCCGGCAATCGCCAAGGTTTGCTAGCGGTCTGCCGCGCCTGGCTGAGATACCGGCTTGTTCAAAGCCAGCGCATAAATGCGTTGCGCAAACCGGCTGGGATAGATCATCACCAGCAGGGCGGTAAGCGTGATACTGACCAGCACCACCATATAGGTTGTGTCGCGGATCACGTCTCCGCCCGCAACCCCGAATTGCAACGGCAGCGTGGCCAGCACGGCTGAAGCCAATCCCTTGGGCCCCATCATCGAGCTGATCGCGGTATCGCGCAGACTGTAACTGTCATTGCGGAAAATCAAGCGGGTGAGAATCAGGCGCATGGCATAAACCATCAGCATCATGGAGATTGCCGCGACAGCGAGCAGCTGTTCACTGAAGTGGATCGAGATGCCCAGATAGACGAAGAAGTAGGTCTTCAGCAGGAACACGGCTTCGCTGTAGAACGCCAGGTCGGTCTCGTTCAGCGGCACGATGTTCTTGTCGACGTTCGGAATGCGGTACAGGTTGAATTTCTGGAAATTGGTCAGCGAAAATCCAAGTGCCAGCGCTGCAACCGCCCCGGAAAAGTGCAGCATTTCGGTCAGCCCGTAGACGATGAAAACGTAAGCAAGAGTGGACGAGATGGTGTTGGGGAAACCGCGCACCTTGCCCAGCACCAGCAACCAGCCGATACCCCCCAGCACGCCGATCACCACCGCGAAAGTCAGCGAGGCCAGCACGCTGCCCACCAGCCAGCCGGGTTCGAAACCGCCCTTTGTATGGATCTGCAGCAAGGCAAATACGCCGACGATGCTCAGCACATCGGTCAATGCCGATTCCAGCACCAGCACGGTGCCCGGTTTGTTCGACAGCTTCAGCGAGCTCACCATCGGGATCACGACCGATGAAGAGGTATTCCCCAATGTGACGCCAAGCATTATCGCGGGCAACAGCTCCAATTTCAGCATGTAAAAACCGGTCGCGGAAATAATCGCGGCCGTCAATATAAAACTGGCCAAAGCCAGCAGGCCAGTGGTGCCCAGCGATTTGCCCAACACATCCATGTTCAGGTTTGTGCCACCCTCAAACAGGATCACGACCAGCGCGATGGTGGCGATCAATGATCCGATCTTGCCGAAATCATCCGGCGTGACAATACCGAGCAACGGGCCGATCACGATACCGACCAGCATCAGCACCAGCACGTCCGGGATATTCGTCCTGCTGAATTGCATCGACAGGAAGTGCGAGAAAAACAGCATCAGGCCGATGATCAGGATGGTCGTGGACATTTATGCTTCCTGCTGTTTCAGTGTACGGATTATACCCAGTAATGCTTGCAGCCAAGTTGCACGTCGTGTTGCAACGCGGCTACCGATTGGCGGCAGGCTAGTGATGCTGGTCACATGCCTCTGATTCCCGCCAGCATTTTTTCCAGCCGCTTCACCGACACGATCACCGGCGTTTTCAGCTCCTGTGCGAACAGCGATACGCGCAATTCCTGCAGCAGCCAGGCGAATTCATCCACGCGCGTATCGCGGCTGCCCTGCTGTGCCTGATGCAGCTTTTGCCATGCTTGTGTCAGCGGCTGTAACTGTGCCATGCATTGCGCGTCGCGCGCCGGATTAAGACGCAGTTTTTCGATGCGCAGGCTGATCGCCTTGAGATAACGCGGCACATGCTGCAGGCGTTCATACGGCGTATCCGCGATGAAACCCCTGTGCAGCAGCCATTCGAGCTGGACGCGCAAATCCTGTGCAGCCTGTGCGTCCGCCTTCGACACGTTACTGGCGAAGCCGGCCGTTTGCGGGAGAGGGCGCGAGGCGGCCACTCCCGCACTTTTCGGCTCCGCCGCACCGTCTCGTGGCCGCGCCTTGATCTGGGGCAACGCCTTCTGTATGGCCTGGTATTCGGAGAGTATGTTCATGACCAGCCGCGCGAGCTCCTGCGCGACCAGCAGCAGGCGGTTCTTGGCTTCCTTGCCGCGCGCGGCGAATTCCGCGTCGTTCGCCGGCAGCGGATCGTTCAGACAACAGCGATCGAACGTCATCGCCAGAATCTGCTGCTGCAGTTCCTGTTGTGTGCCGGCAAAGGGCGAGTTCGGCGTCATGAACAGCATGCCCAGCCGTTGCGCATCGGTCAGGTTCTTTTCCAGATACTTCACTTGTTCCTTGAGCAACAGCATGAACAGGCGTCTTAAGCCCAGGCGATGCGCGGCATGCGCGGCCTCGCGGGTATCGAAGGCGCGCAGCACGACCGCGGCGCCGTCGTCCACCAGTGCATTGAACAGTGTGACGTTCTGTCCCGCGCGTTTCACTTCGCGCGTTTCGGCAAAGGCGCCAAAATTCCACGAGGTGTAGCGTTGCTCCGAAACAGCCTCGTCCCTGGCCTCCGTCGCGGCAACCATGGCCGGGGCGGCGCGCGGCGCGAGTTCGGCGTGCAGCTGCGCGAAGTTGCGCGACATGCCGAGCTGCCGGCCATGCTCGTCAATGACGCGGAAATTCATCAGCAGGTGCGGCGGCAACTGTTCGAGACGGAATGCATCCGGCGGAACCTCGAACTGCTTCTGCTCGCGTATATGGCGCGCCAGTGCCTGCAGCAGCGGCGTATTGGACGGCTGCACTTCGCGGCAGAATGCCGCGGCAAATTCCGGCACCGGCACCAGGTGGCGGCGCAGCTTTTGCGGCAGCGTCTTGACCAGTTGCGCGACCTTCTCGGCCAATATCCCCGGAATCAACCATTCGCAGCGCGCCGCGTCCACCTGGTTGATCAGCGCCAGCGGCACGGTGAGCGTGATGCCGTCATCGTTCCTGCCGGGCGAAAAGTTATAGCTCAGGGCAAAGCCAACATTGCCGATCTTCAGTTGCGGTGGAAACTGGTCGGTGGTGATGCCGGCCGCCTCGTGGCGCATCAGGTCTTCTTTTTTCAGGTAGAGCAATTTCGCGTCGTTGCGCTCCGCCTGCTTGCACCAGTGTTCGAATGCGGCGCCGTTGTGAATATCACCGGGAATTCGGCTGTCATAGAACGCGAAGATCAACTCGTCGTCCACCAGCACGTCGGGACGGCGCGCCTTGTGCTCCAGCGCCTCGATGTCGGCGATCAGTTTGCGGTTGTGCGCGAAGAACGGCGCGCGCGTCTCAAACTCGCCGCCGACCAGCGCCTGGCGGATAAACACCTCGCGCGACTCCGCCGGATTCATCGGCCCGTAATGCACGCGCTTTTTCGGGTTGATGATGAGTCCGAACAGCGTGCTGCGCTCGTACGCCCCCACCTGTGCGGCTTTTTTCTCCCAGTGCGGATCGTAATAATGCCGCTTGATCAGGTGCGCGCCGGTCTCCTCCAGCCACTCGGTTTCGATGCGCGCCACGCAGCGCGCATACAGGCGGTGCGTCTCGACCAGTTCCGCCGCCATTACCCATTTCGCGCCTTTTTTTGCCAGCACCGAATTCGGCGCGATGAAGAACTTGATTCCGCGCGCGCCCAGATATTCGTTGCTTTCCAGGCTCTTTGTGCCGATGTTGCCTAGCAGCCCGCACAGCAACGCCTTGTGGATCTGCTCGTAGGTTGCCGGCTGTTCATTGCCGCGCATGCCCATCTCGGCCACCTGCGCATGCAGCTGCTGTTGTAGCTCGCGCCACTCGCGCAGGCGCAGCGGCGATAGGAAGTTGCTGCGGCATTCCTCCGCCAGCAGGCGGTTGGATTTTTTTTCCGCAACGGCCTGCTCGAACCACGCCCATATCTTCAGGTAGGCGAGAAAGTCGGAGCGCTCGTCCGCAAACCGCTTGTGTGCGGCATCCGCTGCTTCCTGCCGGTCCAGCGGGCGTTCGCGCGGGTCCTGTACCGACAACGCGCTGGCGATGATCAGGATCTCCGTCAAACAATGATATTGACGCCCAGCCAGCAGCATGCGTGCGATCTTGGGGTCCAGCGGCAGTTTGGCGAGTTCGTGGCCGAGCGCGGTCAGCTTGCGCGTTTCGTCTATCGCATTCAATTCCGCAAGCAGCTGATAGCCGTCCGCGATCATCCTTGGCGTAGGCGGCTCGATGAACGGAAACTCGCCCACATCCCCGAGCTCCAGCGCGCTCATGCGCAGGATAACCGTGGCCAGCGACACCCGGAATATTTCCGGATCGGTATATTCGGCTCGCTGCAAAAAATCCGCCTCGTCGTACAGGCGCACGCACACGCCGCTCATTACCCGGCCACAGCGCCCGGCGCGCTGGTTGGCGGCCGCACGCGAGATCTTTTCGATATGCAGCTGCTCGACCTTCTGGCGTATGCTGTAGCGGTTCACCCGTGCCAGTCCGCAGTCGATCACATAACCGATGTTGGGCACCGTCAGCGAGGTTTCCGCGACGTTGGTCGCCAGCACCACGCGCCGCTGTGCGCCGGTCTTGAACACCCGGTCCTGCTCCGCGGCCGACAGTCGCGCGAACAGCGGCAGGACCTCAATGCCTTTTGGATGATGCTTGCGCAACGCTTCCGCGGTATCGCG
The DNA here is from genome assembly GCA_963842555.1 of uncultured beta proteobacterium. Lineage (GTDB taxonomy): Bacteria > Pseudomonadota > Gammaproteobacteria > Burkholderiales > Gallionellaceae > Gallionella. The sequence continues at coordinate 495,574 of CAWJHB010000003.1, forward strand.
TATCTCGCGCTCGCCGGGCAGGAACACCAGCACGTCCCCCTTGAGACCTCCGGCAGCCAGTTCATCCAGCGCAGCACTTACCGCCTGCGGCACATCCTGTGCATCGCCTTCTTCACTCACTTGCAACGGACGATAGCGAGTCTCGACCGGGTAACTGCGCCCGGACACTTCAACGATCTGCGCGCCGAAATGGCGGGCAAAGCGATCCGCATCCAGCGTCGCCGAGGTGATGATCAGCTTGAGGTCGGGGCGGCGCGGCAACAGACGCTTGAGATAGCCGAGAAGGAAATCGATGTTCAGGCTGCGCTCGTGCGCCTCGTCGATGATCAGCGTGTCGTAGTTCTTCAGCAACGGATCGCTGTGTATCTCGGCCAACAGGATGCCGTCGGTCATCAGCTTGACGCTGGTGTCCGGCGATACCTTGTCGTGGAAGCGCACCTTGAAGCCGACCGCGCCGCCCAGTTCGGTCTTCAGTTCGAACGCGATGCGGGACGCAACGGTGCGCGCCGCAACCCGGCGCGGCTGGGTATGGCCGATGCAACCCAGAACGCCCCGTCCCAGTGTCAGGCAGATCTTGGGCAACTGCGTGGTCTTGCCCGAACCGGTTTCGCCGCACACGATCACCACCTGGTTGTCGGCAATGGCGCCCGCCAGTTCCCCGCGCTTTTGCACCACGGGAAGGTCGGCGGGAAACTCGATTGCGGCAAGGGAGGCCAGCCGCGATTTGCGGCGCAATGCACTCGGTGACAATTCGGGTTTGACGGTCAAGAAAGTCTCACAGGAAAAAATGGAAAGCGCCCGCGCTTATAATGGCAAAGGGCGGCAATGTCTATATACTTTGCCAATTTTCCTATTATTCCATACGGAGCCGCACATGCCTTACGTCAATATCCGCATCGCGGGAATTTTGACCCGCGAACAGAAGAAGCAGATTGCCGCCGAAGTCACCGACACGCTTGAGCGCATCGCGCTGAAACCGAAAAGCTATACCTACATCGCGTTCGACGAACTGCCTGATGAAAACTGGGCAATCGCAGGGAAGTTGCTCGATGAGGAATAGCGCGGCATGATGTATGCCAATCAATAAGGATATCAATATGCCAATCTCCACCTCAGCCGAATTTGTCGCCTGGTTCCGTTCCGTCGCGCCCTATGTCAACGCATTCCGCGGCCGCACCTTCGTGATCGCATTCGGCGGCGAAGTCGTCGCAGACGGAAAATTCGTCGAGCTGACGCATGACTTCAACCTGCTGGCCAGCCTGGGGATACGTTTGGTGCTGGTCCACGGCGCGCGCCCGCAGATCGAGCAGCACTTGGCCAAGAACAATCTCGCTGACACCTATCACCACGGCATTCGCCTCACCGATCCCGGGACCATGCAGTGCGTGAAGGAGGCGGTCGGGCGGGTGCGCGTCGAGATCGAGGCGCTGCTGTCGATGGGGCTTGCGAATTCACCGATGGCCAATGCCGACATCCGCGTTGCGGGCGGCAATTTCATCACCGCCCAGCCGATCGGCATCATCAACGGCGTGGATCTGATGCACACCGGCAGCGTGCGCAAGGTGGATGTCGCGGCGCTCAAGGACAGGATGGAATTCGGCGAAGTGGTGCTGCTTTCGCCGCTCGGCTATTCGCCCACCGGAGAGGTGTTCAATGTCACCCTGGAGGATGTCGCCACCGCCACCGCAATCGCGCTGGATGCGGACAAACTGGTGTTCCTGATGGATACCGACGGCGTGCATGACAAGAAGGGCAAGCTGATCAAGGAACTCACGATCGCACAGGCGCAGGAAGTGCTGAAGCCGAAGCGCAAACTGACCGACGATGTGAGCCTGTTCCTGCCCTGCGCGATACGCGCCTGCGAAGCCGGTGTTGCGCGCACCCACTTGATCAGCCGCCATACGGATGGGGCGGTGCTGCAGGAATTGTTCAGCGACGAAGGCATCGGCACCATGGTGGTCGAGCGCACGCTCAACACGCTGCGCGACGCCACCATCGAAGACATTGGCGGCATCCTCGAACTGCTGCGCCCGCTCGAAAAAGAGGGCATTCTGGTCAGGCGCAACCGCGAACTGCTGGAGCAGGAGATCGACCGCTTCGTGGTGCTGGAACACGACCACCGCATCGTCGCCTGCGCCGCACTGTACCCGTTTCCAAATGAAGCCGCCGCGGAACTGGCCGCCCTCGCGGTGGAAGCACAAAGCCGCGATCGCGGATACGGAGAGGCCATCCTCAACCACATGATCTCCGTCGCAAAGATGCAGGGCGTGAACAAACTGTTCGTGCTCACCACGCGCACCGCGCACTGGTTCATCGAGCGCGGCTTCAATGAGGCTGATGTCGCCGCGCTGCCCGAACAGAAGAAGTCATTGTACAACTACCAGCGGAAGTCCAAGGTGTTCTTGCGGAAGATCTGATGGAATCGCGAGGTCGCCGGGCTGCACCCGGCGATGCTGGTTTTCGCGGCCATTCATGTTTCGGCAACTCAACGCGAAGGTCACAAAGAGGCGCGCTTCGATCCTGATGAGGACTAGGCCGCCTCTTGTCGGCTGCTCGGCAAGCCTTCATTCCACGGCGCGACCTTCAACAGCAACAGCATCCCCGGCACCGCCAGCACCGCGCAGAGCAGGAAAAATCCACCCCAGCCCAGCCGGTCTGCCAGCCATCCCGCAGTGGCATTGACGAAGGTGCGCGGTACCGCGGAAAGGCTGGTGAACAGCGCAAACTGGGTCGCCGTGTACGCGGGATTGGTTGTGTGCGCGATAAAGGCGACGAAGGCAGCCGTGCCAAGCCCGACGCCGAATGCTTCAAGACCGATCACGAATGCGAGCTGGGTCAGGTGCAAGTTGGTGACCTGTGCCTGCATTCCCTGTAACGACAGCCAGTAAAACCCGAAGATGCTCACCACCTGCACCGCACCGAACAGCCACAGCGCGCGGTTGATGCCGATCTTCAGCATCCAGATGCCGCCCAGCAGTGCCCCGATGACCGCCGGCCACAGTCCGGCGTTCTTCGCTATCAAACCGATCTGTGATTTGGAGAATCCCATGTCGAGATAGAACGGCGTCGCCAGCGACGTGCACAGACTGTCGCCGAGCTTGTAGAAGAACAGGAATGCCAGAATCAACAGCGCGCTTTGCCCGCCGCGGCGCGTGATAAATTCATGGAACGGTTCGACCACCGCTTCGCGCAACGTTCTGGGCGGTTCCGCGCGATGCGGCTCGCTCACCAGCAGCGTCATCACCATGCCGGGCAGCATGAACAGCGCGGTGATCATGAATACCATGTCCCACGGCAAATGGTCGGCGAGGATCAGCGCCAGCGAGCCGGGGATCAATCCGGAGATGCGGTAGGCGTTGACGTGGACCGCGTTGCCCAGGCCGAGTTCGTTGTCGAACAGCAATTCGCGGCGGTAGGCATCCAGCGCAATGTCCAGCGTGGCGCTCAGCAAGGCCAGCAGCGTGGTGAACAGCACGATCATGGTCAGGTCTTTTTGCGGAGAAAAGCCCCCCAGCGTTCCGATCATCACCAGCAACGCGCCCTGCATCAGCAGCATCCAGCCGCGCCTGCGGCCAAGACCCGGCACCGCATAGCGGTCCAGCAGCGGTGCCCAGAGGAATTTCCAGGTATAGGGAAACTGGATCAGCGCGAATGCGCCGATGACCTTCAGGTCGATGTGTTCGGTGCGCAGCCACGCGGGCACCAGGTTAAGCAGCAGGTACAGCGGCAGGCCCGAAGCAAAGCCGGTCAACACACAGATCAGCATGCGGCGAGTGAACAGTTGCTGCCAGACAGTCACAGCCATCCTCTCCATTTTCCCCTGTCCTGCGCGCGGGACAGGGTAATTTCGGCCCTAGATTCCACGCTGGAACCGGTACACCGCAGTGCTGCCCAGCAGATTCGGCAGCACCTGTACTTTGCTTTCGCCGCTCATTACCCGGCGGTTCAGTATCTGCACATTCTGTTTGGCGCAAAAATCCTCGAAGTCGCGCAGGGTGCACAGGTGCACGTTCGGCGTGTCATACCACTGGTACGGCAATTCGCGCGAAACCGGCATGTTGCCGCGCAATATTTTCATGCGGTTGCGCCAGTAGCCAAAATTGGGGAAGCTGACGATGCCCGCTCTTCCGACGCGCAATATCTCCTGAACCAGTGCTTCGGTGTGGCGCGTGGCCTGCAGCGTCTGTGACAGGATCACGTAATCGAAAGACAACGTTTCGAAACCCGACAGGCCAGAGTCGAGGTCTCCCTGTATAACGTTCACGCCGTTCCTGATACAGGCGACGATGTTGGCGTCGCTGATCTCGACACCGTAACCGCGAACCTGGCGCATGTCGCGCAGGAAGCGCAGCAGGCTTCCGTCACCGCAGCCGAGATCCAGCACTGACGCGCCCTTGGGTATCCATTCCGCGATTGCGGCGAAATCCGGGCGGGCGGCGGCGAGCTCGGCGGAATCGTGCGCGCTCATGCTTCAGCCTCCTTCGCTGTTCGCTGGTGGTTTATAGATTTGCTTTGTCGGCGTCCGTTGGCACTCGCGGACGGTTGCATCCGCGTTACACGGGTCCCCTGCTTCCTGCTCATACCGCCACCTCTCCCGCGATACGGTTGAGATAGACGCGCATTACATCGTGGTAATGCTGATCCTGCATCAGGAACGAGTCGTGGCCGTGCGCCGAGGAAATCTCCGCATAACTCACGTTCAGGTGATTGTGCAGCAATGCCTGGACGATGGCGCGCGAACGCTCCGGTGCAAAGCGCCAGTCGGTCGTGAATGACAGCACAAGAAAATTCGCCCTGGCAGCAGCGAAAGCCCTGTCGAGATTGCCGTCATACTCGCGCGCAGGATCAAAATAATCCAGCGCCTTGGTCATTAGCAGATAGGTGTTGGCATCGAAATAGGCGGCAAACTTGTCACCCTGGTAGCGCAGGTAGGATTCGATCTCGAACTCGATGTCATATGTGAAACCGAGTTTGCCGGCGCGCAGGCTGCGCCCGAACTTGTCAGCCATTGCGTTATCGGACAAATAGGTGATGTGTCCGAGCATACGGGCCAACCTGAGGCCGCGCGTCGGTACCACGTTGTGCTCGTAGAAATCGCCGCCGTGAAAATCAGGATCGGTGAGGATCGCGTTGCGCGCCACATCATTAAATGCGATGTTCTCTGCGGTCAGGTGCGGTGCGGCGGCGATCACCAGCGCATGGCGCAATCGCTCCGGGTAGGACAGTGACCATTGCATCGCCTGCATCCCGCCCAAGCTGCCGCCCAGCACGGCTGCGAACTGTTTGATGCCCAGCAGGTCGGCCAGACGCGCCTGGGAGTCGACCCAGTCTTCGACGGTTACCACCGGGAAGCCGGCGCCGTATGGCTTGCCGGTGACCGGGTTGATGCTGGATGGTCCGGTCGAACCGTGGCAACCGCCGAGGTTGTTGACGCCGATCACGAAGAACTTATCGGTATCGACCGGCTTGCCGGGGCCGACCATGTTGTCCCACCAGCCGGTGCTTTTGGGTTCGTCGGCGTAATTTCCGGCGACATGATGATTGCCGGACAATGCATGGCAAACCAGGATCGCGTTGGATTTGTCGGCATTCAGCTTGCCGTAGGTCTCATATTTCAGTTGATAGCGCGGCAGCACGGCACCGCTGCGGAAAGTCAGCGGAATGTCGAATGTTGCGCTTTGCGCGGTTACGATGCCAATGCCGTTTACAGTCAATGTGCCACCCAAAGAAAACCCGCTCGACTAAAGCGGAGCGGGTTGCCTCGCTTTAGCTGGTATGTTTAAAGTGCCCCGCAAGCTGATGTCAAATCGGCACTGTTGAAACTGCTGGTAGAAAAACCGGCCCTCTGACTTGGCGAGCAAACAACACTCTTTAAGCCGCTGGTTATGGCATTCAGTTTCCGCGTTTTGTGGAATGCTGTCAATAAGTTCCGGGCGGAACCGCTTCAGCGCTTATGCGGACATTTCTTTTTGGTGCAATCCGCATAGATATGCAAGGAATGTTCGCGAATGGCAAAACCCAGCTCGGTTGCGACTTTTTCCTGGCGTGCCTCGATGGCCGCATCGAAAAACTCCTCGACATGGCCGCATTGCAGACAAACGATATGGTCGTGATGCTCGCCCTGGTTCAGTTCGAAAACCGACTTGCCGCCCTCGAAATGATGGCGCACCAGCAGTCCGGCCTGCTCGAACTGGGTGAGGACGCGGTATACCGTTGCCAGACCGACGTCTTCCCCGCTGTTGAGCAACTGCTTGTAAACATCTTCCGCGCTCAAATGGCGTTCTTCGCTGTTCTCGAACAGATCCAGCACCTTGAGCCGTGGCAGGGTGGACTTGAGACCGGCGTTCTTGAGATGTTCGGGTTGGTGCATATCCTCAACTTTCAAACGATTTTGAGTCATCATGCCAGAAATCGCTTGCAATCGCAAATGAGAACGATTATCGTTAGCGCCCGTTCTTAGGAATGAGTCTCAGTCAGGAATTCATAAATCACCGGAATAAAGGAGGAGTTTAAATGAAAAGGTCTTTAGTTTATTCAGCAGCGCTATCTGCTTTCCTCTTATCTTCTGCGGCTGCGCATGCCGAGGATTATGTCCTCACACTAAAAAATAATCAGTTTTCCCCCAAGGAGTTGATCGTACCGGCCGGAAAAAAAATCAAAATCACCGTGAAAAACGAGGATGCGGCTCCGGCGGAATTTGAGAGCAGCGATCTGGACCGTGAAAAGATCGTCGGTGCGAACAGCGAAATCTTTGTATTCATCGGGCCGCTTGATGCGGGCAGTTATGGCTTCTTCGACGATTTCCATCGCAATACGACGACAGGCACCATCATCGCCAAATAATATTCATTCCCCCGCGCAGGCGGAAAATTCAGATCTTTCAGAATAGGCCCTTTTCATGTCATCAACCGATATCAAAAACTTGTCTAGTTATGTTATTGCCGCCAATGCATTTATTGCGCTAGCTTGCGCAATAAATGACAGCCGTGCCGACGAAATTTATTCGCCCAATGTCGAATATGGGGAGTTTTCTGTGGAATATAACGGTTCCCGGACGTTTGACCCGGATCCGGCCAAGAACGGGGCGCAGGAAAACGAGTTTGCGCTTGAAGCCGGATTCACGCCCAGATTTGAAGCGGAAGTCAGCGGTGCGTATACCAGGGACCCCGGCAATACCCTGCAACTGGCGGCGCGCGAGATCGAGGGCCGTTACCAGTTCTTCGAATCGGGAGAACTGTGGCTTGATGCCGGGATGCTGGTCGCCTACCAGTTTGCTGCCCAGAATGACACGCCCGATACGCTGGAAGTCAAGCTGCTGTTGCAGAAAGATGCCGGCAGATTCACCAGCACGGCGAATATCGGCTTTACCCAGAATGTCGGTCCGTTTTCCGAACATAGCGGCGGGCCTGATTATGTCCTCCTTTGGAATACGCGCTATCGCTACAATGCAAGTTTTCAGCCGGGGATAGAGCTTCAGAGCGATTTGGGTCAGGGCCACCAGTTGGGCAACTTCAATGAGCAAGAACATTACATCGGCCCGGCAGTGTACGGGAAGCTTTTCGGGTCCCTGCCTGCCGGCCAGTCGATCTACTATCAGGCTGCCTATCTGTTCGGCGCAAGCGATGCCGCAGCGCGAAGCAAGGCAAGAGTACTGGTCGAATATGAAATGCATTTTTAAGGAGATATGAACATGCTTGCAACCCTCGTTATCGTATTTCGTGAAGTGATTGAAGCCGGATTGGTGATCGGTATCGTCATGGCTGCAACGCATGGCGTGCCGCGCCGCGGCCTTTGGGTGGCGACCGGGGTCTTGGGAGGCATCGCTGGCGCCTGCGTGGTCGCGGTATTCGCGAATTCAATCGCAAACATGATGGCCGGCGCCGGGCAAGAGGTGTTCGATGCGTCGGTGCTGGCCGTCGCTGTGTTGATGCTGACCGGCCACAATGTCTGGATGGCGCGCGAGGGACGGCATATCGCACAGGAAATGAAAGCACTGGGTGAAGATGTCATCAGAGGGCGGCGTTCCCTTGCGGCGCTGGCCATCGTGGTTGGCATTGCGGTGCTGCGGGAAGGCTCGGAAATCGTGTTGTTTCTCTATGGCATCGCTTTGTCCGCTGGCAGCACTGCGATTTCCATGTTCATCGGCGCCGCCATCGGTCTGGCTTCCGGAGCAGGGGTCAGCGCGCTGATGTTTTTTGGATTGCTGCGCATCCCGGCGCGTCACCTGTTTACCGTTACAACTTGGCTGATCGCTCTGCTTGCGGCGGGAATGGCTGCTCAGGCGGTCGTATTTCTCCAGCAGGCAGGGCTGGTAACCTTGCTTTCGCACACGGTGTGGAATACGTCAGGGTTGCTTTCCGACGGCAGCCTGGCCGGAAAGGCGCTGCATACACTGGTCGGATATACCGATCGCCCAACGGGAATCCAGCTTGTTGCCTATGTCACTACATTAACTTTAATCTTCACCCTGATGCGATTGTTTGGCCACCCGCCCCAGTCACAAAAGATAATGCATGGCCAAAGCAGCATTCGCCAAGCTTAAATATCAATCAAGGAAAAAATGCCAAGTCGGGCCATTAGTATTCCGTAAGATATGATTGGCGTAAACGAGCAGAAATATAACCCCGGCCTGCTCCTGCTCAGCCGTGCCAGGCATCACGGCAAAGTTGCAGATCGGGTATGAGTCTCAAGCATTGAGCCTGTCCAGCAGTTCGCGGATTCTCATCGCATCGTCGGCGCGCACGATCTTCTGGATAAGCGGCGAGATTTCAGGCAGGCTCGTGGTGAGTACACGCTGCTTCACATTGGGGACTTGCGCCGAAAACATGGAAAACTGGCGCAGTCCGAATCCCAGCAGCAATCGCGTGTAAGCCAACTCACCCGCCATTTCACCGCACACCGAGATCGGCACGCCCAGCTTGTTCGAGGTGGTGATGATGTGCGACAGCAAGTGCAGCACTGCCGGATGCAGGGGATCATAGAGATGCGCGACCTCCTCGTCGGTCCGGTCTATCGCCAGTGTGTACTGGATCAGGTCGTTTGTGCCGACAGACAGGAAATCCAGCTTTCTGGCGAACACATTGAGCGCCAGCGCCGCGGCGGGAATCTCGATCATCCCCCCGATCTTTACCTCGCGATCATAGGGAATACCCTCGTCATCCAGAATTTGCTTGGTCACCGCGATGAACTGCAGCGTCTGGTCGAGTTCCGAAGCACTTGACAACATCGGTATCAGGATTTTGACATTGCCATAATGCGAGGCACGCAACAGCGCGCGCATCTGGGTGCGGAACAATTGCGGCTCGGCCAGGCAAAATCGTATCGCGCGCAGGCCGAGCGCTGGATTATTCGCGACACGCTTTACGCCGTTCAACTGCTTGTCGCCGCCCAGATCGAAAGTGCGTATCGTGACCGGCTGGTCTTCCATGCCTGCCGCCACAGCGCGGTACGCCTCGAACTGTTCTTCCTCGTCAGGCAGGCTGTCGCGGTTCAGAAACAGGAATTCGCTGCGAAACAATCCGATGCCGGTCGCGCCGTTTGCTTTGACCTCGGCGATATCCTCCGGCTTTTCGATGTTGGCAAAAAGCTCGATGACCGTTCCGTCCAGCGTGTTGGCGCGCGCGGTACGCAGCCGCTTGAGCTTCTTGCGTTCAAGTTCCCATGCGCTCTGGCGCAGCTTGTATTCGGCGAGGACAAGCTTGTCGGCGTTGACGATCAACACGCCCTGCTCGCCGTCCAGAATCAGCAGATCGTCCTCGCGTATCAGCTCTCTCGCATGATGCAAGCCCACCACGCACGGCGTATTCAGGCTGCGTGCAACGATCGCGGTGTGTGACGTTGCGCCGCCCACGTCGGTGATGATGGCACCGTATTGATGCGGCCTGAACTGGATCAGGTCAGCGGGACTCAAATCATGCGCGACCAGTATCGTCTCGACATCGTGGCGCGCGGTGGGCGGCTGGGGTCCGGGCTGCCCGAGCAATTGCTTGAGCAGCCGTTCGGCCACCTGCGTCACGTCGGTCTTGCGTTCGCGCAAATATGCATCCTCGAACTCGTCGAACTGCTCAACCAGGGCTTCCGTCTGTATCTTCAGTGCCCATTCCGCGTTGCACAGCTCAGTGGCGATCATTTCGCGCGGAGCGACGCTCAGCAGCGGGTCGTCCAGGATCATCTGGTGCAGCTCGAGGAATGCGTCAAATTCCGCCGCGGCATAGGTCGGACGATTGCTGCGCATGCTGGTGAATTCGTTGCGCGTCGCGAGCAACGCGGCATCGAAGCGCGCTATTTCCTCGTCGACGAATTTCTTGGGCAGCACATAATGCGCGACATCCAGCGAGGTATGCGAAATCAGGTGCGCATAACCGATCGCGATGCCACTGGAAACCGATATGCCGTGCAGCGTAAAACTCATTGATTTCCCCAAAGAACCGTCGCGAGCAAGCCAAGGTGCAAGGAGCCGCGCCGTGAACAACGAGACATGTCGAACTGATAGGCGCACCCGCGAGGGGTAGGCCGTGCGGTTCCCGTAGCTGAAGCTGCGGCCGCTACGCTCAGCAGTGAACGAGCACGCGACGCCGCAATTTGGCTGCGCAGCCGGTTATTCGAGGAAATCATTCGCCTTCTCCGAAGTAATCGTTGATCAGTTTCAGCATGGCCTGCATCGCCTCCGCCTCGTCTGCGCCATTGGTCTCGATGCTTATCGTGGTGCCCTTCGCCGCGGCGAGCATCATCACGCCCATGATGCTTTTGGCATTCACGCGCCGGTTGTTGCGCGACAGCATCACCTCGCATTTGAAGCTGGCGGCAAGCTGTGTCAGCTTGGCCGATGCGCGGGCATGCAGGCCGAGCTTGTTGATGATGACCACGTCTTGCTTCAGCATTTATCCCGCCATCCTGACGATACATTCGCGCCCGCCCTCGACCGCGAGCTCCGCCAATTCGGACAATGGTCTGTCCGGGCTGCACACCACGCGCAGCAGCATGGGCAGATTCAGCCCCGCGACGCCGATCACGCGTTCCGCGTGGCAAAGTTGCCGGCCGATGTTGCTCGGTGTCGCGCCAAATACATCTGCCAGGACCAACACACCGCCGCCCGTATCGAGCCGCCTGATCAATGCCTGGCCTTCCGACAGTTTCTGCTGCGGATCATCACCGGCCAGCACCGACAACACTTTGAGATTGGGCGGCACCTTGCCCAGCACATGTTCCACGCAATCCACAAAGCTGTCGCCCAGACCGTTGTGAGTCACCAATAATATCCCGGTCACGTATCGCTCCTGCCGATCAAATTATTACGTTCAAATATGCCGCCGGCAACACTGCACCGTGGAGAGCAATCCAGCCCTGTCGGTATCCGCCTGCTGCTCCGTTGCAGCGATCAGCGCGATCTTGGGCAAGGCATTCACGCCTGCCGCACGCCGCACTTTGTGCTCCACAATATCCCGTTCAGAAATCGGCACAGGGCCGGGATTTTTCACGGCTCGACCTCCGGATGAACGTTGCTGTCGGTGAATTCTAGCCGCTTCTGCAATTCTGCTGTGAGATGGATTTTCCCCTGCCCGTCCACCAGCATCGCCTCGGTCAAGCCCATCCGGGTAGCGGCAGCACGCCAGCCTGTCGCTCCCGAGACGAATAGCGGCTTGGAATCGGCATCCGACAACGTGCCGGCCCGCGGACCATGGGTCAAAATGGTAACCTCCTGCACCCCCTGCACGGGATAGCCGCTGCGCGGGTCGATCAGATGGCAGTAGCGCACATTGCCGACCATGAAGTAGCGCTGGTAATCTCCCGAGGTGCCGATGGCCTCGCCATCATGCAGATCCAGGATCGCCAGCGCCCCAGATTTGCGCGGGTCCTGGATGCCGACGCGCCACGGGTGATCGCCATGCCGTCCCAGCGCCATGATATTGCCGCCGATGTTGATCAGCGCATTGTGGATACCCTGTTCGCGCAGGATCGCGGCGGCGCGATCCAGTGCATAGCCTTTGGCATAGCCGCCCAGATCCACCTGCACATATCTGCTGCTGCTGCTCGCCCTGCCGTTCGCGATCGCGATGTCGCCCATTTGCGGATTGGCGGCAACCAACAACGCGATTTTTTTCCTGTCCGGGAGCAGCGGCTTGAACTCGTCGGCGTGAAAGCCCCATAACTGCACCAAACCCCCGATGGCCGGATTGAACAATCCCTGAGACTGCTGCGAAATCTGCGTCGCATCCTGCAGTATCGCAGCCATTTCGGGAGAAACGGGCGCGCTCCGACCCTTGGCGAATGCCGCATTCATTTTGCTCAGTTCGCTGGGCTGCCAAGCGTGCAGCATGTCATGCAAACGCTGGAACTCGTGCATCACCCGGCTGACTTCCAGCCTGGCACGGGGCTCGGGTTCGCCATACACGCTCACTTCCACCAGCGTGCCGAACACATATCCCTGTTCCTGGTACAGCGGTTCCTTCCCTTTGCAGCCGGCAATCAGAAGAACCGCGACAACAAGCGCGATGCGAATCGGAATGGCCATCTATTGATTTACGGGGGCATTTTCAACCGCCTCGATTTCCAGCGATGCGGCGAGCAGGGCCAGCCTCGCCACGACACCGTAGGCATAAAAGCGGTTCGGTGTGTCGTCCGGCCCGCGCTCGGGATTGGGCAGCGTGCAGGGTGTCTCGAACGCGAGCGGCATGAAATGCATTCCGGGCGCGTTGAGATTCTCGTCCACGCCGCGGGTGGTATGCACGCGATAGAATCCGCCGACCACATAATGGTCGATCATATACACTACCGGCTCGGCAACCGCTTCGTTGATCTGTTCGAAGGTATAGACGCCTTCCTGTATCAGCACATCCGATACCGCCACACCCTCCTTCACCACCGCCATCTTGTTGCGCTGCTTGCGGTTCAGGCCGATGATCTCGCTGGTGTCCTTCACCGTCATGATGCCCATGCCGTATGTTCCCGCATCTGCCTTCACGATCACGAAGGGATCATTTTTCACGCCATACTCGGCATACTTGACGCGTATCTTTTGCAGCACGGCGTCCACCTGCGCCGCAAGGCATTCTTCCCCGACACGCTCGTGAAAATTGACCTTGTCGCAGGTGGCGAAATACGGGTTGATCAGCCACGGGTCGATATCCAGCAATTCGGCGAAATTGTCCGAAATACGGTCATAGGCGGAAAAATGCTGCGATTTGCGACGCGTATACCATCCGACCGAAAGCGGCGGGTACACCGGTTGCTCGAGATTTTTCAAAATGGCCGGCGCGCCGGACGACAGGTCATTGTTGAGCAATACCACGCATGGATCGAAGTCCGCCAGCCCGACGCGGTTGCCGCGCCGCACCACCGGCTCAAGCGTCAGTTCTCTGCCGTCGGGCAAATGAATCTGCGTGGCCGAGGTGATCTCGGGCAGCAGGCTGCCGATGCGCACGCGCATGCCGGCCTGTTTGAGGATCAACTCGATCTGCGCCACGTTCTGCAGATAAAACATGTTGCGTGTGTGATTCTCCGGTATCAGCAACACACCGCGCGCTTCGGGACATATCTTTTGCACCGCGCTCTGCATCGCCAGCACGCACAACGGCAAAAAATCGGGATTGAGGTTATTGAACCCGCCCGGGAACAGATTGGTATCCACGGGCGCCAGCTTGAAACCGCTGTTGCGCAGATCAACCGAGGCATAGAACGGCACCGCATGCTCCAGCCATTGCGCGCGAAACCAGTGTTCGATGGTTGGCATGGCGGTCAGGAAGCGCCGCTCCAGGTCGTGCAGGGGGCCGGTCAGTGCGGTGGTGAGATGGGGAACCATAATGCCTGGCTGTTAATTGATCCGGCGCATTCTAGCCGATAGCTGTTGCCTCGGCATCAATCCGCGATCTTTTATCAGCCGTTTGATCCGGGCGCGCAAGGCGCGGTTCGAAAAAAAGCCGGCCTGAGCCGGCTTTTGCAAGCATCACGGACGGCTTACTTGTCCAATGCCAGGATGAATTGCACCAGTTTCTTGATGTCAGCCTGTTTCTTGCCGGCCGCATCCATAGGAGGCATGGGTACCGGACCCCACACGCCGCCGCCGCCCTTGGAAACCTTGGCGACCAGCTTGGCTTCCGCTCCCGCTTCTCCCTTGTATTTCTTCGAGACATCCATCCATGCCGGACCAACGACCTTCTTGTCAATTGAGTGGCATGCGGTGCAGCCGTTACTTTTTGCCAAAGCCGGCATCTCGGCGGACATTGCGCTGCCGGCAACCATGAGCCCCGCGACTGCCATGCTGAAAACGATCGATTTCATGATACCTCCCTAATAAATTGAAACGTTGCAATCCACAATAAAGGACAAACTTCAAGACAACCTTTCCTCCCGTGGAGGATTCTATACCACCGGCCAGGCAATAACAATGTTCGAAGCAGGGAATAGCCGCAACCGTAATTAACGCTTGCCATCGGCAACGCCGTTTGTCGCCATCGATAGCCGGAAATATGAATGTGATAAAGAAGCGATCTAGGATAGTTGGCTTTTCGGCAGATTGCCGCAGGGAATCGTGCCGCACAGTGGTAAAATCGCGCTCCAAAATTTTCCCATATCGATTTTTACATGCTTTCCACCGCCAACATCACCATGCAGTTCGGGGCCAAGCCCCTGTTCGAAAACGTCTCCGTCAAGTTCGGCGACGGCAACCGTTACGGGCTGATCGGCGCCAACGGTTGCGGCAAATCGACTTTCATGAAGATCCTGGGCGGCGACCTGGAACCCACCTCGGGCAACGTGATGCTGGACAAGGACGAGCGCCTCGGCAAGCTGCGCCAGGACCAGTTCGCGTTCGAGGAGATGCGCGTGCTGGACGTGGTGATGATGGGCCACACCGAGATGTGGGAAGCGATGTCGGAACGCGATGCGATCTACGCCAACCCGGATGCCAGCGAGGAAGACTACATGCGCGCCGCCGATCTGGAAGCCGCATTCGCCGAATATGACGGCTACACCGCAGAACCGCGCGCCGGAGAATTGCTGCTCGGGGTGGGTATTGCGATCGAACTGCACCAGGGGCCGATGAGTGCGGTCGCACCCGGTTTCAAGCTGCGCGTGCTGCTGGCGCAGGCGTTGTTCTCCAACCCCGACATACTGCTGCTCGACGAGCCGACCAACAACCTCGACATCAACACCATCCGCTGGCTGGAAAACATCCTCAACGCGCGCACCTGCACCATGGTGATCATCTCGCACGACCGCCACTTCCTGAACAGCGTGTGCACCCACATGGCCGACCTCGACTACGGCAAGATCACAGTGTATCCGGGCAACTATGACGATTACATGCTGGCATCCACCCAGGCGCGCGAACAGCAATCCGCGGACAATGCCAAGGCCAAGGAAAAGGTCGCCGAACTGAAAGCGTTCGTCGCGCGTTTCTCGGCAAATGCGTCCAAAGCCAAGCAGGCCACCTCGCGCGCGCGCCAGATCGACAAGATCAAAATAGAAGACATCAAGCCGTCCAGCCGGCAGTACCCGTTCATCCGTTTCGAATTTGACGAGCGCGAAAAGCTGCATCGCACCGCGGTCGAGGTGCAGCACATGTCCAAGGGTTTCGACAGGGTGCTGTTCTCCAACGTGAACTTCCGCATCGATGCGGGCGAAAAGGTCGCGATTATCGGCCCGAACGGTATCGGCAAGACCACGCTGCTGCGCTGCCTGGTCGGCGACCTGGAACCCGACACCGGCACCATCAAATGGACCGACAAGGCCAAGCTCGGTTACTACGCGCAGGACCACACCGCCGATTTTGCCGAAGACAAGAGCATGACCGACTGGATGGCCTACTGGCGCGGCCCGCACGACGACGACCAGACCGTGCGCGCCACGCTGGGCCGTTTGCTGTTCTCCGGCGACGAAGCCAAGAAGAACGTCAAGGTGCTGTCCGGCGGCGAGAAGGGACGCATGCTATTCGGCAAGCTGATGCTGCAACGTCCCAATGTGCTGCTGATGGACGAACCGACCAACCACATGGACATGGAATCCATCGAGTCGCTCAACACCGCGCTGCTGGAATACAAGGGCACGCTGATATTCGTCAGCCATGACCGCGAGTTCGTCAGCTCGCTGGCGACGCGCATCATCGAGATCACCACCAAAGGTATTTCCGATTACCACGGCAGCTATGAAGAGTACCTGCGCGACCAGGGCATGGCTTTATAGCTACGCTATCCCCTCTCCCCGCGACAGCGATCGATCGCGCAGCGAAGAATCTGCGCGACATCCTGGCGCTGTCCATCGAGCACTCCCCCGCCCGGTCCGCGATCGTGGTCTGGGATGCACGCTGCGATCTGGCGATCGCGCTCAGCGAGGCCTACAGGTGCTGCCTGCCCGGCGCGCTGTTCATCGAATTCGACGGCAGTGCGCCGGGTACCGTGCTGACCGCATTCGAACGACTCGCACCCGGGGATCTGGTGGTGTTGATCCAATCCACCAGCTTCAGGCTGGACGCGTTCCGCATCCGCGTGGAGCTTTTCAAGCGTTCGCTCAAGGTGATCGAACACCCACATCTGGCCACCATGCGCGGCGAGGAAGCGCTGACCTACATCGATTCGCTGGCCTACGATCCGATTTATTACCGGGGCGTGGGCAACGCTCTGAAATCCCGCCTCGACGGCGCGCATGTTGGTGTGGTCGACAGCGGCGGTGAACGGCTGGTTTTCCCCTCCGGATTCGAGCCCGCCAAACTCAATGTCGGCGATTACCGCAACATGCAGAATGTCGGCGGCCAGTTCCCGATCGGCGAGGTGTTCACCGAATCAAGGGATCTGGAAGCGGTGCACGGCCGCGTGCGCATCTTCGCTTTTGGCGACACCACATTTACGGTCAACAAGCCCGGTCGTCCGATCACGCTGGTGATCGGCAACGGACGCGTAACCGATACTGTCGGTTCCACACCCGAGTTCGACGGGGTGCTCGCCAACATCCGCGCCGACGAAGGCGAAGTCTGGCTGCGCGAACTTGGCCTGGGATTGAACAGGACGTTCACGCCCGACAGGCTGGTCAGCGATATCGGCACGTTCGAGCGCATGTGCGGCATACATCTGTCGCTGGGCGCCAAGCACGGGATATACAACAAGCCCAACATCAGGAAGGCGGCGGCAAAGCATCATGTCGATGTTTTTGCGATCACCGAATCGTTCACGCTGGACGGTGAAATTGTCTATCGCGAAGGGGCGTGGCAGGTTAACTCAGTGAGCCGGCCGGAAGCACGATCGTTCCATTTGCCGCCCGCGAAGCCGGGTACTGCGGTTACTTGTTGCATGCGTCGAAACATTGCTCCTTGGTGCGATCGGTGTATTGCCTGCACCGTGAAAAACACAGATCAAAGGAAGTCGGCGCCGGCGCTGCTTGCACAGGCGGCTTCTCCGCCGGCCGGATCATTGCATCAGCTTGCGGAGCGATATCGACATGCTGGGCTTGCGGGTTGGATCCCACCACAAAACCCAGATTGTCAAAACACAGATTGAGTCTTCTGGCCAAATCAAAAATCACCCCGCGCGCCAGATTATCCCGGATTTCAGGGCGGGAATTGTGTTGCATATCCAGTCTTACACCATAATCGTCCGGATCCAGCCGACTGACGTGATCCTGCTGGGCAGGTATCGAACCAACCGCCAGCAGTTCCCCGTTTTTGCCAACAATCGCAACGCTCAGGTTGGCGCGGAAAACCAGCTTCGCTTCCCCGCCGAGATTATTGTCCATGAGCAGAAACATTCATTCCCTCACGCAAATAATTGGCCGGTGCATCCTGTTGCAGATCAGCCGGTTTATCCGCGGCGGCGCGCACAACAAATATTGCATCCAGATCATTGTTGCGCGCCAGGTCGGCAAACGCTTCCTTGGCGCGGGCGGCATCAAAACCGCTCGCGGTATTCAATTTTTCCAGCAAGGCGGTTCGGTCATACGTAACAGGCTTTACGGCCCAACCCGGAAAGGACTTTTCGATCCTGGCCCGGGACACGTAAAGAGCAGCGTCCGTCAACTTGCTGCCCATGTCAAACTCTGTATAGACATTGGAAGATGAAAATATTTCGATTTTGTCAAAATTGACGGTTTCCGGCAGCAGCGAAACAATGGCAATGTTCTTGATCCCGCTTTTGCTCTGCTCGGACAAATGTTGCGGCGCGGACGCGCAACCGGACAACAGCAGCGCGATGGCAAATATTCGTGTAATCGGGTTTGATCGAAGGCTCATTTTGATATTCCAATCCAAGCTAATGGTTGCACCATTGTACTATTAACGGGCGTTCAGCAAGTGCGGCAATACAATTCGATTTGCGGTTCGATGGGCGACAACCGGGCAATCATGGCGTGTTCGGCACAGTCCGTCTTGCGTCACCCAAGTAGCGCATGGCCGTCGCGAAGACACGCCCCCCAAAAGGTAGCCGATCGCTGTCATCGCTGGTTGTTGCGCAATCCAATCTGTATGATTGCCTTCCGGCCCGCGAATTCTGGCGCCAACTTCACAACCTGATCACATGGCGAAGATGCATATTTTAACACCCGGTGCCTACCGGGCAGAGTCAGTCTTCATATCCGGCATTATCGCCATGGCGGTGATATTCGCCATCGACATGCTGACACCTCCCACCATCCGGCTGCACATGCTGTACACCTTTCCGATCGCGGCGATCGCGATGCATTGCCCGCAGCGGCGCAGAATCATTGCCGGGCTCGTGCTCTCTGTCATATTCCAGTTCGTGACATTTTTTTATGACGGCATCCAGATAGTCTCTCTGGTTGTTGATGCGACGGTTGCTTTTTGTCGGCACTGCTGGCGATATTCCTGGCCAGGACGCTGCGCCAAAATTATCTGGCTGCGATAGAACTGGCGTCTACCGACGGATTGACCGGATTACTCAACCGCCGCAGCTTCGAAACCATCGCCAAGCTGGAAATCGAAAGGATGAAACGTTACGGCGGGGTATTTTCGCTGGCGCTGCTCGATCTTGATGGCTTCAAAAGCCTGAATGACTCCAGCGGCCACCATGCCGGCGATCTGGCGCTGCAGCTCCTTGCAACGATTTTGCGGGAAAAGCTTCGGCACACCGATACGATCGCGCGGCTCGGCGGCGACGAATTCGTGATCCTGATGCCGTACACCACAGCGCCGGAATGCGGCTCGCTATGCCAGCATCTTTCCATGCGCATTGCGGCTCAAATGGCCGCCAGCGCTTTCCCGGTCACGGCACGCATAGGTTGCACGACATACCTCCAGGCGCCCGAATCGATGTCTGCCGCATTGCAGAAGGCCGACCGTGCGATGTATGCGGCCAAGACGGGCGGCAAGAATCGCTTCATCTGCATTTGACTCCCGGACGGGGTTAAATGCCGGAGCACAACCCAAGGCCGCTGAAAGGCTAACGCGACACGCTTTTCCGGGCACGGTTCCTGTAATCACGCCATGTTTTTCGTTACAATCTCCAACTCCAACCCAAGGAAAGATGCGATGGCTGCTTCAAAAAAGACAAAAGGTTCCGACAGCGAACGCAAGGTCCTGGAACATGCGCACCGCGGACTGCAATTGCTCACCGAATACCGTCCCAAGTTGATGGGCAAGATCCAGGCATTCATGGGCGAAGCGATGCAGCCCGGCGTGTTGAGCAAGAAGGAAAAGGAACGCATCGCGCTCGGCATGGCTTTGACCCAGCAATGTCATTACTGCATCGGGCTGCACATCCGCGCGTGCAAAAAGGCCGGTGTGACACTGGAAGAGATCATGGATGTCTGCGGCATCGCCATCATGATGGGCGGCGGACCGGCGCTCACCCACATGGCCGAAGTGGAGCGCGCCTTGAACGAGTTTTATCTCGACGCTGACGGCAATCCAATTTAACAGACATCACCTTCGCTTTCCCGGCAATGCCCTGCATCGCAGCAGTGCACAAAGGAATATCAGCATGAATAACGCCAGGCGCTACACCCTGACCATTTCCTGCCCCGACCGGGCAGGCATCATTGCGGCGGTGAGCGGATTTATCGCCGGGCATGGCGGATTCATCGTCGAGGCGAGTTATCACACCGAACCGGAGGCACAACGCTTCTTCATGCGGCAAGAAATGCTTGCCGACTCCCTGCCGTTCGATGCCGATGAGTTCCGCCGCCGCTTTGCCGTGTTGGCGCAGAAATTCGCGATGAGCTGGCTGTTGTCCGATTCGGCGCAAAGGAAGCGGCTGGTCATCCTGGTGAGCAAACAGGACCATTGCCTGAACGACCTGCTGCACCGCTGGCGCAGCGGCGAGTTGCTGGTGGATATCCCGTGCGTAATCTCCAATCACGATGACCTGCGCAGCTTCGTCGAGTGGCACGGCATCCCGTTCATCCATGTCGACATGCCGGGAAATGATAGCGCCGGCAAGGCCGCTGCATTCGAAAGGATCGCCGCGGCGTTCGAACAACACCACGGCGAGTGCATGGTGCTGGCGCGCTTCATGCAGATCCTGCCGCCCGGATTGTGCCGGCGCTATCCGGGCCGCATCATCAATATCCACCACAGCTTCCTGCCCTCCTTCGTCGGCGCAAAACCCTACCACCAGGCCTACCAGCGCGGCGTCAAACTGATCGGCGCGACCTGCCATTACGTCACCGACGAACTGGATGCGGGGCCGATCATCGAGCAGGACACGATGCGCATCGACCATGGCGACTCGGTTGAAGACCTGGTGCGCTATGGACGCGACATCGAGAAAACGGTCCTGTCGCGAGGCCTGCGTTATCATGTGGAAGATCGCGTGCTGGTATGCGGAAACAAGACTATCGTGTTTCGCTGATCCGGAATCATCACGTGCAGTCTGACCATGCTGAAAGTCAACATGAAAAAGCCATGAAAATACTCAGTTTCGCCTTGCTTCTCTTTGCCTTCCTGTCACCGGTCTATGCCGAATCGCCGCTGCCTGCGGTTTCTGCCATTTCCGCGCAACCCGGCGTCGTGTACTGGGACTCGCCGCAGGGCAGGGAGAGGCGCGCGCGCATGCCCGCCGATGCCGATTACTGGCAGCTCGCCCCGAACTTCACGGCCCAGATCACCCAATCGTATTGTTCCGTGGCCAGCGCGATCACCGTGCTCAACTCGATGCCGATCGCCAAGCCGGTCGACCCGACGTATGCGCCCTACGCCTACTTCACCCAAACCAACTTTTTCACGCCCGCAGTCACAAAGTTCATCAGCCCGCAGACCGTGCTGGCGATGGGCATGACGCGCGAGCAGATGGTTGAGGCGCTGTCGCGCCTGGGTGTCAGGGCCACATCCATCGCCGGCGACACCTTCAGCGACGCGAGCCTGCGCGACTTGTTGAAGAAAGCACTTGGGGATGACGGGCAATTCGTGCTGGCCAACTATTACCGCGCCACGCTGGGGCAGGTCGGCGGCGGCCACTGGTCCGCGCTGGCGGCCTATGATGCACGCTCCGACAGCGTGCTGATTCTCGACGTCGCCAAGTACAAATATCCGCCGGTATGGGTCAACATCAGCCTGCTGCGCCAGGCGATCGCCACGACAGACAGGACCAGCAACAAGGCGCGCGGGCTGGTGATTGTTTCCAGGTAGGTCACAGGGTCATCAATCCCATCTGTCCAAAGCGCGTCGTAGCGCAATGGTGAAATTGCCGTTTAAGTAGGGTGAGTGGACTGGACAACACAAGGCGGCGCAATCACCGATATTCGCTGCAATGAACAACGGCCAGACCGGTTTTCTGCGTTATGGACGGCCCGTATTCATTCCTCTGAAATGGATTTTTTCGACGAGATGCAGAGCTCGGCACCCGGCTCGATCGTGTCGAACAACTTCGCATCCTGCCCATTCACGGTGCACGTCAAGTCGCTATCATCAAGCTCACCCGCCCACCGGTCGCCACGTTTATACAAGCTGCAAAGCAACTGACCAGGGGTATAGCGTCCGTCCGGAGTTGGCATGCGCTCGGACTGTGTGTTCAAATATACACCGGTGCTGCCAGTAAACTTGGTAGCTACCTCATGCCTGCTCGCGAGATCGTCCGCACCGAATTGCAGGCGTGCCTTATTCACCCGGCCAGGCAGCTTGCCCACCACGGTACTTGCGCAATCGCTGCAACGCTGGGCAATGCCATGCAAACCGGCAAGCATGCCGTGATTAATCTCCAACATGACACCGTGAATGCCACTGTGCATACCGCCGTGGCGCCTTGAACTGATTTCTTTGATGGTTCACCTCGCTATTTTGTAAGCTCTAGCAATAATGAGCAATAGCCATGCCACGATTGAGGCCTTTAAAATTAGACAATTAGTCTTACTGTGTCATAAAATATAAGGTATAATATGCCGGTCATGTTCAACTGCCGGAGGCCTGATGGATGCATCCACGGAATTTGAGCTCTACCTGACTCACTTGTCGCAAGGTCTTGGGCATGCGGATCGGCATGCAGGCCTCAGCGGCTACTGTACTGTCCTGATGTTGCCGCTGTCGCGTAAGAGCGTGGAGCCGATGGCTGCCCGGATGGACCCACTGCATGCCAGTGCGAAGCACCAATCCATGCATCACTTTGTCGCCAAATCCCAGTGGAGTGACGAACAGATGCTGCGTCGCGTGGCTCAATGGGTAGTACCGCATATGGATATGAGCGATGGCGGCTTCTGGATCATTGACAACACGGGTTTCCCCAAGAAAGGCAATCACTCGGTGGGTGTGACACGCCAATACTGCGGCGTACTGGGCAAGCAGGACAATTGCCAGGTCGCCGTCAGCGTGTCGCTGGCATGTGAAGCAGGCAGTTTGCCAGTGGCCTGGCAACTATATCTGCCCCGTTCCTGGGCCGAGGATGCCCGGCGCAGGCACAAGGCGGGCGTGCCCGAGGAAGTGGAATTTGCCACCAAACCGCAAATTGCACTGCAACAACTGCAACGCCTGCTCGATGAGGGCGCACCCAAACACTGCGTGTTTGCCGATGCGGGATATGGGATTGATTACGCCTTTCGCCAGCACTTGAGCGGCATGGGGCTGCCGTATGTGGTTGGCATCACCTCGGCCCTGGTGGTTTGGCCTCCTGGCATGGAACCGCTACCGCCAAAACGCTATAGCGGCATGGGACGCCCTCCGGTAATGCCACGGCGCACCGCCACAAGGCAACCGGTGAACGTCAAGGCCCTTGCGCTGGGCTTGCCCAAGAGTGCCTGGCAGCACATCAGTTGGCGCGAGGGTAGCAACGCGCATCTGACGGGTCGCTTTGCAGCTGTGCGCGTGCGCTGCGCTGGGGGCAACGTTGGCATGGCACGCCTACTGCCCGAGCAGTGGCTGCTCATCGAGTGGCCTGCTGATCAGGCAGAGCCTGAAAAGTACTACTTATCCACGCTGCCGGAGACCACGGCATTGAATGATCTGGTGCGAACCGCACATATGCGCTGGCGCATTGAGCGTGACTATCAGGATTTAAAGCAGGACATGGGTCTGGGGCACTATGAAGGAAGAGGCTGGCGCGGTTTCCATCATCACGCCAGCATGAGCATTGCGGCTTACGGGTTTCTGATGGCACAACAATTGAAGGCGGGAGGCACCTCCGGCGGCAAAAAACACTTCATCGAACGCAAAGTGCCTCGCGTTTCCAAAGATTACGTCCCTCGGGGCAGCCCAACGCGCTCAGCGCCACGTACCGGATTCGATCACCTCGTTGCGCCTGAACTTAAGCGTAGCACTCGTCAGCGGGTTAGGATTCTGCCCGCACTGCAATTGGGTCAGCCTTCGGCTACGTTTGTGACACAGTAAGATTAGTATTCCCAATCAATCCGGTCTAAAGCATTAGCAGTGCACGCACCCGCCGCAATGCCTGAAATCAGTGCATCTTGACAGAGCTAGCCCCGACTATAAGAGCATTCCGCCATACAAAAAAAGAGGGCACCTTGCGGTGCCCTTGAGTCGAAGCATTGCGCTTCGGGGAGGAGAAAGAATTCTTAATTAAAGATCGTAAGCTTTCTCGCCGTGATCAGCCAGGTCCAGACCTTCTTCCTGAGCTTCATCACTTGCACGTATGCCTATCGTCTTCTTGAGTATGAACAGGATCACGAAGGCTACGAAGCCGGACCACACCAGCGTGATGCCGATGTCCCAAAGCTGGGAGATGATCTGCCCCATCGCGTCGAAATCCCCGACCTTGTTCGCAACATAGTCATATACACCCTGGCCACCGAGTGCCGGATTGACGAATATGCCGGTACCGAGAGAGCCGATGATCCCCCCGACGCAGTGCACGCCGAAGGTATCGAGCGAGTCGTCATATCCCAGCCAGTGCTTCAGCTTGGTTACCGCGAAGAAGCAGATGATCGCAGCTGCAGCACAAACCACGAATGCGCCGCCCACGCCGACAAAGCCAGCCGCCGGGGTGATCGCCACCAGACCTGCAACAATCCCGGAACATACGCCCAACAGGCTGGGCTTGCCCTTGACGAACCATTCGACGAGCATCCAGGTTACACCGGCAACCGCAACACCGAACAGGGTATTGAAGAAGGCCAAGCCGGCTGCACCGGTTGCTTCCAACGCTGAACCTGCATTGAACCCGAACCAGCCCATCCACAGCATACCGGTACCGATCGCGGTCATCATCAGGCTGTGAGGCGCCATTGGTATCTTGCCGTAGCCCTTGCGTGGCCCGAGCATCAGGGCTGCAACCAGTGCTGCGATACCTGAGTTGATGTGAACCACGGTACCACCGGCAAAGTCGAGCGCGCCTTTCTGGAAGATGAATCCACCGTGGCTGTTGGCGATGTCAGCTGCCTTGGCCGAAGTGTAAGCATCGGGACCATCCCAGTACCAAACCATGTGCGAGATCGGCAGGTAGGCAAAGGTGAACCACAGCACGCTGAATATGATCATCGCAGAGAACTTAAAACGCTCGGCGAAGCCACCGGAGATCAGTGCTACCGTGATTGCGGCAAAAGTCAGCTGGAACATGCAGTACACGAAGTCAGGCAAATACTGGCCCTTGCTGAACGTGGCTGCCACAGCAGTCGTCGGATCGTCGCCGGACATGAACAACTTGTCCAGCGAGCCGATGAACGGTGCCAGTACGTTGCCGTCATGGCCGGCCGTGAACGCCATACTGTAGCCGTAGATCACCCACAGCACGCCGACGACGCAGAAGATCGCAAAGCTCTGCATCACTGTCGACAGCGCGTTCTTGCGGCGAACCATACCGGCATAGAACAGGGCCAGGCCGGGAACCGTCATCAGCAACACGAACGCGGTCGAAGTCATCATCCATGCGACGTCACCCTTGTTGCAGTCAAAACCCTTGTCGCCGCATTTCGGTGCGGCAGCTGCAGGCGCGGCAGCCGGCGCTGCCGCAGGTGCTGCTGTGGACGCAGCTGCGGATGCGGGAGCGGCCGCATCGTCTGCAAATGCAGGAACCGCCGAGCCGAACAACACGGCCAGCAGCGCGAAAGATGCTATTAATTTTTTCATGGCATGGATCCTTATAATGCTTCCGGACCGGATTCACCGGTGCGGATGCGGATGACTTGTTCGAGGTCGGAAACGAAAATCTTGCCATCGCCGATCTTGCCGGTGTTGGCCGATTTCTCGATCGCTTCGACGACGCGATCGAGCATTTCGCTCTGCACGGCGGCTTCCAGTTTCACCTTGGGCAGAAAATCCACCACATACTCAGCACCCCGGTACAGCTCAGTGTGCCCCTTTTGCCGTCCAAAGCCCTTGACTTCGGTGACAGTGATGCCTTGCACGCCTATGGCGGAAAGCGCTTCACGCACCTCGTCGAGCTTGAACGGCTTGATGATTGCGACGACCATTTTCATTTTGCAGCCTCCATTCAGTTATGAATCATTAGAACTTGTAAACAGCTTCCAGTCCCAGCGAATTCTGTGATGTGCGTGCAATACCGTCGCTATATGCAAACGAAGCTACATTAGAAAAGTCCTTGCGAACCTCGCCACGCAGTTCGGTGCTTTTGCTTACAGCATAGCCCACGGTCACAGTGGCTTCTTTCCAGGTCTGTACTATGCCTGTCCTGAAACCATCGCTGTCCTTGAACGTTTCAATACGGCCAGAAACGCGCCACGGATCGTTAATCTGGTAATTCGCATAGGCAGCCAGACCATCCCATTTTGCCTGTCCCGTGGCGACTGCGTTATCCTGCGTAGCATCGTCGTAATTCAGCACGAAATTCAGGGCATCGGTAACGGTGAAAGTGCCGACCACGTCCAACAGATTGCGTGTCCCGGTGGCATTCGTTACGGTGCTCGACTCGGCGCCGCTATAAAATGCTGCGGTCAGCGCAAACATTTTGGTCGGGTTCAATGCTGCACCCAATTCGATGGTCTTTTGCGCGTTGTTGTCTGCCGCTATATCCCAACCGTTGTTCAAGCCAGCCGTCAGGCTGACCGCATCCGATACCTTATATGTGGTGCGCACGCCAGTGTGGGTAAATGGGATCGCGTAACCGAACAGGATGGAACGCGAGAAGTTGGTGTTGCCCGCTGCCTTGATCACCTCGGCACCGGCCAGCGTATCGAACTTACCTGCGATCGTCGTCCAGTTGCCCGCAGCGTACTGGCCAAATGCCTGCGTAAGGTCAAATGTCTGGTTTGTATAGTTAGTTCCAGCAGATGCAATGGTGCTGGCATCCTTGCCCAGCGTCGTCTCTACTTCGCCGCCGAAACCTTCCGCAGGCAGCTTCGCTACCGCCAGATCGACCTGCTGCACAGTGAAGCTGTTGTGTGCGTAGTCGAACACGCGGTCAGGGGTACCGCTTGTAAAGGCCCCGCTACCGGAAAGCTTGTTGTATGAGACATCGATATCACCGGTCAGGCTCACTCCCGATGCATCGAGGACGGAGGACAACGTAGGCGCAGCCGGTGCTGCCGGTGCATCCGCTGCCATTGCCAACCCCGGTGCTGCCAGAGCAGCCAGGATCAACGTGTTCAATAATTTGCGTTTCATCATGATGCGGTCCTTTTATGGTTAAGTTAACAAGCGGGGATGAATATTTCCGCACGGAATCAAGAGCACAATGCGTGCCAAAGTTTTTTATCCTTATTAAACAATATATTGAATTGCCAGCGCAACGGTCAAAAAAGACTCACGCACCAATTCCATGCGTGCCGGACGCGCTGCGCACCGCTTGGGTGCGGCGCATGGATTTGGCCGGTGCAGCTTCGGGGCCGGTGAATTTTGTTACACTTGCCGCATGAGTGATCTTTTGGAGTGCAGCCATGATGAATGCGAAAATTTTTGAGGATATTTCGGCCAAGGTCAGCGAGGCTGCCAAAAGCAGCCCCGCCAAGGACATCGAAAGGAACATGCGCGCGCTGCTCACGCAGGGCTTCGCGAAACTCGATCTGGTGACCCGGGAAGACTTCGACGTGCAGGCCCAGGTGCTGGCCCGCACCCGGGAGAAGCTGACCGAACTGGAGGCGCGCGTCGCGGAGCTGGAAGCACAGGTCAAGTGATTTACTTGGTTAAACCTATAAACAAGTGCTCCTAAAAATTCAAATTTCTAAGCCAGACAAGGCGCGCGAAAAAAATTGTAGCGCAGCATATGAAAGTATATGTAAGCATGATTTTTCGAGCGCAACGCAGTAAGGCGACGAAACTTTGAAGTTTGCGGGGTACTTGTGAGTCTGTCTGTTCTGTACAGCCGGGCGCTATCCGGGATGGAGGCCGCACTGGTCACCGTCGAGGTGCACATCGACAACGACCTCCCCAACTTCACCATCGTGGGTCTGCCGGAAACCGAAGTAAAGGAAAGCAAGGATCGCGTTCGCGCCGCCCTGCAAAATTGCCGTTTCGATTTTCCCGCGCGCCGGATCACGTTCAACCTGGCGCCCGCCGACCTGCCCAAGGAGAACGGGCGCTTCGAGAGGCCAGCCATGAGATACAGGCACGCGTCGAGATCGCGCGCCAGGACAAGGCAACGCGCAACTTTTCCGTGAGCGAGATCGTTGCGTTGAGCGCGCCCGACGAACAGGGCATCGCGCTGCTGCAACAGGCTATCAGCCGCCCCAACCTGTCGGCGCGCGCCTATCACCGAGTGCTCAAGGTGGCGCGCAGCATCGCCGACCTGGCAGGCGAAGAGGCCATCCTGACCGGGCATATCGCCGAGGCGGTCCAGTATCGCAGGCTGAATCTCTGAGCCGCGACCGGGTCTGCATGTTAAAATCCGCGCCCTATATCCAAGCAGGGCACCATGAGTCACACGCCGCACCGCATCGAAAAACTCCTGCAACACCGTATCTTGATCCTCGACGGGGCGATGGGCACCATGATCCAGCGCTACAAGCTGAGCGAGGAGCATTATCGGGGCACGCTGCCGTACGGGGATTACAGCGGTGAACGCAGGCGCTTTGCCGACCATGCGGTCGATGTCAAAGGTAACAACGACCTGCTGCTGCTGACCCAGCCGCACCTCGTTCGCGGCATCCACGCCGAATACCTGGCGGCGGGCGCGGACATCATCGAGACATGCACCTTCAATTCCACCGCAGCATCGCTGGACGATTACGGCATGGTGGACCTGGCCTACGAGCTGAACCTGGCCGGTGCAAAACTCGCGCGCGGGGTGTGCGACGAATTCGAGGCAAAAATCCCCGGCAAACCGCGCTTCGTTGCCGGCGTGCTGGGCCCGACCACCAAGACCGCGTCGATCTCGCCTGACGTGAACGATCCGGGTTTCCGCAACATCAGTTTCGACGAACTGGTGCAAGGCTATGCCGTGGCGGTGCGCGGCCTGCTCGACGGCGGCGCGGACCTGCTGATGATCGAGACCATCTTCGACACGCTCAACGCCAAGGCCGCGCTGTTCGCGATCGAACGGCATTTCGAGCAGAACTCGGCGAGTGTTCCGATAATGATTTCGGGAACGATAACGGACGCCTCCGGACGCACGCTGTCCGGCCAGACCACCGAGGCATTCTGGAATTCGCTGAGCCATGCCAGGCCGCTGTCCATTGGCCTGAACTGCGCGCTGGGCGGCGACCTGATGCGGCCCTACCTGGAAGAAATGTCGCGCGTGGCGAACGTGTACGTCAGCGCGCATCCCAACGCCGGCCTGCCCAACCCGCTGTCGGAAACGGGCTACGACGAGACGCCGGAATACACCGCCAGGGTGGTGAAGGAGTTTGGCACCAGCGGTTTCCTCAACATCGCCGGCGGCTGTTGCGGCACCACGCCCGCGCACATCAAGGCCATCGCCGACGCGTTGCGCGATGTGCCGCCGCGCAAAATTCCGGTCATCGAGCCCAAGTGCCGTTTGTCCGGACTGGAAGCGTTCAACATCGGCGACGACTCGCTGTTCGTCAATGTCGGCGAGCGCACCAACGTCACAGGCTCGAAGATGTTCGCGCGACTGATCCTGTCCGGCGACTACACCCAGGCGCTCGATGTGGCGCGTAACCAGGTCGAGGGCGGCGCGCAGCTGGTCGACATCAACATGGACGAGGCGATGCTGGATTCGAAGGCGGCAATGGTAAAGTTCCTGAACCTCGTCGCGTCCGAACCGGACATCTCTAGGGTGCCACTGATGATCGACTCGTCCAAATGGGAAGTGATCGAGGCGGGCCTGAAATGCGTGCAAGGCAAGGCGATCGTCAATTCGATCTCGCTGAAGGAAGGCGAACAGAATTTCATCCATTATGCCTCGCTGGTGCGCCGCTACGGAGCGGCCGCGGTGGTGATGGCCTTCGACGAGCAGGGTCAGGCGGACACGTTCAAGCGCAAGACCGAAATCTGCAAACGCAGTTATGACATCCTGGTAAACAAGGTCGGCTTCCCGCCGGAAGACATCATCTTCGATCCCAACATCTTCGCGATCGCGACCGGCATCGAGGAACACAACAATTACGCGGTGGACTTCATCGAGGCGACCGCCTGGATACGCAAACATCTGCCCTACGCCAAGGTCAGCGGCGGCGTGTCGAACGTTTCATTCAGCTTCCGCGGCAACGATGCAGTGCGCGAGGCGACCCACACGGTGTTCCTGTACCACGCGATCAAGGCCGGCCTGACCATGGGCATTGTCAACGCCGGGCAGCTCGGCGTATACGAGGAGATCCCCGCGGAACTGCGCAATGCGGTCGAGGACGTGGTACTGAACCGCAATCCGGACGCCGGCGAAAAGCTGGTAGCGCTGGCCGAAACGGTAAAGAGCGGCGGGAAGGTGCAGGCCGAGGATCTGGAATGGCGCAGCGGCACTGTGCAGGAACGCCTGACCCACGCGCTGGTGCGCGGCATCACGACGTATATCGTGGAGGACACCGAGGAGGCGCGCCTGCAGGCGAAGATGCCGGTGGAAGTGATCGAGGGCCCGCTGATGGTCGGCATGAACGTTGTCGGCGACCTGTTCGGCGCGGGCAAGATGTTCCTGCCGCAGGTGGTCAAATCGGCGCGCGTGATGAAGCAGGCGGTGGCGCACCTGGTGCCCTACATCGAGGCGGAAAAGCTGCGCAGCGGCGACAACAAGCCCAAGGGCAGGATTGTGATGGCGACAGTAAAGGGCGACGTGCACGATATCGGCAAGAACATCGTCACCGTGGTGCTGCAATGCAACAACTTCGAGGTGGTGAACATGGGTGTGATGGTGCCCTGCCAGCAGATACTCGACACCGCGCGCGAGCACAACGCCGACATCATCGGGCTGTCCGGGCTGATCACCCCCTCGCTGGAAGAGATGGCGCATGTCGCGAAGGAGATGGAACGGCAGGGTTTCAAAATTCCGCTGATGATCGGCGGTGCGACCACTTCGCGCATGCATACCGCGGTGAAGATCGAACCGAACTATCCGAGCGGCGCCACGATATACGTGAACGATGCTTCGCGCGCGGTGGGCGTATGCAGCCATCTGCTGTCCGATACGCTGAGCCGCGAATACATCTCGGGCATAAAAGCGGACTATGCGACCGCGCGCGAACAGCACGAGGGCAAGAAGGTCAAGGCGGTCTATGTCCCGGTCGCGGAAGCGCGTGCGCGAGGATTGCAGACGGACTGGAAATCCTACACCCCGCCCAAACCGTGGCTGCCGGGCGTGCACAAGTTCGAGGCCTATCCGCTGGACAGGATCGCCGAATACATCGACTGGACACCGTTCTTCCAGGCGTGGGAGCTGGCCGGACGCTACCCGAAGATATTGCAGGACAAGGTAGTGGGCGAAGAGGCGCGCAAACTGTTCGCCGACGCGCAGGCGATGCTGAAGAAGATCATCGACGAGAAATGGCTGACCGCTAACGCGGTGTTCGGCCTGTTCCCGGCCAACAGCGTGGCTGCCAACAGCGTGGCTGCCGACGGCGGGCCGGGCGACGACATCGAGATCTATACCGACGAGTCGCGCAAGAAAGTCGCGATGACCTGGCACAATCTGCGCCAGCAAAACCGCAAGCCGACAGACATCCCGAACTACTGCCTGGCGGATTTCATCGCGCCCAGGGATACAAAGGTCAGGGACTACATCGGCGCGTTTGCGCTCACCGCGGGCATCGGCATCGACGCGCGGGTCGCGGAATTCGAGCGGCGGCATGACGACTACAGCGCGATCCTGCTCAAGGCGCTGGCCGACCGCCTGGCGGAGGCCTTCGCCGAACTGCTGCATGCGCGGGTGCGCCGCGAATTCTGGGGTTATGCGGCGGACGAAACGCTGGACAACGATGCGCTGATCGCGGAAAAATACCGCGGCATCCGCCCCGCGCCGGGCTATCCTGCCTGCCCCGAGCATTCGGAAAAGGGGCCGCTGTTCGACCTGTTGCAGGCACCGCTGAATGCGGGCATCACGATCACGGAAAGCTTTGCGATGCTGCCCACCGCTGCGGTGAGCGGCTTCTACTTTTCTCATCCGCAGGCGAAGTATTTTGCGGTCGGCAAGATCGACCGGGACCAGGTTGCAGATTACGCGAAGCGCAAGGGCTGGACGCTGGAACAAGCTGAACGGTGGCTGGCTCCGGTGGTGGGATATTGATTCTAACCAAGGAAGAAATGATGAAATCACCTGTATTTTTTTCGCTGGCCTTGCTGTTGGCTGTCGGCATTTTTTCAACCACCGCGTGCTCTAAGCAGGCCGCACCTAAAACGGAGACTGGCAACATGACTGAACTGATCAAGACCAATGTGAAAATGGGGACGGGCGATCTGGCAACCCCTGGTAAAAGCGTAACTGTGCATTACACTGGCTGGCTGTACGATGCGGACGCACCCGACCATCGCGGCAAGAAATTCGACAGCTCGCGCGACCGCGATGAACCTTTCGAATTTACCCTGGGCGCGGGCCAGGTCATCATGGGATGGGACCAGGGAGTGGCCGGCATGCAGGTCGGCGGCGAGCGCACGCTGATCATCCCCCCGAACATGGGATACGGTGCGCGCGGCGCCGGCGGGGTGATCCCGCCGAACGCGACGCTGGTATTTGATGTCGAGTTGCTGGGCGTCCATTAACTTAAGCCTGCTTGGCTTTTCAATGCCCTGGCTCTTAAATACGGGACAAGAATGAACCTGATCTCGCAACCGCTGCTGGTTACCGCCCTGATGCTTGCGGTATCCAACCTGTTCATGACGTTCGCATGGTACGGGCACCTGAAGAATCTTGCGACCTCACCCTGGTATGTGGCTGCACTGGCCAGCTGGGGCATCGCGCTGTTCGAATACCTGTTCCAGGTACCGGCGAATCGCATCGGCTATACCGTGCTTAGCCTCGGACAGCTGAAGATTTTGCAGGAAGTGGTCACGCTGTCGGTATTCGTCCCGTTTGCAGTGGTGTACATGAACCAGCCGCTGAAGCTGGATTACCTGTATGCCGCACTCTGTCTGATCGGTGCGGCATATTTTATCTTTCGCAGTGCCTAGCGGGCATGCTGCGTTTCAACTTTGGGAAAAAATTATGCAATGTCCATACTGTGCTTCACCACTCGAGCCGAATGCAACCGAATGCAAGCAATGCGGGGCCCTCAGGGTCGCCCGGCGCACCACCCTGGGTGTTTTCGTCGGCTGGACAGGCATGGTGCTCGGAATTATCTGGATCATGTTGTTCATTCCCCTGACATTCCTGCCCTTCCTCGGCTATGACATGGGAAGTTATCCCTGGATCACGCTGATCGCCGGCGCACTGGCGACGGCAGCATTGTTGTGGTATTCAAGATCGACCCTGCATGCCATGTGGGTACGCCCGGGAGAGTGAGCAACAATGGCCTCGAGTAAAACCCCGTCGATCCATATCCTGGGAATCTGCGGCACCTTCATGGGCGGCATCGCGGTGCTCGCCAAGCAAGCCGGTTTTCGCGTCACCGGCTGCGACGCCAATGTGTACCCGCCGATGAGCACGCAACTGGCCGCACAGGGCATCGAGCTGATCGAGGGCTTCGGCATCGAACAGCTGGCGCTCGAACCGGACGTGTTTGTGATCGGGAACGTGGTGTCGCGCGGCAATCCGCTGATCGAAGAGATCCTCAACCGCAGCCTGCCCTACCTCTCCGGTCCTCAATGGCTCGCCGAAAATATTTTGCAGCGCAGAGAGGCGCCCAAGTGGGTTCTGGCTGTCGCGGGCACCCATGGCAAGACCACCACCAGTTCGATGCTGGCCTGGATACTGGAATATGCGGGTCTGAACCCCGGCTTCCTGATCGGCGGCGTGCCGCAGAATTTCGGCATCTCGGCCCGGCTCACTGATACGCCGTTCTTTGTCATTGAAGCGGACGAATACGACACCGCATTCTTCGACAAGCGTTCCAAATTCGTGCATTACCATCCGCGCACCGCAATCCTCAACAATCTTGAATTCGACCACGCCGATATCTTTCCCGATCTTGCCGCGATCGAAACCCAGTTCCATCATTTGGTGCGCACGGTTCCCGGCAACGGATTGATCGTCAGCAACGGCCGTGAGGCCTCGCTTGGCCGCGTGCTGCAGCGCGGCTGCTGGACGCCGGTGGAACGTTTCGGCACGGATGACGGCTGGCAGATCGACGCGGGAAACCGGGTGGCGCTGCGCGGCGAAGCCGGGGGCTTGCTGGACTGGGCCTTGCTCGGGGAACACAACCGCCAGAACGCGCTCGCCGCACTTGCCGCCGCGCGTCATGCCGGCGTGCCGGTCAAACAGGGCCTGGCCGCATTGGGTGAATTCAGGAACGTGAAACGGCGCATGGAAGTGCGCGGTGTGGTCAACGGCATCACCGTATACGACGATTTCGCCCACCATCCCACCGCGATCGCCACCACCGTCGCCGGCCTGCGCCACAAGGTCGGCACCGCGCGCATCTTGGCGGTGCTGGAACCCCGCTCCAACACGATGAAACTGGGCATGATGAAGGATGCGCTGCCCGGCAGCCTGAAAGACGCCGACCTGGCGTTCTGTTACGCAGCCAACCTCGGCTGGGATGTGCACAGCGCGCTCGCGCCGCTGGGCGGCAAGGCGGTCGTTGAAGAACATCTGGATGCGTTGATCGGGAGGATCGTCGCTGCCGCACGGCCAGGCGACCATATCCTGGTGATGAGCAATGGCGGCTTCGGCGGGATACACGAAAAGCTGCTCGAGCAATTGCAGCCCTGAATCATTCTCCCGGGAATCATTCTCCCGGCTTGTCCAATCCCAATTCCTGGATCTTGCGTGTCAGCGTGTTGCGTCCGATCCCGAGCAGGTTGGCCGCCTCGATGCGCCGCCCGTTGGTGTGGTGCAGGGCCTGCAGGATTAGCGTGCGCTCGAATTGCGCGGTCAGGGTGTCCATGATGCGCTCGTCGCCGCGCTGCAGCGCCGCTGCAGCGACTTGCGCCAATGCGGCGATCCAGTCGCCGCCCGATACCTCGCCGGTTGCGGGTTCGCCGCGCCACTCCGGCGGCAGGTCGGCGATCTCGACGGTCTGCGACGGCGTCATCACGGTCAGCCAGTGGCAAAGATTCTCCAGTTGCCGTACGTTGCCGGGAAAATCCTGCGCGCTCAGGTGCTGCAATGTTGCGTCGCTGAACTGCTTCGGGTCGACCGCCAGGTCGCGCGCGCTTTTCTGCAGAAAGTATTTTGCCAGCAGCGGGATATCCTCCCGCCGCTCGCGCAACGGCGGCAGGCGCAAACGAATCACATTCAAACGGTGGAATAGATCCTCGCGGAACAGGCCCTCCTTGACGCGTTCATCCAGATCCTGGTGGGTGGCGGTGATGATGCGCACGCTGGACTTGATCGGCTGGTGCCCGCCGACGCGATAGAAATTCCCGTCCGACAACACCCGCAGTAGGCGGGTTTGCAGGTCGGCGGGCATGTCGCCGATCTCGTCGAGGAACAGCGTGCCGCCTTCCGCCTGCTCGAAGCGGCCGCGCCGGGTCGTTGCCGCGCCGGTGAACGCACCGCGCTCATGGCCGAACAATTCCGACTCGAGCAGGTCCTTCGGGATCGCGGCGGTGTTGATCGCGATGAACGGCTTGTCGGCACGCGGACTGTGCCGGTGCAATGCCCTCGCGACCAGTTCCTTGCCGGTGCCCGACTCGCCGTTGATCAGCACCGTGGCGTGGGATTGCGACAGCCTGCCGATGGCGCGAAATACTTCCTGCATCGCGGGAGCCTGGCCGAGAATCTCTGCATCCGCTTCGACCTGCTCGGTCTCGCCCGATTTGCGCCGGCTCTGCTCCAGCGCGCGCCTGATCAATTCCACCGCGTGGTTGATGTCGAAAGGCTTGGGCAGGTACTCGAACGCGCCGCCCTGAAACGCCGAAACCGCGCTTTCCAGATCCGAATAGGCGGTCATGATGATGACCGGGATGAGCGGATGGCGCCGGTGCAGCGTCTGCAAAAAATCCAGTCCCGAGCTCCCGGGCATGCGGATATCGCTGACCACAACCTGCGGCGGGTTTTCGCCCAGCTCACGCAGCGCATCATCCGCCGAGGCGAAACTTTTGAAATCGATATCCTCGCGTGCCAGGGATTTTTCCAGCACCCAGCGGATGGAACGGTCGTCGTCAATAATCCAGACAGGTTTCATGCACACCTCTATAAATTCGTTTTTGCGGGCATCCGCTATGCGGATTGCCTGCTTGAGCCCCTTCGGGCGAATCGCTGCGCCGCGTGTTGGTTACGTCATAACCCAAAGGTTAGCCTTCACCGCAACTTCGTTGTCGCTCATTCCCGTGCGCGGCGATCGCAGCGTCTGCCAAGCGTGCCGCACGGCCCCGCCCCTTGCGGTGCTCGCGCGACACGGTGGGACGCAACCCTCCGGTGCGGGAGCGCGAAGCAGCAGGCCCGCCCGCCCCAAATGCTTTGCAACGCCGTGTCCAGCCCGCCATCCCGAAATGCCGAATTTCTGCAGGCGTCCACGGTTTCTTGTCCATACGTCAGGGGACCGGAAGCATTACGGTAAAGCGCGTGCGTCCGGGCTCACTGTCAAACTCGATGGTACCGTGATGCTGGCTGACGAAGTCCTGCGCAATGGTCAGCCCCAGCCCGTGGCCGTCGGCGTGCCCCGATACCAGCGGATAGAAGATCTTGTCGTGCAATTCGGGCGCTATACCGGGTCCGTTATCGATGATCTCCACCCTCACCGCCTGGCGGTGCAAGCGCTTGATCAGCGTCGCCCGGTGCGCGACACGGGTGCGCAACACGATCTGCCCGTGACCGTGCATGGCCTGCGCCGCATTGCGCACGATATTGAGCATGACCTGGATTAGCTGCTCCTTGTCGCCGACCAGCGCGGGCAGGCTGATATCGTAGTCGCGTTTGATCTTCAATCCCTCCGGCATTTCCGCCAGCACCACGCTGCGCACGCGTTCCAGTACTTCGTGTATGTTAAGCGCGCTGGCGTGCGCGGCATTCTGCGGTGCCAGCAGCTTTTCCATCAGCGAACGCAGCCGGTCCGCTTCCTGCACGATGACCTGCGTGTATTCGCGCAATGCCGGTTTTTCCAGTTCCTGCTCGAGCAGCTGAGCGGCGCCGCGTATCCCGCCAAGCGGGTTCTTGATCTCGTGCGCCAGATTGCGCAACAGCTGGCGGCTGGCCTGCGTCTGGTCGAGCATCTGTTCCTCGCGCGCCAGCTTGAGCGGCCTGTCCATCGGATGGAATTCGAGCAACAGATAGTTCCTGCCGAATTGCAGCGGCGTCGCCGCACAGCGCAAATGCAGCTTGCCGTTCGCATGCGTTCCCAGCGTCAGATCGTGCTCGATGAAGCTGGCGTTGTTGTGTACTGCCTGCTGCATCGCACTTGCCAGCTGTTCGGTGTGCGTGAAAACCTGCTGGAGCGGAACACCGTGCATATTCTTGTCGCTGATGTCGAACAGATTTTCCGCGGCCGGATTCACATAGGCGACGCGCGACTCTTCATCCAGCAGGATCACGGCGGTCGCAAGATGTTCCAGCGTAAGGTGGGGAAAATCAGGCATACGTTTTACGGAGCAGAAAGCATGCCAGAAGTGATATCTATTATGCCTTCATCTATGCCGGATATGCCGGACAATTCATCTGCCTGATGCACGCCTTCGGCAGCATCGGGGCGGCAATTTTCCGTAACGGGTTAGAGACATCGGCTCATGGCAATTTTGACAGCTCGGCCTTGAGCGCGTCCACGTTCTGCTGGTGAAGATCGACCTGGTCACTCAGATCCTTGATCTTCGCGTCGTATTTCGCGACATTGCGGTATGTCTTGCCATCCGCCCCGTGGAAGACTTCCGGGTTCGCCTCACCGTCCTTCAGGTTCTGCTGGGCTTCCGCGAGCAGCTTTTCCTCCGAATTCAGCTCGTCCTGCAGTATCTTGCGGCGGTTATCATCCCGCTCCCGTTGCGTGTCGCGATCAACATTCGGAAAATTGTCCACTTTGGCGGGCGGCACCATGGTCGACAGCGGTTCCAGATAGATCCGCTTGCCCCCCTTGATCGGCGAGCTGGAATAGGTGACATGCCCGTTTTCATCGACCGCCTTGTAAATATCGGCATGCGCCAACATCGGGCAGGTGCACAGCACGGCAAAGAGGTATCCACAAAGTTTCATGTTCGCATTCCGGGATAACGACACGGCAAGTATAGGGCAAGCGCGGGATGCAGACAAACATTTGCATTACAAAACAAAACGGGGCTTGCGCCCCGTTTTGTCGTCCTGTCCCTTCAGCCAGCAGACAGTTTTGCCAGCGGCCCGATTATTTCCGGGACTAGATGCTGTAATACATATCGTACTCGACCGGATGTGTGGTCATGCGGAACCGGGTCACTTCCTCCATCCTCAACCCGATGTACGCGTCGATGAAGTCGTTGGAGAACACGCCGCCGCGGGTCAGGAACTCGCGATCCTTGTCCAGATAATCCAGCGCCTGCTCCAGGCTGGAACACACGGTCGGGATCTTCGCATCTTCTTCCGGCGGGAGGTCATAGAGGTTCTTGTCAGCCGGATCGCCGGGGTGGATCTTGTTCTGGATGCCGTCCAGGCCGGCCATCATCATCGCGGTGAAAGCCAGGTAAGGATTTGCACCCGGATCCGGGAAACGCACCTCGATGCGGCGTGCCTTGTCGCCGGATACATAAGGAATGCGTATCGAGGCAGAGCGGTTCTTCGCCGAGTAGGCCAGCTTGACCGGCGCTTCAAAGCCGGGGACCAGACGCTTGTAGGAATTGGTCAGCGGATTGGTGATCGCGTTCAGCGCGCGGGCATGCTTGATGATGCCGCCGATGTAATGGAGCGCCAGCTCGGAAAGCCCCGCATAGCCGTTGCCGGCAAACAGGTTCTTGCCGCCCTTCCAGATCGACTGGTGCACGTGCATGCCGGAACCATTGTCGCCGACGATGGGTTTGGGCATGAACGTCGCGGTCTTGCCATACTGGTGCGCAACATTGTGCACCACATATTTCAATCCCTGCGTCCAGTCGGCGCGGCGCACCAGCGAGTTGAACTTGGTGCCGATTTCGCATTGGCCGGCCGTTGCGACTTCGTGGTGATGCACTTCGACTTCGATGCCGATCTCTTCCAGAGCCAGGCACATCGCGGCGCGAATGTCGTTCAGGCTGTCGACCGGGGGGACTGGGAAGTAGCCGCCCTTCACGGTCGGGCGATGGCCGGTGTTGCCGCTGTCGAACTTTTCCGCGGAAGACCAGGCGGCTTCCTCGGAATTCACCTTGCAGAAGCAACCGGACATGTCGACCTGCCAGTTCACGGAATCGAAAATGAAGAATTCCGGTTCCGGGCCAAAATAGGCGGTATCGCCGATACCGGTGGACTTCAGGTAAGCCTCGGCACGCTTGGCGATGGAACGCGGATCGCGGTCATAGCCCTTGCCGTCGGTGGGTTCCACCACGTCGCAAGTGATCACCATGGTATTTTCGTCCATGAACGGATCGATATAGGCGGTCGCGGGGTCGGGCATCAGCAGCATGTCCGATGCCTGTATGCCTTTCCAGCCGGCAATCGAAGAACCATCGAACGCGTGGCCTTCCTCGAATTTTTCCATGCCCATGACCTTGACCGGCACGCCCACGTGCTGCTCCTTGCCGCGAGTATCGGTAAAACGGAAATCCACGAACTTGACTTCGCGGTCCTTGATCATCTTCAAAACTTCACTTGCCGACATCGACATAACCATCTCCTAGACCAAATTGAAAAATTAATGAAAAATTAACCAGAACCCGATACTACCAAGCAGATGCAATGCAGAAAGCGTGCCAATCCCGCCCTCATCGCAGACCGGCATTGTGCCATAAGCCCGATATCCCAAGCACTAAAAATTTGCACCGAAATCGGGCGCATCCTGGGCTGGATGCACTAATTCTGTGCGTAACTGCGGTGTATCTGTATTGTGCGGAATATCGGGTCTTCTGTCACCACTTCATCACAGCGCGCCTGCAACGAATCGGCTCCCCCGGCTGACTGCGGTTTGGCCAGGTATATCTCGGCATCGACCTTGCCGTCGAGATAGTGAAATACCACACGATTGTTCGCCAGTGCCTCAGCGCCCAAGCGTTCCGTCAGGTGTTCCATCAGTCCGGGCCGGCTGGGCAGATGCACGTTGGGCTTGGCTTTCAAATCGTCTTCCGGATCGATATGCACCATCACATCGATCACGTGATGTTTCCTGAGCACGGCCTGGCGCGCCGCTTCCGCGATGTAATGTCCCTCGGAGACGCTGATTTTGGGATCGACCATGATGTGCGCATCGACCAATGCGTTGTCCGCCATCTTGCGCGTGCGCAACTCGTGGAGGCCGCGCACGCCGTGCACATTGAGCAGGGTTTCCCGGATGGCTTCCACTTCCTCCGCATCCAGTGCGGTATCGATGAGTTCGGACAACGCTTCCAGCGCCAGCTTGCCGCCCATATGCGCGATCATCACGCCCACCACCGCCGCCGCCACCAGGTCAAGGAAGGTATATCCCATAAGGTTTCCGCCCACGCCGAGGATGACCACCAGCGAGGATGCCGCATCCGAGCGCGCGTGCCACGCATTGGCGACCAGCATCTGCGAGCGGACCCGCTTGGCCACCGCCAGCATGTAGCGGAACAATCCCTCCTTGGCGATCAGTGCAAGCACCGCGATCGCCAGCGCGAACGGATTGACTGCGCGCAATGCGTCGGGATGCTGCAAGCGCATCGCGGCCCCCACCAGCAGCACCACGCCGAGCGCCGCGAGAAACGTCCCGAGTATGAGCGTCGCGGCGGTTTCGATCCGCGCATGACCGTAAGGATGCTCCGCGTCAGCATGCCGGTTGCCGTGCCGGTTAGCAAACAGCACCAGCACATCCGAAAACAGATCCGACAGGGAATGCAGGCCGTCCGCCATCAGCGCTTGCGAGTGCGAAAAGAAACCGCCGATCATCTGCAAGCAAGACAGCAGCACATTGATGGCGATACTGACCCAGGTGCTCTTTTGCGCGGCGGCGAAACGTTCCGGATGCACCGGCTCGAAAGCCCCGATGCGTTCCGCGGATTGGCGCGATGCGGTGTGATTGTCCATGTCCGTTTGTTGGTATGCCTCTATAATGTGCAGGATACCATCTCTGCCAAACAAGTAATATTTGCTTCGCAACAAGGAGCCATCGTGGGGAAGATCACCGAAATTCTGCAAGCCGCGCAGCAGCGCGCCAGAGATTTGAACCTGCCTTACGAAGGCGCGCTGTATCCCCGCGAAGCTTACGAAATCCTGCAGTCCGCACCGGGCGCAAAACTGGTGGACGTGCGCAGCCGCGCGGAGCTGGATTGGGTCGGGAAATTGCCGGGTGCGACGCCGATCGAATGGGCGAGTTATCCGGGTATGATCCGTAATCCTCATTTCATCGCCCAGCTCGAACAGCAGATCGACAAGGAAGCGCTGCTGATCTTCGTTTGCCGCAGCGGCGGTCGCTCGCACCACGCCGCGATTGCGGCGACAAATGCCGGCTATCGCGACTGTTACAACATGCTGGAGGGTTTCGAGGGCGACATGGACGCCAGCAAGCAGCGCAATACGACCGGCGGTTGGCGGGCGGCGGGATTGCCCTGGGAACAGAGTTAGCTTCCCGGTCATTTACATTCCAGGGCATTTGCATTCCAGGGCATTTAAATTCCCGGGCGTTTAAACCAGTTAGTTTCTGTAATCGATGATTAGCGGCGCATGATCGGAAAAGCGCTGCGCCTTGTAGATGTTTGCCGCTTCGGCAAGCGCCGCGACGCCCGGCGTGGCGATCTGGTAGTCGATGCGCCAGCCGACATCTTTCGCCCATGCCTGGCCGCGATTCGACCACCAAGTATAGGCTTCCAGCTCCGGGTGAACGCGGCGGAACACGTCTACAAAACCGACTTCGTCGAACAGTTCGGCCAGCCACGCGCGTTCCTCGGGCAGGAACCCGGAATTCTTTTTGTTGCCGCGCCAGTTCTTCAGGTCGATCTCCCGGTGCGCGATGTTCCAGTCGCCGCAGATCACCACCTCGCGCCCGCTTTTTCTCAATTCATTTAAATGCGGCATGAAGGCGGCCATGAATTTGAACTTGACGGCCTGGCGTTCCTCGCCGCTGGAGCCCGAGGGTAGGTACACCGATACCGCGCTGAAGCCGGCAAAATCAGCGCAGACATAACGCCCTTCCGCATCGAACTCGTCTATGCCCAGCCCGGAAATGACTCGCAGGGGCTGTTCGCGGCAATAGATGCCCACGCCGCTGTAACCCTTCTTTTGCGCGTAATGGAAGCAGCCGTGATAGCCCTGCGGCGCGAGCATTTGCGCGGTCATGTCCCGAGCCTGTGCCTTGAGCTCCTGCAGGCAGACGATGTCCGCGTCCTGCCGGGCCAGCCACTCGTAAAAGCCTTTGCCTGCCGCCGAACGGATGCCGTTCAGGTTGATTGAAATGATGCGCATGCAAATGAAAATTCAGGGAAGTAAGCGGGAGTGCCATTATAATGACACCATCGTCTAGACCTACCGCGTTCTTCATGCCTAATTTCAGACTCGACTTCATTCGCTTTGCCGTACGGCAGCAGGTTTTGTGCTTCGGCGAATTCAAGACCAAGGCGGGCCGCCTGTCTCCCTATTTTTTCAATGCCGGCCTGTTCAACGACGGCGCCTCGCTGAGAAACCTGTCGCAATTCTATGCCCAGGCAATACTGGCGTCGGGCGTCCCCTTCGACATGCTGTTCGGCTCGGCCTACAAGGGCATCCCGCTGGCTGCCGGGACCGCGATCGCACTGGCGGAACAGGGCAGCAACGTGCCGTTTTGCTACAACCGCAAGGAAGCCAAGGACCACGGCGAGGGCGGCACCACGGTGGGCGCGAAGTTGCAGGGGCGGGTGCTGATCGTCGACGACGTGATTTCCGCCGGCACCTCGGTGCGCGAATCCATCGACCTGATCCGTGCCGCGGGCGCTAGTCCGTGCGGTGTCGTGATCGCTCTGGACCGGATGGAACGCGGCCAGGGCGCACTGTCTGCCGTGCAGGAAGTGCGCCGCAACTATGATATTCCGGTAATATCCATCGCCACGCTGGACGACTTGCTCGGCTA
This sequence comes from uncultured beta proteobacterium, assembly GCA_963842555.1. Classification (GTDB taxonomy): domain Bacteria; phylum Pseudomonadota; class Gammaproteobacteria; order Burkholderiales; family Gallionellaceae; genus Gallionella. Next base: position 538,468 of record CAWJHB010000003.1, read on the forward strand.
TTTGCATGCCGAAGGCGAAATGGCAGATAATTTTGCCGCCGTCCGTGCTTATCGGGACCGTTATGGAGTTAAGGATGACTGATAGAACTACTGGTGAAACGACTAGCCATCTGACTAGGCTGTCCGAGAACGACAGTCTAGTCATTGGTTATAGCCATTCCACCAGGTTGCCCAAAGACGGCAACCAATTGGCTGGTTACACGCTTAAATTGCTTGTCGCACTGGCCGCCGGCCTCACGCTCAGCATGCCCGCAATGGCAACGCTGTACAAATGGGTGGACGACAATGGCATCACCCATTACGGCGAAACCATTCCGCCCGAATATGCCAACAAGGATCATGAAGTGCTGAACCAGGCCGGGCGCGTGATACAAACCCAAGAGGTAATGACCCCCGAGCGCCGCCGTGCCAAGGAACTGGAGGACACAAAAAAACGCGAGGAGGCCGCGGCCGCAGAGAAGCAGCAGCGCCGCGACCGTACCCTGCTGAACACCTACAGCAGCACGGATGAAATCGACCAGGCGCGTGCCCGCAACCTGCTGCAAATCGACGCGCGCATCGATGCCATCAACTCCTCCATCCAGATCGCCAACGACAACTTGGCATCCCTGCAGGCGGAAGCCGACCGCTTCGACAGGACAAAACGCAAGAGACCGGCCTCGCTGAGTCAGGATTTGCAGGATGCGCAGAACCGGTTGACCGAGTTGCAGCAGGACGTGCAGGCGCCCAAGGCGGAAAAGGCGGCATTGGAAGCACGCTTCGATGCGGACAAGGCCCGCTACATCGAGTTGACCGGAACAAAGTAAGCCGCGCATGCGGCGAAGGCAGGATCAACCATTCAGACGGCTGCTGATCCGATCGCCGAACGGCGCAGCAGCCGGCTTCAACAGCCCTTCAGAAATCGCTTACAGCGTCTCGAACCGCTCCGCGGCCGGGTTATAGCCCAGCAATTCCCCGCGCTCGATATCGAAGTACCAGCCGTACAAGGCGAGCCTGCCCTGCTCGACCCGCTCGCGTATCCAGGAAAAAGTCATCAGGTTGTCCAGGGAAACCAGGATCGCCTGCTTTTCACAGGCGCGGTGGCGTGCCTCGCTGCCCGCCCCGGCGAACTCCTGCTCGACCTGCCGGCGCGCGTCTTCGGCGATCCGCATCCATGCCGAGATGAAGCTATCGTCGCCGGCCACCCCGCCCTCCAGCAATGCATGGATCCCCCCGCATTGCGCATGCCCCAGCACGATGATGTGCTGCACCGCCAGGTTGCGCACGCCGAATTCGAGCGCCGCGCTGGTGCCATGATAATGGCCCTGGTTCTCTGCGGGCGGAACCAGGTTCGCGACATTGCGGATCACGAACAGATCGCCCGGCGCGCAATCGAGTATCAGGGCCGGATCCACGCGCGAATCGCAACAACCCACCACCAGCGTGGTAGGCATTTGGCCGAACTGCACCAGCTCGTGGAAGCGCGCGTCCGCATCTGCCAGCGCGTGTTCGCGGAAGCGCTTGAATCCCGATATCAGTTGATCCGGAGAACTCATGGGCCCGTCAGTCTGACCAGGACCTCGCCGTATTTGTCGGCGGTTTTCCGCAGGACATCCGCGGGGATCTCGGGCGCGGGAGCCCGCTTGTTCCAGCCCGACGCTTCCAGCCAGTCGCGCACGAACTGCTTGTCGAAGCTGGGCGGGTTGCTGCCAACGCGGTACTCGTCGGCCGGCCAGAAACGCGACGAATCCGGCGTGAGCGCCTCGTCGATCAGGTACAGCTTGCCCGTCCCGTCCACGCCGAACTCGAACTTGGTGTCGGCGATGATGATGCCGCGGGTCGCGGCATAGTCCGCCGCCTCGACATAAAGTGCTAGCGTGGCATCGCGCACCTCTTTTGCGCGCGCTTCGCCGAGCAGTTCAACCGCTTGCGCAAACGAGATATTCTCGTCGTGCTCGCCGACGGCCGCCTTGGTCGACGGCGTGAACAGAGGCTGCGGCAGCTTTTCCGCCTCGCGCAAACCGGCGGGCAACGCGATGCCGCAGACCTTGCCGGTCTTCTGGTAGTCCTTCCAGCCGGAACCGACCAGGTAACCGCGTACGATCGCCTCGATCGGCAGCGGCTTGAGTTTCTTCGCGACGAAGGCGCGCCCGCGCACCTGGGCGCGATCCGCGTCGGTGCCGACCACCGACTCCGGGTCGATGCCCGTCAGATGGTTCGGAATCACGTGCTGCAGCTTGTTCAGCCAGAAATTCGACATCGCGGTCAGCACTTCGCCCTTCCCCGGGATCGGGTTGGGCAGGATCACGTCGAAAGCGGACAAGCGGTCGGTCTGCACCACCAGCAGCTTGTCGTCGCCCACCGCGTAGATGTCCCGCACCTTGCCGCGATGCTGGAACGGCAGGCTCTTGATGTCGGATTGCTGCATAGGCTTGCTCACAGGGGTGCCCTTCCGGAAGTTTTCGGGTATTTAATGCTGGGGATCGCCGCGATCTCCTTTTGCACGTTCTCGACGGTCTGCGGCGCGGCCAAGACCTTGACCGGCTTGCCGGTGGCGTCGAACAGCACCAGGGTTATCGGCGCGGCATTGTTGGCCGCAACGAACGCACGGCCTTCCAGCGTATCGTAATCGGTCAGCAGGAACAACACCCGCCCCTTGAATTGATTGCGCACGCTGTTGACCACGTTCATCAGAGCCATGCTTTCCGCCGCGTTCTTGTCGCGCACCAGTACCACGGCCGGCTGACCGGTGCCGATCAGCGACAAATCGTCACTGAAGCCGTGCGGCATGTTCAGCAAAACGATCGCGACCAGCACGGCCAGCAGACCGGCCACGATCCATTTGTTCATGCGCGAGTTTACCGAAACCCCGGCTTTCGCTTCGACATCGCTCATAGTTGTGTTCCCCGATGCGGCGCTTACAACTGCGGCAATGTGGTCGCCTTAATCTTGTCCGCCTGCTGTACGCGGAATGCCTGCAAACGCCGTGCCAGTTCCGCATCATTCAGCGCCAGCATCGCGACCGCGAACAGGCCGGCATTGGCCGCGCCCGCTTCGCCGATCGCGAAGGTCGCCACCGGGATGCCCTTGGGCATCTGCACCGTGGACAGCAACGAATCCATGCCCTGCAGGTATTTCGACGGCATCGGCACGCCCAGCACTGGCAGCGTGGTCTTGCCGGCAACCACACCGGCCAAGTGCGCCGCCGCGCCCGCACCGGCGATGAAGCAGCGCACGCCATGCGCGGTCATATCCTTGATGTATTCGAACAGCAGGTCGGGCGAGCGGTGCGCGGAGATCACGCGCGCGTCGTAGGCGATGCCGAAATCCTTCAATTGCTGCGCGGCCTGTTTCATCACATCCCAATCATTTGCGCTGCCCATCACGATCGAGATCAATGGTTTTGTTATGGACGTTGCCAAGATTCAAACCTCCTTGTGATAGCGCACAATACGCTCGACCTCGTTCTTCGAACCGAGAATCACCGGCACGCGCTGGTGCAGCCCGGATGGCTTGATCTCCATGATGCGCTCGTAGCCGGTGGAGGACACGCCGCCCGCCTGCTCGACAATGAACGACATCGGGTTGGCCTCATAGAGCAGGCGCAGCTTGCCGGCCTTGCTCGGGTCCTTGGTGTCCTTGGGATACATGAACACGCCGCCGCGCACCAGGATGCGGTGCACCTCGGCGACCATCGAGGCGACCCAGCGCATGTTGAAATTGATCCCGCGCGGGCCGGTCTTGCCGGCGATGCATTCTTCCACATAACGCTGCACCGGCTTTTCCCAGTGGCGCTCGTTGGACGCGTTGATTGCGAATTCCAGCGTGTCGACGGGGATCTTCATGTCCGGATGGGTCAGCATGAATTCGCCGATGTCGCCGTCCAGCGTGAAGCCGTTCACGCCATGGCCAGTAGTGAGCACCAGCATCGTTGCCGGCCCATACAGTGCGTAGCCCGCGCAGACCTGTGTGGTGCCCGGCTGCAGGAAATCGGTGGCGGTGGGATGCTCGATCCCGGCCGGTGCGCGCAGGATCGAGAAGATCGTGCCGACCGAAATGTTCACGTCGATGTTGGAAGAGCCGTCCAGCGGGTCGAACACCAGCAGGTACTTGCCCTTCGGGTACTGTTTCGGGATCGGATAGACATCATCCATCTCCTCGGAAGCCATCGCGGCAAGGTGGCCACCCCATTCGGTGGACTTGATGAAAACCTCATTGGTAATGATGTCCAGCTTCTTCTGCGTCTCGCCCTGCACGTTCTCGCTGCCAGCGCTGCCCAGCACACCGATCAGCGCGCCCTTGTTCACGTCGTGCGCGATCCGCTTGCAGGCCATGATCACATCGCTAATCAGGCCGGTAAAATCGCCGCTGGCCTTTCCCGGTATCGCGCGCTGTTCTTCGATGATGAATTGGACCAGACTCTTGCTCATGATTGCTCCCCAAGTTTATGAATTTCAAGACGGCGGATTTTACCGTCTTTCCGCCCCGTGCTCCACGGCTATTTGTGTTCATCGTATGGTAAACGCACAGTGCCGGTTGAAATTTTCCCTTGGCCCATCCTTCGCAACGGAATGCGCTAACATCTGCCGTTCGTCGGGCGACTTGCGCCTCCAGTCAGCCCAGAATGGAATCATGGAAATTTTTGACCTATGATTCGCGCCAATTCTATAGAGGGAACCAACCATGAAATCCGCAAAGGGCTTTACCATGATCGAGATACTTATTGTAGTCGCGATCATCAGCATTCTTGCCGCCATCGCGTTGCCTGCTTATGGAAACTACGTAACGCGCGGCAAGATCCCTGATGCGACATCCAACCTGGCCAGCAAGCGCGTACTGATGGAACAATTCTTTCAGGATAACCATACCTATGTTTCCGCACCAGCTTGCAATAATGACTCCACTTCCAGCAAATATTTCACATTCTCATGCGGCAACCAGACTGCTAATACCTACACACTCACAGCAACTGGCTCGGGAACGATGGCAGGATTCAGTTACACCCTCGATCAATCAAACACCAAAGGGTCAAGCATAGTCGCTCCGGCAAAAAGCATCTGGCAAGCTACAAGCACGACTTGCTGGATAACCAACACTGGTGGGCAATGTTAAACTCCAGACACAGCACTGCAGGTTTTACGCTGATCGAGCTCCTTATCGGAATCGCGATCACCGTCATACTGCTCTTGCTGGGTGTGCCCAGCTTCAAGAGTTTGATCCAAAATGCGCAAATTCATACTGCCACCGACGCCCTCCAGAACGGGATCGAGTTGGCTCGTGCAGAAGCGGTGCGTCGGAACACCCTGGTTCGTTTTCAGCTTACTACCTCCCTGAACAGCAGCTGCGCGCTGACCCCCGCAAGCAGCAACTGGGTAGTCAGCCTTGACGATCCAGCCGGCATGTGCGGCAACGCAAAATTGAACGAAACCTACTCGGTGAACGATTCCGTCAACAATCCTGCGCCGCGCATCATCCAGGAACGCCAGGGCAGCGAAGGATCTCCTAACACTGTGGTGGCTTCAAAGGAGATTACACCAACTGGTACAACTGCAGCTTCGTCGATTTACAATGGTTCGATAACATTCAATGGGTTGGGTCGAATCAGCTCCACATCTTCATCCGTGAATCCCGGCGATAATGTGCAGATAGATATCACCAACCCTGTCGTCGGCGGAGCTTGTATATCGGCAGGTGGGCCGATGCGCTGCCTGCGCATAGTTGTATCTTCAGGCGGACTGATACGTTCATGCAATCCGCTATGGCAGTCCAGCCAACCCTCCCAACCCAACTATGATCCGCAAGGATGCTGATATGAAAATGCATCAATTCAACTTGAACAAGCAAGCCGGCTCGATGCTGCTGGAAAGCCTGATTTCCATTCTGCTATTCTCGATCGGCATCCTTGCGATAGTTGGATTGCAGGCTGCTTCCATCAAAATGAACGGCGATGCCAAGTACCGTTCTGATGCCAACTTGCTGGCAAATGAGCTGATTTCACAAATGTGGTTGAGTGACCGCACGACTTCCACACTTCAGACCTTTTTCAGTGGCAGCGCTGCCCCCGGCACGAACCCGCCCAATATCATGTACGCAAACTGGCTCAACAGCGTGAGCGCAACCTTGCCCGGGGTTGCCGGCGTGCCTCAAAACCAGCCCGATGTTTCGTTTACAACCGATACGAGCACCAAGACTCCTAGCAGCATAGCCACCGTCGCACTCTACTGGAGTTCACCAAACGAGCCTCCGCGGGCACATCAGTATATCGTCGTCGCGCAAATCGGTCAAAAATAGGAGCCATGTTGAAAACATTTACTCCAAACCGCTGCGCAACAATTCCTGGCAACCGGGGCACAGGTCAAAAAATTCCCTTGGGCCTTCCCTCTGGTTTTAGCCTTGTGGAAATCATGGTTGGCATGGTCATCGGCATGCTGGGCATCATAGTCATCATGCAGGTGTTCGCGCTGTTCGAGGGACAAAAGCGCACCACCAGCGGCGGCGGCGAGGCAATGAACACCGGAGCGATTGCGCTTTCCGGCTTGTCGGATGATATCCGCCAGAGCGGTTATGGCTTCAATGTGGCCAACCTGATAGGTTGCGACGTGACATTGCGTGCAGGGATAAACCTGAAAGCAATGGCCCCGGTAACCATCAACTCCGCTTCGATCCCGGTGGGTGACGCGAATACCGACACCCTGCTGATAGCATACGGAAACAGCGACACAATACCCGAAGGCAACAGCATCGTTTTACCCGTGCGGGACTCGACCGATTTTGACGTTCAAGCTGCCACTTCTTTCATGCTAAACGATTATGTAATCGCCACGCCTTCGAATCGCTCATGCTCTCCGGCCAATCCGGCCATTCTGAATACGGTGACCAAAATCGGCAGTCTGACGCCCGCGACGCTGCAGCTCTCGCCCGGCGTCACGACTTCTGTCACTCCCGGCATGCTCTTCGACCTTGGTCAGCTGCCCACGGTCCATGCCTATGCCGTTCGGGAGGGCAGCCTGACGATGTGCGACTATATGGTGAACAATTGCGGGGATCCGACCAATGTCACTCCGAACCTCAACACGGCTATCTGGGTACCCATAGCCGGCAATATCGTCAGCATGCGCGCCCAGTATGGGCAGGATATCACCAACCAGGAGCCGTCTGTCACCAGTGCAAATACTGGAGCGATGGACGGCATCGTGGATATCTACAGCCAGACTTCTCCGGCAGATACCGGGGCCGTGGCAGACGCCTGCGGCTGGTTCAGGACGCTGGGCATCCGCCTGGTATTGGTCGCGAGGAGCAGCCAGTACGAAAAGACCGCTGTCACAACCACCGCCGCAGCCATTCCCTCGAACTATCCCGTCTGGGATGGCAGCACCGCTACCAACAACAGCCCCACCTGGTTAGGCATCACAAGCGGTGCGTCCGCCAACCCGATCGACGTGACAGTGAACCCGGACGGATCGCCGCAGATAATCAATCCTGTGGATAACACTTACAATTGGCAACATTATCGCTACAAGGTTTTCCAGACCACCGTGCCGATACGTAACATCACCACGGCAGTCTCCATGGGAATATCAACAGGATGCTAACCCTACACACCCACATCTGCACCAAGCCCCTGCGAGCCCGCCAAACAGGCGTCATCATGGTGGTCACATTGATCGTATTGGTGGCAATGACGCTGGCCGCGATTGCGCTGGTACGCTCAGTGGACACGACCAACGTGATTGCCGGCAACTTGGCATTCAAGCAGGCCACGGTCAATTCCACCGACCAAGCCACCGAAATTGCCACTGCCTGGCTGGAGCAGCAAAATTCCGGCAACGCCTTGTGGTCCGCCAACCCCGGCTTTGGCTATACCCCGTTTGAACAGCAGCCCGCGGCCGGGGTTAGCTGGGACAGCTACTGGAACACCAACATCGTACCCGGCGGATTGGCGGTGTGCATCAACAGTTGCAACGCCGATGCGTCCGGCAATACAGTGTCTTACACGATCAATCGTCTTTGCAATGCGGCCGGCGCGCCTTCGGATGTAGGCGTCAATTGTGCCTTCAGCCCAAGCTCCTACATACTCAACTCCAGCCAGGGTAGCGGCACGGTCGTTCTGAATTCAGCCAACCTGGAGTATTACCGTATCACCATACGGGTTGCCGGTCCGCGCAACTCGGTAAGCTACGCCCAATCTGTCGTCGCCCTGTAATCAAGCAGGAAACAAAGGAGTATGCCATGAACACCATCAATAAGTTTCTCGGGAATGCAGGCAGGACCATCATTCTTGCGGCCATGATGACGAATGCGCTGGGTGCGACCACGGACATTTCCGAGACGCCCCTGGTCACCTCCTCCTCATCTTCCCAAGTGGTCTATCCCAATGTGTTTCTGATGATGGACGATTCAGGCAGCATGGGATGGGACTATATGCCCGACAATGGCAACGGAGCATATTTTGTTACCGGTAAATACGGTTTTTACAGCAGCCAGTGCAATGGTGTCTACTATGATCCCACCATCACTTACAACCTGCCGGTGACAGCCTCGGGCACCAGCTATCCCACTTCCTCATTTACCGCCGCGCCCAAGGATGGATTCGGTGTCTTCGCTGCCTTAACCTCAACCGTCAATCTGAGCACCAGTTTCAAGTCATCTGATAATAGCGGCACCAATAATGGCGGCCTCGCCGCCGCTCCGGCTTTCTACTACACCTATTCAGGTACGCAAACCCAGCAGTACCAAAAAATTTACTCGAACACCTCCGGTACTTTCTACACCGAGTGCAACAGCTCCATTGGTTCCACACCGGGCAGCTCGGTGTTCTCCCTGGTTGGAGTGGGCATCAGTTCAACCCTTACCATCGAAAGCTTAACCAACGCTGTGGTTACCGGCATCAAGGTAAACGGCGTCCAAATCATGTCGGCCTCAACGGGTACCTCCACCTCCACCGCCAGTACGCTTGCCTCCAGCATCGCAACAAAAATCAACGCCTCAACATCCGGTTATCAGGCCACGGCAGAGGGCTCGCAAGTTGCCATCATCGCCCCAGCAGGCACAACATTGGCGACCCCCGTGATCGCCTATACCGGAACCCTGACCTACACACTCCCCGCCCTCACCAATAGCGGCATCGGCAATACCAACGAGACCACCAATTTCGCGAACTGGTATACCTATTACCGCATCCGCATCAACATGATGAAGTCGGCGACAGGGCGGTCATTCAATTCTCTCAACAGCAATTACAATGTCGGCTTTGCCACGATAAACAACAACGTCGGCAACGATTTTCTGAATCTCGGTGCCTTCGGCTCGGCTTCGCCCGTCAGCACCCAGCGTACCAATTTTTATAACATGGTCTATGGCACCAAGGCCGGCAACTCCACGCCGCTGCCTCAGGCATTGTCGAATGTCGGCCTGTATTACGCGTATAAATTGTCCGGCAACGAGTTGAACACCATCACGGCAATCGACCCGGTGCAATATGCCTGCCAGCAGAATTTCACGATACTTTCCACCGACGGCTTCTGGAACGATCAGCACACCTCCACCATCACGTCCAATGGTTCAGGGAACCCATGCAGCCCGACCGCAGCCCTCGACTCGACCACGGCAGTCGGTAACTGTGATGGCACGGTACCGAGGCCTCAGTATGACGGCACCTTGGTCACGTTCAAGACCGCCACCCCGACCACCACGGTGGTTCAATCATCGACCGTGACACCCGACACTGTCAAAACGACATGGACTTATTCGACAGTCGGTTTCTCATGCGCGACCAGCGGTCCACCAGCGGGCGCAGCGAGCACTGTACCCATGCTTGATACGACTAATGGCAGCCACTATGTGGCATTGGGACAGACGACCACTTCCACCAATCCGGATTCTACCAGCGGCCATTGCCTTAGTATCGGTACATCCGGCAGCGGCAAGTATTCATGGTTTTGCCGGGGCACTAGTGGCAATAATCCCGTAGTTTCAAGCGCGTCGGTAACCGATGCAGCCGGTAAAACATGGTATGTGGTGAGCAGTGGGGCTGGAGGCACCGGTTGCGTTAGCGATGACACTGAATGGACTGGCTATAGCACTACCCAAGGCGTCTGCCCAAGCGTAGCCGTTACAGGCCACACCGTGACCCCATATACAGCTACAGCCGCCGAAACGGCCATCGGTAACTTAACGACCATAAACAATGCCACGACAGTGACCACCAGCACGGTCACCACCACCAATGGCGTAGCCGGCGCACCGGTAGTCACCACCGGGAGTACCACAAACGCTCAAGTAGGTAATGCTGTTTTCGTGGCAACCAGCGATACAGGCCCGCCGCCCCTCAGCGCATATGTCGCCAGCACATCCGCGTGCTCGGCCACGCCTGCCGCAACAACTACGCCTGCCCCGGTAACTCCCGGCACCAGCACGTTAGGCACGCCAGGCTCCCCGACCACCTTGTCCACTACGGTTACTGTCGGCACCCCGACAGTAACCGTGACGTCCTCATCCGGCGGTTCATCCAACACGCTGTCCGACGTTGCGCAGTATTATTACATGACCGATTTGCGCGACGTGTCACTTGGCAACAATATCACCGCCAATCCGCTCACCTCGGGGACTGACGTCAGCGCGAATATCGTGCCCAGCGTCGGTTTGGACACGGCCACCTGGCAGCATATGACCACCTTTACGCTGGGCCTCGGCGCCCGCGGCGACATGGTGTTCTCGCCCACTTATCAGACCGACACCAGCGGGGATTACCATTCCGTAGCAAATGGTGTCTCGGCCGATTTAACCCAAACACCCCCGGTCTGCTCATGGCAGGCGCAAGGCACGACATGCAACTGGCCGCTTCCGGTCAGCAATACGCAGACCGCCGTCGACAACCTGTGGCATGCCGCCGTGGACGGGCGGGGCATCTATTTCAGCGCCACCAACCCGGCTACGCTGTCAACCGGGATAAACAATGCGCTGAATGCAGTCACCTCGCGCACCGGGTCCTCGGCATCCGCATCCATCAGCAACCCGAACATATCGACTGGCGACAATTACATTTTCAGCTCCAGTTACGTTTCCCAATTCTGGTATGGCCATCTTGTCCGGCAGGAACTGGACCTGACCACTGGCGCGCTGTCTTCCACGATAGACTGGGATGCAGAACCCCTGCTCGATGCCATGCCATTCTCGACGCGCAATATCTACGCGTTCAAGGCAAGCGCGTCCAACGGTTTCACGCCGTTTAACTCGGCCAATTTTGGCGCCAACGCAAATTTCAACACGCCCAATATCAGCGCGCTCTCCCAATTCTGCACGACAGGCTCATCCTGCCTGACTCCTGCGCAGCAAACCGCCGCTTCCGGCACGTATCTTGTTAACTATCTGGCTGGCGACCGCACCTATGAAGGCTTCCCTGCCAGTCCGTCCATGTACTACCGGTCACGCACACACGTGCTGGGAGACATCGTGGATTCCCAGGCAGCCTATGTAAAAACGCCATTGCTGCTCTATTCGGATCCGGGCTACAGTGATTTCGTGGCGGCCAATGCCAGCCGCCAAAGTATGATTTACGTCGGGGCCAACGACGGTATGCTGCATGCCTTCTATGCCAACAGCGATTTGATGGATAGCACCGGGACTGTCGTTACCAGCGGCGGGACCAGTGTGTCCGGCGGAGCAGAAGCCTGGGCTTTTATTCCTACCGCGGTGATGCCCAATCTCTACAAGCTCGCCGATATCAATTATGCGAACAATCACCAATTCTTTGTTGACGGCAGCCCGATATCTGCGGACATTTGCCCGAGCGCGCCCTTGACGCAATGTACCGGAAGCGGAACAACGTCGTGGAAGACCATTCTGATCGGCGGGCTGAATGCCGGCGGCAACAGCTACTATGCGATAGACATAACCAACCCGGCCACTCCCCATGCATTGTGGGAATTCACCAACCCCAACCTGGGACTCAGTTTCGGCAACCCCCAAGTCGTGAAACTGGGCGGAAATGGTGCCGGCTCTCTCGCTGCGGGTACCTGGGTAGTGTTGCTGACCTCCGGTTACAACAACGCTGACGGCCTGGGACATCTGTTCGTGCTCAACGCCTATACGGGCGCACTTCTGATGGACATCAACACCGGAGCTGGCAGCCCGACCTCGCCGAGCGGCTTGTCGCAGATCATCGCGCAGGTGACCAATCCGTCGCTCGATGCGACCGTCCTGCAGATCTATGGCGGTGACCTGCTGGGTAATCTGTGGCGCTTTAACGTCAACGGCGGCACGTATTCGGGTGCAGTGCAATTGCTTACAGCCCTCACAGGCCCTACCGGCACGCCGCAACCCGTCACCAGCAAACCGGAAGTGGGTCTCGTCAACGGCCAAGTGGTTGTCTACATCGGCACCGGCAAGTATCTGGGGTCTTCCGATATAGGCACCGCACCGCAGGATGCGCCCAACCTTCAATCCATCTATGCCATCGTGGATCCATTGACGTCCACGATTTCACCGACAACAGTGCCGATCTACCCCAACGTGCGCACCTTCAGCGGCTTGCCCTTTGTGCAGCAGACCGAGGTCGACACGACTTGCCCTTCAGGCGCGCCAGCGTCTGTCTGCTCCGTCGGCCAGGTCATTCGCACCAGCACGAATTACGCGGTGAATATCGGCACCGCCGCCGGCGACAACAGCGGCTGGTATCTCGACTTTCCGGATAGCGGGGAGCGCATAAACACCGATTTGGTGCTGGAACTGAGCATGCTGGCGTTCAACACCAACGTTCCCAGCAACAGCGCCTGTACCGTGGGCGGCAATAGTTACAACTACCTGCTGGATTACACGTCGGGCGCAGCCCTCTCGAACATGAACGTTACGATTTCCCCGGCTCAGGCTGCCATGCTGCCCTCCAACATGGTCACGAAAAATGCGGATGGCACTTACTCGATGTCGGTCGCCGCAACTCAACATACCGGTTCGCTATCAACCGCGCCGATATTCATCAGCCTGCCGAATGGCGACAAGGCTATATGCACCAACGACTCGACCGGTCTGCTAACCTGCCGCTCCGTCAATCCTCCGCCACCTTCAGGCGCTGCCCGCAGGGTTTCCTGGCGGCAGCTCATTACGCAATAACACATGCCGCTCTAATCAAGCCCGCCACATGGCGGGCTTTTTTTGGGCAGGATAGCCGATCGATTCTCGATAATTGAGTGGCGCAGCAAACCCAGATGCTTCTTCCGGCTTGAAAGGCGCAACATTCCCTTTGCGCGCAAAGGGAAATTGAGTGACTTTGACAGAAGTCGCGGTTCTAGGGACGATCGCCAGGGTGCGCAACAGATACGGATCGACTGGATGCGCTGGGTCGAATTGTCCAGCCAGCCTTGCCGGTGTTTGGTCGGCCCTTATCGCCGCCAACTCGATCGAGTAGGGGACCGGGTTGCCCCCGTCGCCCTCTCACTCTCACACCACCGTACGTGCGGTTCTGCATACGGCAGTTCATTAAACATGCTGGAAGCGTCGCTGGGTGTCCAGCAACGAAACCAACCCCAGAGCATCAAAGAAGCCTCACTTCCACAATCCTACCAACAACATTTTGCGAAACCAGAAATGATTGAAGACGACGATTACCCGCTTCCTGTTCGACAGACCAGCGCTTTGCCTTCGGCTTCCTCCAGATTCGCAGTCACCCACGACACCCTTGCCGTTCTAACTCTTCCCCTTGTCGGGCGAGTGGAGGACTTTCACCTCCACAGTTTCGTATTGATTACTTGACGATTGCCTTCAATTCGCCCTTGGCATAGCGCATCGACATCGCGTCCAGCGAGATCGGCTTGATCTTGCCGGCTTGGCCGGCCGAGCCGAACGCCTCGTAGCGCGCCTTGCAGATCTCCTGCATCGCCTTGGTCGAGGCGGCGAGGAACTTGCGCGGGTCGAAGTCCTTGGGGTTCTGTGCCAAGTATTGCAGCGGTCACCTCCAGCGACCAGACCCCGGCAGTAAACACCAATGTCTTGTTCAAGGGTTCAGCATCAGGATTTACCGGTCAACGGACACTATGGAGCGTGTTGAATCCGCAATAAAAGTGAGCGGCCATTAGTCCGCTTAGTGCTGGTCAGCACCGCCAACTCTCGGCACGCAATGCCGGGGGATTTTTTAGGGTATCCAGATTCCAGTGTTGATTATCAATAGTGATAGCGGCACTGTGCGACCAGAATGATGTCGTCTTGAACTGCATAAACCAGCCGATGTTCTTCATCAATGCGACGAGACCAGAAGCCTGCAAGATTATGCTTGAGCGGTTCTGGCTTTCCTATGCCATCAAAGGGTGACCTCTGGATATCTCGCAAGAGAGCATTTATCCGCTTCAGGGCAGTCTTATCCTTCCCTTGCCAGAACAAGTAGTCCTCCCATGCTTGATCGGAGAACTTAATCGGCATCAACCAACTCTCTTTGTGTTCCGCCTTGCGTGACAAATTGTTCAATAGACTCCATGAGTCGCTTGGCATTCTTTGGACTACGCAATAAATATGCTGTTTCTTCCAGCGCATTGAAATCCTGAAGAGACATCATTACGACCGGACTTCCGGTTTGGCGCGTAACCAGGATTGGAGCGCGATCTTCAGTGACCTTATTCATGATCTCAGCTAAATGCTGACGGGTGTGACTGTATGTAACGGTTTCCATGTTTATCTCCAAAATTTACATTGTACAGATAGTAGTACAATCAAAAAATAATTTCAACTCTGGATTCCGGATACCATTTTTTATCGCTTCGTAAGCAGGACAGTGACATGATCCGTCTTATATCGCATGGCCATAATAATTATGTTTGATCCGGATATAACCAAATCACGCCCATAAAAAAACGACCCGAAGGCCGTTTTTTTGTTTGCTGCGATGCGGTCCGGCTTACTTGACGACCGCCTTCAGTTCGCCCTTGACATAGCGCATCGCCATCGCGTCCAGCGAGATCGGCTTGATCTTGCCGGCGTGACCAGCCGAGCCGAACGCCTCGTAGCGCGCCTTGCAGATCTCCTTCATCGCCTTGGTCGAGGCGGCGAGGAACTTGCGCGGGTCGAAGTCCTTGGGGTTCTGCGCGAGGTAGCGCCGCACCGAGCCGCTCGATGCCATGCGCAGGTCGGTGTCGATGTTGACCTTGCGTACACCGTGCTTGATGCCCTCGACGATCTCTTCCACCGGCACGCCGTAGGTCTGGCCCATGTCGCCGCCGAATTCGTTGATGATCTTCAGCCATTCCTGCGGCACCGACGACGAGCCGTGCATCACCAAGTGGGTGTTGGGGATGCGCGCATGGATCTCCTTGATGCGGCTGATCGCCAGTGTTTCGCCGGTTGGCGGCTTGGTGAACTTGTACGCGCCGTGCGAGGTTCCGATCGCGATCGCCAGCGCATCGACCTGGGTCAGCTTGACGAATTCCGCCGCTTCGTTCGGGTCGGTCAGCAGCTGGTCGTGGGTCAGCACGCCTTCCGCACCGTGGCCGTCTTCCTTTTCGCCCATGCCGCTTTCCAGCGAGCCCAGGCAACCCAGTTCGCCCTCGACCGACACGCCGACCGCGTGCGACATCTCGACCACGCGGCGGGTGACGTCTACGTTGTATTCGAACGAGGCAGGGGTCTTGGCGTCCTCCTTCAGCGAGCCGTCCATCATCACGCTGGAAAAGCCGCTGCGGATCGCGTTGATGCACACCGCCGGCGATGCGCCGTGGTCCTGGTGCATCACCACCGGGATGTGCGGGTAGGTCTCGATCGCGGCCGCGATCAGGTGGCGCAAGAACGCCTCGCCGGCATATTTGCGCGCGCCAGCGGAGCCCTGCATGATCACCGGGCTGTTGGTTTCATCGGCCGCTTCCATGATGGCCTTGACCTGCTCAAGGTTGTTCACGTTGAACGCGGGCAGGCCGTAGCCGTGTTCCGCGGCGTGGTCCAGTAATTGACGCATCGATACTAAAGCCATTTCATCCTCCTGATTAAAAATTCATGAACGTGTGTGACAGTGTAATTTGAAAATGCCGGATCGTCTGAGATTCCCTAGTGTTTCGCCACATTGAGATCGCCGATCCTGACGATCTTCATGGTATTGGTGTGTCCCGATTTTCCCACCGCTTCGCCCAGCGTCATCACCACCAGATCGCCTTCCTGCACCAGGCCGAGCTCGAACAGCGTCTGTTCCGCATTGCGCATCTCCTGCGCCTGGTCCTTGGATTTGGAATGGAATGAGATCGGATGGACACCGCTGAACAGGGTGACCTTGCTCAGCGTCTCCTCGACCGGCGTCAGCGCAAAGATCGGGACGCCGGCGTTCATGCGCGACATCCACAGCGTGGTCGAGCCGGACTGCGTCAACGCCACGATCGCCTTCACCTTGAAGTGCGATGCCGCAAACAGTGCCGCCATCGCGATGGACTGGTCGACGCGGGAGAATTTCTGCGCGCCGATGCGGCGATCGAAAACATTCTCCTCGAGCTCGCGCTCGGCCTTGAGGCAGATACGCGCCATCGCTTCGATGGTTTCCACCGGATATTCGCCGACCGCCGTCTCGGCCGACAGCATCACAGCATCGGTGCCGTCCAGCACCGCATTCGCGACGTCCGACACCTCGGCGCGCGTCGGGATCGGGTTGTTGATCATCGATTCCATCATCTGCGTGGCGGTGATCACCAGGCGATTTTTCGCGCGCGCCATCTTGATCATGCGCTTTTGCAGCCCGGGCACGGCGGCATCGCCGACCTCGACGCTGAGGTCGCCGCGCGCGACCATGATCGCATCAGACGCGTCAATGATGTCGGCCAGCGCCGGGATCGCCTCGGCGCGCTCGATCTTCGCCATCAGCATGCTCCTGCCGCCGGCCGCCAGCATCAGTTCGCGCGCCAGTTGCATGTCGTCGCCGCTGCGCGGGAATGATACGGCCAGGTAGTCGGCCTTGATCAGCGCGGCGGTCCTGATGTCTTCCTTGTCCTTCTCGGTCAGTGCCGGCGCGGTCAATCCGCCGCCCTTGCGATTGATGCCCTTGTTGTTCGACAGCGGCCCGCCGCGCACCACCTTGCAGACGACCTGCCGGCCTTGCACCTTGCTGACGTGGAACTCCAGCATGCCGTCGTTGAGCAGCAATACCGTACCCGCGTTGACATCGTCCGGCAGTTCCTTGTAATCGAGCCCGACACGTTCTTGGTTGCCGAGACCGTCAAATGAGGCGTCGAGGATGAAGGTGTCGCCCTTGCTCAGGATGATCTTGCCGTTCTCGAATTTTCCAATGCGGATCTTCGGGCCCTGCAGGTCGGCCAGTATGCCCACGGTGCGGCCGCACGCCCTGGCCACGGTGCGCACGGTCTCGGCACGTTTCATGTGATCCTGGGCGGAGCCGTGCGAGAAGTTCATCCGCACCAGGTCCACGCCTGCCTTTATCATTTGTTCCAGCACTTTCGGGTCGTTGGAGGCCGGCCCCAACGTTGCAACGATCTTGGTTCTGCGCAGCATGTTTTCCTATGTTGTCTATTGACTGGCGCGCTGTTCAAGAATTTCGACCGCCGGCAATGTCTTGCCTTCGAGAAACTCCAGAAATGCGCCGCCAGCGGTGGAGATGTATGACACCTTGTCGAAAATGTCATACTTCTGAATTGCGGCGATGGTGTCGCCACCACCCGCCAGTGTGAAGGCATTGGTCGAGGCGATCGCCATCGCGACCGTTTTGGTGCCCTCGCCGAACTGGTCGAACTCGAACACGCCCACCGGGCCGTTCCAGACCACGGTGCCGGCCTTCATGATGATGTCGGCGATCTCCTGTGCCGACTGCGGGCCGATATCGAAGATCATTTCATCCTCGGCCACATCGTTCGCCGATTTCAGGATCGCCGGGGTGTTCTCGTTCCCCGCCACGAACGGCGCCTGTTTGCCGACCACCACATCGCTGGCGATCGGGATGCTTGCGTCGCGCGCGGACATCTTCGCCAGCAAAGCCTGCGCGGTGGGCACCAGGTCGTTCTCGCACAGCGACTTGCCGACCGGATGGCCGGTCGCCTTCAAAAAGGTATTGGCGATGCCGCCGCCGACCACAAGCTGGTCGACTTTTTCCGACAGGCTTTCCAGCACCGTCAGTTTCGTGGACACCTTGCTGCCACCGACGATGGCCACCATCGGGCGCGCCGGGTTCAGCAGTGCCTTGGTCAGCGCGTCCAGTTCCTCGGTCAACAGGATGCCGGCAGCGGCGACTGGCGCGTATTTTGCGACGCCGTGGGTCGAGGCTTCGGCCCGGTGCGCGGTGCCGAACGCGTCCATCACGAACACGTCGCACAGCGCGGCATATTTTTTCGCGGTTTCTTCGAGGTTCTTCTTTTCACCCTTGTTGAAGCGGCAATTTTCCAGCAGCACCAACTCGCCCTCGGCGACGTTGAAGCCGCCGTTCACCCAATCCCTGATCAGGCGCACCGGCTTGCCCAGCTTGTTGGCGATCACGTTGGCCACCGGCTTGAGCGAGTTTTCTTCCGAGTAGACGCCTTCTTCCGGGCGGCCCAGGTGCGAGGTCACCATCACGCGCGCGCCGGCTTGCAGCGCAAAGTTGATGGTTGCCATCGAGGCGGTGATCCGCGCATCGGAGGTTACCTTGCCGTCCTTGACCGGTACGTTGAGGTCAGCGCGAATCAGCACGCGCTTGCCCTTGAGGTCCAGGTCGGTCATCTTGATCACGTTCATCTTGTTTCTCCCGAATTTGATTGGGTTGCAGGCCCAAGACGCAAGGTGCAAGTTCTCTCCCTTGCCCCTTGCCCCTTGTTCCTTGCACCCTTGAACCGGCCTACTTGGCGATATGAGCCACCATGCGCATCAGGTTGCAGGTGTAGCCGTACTCGTTGTCATACCAAGCCACCACCTTGACGAAGGTCGGGTCCAGCGCGATGCCCGCGCCCGCATCGAACACCGACGGGCAGGTCTCGCCGCGGAAATCCGTCGAGACCACGCTTTCGGTGGTATAGCCGAGCACGCCTTTCAGCGGGCCGCTTTCGGATGCCTTCTTCATCGCGGCGCAGATTTCGTCGTACGTGGCCGCCTTGGTCAGCTCGACGGTCAGGTCGACCACCGACACGTCCGAGGTCGGCACGCGGAACGCCATCCCGGTCAGCTTCTTGTTCAGTTCGGGTATCACCACGCCGACCGCCTTGGCCGCACCGGTGGAGGACGGGATGATGTTTTCCAGGATACCGCGGCCGCCGCGCCAATCCTTGCTGGACGGGCCGTCGACCGTCTTCTGGGTGGCCGTTGCCGCGTGCACCGTGGTCATCAGGCCGCGCTTGATTCCCCAAGTGTCGTGCAGCACCTTGGCCACCGGCGCCAGCGCATTGGTGGTGCAGGAGGCCGCCGAGACGATCTTCTCGCCGGCATACTTGCCGTGGTTCACGCCATACACGAACATCGGGGTGTCGTCCTTGCTCGGCGCGGACTGGATGACTTTCTTGGCGCCCGCATCGATATGCGCCTGGCAGGTTTCCTTGGTCAGGAAGAAGCCGGTGCATTCGATCACGATATCGGCCTTGACCTCGTCCCATTTCAGTTCGGCCGGGTTCTTGATCGCGGTCAGGCGGATCTTCTTGCCGTTGACGATCAGGGTGTTGCCGTCGACCGACACGTCGCCCTTGAAGCGGCCGTGCACCGAGTCATGCTTGAGCATGTAGGCAAGGTATGCCGGTTCCAGCAGGTCGTTGATCGCAACGACTTCGATTTCAGGAAAATCCTTTGCTGTCGCACGGAACACCATCCGCCCGATACGTCCGAATCCATTGATGCCAACGCGTATAGTCATTTTTGCCTCCCTATTTATCGAAAATATTTAAAGCACGCCCTTGACGGCCTTCACCACATGCTCGGTGGTGAATCCGAAGTGCTTGAACAGTTCCGGTGCCGGTGCGGACTCGCCGAAACGGTCCATGCCGACGACCGCGCCATCCAGCCCGACATACTTGTACCAGCCGCCGGTCACACCGGCCTCGACTGCCACGCGCTTGACGCCCTTGGGCAACACGCTGTCCCTGTAGGCATGGTCCTGCCGGTCGAACACATTGGTCGACGGCATCGATACCACGCGCACGCTGATGTTTTCCGCTGCGAGCACCTTCTGCGCTTCCATCGCCAGACTCACTTCCGATCCGGTCGCGATGATCACCGCTTTCGGCTTGCCGCCGGCGGCTTCGGACAACACGTAGGCACCCTTGCGGATATTGGCGATTTGCGCCGCATCGCGCTTCTGGAATGCCAGGTTCTGGCGGCTGAATATCAGGCTGCTCGGGCCGTCCTTGCGCTCCACGGCCGTGACCCAGGAAACGACGGATTCGACCGTGTCGCACGGGCGCCATACGTCCATGTTGGGGATATAGCGCAGCGTGGCGGTCTGCTCGACCGGCTGGTGGGTCGGGCCGTCCTCGCCAAGCCCGATGGAGTCATGCGTGTAGACAAATATCACGCGCTGCTTCATCAATGCGGCCATGCGCAACGCGTTGCGCGCATATTCGGAGAACATCAGGAAGGTGCCGCCGAACGGCAACAGGCCGCCATGCAGCGCCATCCCGTTCATGATCGCGGACATGCCGAATTCGCGCACGCCGTAGCTGATGTAATTGCCCGGCTTGGCGGCATTCACATGGTGTGCGCCGGTCCAGTTGGTCAGGTTGGACCCGGTCAGGTCGGCAGAGCCACCGAGGAATTCGGGCAATGCAGGGACCAGCGCGTTGATCGCGTTCTGCGACGCCTTGCGCGTCGCGATGGTCTCGCCCTTCTCATTGATCTGCGCGATCGCCTTGGCGGCATGCTCCGCCCAGCCGGCGGGCAGCTCGCCCTTCATGCGGCGCTGGAATTCGGCCGCTTCCTTCGGGAACGCCTTCTTGTATTCGGCGAACTTGTTGTTCCACAGGTTTTCCAGGCCCGCGCCCTTGGTGCGCGCATCCCAGGCCTCGTAGACATGCTTGGGGATCTCGAACGGCGGGTAGTTCCAGCCGATGTGCGCGCGCGTCGCGGCGATCTCGGCATCGCCCAATGCTGCACCATGCACGTCATGCGTGCCTTCCTTGTTCGGCGAACCGGCGCCGATGATGGTCTTGCAGCAGATCAGCGTGGGCTTGTCGGTAACCCTCTTGGCGGCTTCTACGGCGGCGTCGATCGCAACCGTGTCATGGCCCTGCACATCGGGGATCACGTGCCAGCCGTAAGCCTCGAAACGCTTGGGGGTGTTGTCAGTGAACCAGGCGCCGACGTGGCCGTCGATGGAGATGTCGTTGTCATCCCAGAACGCGATCAGCTTGCCCAGGCCCCAGGTGCCGGCCAGCGAGCAGGCTTCGTGGGCAATGCCCTCCATCATGCAGCCGTCGCCCATGAACACGTAAGTGTGGTGGTTGACGATCTCGTGGCCGGGCTTGTTGAATTCATTGGCCAGCAGTTTCTCGGCCATCGCCATGCCCACCGCATTGGTGATGCCCTGGCCCAGCGGACCGGTGGTAGTTTCCACGCCGGGGGTGTAGCCATACTCGGGATGGCCGGGTGTCTTGGAATGCAGCTGGCGGAAACGCTTCAGCTCTTCCATCGGCAGGTCGTACCCGGACAGGTGCAGCAGCGCATAGACCAGCATCGAGCCATGGCCGTTGGACATCACGAAGCGGTCGCGGTCAGCCCAATGCGGGTTGGCCGGGTTATGGCGCAGATGGCGGTTCCACAGCACGTCGGCGATCTCGGCCATGCCCATCGGCGCGCCGGGGTGTCCGCAACCGGCTTTCTGCACGGCATCCATCGCCAGGGCGCGGATCGCGCCGGTAATGTCATTGAATTTTGGGGGGGTGATGCTTCGTGTCGCGGCCATTTACTGTTACCTCTCAGAACATCCCTGCGGGATTGGTTATGTGTGAAGGGCACCCCCTGTACGTATCAAGGGATGCCCTGTGCTGATTTCGGCCCGCAATTATGCCGTAGCCCCCTGATAAGGGCAACCGCCACACTGAAGAAGTGGATTTCTACCTCGATTCGTCCAAATTGCCCTTTTTGACGAATTTGATGCCCAGTTGCTTGAGCTTGCGATACAGGTGAGTCCGCTCAAGTCCGACCTTGTCGGCCACCCGCGAGACGTTCCCCGCCTCCCTTTGCAAATGGTAATCCAGGTAGAACGCGTCAAAATGGTCGCGCGCTTCGCGTAGCGGCAGATCCATCGGCAGCGAAACCTGCTGCATACGCGCAGCGGCATTTGGTTCAATCTTGTGGTCCGGCTCCGCGTTCGTCTGGTTCCGCAATTTCGGGGCATCATCCCTGAGCGCCCTGGCGATGGTGCTCAGCAGCTTTTGCAGTGCGATCGGCTTTTCCAGAAAATCCACCGCGCCGATACGCGTCGCTTCGACGGCCGTTTCGATCGTGCCGTGTCCCGACATCATCACGACCGGCATGGTCAGCAGGTCCTGCTCGACCCATTCCCTGAGCAGCGTGATGCCGTCGGTATCCGGCATCCAGATGTCCAGCAACACCAGGTCCGGCTCGCTTTCGACTCGATAGACGCGCGCCTGCTCCGCGTTTTCGGCCAGGTAGACCTGGTATCCCTCGTCAAACAGTATCTCGGACAACAGTTCACGTATGCCGATCTCATCATCGACCACCAGAATCTTCTTGCTTTCCATTACTCCTCCTCTGCCAGCGGCAGGCTGATGCTTACGCGCCCGCCGCCGCTCATGCTGTTTTCGATGGATATGCGGCCCCCATGCTCTTCCACTATCTTTTTCACGATGGCCAGCCCCAGTCCGGTACCTTTGTCCTTGGTCGTCATGTAAGGCTCGAACGCCCTGTTCAGCACACTGGCCGGAAATCCCGCCCCGTTGTCCTCGACCTTGAGATGGATCTCTCCGTTGCGCGTTTCGGTGTGCAGGCTGATCTGCGGCCGCGAGATGCCCTGCAATGCGTCCTGTGCATTCTGCAGCAGGTTGTGGATGACCTGGCGCAGGCGGGTCGCATCGCCGTTGAGTTCGCTGTGCGACGCATTCAATTCAAGCGCGATGGGTATCGCGTTTGTCTCATACAGTCCCAGCACTTCCCTGATCAGATTATGCAGATCCAAACGTGACAGCTGCAACGCGGGCCCGCGCGCGTAATTGGCAAAGTCGCTCACCATGTTTTTCATCGCGGCAACCTGGCTGACGATCGTCTGGGTGGCGCGCAGCAGCAGCTGCGCGTCCTTTTCATCCAGCTTTTCGCGCAGCTTGTGCTGCAGGCGCTCGGCTGAAAGCTGTATAGGCGTGAGCGGATTCTTGATCTCGTGCGCAAGGCGCCGCGCCACTTCGCCCCACGCCGCCTGCCTTTCGGCCTGCAACAGGTGGCTGATGTCATCGAAAACCACCACGAAGCCCGCTTCCCCGCCTTCCGGCAGGCGCGTGCCGCGCATCAGCAGTATCTGGTTGCCATTCCTACTGAGCCGTTCGATCTGCCGTTGCCATTCGCCGCTGCCGGTTTCCGCGAACGCTTCCATGACCGTCTGGCAGAATGACCGGAGCAGCGGGTACTTCTCGGCGATCTGTGCAAGGGACATGCGCTGCAACTCGGGCAGGGGCGCGGCGAGAATCTGTGCCGCGCTGGGATTCACCGACCGCAGGCGCTGTTCGTGATCCAGCGCCAGCACGCCGGATGACAGGTGGGTCAGTACGCTTTCCAGGTGCACCCTGGCGCTTTCCACCACGCGCTGCTGTTGCTCGCTGGACTGCTTGGCATCGAACAGCTGGCGGGTCATCTGGTTGAACAGACCGGTCAATGCGCCCAGTTCGTCGCTGCTGCGAATCGGATACTGCTCGGTAAAGTCGCCCTGCGCGACCGCGCGTGTCCCGTCCGCCAGCGCTTCCAGTGATGAGCCGAACCTTTCGCTGAGAAAGAATGCCGCGGAGACCGCTGTCAGCAACACCACCAGCAATGACAGCGTCAGGGTGATGCCGTACAGCCTCTTCAACCCGAGGCGCGAGAGCGTCAGTTCCTGGTAGTCGCGATAGACCGATTGAACGGTCTCCGCATCCGCTTCGATCTGTTTCGGCACAGGCTGGGTGAATTGCAGCACGTATTGCACCCCGGCTTGTGCCTTCGGTGCGAACCTCGCCAGCACAAGCAGCGTCAGCCCTTTGTCCGTCGGGGTATCGATCACTGCATATTCGCCTTTGTCCAGCGCGCGCTGCATCAAGTCGGCATCGGGTTTGTCGGGGTGCTGCGCGGGGGTTCCCGGAGAAGCCGCTATCAAGCTGCCGTTTACCGCAAAGACGGCCGCTTGCTGTGCCGCATCCCTGTCCACCAGCTGATCCAGCGCGTCCCGGTATTGCCCCGGACGTTTTTGCGCCAGCAATGTAGCGGTAAATTCCGTCTTCTTGGCAAGCTCTTTCAAGCTGTTGTCGAGGCCGCTCCTGCCCAGGTTGAGGCCGCCTTCCAGCGCTTTCTCGACGCGCACGTCAAACCATGACTCGATGCTCTTGTCGAGGAATTGCACCGATACCACATAAATCAGGATACCCGGCAACACCCCGATCAGCGTGAAAAACAGCACCAAGCGCAGCGTCAGTTTGGCGCCGAATACCTTGTTCTTGAGCTTGCTGCGCAACCGCCACAGCTGATAACCGACCAGGCCGGTCAAACCCGATGCAAGCAGGCCGGTCAATCCGAGCAGGCTGTAGTAATTGATCGAGAAGCCCTGGGGATTGGCGCTGTTGCTCGACAGCAGGAACAGCAACGCCCCGCTGAGTGCAACGCTGATGAAGATCAGATAAGTCATGGCACCGCCAGCTCGGCTTCGCCGCCATTGTGAACAGCGATATCCGCAGGCGTGACCGCCCAGCGATACCAGCCGGAATCGAGTGTCCAGTCGCTGTCGGTCAGCGCATTCACCTCCAACGGTTTGGGCAGTTGCGAAATGTCCAGGCTCAGCCGCGCCGCCGCGATATAGTTGTCATCCTCTTTGAGCAGTTTCGCGGGAATAACGGCAGAACTTTGCCTGGCCAGTATATTTAACGCATCATCAAGACTGGCAAAATTCTGGTAGAGCGCGCCGCGCGAGATACGGTAGCGCCCGGTAAGGATGCTGTAGGAAATCTTGATGGTCTGCTCGCTTTTGAACACCTCGTCGTCCAGCCACGACCAGCGCGTCAGCGGCGTGTCGCCAACGATAAAGTGCGGAAGATGGCTAACCAGGGCATGTTGCGCGGAATCCAGCCAGCTCCAGCGGGCACGCGTGAGCGAAAACTGGCCGACAAAATAGACCGGGATGCCGCGCGACAAGGCTTCCTTCACGACAAAATTCAGGTTGACGTAATAATTGGCGGAAAGATGGTAGCCGTCATCGCCCCGGTGAATCTCCGCCTTGTCGACGGAAATCCCCTCGGCTTGCGCCGTTGCAGCGAGCAGTCCGGCCAGCAGCAAGCCGAACAGCAATGCACTAAGCGATCTTTTGCAGCAACGCATAGAAAAATCCGTCATGCTGTTCATCGGGCAACAACTGCCCCTCTGTATTGTCAGGCAAATCGACCGCTAACCTCAGCGCATCCGGATGCTGGGCCAAAAACGAAGCGACAACAACTTCGTTCTCTTCATGAAAGACCGAGCAGGTGGCATAGAGCAATTTACCATCTTGCGCCAGCAGCCGCCACAATGCTTGCAAGATCGCGAACTGCTGTGCGGCAAAACCCGCAATGTCCGTGCCGCGCCGCAGCCATTTGATGTCGGGATGGCGGCGCACCACACCCGAGGCCGAACAGGGCACGTCGGCAAGTATGCGCTGAAAAGGGCGGCCATCCCACCAGGCATCGGGGTGTGCGGCATCACCGGCGAGAAGTTGCGCATTCAGCTTCAGCCGCTGCAAATTTTCCGCGACCCGCTGCAACCGGGTTGCGTCCTTGTCCACCGCCACCATGTCTGCGTCAGCCAGTTCCAGGATATGAGCGGTCTTGCCGCCAGGTGCGGCGCAGGCATCAAGAACACGCATCCCGTCGCGGACGTCCAGCAGACCTGCGGCATATTGCGCCCCTGCATCCTGGACCGAAACCAGGCCTTCAAAAAAGCCCGGCAGCCGGTCCACCGGAACCGGCTTTTCCAGCAGCAGCGTGCCCGGCCCGATCTGCCGCGCGGGTAAACCCTGCCGGACCAGTTGCGCGAGGTAATCAGCCGTCGACCCGCGCCGCTGGTTCACGCGCAACGTCATGGGCGGTCTCTGGTTTCCCGCTTCGAGTATCGCCCCACCGCGCTCGCCATACTGCGCCTGCACTTCATCCACCCACCACTGCGGAAAACTGTATTTTCCTTCAGCGCTGCGTCCGGCCTGTTCCAGCAGGGCGGCCCGGTTGCGCAAAAAGTTGCGCAAGATCGCGTTGACCAGACCGCTCACCCGCGGGTTCAGGACTAGCGCAGCCCGCACCGCATGATCGACCACGGCATGTTGCGCCGATTTTCCATATTGCAGCTGGTACAACGCGACCAGCAGCAGGAATCGCACGCGCTGATCAGGCAGTGATTTGTGCAGCAGCATGTCCAGAATCGCCTGCAGCTGCCCGTAATGGCGCAGCGTGCCATAACTCAGGTCTTGCAGCGCGGCACGCTGTGCGGGTTCCCAGGCCGCCTTGCCGCGCAGTGATTCCTCCAATGCCTGATTGAGGTTCCGCCCGCTTTCCAGCACCTGCTGCACGATGATGCTCGCGGCAAGCTGGATGTGCTGCGTCTCAGCCGACATCGAAGAAGCACCCTGCCTTGACCGGCATGGCCTGCAAAAATTGTGCTGCAGTCTGCGGCTTGCCGCCCGGACGCTGGAGCAGCTCCAACCGTAGCGCGTCTTCACCGCATGCCACGGTGATGCCGTTCTTGCCGGCCTCGATCACCTTGCCCGGCTCGTCGCGCATTTCCCCGGCCAGCGATGCCTGCCAGATTTTTATCACCGTGGCATCCAGCCGGGTTTGGCAAACCGGAAAGGGGTTATATGCGCGGATGGCACGTTCTATCTGCCGCGCATCCTGCCTCCAGTCTATCCGGGCTTCGCTCTTGGCCAGCTTGGCGGCATAGCTTGCCGCCCCGTCATCCTGCCTGACCGGGGTCAAGCGGTGTTCCTCGAGCATGTGCAACGCTTCAATGATGCAACCCGCTCCCATCCCGGCCAATTTGTCATGCAGGGTCTGCGCCGTGTCGTTTGGCGCGATCGAGCACGTGCGCTGCAACAGCATGTCGCCGGTGTCCAGTCCCTCATCCATTTGCATGATGGTAATGCCGGTTTCGCTGTCCCCCGCCAGGATCGCGCGCTGTATCGGCGCCGCACCCCGCCAGCGCGGCAGCAGCGATGCATGGATATTCAGGCAACCGTGGCGCGGCAGCTGCAGCACCGCTTTCGGCAGGATCAGACCGTAGGCGGCTACCACCATCACATCCGCACCCAGTGCGGCGATAGCACGCTGTATTTCTTCGGTCTTCAAGGTGGCCGGCTGCAATACCAGCAGTCCGTGCTTCAGCGCAAGCTGTTTAACCGGGCTGGGCGCCAGCTGCATGCCTCTCCCGGCAGGACGATCCGGCTGGGTCAGCACCGCCACGATCTGGTGTTCTTCAAGCAGCGCCGACAACGCGGTTGCCGCAAACTCCGGTGTCCCAGCAAAGATGATTTTCATAATATAGTTGGCCTGGAAAAAGCCGCTGCATAACGCAGCGAGCGTAGCTGCAGAATTGAGACGGTCGCAGGCGTACAAGCCAAAAATTGCCGGGAAAAAACCGGAGTGTACATTCAGTGCACGAGGATCTTCAGGGCTTTTTTACGCAGCTTCAGCGAGCGGGGTATTTATGCAGCGGCCTTTACATGGTTTCACGCAAGTGCTTCTTGAGCTTTGCCCGTATCCGAGTCTGCTTGAGCTGGGACAAATATTCGACAAATACCTTGCCGATCAGATGGTCCATCTCGTGCTGGATGCACACCGCCAGCAATCCTTCCGCATCCAGCGTGAAAGCTTCGCCATGTTCATCCAGGGCGCGCACGGTGATCTTTTCTGCGCGGCTCACTGTTTCATAGATACCCGGCACGGACAGGCAACCCTCCTCGCAAACACTGTTGCCGCTGCTCGCGATAATTTCTGGGTTGATGAACACTTTCAGCTGGTCGCGTGTCTCGGATATATCCACGATGATGATGCGTTCATGCACGTCCACCTGCGTCGCGGCCAGTCCCACTCCGGGCGCGGCATACATCGTCTCGGCCATGTCGCGCACCAGTTTGCGGGTGGTTTCATCGATCCGTGCAACATACTTCGCAATCTTGTGCAGGCGCTCATCCGGATACTGCAAAATTTTCAGAATTGCCATTCGTGACCTATAAATGCTTGCTAATTTAGTATACTAGATGCAGAATTTAACGTAGCGCGGTAACTTTGCGCGCCTGTTATTCATCGACTCGTCGACTCTGCCGGAGTTTCCATGCGCAAGATTATATCGCTGATTGCCTTTTTATTGCCTGTCCTGGCCTTTGCTGCAGGGTCCGATAGTCCTTCGGATATTCGCCTGAATATTCGACCCGACGCGCCCGACCGGCACGTGGTGGTCAAGGGCGACACGCTGTGGGACATTTCCGCGAAGTTCTTCAAGGATCCCTGGAAATGGCCGCATATCTGGGGATTCAACAAGGATACCATCAAGGATCCGCACTGGATTTATCCGGGCGACGTGATTTATCTGGATCGCAACAAAGGTACCCTTAATCTGGGCGAAGCTGCTGCCGGCATGGCCGCCAGCGGCGTCAGCCCGACCAGCGCGAGCGGCGTCGGCGAAACCGGCGGCACTGTAATGCTATACCCAAGTGTGCGTGTCGAGCAAAGTTCCCACGATGCCATTCCAAGCATACCCGCCAGTGCCATCGGGCCGTTCCTGTCCCGACCGCTGATCATAGAGGAAGATGAATTAAAAAATGCGCCGACCCTGATCGCAGCCCGCGGAGAGCACGTAATTATCGGCAATGATGACACCGCATTCGTCGTTAATCTGCCAACGGACAAGGGCGACCAGTGGCAGATCTATCGGCCGGGAAAGACCTTTGTCGATCCGGACACCGGTGAGGTACTGGGTATCGAAGCCGTCTACCTCGGTGACGCACAGGTCACCCACTTTGCGAAGGTCAGCACTGTCACGATCACACATGCCGTCCAGGAAATCAATGAGGGCGATCGCCTGGTCCTGCATGCCGAGCAAGACCCCAGCAACTATCTGCCCCGTGCGCCGGAAAGCAAGATTTCAGGGAGCGTGATTTCCATTTATGGCGGCATATCGCAGGGTGGCCAGAATTCCATCATCACCCTGAACAAGGGGGCGCGTGACGGATTGCAAAAGGGCCATGTGCTGGCGTTGTATCACAAAGGCGATGTCGTCACGCATGATGGCAACGACTACACCCTGCCCGATCAGCGTTACGGTCTGGTGTTCGTATTCCGCGTGTTCGACAAGGTGTCATATGCATTGGTCATGGAGACGCGCCTGCCGGTACAGTTGCTCGATAGCGTCAAAAATCCCTAGCGCCCGGGCGCAACCCGATGTTTTCATTTCATCACAACCGATGGAGTTGCGGGCCATTCCATCAATGACAAGTTTTACGATCGACAACACGGCCCGCCATACCGCGCCATGCAATATCTTCGTTGGTTGCGAATCCCCGCAAACAGGCAAATCGAATACTCCGCGCGGGCCAGGCTGAATACCGCCCCGAAACGAATCCTTTTGCGATCCGGTTTGCGTTGCGGGAAAATTTCACGGACACTGAATTCTTAGAGGCTCACGGTGGATTTGGATGTTTCGCTTAAAGCTTTTCTGGCACTCAGCCTGACGCGCGGCTTGGACGGCGAAAGCGCTCGCCTGCTGCTAAAGGAGTTTGGGTCGCCGGATGTGGTCTTCGCCGCTTCGATCGGTTCGCTCAAATCCGTCGTCAAGGCGGAAATCGCCGCCGAGATCAAAAAGGGGATTGCCGATGATGCCATCGCCCCGGCGCTGGCCTGGCTCGAAGAACCCGGCAACCATATCGTGACCCTAGCCGACAGCGATTACCCGCAGGCCCTGCTGAATATTCCCGATCCGCCGCTGTTGCTTTACGTCAAAGGCCGTCTGGATTTGCTGAACCGGGCTGCGCTGGCCATCGTAGGCAGCCGCAGCGCGACGCCGCAAGGAATACATAACGCCGAGGCCTTTGCCAAATCATTGAGTGAAGCCAGACTGTGCATCATCAGCGGCCTGGCGCATGGTATCGATGCCTCCGCCCATCGCGGCGCATTGCGCGGCCAAGGCAAAGATCCGGGCAGCAGCATCGCCATTGTCGGCACCGGCCTGGACAAGGTCTATCCGGCGGCCAATCGTGAGCTTGCCCACGCGCTCGCGCAACAAGGCACGCTGGTTTCCGAATTCCCGCTGGGGACCCCGCCGCTGGCGGCCAATTTCCCGCGCCGCAACCGTCTGATCAGCGGCATGAGTCTCGGCTGCCTGGTGGTGGAAGCTTCGCTGCAAAGCGGCTCCCTGATCACCGCAAGGCTGGCCCTGGAACAGGGCAGGGACGTGTTCGCGATTCCCGGCTCGATACATGCGCCGCAAAGCAAAGGCTGCCACGCGCTGCTCAAGCAGGGTGCGAAACTGGTCGAGACTGCGCAGGATATCCTGGAAGAACTGGGCGGACAGCTCGTCGCGGCCCCGCGGCCGGCTGGCTCGGCAGGCGCGGCATCCGCATTGCTTGATCATCTGGGCTACGATCCCGTGGATGTGGATACGCTCAGCATGCGCTGCGGCTTGACGATAGCCGAGCTATCCGCCATGCTGTTGGCACTGGAACTGGAAGGCCGCATCAGTGCGCTCCCCGGCGGCTTATATCAACGCATTCATTAACTCACTGCCCAAATCATGTTCGAAATCCTGATGTACCTGTTTGAAAGTTATTTTGATGCGGGCAGTTATCCCGATCCTGACAAGCTGTCGCGCAAGCTCTCCGCCGCCGGTTTCGAGGGCGAGGAGATCAGCGAGGCGCTGACCTGGTTGTCGGCATTGCAGGAGCAAAATCCGGAAAGTTATCCGGAAAGTCTTGAACACACCGGCCAGCGCCATTATGCCGAGCTGGAATTGCAGCTTATCGGCGATGAAGCGCGCCAGTTCCTGCTGTTTTCCGAACAGCAGAAACTGATTTCCCCCGTCGAACGCGAGATGATCATCGACCGTTCCGTCGCGCTGAAGCAGGAACAACTGGCGCTGGACAAACTCAAGCTGATCATGCTGATGGTGTTGTGGAACCGCCATCAGGACCTGGATCCGCTGCTGATAGAAGAATTGCTCACGCCGCTTCATTCCGCACAACTGCACTGATCCCCAGCCCAAAGAGCAAGCACACGCATGGCAACCAATTTACTGATCGTCGAATCCCCGGCCAAGGCCAAGACGCTGCAAAAATATCTGGGCAAGGACTTCGAGATACTCGCCTCGTACGGCCATGTGCGCGACCTGGTTCCGAAGACCGGCGCGGTCGACCCCGAGCACGATTTTGCCATGAAATACGAAACCATTGCGCGCAACAGCAAGCACATGGATGCGATCGCCAGGGCTGCCGCAGCCGCAGACCACATCTATCTGGCGCCCGATCCGGACCGCGAGGGAGAAGCCATCGCCTGGCATATCGCCGAGCTGCTCAAGGCCAAACGCGGCATGAAGTCGAAGAAGCTGCAGCGCGTGGTGTTCTACGAGATCACCCAGTCGGCGGTGCGCGAAGCGGTGGCCCACCCCCGCGAAATCTCGCTGCCGTTGGTAAACGCCCAGCAGGCACGGCGCGCGCTCGATTACCTGGTCGGATTCAATCTCTCGCCCTTGTTGTGGCGCAAGATCCGCCCGGGGCTTTCCGCGGGCCGTGTGCAAAGCCCCGCGCTGCGCATGATCGTCGAGCGCGAGCTGGAAATCGAAGCGTTCAAGAGCCAGGAATACTGGACCGTGCATCTGGATACCAGCAAGAACCAAGTGCCGTTCACCGCCAAGCTGTTCCAGTTCCAGGGCAAAAAGCTCGAACAGCTCAGCATAGGCAGCCAGGCCGAATACGACGCGATCCACGCCAGGCTGCTGGATGCGAAGCTGCCGCCCAAGGTTGTGCGCGTCGAGAAGAAGGCCAAGCAGCGCTATGCCGCCGCGCCGTTCACCACGTCCACGTTGCAACAGGAAGCGGTGCGCAAGCTCGGGATGACCGCTGACCGCACCATGCGCACTGCCCAATCGCTGTATGAAGGCGTGGACATCGGCGGCCAGGTTGGGGGACAGACCGTCGGTTTGATCTCATACATGCGTACGGATTCGGTCACACTGGCAAAAGAGGCGGTGCAGGAGATCCGCGACTACATCAAGGACAATTTCCCGGCCGAATACCTGCCATCCACCCAGCCGACCTTCAAGAGCAAGACCAAGAACGCGCAGGAATCACACGAAGCGATCCGCCCCACCTCGATCCTGCGCACGCCGGACAGTATCCGCGACCACCTAAGCGCCGACCAGGCGCGGCTCTACGAAATGATCTGGAAGCGCACCCTAGCCTGCCAGATGGCGCCGGCGCGTTTCGACACGGTGAGCGTCGACATTCGCCTGGGCGGCGACAACACGCTGTTCCGCGCCAACGGCCAAGTGCTGGTGTTCCCGGGCTTTATCGGCGTGTACATGGAAGACGTGGATGACGCGACCGAAGAGGAGGGAGGCAAACTCCCGCCGCTGGCCGAGGGCGATGTGTTGCCGATAGACAAGCTTTACGGCGAACAGCACTTTACCCAGCCACCGCCGCGCTATTCGGAAGCCAGCCTGGTCAAGTCGCTCGAGGAGTACGGAATCGGCCGGCCGTCCACATATGCAACCATCATTTCGACGCTGCAGGCCCGCGAATATGCCATCCTGGACAAGAAGCGCTTCATGCCGACGGATGTCGGGCGTGTCGTCACGCGCTTTCTGACCGATCATTTCACCCGCTATGTGGATTACGGTTTCACCGCCCACCTCGAAGACGAACTGGACGAGGTTTCCGAAGGCAAGCGCGACTGGATAGGCGTGATGGATGAGTTCTGGAAGGGTTTTTCCAAACTGATCAAGGAAAAGGCCGACATCGAAAGACCCGTCGAGCTGATCAACGAGGCTTGTCCGCTTTGCGGAAAGCCGCTCGCCAAGAAGCTCAGCCGCTACGGCAGCTTTATCAGTTGCACCAATTACCCTGAATGCAAGTACAAGCGCAGTCTCGGCGGAGAATCTCAAGACGATGCCTCGGCCCGAGTGGAGCTGGGCACCCATCCGGACACTCATCAGCCCGTGCTGCTGCTGCGCGGCCCGTACGGCCACTACGTGCAACTGGGCGAAGTGGTGGAAGGCGAAAAGCTCAAGCCCAAGCGCGTCTCGTGGCCCAAGGAAATGCCGCTCGACCAGGCCGACCTGGCCAGCGCATTGAAGCTGCTGTCGCTGCCGCGCGAGCTCGGTTTGCACCCCGTAACCGGCAAGAAGGTGATCGTCAATATCGGCCGCTTCGGGCCTTACATCGGGCACGACGGCAAATTCAAATCTATACCGCACACGGACAGCATCTTCGATATCAGCCTGCAGCGGGCAGTGGAATTATTGGCGCAGGCCCGGGACGGTGCGACCGTGTTGCGCGTGCTGGGCGACCATCCGGATGACAACGCCAGCGTCGAGATCTGCAGCGGCCGCTACGGACCCTATGTCCGCCACGGCAAGATCAACGCCACGCTGCCCAAGGGCGCGTCGCCGGATGACATCACATTGGAAGAAGCGCTGGAACTGATTGCGGCCAAGGCCGCGAAGGGGCCCGCCGGCAAGAAGCCCGCGGCCAGAACCGGAAAGGCAAAGGCGGCACCGGGGAAGTCGAAAACCGCCAAGCCCAAGATCGCGCCTGCCAAGACGGCGACCGGCAAGGAGAAGCCAGCCAAGGCCGCGAAACCAGCCGCCAAAAAGGCCGCGGCAGGCACTGTAAAGAAAGCGGCTGCGAAGAAGGTCGCGGCGAAAAAAGCCGTCAAGGGAAAATCCAAGCAGTAGCGGATAGGCCAAGGCATGAAAGTTGGCCCGTTACTCGTTCGCCTCAAGCCGCCAGGCTGCATGGCAGGCAACACGATCTGCCGTTCCGCCGGATGCAACATGACTGCGGTCCTATCATCGGTATCCGCGACCATGCGGCTGTTTGAGGGGATTTGTCGATCCGGGCAGGGAATATGGCTACAACCCGGGCTTAATCGGGCTTTTTGATCTGCAACGCCCGCTCGTACAACTCGTTGCGGCTGGCACCGGTTATTCCGGCGGCGAGTTGCACCGCCTGCTTGAGCGGCAATTCGTCGAGCAATTTGGACAGCGTGCCCAGCGTATCGGAAGACAGTCCCGTTTCGGGCAACGCGCCGGAAACCAGCACAACGAACTCGCCGCGTTGCCGGTTAACGTCGGATAGCAACCAGGCTTCGGCATCGCGCAGCGCGCAGGAATGTATCGTCTCGAACAGTTTGGTAATTTCCCGCGCCATTACCACCTGCCGCTCTCCGCCCAATACCGAACACAAATCCGCGATGCACTCGACGATGCGGTGGGGCGCTTCGTAGAACACCAGCGCAAACGAGCAATTGACCAGCGATTGCAAGACGGTCCGGCGTGCAGCTGATTTATTGGGCAGGAATCCGTAGAACAGGAAGTGCGGTTCGTTCAAGCCTGCCGCTGACAGCGCCGCCATCATGGCACTCGCCCCGGGAACGGGTATCACACGCAGCCCGGCTTTCCGCACCGCTTGCACCAGCAATGCACCGGGGTCGCTGATGGCAGGCGTGCCCGCATCGCTGACGAATGCCACGCTTTGTCCCGCCTGCAACAGCGAAACGATTTTTTCAGCCGCGCCCCTTTCGTTGTGCTGATGCACCGCAATCAGCTTGTTGGCGCTGATTCCGTGATGTGCCAGCAAATGCGCGGTGTTGCGGGTGTCCTCTGCCGCAAGCACATCCGCCGCCGCCAGCACCTCGAGCGCGCGCAGCGTGATGTCACGCAAATTTCCTATCGGGGTGGCAACTACATATAATGCCGGTTCCAACTTTTGCGGATGTTCGCTATGCAACGTGTACTCCTCCTGTTTTCGGCTTTGTTCTCACTATACGCCTGTACCAGCACCGTACCGCAGGTGCAGCCGTTGCCTCCCGCCAAGGTCATCGAACAGCCGGCTGCCGTTCCCGCGCCTGTTGAGACGCCCATGCCAGCGCCGGCAGCTGTTGAAATACAACCTTTGCCCGTCCCTGCTCCGATAGTACTTCCCAATATCACGCCGTTTCCCCATATCGCGCTGCTGTTGCCGGTTAAATCGGCAATATTCGGCCCCGCCGCCGAGGCCGTCCAGCAGGGGTTTTTTGCGGCGGCAAGCATCAATGACAAAAGCGTGATGATGCCGATACGCGTTTACAGCGATTTTGACGAAAACAACAGCGTTGTTGCCGCCTATCGCCAGGCCATCGCAAACGGCGCGCGCGCCGTGGTGGGACCGCTTACCCGAAGCGGGGTCAGTGCGCTGGCCGCGGAGAAGGATATTCCGGTGCCGACGCTTGCGCTGAACGTGGTGGACGGCCAATTTGCCCCGCAATTGTATTTTTTCGGCATGGCGATCGAAGCCGAGGCAAGGCAAGTGGCGCAGTTGGCCAAACGCCAGGGCCTGCATCAAGCCATCATCGTCACGACCAACACGCCCCTGTCCCTGCGGCTGCAGGCGGCCTTCGAGGAGGAATGGACGAATTCTGCTGATGGCGCAGACAGGGGTATTTTGCGGGAGATCGAATATAACGGCGACCCCTCTGTTTTCGCCGATATCGGCGACATAACGGATACCGCGGTATTTCTCGCTACCGATGCCGAAAACTCCCGCCTGATCCGTCCTTATCTGCCGAACAAGTTGCCGGTATACGCAACATCGCAAGTCTTTAGCGGTAATGACAAGACGCTGGCCAATTACGATATGAATGGCATCCACTTTGCCGACATGCCGTGGATGTTGCAACCCGACCACCCCGCCGTAATGATTTATCCGCACCCCAACCCGCCGCTTACAGCAAGCCAGGAACGGCTTTACGCGTTGGGAATAGACTCGTACCGGCTGATTGAATTGTTGATTACCGGCACTGTCAATGCTGACTTGCCCCTGGATGGGGTAACCGGTCAGATCAGCCTGAACGGTCACGACTTCGAGCGCACCGCCGTTCCCGCCGTGTTTGCACAAGGACATGCGCAATTGGGTGACTCGCCTACCGCTCCCCCCTCGCAGATGTTTCCTCCGCAGCCCATCACCCCGCCATGATTCGCCAGGGTGCCCAGGCAGAAAAGCTGGCTTTGCAATATTTGCAGCAGAACGGCCTGAGGCTGGTCTAGCAAAATTATCATGGCCGGTTCGGCGAGATTGATTTGATCATGCGGGACGGGACCACCCTGGTATTCGTCGAGGTGCGCTTGAGGCGCAATGGCGATGTCGGCGGCGCAGCGGCCAGCAGCGACACGCGCAAGCAACAACGCATCGTCAGCACCGCGCAGCAATACCTTGCCGGCCTCGCATGCATCCCCGCATGCCGCTTCGATGTCGTGCTGATGGACGATATTGAACAGCGCAACATGCAGTGGCTCAAGAATGCGTTCGACGCCTGATTCGGTTAATATTCGCATTTCCCAAGAGCGGCAATGATTATGGATATCGACAAACGCATCATCAAGCATTTCAGGGACAGCGCGGAAATCAAGCTGAAGGTCAAGGACGGCTTGGCCAAGCCCATCGCCGACAGTGCACAGATCTTTTTCGACTGCGTAACCAACGACGGCAAAATCCTGTGCTGCGGCAACGGCGGTTCTGCGGCAGACGCCCAGCATTTTGCGGCGGAATTGCTCAATCGTTTTGAAAAGGAACGCCCGGGCCTTGCATGTGTTGCACTGACCACCGACAGCTCCGTTTTGACCTCGATCGCCAATGATTACGACTATAATCAGGTCTTTTCCAAGCAGGTGCGCGCGCTGGGCTTGCCCGGCGACAGCCTGCTGGCGATTTCCACCAGCGGCAATTCGCCTAATGTCGTTGCAGCCATCCATGCCGCCCACGAGCGCAGTATGCGCGTGATCGCGCTTACGGGACGCGACGGCGGCGAAATGGCACGCGTCATGGGTACAGGCGACGTGCTCATATGCGTGGACGCGCAAAGCACCGCACGCATCCAGGAAGTCCATCTGTTAAGCCTACATTGTCTTTGCGATA
This sequence comes from uncultured beta proteobacterium, assembly GCA_963842555.1. Taxonomy (GTDB): domain Bacteria; phylum Pseudomonadota; class Gammaproteobacteria; order Burkholderiales; family Gallionellaceae; genus Gallionella. Next base: position 575,681 of record CAWJHB010000003.1, read on the forward strand.
TCATCGATTTTCTGCTGCTGGGGGAATGACCGGTGTTCCCTCTCCGGCAGGCAAATCGCTCGAGAAGCTGATCCGAATGTATCCCGCACCCGATTTTGAAAAAAAATTATGCGCAGCCGGCGATCTGGTCGTACGGACAGCCGCACTTTCGCGCCCGCTGGTATTCACGAACGGCTGTTTCGATGTTCTGCATCGCGGCCATGTTACCTACCTCGCCCAGGCTCGCGCACTGGGCCAGTCCCTGATCATCGGCGTGAACAGCGATGCCTCGGTGAAGCGCCAGGGCAAGGGCGCTGACCGCCCGATAAATGCAGAGCTCGACCGCATGATGGTGCTTGCGGCGCTGGAATCGGTCAGTCTGGTCGTCAAGTTCGACGAGGATACCCCGTTGAATTTGATACTCGCCTGCAAGCCCGACATGCTGGCCAAGGGCGGCGACTGGGCGCCTGACAGGATCGTCGGTGCCCGGGAAGTGCTCGGCTGGGGCGGGGCAGTGCACAGCATTCCTTTCCTGCACGCGCGTTCCACCACTGCATTGCTGGAGCGGATACGTTCCCTGTAAACACGGTTATCGGCTTATGACAGACCATCCCACCGAGATCACGCTGCACCAGCGATCGCGCGAACTTGAAATCGCATTCCCGGACGGATTTCGCGGCAAACTGTCATTCGAGTTTCTGCGCGTCAATTCGCCGTCTGCGGAAGTGCGCGGACACGGCCGCGGCCAGGAAGTGCTCCAGGTCGGCAAGCGCAATGTGAATGTGCTGAACATCGAACCGGTGGGCAGCTATGCAATCAAGATCGATTTCGATGACGGCCACGATAGCGGCCTATACAGCTGGGAATACCTGCGTCATCTCGGCGAGCATAAGGACAGCATTTGGCGGGCATATTTGCGACGCATCAACGAGGCGGGCGCTTCGCGTGAACCGAATTAGCATATCATCGCCGTGCCCGTTCTCGGGCAAGGGCACCAGATCAGGAGTGAAATGATGGCGAATACCCATTTCGGTTTCGAAACCGTAAAAGAGGAAGAAAAGGCGCGTAAGGTTGCCGGCGTGTTTACTTCGGTCGCGGGCAAATACGACGTGATGAACGACCTGATGTCCGCCGGCCTCCACCGGTTGTGGAAGCGCTACGCGGTCACCGTCAGCGGCGTTCGCGCCGGGCAGCGCGTACTTGACGTGGCGGGTGGCTCTGCCGACCTGTCGCGACTGTTCCTGAAGGAAGTCGGCAATGCCGGGCAGGTCGTGCTCACCGATATCAACAACGCGATGCTGCGCGTGGGCCGCGACCGCCTGCTCGACGCGGGCTACACCACGCCGGTCACGCAATGCGATGCCGAGCACCTGCCTTTTCCCGACAATTATTTCGATTGTGTCAGTATCGCCTTTGGCCTGCGCAACGTCACCCACAAGGATGCCGCGCTGCGCGAGATGCACCGCGTGCTCAAGCCGGGCGGACGCGTCATCGTGCTGGAATTTTCCAAGGTCGCCAGACCGCTGGAAAAGGCCTACGATTTCTACTCGTTCAAGCTGCTGCCCAGGATGGGACAACTGGTCGCGGGCGACGCGGACAGCTACCGCTATCTTGCGGAATCCATCCGCATGCATCCAGGACAGGAAGAGTTGAAGCGGATGATGGTCGATGCGGGGCTGGAGCGCGTCGAATATTTCAACCTGACCGGTGGCGTGGTCGCGGTGCATCGCGGCTACAAACTTTGACCAGCCGTCATCATTTCCCCCAACCGCCCATAGCGCATTTCCTGTCTTCCCCGTGAAGATGCCGGCACCTATGCTTGCCGGGAGTGCGCGCACGAACGGGTCAAAGTTCATCGCAGGATTTTCCGGCGAGAAGTCAACCGTGCGCGATGTCTTCGGCAATGTGCTGAATGACAACGACAGGGTTACTGTTGCTCGAGAATCTGAAGGTCAAGGGTTCGCACTGGCGGTCGGCATCCGCACCAGGGTGATGAACATCCGCAACGCCTTATCGCACAGGCCATGTATCCTCGACCCCCTTGCGTCACCAAACCACTTCAGCGATGATGCGTACCGCATATACAATCCGCTGAGGGTGTTGGACAATGTCCGCACGTGCCGTGCGCCGAGATACGAAGCGAACTATAGCCGGTGACGCGTGGCCGTTCCTTTTTCCAACATATCCGGGCCGCAGAAAGAGATTTTGAAGCCACCTAGCCATACCCCATGTCGCAAAGCGTAGAAAAGCTGGCCGTCCTGTTCGCCGATATTTGCGGCAGCACTTCGCTATATGAAAGACTCGGTGACGACCGTGCACGCAAATTGATATTCCAATGTATCAATACCATGAGTGACAGGATTTATGCCTGCCATGGCACGCTGATCAAAACCATAGGCGACGAAGTCATGGCCGTATTCCCGAGCGCAGAAGCGGCCTTTCGTGCGGCATGTTCCATCAGGGAGGCGGTCGAAGTCAACCAACCCGCTGATGTATATCCGCTGCATGTCCGCATCGGCTTTAATTTTGGCCCGGTAATCAGAGAGTCCAACGATGTATTCGGCAACACGGTCAATGTGGCTTCGCGTGTTTCCGCGATAACGCGGGCGGGCCAGGTCATGGCGACCCAGGCTGTGTATGATGCCCTACCTCCGGATTTGCGCGCGAATTTGCGCCAGATCATGCGTGCCGAACTCAGGGGCAAGCAAGACCCGCTTGACCTGTACCAGGTTATCTGCGAACAGGAAGATATGCAAAGCACTCGTATCGGCATGCCGGCGTACCGCAAGTCGCCGGAACATGCCGATGAGCTGGTTCTGCGCTATCGCGGGCGCTCGATTAAAGTCAACAAGGAATGCAAAAGCGTTGTCTTAGGACGCGACGAGTCTTGTGATCTGGTAGTGCAGAATGAGCTCGCATCACGCCTGCATATTCACATCGAATTCCGTTCCGGGAAATTCATCATCACAGATCAGAGCACAAACGGAACATATGTCCGTTTCAACGACGGCAATGTTGCGCACATCACCCGCGAGGAAATCTTCCTGCAAGGCAGCGGGTCCATCAGTCTTGGCCAATCCTTTGCAGATAACCCCGACGATGTCATCGGCTTTTCTATCCTGTAATCTGCTGTCAAATACGCCTTACACGGGGTCATTGGCGCTTTGCCCGGAACTGACAGGGGTCCGCACTTCTTCCAGATGACTGCCAAAATCGCCAAAATCGCGCCCCATGCATCATATCATCCTCCGCGACACTGCGGCCTGGATATTATCTATTGCGACGAATCGCTGTTGGTGGTGAACAAACCGGCCGGTCTCCTTTCGGTGCCAGGCCGCGGTTCGGAAAAATCGGACAGCTTGACTGCACGTGTCCAGATTGAATTCCCGGATGCCCTCAGTGTGCACCGCCTTGACATGGATACCTCGGGCTTGCTGCTGTTTGCCCGGGGCGCGGATGTGCACCGGCGCCTTTCCCGCCTGTTTCGCGAACGTGCCGTGATGAAGCGTTACATAGCAATTGTGGCGGGACGGGTCGATGCCCAATCCGGCGCTGTCGATCTGCCGTTGGCTGCCGACTGGCCGAATCGTCCGAAACAAAAGGTGGCTTTTGCCAACGGCAAGCACTCGCTGACGCGTTACCGCCTGCTGGCAAATGCAAAGTACACATTTCAAACTGCCATACATTCTGGCCAGCACCTATGTGACGCCAGCCGTATCGAACTTGAACCGGTCACAGGACGCACGCATCAATTGCGCGTGCACATGGCTGCTATCGGGCATCCGGTGCTCGGCGACGGACTTTATGGCGGGAATTCCAGCAAAGCCGCGGATCGGCTGCTGCTTCATGCATGCAAGCTCAGCTTTATCCATCCTTCAACCGCGAAATTGCTGACATTGGCTTCAGAGCCGGAGTTTTAGCCAGGCGTGACGGCGCCGACGCGCCGCTCAATTGCGGGACTGGCGCTGCACCGAATATCCCGACCGGAAACCTCGGCCGGCCGGCATATTTTGTGGCAGACGCCGAACCTATTTGCCACCGTTAGATATTGAATGGATGCCCGTGCAGCCAGCCCATGCCCGAACACTACCGGGACACACGGATTTTCGTACACTAATGCAGGTTAAACTGCCAATGTTATACTTCGGAACGATTGGCTATTCCCCCGATGGTACATACATGAATTGCTTCTTGCCGTTTTCAACCATGCACAACCCGCATTCTGCTTTGACATAACCCATCGTGTTCGCCCAGCCTGTCATCATGGTTCTCAATCACCTGCTTGCCCAGAATAACTGGGCATTGCAGCGTCTCGCGCGCCACTCGGGAAAGACAGTTCGGTTCGAGGTCGCGCCTTTTTCATTTTCCTGCAGAATACTGGAGCCCGGATCGCTAGAGCATCTCGATGCTGCAAGCGGTGTTGATGCACTGTGTGAAATCGCACCCGCGTTATTGCCGCGGCTTGCTGCGCATGACGAAAAGGCGCATGGCGAGATCCGCACCGAGGGAGATGCGGAATTGCTGGCAGATATCCTTTTTCTGTCGCGGAACCTGCGCTGGGATGCTGCCGAAGACTTGAGCAACCTCATTGGCGATATTGCCGCCGAGCGGCTCGTCGCTTTTGCGCACGGCTTGCGGCAACAATTGCGGGATTCTGTTGAAAACCTGTCAAGCGCGGCGGCAGAATACCTGACCGAGGAAACCCCGTTGCTGGCCAAGCCGCAGCATGTTGCTGCCCTCATGCAGCAAGTGGATACCTTGCGCGACGATGCTGCGCGACTTGAGCAGCGCATCAACCGCTTGCGTGCAATCAAAAATCCCTGATCATGCGCGTATTCCGTCTGATCAAAATCGTTGTGGTCGTGCTTCGCTTCGGGCTGGACGAGTTCCTGCTGGCACACGAGCGGGTTCGCTGGATGCGTGTTCCGATCAATATAATGCTGTTCCTGCGCAACACGGACAAGCCCCGTGCAGTTCGATTGCGTCTGGCGCTTGAAAAGCTCGGTCCGATCTTCGTCAAATTCGGACAGATGCTCTCTACACGGCGCGACTTGATCCCTGTCGACATCGCAGATGAATTAGCCAAGCTGCAGGACCAGGTCCCCCCATTTCCTTCCATTCAAGCCGTCGCGTTGCTGGAACAAGCCTATGGCAAACCGTTGCTCGAGGTATTTCAAAGTTTTGAAGAATTACCCGTCGCCAGCGCTTCCGTGGCACAGGTTCATTTTGCAATTTTGCCGGACGGAAGAGATGTTGCCGTAAAGATTCTGCGGCCCGGGATTACCAGCATCATCGCCCACGATGTTGCGCTGATGAAAGTGGCGGCCGATCTGATCGAATGGCTATGGGCAGATGGCCGCCGCCTGAAACCCCGCCAAGTGATCGCCGAATTCGAGAAACACCTGGAAGATGAACTCGACCTGATGCGCGAGGCATCAAATGGCAGCCAGCTCAGGCGCAACTTTGCCAATTCCCCGCTGCTTCTGGTGCCCGAGATGTATTGGGATTATTGCAGCACCGGCGTGATGGTGATGGAACGCATGTACGGCATTCCTGTCAGCCAGGTGGATGAATTGCGCAATGCCGGGGTGGATATCCCGAGGCTTGCCAGAAACGGAGTGGAGATCTTTTATACCCAGGTATTCCGCGACGGATTCTTTCATGCCGACATGCATCCGGGCAATGTTCAAGTCGCGGCGAACGGGCAGTATATCGCGCTAGATTTCGGCATCATGGGCACACTTACCGATATCGACAAGCATTATCTCGCGCAGAATTTCATCGCTTTTTTCCGCCGCGATTACAAGCGCGTTGCCGAGGTACACATCGAGTCGGGTTGGGCGCCCATGGCCACGCGCGTGGATGAGCTGGAAGCGGCGATACGCACCGTTTGCGAACCGATTTTTGACAAGCCGCTGCGCGAGGTATCATTCGGGCGCGTGTTGCTGCGGCTGTTCCAGACCTCCCGGCGTTTCGGCATCGAGGTTCAGCCTCAGCTGGTATTGCTGCAGAAGACACTGCTCAATATCGAGGGGCTGGGTTTGCAACTCGACCCCGAGCTAGACCTTTGGAAAACGGCCAAACCGTGGCTGGAGCGCTGGATGAGCGAACAGGTAGGCTGGCGCGGGTTTCTCAAATCGTTGCGCGCCGAAGCACCCAACTACGCCACCGTGCTGCCCCAGCTTCCGCGTCTGCTGCACCGCTATCTGAGCCGCGATTCAAACGTTCGCAACGATGAGATTTTGCAAAAGATCCTTGAGCAGCAACGGCGCTACAACGTCATGCTGGCGTTTGTCAGCCTGACGCTTGTGGGTCTTTTTACCTGGATCATGTTCTATTTTTATACGGACTGACCGCCGGTTTCTGGACAAGTGACTAGCTGCGCAAGTCACCCTGCCCCGCAACCCAAATTATCTAACGTTAAGCCAGCCTTTTTACTCCACCGTCACCGACTTCGCGAGGTTCCTTGGCTTGTCCACATCGGTGCCCTTTTGCAGCGCGACGTAATACGCCAGCAATTGCAGCGGAACGGTGTGCAGTATGGGGCTCAGATAGCCCGCGTGTTCGGGCATGTGCATGATGTGGATACCGTCTGCCTCGCTGATATGCGTATGCGCATCGGCGAACACATACAGTTCGCCGCCGCGCGCGCGCACTTCCTGAAGATTCGATTTCAGCTTTTCCAGCAGCGCATCGTTCGGTGCAACCGAGACCACCGGCATGTCCTTGTCCACCAACGCCAGCGGACCGTGTTTCAATTCTCCTGCAGGATAGGCTTCGGCGTGGATATATGATATCTCCTTGAGCTTCAGCGCCCCTTCCAGCGCGATCGGATAATGCAGACCGCGGCCCAGGAACAGCGCGTGATGCTTGTTGGCAAACTGTTCCGCAAGTCTGGCAATCTGGGGTTCCAGTTCCAGCACTTTCTGCACCGCGCTTGGCAGGTGGCGCAACTCGCGCAGATGTTTCTGTTCCTGCTCTGCGGACAAACGGCTGCGCTGTTTGGCAAGCACCAGCGTCAGCAGGAACAGCCCCGCGAGCTGCGTGGTGAACGCCTTGGTCGAAGCCACCCCAATCTCGGGGCCTGCGCGCGTCAGGAAGCGCAGCTTGCAAAGGCGCACCAGTGCGCTTTCGGCCACGTTGCAGATCGCGAGTGTATGAATGTGGCCCTGCGTCTTGGCATGGTTCAGTGCGGCCTGGGTGTCGGCGGTCTCGCCGGATTGCGAGATGACCACAATCAGGGCGTTCGGGTTGGGGACGCTGACGCGATAGCGGTACTCGCTCGCAACCTCTGCCGTGCAGCGGATTCCGCTGATCTCCTCCAGCCAGTAGCGTGCCACCAATCCGGCGTGATAGCTGGTTCCGCATGCCAGGATCAGGATGCTGTCTATACCGGCAAACGTTTTCTCCGCTTCCGCGCCGAAGATGCCCGGCACCAGCGACTGGCTGTTGCACACCGACTCGAGCGTGTCCGCCAGCGCCTGCGGCTGTTCGTGTATTTCCTTTTGCATATAGTGGCGATACTGGCCCAGTTGGACGCTCTCGTTGCTCATCTCGCTGATCTGCACCGCGCGAGCTGTGATCACTCCGTTCGCGTCGAAGATCCGGTAGCCTGACCTTCCCAACTCGACCACATCGCCTTCCTCCAGATAGACGACTTTGCGCGTCACCGGCAACAGCGCGGATACGTCCGACGCGATGAAATGTTCCCCTATCCCCACGCCGAGCAACAGCGGGCTGCCGCGCCGCGCGCAAATGAGTTGATCGGGATTGTCCGCCGCGATCACGCCAATGGCGTAAGCGCCTACCAACTCGGCCAACGAAGCCTGTGTTGCGACCAGCAGCGAATTGCCGCGGGCATAATGGCTGTGTATCAGGTGGGCGATGACTTCGGTATCGGTGTCTGAGGTGAACTCGTAGCCTTCGGCAGTGAGGCGTGTGCGCAATGCCTCGTAGTTTTCGATGATGCCGTTATGCACCACCGCGATGTGATTCTTGCTGATGTGCGGATGTGCGTTGCGCTCGCTGGGCACGCCGTGCGTTGCCCAGCGGGTATGGGCGATTCCGATCAGCCCATGGATATTCTCGCTTTTCCCGTTCAGGTCGACAACCCGCCCTACGCTTCTGACGCGTTCCAGCCGTCCGTCGTGTTCCACCACCAGGCCGGCAGAATCATAACCCCGATATTCCAGGCGCCGCAGGCCTTCCAACAATATCGGCACGACATTGCGCTGCGCTATAGCGCCCACGATTCCGCACATGCTATATCTTCACTTTCATTATTTATTTTCTTTCTGCGGCATTATTCTTTCGCTTTCCGGGGACGCTTCCAGCCCGGCTTGGCCGATTGGGTTTTGTCGTTCATCGTCAGTTCGCCGGCAGGCGCATCTTTCCATACCGTGGTGCCGGCAGCTATCGTGGCGCCCCTGCCCACCGTGACAGGCGCGACCAGTTGCGTATCCGAACCGATGAACACATCGTCCTCGATGATGGTGCGGTGCTTGTTTACCCCGTCATAATTGCAGGTGATTGTCCCCGCGCCGATGTTGACGCGGCTGCCGACGGTACTGTCACCGATGTAGCTAAGATGATTGGCCTTGCTGTTCGACGCGATCTCGCTGTTCTTGATCTCGACAAAATTGCCGATATGCACGCCCTCATGCAGTCGGGTGCCGGGGCGCAGGCGCGCATACGGACCGATATGGCAGTCAGCGCCCACTGCGCTGCTGTCGATGTGGCTGTATGGCGCGATAACGGTTCCGGCAGCGATATCGGAATTTCTGATGACGCTGTAAGCACCCACCCGCACGCTGTCGCCCAGGCTGACTTCGCCCTCGAAGATGCAGCCGACGTCGATCTCGACATCGCGGCCGCAACTCAGCCTGCCGCGCACCTCGATGCGCGCGGCATCGGCCAGTGTCACGCCCTGAACCAGCAGACGCGAAGCCTCGACGAGTTGCCAGGTGCGCTCCAGCACCATTAATTGCGACTTGCTGTTGATTCCGTGTATCTCCCATTCCTGCGAGGGCTGCACGGTATGCACTGGCACGCCTTCTTGCACGGCCATGCCGACGATATCGGTGAGGTAGTACTCTCCTTGTTTGTTGTTGTTCTTCAGCTTGGACAACCATGCACGCAGCATTTTTGTCGGCGCGAGCAGGATGCCGGTGTTCACTTCGCGTATGTCGCGCTGGTCGGGAGTAGCATCCTTTTCCTCAATGATGCTTTGCACATCGCCCTGCGCATCGCGCACGATGCGCCCATAACCGGTCGGGTTGGCCATGTCCACGGTCAGCAATACCAGACCATCCCCAACCTGCTGCATCTGGTGCAGTGTGCTGTGCTGGATCAGCGGCACATCACCGTACAGCACCAGCGTGTTGCCCTCGTCACCGAGGTGCGGCATTGCCTGCTGAACCGCATGGCCGGTGCCGAGCTGGGGTTCCTGGATGACAAATCTTGCAGCGTAATCCTGCATTGCCTGCGGCACGGCTTCGCCGCCATGGCCGTATACCACACAGATTTGTTGCGGCTTGAGTGAGGACGCGCAATCCAGCACATGCTGGACTAGCGGCTTGCCCGCCAGCGCGTGCAAGACCTTGGGTTTGTCGGAGTACATGCGCGTGCCCTTTCCGGCAGCGAGGACGACTATGTTTAGCGGGATCATGTTGGTCTTTCTTGGACAATACGATTATAAAGGAAAGTGGCGAAGCGGCTGAAGTATTAGTCGCCTGTTTAGGGGCTGTCTGGCAAGCGGCTCATCCATGTTTCCCTGGTATTGAAATCGAACGGACCAATATGGTTTGATCTCCGATCCGGAAGATTTCCCGCGCTTTGCACCCGGGCCGGGGTGCTTGCGCAAAGTGCTGCCTGAGGCTATCCGACCGGTGTTGGTGCTTATGTGTTTTGTTTTTAAATTGCTGCCTTAAGTTCGAACTTGATATTTCACCCGGTTCGCGGCACGATGCGTGTATGAATATACTTTTATCGTAATCCGGCGATCATGGCTTTCATCCGCGGGATTCTCGATCGCATCATTCTGGTGGTAGGCGTCGTCGCGGCCGGCTGCATCCCTAGCTTTGTCGCCCAATATCGGCAGCGTGTTAGCGGTCGCCTGGATCAGGTGCTGCAGGACATTGCACCGTTCCAGGCGATCGCAAATCAATTCCATCACGGCAGTCTTCAGGAGCTTATCGATTATCATCTTTCCAGCGCTGACCATACTTTTCACGACGAAGGGGCGGCATTGCAAGGAATGATCGAATCTGCCGAACAACTGCGGCATGCGCTTGAAGCGCTCAATACCGAGTTGTTTCATCAACTGTTTTATTTGCTGACCAAGGGTGATCCGCTGATCGCTCGCGCAACATGGGAGATGTTTTCACCCGCCTTCAATGTGACGCCGCAAAGCGTCGTATTTGCCATTATCGTCGGGGTTGCCATCTGGCTCACCTTCCTTGCAGTCTGGACGGCGTTATATCGCCTGTTTAGGATATTGCTGGCCAGGTAGGTTTCATGGAATTTGGTTTACCGTATTTCATGTGCCTTTTCAGGAATGCTCAACCACCGGACATGCATCGATCAGGTTTGTTTTTTGAACGGGCTTCTGTTATTCAGTTCATTCACGTACTCTGAAATTGCATCGGTTTCGCGGTCCAAGAAATTGCCGATCGCTCGGGAAAATTCGGGATGCGCCAGCCAGTGGGCAGACCGGGTCGTTACCGGCAAAAATCCGCGCGCCAATTTGTGCTCGCCCTGCGCCCCGCCTTCGAATGTCTTGATACCCCGCGCGATGCAAAACTCGATCGCCTGATAATAGCAAGCCTCGAAATGCAAGCCCGGATGATATTCGAACGCACCCCACGAACGCCCGTACAGCACATCCCCGGTGACAATATTCAGCGCGCTCGCGATCGGTTTGCCCTCGCGAGTCGCGATCACCAGCATGGTGTTGTGAGGCAGTGCTGCACCGATACGCTGGAAGAAATCCTCGTTCAGTGCGGGCGGCGAATGGTGCAATTGCCTGGTATGCGCATAACAGGATGCGAAGAAGGACCACTGTTGCACCGTCGCGCTTTCCCCTGTCACACAGCGTAATCGGATTCCCGCCTCATTCACCCGGCGCCGTTCCTGTCTAATACGCTTGCGCTTGTCGCGGCTGAGCGCGGCAAGGTATTCCTCAAAATCCTTGTATCCCGGATTTTGCCAGTGAAACTGCACGTCCTGGCGCAGCATCATGCCCTGTTGCTGCATCAGCAGCGAATCTGCTTCATCCGGAAACAGACAGTGCAGAGACGACATGGCCGTTTCTTCTGCATATTCCAGCGCAGCTTTCAGCAGCAGCTTACGAACTTCATCCCGATCCAAACCGGGGGCAGCCAACAAACGCGGTCCGGTAACTGGCGTGAACGGCACCGTGCAAACGAGTTTCGGGTAATAGCGCAACCCGTGCCGATGGTAAGCATCCGCCCATGCCCAGTCGAACACATGTTCGCCATAGGAGTTCATCTTCACGTACAGCGGTATCGCACCCTGCAGACGCCCCTGCTGCCACAGGGTGATAAATTGCGCCTGCCAGCCGAGTTGGGCCGAGGTACATCCGCTTTGTTGCAGGGCATACAAATAGGCATGCGACACAAACGGATTATTCCCGGTGATCGCATCCCACTCCGCCGCGTTGATTTCCGCGAGGTTTTCGATGATCTTGAGGATGGGCGCATTCATGGTGCGCTAGGCTGTGGCCGCATAATCTACAATGTGTCCCAAATTTACCAGAATATTTCCATGAAACCCTACGCCGAATCCAGCGAAAAGAACAAAGCCCCTATCCTTGCCGTGCTGAAGCAAGTATTCACTGCACCTGCGCGGGTACTCGAGATTGCCAGCGGCACCGGGCAGCATGCCGTATATTTTGCCCGTGAACTTCCTCATTTGACCTGGCAACCTTCAGAATTGTCAGGCAATCTTGCAGGTATCCGGGCATGGCTGGACGAGGCACAACTGGCCAATGTTCTGGCACCGCTGGCAATAGACGTCAACGATGCGCACTGGCCTGTTACAACGGTGGACGCGATCTTCAATGCCAATACGGTACACATCATCTCCTGGCCGGAAGTCCGGCGCATGTTCGCGCATATCGCCCGGATCATCGTTCCGGGCGGATATGTGTGCCTATACGGTCCCTACAATTACGGCGGCAATTTCACTTCCGAAGGCAATGCCCGATTCGATGCATGGCTTAAGTTGCGGGACCCGAACAGCGGTGTGCGCGATTTCGAGGCCGTCGAGGAACTTGCCGCCTCTCACGGGCTGGGCCTGGCGCGCGATATCTCGATGCCTTCCAACAATCGCATGCTGGTCTGGCGAGCACATGAGCGTTCTTGATTGCGCTACTTGAAGAAACCGATAAAAAAAGCAGCCTAAGCTGCTTTTCTTATTTCAGGCGCTGAACCCTAATACCCGCTTTGCTTGCGCAGATGCTTGATCGCCGCAAGTTGTGCAATTGCTTCCGCCAACTCGGCCTGGGCCTGTGCGTAGTCGATGTCGGATGCTCGAGTTTTCATCGCTTCTTCTGCCTCTTGTTTGGCTTGCTGTGCACGAGCCTCGTCGAGATCGCCGCCGCGTATCGCGGTGTCGGCCAGCACGGTCACTACGCCAGGCTGTATCTCGAGCATGCCGCCGGACACGTAGATAAGCTCCTGCTGCTCCTGGTCAGGCCGTTTGATCCTGACCGAGCCAGGTTTGATGCGCGTCATCAACGCCGTGTGGCCTGGATAGATTCCCAGCTCGCCCATCACGCCGGGAACCACGACCATTTCTGCCAGTCCTGAGAAGATCGACGCTTCCGCGCTAACGACGTCGACATGTACGGTCATTGCCATGGTTGTCCCCATTCCTATTGCAGCGTTTTGGCCTTTTCAACCGCCTCTTCGATGCCCCCGACCATATAGAACGCCTGTTCCGGCAGGTGATCGTATTCGCCGTCGACGATACCCTTGAAGCCTTTGATGGTTTCTTTCAGCGTGACATATTTTCCGGGGCTGCCGGTGAACACTTCCGCCACGTGGAACGGCTGGGACAGGAAGCGCTGGATCTTGCGGGCACGCGCGACGGCCAATTTGTCTTCCGGAGACAGTTCGTCCATGCCCAGAATCGCGATGATGTCGCGCAACTCCTTGTAGCGTTGCAACGTAGACTGCACCTTGCGCGCGACATTGTAATGTTCTTCGCCCACCACCAGCGGGTCGAGCTGGCGCGAAGTGGAATCGAGAGGATCAACCGCAGGATAGATTCCGAGCGAAGCAATATCGCGGCTCAACACCACGGTAGAGTCAAGGTGCAAAAAGGTGGTTGCCGGTGACGGGTCGGTCAAGTCGTCGGCCGGCACGTATACGGCCTGGATCGAGGTGATCGACCCAACCTTGGTGGAAGTAATACGCTCTTGCAGGCGGCCCATTTCTTCCGCCAGTGTCGGCTGGTAACCCACCGCGGAGGGCATGCGCCCCAGCAAGGCGGACACTTCGGTACCGGCCAGGGTGTAACGATAGATGTTGTCGACGAAAAACAGGATGTCGCGGCCTTCATCGCGGAATTTTTCCGCCATGGTCAAACCCGTCAACGCCACGCGCAGGCGGTTGCCGGGCGGTTCGTTCATCTGGCCGAACACCATCGAGACCTTGTCCAGCACGTTGGAATCCTTCATCTCGTGGTAGAAGTCGTTGCCTTCGCGGGTCCGCTCGCCCACGCCGGCGAAAACCGACAGCCCGCTGTGCTGCTTGGCGATGTTGTTGATCAGTTCCATCATGTTCACAGTCTTGCCCACACCGGCGCCACCGAACAGTCCGACCTTGCCGCCTTTGGCAAACGGGCAAACAAGGTCGATCACCTTGATGCCGGTCTCCAGCAGGTCCACTGACGGCGACAGTTCGTCGAATTTCGGTGCTTTCTGGTGGATCTCGCGTTTTTCGTCGCACTTGATCTCGCCTGCGTCGTCGATCGGGCGGCCCAGCACATCCATGATGCGGCCCAGCGTGCCGCTGCCGACCGGGACCTTGATTCCGCTGCCGCTGGCATTCACGGCCATGCCCCTGCGCAAGCCGTCCGACGAGCCCATCGCGATGGTCCGGACCACGCCATCACCAAGCTGCTGTTCCACTTCAAAGGTCAAGCCCGCTTCGGCGGTTGACGATCCTGCATCCGCGAGCTGCAGTGCTTCATACACTTTGGGCATGTGATCGCGCGGAAATTCGATGTCGACCACCGCTCCGATGCACTGAACAATCTTTCCTTGATTCATTTTATGATTCCCCGTCTAGATTAATTTTGTTTTGTTCGCTCCGGCATCAGCCGACAGCGGCTGCACCACTCACGATCTCCGAAATCTCGCGAGTAATCGCCGCCTGGCGCGCCTTGTTGTAGATCAGCTTGAGCTCGCCGATCACGCTCTTTGCGTTGTCCGATGCGGCCTTCATCGCGACCATCCGGGCGCTTTGCTCGGACGCCATGTTTTCCACCACAGCCTGGTAAACCAGCGATTCGGTATAGCGAACCAGCAATTCATCGATCACCTGCTTGGCATCCGGTTCATAGATGTAATCCCAGCTGCCCTCGGCGGTTCCCATCTGCTCGCCGCTGAGCGGCAGCAATTGCTCCACGCACGGCTCCTGTTTCATGGTGTTGATGAAATGGTTATAGCTGATGTGTACCGCGTCGATCTCACCCGCCGTATAGGCATCCAGCATCAGCTTCACCGCGCCGATCAGTTTCTCGATATGGGGCGTGTCACCGAGGCCGGTCAGATGGGATTTGACCTTGGCGCCTATGCGCGACATGAAACCCAGCCCCTTGTTGCCGATCGGGCAAACCAGCAAACCTTTGCCCTCGCTCTCCCATGACTTCATGCGGTTCACCGCAAGCCTCAGGATGTTGGTGTTCAGACCGCCGCACAATCCCTTGTCTGAGGTCACCACGATCAGGCCGATGTTGCGAATCTCGTCGCGCTTCACCAGAAAGGGATGCCTGTATTCGGGGTTGGCGCGCGACAGGTGCGCCGCCACAGCGCGGATCTTTTCAGCGTAGGGACGCGCCGCCCGCATGCGTTCCTGCGCCTTGCGCATTTTGGCCGCGGCGACCATCTCCATGGCGCGCGTGATCTTGCGTGTATTTTCTACGCTCTTGATCTTCGCACGAATCTCTTTACTGCCAGCCATCTGTCACCCCGCCTTAATAAACAGCTGTGGACTTGAATTTCTCTATCGCTGCGGACAGCAGTTTTTCATGGTCGGCATTGAGGTCCTTGCTGGATTCGATCGCATCCAGCAGGGTCTTGTTGTTGGATTTCAGAAAGGTGTGCAACGCTGCCTCGAACGCCAGCGCCTTGTTCACCGGCACGTCGTCGAAATAGCCCTTGTTGACCGCGAAAAGCGTGACGGCCATGGCCGCCACCGACAGCGGCGCATATTGCAGCTGCTTCATCAGCTCGGTCACCAGGCGGCCGCGCTCCAGCTGCTTGCGGGTCGCTTCGTCCAAGTCTGATGCGAACTGCGCGAAGGCAGCCAGTTCGCGATACTGGGCCAGTGCCAGACGCACGCCGCCGCCGAGTTTCTTGATCACCTTCGTTTGCGCCGCGCCACCCACGCGCGACACCGAGACGCCGGCGTTTATCGCGGGGCGGATGCCTGCGTTGAACAGATCGGTCTCCAAGAAAATCTGGCCGTCGGTGATGGAGATGACGTTGGTCGGCACGAATGCGGACACGTCGCCAGCCTGAGTCTCGATGATGGGCAATGCGGTCAGTGAACCGGTCTGGCCTTTCACCGCGCCTTTGGTGAAGGCTTCGACATAGTCGGCATTGACGCGGGCGGCGCGTTCCAGCAAGCGCGAGTGCAGATAAAACACGTCGCCGGGATAGGCTTCGCGACCCGGCGGACGGCGCAACAACAGGGATATCTGGCGGTATGCCCAGGCTTGCTTGGTCAGGTCGTCATAGACGATCAGCGCGTCCTGGCCGCGATCGCGGAAATATTCGCCCATCGTGCAACCGGCGTACGGCGCGAGGAATTGCATCGCGGCAGAATCGGAGGCGGTCGCTGCGACCACAATGGTGTAACCCAGCGCTCCATGTTCTTCCAGCTTGCGCACCACGTTGGCGATGGTCGACGCCTTTTGGCCGACAGCCACGTACACGCAGGTCATGTTCTGGCCTTTTTGATTGATGATGGTATCCACTGCCACAGCCGTCTTGCCGGTCTGGCGGTCGCCAATGATCAATTCGCGTTGTCCGCGGCCGATAGGCACCATGGAATCGATGGATTTCAAACCGGTCTGTACCGGTTGATCAACCGACTTGCGGGCGATCACGCCCGGTGCCACCTTTTCAATCTTGTCGGTCATCTGTGTGTTGACCGGGCCCTTGCCGTCAATCGGCTGGCCCAGCGCGTTCACCACACGGCCGCATAACTCAGGCCCGACCGGCACTTCCAGAATGCGGCCGGTGCATTTAACCGTGTCGCCTTCGGTGATATGCTCATACTCACCCAGAATTACCGCGCCTACAGAATCACGCTCGAGGTTGAGCGCCAGACCGAAGGTGTTGCCGGGGAATTCCAGCATTTCGCCCTGCATCACGTCGGAAAGACCGTGAACACGAACAATACCGTCGGTGACACTGACAACCGTGCCCTCGGTGCGCGCTTGGGTCAGCGCCTCGAAGTTTTCGATGCGGCTGCGTATCAGATTGCTAATTTCAGAAGGGTTGAGCTTCATGTGGATTTCCTCATTGATATATCTTTTTTATCAGGACAATGTGTTTGCGATTACGCAAGCGCATTCGCCATTTCACCGAGACGGGTACGCGCAGAACCATCGATCACCTTGTCTCCGGCGCGGATGACCACACCGCCCAACAATTCCTTGTTAACTTTGCAGACCAGCTTGATTTCGCGCCCCATGCGCGCCTTCAGGGAACTGATGATCTTTTCCTGTTGGGCCGCTGACAATTCGAAGGCAGAGTCCACTTCGACATTCACGGTGCTCTCCGCTTCGGCGCGCAACGCTTCGAAGATCGAGACTATTTCCGGCAACAGCAACAGGCGCTGGTTGTCCACCAGTATCCTGACGAAATTGCGTTGCTGCAGCTTTGCCTGGCTGTCCAACAACCCTTCCATCAATTTTTCGATCTGGGATCTGGGGAAACGCGGACTGGTGATAACCGCGCGAACTTCCGGATGGCAGATCACTTCGTTGAGCGACAGCAGCATGCCAGACCAGCCTTTCAGATCGCCAAGCTTCAGCGCTTCTTCGAATGCCGCCTGTGCATAGGGTCTGGCTGTGGTTAGGGCTTCGGCCATGGCTATTTGATTTCCGCAACGAGTTTGGCGAGCAGGTCATTGTGTGCCTTGGCATCGATTTCACGGCCGAGTATCTTGCTCGCGCCCGCAAGCGCAATCGACGAGACCTGGGTGCGCAGCTGCTCCTTGGCGCGAAAGACTTCCTGGTCTATCTCGGCCTTGGCGCCGGCGATGATGCGATCGCCTTCTACCTTGGCCTGGTTCTTGGCAGCCTCGACGATTTCGCTGGCACGTTTTTCTCCGTTGGCCACGATCTCACTGACCTTTTCCTTGGCTTCACGCAAAAGCTCCGCTGAACGCTTGGCGGCCATTTCCAGATCATGCTTCGCCCGCTCCGCATCAGCCAATCCGTCGGCGATATGCTTTTTGCGTTGTTCCAGCGCGGCCATGATCGGGGGCCAGACGAACTTCATGCAGAACCACACGAACAGTGCGAACATGATCGTCTGCGCGAGAAGAGTTGCATTGATATTCATGCAAGCTTCCTTTCTAAAATTATGCGTTGTCGCTTATGGCGAATTAACCGGCCTTCGCAAACAGAACGTACATCGCGATACCGACAGCAATCATCGGCACCGCATCGACCAGGCCCATCACCACGAAGAACTGGGTACGCAGCATCGGGATGAGTTCAGGCTGGCGAGCCGCGCCTTCCAAAAAGCGGCCGCCCAGAATACCGATACCAACGGCCGCGCCCAGCGCGCCCAGACCCATCATCAGCGCTCCGGCGATGTACAGCAGTGCAGTTGCCTCATTCATTTTTTAATTCTCCTGTTTAAAAAAGTTAAGTTGATAAAATAGTTGTTAAGTGATCCGGATCAATGATGTTCCTGGTGTGCCATGTCCAGGTACACGATGGTCAGCGTCATGAAGATGAACGCCTGCAGGGTGACGATAAGGATATGGAATATCCCCCAGCCCAGCGACAACAGAATCTGCGATCCGTACAAAGTGGTGTTGCCCAGCGTCAAGCCGGCCCATGCACCGCCCATCAGCGCAATCAGAATGAAGATCATTTCACCGGCGTACATGTTGCCAAACAGCCGCAGCGCCAGGGAGATTGGTTTGGCGATCAGATTGACGCCCTCCAGCAACAGGTTGACGGGCATGCCCCATTTGCCGAACGGCTGCAATGTCAATTCACCCAGGAACCCGCCCACGCCTTTCATCTTGACGCTGTAATAGAGCACCAGCAAGAATACGCCAATCGCCATGCCGAATGTCGCGTTCGGATCGGTAGAAGGTACCAACTTGAAAAAGGGTACACCGAGTTTATGCATCACAAATGGCACGTAGTCTACCGGCAACAAATCCATCAGGTTCATCGCAAATACCCAGAAGAATATGGTCAGCGCCAGTGGGGCAACCAGATCGTTCTTTGCGGTGAACGAACCGCGTACGCTGCCATCGACAAATTCAATGGCCCACTCGCAAAAGTTCTGGAGTCCGCTGGGCACGCCGTTCGAAATGCTTCTCGCTGCGCGGTGGAACACGAACATGATTACCGCCCCCAGCAGTAGGGACATCAGCAATGTATCGATGTTTAGCGCCCAAAATCCCATCGCTTTGGCTTCTTCCGGGGTGTGTGCGACTCCCCAAGTGCCATTTTGCAGATGGCCAAAGGTCAAGTTTTGCAAGTGGTGCTTTATGTATTCGGAAGATGTTTGTGCTTCGCTAGACATTTTTATTCGCTATCTCTGTCTCAAATTTGTCTCAACAATAAACGCGCCACCAGTAGAACGGCCTGGCCCGTTGCGAAACCTGCCAGCAATGCCAATGGTGACAATTTTAGCGCTGCCATGCACAAGGCAAGGAGCGTGACGACCACCAAATATCTTTCGGCGGCGTAAAAATACAAAAGCCGGAGTTGTTTATGCACGGCACGGGAATCGGATACTTCACTGGCTGCGCGCAAGGTAGATCTGGACATTCTCCAGGCCAACATTGCTCCGTTGGCCGCAGACACGCCCCCCCCGCTTAAAACCGCAAATGCAAATTGCGGTGAGCCGTTTGTGCTGTACACGATGCTTGCAGCAATCAGTGTGACAACTATTTGCAGCAAGACCATTTGACGCGCTATTTTTCTTTCTTTGGCTTCAACATCCAAAAGCGCGGGGATGATAGCGGCGATTTCAGAGGGTGTCAAACATTGTTGCTGTATATCTGCAACCGGTTTACTCAACTTAATTTCCCTTTTTGAGCCTGTTCAGGAACTCGTCCAGTTGGTCATGGTTTGCATATTCGACGACCAATTTTCCCCCGCCTTTCTGTCCTTGCTTGATTTCCACGCGCGTTCCAAGATATGCGCTCATATCGTCCTGCAATCGCTGTGTATCGCGGCTGACCTTGGCCGCTTTCTTGGGTTTGGCGTTTGTTCCTGGTTCGTGCGATTTCTTCTGCACCAACTTTTCGGTATCGCGCACCGACAGTTGTTGCAGAACGATCTTGTTGGCGAGCATTATCTGTTGTGCACTTTCCAACGACAGCAATGCTCGCGCGTGGCCCATGTCCAGTTTGTTTTCCATCAACAGATTCTGCACCGCCTTGGGCAGTTTCAACAGGCGCAACAGGTTACTGGCAGCGCTGCGCGAACGCCCCACCGCATCCGCGGCGATTTGGTGTGTCATCTTGAACTCATCGATCAATCGTTGTATGCCCACCGCTTCTTCCAGCGGATTCAGGTTTTCACGCTGGATGTTCTCGATCAGCGCCATCGCCAGCGCGGCATTGTCCGGCACGCTACGCACCAACACCGGCACATGACTCAACCCCGCCAGTTGCGCGGCACGCCAGCGTCTTTCCCCTGCGATGATTTCATAGCTGCTGTCGGCGAGTTGCCGTACCAATATCGGCTGCATGATCCCCTGAGCTTTGATCGATGCTGCCAGATCGTTCAGCGATGCCTCGTCCATATGTGTGCGCGGCTGGTACTTGCCCGGTTTAAGAAGGGTGACATTCAAATCACGCATCACCTCGTCTTTTTCGCTGTTGCCCCCCGATAGCAATGCATCCAGACCACGTCCCAATCCCTTGTGAAGCTTTGCCATAATGAATCCCTTTATACCAGTGCAGTTGGTTGCACCGCGTTGTTCAATAACTCCCCGGCCAGCGCAAGATACGCCTGTGTACCCTTTGACAATTTATCGTGGTACAAGACCGGGACACCAAAGCTTGGGGCTTCAGCTAGACGCACGTTCCGCGGAATGACAGTGCGATAGACTTTGTTGCCGAAATGTTCTTCCAGTTGATCGGAAACCTGCTGAGCCAGCGCATTGCGCGGATCGAACATGGTGCGCAGCAATCCCTCAATTTCCAATTCAGGGTTCAGGTTTGCGCGCACCTTTCTTATCGTATTCACAAGATCACTCAACCCTTCCAGCGCATAGTATTCGCATTGCATGGGTATCATTACCGACTTGGCCGCACACAGCCCATTCAATGTAAGCAAATTAAGCGCCGGGGGACAGTCGATCAACACGTATTCATAGTCTGCGGCAACGAGTTGCAGTGCGTCTCTTAGCCTCATTTCACGGTGCGGTATATCCACTAGTTCGATCTCTGCGCCAGCCAAGTCGCGATTGGCGGGCAGCAGGTCATATTTGCCGGCATCGGCATGGATCCGTGCTTCGACTATCGATTTGCTGCCCAGCAAAACTTCATAGATACTTGCCCGCAAGTCCCGCTTGTCGATGCCGCTGCCCATGGTGGCATTCCCCTGCGGATCCAGGTCGATCAGCAGCACACGCTGTTTGGCAGCGGCCAGACTGGCGGCAAGGTTTACGGCGGTTGTGGTTTTACCCACGCCGCCTTTTTGATTGGTTACTGCCAATATCTTGGTCATGTGGACTCGCTCCCGCTGCATGTTGCAATTACCAGACTGCGAGCCGCATGCAAACCTGGTACCTGTAATTGTATGACGCGCTCTATCCTGCAACCTCCCGGCAATCTCTCCAATTCCTGCTCTGGAGAACCCTTCATCGCCGCCCAACGTCCATGTTCCGCCATCAAGTGCCGCGTGCTGCGCAAGAAATTCCCCAACTCTGTGTATGCGCGAGAAATAATCCCATCAAATTTTTCTTCTGGCTGCCAATCTTCTGCGCGTGCGCAAATTACGTTTGCGTTGGTCAATCCCAATTCAATAATCGCCTGCTGCACAAAACTGGCCTTTTTGCTGTTGCTGTCCAGCAAAGTAAAATGCCAATCCGGCTGCGCAATCGCCAAAACCACTCCGGGCAAACCCGCGCCACACCCCACATCCAGCCACCGGCCAGGCCATAAGTGTCTCAGAACAGACAGGCTATCAAGTAAGTGATGACTCACCATTTGACGGGGATCGCGTATCGCGGTCAGGTTGTAGACCTTGTTCCACTTGTTCAGCAAGGCCAAATAATCCAGCAACTTTGCCTGGATCTTTACACCAAGCACGATTCCCAGTTGTGCTATGCCGAGTTGCAATTCTTCCGGCAAGCTCATGCCGATTTCTGCGCTGGAGGTGTTGCGCGAAAGCCCCGTTTCAGATGCACCAGCAAAAGGGAAATCGCCGCAGGCGTAATACCGGAAATACGTGCAGCCTGGCCTATTGTCTCTGGTTTATGAAAATTAAGCTTTTGCTGTACTTCAATGGATAGTCCGCGCACTTGGGAATAGTCGAATAAGCCTGGCAACAACAAGGCTTCATAGTGTTCGTTGCGCGCTATTTCCTCGCTCTGCCGTTCAATATAGCCATGATACTTGGCCTGAGTTTCTACTTGTTCAGCAACTTTTGCATCAGCCACTCCGCAACCTGCGCCAGGCAAGGTTAACAGACTTGTGTAGCTTACATCTGGTCGCCGCAACAACTCATGCAGCGAATATTCGCGCTCGATTGGTTTACCCAATACCCTGATTGCGTCTTCTACCGGCATTAGGCGCGGGTTCACCCAAGAGTTTCTCAACCGCTCTTGCTCGCGGTCTATCTCTTCACGTTTTTGCTGGAATGCCTGCCACCGTGCCTCATCGACGATGCCCAATTTGCGTCCAATTTCAGTCAGTCTCAGATCCGCATTGTCCTCGCGCAATTGCAAGCGGTATTCTGCGCGGCTGGTAAACATTCGATAGGGTTCAGAAACTCCCCGTGTAATCAGATCGTCAACCAGTACGCCCAAGTAGGCTTCACTTCTGCGCGGACACCAGGCATCTTGCTCCTTGACCTGTAAAGCGGCGTTCAACCCCGCCAACAAACCCTGGGCGGCTGCTTCCTCGTAGCCTGTCGTTCCGTTTATTTGTCCAGCGAAAAATAGGCCCTTGATTGCCTTGGTTTCCAGTGAGCTTTTCAAACCGCAAGGATCAAAATAGTCATATTCGATGGCATATCCGGGTCGCAATATATGCGCGTTTTTCAATCCCTTGATGGATCGAACCAAATCTAGTTGCACATCAAACGGCAAGCTCGTGGAAATCCCGTTGGGGTAGACTTCATGCGTGGTCAAACCCTCAGGCTCAAGAAAGATCTGGTGCGAGGTTTTTTCCGCAAAGCGGGTTATTTTGTCTTCGATCGAAGGGCAATAGCGCGGCCCGACCCCCTCAATTACACCGGTAAACAATGGTGAACGATCCAGGCCGTTGCGAATTATTTCATGTGTCTTCTGGTTGGTCTCGGTGATCCAGCAAGGCAATTGTTTTGGATGCCATTCTGCTTTTCCCATGAATGAAAACACAGGCACCGGCTCATCACCCTTTTGCTCCTGCATCACTGAGTAATCTATGGTTCGTCCATCGATACGCGGAGGTGTGCCGGTTTTCAATCTTCCAACCGGCAGTCTCAGCTCACGCAAACGATGTGCCAAACTTACAGATGGCGGATCTCCCGCTCGGCCGGCCTGATAGTTCGACTGGCCAACATGAATCAGACCGGATAGGAATGTACCCGTGGTTAATACCACCGTCTTCGCCCTGAATTTCAATCCTAGCTGGGTTATCACTCCGCATACACGGTCCTGCTCAAACATCAAGTCGTCTACCGCTTGCTGAAACAGCCAAAGATTGGGTTGTTTTTCCAGGCGTGCACGTATTGCTTGCTTGTAGAGCAGCCGATCTGCCTGAGCTCGAGTGGCTCTGACCGCCGGGCCTTTGCTTGAATTCAGTATTCGAAACTGGATTCCGGCTTCGTCCGTGGCGGCGGCCATCGCACCACCCAAGGCATCCACTTCCTTGACCAAATGTCCCTTGCCTATCCCGCCGATCGAGGGATTGCAGGACATTTGTCCGAGCGTTTCGATGTTGTGGCTGAGCAACAGGGTGTTGCAGCCTGCGCGTGCGCTAGCCAGGGCCGCCTCGGTCCCAGCGTGCCCACCACCCACCACAATCACATCAAATGCGCCAGGAAATTCCATGTCTGTACTGCATTGAAAAGGACGCGCATCATACAACAGCTCTGACGCAATCCCAAATGTCATGTTTCACGTGGAACAATTATGCTTATTTTCCTATGCAAAACCTGCTGAAAATCTCTCCAAGCAAGTCATCGGAAGTAAATTCACCCGTAATTTCATTAAGCGCTCGTTGCGCCAAACGCAACTCTTCAGCAAAGAGTTCAGGCATGTTCAGTAAAGTTTGGGCATTTTTCAGATTGGTTTCTGCGAGGGACAAAGCACGAAGGTGGCGTTCGCGCGCCATAAAAGCGCCAGTTTCCAGGTCCCTCCAACCCACCGCATCCAGCAAACTGGAAAGCAATATTTCCATACCTTCACCGGTTTTTGCTGAAACGAGGACATATGGAGCACTTGCTTCAAAGCCCACACCTGGCTTACTCGTCAAAAGATCAGCTTTGTTATACACGAGCACTCTGGGTATCTCTCCAGGCAGCTTGGCAAGTATTGACTCATCTTCAAGTGTCATGCCCTTGCTCGCATCCAGAAGCAGCAGTATCAAATCAGCACGGGACAAGGTTTGGCGGGTACGTTCGATACCCATGTTTTCCACTGCATCCTGTGATTCCCGCAGCCCGGCCGTATCAATAATATGCAGCGGAACACCCCTGATCTGTATGGCTTGACGAATTACATCTCTGGTAGTTCCGGGAATGTGGCTGACCAAAGCCACGTCGTCACCAGCTAACCGATTCAACAAACTAGACTTCCCCACGTTAGGTTGGCCTGCAATCACAACGTGGGCACCCTCACGCAGCAAACTACCCTGTTTGGCGGTCTCCAGCGTTTGTTGCAATTTGGATCTGATGTTCTTTAACAAATCTTCGCGTCGCTTGAGGTCAGCAATGTCTAAGTCTTCTTCGGGAAAATCGAGCATCGCCTCGACCAACATGCGCAAATGGATCAACTCCTCAACCATTTCTCGAATGGCGGCAGAAAAATCCCCGCGCAGAGAGCGGATCGCGCTTTTTGCCGCTTCTGAAGTATTGGCATCTATCAGGTCAGCGACACTTTCAGCCTGCGCGAGATCGATCTTGTCATTCAGGAAAGCGCGTCGTGTGAATTCACCCGGTTGCGCTAGCCGTGCACCCAAATCAATACAGCGCTGTAACAGTATTTGCAGTACGGCTGTACCGCCATGGCCCTGCAATTCCAGGACGTCCTCGCCTGTATACGAATTTGGTGCCGGAAAATACAAGGCGATGCCCTGATCCAGGACATCACCCTCGTTATTGAGGAAATTGGCAAATGTCGCAAACCGTGGTTTGGGCAGATTTCCCAAGATGGCTTTGGCTAACATCCGGACGTTGCGCCCGGACATACGAACTACACCTATCCCACCCCGCCCTTGTGCAGTCGCAACCGCAACGATCGTATCAGCGTTTGGCGGCAACACCTTTGGTCTCAGCCTCGGCACGTCGAGTAATGAACCACTGCTGCGTAATGGAAAGCACATTATTCACAATGGAGTACAACACCAAGCCCGCCGGGAAAAAGAAAAACATCACGCTGAAAACTATAGGCATGAATTGCATTACCTTGGCTTGCATCGGGTCAGCCGGTTTGGGGTTGAGCCGCATCTGGATGATCATGCTCGCCCCCATTATCAATGGCAAAACATAATATGGATCTGGTGCGGACAAATTTGTTATCCAGCCAAAGAACGGGGCGTAGCGCATCTCAACGCTTCCCAAAATGGACCAATACAAAGCAATAAAAACAGGGATTTGGATTACCACTGGCAAACAACCCCCCAACGGGTTTATTTTTTCTGTTTTATATAAATCCATCATGGCGCGATTCAGTTGCTCGCGGTCGTCTGCGTACTGTTTCTTAATTTTTTCCAACTTGGGCGCAACCAATCGCATCTTGGCCATAGAACGGTAACTGGCCGCAGAAAGGGGGAAAAACAACAGCTTGATCAAAAAAGTGAGCAAAATGATCGCAACACCCCAGTTATGTGTCCAGGAATGGAACCATGACATCACCCAGAATATCGGAACAGCTATGACCGTCAACCATCCATAATCGACCGTAAGCCCAAAACCGGGCGCGATCTTGTCCAGAGTGGCCTCCGTTGGCCCCGCATAAAGCCTGGTACTCTCGCTCGCTGTTTGACCCGGATCAATAACCATACTCGGTAAAACGACCCCTACTGAATACAGTCCTCCCTCAAGCTTGTGTGTAAAGTACTCACGGTCAGAGTTTTCCCTCGGCAGCCATGCTGACACAAAGTAGTGCTGCAGAATCCCTATCCAGCCGTTGTCCGATTGTTTGGGATACTCCAGTTTTCCCTTGTCTACATCAGCGAAGCTAACCTTTTTCAGCTTTTCCTTGTCCGTATAAACCTCAACACCGGTGTATGTCGGCAAAAAACGCAGGCTGCCCGCCGGTGCCACGCTATCCCGGATCAACTGAAAGTAACTGCTTGCCGTAACGGGTTGCTGACCCTGGTTTTCCATTTCGAAGGCAATATCAATCAGATAACTGCTTTTGTGAAAAGTGATTACCTTGGTCACCTTCAGCTTGGAGTCACCCGCTGCTTTGAGTCTGACCTGCACCTGATCTGCATTTCCTGAAAGCTCATATTGATCCTGCTCAGCATCAAACAGGGTATTGTGGTTAGGCAGCCCGGCACCAATAAGCCCGCTTTGCGCAAAATAATTATGCGTACCCGCGCCACGATTGAATAGAACCAGCGGTTTACTCTTATCAAGCGTATCCGGCTGCTTAAGCAAAGCCAGATAACTGATATCGCCACCAAGCGTATTGATTTCCGCTTCGAGATAATCAGTTTTGACCTTAATGGTCTTGCCTTCTACTTGATGGGCCGACCGTTGATCTATGCTTGCCGACAATTTTCCATTCTCTGAATCAAGCGCTTGCTGCTTTTCGCTAGGAACGGTTGCCTGAGATTTTGCTTGCGACTGCTCCTTGATCTGCTGCTCCGGATGCTCATGGCGTTGCCACCCATCCCAAACCAGCATCAATGAAAATGAGAAAATTAAAAACAAAAATATTCTTTGAAGATCCATGATCAAGCCTAAGGTTAGGGCGCGGGGTCGTATCCGCCCGGGTTCCAGGGATTACAACGCAACAATCGCTTAATGCTGAGCCAACCACCTTTAATGACACCGTGTTTTTCAATGACTTCACGGGAATAATTGGAACAACTTGGGGTAAACCTGCAGGTCGGAGGGGTGAGCGGACTGATCAGGTATTGATAGCCTTGTATCAGCTTGATTAAAAATCTGCGCATCTGTTTTCTAGTTGGTTGAATAACATTTTCAGATTATCTAATCGCGCACCTGCCATACCGGGATAGCTGCGTTTCACCATCACAACCACGTCCAGCCTAGAGCGCTTTATATTGTGATGGCGAAACGTTTCCCGAATGATTCTCTTTAGATGGTTTCGATTTACCGCACGGGGTATTGCTCTTTTGCTTGTAATTATCCCAAGGCGGGCATTTTTCTTGGAATTTGGAACAAAAAATATTTTGAACTGTTTGTCAGCAATATTTTCCGCTTGTATAACGTGTTCAAAACCGACTGCACGCGACAATTTGCTGGCAGCGGAAAATTTTCCTGAGCGACTAGACAGCGAGTCTGGCACGGCCTTTGGCACGGCGGGCTCTGATGACAGCACGGCCGCCGCGTGTCTTCATACGCACTAAAAACCCATGAGTGCGCTTTCTTTTGATAACAGAAGGTTGGTATGTACGTTTCATGCTTAAGTCCTCGGTAATTCGTAAAGCGCGCTATTACAAAGCGTTACGCCATATGTGTCAAGTCAATTTTGATTAATGCAATGGCCTGTGGATAAGTTTTTGCATGCCCTGTAGAATGCCGACTATGGAATTTTGCTGGAATCTGTCGGAACCAAAACATGCTGGACATTTCTTTCTGGAATACATGCCTCAACTCTTTCAAAAAGAGTTTGCCGCAACAACAATATAATTCGTGGATTAAACCCCTTGATCTCAAAAGCGAAAACGGGGCTCTGGTGCTTACTGCGCCAAATAGTTTTACCTTAAAAGTTGTTCAAGAGCGTTTTTTGCCAGAAATCAGTCGCCAAGCAGGTTTGGCATTGACGCATGTACCCAAGTTTGAGTTTCGTATCCTGGAACCAGTAAATAATTCGCCAAATTACCACGCCCCAGAAAAGGCAAAAAATACAATTCCTGACAAACCCAAGATCGAAGCCTCTTTCCGGGGCTATGGAAAACTAAATCCCAGCCTGACATTTGAAAACTTTATAATCGGTAAAGCGAACCAATTGGCTTTCGCCGCAGCCACACAAGTGGCTGGTTTACCTGGCGTATCTTATAACCCGCTCTTTATTTACGGCGGTGTTGGTCTGGGAAAAACTCATTTATTGCAGGCAATTGGCAATCAAATACAACTTAGCAAACCTGAATCAAAAATCTCTTATATGCACGCTGAAAGATATGTCGCAGATGTTGTCCGTGCCTACCAAACGAATAAATTTGAAGAATTCAAGCAGTTTTATCATTCTTTGGACGTGCTGCTAATTGATGACATTCAGTTTTTTGCGGGCAAGGCAAAAACACAGGAGGAATTCTTTTATGCATTCAATACATTGGTTGATTCGCACAAACAGGTAATACTGACAAGCGATACCTTTCCAAAAGAAATAACTGGTTTAGAAAGCCGATTAGTATCGCGCTTCGGTTGGGGGTTGACCGTTGCCATTGAACCTCCGGAACTGGAGATGCGTGTGGCCATATTATTAAAAAAGGCCTCAATTAGTGGCAGCCAGCTGAATGACGACGTCGCCTTTTTTATAGCAAAGCATGTAAATTCAAATGTCCGAGAACTGGAAGGCGCATTAAAGAGAGTGGAAGCATTTGCGAAATTTCACAAAAAAGCCATTTCCGTTGAAACAGCAAAAGAATCACTTAAGGACATTCTGGTAGCCCAAAGTCGCTTGGTTTCCATAGATAACATACAAAAGACAGTTGCGGACTATTACAGAATTAAAATGGCTGATTTGCTTTCAAAAAAGCGAACGCGAAATCTTACCAGGCCAAGACAGATAGCGATGTCTATAGCTAGAGAGCTGACAACGATGAGTTTGCCTGAAATCGGTAACTCATTTGGTGGAAAAGATCATTCAACGGTCATTCATGCATGTAAAACAATAACCAACCTCCGAGCATCCGAGACAACCATAGATGCCGACTATAAAATACTATTGCAAACACTACGTGGATAAGCCTGTGCAAGACTTGTTAATTAAATGTTCAAAAAGTACAAAAATATTCATCAAATGAAATTATCAACATTTGACAGGTAAACACTTAACAGTCAATCCGCAAAAATTATTGAAAATAATTATTTGTTTTAACTACAAAATTATCGCAATCAACAAAAAACGTGTTCATTATTAGAGTTATTAGGAATTAATATATGTTTATTGATAAGACAGAAAAAGAAACCATTCTCAAACCCCTGCAACTCGTCATAGGCATTGTAGAACGCAAGCAGACGCTGCCGATCTTATCGAATGTATTGATAGAAAAAGAGCCAGGAAAACTTCGTTTTACTGCTACTGATCTTGAAATTCAAATTACTACTTCAATAGAAGCAAAAGTCAAAGGAGAGGAAACCTCAAGCATAACCGTAGGAGGCAAAAAGCTTCAGGAAATCCTGAGAATTCTTCCCGATCTGAGCAAAATATCAATAGAAACAAAAGAAAATAAGGCTCTAATAAAGTCCAATAATAGTCGATTCAGCCTGCAAACTTTGCCTTCACAGGATTTTCCAAAGTTAAATAATCAATTATCAAACTCCAAAAAAATAGTTTTGCCTCAAAAAGAACTAAAGAGATTATTACTATCCGTTCAATATGCAATGGCCCAACAAGACGTACGTTATTATTTGAACGGCGTATTATTGATTATCGATGGCAATAAATTGAAAACTGTCGCAACAGACGGGCATCGCCTGGCGTTTAATGCAACGACGATCGAAGGAAACCACGAAAAGCAGGAGATCATACTTCCACGCAAGGCAGCATCAGAACTCTGCAAACTCCTTATGGATGTTGAGGAACCAGTTGAAATTGAGTTTTCAGCACAACAAGCGAAAGTGTTTTTCTCCGGAATAACCCTGATCAGTAAAGTTATCGATGGCAAGTTTCCTGACTACGATCGCGTTATTCCAAAATACAACAACCACTTGACGATGAACAGAGTGCAAGTTCAACAAGCACTTCAACGGGCTGCGATTCTATCCAATGAAAAATTTAGGGGAGTGCGTTTCATCCTGACAGACAAAAATTTAAGCATATTGAGCAGTAATAGTGAGCACGAAGAAGCCCAGGAAGAAATCGAAACCGAATATCACGGGGAACCATTGGATATCGGATTTAATGTGAACTACCTGATGGATGGTTTGAACAACATAAACAGTGAAGAGGTAATATTTTCTTTTGGGGATCCCAATAGCAGCATTTTGATCACTACCGCTGAGAATCAAGAATTCCGCTATGTAGTTATGCCGATGCGAATATAACTGCCTGATCTAATCTAATGTTCCACGTGGAACATTACTCCAATTAATTTTAGAAAGAACAGAATGACGGAATACACCTCCAGTAGTATTAAAGTTTTAAAAGGTTTGGAGGCGGTGCGCAAGCGTCCAGGAATGTATATCGGCGATACCAATGATGGAACAGGTTTGCATCACATGGTATTCGAGGCTGTTGATAATGCAATTGATGAGGCTCTTGCGGGATATTGTAATGAGATAAACGTTACGATACATGCAGATAACTCAATTAGCGTCAGCGACAACGGACGTGGCATTCCAACAGATATTCATAAGGAGGAAAATCGCTCTGCGGCGGAAGTAATCATGACGATACTCCACGCTGGCGGAAAATTCGACAATAATTCTTATAAGGTATCCGGTGGATTGCATGGCGTGGGTGTTTCTGTTGTCAATGCCTTATCGGAATGGCTAAAACTGAATATATATCGCGACGGAAAAGAACACTTTATGGAGTTTCGTCACGGAGATCCAGTCGCGCCGCTAAAAGCGGTTGGTGACTCAAACAAGACCGGTACAGTTGTGCATTTTCTTCCTTCAAAAGAAACGTTCGGTCTTGTTGAATTTCATTTCGATATTCTCGCAAAGCGCTTGAGAGAACTATCATTTTTGAATAACGGTGTAAAAATTTCCCTTATAGACCACCGATATGGAAAGGAAGAAAATTTCGCTTTCAGTGGGGGGATCAAGGGTTTTGTCGAGTATATGAACAGGAGCAAAACAGCGCTGCATCCCAAAGTGTTTTACGCGATTGGCGAGAAGGAAGGTATTACGGCAGAAATTGCGATGCAGTGGAACGACTCCTACCAGGAAACTGTGCAATGCTTTACCAATAATATTCCTCAACGTGATGGTGGTACACACTTAACTGCATTGCGTGCCGCGATGACCCGCACGCTGAATCAATATATAGAAACCGAGCAGTTGGCAAAAAAAGCCAAGGTAGATACGTCTGGTGATGACATGCGGGAAGGATTGACTGCGGTTCTTTCGGTAAAGTTACCCGACCCAAAGTTTTCGTCGCAAACTAAAGATAAGCTTGTTTCATCGGAAGTTCGCCCGGTTATCGAAGATTTGATTACTCAACAAATGGGCTCCTTTCTTCTTGAAAACCCAAATGACGCAAAAATAATAGTCAATAAAATTATTGATGCCGCAAGAGCACGCGAAGCGGCGAGAAAAGCTCGTGATTTGACTCGGCGGAAGGGAATTCTCGACGGAATGGGATTGCCTGGCAAACTTGCGGATTGTCAGGAAAAAGATCCTGCCCTGTCAGAACTATATTTGGTGGAAGGAGACTCGGCCGGCGGATCAGCAAAGCAGGGTCGAGATCGCAAGTTTCAGGCAATATTGCCGCTTAAAGGCAAAATCTTGAACGTCGAAAAAGCGCGCTTCGAAAAACTGATTGCATCGCAAGAAATAGCTACACTGATAACGGTATTGGGTACGGGCATAGGCAAGGACGAATACAATCCCGACAAACTGCGTTACCACCGCATCATCATCATGACCGACGCGGATGTAGACGGTTCACATATCCGAACTCTCCTGCTCACATTCTTCTACAGGCAAATGCCAGAGTTGGTAGAACGAGGCCACATCTATATTGCACAACCACCGCTATACAAGATCAAGCAGGGTAAGGAGGAGCGCTATCTGAAAGATGATCAGGAAATGAAAATCTACATCCTGAAATCCGCGCTCGAGAATGCAATACTTTATCCAGAAGCAAATGCATTACCAATCCAATCTGATGCGCTGGAATTACTGGCAAAGCAATATTTTCTTGCCGAAGCGGTAATTGATCGCCTGTCACGCTTTACCGCCCCGGAAGCCAGCCATGCCTTGCTGGTGCTACCAGCATTGTCGCTTGATGATTTAAAACAGGCACAAAGCAGCGCGCAACAATTGGAAGCGGCGTGTGGCGGCATCATTAAAGTGATCGTCGAAACAGAAGAAACCGGCGAGCACCGGCTTCGTCTGGAAAAACTGTATCACGGTAATTATTCTATCAGTTACATGGATAATGATTTTTTCAAAGGCAGCGACTACGTGCAGATCCGTCAGGCAGCAGATATGCTAAATGGCCTCATCAAGCCAACAGCCTACATAGCCCGCGGAGAACAGAAGCGTGTTGTGTCAAGTTTCAAGCAGGCAATCGAATGGTTGCTTGAAGAAGCCAAGCGCGGCGTAAACATACAGCGATACAAGGGGTTGGGAGAAATGAACCCATCACAATTATGGGAAACGACAATGGATGTCAAGAACCGCATCCTGCTCCGGGTTCGCATCGAGGATGCCATCTCGGCAGACGAGATTTTTACCACCCTGATGGGTGATGTGGTCGAACCACGGCGTGCATTTATCGAAAAGAATGCGCTGGGCGTCAAGAATCTTGATGTATAAACGCCTAAAGGTATTGCCTGACAAGTTGCAGTGATTTTTCTGTTGCGCCGCGATTGGACGTGACAAAACTGAAACAGTGTTTGCGCATTTCCTCTTGTGCAACTGGATGGAGGAAAAATTGCTGCAATTGAAATCCCAATTCCTCAACATCCGCAACTTGGATTGCAGCCCCAGCAGAAACAGCCAACCGGGTCGCTTCTTCAAAATTGTACATATGAGGACCGACCAAAACCGGGGTGCCGACCGCGCAGGATTCGATCAGATTTTGCCCGCCAAACGGCAACAAACTGCCGCCAACAAATGCAAGATCGGCAGCGGCATAGTAGGCAAACATTTCGCCCATGCTGTCGCCAAGCACGACAGGGATATCCGATGAGATCGTTTGATAGTCATTCAAACTCGCGGGGTTCGTGTGTTCAATTTGAACCAGTTCGCTTCTGCGAATAAACGAAATGCCGCGTTGCTTCAGCAAATCCATGACTACATCAAAACGTTGCGGATGGCGAGGAACGATCACCAACAGCAAGCCAGGGATATGAATATCCTCCAGTGAATCAAGCAGCAAAGCCTCTTCTCCCTCCCGGGTGCTTGCAGCAAGAAGAATCCTTCTCCCAGTACCGAACTGCTCTCGCAGTCGCCTACCCAGCACCAACATGGATGGAGGAGGATCGATGTCGAACTTGAGGTTGCCGAATATCGAAACATCATTTGCACCAAGGCTGGTCAGACGGGCGGCATCCTCGGCCGTTTGTGCAGCGATGGCGGTGAGCTCACTTAACGCGTTATGAGTCAATCGCGAGAATCGGGCATAACCTTCCAGGGATTGTTCAGACATACGCGCATTCAACAACAACAAAGGTGTGCCCAGTTGGTGGCACGCATGGATCAGATTGAACCAAATTTCCGTTTCCATCAAAACGCCAAGCCGAGGGTTGAAATGGCGCAGAAATTTGTTAACGGCAAACGGATAATCATAGGGGAGATATGCACGCAATACAGTGTCGCCGTACAAGCGTTCGCTGGTCGCTCGACCAGTAGGCGTTGTATGAGTCAGCAGTATTTGATGATGGGGAAAATTCGAGCTCAGGCTTTTTACCAGGCTTTGACTGGCGCGGGTCTCGCCGACCGAAACTGCATGCAGCCAGATGATCGGCTTATTGCTGCGAATGGAGTAGAAGCCAAAACGCTCTCGGACGTGATACAGATATTCCGGCTGCTTGCGCGCACGCCAGATCAGGCGAAAAAACACATAAGGCAGCAACAGCCATAGTGCGATGGTATAGAGGAAAATCATCTGGTGGGGTTCGGGCGCCTTAACAATGTTCCGAATAGTAGTGTCGTTGCGTGCGCTACTCAAGGAAAACATTTGTTGTAATGTCCTGAGCAAACTAGAATGGACCAAGTTTCTTGGCCGCCATCCGGCAGGGAGCGTTTGGCAAATGCACAGCTATCAAAAATGAAAATACTCGTTGTACGGCTATCCTCGTTAGGCGACATTCTTCACCTTTTTCCTGCTATCAGTGATCTACGGCGCAAATTTCCAAATGCGGCAATTGACTGGTTGGTAGAACCGGCATTTGCTGAAGCGGTGGCTTGGCACGCGGCGGTTGACAAGGTGATCAGGGTGCCGCTGCGCGCGCATAAAAAATTATGGTGGAAGATACCCGTTCTGTTAGGCAAGTTGCGGCGACGACTGCAAGCCGAACATTATGATGTCGTTCTGGATGCACAGGGCCTGATTAAAAGCGCAATATTGTCGAGGCTGGCCGGCGTTCCAGTTTACGGCTTCGACGCGAACTCCGCCAGGGAACCGATCGCCTCAAGGCTATACGAAAAGACTGCCCGCGTTCCAAATGGATTGCACGTCATAGAAAAAAATCGGCAACTGGTCGAGCAACTTTTTGCTGCCAATATAAGCCAAGCTGCCGATTTCGGCTTGGACAAATTCCGCGCAGAACAAACGCAGCGCGAACTTTCGGACACGCTTAATGGAATGACCAACCTGCCCTATGTAGTGCTGCTGCACGGTACCACCTGGACAAGCAAATACTGGCCGGAAAATGCATGGCATGAATTGGCCCGGGAGTTGACAGAACAAGGCTGGCGATGTCTGGTCCCGTGGGGGAATGAAGAAGAACATCAACGCGCTGTTCGAATCAAGGCGGCAGGAGGAGAACAGGTTTGGGTGCTGCCAAAACTGTCGCTAACCGAGTTGATGGGTATATTGCTTCATGCTCGAGCGTTCGTAAGTGTAGAAAGCGGGATCGGGCACCTTGCAGCCGCATTGGATATTCCCGGTGTGATGCTGCACGGACCAACCGATCTGGCATATAGCGGCATCCTGGACAAACAATGCCGGCACATCACCAGCGGCCTGTATTGTTCTCCATGTTTCAAGCGCGAATGTCCCAGACTGAAAAATAATCAGGGGATTCCGCCCTGCCAACAAGCAATAACGCCTCAACAGGTAATTACGACGTGCGGGGCTTTGTTAGCTTCAACCCCCGAGGGACATGCTGCATAAGCTGATAAAATGCGCTACCCAAAATTCAGGTAAACAGCATGACTCTATACCCCCCGATCATTTCCGCGTTTGTAACCATGCTGCTGACATTGATTCTGACCCTGAACAAGCACGGAATGATACAAGACATACCCAACGACCGCTCATTGCACACCGAGCCGGTACCAAGAGTTGGGGGCGTTGCGATCATGGCGGGCATATTGTCGGGCTGGATCTTGCTCATACATTTCTGGGCTTGGTGGATCGTGTTGCCAATGCTGGGTTTGTTCGCGCTGTCACTGGTTGATGACGTGCGCGGCCTGCCTGCCAAAATTCGTCTACTGGGCCACTTTCTTGCGGCACTTATCGTATTGGCAGGAGCCGGAGTACATTGGACGTGGATGTTGCCGGTATTCTTGTTCATCGTATGGATGACCAACCTGTTCAACTTCATGGATGGCTCGGATGGCCTGGCGGGCGGCATGGCCCTGTTCGGGTTCAGCTTCTATGGAATTGCCGGATTGATACATGGCAATGAAGCCTTTGCGATGATGAATTTCACCATTGGCGCCGCAGCATTGGGATTTCTTTACCACAATTTTCATCCGGCCCGTGTTTTCATGGGGGATGCGGGATCAATACCGCTTGGATTTATTGGCGCTGCCTTCGGGGTGTGGGGCTGGCAACTGGGATTCTGGCCATTCTGGTATCCGATCCTGGTATTTTCTCCATTCGTGGTCGACGCAACCGCGACATTGCTGAAACGCGTATGGCGCAAAGAGAATCTGGCGCAAGCGCACCGCAACCATTATTACCAACGCCTGGTACAAATGGGTTGGGGGCATCACAACACAGCAGCAGCCGAATATGCCCTGATGCTGCTGGCCGGCGCATCTGCATTATGGGGAATCAGCATGGATGCACAGTCACAGATATATATGCTGGCAGTTTGGGGCGTAATTTATCTGGGATTGGCAATTTTGGTTGACCGGAGCTGGCGGCAGCATGTAGCGGTGGCTAAGAGTGTTAACAAAGTTTAAATCCAATATCCGCACCACATTGGCGGTGCTGCACGATGGCGTCGCCGCAGCATTGGCATGGAGTTTGGCCTACCTGTTGCGCTTCAATTTCGATTTGCCGCCCAACTTTGCAGCGGAGTTGCAGCAAACCATATATTGGGTCGTATTTCTGCAGTTATTGATTTTTTGGCGATTCAACCTCTATCGGGGTATCTGGCGCTATGCAAGCACCGCCGACCTGCGCCGCATCTTTCTGGCAGTACTATCGGCGGCGGCGGCCATCCCGCTGATGTTCCTGATGCTGCGATTGAATTTGGTGATTCCCCGTTCTGTCATGATCATGAATCCGCTGTTGCTGATTCTGATGATGGGCGGCAGCCGATTTGCTTACCGCCTGTGGAAAGAGCATGGCTTATACGGCAATCTCAAATTGCACGGTGAACCGGTGCTGGTATTGGGCGCCGGAGATGCCGCGGCAAGCTTGGCCAAGGAGCTTGCTGCAAGCAGCGACTGGCGGCTGATGGGGTTTCTGGATGACGACACCGACAAACATGGGCGAATGTTGAATGGAATTCGCGTGCTGGGCAAACTGGAAAGTTTGTCCGAATGGGCCGGGAAACTCGGAGTTTCACAGACAATCATTGCCATGCCGTCCAGCTCGCATCGCCAGCGCAAGCGCGCAATCGAACTGTGCAATGCCGCACATGTAAAAGCCCTGACTGTCCCAGCATTCGATGACTTGATGAGCGGCAAGGTGGCGGTGTCGCAGTTGCGCGCGATAGAGCTGGATGATCTGCTGGGACGCGATCCGGTGGTGCTGGATGATGCCGGCTTGCACGGGTTGATGAGCGGCAAATCGGTAATGGTGACCGGTGCAGGAGGATCGATAGGCGCCGAGATGTGCCGCCAGATTGCGCGCTTTTCGCCCGCCAGGTTGGTGCTATTCGAATTGAGCGAGTTTGCGCTTTATTCAATAGAACAGGAACTCAAACATACTTTTCCCGCGCTGAATGTCGTTTGCCTGGTGGGAGATGTGCGCGACGCTGCAAGGGTGGATGAAGCAATGCAACAATTTAAGCCCGGTGTATTGTTTCATGCGGCCGCCTACAAACATGTGCCGCTGATGGAGCAGCATAATGCCTGGCAGGCGATACGCAACAACGTGCTGGGTACATGGACCGTCGCGCGCGCCGCGCAGCGGCATGGCGTCGGCAAATTCGTGATGATCTCCACTGACAAGGCGATCAATCCGACCAATGTGATGGGTGCCAGTAAACGCCTTGCTGAAATGGTCTGTCAGGCGTTGCAGCCCTCCGGCACCACGCGTTTCGTCATGGTGCGCTTCGGCAATGTGCTGGGCAGTACCGGAAGCGTGATCCCGACATTCAGAGCGCAAATCGCAAGGGGCGGCCCGGTAACGGTGACACATCCAGAAATCACACGCTATTTCATGTCCATCCCTGAAGCCGCACAGCTGGTTTTGCAGGCAGGACTAATGGGGGAAGGTGGAGAAATATTCGTTCTGGAAATGGGCGAGCCGGTCAGGATAATCGACCTTGCGAAAGACTTGATACGCCTTTCCGGGTTTACGGAAGATGAAATAAAAATCGAATTAACCGGATTGCGCCCAGGCGAAAAACTCTATGAAGAATTACTGGCAGATAACGAGCATACCTTGCCTACGCCTCACCCCAAGCTGCGCATCGCGCAGGCGCGACAAGCCGATGCCGAATGGCTGGCGCAACTGCTCAACTGGGCCTCCGCACCCGTGATGGAAGATGATGCCGTGCGCGCGGCTCTCACCCGCTGGGTGCCGGAATATCAGCCAAACTCTCATGTCCTGATACGCGAAGTCTCGCATGCGCCAAACGCATCAGCTTCGCTCAGTTCGGAGTTGTCCAAGAAACTGCAAGGCGGCCAGGTATGAAGCTGCATATTGCCATCGAGAATCACTTGGCCATGCAACAATCCAGGCGCAGCGGGAACCAAGTTGGCGTGTCGTAAAGCGGATCAAAAGCGTGGCTAAACTCTCTGTCATCGTCATCACTAAAAATGAAGCCGAGAATATCCGCGCCTGCCTTGAATCAGTGAAGTGGGCAGAGGAGGTCATCGTGGTGGATTCCGGCAGCAGCGATTCGACGGTGCAGATTTGCCGCCAGCTGGGTGCGCAAGTTTATGAGCATGATTGGCCAGGGTTCGGAATACAAAAGAACCGCGCCTTATCCTACGCCACAAACGATTGGGTGTTTTCAATTGATGCCGATGAGCGCGTGACTCCCGAACTGAAAGCGCAACTCATCAAAGCGATGGAAGGTGGTAGTGAAGACGGATTTTACCTTCCGCGCTTATCGCAGTTTTGCGGCCGCTTCATCAGGCACTCAGGCTGGTATCCGGACTATGTGTTGCGATTGTTCCGAAGAAGCAAGGGGCGCTTTTCGGACGACATGGTGCATGAGCGGGTGATACTTGATGGCGCTTCGGGAAGACTTAGCAGCCCTTTGCTGCATTACAGCTATCTGAACGAAGCAGACGTTCGGCGGAAAACCGAACAATACGCCAAGGCAGGAGCGATGCAAATGCTGAATAAAGGCAAAACAGCAACATTTGCGGACGCTCCCTTGCGCGCAGGTTGGGCATTCATCAGAACCTATTTTTTGCGCCTCGGATTTATGGATGGGACCGCGGGTTTTAATGTTGCGCTTATGAATTTCAGAACAACCTTCCTTAAATATAGGATACTAA
Source organism: uncultured beta proteobacterium (assembly GCA_963842555.1). Lineage (GTDB taxonomy): Bacteria > Pseudomonadota > Gammaproteobacteria > Burkholderiales > Gallionellaceae > Gallionella. The sequence goes on from CAWJHB010000003.1 coordinate 614,660, forward strand.
AACAGTTGTGTTCAGCCCAGCCATAAAGGGCAATTTCCTCCAAATTTGTGGTGGCTTGTCAGCGTACTCGCTTACTGATAACTGGCCGTATATCCGTGGCGATCATGGAATGTCGTAGTCGGAGATATGGTTGCCATAGTTATAAGGAAATTTTCCTTCATGACCCTGAGTGCATCCGCAAAATCAGTGGAAAGATCATAAAGAACGGCACCCCGGAAATTCTGCGGTATCTAGGCATTCGCCATGAGTGAACCGATATAATCTGTGCGTATTCCACGGGCATTCTGCCACTGATTCCACGGTGATTCTGCCACCCAATCCATGAGCATGTTGCCACCGATTCCACGGTGACTCTGCCACCCCTGTCAGGGAGCGACGCAAGATAATATTCACCTACCATTCGTCCTTTTATCGGAGCAAGGGACGGATATGGAGAAGTTGTCGATGCGTAAGATCAGGGAAATACTCCGATTGAAGTTTGAACTCGATCTGTCGGTGCGTCAGATCGCCATGAGTACGCAGGTATCCAGGCCCACGATCAGTGACTATCTGCGCCGCCTTGAGGTATCCGGCTTGTCCTGGCCGCTGCCGGCTGGGCTTGCCGATGCGGACATCGATGCGCGGCTGTTCCCACCTAAACCGGCCGTGCCGGATGCCATGCGCCCGGCACCCGACTGGACGCTGGTGAATCGGGAAATGCGCCGCAAGGGCGTCACCCTGTTCCTGCTGTGGCAGGAATACAAGACCAGCCAGCCCGACGGCTTTCTCTACAGTTGGTTCTGCGAGAATTATCGGGAATGGTCGGGCAAACTCGATGCCGTGATGCGCCAGGAACACCTGGCTGGCGAGAAATGCTTCGTGGACTATTGCGGGCACACGATGCCTGTCACGGATCGGGACACCGGCGAGATCCGGCAAGCCCAAATCTTCGTTGGCGTGATGGGTGCATCCAACTATACCTATGCCGAGGCGACCTTTAGCCAAACCCTGCCAGACTGGATCGGCAGCCATGTCCGCATGCTGGAGCACTTTGGTGCCGCCCCGGAAATCCTCGTTCCCGACAATCTCAAGAGCGGGGTCAGCAAGACCTGCCGCTATGAGCCCGACACCAATCCGAGCTACCTGGACTTTGCCAATCACTACGGCATCGCCGTGATTCCGGCGCGCAGCAAAAAACCGAGGGATAAAGCCAAAGTAGAAAACGGGGTATTAGTGGTGACTCGCTGGGTGCTGGCCTGTTTGCGCAACCGCGCCTTCTTTAGCTTGGCGGAGCTGAACACCGCAATTGGTAAACTGCTGGCACGGCTGAATCAGCGACCGTTCAGGAAGCTGCCGGGATGCCGGGAAACATTATTCCGCGCCGTGGACTATCCGGCAATGCGCGCCTTGCCTGTGGAGCGTCATGTCTTCAGCGAATGGAAGAAGGTTCGCATGGGCCTGGATTACCACGTTGAAATCGATGGGCGTTACTACTCGGCGCCATACGCGTTGATTGGCAAACAACTGGATATCAACTTCAGCGAGTACGTCGTCGAAATCCTGCATCGTGGCCAGCGTGTCGCCAGTCACGCCAGATCGCATGGCAGCGGCAGGCGTTATTCGACACAGTCCGCGCATATGCCCAAGGGGCACCGTGAAATGGCTTCATTTACACCGGAGCGCATCCTGAACTGGGCGGCATCCGTTGGCGTGCACACGGCTAAGCTGATTGATGCCATGATCGAACGCAAACCGCATCCCCAGCAGGCATTCCGGGCGGCGGCGGGCATCATCCGCCTGGGCAAGCATTATGGAAACGACCGCGTCGAAGCTGCTTGCCGCAGGGCCTATGCCACCAACGCCATCAGCTTCTCCTCCGTGGATTCCATTCTGAAGCACCGGCTGGACGAACTGCCGCTATCGCAAGATACCCAGCAAAGCAGCTTGCCGCTGTTCCACGACAACGTGCGTGGCGCGGGCTACTACCACTAAGATCAACAATCCATTACAACGAATAACAGGAGCATGAAACCATGATGTATCACCCCACCTTGGATAAACTGCAACAACTGAAACTGACCGGCATGGTGCGCGCCCTGCAAGAACAGGAAGCTGTCCCGGACATCCGCACCATGCCATTCGAAGAGCGGCTTGGCTTGATGGTGGATCGGGAGCTGACTGAGCGTGACAACCGGCGCATGCAAACACGACTGCGTGCGGCAAAACTGAAACAGGGAACGGCACTGGAAGACATCGACTTTAAAAGTGCACGCGGGCTGGACCGTTCACTGGTCATGAAGCTGGCAGGCTGTGAATGGGTGGCGGAACACCTGAACGTGCTGATCACCGGTGCGACGGGTGTCGGCAAGACATTTCTGGCTTGCGCGCTGGCGCACAAGGCCTGCCGTGAAGGATACAGCTCGTATTACGTCAGGCTGTCGCGTTTGTTTCAGGATCTGGATATCGGCCGCGCCGATGGCCGCTACGGCAAGATGATGCGGCAAATGGCCAAGACCGACGTGTTGGTGATGGATGACTGGGGGCTGACGGTCTTAAGCGATCAGCACAGGCGTGATTTACTGGAAATACTGGATGACCGCTACAACCTGCGCGCGACGGTAATCACCAGTCAGTTACCGATTGCCCACTGGCATGAGGCGGTAGGTGATCCAACATTGGCAGATGCCATTCTGGATCGGGTGGTTCACAACGCGTACAAGATCAACTTGAGCGGCAGCTCAATGCGAAAGGAAAGAGAAAAATTGACAACCGTCAGGACAAAACCTTAACCTCAAATCCTTGCGTCGCTTCGCTCCGACTGACCCGGCAGAATCACCGTGGATTCAGTGGCAGAATAACGGTGGGCTAGACGGCAGAATCGCGTGGAATCGGCAATAATCTGCGCCACCGACAAACACACTACGCATATTAATACGCGTTCTTGTTGATAAAACCCTTGTAGACCGTCAGCAGAATGATCCGCAGATCAAACCAAAACGACCAGTTTTCTATGTAGTACAGGTCATGCTCGATGCGCTTGGCCAAATCCGTATCGCCTCGCCAGCCGTTAACCTGCGCCCAACCGGTAATGCCAGCCTTCACCAGATGCTTTTTCATGTAGTCGGGAATTTCGTCCTTGAATTTCTCGACGAATATCGGCCGCTCCGGACGGGGGCCGACAATGGACATATCGCCCTTCAGCACATTGATAAATTGCGGCAGCTCGTCCAGGCTCGATTTACGAAGAAATGCGCCAAAAGGCGTAACCTGCTTGTTTTTGGCGTTGCCCCATTGAACCCCATCACACTCCGCATTCACCGGCATGGAACGGAACTTGAGCATCATGAATGTCTTGCCATTCCAGCCGACGCGCTCCTGACGATAAAACACCGGCCCTGGCGAGCTGAACTTCACACCTATCGCGATGAATACAATCAGCGGACTGATCAGCACAAGAATCAGCAAAGCAAGCAGCCTGTCTTCCAGCGCCTTGATCAAGCGATTTGTGCCATCCATCGGGCTCACCGAAAAATCCATCACAGGAAGCCCCGCCACTTCAGAAAGGGAATGATTCATCATCCTGAAACCAAACAGGTCCGGCACATACCGAATATCCACGGTACTGTGGCGCAACTCATGAAGCAGACTCTTGACTTCATCCTCATCCTTGAAAGGCATCGCGATCCACACCTGGTCGAGCCGCCTGCTCGCCACAAACGCGGCCATTCCCTCGGTGCCTTCAATGACTGACACACCGTGATCCATCTCAGCCGTCGTCGGGGCTTCGGTACAAAAAAATGCCGCAACATCCAAGCCCATCCAGGGACTCTTCACCAGACGCCTGACCACCTCGCCGCCAAGATCCTTTGACCCCACAACTGCGACGTGGCGCAAGTTATAACCATGACTGCGCAGCCAGCGCAAACCTGCACGCGATAATATTCGGCTGCACACCAGCGCAGCCCAACCCAGCATTGCCCATATGCCTATCCAACCCCGGGAAAATTTGATGCCAGATTGCGTGGAAAAGGCAAGGGCAAAAAACAGAAACAATACCAATGTCCAAGCCAGAGTGATCGCCCTCACCTCATCGAAAAGCGATGCGTTGCGCCATGCTTTGTAGATATCGAATCGGGGAAACAGCAATGCGGCCAACAACACCACGAACCCAACCACGGTGATATATGAAGTAGGTAACCCCCAACCGGCGAAATAGAGGCGGTGTGCAACCCAGGCAGTAGAAACAATTACCGCCCAATCGAAAACATGCAGAATTGCAATCAATACACTAGATTGCCTTCTCAGCGACCAAAACTGATTTCTCAAAAAGCTTCCCTCCCAAACCGCGACATTGGATACCTGAAGCAAATCCAGAATTTGCTCGAAGCTCCTGCCGGAACCTCACTAGAGCAGTCCTGTTCCACTCTTTGTTTGCTATTACTGGGCACCTATCGCTTTTGTTGTCCCTCATCAAGACTGCCCCTAAGCAGTTTAAGATCGCTATTGCCAATAGGTATTATGCATGCTCAGACGTCTCTTCAAGGCATTGGGCAAAAGCCGTTCCAGTTTACCCAAACGGTAACCCAACAGCTTAAATCCGGTTCGTATCAGAGCTGAAGGGATCAACAGGAAATTCGCCTTTGCAAGATATTTCAACTCAGAAACAACATAACTCATACCCTCACTTCCTGCGCTCCCAAACTCTGCTTGTATCCATGGCTCTTGCGTATGGAAAACACCTATATCAAAATAGCGACGAAATTCCTGCGATAAAGTGTAATCGTGAGAATGGTAGATCTGCGCATCCGCGCAATAGGCAACTTTCCAACCGTTTATGAGGAGTTTCGCGGCTACGTACATATCCTCGCCGAAAATAACATGAGCAGGAAATCCCCCAACCTCTTCCAATGCAGCTCGTCTGTATGCGGCAAAGGAATTTGAAATAAATGCCGTTTTAATGCCAAGTCTTTTCCTATCTTCGAAAGTCCTTACTTGGCCGAGGACCGGATAATTGAACAAGCGGGCATGCGCTTCAATTGGATTTGCTACTTTGCGCGGTAGTTGCCTTCCATAAGCCGCACCCACTTGAGCATCCTTAAAGCAATCAACGATCCGTTCAATCGAATTCGGGCAGGCCAAAATGGCATCCTGAGTCAAGAATACCAATACATCCGCATCTGGTGCCAGATGCACTCCAAGCTGGCGAGTAGCACCATGGTTGAAATCCTTACGACTTATTCCATGAACCACGATCCCTGCTGCTTCAGCAAGCTTAACCGTATCATCCGTGGAGTCCGAGTCAATGACCAGTTCAATATCGCCGCGCAGGGTTTGTTGGCCTAATGCATCTAACAATTCTTTCCAAATATGGCCCGCGTTTAAAGTTGGAACGATCAATGCCACCTTCATTTTTGAGCCCCATCTTCAATCACTTGCCAGGTTAGCTTAAAAGTCTTACCCGAAGTGAATTGCTTGACCTGCACCAATTCGTTATGACTTCAGATCACCCTTTTAGTTTTGAATAAATAATGACCTCGTCACTGAGAATCAACTGTTGCAGGTTCCTCAAACATTTTAATTGATTGTTGTGTTTCCTCAAGGAAAGCGAAGCCAAAGCGCAAATCGGGCTCCAAGTGGCAACCCTCGGCCCACTCATTCCAAGCATTAATAAAGACAAATTGCTCTTCCTCTGGATAGCATTGAACATTTTGTAGCGAAGCCTTAAGCCACGCACCATATGTGGATGGATCCACGTTCTGTATCACTGTTGGTGACTTGCGCCGCGCAGTATTGTCCCATGAAGGAAACAAGCAAGGGAATTTCTTGTAAGCACGCGGCCACTCCTTGCGAATCAACCCGCTTACCATAGCTTGATAATCAATTATGTTTAAGGCAGATGCCGATGTTTTTAACCATTGATAAATTCTATCAGGTAGCCACTTTCGAGCGCCTCGGTAGGCGAATTGCTTTACACCTGACGGAGCAGGAAAATCATTTCGATTGGGCTGAAAATCGACCAGTGCATCAAAACCAATGGAAAGAATCTTCGCATCAGTCTGTTGAATAAATCCGTTTTTTACGGCACACAGATATAGGTCTGGGAATCCAGCTGACTTCACCATGGCACGCCATAATCTTATTGTGTTTGCTGCGTCAGACATATGGTCAGGTCGATAAATCAGAAGAATCGGCCTCCCATTTACTTTAATATACCTCGAATCCAAAAACGCATTGATGAACCATTTTATATGTGCTTCCGCATCACTTTCGGTATAGTCCTGACGAATCAAAACTTGTCTTTCAAGGCCATCCCACGCACGAGTCCAATTTTCATTAGCCCAACAAAGGCAAAAAGGGAAATCTGGCGCACCCGACTCTAGAACCTCTCTGAAAGGCTGATCAAGAAGCATCTTCCCATTAAACCAATAATGGTAGTAGCAAAATCCTGATATGCCATAGCTAGCAGCCAACTCCGCCTGCTGTGATCTAATTTCAGGAAGCCTCAAATCATAAAAACCCAATTTCCCCGGAACATGCGGCTGATAATGTCCTTTGAAACGCGGTCGCGCCTGACTTACATTACGCCATTCCGTGAATCCCTCCCCCCACCATTCATCATTTTCCGGAATAGGATGATATTGGGGGAGGTAAAAAGTAATTAATTTGGCAGTCATTCAGTTTCCCTTGACACAGTTATAACAACCTCGTTAGGTGCGGGCGGATACAGCTTCTATCGTTGAGCCAGAGACGGCCACGCGGGTGTTGCTTGACCGGCACTTTCAGGCCTTCCTCCTGCCCGATGCGTTGAACGCCGTCTGGCGTGGCCAGTTGCGGTAACCATAGCGCGCATAGGTACGGGTGAGCCGGATGACTTCTGTTCGGTAAGGGACTTCATCATCACGCACCAGCGGCTTATCCCGCTAGGCTGTTCTGAAATTTTTTACTTGGCTCGCAGAATGTCGGGCATAGAACATCATATATTGTCGGGCTTGGAAAACTTTACCCGCAAGCCCTTCACCTTTTTGACAATAGGTAACAGAATCTGATGCAGCCACGGTCTCCGCTTCACGGAATTCTTCATATTGCCGATTTGAGTAGCGGTGTGATAGCTGACTACTTCACCCAAATCCATCCAGAAACTCCGGTGATGCGATTTGGATTCGTGAGGAAGGCTGATATTAGGAAATGTAGAGAACCGGCGCAAGCCGTTTTTTGCGTTCAGGGTGGCTTGGAGAAATCCGTGACCAAACCACCGATCCGGCTCTAGATGACAGCCCTCTGCCCATTCGTTCCAGGCGTTAATGAACACCAGCTTTTCTCCTTCGCCTGATCTGTGTGACTGATCAATCGTGGACGAGAGCCAATATTCGTAGTTGTCGGGGGTGCCATTCAGCACCACTAATGCCCGATTATTGGTACGCGCAGTATTGTCCCATGAAGGAAACACCGTCTTGAACACTCGCGAGCCGCTATACATGCGGTCAAGATACGCCTGTGCAATCGTCGCGTACTGAAACACGTTGCCATAGAATTTATTGTGAAACTTGATTTCGTTGTTGCAATTCGGTAATCCTAAATTGTGCGGCGGAAACTCGACACCACTGTCGAAACCAAATTGAGAATATTCCTTGTTTCCATGCGTAAGTGCCGCACATATGTGAATTTCACCCAATCCTATTGATCGGCAATATTCTCGCCAGATCCGCGCGGAGCTACTTGCATCTGGAATGTGCGTCGGCCGATAGACAATCAGTAATGGCTTGCCATCTACACGGATATAACGACTGTCTTCGAAGAAAGGCACCAGCGACTTGATGAAGTTCAAATCATCCTCGGGCAGGTATTTCTGTGCTATCAGCACTTCATGGTCGGCCGCATCCCATCGGCGTGTCCAGTTCTCGTTAGCCCAGCAAAGACAAAACGGCATGTCACTTTCTGGATCTGCGAGCATGTCGTCTAGTGGCCTGTTCAAGATTCGAGTGCCGGAAAACCAATAATAGTAATAACAAAAGCCATCAATGCCATATTGTTTGGCTACCTTTATCTGATCATGCCGCGTTTCGCGTACCCTCAGGTCATAGAAACCAAAGTCGCTGGGCAAATGGGGTTGATTGTGCCCCGGGAACAGCGGAGTCGCCTTGGTGACATTCGTCCATTCGGTAAAGCCTTTCCCCCACCATCGATCATTTTCCTGCGTCGGGTGAAACTGGGTCAGGTAGAACGAGATCAACCGTGGGGCGTCTTTGACGCTTACCAGTGGTGTATTGGGATCAGAGGACATTTGTTCTTTCCGTGAGCAGGATAGCGCATGGCGACCCAGGTTGTCAGAGCTTGACCCCAAACAGCTTTAGACTCTTTCGAATCCACCGTTTGAACTGCGGGCTCAGACGGGCACCGATGCGCGCTTTCCAGTATTTGGGGCTGACGACCACGAAGTTTACTCTAGGTTTCGGCGGCATCAGCGGCACAGCCTCACCTGGGTAATCGAGCGGTACCGCTTTGACTACCACCTGATACACATGGGCATGGGGGCTACTACTGAGTGCTTCTCTGACCGTGACGGGCAATCTGGACCAACTCGCGGCGAATTCGGTCTCTTCGGGCCGCTTGACCACATAATGTGCCTCAATGATTTTGAGCCCAGCCCGGGCAAACAAGTCCTCGATGTTCTTGAGGCAGAAGAAACGGATATGCGTCCGATCGAGCAGTCCCCAATCGTGATACTCAAAGTCCCCATTGATCAGGCACGAAGCCACCGCAGCATGGCCGGCGTTGGGCAGCGAGACCACCATGAACCCATCCGGGCGGATGAATGGAACCATCTGCTGCAGGCTAGTCCAAGGGTCATAAAGATGTTCCAGCACATCGGCTGCCACGACCACATCAAACCGCTCGCCACCGTCGAGCAGATGTGGCCAGTCGCTGGAATTAAGGTCGGCCTGCATCACAGCAGCACAGTAGGGTGTAACCTTTTTAATAGCCTCTGGGTCAAGTTCAAGACCTGTCACACTACATTGCCCCTGCTGTGCAAGCAATTTGGTAATCGATCCGGGGCCACAACCAATCTCGAGTACCCTCTTATGCCGACCTACTAACCGAACTACGTTGGCTGGCGCGGTTTCTGACGCGGGATCGACCTTGTATTCGTAATTGTGACGTTTTTCTTCCACATGCACCTTTCTGCTCAATTTTGATAAAGCAACTTCATTCCTGAGTTCACCAAACTCATTTGCCTCACCTTCGATTACGAAGCAACCTGCCCTAATGATTTCAGGGAATGGTGCCATTTTGCCATGACTTCGACTGTTCCAACGCATTACCACGACGCGTAGCCGCTTCCGCAACTTCCTTGTATTTTGTCAATTCAATCAAAGCTTGCCTCAGCCAACGCCTAGTTTCGTCATACTGTTGCTCAACTTGTGAACTTTCAAGGGGGGATCCACACACTCAAACCTGATTCAACACATTCCTGATCAAATCAATATCAGCATCGAACTGAAAATATATATTTTTATGGATACGCCCAGCTATATCAAAAGCTTCACGGTCTTCGTCTCTTACCTTATGAAACAAAGTAACATGTTCCAGCCCCATTGATGCGCACAAATGCCTTGACCATGGATCATTCTGATCTTCAGGGATTATCTCTACAATTTTCGTCTCTGGTCTACAAAACACAACATTAGCCATAAGAGCCCCAAACTCGGAGACGATAATGTCGGCTTGTGAAAATAGAATGGCTTGTTCATCAAAAGACAATGTCTCAGGCTGCACAATTTCGAACCCTTCGTGCCGAAGCATCTTTTCCAGCTCAGCGCGATTGCGAAGCCGGCGGCTGCGTGCGACTCCACGTGACAGAAAGATCCGTCTCCGCAGAGGTTTTCCCAAAGTTGGTTGAGGTACGTTTTGCAGGATCGCAGCAAATACCTCGCGAAGGTTTGGCGAAGCTGCATAAGTACCTTCAGCATTGTGTCGATTGCTGACAAAAACTTCCTTTAGGAATACGGCATGCTCTGAAAAAATCGATACACTGCTTGGATTTATGCCCACCCGCCAATAAATCGCTTTTTGCCAATCGAGTAATGGCCTCGAAGCCATTCTCAGGCCCAAGGTCATACCAAGCTGGATCAGAGGCACCATATCGAGCATAAAGTGCCCATAATTATGACTCGCGTAGTGAGAGGTAATTAAATAGGGCCCTTCAATGATGGGCGCCTTATGCAGCAGATGCTCATAGAATAAATAATCGGCCTTTCCATCATCACTTATACGTTCTTCAACCGCATGCGTTGTCAGAAAATGCGGATCACCGTATTGACCAAGCACAGAATGGCGCCAAACTTTCCCAAGTTTTGACACAAGAAATCCTGATTGTGGAAACCAATATTGGTCTTGCAGACGCTCAAGCAAAAGTTCTGGCGCCCGGAAAGTATGATGATCGTATGTTTTTTGCTCTATTGCGTAACTTGATGGCTTGGAAAGTCTGTGTGCTTTCGCCTCTACATATGCCTCGGGTACAACTATCGTTCTTGCTGGTTTGTTGAGAGTAAGTAGGTCGCTTATTCCAACATCTGGCAAAACAGTGAATTTATCGATTTCAATTTTGACTACATCATCTCTATAGAAAAAAGCTATTTGTAATCTACGGAATGCCCTACTAAATTTTATGAGCAAAGGTAGTGTTATTAATCGGTTTAGCGTGGCAATCTTTTTTCGCAAATTGCACCGGCAAGATGGCAATGTGGGGAATGTCAAGGTTGATGACTCTGATTTAAGGACCCAGATCCCAATTCAAACTTCGGGAGAATCTCCTCTACAGAGCCAATTGCCTTAACCATTCCTTTCTCCATCCACAAGACCTTGTTGCAGAACTTTGAGATTATTAGGTTAGAATGGGTTGCTACCACCATGATTTTAGTTTGATTTACCATTGATATCATGCGCTCGATAGCTTTATCAAAAAAACTAGCATCACCTGCTCCAATCATCTCATCCATAATCAAAATATCTGGGCAAATGGATGTTGTGACTGCGAAAGCTAGTCGCATATACATACCCGCCGAGTAGGTTCGAATCGGCATATCTAAGTAATCACCAAGTTCAGAAAACTCTGCAATTGACGGGGAAAGCTCGCGCGCTTGTTTAAAGGTAAGACCAAGAAAAACCCCACGAAGAATTATGTTAGACCAACCGGTGGCCTCGGGTTCCATTCCCAGCGTGATATCAACGAAAGACGAAACTTTCCCTTCAATTTTCACCGCGCCGCTCTGCGGCTCATATACTTGTGCCAAGGTACGCAATAGCGTTGTTTTTCCAGCGCCATTATGGCCAACAATCCCTAATCTGTCGCCATCACGCAGTTCAAGACTTACTCCACGCAGGGCCTCTACTACGACAATTTTGTTATGTGTAGTAACATTCCCGCCAAGCCGTGTGAGTAACACATGTCTGATAGAGCGAGCAGGACTTGTATAAACAGGGTAGCGCAAGGAAACATTTTCGAGACGAATGAGGGCCATGACAACTAAATCCAGTATAACAATTGTCGGCGAAACTTTCCGATGAAAGGTAAGGACAATAATAAACCGCCCCAACAGACCAAAATGGCTACGCCCCAATCGAAAAGTAACACAGGTTCCCCCAAAAATGGGGACCGTAATATGTTGAGAAAATATGTAAATGGATTAATCAATAGCACCCAATGATAACTTTCGCCCATAAAACCGGGTTTCCATATAACAGGCGTGACATAGAAAGCAAGTTGCATAACTGAATTCAAAATATTGGTCAAATCCCTGAAGCGAGCGCACAAAATAGCTACAACATAGGTAACCCATACAGATGTGATCATTATGAGAATAAGAGCGGGAAAAATTAAGAAAATTTGCGGTTTAACAGGTACCAAAAACACTATAAAGACAATTGGGATAATCACCAGATTGTGAAGCAGCGTCAGAAAATTGCGATACACCGCCGCATATACAATGACCGAACACTCAATCCGCTGGTTTAGCAATAAATGCCCGCTGGAAATGAATAGGTTTGCTGCGTCAGACATCATGCTGGCGATAAACTGCCACAGGATAATTGAGATCGCCATATAAGGAAGCATATCGGCAAGCCTCGTTTTGAAGAGAACCGACCATACGAACGCCATTATCGTGATCGAAATTCCAGTCGATAATGTAAGCCAGAACTGACCAATGCGGGCGCGAGCGTATCGTCTACGCAAATCACCTGCGCCAATCAAATGCCAAATTCGCCAGTCGCGCAACCCGATCAAAAGATCAGAAAACCCGAGCGCCATAAATTGGTTCGGGTAAATCTTGCTTTCAGGATTTTTAGTTATAGCTTTAGTATGTTTCAATTTACGGGAATTCCTGTTAGCGATTTTTTGCTGAATTGGGGGCCACTAGCCACTGCCTGCCCAAATTCTTTACCGATCTTGTCTTTCTCCGATAGTATGAGTTCGTAATGGACGAGTCAGTTTATTGCCAGGCTTGTGCCATTCCATGCAATCCAGCGTTCTGTTCTGATGCCCAGAAGTCGTAGTTGGCGTATGGATTGGTCATGGCAGGTCGGAGATCGGCAATGGAAGATGTGTAGTGGAAAGTAGCAAGCAGGAAGCGGTAGTTATGTGAATAGCTCAGCGTCGGGAAGGACTTTGCCTTGTGGATCTTTAGCAGAAATAGATGTGAAACATTCTATCATCAAATCTATTATCTAGTCATCCATACTCCAAACGTCGCAAAGGATTGAAATTGCGCCTGGAGCAATTACGTTTCAGATTATTGCCTGGGTGCTGCCGCCGATTGAGGGAATCTTTTGCAAGCCGGTGAAAGTTGTCGCTTTGAACTATCCTCAACTCAAGCGTCGCTTCAGCGAACCGCGCAACGATTGCCACCGGAATTCCAATGTATTGTCAGGTTCGGGGAGCTCCGCACTCTTGGCCAAGATTCCCCGGCGCAGATAATAATGATCGAACGCCGATTGCCGCATCCCCCATTTATGCAGGAACTGTAGTCCGCCGTTATTCTTCTTGATCCGGCCTGTCGATTTTGCCTGGAAATGGTAAACCAGCGAATCGCCCACACCCAGGAAAATGCGGCAGCCGGCATGCCACAGCTTCATCGAAAAATCGTTGTCGCTGCTCATGCCGGGCGAGAATTCACTGCTGTAGCCGCCGACCCTGAACCACCACTTGGCGTGCACCAGCGTGGGCGGCCATGTTGCGCCGTACCAGTCGGATTTGCGATGACTCGGCAGATTCGATAAAAGCTCCTGCTCGGCAAACCTTTCCGGGCTGCGGCCATAATCCTTTACAACGACGCAGGGGTTATTGGTGTGTACCGGCTCTATCATGGTGCCGGACAGCATGAACAGCTCGGTATCAAGCGTTTTCATCCTGTTGACCAGCGCGGTATCCCAACCTGGGCAGCAGTACATGTCGTCATTCAGGTAAACGATGTAATCCTGCTTCGCATGCATCGCCGCTTCATTGACCGCCAGGCAGATACCGACATTCTGCGGAGTGTGGGTGTGATCAAGCTGTTCCGCCCGCACCCACTCAAGCGTCCCGTCACTCCCGTCATTGACGTGGACGATAATCTGGTGGGGGAAAGCCGAATTTTCTCGTATGCTGCGCACGCACAGTTTAAGGAGTTCAAGATTGTTCCAGGTTGGGATAAGTATTGAGAACATGATGTATAAATCCTGTGGTTGCCTGCCAAATAAACTAGAAAAATGGGCAGCCGAACAGCATGCTGGTATAAATCTAAAATTCCGATCCCGCTTTTAAAGCAGCACATGGTAACATTTTAGTGCTTTGCACGTTGAGCCTGCCTATATTTACCCATGTCTGCGAAAACACCGATAAATGACGTCTGCAAGTCACAAGATGAAAGGGGCCAAGTTTTGAAAGTGCCAAGCCGCATACTTGTGGTCGTGACCTTGCGCATCGGTGATGTGCTTCTGTCCACACCCGTAATACGATCAATGCGAATGGCGTGGCCTAAAGCAGAAATTGATGTGCTTGTGTTTGAACATACCGAAGGAATTTTGCAGCGCAATCCGGACATACGCCGCGTGATCACCATCCCCACGCGTCCAGGATTCTTGCATCACTTACGACTGATGCTCAGATTGTTTCGCCGTTATGATCTCGCGCTTACAACATTGCTGGGTGACCGGCCGACCCTCTACACATGGATCGCAGGTATACAAAGTATTGGGATGCAGGATGGCAGCAAGAAGGAACAATGGAAGCAACACCTGCTCTCTCGCTGGGCGAACTTCGATCATGTTAATACCCATACTGTGCTGACGAATCTCGGATTAATCGATTTATTGGGTGTAAAACGTAACCATGAAGTGGTGGTTGCATGGGATTTCTCCGATGAAGTCTCAGTTGCACGGGTAATGCCATTCGATATAGGTACGCAGAATTTTGCTGTGTTGCATGTGTCCCCGAAATTTCCCTACAAGATGTGGCATCGAAATGGCTGGATTAAGTTGGCTGAGTGGCTAAATAATAATGGTGTAATTACCGTGCTAACCGGAGGCAGCGATCCGGATGAGTTGGCATATATCGGGCAGATATTAAGTTCCATGCCATTAACTAGGGTGAATATGGCTGGCAAATTGAGCCTTGCTGAAAGTGCCTTTCTGGTCAGCCGCGCAAAATATTATGTCGGGCCGGACACCGCGCTTACCCACATGGCGGCGGCGCTTGGTACACCTACCGTTGCGTTGTTCGGCCCGTCCAATCCGGTGAAATGGGGACCATGGCCGAAAGGATATCAGGAAGACCACAACCCTTATAAAATGAAAGGTACGCAGCGGGTAAACAACGTTATCTTGTTACAAGGCGAAGGTGATTGCGTGCCCTGCATGGAGGAAGGCTGCGAGCGGAATATCGCCAGCTTAAGCGACTGCCTGCAGAAGTTGCCAGTTTCAAGGGTCATTAATGAACTGTCCGAATTGTTGAATTTAGCAGATTGAACAAATTGCCTATAAAAACCTTAAACGAATCTTGGACCAAATTGAGCGGGTATTTTCCAGGCGGATCATTCAGCATTTCGGACAGGGTACTGCTTGCCATATGCGGGATGCTGCTATTTGTTTATTCCATATCTAACATCATAACACTGAGAATTTTTCTTACTCTGATTGGGTTTCTGATTTCATTCAAGGTGTTTTGGAATGCAATGCGGGAAAAACCGAAGCCACTACAAGCCATTACAATAATATTTTTGCTTCTACAAGTTTGGATGTTGGTTATTTCTGGATTTATTTCTAATCAACCGTTATCTTCATTTTCTGAGTGGAAAGGGCAATGGCTACCAGCCTTTATGTCCTTTGTCATTGGGATTGGCGTTGCATCCGTTCTGACGGATAACGTCTGATAATTTGAAAAATATTTTCTTGACTGAGTGACTCAGGGCATGAAGCTGCCGTTCACCAAGGACAGTTATCGAGACACAGTTGAAATTCCTACTTAAAACTCAATATTCATAGTTTTTAAAGGTCAAGGCACTAGTGAATACACGCTCCCGTGTAATCTCATTCTCCAGCATCGATTCGGCAGGTTTCGCTGAGTCAAAATACACCAGCTGCGCACAAAAGGCACGTCTCTTGTATGTTAGCTAAGGGATCAACCGAACAAGCACGGATTTATGTAATGCGTAAATTGCCGAAGTCAGCAAGACTTGAACATTCGTTCAGTTCATAAAAGCGTGCTGCGTCACGCGCCCTATCTTCGGATCGGCAGCGGATGTGAAAACAGTGTACTATCTGTTCCAGTTTGCCTGATACATCTGCGAAATATCTTATTGAATCTCCGTTAAAATCAATACGTGATACTGGGGTGATTTTAACGCCGTGCCGATGCAAGCACTCTCCGACCATAGAATCATCGGCCAACCTAAAATCTAGCTTCGTATCTGACAGTATGCGTTGGACGTTCTTTCGGCTGATTAAGAATCCCGCACCAGAGGCAAATGGGATGCTATTCTCCGGATGAAATAATTCAGCTAATCTACACATGAATCTGTAAGGCCAGCGATGGTTCAAGTTGGCCTTAAGGACAACCCCTGCATAAAGGTCATCATTAGTAATCGTATTTTCCCAATTGATAAAATTCTCAATGAAAATATATGACGACAGATTAGTGCGGTAAATATAGTCGTACTTAATGCCTGATTTTTCAATGTAATTGAACGCGCGGAAAAGTTTGATTCCAGTGCTGTCGAGTGAGTCGTCAACAGCCAATTTCAATTCATTAAGTTGAAGTATATCATTCGATGATGCCCCCTGATAAAAAATGCAGGGAATGGAATGTTGCTCTGCGCGCTGAACCCACGTGCGCTTGCACGCCCTTATAAATTCCGCATAGCGTTGGTCTGCTGTACTTAATATTAGAATTAGAATCTTTGGCATCTTTTTTTACCTTTTTTACTTGGAAAAAATGGATCACAGAAAATCGTTATTCAACTCCCGGCTATGTCATTTAAAATTGTTGTTATAGTGTAACTTGTGTATTGTGAGGTTTAAGGTCAAGCAATGAGCCAAAAAATAACCCTGCTACCAGCGCAAATTGCTCGATTATTTGTTCTCGAAAGGTTTCATCCAGCAGCCCGCGTAATGAAAACATGATTACCAGCACGGCAAGCGATAAACCAAGCGGGTCGCGCCCCATTTGCCATGATTTCCAGCCGCTCCAGCCGAGGCACAACAAAATAAGCACCCATAAAATCAAACCAGGTAAGCCGACTTGCAGCCCAAAATCTAACCAGCTGTTGTGGCCGTTTGGAATGTTTGCGCTGGGGTGCTTCTCAACTTCAAGGTCGCGGAATGCTGAGCGCGATATTTCTGTCCCCCATGGATGCGCCATCAATAAGCGCCATCCCTCGTGCGCCCAAGCAATGCGATGATAGGCTGAATCTTCTACGGGCTTGCCGTTTGAGGCATTGGGCAAGCCCAATACGGAGCTATCAATATTAAGCCATTGGTTGTGATTGTCTATGTCCCATGCAACGGGAACGGTTTCGATAAAACTCTGCCAGCGCGGGTCGATTTTATATGAGGCAATACTGAGCAGGGCCAAGCTAAATGTTGTCCCCAGCAGAAACGTCAAAATTCTTCTTAAGGAATATGTTTTATAGATTTCCCTATACGTAAGTACGCAACCTAGCAGTAATGCTACGAACATGATGATAATGGCGTTACGAGCGGTTGCTATGAACAGTGAAAACAGAACCAACATTAGCAATATTCCCACGCCCCACGCCGGAAAAGGGAAGAGGGGACGGTGCTTGATGATGCGCAACACCGAATCGACGACAATCAACGGTTCAATCAAAGCAATAAGGTAGCCAATGATGGACTTGTGCGTGCTGATGCCTGCCTGTTGTGTGAGGAATTTGCCATCGTGGATCATGTCGTATGAAATGACGACCGCGTTAGTCAGCATGTAAAGTGTAACAGGTATCAGTATAATCATGGCGACAGTTGTCGAGAGCCGCATCCTAGATAATGAAAGGGCGCATGCGAGCCCCGTGCCGATGATGAATGCGAGAAATGTGGTCAGCCATTGTCCTTTCCATTCGGCCATCGATGCAGCAGGGTGGTTGGCGATGAGTGCGGAAATGGTTAACATCCAAATTTGCAACAAAATGAATAGGGTAAATACGATCAAGAGAGGTTTTGGTTTTACCTGCAAAGCTTTCATGAAAAATTTAAATGAGAGCATGAAAGCAAAAAGTAGCAACATACTCCGAATGGCCATGACACCTGGTAGCGAAAAGATATATAGAAGGGAGACACATGACAGCAGCAGAAGCCAGCCGCTGCGTCCCAATTGCGCTTCTTGAAGATAAGGTATCATTTGAATTGCGAAAGGGTTAAACGGCATCGGTACATTCCAAACGAGGTTTGAGTCTGAAGGTGTGCGCTTTTAAGGATTTCAGGCAGCGGTTTTCGATCGGTTAAAAATGGTTTTGAAGAGAATGGCACGCGCGTTGTTCAAACGCTGTGCTGGCTCATTATCACTGATTTCCCCGGCTTGCGCATCGAGTTGCTGGAACATAATATCGTGCTCGGAAATTGTCAAGCTAGTTTCCGAAGTAGAAATCATCCGGCGTTTGGTCGTCAAGCGCCGTGTGCGGTCTGTCTTGATTGTAAAGCCTGAAGTATTTCTCCAAGCCCCGTTTTGCATCGTTCACGCAATCGTAAGCGTACAGATAAACCTCTTCGTATTTGACGCTGCGCCATAACCGTTCCACAAATACGTTGTCACGCCAGCAACCCTTGCCGTCCATGCTGATCTGGATGCCGTTGTCTTTCAACAGGCCGGTGAAGTCCAGACTGGTGAACTGGCAGCCTGGGTCGGTGTTGAAGATTTCCGGTTTGCCATATTTGTTCATCGCCTCTTGTACCGCTTCCTTGCAGAAGTCCGTGGCCAGCGTGTTGGACAACCGCCACGACAGCACCCGGCGGCTCGCCCAGTCAATCACGGCAAACAGATAAACGAAGCCGCGCTTCATCGGGATGTAGGTGATATCTGCTGCCCAGACATGATTCGACCGGGTGATGCTCAGATGGCGCAACAAATAAGGATAGACCGGATGTGCCGGATGCCGCTTGCTGGTGTTAGGCTTGCGATACAGCGCATTGATGCATCAGCGTGGAGACGCGACGGCGACCGACTGGCAGCCCTTCGCGCTTGAGCATCTTGGCGAGCATTCTTGCTCCGGCGAAGGGCCGGTTCAGATGCAGCTCGTCGATTCGGCGCATCAGTGCCAGTTCCACGGGTGGTATCGGCGCCGGTTGGTAGTAGGCTGTCGAGCGCGCCAGTTCCAGGATCTGGCATTGCCGTGCCAGTGGCAGTTCGTGGGTTCGGTCGATCATTTCTTTGCGCTCAGCAATCCCGCCTTGGTGAGCGCGCCTTCTAAAAAATCATTCTCCAGTGTGAGCTGTCCGATCTTGGCGTGGAGTACCTTGAGATCAGGCTCGGCCGCCTTCGCCTTCGACAACCGACCAAATACATCGGATGCGGACTCCAGCAACTGTTGCTTCCACTCCGAAATCTGGTTTGGATGAACATCAAAGTGTTCAGCCAACTCCGATAGTGTCTTGTCGCCCCTTATCGCAGCCAAGGCCACCTTGGCCTTGAATCCTGGTGCGTGATTCCTTCTCGTCCTTCTCATGCGCTTGCTCCTCTGTTGGCCGTATTCTGCACGGCTTGGGTTGAGCAAGGCTACCACTTATCGCACTGTCCGAATTACCGAGGCCACCTCTCATAAGGCCAATGTTGCTTACCTTATAGCCTTGTTGGAGCCTATACTTATAGCCGATATCATTGGGCGATCGTTAATGCACAAAAGGCTGCTACCTCTCCCAGGTTGGGGGATTACCGTTATCGTAATATTGGCAATATTTGCCCTAATCACCGCGTCAGCACGAAACGGTTTGCTTGTCATGCTATTAGCCTTTGTACTCGGTGCAATGAAGACGATTTACGAAGTCCGAAGGATTTACTCACTGCCAAAGATCGTTACATTTATTGTTGCTACACTTGTTTTCATTTGTGCATTTATTTATCATACAAAACAGACACTAAGTGGCAAAGCTTTATTGTAACCATACCCATTGCATCGAATGTTAATCGTAACACGGCGTGGCTGAATGGCGATGGCAGGGAGTTGCCAATAGTATCTAACGGAGTGCCGGTTGATGCTTCGGCATATTACCGCATTGCTTGGGCGCATGAGGGATGGCGTATGTTGTTATCAGACCCTTGGGCATGGAAATATCGCGAGATACCTTCCACAAGCTTGTCTTGGAAAAATATGGACGTGCGGGTATGGCGCACAGTCACAACAGTTGGATAGATTTAGGTGTGGAGATTGGCATTCCAGGGCTGACAATTTGGGGTCTTGTTCTATTATTACTTACACAATCGGGTTGGCGTGCATGGCGCGCGGATCAAGAACCGCTCGGTTTGGGTCTTGCGGTATTAGTAATCATGTTTACGGTACGCGGGCTATTGGATTCGATCTTCCGAGATCACGAGATCGAGCAATTTATGCTGGTTGCTGGTTTGCTATTGAGTACGCTCTCTTGGGGAACAATTGAAATCCCTCGAAGCAATCTATGATAATAAGACAGATTGAGTGCGCTCCATGCCCGTATGTATGATTGGATATAAACTTAAAATATCATAAACAAGCTAAAGGGGATTCAGCCACTCTTGTAGGTGATATGTTCTCTGCGCTGACAAGTAAACACAATGGCAAACTTCATGCTGTTCTGCAAGTCCTATAGCGGGGATCTCAAACGTATCCAGCGTTTGTGGCTGAGTGTGCAGCGCTTCAATCGCGATCAGATTCCCTTGTACATCAGCGTACCCGAAGCCGAAAGGATTTTGTTTAAGCAGACTTTCGGCACACCTGATGGGCTGACTTGGGTCAATGATGAAGACATCGTGCTTGCTAATCCCCGCGCTGATTTGGAATGTTATCGGACTTGGGATGGGCGATTGTCTCAGCAGGTGGTGAAGAGCGAATTCTGGCGCTACTCCGGTTGTGACAGCTATCTGTGCATGGATTCGGAGAGTGAATTCATACGCGACTTCAGGCGCAGTGATTTCCTTGATTCGCAAGACCAGCCCTACACGGTCATGCATCAATCCAAGGAGCTACTGCAACTCGCCGCTAATAAGGATATTCACCGGGTTCTTGCTGATTTTCACCGTGACAGCGCCACGCTGAAATCGGTGTTTGCAAGGCAAGGACCAGACTATGATTTTGGCCCCACCCCAGTTATCTGGTCGGCAAAGGTTTGGCGGGACTTGGACGAAAGATACCTGGAGCCGCGAGGCCAGACGCTCTGGGACGCGATTCAGGACAAGCCCAGCGAGTTAAGGTGGTATGGCGAGGCGCTTTTGCATTTCAATAGCATCCCATTGCTTCCCATTGAGCCATTATTCCGTGTCTATCACTACAGCTGGCAATGGCATGCCTATCGTCGCCTGGGTGAAACTATCGAGAAGTTGAAAGGCGAATATCTCGGTGTACTCTGCCAGTCGAACTGGCAGTACGAGTGGGACGTTGGCGCCAAAAAAAAATCTGCATTCTCACGAATGGTACGTCGGATTAAATTTCAATTGGCGAGGCTGCGATAAATATAGGAAAGCACTGATAAGGTATCCACACGAGGCAGAGACTGTTCAGATTTTGGAATTATTGAATAGCTGATTCGCTTTCATCATCATCTCAATTCCGGGAGACATTATGCATAGGTATTCTACGTCGTTTCGTTACGTTGGTGTGGCGCGAATCCAATACATTGACCGTTAATACTGCATTGAATTAATGCAAGAGCCGATTAACCCAGCTTGGCAAACCTAAACAGAACGCACTTTTGAATGATTCAAAAAAGCCCAGATACCAAGTTACTGGATTGTTATGCGTTTGAGTCATGGCATGAAGTTAGGCACCTGACGAAAGATTGGCTAGACGGTGCTAAACCTCGCGCCAACATGAAACATTGGGAAAGATTCCACCCGTGGGCTTTGTATCCAACACTACCCCCACTTTGTACTTAAACTGATACGGAATAGCAAGGGGGGCTTCAGCGCTGACCACAGTTGCGATGCAATTCTCTGCTGATAGTTGATTCGCTTCGTTACAATACTAGGGCGATCTCGATGTATGTGTCCTATCCTCTTTAGCACGTAAATCTGGCATCTTTCTCTTCGAGCACGCTTTGTGTAGCTCATCCTCGAAATTTCGACTCGCAGAAAAAAGCACAGGACGCTACCCAATCCTGCCTTCTTGACTGTGTTAGTTGAAAATGCATTTTGTTCTGCTCGCCTCTTCGTGCGAACACTTGTTCTTTAGTTTCTTTTTATTGAAGAATGCGTTGTATACCATCAGCCAAGCTAACTTGCGGCTTCCAGCCTGCTATAGGGCGCCCCCTATCCCAAGTTACCAATACTTCTCTAGGGCGGTAGGAACGCTGCCCCCAAGCTATATTCAGCTTCATGCCAAGTACTTTTTCGTAAAGGGCAACTACTTCTCGAAGCGGTAAGGGCTTACCTGATGAAACTGCATAAAGCTGATGCCCTTCAGTCAGTGTATCAACCGTTTCCTTTGCACAAAGGTAGGCATTAATTACGTCGTCTATATATACGAGATCTATTTGTTGATCGCCGGGTGACATGGCGAGCACTTCCCCCGTCTTGGCCGTTTTCGCCAAGAGGCGAAAAAGTTTGGGTCTTGGATCATCGAGTCCGTACGTGTCAAAAAGCTGAAGCGTAACGGCTTTAATTGGGGTGGCCTCTGTGTAATAGGTTAGAATGTCTTCAAAGGCTTGTTTGGTTGCCGCATACAAACATACCGGGTTGTAATCTTCATTATTGTAATGCTGCCATGAGGTGCCGGTGTTAATGATGCAGTTCACTTTATTAACTACCATGGCTTCCAACAGTTGATTACCGAACAGCACATTACTCTGAATCAAAAGCTCAATATCCTTTGCAGTGTGTTGCGAGAGAAACAACGATGCTAAATGGAATACGACATCAGGTTTGGCTCGGGCTACACATGCAACCATGCCCGCTGTACTCCCATCATGAACATGATCAATTACCCGGGCGAATTCTGGAGTGTCAGGGAGCAAAGAACCTTTTCGACTCAATATATGAACTCCCCAACCATCCTTTACCAAACGCCGCACGAGATGTCTCCCTACAAACCCGGTAGCTCCTGTTACAAGCGCAACTTGATGCCGTGTATATTTGGTGGTATTTGCGTTACTCATAACGGAACGGGCTTGAAAATTTTTCAAGGTGTGTAAAACCCTGATCTCGCGCTGAGAGAATCGCCTCGGTCGCCGGCCACGGAATACCGGCTGAATTCCATAATATACCCTTATCCTGCGCCGGAGCATATATCGTGCTGACTTTGTATACCATGATGGCATGTTCACACAGTGCGCAGAAGCCATGCGCCATGCCTTTTGGAATATAGATACTGTTGGCCTTGGCCGCACTCAGTTCGAACAGCGCATATTGCCCGTAAGTGGGCGAGCCTACTCTCAAATCAACGACCGCATCCATCACCACGCCTTCGACGCAGTACACCAGTTTGACGTGGTCCATGGGCGGTAACTGAAAGTGCAATCCTCTGATCACGTTCTTGTGCGAAACGGAGTAATACTCCTCGGCAAAGGTGACGTCCAGGCCTAGAGCTGCAAATGCCGGTTCATGAAATACCTTCACAAATCGACCACGGGCATCATCAAACACTTTGGGCTGCATTTCAAAGCACCCGTTCAACTTGCTTGGCTTCAGCTCGAACATTTAGAAATTCACGCCAAAGAACGCTTCAATCTTCCCGACCACGAAACTCAGCATGTCTTCGTTCAGGCCCGGATAGACGCCAATCCAGAGCGTGTCGTGCATTATTATGTCGGTATTGGTGAGCTCGCCGCTAATGCGGTAAGTACGACCGTCAAAATACGGCTGCCGTGTGAGATTGCCGGCAAATAGCAGGCGCGTGCCGATCTTGTATTGGTCCAGGTATTTCAACAGTTCGACCCGCGCGATACCCGCCGATTCGCGCACGGTGATCGGGAAGCCAAACCAGGACGGCTCGCTGCCTGCGGTCGCTTCCGGCAGGATCAGGAATTCTTCGCATGATTTCAGGCGTTCTTTGAGGAAGGAGAAATTATGTTTGCGCGCTTCGATGAAGCCGGGCAGACGATCCATCTGGGCCAGTGCGCAAGCGGCCTGCATATCTGTAATCTTGAGGTTATAACCAAGATGCGAGTATGTGTATTTGTGGTCATAGCCGAACGGCAGTGAGCCCAACTGCCAGCCGAAGCGTTTGCCGCAGGTATTATCCTTGCCCGGGCCACAGTAGCAGTCGCGCCCCCAATCACGGAACGATTCGATGATCGTGCGCAAATTGCTGTCCTTGGTGAATATCATGCCGCCCTCACCCATGGTTATGTGATGGGCTGGGTAAAAGCTGCAGGTGGCGATATGTCCGAAGGAACCGACATGCCGGCCTTTGTAGCGAGAACCAAGCGCATCGCAGCAATCTTCGATGACCCAAAGGTTGTATTTCCTGGCAATGGCCATGACGGCATCCAGATCGAATGGATTGCCCAGCGTATGCGCCACCATGATGGCCCTGGTCCTGGGGCTGACTGCCGCTTCGATTTTGTTTGCATCGATATTGTAGGTGGGGATGTCAACATCCACAAACACCGGCACCAAGCCGTTTTGCAACACGGGATTCACCGTGGTTGGAAAGCCCGCTGCCACGGTAATGACTTCATCACCCGGTTTCAATGCGCGATCGCCCAGCTTGTGCGAGGTCAGCGCGGTGAACGCCAGCAAGTTGGCCGATGAACCGGAAGTGGTCGTCAATGCATAGGGCACATCGACGAATTCGGCAAAACGCTTCTCGAATGCCTCGTTGAAGCGTCCGGTGGTAAGCCATCCATCCAGGGAAGCTTCGACCATGTTCTTCAGTTCGGTGGCGCCCAGCACTTTGCCGGAAGGTGGAACAACGCTGGTACCAGCTGCAAAAGGCCGCGCTGCAAAATGCAATTCGCTGTATTGTTCAACCAGATCGAATATCTGCTGTTTGATTGTGTCTTCGTTCACGCCAACCCCTGTTTATTTCAATTCAATTTCATGATGTGAATTACGTGGTGTATGCGTTGATTTGCCGGATCGACAATTGACGCATGTCTGCACCATCCCGGTAGGCACGATGCCAGGCGATAATCTCAGCGAGTGCTGCTTCGAGTCGCCAGCGCGGTTGCCAGTCCAGCCGCATTTTCGCCTTGGAGCAATCCAGCTTCAGGTAATGCGCTTCATGAGGAAGATCGCCGCCATCCAGGGCCCAGTTCGCCCCTTCGCCCCAAGCATCGATCAGCTTCTCAACGATCCATTGCACCGGCTTTGCGTCTTCGTCGTTCGGCCCGAAATTCCACCCTTCCGCGAAGGCCGCACCTTCTTCATGGAGCTTTTGCGCCAGCAACAGGTAGCCGGACAGCGGCTCCAGCACATGCTGCCAAGGTCGGACCGCATGCGGGTTTCGAATATTGACCGCTTTACCCTGGCTGATGGACCGCATGATGTCAGGTATCAGCCTGTCGTCTGCCCAATCGCCGCCGCCGATAACATTGCCGGCTCTACCGGAAGCTACGGCGACACCATGCGTTTTGTATTTTTCCGGGTGAAAGTATGAGTTGCGATAGGCAGACGTAACCAGTTCAGCGCAACCCTTACTGCTGCTATAAGGGTCATAGCCACCCATTGCTTCGTTCTCGCGGTAACCCCATAGCCATTCGCGATTCTCGTAGCACTTGTCGCTGGTCACGTTTACAACGGCCTTGACGCTGTCCGTGCCGCGCACTGCTTCGAGCAGATTCACCGTACCCATCACGTTGGTAGAATAGGTTTCGACCGGTTCGTTATAGGAATAGCGTACCAGCGGCTGTGCCGCCATGTGGAGCACGATCTCGGGCTGGTGTTCAGTAAATACTGCACGCAAATGCTCTAGATCGCGGATGTCGCCAATGATGCTGGTCATGCCTTCACCTACTTTGGCCACCTCGAACATACTGGGATTGGTTGGCGGCGAGAGTGCATAACCGATCACCTGCGCTCCCATGGATTGCAACCATAACGACAACCAGCTGCCTTTGAAGCCAGTGTGTCCGGTCATTAGGACACGCTTGCCGTTCCAGAAAGCCGTGTTCACTTCCAGACCTTCCACGGCGCCTTGCCAGATTGCCACAATTCTTCGAGATGCATCTTGTCGCGGAGTGTATCCATCGGCTGCCAGAATCCGTGATGGTGGTAGGCGGACAGATTGCCCTCATCTGCCAATTGTTCCAGTGGCTCGCGCTCCCAGATTGAGCGGTCATCGGCGATAAAATCGATAACACTGGGTGACAGCACAAAGAAGCCGCCGTTGATCATCGCACCATCACCCTTGGGTTTTTCCATGAAACTGCTGACCTTATTGCCTTTTAAATTCAGCGCACCGAAACGTCCTGGCGGGATGGTCGCCGTCAAAGTGGCCTTCGTGCCTTGTGCCTTGTGAAAAGCGATCAATTCGGTAATGTTGATGTCACCTACCCCATCTCCGTAAGTGAAGCAGAACGATTCTTCATTCTTGACATAATCCGCAACCCGTTTCAAACGACCGCCCGTCATGGTCTCATCGCCGGTATCTACAAGGGTAACTTTCCACGGTTCGGCATAACGCTGATTGACTTCCATTTTGTTCTGCTCCATATCGAAGGTTACATCAGACATGTGCAGGAAATAATTGGCGAAATATTCCTTGATAAAATAGCCCTTGTAGCCACAGCAGATCACGAAATCGTTCACGCCGTGGGCGGAATAGATTTTCATGATATGCCATAAAAGTGGCTTGCCGCCGATCTCAACCATGGGTTTCGGACGAACCGAAGTCTCTTCGCTGATCCGCGTTCCCAAACCGCCTGCAAGAATGACTGCTTTCATTGGTTAGCCAAGCCTTAGTTACATTCGTGGCGCTTATTATAACTACGCGCAAATAAATTGCTGTTGTGATGGCATTTATTAGGGCGATACGCTAGCCTTTATCAACGTAATCCAATAAGTGCGTAGCGTGCAAGCGCGCGCTGCTAATATATCAAATTAATCTCGAGTACTTGGCCAAGAATATTTTAACTTTGCGTTTCCATAGCCACTTCTTGAGCGGGCTGCGTGGCAGATCGCTCTGCAGAGCTTCTATACGAAGTTTTGCGCGTATTGCCAAACCCTTATTCCACATGCCTTGCTTGTGGAGCTTTTCATATTCTTCTAATGCCGCAAGATTACATTGCCGCTTGTGGTGGAGGATCGCATGCGGATGCCGCTCCAGAAACACCTTCTTATTGCGTTTGATCAGTTTTCGGGTATCCGGATCGGTTGAAAGAGTTGCGCCGCCGACATGGTACACAAAGGCATCCTCGCAAATAACGATACGGCTGCCAGCCGATTTGGCTCGCATGCTGAAATCAGTATCTTCATAGTAGCCTTTGCCGAATACGGTATCGAAGCCCTTCAATTGATCCCATAGCGATTTGCGGATGGCGACGCAAAAGAAATCCAATCGATAACTGGGGATAACGACGTGGCAAGCAAATTGTTGAAAAATTTTTGCTTGTTCCAAAATCTGGCTGGCATCACCTTTGATGTTATACCCTTGCCCGTTGCCGGCTGCATTGGTGATGAGCCCAACCAAACCCACATCTGCTGTTTGGTCCATTAGGCAGCGGTAAAGAGAGAACAGCGAGCCAGGAGAGAATATCGTGTCGTTACTGATTAAAAGCAGCCACTCGCATTCTGCAAAAGAAGCACCATAATTCATGCCTCCTGAAAAACCGATATTTTCCTTTAAATAATGGGCACAAACCTGCGGGTAAGGCCTGAGGTATTCTCTGAGTTCATCAGCGCTGTTGTCGCGAGAACCGTTGTCCACCACAGTCAAGTGGAAGTTGGCGTTAGCGCAATCAGCAAGCAAAGAGTCAAGGCACGGCTTGGTTGTAGTTGCAAACCTTCCGTAACAAAGCAAGATGAGGTCGATACAAGGTGGAGTCATCTAGCCGAATCAAAACCATGCGATTGAGTCAAGAAGCAACTGGCATACATAAAGCCAACTCCACCAGCGTCGCGGAAAAATTTCCGATTATCATAACCATACCTGTTTATGCACAAATTCTTCATAATAGTAAAACGATGCAAAAATCGAATTCAAATAAAAATTCCAAAAGTATTGGTTTCAATGTTGTGCTTGGTATTTGAGTCAATTAAATGCAGTTTTACATTTTTTACCCGATGATTTCCCCAAATACATCTATATCCAAATGCCTCTAGAAATTTGACAACATCCAAATTCGTCTTGCCTATTTGGTTGGCGGCGCCAGGAGAGTCGAATTCAAGAAGCAATAAGGGGTGATATCTTTCGAGAACTTCCGTAGCGCCGCATAACACATCAAATTGAGAGCCTTCAACATCAATTTTGATCACATTCGGTATAAATCCATTTGCTTCGCAATACGTGTCAACTCGACTTACCTGCATTTGCTGAATGAGGTAATCGCCCCGCCCTTCCCTTCCCAAACAGCGCTTGATTTTCGATTTCAGATTTTCCCTAAGAACCTTTAACTTTCCTATCTTGCCAATCTTGTTTGCATTCTTGTCTTTAATTCTTGAAGTGTAATGCTTGAATGTAACTTCCGTAACTGTATCAATGTCGGATAACAAGACATTGTTTATATAAAAGCGCGCAGACAGATGACTATTCGAATCAATATTTTTTTTAAGGTACTTTGCCGTAATAGGGTTCATCTCGAACAAGTGGATGGTGGAAGATTTGAAGATAGCGGCGGCAAGCAAGCTGGTATGTCCCCATAGCGCTCCGATGTCCATCATGCGAATTTCCGGCAGGACTGTGCTAAGCAACTGGAAACATGCGGTGACAAGCGGTTCATAGGGAGTTTCCCGGGAAGGATACGCCGCTCTCATGTTTTCGCCGCAACTTCCACCGGGCAGATTCTCGGAATGATCTGATTCCGAACTGACAAAGTATATGGGCTGGTAGCCAGGCAGTTCGATTCTCTGCAAATCGGGATCGTCAACAAACCGGATGTTCAAATTCCTGGTCAGATTTTCCAGTCTCTCAATAAGTTGCTCGGGGGAAGTTGTTCCGCCCAGCAAGTTTGTCGGTCGGTTAGCTGAAGTAATCCCGACGGGATCTGGAAGACCGGAATTTATGTGCCTATTCATTAGCGTTATCTGTTCATTCAGTCGTCTCAAACTGCAGTGTTCACCAAACCGGCTGTCCACAAATGAATTTTTTTAATAGCATTGTATGTGGAATAGGGTGAAGAAATGCCCGCGTCCGGCAGCTTATCTTGCATCCAGCGCTTATAAAGTTCGTCCAGCGCGCGGGCGATCTCATCAGCGTTATCCGCGGCAACGGCCCAATGTCCCAGTTCCCGCAGCATGCGCTCCATTTGTGGGTTATGCCAGACCAGCGCCAGGATAGGGCGCTGCGTCCACAGGTACTCGTACATTTTCGAGGGGATGTATTCCTCGCAAAACGGCACAGTGCCGTGCAGCAGCAACAGGCAATCGGCCGCGTTCATGCGCTTGAGGACACGATCCCTGCCGCTTTCGCCGGTTTTTGGGTCGGCTTCCAGACGGCCGAACTGTTCGATCATCTCGGAATGCGGGAAATCGCTGATGGCGCTTGCAGAAACGGGATCAATCCCGCCGCCGTATAGATGCAGGCGAATATGTTCCGCTGCTTGCGGAATTTTTTTGAGGAACTGGCGCATCCCCTGCAGAAAGATTTCCAGATTGCGCGTTTCTGCCAATGATCCGAAGTGCGCGATGACCAGATGGTTGCCGCGCTGGTAAGGCGCACGTGCAAATTCAGGAGGGTTCGAACCGGGAATCAACCAATGCCCGCGCTCGCCAAGCTCGGGATGTCGCGCCCGCGCTCGTGCCAGTGCTTCCTCGGTAAACCACCAGACCAGATCGGCATGTTTGCAAATAACGCCTTCCAGCCAGGCGGAAAAGCGCATGCGCATCCTGCTTTTCGTCAGGCCCGGAAAGATCATCGGATCGTGGATTTCGGCTATCCAGGGCAGGCCAAATCTGCGCTTCAGCCAATAGGCCGCGAGGTGCGCGGTATAGGCACCACCGGTTGAATATACGAGTACGGGCTTTCGCTTGCGGATGATGCGTGCGGCGGTAAAGTAAGCAGTGATCGCCCACGACCAATGTGTCTCGATCCTGATGAACAGCTTTTCAATCAGGATGAAGGGCAACAGAACCAGAGAAATTAGCGTCATTGCAACACGGTAAAGGAAGCGCGAGGAGATGCGTTGCTTCAGATAGTGGCGCAAATCAAAACGCAAAGCCACCGGCCCTGCGGGCAGCACCTGATGATGCTCGATGACCTTGTCCTTTTTTCCGGTGATTGCACTGATGACGATAGGCTCTATGCCCAGATCGAGCAAGTGCGGAATCTTGTCGGTGATGGTCTGGCTTGCTGCCCGCCCGTCCATGTTGAAGCCGTGGGAAAGTATCAGCCAAACTTGTCTTTCTTTGTCGCTCATGGTGAAAATTTATTTGAACGGCCCATTGGAATTGATTTAATGGGCATTGGCAAATTGAATGCGGTGCAGCTGCGCATAAACACCATCCTTTGCCAGCAATTCACGGTGGGTGCCACTTTCGGCAATTTCGCCTTTCTGCAGCACCACGATCCGATCCGCTTTTTCGATAGTGGACAAACGGTGCGCGATGACCAAAGAGGTGCGCCCCTGCATCAGTGTTTCCAGCGCGGCTTGCACGTGGCGTTCCGATTCGCTGTCCAGCGCGGAAGTGGCTTCGTCCAGAACCAGGATGGGCGCGTTCTTGAGGATCGCGCGCGCGATGGCAATGCGCTGGCGCTGGCCGCCGGATAGCTTCACGCCCCTTTCACCGACCAGCGTGTTAAGACCCTCCGGCATTTCGCGAATGAACTCCATCGCGTGGGCGGCCTGTGCGGCTGCGATGATTTCCGCCTCCGGCACTGCGCGCATCTGCCCGTAGGCGATATTCGCGGCGATTGTGTCATTGAAGAGAACGACTTCCTGGCTCACCAGCGCGATGTTGGCGCGCAGGCTGGACAAGGTGAGATCGGCGAGATCGTGGCCGTCCAGTGTGATACGCCCGCGGGTGGGCAGATAGAAGCGCGGCACCAGATTGGCCAGGGTGCTCTTGCCGCTGCCGGACGCCCCGACCAGCGCGACGGCCTGCCCGGCGGGGATATCTAGGCAGATGTCGCGCAAAGCCAGCCGGTCGTCTTGCTGGTAGGACAAACTGACATGCTCGAACGCGATCCGCCCGCTGGCGCGTCCCAGGTTAATGTTACCGGTATCGATTTCACCGGGCGTATCGATCAGGCCAAATATGCTTTCAGACGCTGCCAGTCCGCGCTGCAGGAATTCGCTGACGCCGGTCAGCCGTTTGATCGGGGCGGTCAGCATCAGCATCGCGGCGATAAACGAAAGGAATCCGCCGACGGTGGTCTCATCGCTGCGCGCCTGGACCGTGGCAAGATAGACGATGACGGCCAACGCCATCGCGGCGATCATCTGCACCAGCGGTACATTGGCCGCGGCAGCCATGGTCTGCTTCATGATATAGCGGCGCACCCAGTTCGTTTTATTGCCGAACCGGTCGCTCTCGTATTGTTGTCCGCCAAACAGCTTGACCACCTTGTGGGCGGCAACGCTTTCCTCGATCACCTGGGTGATGTCGCCCATTGCCTGCTGGGAACTGCGGCTGGCATCGCGCAGACGGGCGTTGATGACCTTCAGGATGTACGCGATGACCGGCAGCATCAGCAGGCTGAGCAGCGTAAGCTTCCAGTTGAGATAGAACAGCCAGCCGAGCAGTCCGATCACGATGATGGAATCGCGGACCGAAACGGTTACGATGCTGGTGGCTGCCGCCGTCACCTGTGTGACGTCGAATATCAGCTTGGAGATCAGATTGCCGGTGGCGTGATCATCATAATAGCGGGTGGGAAGCGTCAGCAGTTTATGGAACATCTTCTCGCGCAAATCCATGACGACCTTGTTGCCGACCCAGCCGATGGCATAAGTGCCCGCGAATGAAGAAACGCCGCGCACGAAAAAAATCAGCAAAATGATCAAGGGTGCAAATGTGATGACGGTATTGTCCTTGTGGACAAAGGTGCCGTCCAGCATGGGTTTCAGCAAGGCTGGCAGCAACGGTTCGGTTGCCGCCGCGACTGCCATTGCGAGTATGGATATTGCAAAGGTGCGCCAATAGGGTTTAACGTAGCCGAGCAGGCGTAAATAGAGCTGAGTGCTGGTAAGATTCATGGCGCGCACTTTAGCAGAAAACACCTTATTCAGCTTCATCCGGGGGCAGCGGGATGCAGCGCTCGGGAATACCATGAGCCGCAAGACGTACGGTGTTCATCTGATTTACACAAATACCGGATAAGCTGTTTGTCAGGTTAACAGGGCGGGATTACGCGATGGCGATTTACGCGGTGGGCGACATTCAAGGTTGTCATGCAGAGCTGGTGCAGCTGCTTGATCGAATCAATTTCGATCAGGCGACAGACCGGCTCTGGCTGGTCGGCGACCTGGTGAATCGCGGGCCGGGTTCGCTGGAAGTGCTGCGGCTGGTCAAGTCGCTTGGCGGCAGCGCGATCACCGTGCTCGGCAATCACGACCTGCATTTGCTTGCCGTCGCGGAAGGCGAAGCGGAACTGCATCGTACCGACACGCTGGACGGGATACTCGGGGCACCGGATCGCGACGAACTGCTGCACTGGCTGCGCAACCAGCGCATGCTGCATGTGCAGGACGGTTTCGTGCTCGTCCACGCCGGACTGCTTCCGCAATGGAGCGTGGAACAGGCGGAAAGCCTGGCGCGAGAAGTGGAAGCGGAACTGCGCGGCGACGACTATGCCACCTTTCTGGCGCGCATGTACGGTAATACTCCGCATCTGTGGGACGACAGCCTATCCGGCTACAAGCGTTTGCGCTTCATCGTCAATGCCTTCACCCGCATGCGCATCTGCAACGAGCAAGGCGAGATGGAATTCAGGTTCAAGGGCGAAGTGGAGAACATTCCCGAAGGCTACCTGCCGTGGTTTGACATTCCGAAACGCGCCAGCGCCAGATCAACGGTGATCTTCGGACACTGGTCGGCGCTCGGCCTGCTGCTCAGGGAGGATATCATCGCGCTCGATACCGGCTGCCTGTGGGGCGGACCGATGACTGCGATACGGCTGGAAGACCGGCAGCTGTTCCAGGTAAGCTGTAACAACCCAGTGGCCAAGCATTGGTAATCAACCCATCGAGATTGACCGCGCACCTCAATATGTATAGACTGACGTTTATACATTTTGCGTAAGGAGCAAGTCATGACCGAAGCAGTCCTTGATATCAAACAGTGGGGCAACAATCTGGGCGTTCGTTTGCCTGCAGCAGTGGCGCGGGAGGCACATCTCCATGTCGATCAGCGCGTGCGGGTAACGGTCGAAGGCGATCAGGTCATCATTACGCCACTCGATGCCACAAAGCTCAGTCTGGAACAGCGTCTGGCTGTCTATGATTCCAATCGCCACGGTGGCGAACAGATGACGACGATGCAAACGCTGGGAGCCGAGCATTGGTAGTCACCAAGCGCGCGGCAGCGGGCAAATCCAAACCAAAATCCCGGGCGCCGGAACGGCAGGACATCATCTGGATCGACTGCAACCCGCAGGTCGGGCGGGAGATGCGCGATGTTCACCCTTTTTTGGTGCTCTCGCCGCGCATCTTCAACGAGAAGACCTCGCTGGTCATCGGTTTGCCAATGACCACAGCGGAATACAACGCGGACAATCCTTTTGCGGTTGTGGTAGGAAAAACTTCAGGACGAAAGACCGGGCAAACCAGCTACGTGCTTTGTCACCAGCCCAAGTCTTTCGATTGGCGCTTGTGCAAGGCCAAACCGCATCCGCTCGGCGCTCTATCCAACGCTTTGTTTGCACAAGTCTGCCAACGGCTCAACCAGATTATTCAGGTGGGCTGAGCTGATACATATTTAAAATACTCCGTGCGATCTGTGTTTGCAGAAGACTTTGAAGAACAGTAGCTTTTTCAGGGGGTGTTGCAACAATCCGGTGGTTAAGCAAGGACAAATGAATATGACCAAAATGTTGGATGAAATACACCCGGGTGAGATTCTGCTGGAAGAATTTATGAAACCCAAGGAAATACCGCGCGCCAGGTTGCCGCCGATATTGATGTGCCACCGAGCCGAATCAGCGACATCGTGAATGGTCGACGCCCGATCACGGCAGACACCGCCTTGCGATTCGGGGTGTATTTTCAGATGGACCCGCGCTTTTGGCTCAACCTGCAAGCAGAGTACGACATGCGCATGGCTAGGCGAGAATTGTTGCCAATGGTAGCACCGCGTATTCGTGTGCTTCACACTTAGGATACTTCGCTGAGCAACAGTTGCATCATCTGCTCGGCCTGCCGAGCATAACTCCCGCCGAATAGGTTGGCGTGGTTGAGGATGTGGTACAGGTTGTATAGATCACGGCGCGTGGGGTAGCACGGATCCAGCGGATACGCAGCGCGATAGGCGGCATAGAAATCCGCAGGGTATCCACCAAACAATTCCGTCATCGCGAGGTCGCATTCGCGGTCGCCGTAATAGACCGCCGGATCGAAGATGGTCGGGGTGCCATCTGCAAGGAAGGCATGGTTGCCGCTCCACAGGTCGCCGTGCAGCAACGAAGGCCGCGGCGTGTAGTTCTCGAAGAAAGCCGGCAACGCGTCCATCAGCTTTACGCCCAGGCTTTGCAACTGTCCGCCGTAGCCACTCTGCTCCGCGAGGCGCAACTGAAAGCCCAGGCGATGTTCGCGCCAGAATGCCACCCAATCTTCGGTCCATGCATTCGGTTGCGGCGTGGTGCCGATGAAGTTGTCTTGTGTAAAGCCGAAGTTTTTCGCTTCGCAATTATGCAATGTAGCGAGTTGTTCGCCGAGCAGCTTTGCATCGCCGTGAGTACCCATGTCCAGATGTTCCAATACCAGGTAGCATTGCCGGCCCGATTCGCCGTGCGTGATGGCCAGCGGCACGCGCAGGGTGTTCGTCGCGGCGATCGCTTCCAGACCTGCCGCTTCGGCAACGAACATCGGTAGATGCCGGGCATCGTTCAGCTTCAGGAAATAGCGCGCGCCGTCAGTGCCATCCAGACGATAGGTATCGTTGATGCTGCCGCCGCCGACCGGTGTTGCGGCAAGGACTTTAAAAGGTCTATGGGTCGCATCATGAATTGCCGACGCGACACTGTCCCAGGCAGACATGGATTACAACCCTGTCGGCTAAAGCTTTATGGCATGGCCGAAGTGCTGTTCATACAGGTTCGCGATTTCGGCGCGCGCATAGCGGTGGTTCTGCCCGCCGCGATTGGCGATCTTGAGCGAACCCATCAGCGAGGCAAGCCGGCCGGTGGTTTCCCAATTCCAGTTCTTCTGGATGCCGTAGAGCAAACCCGCACGGTAGGCATCGCCGCAGCCGGTCGGGTCGACAATGGCTTGCGGTTTGGGTGTGGGGATGGCGATCTGTTTGCCCCCGGCATGGATCAGTGAGCCGTCCGCGCCCAGCGTGACGATTAGCGCCTTCACCCGCTGCGCGAGCTGATCCAGCGTCTTGCCGGTCTTGTCCTGCAGCATCTTGGCTTCGTAATCGTTCACCGTGACATAAGTGGCCTGTTCGACGAATGTCAACAGCTCTGTGCCCGAGAACATCGGCATACCCTGGCCGGGGTCAAAAACGAAGGGTATGCCGAGGTCGGCAAATTCTAGCGCGTGATGCAGCATACCTTCCCGGCCGTCCGGCGAGACGATGCCCAGAGAAACTTCCTTCGCGTCGGCGACACTGTTCAGGTGCGACTGCCCCATCGCGCCGGGATGGAACGCGGTGATCTGGTTGTCGTCGAGATCGGTGGTGATGAAAGCCTGGCCGGTGAAATGGTCCGGTACGTGGCGGATATGGGTTTGCGCCAGGCCGAGGTTGTCCAGGCGCGATGCGTAGGGCGGGAAATCGTCGCCGACCGTGGCCATGATCAGCGGGTGTCCGCCCAGCATCTGCAGGTTGTAGGCGATGTTGCCCGCGCAGCCACCGTATTCGCGGCGCATTTCCGGGACGAGGAATGCGACGTTGAGGATGTGGATCTGTTCGGGCAGGATGTGCTTCTTGAATTGGTCCTTGAACACCATGATGGTGTCGTAAGCCATGGAACCGCAAATCAGTGTGTGCATCGTTATACCCAAACCATGTTATATGAGCCGGATTGTAGCATTGCGCGGGCCCAGGCCATAAGCCGCGTCTTCAGCTTGGCGGAGCATGTCGGTTGCTTAGCGGTATGAAATCCCCGATAATTTGCGCGTTGCTGGTGCGGTACGCCAGACAGATCACTACAGGGACAATATCCTTATCCGGGGAACGGCCCTTTTCGGGTTCAGCCCCAAACCATATTCACGATCACCGGCGAAATTATCCAGTTGAACATGCCAAGATGAATATAAAGTTTCAGCGCGCGGTCGACCGGTATGCGGGTGCGCCTATCTGCGCCTTGCTGTCCCTAGTGAATCGTGTCGTGTCGAATGAGCCCGATGGCGTTCCGCCCAAAAATATCCTGGTCATCCTGTTGTCCGAAATGGGCAGCCTGGTGCTGGCGCACCCGATGTTCATGCGCCTGAAGCAGCAATACCCTGATGCGCAAATCCACGTGCTGATGTTCGCCAAGAACCGCGAAGTGCTCGACCTGCTCGGCGTGGTGCCACACGAGAACGTGCTGACGCTGGATGACCGCTCCCTGAAGGGCTTGGTCGGCGACAGCCTCAGGGTGATCCGCAGGATGCACCGCCTCAAGATCGATGCGGTGATCGACTGCGAACTGTTTGCGCGCGTCAGCAGCATTTTTTCCTACCTGTCCGGCGCATCGCTGCGAGTGGGGTTTCATCGCCATACCCAGGAGGGCCTGTACCGGGGTTCATTCATCAACCGCCCGGTGTTGTACAACCCGTACCGGCACCTGACCCAGCAATTCCTGACCCTGGCATCGGCGCTGGAATCCACCACCGACCCGGTCGCCAAACTGTTCCCGGCGCCCTATACCGGCAAGACGCCGGTGCTGGAATTTCCGCGCGACGAGCTGGCGGAAATATTCCGGGAACTGCACAACGCCTTCCCGCCGATCAGGGACAAGAAGCTGGTGCTGGTCTACCCGAGCGGCGGAATCCTGCCGATACGCGCGTGGCCGCTGAAGAGTTATTTTCAGCTGAGCAAGACCTTACTGGACGAGGGCTATGCGGTCGGCGTGATCGGCCTTAAAGGCGACAGGGAGATCGCGCAGGCCGTGGTGGATCACTGCAAGACGCCTGTGTGCGTGAACCTGGCCGGCTATACGCGCTCGGTCCGGCATCTGCTCGCGGTATTCCATCGCGCGGATCTGCTGGTGACCAATGATGGCGGCCCGGGACAATTTGCCGCGCTCACGCCGCAGCTGCCGGCGATCATCTTCTTCGGTCCGGAAACGCCGGTGCTGTACAAGTCGTTGGGCAACAACGCCTACTGCTTTTACCGCCAGCTGCCCTGCTCGCCCTGCCTCACCGCCTACAACCACCGCACCTCGCCGTGCGATGGCGACAACCAGTGCCTGAAGCAGATCACGGTCGAACAGGTGCTGGCAAAAGCGCACGAGATGCTTGCGCTGAAAAATGATGCGGCGCCGAAAGACGCCGGCGCGCAGGATCGGCAACCGGCATGAAGCGGATCACGCAGCACCCGCTGACGCTCTGGGTATTCAAAAGGCGCTTCATGAAATTCGCCACCGTCGGCGCGTCCGGTGTCGTGGTCAATCTGGTAGTGCTGTATCTGTGCAGGGAATTCGTGTTCGCCGCGATTCAATCGGCAAGTATCCGGCTTAACGCATCGCTCGCCGTCGCGATCTTCTTTGCGACCGTGAACAATTTTTACTGGAACCGTTTCTGGACATGGGGCGACCGCACCCATCATCGCGACAAACATCTGGTGCTGCATTTCGGCCAGTACGCGCTGGCCTGCTGGGTCGGCATGCTGGTGCAGGTGGTCCTGACCAATCTGTTCGTGATCTATATTCACTATCTGATCGCAAATGCGCTGGCCATCGTGATCGCGAGTTTCTTCAATTTCCTGGTGAACAATTTCTGGACGTTCCGCAGCCACCAGCCGGTCGAGGAAATCGCCCTTCCGATCATTCCGGAACCCGGGGATGATTTCGCCGTGTTTGAAGCCGACAGCAAGGAAATCCGCGACAAATGAAGCCGGCCGAATCAGGTTTGCGCACGGCCTGGTACCTGCTGGCCTTCGTGTTCGCGGTGTTCGTGTATTTCTGCGGTCTTGACAGCCAGCATATCCCGAAGAACGGCGACGAATATCCGTACGAGCACATTACCCGGCTAACTGCCGCCAGCGGCAAGCTGCTACCGCTGCAGTCGCAGCTGGACCACATGCGCAACACCAAACCGCCGCTGCTATTCTGGCAGGGCATCGTCTCCACCGACCGCGGCAGGAACTGGACGCTGTGGCATCTGCGCTACCCCAGCGTGATCTACACGCTGCTGACCGCGGCGATGCTGTTCATGCTCGGGCACAGATTGGGCGGCAAGAGCGAGACCGGCTTCGTTGCCGCTCTGACTTTTCTGGCATTTTTCAGCACCTACCGCTATGGCCGCCCGTTCCTGACCGATCCGCCCGAGATGTTCTGGGTTTTCCTGCCGTTCTTCGTGCTGCTGTATTGCCGTCACGCATTTGCATCGCGCTGGCTAATCCCGCTGCTGCTCGGCATCGCTACCGGCATCGGCTTTCTGTACAAATCGTTTGCGCTGGGCCTGCCGGTCGCGCTGGGCCTGTCCGGGTGGTATCTGCACCGGCGCAGCTACGGCATGGCGGAGTTCATCAAACAGGACGCGCTGAAAGTATTGATCGCCTTGTCGGTCGCGGTCGCAGTGTTCGCGATGTGGTTCGTGCTCGATCCCGATCCGCACGCGGTGTGGCAGGAATTCGTCGTGGGCGAAAACGTCGGCAAGTTCGATTCGCACGGGAGTTCGTTGTTTGGTTTTGGCTATCTGGCCAAACTGCTGTGGGGGGGCTCCAGCATCTGGACATATGCGCTGGCCTTCCTGACCAATCCTGGGCTGTTGACCTTTCCGGTGATCGCGATGTTTGTGCTTGCCTATCAGCGGCGCGGCCGGATAGGCAACGAGGAAAAATTGCTGTGGATCTGGATCGCCGCGATGTTCATCAGCTTTGCGTTGCCCAGCCAGCGTTCGGGCCGCTACCTGCTGGCGGCTATGCCCGCCGTCGCGCTGTTGTGCGCGCTCAACTGGCAACAGATCGGCCGCAAGGCGTTCGTCGCCACTCTGGTGCTGGCAGCCGCGCTGCTTGCGGGTATCGGCTATCTGGCCGTGCGCCTGCAGGCCGCCATGCCGGATTTGCAGTTATATCGACCGTTGTTCTGGCTGTCGATTTCGGGCGCGGGAATATTGGCGCTGCTAGCCATTGCGCTGCCGGCCCTGACCCGGCCGCTGGTCAACGTGGTCGCATTATCGGTGCTGCTGTGCCTTGCCCTTTTCCTGCGCCCGTTTGACGGTGCTTTGGGAAATTACAGTGCGCAGGCGCAACGCGATGCCAACGGCAAGGAAGTCGCTGTGCCATGCAACTTCAGGGCCATGGACGAGGGCTATCGTTTCATGCTGCCCGGTGCGGAGGTCAGCGGCTACAGCGAGGACCAGCATCTGACCGCGAGCGAGCTGTCGACGCGCTATCCGCTGTTCGCGGTGCAGTTGCCGCTGAATGACAGCACGCTGAACGGCGGTTGCAGCGCATGCAGGATCGTCGGCCAGCGCCTGGATATCCGCGGCCGCCAGAGTTCGGACGAGTTCAAGGAAATGTTCATGCACGGCAAGGTGTTTGAATATCTTTTTGTCAGGGAGGTGTTGATGGAGTCGCCCCCAGGTGAAAAAATCATGCCGCGGCAAATGCCCGCGCAGATATGCCGCTGATGATCTCGACCGGTTACCCAAACCATACGCGCCGCCTGATCCTGGCTTTGCTGCTGATCGCGTTCGGTGCCGCGTTCTACAGAGTCACCCACCGCCCTGCCCCACCGCTGTTTCAATCGCCATGGATCGCGGATAAAGTCGGCATTGCACAGACTAGCGCCAACGCGACACCCGTGTTTCAGACCGATTTCGTTTCCACCCAACAGAATATTTCCACCCATGCGGCGTCGCTGGTCGAACTGGGCGATGGTCGCATCCGCGCCTTCTGGTTCGCGGGCAGCCGCGAAGGCGCACCGGATGTGGTGATACGCACCGCGGTGTTCGACCCGGCGAGAAATTCATGGAGTGCGGAGCGCAGTATCGTCAATCGTGCAGATACGCAGCGCGCGCTGTTGCGCTACGTGAAAAAGATCGGCAACCCGGTCCCGCAGCGCGCGCCGAACGGCAAGCTTTGGCTGTACTACGTGACCGTTTCGCTGGGCGGCTGGGCGGGCAGCTCGATCACCGCGGTCACGTCGAACGACGACGGGGCGACATGGGGCAAGCCGAGGCGCTTGATCACCTCGCCGTTCCTCAATATCAGCACGCTGATCAAGGGCACCCCTTTCCTGTATCGCGACGGCACCATGGGTCTGCCCGAATATCATGAGTTCATCGGCAAATTTGGCGAATTGCTGCGCATTGATTCCAGCGGCGATATCATTGCCAAGCAACGGCTGAGCTCCGGGATATCGACGCTGCAGCCGGTGATGCTGATTCAAGGCCCGCTGCAGGCATTGGTGCTGATGCGCCGTTCCGGCAACAGCCCCGAACGCGTGATCTTGACCGCGACCGACGATGCAGGGCAGCACTGGAGCAAGCCTGTACCCACTGCACTGGCCAATCCGGATGCCGCGATCTCCGGTGTGGTGTTGCCGGACGGGAAGCTGCTGGTGGTGCTGAACAACATCAAAGAGGGTCGGGATGCGTTGTCGCTGGCGGTTTCCGCGGACGGCGGGGCGACCTGGGAAACGGTTTACCAGCTGGAAGACCAGCGCGGCCGGCCCACCGACCCGGTTCACTTCGGGGAGATCGCAGCCGGGCTGGCCAGGGCCACCGATGCAGGCATCACCAACGCGGGCGCTTATGCGAAATCCGCCGAGCGCAACAAATGCATGGAACAGCACTGCGAGTACGAGTTCTCCTACCCTTACCTGATCGAGACGGGCGACGGGGAGTTTGATCTTGTCTACACCTGGAATCGCAGCTTCATCAAGCATATCCGGTTCAACCGCGCGTGGCTGGATCTACAAATAAAAGAGAGGCAATTGGAAAAGGCGCAAATGGAAAAGTCGAATGATGCCCGACTTCACTGATCTGACCGGGCTGGCCGGCGTGGCCTTGTTGACCGCAAGCGCGTTGCTGCTTCTGCCGGGCATGGCGAAACTCGGCGGTTCGCGTCGGGCATTGTTAATGGCAGCTGTGTTTGTGCTGTTGCTCATTCCTGTTGGTGCCCTGCCGCTTGCGGCTTATGTGCGCGGCATGACCGGGGATCTCAGCATCACCACGCTGGTACTGTTGTGCTCCGCGCAACTGCGCTCCTGGTGCGGCTGCGCCGAGGTCAGCGGCAGGCACCGGCTTGCACCGCTCGGCCTGGTCGCGGTGGCCGCGCTCGGGCTCTATCCGATGGCTTTGGGTGCCGGCGGATATGATCCCTATCAGCTGGGCTACGGCAATCTGCCGTTCATTGTTGCGCTGCTGTTGCTTGCACTGGCAGCGTGGTTCGGGGGATATGCTGTGATTGTGCTGTGCGTCGCACTGGCCATGCTGGCCTGGGCGGCCGGCTCGTATGAATCGGACAATCTCTGGGATTACCTGATCGACCCGTTTGTGTCCGTCTACGCGCTGGCATCGCTGATCATTGGCGGGTTCAGGATCATCAGGCAGCCGCGCGGTCGCGGCCGGGTTTGATCAAGTGCGATCCTGAGAAATCCGGCTAACGGCCCAGGAAAAGAACCAGTCCCCAAA
This sequence comes from uncultured beta proteobacterium, assembly GCA_963842555.1. Classification (GTDB taxonomy): domain Bacteria; phylum Pseudomonadota; class Gammaproteobacteria; order Burkholderiales; family Gallionellaceae; genus Gallionella. The sequence continues at coordinate 656,345 of CAWJHB010000003.1, forward strand.
TCGCCAGCGCATTCACGATGCTCAGGAATACCGCTGCGCTGGCGATATCTTTTGCGCGTTTGGCGAGCGGGTGCGGTTCCAGCGAAGTGTAATCGACGGCCGCTTCGAGCGCGGAATTGAGCAGTTCGACGATCAACACCAGCAGGATGCTGGCTACCATCATGACCTTGCCGAGCGGGCTGGCGGGCAGCAGCAGCGCCACCGGAATCGCGATCACGGCGATCAGGACTTCCTGGCGAAACGCATCTTCATGCTGCCACGCGGCGCACAGCCCCTGCAGCGCGATGCGGGTCGCGCGCCAGGCGTGGGTCAGGCCGGGGCGGTGCTTATTGGAGTTTTCCACACTGAACCGCCCGTTTCATTAATCGGCGTACGACTCGATCGGCGGGCAGTAGCAGATCAGAATCTTGTCGCCGCGCACATTGTCGATGCGGCCGACACTGGGCCAGAATTTGTTGTCCCGGACCCACTGCAACGGGAACGCCCCTTGCTCGCGGCTATAGCCATGCTGCCAATTATCCGCGACCACTGCCTTCGCGGTGTGCGGTGCATTCTTCAGCACGTTGTCCTCACGGTCCGCCTTTCCGTCAGCGATAGCGGCTATCTCCCTGCGTATCGCGATCATCGCAGCGCAGAATCGGTCCAGCTCTTCCTTCGATTCGCTTTCGGTCGGTTCGACCATCAGCGTGTCGGCGACCGGGAATGACACGGTGGGCGCGTGATAACCGTAATCCATCAGGCGTTTGGCGATGTCACCGACTTCCACGCCGGCATCGTGCTTGAATGAAGTGCAGGCCAGGATCATCTCGTGCGCGCAACGGCCGTTCTTGCCGCTATAGAGCGTGGGATAGTGGTCCTTCAGCGATTCCTTGATGTAATTCGCATTCAGGATCGCGATACGCGTGGCTTCGGTCAGGCCCTCGCCACCCAGCATCTTGATGTAGCCGTAAGAGATCAACAGGATCAGCGCGCTGCCGAACGGGGCGGCGGATACCGCATGTATTCCCTGCGCTCCGCCGGTTTTGACCAATGTGTGGCCGGGCAGGAACGGCACCAGATGTTTCGCGACACCGATCGGGCCCATGCCCGGACCGCCGCCGCCGTGCGGGATCGCAAAGGTCTTGTGCAGATTCAAATGACAGACATCCGCGCCGATGTTGCCCGGACTGGTCAGGCCGACCTGGGCGTTCATGTTGGCGCCGTCCATGTATACCTGTCCGCCGTTGGCATGGATGATGCCGGTGATCTCGCTGATGCCTTCCTCGTAGACGCCGTGCGTGCTCGGATAAGTGACCATCAGACATGACAGATCGTTTTTGTGCTGCTCGGCCTTTTCGCGCAGGTCGGCCACGTCGATATTGCCCTGCTTGTCGCATTTCACCAGCACGATCTTCATGCCGCACATCGCGGCGCTGGCCGGATTGGTGCCGTGCGCGGAAGTCGGGATCAGCGCGATGTTGCGGTGGCTGTCGCCGCGCGAGCGGTGGTAGGCCTGTATCACCAGCAACCCGGCATATTCGCCCTGCGCGCCGCTGTTCGGCTGGAAGCTCATTTTCGAAAAACCGGTGATCTCGCTTAGCGCGCTATCCAGTCCGGCGATGATTTCCTGGTAACCTGCCGCCTGATCGATCGGCACAAAGGGATGAAGGTTGGCGAATTCCGGCCAGGTGATCGGGATCAGCTCGGCCGCGGCATTCAGTTTCATCGTGCATGAACCCAGCGAGATCATCGAATGTGTCAGCGACAGGTCCTTGTTTTCCAGGCGCTTGATGTAACGCATCATCTCCGATTCGGAATGGTGGGCATTGAAGACCGGATGCTGCAGGATGGGCGAACTGCGCAATTTGATTGCGGGCTGCAGGGCAAGGATCCGGTCGTCGGATAATTGCACAGCCGGTTTGTTCGCCGCCTGGGCGAACACCGCGATGATCACGTTCAGGTCCCCGGCATCGGTGGTCTGGTCGACGGAGATCGTGATCGCATCGTCCGTATAGCGGAAGTTGATCGCGGCGGCTTCGGCCAGCTTTCTTATCTTTGCGTTGTCGGTGGCGTTGATCTTCAGCGTGTCAAAGAAATCCGCCTCGTCAACCGCATAGCCCAGCTTTTCAAGTTCCGTGGCCAGCGCGACCGCCGCAAGGTGCACCTGCAGCGCGATGCCCTTCAAACCCTCCGGGCCGTGATACACCGCGTACATGCCGGCCATGATGGCCAGCAGCGCCTGGGCGGTGCAGATATTGGAAGTCGCCTTGTCGCGGCGGATATGCTGCTCGCGCGTCTGCAATGCCATGCGTAGCGCCGCATTGCCGGCCGAGTCGACCGACACGCCGATGATGCGCCCGGGCATCGCGCGCTTGTAGCTTTCGCGGCAGGCAAAGTAGGCAGCATGCGGACCGCCGTAGCCCATCGGTACCCCGAAGCGCTGCGTGCTGCCGATTACCACGTCGGCGCCCCATTCGCCTGGAGGCGTCAGCAGCACCAAACTCAGGATATCTGCGGCAGCGGCAATCAAAGTGCCGCTTGCCTTTGCCCTAGCAACAAACTCCGCGTGATCATGAATCTTGCCATCCGCAGTTGGATACTGGAGCAAGGCGCCGAAGATGCTGCTGTCCAGCTTTGCGGTTTTGTAGTCGCCGATGACCAGTTCGATCCCCATCGGCGCCGAACGCGTTTTCAGCAAATCGATGGTCTGCGGGAAGCACTCGTTGGATACAAAAAATTTGTTCGACCCGCTCTCGATCGCCTCGCGCGAACGGTGATGGAACAACATTGCCATCGCTTCCGCGGCGGCGGTCGCCTCGTCCAGCAGCGATGCATTCGCGATGTCCATCCCGGTCAGGTCCATGATCATGGTCTGGAAATTCAGCAGGGCTTCCAAACGGCCTTGTGCGATCTCGGCCTGGTAAGGGGTATATGCGGTGTACCAGCCTGGATTCTCCAGAATGTTGCGCTGTATTACGGCCGGGACAATGGTGTTGTAATAGCCAAGGCCGATATAGGTCCTGAACATCTTGTTCCTTGCGGCGATGCCGCGCAAATGCTTGTGGTATTGATACTCGGACATGCCGTTGGGCAAATCCAGCGGCTTTTTCAGGCGAATCGCGGCGGGAACCGTTTGCGCGATCAGTTCGTCGACGGAACTTGCGCCGATCTTTTGAAGCATGGCGGTTATATCGCTTGCACCCGGGCCATTATGGCGGCCGACAAATTTATCAGTAGTGATCATCGAGAGGATAGTAAAAGTGGGTGTTTAGGGAACGGGAAACGGGGGATGCGGGCAGGGCTTGCGCGAGCCCGGTCATCACAATGCCATTTCCGGGTTTCAGTGCGCTTCGCTGTCGACCACCACCTGGTAGGCACTGGCATCCAGCAGCGCGGATACATCTGCGGGATTGTCCGGCTTCATCGCGAATATCCAGGTGTTATACGGATCGGAATTGATGGCTTCGGGTGTGCTGTCCAGCGCGCTGTTCACGGCCGTTACCACCCCGCTCACCGGCGCATAGATGTCTGCCGCGGCCTTTACCGATTCCACCACCGCGCATTCTTCCTTGGCCTTGAGCTTGCGCCCCACCTCGGGTGCTTCAACGAATACCATGTCGCCCAGCAACTCCTGTGCATGTTGCGTGATGCCGACGCTGATGGTGCCGTCTGCATCGGTTTTGATCCACTCGTGGGATGGGGTGTACTTAAGATTCGCCGGATTGCCCATGGTCTGATGTCCTCTAGAGAAATTAAAAAAGGAGAAATTATTAAAGGGGAAACCAAATTAAACCTTTGCCGTTGCGCGCGAAGGGATACTTGACCACCTTGGCCGCGAGCATTTTATCGCGAATCGCGACTTGGACGGTGTCGCCGACCTGCACACCCCCAGGTACCCGGGCCAGCGCGATGGATTTTTCCAGGGTCGGCGAGAAACTGCCGCTGGTGATCTCCCCCGCGCCATGCGCGGTGTGCACCGCCTGGTGGCCGCGCAGCACGCCGCGCTCCAGCAATACCAGACCGACCAGCTTGCGCAGCGGCGGATTGTCCAGCAATGCGGCCTTGCCGATGAAATCGCGCTCGCTCTTCAGGTCTACCGTCCAGGCTAGGCCCGCCTCCAGCGGATTGACGGACTCGTCCATGTCCTGGCCGTACAGGTTCATGCCTGCCTCCAGGCGCAGCGTGTCGCGCGCGCCCAGGCCGATCGGCTTGACGCCCTTTTCCGCGAGGTTGGCCCAAAAATAGGGAGCAGCCTTGGCCGGGATCATGATCTCGAAACCATCCTCGCCGGTGTAGCCGGTGCGCGCGATGAACATGGTGCCCATCTCGACGGCGCTGAACGGAACCAGGTTTTCGGTCAGTTCCCGGCTGCCCGGCAGCGCTTCCCAGACCTTCGCACGCGCGTTCGGGCCCTGCACCGCGATCATTGCCAGTTCGGGGTGGTCGGTGATGGACAAACCGGGCGCGTGCCGGGCGGCTTGTTGCTTCATCCACGCGATGTCCTTGTCCGCGGTGCCCGCGTTCACCACGATGCGGAACCAGCCCTCGTTCATGAAATACACGATCAGGTCGTCGATCACCCCGCCGTTTTCCAGCAGCATGCAGGAGTACAGGGCCTTGCCCGGCATGGCGAGCTTGTCGACATTGTTCGCCAGCAGATAACGCAGGAAATCGCGCACGCCCGCGCCCTTCAGGTCCACCACGCGCATGTGCGACACGTCGAACATGCCGCAATCCTTGCGTACCTGGTGGTGTTCGTCGATTTGGGACCCGTAGTTCACGGGCATGTCCCAGCCGCCAAAATCGACCATCTTTGCGCCCATTGCGCGGTGTGCGGCATTTAACGGTGTTTGTTTGGGTGCCATGTCATCTTCCAGAATGAAAAGGCGCAGCACGAATTCGTGCTGCGCCCCATCTGTCCTTGGTACCTGAGAGATTACGGGGATACCTCTAATAACCGAATGCGCCAACCGTCTGCCGCGCTGCACGGTACTCACTTCCTCGCCTACCAAACGGTCTGCATCGGTCGTTGGGTTCCGCGCGCTTTGCATCCAAACGCTCGTTACGGTTCTTAGAGGCATCGAAAACCGCCTGCCCCTTCGGTGGCCGGTGGTACCGGCGCTCTCCAGATTTGCCTGTGACTATGGTTCCTTGAGCCTGAGCGGTTGCGGGTGTTGCGCCTTCGGCGGTGCCGGCATCGTCGTCACGATGCGAATGGCACGCTCTCCCATAGGTATGAACGGCGCAAGGATTATGCCCGAAAAGAACGGGCCTGACAAACCCGGGTATATCCAAGTCATTTAGTTGGTTTTTAACGAAAAGTCTTTATACTTGCACGCGTTGGAAGCAAAAAGGAGCTATTTCTTGCCCTAACAAATATTGACTGCTGTCCGATATCAACAAGCGTATCCGATTAAAGGGAGCGAATTGTGGAAAAAAGCGTTCAGGCCGCCTTGGCACTGTTGCGGGATGAGACGATCACGCACTTTGCCGAACACGTGTCCGAACTGGAATTATCGTTGGCGGCATTGACACGCGGCGAACACGGGGCGCTGGAAACTTTGCATCGCCAGGCACACGGCCTGGCCGGCGTTGCGGGTATGTACCGGTTGATGCAGGTTTTTCAAGCCGCGCGCAAACTCGAACAGATCGTCGCGGCTGTGCCTGCAAAACGGAAGCCGACCGATGCCGAATTGCTCGACATGCGCGAGGCCCTGGCGCAACTTGCGATCGCGGCGCGGCAACCCGATTACAGTGCGGTATTGCCCCCGCCACAAGCGCAGGATCTGCAGCGCATCATGGTCGTGGAAGACGATCCCGTGCAAGCCGGTTTGCTTCGTTACGTGCTGGGCAATGCCGGCTATCAGGTTGAGGTGTTCAACGAGCTGCACGCATTTCGCGAGGCATGCCAGACACAGGCCATGCCTGCCGTCGTGATCATGGACATGATGTTTCCGGAAGGCGAATTTGCAGGGGCACGCGTTATCGATGAAATGAAGGCCAAAAGCCTTTACGGTTTGCAAGTGATCTTTTTATCGGGGCGGAGAGACATGGCCGCCAAGCTGGCCGCTTACCGTGCGGGCGCCACGCGCTATCTGACCAAGCCGGTGGATAGTGTAACTCTGTTGCAAGTGGTCAGCGAATCGGCCGCACTCAGACCCGAGCGACCATTTCGCGTGCTGATCGCGGATAGCCAACCTGAACAGCTTGAGGCGCATGCGCAACTGTTGCGCCAGGCCGGCATGGAGGTCAGGGAAGCCACGGATTCGCTATCGGTGCCGCAGATGCTGGACAGTTTCGCTGCAGAAGTATTGTTGCTGGACATGTATATGCCGCAATGTTCCGGTCCGGAGCTCGCGGCGATACTGCGCGATGACGCCAGACACGCCATGATACCGGTCGTTTATCTTTCGGCAGAAAGGGATATCTCCAGGGAGTTGCTGGCACTGGACCGAGCCGGAGACTACTTTCTGACCAAACCGGTAAAGCCCGGCCATCTGGTCGCGGCGCTATCCATGCACGCGAAGCGTTATCGTCAGAATAATGAGCAAACAAACACACTTCGTGCCGCGCTTTACGAACGCGAACGCCAGCAAATTGCATTTGATGCCCACGCCATCATCAGCGTGAGCGATGCGGCCGGCAATATCACTTACGCAAATGACAAATTCTGCGAGATTAGCGGCTACAGCAGGGAAGAGCTGCTGGGCAGCAACCACCGCATCATCAAATCAGGCATGCACCCCCCGGAATTCTATGCCAACCTGTGGCGCACCATCAGCAGCGGACACGTCTGGCACGGGGAAATGTGCAACAAGCGCAAGGACGGCGCGCCCTATTGGGTGGAAACCACCATCGTGCCTTTCATGGATGACAATGGCCGGCCCTACCAGTATATTTCCATGCGCACCGACATCACCCGCATCGCAGCTGCCGTTGCGATGATGTGCGAGAGTGAATTGAGCCTGAGCCGCGCGCAACAGGTTGCGCATGTGGGCAGCTTTGAATGGGACCTGATCTCCGGGGAATTGAAGTGGTCCGACGAACATTTCCGTCTGTGGGGCCTGCAGCCGGGCTCAGTCACTCCCAGTCTTGAATTGTTCCAGCAGCGCATCGACCCGGAAGACCTGGACAAGCTGTATGCAGCGCTTCAACATGCCAAGGATAACAGAAAGCCGTTCGATTTTGTTTATAGATTGAAGAGGCCGGACGGGAGTATGCATGTGATGCATAGCCGCGGCGAATACACCTTCGATGATGCCGGCAATGCCGTGAAATTCGAAGGCACCGTTCAGGACATCACCGAACGCGAGAGGATCGAGGCGGAACTCAATGCTGCAAGGGAAGCGGCGGAATCCGCCAGCCGCGCGAAGAGCGAATTCCTGGCCAGCATGAGCCATGAGTTGCGCACACCGCTCAACGTCATACTCGGATTTTCGCAACTCTTTGCGTTGGACGGCCAATTGCCCGAGGAGACGCGCAACAGCGCAAAAGAGATCGAGCGTGCCGGCCGGCATCTGTTGTCATTGGTCAACGACATCATCGATCTTGCGCGTATCGAAGCAGGCAGGCTGGACCTGTCCCTGGAACCGGTTCCGGTCAGAGTTGTGCTGAAAGATAGCTTGTCCTTAGCGGCGCCCCTGGCGCTGGACAGCGGCATCGATGTGTCCGAGGAACGATGCAACGACGATGAATTTGTGGTGATGGCCGATTATGTCCGTCTGCGCCAAGTGCTGATCAACCTGCTCTCCAATGCCATCAAGTACAACCGGCCGAAGGGCAAGGTGCGCATATCTTGCGCGGCCGATGAAGGTGTCATGCGCATCAGCTTCGCCGACACCGGGCAGGGCATACCGGACGAGCAACGATCGCGCATCTTCAATTCCTTTGACCGGCTGGGCGAGGAACGCGGCAAAGTGGAAGGCACCGGCATTGGTTTGGCGATCACCAGAAGTCTGGTCGTTGCGATGGGCGGCAATATCTGCTTCGAGAGTGACGAAGGCAAGGGCAGCACCTTCTGGGTAGAGTTTCCGCTGCTCGGCCCGGTCAATGCGGCCGTTCCGAAGCAAGCTTCGGCCAGCAGCGCTCCATCATCACGCCCACCCGAATGGACATCATACGGAGCGCAAACCGGGCGGCCTGCGGTGTTGTACATCGAGGACAACCCGATGAACATGCGATTGATGCAGCAGCTTCTATCCAGAAGGAAAAGCCTGGAAATGTGCCAGGCCATTTCTGCCGAGATGGGCATCGAGATGGCGCAGGCAAAACCACCCGCGCTGATCATGATGGACATCAACCTTGCCGGGATGAATGGTTACCAGGCCTTGGCGGTTCTAAAGGCCGATACACGTACCGCCCATATCCCGGTGATCGCCATTTCTGCCAATGCGATGGTGGGCGACAGGGAACGGGGCCTGCAGGCCGGTTTTGTGGATTACCTGACCAAACCGCTGGATGTGGCTCGACTCAATCTGGTGATAGACCAGTTGCTGGGGTCAGGATAGTCCGGCGTGCAATGAAACAGTTCGTTACAGCCGCATGTCTCTATCTTCCGGAAGCAGTGCAACATGCCGAAATGCAAGCGAACTAGAGCCGGTGCAGCAACAGGAAGGACAGCCGTGAAAGCACTGAAAGATCCCGCGACCAAGGCGAATGCCACCGCCCTGACCGATGCGCAGCTCAAGCACAGCACATACCTTGCCGTGTTGCTCGCCTTCCTGCTGCCGCCGTTCATCGGCGGAAGCCTGATGGGGCTTGTGGGCTACTATCCCTTGCCCGAGTTCTATTTCATTTTTTTCAGTTATACGGGCGTTTATGTGTTCGCCGTCGTGTCGGGATTCACGCTCATGGTGCCGCGCATGGTCGGGTACATCATCGGATTGACGCAGATGGAACGCACCACCGCGCAGGCCAGCGCGAAATATTTCTTTGGCCGTCTGCCATGGATTCTGTTCTGCACGGTGACGCTGTATTCCGTCATCGGTGCATTGAGCGCCGATTATTCACTTGAAGCCATGGGTGTGCGCAATTACACCTTGCGCGATCATCTCAATAACCAATTCGGCCTGATCCCGGTGGTGCTGATCACCGTATTTCCGATCTTTTTTTATTATATCGACCGTCTTGGGCGATATCTCGGGCCGCGCGGCGTCATCGTCACCGCCGCATCATTGTGGATCAAGCTGCTGTTGCTCGGCCTCGTCACTCCTGTGTTGATCGACAGTCTGTTGATCGGCTACTACATCAACCTCACCGGCATATTTACCGGGGAGACGCTGTCACTGTGGCTTTCGCTGATAGCCCTGGCAGCCGGCGGCACCTGGCTGGCGTGGCACAGCCTCCGTCAGGGCATCTCTCCGCTGGAAACGTTTATCGCCTCTCGTTCCGGAACGATACCTGAGCACGCCCGCCTCTATCCCGTGCCGCTGTCGCTCGATGAAATGGGCGTGCTCACCGCACGCTTTGCCGACATGCTGTCTGCGCAGCAGAAACTTTCCGGCGACTTGTACCGCACGGAATTTTTGGCCAATTCGTTGATCGACAATGCAGGGGTGCTGGTAGTGGTGTTGGACGCGAACGGCCGCATCGTGCGTTTCAACCGTGCCTGCGAGCGTCTGAGCGGCTACACCTTTGCTGAAGTCTGGGGCAAATGCCCGTGGGACACGGTGCTTCCGCCGGAACAGGCGGAGTCGGTACGCAACGATGCCTTCGAGGCGCTGGCGGGAAATGCGCAGGCATTGTCCGGGCAATACACCAACCAATGGGTAAGCAAAACGGGGCAGCGGCACCTGATCGATTGGTACAACACCCAGCTGCTCGATGACGACGGAAAAATGGAATTCCTGGTCAGCGTCGGTACCGACGTTACCGAACGCAGGCAGATCGAGGAAGAGAACATTCGGTTGGCAGAAAGGCTGAACGAAGCGCAACGCATCGCACAAGTGGGCAACTGGGAACTCGATCTGGCAAGTGGCCATTTGTCCTGGTCAGATGAGATATTCAATTTGTTCGAGATAGACAAAGCCAGATTTGGCGCGACCTACGAAGCTTTCCTGAATAGCATCCATCCCGATGACCGCGACATGGTGAATCAGGCCTACACCAATTCGCTTGCCACGCGCGCGTCTTACGAAGTGACTCACCGCTTGCTGATGAACGACGGGCGTATCAAATGGGTGCAGGAACGCTGTTATTCGGAATTCGAAAATGACGGCAAACCGCTCCGTTCGGTGGGAACGGTGCAGGACATTACTCAGATGCACCTGGTGCAGGTCGAACTGGAAAGTTTTCGGGATACGCTCGAACGCGTGCTGGATGCCGTATTTTTATTCGATACGGAAGTGCTGCAATTCACCTATGTGAATCGCGGGGCACTGGACCAGCTGGGCTACACGCGCGACGAATTGCTTGCCATGCATCCCTATGACATCGCGCCAGAATTTGCCGAGCTGGGTTTCCGCGAGCTTATCCAACCGCTGTTGCGGGGAGAGCAGGAAGCGTTGCGCTTCGAAACCATACACCACCACAAAAATGGCAGGAATATCCCGGTGGAGATATTCCTGCAGTATGTTGTGCCTGCGGGGGGGGCGCCACGCTTCGTGGCCATCGTCCACAACATCACCCAGCGCAAAAACAACGAAGCCGTATTGCACCGGCTTAATGAAGATCTCGAACAGCGCGTGGAAGAACGTACCGCCCTGTTGCTTGCCGCCAAGGAAGAGGCGGAGCAGGCCAGCCGCGCCAAAAGCCTGTTCCTGGCCAGCATGAGCCACGAATTGCGCACACCGCTCAACGCGATCCTGGGCTATGCGCAACTGACGCAGATCGAACCGGGATTGCCCGGGCATGTCGTGGAGAACGCGCATGAGATCAAGCGGGCGGGTGACTTCCTGCTGGCATTGATGAACGACTTACTGGATCTCGCACGGATCGAGTCCGGGCGCATGGAAATACAGATAACGACGTTTGATCTCGCTGAAGTCGTCAAGGAATGCCATGCCCAGAACAACGCAATGGCGGCAGTGCGCAATATCGTGCTGGCTTGCGATGAAAATCGCGGTCCCTTAAGGGTCAGGGCGGACCGCCACCGCGTGCTGCAGGTGCTGAACAACCTGGTATCCAATGCGATCAAATACAACCGCGATGGCGGCAAAGTCGGTATATCCTGCAATGAGACAGCCGGCGGCCGGATCAGGATTTCGGTCAAAGACAGCGGTATTGGCATTACCCCGGAACAGCAGGCGCATCTGTTCGAGCCGTTCAGCCGTCTGGGTGCCGAGATGGGCACGATCGAAGGGGCCGGGATCGGGCTGGTGATGGCCCGCGGCCTGCTGGAATACATGGATGGCAGGATCGGTGTGGAAAGCACACCCGGCACGGGCAGCGTGTTCTGGGTCGAGTTGCCTGCTGATGAAGCTTCTGTTGCGGGCATCAGGTCAGGGACGATGCAGGAGCCGGCTCCGGAAAAAGAAAAGTTCCGCGTGCTGGTGGCCGAGGATTACACCGCGAACCAGGTTGTGTTGCGCCTGCAGTTGCAGACACTGGGTTATAAAACGGATGTCGTCTGCAACGGCGCTGAGGCATTAGATAAATGGCGCGCATCCCGCTATCATTTGATCCTGACCGATCTCGACATGCCGGTGATGGATGGCCTGGCGTTCGCACGGACGGTGCGAGCGGAGGAACGTTCCCGCGGCAGCCACATCCCGATCATCGCGATCACGGCCGCCGCTGTGCGTGACGAGATGTCTCTTTGCCGCGCGGCAGGCATTGACGATGCGCTGGCCAAACCGATCTCCCTCGACGGTCTAAAAGATATGCTGTCGCGTTGGCTGGAAAACGTCCCGCTGGCCAAGCCTGAAGTGCCGATGATGCCGGCAAGCCCGGAACGAGCCATTCTCGATACCGGTCAACTTTACCGCATACTCGGGAAAACGGACCGTAAACTGTTGCAAGAGCTGGTCGCCACATTCCTGATTTCTGCCCGGAATGGCCTGGATGTACTGGATACCCGATCGAAAGATGCCGAAGCGGTTTCACGCGAGATGCACAAGCTCAAGTCATCCGCCAAAACGGTGGGCGCGATGCGTTTCGCCCAGCTTGCCGAAGCGCTGGAGAAACAAACCAAACTGGACGGTACTGCAGGTTTTGGCAGTTACCTGACCGGATTGCGTGAGGCGCTAAACCAAATAGAAGCGGAGATGCCGGCGTTGCGAATGGACACTCCGACGAATGTGACCGGATCGCATCCTGTGGCAGAAACACCGATTGCGGCTTGCCGTTCCGTGTTGGTCGTCGATGATGACGTGGTGGTATTGCAGCACATGAAGGGCTTGCTTGCGACGCTGGGCGTGCAGCAAGTGCTGACCGCAATGAATGGCTTGGAGGCGGTCAAATTGGTGAGTTCGCACGGCAGCGAGTTGGAAGTGCTGATCTGTGATCTCAACATGCCCGAGATGGACGGTGTCGAGCTGATCCGCAATTTTGGCAAGACCGGTTTTAAGGGTGGCCTGGTCCTGATGAGCGGTGCGGATGAAAATGTGCTGAGCACGGTGAGCAGATTGGCGGGGTTGCAGGGATTACGCGTCCTCGGCCAGGCACATAAACCCGTGATGCCTGAACAAATTGCGAAACTGCTGGCACACCCCGTCGCGGGATCTGCAAATATCCGGAAAATGGCATCCGTTCAACAGGTGAGCCGTGAGGAAATAATTGCCGGCATGGCCAGTAACGAGTTCAGTGTCTGGTTCCAGCCCAAAGTCGAAGCAGTAAGCCTCAAACCGGCAGGCTTCGAGGCCTTGGCACGCTGGCAGCGTCCCGGGGGCCAATTCGTCCCAACAGATACATTCATTACCATGGCCGAACAAAACGGGATCATCGGCGAGTTGTCAAAACTCCTGGTCATCGTCGCGCTGAAGGAGGGTTCCAAACTGTTTGCCGCCGGATTCCCGTTCAAGATCGCGATCAATCTGTCGGGTCGCTGGCTGGACGATTTGAACCTTCCCGAATTCATCCATGAAAACACGATCCGGGCCGGTCTGCGTGCCGAGGACGTTATTCTGGAAGTAACCGAAACCGGGGTGATGGAGGACCTGACGACCGCGCTGGACGTGCTGACCCGATTGCGCCTCAAGGGTTTCGGTCTTTCCATCGACGATTTTGGCATCGGATATTCATCCTTTGAACAACTGGGACGCATTCCCTTTACCGAGTTGAAGCTGGACCGCAGCTTTGTCAACAAGGGGACATCGGATCCGGCAGCGCGTGCGATTCTGGAGGGCAGCATGGACATGGCGCGCAAGCTGAAGCTTTCTTCGGTTGCTGAAGGTGTCGAAACACAAGCCGAGCTGGAATTAATACGCTCTCTGGGGTGTGAAAGGGTGCAGGGCTACTTGATCGCCAAACCGATGCATCGGGATGACTTGCTGGCCTGGTTGCGCAGCCGTTAACCAGCGCCGGCCAGCATCACCCGATTGCGCCCGGCTTGTTTGGCTAGGTAAAGCTGCTTGTCCGTCGCTTCGCACCTTTTGTTGGAATCATTGAGTTGTGTGGCGTCAGTGATCCCGCAGCTGAAGGTGCAGAAGAATCCCTCGCCATTTGCCTGATGCTGAAGTTTGGAAAAATCTTCGCGGATGCTTTCCATCAACCCGAGTGCGGCCAACCCGCCGGTGTCGGTCAGAATGACAGCGAATTCCTTTCCGCCCTAACGTCACACCATGTCCGTCTGACGCCGGCGGCCCAACCGTCAAACATTAAGCAGGGGTCAGGGGTTTGAATAGAGCAACACCAGACGGTAACCGGCCGGTTTGACATTTAATAAGGTGTTGAGGTGCAGCGCAATGTTGAGTTCGTGGTCGGGTTGCAGTCCGGTAGCTTCAACTTGTCCCTGTTGCAAGTAATCCGATGGCTTGAACATGCGGCGCGCGAGCGGTTTGTCATCAACATCGTTGAGCGTGAGCTCCAGATCGGGAAAGGCCTGTGCATAACGCGCCCGGTTGCGCAACAGCGCATTCAGGATGATCTGATTTTCATTTGCAGGGTCTGCCTGGAGCGCCGATGATTCGATGCTGATCAGGTCGGCATGTTGCGGCAGCGGCACGCTGCATTTCAGCAACTTGCAGTAGGCGATCAGCGCGGGCTTTGTGACGGGCAGCTGTGCCGCGAGGTCGACCCGGAAAAAATAGGCGGCCTGCCCGAGTAAAACCAGCGCCGCCGCCAGTGCGGCAAGCATCCACGGCCAGTAGCGTGATTTGGTTTGAAGCTCGCCTTCGATTTCGTCTTGCACGACAGCGACCTGTTCTGCCAGCGTCATGGGTTGCAAAACAGCCAATTTGGAATCGGGTAGTGCGTCGACCGTGCCCAGTACCGGCAGATCAAGCGGCAGGTCGAGCTGATCAGGAGCGAAGTTGGGAAGGGTATCGAAAGGCTGCAGACAATTGCCACAGCGCACCATGCCATGGTGCGCTTCCAGCTGCACTTTGGTGATCTTGAAGCGGGTATGGCAGTGCGGACAAACGGTGGTTCCTTGCATTTTAGCGTTTGCGTCCAGACAGGCACGACCAGCCATCCTCGAAAATCGGGATGTTCAGGTCGAACCACTGTTGATAGATATTCATCACGTCCTGCGCCTGTTCCTCGAGTATCCCGGAAAGCACGATCTGCCCGCCTAACCGCGTTGCATTGGCCAGCAGCGGTGCAAGCACGCGCAGCGGATTGGTCAGTATGTTCGCGACGACCAGATCGTAGGTTGATCGCGGTGCGTCGTCGGGCAGATAAAACTGCACGTTCCCTGCCTGGTTGGCGATGGCATTGTCGCGGCTGGAGATCACGGCCTGCAAGTCTACATCAACGCCGACCGCATGTGCAGCCCCGAGTTTGATCGCGGCAATGGAAAGTATGCCGGAACCGCATCCGTAATCCAGCACCCTTTCACCGCCCTGCAGATTTCTGTCCAGCCAGCGCAAGCACAGGCGTGTGGTGGGGTGACTGCCGGTGCCGAACGCCAGGCCGGGATCAAGCGCGATATTGATCGCATTCGGGTCGCTGGCGGTATGCCAAGTCGGCACGATCCAAAGCCGCGCAGAAATCCGGATAGGCTCGAACTGCGATTGGGTCAAACGCACCCAGTCCTTGTCGTTCAGGGTTTCGATGTGATGTTCAGGGATCTTGCCGAGGCCGGCGATGGCGGATGCGTCGCGCAATATTCCACCGACATCCCGGTCGCTGTCGAACAGCGCGCTGACAAGGTTGTGCTGCCACACTCCCGACGACGGTTCGCCGGGTTCCCCGAAAACAGCCTGTTCATCCGGTGTCCCGGCATCGGCATCCAGCAGGTCTACCGATAACGCGCCCAATTGGAGTAAAGCCTCGCTCAACGCCTCGGCATGCTCGGCGTCGCTGGTGATAACGAGGCTCAGCCACGGCATCACTTGCCTTTGGTGCGTTCGTCCAGACGTTCTTCCAGATAATGTATGTTGGTGCCGCCGCGCATGAAGGCGGCATCCTGCAACAACTCCCGATGCAATGCGATGTTGGTCTCGATGCCTTCGACGGCCATCTCCGACAACGCGGTGCGCATCCGCGCCATGGCCTGTTCGCGTGTGTCCCCGTAGGCAATGATCTTGCCTATCATCGAGTCATAATACGGAGGCACGAAATAGTTGGCATACACATGAGAATCGACACGGATACCGGGACCGCCGGGCGGATGCCAAGTGGTGATGCGCCCGGGCGATGGAGTGAACTTGTAAGGATGTTCCGCGTTGATGCGGCATTCGATCGCATGACCGCGAAATTCGATGTCGCGCTGCTTGAACGGCAATTTTTCATTGGCCGCGATGCGTATCTGCTGCTGGACAATGTCGATGCCGGTGATCATTTCGGTCACCGGATGCTCCACTTGCACGCGGGTGTTCATTTCGATGAAATAAAACTCGCCGTTTTCATACAGGAATTCGAATGTCCCCGCACCGCGATAGCCGATCTTGCGGCACGCCTCGGCACAGCGTTCGCCGACCTTGTTGCGCATTTTTGCGTCAAGCAGCGGCGCCGGTGCCTCCTCGATGATCTTCTGGTGGCGTCGTTGCATGGAACAATCGCGCTCGCCAAGATAGACCGCATTGCCGTGCTGGTCGGCAAGCACTTGGATTTCGATATGGCGCGGATTTTCCAGGAATTTTTCCATGTAAACCATGGGGTTGTTGAACGCTGCCTGGGCTTCGGTACGCGTCATGGTGACCGCGTTAAGCAGGGCAGCCTCGGTATGCACCACGCGCATGCCGCGCCCGCCGCCGCCGCCTGAGGCCTTGATGATGACCGGATAACCGATGCTGCGCGCAATCTTGATGATTTCCGCAGGTTTGTCCGGCAATGCGCCTTCGACACCCGGCACGCACGGAACCCCTGCCTTCCTCATCGCGATCTTGGCGCTCACCTTGTCGCCCATCAAGCGGATCGTCTCGGCGCGCGGACCGATGAATACAAAGCCGCATTTTTCGACGCGCTCCGAAAAATCGGCGTTTTCGGAAAGAAATCCGTAGCCCGGATGGATGGCCTGCGCATCGGTCACCTCTGCCGCGCTGATGATCGCCGGGATATTGAGGTAACTTTGCGTTGAAGAGGCGGGTCCGATACAAACCGACTCGTCGGCGAGCTTTACATATTTTGCATCGGCATCCGCTTCGGAGTGCACCACGACCGTTTTGATGCCCATCTCGCGGCAGGCGCGCTGAATGCGCAGCGCGATTTCACCGCGATTGGCGATCAGGATTTTTTCAAACATCTGCTTTCTCCGCAGTGGATTGGAGCTTGCGGCATTCGGCCAGCGGGCGATTGGCTTGCGATATTGCATGTTCCATCGGCAGTCCGCAGACGAAATTGGCAATCAGGAATAGAGGCATGTTGACAGCTCCGGAATTGGTGGCTGCACGAAATCGTGCCATATCGATCAACCGATCACGAACAGGGGCTGGCCAAACTCAACCGGCTGGCCGTTTTCAACCAGAATGGCTTTGATCACGCCGCTCTGATCCGCCTCGATTTCGTTCAGCAACTTCATGGCTTCGATGATGCACAGGGTATCGCCGCTGTTCACGGATTGACCCACGTCCACGAATGCCTTGGAACCGGGCGAAGCCGAACGGTAAAACGTCCCAACCATCGGGGATTTGATCACGTGACCTTCCGCCACGGCTGGCTTGGCCGGTGCGGCTGCCGGCGCGCCGGTTTCTCGGGTGGAAATGGCTGCAGCAATGACAGGTTGCGCAGCCGGTGCATAGGCTTGCTGCACCGATGCTGCGGTGCGGGTGATGCGAACGCGTTCTTCACCCTCGCTGATTTCCAGTTCGGCTATACCGGAACTTTCGACCAGCTCAATCAATGTTTTCAACTTGCGTAAATCCATGGCGACCTCCGTAATGTGCTTCTTATATTTTGCTAAGCGCGAATTGCACTGCAAATTCATAGCCTTCGGATCCGAGTCCGCTGATCACGCCTACAGCCAGATCTGAAAAGAATGATTCCTTGCGGAAAGCCTCGCGTGCGAACACGTTGGAAAGATGCACCTCTATGAAAGGGACGGCGACAGCTGCCAGCGCATCGCGCAATGCCACACTGGTATGGGTGAACGCGGCCGGGTTGATGATGATGAACTGTGTACCATCGGATTGTGCCTGTTGCACCCGTTCCACCAAGGCGGCTTCGGCATTGCTCTGGAAACAGGACAGGTTTGCGGCTGCTTTATCTGCCAACGCAACCAAACGTTCGTTAATTTCTTTTAATGTAATATGCCCATATACTGTCGGCTCGCGGCTCCCGAGCAGATTGAGATTGGGGCCATGCAACACAAGGATCTTTTTCATGTGTGCAGTTTGCCGTAAATTAGGGTAATTTGTCCAGTAGTTTGGCGAAGATGCGCAAAATGAATTAAAGCCCAACGTTTCCAAGTGTCTTCAGAAACTGGGGGGCATCCTGATAGCCTACCACGCGGTTATTTGTCAGCTCTGTTCCATGCGCGTCAAAAAACAGGATGCCCGGGGGGCCGAACAATCCGAAACGTTTGAGTAGGGTCTTGTCCGCCTCGCTGTTTGCGGTGACATCGGCTTGTAGGAGTAATACCGGTTTGAGTTTGGCTTGTACCGCATCATCGGAAAAGGCATAGCGTTCCATCTCCTTGCACGAAATACACCAGTCGGCGTAGAAATCCAGCATCACGGTCTGTCCGCGTGCACCGGCAATCCGTCGATCAAGATCAGCGATGTCGCTGAGGCGGTAAAACTGCAGTGAGGCGGGAGCCATTGTTTCCGCGTGTCCAACGTTGCCAAGCGGACGCAGGATGTCGCGCGCTCCCGACAGCGCTCCGACCAGATAGGCCGCACCCAGCAACAGGGCGAACAGGCCGATCCCCTTGAGGAGCTTGTGCCACCCGCCGGCATTGTGCGGCAGGGCGTCCAATGCACGCAGGTAAATCGCAGAAAAAATCAGCAGAGCAGCCCATAGCAGCATCTCCACGCCGACGGGCAGCAGCGGCTGGATGATCCAGATCGCCAACGCGAGCAGCAGCACGCCAAAAAATTGCTTGACCGCTTCCATCCACGCGCCGGCTTTGGGCAGCAATACACCAGCCGAAGAACCGATCAGCAGCAGCGGTGCGCCCATGCCCAGCGCCATGACAAACAGCGCAACGCCGCCCAAAACGGCATCGTGCGTCTTGCCGATATAAAGTAGCGCCCCCGCAAGCGGGGCAGCCACGCACGGCCCAATGATGATCGCCGACAGCGCGCCCATCACGAATACCCCGCTGAGGTGTCCGCCGTGCAGGCGGTTGCTGGCGTTGCTCAGCTTGCTTTGCAAAGCGCTTGGGAGCTGTAACTCATAAAGGCCGAACATGGACAATGACAGCAGCACGAACACGGCGGCGAAGCTGCCGAGTACCCAGGGCGTTTGCAGCGCATTGGAAATCAGGTTGCCGGAATACCCGGCCGCGACGCCGGCCGCAGCATAGGTGATCGCCATGCCCAGCACATAGGCCAGCGACAGGAGGAATGCGTGCATGTGGCTGATCTTATGGCCGCGTCCGACGATGATGCCAGACAGAATCGGAATCATCGGGAACACGCACGGCGTGAGCGACAGCAGCAAGCCCGCGCCAAAGAAAAAGGAAATAATGAGCCAGAAATTTCCGTCCCTGAACAATTTGGCTATTTTTGAATCTTCAGTGGCGGATTGGGGCGGGGGCAGCGCAGCCTCGGACGACAGTGCGGGCGCAGGCTGGGTTGCGGTCACTTCCGGGAGGGAGACGCGCAATGTCTTGGTAATCGGCGGATAGCAGAGTCCCTGCTCACTGCAGCCCTGGTAGACGGCGTCCAGCATGATGGTTTTCGCAGCATCGGTGGTACGACTCAGCGCGAGTAGGCCTTGAAAGGAATGATGAAAAACCTTGGTGTCACCAAAATTGGGGTCGTGTTTGATTTCCCCCCTGGGCAAGCTCACCGATGCGATCTTGACCGTGCTGTCCCGGGAGGTAAAAGTGATTTTGTCTCGATACAAATAATAGGTGGGCGTGACATTGAAGTTCGCCTGCAAAGTGTGCGCATCCTGAACCTTCACTTCCAGCTGAAAGGCCGCATCGGGTTGCAGAAAGTCGGGTTGCTTGCTGACCGCCAGGTTTGAAATCCGGTCCAGAAGGCTTTCCGCATTCGCGGCGGGAGCGGCAAGACAAAGCAGCAGCAATAAGGCAATGCGCATGGTTATTCCTTGATAGTGTCTGTTTCCCAGTCTATCCAGTCCAGATAAGAGGGCAAACCGGCTGTCACGGGGACAGCGATGATTTCCGGAAGTTCGTAAGGGTGCGCTTCGCGCACCAATTTTTCAAGTCGCGGGTATGCAGCTTGTGTGGTTTTGATCAGCAGCGGCACTTCGGTGGCAGTCTCGATGTTGTTCTTCCAGCGGTAGGTCGAGGTGCAGGGAGCAAGCTGGTTGACACAGGCGGCAACGCGCTCCTCGATGATCCGTCGCGCGAGCCTTTCCGCTGATGCGGCGTCGGGCAGATTGGTGACCACCAACAAGATGCTATTCATGATCCGGAAAGACGCAATCCGAGTTGCAGCAATTCATCCCACACATCACCCTGGCGCAGGCCCTTGATTGTCTTGTCCACTCGCGAAGCCTGCTGGATAGAACGTTCCAGGTCGCGAGCTTTGAGGCGGCGCGCGGCGCTTTCGGTCAATTCCTGTTTATCCTTGCCTACCCTTGCGTCGCGCGTGGCCTTGCCGAGGGTGGCGCCGCGTTGCACGGCCTGGACAATTCTGCACAGTGTCCGTATATCCTCGCTGAGCGCCCACAGAACCAGCACGGTGGCAGTTCCTTCCCCACGAAGCCCGTCGAGGATGCGCGTGTAGCGTGCCGCGTTTCCGTTCAGCATCGCCTCAGAAAGCTTTGAAACATCGAAGCGGGCGACATCCATCACCGAATCTTTGACATTTTCGAAAGTAAGCAATCCGGCGGGAAACAGCAATGCGAGTTTCTGGATTTCCTGAAACGCCGCGAGCAGGTTACCTTCGCAACGGTTCGCGAGGAATTCCAGCGCAGCCTCGTCGGCTTGCTGATCCTGCCTTTTCAGCCGTTCGGCGATCCAGCGCGGCAACGCGCTTCGCGGTATATCGTCGGCGCTGACCATCACGCCGTGCTTTTCAAGCGCGGCGAACCACTGGCTTTTCTGGGCCGACCAGTCCAGCCTGGGCAGTGAAATCAGCGTCAGCACGTCGCTGTTTGAATTCGCCGCATGGTCCTGCAATGCCTGTCCGCCTTCGACACCCGGTTTGCCCGAAGGGATGCGCAGATCGATGATCTTGCGCGGCGAGAACAATGAAAGGTTGCGGGCACAGTTGCGCAGTTCTGCCCATTTGAAATGTTGTTCGGCAATCAATGTCTCTCTCTCGCCATACCCGGCGCTACGCGCCGCCGCTCGTATGCTGTCCGCAGCCTCGATCGCCAGCAACATGGCGTCACCATGCACCACATACAGGGGTTTTAAGCCGGAAGCGAGATGACGCGGCAAGTCTTCGCTGGTTATGGCCATGGGCTATTTTGCCTTCGGTTTGATACGACCCAGGCGCCGCATGATTTGCTGCACCATGTCCGTGCGCATGGACTCGTAAAGCACGCTTTGCTCCGCCTCCATGGCAAGAACATGATTGCTGTCGTACGGGAAATCGGTGTGCATCACCATTTCCTCGGCGGGGATCAATTCATTATGCTCTTGATCATATCCGCGCAAGGAAACGCGGTAGTACAATTCATATTCATTTACGCGCCCGCTGGCGTCCAGTGTAAGAATCTGCATGTCAGGAATTTCAGAAACGATGTTAAGCACGACATCAGCCTGCTTCGCTGTATCGGTGAGTTTCACCTTGTTCGCCTCCAGGCTGCGGCGCAATTCCTTGACAAAGGCTGTTTTCGGATTTGCCGCATCCAGATACAGCGTTTGGAATTGTATGCCTTCCTGTCCGCGCAGATGAAAACTGCAGCCGGACAGCAGCGCAGCGGCAACCAGCAGGGCAAGCAATCGATTCAGCAGGCGCAACATTTCTCCTACACCACCACGTTGATCAAGCGGCCCGGGACAACCACGATCTTCTTCGGCAGCGCACCGGCCAAATGCTTCTCGATCACCGGGTGAGCGAGCGCCAGCTTCTCAAGCGTCGCCTGGTCGGCAGACTTGGCAACCACCATGTTGCCGCGCAGCTTGCCGTTCACCTGGATCACCATATCGATTTCATCCTGGATCAGCGCGTTCGGGTCGGCATGCGGAAAAGCCTGATCCAGCATGTCGGTGCCAGGGCGCAGCTCGGACCACAAAGCCTGGCACAGATGCGGCACGATCGGGTTCAGCATCAGCGTGATCGTTTCCAGCGCTTCCTGAACCACAGCGCGAGCGACCGGCGTGCGTTCGTCGAACTTCGCCAGCGCATTGAGCAGCTCCATGTTGGCGGCGATGGCCGTGTTGAAGGTCTTGCGCCTGCCCATATCGTCATCGACCTTTTGTATGGTCTGATGCAGTTGCAACCGCAAGGCCTTTGCTGCCGGACTCAACTCGCCGCCCTTGTAGGGCGACACCACGCCAGCGTCAACGTGATCGTGGGCAGCTTTCCAGATGCGTTTGAGAAAGCGGAACGCGCCTTCCACGCCTGCGTCCGACCACTCCAGAGATTGTTCCGGTGGCGAAGCGAACATCATGAACAAACGGGCGGTATCCGCGCCGTACTGGTCGATGATCGCCTGCGGATCGACGCCGTTGTTCTTGGACTTGGCCATTTTTTCGGTGCCGCCGATGATGACCGGCAGGCCATCGGCTTTCATCTTCGCGCCAATGGGGCGACCCTTGGCGTCGGTGTCCACATCCACTTCGGCGGGATTTATCCACAACTTTTTGCCGCCATCGCTTTCGCGGTAGAAGGTCGGGGCGACCACCATGCCCTGGGTGAGCAGGTTCCTGAACGGTTCGTCGCCCGGGACGAGGCCTTCGTCGCGCATCAGCTTGTGGAAGAAACGCGCATACAAGAGGTGCAGGATCGCATGTTCGATACCGCCGATATACTGGTCCACCGGCAGCCAGTGCTGGGCAGCGTGTTTCTCGACCATGCCGGTGTCGTACTTCGGGCTGGCGTAACGCGCGTAATACCAGGACGATTCGACGAAGGTGTCCATCGTGTCGGTCTCGCGCCGGGCATTGCCGCCACATTTCGGGCAGGCGGTCTCGTAGAATTCGGGCATCTTGGCCAGCGGAGAGCCCGCGCCGTCCGGAACCACGTTTTCCGGCAACACGACCGGCAATTGTTGATCCGGCACCGGCACGTCCCCGCAGATCGGGCAATGGATGATCGGGATCGGGCAGCCCCAGTAGCGCTGGCGCGAAATGCCCCAGTCGCGCAGCCGGAATTGCACCTGCTTGTCGCCCAGGCCTTGCGCGGCGAGATCGGCGGAAATCGCATCAACGGCTTCCTCATGAGACAATCCATCGTATTTGCCGGAATTCACGCAGACGCCGCGCTCCTTGCCGCCATACCATTCAGCCCAGGCGTCGGTAGAGAAGGTTTCGCTTTGAACCTGGACCGATTGCCTGATCGGAAGACCATACTTCTTGGCGAATCCGAAATCACGTTCGTCATGCGCCGGCACCGCCATCACCGCGCCCTCGCCGTAGCCCATCAGTACATAGTTGCCGACCCAGACCGGCACAGGCTCGCCGGTCAGCGGGTGGATGACTCTCAGCCCGGTATCCATGCCCTTCTTTTCCATTGTCGCGATATCCGCTTCCGCGATGCCCCCCTGTTTGCATTCCTCGATGAAGGCGGCTAGCTTGGGATCATTCTTTGCGGCATGGGCCGCCAGCGGATGTTCGGCGGCGACTGCGACGAAGGTCACTCCCATGATGGTGTCGGCACGGGTGGTATAGACCCACAGCTTTTCATCCTTGCCGTCGAACTGATAGGGAAACGCAAAGCGCACCCCGTGGCTCTTGCCGATCCAGTTGCGTTGCATGGTTTTGACCTGTTCCGGCCAGCCATCGAGCTGGTCGAGGTCGGCGAGCAATTCCTCGGCGTATTGGGTGATGCGGAAGAAATACATCGGGATGTCGCGCTTTTCGACCAGTGCGCCAGAACGCCAGCCGCGCCCGTCAATGACCTGTTCGTTGGCCAGCACGGTCTGGTCTTCAGGGTCCCAGTTCACAGAGGCAGTCTTTTTGTAAATGACGCCCTTAGTGAACAAACGGGTGAACAGCCACTGTTCCCATCGGTAATATTCGGGCCGGCAGGTGGTCACTTCGCGAGACCAGTCGATGCCCAGCCCCAGGCTTTTCAACTGCTTGCGCATGTAATCGATGTTGTCGTAAGTCCAGGCGGCCGGCGGCCGGCCGTTGGCCATCGCGGCATTTTCGGCGGGCAGGCCGAACGCGTCCCAACCCATCGGCTGCATTACTTCATAACCCTTCATGCGGTGATAGCGCGACAGTACATCGCCGATGGTGTAGTTGCGCACATGGCCCATATGCAGTTTGCCCGACGGATAAGGGAACATCGACAAACAGTAATACTTGGGCTTGCCGGACTGCTCGCCCGCGCGGAACGCGAGTCGGTTATCCCAGTGTAGATGCGCTTGTCGTTCGATGCTCTCGGGGTGGTAATTGGCTTGCATATGTGCTGATTTTATTGCGTGATTGGTCAGTGCAGCATTATAGCGGTATCGCTGGTTGGCCGCGAATCCGGGGAAATGATCCGGCCAGCTGGCGTTGGCATTCTGTTTAGAATACACCGACTGGAAATTGGCAAGCAAAACGGCCGGAACGCCCATTGTCAATACGCCATGGCCGTTATCGTTAACGTTGACGCTGTAGAAAAACCCTTTTCCAACGATTTTCCAGCCAAGTTTTTCCCACCTGAACGTTTCCGTTTCAACTTCAACAATCGGTTGTGATTTTTACTGCGGCGAGTGTGAGCAAATTGCATCGCTGGGGACGCGAATCTGCGGGCATATTCGGGGTGTTATGCCCCTTTGCTACTATGCATAGCCGTGATGCGCTAATTTCTCGATGTTGTGCACCAAGCAATACAACTTCCACTGCGCATCAACCTTGGTTCGTCCCCTGAGGGTGAAGCGGTTGAGTTGTTTGTTGTGCCGCAGGTTGCCGAATACGGGCTCCACCGTGGCAAAGCGCCTGCTATAACGTGCGCGGCCGTCCGGGCTGTCGATACGCCGCTTCATCTGGTCGGTGTAGCTCTCCTGATCTACCTTGCCGTGGAAGAACGACACCTGTCGTGTCTTGGTCTTCTGTGGCGTTAGCAAACAACGATCTCGATGTGTGCATGGCATGCAGTCGCGTTGTGCGCCTTTGAACTTCACTGCCGCATAACCGTTGATCGTGCAGCCACTGCCGTCGCCATAAAGCTGCTTGCCCGCAGGACAGAAACAAGTTCCTGCTTGCTGATCGTAGTCGAAGTCTTTGGGTTGGTAGCGAGCTGCTTGTTTGGGTTTGCCACCCTTGTCATGCAGTGGGTCAGGGAGTGCTTTGTATTTACCTTGTTCGGCAAAGCGTTCGTCTCGACTGCGCATGTTGTTGTCTGCAATGAGTGCATCAACTTTCATCGCGGCAAGCTGCTTGAGATTGGCCTCGCTGTGGTAACCGGCATCGGCAGTGATGAGGGTATCATCGGCGAGTGTGGCTTGCATCGCCTGCACGACGGGGATCAGCAATTCTTGTTCGCTGCCGGTGCCATGTGCTTGGGCTTCGACGATGATCTGGTGGCGGGCATCAACAGCGGCCACGCCGGTGTAACCTTGTATAACGCCTTTGCTGGTCGCCATCTTCGCAGATTCGTTGTCGGTGCGGTTGCTCTTGCGGATCGCGCCTTTGCTGCCTTTGCGGTCTTCGGGATGATCAGCGAGCCATTCTCGAAGTTGCGCCGCATCGGTTTGCAGGCGGGTGATGCGTTGGGTTTCCCTGGCGTGAAGGTCAGGCTCATTGGCGCGCTGGTCTGCTTCGCGATGCCGTTCCAGCATAACCTTATAGACTCGGCACGTATTATCCGTGAACTTTATTGATATCGATATGTCTCATTCCGTATGGAAAAAGAAGACGCGAGAAGACAAACAAGGGAGGCACTTCACGAAAGGCGCAAGCAAGTTATACGCTTGCACCGTAAGGGAATGCCGGTGATGCAAATCGTTGAGCACAGTGGACTCAGTTGGTATGCGGTGAACGCTGCGATCAAACGATATTTGGAAGCAGGTGCATCGGGACTCAAACCTGAAGCGCGTGGCAAGAAGCCAGGCAGCGGTCGCGTGTTGAGCGAAGCGCAAGAAGCGACGGTTCGACAAATCATCTGCGACAAGCGACCAGAACAACTGAAGATGGAATTTGCGCTATGGAACCGCGCTGCCGTCATGCAGTTGATTGAACGCGAATGCGGAATCAAGCTATCAGTGAGGGGTGTAGGCAACTACCTCAAGCGCTGGGGATTGACTCCGCAAAAGCCGATCAAAAGGGCTTATGAGCAACGCCCGGAAGCAGTGAAGAGCTGGCTGGACAACGAGTACCCGGACATTGAGCAGCGCGCCAAGACAGAGGGTGCCGAGATTCACTGGGGCGACGAGACGGCGGTGGTGAACACCGATGTGCGCGGTCGAAGTTACGCACCGATTGGCAAGACCCCTGTGACCTTCGCGGTAGGCGGCACACGCCAGAAACTTTCTATGATCGCCACCGTCACTAATCAGGGCAAGACAAGCTGGATGATTATTGATGAGGCGTTCAACTCGGACAAACTGATCGAGTTTCTGGAAGCACTGATCAAGGATGCGGACAAAAAAGTGTTTCTGATTCTCGATAACTTGCGAGTGCATCACAGCAAGCCGGTTAAGAAATGGGCGGAAGAGCGTAAGGATGAAATTGAGTTGTTCTATTTGCCCAGCTACAGCCCCGAGCTGAATCCGGAAGAACGGCTGAATGCCGATTTGAAGCATGCCATCTCCACCAAGGTTCCGGTACGCACCAAGGTCAAGCTGAAAGCCGCAGCAACCGAACATATGCAGATGCTGGAAAAATCACCGGAACGTGTCAAAAAATACTTCCAGGATTCACGCGTAAGATATGCAGCATGATTCACGGATAAAAGTGACCGGATCAATAGCAGCGGTTTCCAGTTTGCCCGCCTGACGTTCAAAGTCGGCACGTGTGCCGCTCCGGGCTTTGGAGGCGTTGCTGGGTAGCTTCACGCCATCGATGGCGAACATCTCGCGCCCTATCAAACCCTGACGGTCGCAGATGAAGAGTATCTGGCTGAAGAGGTGTGCGATGTCGTCGCCAAGGGATGAAACAAATTCGGCGATGGTAGTGAAGTGTGGCTGGCTGTCTCCGGACAGGGCGATGAAGGTGACGTGTTCGCGGCAGGCACGCTCGATGTTGCGGCTGCTGACGATGCCTTGGCTGTAGGCAAACAGGACAACCTTGAGCAGCATGGCAGGTGGTAACGCTGGCGCACCTGTGTCGTCATTGTTGAAGCGGGCATCGAAGCGGGAAAGATCGAGCTCGTGGTCGACCAGGTGATTCAAAGCGTATTCGAATGTGCCGGGTAGGAGTTGCCGTTGCAGGTCAACAGCGAGAAAGCGAGGACTGGTGTCGATGTGTTTATAGCGCGCCATTAAGTTCTCCAAAATATCACCTCTAACTTCGACCTTGATATTTGGTTTGGTTCACGGCACGATGCGGGTATGAAAAGACTTTTTCTACAACCTCGTTAGCCCACAATCCGGGCATTCTGCTAGAATTCCACGATATTATTTTTATAAATCCCTCAGGAGAGTCCACCATGTCCAGCAAACATCCAGTGATTGCCGTGACCGGTTCGTCCGGTGCCGGCACCACTACGGTAAAACGCGCCTTTGAAAACATTTTCCGCCGCGAAAAAATAACCGCGGCGGTCATCGAAGGCGACAGCCTGCACAGTCTCGACCGTATCGCATTTCGCGAGGCGGCGGCAAAAGCGGCCAAAGCCGGAAACAACACATTCAGCCACTTCGGTCCCGAAGCCAACCACTTCGACAAGATCGAGGGCATGTTCAAGACATACGGTGAAACCGGCATGTGCAAGCGGCGCTACTACGTGCATAGCGACGAAGAGGCGCAGGAACATAACAAGCATTTCAAGATCAACGATCTGAAGCCCGGCGTATTCACACCATGGGAGGATATCGAGCCGAATTCCGACCTGTTGTTTTACGAGGGCCTGCACGGGTTGGCGGAAGACGAAACCAAGGGTATTGATGCGGCCAGGTATGTCGATCTGGGGATCGGCGTGGTGCCGGTGGTAAATCTGGAGTGGATCCAGAAGATACACCGCGATGCAAAGGAACGTGGCTACTCGGCCGAGGCGACGGTGGATACCATCATGCGCCGCATGCCGGACTACATCAAATACATCACCCCGCAATTCTCGCGCACCCATATCAACTTCCAGCGTGTCGCGACCGTGGATACCTCCAATCCTTTCATCGCGCGCGATATACCGACCCCGGATGAAAGCTTCGTGGTGGTGCGCTTCCGCGACCCCAAGGGCGTGGATTTTCCCTATATGCTGGCGATGATCCCCGGTTCCTTCATGTCGCGCGCCAACACGCTGGTCGTGCCCGGCGGCAAGATGAGCTATGCGATGGAAATCATCCTTGCACCCATCATGCACGAGATGATCAAGAACAAGAAGTAATCGCAATTTCGAAAGGACTGCGGGGGAAGCAGACGGACTGTTTGCTCCCCCGTTTTATTTGCAATGGACATACTCAAGGGCCTGAATCCGGAACAACGCCAGGCGGTCATGCTGCCTCGCCGTTCCGCGCTGATTTTGGCCGGTGCGGGCAGCGGCAAAACGCGCGTGCTTACCACGCGGATCGCATACTTAATCAGCACTGGTGCAGTGAGCCCGCAGAATATTCTTGCGGTCACATTCACCAACAAGGCAGCGAAAGAGATGCTGACTCGGTTGTCGGCGATGCTGCCGATCAACACGCGCGGCATGTGGGTCGGCACGTTCCACGGTTTATGCAACCGCATGTTGCGCGCACATTTCCGCGAGGCGAACCTGCCGCAGGCATTCCAGATCCTCGACAGCGGGGACCAGCTTTCAGCGATCAAACGCCTGATGAAGGCGATGAACGTCGACGACGAAAAATACCCGCCGCGAGAGATGCAGTTTTTCATCTGTGGCAGCAAGGAGCAGGGTATGCGCGCGCAGGAGGTGGAAGCCTATGACCCTTACACGCGCCGCAAGGTCGAAATCTTTGCCGAGTATGACGCGCAGTGCCAGCGCGAGGGCGTGGTTGACTTTTCCGAATTGCTGCTGCGAAGCTATGAATTGCTGTCGCGCAATGCCGCCATCCGCGAGCATTACCAGGAACGGTTCAAACACATCCTGGTGGACGAATTTCAGGACACCAACCCGTTGCAGTACCGCTGGCTGAAATTGCTTGCCGGAAAGAACAACGCGCTGTTCGCGGTGGGGGATGACGACCAGTCGATCTATGCATTTCGCGGCGCGAACGTCGGCAACATGCAGGAGCTGATCCGCGATTTCCATATCGAGAACGTGATCAAGCTCGAACAGAACTACCGTTCCCACGCGAACATCCTCGACGCCGCGAATGCGCTGATCAGCCGCAACCGCAACCGCCTCGGGAAAAACCTTTGGACGGCCGAAAGCGGCGGCGAGCCGCTGCGCGTTTATGAGGCACCCACCGATGTGGAGGAGGCTAATTTCATCGTCGGCGAGATCCGGCAGCTGAAATCCGAAGGCATCCATCTGAAGGAAATCGCATTGCTGTACCGTTCCAACGCGCAATCGCGGGTGCTGGAGCATGCGCTGGTTTCGGCTGGGTTGTCATACCGCGTTTATGGCGGGCTGCGCTTCTTCGAGCGCCAGGAGATCAAGCATGCGCTGGCCTATCTACGGCTGATGGAAAATCCCGACGATGACAATGCGCTGCTGCGCGTCATCAATTTTCCGACGCGCGGCATCGGCGCGCGCAGTATCGAACAGTTGCAGGATGCGGCGAAACAGAACAGCGGCGGCTATGGCACGTTACCGGCGCAGCCAGCCGATGGCGGGAATATCCGCCAAGCCGCCTCTCCCGCCCCGGGGGGCGCCATCCCGCCGTCTCGAGGCGGCACTCTGTACGATGCTGCAGCCCGGGCAGGAGGCAAGGTATCGGCATTCGTTGCGCTGATCGAATCGATGCGCAGTGCCACGCGTGATTTGCCCTTGCCCGAGATCATCGATCATGTGCTGGAGCACAGCGGTTTGATTGCCCATTACCAGAACGAGACGGGCGCGAAGAAGCGCGAGGCCGAGGAGCGTCTTGAAAATCTCAATGAGCTGGTCAACGCGGCGACATTGTTCGTGCACGAGAACGAGGACGACAGCCTGACCGCGTTCCTTTCCCACGCCTCGCTGGAAGCGGGCGAACATCAGGCCGGCGAACAGGACGATGCGCTGCACCTGATGACCGTGCATGCCGCGAAGGGACTGGAATTCCATACCGTGTTCATCACCGGCTTGGAAGAGGGATTGTTTCCGCACCAGAACAGCCAGAATGTGGACGGCGGCCTGGATGAGGAACGCCGCCTGATGTATGTCGCGATCACCCGCGCTCGGCGCAGGCTATATCTCAGCTTTGCGCAAAGCCGCATGCTGCACGGCCAGGTGAACTACGGCATGGCGTCGAGCTTTTTGCGCGAGTTGCCGGACAATTTATTGCACTGGCTAACGCCGCGGGTCACCGAGCGCAGCCGTTTCACTGTACCCGGATATTCAACGCCCCTCGCTTTCGACCCCGCGCTCGCGAGCGCGAAAACTGAAAGCGTTGGCGCAGGAACGGGCATATGGCAATGCGGCCAGGCGGTTATACACCCCAAGTTCGGCGAAGGCATGATCGTGAGCCTGGAAGGCAGCGGTGCGGATGCCCGCGTGCAGGTGAACTTCCGCAAAACCGGCGTGAAGTGGCTGGCGCTGGAGTACGCGAAACTCGCGGCTATCTAGCGGGGCAGTCATTCGCGCTGGCCGCGCAGTCTATTTGAAGGTTGATTCGTCGCTTTTGAAAATATCGCTTTGCGGCGGTGCGCTGACGGGTTCCTTCAGCGGAGGGAATATGTCGTTATAGCTGGCATACAGCGTGGTGAATACCATCGGCAGCAAAGCCAGCCAGCCCAGCATCATCGGCACGCTGGCGAGCACCGCAAGCATCATGAAGGTTATCCCGTACAGCAGCATCGGCAGCACATTGTAAAGAAAGGCGCGCAAGCTCAGCGTCATTGCCTGCAGCGGAGGCACATTGCGGAAGTACACCAGCATCGGCGCGAACTGCATTGCCATGATCAGCAAGCTGAACAGCACGATACCAAGCAACACCGCAAAGCCTGCACCCGCGAAGGCTTGCATTAGCACGCTTGGATCGGATTCCGGCTGGCTGCTCATCAGAATTCCGACCAGCGTGGCGCCGCCAACGGCCATCATCAAACCGAGTATCAAATACTGGCCGACCAGCGAAATGCCGCCCAGCGTGACCAATTGCGAAGTGTGCTGTTTGAAACCGCTGAACAGATGCACAAGTTCCAGCTCTTCGCCCTGGCTAAGCGCACGGCAGCCGGCCATCAGGCCCACCATCACGGCCGGCATCAGCAGACTCGTCAACGGCTGGCCCACGATGGGCACGCTGGATATCGCCACTGCCGCAATCAGGCAGATAAACAGCAAAACGATCCACAGCAGCGGTGCCTTGATAAACAGCGCATAGCCTTGCTTGATCCATTCCCAGCCTTGCCGGGCCGGCAAACGCTGCGGTTCCATCATGTCTCCTTTGGGGCGCCCTGTCACAGCCAGACTGCCTGCGCCGATGCGATATGATTTTTCAGTATGCGCTCGAAGTGGCGCGGGTCGTGCGCATTGATCAATTCGCCGTCGCGCGGCAGGTGCTTGTCGAACAGGCGCGATAGCCAGAATCGCAGCGCGGCAGCCCGCAACAGCAGTGGCCAGGCATCTTGTTCTCGATCCAGCAACGGGCGCACCGCGTAGTAGGCGCGCAGCATGGTTTGCGCTTTTGCGGCATCCAGCGTGCCGTTGACATTTGTGCACCAGTCGTTCACGGTGATCGCCAGGTCATAGAGCAGGGCATCGCTGCAGGCAAAATAGAAATCGATCAGGCCGCCGACGCGATTTTCTTCCAGCAGCACATTATCGCGGAACAGGTCGGCATGGATCAAGCCTTGCGGCAGCGACGTCCAGTCCTGTCGCGCATGAAGCGCAAGCTCGCTTTCCAACAAGGCAGCCTGGCTTTCATCAAGAAACGGCCTGACCAGCGGGGCCGTTGCCGCGCGCCATGCCGCGCTGCGCGGATTGGGCATGTTCTCCGAAAAGCTCAGCCCGGCGATGTGCATCTGTCCGAGCATTGCGCCGATCGCGGCACACTGTGCGTCGTTCGGTGCAGTGACCGATTTGCCGTTCAGGCGGCTGACGATACAGGCGGGCTTGCCATTGAGCATGCCCAAAAATTGATTGGAGCGGTTTGCCACCGGATTGGGGCAGGGGATGCCGTGCCTTGCCAGATGCGCCATCAGATTCAGGTAGAAAGGTAATTCGTCGGCGCTAAGTATCTCGAACAGCGTGAGCACAAAGCGGCCGTTGCTGGTGGTGACGAAATAGTTGGTGTTTTCGATGCCGGACGCGATGCCCTGCAGTTCCAGCAATTGACCGAGAGAATAATCGTGCAGCCAGGCAACCAGATCAGCTTCGGATACTTTGGTGAAAACCGCCATTGCTAAAAGCGGTGTATGACCCACTGCGGCGGGCGCACACCGGAATCGAGACTTTCCATGCGGGAAAATTTGCCGTCACCGCGATCATCGACCAGATAATAAGGCTTCCCCACCTTGGGTATGATCTTGATCATGTACAGCCTTCCGCCCACACGGTATTCCTCCACGGTTTGCACATTTTCCTTGGTGATGGTTACCTCGGGTTGATCCTCGTCGGAACCACTCACTACAGGCGGCGGCGGCAAGGGTTCAAGTTTGTCCGGAACCGGCTTTTCGGCAAATGCGGCTAAAGAAAAACCGCTCAATAGCAACAGGATTAGTAGGCGCATAGCAGTGGTCCGCATAGGAGTGCTCATGGGGGAATGAAAGAAGCCCATTTTAGCCGATGCGCGCAGAGTCTGTGTGAGTTGCTGAGCGGCATCCCGCATTTCCCTTGGCTCGGGCTTTCAGCCGCGCGGATGTTCCGTTCCAACCAGCACGGCATATCCACTTATATGCTGAAAGGGACTGCTATAAATACAATTGCTTTTCGAGTTCCGCCTCGGTCGGCTGGAATCCCCGCGATTCATAGTGTTTGAAAATCGCGTCGACGACGGCTTGGGGTTCGTCGATAAGCTGGATCAGGTCGATATCCTCCGGGCTGATGACTTTTTCATCCAGCAATGTGGTGCGGAACCAGTCGATCATGCCGCCCCAGAACTGGCTGCCCACTAGGATGATCGGCATCTTGCGGGTTTTTCCGGTTTGCACCAGCGTGAGCGCTTCCATCAGTTCGTCCAGGGTTCCGAAGCCGCCCGGCATCACCACATAGGCGCTGGCGAATTTCACGAACATGACCTTGCGCGCGAAGAAATGATGAAAGGTCTGGCTGATGTTCTGGTAGAGGTTGCCGACCTGTTCGTGCGGAAGCTGGATATTCAGTCCGACGCTCGGCGATTTTCCGTAGAACGCGCCCTTGTTGGCCGCCTCCATGATGCCGGGACCGCCGCCGGAAATGACCGAGAATCCGGCATCGGAAAGCAGGCGCGCGATCTCTTCGGTGAGCTGGTAATAAGGGTGTTCCGGCCTGGTGCGGGCGCTGCCGAAGATGCTCACGGCGGGATGGACCTGGCTCAGACGGTCGGTGGCGGATACAAACTCTGACATAATGCCGAACACGCGCCAGGCCTCCTTGGAATTCCATTCTTCGGGCATTGCGGATTTCGGCAATTTTGACAGTATGCTCATGCGGTTCCCCTGGATGAAACATTAAATAGATATGAACGAAGTGAATTTCGATAAAACATTGCTGCTGGTTGACGGCTCATCTTTTCTGTACCGCGCCTTCCACGCCATGCCGGATCTGCGCAATCGCCATGGCGAACCGACCGGCGCGATCTACGGGGTGCTCAACATGCTGCGCAAGCTGCGCAACGATTACCCGGCCGATTATAGCGCGTGCGTATTCGACGCAAAAGGCAAAACCTTCCGCGACAACTGGTATCCTGAATACAAGGCGCATCGCCCCGCCATGCCCGCCGACCTCGCACAGCAGATTGACCCGCTGCACCGGGCCATTGCCGCGTCCGGTTGGAACATCCTGATGCTGGACGGCGTGGAGGCGGACGATGTGATCGGCACGCTGGCGCAACAGGCCCGGAACGGCGTGCGCTGCGTGATCGCCACCGGCGACAAGGACCTCGCACAGCTGGTGAACGAGCGCGTGACCCTGATCAACACGATGAGCAACGAGACGCTGGATATCCCGGGTGTCAACGCAAAATTCGGCGTGCCGCCGGAGCGTATCGTGGATTACCTGACGCTGGTCGGTGATCCGGTGGACAACGTGCCCGGCGTGGAGAGCGTCGGTCCCAAGACCGCCGTCAAATGGCTCACCCAATACGGCACGCTGGACAACCTGATCGTCCATGCCGGCGAGATCAAGGGCGTGGTCGGCGATAAACTGCGCGCGACGCTGGACTGGCTGCCCCAGGCGCGCCGGCTGGTGACGGTGAAATGCGATGTGAATTTGCCGCGGGCCTATAACGAACTGATCCCGCCACCGGCAGACAGGGAGCAGTTGCGCAAGCTGTACGAGCATTTCGAATTCAAGACCTGGCTGCGCGAGGTCAACGGCGAAGCCGTTGGGCACCACGCGGCGTCCCCCTTGCGGGGGCTGCGCGAACTGGAGGGCGGCCAAGCCGGCAACGCCGCGCCATCCGTCTCTCTGTCCCGGCCATCAGGCAGCGTTGGATCCGCTCATGCGGACGGTGATCCGCCCACCCGCACCACCGACAGCGCACGCTACGAGGCGATATTGAGCGAAGCGCAACTCGATGCATGGCTGGCAAAGCTGCTTGCCGCAGAACTGGTCTGCTTGGATACCGAAACCACCGGGCTGGATGTGATGAATGCGCAACTGGTCGGTATGTCATTCGCGATCACGCCGCACCGGGCTGCCTACCTGCCATTGGCACACCGCTATCCAGGCGCGCCGGATCAGCTGGATAGAGACCACGTTTTGAAAAAGCTCAAGCCATGGCTGGAAAATGCACAGCACCACAAGGTCGGGCAGAACCTCAAATACGACATGCATATCCTTGCTAATCAGGGCATACGGCTTGCGGGCATACACGACAACACGCTGCTGCAATCCTACGTGCTGGAGAGCCACAAGCCGCACGACATGGACAACCTCGCGCTGCGTCATCTGAACGTGAAGACCATCAGCTTCACCGAGGTGGCGGGCAAGGGGGCGAAGCAGATCGGTTTCGACCAGGTGGATATTGCGACCGCCACGCACTATGCGGCGGAGGATGCCGACATCACTTTGCAGCTGCACGAGAACCTGTATCCCCAGATAGCGGTGCAACAGGGCCTGCTGCATGTATACCGCGATATCGAGATGCCGAGCATGCACGTGCTCTATACGATGGAGCGCAACGGTGTGCTGCTCGACGCCGCGCTGCTGCGGGTCCAGAGCCGCGAACTCGGCGAAAAGCTGCTCGCGCTGGAAGCCAAAGCGCACGAAGCCGCGGGACAGCCGTTCAACCTGAACTCGCCCAAGCAGATCCAGGAGATCCTGTTTGACAAGCTGCAGTTGCCGGTGAAGAAAAAAACGCCTGGTGGCACGCCGTCAACCGACGAGGAAGTGCTGCAGGAGTTGGCGCTGGATTACCCGCTGCCGAAAATCCTGCTGGAGTATCGCGGCATGGCCAAACTTAAATCCACCTATACCGACAAGCTGCCGCAAATGATGGACAAGCACACTGGGCGCGTGCACACCAGCTATTCGCAGGCGGTGGCGGTCACAGGGCGGCTCGCTTCGAGCGACCCCAATCTGCAGAACATCCCGATACGCACGCCGGAAGGCCGGCGCATCCGCGAGGCGTTCATCGCGCCGCA
The DNA here is from genome assembly GCA_963842555.1 of uncultured beta proteobacterium. GTDB lineage: Bacteria > Pseudomonadota > Gammaproteobacteria > Burkholderiales > Gallionellaceae > Gallionella. The sequence continues at coordinate 692,064 of CAWJHB010000003.1, forward strand.
GGGGTCGCGTATCGTTTCGGCGGATTATTCGCAGATCGAACTGCGCATCATGGCGCATCTGTCAGGCGACACGGGTTTGTTGACGGCGTTCGCGAACAACGAGGACATCCACCGCGCCACCGCGGCGGAGATATTCGCGGTCGTACCCGCAGAGGTATCCAGCGAGCAGCGCCGCTATGCGAAGGTGATCAACTTCGGCCTGATCTACGGGATGTCCGCATTCGGCCTGGCCAAGCAACTCGGCATCGAGCGCGGCGCGGCAACCGCGTATATCGACCGCTACTTCCTGCGCTATCCCGGTGTCAAGGCATACATGGACAGCACGCGCGAACAGGCAAAACAGCAGGGTTATGTCGAAACTGTGTTCGGCCGCCGCCTGTGGCTGCCGGAGATCAACAGCAGCAACGGCATGCGCCGCCAGGGCGCGGAACGCGCCGCGATCAACGCGCCGATGCAGGGAACGGCGGCAGACCTGATCAAGCTCGCGATGATCGCGGTGCAGCGCTGGCTGGAAAACGAAAGCCTGCACACCCGGCTGATCATGCAAGTCCATGATGAGCTGGTGCTGGAGGTGCCGGAGCACGAATTGCCGCATGTAAAGGAAAAACTGCGCGACCTGATGTGCCACGTGGCCGAACTGAAAGTGCCGCTTGAAGTGGGATTGGGAGAGGGAAAGAACTGGGACGAGGCGCATTAGGGCGCAGCCTAACGTCACACGGCATCCTTATGCTCGGATGCGCATGACATTGTCATGCTTGCGTATCCCCAGATACACTGGGCTCCATCAGCATTGATGTTTGGACGCGCCGTCGATCAAGTGCTGTCCGGTGACTGAGCACCGGGCCATACTTTGAATTACAATCCTGCCCATCATCCAGCCGGAACATATCGTGCAACAACTCATCATGACCCGCCCCGACAACTGGCACCTGCATCTGCGCGACGGTGCGCTGATGCATTCGGTCCTGCCGGACAGTGCGCGGCAGTTCGCGCGCGCAATCGTGATGCCCAACCTCCGGCCGCCGGTCACTACCACCGAACAGGCGCTGGCGTACCGCGCGCGCATCATGGCCGCATTGCCCGCGGGCGCGATATTCGAACCGTTGATGACACTTTACCTGACCGACAACACCGGTGCCGGGGAGATCCGCAACGCAAAAGCCAGCGGCATCGTGCACGCGGTGAAGCTGTATCCGGCAGGCGCGACCACCAATTCGGATGCGGGGGTCACCGATCTGCGCAGGACCTACGCCGCGCTCGAGGAGATGCAACGCTGCGCGATGCCGTTGCTGGTGCACGGCGAAGTCACCGACCCGGCAGTTGACGTGTTCGACCGCGAGGCGGTGTTCATCGAACGGGTGCTGCAGCCGCTGCTGAAAGACCTGCACGGATTGCGCGTGGTGTTCGAACATATCACCACCAAGGATGCCGCCGGGTTCGTGGCAGGCGCGCCGGACAACATCGCCGCGACGATCACTGCGCATCACCTGCTATACAACCGCAACGCGATGTTCAAGGGCGGCTTGCGCCCGCATTACTTCTGCCTGCCGGTACTCAAGCGCGAAACTCACCGCGAGGCGCTGGTCAGGGCCGCCACCAGCGGCAGCAAAAAATTCTTTCTAGGCACCGACAGCGCGCCGCACGCACAGCACACCAAGGAAAACGCCTGCGGCTGCGCCGGCTGCTATACCGCCCACGCGGCGATCGAGATGTATGCCGAAGTTTTCGAACAGGCCGGTGCGCTGGACAAGCTGGAAGCCTTTGCCAGTTTCTACGGGGCAGATTTCTACGGCCTGCCGCGCAACACCGGCAAGGTCACGTTGAACCGTGAAAGCTGGCAGGTGCCCGCATCGGTGGACTTTGGAGAATACCGGCTAGTGCCACTGCGGGCGGGCGAAAATATGAAATGGAAATTGGCGGGGTAAACGAAATGACAGTCTCGGCTTATCTTGACAGGGTTCCTGTCCGCGGCGAACGGGTGTTCCTCCATCCCTCCTGCCAGGTTATCGGCGATGTACAACTCGGCGATGACAGCTCGGTGTGGTGCAACACCGTGTTGCGCGGCGACGTGAACCGCATCGTGGTCGGTCGCGGAAGCAACGTGCAGGATCTGACCATGGGCCATGTTTCGCACGGTACGCAAGAAAAGCCGGATGGTTCGCCGTTGATCATCGGTGACTATGTGACAGTCGGCCACGCGGTGATCCTGCATGGCTGCACCATCGGCAACGAGTGCCTGATCGGCATGGGTTCCATCATCCTTGACGACGCGGTGCTCTCCGACCGCGTGATGATAGGCGCAGGCAGCCTGGTAACGCCCGGCAAAGTGCTGGAGAGCGGGATGCTTTATCTGGGTCGTCCGGCCAAGCCGGTGCGGGCACTGACGAACGAGGAAATCGCCTTCCTCAGGCAGTCCGCCGAACATTACATGGCGCTAAAGAATGATTACCTGAAGGCTTCGACGGTATAACCTGGCCGCTATTGCGCATGACGTCAACCAACCGGCAGGAAGAACTCTACCGCGCCAAGGTTAATCTGGAAACATCGCAGATCGCGTGGAAAGAATTGCAGCGCTTTTTCGCCGGCGGTGTGGCGCTGGCTGTGGCCGACGATCTTGATCTGGTCGAGGTGGCGTTTCAGATGTTCGCGGATAACGCGACTCAGATACGCCAATGGATGGAGGCCGGGAAGCTCGGCAAGGTAAGCGATGAGCAGGCGGCGGTCTGGTACGGGAATGACGCGCTGCTGTGGGCGGTGGTGGTCAGCCCTTGGGTGCTGGTGCAGCAAATTCACAAATAGGGAGCTTCAATGTTATCCGGACACGGCTGGTTCTACTGGGCAATCCTTTCCGCAGTGTTTGCCGCGATGACCGCGATCTTTGCCAAGATCGGGCTGGAAGGCATCAACTCGGATTTTGCCACGCTGATACGCACCTTCGTGATCCTGCTGGTGCTGTCGGGCTTTGTGTTCTATGCCGGAAAGTGGAGCGACCCTTTTGCGCTCAACCCGAAGTCGTGGTTGTTCCTGACACTCTCCGGGCTGGCCACGGGCGCGTCCTGGGTCTGCTACTTTCGCGCACTGCAGTCCGGCGAAGCTTCCAAGGTGGCGCCGGTGGACAAGTTCAGCCTGGTGCTGGTCGCAATCTTCGCGGTCATTTTCCTGAATGAGCGTCCGAGCATACGGGATTGGCTGGGGATATTGATGGTCACTGCAGGGGTCGTGATCCTGAGCTTCAGAAGATAGCCAGGGAGCGACCCATCTTCGTGCAGGCACGTTGACCGGAAACACGGTCTTCCCACCGGGTGTTATCAGCGCGTCTAGAGGAATTCCGGGGTGATCACCAGGCGCAGGGCGACCTGTGCAGAACCTTCGCGCTGCGTGAACCACCAGATCGAGCCTTTCTTGATGCTCAATGTTTTCCCGTCGCAACCGAGCAATTGTGCCGCGACCTCGCCCAGCGTCGGCTGGTGTCCGACCACCAGTACCGTTCCTCCCGCATCCGGCCAGCGCGCCGCATGCAAAACCGCTTCGGCCGAAGCACCCGGTGAAAGGGTGGGAGCCAGGTTAAAGTGGCCGGTAAGGGCAGCGACGGTTTGCTGGGTGCGGGTCGCCGGACTGACCAGGATGCGGCAATGACTGGGCAAATGCCGGTTCAGGAAGCCGGCGACTTTTGCGGCCTGTTTGATGCCCTTGGCGGTCAGCTCGCGTGCAAGGTCGGGCACGCCATCCGCCGCTTCTGCATGCCGCCACAAAATCAGATCCATCGTGCCCCCAACATTACATTTTATTTACTGGCAGTTGCCGTATACACTGCGCCCCACTCTAATATGAAGAGGATGCCATGACAACCAAAAAGGTTTTTACCGCTGCCAAAGTTTCAGCGAAAAAATCCCATGATACGAAACCCGCTCCCCGGGCAATTCCGGTTCTGAACTCAGTAGTCAAACCGGCTGTCAAGAACGCGTCCGGGCAGACCTCCAAAAAGCAAAAACAAAAAATCAAGGTGGTGCGCGACAGTTTCACGATGCCGCTGAACGAGTATTCCAAAATCGCCGAGATCAAGGAGATCTGCGCAAAGGCGATGATGCATGTCAAAAAAAGCGAGGTGCTGCGGGCCGGCTTGATATTGCTGGCCGAGCTGGACCCTGTTCAATTGAAGCGCGCGTTGGGCAGTCTGGAAAAAATCAAGACAGGACGCCCGCAGAAGCATTGACTCCATACTCAGGCTGGCGCCTTGGCGGGCGTATGGGTGAGCAGGTTGAGCAACGCTGACTGTGCACTTTTTTTTTCACCGCGGGTTTGCTTGCGGCGGTAATGCCCGTTGCCGTCCATTTCCCAAGCCTGGCAGTTGTCCTGCAGATTGATCTTCAGTCCCTCGTCGATCACGCGCTTCTTGAGTTTCTTGTCGAGCACCGGAAAGCATACTTCGATGCGGCGGAAGAAATTCCGATCCATCCAGTCCGCGCTGGAGAGATACACGTTGTGCTGCAAATCGTTGCGGAAATAAAAGATGCGGCTGTGCTCGAGAAAGCGGCCGATCAACGAGCGCACCCTGATGTTTTCGGACAATCCCGGTACCCCCGGACGAAGCGCGCACACCCCCCGCACGATCAGATCGATCTTGACCCCTGACTGCGAAGCGTCGTAAAGCGCAGTGATGATCTCGGGCTCGAGCAGCGCATTCATCTTGGCGATGATCTGGGCGCGCTTGCCCGACTGCGCAAGCAGCGCTTCGTTGCGGATGGAGCGCAGCACTTCGCTATGCAGGGAAAACGGCGATTGCCACAAATAATTGAGTTTGCGCGCCTTGCCCAGACTGGTGAGCTGGCTGAACACCTCGTTCACATCGGCGCAGACATCCTCGTTGCTGGTGAACAGGCCGAAGTCGGTATACAGCCGCGCGGTGCGCGGATGATAATTGCCGGTGCCCAGATGGGCGTAGCGGCGCAGTTTGCCGTCCTCGCGCCGCACCACCATCAGCATCTTGGCGTGGGTCTTGTGTCCGACCACGCCATATACCACATGTGCGCCGACCTCTTCCAGGCGGTTCGCCCAATTGATGTTGGCTTCCTCGTCGAAGCGCGCCAGCAGTTCCACTACCACGGTTACTTCCTTGCCGCCCTTTGCCGCGGCGATCAACGCATCCATCAGGGCTGAGTCCACCCCGGTGCGGTACACGGTCTGCTTGATGGCGACCACGTTCGGGTCGCTGGCGGCCTGCTGGATGAAATCGATCACCGGCTTGAAAGACTGGTACGGGTGGTGCAGCAGCACATCGTTCTTGCGCATTACCTTGAACATGTCCGAGCCCTTTCTCTGCAGCACCGCGGGCACGCTGGGCACAAAGGGGGGAAATTTCAGATCATCGCGGACGACCATATCCGGGATGCGCATCAGGCGCACCAGATTCACCGGGCCATGCACGCGATACAGATCATCCGGCGCGAGATTGAATTCCTTGAGCAGCAGATCCGCGATCAGCGGCGAACAGTTGTCGGCGATCTCCAGTCTGACCGCGTCGCCGAAGTTGCGTTGTGGCAACTCGCCCTGCAGGCTGAGGCGCAGATTCTTGACTTCTTCCTCGTCAACGAACAGATCGCTGTTGCGCGTCACGCGGAACTGGAAGCAGCCGAGCACTTCCATGCCGCTAAACAATTCTCCGACATGCGCATGCAGGATGGATGAAAGGAACACAAAGCCGTGTTCGCAGCCGCTGATTTCGGGCGGCATCAGGATGGTGCGCGGCACCACGCGCGGAGCCTGCACGATGGCCCTGGCCGAGTTTCGCCCGAAGGCGTCCTTGCCCTGCAGTTCAACCGCAAAGTTCAGGCTCTTGTTAAGCACCCGCGGAAATGGATGTGCCGGGTCAAGGCCGATCGGGGTCAATACCGGCATCACTTCGCGAAAGAAAAAGTCACTGACCCAGGCACGCTGCGCGTCGTTCCAGTGGGTGCGGCGCAAAAACTTGATGCCTTGCTTGGCGAGTGCGGGAGTGATGTCGGCGTTGAACAGATGATACTGGCGCTCGATCAATTGATGTGCCTGTTCACGCACCAGCGCCAAGGTCTGACGAGCGTCCAGGCCGTCCGTGCTGACCGCGATACCGCCCAGCTTGATCTGTTCCATCAGTCCAGCCACCCTGATCTCGAAAAATTCGTCGAGATTGCTGCTGACGATACAAAGATACTTCAGCCGCTCCAGCAGGGGAATGGCCGTGTCCTCAGCCTGCGCCAGCACGCGGCGGTTGAATTCGAGCTGGCCGAGTTCGCGATTCAGGAATTGTTGCGGAACGAATTGTTTGGACAAACTGCTGCCTTTTAATTTTTTGGTGGCACGTACCCGTCCGGCATTTGCACGCCCTCACCAAAGAAATACTTTTCCATCAGCGTGGCGAGGAACTTGCGCGCCGCGGCATCGGCAAGGTTGAGACGGTTTTCATTTACCTGCATGGTCTGGTATTTCAGCCAGCCCTGCCAGGCTTCCTTGGAAACATTTTCAAAAATACGCTGGCCGAGCGCTCCCGGATAGGGCGGGCGATCCAGTCCTTCGGCCTCTCGCCCGAGTTTTACGCAATTAACCATTCTTGCCATGTTGTGAATCTCCGATCGTGATTATGTGTCACTATTATGACAGCGAGATGACAAAGCATTTATGCCAAGTTGGGACGTTTAATATTCCGCCATGCGGACATGTCCAGCCAAATGCGATGCGATATGCGGGACTTCATGGCCGTTGACGCATGCGAATATCTAGATGCCGTTCTGGTGTAGCACAAATACGATAGCCGATGCAGCCAGGCAATATATGCCGAACAGATGCCATCGGCCGCTCTCAAGCCAACTGGAAAGCCATTTAAGGGCCAGCAGTCCGGCCGCAAAACTGAACACCATGCCGAGGATACTGGGCAAAAACACATGTGCCAGATCGGCCATGGACGCCGATGCGTGCTGTTCATCCAATAATCGCATGACCTCGCGGACAATGACAGGTGGGGTAAGCACAACCACGAGCGCAAAACTGAATTCTTCTATTTTCCTTCTTGGAACACCCAACAGTAGGCCGGTGGAAATCGTTGCACCCGATCGCGAAAACCCCCGAAACGGCAGGCAAACGCCCTGGATGGCACCCACATAGCAGGATTCCTTCAAGCCCAATGCACGTTCTGCATTGGCTGTGGCGCGGTTCCTGATCCCGGCGAATAGAATCAGTAAGCCAACTGCACCCAGGGCTGCGGAGATAAGATTCAGGTTTCCGAACAGCAGTTCGATTTGCGCGTGCGGAATGTTGCGCATGAAAAATTTCTCGATTATGAATTTCAATGCCAGCCCCACGATACCGGTCATGATCGTGGCCGCGACGATAAACTTGGCCGATACCAGGAATATCGCCCTGGAAGAAAAGAAGCTCTCCTTCCAGGATTTCCAGAAATAGAAAATAACCGCAAACATGGTGCCGGTGTGCAGCATCACCAGAAGCAGTGTCATTTCAGGCGTGGTTGGATCGAGTCCCATCAGTTTCTCGGCCACGATCACGTGGGCTGAACTGGATACCGGCAGCAGTTCAGCGGCCCCCTGAATGGCGGCAAGCACCAATATTTGTGTAAGCGTCATGTGATCTGATTCCGAAATTGATATTCTGCCGCAGCTTGCTGATTGCAGCCACATGCGGCGAATTGTACCGTGTCAGCCCTATACACAGCAGTCCGGGTCACACAGTTATAGGAGACTCAGTCACTCCTGAAGCCAAGGCAAGGCGGCTACGTCTGAACATGATCTGCCGCCGCCAAGTCTCGGGCTCAAGCCTTGCGGTACAACTGGCTGCCCAGTTTCACGAATTCCTCGGCCTTCTGCTCCATGCCCTTGCTCAGTGCTGAGGCATCATCCAAGCCTTCCTTGGCCGCAAAATCGCGCACGTCCTGGGAGATCTTCATTGAACAGAAATGCGGGCCGCACATCGAGCAGAAATGCGCGACCTTGGCTGATTCCTTGGGTAGTGTCTCGTCGTGAAATTCGCGCGCCTTGTCCGGATCGAGGCCGAGATTGAACTGGTCGTCCCAGCGAAATTCGAAGCGCGCCTTGGACAGCGCATTGTCGCGAATCTGCGCGCCGGGATGTCCCTTCGCAAGATCGGCAGCATGTGCGGCGATCTTGTAGGTGATGATGCCTTCCTTGACGTCGTCCTTGTCGGGCAGGCCGAGGTGTTCCTTGGGCGTGACATAGCACAGCATTGCGGTGCCGAACCAGCCGATCATTGCCGCGCCGATCGCCGAGGTGATGTGGTCATAGCCGGGCGCGATGTCCATCGTCAGCGGGCCCAGTGTATAAAAGGGGGCTTCGTGGCACCATTTCAATTGCAGGTCCATGTTCTCCTTGATCAGGTGCATCGGCACATGGCCGGGGCCTTCGATCATCACCTGCACATCGTGTTTCCACGCGACTTGGGTCAGTTCGCCCAGCGTCTTCAATTCACCCAGCTGCGCTTCGTCGTTGGCATCGTAGATCGAGCCGGGACGCAGACCGTCGCCGAGCGAGAAGCTCACGTCATAGGCCTTCATGATCTCGCAGATTTCCTCGAAGTGGGTATAGAGAAAACTCTCCTTGTGGTGCGCCAAACACCACTTGGCCATGATCGAACCGCCACGGGACACGATGCCGGTCATGCGTTTCGCGGTCAGCGGGACATAGCGCAGCAGAACCCCCGCGTGGATCGTGAAATAGTCCACGCCCTGCTCGGCCTGCTCGATCAGCGTATCCCTGAACATCTCCCAGGTCAGGTCCTCGGCCTTGCCGTTGACCTTCTCCAGCGCTTGGTAGATCGGCACCGTGCCGATGGGGACCGGTGAATTGCGGATGATCCATTCGCGGGTTTCGTGGATGTTCTTGCCTGTGGACAGGTCCATCACCGTGTCGCCACCCCAGCGTATCGCCCAGGTCATCTTCTCGACTTCTTCCTGGATGCTCGAGCCGAGCGCGGAGTTGCCGATGTTGGCATTGATCTTGACCAGGAAGTTACGGCCGATGACCATCGGCTCGGATTCGGGATGGTTGATGTTGGCCGGAATGATCGCGCGGCCGGCGGCCACTTCGCTGCGAACGAATTCCGGCGTGATCTCCCTGGGCAGGTGCGCGCCGAAAGTCTCCCCGGGATGCTGCTTCAGCAGCATTTCCGGGAGACCCTCGCGGCGCTGGTTCTCCCTGATCGCGATGTATTCCATTTCCGGCGTGATGATGCCTTTGCGCGCATAGTGCATCTGCGTGACATTGCCGCCGGCCTTGGCGCGGCGCGGGGCGCGTTTGAGGTTGAAGCGCATCTCCGCCAGTTCGGGATCGTTCAGGCGCTGCTGCCCGTAATCCGAGGTGAGTTTGTCCAGCGTTTCGGTATCGTTGCGCTCGGCGATCCAGCCTTCGCGCAGCGCGGCCAGCCCGGAGCGGATATCGATCTTCACCGCCGGGTCGGTATAGGGGCCGGAGCAGTCGTATACATAAATGGGCGGATTGATCTCCGCGCCCATGCTGGCGGGCGTTTCGGCCTGTGAGATCTCGCGCATCGGAACCTGCAGGTCGGGACGGCTGCCCTGCACATAGATCTTGCGCGAATTCGGCAGCGGCTTGATCGCCGCCGCATCGACGTGCGCGGCTTTGGCTAGGAATTTGGGATTGGCGTTCATGCGATGCTCCTGGAAATTCGGAAGCATCGACCAGATGCTTCCCTACGACGGCATTACCCGTACAGGTTCAAAGGGTGTGTCTCACTTCGCCGACGATGCTGCATATCGGTGAAGACCCCTAGCTGAGCGCGCAAGGTAAAGCAAAGGTCGGCGAAATGCAAGCCAAACCGGGACGCCATCAATACAGCATCATTGAGCCCCGTGGTCTGGCTTGCTATACTGCTCCGCTGGGCACAGGATAACGTTTGGCCGAATCGGGAGAAGGGGAATGCTGGATATGGAACAGGCACGCTTTAACATGATCGAGCAGCAGATTCGCCCTTGCGAAGTGCTGGACGGCCGTATCCTGGAATTGCTCAAACACGTGCGCCGCGAAAATTACGTGCCAAAAGGCATGCGCGAAATGGCCTTCATGGATTTGGAAATCCCGTTGGGTTATGGCGCATCGATGTGGCAGCCCAAGCTGGAAGCGCGTACCCTGCAGGAACTGCACCTAAGCCGCGACGAAAGGGTGTTGGAAGTGGGGACCGGCAGCGGATATCTGACCGCATTGCTGTCCATGCTCGCCAGTCATGTCACCTCGGTGGAAATCGTGCCGGAATTGAGCGCCATCGCGAAACAAAACCTGCAAACCGGCCATCGCGAAAACATCACGCTTGAAATCGACGATGCGGCACTCGGCTGGGGTGGTGGGGAAAAATACGATGTCATCGTGCTGACCGGCTCGACGCCGGTGCTGCCGGCGTCGTTCCAGAACAGCCTGAATGTCGGCGGACGCCTGTTTGCGATTGTCGGCGATGCGCCGGTGATGGAAGCTAGGCTGATCTCGCGTGTCGCACAGGGCACCTTTGAAACCGTCAACATCATGGAAACCTGCGTCACTCCGCTGAGAAATGCGCTGCAACCCGAACGATTCGTATTCTGAGCTTGAACAGGTTTGCGAATCCGCGGGATAACATGTATATTAGTAAATTCTAATATTACGACTGAGCAAACTGATGAAACTTAAAGCTATCTTCCTGGCAACATTGCTGGCAGCCAGCGGCTCGGTCCAGGCAGCCGACCTGCTGGAGACCTTTCGCGCCGCACAGGCGAACGACCCGGTAATTGCGGCCGCCCGCGCCACCCAGCAAGCCGGCCTGGAAAAACTGCCGCAGGGGCGTTCCCTGCTGATGCCGTCGATCAGCTTGAATGGGAACACCACATTCAACAATGCGACCACCCAGTATCTTGGGCCGTTCCCCTTTCCGAGCGGCACGGATCGCTACAACAGCAATGGTTACGGCGTGACCCTGGTGCAGCCGCTGTTTCGCGAACAAAACTGGCAGGAATATAGCGAATCCGAATTGCAGGTCGCGCAATCCAATCTGCAGCTCAAGATCGCCGATCAGGATCTGATCGTGCGCGTCGCACAAGCCTATTTCGACGTGCTGATTGCGCAGGACACCGTGGACCTGGCCGGAGCGCAAATGAAGGCAATCTCCGAACAGCGCGAACAGGCCAAGCGCAACTTCGAGGTGGGCAGCGCGACGATCACTGACACGCTTGAGGCACAGGCGCGTTATGACCAGACCGGAGCGCAGGAGATCGCCGCGAAGAATGACTTGGAAGTCAAGCGCAGCGCACTGCAGCAACTGATCAATAAAGTGCCGGTCGACCTCGATTACCTCGGCAAGGACTTCAAACTGGAAGTGCCGCAACCCGCCGATATGGAAAAGTGGGTAGATCAGGCGCAACAGAGCAGCCTGCAAGTGTCCATTGCGCAGGCAGGTGCCGAGATTGCCGACAAGGAAGTGGCGCGCAATCGCGGCGGACACTATCCGACCGTGGACCTGGTGGCCAATTATTCGAAGAGCAATGCAAACGGTAGTATTTACGACGTTGGTATCGACAGCACGAGCAAGAGTATCGGGGTACAACTGAACATGCCGCTGTTCGAGGGCGGGGCGGTGAATTCCAAGTGGCGCGAAGCGGAAGCCAATCGCGAGCGCGCCAAGCAGGAGCTGGAGAATGCGCGCCGCAGCGCCGAGCAGCAAACCCGCCAGGCCTATCTGGGCGTGGTCAGCGGCATCGCACAGGTTCAGGCGCTGCAACAGGCACTGTCCTCGAGCCAAAGCGTACTGGATGCCACCAAGCTCGGGCAGCAGGTCGGCGTGCGCACCAATCTGGATGTGCTGAATGCGCAGCAGGCGCTCTTCGGCACACGCCGCGACCTGTACCAGGCACAATATAATTACCTGTTGAGCGAACTGCGTCTGAAACAGGCAGTGGGGACGCTGGACGAGGCGGATCTGGGCAGGGTCAATCAGGCACTGCACTAGATAAAAGGTAAAAGGTACAAAGTACAAGGGAAAAGCAGGAGCGACACGGTGTCGCTTGTTTCTCGAAGCTTGCACCTTGACTCTTTTCTCTTGCCTCTTGAGCCTTGCATCTTGTATCTTGCGCCTTGGTCCTTGAGTCTTTAGAAAGACAACGCATGAGCAAATCCGCATCACCCCATTCTCAAACCCCGGGTTCGCAGCGACACAAGGTTGCGTTGATCACCGGCATCACCGGCCAGGACGGCGCCTACCTTGCAGAGTTTCTGCTAAAGAAGGGCTACGTGGTGCATGGCGTGAAACGCCGTTCTTCGCTGTTCAACACCGACCGCATCGACCATCTTTACCAGGATCCGCACGTCAAGAAGGCCAGTTTCATCTTGCATTACGGCGACCTGACCGATTCCACCAACCTTATCCGCATCATCCAGCAGGTGCAGCCGGACGAAATCTACAACCTCGCCGCGATGAGTCATGTCGCGGTGTCGTTCGAGACGCCCGAATACACCGCAAATGCCGACGGCATCGGCACGCTGCGCATCCTGGAAGCGATCCGCATTCTCGGCATGGAAAAGAAAACCCGTTTCTACCAAGCCTCAACTTCAGAGCTGTACGGCCTGGTTCAGGAGACGCCGCAGAAGGAAACCACCCCGTTCTATCCGCGCAGTCCTTATGCGGTCGCCAAACTCTATGGTTACTGGATCACCGTCAATTACCGCGAGGCATACGGGATGTATGCCTGCAACGGGATACTGTTCAACCACGAGTCGCCGGTGCGCGGCGAAACCTTCGTTACGCGCAAGATCACGCGCGCGCTGGCGCGCATCAAGCTCGGCTTGCAGGATTGCCTATACCTCGGCAACCTCGATGCGCTGCGCGATTGGGGACATGCCAGGGACTACGTCGAGATGCAGTGGCTGATGCTGCAGCAGGAGCAGCCGGAAGATTTCGTGATCGCTACCGGTGTGCAGTACAGCGTGCGCGATTTCGCCGAAATCGCCGCAAAGGAGCTGGGCATTGCGATCAAATGGAAAGGCAAGGGCGTCGATGAGAAAGGCTATGACGCCGACGGCAAATGCATCGTGCAGGTCGATCCGCGCTACTTCCGTCCCACCGAAGTCGAGACACTGCTGGGCGACCCGAGCAAGGCAAAACAAAAGCTTGGCTGGACACCGAAAATCACCTTCCAGGAACTGGTGTCCGAGATGGTGCGCGAAGACCTCAAGTCAGCGGAGCGCGACGAACTGGTCAAGAAGCACGGCTTCACTGCATACGATTACCACGAATAATTTGGGCGTCGATGAATAAGAATACCAAGATATACGTCGCCGGGCATCGCGGCTTGGCGGGCAGTGCGATCATGCGCGAGCTGCAGCGTCAGGGCTACACCAACCTTGTGACGCGCACCCATGTCGAAGTGGATCTGGAAGACGCGGCCGCCACGCAAAGCTTCTTCGAACAGGAAAAACCGGGGATCGTGTTCCTTGCCGCAGCCAAGGTCGGCGGCATCCTGGCCAACAATACCTACCCGGTGGATTTTTTGATGAGCAACCTGCTTATCGAAGCCAACATCTGCCGTGCGGCTTACTCGACGGGCGTAAAGCGCGTGATCTTTCTCGGCAGCTCATGCATCTACCCGCGCGATTGCCCGCAGCCGGTCAAGGAGGAATACCTCCTTACCGGACCGCTGGAAGCAACCAACCGGCCCTATGCGCTGGCCAAGATCGCCGGTATCGAGATGTGCTGGTCATACAACCGCCAGTACGGCACCAAGTGGCTGGCCGCGATGCCAACCAATCTGTACGGGCCGGGCGACAACTATGACCTGAACAACTCGCACGTGCTGCCTGCCTTGGTCCGCAAGATGCACGAGGCGAAAATGTCCGGCGCGGGCGAAGTAGTGTTATGGGGCAGCGGCAAACCAAAACGCGAGTTTCTGTACGTGGACGATCTGGCGAACGCGCTGGTGTTTCTCGCCACCTTGGATGACAAGCGTTACGATATGCTGGTTGCACCGTCGCAATGTCCGCTGATCAATGTTGGTACCGGCACGGACTTGACCATACGCGAGCTGGCCGAGACGGTGGCTGCTGTGGTTGGTTACCATGGCAAGTTCGTGCAGGACACGACCAAGCCGGATGGCACGATGCGCAAGGTGATGGATGTCGGCAAGATCTGCAGCTTGGGTTGGACGGCAACTACCGACCTGAAAGACGGAATCAGCCTGACTTATAAAGACTTTAATACCAGAATATCCACCAAGCCCATTCATGAAAACATATAAGGGAAGTCCTGCATGAGTCACTTTGCCAGAAAGGGCATCATCCTCGCCGGCGGTTCGGGCACGCGACTGCACCCGGTGACCATGGCGGTATCCAAGCAACTGCTGCCGATCTACGACAAGCCGATGATCTACTATCCGCTGTCCACACTGATGCTGGCAGGGATACGCGACATCCTGATCATTTCCACACCGCAGGACACGCCGCGCTTCGAGCAATTGCTGGGCGACGGCAACGCGTGGGGCCTGAATCTGCAATACGCGGTGCAGCCCTCTCCGGACGGACTGGCGCAGGCCTTCATCATCGGGCGCGACTTCATCGGCAAGCAACCGTCCGCGCTGGTGCTGGGCGACAACATCTTTTACGGGCATTCCTTCCAGGATCAACTGGCCAACGCAACCCGGCGCACAAAAGGCGCGACCGTGTTCGCCTACCATGTGCGCGACCCCGAGCGTTACGGCGTGGTGGAGTTCGACGCAAACGGGCGTGCCATTTCGCTGGAAGAAAAGCCTGACCAACCGAAATCGAACTTCGCCGTCACCGGCCTGTACTTCTACGACAATGACGTCGTCGACATTGCCGCCAGCCTCAAGCCCTCCCCGCGAGGCGAACTGGAGATCACTGACGTCAACCGCCACTATCTTGAGCGCAGCCAGTTGTCGGTCGAGATCATGGGGCGCGGCTATGCCTGGCTGGATACCGGCACGCACGAGTCCCTGCTGGACGCCAGCCAGTTCATCCAGACCATCGAACGCCGCCAGGGGCTCAAGATCGCCTGTCCGGAAGAGATCGCTTATCACATGGGGTATATCGATGCCGCGCAGCTGGAAAGGCTCGCCGCGCCGCTGATCAAGAGCGGCTACGGCGCCTACCTGATGAGCGTGCTCAAGGATGGCTCGAAATGAGGGTGATCCATACCGCGATCCCCGAGCTGCTGATCATCGAACCCAGGGTGTTCGGCGATGAGCGCGGCTTCTTTTTCGAGAGTTTCAACCGCAGCAGGTTTGCCGAACTCACTGGCCGCGATGTCGATTTCGTGCAGGACAATCACTCGCATTCCGAGAAAAACGTGCTGCGCGGATTGCACTACCAGATCCAGCATCCACAAGGGAAGCTGGTGCGCGTGGTTGAGGGCGCGGTGCTCGATGTCGCGGTGGACATCCGCAAGAGCTCGCCGACGTTCGGGAAGCATGTCGCTGTGGAGTTGTCGGCCGAGAACAAGCTGATGTTCTGGATACCGGAAGGATTTGCGCATGGGTTCAGTGTGCTGACCGAAAGTGCCGAGTTTCTCTACAAGACAACGGATTACTGGTTCCCCGAGCACGAGCGCTGCATACGCTGGAATGATCCGGAGCTGGCGATCGACTGGAAGCTGAAGTCTGTTCCGATGGTCTCCGGCAAGGATGCGCAGGGGAAGCTTCTGGCCGAAGCGGAGTTGTTCGACTGAACCTTGCTCATCGCCCTTCCTCGCTGATATTTGGGCCTCCCTGTTTCCTTTCGTCTTGACTCGGCAGTGAAATTATTGTTCAATGCCTGAACATGTTCACAGATTGAACGATACGGTTCATCCGCACACTGCCATGCTGAGCGACGAATACCGCTACAAAATCCTGAAACGCCTGGAAACCGACCCAGAGATCAGCCAGCGCGAATTGGCTGGAGATCTGGGCATCAGCCTGGGGCGGGTGAACTATTGCATCCAGGCCTTGATCGAGAAAGGCCTGGTGAAAGCCAACAATTTTCGCAACAGCAAAAACAAGAAGGGATACGCCTACCTGCTGACGCCGAAAGGCATAGAGGAAAAAGCCAGGATCACCGTGCAGTTCCTCAAGATCAAGCTTGCCGAGCATGAGGCATTGACCAACGAGATTTCACGCCTGCAAGCGGAGGCACAGCAACTGCAGGCGCGGAAAAGCAGCAGAGACACCCTTGGCAAAGGGGCGAGATAATCTCCATGTCAAACAATCCGGCCGTACTCGTCGTCGAAGCAAGCAGGCCCGAGGGCGGAAATCCATGAATAACGTAGTCTGGCATCACGCTACAGTGACTCGTGCCCGCCGCGAATTGCAAAATGGCCATCCTGGCGCGATCATCTGGTTTACCGGGCTATCGGGTTCCGGCAAATCGACACTTGCTCATGCTGTCGAAGAAATCCTTCATCAACAGGGTTCGCGTACCTTCGTACTGGATGGCGACAATGTGCGCCACGGGCTGTGCAGTGATCTTGGATTTTCAAAAAAAGACCGTGAAGAAAATATCCGCCGCATCGGCGAGACGGCGAAGCTCCTCATGGAAGCGGGCGTGATTGTGCTAACTGCCTTCATTTCCCCTTTTCGCGCGGACCGAGAACGGGTGCGCGGCATGGTCGGGCACGGTGACTTTATCGAGATATATTGCGACGCGCCGATCGAGACCTGTGAAAGCCGTGACGTGAAGGGAATGTACAAAAAAGCCCGCGCCGGACTGATAGCGGAATTCACAGGTATCTCGTCGCCATACGAGGCCCCCGAGAATCCGGAGCTCTGCGTGAATACGGGCGGTGCAGAACTGGATAAATGCGTGAAGCAGGTGATAACTGAGATGCGGCAGCGTGGCCTAATCAAAAGCAGCGGGAACGGTAACTGACAGGAAAAGACGATGTTAAGTCAGAATGTACTGGTTATTGAAGCAGGCCGCACTGAGCGCCACTACTGGCGCGACCTGTGGCGTTACCGGGAGCTGTTATTCTTCCTGGCCTGGCGTGACATCCTCGTGCGCTACAAGCAAACCGTCATCGGAATCGTCTGGGCATTGGGCAAACCACTGCTCACCATGTTGGTGTTCACGCTGGTGTTCAGCAAACTGGCCAAATTGCCTTCCGGCGGCGTACCCTATCCGATTCTGGTATTTGCCGCACTACTCCCTTGGCAATTCTTTTCCGGCGCGTTCAGCGGCGCCGGCGACAGCCTGGTCAGCAATGCAGGGATGATCTCCAAGGTGTACTTTCCGCGCCTGGTCATACCGGCCAGTGCGGTGATCGTTGCCTTCGTGGACTTTCTCATTTCTTTCGCGATCCTGATCGCCCTGATGATCTGGTACGGCTTTGCACCCAACTTGCGCATGCTGACCCTGCCATGGTTTACTCTGGTGGCATTTGTCGCCGCGATGGGCTCGGGGTTGTGGATCGCCGCGCTCAATGTCAAATACCGCGATTTCCGCATCATCGTTCCGTTCATCGTGCAGTTTGGGCTGTACCTCTCGCCGGTGGGGTTTAGCAGCAGCATCGTCCCGGAAAAATGGCGCCTGCTTTATTCCGCCAATCCGATGGTGGGTGTGATTGACGGCTTCCGCTGGGCAATACTGGGTGGCGACACTCCGCTTTACTGGCCAGGTTTCCTGCTTTCGCTGGCTCTGGTTCTGGCGATACTGGTCACCGGAATATTCTACTTCCGTAAGACGGAAAAAACCTTCGCGGACGTGATCTGATGTCAACGGTTATCAGCGTCGAGAACCTCTCGAAAAGGTACATCATCAGCCACCAGAAGCAGGAGCGCTATACTGCATTGCGCGATGTGCTGGCGGATGGGGCAAAGTGCTTCGCCCATAAACTGACGCATCCATTTGCCGTACAAAAAAATGATCCCAGCCACGAAGAATTCTGGGCGCTCAAGGACGTCGGCTTCGACATCCAGCAGGGCGACCGGGTCGGCATCATCGGGCGCAATGGCGCGGGCAAATCCACGCTGCTCAAAATACTGAGCCGCATCACCGAACCCACGTCGGGCAAAGTATCGATACGCGGCCGCGTGGCCAGCCTGCTCGAAGTGGGTACAGGTTTCCATCCCGAGCTCAGCGGACGCGAAAATATCTTCCTCAACGGCGCCATCCTCGGGATGAGCAAGCCTGAGATCAAGAAAAAATTCGACGAGATCGTCGCCTTTGCGGAAGTGGAGAAATTCCTCGATACCCCGGTCAAACGATACTCATCCGGCATGTATGTCCGTCTCGCGTTCGCGGTGGCCGCGCATCTGGAGCCGGAGATACTAATCGTGGATGAAGTACTCGCGGTGGGTGATGCGCAGTTCCAGAAAAAATGCATGGGCAAGATGGAGGACGTGGGCAAAGAGGGCAGAACAATACTTTTTGTGAGCCACAACATGGGATCAGTCAAATCGCTTTGTTCGCGGGCAATCATGCTGAACCGGGGACAAGTCCTGCTAGATGCGAATGTCGGCGCTACCGTCGAGCAGTATCTGTCGCTGGGCCACGACGTCAAGGAGACTGGCAAGGTGGTTTGGGGTCGGGACGATGCGCCTTGCTGCGAGGAAATGTGCCTGAGAAGCATCAGCCTGCTCGGACCGGACAAGGACATACATTCAATTTACGATGCTACAAAATACGTAGATGTCGAAATAGAGTTCGAGGTAAAAAAACCGGTAAGCGGCATGCGGATCGTTTTAACCCTGTTAACAAATGACGGCATCCCGGCCTTTGCCTCAACCAATCATGCCGAATTTGGGAGCTATGAATTCCGCGCGAGCACTTACAAGAGCATGTGCCGCATTCCCGCCGACCTGCTCAACTCCGGGCGCTATTGGGTAAATGTTCACTTCGGAATCACCGGGGTAAAAGTGCTGATCCAGGGCAGGGAATATCTCGCGTTCTCGGTTGAAGGCTCGGGTGGCCACGGATCGGCCGCTACGGAAAAATGGCCTGGAGTGGTTGCGCCACGCCTGAAATGGAATCTTGAAACAGTGGGAGCGGCATGTTGATAGGATTAAAGATCATCGAAAGGCTGTTCGGGCCATCAAGAGACAGTGGCCCGGTATTCTTTGACAGCGATGTTTTCCTGGTCTCGTATCCAAAATCGGGTAATACATGGCTCAGATTTTTGCTTGGGAATTATATTACCGACGGCAAATGTGACTTTACCAATTCACATTTGATAATTCCTGACGTTGACTATAATCCAGAAGCAATAATTGCATGTGCGACCCCTAGAATCATTAAGAGTCATCGGCCATTTCCACAGCCATATAAGAGGGTGGTGTACCTAATTAGAGATGGACGAGATGTTGCAGTTTCCTATTTTCATTACCTGAAGAAATATAGTCGCTTAGATAAAGATACTGATTTTCAGGACTATCTTCAGCGATTCATAGATGGAACGCTGGATGCATATGGGTCTTGGGGAAATCATGTAAAAAGCTGGGTTAATAGCGGTAGTGAAAATTTCATTGTGATCAAATACGAAGACTTAAAATGTAATCCATTGCCAATCCTGCATAGGGTAATTGCGTTTTGCGGGTTAAAAGTTGACGAGAATAAGATTGCCGCTGCTATTGAGTCTTCAGATGTAAGAAGAATGCAATCGCTAGAGAAAAAGCAACATAATGATGTTTCATTGCTTTCCAATTCAGATCCATCAATGCTATTTGTTAGAAAAGGAATTGTTGGTGATTGGGAGAATTATTTTTCTCCAGTTATGCTTGACGAGTTCCTGGACAGTTTCGGTGAAGTTCTGCATGACCAAGGTTATCCCACAGTACGACCTGGATGAAAAAGGACTAGTTTGTGATTTTAAGCCCCTTAACAAACAATAAAGACGCGTCTTTATTGTTCTCAATTAATGCCAAACAGTTGATAGACGATTGGAAAGGGTCTTTTGCGATTGATATATCCAAAGAACTGGAGGGCATTCCGCAAATCGACTTGTACAGGTGCAATGAAACCGGGTTGCGATTTTTCGTGCCGGCTTCTGCCGCCGGAAGCGAGAACCTGTACGCACAACTCCAGAAATTCGACTGGTTCTATATGCATTGGAAGTGGGAGCATGAAGTCCTTTTTTCCAGGTTAAGGGCAGGAGAGAAGATTCTGGAAGTCGGGTGTGCAACAGGTTTCTTTGTCGAAAAATTGTGCTCTGAGGGATTCGAAGCGGAGGGTATCGAGTTCAATTCGGCGGCCGTGGCCAAGGCACAGGAAAAAGACCTTCCTGTTTCATCCACCGACCTGATCACCCTCGTGAGCACCAAACCAGCGGCATATGACGTGGTTTGCAGCTTTCAAGTTCTTGAGCATGTGCCTGATCCTGCAGCATTCATTAGTGGCTGTCTCGCACTGCTGAAACCCAAGGGTCGTCTCGTGCTTTGTGTGCCGAACAACGAAAGCTTCCTGAAGTATCAATACAATTTGCTTGATATGCCTCCACACCATATGACGCAATGGTCGGTTGACACGTTCCAGGCACTTGAGAAACTTTATCCCGTGCGTTTGTCTCGCGTAATATACGAGCCACTGGCCCCATATCACATCGATGGATATCTCCTTGCACACGAAAAGCGATTGCGGGCAATAGACAGGCATTATCGATGGCTTTTTAACCGTTATTCGATACCTATTATCCGCTTTGCATTGAAATCCGGGTTAAGACGCCTTTGCCGTGGGCAGAGTATTTACGTTGAGTTAGTAAAACAGTGATGTGTACAAAGCTAAACCTCGGCTGCGGCGGACGATTCCGGGAGGGTTGGGTAAACGTCAACTTTACCTCCACCGGGCCGGGTGTGATCGCGGCGAATCTTGGCAAAGGTATCCCATTCCCCGATGAGTCATTCGACGTTGTCTACCATTCACATGTTTTGGAACATTTTCAAAAATCTGCAGCGGCAGATTTTCTGAAAGAATGTCATCGCGTTCTGAGGCCCAATGGCGTGATCAGGATCGTGGTGCCAGACCTGGAAGGGATCACCCGGAATTATCTGGCCGCGCTCGAAAAGGCCAGGGTGGGCGTCGAAGGCTGGGATCACAACTACGACTGGATGCTGCTGGAGATGTACGACCAGGTCGTGCGGAATCAGTCCGGCGGAGAAATGGCGCGCTATCTTCGCAATCCATCGATCTCCAATGAACAGTTTGTGGTTGACCGGTGCGGAACGGAAGTCAGGAACATCATTGCGGCGGGAAGAAAGAACAGGGGCAATGAGCAGACGGCAATTCGGCGAGCCCCGGCCCCTTCCAAGCTCAGAGGGATTCTGAATTTGCTGCGCCAGCGCGACCACTGGAGAGGGGAGCTGCTGCGCCGGCTTCTGGGCAATGAGATTGAAGCGCTGCAGATAGGCCGTTTCCGCCTTGGTGGCGAGAATCATCAATGGATGTATGACAGTTATTCACTCGGCAAGCTGCTGCTCGTCAGCGGATTCAGGAATGTTGCGGTGCGCAGCGCGACGGAAAGCTACATTCCAGAATGGTTCAGCTACAACCTGGATACCGAGGCGGATGGATCAGTCTATAAACCGGATTCACTGTTCATCGAGGCAAGAAAGTAATTGAAAATTGCGATTGTAAATACCTATGCAAATGTGGGCGGCGCAGCGATTGCGACTTACCGCTTGCATCGCGGGCTCCGTTCCATCGGGGTAGATTCCAGGATGATGGTGATGCACCGGGGATATAGCGATCCAACGGTCGTCGGGCCTGATCCGCAAAGCAGGTTGAGCAGAACCGCTGCGTACTTGTATGCAAGGCGCGACGAACGTATTACTCGATCCATACAGAGCAAGGGTAACCGCTACTTTTCTCCGGCAAGGTGTCCTGACAATCTGGCCTCCAGAATGGAGACGCTGAACCCGGATTTGGTCCATCTGTCATGGGTGAATTCGGGTTTTTTGAAAATTGAGACATTGAAACGATTCAAGAGGCCGATTGTATGGACTCTGCACGATATGTGGCCGTTTACGGGTGGATGCCACTACGATGATGAATGCGGTAGATTTCGGCAGTCCTGCGGCAAATGTCCGGCAATGCATTCCGAAATTGATCGCGATCTGTCGCGGCAAATCTGGCAGCGCAAGAAGGAATCCTGGCAGAATGTGCCGATTGTGGCTGTTGCGCCAAGCCAATGGCTAGCTGACATGGCCCGATCAAGTTCGTTATTCAAGGACCAAAGGATCGAAGTGATCCCTAATGGTATAGACACCGACAGGTTCAAGCCGCTTGATAAGCGAGCGGTGCGCGAGGCATTAGGATTGCCGCAAGACAAGCACTTGGTATTGTTTTCAGCGCTTAGCGCTACGTCCGACATGCGCAAGGGAAACCAATTTCTTATCCCGGCATTAAAGAAAATCGCACAGGTAGGTTGGGGCGAGAATATAGAGCTCTTGGTGAGCGGGGCATCGGCGCCCGAATCTCCTCCCGATCTTGGCATGAAAGTGCATTACATGGGGTTGCTGCATGATGAGATAAGCATGGCGTTGCTTTATTCGGCAGCAGATACCACGGTGGCGCCTTCGATGCAGGAGAATCTGTCCAATTCTGTCATGGAGTCGCTTTCATGCGGTACACCAGTCGTGGCATTCAAGGTCGGCGGAATGCCGGACATGATCGATCATCAAACCAATGGTTACTTGGCTAGGGGCTTTGAACCGGAAGATCTTGCGGCCGGAATAATGTGGGTGCTGGATAACCATTCCCGCCGCGAGTTGCTTTCACAATTTGCACGCGAATCAGCAGTTGAACGATATTCCCTTAAAAGAATAGCGAATCGCTACTTGACTTTGTATCAGGAAATTCTAAATGTCTGATGAGTGTGGGGGAAATTGGCTATTCATTTCAAGATGCAAAGCACGTACGGTCTATACCGATGCTATTCTCCAAGCAAAGCTGTTGAACACTCAAGCTTGGTTTAGTGCCTTTGGTCATCCGACGCGGTCACTTTTAGTCTGTTATCAGACACCCGCAGGTATAAGCGCGTGATGTATCCAAGGCCAACGATAAAACGGAATCGTCGGGCTTCAATAGACTGATACAAGGCATGAGGGCGAAGCTTTGAGTGATGTAAACATGAAACTGATAAGAAGTTTGAAAGCAAGGGCATTTTCCAGGTTGCGGAAAATTATCGAGGGCGTACCAATGCCACCATTGCCCAAAATTACAGTTGTTACTCCTGTTTTCAATGGCGCGGCGCATATAGCAGAGACACTGGAATCGGTTCTCCGGCAAGATTATCCGGAACTTGAATACATCGTCGTGGATGGCGCCTCTACAGATGGTACGCTCGACATTATTCGCAGATATGAGGCCAGGAATGATTTCAACCAACATATCTCGCTCCTTATTTCTGAGCCGGACGAGGGAATGTATGACGCGGTCGCGAAGGGCTTCGAGCGTGCGAGCGGAGAAGTCTTCTGTTATCTAAATGCTGATGACTTGTTTGAGTGCGGCAGCTTAAGGTCAGTTGGTGAATTTTTTGCTCGTCATCCAGGAACACAGGTTATTTACCACGAAGACATTGTGCATGTGAATGGCTGGAAGTATCCAAATGCCCGCCAACCCAAGCGTGTCGATACTGTTGATCTGCTTAACGGGCATATTCTTTTTCAGGATGGCGTGTACTGGCGACGTGCTGCCTATGAAACTGTAGGGGGGTTACGCAGGGATTTTGAACTAGCCGGTGATTTCGATTTGTGGTTGCGCCTATCTGCACAATTTCGTTTCGTCAGACGCCCCGGCCATGTGAGCTGCTTCCGAATGCGTGCCGGTCAATTAAGTAGCCAGATGGGATGGTACAACAGCGAAATGCGTCAGTCTATCAAGGATTTCATGGCCGCTACGTCTTCTTTCGCTCGTGTGCGATGGTCAATTCAGAAGATTTTGCGGCGTGCAACGAGTAGGCTTTCGCGCATGTTCCATCACGACCGGCTATTCTTTCCTATAGATTTCAAAAATATGCCCCCGCCAGCGGTCAATATTCCGCCGGGTGTCGAGAAAATACCGCGAAGTCCAATCGACGGGAAACCAGCAGAGCGATTTTTGTTCAGCACCCCCGATAGTCGTTTTGGCGAGCAAGAACTTAACTACATATATCTGGATACAAGGCATGGGATTGCCATAACCCACCCTCCAGTTTCAGCAGTGAAACTCGACAGCTTGTATCGCAAGCATTACACCTCACCTCCAACCGAACTGAAATTGCCTGTGAGTACATCTCCATATCGGCAATTCGACGGCATGCGGTTATGGGAGAAGGCTTTACTTGCTTTGCCAGTAGAAAAACTGGCCAGTTTTTTTAATCGTCTCAGGAAAGTGGCCCAATATGTGTTGCCGGGGGACAAATCCGCACGCACCTCTTCTGATATATGGTCTGACAATACGCTTACTGAACTTACAAAGGTACTTAAGGCTGTAAAAGTCGATGTGACAATGCCGCTGCGATTCCTAGACACTGGTTGCTTTGAGGGAAGTTTGCTGGATGGGATACGCGATTTGACACCATGGCACGCCTTTGGGCTTGAGCCCAATGAACATGCCATTGAGTCGGCTCGCGCTAAAGGTCATATCGTCTGGCATGGGCACGCGGAGCACGCGGTCGAGATCA
Organism: uncultured beta proteobacterium; assembly: GCA_963842555.1. Lineage (GTDB taxonomy): Bacteria > Pseudomonadota > Gammaproteobacteria > Burkholderiales > Gallionellaceae > Gallionella. The sequence continues at coordinate 716,679 of CAWJHB010000003.1, forward strand.
TTCCGCAAGAACAACAGTTCGACGTCGTTTTCATGGGGCAAAGCATCGAACACGTGGATGATCCGGTTCGTGTATTGCGTCGATTACGCTTGCTACTTGCGCCCGGCGGAGTCCTGGTCATGAGCACACCAAATCTGGATTCACGTGAGATCGATTGGTTTGGCCCCACATGGGCCCATTGGCACGCACCATTTCATCGCCATATATTTTCGAGGAAAGGAATATTTTCACTCGCAAGACAAGTTGGATTATTACCCGTTTACATTCAGTCATTTTCACACCCATATTGGACAGCTATGTCGATTGCACAGAATCATCTAGGACTTGGGGGTTCCGTGTCTCATACAATTGCACTTAATGAACTTAATTGGGCAAGAGCATTGCGTATGAACTGGTTAAAGGGAATGATATTTAACCGCATAGGTAAAGGTGATTATTTCTATTTATTGATGAAGGATGAGGCAGATGAATAATTCAGTGCTGCCTACAATCAGCATCGTTACACCTTCATACAATCAAGGTGATTTTGTAGAGTGGACCATACGCTCTGTCATCGAACAACGTTATCCGAAGCTTGAATACATATTTATGGATGGAGGGTCAACCGATAGTACTCTTGCGCGCGTACAACCATATCGCGATCGTTTCGCTCACTTTGAGTCTGGTCCCGACGGTGGTCAAAGTGCCGCAATTGCCAAGGGGTTTGATTATGCGACAGGCGATATCATGGCCTATTTGAACAGCGATGATGTCTTATTGCCGGGTGCGCTAAATTTCGTCGCTGAATATTTTCGTCGAAACCCAGGTGTGAATTTTATCTATGGGCACCGTTGCTTCGTTGACGAACATAACGAGGTGATTCGCCACTGGATATTGCCCCCACACAGCAATTTTCTTATGCGACGTTGGGATCTGATTCCCCAGGAGTCATGTTTTTGGCGTCGTAGCCTTTTTGAAAAAATGGGCAATATCGATCCAACTTACCGCTTTGCGATGGATTATGATTTGTTTGTGAGATACATGAGTGTTGATACATTCAAGCGAGTGAATCGCTTTCTGGCAGCATTTAGAGTTCATCAAAAGTCAAAGACATCGTCGGAGATAACGACCATTGGTTCTAGTGAAATGGGACGTGTTCTTTCAAAATACAATATCAAACGCAATGCATTCATTGGTCACCCATTTCATTTATGGGTACTTCTAAGATCATCAATCTATATCAGACTGCATCAAAGTTATCCGGGCCTGCCGCCAGGCAAGGGTTTCAACCTGAGCGACGTATGGGGAGACACATGAGCATCCTGTCCTATGAGTGATTTGCGCGAGGGCGGGGAAAGACTGCGACGAGGCCCGAAGCGGAGCGAGCCGGGTTTGCCGTTGATAAGTATTGCTACGGTGACAATAAATGCCGCAAAACACCTGCCTCGTCTGATCATGTCGATTCGGGCGCAACGATATCCCAATATCGAATGGCTAGTTATTGATGGCGGCTCGACGGACGCAACGCTGGATCTGCTGAAAGCAAATGACAACACTATCGACTATTGGCGTAGTGAGCCGGACAAAGGCATATACGATGCAATCAACAAGGCCTGTTCACTGGCAACTGGCGATTGGCTGATTTTCCTGGGCTGCGACAACGTGTTGCTCGATACGCTGGAATGTTCAGCCAAACTTATGATCGATCCGGGTGCCGCTTATTACGGGGACGTGATTTTTCGTTCAAGTGGCAAGATTTACGGGGGCAAATCTTCGAAGCTAAGATTGATGGAATACAATATTTGTCATCAGGCATTGTTTTATCCTAAGTCTGTTTACCGTAAATACACCTATGACTTGAAATACCGCTGGCATGCAGATTACCTGTACAACCTTACGATAATGGGTGCGGGAATACCGTTCATCTATACAGGCATAGTCATATCGGTATTTAATGACAAAGGTGGATCGTTGGTTGGCGATGCCGACTTTCAAAATGATCAACTCAAACTGATCGCCGCTACATTGGGGTCCGTGTACGCATGGGTGGAATCTGCTCGTAGATTTATAAGAACTATCTTAAAACTCCTGGTTCCATCCCCAGTTTGGAAATATTTTCGGTCGCTATACGGCAGCAAGAAGGGTTCATAATAAACCTATTGTGTGGGTGGCCAGCATTATAACTAGCCTGGATTAGAGACAATATTGCAACGCTCATTCATGGATAAAATTCCTTCGTTGTCGATCATTATCGTTAATTGGAACGCCGGCCAGCAGTTGCGCGATTGCATTTCGTCGGTCGGTCGGGCAAGCCATGAGGGCCTTGATCTGTCCGAGGTGGCGGTCGTGGACAATGGCTCGACGGATGATTCCCTAGATCGTATCGAACAATTGGGTGTGCCGGTCAGCGTTGTCCGTAATTCCGTCAACAGGGGATTTGCCGCCGCGTGCAATCAGGGCGCGGCACAGGCGACAGAGGATTATTTGCTATTCCTCAACCCGGATACGGTGCTGTTTGAAGATTCGCTGGCCCGCCCCATGGAATTCATGGAACGCGAGGAAAATTCTTCGATCGGTATCTGCGGCATCAAGCTGCTCGATGGGCAGGGAATCTATTCGACATCTTGCGCGCGCTTTCCATCCACCCGGATATTTTTCGGGGCGGCCACCGGGCTTTCGGAGCTATTCCCGCAAGTGTTTCCGCGGCATTTGATGACAGGCAGCGAATGTGAAACCAGCGGTGTGGTCGACCAGGTCATCGGTGCATTCTTTCTGGTGAGAGGCGAACTGTTCCGGAAGCTGAACGGTTTCGACGAGCGCTTCTTCGTGTATTTCGAAGAGGTGGATTTTTCCTTGCGCGCCAAGCGGCTGGGCTGCAGTTCATATCTGCTGACCGAGGCGACGGCCTTTCACAAGGGCGGCGGTTGTACTGATGCAGTCAAGGCGACACGCTTGTTTTACTCGCTGAGAAGCAGGCTGCAGTATGGCAAGAAAAACTTCTCGGCTTCGGATAATCTGGCCTTGATAATAATCACCCTGTTCTTGGAATTCGTTGCCAGAGTGATTGCGGCAGTGCTTGCGTTATCGCCCTCGCAAATGCGTGAGACGCTGGGCGGTTATGGCAAGCTATACGGATATTTGATGGGCGGGGAACACGATGGCGATCGAGGATAAAAACAATGTGCTTGGCAGTCTTCAGCCCGATGCGCCGGTGGCGATCGAACTGGGTTGCGGGCCGAACAAGCGTCACGCCGATGCTATTGGCATCGATGCGCTGGACTTTCCCGGCGTGGATGTGGTCGGCGATGTGTACGAGGTGCTGGCGCAGTTTCCGGCCGCGAGCGTGGACAGGGTGTACAGTTATCATTTTATCGAGCATGTCGAGCATGTCGGCCGCCTGCTGGATGAGCTGGCGCGTGTGGTCAAGGTCGGCGGCGAGGTCGAGTTTGTCGCGCCGCATTTCTCCAACCCGCATTTTTATTCGGACCCGACTCATCGCAATTTTTTCGGGCTGTACACGTTCAGTTATTATTCGAGTAGCTCGCCCTTGCGGCGCAAGGTGCCAAGCTATCAGCATAAACTCCGCTTCAGGCTCGAGCAGGTGGACCTAGGATTCAAATCATTTCCGCCGTTCTATGTCAGGCATGCGGTGAAGAAGCTGATCGGCGCGGTGTTCAATTCGTGCAGCTACATGAAAGAGCTGTATGAGGAGAATCTCTGCTACCTGTTTCCATGCTACGAAGTCCGCTACCGATTGCGCCGGTTAGACACCCCGGAATAGAGCATGTCCAGAGTATTATTTCTCAGTCGCTATGCGCGGCTAGGTTCAAGCAGCCGCTTGCGCTTGTATCAATACCTACCTTATCTGCGGGATGCCGGCATAGACGCGACGGTCGCGCCTTTGCTGGATGACGACTATGTCCGGGGGCTGTATGGCAGCAAGGTGGCTAGGCTCCCGGTAATGAAAGGTTATCTCGCCCGCTTGCGACGCATGCTCAGAGCCGGCCGGTTTGATGCGGTGTGGGTGGAAAAGGAGATGCTGCCCTGGGTACCGGCCTGGATAGAGCTGGGATTGTTCCCCGCCAAAGTGCCGTTGATCGTCGACTATGACGATGCGGTCTTTCACCGCTACGACCAGCATCGACTGTCTTTGGTGCGGGGCCTGCTTGGTCGAAAGATCGACAGCGTGATGCAACGTGCGGATCTGGTCATAGCGGGCAACGAATATCTGGCCAACCGTGCGCAAAACGCGGGCGCATCGCGGGTCGAGATATTGCCGACCGTGGTCGACATGGCGCGATATGGCGTCGCAACGCCGGAGAGCGGGGCACAGCGACTACCCGTGATCGGCTGGATCGGATCGCCGGCGACGGCGCATTTCTTGCACCTGATCGCACCCGCCCTGCGTGAGATCGCGGAGCGCAATCTGGCGCGGATTCTCGGGGTGGGGGCGAATGCCTGCCAGCTGGACGGCTTGCCGGTCGAAGCGCGACCGTGGACAGAGGCGACCGAGGTCGCAGATATACAAGGCTTCGATATCGGTATCATGCCCTTGCCGGATGCCCCGTTCGAACGCGGCAAGTGCGGCTACAAACTCATACAATACATGGCATGCGGCAAACCGGTGGTGGCGTCGCCGGTCGGCGCGAATAGCACCATCGTGCGAGACGGGGTGGACGGGTTTCTGGCATCGACGCATCAGGAATGGGTGGACGCCTTGACCAGATTGCTGGCCGACCCAGCGTTGCGGCAGCAGATGGGCGGTGAGGGGCGAATCAGGATAGAAAATGCGTTTTCACTGCAGCAAGCCGCGCCCCGACTGATTAAGCTGATCGAATCGGTGCTGAAATGATTATCTCGAAAATACAACGTTTGCTGCGGTGTTTGGGACCATGAAAATTTTAGTCACCGGAGGAGCTGGTTACATCGGTTCGCATACTTGCGTGGAATTGTTGATGGGCGGGCACGAGGTGTTCGTCATCGACAATCTTTCCAACAGCAGTGCTGTGGTGTTCGATCGCATCCAAAGGATTTGCAAGCGTCGCCCGACTTTTCATGAAGCAGATGTACGCAGTCGCGACAGGGTGGCCGAGATCCTTTTGTTGCATGGCATTGAGGCGGTGATTCACTTCGCCGGATTGAAAGCGGTGGGTGAGTCGGTAGCGCAGCCATTGCGGTATTACGACAACAATTTAACCGGCAGCCTGGTACTGCTCGACGCCATGGCTGAAGCCGGGGTGCGCAACCTGGTATTCAGCTCTTCCGCCACGGTTTATGGCGATCCGCACAGCGTACCGATCCGTGAAGACTTTCCGCTTTTTGCGACCAATCCCTATGGCCGTTCGAAATTGATGGTCGAGGATATATTGCGCGATCTGGCGCACGCCGATGATACCTGGCACGTCGCGCTGTTGCGTTATTTCAATCCCGTCGGTGCGCATGGGAGCGGATTGATCGGCGAAGATCCGGGCGGTATCCCGAATAACCTGATGCCCTATGTCAGCCAGGTTGCGGTGGGGCGCCGACCGGAGCTGCAGATATTCGGCGGGGATTACCCCACGCCGGACGGAACCGGTGTCCGCGATTATATTCACGTCGTGGATCTCGCCGATGGGCACATTTCCGCACTGGATTGGCTGCAGCAGAACAAGGGCGTGCATACATTCAACCTGGGAACGGGTCGGGGGACGAGTGTGCTGGAGGTTGTGCGGGCATTCGAATCGGCCAGCGGTAAAACGGTGCCTTATCGTATCGTGGCGAGAAGGCCGGGCGATATCGCGCAATGCTATGCCGATGCGTCACTCGCCGAAAAAATACTCGGCTGGAAGGCAAAGCGCGGCATCAAGGAGATGTGCGAGGACGCCTGGAATTGGCAGGTCAAGAATCCCGGCGGATATGAAGAATAGCCATCCAAAGGTGCTGTATTTTGTCACCGAAGACTGGTTTGTCTGTTCCCATTGGTTACCGTTGATCCTCGCTGCCCGAGATGCAGGTTACGACACGACCGTAATTACACAAACCAACAAGCACGCCGATCAAATCAGAGCACATGGGATCAGGGTGATTCCTTTCGAAATATCCAGACGCGGTTCAAACGTGATTTTTGAATTTACGACCGTTCTACGGCTGTTTGGAATCTATCGCAAGGAGAAACCTCAACTGGTTCATCACATCGCGATGAAGCCTATGCTGTATGGATCGCTGGTTGCGCGCTTTGTGGGTGTGCCGCATATCGTCAACTGGGTGGCCGGAATGGGATGGTTGTTCGTTTCCAATAATCGCCAGGCAAAAATACTACAAGGCATGGTTCGCAAAGCGCTCGGGATGTTGTTGCGCAGAACATCAGTGATCGTGGAGAACAGAGATGATCAGACGATCATTTCCAATCTGGGTATTGCAGATCACGATATTCATCTGGTCCGAGGTGCCGGTGTAGATACATTGGCCTATGCGCCAACACCAGAACCTGATGGCGACAAGTTGGTTGTGCTGCCGGCCCGCATGCTCTGGGATAAAGGGGTCGGAGAGTTTGTCGACGCCGCGCGACAGCTCGGCCAGCGCGGCACGACAGCCAGGTTCGCGCTGGTGGGAGAACCCGATGAAGGCAATCCGGCAAGTGTCTCCCGTGAACAACTGCTGGCCTGGCAAAAAGAGGGTGCGGTGGAATGGTGGGGCAGGCGCGAAGATATGCCGCTGGTTTACGCGCAGTCACATATCGTTTGTCTGCCTTCATACCGCGAAGGGCTGCCGAAATCTTTGCTGGAGGCGGCTTCATGCGCGCGTCCGATTGTGGCGACGAATGTGCCAGGTTGCAGGGATGTGGTGCGTGACGGTGACAATGGCATGCTGGTGGAGCCACGGGATGCAGCACCGCTTGCGAATGCTTTGGCCAGACTGCTTGCTGACCCTGAGTTGCGCCTAAGGATGGGGCAACGCGGACGAGAGCGTGTTCTAAACGAGTTCTCTCAGGAAAGGATTGTTGCTCAGGTGTTGGCGATTTATCGCGAGGTGTTTTCGTGAGCCGGATACTGATTACTGGAGCGAGCGGTTTTGTCGGACGAACTCTGCGCAAAGAATTGCTAAATCAGGACTATCAGGTCAGGGCAGCGATGCGCTCACCTGGTCAGTTATCCGCGGTCGGTGAAACGGTGACGGTTGGCGCTATCGATGGGGAAACAGACTGGTCGGACGCACTTCGTGGTGTGGATGCGGTGATACACCTTGCCGCGCGGGTGCATGTGATGACGGACAAAACTGCCGATCCGCTGGCGGAATTCCTCAAGGTCAATCTGTACGGCACGTCCAATCTGGCGCGGCAGGCTGCAAACGCCGGCGTAAAGCGCCTTGTCTATGTGAGTTCGGTCAAGGTGAATGGCGAACAGACAACGGCGAACCGCCCCTTTCTGGAGTCGGACGAACCAGATCCGCAGGATTTTTATGCGATCTCGAAATGGCGCGCCGAACAGGACTTGCAGCGCAATGAAAAAGAAACCGGGCTCGAGGTGGTGATCGTGCGCCCGCCGCTGGTCTATGGTCCGGGTGTGAAGGGCAACTTCTTCAGGTTGCTGGCCGCGGTCGACCGCGGGATACCATTGCCGCTGGCGGGTGCGAACAACGTGCGCAGCTTGGTATATGTGGGCAATCTGGTTGATGCGCTGATCGCTTGTGCGACACATCCGGCAGCTGCCGGGCAGACCTATCTGGTCAGGGATGGCGACGATGTATCCACTGCGATGCTGGTCGATATGATCGCTCGTTCATTGGGCCGCAACAGTCGCGCATTTTATTTTCCACCCGGACTATTGCGCGCCGCGGCAAATTTGCTGGGGCGTGCAGAACAAATGGACAGGTTATTCGGCTCGCTGCGTATCAATGATGAAAAACTGCGCGGGGAACTGGCCTGGTCAGCGCCCTTCACGCTGGAACAGGGCCTGCGTGCAACATGTGAATGGTATAGCCGGAAACCGGTTTGATTGGCATGAGTTTTTCCCCAAGAAAACTGACTTTATCCTTGAATATTGAAATATAGTCATTTAATATGCAAGGATGTTGAATAGACGTCTTTATCCGGTTATCGAACAGGCGCTGGAGCGATTTCCGGCAGTTGCGTTACTTGGCCCGCGCCAGGCCGGAAAAACCACGCTTGCGCGTGCGATCACTGCAGACCGTGCCGGCAGTTTATATATTGATCTTGAACGGCCTTCTGATCTCGCCAAACTGGCAGACCCGGAACTTTTCCTGTCGCGTCATATTGACCAACTGGTTGTGCTGGATGAAATACAACGCAGACCAGAATTGTTTTCGATTTTGCGGGCACTGATCGATGATAACCGCCGGCCCGGGAGATTCTTGCTGTTGGGTTCAGCTTCGCCTCAATTGCCACATCAGGCTTCGGAGTCACTGGCCGGGCGTATCTCCTTTCATGAGTTGTCCCCTTTTGATGTAAGCGAGGTCCATCCTACATTTGCAGAATTGCCTTCATTCTGGTTGAGAGGTGGTTATCCCGTGAGTTGGTTAGCCAGTACAGATGAAACATCTGCTGCATGGCGGGAGTCGTTTATCGCCACTCATCTGGAGAGAGATATTCCCGCCTTTGGTATACGGGTGCCAAGTACCACACTGCGAAGGTTCTGGCAGATGCTGGCCCATTTGCATGGGCAGATATGGAATGCTTCCAGACTTGCTTCAGGTTTTGGTGTTTCGGCACCAACGGTACAGCATTATCTGGATATCCTTGAGGCAACCTATATGGTCCGGCGATTGCCGCCATTACACGCCAATTTGAGCAAACGTCTGGTGAAGTCGCCAAAAATATACTTGCGGGACAGCGGGTTGTTACACGCGCTACTCGGATTACGCAGTCTGGAGGATCTCGCTGGTCATCCGGTGGTAGGTGCATCCTGGGAAGGCTGGGTATTGGAACAGATCGTTCAGATGTTACCGTCGCCTTGGCAGCTTTCCTTTTATCGGACAGCAGCGGGTGCAGAAATGGATATTGTTGCAGAGCGTGGCAACAGAAAAATCGGATTCGAGATCAAGTTTTCCAGTGCGCCGACTGTATCCAGGGGGTTTTGGTCGGCAGCGAATGACTTGAAGCCGGAACGAATGTATGTAATCGCTCCAGTAAAAATTGGTTATCCGCTAGGTAAAAATGTGGATGTGGTGCCCGCCATTGAATTGGCAGCATTGTGCAAAGCTTTGGCATTATGACCGCGCGAGCGCATCGAATATAATCACGCCTTGTTTTAAACATGAGGCCCCTCGTTGGGGGTGCTGAACAACATGATATTAGTGACTGGCGGTGCGGGATTCATCGGCTCGAACTTCGTGCTGGACTGGCTGGCGCGAAGCGACGAGGCCGTGGTCAACCTGGACAAGCTGACCTATGCGGGCAATCTGGAAAACCTCGCCGCGCTCAAGGATGACCCGCGCCACATCTTCGTGCGCGGCGACATCGGCGATGCTTCTGCAGTGGACGAACTGCTCGCCGAACATCGCCCGCACGCGGTGATCAATTTTGCGGCGGAGAGCCATGTGGACCGTTCCATCCACGGCCCCGAGGATTTCATCCAGACCAACATCGTCGGCACCTTCCATCTGCTCGAGGCGGTGCGCGCCTACTGGTCTGGCCTGGCTACCGGAGAAAAAAGCAGCTTTCGCTTCCTGCATGTTTCAACCGACGAGGTTTACGGCTCTTTGGCGAAGGATGAACCGGCGTTCAGCGAGACCCACCGCTACGAACCGAACAGTCCCTATTCCGCAAGCAAGGCCGCCAGTGACCACCTGGTGCGCGCCTATCACCATACTTACGGACTGCCGGTGCTGACCACGAACTGTTCCAACAACTACGGCCCGTATCATTTTCCGGAGAAGCTGATCCCGCTGATGATCGTGAACGCGCTCGCCGGCAAACCGCTGCCGGTTTACGGCGACGGCCAACAGATCCGCGACTGGCTGTACGTGAAGGACCATTGCAGCGCGATCCGCCGCGTGCTGGAGGCGGGCAGGACGGGCGAGGTCTACAACATCGGCGGCTGGAACGAGAAGGCCAATCTCGACATCGTGCATACGGTTTGCGCATTGCTAGATGAGTTGCGTCCGCGTGCTGACGGCAAATCCTACCGCGAGCAGATCGCGTTCGTGTCCGACCGTCCCGGCCACGATCGCCGCTATGCGATCGATGCGCGCAAGATCGAGCGCGAGCTGGGCTGGAAGCCCATGGAGACCTTTGAGACCGGCATCCGCAAGACCGTGCAGTGGTGTCTGGACAATCAGGGCTGGATGAACAGCGTGCAGTCTGGTTCCTACCGGCAATGGATCGAGAAGAACTACGTGGGACTGGCCGGATGAAGATACTGCTGCTCGGCAAGAATGGCCAGGTCGGCTGGGAACTGCAGCGCAGCCTTGCGCCGCTGGGGGAATTGATCGCGCTGGATTCGTCCAGCCGCGAAATGTGCGGCGATCTGACAGATCTGGCAGAGCTCGCGCGGACGGTAAGGACAGTTGCGCCGGATGTGATCGTAAATGCGGCCGCCTACACCGCGGTGGACAAGGCAGAGAGCGAAGCCGAGCGGGCCCGCACCATCAATGCACTGGCGCCCGGGGTACTGGCGGCAGAAGCGCTGCGACTGGGTGCCTGGCTGGTCCATTATTCGACAGACTATGTATTCGATGGCAGCGGTGACAGGCCCTGGCTGGAATCCGACGCGACTGCGCCGCTGAACGTATATGGCGCGACGAAGCTGGCAGGCGAACAGTTGATACAACAATCCGGCTGCCGGCACCTGATTCTGCGCACCAGCTGGGTGTATGGCGCGCGCGGCGGCAACTTCATCAGGACCATGCTGAAGCTTGCCCGGGAGCGCGACAGCCTCAGTGTCATCGATGACCAGATCGGCTCTCCCACCGGCGCGGACCTGCTGGCCGATGTCTCCGCCCATGCGCTCCGGACCGCGCTGCAGCGGCCGGAAGTGTCCGGTTTGTACCATCTGGTTGCCGGCGGTGAGATTTCCTGGCACGGCTATGCCCGATTCGTGATCGAATTCGCGGCCCGTTCCGGTATCGATATCAAGGTTGCGCGGGACGCGATCAAGGCGGTGCCGAGCAGCGCATTCCCGACGCCCGCCAGGCGCCCGCACAATTCGCGGATGGATACGGCAAAGTTGCGGCACACGTTTGGTCTGCATTTGCCGGATTGGCAGATCGGTGTGGCGCGCATGTTGAGCGAAGTGCTGGACAAGGGTTAGACACAAGGTGCAAGGCCCAAGGGACAAGAAGCAAGCTGGCCGCGGCTGACAAGAAATAAGCCGTTTCCCTTGTACCTCGTTCTTGCTTTCTATTCTTCGATGATCTGCAGACTGACGCCCAGCGACTTCCACTGCTTCACTTCATCCTGCAACGCGGCCTCGGTCAGCGGGTTTTGTGTCAGCCAGTCGGAGTCTATCGACAGGTAGAACTTGGTACCGCTGAAATGGGCATGCAGTTTGGGAAGCACGATGTCGCTGCGGTTCCGATAGAACAGCACGGCCAAACGCAGGCTCATCGCGAGCACGCGGTCTTCCTCATTGTTGAGCATCCCCTGCAACCTTTTCAGGTTGCCGCGATGTGCCAGTGCCAGCAAGCTCAGCCTGGCCTGCTCCTTCTTGGAGAATCCCGGCATGTCGGCATTGGCGAGTATGTACGCGGTATGCTTGTGATAGCCGCTGTGTGCGACCCGGATGCCGATGCCGTGCAGACTGGCGACCCAGCCCAGCACATGCAGCGCGGATTCGCTCGCGTCGCCGCCGAAAAATTGCTGGGCCAGCATGTTAGACAGCCTGGTTACCCGCGCGACCTGGTTATTGTCAACCTGGTACCGACGCATGAAGTTCTGTACCGTCACATCGCGCATGTCGTTGTTGTGGAAGCGTCCCCACAGGTCGTAGAGCACGCCTTCGCGGAGCGCGGCGAGCGCGGGTTGCATCGCGGTGATCTCCAGTTCACGGAATGCCGCGTACATGATCGCGAAGCCGCCCGCCAGCGTGGCCACCCGATCGGGACGCAGGCCCGGCAATTGCATTTTGTTCACATCGCCTTCCTTGAGCAGGCGCGTGCGCAGTTTCTCCAGCCCGTCGCGGGTGATGCCGCTCCGGCTGTACCCGGTTGCCTCCAAAATGTCGGCGATGGACTTGGCCGTGCCCGATGAGCCCAGCGCATATTGCCATTGCCCCCGGAAATCGGCCGTGATGTTCTGCACTTCGTTGCGCGCGGCGACTTCGGCCTTCTCGAGTTTGCGTTCGGTGATCTTCCCATCCGGGAAGAAGCGGCCGCTGTAGCTGACGCAACCCATGTAAAGGCTTTCCATCTTGAGCGGGGTCAGGCCATTGCCGATGATGAACTCGGTGGATCCCCCGCCGATATCCATCACCAGCAGATTGTTTTCTGTCCTGGGCAAGCCGTGCGCGACACCGAGGTAGATCAGGCGCGCTTCCTCAAGCCCGGAGATCACCTCGATCGGAAATCCGAGCACATGTTCGGCCTGCACAATGACATCCGCGGCGTTCTTGGCCACCCTCAGCGCGTTTGTCCCGACTGCGCGCACCGCCACGCTGGGCAGATCGCGCAGACGTTCGGCAAAGCGTCCGAGGGCGGCCAAGGCGCGTTGCTGCGCTTCTGCACCAAGGAATTTGTCGTCGGAGAGGCCTTCCGCAAGCCGGACCGGTTCGCGCAAACCATCCAGCATGTAAAGCTGGTCGCCTTCGACCCGCGCCACCTGCAGCCGGAAGCTGTTGGAGCCCAGGTCGACGGCGGCGAGTATGGACTGCTGCTGCACTATTCCAGAATTTCGCGGTCGATTTCGTCCACGGTGACGTGGCGAACGTCACGCCCCTTGACCATGTAGATGACATACTCTGACATATTCTTGGCGTGGTCGCCGATACGCTCGATCGCCTTGGCCACGAACAGGATTTCCAGGGAGGTGGATATGGTGCGCGGGTCTTCCATCATGAATGTGATCAGATAGCGCATGATGGCGCGGAACTCCTCGTCCACCTGTTCGTCCTGCCGCACCACCTCCGCCGCCATCACCACATCGAGGCGCGCAAAGGCGTCCAGCGATTTGCGCAGCATCTCCAGCGCGATTTCCGAAGCATGCTTGATTTCCTGGTAACGCGGAATCGCCAATCCCTGTTTCTGCGACAGCAGCTTGGCCATGCGCGCAATCTTTTCGGCCTCGTCGCCGATGCGTTCCAGGTCGGTGATGGTCTTGATCACCGCCATCACCAGGCGCAGGTCGCCCGCGGCAGGTTGGCGCAGCGCGATCACCCGGCTGCAGGCTTCGTCGATCTTGACCTCCATTGCGTTGACCCGATGGTCGTCATTGATCACCCGGCCCATCAGCGCCACATCTCCGCTGACCAGCGACTCGACGGCGCTCTTGATCTGGCTTTCAACCAGCCCTCCCATCTGCAGCACATTGGCGCGGATGGCTTCCAGCTCGGCATCGAACTGGCGGGAAATATGATCACTGCTGCTGAACATGGCGTATTCCTTAAAAAAAGGTGCAACTGTATAGAGTATGCGATAAATGTGAAGGGAACATGACAGCCGCCGGACTTCTAGGCCGTCATCGTTTTCACTCCCTCGGCCGTGCCCAGTAACAACACGTCGGCGCCCCGGCGCGCAAACAGGCCGTTGGTGACGACGCCGGCGACGTGATCCAGCGTGGATTCCAGCTCCACCGGATTCATGATGCTCAGCCCATGCACATCGAGGATGATATTGCCGTTGTCGGTGGTAAAGCCCTCGCGCAATTTGGGCTGTCCGCCCAGCGCGACCAGCTGGCGCGCCACCGAACTGCGCGCCATCGGTATCACTTCGACAGGCAACGGGAACTTGCCCAGCACATCCACCAGTTTGCTGGCATCGCACACGCAGATGAATTTCTTGCTGGCTGCGGCAACGATCTTCTCGCGCGTGAGCGCGCCGCCGCCGCCCTTGATCATGTGCAGATGTCGCGTGATCTCGTCCGCGCCGTCGACATAAACCTGCAGACTGCCCGCATCGTTGAGCGACAGGACTTCGATGCCGTGCCCCATCAAACGTTTTGCGGATGCTTCGGAGCTGGCGACCGCGCCGCGTATCTTGTGCTTGATCTTGGCCAGTTCATCGATGAAAAAATTCGCGGTCGAGCCGGTGCCCACGCCGACGATGGAATCGACCGGCACATATTCGATCGCGGCCTTGGCCACCGCCCGTTTCAAGTCATCCTGATTTGTCATTTCACCTGCTCGCTTTCAATGTAATTTGTTGTCAACCGCGATGCGATTATTGCAGGAATTGAAAAACTTGGGGAATTTTGCTCGCACAATGCGGCGGCGGTATAAAGAAGAACGACTCTACTAGATGCCTTGCGGTGATCGCAGGCGGCCTACCACTGATAGGATATCCCGACCGAAACCACCGGCCACCATTTGAAATTGCTCAGGTCGCTCTGCAGTTTGGTGTTTTCCGCGGCGGTGTCGCTTTGCAGTTGGGTGCATGCCGCGGAACCAGCCGGCGCTGCAGTGCCGCATGTGGCAACCAGGCTAGTCTTGGGGTTGCCCTGGAACAGCACGCCGATATCGGATGTCATGCCCCAGCCCTTGTTCTTCTCCGCCGGGTTGCCCCAGCCTATGCCGATATAGGGCGCAACCTTGTTGAATGACAGCGATCCCTGCAGCGAACCGACTTCGGCGGCACTATAGGTGTTGCCGTTGATGTCATAGGTTCCGCCAGTGGGGAGTCCGTTCAGACTGACCTTGTTGTTGTTGTACATCAGGCCGGCGCTGGTGCGGAAACTGCCCTGGAACGGGTACCAATCCGCCAGTGCGCTGATCGTTTGCAGTTGCAGCTTGAAGTCGTAATTCACCGTGCTCGAATTGGCATTGTACTTGTACGTGAAGGAATTCAGGCCGATGCGGGCGCCGAGGCTGTCGGTGAGGCCCAGATCCAGTTCAGCACCCAGGCCCAGCGAGCCGATTTTTAAGTTCATGGCCACGTCGGACCGGCTGTTCCTGTCCATTGGATTTGCGTCAGCCGCCTTGGCGGATTCGGCCGATTCGTTCGAGCTGGCAGCAGCGGCCGTCTGGTCCGGCCCTGAATTGTTCCCTGCATTAGCCGTTGCCGCTCCCGCGAGTCCAGGCGCGGCCGGAGCCGCAACAGCTGCTGCAGGCGCAGCGGCAGCTGGCGCGCCAGGCATGACAGCCGGTCCGGCAGCAGGGGGCGCTGGCTGGACTGCTGATGCGGGAGCGGGTTCGGGTGCCGGAGCAAGAGGCGCGGGTTCGGGTAGCGGAGCAACAGGCATGGGTTCGGGCACTGGTGCCGGGATCGCCGACGGATCAACCGGTATGAATTGCAGCTTGTCGAACGTGTCTGCGGGCACGGCAAATGGGGAGACCAGTGAGGCCAGAACCGCCGTAGAGGGCACGACAACCGTCTGGCCGATACTGACCATCTTCATGCCTGCTGCATTCGTCAACGATATCTTTCCATTCAGGACCCGGCTGTAAAGCGATTTGCCGACCATGGTTACCATGAAGTCGGTCCCGCGTATGCCGATGGTCGCGTCCGGGGTCGACAGCCTGAAAGCCTGCCGATCATGCTGGCCGATCAAGCCGGTGATGAAGCGCATCCCGCCCTGGAACATCGAGAAAACGATACTGCTGTTCCTGATGCTCTTTGCATTGTAGCGGTACTCGCGTACATAGAAAATGGACTTGGCTTGCATCGTGACAACCTGGCCGTCTTCGAATCTCAGCAGTGCGGCGCCTTTATCACCGGTCTGGATCAGCGTATCGGACTTGATGGGTTCGCTATGGCTCAGCCGATGGGCGGCAAGCTTTCCCTGCGTGACAAATACATCACCGTTCACCGGATAGACCATGCTGCCGGATACCGTGGCTGCGGGCATATCGGGGTTCGTCTGGCCGGCTTCCTGCGATGCGAAAGAAACGGAGGGGAACAAGGCCAGTACGGTGAATATCGCTGCGATTGTTTTCATGTCGTGAAGCCCCGTTGGATGGATGGATCAAGAAATCGGACGCCTGCGGAGGTGAATGTAAACCCGGTGCGGGGGACCGTCAATAGTCGCCAGGCGCGACTGGAACCGCAATGCGGGTTCGCTGCCTGTTCAGTAGCGCATCAGCAACGCCGCGCCCGCCTCGACCTGCACGAAGCCGTTGCTGCTGACCATGATCGCGCATCCGCCCGAACAGAACACCGAAGTATCGGCGTTCAGCATCGTGTAGATGGCGCGCACGTCGAATCGTATCCCGACGTTTTCCGACAGGAAAAACTTCGCGCCGCCGCCGAGCGACAGCGACAGGCGATTTTCCGCGGTGAGGTCGGCGCGCTTCGGCGTCATGCTGGTCAGGCCGAACGTGCCCGAAACGAAGGGATGCATGAGTCCGTAAGCCGGCAACATATACAGTCCGCCGACATGATAGTAATCGATGGTGAGATCGAACAGCGGATTGCCCGTGAAGGTTCCGGCGCTCGTCAGTTGCGTATCCTGGCGGCTGAGGAAAACCTCGATCTGCTTGTCAGGCTCGGAGTCGAAGTCGAGCATCAGTCCGAAGCTTTTGGCATCCGCCAGTTCGAACCCGGACAGGGTGTTAGCATCCTGGAAACTGCCGCCGAAACGGTGTCCGGCGAAAGGCGCGACCTCGACTCCCCATCTGTCATCGGCTCCGCGGGCGGTCAATGAAAGTGTGGCAAGCGTGGCTAACAATAGACTCAGCGCTGTAATTTTATTCATGGCTCTGACTGAAAAGAGTTGCTTTGAGCTGTATGGGGACGAATGTAGTCGCAGCGTGAAAGCGCGTCAACGTGATCAGGATACCCGCATCCCTGCGGGTTGCAACTCCATCCGGACCGGCGTTTCGCAACCGGTATTCCTCGTCAGGAGTGGTAAAATGGAAATAGAACCTCAACAAGAAGGAAGGAACGAATATGCGGTTTCACACGGTTGCAACCACTCCCTTCATCGACCAAAAACCCGGCACCTCGGGTTTGCGCAAGCGCGTGCCGGTTTTCCGGCAGGCGCACTATCTGGAAAATTTTGTGCAGTCCGTCTTCGATACCGTCGCTGCCCCGCCGGGTTCGACGCTGGTGCTGGGCGGCGACGGGCGCTATTACAATCGCGAAGCGATCCAGATCATCCTGAAAATGGCGGCGGCCAACGGATACGCGCGCGTGCTGGTCGGCAGGGGCGGCATACTTTCGACGCCTGCCGTCTCCTGCCTGATTCGAAAGTACTCGACCAGCGGCGGCATCATCCTGTCCGCGAGCCACAATCCGGGCGGGCCGGACGGGGATTTCGGCATCAAGTACAACGGCAGCAACGGCGGCCCCGCGACCGAGACCGTCACCGAAGCGATCTTTGCGGCGAGCAAAAAAATTGCCCGATATCGCATCGCCGACGCGGCCAACATCGAACTGGACAGGAACGGCGATCATGAAATCGGCGGCATGGCGGTGTCGGTGATCGACCCCGTCAGCGACTATGCGGAACTGATGGAATCGCTATTCGATTTCGCGGCGATCCGTTCGTTGCTGGCTGATGGCTTTCATATCAGGTTCGATGCGATGCACGCGGTGACCGGCCCCTATGCGCGCGAGATCCTGGTGAATCGCCTCGGCGCGCCGAAGGACAGCGTGATGAACGATGTGCCGCTGCCGGATTTCGGCAAGGGGCATCCCGATCCCAACCTCACTTACGCGCATGAACTGGTGGAAATCATGTATGGCGCCGATGCGCCGGATTTTGGCGCGGCATCCGACGGGGACGGCGACCGCAACATGATCCTGGGCAAGCATTTCTTCGTCACGCCCTCCGACAGTCTTGCGGTGCTCGCGGCGAATGCGCACCTGGTGCCGGGTTACCGGCAGGGGCTGGCAGGCATCGCGCGTTCGATGCCGACCAGCGCCGCGGCAGACCGGGTCGCCCGGCAGCTCGGCATTCCCTGTTATGAAACGCCGACCGGCTGGAAGTTTTTCGGCAACCTGATGGATGCAGGCAAGGTCACCTTGTGCGGCGAGGAAAGCTTCGGCACCGGCTCGAACCACATTCGCGAGAAGGACGGGTTGTGGGCGGTGCTGTTCTGGCTGAACATACTTGCGGCGCGCAAGCAGCCAGTAGAGCAAATTCTGATGGAGCACTGGGCGCGTTTCGGGCGCAATGTGTATTCGCGCCACGATTACGAGGACATTCCGGCCGATGCGGCTAACGGCGTGATGAAACTGCTGCATGAGCGTTTTGCCGAGCTGCGGGGAGCACAGTTCGGCAATCTGCAGGTGAAGGAATGCGACGACTTCAGCTACACCGATCCGGTGGACGGCAGTGTCAGCACCGGCCAGGGCGTGCGCATCATGTTCACCAACGGCTCGCGCATCGTGTTCCGACTTTCCGGCACCGGCACCGGCGGCGCGACGCTGCGCATCTATCTGGAATCATTCGAGCCGGACGTTTCCAGACATCACTTGGACGCGCAGCAGCTGCTGGCCGGGCTGATCGGCATCGCGTCGCAAATCTCCGAGTTGCGCGAGCGCACCGGGCGCGAAAAGCCCAGTGTCATTACCTGAGGCGAGCCTCGAGCGGCTATAATAGGCACAGATTCGACTGTCCGCGCCATTCAGGCGCGGATTCATTTCAAGGAGCGCGCCATGGCAAACAGAAGAATCATCCAGACTCCGGATGCGCCCGCCGCGATCGGCACCTATTCCCAGGCGGTGTGCGTCAATGACACGGTCTACCTGTCCGGCCAGATCGGGCTGGACCCGGGCACCATGCAGATGGCGGAAGGCATCGAAGCGCAGATCCACCGCGTGTTCCAGAATCTGCGTGCGGTGGCAAGCGCGGCCGACAGCAGCTTCAACGACCTGGTCAAGCTCAATGTGTATCTCACCGACCTCAAGCATTTTGCCAAGGTGAACGAGATCATGGCCGGCTATTTCCGCCAGCCCTATCCGGCGCGCGCCGCAGTCGGCGTGGCCGAGCTGCCGCGCGGCGCGCTGGTGGAGATGGACGGGGTACTGGTGATTCAGGACTGATTCCGGTTCCAATTCATCGCTGAAACTGTGTTGACTTCGTCGCTCATTCCTAGTCGTGCTATAAGCACTGCCTTCGTCATTTACTCGTTGTCGCCTTGTTTCACCTTCGAATTGGAACCGGAATAGGCTGTTGTGCAACCACCCAAAATCTCGCCTGCCACGCTAAGCAAACTGGCCAAGCTCGGTATCCATCACCGCGTCGATCTGCTGCTGCATCTGCCGATGCGCTACGAGGACGAGACCCGTGTTGCGCCGATCGCGACCGTGCAGCCGGGCGAGACGGCGCAGGTGCAGGGAACCGTCACGCACAGCGAGATCGCCTTTCGTCCGCGCCGCACCCTGTTGTGCCGCATCGCGGACGGCAGCGGGGAGTTGTATCTGCGTTTTTTGAATTTCTATCCCAGCCAGCAGAAACAGCTCGCGGTCGGCAGGCAGATACGCGCGGTCGGCGAGGCGCGCATCGGGTATTACGGGCCGGAGATGGTCCATCCCAAATGTCGCAGTGTGGATGACGACACGCCGCTGCAGCAAGCCCTCACCCCGGTGTATCCGACCACCGCGGGCCTGGCACAACCGGTCTTGCGCAAACTGATCGCCAATGCGCTGGAGATATTGCCTTTGAGCGACACCTTGCCGGATGCGCTGCTGCAAAGCATGTGGCTGGCCGGATTCGCCGACAGCATAAGGCTGCTGCACAACCCGCCGCCGGATATATCGGCAAAATTGCTGGAGGAACGCAGCCACGCGGCCTGGCGGCGCATCAAGTTCGACGAGCTGCTGGCGCAGCAACTGTCGATGCGTGTGCATCACCGCGAACGCAGCAAACGCATCGCACCCGCACTTGTGCCGCACCGGAAATTGACTGCCCGCCTGATCGCAGACTTGCCGTTCGCGCTGACCAAGGCGCAACAGCGCACCTATGCCGAGATCAGTCGCGACCTGGCCAAGCCGCACCCGATGCAGCGTCTGCTGCTCGGCGATGTCGGCAGCGGCAAGACCATCATCGCCGCGCTGGCCGCGTTGCAGGCGATCGAGAACGGCTACCAGGCCGCGCTGATGGCGCCCACCGAGATTCTCGCCGAACAGCATTACCTCAAGTTGCGCGACTGGCTGGAACCGCTTGGCATCGAGCCGGTATGGCTGTCCGGCAGCCTGAAAAAAAAGGACAGGCAACTTGCCGCCGAGCGCATCGCATCCGGATCAACACTGCTTGCGATTGGCACACACGCGTTGTTTCAGCAACAGGTCAGTTTTCACAAACTCGGGCTGGCAATCGTCGATGAGCAGCACAAGTTCGGCGTGCAGCAGCGCCTCGCGCTGCACAAAAAGGGCAAGAACATGATCGCGGGTTCAGATGCGCCGCTAACATCAGATCAACACGAACCGCACCAGCTGATGATGAGCGCGACACCGATTCCGCGAACCCTGGCGATGAGCTATTACGCCGACCTCGATGTGTCGGTGATCGACGAGTTGCCGCCGGGGCGCACGCCGGTGATCACCAAGCTGGTCAGCGATGAGCGACGCGACGAAGTGATAGACCGTGTGCGCGCAGCCTGCATGGCCGGGCAGCAGGCCTATTGGGTGTGCCCGCTGATCGACGAGTCGGAGACGCTGCAGCTGCAAACCGCGCTGGAAACCTATCAGTTGCTCGGCGAGACTTTTCCGGAGCTGCGCGTCGGTCTGGTGCACGGCAAGCTGGACAATGCCGAAAAGGCGCGCGTGATGGCGGCTTTCAAGGCAGGCGAACTGCAATTGCTGGTCGCCACCACGGTGATCGAGGTCGGCGTAGATGTGCCCAACGCGAGCCTGATGGTGATCGATCACGCCGAGCGCATGGGGCTGGCGCAACTGCACCAGCTGCGCGGCAGGGTGGGGCGCGGCGCAGAGCAGAGCCTGTGCATCCTGCTATACCAGCAACCGCTCGCCGAACTGGCACGGGCGCGGCTGAAGATCATCTACGAGAGCACGGACGGTTTTGCGATCGCGCAGCATGACCTGCAATTGCGCGGCCCCGGCGAACTGCTCGGTGCGCGGCAAAGCGGCGTCGCGATGCTGCGTTACGCCGACATCAGCGCCGATGAGGATTTGCTGAACCAGGCGCGGGAAGCTGCCGACGAATTGCTGCGCGATTTCCCCGATGCGGCACGCGCGCATCTGCAGCGCTGGATGGCCGACCGGCACGATTACCTTCATGTCTGATGCGGCCCGGCCATTGGACGATAACCCGGCCATGGTCCAGCCTTGTTGCAGGTTGGCCGATCCGGCAAACATCTCCGGAAAAATTCCCGCGCAACGCGTGGGCAACGACAGAGCTGGCGATGGCCTTGTGAGGCGTTCAGATCCTATAATGGACATGGTTCGGGACGTGTTCCGTTCCCGTGCTCCGATTCATGGCATGGCAGATGCAATCCCGCGATCCCTATATGAGGCGTCCCCGAATTGAACGATGAAGCACTGAAATCCATGCCTGACCTGCCTTCCGTCACCCTTTGCGCCGTGGATTGCCTGAATCCCGGGCTTGCCTTGCGCGCAATCGATATTTGCGGGCTGCAGTGCAATTTCGGCGATGTGGTGTTTCTTTCGGATACTGCAAGCCGTTACAAGCTGGACGGCTGCCGCATGGTGGACATTCCCCGCATCGGTTCGGTTGCCGAATACTCACGCTTCGTGGTCAAGGAACTGGGTCGCTACTTCAATACCGAATTCGTGCTGCTGGTCCAGTGGGATGGCTACATCATCAATCCGCAAAGCTGGCGCCCGGAGTTTCTCGATTACGACTACATCGGCGCGCCATGGGGCTGGTACCAGGATAATCACCGTGTCGGAAATGGCGGATTTTCGCTGCGTTCCCGGCTGCTGCTCGATGCGTTGCGGGACGAGGACATCGTCGCTCTCGAGCCCGAAGACGAAGCGATCGGGCGGCGCTATCGTCCGCTGCTCGAGGCGAAATACGGAATCCGCTTTGCGCCGGAGGAAATTGCCGAGGCATTCTCATACGAGACGGTGTCCCCCAAGGGCGACCCGTTCGGTTTTCACGGCCTGTTCCACATGTGGTCAGTCCTGCCGCAGCAGGAACTGCAAGGATTCATCGCCGCTCTCGCCAACTCGTCCGTGGCCAGCCGCCAGTACTTTCAGCTGTGCAAGAACTATGTCGAGCTGGGCTGTCTGGAAGAGGCGGCGGTGATGCTGAAGCGACGCATGCAGGTTGTGCCGGACGACAGCGAATCACGCGAGCTGCTTGCCGCGCTGTCCTCTCCTCAGGCCGGTGTGCCGCCGGCGCTCGCCATGCTGGGCCGCAACGATCCGTGCCCGTGCGGCAGCGGCAAGAAATACAACGAGTGCTGCGGTGAAATTCGGGAAAGCCAGTCAGCGGCGGCACCGCCGCCTGCCGGACAGATCGCATTCCATTTGCACAACGCGATGGCACATCATCATGCGGGTCGGCTTGCGGAAGCCGAAGCGGGATATCGGCTGGTGCTTGAGCACAAACCGAAAAATGCCACCGCGCTGCAATATCTCGGGGTACTGTCCAGGCAGCGCGGCGACAACCTTCGCGCACGGCAGCTTAACCGCCGGGCACTCGACCTCCGTTCCTACATGGCCGATTTTTTGATCAATCTCGGCGCCGGCCTGCGCCGTAAGGGCAGGATGAAAGAGGCGCAGGCTTGCGATTCATATGTGGCTGCGATCAGGCCGCATGACATTCCCGCACACAATAACGCCAAAGCTTCCGGTAGTTCCGAGCCGGCTCGAACCGGCTTGTAGCTTTGGAAAGCGGTCAGCCTGATCATGAACGTTTGATCGCAGAGAGAGGCTTTGCGCAACGGGCTGCACGACGGCGGAAGGCCGAGAACCACGTTTATTCTTATGTCTGACTGCAACGATGACAAATTCTGGCACGGTGCGGCGCTCGGTTGCGAAGCCGGGCTCGCGCCCTGGCTGCGCGACCGCGGCTCCCTGACGCAGCGCATCCAGCAGCGATGCACGCATTTCGCGGTGCGCAATCTGCGCAGCGGCCTGGCGCGCATCGCGCTGGACGAATCCGCGCTGCTGGGCATCGCGCCGCATCAGCTTGCCTGGTCGCGGGAAGTGTTCCTGTATGCGGACGGCCAGCCGGTGGTGTTCGCGCACAGCGCGCTGGCGGCTGGCCACCTGCGCGGCGTCTGGTCGGAAGTGCGCACGCTGGGCAACAAGCCGCTGGGCGCATTGCTGTTCGCGCATCCGCTGGTGGAGCGCAGGCCGCTGCATTACCGGTCTCTGCGCGGCTCGCATCGCCTTTACCGGCGAGCTGTTGCGATGCAGGCCGATCCGCCGCACAGGCTGTGGGCGCGCAGATCTTTGTTCTATCTTGGCGATGCGCGGCTGCTGGTCACCGAAGTGTTCCTGCCGGGAATTCTGCTGCTGAAAGGCTGAACGTCAACCGCCAGAAAATATGCTGAAGTGGTCAGATACGGCGAATCAGGCAAGCAGCACCTGCCCAGTCAGCGCATTGACCAGTATCCCGGACGAAGTTTTCCCGCGCGTGATTTCGACCAGATAGGCCGAGCCGCCCGGTTTCACGACCAGCCTGGGTGCAACACCAGTCGAGGCTACTGTTTGCGCGCTTACCGTTGCGATCCTGTCGCGGGCGGGACTTTCCGTTTCGATTTTCCGCTGTCCGTCGATAAAGCCAATCGAAGCTGTCAACGCGATAACGCCGGCAGCGCCCGGGAGTATTCTCAGTCTGCTCATGTCCGCTCCTTGTTCAGTGTTGTTGCGGCTGCCGATCAATTCCTGCCGCACGGCATACATCATCTGTCGCTATTACAGAGCGGGATTTGATCGCAAAGTTCAGCCGATAAACTATTTGAAACAATTTTTGGGTTCGACGCTGACTGCGTGCATATCCTTGCCGCGGCCAAGATTATTAGGATGCCGGCATCAAATCAAATTACAATTCGCGGTATCAGCCATACAGGAGCCAGTTTTCATGATTGCACCCATTCCGTTACGTGATATTCCCCGGACCAATATATTTCGCAAAGGCGATGTCTTTGTATTGTTCGGAGAGCTGTTTGGCCGCGGTTATGCAAACGGCCTGATCAATGAGGCGCGCAAGGCCGGCACGACGATCGTGGGCGTCACCGTTGGCCGGCGCGACGAGAACAATGCGCTGCGTCCGTTGACCGGCGAGGAACTGGCCGCGGCCGAATCCAATCTCGGTGGGCGCATCATCAATGAGCCGCTGATGGCCGGTTTCGATCTGGATGCACCGCCGGGCGAGCCAACGCCGACAGACCTGCTGGCCGGCATGACGCTCAAGAGCTGGCAGGACGACAAGCTGGACTGGAATCAAATCGAGAGATGCCGCGAAGTCGGGGTTAAGCGCTTCAGGGATTCCGTTGCCAGGGCAATGGCCCAGATCGACGCGATGATCCCCGACGCCACCAACGTCTTCTTTGCCCACACCATGGCCGGCGGCATTCCCAAGGTGAAAGTGTTCCTGGCGATCGCGAACCGCATCTACAAGGGCCGCGGCGAGCGCTTCCTGTCCTCGCGCGCGCTGTTCGACAGCGACCTCGGCAAGCTGATCCTGATGAATTTCGACGAGGTCACCGCGAATACCTTCCAGCATCTCCTCGATGGCAGCGCGGCGATTCGGGCTCGTATCGAAAGAACCGGCGGCCAGGTGCGCTACACCGCTTATGGATATCACGGCACCGAGATACTGACCGATGGCGATTACGAATGGCAGACCTACACCAACTATTCGCAGGGTCATGCGAAGATGCGGCTGGAACACATCGCTGAAACGGCCTGGGCAAAGGGAATCAAGGCCACGGTCTACAATTGCCCCGAGATACGCACCAATTCATCCGACATCTTCGTCGGTGTCGAACTGTCGCTGTTTCCGCTGCTCAAGGCGTTGAAAAAGGAGAACGGCGGTGCCTGGGCTGATGCCCAGTGGCAAGCCTGCCGCGCATTGTTCCAGGACGAACAGGCGTTGGATCATCTGTTGAAAAAAATCAGCGACTACAATGCCAGCGACGTGATGAAGCGGTTCAGGAATTTCGAGGCATGGCCGATGGACAACTCGGCGGAACTGGCAGACCTGATGATCGGCACTTCGGAAGAAATCACCCAGATGCACAAGGACCGCAAGGTGCTGGTTACCGACATACTCAGCGCGCTGGTGCTGGAGGGAACCGGTCCGTTGATGTTCCATGAGACATCCGATCCTGCCGGGCCGGTGCTGTGGTTGAATCATGACATCATCGCCAAACAACTCAACCTGATGCACAACAAGTGAACTTTTCTTTTACCGTTTGATCCGGGCCAGGTACAACGCTTCGACCCGGGCCCGCGCCCAGGGTGTTTTGCGTAGGAACTTCAGGCTGGATTTAATGCTCGGGTCGTGCGTAAAGCAGCGTATCGGGACAGCCTCGCCCATCGCCGCCCAGCCGATACGCTCGGCAAGCTGCGTGACCACCGCTTCGAGCGTGATGCCTTCCAGGGCGGGACGATTTGCAGGGTTATTATTTGCGTCCATGTCCGCATTTTACAGATGATCGTCCTTGCCGAGGGCTTCACAGCGCCCGGCGCTAGCGGGCGCGGCAAGGAACAACTTGGTCATCACAAAGGAGGCTACGCATGAATTCGTCGGGTAAATTGCGGGTGGGACTTGCGCTGGGAAGCGGATCGGCGCGCGGCTGGGCGCATCTGGGCGTCATTCGCGTTCTGGAGCAAGCCGGCATCCGGCCGGAAATGGTGTGCGGCACATCCATAGGCGCGCTGGTGGGGGCGGCATACGCGGCGGAAGAATTGGATAACTTCGAGAATTGGTTGCGCGAATTGACTTTTGCGGAAGTGCTCTCGTTTATGGACGTGGGTATGAATGGCGGGATGATAAAGGGCGAGCGGTTGATGGAATTCTTTCGCCGCAAATTCATTGACCGCCCGATCGAAAAACTGGCCATTCCGTTCGCCGCAGTAGCCACTGCATTGCATACCGGCACTGAAGTCTGGTTGCGCGAGGGCTCTACCATAGACGCCGTGCGTGCCTCGATCGCGTTGCCCGCCTTGTTTACCCCGGCGGTGCACGGTGGCCGCATCCTGGTTGACGGCGGACTGGTGAACCCGGTGCCGGTATCGCTGGCACGGGCGATGGGCGCCGATATCGTGATTGCCGTCGATCTGAGCTCAAACCGCCTCGGACGGCAACATTCCGAAGATCACGAAGACGAACAGCCGCCCGGCGAGATCGGCGAATGGAGACGCAGGTTGCAGGAGAACCTGGGCGCTTTCATTCCCGATCGTTCAGGGGATGAACCCAGAATTCCCTCGATACTAGACGTGATTTCGAGCAGCATCAATATCATGCAGGTGCGCATCAGCCGCAGCCGCATGTCCGGTGACCCGCCCGATGTGATCGTGTCACCGCGACTGGCCGGACTCGGGTTGCTCGATTTTCACCGTTCCGCAGAAGCGATCGCGGAGGGCAGGCGCGCGATGCAAGCAGCATTGCCGGATCTTGAGGCAGTCTTGAAATAGACGGGCCGTGTAACCCGTACTACGCGCCGTTTCCCGGTTGTCAGGCCGAGCCAAAATATGGCTGCATGACAAGCGCTGCGAACAAGGTGTTACCCTTTATTCATTTCCCCGTACAGTTTGGAAATCAGCATCTGAACTTCAATGGAAGTTTTTGAGTATTCCTCTCCGCTGAGGAGCGTATGCGCCGAATCCCTGTCGTTGCGCTGCACCAGTTCTACAACGCGTGATGCCGTGACATGGAATTGCGCATGCTTGGCCTTTAGCTGGTGGTAAATCGGCAGAGCGCCCATCAATGTTGCGCCGGAACCGTAAATCCACTTGCCCAAAGCGCATTGATCATCGCGGCAGATGGCCGTGTGATCCAATTTTTCCTGGGAGGTGCCGTCTACATAGGCGGTCAACCGCTCTTTCCACTTGCGATGCGCTTCGATTGCCGCGACGAAATCCAGACCTTCGATCACGGCATCTTCCTTGATGATGCCCGATTGCGGCTTTGAAAGTGCGGTCTTTGCCGCCTTCTCATCGCCCTTGGACAAGGCATTAAACCAATCGATCAATCCCATCATGTCCCCCTGAATAATACAGAATTAGTACCGCAGTCCCAGATATTCCTTGGTCCCGGATATCCCTTACTTTTATAGACCATACAGTATCGTTTTACCATGCTTTGCACAACCTTGAATTTGGGCGTCTGAGCAATTTCATCGGCCCGACAAAGGCACGTATCCAGTATCATGTTATTCGTGATCATATGCCGGTATATATGGATTGATAAGACGAATACATCCTGGTTTGAATTCATGTCTCTCGCACAACGACTAGCGCTTTACCTGCAACTCACCCGGCTGAACCGTCCCATCGGCATCCTGTTGTTGCTATGGCCGACCCTGTGGGCTGTATGGATCGCCGGCGCGGGACACCCGGCCTGGCATATCGTCCTGATCTTTGTGCTGGGCACGGTGCTGATGCGATCCGCCGGATGTGCGATCAACGATTATGCGGATCGCGATTTCGACAAGCATGTCAAACGCACCCGGGAACGACCTGTCACCAGCGGCCGCATCACGCCGCGCGAGGCGGTCTGGCTGGCGGTGAGCCTCTCGCTCCTTGCCTTTGTGCTGATCCTGCCGCTGAATGAGCTGACACTGCTGCTGTCCTTTCCCGCCGTGTTTCTCGCGGCGAGCTATCCGTTTACCAAACGCTTCCTGGCGATTCCGCAAGCCTATCTCGGCATCGCGTTCGGCTTCGGCATACCGATGGCGTTTGCCGCGCAACTCGGCAATGTGCCGCCGGTGGCGTGGCTAATGCTTGCCGCCAACGTGTTCTGGGCAATCGCCTATGACACGGAATACGCGCTGGTGGACATGGATGACGATATCCATCTCGGTATCCATTCGGCGGCCTTGTTGTTCGGCAGGCATGCGGTGGCTGCGGTGATGGCTTGCTACGCGATCACTCTCGCACTGCTTGCACTGGCGGGGCAGGTTGAAACCCTGGGCTGGGCCTATTACGCCGGACTGACGGTCGCGGCGTGCATCGCGATCTACCACTACACGCTGATCCGCGGGCAACAACGCGAGCGCTGTTTCAAGGCGTTCCTGCACAACAACTGGTTCGGCGCGGCGGTGTTTTCCGGAATCGTGCTTGATCATTTGCTGAACATTCGGCCTTGACTCGCGGCAATCAGTGCGACCGCGATCAAGGGGCAAAAATATCCAGCCTGCTTCAGTGCGTTATGCTTTGCAGGCCGCGTAACAATTTGTTGCAAATTCTTCCGAACTTCTCGGCCCGGCAAGAAACCAATCTGACTCCACGCAACCCAATCCAGCCTGATCGTGATTCTTGCCGCATCTAGCGGTGGTCGCAATCCATGCTGATTTTCGATCTATGTTGTTTTTAAGGAGCAGTAAACATGAAATCGAAATTTTTGCCGAAGTATGCCAAATATGGTGTCATGACTCTGCTGATCACCGCAGCGATGACAGGAGGTTATGTCTATCGTGGCGTTTCTCCCATCGATGTGGCCAACGCGAGCACGAACACGGTCGCAGCTATCCCGGCGACAAAGCAGACATCGCAGAGAGCTTCCGCCGGATTGCCGGATTTTGAATCGATCGCGGCTGATCAAGGTCCGGCCGTGGTCAATATCAGTGTTTCTGGAACCGAAAAAACCGGTTTTTCCGGATTACCGGGAATGCCGCAAATGGATCCGAATGACCCGTTCTATCAATTCTTCCGGGAGTTTCACGCGCCGGCCCCGCAAAGCAGCATACCCACCCATGGCCTCGGTTCGGGCTTCATCATCAGCCCCGATGGCGTGATTCTTACCAATGCGCATGTCGTGGCGGATGCGGACGAAGTGATCGTCAAGCTCACCGACAAAAGGGAGTTCAAGGCGAAAGTCGTCGGTATCGACAAACCTTCCGATGTTGCAGTGCTGAAGATCAACGCCAAGGAATTGCCGACTGTCAAGATAGGCGATTCCAGAACCGTTCGCGTGGGCCAATGGGTGGTGGCGATCGGCTCGCCGTTCGGCTTTGAGAACAGCGTGACGGCGGGGATCATTTCGGCCAAATCACGGTCCCTGCCAGATGAAAATTACACGCCCTTCCTGCAGACCGATGTACCCATCAATCCCGGCAATTCGGGCGGACCGCTGTTCAACCTGAACGGGGAGGTGATCGGCATTAATTCACAGATATATACCCAGAGCGGTGGATACCAGGGACTTTCATTCTCCATTCCGATCGATGTGGCGGTGAAAGTGGAACGACAGTTGCTTGACCACGGCAAGGTCAGCAGGGGCCGGCTCGGTGTCGTGATCCAGGGGGTCAATCAGGAGCTGGCCAGGTCTTTTGGGTTGGACAAGCCCACCGGCGCGCTGGTCAGCTCCGTCGACAAGGGCAGTCCGGCTGAAAAGGCCGGGATTGAGCCGGGAGATGTGATCCTCAAGTTCAACGGCAAGGAAGTCGACAGCTCCAATGATCTCCCGTCCATGGTCGCCGATGTCACGCCAGGTACGAAGACCAATGTTGAAGTCTGGCACGATGGCAAGACCAGAAACCTGTCGGTGGATGTTGGCGAAATGGAAATTGCCAGCGCCGAAGCTCAATCGGTTGGTGGCGATAAGGGCGGTCTGGGACTCGAAGTGCGCCCGCTTACTGCCGACGAGCGCAAGCAGGCGGAGGTTGGCGCAGGGCTGTTGGTCGAGAACGTCGGGGACGGTCCGGCCGCCAACGCCGGTATCCAGTCCGGAGACGTGATCCTGTCCGTAAACGGGGAAAAAGTGGACAGCGCGAGGAAACTCCGCTCCCTCGTGGCGAAACACAGCAAGGATGTGGCGTTGCTGGTGCTGAGGGGAAACAGCAGGATGTTTGTCCCCATTCAGCTTGGCTAGAGATTTTTCCGGATGCGGCAAGGCGGGGGTGCAGATGATTGTTCCTGCATCCGGGCTTGACTGCTAGCTTGCCGATTCTCCCAGCTGTTTGATCATTGCGCTGCGTTCCAATACGTATTCACCGGTCAGCACAAAGCCGCGCAATTGATTCCGCGCATCGAAGAATCCGAGTCTGATCCCTTGCTTTCCTGCTGGACCTTTTGCCAAGGCGCGCCATGCGCCTATTGCATCGCGGGCAACCGGCAATACCGCGACCGGGTGGGCCGGGTTTTGACAACCACCGACATCGCCGGGAAATCCACGTGCGCATCTCCGCCGGCCAGCACCTGCGCCAAAACGTGCGCCGCGTGCATGATGGGCAGCACATAAGGCTGCACGCGTCCTTCTATCTCGGCGCAATCACCCAGCGCAAAGATCGATGCGTCGCTGCTGCACAATTGCGCATCCACCACGATGCCGCGATTCACCGCAAGTCCGGCACTGCGCGCCAGCCCGATGCGCGGCCGCAAGCCGACGGCGGACAACACGATGTCCGCGCGCAAAGTAGTGCCGTCGACCAGGGTCAGCGCATAGCCTGGCGGACACCTGTCGACAGCCTTCACCGCGGCGCCGAACCGGCATACCACACCCAGCGCCGCTAGCGGTTCGAACAGTTGTTTGCCTGCATGTTCAGGCAGCAGGCTGGAGAGCAGATGAGCGGTCGGGTCGATCATCGTCACGGCATATCCGGCACCGGCCAGATCGTTGGCGAATTCGCAGCCGATCAACCCTCCGCCGATGATCGCGACACGACTTTTTCCATGCCCGACAGATTCAATAGTGCCGCGGAACTTCGCATAGTCGGCAAGATCATTCACCGACAAGACGGCATCGGCAGAATCGCCCTGCAAGGGCAGACGTATCGAATCCGCACCCAAAGCCAAGACCAAGCGGTCATATTCGATCGCGCCGGAGCTTGTCTGCAATCGCTTGTGCTCACGTTCGATTCCAGACACTTCGGTGTTTTGCATCAGTTTGAAGTCAAGCTGTCCGGCCAAGTCCGCTGCCGCAGTGATGACCAGCTCTGCGGCGGTTTTGCGTTCTGCCAGCGCATTCGAGAGCATGGGTTTCGAATAATAGTCTCCGCTATCGCGGGTAATCATCGTGATCGCCGTATTGCGATCAAGCTTGCGCAATTCGCGCACCAGCGTATAGCCAGCCAGTCCGCTTCCCAGCACGAGGACAGATTTCATGGATTGCTCGCGAGCTCCCTGCAGGACGCGCAGTGCCCCGCATAGGGAATCGATGCGTGGAGAATCATCAAAGCCGGCAAGTTACAATTCCACCATTTCAAAGTCGGATTTTGCGACACCGCAATCCGGGCACACCCAGTTTTCGGGGATGTCCGCCCAGGCTGTGCCGGGCTTGATCCCTTCTTCCGGCAGTCCGGCGGCTTCATCGTAAACAAATCCGCAAACCACACATTGCCAAACTTTCATTTCGTCCTCCTCGGTTAAACGGCATTGTCGCCAGCATGGCGCCCAATCTGGTTGGCATAACGCTCTTCCGCTTTGGCCGCATCCGCAAAGCGATACGCCGGCATTTGCTGCGTGCGGCTTTTCTTGAGTGTGTGATCGATCAAGCAGTTTGCCCCAGCCGTTGCAATTCCAGGTTTGCAAAGCTGAACAAATGCGAGCGCAGCATAGTCAGCCGGGAAACATCTTCGCGGTCTCTGCCGGGAGTCCACTGATCGATAATACGGGGGATTGCAGCGAACGAGCCGGATAACCCGGCGCGCGGTAAACCGGCTACGCCAGATCGTTCAGCAGGGACGCGCGTATCTCTGCGGGAAGCGGAGACAGGGTGGCCTGATAACCGGGGTGATCGACGCCCATGGCCAGCGCGGCCCCCTGCTTCAGCGCGGCGATCATCTGCGGCGCCAGTTCGAAGCGCATGAAATGCACTGCCGAGGTCTTCTCGTCTGTCGTGCGATCCAAGTCTTCGTCGGAGATGGCATACACGCGTTCATGTCCGGAGGCCTGCACCCAAACGCGGTCTTCGATGCCGGTGAGCTCGGCGAGCTTGCGCTGGCGTTCCGCGATGTCGGGATATTCGATCATCATCGTCGCCTTCCAGTTGCAGCCGTCCGGGATCAGCGGATTGTAGACGTTGAGTTCATCCTGAATCGGCTCCG
The DNA here is from genome assembly GCA_963842555.1 of uncultured beta proteobacterium. Taxonomy (GTDB): domain Bacteria; phylum Pseudomonadota; class Gammaproteobacteria; order Burkholderiales; family Gallionellaceae; genus Gallionella. Next base: position 748,832 of record CAWJHB010000003.1, read on the forward strand.
GTTCGAACATGCGTTCCAGCCGCAGCATTTCCTGCACCTGGTATTGCATCGTCAGCGCATCCTCAAATGACAGCGTGACGTGATCACCCAGATGGACCAGGCGGTTTTTTTTATGTGCCATCACTTTTGCGCGGAACGCCGGGCGTTCACGGGCATACTGCTCGAGGCTGTAAAGCTTTTCGTGTGTCAATTTTTCCTGTTTCATTTTTTCTTGCCTTATATTCCGTAGGCCATGCGCACCAGCGTGATCGGATGCTCGGGGGAGGTGCCGTCCGCGCGGGCGTGGCCAATGTGATGACCGGCCATCGCGCAATCGCTGCCGTAGTGGGCAGGATGTGCCTGGTTGACCCGGTCCACCACCGGCTTGACGATCTTGATCGCGAATTCGTGATACTCCTTCTTTACTGCGTAAGTGCCATCGTGGCCGGAGCAGCGCTCGATGATGTCCACGTCAGTGCCGGGAATCAGCGCAAGCATTTCCTTGGTTTTGGGTCCGATGTTCTGCACACGCTGGTGGCAGGCGGCGTGGTAGGACACCTTGCCCAGCCCGACCTTGAAATCCGTCTTCAGCTTGCCTTCACGGTGGCGCAGCATCAAATATTCAAACGGGTCGTAGAAGGCGTTCTTTACCTTGATGACATCAGGATCATCCGGGAACATCAGCGGCAGCTCCTGCTTGAACATCAGCACGCAGGAAGGGACCAGCGCAGTCAGGTCCCAGCCTGAATTGACCAGCTTGGCGAGCACAGGGATGTTGGCTTCCTTCGCTTCGCGCACCGCGTCAAGGTTGCCCAGTTCCAGCTTGGGCATGCCGCAGCAGCGCTCCTTCTCGGCTATGGTGACGGGGATGCCGTTGTGTTCGAACACCGCGAGCATGTCCTCGCCGGGACCGGGTTCATTGCGGTTCATATAGCAGGTTGCGAAAAGCGCGACTTTGCCCCTCGTTTTGCCAGCGGGTATGCCGGCTGTATCGAGCGGCAACGTCTGAAGACGGCCGCGCAGCGGCCTGCTGGAAAATTCCGGGAGCCATGCTTCGCTGTGCACTTCGACCACTGCCTCGAGTATCTTGCGCGCCGGCTTGAACTTGTTCAACGCATTGACCGTCTGCGCCACAACCGGAATGCCGGCCAGACTGCCAACCATGTCGGTACTGGTAAGTATCCGGTCGCGTAACTTGGTGTCGCGGTTCTTGTAATGGAATGACTTGGCGCGCAGCATCAGGTGCGGGAAATCAAGGTTCCATTCATGCGGCGGGACGTAGGGGCACTTGGTCATGTAGCAGAGATCACACAGGTAGCAGTGCTCGACCACTTTCCAATAATCCTCCTTCTTGACGCCGTCCACCTCCATGGTTTCGGACTCGTCGATCAGGTCGAACAAAGAAGGAAATGACTGGCACAGGCTAACGCAGCGGCGGCAGCCATGGCAGATGTCAAATACCCGTTCCATCTCCTTGAACAGCGACTCCTCGTTGTAGAAATCGGGGTTCTGCCAATCCAGCGGATGGCGGATAGGGGCTTTCAGGTTGCCTTCGCGTGCTGGCTCTGCCATGTCTCGTTCCTCATTGTTCGGATTCTAAAAAACGGCATTCCAAAAAAACGGCGCGGATTGCTGCATGCAATCCGTGCCGGATGTTTGATGCGATCAGCCCAGTTCGGACAGGGCTCTCTGGTAGCGGTTGGCGTGGGAACGTTCGGCCTTGGCCAATGTCTCGAACCAGTCGGCGATCTCGGTGAAGCCTTCGGAACGGGCGTCCTTGGCCATGCCGGGGTACATATCGGTGTACTCATGGGTCTCGCCTGCAACTGCGCTCTTCAGGTTGTCCTGCGTACTGCCGAACGGCAGACCGGTGGCCGGGTCACCGCACTTCTCCAGGTATTCCAGGTGACCGTGGGCATGGCCGGTCTCGCCCTCGGCGGTGGAACGGAACAATGCGGCAACATCGGCATAACCCTCGACATCAGCCTTGTTTGCAAAGTACAAGTAACGGCGGTTGGCTTGGGATTCGCCGGAAAAAGCGTCCTTCAGGTGCTTCTCGGTTTTTGATCCTTTGAGTTGCATGGTATTTCTCCTAAAAATTCAAAAATGGACGAAGTTAAATAGGTGGTGTTTGATCCACGTCGATAATATAGACCTTTTTGGTCAATAAACCCAATTGAAATAATCAAACAAGATGATTTATTATACAAATCACATCAACCTCGTAAATTTAGATTGGAATATACATGACGCTGAATGAATTGCGTTATATCGTTGCGGTCGCCCAGGAACGAAATTTCCGGCGCGCCGCGGAAAAATCCTTTATCAGCCAGCCCGCGCTGTCGCTGGCGATACAAAAGCTTGAGGAAGAACTGGGACTGAAAATATTCGAACGAGGCAAAAATAATGTCTCCATCACGCCGGTCGGCAACGAGATCGTGGGACAGGCGCAACGCACACTGGAGGAAGTTGAGCACATTCGCGAAATCGCCAGACAGGGCAAGAATCAATTGGCCGGTACCCTGCGTCTCGGCATCATATACAGCGTCGGTCCCTATCTGCTTCCAGACTTGGTACCGGAACTGAAAAAAATCGCGCCGGAAATGCCGCTGGAAATCGAGGAAAATATCACTACCAATCTCGATGCGCTGCTGCGCAACGGCAAGCTGGATGTCATCATCATTGCGTTGCCTTACGGTGATTCGGGTATTGTGACGCGGCCGGTATACGACGAACCGTTCGAGGTGGTGGTCAGCAACGATCATCACTGGGCCAAGCGGCGCAGCGTCAAGGCGCAGGAACTTTCCGCGGAAAAAGTGCTGCTGCTCGATTCCGGTCACTGTTTCAGCAACCAGGTTGAAGAAGCCTGCCCGGAACTCGAACGCAAAGGTGCGAATATCCAGCAGGGAACGTCGTTTGAAACCATCCGCAACATGGTTGCGTCGGGCTTGGGCATCACCGTGTTGCCCGCCTCTGCGAACAGCGCGCGCTACCGCAACCGTTTGTTGCAGGTGATCCCGTTCGCGAAGCCCGTTCCGTCCCGGCGAATTGCGTTGGCTTGGCGCAAGAGCTTTGCCCGCGTGCAGGCTGTCGACGCGCTTGCGCAAGCCATTGCGCAGGCAAAATTATCCGGCATCAAACTGTTGCACTAGGTTCACGATATGACGAAGCCTGATCTGCCCTACCGCGAAAACAAATTCCTGAGATGGAGTTACAGTTCGATCGCACCGATTTACGACGTATTCGTAACGGGTCCGCTACAGAGCGCGCGCATCCGGTCGCTGAGCGCATTGCCCGCGAAAAATGCAGGGAGTGTATTGTTAAGCGGCGTCGGTACCGGACTTGATCTGCCCTTGCTGCCCGCACTGCACCGCTATACGGCGCTAGACTTCAATGCCGCAATGCTGAAGCGAGCAAGGCCGCGCGGTGCGGGTTTGCAAGTGGAATGGGTGTTGGGCGACAGTATGGCATTGCCCTTTGCCGATGCGCAGTTCGAACATGTCGTGCTGCACCTGATCCTAGCCGTTGTGCCGCAACCGGCACAATGCCTGAGTGAGGCCGCACGAGTGCTCAAGCCCGGCGGCACCATCATCATCCTCGACAAATTCCTGCGCCCGCAGCAATCTGCATTATTGCGACGCGCGCTCAATCCGTTGTCGCGCCGCATTGCAACACGCATGGATGTGGTATTTGAAGAGGTGCTGAGCGATGTGCCGCAACTAAAAAAAAACAGCGATATTCCGTTGCTTGCCGGCGGGTGGTTTCGCGGGATCGTGCTGCAGAAAAAATGAAGTCCGGGTAAGGCGAACATGGAAATGAACAGCCATGCCGAAGCCCTGCATGCTGGTGAACTGGTGTTATGTCTGCTGATCTGAGTTGTTGTGCTGGTGGCAGTGAAGCTTGATAAATGGCTTGCGCGGGTCGGTGAATGTATCGCATAGCCTAATACCGCTTCGCTGCAAGGACTATTTGTATCAAATGTCATTTGGATCCACGCATCATTTCAATTGCAAGCCCAGCTTTTTCGCCACCCACTTGGTGGTGGTCGCTTGGATCAGGATGGTCATAAGGATCGCAATGAAGGTCACCGAGGCGATGATCTGCGCGCCCGGGGCCTTCATGCCCACCAAAATGCCGGCCAGCGCGCCGGGGATCACGCCCGTCTCGCGGGTCCAGCACATGAATAACATTTCCCGAAGGCTCCACTTGGCGCGCCGGTCGGGTAGCGCGCAAAGGAACACGGTGACCGGGCGCGCTACTAGCATGAACACAGCGACAACCGCAGCGCTGCCGAACAGGTATTGGTCCATCAGGGCGAAATTTACCTGCGCCCCTAGCAAGATGAAGATGAACATGCGCATGACGAGGGCTGTCGTCATCACGAACTCTTTCAGTTCGTGTCCCTGCTGGCGGGTGAGCTTGAAGCCCAGCGATTCCTGGTTGCCCAGCATGATGCCGAATACGAACACCGCCATGAAGCCGCTGGCGTGCATGCCGTCAGCACTCATGTAGGCGCCGATCACCGCCATCAAAGTTACCACTGGCGCGAATTCGGCGAGGAAGTTGAATTTTTCATGCGCGATGAGAAAGGCCGCCAGATATCCCAACGTGCCGCCGATGACGATGCCCAACAGTGATTGCTTGAGCAGGCCGATGAGTGCATCGCCCGCCGAGAATTGCCCCGCGCCCATTGCCACACCCAACACGGTAATGGTGAGGATGGCACCCATCGCATCGTTAAAGGCGGATTCGCTCATTACGGTCTGTGCAACGCGATCCTTGATGCGAACTTGCTTGAACAGCGGGACCAGCGTCGCGGGGTCCGTGGAGGCGATCACGGTGCCGAGCAGCAACGCGATGACGGGCGCCAGCCCGAGGAAATACCAGGCGGCAAGGCCGGTGATTGCGGCAGTGATCAACACACCAACAGTGGAGATCACCACGATCGTGATCCACACTTCCTTGAGGACCTTGAGGCGAACCGATGCGCCACCGTCGAACAGGATATAACTGGAGCCGAAGATCATGATCAACTGGTTAATCGTGGAGTCGGCACTGATGTCCATCAAACCCAACATACTTGGGCCAATCCACATGCCAATCAGCAGAAACAACACCACATCGGGTATGCGTGCCATCCGAGCCAGCAGACCGGAGAAGGTTCCAAAGGCGAGTATGGAACCGAACATCAACAGTGCATGCTTGGCCAATTCTAGTGAGGCTGAAGGTTCCATGGATTCGTATTTTTTTGAGAGACTTGCTCAATCCGGCCACTTTACCAAAAATTGCCGTGTTGAAGGATCGCAAGAAAGCCAACGCAGCAGCCGGCAATACCGTCAAACTTGACGTTGTAGCGACTAGACCCTAGAATTCCTGACCATTTAATTAAGGTAATAACGTCATGAGCACAGATATCCAGCAACGTATCAAAGAGCAAGTCACCACCCATCCGGTGGTTCTGTACATGAAAGGCAGTCCGCAGTTCCCCCAGTGCGGCTTTTCCGCCAACGCGGTAAAAATTCTCAACGCGCTGGGCGTGAAAGAGATATTCACGGTGGACGTGTTGCAAGATCCGGAAATCCGCCAGGGTGTGAAGGAGTATGCCAACTGGCCGACGGTCCCGCAGTTGTATATCAAGGGGGAATTTGTCGGCGGTTCCGACATCATGACCGAGATGTACCAGAGTGGAGAACTCAAGCAGTTGCTGGCCGGCTAGCACGAAAACCATTCGCATTTCGATTGTTCGTTCCGAATATCCGATTCCCTCCAGTCTGCTGAATCGCTATCCCTTCCCTTGTTTCATGGCGCAGGGATAGTCCGCTCACCGCGTATTGCTTCCCGATTAAGCCTGCGCTCCGCCCTCCCGTCGCAAGTGGCCGATGATTCCGTGTTCGATGAAATCCCGGAAAAACGGCAAAGTTGACGCAACAAAAATTTCACCATTTTCTTATTGCACTGAGTATTTCCTGTGCTACAGTTACAGTGGTTGATCAAATAGTAGATTTAACCCCCAGATTTATATCGATTTGTGGAGCGGAAAATCTGCAGAGTCGAATGGGGAAAGATTCTTTTTGGAACTGAATAGGTGATCAGTCAATGACAAATCTAATGCCTGAAAAATTTCTGGAACAAATACCAAATCCACAACCAGTTGAAGCAGCCGACCTGCTGGTCGCCTACCTTGAGCAAATCGGCGTGGAATTCGTGTTCGGCGTGCCCGGCGGTGCGATCGAGCCTCTTTACAACGCGATGGCGCGCAGCGCCAGGCGCGGCGGATTGCGTCCGGTAGCTGCTAGGCATGAAACAGGCGCTGCTTTCATGGCGGACGGTTACGCGCGTGAATCGGGCAAGCTGGGTGTGTGCTGCGCCACTTCCGGCCCGGGCGCCACCAATCTGATCACCGGCGTGGCGTGCGCGTACGAAAACGAGATCCCGATGCTCGTGATCACCGGCCAGCCTTCATTGCGCCTGCTCGGCCGTGGCGCGTTGCAGGAAACTTCAGGGGCCGGCATAGACACTATCGATATGTTTCGCACCTGCACACGTTTTAGCGCGCTGATATCACATCCCGATCAACTGGAAAGGCAGCTGACCAATGCGCTGCTGAGCGCTTACCAGCCCACACCCGGTCCGGTTCACCTGAGTATGCCGATGGACGTGTTGCGCACGACGATGAAACGCGGACCGGCCTATGATCTGCCGCGTCTGCTCAAACCGTACGCTGCCGTCGATGACGCGGCGGTGCGCGAACTGCAGGCGATTGTGGCGGAGACTAAGAAAGTGGTGGTGCTGATCGGCAGCGGCTGCGGCGAAGCCGTAGACCTCATCATCGAACTGGTGGAAAGGATGGGGGGGGAATTTGTGGTCACGCCGGACGCCAAGGGATATATCAGCCCGCGCCACCCTTTGTATCGTGGCGTGTTCGGTTTCGCCGGCCACCGATCCGCGGTGGCGGCAGTTGAGGATAAGGACGTGGACCTGATCCTGGTCGCCGGTTCCAACCTGAGCGAGTGGACCAGCAACGGTTGGAGCGAAGCGGTGCTGAACAACCGGCTGGTGCATATCGATCCTCTCGAGTCTCATTTGGCACGTTCGCCGATGGCGCGTCTGCATGTTCGCGGCGCGATTCGTCCCGTGTTTGAGCGGGTGTTGCGAACGTTGCGCAGAGACGGTCCGGAAGCGGTTTCCGTCGGCGAGAAGCGAAAATTCAAAAAGGCTTCGATCGGGGATCCGTTCAAACCGGTGGCTGCCGGCGCGCCGATCAAACCCCAGTATCTGATGCGCGAGCTTGGCTGGCGCAGTCCCCCCGATACACGCTTCCTGACCGATACCGGCAACAGCACGATCTGGGGCATCCATAATCTGGCCATGCACGACCATCTGCCCAGCACAGGAGGCTGGATGCGCGTCACAATGAATTTCGCCCCGATGGGCTGGGCCATCGGCGGCGCGGTGGGCACCGCGCTGGCCAACCCGGCGGTGCCGGTCGTCTGCATCACCGGCGACGGTAGCCTGCTGATGAATGGCCAGGAAATGACAGTGGCGCTGACCGAGAAACTCAACGTGCTGTTCGTGGTACTCAACGATGCCGCGCTGGGCATGGTGAAGTTCGGCCAGCGCATGGCCGGTGCCGAGCAGGTCGCCTCCGAATTGCCGGAGGTGAATTTCAAAATGATGGCCGAATCCATGGGCATCCCGGGCCATGTGATACGCTGCGCGGAGGACTTTGACAATCTCGACCTTGATGCGATTTTTTGCCATCCCGGACCGACCGTGCTGGACGTGCGCGTCGACAGGAATGAAGCCCCGCCGATGGAACTGCGGCTCAGAACATTGGGACGATGAAATAAACATGGAAACCATACATACCCGCATCTGGCAGGAACAGGGCGAACCCGACAATGCGTTTGCGGCGATGTCCTGCCATTGTCACGGTTACGATGTATACGGCGAACTGCTGACCGAAGCGAGCTGGATCGAATATCTGTTCCTGCTGTTTCGCGGCGAAGCGCCCACGAAGCAACAAGCCAGCTTGCTGGAGGGCCTGGCGATCGCGCTGGCGAATCCTGGCCCGCGCGATCCCTCCGTGCATGCCGCGATGTGCGGCGGGGTCGGCGGTTCGACTTCGGCATCCTGTTTGATGGCGGCGCTCGCGGTGGGTGCGGGCGCATCCGGCGGCGCGCGCGAAGTGTTCAATGCGATGCGGGACTGGCAATCACGCGGCACCGATCTGGCCTCGTGGCAATCGGGGCTGGGCGTAAAACCGGTGGACGATCCAGCGGATGTCTGGCCGGTCGCCGGTCATCCGGCAGGGTTCGATCCTTACGGGGTGCGCTGCACCACGCCTGTGCTGCAAACATTGGCGCATCTTGCCGCGCTGGATTGCGGGCCGTCGTTGGCTTGGCTGCAGGCTAACCGGGCCGCACTGGAAACTGCGGCCGGGCTTCCATTGGCGATGTCAGGCGTGGCTGCGGCAGCATTGCGCGATCTGGGTTGCACACCCGAAGAGGGAGAGATGCTGTTCCTGTTGCTGCGCCTGCCGGGTGCCGCAGTGCATGCGTTGGAACAACGCGATACAGGCTACAAGAACTTTCCATTTTTCCAAATCGAACTTGAAAATGACCCAGGCCCTGCCAACAACGATCGAAAGCAGCATGCAGAGAATAGTGGTGGAGAAAAGACATGAACGGTCCGAAACTACTGGAAGAACATGTTGGACGGTTGGTTACGAGTATGGGCGCATTTTTTCCTGGCGAACGCGTCGTGTTTCGCGGTAAGGATTTATTTCGCTCGCTTGGAAATCTAGACTGGTTGGAGCTTTATCTGTTCGGTATCACCGGCTGTCATTACACACCGAAGCAAGTGCGAGTGCTCCATGCGCTCTTTACACACAACAGTTATCCAGATCCGCGGCTGTGGAATAACCGTGTGGCTGCGCTGGCAGGAACAGCGCGCAGTACGGGCGCGCTCGGCATTGCTGCGGCAATTGCTGTTTCCGAGGCAAGGATATATGGCGGGGCTTCACAGTTGCGCTGCAGCGAATTTTTGAGTCGTGCAAAAAAATTAGTGGATGAAGGAGCAGACCTAGAGGAATTGGTGCGCGCAGAAATCAAGGTGAAGCGTGGTATCGGTGGTTATGGGAGACCTATTGTTTCGACAGATGAGCGCATTGCGCCGATCATGGCAATCGTGCGCGAAGAGGGCTTGGATAATGGACCCCACCTTAAGCTTGCCTTTGAAGTGGAACGTATCCTGTTGCAGGGACGTTGGCGCTGGCACATGAACAGTGTTGGTCTTACGGCGGCACTGTGTGCTGATTTCGGCATGAGCCCCCGAGAGTACAATTTGGGCGCAATACCCGTTTTTCTTGCCGGTATGCCACCGTGCTATCTGGACGCGGCAGAGAAGCCAGAAGGCCAGCTGTTTCCTTTGCCATGCGGGACATTATCGTATGAGGGAGTTGCACCGCGGTGCTGGAATCCGAGGAAGCCATCAGAGTGAAGAATTGACGGGCCACAAGGGAAGATTGCCGCGACAGGCAGAATTGAAAAGGGGAGAATCATCATGAAGCCGACCTTAGTGCCGTTATTCTTGGTGCTACTGATATCGACCTGGGTCGTTGGCAGCTATGCAGCAACACCGTCCGAGGAAGATGAGCTGGCGCTGGCCTATGGCGATAAGTCCTTCGTTTCCATCGCAACTGGTTCAAAACAACCGATCGCGCGGGCGCCTTCGGTTGCCACGGTGATCACTGCCGAGGATATCAAAGCCATCGGTGCGGCGGACTTGGACGAAGTTTTGGAGACAGTGCCCGGCCTGCATGTATCGCACTCTCCCATAGGCTATAACCCGATCTATATCATCCGCGGCATCGACACCCAGTACAATCCCGAAGTACTGATGCTGGTGAATGGCATCCCGATCACAGGCGCGTATTTTGGCAATCGTTCGCAAATCTGGGGCGGCATGCCCGTGGAGAATATCGCACGCATCGAGGTGATACGTGGCCCGGGTTCTGCGCTTTACGGTGCGGATGCGTTTGCTGGTGTGATCAACATCATTACCAAGACCGCCGACGACATCAACGGCACTCAACTGGGCTTGCGTGCCGGTTCGTTCAACAGTGATGATGCATGGGTACAGCATGGCGGCACTTTGGGGAGTTTCGATGCCGCAGGCTACTTGCGGGTCGGTCACACCGATGGACAGCACGGGATTATTGCTGCGGATGCACTATCTGGCACACCATTTTCCCTTGCGCCTGGGCCAGTCAACCTCGGCTACGATGCCATCGATAGCCGCATCGACCTGTCGCGCGACAAGTGGCAGTTGCGTGCCGGTTTCCAGCAGCGCAGCAACGGCGGCACCGGCGCCGGTGTGGCATCGGCACTCGATCCCACGGGCAAAAACTTTGGCCAGCGTATTAATTCCGACCTGACCTATCATGATGCAAATTTCTCGCCCGATCTGGACGTGACCGGCCAAGTCAGCTATCTGTATATCACCGAACAATCCGATCTGACGCTCTTCCCGCCGGGGACCAATTTTGGCTTCGGCGCATTTCCGGATGGGGTGATCGGCAATCCAGACAAGTGGGAGCGCCACTTGCGCGCCAACCTTTCGGCAATCTATTCGGCGATCCAGAATCAGAAACTACGCTTTGGCGTGGGTACCGAAAATGACGACCTGTACAAGACCCAGGAATCCAGGAATTACAATCTGGTGACAATTCCCACTGTCGGGAACTTTCCGGCACCGCTGCCGGGAGGGGTGACGGACATGACGGCCTCTGGAATTTTCATGACCCCGCACGATCGCACGGTTAACTATGCCTACGCACAGGACGAATGGAATTTTACCCGCGACTGGTATTTGACCGCCGGGGTGCGCCATGACCAGTATTCCGATTTCGGCGGCACCACCAACCCCCGTCTGGCGCTGGTTTGGGATACGGCCTACAATCTGACCAGCAAGCTGCTCTATGGACAGGCGTTTCGGCCGCCGTCCTTTGCCGAGCTGTATAACATCAATAATCCGGTGGCGCAGGGCAATACCAACCTGAAGCCTGAAACCAACCAGTCCGTGGAACTGGCCTTTTCCTGGCAGACGACCAGCACCCTGCAAGCGAACCTGAACCTGTTCCGTTACCAGATGAAGGACATCATACGTTTCATAACAGATCCGGGCACTGGGATTGCCACCGCGGAAAATGCCGGAAGCCAGCACGGCCAGGGCTTTGAAACCGAACTGGTCTGGGATGCGAGCCGGAACCTCAGGCTGTCGGGAAATTTCGCGCAACAGCAATCCATCGACGATGCCACCGGGCAGGATGCGGGCGATGCGCCGCACCATCATTTCTATGCCCGCGCGGACTGGCGCTTCATGCCGCAATGGACCATGGACACGCAGCTCAACTGGATATCAGATCGCATCCGCGAGCCGGGCGATACCCGTCCGCCCATCCCCGATTACCACACTGTGGACCTCACGCTGCGCAGCAATAACGAGAGCGGCGATTGGGGCTACTCATTGAAGGTGATCAACCTGTTCGGCGCCAATGCGCTAGAGCCGTCACCCGCACCGGGGCTGATTCCTTATGACCTGCCGGTGGATCCGCGTGCATGGCGCATCGAGTTGACCCATCAGCTCTGATGGATAACTCCCCGACATTGCTGCCGGGCATGCACGCTTCCACCTGTCTTTCAAAAATCAGATCCGGGCTGGCAGCGTTGATGGCGCTACCGGCAAGACGACCGGTGATGCGACCAGTCTATCCATCATGCTGCAAAAAGAGGTTGCATAGCCAATCGGCGAAATCACCAATGGACGGTGTCATAGGCCGCCGGTCAACAGTCACCAGGTGGCTGGTTAAGCTATCGGGCGTATTGCCAATCCTCCTCGTTGCGTTGACCGTCATATCTCCGGCATCGGCAGCCGAAGAACACCCAATCGCGGTGATCTATCCCGATATCGGTGAGCCATACCGGCAAATATTCACGGAAATAATCTCGGGCATCGAAGACAAGCTCGGTGCGCCGGTCGCGAGCTATGCGGTCAACGCGGACACGAACATCAGCGTGCTGAAAACCAGCCTGAATCTCGAGAATACCAAAGTGGTGATCGCGCTGGGCCGGCAGGGCATGCAGGCAGCAAAGCAGTTGAATAATCGCATCAAGGTTGTGGTGGGCGGCGTCTTGACGGTGCCGGAGAACGATTCGGACGATCAGCCGGTGATCAGCCTCACGCCCGACCCGGCACTCTTGTTCGCACGCATGAAGGCTCTGATGCCGTCGATGAAGCGCGTGTTCGTTGTCTACGATCCATCTTTCGACACCTGGCTGATGAAATTGGCCGAGCCGGCCGCGAATGCCCAGGGTCTGGAACTGGTGTCGTACAAGGCGAAGAATCTGCGCAAGGCGTTCGAATATTACCAGCAAATCTTCTCGCGGGCAGACAGCCGCAGCGATGCGCTGTGGTTGCCGCAGGATCCCACCACGGTGGAGGAAAGTTCGATTCTTCCTTTGGTGCTGCAGGATTCGTGGAATAATAACATTGCGGTATTCTCCAGCAATTTTGGCTACGTCCAGCGCGGCGTGCTGTTTTCACTTTATCCTGATAACGCGGGCCTGGGAAAAAGGCTCGCGGTTCTGGCGCAGGATTTGTTGACCCCGGACGGAAATGGAAGGCATGGTCTGATGCCGTTGCGCGATGTGCAAAGTGCGGTTAATGCGCGTACCGCCAAGCATCTCAGGATCGATACAAGCCGATTGAAGAGTTTCGACAAGATATTTCCCGAGCAATAGATGCGATTATCGATGAACAAGATAACCAACGAATTTCTCCAGAAGCTCACCTTCAGGAACCAGCTTGGCATCATGATCACGCTGGGGATACTGCTGCTGGCGCTGTGTTCTTCGTTGGTGGGTTCGTGGCAGAGCAACGAACGGGTGCGGGCAAACCTGCTGGAACAGGGCCGGCACATAACCGAGAATCTGGCCCGCCAGAGCGCGCTGGCGCTGATCTTCGCCTCGGCTGACAACGCCGCCGAAGCGGTGAAATCCACCATGGCGTTTCCGGGCGTGATCGCCGTGGAAATCCGCGATATCAAGAAACGCCCGTTGCTGACGCGCGGGGACGCGGCTTTTGCAGAATTTGGCACTTCATTCAATTCTTCCGGCTCGTCGAATGACGCAGTCCTGGATCAGGAGAACGAAACTGCCTGGCTCTTTGTGGCGCCGGTCTATACGCAACCTTCCCCCGAATCTCCGTTCAATGTGCAGACGGCCCGGCCCGAATTGCTCGGTTATGTTTCGGTGGTGATGAGCAAGGCGGCGCTTGCACGCGCGACAACCGACATCTTTATAGTCAATATGGCCACATCGTTTTCCTTTGCGCTGCTGATCCTGTTCATGACCCGCATACTGGCCAACCGCATGACGCGGCCGCTGAAGCAGTTGTCGGAAAGCATGGGGCGCGCGAAAGCGGGCGAATCGGAGGTGCGCGCCATGCTCACCGGACCCAAGGATATCGCCAATATGGCCCATGCCTTCAACAGCATGATGGCGGTGCTGGAAGAACGCGAAGCTGCGCTGACTGTTGCCGCGATCGCCTTCGAGATCGAGGAAGGTTTGATCGTGACGGACAGCGAAGGGGTGATCCTCAAGGTCAACCGCGTATTCTCGATACTCACCGGCTACAGCGCCGAAGAAGCGATCGGCAAGAATCTGAGCATGATCAAATCCGATCGCGATGATCCCGGGTTTTATTCGCGCATGCTGGAAGTCCTGCATCGCGACAATTACTGGCAGGGCGAAATCTGGAACCGGCGCAAGAACGGGGAAACCTATCCGGAATGGCTGACCATTACCGCGGTGGTCGGCAAGGACGGCACGATCACGAATTATATTTGCGCATTTTTCGACTTTACCGAACGTAAGCAGGCCGAGGAAAAGATCCACAATCTGGCCTTTTACGACCCGCTCTGTCAATTGCCCAACCGGCGGCTGCTGTTTGACCGGCTCCATCAGGCAGTCACAACCAGCGCGCGCACCAAGAGTTGTGCCGGCCTGCTGTTCATCGATCTGGACAATTTCAAGTTGTTGAACGACACCAGGGGACATGATGTCGGCGATATGCTCTTGGTAGAGGTGGGTCACCGGCTGCGCGCCTGCATACGCGAGAGCGATACGCTGGCCCGTTTGGGAGGGGACGAATTCGTGGTGTTATTGGAGGGCTTAAGCCCGGACAGAAGTGAAGCAGCGATGCAGGTGCGGGAAGTGGGCGAAAAAATGCTCAACGATATCCACCAGGTCTACATGCTCGACAATATCGAGCATTTCAGCACGGCAAGCATAGGCATATCGCTGTTTGTAAACTTCAGGCAGAATCTCGATGACCTCCTCAAGCAGGCCGACACGGCGATGTATGCGGCAAAAAAGGCCGGGCGCAACACCCTGCGATTCTTCGATCCGGCCATGCAGGAAGCGCTGGAATTGCGCAGCCAGCTTGAAGTCGCGATCCGGAAGTCGTTGCCGAAACATGAATTCAAGCTGTTCTACCAGGTGCAGGTCGACAGCAAACTCAATCCGGTCGGCGCGGAGGCGCTGGTCCGCTGGGACCATCCGGAGCAGGGCCTGATCTATCCAGACAAATTCATCCCGATCGCGGAGGATAGCGGGATGATATTGGCGCTGGGCCACTGGATTATGCAAACGGCATGTGCGCAAATCAAGGAATGGGAGAACAATCCCCTCACCCGCGGACTTTCGCTTGCGGTCAACGTCAGCGCGAGGCAATTCCGGCAACCGGATTTTGCAAAGCAGGTGGGCCATATTATCGTGCAAACCCGGATCGATCCATCGCGTCTCAAGATCGAATTGACCGAGAGTACCGTGCTCGATAACGTGGCCGACACCATCATCAAGATGCATGCATTGAAAGAAATCGGGATTCGTTTCTCGATGGATGATTTTGGCACCGGGTATTCCTCGCTGGCCTATCTGACTCAATTGCCGCTCGACCAGTTAAAGATCGACAAGTCATTCGTTCACAACATCGGAACAAAATCCACCGACGGGACCATCATCCAGACCATTATCGGGATGGCCCACAACCTCGGCATCGAGGTGATTGCGGAAGGTGTGGAGAACTATGCCCAGCGTGATTTTCTGGCGGAAGCCGGATGCAAGCTGTTCCAGGGTTACCTGTTCGGCCGCCCGGTTCCGTTGAGGGCATTTATGGACTCGCTCACCTGACTGGCGGGCAGGATTGCAGCATGACTTGTGCGGCGACGGGCGCACGACCCAAGCCAGTGGAGCAAGGCCGAGCGCCGCATGAATCGAAATTATTCCGTGAGAACGGCGCGCGCCCGCGCGATCGCTGCCTCGACCTGTTGAGGCGCCGTCCCGCCGATGTGGTTGCGGCTGGCGAGTGAACCTTCCAGCGACAAAACCTGGTACACATCCTCGCCGATCTTCGCTGAGAACTTCTGCAACTCGGCAATGCCTATTTCGCCCAGGTCACAACCCTTCTGTTCCGCGAAGCGCACCGCGACGGCAACCGTTTCATGGGCATCGCGAAACGGCACACCCTTCTTGACCAGATAGTCGGCCAGGTCGGTAGCGGTGGCGTAGCCCTGCAGTGCGGCATTGCGCATGGCCTCCGGCTTGACCTTGATGCCTGCGATCATGTCGGCATAGATGCGCAGGGTCTGCGTCAGCGTTTCCACCGTGTCGAACAGCGGTTCCTTGTCTTCCTGGTTGTCCTTGTTGTAGGCCAGCGGCTGGCCTTTCATCAGCGTGAGCAGCGCGACCAGGTGACCATTCACACGCCCGGTCTTGCCGCGCACCAGTTCCGGCACATCGGGATTCTTCTTTTGCGGCATGATGCTTGACCCGGTGCAGAAGCGGTCGGCTATATCGATGAAGCCGAAGCGCGGGCTCATCCACAGAATCAGCTCTTCGGAAAAGCGCGACAGATGGGTCATGATCAGCGCCGCACAGGCGGTGAATTCGATCGCGAAGTCGCGGTCCGACACCGCATCCAGCGAGTTTTCGCACACCCCTTCAAAGCCGAGCAGCTCAGCCACGTATTCGCGCTTGATCGGATAGCTGGTCCCGGCCAGCGCCGCCGCGCCGAGCGGCAAAAGATTAACGCGCTTGCGGCAGTCGCGCAGGCGCTGCGCATCGCGTTTCAGCATCTCGAAATAAGCCATCAGGTGGTGGGCGAAGCTGATCGGCTGTGCGACCTGCAAATGGGTGAAGCCGGGCATGATGGTGTGGACATGCTGCCCCGCCAGGTCGAGCAGCGCGATCTGCAATGCCTTGATCAGGACGAGCAGCTCGTCTATTGCATGCCGCAGATACAGCCTGATATCGGTCGCGACCTGATCGTTGCGCGATCGTCCGGTGTGCAACCGCTTCCCGGCATCGCCCACCAGAGCGGTGAGGCGCTTCTCGATGTTGAGATGCACGTCTTCCAGATCCAGCGACCAAACAAATTCGCCGCCGATGATCTCGCTTTCGATCTGCGCGAGGCCGCGCTTGATGTCGTTCAGGTCATTTGTTGAGATAATGCCGCATGCCGCCAGCATTTGCGCGTGCGCGAGCGATCCCTGGATGTCGAACATCGCAAGCTTCTGGTCGAAGCTCACCGATGCGGTGTAGCGTTTCACCAGTTCTGCCACCGGTTCCGCGAAACGTCCGGACCAGGTATCTTTGTCTTGCATTGCCGCCCCCACTTGTCCCAAAATGAAGCATGAAAACCCAAGGCGTTCCCGCCGTGCACAAGGCGCTCAGTATAAGACAAAACACCCGCCAGGATGGGTTGCCGAACTTTCACAACCTCGGCACCCTGCTGCGCATCCTGATCATCAGCAACGGTATGGCATTGTTGCAGGCCATCCAGCTGGCGGACGGCTGGACGGAGGTGGGTCAGAACATGATGCAGATCAACACGCTGTTGACTCCGGTGCTGCTGTCGAGCCTTCTGCTGCTTTGGCTTGCACAACCGTGGCTGAACCGGATTTCATACCGGCGCGGAGCCTGGGCGGTGACGGCGATGGTGGCGATATTGACCGTGTCGATTTATTACTTCGGCGGGGAGCTTTATCGTCCGCCTGAGCACGTTGACAGCTATTTTGATTTCATGCGTTGCGGGTTGCTCAGCGCGGTCATGTGCGGAGTCTTGCTGTTTTATTTTCGCGTGCGCTCCAGGGTGTTGTCGCGGGCATTGAGCGATGCGCGTTTGCAGGTATTGCGGGCGCGAATCCGTCCGCACTTCCTGTTCAACACGATCAATGCCGTGCTTGCTATCGTGCGCGCCCAGCCCAAGCAGGCCGAAGCCGCGCTGGAGGACATGGCCGATCTGTTCCGCATGGCCATGTCGGATGCCCAGGATCTCGTGCCGCTGGGACAGGAAATTCAATTGAGCAAGCAATATCTGGCGCTGGAGCAATTGCGCATGGGCGACCGGTTGCAAGCGGATTGGCAGATCCATGACGTCCCCGACGACGTGCTGATTCCGCCGCTGTTGTTGCAGCCTTTGCTGGAGAACGCCGTGTATCACGGCATCGAACCGTTGTCCGAGGGGGGAAGAATCAACGTCGAGTTGAAGCGCAGCGGCGACCAATTGCATCTGATGGTGGAGAATCCCTGCCCGGCCCGGGCCGATGAGTCTCGTCACGGCAACATGGTCGCGCTGCGCAACATCCGCGAACGGCTGGCCCTGCTATTTGATGTCGAGGCGAGCTACAAGGTCGAAGGCGGCCATGATTTTTACCGTGTGGAAATCGTCTTTCCGTATGTATCCCGTGCAAAGGAGCGACCATTATCATGAATGACATCGAGCTGGCCTTGCGTGTTTTTATTGTGGATGACGAACCGCCGGCACGCAACCGGCTGCGCGATCTGCTGAATGACTGCAGCCAGCAGCTGGCTCTTGAGGTGGTGGGTGAAGCGGGCAATGGCCGGGAAGCACTGGACAAGCTCGCGGAGATCAATGCCGATGTGGTATTGCTGGACATTCGCATGCCGCAGATGGACGGCATCGAACTCGCACAGCATTTGAACAAGCTGCCCAAGCCGCCGGTGGTGATTTTCACCACCGCTTACGACGCATACGCGATCAAGGCGTTCGATCTGCGCGTGATCGACTATCTGCTCAAGCCGATCAGACTGGGACGGCTTTTCGAGGCGCTGACCCGGGCGCGTATGGCAGTGCCGGTGCAGACAGAGGTGCTGCGTGAACTGTTGCCCGAACCGCGCAAGAACCTGTCCATCCACGAACGGGGCAAGATCCACCTGATACCCATAGAACACGTGCTGTATTTGCGCGCGGAATTGAAATACATCACGGTGCGCACCGCCGAACGGGAATTCCTGATCGAAGAATCGCTCAATGCGCTGGAAAAGGAATTCGCCGCGCGCTTCGTTCGTATCCACAGGAATTGCCTGATCTCGAAAGATGCGATAGCCGGCTTCGAAAAAGGCGGCGACGAGGGTGAAAGCGGCTGGATGGTCAAACTCAAGGGCCTGGATGAGTTGCTCGCGATCAGCCGCCGGCAGCAGCATATCGTCAAGGAATTCAGCCGGGCCTGATTATCGCAGACGGAAGGGCTGGTCGCCCGGCATCCTCGAAGCCGTCTTTCATGAGTCTCGCTGCAGCGCGGATTGCCACGCCACAAGTTTTTCCTTGTACGACATTCCAGCATTGGCCGGGCTGGTCGAAGGCAGTCTCCGGTATGTCAATGCGGTCGAACCAAGCGACGGATGGACGTATTTCAGAAAACACTGCTCGGCTTTGGCTCCGTTGAAATATATGCGCGTGATGTCCGGATGCCATATGAGGAAGGAATTGAGATCATTGGGGACGACCGAGTCCGCCCGAATGTCCGAATCGAGACTCCCCTTGCGGACGCATGAAGCGAGTACATCCCATAACGCGATCCCGGAACTGCGCAGGATATTCTTGCGGTCTGTGTAGGGAAGGCAGGGGTCAGCGCCGAGGAGTTCACCCATGATGGTCCAGAAAGCGTTTCTCGGATGGGCATAATACTGGCCCGTTGCAAGCGATACCGTCCCCGGCATGCTTCCCAGGATCAGTACGGTTGATGCACTGTCCTCGATCGGTTCGAAGCTGTAAACGCGTGGCATCAGGATAAGCGGTGGTGGTTGCGCGAAGCGTGATTAGCAGTGAACAGCCGGGATCGGGAAAGCGGTGACAAGCCTGAAGGGAACGGAATTATCCACTGTTGCGCAACCCGGTCGCAATGCCGTTGATGGTGAGATGGATGGCGCGCTTGACCAAAATGTCGTTGTCGCCGGCGCGATGCCGCTGCAACAGCGCGACCTGCAAATGGTTGAGCGGATCGATATAGGGTGTGCGGGTCTGCAGGCTGCGCGCAAATGTCGGGTTGTCCTGCAATAGCGAGGTGTTTCCGGTCACCTTGAACAGCATCTTCACGGTATCGTCCCATTCGCGTTCGATCATGCTGAAAATTTGCTCTCGCAATTCGACGTCATCCACCAGTTCTGCATAACTGGAGGCGATGCCCATGTCGGTCTTGGACAGCACCATGTCCATGTTCGACATCAGGCCGCGAAAAAACGGCCAGCTCTTGCACATCGCGCGAAGTTGGGCCAGGCCCGCATCGCCCTCGCTGGCGATGAACTGCTTTACCGCGCTGCCGAAACCGAACCAGCCCGGCAACAGGGTGCGGTTCAGGCCCCAGCTGAACACCCAGGGAATCGCGCGCAGATCCTCGATGCGGTCGGACGCCTTGCGCGCCGACGGCCGGCTGCCGATGTTCAGCTCGGCGATCTCGCGTATCGGTGTGGCCGAAAAAAAATACTTGTTGAAGCCGGGTGTTTCGTAAACCATTTTGCGATAGGCGGCAAACGCATTGAGGCTCAGCGCTTCCATGATGCGCATATATTCCGCGTTGCCGTCCGCGTCATGGGGATGGTCCAGCAGGGTGGCCTCCAGCGTGGCTGCAATCAGTGTTTCCAGGTTGCGCCGGCCGATCTCGGGGTTGGAATATTTGCTGGAAATGACCTCGCCCTGCTCGGTGATGCGGATCTGGCCGTTCACGCTGCCGGGAGGCTGCGCCAGGATCGCATCGTAGCTTGGGCCGCCACCGCGCCCGACGGTGCCGCCGCGTCCGTGGAACAGGCGAAGTTCGACGCTGTGCTTGGCGAAAACCTTCACCAATTCGATCTCGGCCTTGTACAACTCCCAGTTGGCGGTGACGTAGCCGCCGTCCTTGTTGCTGTCGGAATAGCCGAGCATCACTTCCTGCGTATTGCCGCGGCTGCTGAGCAGTGTGCGGTAATACGGCAGCGAAAATAGTTCGTCCATGATGACGCCGCAACCGCGCAGGTCTTCGATGGTTTCGAACAGCGGAATGATGTTGATGTGCAACTGATGCGAGCCTCCTTCCAGCAGGCCGACCTGCTGCAGCATCAGTGCGAGTTCAAGCATGTCGCTGACCGATTCGGTCATGGAAATGATATGGTTGGGCAGCGCTGCGCGCCCGAAGCGCTGGTGGATCTGCGCGGCGGTCTGCATGATGCGCAATTCGCTTTGCGCCGCATCGCCGAATTGGCCGACGCTGCCGGATGACAGCGCGTCACCGAACAACGGTTTGCCGGAGTGCAGCGCCTCCAGCAGCACTGCACGGCGCTCGGATTCGTCCAGATCCCGATAGTTGGCCTTGCCCGAGCTATGGGAAAAAAGCTCGGTCACGGTTTGTTCGATAACCGCGCTGTGCTGGCGCATGTCCAGCGGCGCGAGATGGAAGCCGAACACCTCGGCAGCCCGGCGCAGGTTGGCCAGGCGCCCGCGCGCCAAGTGAACCGCGCCGTGCTTGAACAGGGAATCGATCATCACGTCAAGGTCGGCGATGAACTCCTGCGGCGATGCATAGGGTTCGACGTGCTGTCCGACGGGATGTGGCTTTTCCAATTTGAGTCCCAGCAGTTTTGCGGTGGCTGACAGGCGCGAATAGATCAGGATCAGGGCGCGGCGGTAGGGTTCATCGACACGGTGCACCGCCTTGTCCGGCGAAGCATCGGAAAGCCTGCGCAACTCGGGGCTGACTTCCACCAGGCGGTCGGTCAGGCTGAGGCGCATGCCGAGTATGCGGGTCTCGTCCAGATAATGTTCGAGTGCAAGTGTGGCCTGCTGCTGGACCGCATCCAGCATCACGTCGTGGGTGACGAACGGGTTGCCGTCGCGGTCGCCGCCGATCCAGCTGCCCACGCGCAACAACGGCGGCACCCTGATTTCCTTGTCGAAACGGCTTTCCAGCTGGTTTTCCAGGCTGGCGTAGATCTTCGGAATTTCATTGAGGAAGGTGTAGCGGTAAAACTCCAGACCGTTCTTGATCTCGTCGATCACGTTCAGCTTGGTGGAGCGCAACATGCGCGTCTGCCACAAAATCAGCACGAAACGGCGCAGCGCGTTCTCGTTCTCGCCCAGATCGTCGGGTGTCATGTCCATGCGGTCGCGATCGGACATCAGGCTGGAAATGATCAGCTGGCAATCGAGGATGCTCTTGCGCTGCACTTCGGTGGGATGCGCGGTCAGCACCGGCGAAACCAGCGCCTTGTCGAGAAATGACTGGAGCGCTTCCTTGCCGATATTCTTTTTCTCGGCGCGATCGAGTGCCAGCAGCAGGCTGCCGTCCTTGGGGGCACTGCCGGCCTTTAGGTGGGCACGATGGCGGCGGTTGTGATGCAGGTCTTCGGCGATGTTGGACAGTTGCGAAAAGTAGCTGAAGGCGCGCACGACCAGCAACGCTTCCCCGGGAGAGAGTGCGTCCAGGGTTTGCTCGAGTTGCACCCGGTCGCGATCATCCTGGGTCTTGTGGAAATTCACCGCGGCGCGGCGCACATTCTCGATAAGCTGAAAGGCCGCTTCACCCTCCTGCTCGCGCAGCGTGTCGCCGAGTATGCGGCCGAGCAGCCGCACGTCTTCGCGCAGCGGCAGGTCTTTGCTGGATAAATTGCTAGGTGTGGCAATCAGATTCATCACGCTCTCGGAACAGTAGCACTGCACACCCTATGCTAGAATGCCGCAAAGACCGTCAGGTTGTTAAAAATAATTCAGGTACGAATTTCCGGAAATAATCTCATGAATCAGAAGCACCATCAAGGCCCCGCCCGATTAGTGATCGCCTCGCGAGAAAGCGCGCTCGCGATGTGGCAGGCTGAACATGTCCGGGACAGGCTGCGCGAATTATATCCGCAAACCGAAGTCAGCATATTGGGCATGACCACGCAGGGGGACCAGATTCTGGATGTAACTTTGTCCAAGATCGGCGGCAAGGGCTTGTTCGTCAAAGAGCTGGAAACCGCGCTTGAAGACGGACGTGCCGACCTGGCCGTGCATTCGCTGAAAGATGTGCCGATGAATTTGCCGGCCGGATTCGTGTTGGCGGCAATCGGCGAACGCGAGGATCCGCACGATGCGTTTGTCTCGAATCAGCACGAGAATCTGGCGGCCTTGCCGGCGGGAAGCGTGGTGGGAACATCCAGCCTGCGCCGGGAAAGCCAGTTGCGCGCGCGCTTCCCGCTCCTGAACATCGAACCGCTGCGCGGCAACGTGCAGACCCGTTTGCGCAAGCTGGATGAAGGCAAATATGCCGCGATCATCCTCGCCGCCGCAGGATTGAAGCGCCTGGGGCTGGGTAACCGCATCCGCGCGCTGATCAGCAGCGAGGACAGTCTGCCCGCAGTCGGGCAGGGCGCGCTGGGCATCGAATGCCGTGCCGACCGCGCCGATGTGATCGCGCTGCTGCAACCGCTGCACCATCCCGAAACAGCCGCCTGTGTGCTGGCGGAGCGCGCGCTGAGCCGCGCGCTGGCGGGCAGCTGCCAGGTTCCGCTGGGCGGGTTCGCCGAAGTGGACAACGGCAAGTTGCGCATGCGCGGTTTCGTTGCCAGTCCGGACGGCAAGCGCATCACCCAATCGGAATTGGTCGGTGACATCGGCGATCCGGAAGCGCTGGGAAACAAGGTCGCCAATGCGCTGCGTGCACAGGGCGCGGACGAAATCCTCGCCGCGCTGAATGGCTAACCGGCCCCTGCAAGGGTTGACCATCGCCGTTACGCGGCCGCGTGACCAGGCCAGACATATGGCGCAGCTGATCGAACAGGCGGGCGGAATCCCGCTGCTGTTTCCGCTGCTGGAAGTGTCGGCGATACCCGATGCGGGTGAGCTGAACGGGCAGATCGCCCGACTCGAAAAATTCAACCTGGCGATCTTTATCAGTCCCAATGCGGTGCGCTATGGAGTTGCCGCGATACGTGCCGCAGGCGAAGTTCCACAGCACATACAGATCGCCACGGTGGGCCAAGGCAGCGCGAAGGCCTTGCGTGATACGGGGATCAGCAACATCATCACCCCCACCGATCGTTTCGACAGCGAAGGTTTGCTGGCATTGCCGGAATTGCAAAATGTTTCCGGATGGCGCGTGATGATATTCCGCGGCGATGGCGGACGGGAATTGCTGGGGGATACACTCAGGGATCGCGGTGCAACGGTAGAATATGCAAACTGCTACAAGAGGAGCAAACCGCAACAGGACAAAGGTGAGCTGCTGGATGCCGAGCCTGACGCGATCATCGTCACCAGCAGCGAGGCGATTGAACATCTCGGCCAAATGCTGGATGCCGACGAGCGGCATGCTCTGCACAACACGGCTTTTTTTGTCCCGCACGCACGCATTGCCGGTCTGGCACGCGATCTGGGTTGGCGACGGGTGCACGTCACGGAACCGGGAGATGAAGGGATGTTCTCGGCTTTGATAACATGGGCCGGTCAGCGTGCATGGGAATGCCGCGGATCGGATCCATAACCGGTCCGGGCGCAAAGCCCGCTCAATGCTGGGCGACTGGGCGGGAGGCTTGTCCTTTTCAAGAAAGGTATTGAATGAGCGAGCAAATCTCACCACCTGAAAAATCCGGCTCGGATACCCCCGTGCCTTCAGAACCGGACCGGGCAGGTCAGGCGAGCCCGCCCGACCATGCTCCGGGACGCGGTTTTGCGCAGATCAGCATTGCGCAATTGACGATGGTCGTGCTGGTGATCGTCTTCTTGTGGCAATGGCTGGACGGGCATCGCGCCATCAGCGACATGCAGGAGCAACTGGCAAAAAAAATCGCCGAAATGGACGGGAACAGCAAGGCGACCCAGGTATTGCTGGCCCAGGACCAGGACCAGATCCGCGATCTTTCCGCCAAGGTCGCAACAATGGAGGCGCGCTATGCCGAGACGCAAAACCAGCGTGTCGCGCTTGAGAATTTGTACAACAATCTGTCGGCGAACAGCGATGAAGCCGCACTGGCCGAGGTCGAGCAGATGCTGCTGATCGCGGCGCAACAATTGCAATTGTCGGCCAACGTGAGGGCTGCACTGATTGCGATGCAAACTGCCGATTCTCGCTTGCAACGCATGAACCGCCCGGCTCTGAACGGGTTGCGCCAGGTCATCGATAACGATATGGACAAACTGCGCGCACTGCACGAAACGGACATTACCGGCATCAATCTTCAGATCAACAACCTGATCTCCGCGGTGGACAGGATGCCGCTGGCCTACCAGCAACAAATTGCGGACAACCAAGCCGTCGCGCCGGCAGCAGCCCCAAAAGATGAAACCGCCTGGCAAAAAGTGCTGCATGCCATCTGGGGTGAGCTGACGCAGCTGGTGCGTATCGAGAACACGGAAAAAGCCGCGATCCCGCTGTTGCCGCCCAACCAGGAGTTTTTCCTGCGCGAGAATCTTAAACTGAGTTTGCTGTCGGCACGCCTTGCCCTGTTGTCGCGTGACGAGGTCAGTTACAGACAGGGACTGAAAACCGCGCAACTCTGGACCGCGCGCTATTTCGACACAAAATCGAGCGAGAGCAGGCTGGTGTCCGACGAGTTGAAAAAACTTGCCGCATCCGACATCAGCATCGAAATGCCCGATATCAGCGACAGTTTGCGGGCGGTGCGCAACTATCGCCTGATGCGCGAGAACGGGGCGAGGCCGAGTTTCGCGGGACCGCCCGGGGCCGGTTCGGCGGAACACAAGAAGACACCCGGGGCAGCGCGATGAAATACCTGGCATGGATAATCGGCTTGTTTGCCGCTGCAGCGGCACTCACCATCGCGGCGCGCAATCCGGCATATGTGCTGCTGGTCTATCCTCCCTATCGTATCGAAGTTTCGTTCACGCTGTTCATCGCCCTTTTGCTGCTGGGCTTTTTGTCACTCTACGCGCTGGTGAGGCTGGCCATCGGCGTTGTGCAACTGCCGGCCTATGTCAGGAAATTCCGCTTCGGGCGCGAGCAGGCCAGGATACGCAAATTGCTGGACGAGGAGCTGGGCGCGTATTTCGAGGGGCGATATGCCGATTCGGAAAAGGCCGCCGCGCGCGCGATGGAACTGGGAGACGATTCCGGCCTACACCGCATCATCGCGGCACGCTCCGCGCATGAATTGCGCGAATACAAAAAACGCGACAACTATTTGTCTGCAGCTGATGGCAAATCGGCCGGTGATTCCACCATGCGCCTGGTGACGACTGGCAAGTTCATGCTCGACCAGCATGATACGCGGGGCGCCCTGGGTGCCCTGCGGGAGTTGCGCGACAGTGGGGTCAAAAATCATCTCGGCGCTTTATCGCTGGAACTGAAGGCGCACCAGCAGGCGGGCAATTGGGACGAGGTATTGAACGTCCTGTACCAGCTCGAGAAACGCAGCGGGATCGATGCGGCGCAGGCTGCGCATTTGCGCCAACAGGCATGGCTGGGCAAAATCCGCCAGCAAAAGGATTTGCAGGGATTGACCCGGTGCCTCAAGGATATTCCAGCGGATTTCAAGCGGCGCGGCAAGATTGCAGCCGCTGCCGCGCGCGCCCTGATCAAGCACGGCGGTGACTCGATCGCGCTGCAGCTTTTGACCGATAGCCTGAATGCGCATTGGGACAGCGAACTGGTCGCGTTGTATGGTGATTGCAAATCCGGGGATGTGGTGGCGCAAATCAGGCAGGCCGAAAAATGGCTGACCCAGAACAGCCATGATGCCGGGTTGCTGCTCGCCCTCGGAAAGTTGTGTCTGCACCAGCAGCTCTGGGGCAAGGCGCAAAATTATCTGGACGCCAGCATCAGCATTTCACCCAGCCATGCCGCCTATTCCGCGCTTGGAGAACTCGCGGATCACATGGGCAAATCCGGTGAGGCGCTCAAGTATCGCCAACAGGCGCTGAAATTGAAAGCGGGATAACTCGGATACGGGATTCAAGGGACAAGCAAGACGCTGCGCAGCGACATTCCTTGCTTGCGATCCGCACTCCCGTCACCTTGCATCTCGTCCTAGTTCTTGGGGGCAAACGTGAACGCATCCGAGAAAAATGCATCATCGGACAGTCCGCGCTGGGCTGTGAAGTCGCGGTGCGCCGCTTCCACGACAACGGGGGCACCGCAGGTATAGACTTCATAACCCGATAAATCGCTGTAGTCATCCAGGACCGCCTGATGAACAAAACCGGTGCGTCCCTGCCATGCGTCTTCCGGCAGGGCATCGGAGAGTACCGGGGTAAACCTGATCCCTTTCTTTTCCCATTGCCTGGCCTTGTCCAGCATATACAGATCCGCCAGCTTTCGGGCTCCCCAATAAAAATGCATCGGCCGTTTCACGCCGATATAAAGCGCGTGCTCGATGATGGCCTTGATCGGCGCGAAACCGGTGCCGCTGGCGACAAAGATGATCGGCTTGTCCGAATCTTCGCGCAGAAAGAATGTGCCCAGCGGTCCCTTGAAACGCAGTATGTCGCGTTCCTTCATCACCTCGAAAACATGATGGGTAAATGCGCCGCCCGTGATGTTGCGGATATGCAGTTCAAGGAATTCATCGTCATGGGGCGCGTTGGCCAGAGAGAAACTGCGCGGCTTTTCGTCCTTGAGCAGTATGTCGATGTACTGGCCGGCGAGGAACTGCAGGCGCTCGTTGGAGGGCAGCTTGAGCAGCAGCACCATCACGTCCGGGGCCGGCTTTTCCATTTTGTGCACCCGGCACGGAATGGTCCTGACCGGAATGTCCTTGACTGCAGTCACTTCGCGGCACTCCAGCACCAGATCGGATAGCGGTGTTGCGCAGCAGAACAGCGCCATGCCCGCGATTTTTTCGGCCTCGCTCAGGGTACTTTCCTGGTACTTGCCGTAATCGACTTGTCCCGTCACCACCTTGCCCTTGCATGTCCCGCATACACCGTCGCGGCAACTGTACGGCAGCGTATACCCATGTTTGAGGGCTGCTTCAAGGATGGTTTCGTGCGGCTCGATCTGGAAACTGTGGCCGCTGGGCTGAATAACCGTTTTGAAAGTCATGATGAATCTGCAGGTTGCGCGAAAGCCGGGATTTTAACGCATAATTACGCCATGAGACGCTTGTTGATTGTCGGCAGCGGCGATGTCGCGCTGAGAGCAATACCGTTGCTCAAGAGGGGATATCGGGTGTTTGCGCTGGTGCGCGATCCTGCCAAGCGCGCGGCAATACGCGAGCTTGGCGCGATACCGTTGCCGGGCGATCTGGACGATCGCGCCAGCCTCGCGCGCCTCGCCGGTCTGGCCGACGCGGTTCTGCATCTCGCCCCGCCTCCCAACAGTGGTGTCCGCGATACGCGCACGCGCAACCTGCTCAGCGCGCTGTCCCATGGCCGGGGACGAACAAGAAGCCTGCCGCGACGCCTGGTCTACATCAGCACCAGCGGTGTGTATGGCGATTGCGGCGGTGCATGGGTGAGCGAGACCCATCTGCTGCATCCTGCTTCGGTGCGTTCGCAACGGCGTGCGGAAGCGGAAATGCAGATACGCGTGTGGGCGAGACGCAACCGGGTGAATGCCAGCATCTTGCGCGTGCCCGGCATCTACGCAGCCGACCGCTTGCCGCTGGCACGTTTGCAGCAGGGCACGCCCGGGATCATCGACAGCGAAGACAGCTACACCAACCACATTCATGCGGATGATCTGGCGCATATCAGCGCCGCCGCGCTGCTGCGCGCAAAGCCCTGCCGGGTGTATCACGCCAGCGATGACAGCCAGCTGAAGATGGGCGAATATTTCGACCAGGTGGCCGATGCGTTCGGTCTGCCGCATGTTCCGCGCGTCAGCCGCACCGAAGCGCAACAAGTGCTGCCGCCGGTGCTGCTGTCGTTCATGAACGAATCGCGCCGCCTGACCAATCGGCGCATGAAGAAAGAGCTGAACGTGAAGCTGATTTACCCGACCGTCGCCGACCTGCTCGCGACAATCAAGGCCCCCCGGACTTGAAAATGCCCCTGCACTTGAGTCGTCATGCTTGAATCATACCGGCCCGGTCAACCGGCCCGCCCCAGCTTTTTTTGGTGCAGGTGGCGCAACAATTCCTGCTCGATCTCGCGCAGCTTGGTCTTGACCAGATCCTCGTTCTTGCTGCCCAGACGCATCAGGATGCGCTGGCCTATGGAACGCCGTTCAAGGTCGGGATCGGCATACAGGTAATACACATTGGGTTGGACCAGTTTCACCGGTTCCGCCGGGATCGGGGCGGCCAGCAGGTCGTCGAGGGCCACGATCAGTCGGTCATTGAAATACTTCCCGGGATAGCCCAGCTCTTCGTACGCCTGCTGAAACAACGGATAGAGACGGATATATAGCCCGACCAGTTTTTTGGTGTCGACCGCCGTAGCGATCGTGATATAGACCGTGTAGCGGGATGCATTGTCGGGACTGATCGTCAGGTTGCCGGGTGCGCCTGCGATGGCGAACTTGCCGGGAGCCGGAGCGACCGGCATCACGTTCATCGGCGCGCGCCTCCCGGGCAGGTTATCGATGGTGGCCACGAAATTGCGAATGAATCGGTCGGTATGGAAGATATCCATCAGCGATTTGTTGCCCACCAGTCCGGCCAGCGCATCAATGATCAGTTTGTCGCTATCCGCCAGCGCGGGCAGGGGAGGCTGGGCCGGCAGACCTGGCGGAGCCTCGATCTCGTTGCGCACCTCGGGGGCCGCGGGCGGCGGGGCGACCGGCAGAGCCTGCTGGGGCACAGGTTCCGGAACCTGTACCGGGCGGATCTGTTGCCAGAACAGATATGCGGCGACACCCCCGGCAATGACAAGTACCGCGACAACGATCTGGAATCGGTATTTCATTGCAGTATCCTTCGTTGGTTATTGCACCGCCGTTCCGCTAATCTTGCTCTGTTCTATCCGGCCGTGAAGCCGACCGTCTCCGGGATGCCTGCTGCCCCGGAACAGCGAGCTGTCAAATCCTGAAGCTGTTGCTCAGCGCGATGAGCTGGTCCAGCTTGGCTTTCGCCGCGCCGCTGGCAATCGCCTGATCGGCTTTTGCGACGCCCTCTTCCAGCGAGCCAGCCAGGCCCGCCACATATATTGCTGCACCCGCGTTCAGTTGCACGATGTCGCGCGGCGCCCCGACCTCGTCATTCAGCACACCCGACAGCTTCTCGCATGCCTCGTTGATGTTGCCGACCCGCAGCATTCCAAGCGGTGCAGTGGTCATGCCGAACGAATCCGGGTGGACGGTGTATTCGGTGACTTTGTCGTCTTTTAGTTCCGCGACGTAGGTGCCGTCGCTGATCGATATCTCATCCATGCCATCGGCGCCGTGGACGACCAGCACATGCCGGCTGCCCAGGCGCTGCAGCACACGCGCCTGGATGCCGACCAGGTCGGGATGGAACACACCCAGCACCTGGTTGTCCGCGCCGGCGGGATTGGTCAGCGGTCCCAGCACGTTGAAAATGGTGCGCACGCCCAGTTCGCGGCGCACCGGCGCGGCATACTTCATCGCCCCGTGAAAATTCGGCGCAAACATGAAACCGATGCCGATCTGGTCTATGCACTGGCCGACCTGCGCGGGGGTGAGGCTGAGGTTGACGCCGAGCGCTTCCAGCACGTCCGCCGAACCGCAGGTCGAGGATACTGAGCGTCCGCCGTGCTTCGCGACCCGGGCGCCCGCGGCTGCCGCGACCAGCGCGCTGGCGGTGGAGATGTTGAAGGTGTGCGCCGCATCCCCGCCGGTTCCGCAGGTGTCCACCAGATGCGCGCGGTCGCTGACCGGCACCTTGGTCGCGAATTCCCGCATCACCTGTGCAGCCGCGGAAATCTCGCCCACGGTTTCCTTCTTGACGCGCAGGCCGACGAGTATGCCCGCGATCTGCGACGGTGTGACTTCCCCGCCCATGATCTGGCGCATCAGCGACAGCATCTCGTCGTAAAAGATCTCGCGCTGTTCGATCAGCCGGACCAGAGCCTGCTGGGGGGTGATCATGGTCATTTCTTCCCTTTCAGAAAATTGTCCAGCATGTCGTGGCCGTGTTCGGTGAGTATCGACTCGGGGTGGAATTGCACGCCGTGCACGGCCAGGGTCTTGTGGCGCACGCCCATGATCTCGCCATCGTCGGTCCATGCAGTGATCTCCAGGCAATCCGGCAAGGTCTCGCGCTCGATCACCAGGGAATGATAGCGCGTTGCGGTGAACGGGTTGGCCAGGCCGGTGAACACGCTGGTATTGTTGTGGTGAATCAATGATGTCTTGCCGTGCATCAATTGCTTGGCATGGATGATATGCCCGCCGTATGCCTGCCCGATGCTCTGGTGCCCGAGACACACGCCCAAGATCGGGATCTTGCCGGCGAAGCGCAGGATGGTCGCTACCGAGATGCCCGCCTCGTTGGGGGTGCAAGGCCCGGGCGATATCACGATGTACCGCGGGTTCAGCATCTCGATCTGTTCCACGGTGATCTCGTCGTTGCGGTGCACCACCACATCCTCGCCCAGTTCGGCGAAATACTGCACCAGGTTGTAGGTAAACGAGTCATAGTTGTCGATCATCAACAGCATGTTTGTTCCAATCATTTCGCAAGAGTTCGCATGATACTTAATGCCACCGCTTCGGCAACCTCTATCCCGTCCACGGCGGCTGAAAGTATCCCGCCCGCATAGCCCGCGCCCTCGCCGGTTGGATAAAGCCCGCGGGTGTTGACACTCTGGAAATCATCGCGGTTGCGCTTGATGCGTATAGGCGAGGAGGTGCGCGTCTCGACACCGGTCAGCACCGCATCGGCCAGGTCGAATCCCCTGATCTGCTTGGCAAATGCGGGCAATGCCTCGCGTATCGCGGCTATCGCATATTCCGGCAGCGCGCCGGACAGGTCGGTCAGGTGCACGCCGGGTTGGTAGGACGGCAGCACCCCGCCGAGCCGGGTCGAGGGTTTGCCGGCAAGGAAATCGCCGACCAGTTGTGCGGGTGCCCGGTAATTGCCGCCGCCCAGTTCAAACGCGCGCGACTCCAGGCGGCGCTGGAATTCCATCCCGGCAAGGGCATCGCCGAGGTAATCCTGCGGCGTGATGCCTACCACGATGCCGCTGTTTGCGTTGCGTTCGTTGCGCGAATACTGGCTCATGCCGTTGGTGACCACCCGCCCCTGCTCGGAAGTGGCCGCGACCACCGTGCCGCCCGGGCACATGCAGAAGCTGTATACCGAACGCCCGTTGCCGGCATGATGCACCAGTTTGTAGTCGGCCGCGCCGAGCTGCGGGTTGCCCGCGTTTTTTCCATAGCGCGCCGCATCGATCAGCGACTGCGGGTGTTCGATGCGAAAGCCGATAGAAAACGGCTTGGCTTCGATGTAGATGCCGCGCTTGTGGATCATCCCGAAGGTATCGCGCGCGCTGTGGCCGACCGCCAGCACCAGATGATCGGTGGCGATGCGCTCGCCGCCGGAGAGCATCACCCCGGTGACGTACTTGATTTCATTGGGTCCGTCCGTGATCTCGATATCGTCGACGCGGCTTTGGAAACGGATCTCGCCGCCCAGCGACTGTATCGTCTCGCGCATCTTTTCCACCATGCCGACCAGCCGGAACGTGCCAATGTGCGGGTGGCTGACGTAAAGGATTTCTTCGGGTGCGCCGGCCCTGACGAATTCTTCAAGCACTTTGCGGCCCAGATAGCGCGGGTCCTTGATCTGGCTGTACAGTTTGCCGTCGGAAAAGGTCCCTGCGCCGCCCTCGCCAAATTGCACGTTGGACTCGGGGTTGAGCACACCCTGCCGCCACAGGCCCCAGGTGTCCTTGGTCCTTTCGCGCACGGCCTTGCCGCGCTCCAGGATCAGCGGGCGGAAGCCCATCTGCGCGAGCAGCAGCCCGGCAAACAGCCCGGCGGGACCCATCCCTACAACGACAGGCCTGGAAGACAGATGCTTTGGAGCATGAGCTACAAAGTGATAGCTTGTATCCGGCGTAACGCGGACATGCGGATCGTCCCTGAAGCGCGCCAGAATCACCGCTTCATCGCGCAGCGCGACATCCAGTGTGTAGGTATACAGGATCGCGCTCTTCTTGCGCGCATCGACGCCGCGCTTGAACACGACATGGCTGACCAGTTCATCGGCAGCGATATCCAGGCGCTTGATGATTGCAGCCACGATGTCGCCGTCGGCATGGCCAAGCGGCAGTTTGATTTCGGTCAGGCGCAGCATGGCTTAACGGTCGAATTCAGCATCCAGCCCGTTGAGCACCATCTCCGCCGCACGCAGCACCGCGCGCGCCTTGTTCTGGGTTTCTATCCATTCACTTTCCGGCACCGAGTCGGCGACGATGCCCGCGCCGGCCTGCACGTAGAGCATGTTGTCCTTCACCACGGCTGTGCGCAGCGCGATGGCCAGGTCCATGTCGCCGTTGAAGCCGAGGTAGCCGACCGCGCCGGCGTAGATGCCGCGCTTGCTGGGTTCCAGTTCGTCGATGATTTCCATCGCGCGCACCTTGGCGGCGCCGGATACCGTGCCGGCGGGAAAAGTCGCCTTGAGCACATCCATCGCGTTGTAGCCGGGTTTGAGCCTAGCCTCGACATTGGAAACGATGTGCATCACGTGCGAGTAGCGCTCGATGATCATTTTTTCGGTCAGCTTCACGGTGCCGTTGCGCGCGACGCGGCCGATGTCGTTGCGGCCCAGGTCGATCAGCATCAGGTGTTCGGCCAGCTCCTTCGGATCGGCAAGCAGTTCTTCGGCGAGTTCGGCATCCTGCTGTTGCGTCTTGCCGCGCGGCCGTGTCCCGGCGATCGGGCGTACCGTGACGGTGGCGTGTGCCAGGCTCGGCTCCGACGCGGTGGGGTAGGAGGCACTACGCGGCTGATTCTGAGAACTGTCGGATTCCCCGGTATGGTGTTCCAACCGCACCAGTATTTCCGGCGATGCGCCGACCACGTGATGATCACTCATGTCGTAATAGAACATGTAGGGCGAAGGGTTCACGCTGCGCAGCGCGCGGTAAAGCGAAAGCGGCGATGCGGGGAAGGGCTGCGACATGCGCTGCGCCAGCACCACCTGCATGATGTCACCGTCGAAAATGTAACGCTTGGCCTTTTCCACCGCCAGCTTGAATGCGGACTCGCCGAATTCCGAGCGCGCTTCGCCGCCATGCATCGGCGGTGCGTGCGGAATTTGCACTGGCAGGCGCATCAGGCCGACCAGTTCGCGCAGCCTCTCGCGTGCCAGTTCATAGGCGTCGTCCATGGACGGATTGGCATACACGATGAACGTGAGCTTGCCGGACAGGTTGTCGATCACCGCGAGTTGTTCGGTCAGCATCAGCAGGATGTCGGGTGTGCCGATCGCATCGGGCTTCTGTGGACTGTTATTGTTGGATTGGGCCAGGCGCGGTTCGATATAGCGTATCGTTTCGTAGCCGAAGTAACCGGCCAGGCCGCCGGTGTAGCGCGGCAGACCGGGCAGCGGGGCAACATTAAAGCGGGACTGGTATTCACTGATGAAGTCCAGCGGGTTTTCCACCTCGTGGGTGGTCGCTGTTTCCTTGTGCGTCAGCGTCACCTGCTGGCCGCGTACCGTGATGCGCGTGTCGGCCGGCAGGCCGATGAACGAATAGCGCCCGAAGCGCTCGCCGCCCTGCACGGATTCGAGCAGGTAGGAATACGGCTTGTTGGCGAGCTTGAGGTACAGCGACAGCGGGGTGTCCAGGTCGGCAAAGGTTTCGGCGACCAGCGGGATGCGGTTGTAGCCTTGCTCCGCGAGCAACTTGAATTCCTGTTCGGTGATGGGGTGCGGCATGGATAACCTCCGATTCAACTTGTCAAAACTGCGACGGGACGTTGTCCCGCCAAACCGGGCGATGCGATCAGCACCATCGCCAGGATGCGGTCTCTTTCGGATTGCGGAAGTTAAGCGCGTTCATGGTCAAACGTGGCGGATCAGCGGCAGCGCGGCGGGCAGGTCGGGTATCACCGCATCCAGAAACAGATTGTCGACCGGTTCACCGTGATTGTAGCCGTAGGGCACGCAGAACACCGGGCAACCCGCAGCGCGCGCGGCAACGGTGTCGCTGAGCGAATCGCCGATCAGCAGCATCCTTTCGACCGGTATGCCGAAAAATTTTGCCGCGTGCAACAGCTGCATCGGATGGGGCTTCTTTTCCGCCAGCGTATCGCCGGACACCACGATCTCGAAATAATTCTCCAGCCCGGTGCCCTTCAGCAACGGTTCGGTGTAGCGCGCCCCCTTGTTGGTGATGCAACCCAGGCGGTAACCCGCCGCCTTCATCGCGTCCAGTCCCTCGATCACGCCGCCGAACGGTTTGCTGTTCAACAGCAGCTCGGTGTAATGCCTTTCGAAAATCGGCAGCGCGTGGTCATACAGCGCGGCATCGGGCGTGGCATGCATGTCGCCGGTCAGCGCGCGCTTCACCAGCCAGCTGATGCCGTTGCCGATGTAGCTCATCAGCAGTTCCTGCGGCACCTGGGTGTAATCCATCTCGCGCAGCATGCGGTTGGCGGCCTCGGTGAGTTCCGGCGCGGTATGCAGCATCGTGCCATCGAGATCGATGACGACGGCGGAGATATCCAGCGGGAAGCGAACCGGCTCCATTACTTCCTTGCTTTCGCCAGTTCGGCACGCATTTCACCGATCACGGTGTCGTAACGGTGCTTGTCCTTTTCGTTGCGCTTGCTGAAAATCGCCGAACCGGCCACGAATGTATCGACCCCGGCGTCCGCCACCTCGCGAATGTTGGCCGGGCCGACGCCGCCGTCGATCTCGAGGCGGCAACTGTATTTGCCGGCGTCTATCATCTTGCGCACCGCGCGTGCCTTGTCCAGCACATAAGGGATGAACTTTTGCCCGCCGAATCCGGGGTTCACCGACATCAGCAGCACCATGTCGAGCCTGGGCAGGGTGTATTCCAGCACGTCCAGCGGCGTGGCCGGGTTGAACACCAGCCCCGCCTTGCAGCCGCTTTCCTTGATCAGGCCGATGGTGCGGTCGATGTGCTCGGAGGCTTCCGGGTGGAAAGTGATGTAGCTCGCGCCCGCCTTGGCGAAATCGGGAATGATGCGGTCCACCGGCTTGACCATCAGGTGCACGTCGATCGGCACGGTCACGCCATGCTTGCGCAGCGCTTCACAGACCAGCGGGCCGATGGTCAGGTTGGGAACATAATGGTTGTCCATCACATCGAAGTGCACGATGTCCGCGCCGGCGGCGAGAACATCGTCGACTTCCTCACCCAGTCTGGCGAAATTTGCAGAAAGAATGCTCGGGGCGATTTGATACATGATGTGTCCTTAAGCGTAAGTTAGAATTCGATACGCGCATTCTATCCGATACTTCAGCGGCCGAATACTTGAGTATGATGGCAGATAGTGCAGTCATTGTGGCGGAGATACTGGCACAAGGAAACAGCCGTGATCATCACATGCGACAATGGGAATAGCTGAGCAAGCATCTTGCTATGTATGCCACCGCACTGACACGGTCCGATCCGGAAACTAAATTAACAGCCATTGGGGTGACCCTGGTTGCAAACTAAGGAGAAGCGAAATGACAGACACCAATCACTTGATGCGGCAAAATATTATGGAATATGAATCACGTATAAAGCATTTTGACGAGCTCATCGCGCGTGCCGAAAAAGGAGTCGGCAGAGGTCCCGAACACGCTGAGATCCGGGATAGTTTGGCGAGTCTGAAGCAGGAGCGCGACAAATTTTCCGTCTGGCTGGACGAACTCAGGATGAAATCACTGGATAACTGGCGCGTGGATGAGATCGAGAAGGCCGGACCCATGGGTATATGGGATGCCGTTGGCCAGCAACTGGAGAAACTGGTCGAGCGTCTCGAACGCTGATTGAGGACTTGTTTGAAGCCGGCTGCATGGTGCAGGTTGCTGCAACCAGGATCATGCCGGCATGTTGCGGACAGGGATGAACATGGCACAGCGCAACATCGGCGCCAGGCTACGGCGCTGGCATATGCGCCGCATACTCCGGGTTGACCCGATACCGCATCATGTCTGGTCCGGCGTGACGCGCCGAATATCGATGCTGCACGGGTTGGACGCAGTGCAAATGGCACGGCTGCGCGAACTGGCGACGTGGTTCCTGCACAGCAAGGCGGTCAACGGTGTGCAGGGACTTGAGGTGACGCCGGCAATGCGTGTGGCGGTCGCTGCCCAGGCCTGCTTGCTGATCCTGAATCTGGATATCGATTACTTCGACAATTGGGTCGAAGTCATCCTCTATCCCGGCGCGTTCCGGGTCAATCACCCGCAGACCGATGCCATAGGCCTGGTACATAACGACGCAAGCGATTTGACGGGCGAGGCATGGTTGCGCGGCCCGGTGATCCTGTCGTGGCATGACGTGGAGCGCGATACCTATCATCCGCAGGCGGGCCATAATGTGGTGTTGCACGAGTTCGCGCACAAGCTGGATGGCCTCAATGGGGTAGCGAACGGATTGCCGCCCCTGCGCCGCGGCATGAGCCGGAAAAGATGGGCGGAGGACTTCAGCCTGGCTTACGATGCGCTGCGTTCGCAGGTGGCGGCAGGGAAATCAGCCTGGATCAACCCGTATGCAGCGACCAA
Source organism: uncultured beta proteobacterium (assembly GCA_963842555.1). Taxonomy (GTDB): domain Bacteria; phylum Pseudomonadota; class Gammaproteobacteria; order Burkholderiales; family Gallionellaceae; genus Gallionella. The sequence goes on from CAWJHB010000003.1 coordinate 785,737, forward strand.
CCCGGCGGAATTCTTCGCGGTCGCGAGCGAGTATTTTTTTACCACGCCGGAGGTTTTGAAACATCGCTGCCCGGGTGTGTACAGGCAATTGACACTTTTTTACCGGCAGGCTGCCGTGCGTTGATTCATCATTACCGAGAGAAAGCCGTCGTATCATTGCAGAGGATCGAACAGATGGAATTCAAGGACTATTACAAGATCATGGGGGTCGCGCGTGACGCGACCCAGGATGAGATCAAGCGTGCCTACCGCAAGCTGGCCCGCAAATACCATCCGGATGTCAGCAAGGAGGCCAATGCCGAGGCGCGCTTCAAGGAACTGGGCGAGGCCTATGAAGTGCTGAAGGACGCGGAAAAACGCGCGGCTTACGATCAGCTCGGCGCCAACTACAAGGGCGGGCAGGAGTTTCGCCCGCCACCGGACTGGAATGCCGGCTTCGAGTTCAGCGGCGGCGGTTTCAGTACGGGCGACGGGGGAGACTACAGCGATTTTTTTGCATCCCTATTCGGCAACCAGTTCAGGCAAGGCGGCGCAGGACGCGCTGCCCCCAATGCAAAAGGCGAGGACCACCACGCCAGGGTGCTCATCGACCTTGAAGACGCTTACCGGGGCGCAACCCGCACCATCACGCTGCATGTCCCTGCAGTCGACGCACAGGGCCATGTCATCACCAAAGAACGGGTGCTCAACGTAGCCATTCCAAAAGGTATCCGCGAAGGCCAGCACATCCGCCTCGCCGGGCAGGGCAGTGGCGGCATCGGAGAAGGCCGCGCGGGCGATCTGTATCTACAGGTCGAATTCCGGGCGCACCCGATTTATCGTGTCGATGGCCGCGACCTTTATATCGACTTGCCGGTGGCGCCCTGGGAGGCGGCTCTGGGCGCAACGGTCAAGGTGCCGACGCTGGGAGGCATCGTGGAGCTCAAGATACCGGAGGGCTCGGGATCAGGGCGCAAGCTGCGGCTGAAGGGGCGCGGCTTGCCAGGCGACCCGCCCGGGGACTGCTATGTGATATTGGCCATCGCGCTGCCGCCGGCCGATAGCGAAGCTGCCAAAGCGTTGTACCGCAAGATGGAAAATGAACTTAACTTCAATCCGCGCGCCAAACTGGGAGTGCCAAATTAGGAGTATGGGAAATGAATACCGATAACAATTCGACACAATTTTCCATATGCATACTGGAAGAGCAAACCGGATTGACGCTGGCGGATCTGTGCCGCGCCTGCGCAGTCCACGATGAACAGATCATTGCGCTGGTGGATGTCGGCGTGCTGGAACCGCAAGGCCCGGAACCGGCTCTCTGGCGCTTCGGCGGTGCCAGCCTGCACCGTGCCCGCAGGGTGTTGCACCTGCAGCAGGAATTCGATATCGATCTTGCCGGAGCGGCGCTGGCACTTCAGCTGTTTGATGAGATCGCATCGCTGAAGATGCGCCTGCGGGCGATGGGTGGCGAGTACTGAGCGATGAATCGCGCAGAATCACAACAGTGCCGCTGGCATGCAACCGCCGATGAGCTGGCATTGCAGCAAGCGGCGAACGAGATCATTCTTGCCAGCGCGGCACAGGCTATATATCGCAGCGGTCAATTCCATCTTGTGCTTGCCGGCGGAAACACCCCGCGCAGGATTTATCACGGGCTGCGCTCGGCCCGAACCGAGTGGTCCTCGTGGCATATCTATTTCGGCGATGAACGTTGCCTGCCGCCAGCCGATCCTGCGCGTAACTCGCGCATGGCTGGCGAGGTTTGGCTCGATCATGTGTCCATCCCCCGGTCTCAATTGCATGCGATACCGGCGGAGTTGGGAGCATTTCAAGCTGCAAGGCTGTATGCCGAAACGTTGCGGACAGTTGCCGATTTCGATCTGGTGCTGCTCGGGCTGGGCGAAGACGGCCACACCGCAAGCCTGTTTCCCGGACATGATTGGGGGACGGCGTCAGGTTCGCCGGACACGCTGGCGGTGTTGGACGCGCCCAAACCGCCGCCACAGCGTGTGTCGTTGAGTGCGGCCCGGCTGAATCGTAGCCGGAAGGTGACCTTTCTGGTCAACGGCGAGTCCAAGCATCGTGCGGTGGATATGTGGCGTGGCGGCAGTGATATTCCGGCACGCGCGATCATGCCGGCGGCGGGTGTCGATGTGCTGGTCGAGTCCGCATTACTGGTGCCGTTGGTTGTCGCCAATTAAACAGGGAGATGCAAAATGCAGTTAGGCATGATCGGTTTAGGGCGCATGGGCGCCAGTTTGGTGCGGCGCCTGACCAGGGATGGCCACCAATGTGTCGTCTACGATGTGAATCCCGATGCAGTGAAGAAACTTGCGGGCGACGGGGTTCAGGGTGCCGCCTCTATCGAGGAACTGGTCGGCAAGCTGGCCAAACCGCGCGCGGTCTGGGTGATGGTGCCGGCTGCCGTGACCGGCAAGACCGTCGAGGACCTGGCCGGGCACCTGGATGCGGGCGACACCGTCATCGACGGCGGCAACAGCTACTACCGCGATGACATCTACAGAGCCAGCGCGCTCAAGTCGAGGAATATACATTACGTCGACTGCGGCACCAGCGGCGGTGTGTTCGGCGAAGAGCGAGGTTTCTGCCTGATGATCGGCGGAGAGGGTGAGGCCGTCAAACATCTGGACCCGATCTTCAGGAGCATCGCACCCGGTGTGGCGGCGGCGGAACGCACCCCGGGCAAGCAGGGCAATCCCGGCCCTGCCGAACACGGATACCTGCACTGCGGCCCCACCGGTGCGGGCCATTTCGTCAAGATGGTCCACAACGGCATCGAGTACGGCCTGATGGCGGCCTATGCCGAAGGAATGAACATCCTGCGCAACGCCAACGCCGGCAAGCAGTCGCATGACAGCGATGCCGAGACCGCGCCGATGCGCGACCCCGAGTATTACCAGTATGAGCTGGATCTGCCGCAGATCGCGGAAGTCTGGCGGCGCGGCAGCGTGGTATCGTCATGGCTGCTCGACCTGACCGCAGCCGCGCTGGCGGAAGATGGCGATCTCAGCGGGTTCTCGGGCCGCGTGTCGGATTCGGGCGAGGGGCGCTGGACGGCATTGGCCGCCATCGACGAGGGCGTGCCGACGCCGGTGATCAGCACGGCGCTATTCGAGCGCTTCGCGTCGCGCGGCAGTGCCGACTATGCCGACCGGCTGCTGTCCGCGATGCGAAAGCAATTTGGCGGGCACGACGAGAAGAAGAAATGAGCGCCAGGATGGGCAACGTGCATAGCCGCGCGATGTCGGCCGATGCGCTGGTGATCTTCGGTGTGACCGGTGATCTCGCCCACAAGATGATTTTTCCGGCGCTGTACGCGATGACGAAGAGCGGCGAGGTCGATGTGCCGGTCGTGGGTGTGGCCTCATCGAAGTGGAGTGTGGCGCAACTGCGCAAACGGGCGAAGGACAGCATCAAGCAAGCGGGCAGGATCGATGACCGGGAAGCCCTGGCCCGTCTTCTTTCCCTGCTCCAATATGTAAGCGGTGATTACAACGATCCGGCCACGTTCAAAGCGCTCAAGCTGGCTTTGGGCGAGGCCAAACGACCGGCGCACTATCTCGCCATTCCACCGGCACTGTTTGCGACAGTGATTAGGAATCTTGGTGCGGCAGGTCTGGCCGAGCATGCACGCGTCATTGTGGAAAAGCCGTTCGGACGCGATCTGGCATCGGCACGGGCGCTCAACAAGGTCGCGCTGTCGGTGTTCGAGGAAGACGCGATCTTCCGCATCGACCATTATCTCGGCAAGGAGGCGATCATGAACATCCTCTATTTCCGTTTCGCCAATTCCTTCCTCGAACCGATCTGGAACCGCAACTGCATCGCCAGCGTGCAGATCACGCTGGCCGAGGATTTCGGCGTGAAGGGCCGCGGCGCATTCTATGAAAGCGCCGGCTGCCTGCGCGATGTGATCCAGAATCACCTGTTCCAGATCGTCGCGCTGCTGGCGATGGAGCCGCCGGCCTACCAGGGTTATGGTGCCGTGCACAGCGAAAAAGCCAAGGTGTTCCAGGCCATGCGGCCGGTGCAGTCCGACGATGTGGTGCGCGGCCAGTACGCCGGTTACCGCAAGGAGCCGGGCGTGGCGAAGGATTCCGACGTCGAGACTTTCTGCGCCATGCGGCTGTTCATCGACTCGTGGCGCTGGCAGGGCGTGCCGTGGTATCTGCGTTCCGGCAAATGCCTGCCGGCCACCGCGGCCGAGGTACTGGTGGAGTTGAAACCCCCGCCGCAAAGATTGTTCGACGATTCGGCACCGGTAAACGGGCATGCCAATTATCTGCGCTTCCGCCTGTCTCCCAACACTGCCGTCGCGCTCGCGGCACGCGTGAAGCGCGCCGGCAAGGAATTCGTCGGCGACCAGCGCGAGTTGCTCCTGCTGGATGAACAGTCGGACGTTGAATCGCCCTACGAGCGGCTGCTGAGCGATGCGATGGCCGGCAACGGTGCGCTGTTCACCCGCGAGGATGCGGTTGAGGCCGCATGGGTGGTGGTCGATCCGGTTCTTGATACGCATAACAAGGTTCTCCCCTACAAACCCGGCAGCTGGGGGCCGAAGCAGGCTGACGCGCTCATCGCGGCAGACGGAAGCTGGCAGAACCCGATACTGGTGAAGGAAAAAAAATGAAAGCCACACAACAACTGCACGATCTCGGCCAAAGTCTCTGGCTCGACAACATCACGCGCGAGCTACTGACCAGCGGCACACTGGCACGCTATATCAGCGAGCTTTCGGTGACGGGGCTGACCTCCAATCCCACCATCTTCGATCATGCCATCCGGAATGGTGATTTCTACGATGACGCGATCCGCAACAAAACGCTCGCGGGCAAGTCGGACGAGGCGCTGTTCTTCGAGCTTGCACTGGAAGACCTGACCCGGGCCGCCGATCTGTTCAGGCCGATCTTTGAGGCGACCGGCGGTATCGACGGCTGGGTCTCGCTGGAAGTATCGCCGCTGCTCGCCGACGATACCGCAGCCACGCTCAAGGCGGCTGTGCAATTGCATGCGCGTGCGCAGCGCCCCAATCTGTTCATCAAGATTCCGGGCACACCGGCCGGTATCCCCGCGGTCGAGGAAGCGATCTTCGCCGGCGTCCCGGTGAACGTCACGCTGCTGTTTTCCCGCGAGCACTACATCGCGGCCGCCGAAGCGTACATGCGCGGCATCGAGCGGCGCATTGCCGCCGGACTCGATCCAACGGTCGGTTCCGTCGCATCGCTGTTCGTCAGCCGCTGGGATGTCGCGGTCAAGGACAAGGCCCAGGGTGAATTCCGCAACAACCGTCTTGGTATCGCGATCGCGATGCGCACCTACAAAGCCTACCGTGACCTGCTGGCATCAAAACGCTGGCAGAAACTGGCCGCTTCAGGGGCGCAGCCGCAACGCCTGCTGTGGGCCAGCACGGGTACCAAGGATCCTGCAGCCTCTGACACCCTTTACGTCGAAGCGCTCGCGGCACCGGATACGGTCGATACCATCCCGGAAAAGACACTGCTCGCCTTCGCCGAGCACGGCAAAATAGATGACGTATTGCCGGTTGATGCAGGTAATGTCGAAACGGTGGAAGCGGTAATCGCGGAATTCACCCGCGAGGGCATCAACGATGAGGTACTTGCCGCAGATCTCCAACGGGAAGGCACCGAATCTTTTGCAAAATCCTGGAACGATCTGATTGCATGCATCGCATCAAAAAGCGCCGCGCTTGCGCAGAGCCGTCGGGGCGGGAAATGGCCATGACGGTCACCGCGCAACTCGACCAGTTGCGTATCGATACCCTGCGCTCATTTCCATCCATGCCATGCAGCGGGAGCATCCTGGGCATCCCGATACATCCTGGGTGCGGTAACCAACAGACCCGCCCTTCCGGAGCGGGCATGCTGCTTTACATGCACGCGGCCAAGGATGTTGCTGTGCATGTCCATCGTCCAGGAAATATTCGCGTCATTACCCAATGGAGGATACCCGATGATCAACTACGAATTGCGTCACGACGAGGGCATACTCGTGCTGCATCCGGAAGGGCTGCTTGAAGCGGCAGACTTCACGACGCTGGCGAGCCAGGTCGATACTTATCTGCAGGGACACGGGAAGCTGCATGGGGTATTGATACACGCAAAATCCTTTCCCGGGTGGAAAGACTTTGCTGCGATGCTTGCTCACGTGAAGTTCCTCAAGGATCATATTGGGAAGATCGAGAAAGTTGCGGTCGTCGCGGACGGTGCTTTGGCAAATATCATGCCGAACATTGCAAAGCATTTTGTCCACGCGCAGGTGCGGCATTTCGATTTCGTGCGCGAGGACGCCGCATGGGACTGGCTCGGGCAAACCGGCACGGCACAGATGAATCCGGTTGCGTGACCGGATAATCCGCGCCCCCAATTCACCCGCCATGCATTCAATCAGGAGTCAGTCATGTCCGTCGAACTCGATCAGCAATGCATCAACACCATTCGATTCCTGTCGGTGGACATGGTGCAGAAGGCCAACAGCGGACATCCGGGTTTGCCGCTCGGGGCCGCGGCCATGGCCTATGTGCTGTGGACGCGCTGGCTCAGGTACAACCCGAATAATCCGCACTGGTTCAATCGCGACCGCTTCGTGCTCTCGGCCGGACACGGTTCGGCATTGCTCTACAGTCTGTTGTACCTGACGGGTTATGACCTGACGCTGGACGATATCAGGCAGTTCCGCCAATGGGGCAGCAAGGCGCCGGGGCATCCCGAGCGCGGACACACGCCCGGTGTGGAAACCACCACCGGGCCGCTGGGACAGGGCTTCGGCAATGCGGTCGGCATGGCGATCGCCGAGGCGCAACTCGCGGCCCGCTACAACCGGCCCGGTCGCGCACTCATCGATCACCATACCTATGCTCTCGTCAGCGACGGCGACCTGATGGAAGGCGTGGCTTCCGAAGCGGCCTCGCTGGCCGGCCATCTCAAGCTCGGCAAGCTCACCTGCCTCTACGACGACAACCGCGTCACCCTGGCCGCCGGCACGGATATCAGCTTCACCGAGAATCGCGCACTGCGCTTTGAGGCTTACGGCTGGCACACCGTATCGGTGGCGGACGGCAACGATGTGGCCGCGCTCGACACCGCACTGGCCGCTGCACGTGCGGAAACCGCGCGACCGTCGCTGATCCTGGTGCGTACCCATATCGGCTACGGCTCGCCCGAGCAGGACAGCTTCAAGTCACACGGCTCCCCGCTGAGCGTGGACGACGTGCGCAAGACCAAGCAGAAACTCGGCTGGCCGACCGAGCCGAATTTCCTGATACCGGACGAGGCGCTGGCACATTTCCGCGAGGCGGTGCAACGCGGCGCGCAGAACGAATCAGCATGGAACGTGTCGCTGAGCGCCTACACCAAGGCGTTTCCGGATATGGCCGAGGAGCTTCGGTACCGCCTGCGCGACGAACTGCCGCCGGGCTGGGATGCGGACATCCCGGTATTTAACGCCGATGCCAAGGGCCTTGCCACGCGCGATGCATCCGGCAAGGTAATGAATGCGATCGCGCCCAGGCTGCCCGCACTGACCGGCGGATCGGCCGACCTCGACCCGTCGACGAAAACGGCCTTGAAAGGCATGGGCGATTTCAATCCTGCTCCGGAAAAAAACACGGACCAACAAGGTTCGGACAGCGCCGGCTGGAGCCATGCCGGACGCAACCTGCACTTCGGCATACGCGAACATGCTATGGGCGCCATCGTCAACGGCCTTGCCGCGCACGGCAGCTTTATTCCGTATGGTGCTACCTTTCTGATCTTCTCCGACTACATGCGCCCGGCCATCCGGCTGGCTGCGCTGATGGGGCTGCACGTCGTGCATGTGTTCACGCACGACAGTATCGCCGTCGGCGAGGACGGCCCCACGCACCAGCCGGTGGAACAGCTTGCCAGCCTGCGCGCGATTCCGAAACTTGTCGTGATCCGCCCCGGCGACGCCAACGAAACCGCGGTTGCCTGGCGGGTCGCGCTGGAAGAACGCAACAGGCCGGTGATGCTGGTATTGACCCGGCAGGACCTGCCCACGCTCGATCGCAGCCGCTACGCCGCGGCGGATGGATTGCGCCGCGGCGCCTACGTGCTGTTTGATGCGCCGGGCGGCAAGCCGGAGCTGATCCTGATCGCCAGCGGTTCCGAAGTCGGCCTGATCGTGGCCGCGGCGGAGCGTTTGCAACAGCAGGGAATAGCCGTGCGCTGTGTCTCGATGCCGAGCTGGGAGTTGTTCGAGGCTTTGCCGCAAGCCGACCGCGATGCGGTGCTGCCGCCTTCTGTCGGCGCGCGGCTCGCGGTCGAAATGGGCGTACCGCAAGGCTGGGATCGTTACATCGGTACGCGGGGCGACATGCTGGTCGTGGAAACCTTCGGCGCCTCTGCGCCGGGCGCGGTTGTACTGGACAAGTACGGTTTTACCGTCGACAACGTGTGCGGGAAGGCCAAAGCCCTGCTGGCGAATTTCCGCGCTTCCAAGGACAATCGGTAATGCAGGAGATAACGTGGAAATGAAAGTAAGTCCATTGGCGGGCAAGCACGCCACGCCGGCCATGTTGGTCAATGTTTCCAGACTCGTCACGGCCTACTACAGCAATGTGCCCGATCCGTCAGTGCCGGCGCAAAGGGTCGCATTCGGCACCTCGGGACATCGCGGTTGCGCGTTCAAAAACAGCTTCAACGAATGGCATGTGCTGGCCATCAGCCAGGCGATTTGCGATTACCGCACACAGCAGCGCATCGATGGCCCGCTGTTTTTGGGAATCGATACGCATGCGCTATCCGAGCCGGCTTGCGCCAGCGCGCTCGAAGTACTGGCGGCCAACGGCGTGGAGATCATGATCGCGGACAAGGACGAATACACGCCCACGCCGGTGATTTCGCACGCGATCCTTGCCTACAACCGCGGACGCAAAACGGGCCTTGCCGACGGCATTGTCATCACGCCATCGCACAATCCGCCCGGCAACGGCGGCTTCAAGTACAACCCGCCCAACGGCGGGCCGGCGGACAACGGCATCACGAATTGGATCGAAGCACGGGCCAATGCGCTGCTCGAGGGCGGCCTCGCAGGCGTGAAGCGTATCACCTACGCGCAAGCGCTGCGCGCATCCACCACGCACCGGCACGACTATCTCAACGCCTACGTAAGCGATCTCGGCAGCGTGCTCGACATGGATGCGATTCGCAGCGCGAACATCCGCATGGCCGTTGACCCGCTTGGCGGTGCCGGCGTTCACTATTGGGGACAGATCGCCGAGCACTACGGTTTGAATCTTGCGGTGGTCAACGAAATCGTCGATCCGACCTTCCGTTTCATGACGGTCGATTGGGACGGCCGGATACGCATGGATCCGTCATCGCCTTACGCGATGCAGCGCCTGATCGACCTCAAGGATCGCTACGACGTCGCCTTCGCCTGCGATACCGACCATGACCGGCACGGTATCGTCACCCGCAATGAGGGATTGCTGCCGCCCAACCATTACCTTTCCGTCGCCATTTTCTATCTCTTCCAGCACAGGCCGAACTGGAGCAAAACCGCGATGGTTGGCAAGACGGTCGTCAGCAGCCAGATGATCGACCGCGTCGCGGCGAAGCTCGGCCGCAAGCTCTACGAGGTGCCGGTCGGCTTCAAGTGGTTCGCCGACGGCCTGCTCGACGGTTCGCTGGGCTTCGGCGGGGAAGAGAGCGCGGGCGCGGCGTTTTTACGTCGAGACGGAAGCGTCTGGACAACCGACAAGGATGGCACTGTTCCCGCGTTGCTGTCGGCGGAGATCACCGCGCGCATGGGCCGCGATCCCGGCGAAATCTACCGCGATCTTGAGCGCGAGCTCGGTGCATCCTGTTATGATCGCGTCGAAGCTGCTGCGACTCCGGAACAAAAGCAACAGTTGGCAAAGCTGTCGCCGCAGCAGGTGCTGTCGGCGGAGCTCGCGGGTGAAAAAATCCGGAACAAACTCACCGAGGCGCCGGGAAACAACTCACCCATCGGCGGGTTGAAGGTGACAGCAGAAAGCGGATTGTTCGCGGCCCGCCCGTCCGGCACCGAGGACATCTACAAGATCTATGCCGAGAGCTTTCGCGGTGAGGATCACCTGCGCCGCATTCTCGACGAAGCGCAAAACATCGTTGCTGCAGCGCTGGCGTCACCCGCCCGATAGCCGAAGATTTAAGCCACACACAACTTGAAGGAAAGACCATGATCGAAGCAAAGTGGATATGGCACCCGAAGGAACGTCTTGTAACCGCGGACGTGGAAGGGTTCGGCTCTTTGTCCGAGCTTGCCCTGGATATGCGTTCGGCGTGGAACCATGGCGCCGATGAAATCTGGCGGCAGCTTGATTCCCCGCTCTGGGAATTGACCCGGAATCCCTGGGTGGTTTTGCAGACCGTCTCGCGGGAGAAGCTGCAGGATGTTTTGGCCGATCGCGCTTTCCGCAAGAAAATCGACGATCTGCTGCAAGCCAGGCGGGATGAGAATGTGGCGCCCGCGTGGTTTCAGCAAACCCATCCTAAAGCTCCGTTGAGTTGTGTCGCCTATTTCAGCATGGAATACATGTTGAGCGAAGCCTTGCCGATCTACTCCGGCGGGCTGGGCAACGTGGCCGGCGATCAGCTCAAGGCTGCCAGCGATCTGGGTATTCCGGTGATCGGCGTGGGGCTGCTCTACCAGCAGGGATATTTTCGCCAGGTGATCGACAAAGTCGGCGCGCAAGAGGCACTTTTCCCATACAACGACCCGGGCCAGTTGCCGATCACCCCGCTGCGCAAACCGGACGGGGAGTGGCTGAGGCTGGAGATCGCCTTGCCCGGCTATGCGGTCTGGCTGCGTGCCTGGCAAGTTCAGGTCGGCCGCGTCAAGCTGTATTTGCTGGACAGCAACGACGCGGCGAATTATCCCGCGCACCGCGGCATCACCAGCGAGCTATACGGCGGCGGGCCGGAGCTGCGCCTCGAACAGGAAATGCTGCTCGGGATCGGCGGGTGGCGCCTGCTTGCTGCGCTCGGCATCAAGCCGGAAGTCTGCCACCTGAATGAAGGCCATGCGGCACTGGCAGTTCTGGAAAGGGCGCGAAGTTTCATGGAAGAAACCGGGCAGGGCTTCGAGGCGGCACTGGCAGTCACCCGCGCGGGCAACCTGTTCACCACGCATACTGCGGTGGCCGCGGGATTCGATCGCTTCGCCCCGGCGCTCATCGAACAATACCTGGGCTGGTATGTACGCACGCAGCTTGGCATACCGCTCCGGGACTTGCTGGCGCTGGGCCGCCTGAACCCCGATGACGAATTGGAGCCTTTCAACATGGCCTATCTGGCGATACGAGGCAGCGGGGCCGTCAACGGCGTGAGTCGCCTGCATGGAAAAGTGAGCCGCCGCCTTTTCGCGTCGCTGTTTCCGCGCTGGCCGGAAGACGAAATCCCGGTCGGCCACGTGACCAACGGTGTCCATATGCCGACTTGGGATTCTGCGCCCTCAGACGATCTCTGGACGGAGGCATGCGGAAAGGATCGCTGGCTGGGCATGGCGGAGACCCTGGAGCAGAACATACGCAAAGTCCCGGATGCCAGGCTCTGGCAATTCCGGAGCCTTGCCCGCGACTCCCTGGTTGAATATGCGCGCGAACGGTTATCCCGACAGCTGACCGTTTCGGGTTCGCCGCACGAGAAAGTTGAAGCCGCGAAACATCTGTTTGATCGCGATATCCTGACGCTGGGTTTTGCAAGGCGTTTTGCGAGCTACAAGCGGCCGAACCTATTGTTGCACGACCCGGAAAGACTGTTGCGCCTGCTGACGAATCCGCAACGCCCGGTGCAACTCATCATGGCCGGCAAGGCACACCCTGCAGATCTCGAAGGTCAGGCATTGATCCAGGAATGGATACACTTCATCCGCGGTCCGGAGGTGCGCCCGCATGTGATCTTCCTCAGCGACTACGACATGCGTTTGACCGAGCAGCTGGTGCAGGGGGTGGATGTCTGGCTCAACACGCCACGCCGTCCCTGGGAAGCATGCGGGACGAGCGGCATGAAAGTGCTGGTAAATGGCGGCATCAATCTGTCCGAACTGGACGGCTGGTGGGCCGAGGCCTACTCGCCGGAAGTCGGTTGGGCGCTGGGGGATGGACAGGAACACGGGGATGATCCGGCCTGGGATGCACGCGAGGCAGAGGCACTTTATGACCTGCTTGAACATCAGGTGATTCCCGAATTTTATACGCGCGACCAGCAGGGGATTCCCGTCGCCTGGGTGGCGCGCATGCGGGAGAGCATGGCGCAATTGACGCCGCGCTTCTCCAGCTGTCGTGCAGTGCGGGATTACACCGAGCGACACTACCTTCGAGCCGCATCAGCCTATCTCGCGCGTGCAGCCGATAAAGGCAGGTTCGGCGCGGATTTGATCAACTGGAGTCACGATATCGAACAAAAATGGGCAGCACTGCGCTTCGGCGAAGTGAAGGTCGAAACCCTTGGCGAGCAGCATGTATTCGAGGTTCAACTGTATCTCGATGGCCTCGACGCGGAGGCAGTGCGAGTCGAGCTATACGCCGATGGCATAAACGATGCCGCGCCTGAGCGCGTGGAAATGAAACGCGTGCGGCAGCTGGTGGGTGCGACAGGCGGATTTGCCTACCAGGCAAGCGTGCCTGCCGTCCGCCCGGTATCGGACTATACGCCGCGGCTCATCCCTCACCGTGCCGGTGTGGCTGTTCCGCTAGAATCTGCACGAGTTTTGTGGCAGCGATGACCCGATCATGACGTGGATGCTGTTACCTGATTGATTGCCCGTTGGTGTGCTACCGCACAGAAATGATTTGCGACAACATGTAAGCTTGAAGAGTTGAACCAAACACTAAGGAGCAATTCACATGAATCCAATCACGTCATTTCTGATTTTCGTTCTTATCCTCGCGGGTCTTGCCGCAGGCGAATGGGTGAGTCTCCATCTGGCGCTGGCGTTCTTCGCCGTCGCAGTGATTGTCGCGATGTCATTGAAGATGGCCAATACCTGGCAGAAGTTTGTCATCCTGAGGATGGGCAAACTGCAAAGCGTCAAGGGAGCCGGCATGTTCATCATCATTCCGGTCATCGACAACGTGATCGCCGTGATCGATGAGCGCATACAGACCACGGGCTTCAACGCCGAGCAGGCGCTGACCAGGGACACGGTTCCGGTCAATGTCGATGCGATCATTTTCTGGCACGTGCATGATGCTGAAAAAGCAGCATTGGCCATCACCGATTATCGCGCGGCGATCGACCAAGTTGCACAAACCTCGTTGCGCGAGATGATCGGGTCTTCGATGCTGGCCTCATTGTTGTCCGATCGCAAGGATGCCGACGAACAGCTGAAAAACGAGATCGGCGCAAAGACGGCTCCCTGGGGCATAACAGTGGGTTCGGTGGAGATCGCGACGTCGCCCTCCCTGAAGCCTTGCAGGATGCCATGTCGCGCCAGGCCCAGGCCGAGCGCGAGAAGCAGGCACGGGTGATACTCGGGTCAGCCGAAGCCGCGATCGCGGGGCAGTTCGTCGAAGCCGCCAATACTTATGCCGGCCATCCCGCCGCACTCCAACTCAGAGCCATGAACATCATTTACGAGACCACCAAGGAGCGCGGAGCCACGATCCTGATTCCAAGCTCGATGGTCGATAGTCTGAATCCTTCAGTAACGAGTCTGGCGCTTTCGCTCGCGACCAAAGAATTGCCTCGTCCAGAGGTTGTTCCACATTAAGGTTGCAGCCGCAGGTTGATGGAGGAGAAAAAAAATGAACATTTTGCCCATTGAAAAAATTGCCCACGAAAAATTCGGATCTCATACTTCAATAATCGGGATCCTGCTGATCGTGCTGGGAACGGCAGGTATTTTGCTGCCGGGTGTGATGTCCCTGAGCACCGCAATTTTTGTCGGCTGGCTATTGCTTGTCGGCGGTAGTTTATGGGCCGTTCACATCTATAAATATAGCCCGAAGAACGTCATGGACTGGATCAAACCTGTCCTGCTGTTCATTATCGGCGGCCTGATGCTGTTCTATCCTGTACCAGGCGTGGCAGCCGTTGGGTTGTTGCTGGCCGTGTATCTGTTGTTGGATGCGATGCACAGCTTCGCCCTCGCGCAGTCGATTTATCCTGCCAAGGGCTGGGGCTGGGCGCTGGTCGCCATCGGCTGGATGTTACGCAAGGGCAAGTCAACCTGAATGCTTGCTTCGATATTGAGCCGGTGGCGGCCGGGCAGAACATCGTCAACCCCGTGCTCACCGGGATCATACCCTGGGGTGACAAATGGCTTAACACCGCTTGCGCAGAAGATTTTGAAACGATGGCGAGATAGAACGGAGAGTGAAGCTCAAGATTTTATCCATGTGCAATCTGCGGCACTGTGCCGGAGCGGGTGGAGATGAATACGTGTGTTGTCAGATGGCGGGCACGACAGATCGTTGCACCTGTCGCGCCCGGGTGCTGGCTGTTTTCACAATATGGCGTTACTCTTATTGCAAAGCCCCGGCATGGTGGTTCCCTTTCGAATTCACCCGAGCTTTGTGGCGGAGATAATTGAATACGAAGATGACAACACCCGAACGCCCACTGCATGATTACGCAGCCGACGTCTCCGAACATACCGAGGTCCGCAGGGGTGTTCCATTGCCGATGGGAACCCATGAATATGCGGGGGGGGTAAACTTCTCCTTGTTCAGCCGTCACGCCAGCCGCGTTCGTCTTGAATTATTTGACCAATCTGCAGACTCGACCCCGGCGAGGGTTCTTGATTTCGATCCCGCGCGCAACCGCACCGGTGATGTGTGGCATCTGTGGGTTGAAGGGATACGTTCCGGTCAACTGTATGCCTACCGCGTGGATGGTCCATATCAACCTGAGCAGGGACATCGCTTCAATTTCAACAGGCTGCTGCTGGATCCCTTTGCGACAGCGATCTCTCCGGTACCGAACTGGGATTTTCGGCCAGCACTCGGCTACGATGCCTCGGCGCCCGGGCAGGACCTCGTCTGCTCCGCGCTGGATGATGCGGGAGCCATGCCCAAA
This sequence comes from uncultured beta proteobacterium, assembly GCA_963842555.1. GTDB lineage: Bacteria > Pseudomonadota > Gammaproteobacteria > Burkholderiales > Gallionellaceae > Gallionella. The sequence continues at coordinate 800,781 of CAWJHB010000003.1, forward strand.
TGCGTGTACACGCAGGAGCACTTCCATTGGCAGGGCGACCTGCCGCCCAGGCACCCTTGGTCCGGGACGGTGATCTATGAAACGCATGTACGCGGTTTCACCATCCATGCCAGTTCCGGCGTGGAACATCGCGGCACTTACCGCGGCCTGATGGAAAAAATACCCTATCTCAAGGATCTGGGAATAACCGCGGTGGAATTGATGCCGGTGCACGAGTTCAACGAACACCAGTCGCCGGGCATCGATCCGCAAACCGGCAAACCGTTAGGGAATTACTGGGGTTATGATCCGGTCGCGTTCTTCGCGCCCAAGGCGTCTTACAGCAGTGCGGGCGGTCTCGGACAGCAGAAGCTGGAATTCAAGGAAATGGTACTGGCCATGCACAAGGCCGGGATAGAGGTGATACTGGATGTGGTGTTCAATCACACTGCGGAGGGAAGCGAACTGGGTCCGACCCTGAGTTTCCGCGGGATCGATAACGCGATCTTCTACACACTGGCGGACGACAAGCGCCACTACAAGGACTACACCGGCACCGGCAATACCATCAACGCCAACCATCCCGTGGTGCGCGACCACATCCTCGAGGCGCTGCGCTACTGGGTGGTTGCGATGCATGTCGATGGATTCCGTTTCGACCTGGCGTCGGTGCTCGGCCGCGACGGCAGCGGCAAACTTTTGTCCAATGCCCCGCTGCTCGAATCGATCGCCGAGGACCCGATCCTGAGAGACGTGAAGATCGTCGCCGAGGCATGGGACGCCGCCGGTGCGTACGAGGTGGGCAGTTTCTCAGAGCGTCGCTGGGCGGAGTGGAACGGCCGGTTCCGGGATGATGTGCGGCGTTTCTGGCGCGGCGATGACGGGATGCTCGGGCTGTTCGCCAGCCGCATCTGCGGCAGTGCCGACATCTATACCAGATCGGGCAAGGGCCCCGAGGGCAGCGTCAATTTCATCACCTGTCACGACGGCTTCACGCTGAACGACTTGGTGAGCTATCGCCACAAGCACAACCAGGCAAATGGCGAAAACAACCACGACGGGACCGATGCCAACTACAGCGAGAACTATGGCGTCGAAGGGGAAACCAGGAATGCCGGGATCGAAGCCCTGCGCAAAAGGCAGATCAAGAATTTCCTGCTGACGCTGCTGGTTTCGCGCGGGATACCGATGCTGCTCGGCGGCGATGAGTTCCGCCGCACGCAAAACGGCAACAACAATCCATGGTGCCATGACAACGAAACGAACTGGTATGACTGGCGCGGCATGGAACAGCACAGCGAGATCTTCCGCTTTACCCGCGGCATGATCGCGTTCCGCCGCGACCATACTGTTTTGGGCAGAGAGCAATTCTACACAGACGCCGATATCCATTGGTATGGCCCGCAAGGGGGATTGCCCGACTGGGATAATCAGGATCAAAATGGATTTGCCTGTTTGATCCATGAAGATCGGCAGAACGCACTTTTTTTGATGTTCAATGCGGGCGCCGATTCGGTTGATTTTGGTTTGCCGCCAGTACCGGCCGGGTCCCGCTGGTATCTGGCCGCGGACACTGCCCGCGCCGCACCACATGATCTGTATCCTTCAGGAGACGAACCGCTTTGCGATGACCAGCATGCTTACCGCCTCGGCTCGCGATCCAGCGTGATACTGTTGGCACGATGAATGAACCTTTAATAATACTTGCAAACGGTCGATGTACGGCAACAGAACAACAACGGAACAATAAGAATAGGGGTTGATGATGGAAATTTCATTTCATGGCGCCGATCGCGGCGTCACCGGTTCCTGCCATCTGGTGAGTTGCGCCGGCAGGAAGATTTTGATCGACTGCGGTATGTATCAGGGCGGCCGCGAGTTGGATGAAGAGAACAGCGAGCCTTTCGGTTTCGACCCCAAACAGATCGATTTCGTGCTCCTCACTCATGCGCATCTGGATCACTGCGGCCGCCTGCCGCTGCTGGCCAAGCGCGGATTCCGCGGCGAGATCATCACCACTTCGGCAACGCGCGAACTGGCTCGCCTGGTGATGGTGGACGCAGCGCATCTGCAGGAGGAAGAGGTGGAACACCGGTCTGCACACCACCGCAAGCATCAGCATGCTGCAGCGCCGCTGTATTCGGTGGTCGATGCGTTCCTGGCGCTGGATTATTTTGGCCGCATCACCGCTTACGGGCAGGCCTTGCAGCTTGCGCCCGGCATACGCGCAACCTTCTTCGATGCCGGGCATATCCTCGGCTCGGCCTGCATACTGCTGGAGCTTGAAGAAAACGGGCGCCAGCGCAGCATATTGTTCTCCGGCGATCTCGGCAACAGCGGGCGTCCGCTGCTGCGCAGTCCTGTGCCGCCGCCCAAGGCGGACATCGTCGTGATGGAAACCACCTATGGCGACCGCTTGCACAAGCCCTTCCAGCCTTCGGTCGAAGAACTTTATGAAACGATCACGGATACCTTCAAGCGCGGCGGCAACGTGATCATTCCGACCTTTGCACTGGAGCGGGCGCAGGAACTGCTGTACTTCCTGCGCGAAGGCGTCGAGAACAACCGCCTGCCGCGCGCGATACAGGTGTTCCTGGATTCACCCATGGCGATCTCGGCCACCGAGATATTCGAGCGCCACCCGGAGTGCTATGAGCCGGAGACCGCCGAACTGTTCCGCGAGGGGCGGGACCCCTTCCACTTGCCGGGGCTGCATTTCACCCGCGAAACAGCGGCGTCGATCGCAATCAATCATATCGGCGGCGGTGCAGTAATCATGGCCGGATCGGGCATGTGCACGGGCGGGCGGATCCGCCACCACCTGGAAAACAATATTTCGCGCGAGGAATGCAGCATATTGTTTGTCGGTTACGCGGCATCGGGCACGCTTGCGCGCAGCGTCATCGATGGCGCGAAGGAAGTCAGGATCTACGGGGACAAGTTTGCCGTGCGCGCAAAGATCCATACCATCAACGGATTTTCTGCCCATGCCGATCAGGCCGAACTGCTCGCCTGGCACGGGCAGACCGGCGATCCCGAACGCACCTATCTTGTTCATGGCGAAGAAGAAGTCATGCGGCGGTTTGCGGCGCATCTCAAGGATACCGAAGTGGTCATGCCGGCGTTGAACGAAACCTTCTCTATTTGATCATTGCACAACATCGGTCGAATCAACCGTCCCGCAACGGAGACCATCCATGAAATCCGCTAGTCCACGCATCCTGACAATCAACGGCGGCTCATCGAGCATCAAGTTCGCGTTGTATGAAGTTGAAAAGCCGCTGCAGCGAAGGCTTTATGGAAATGTTGACCGCATTGGTCTGAGCGGGACGAATCTGACATTTCACGACCCGGATGGAAAGCCGCAGGCCAGTCTTGATCTCACTGTCGCCGATCACAAATCGGCAGCGAATTTCCTGATCGACTGGATCGGGAATCAGAATGGGTTTGAATCGGTGCTTGCGGTGGGGCACAGGGTAGTCCACGGTATGGAACACACCGCGCCAGAGCTGGTCAGCCAGGAATTGCTGGATGAACTGCATCGCATCAGGCCATACGATCCGGAGCATCTGCCCCGCGAGATCGAGCTGATCGAGGCATTCCGCAAGCGATATCCGAAGTTGCCACAGGTGGCCTGTTTCGATACGGCGTTTCACCGCACGATGCCGCGTGCCGCCAAGTTGCTGCCTATTCCGCGACGCTTCGACGCAAAGGGAATTCAGCGCTACGGTTTCCACGGTTTGTCCTATGCCCACCTGATGGAAGCGCTTGCGCACCTCGGTGATCCGGCAGCCAGCAAGGGCCGCGTGATCCTCGCGCATCTCGGCAACGGCGCCAGCATGGCCGCCGTGCGCGACGGCAAGAGCATCGATACCAGCATGGGTTTCACGCCGACGGCGGGATTGGTGATGAGCACCCGCACGGGCGATCTGGATCCGGGGCTGGCACCGTATCTGGCGCGAACCGAGCAGATCTCCACCAAGCAGTTTTACGAAATGGTCAACCATGAGTCCGGACTGCTCGGGATATCCGAAACCAGCTCCGACATGCGTGACTTGCTAGCCAGTGAATCACAGGACGTGCGGGCGGCAGAAGCGGTCGAGCTGTTTTGTTACCAGGCCAAGAAGTGGATCGGTGCGTACGCGGCCGCATTGGGCGGGTTGGACACGCTGGCCTTCACGGGCGGCATCGGAGAGAACGCACCCGTCATCCGCGCCCGCATATGCGAAGGGCTGCAGTTTCTTGGAGTAGAGATTTCAGAAAAACAAAACGCGGCGAATGAGGGCGTGATTTCCACAGCTGCCGGCCGGGTTGCCGTTCGCGTTATTCATACGGACGAAGAGCAGATGATAGCCAGGACGGTCTGCCGCGTTCTCGATCTTGACAAAAATAAGGAGCACTGAAAAATGAAGACAAACACGCTTTCCCCGGAACTGCTCCACAAAATCGATGCCTACTGGCGCGCCGCCAACTACTTGTCGGTCGGCCAGATCTTTCTTTACGACAATCCGCTGCTGAATCGTCCGCTGACACGCGCCGATGTGAAGAAAATGCTGCTCGGCCACTGGGGCACGACTCCAGGACAGAACTTCATCTACGCGCATTTGAACCGGGCCATCAAGAAATTCGACCTGAACATGATCTACGTCTCCGGTCCCGGGCACGGTGGACCGGCCGTGGTCGGCAACACCTACCTGGAAGGCACGTACAGCGAGGTTTACCCCAACATCAGCCAGGATGAGGAAGGCCTGCGCAAGCTGTTTATCCAATTCTCTTTTCCCGGTGGGGTCCCCAGCCACGCTGCGCCGGAAACGCCAGGGTCCATTCACGAGGGCGGCGAGCTGGGCTATTCGCTCAGCCATTCGTTCGGCGCGGTGTTCGACAATCCCGACCTGATCGTGGCCTGCGTGGTCGGCGATGGCGAGGCGGAAACCGGGCCGCTGGCCACTTCCTGGCATTCCAACAAGTTCCTCGATCCGGCCAGCGACGGCGCGGTGCTGCCGATCCTGCATCTGAACGGCTACAAGATTTCCAATCCGACCGTGCTCGCCCGTATCACTCATGAAGAACTGGAGCAGTTGCTGCGCGGCTACGGCTGGTCACCCATCTTCGTAGAGGGCGATGACCCTCCATTGATGCATGAAGCGATGGCTTGTGCACTCGACAGCGCAATCGAGCAGATCAAGAAGTTCCAGCAGGATGCCCGCAGCGGCAAGAACAAGACACGTCCGCGCTGGCCGATGATCGTGCTGAACTCGCCCAAGGGCTGGACAGGACCCAAGGTGGTTGACGGTCTGCAGATCGAAGGCACGTTCCGCGCGCACCAGGTGCCGCTGCAGCCGGACAAGAAACCCGAGCACCTCAAGCTGCTGGAAGACTGGATGAGGAGTTACCGGCCGGAGGAACTGTTCGATGTGCAGGGCCGCCTCAAACCGGAACTGGCCGAACTTGCGCCCAAGGGCGAACGACGCATGGGCGCCAATCCTCATGCCAACGGCGGCCTGCTGTTGCGCGAGCTGCGCATGCCGGATTTTCGCAATTACGCGGCGAGCGTGCCCGCGCCGGGCGCGCCGGGCATCGGCGATACCCACGTGCTCGGGCCATTCCTGCGCGATATTGCAAAGCTGAACAGCGAGCAGCGCAATTTCCGCGTGTTCGGCCCCGACGAGACGCTTTCCAATGGTCTGGAAGCACTTTTCGAAGTGACGAAACGCCAGTGGGATGCCGCGACGCTGCCAAACGACGAATTTCTCGCACCCAGCGGACGGGTGATGGAAATGCTCAGCGAACACCAGAGCGAAGGCTGGCTCGAGGGCTACCTGCTCACCGGCCGCCACGGGCTGTTCAATTGCTACGAGGCGTTCATCCACATCATCGATTCGATGTTCAACCAGCACGCGAAGTGGCTGAAGGTCACCGCGGGCCTGCCGTGGCGTCGCAAGATCGCCTCGCTGAATTACCTGCTGGCCTCGCATGTGTGGCGCCAGGACCACAACGGCTTCACGCACCAGGATCCCGGTTTCATCGACCACGTGGTGAACAAGAAGGCCGAGGTCGTGCGGGTTTATCTGCCGCCCGATGCCAACTGCCTGCTGGCGGTGATGGACCGCTGCCTGCGCGACCATCACCACGTCAACGTGGTGGTTGCGGGCAAACACCCGGCGCCGCAGTGGCTGACGATGGACGCGGCGGTCAAGCACTGCAGCGAGGGCATCGGCATCTGGCAGTGGGCCAGCAACGACCAGGCCGTAGCACCCGACGTTGTGATGGCCTGCTGCGGCGACGTGCCGACACTGGAAACGCTCGCCGCGGTCTCCATCCTGCGCGAGCACCTGCCAGAGTTGAAGATCCGCGTGGTCAATGTGGTCGACCTGATGAAACTGCAACCGCCCAGCGAGCACCCGCACGGCTTGAGCAACATGGATTTCGATGAATTATTCACCAGGGACAAACCGGTGATCTTTGCCTACCATGCCTATCCGTGGCTGATCCACCGGCTGACCTACCGCCGCACCAACCATAATCATATTCACGTGCGCGGCTACAAGGAAGAGGGCACCATCACCACGCCGTTCGACATGACGGTGCTGAACGAACTGGACCGCTTCCACCTGGTGATGGACACCATCGACCGCCTGCCGCAAACCGGCGACAAGGGCATCTACCTGAAGCAACAGCTCAAGGACAAGTTGATCGAGCACAGGCAGTACATAAACAAGCATGGCCAGGACATGCCGGAGATCCGCGACTGGAAATGGAAAGGTTGAGACTTTCATGCCGCTGCGCCTGATCGAGATGGTTGTACCGGAACCCGCGGGCGAGGAATTGCAGAAGCTTCTCCTCGAGCAACCGGTTTGGGAATTGAGGCAGATCGGCTTGCGCGGGGGCGAGGTGCTGGTGCGGATTCTGCTGGAAGCCGGAGAAAGCGAGGCGGTGCTGGATATATTGGAGCAACAATACGCCGGCAAGGAAGGCTACCGAATCGTGATTCTCCCGGTTGAGGCTATATTGCCCCGGGTCGAAGTACCGGAACATGCCGCACCAGCCGAGCCGCCTTCCGGAAAAAGTCCGCCAGAGAAAAAAATACCCGAAAGAATCAGCCGGCATGAGTTGTACGAGGATATCAGCGATGCTGCGCGCTTTTCCCGGGTGTATTTCCCGATGGTGGTGCTGTCGGCCATCGTGGCGACCATCGGTCTGGAGCACAACAGCGTCACCATCGTGATCGGCGCGATGGAGATTGCGCCGCTGCTTGGACCGAACGTGGCGCTGGCGACAACGCTGGGCGATCTGCCGCTGGCCAAACAGGCAGGGGTTGACCAGCATCGCCGGTATTGCCACGGTCACGGTGATGACATTGATCATCGGTGCGCTGCTGCATGTGGATCCGACATTGTCCCAATTGGCGTCTCGCACGCAGGTGGGGCTAAGCGATGTCGCGCTGGTGTTCACCACAGGAGTGTCGGCGATCCTGGTCGGGGTGATGGTGGCCGTGGCGTTGTTGCCGCCGATGGTGACCTTTATGGTGCAAGGCATTCGTCCGGCGACATGGTGGGAGAAAGATCGCGCCAAGAAAGCCACACGCATCGCTATCGCGCTGTGGGCTGCGTTGCTGGTGCTGTTGGTCGGCCTGATACTGCTGCTGCGAAAAGGGTGAGCCTGGGATGTTCATCAGGCTGAAGCTGGACCATGATGATTGGCACAGGCTTCGATAGCATCAACGCGAGACAAACCGGAAGGAGTCAAAATGACCATACAACTCAATGAAGAAAACGGCGGGAAGGTACTCGTCGTTCACGTCAGCGGCAAGCTGGTAAAAGCGGATTACGAAAACTTTGTGCCCGAGTTCGAGCGGCTCGTCCGGCAGCATGGAAAATTGCGGCTGCTTTTCGACATGACCGGTTTCCATGGCTGGGAAGCCAGCGCGGCCTGGGAGGACTTCAAGTTCGGCATCGAGCACTTCGCCGACATCGAGCGGCTCGCGATGGTCGGGGAAAAACGCTGGCAGCACGGCATAGCGACATTCTGCAAGCCGTTTACAACAGCGACAATAAGATACTTCGAGTACGCCGACGCGGCTGCGGCGCGGGAGTGGCTTGGCGAGGGGTAGCGGCTTCAGCCTGATTCAGTACCGCGATGCTAAGGGCATGGCATGACAATAAGGATCACGGTCATCTGCAGCAAACCAAGAACTGGAGAATAAGCGTTATGGAAACCAATACTGACCAAGCAAAGGCCCCCGAATCAAAGCCGGGATCGAAGCCCGATGCGAAGGACGATCTGAAATCCCTGCCGATGGCGGAATTGCAGGCAAAGCTGAAGTCGTCGCCGGAAGGACTCAGCCAAGCCGAGGCGGCAAAGCGGCTGACCCAATACGGCCCGAACGAGATCGAAGAAAAAGAAGTCAATCCGTTGCTGAAATTCCTCGGCTATTTCTGGGGCCCGATACCGTGGATGATAGAAGCCGCCGTGATCCTGTCGGCGGTGGACCGGCACTGGCCGGATTTTTTCATCATTCTGGTGCTGCTGGTAGCCAACGCCGTGGTCGGATTCTGGGAAGAACACCAGGCCGGCAACGCGATCGCCGCGCTGAAGGCCAAGCTGGCGATCCGTGCGCAGGTCAAACGCGACGGAAAGTGGATCTCACCGGCGGTGCGCGAGTTGGTGCCGGGCGACGTGATCCACCTGAGGCTGGGCGACATCGTGCCGGCAGACGCGCGGCTGCTAGAGGGCGACCCGCTGGAAGTGGACCAGTCGGCGCTGACCGGGGAATCGCTGCCCGCCGAGCGCAAGGCGGGCGAGACGGTGTTTTCCGGATCGATCATCCGGCAGGGCGAGATTGACGCGCTGGTGTACGGAACGGGCTCGAACACCTACTTCGGCAAGACGGCGCAACTGGTAGAGGAGGCACACACGGTCAGCCATTTCCAGCGCGCGGTGCTGAAGATCGGCAATTACCTGATCATCCTTGCGGTGGCATTGGTGGCGGTGATCATCACCGTCGCGCTGTTCCGCGGCGATCCCATCCTCACCACCCTGCAGTTCGCGCTGGTGCTGACCGTGGCGGCGATCCCGGTGGCGATGCCTACCGTGCTGTCGGTGACCATGGCGGTGGGCGCGCGACTTCTTTCAAAAATGGAGGCGATCGTGACCCGTTTGGCGGCGATCGAGGAATTGGCTGGCGTGGACATACTATGCTCGGACAAGACCGGCACGCTGACCCAGAACAAGCTGACGCTGGGCGATCCGTTCAGCGTGAACGGCATCTCCGCCGAGCAGGTCATCCTCAACGGTGCGCTGGCATCGCGTGCTGACAACAAGGACACCATCGACCTGGCCGTGCTCGGCGGCCTGAAAAACGATCAGGCGTTGAAGGATTATCAAGTGGTGCATTTCATGCCGTTCGATCCGGTGCACAAGCGCACCGAGGCCACCATCAGGGGCGCGGACGGTAAGGAGTTCAAGGTGACTAAGGGCGCGCCGCAGGTGATTCTGGAATTGGCTGCCAATGCCGATGAGGTGATTTCCGCCGTTGATAAAGCCGTCAATGAATTCGCCGCGCGCGGTTTCCGTTCCCTGGGCGTGGCGCGGGCAGACGGAGACGGTCCATGGCAGTTTGTCGGCGTGTTGCCATTGTTCGATCCGCCCCGTGAGGACTCCAAAACGACCATCGCGGCCGCCCGCCAGATGGGCGTCAACGTCAAGATGGTGACTGGTGATGCGATCGCCATCGCGCGGGAAATGGCCTCCAAATTGGGGCTGGGCACCAATATCCTCGATGCCAGCGGATTCGGAGACACCAAACACCATGAGACAACGCAGTTGGCGGAGTCCATCGAAAGGGCAGACGGTTTCGCCCAGGTGTTCCCCGAACACAAGTATCACATCGTCGATGTCCTGCAGCAGCGCGGCCATATCGTCGGCATGACTGGGGACGGGGTGAACGATGCGCCCGCGCTGAAGAAGGCCGATTGCGGCATCGCCGTTTCGGGAGCAACGGATGCGGCGCGCGCGGCGGCAGATATCGTGCTGATGATGCCCGGCCTGACAGTGATCATCGCCGCAATCAAGGAGAGCCGGAAGATCTTCCAGCGCATGAACAGCTATGCGATCTACCGCATCGCTGAGACGCTGCGCGTGCTGTTGTTCATGACGCTGGCGATCCTGGTGTTCAATTTCTATCCGTTGACCGCGGTGATGATCGTGATGCTGGCCCTGCTAAACGACGGGGCGATCCTGTCCATCGCGTATGACAATGTCCATTACAACGACAAGCCCGAGTCCTGGAATATGCGCATGGTGCTGGGCGTCGCCTCGGTGCTGGGCGTGATCGGGCCGGTGGCGGTGTTCGGCCTGTTTTACATCGGCGATCGCGTCTATCACCTCGACCATTCGCATCTGCAGCCGATGATGTATCTGATGCTTTCGGTGGCGGGCCACATGACGATCTTCCTGACGCGCACGCGCGGTCCGTTCTGGTCGATACGCCCCGCCCCGATACTGTGGCTGGCCGTGCTCGGCACGCAAACGCTGGCGACGCTGATCGCGGTTTATGGGATCTTCATGACGCCGCTGGGCTGGGGCTGGGCGCTGTTCGTCTGGGCCTATGCCTTTGCCTGGTTCCTCGTCAGCGATCGCGTGAAACTGTTTGCCTACCGGGTGTTCGATCCAACCGACGTGCCGCTATTGGAAAAGAAAAAGGCTGACGTGACACAGCAGATCGCCAAGCGCGCCTACGAAATCTATGAGCGGCGGGGACGCCGCGATGGGCGGGCAGACCGGGACTGGTTACAGGCAGAAGCCGAGATTCGCAAAGAGGCGTCCACAAAATGAGCTGGTACGAATTGCGCGGCATGCATTGCCGAAAGTATGGGGACGCGATTCAGCGCGTGTGAGAAGCGACGCGACCATGAATGATGGACGGAGATAGCGCACCGGAATGGAATCGGAAACCGTTTTGATTTTGCTGTTCGTTGTGGCCACGGCCGTGGCGATCGCGGTGCAGCGTCTGGCCATTCCGTACACGGTGGCCCTGGTCCTGACCGGTCTCGTGCTGGGACTGTTGCATGCCTTTGAAGCGCCGCACCTGACCAAGGCGTTGCTGTTCGGCGTTTTTCTGCCGGGGCTGCTGTTCGATGCCGCGTTTCATATCGAGTTCACGCAGTTCTGGCGGAACCGCCTCACCATTTCCTCGCTGGCGCTGCCGGGCGTGGTGGCGGCGATCGCACTGACAGCGCTGATTTTGCCGACAGTCGCGAACACCTTGCATTTCGTTCAGGGCTTCACCTGGAAACACGCACTGGTCTTTGGCGCGATCATTTCCGCCACCGATCCCATTGCCGTCGTCGCGATCTTCAGAAACCTGGGTGTTCCGAAACGTCTGTCCATGTTGCTCGAAGGCGAGAGCCTGCTCAACGATGGCACCGCGATCGTTTTCTTCACGCTCAGTGCTGCGCTCGTGACCGGGGCAGTGGTGAGTCCCGGCGGGTTGTCCTTAGATTTCATCAAGATCGTCGGCATCGGCGGACTCATCGGGGCGGTCATCGGGCTGAGTATCTCCCAAATTATCAGGCAAGTGGACGACCCGATGATCGAGATCACGCTGACGACGATCGCCGCATACGGGTCATTCCTGGCCGCCGAACACTTTCAATACTCCGGCGTGATCGCCACCGTCACGGCCGGGATGCTGTGCGGAAACTATGGCGCCCGTGTCGGCATGTCGCCTTCGACCCGGATCGCCGTGGAGACGTTCTGGCAATACATCGCTTTCGCGTTGAACTCCATCGTCTTCCTGCTGATCGGCCTTGAAGTGAATTTTCAGACACTGATTGACTCCTGGCAGGCGATCCTGGTCGCCTATCTCGTGGTCACAGGCGGCAGGGCGCTGGTCATCTTCGGGGCATCTGCGTTGTTGCGCGGGACGCGGGAGCGAATTCCCTGGTCCTGGAGCGTGATCCTGACCTGGGGCGGGTTGCGCGGTGCGTTGCCCATGGTGCTTGTGCTCAGTCTCCCGCGGGATTTTCCGCATCAGGAATTATTGGTCTCGATGACCTTCGGGGTCGTCATTCTTTCGATCCTTGTCCACGGTTTGACGATGTCGCCGCTGCTGGGATGGCTGGGCATTGTGCGCGGACACCAGGAACACACGGCGTACGAATTGACGCGCGGCAAATTGCAGGCGGCAAATGCCGCGCTGCATGAGATCGACCAAATGTCGCATCTCTATAACACCAATCCGGAGGTGCTGGCCAGACTGCGCGGTGAATATGAGCAAAAGATCGAGCGCGAAAGTGCAGTACTGGATGAGTTGCAACGCGACAGACAGCAACTTTTTGCCGAAGAACTGCAAAGGGCTCGGCGGCATCTGCAGGCGGTGGAAAAAGGCGCGGTGATCGATGCCTTTCAACGCGGACTTATCAGTCAGTCCACCCAGGACAGGTTGCTTGCGGATAACGACGCACAGTTGCTGCGTCTCGAATCCCCGGAAGCAGATGCGACCACCGGGGAAAGGCCGCCCCCGGAACGTGCCGACGGACATGCCCCGGCGGAAAAGCTGGACACGCGGGAAAAAACCGGGAAGTAGCAGTAGCCGGTCAGGAGACTTGCCGAATATCCGGAATTGGCATGAGCCTAATATGCAGAACAGCGATGCATTGGGATAATGAACATGAAATGGCAGCCGCATGCCCGGGCAGGCGTATGATCAGGGAAAATGAACGGTTGAGCAGATGAATACCAAAACAGGCGCTTTCAATCTTGGCAGGGTGGTCTCGGTCCGCGGCAGCATCGTGGATATCCGTTTCGATCGGTACCTGCCGCCGATCTACTCTATGCTTCATGCGGGCAGGGATGGTCAGGTCGCCATCGAGGTGCTTTCCCAGCTCGATGCGCATATGGTGCGCGGTGTTGCGCTGACGCCTACGCAAGGGCTGGCACGCGGCATGGTTGTCGAAGACAGCGGCGGGCCGCTGCTGGCGCCGGTCGGCAAGGCTATCCTGTCGCGCATGTTCGACGTGTTCGGCAATGCCATCGACCGCCATCCGCCGCCTGACAATGTCGAATGGCGCACCGTGCACCATGCACCGCCGCCGCTGGCGCGGCGTTCCACCAAATCCGAGGTGTTCGCAACCGGCATCAAGATTATCGACGTGCTGGCGCCGCTGGAGCGCGGCGGCAAGGCCGGGCTGTTCGGCGGGGCCGGTGTGGGCAAGACCGTGCTGCTCACCGAGATGATCCACAACATGGTCGGCCACCATGAGGGTGTGAGCATCTTCTGCGGCATCGGCGAACGCTGCCGCGAGGGCGAGGAACTCTATCGCGAGATGAAGCAGGCGGGTGTGCTGCCGAACATGGTGATGGTGTTCGGCCAGATGAACGAGCCGCCCGGCAGCCGTTTCCGCGTGGGGCATGCGGCGCTGACGATGGCCGAATATTTCCGCGACGACGAGCACCGCGACGTGCTGCTGCTGATCGACAACATCTTCCGTTTCATCCAGGCCGGCTCCGAGATTTCCGGCATGATGGGACAGATGCCGTCGCGTCTCGGCTATCAGCCGACCATGGGCACCGAACTGTCTGGATTGGAGGAGCGCATCGCGAATACCGACACCGGCGCGATCACTTCGATCCAGGCGGTGTATGTGCCGGCCGACGATTTCACCGACCCGGCCGCGGTGCACACCTTCTCGCACCTGTCGGCGTCCATCGTGCTGTCGCGCAAGCGCGCCAGCGAAGGATTGTATCCGGCGGTCGACCCGCTGCAGTCCAATTCCAAAATGGCCACCCCCGGTATCGTTGGCGAACGCCACTATCAGCTGGCGCAGCAGATCAGGAACACGCTCGCGCAATATGATGAACTGAAGGACATCATCGCGATGCTCGGGCTGGAGCAATTGTCGGCAGCCGATCGCGCCACGGTCGCGCGTGCACGGCGGCTGGAGCGCTTCCTGACCCAGCCGTTCTACACCACCGAACAGTTCAGCGGCATCAAGGGAAAGCTGGTCAGCCTCGAAGACGCACTCGACGGCTGCGAGCGCATCCTGCGCGACGAATTCAAGGATGTGCCGGAGAGCGCGCTGTACATGATCGGGGCGATCGGCGAGGCAGCGCAGAAGATGAAGGACAGCCGGTCCGGGAGCGCAATCCGGCAGACGGTACCAACATGAAACTCAAGGTGCTCCTGCCGTTCCAGGTGTTCGCCGAGATCGACGGCGTGAAGCGCATCGTGGCGGAAACGCCGCGGGGCTCGTTCGGGTTGTTGCCGCACCGGCTCGATTGCGTGGCGGTACTGGCAGCGGGTATCCTGACTTACGAAACCGGGCAGGCTGGCGAGGTTTACGTGGCAGTCGACGAGGGTATACTGGTCAAGGCCGGGCCGGAGGTGCTGGTCTCGGTGCGCAATGCGATCGGCGGGTTGGACCTCGGCAAACTGCGCGAGGCGGTGGAGCGCGAGTTCGTGAATCTCGACGAAAATGAAAAACAGGTTCGGGCCGTGCTGGCGCGTCTGGAAAGCGGCTTCGTGCGCCGCTTCGCGGAGTTTCACCGTGGGTGACGCCCCTGACTCCGGACCGGAGGAAACCGAGTTCATCCGCCAGGTCGGCGCGAAGGAAACGCGCAAACTCAAGGCGCAGCGCAAAGTCATGCATACGGTCTGGTTCGGACTGGGCATGATGGGACTGGTCGGCTGGTCGGTGGCGGCGCCGACCCTGCTCGGCACGGCACTGGGCATCTGGCTGGACAAGCGCTATCCGGGCATACATTCCTGGACGCTCACGCTGCTGATCATCGGCCTGGTCATCGGCTGCCTGAATGCCTGGCATTGGGTGGCCCGGGAGAACAGGGAAATACGCAGGGAACAGGAGGAAAAAGATGAATGAACTGTTGCTGCCGGTTCTGGCGCTGCTTGCAGGCTTGCTGCTCGGGACAGTATTCTTCGGCGGCCTGTGGTTGACGGTGCAGAAGGGCGTAACCGCGAAACAGCCTGCACTGTGGTTCGGCACCAGCCTGTTGCTGCGCACCGTCATCGTGCTGGCCGGATTTTATCTTATCTCGGGCGCAGACTGGAAACGGTTACTGCTGTGCCTGCTTGGATTCATCATCGCGCGCTTTGCTGTCATCCGGTTGACCGGCACAGCAGGAGTGAGCCATGCACCTTAGTCCGGACGAGTTGATCCTGTGGCAGCATGGCTTCTTCAAGATCAACGTCACCATCGCCACGACTTGGGCGCTGATGCTGGTGCTGACTTTGGGCGCCAGACTGATTACGCGCAATCTCGAGCATAAAGTGCATATCTCGCGCTGGCAGAGCCTGCTCGAAATCATCGTGGTCAACATCCGCAAGCAGATCGAGGAAGTCGGCCTGAGCCATCCCGAAAAATACATGGGCTTCCTGGGCACGCTGTTCCTGTTCATCGCGCTGTCCAACTTATGCACGATCCTTCCCGGCTACCAGCCTCCGACCGGGTCGCTGTCGACCACGGCGGCATTGGCGCTGTGCGTGTTCATTGCCGTGCCGATGTTCGGCATCGAGGAGAGCGGCCTGGGCGCTTATCTCCGCTCCTATACCAAACCGACTTTCATCATGCTGCCATTCAATGTCATCAGCGAACTGTCGCGCACGCTGGCGATGGCCATCCGCCTGTTCGGCAACATCATGAGCGGAACCATGATACTGGCCATCCTGCTGACCATCACGCCGTTCATCTTCCCGATCGTGATGAGCCTGCTCGGCCTGCTCACCGGGATGGTGCAGGCCTATATCTTCAGCATCCTCGCCACGGTCTACATCGCCGCCGCCACCCGGGTCCGTGACGAAGCGGGAAAGTGAAATGAACACTGACAACAACCATTACCTGGAAAGGATACGTCATGGATAGCACCACACTTATCGCGATGGCTTCCATCGTTACTGCCGGACTTACCATCGCCATCGGCGGGATAGGCCCTGCGCTCGGCGAAGGTCGCTCGGTGTCGACGGCGCTGAGTGCGCTGGCCCAGCAGCCCGATGCCGCCACCACCATCACGCGCACCCTGTTCGTCGGGCTGGCGATGATCGAATCCATCGCGATCTACTCATTCGTGGTGTCGATGATCCTCATTTTTGCAAACCCGTTCTGGAGCCACGTCATCGCACAGGCAACGACAAAATAATTATGTTGATCGACTGGTTTACCGTTCTGGCACAGGCAGTCAACTTCCTCATCCTGGTGTGGCTGATGAAGCGCTTTCTGTACCATCCCATCCTCAACGCGCTCGATGCACGCGAGAGGCGCATTGCCGCCGAGCTTGCGGACGCAGATGCGAGAAAAGCCGAAGCCAGGGCGGAGCGTGAGGAATACAGCCGCAAGAACGAAGAATTCGAGCGGCAGCGCGCTGACATGTTGGCCAAGGCGACGGACGAAGCGGCGGCCGAGCACCGGCGGCTGTTCGACCGGGTGCGCAAGGACGCGGACGGGCTGCGAGCCAAACTGCAGGACTCGGTAACCAGCGAGTACCGGACCCTGCACGAGGAAATCTCGCGCCGGACACAGGCCGAGGTGTTTGCGATCGCGCGCAAGACGCTGGCCGATCTGGCCGGGGCCGGTCTGGAACAGCGCATGGTGGACGTGTTCGTTGGCCGCCTGCGTGTGCTGGATAGCGGAGAAAAGGCAAGGCTGGCCGCGCTGCTGAGGTCTGCGGATGTTCTGGTGCTCGTGCGCAGTGCATTCGATCTTGCCCCCGAACAGCGCCAGTCGATTGAGAATTCGGTCAAGGAAATGCTGGCCGCGACCGCGTCAGTCCGTTTCGAAGTCGCGCCCAATCTGGTCAGCGGTATTGAACTGGTCATGAACGGCCAGAAGGTCGCGTGGAGCATATCCGGCTACCTGGCCTCGCTGGAAAAGGGAGTCAACGAACTCTTGAAAACGCACCGCGCGACGGAATGAACACGCCAATAAAGATGACAGACACAAGCCTGGAAGGCGCCTTCGACCAGACGCTGGAGAATATCGGCAGGGCGCGCGAAGCGCACATGCTGCAGCTGACGCCGGTTGAAACGGGCGAGGTCGCCAGCCTGTCCACCGGTATCGCCCGGGTGTCCGGCCTGCCCGGCGTGTGTTTCGAGGAAGTGGTCAAGTTTCCCGGCGACCTTTACGGCATCGCGTTCAATGTCGACGAAGACGAGATCGGCGTGGTGCTGCTCGGCGATCACTCGATGCTGCATGCGGGCGATGAAGTCGAGCGCAGGGGGCATGTGATGGATGTGCCGGTGGGCGACGGCATGATCGGACGCGTCATCAACCCTTTGGGGCGGCCGCTGGACGGCAATGGAACGGTGACGTCCGACCGGCGTCTGCCGATCGAACGTCCCGCGCCGCACATCATGGATCGCGCGCCGGTCACCGTTCCGCTGCAGACCGGCATCAAGGTCATCGATGCGCTGGTGCCGATCGGGCGCGGCCAGCGCGAGCTGATTCTTGGAGATAGACAAACCGGCAAGACCGCCATTGCGATCGACACGATACTCAACCAGCGCGGCCAGGACGTGATCTGCGTGTATTGCGCGATCGGCCAGCGCGCGTCCGCCGTGGCCAAGGCCGTCGCCGATTTGCGCGAGAACGGCGCGATGGAATATACCGTGGTCGTGGTGACCGAGGGCAATGATCCGCCCGGCCTGTCCTATATCGCGCCGTACGCGGCCACCAGCATCGCGGAACATTTCATGGAGCAGGGCCGCGACGTGCTGATCGTGTACGACGACCTCACCAACCATGCGCGCGCCTACCGCGAGCTGTCGCTTCTGCTGCGCCGCCCGCCCGGCCGCGAAGCCTTTCCCGGCGACATTTTCTACATTCATTCGAGACTGTTGGAACGCGCCACCCACCTGCTGGACGAACTCGGCGGCGGCTCGATGACCGCGCTGCCGATCATCGAGACCGAGGCGCAGAACATTGCCGCCTACATCCCGACCAACCTGATCTCGATCACCGACGGGCAGCTCTACTTGTCGCCGACGCTGTTCGAACTCGGCATCCTGCCCGCCGTCGATGTCGGCAAATCGGTGTCGCGTGTCGGCGGCAAGGCGCAGTGGGCACCCTACCGCGCGGTGGCGGGCGACCTCAAGCTGGCCTATGCGCAGTTCGAGGAGCTGGAAAGCTTCGCGCGCTTCGGCACGCGGCTCGACGAAGCCACCCGCAAGGTCATCGAACACGGGCGGCGCATCCGCACCTGCCTCAAGCAGAATGAATTCGAACCGGTGGCCGTGCCCGGCCAGATCGCCATCCTGCTGGCGCTGACGGGCGGGCTGTTCGATGATGTGCCGCCGGAACACATGCGCGACGCCGAGCTTGCGTTGCGCAAGGCGGCGGACGAATTTCCCGCTGACCTAGTGAAGCGGATAATTTCAGCAGAAGAATTGAAAGCAAGTGATAAGGAGATGATTTTGCAAATAGCCCACCATTCCCTTAATCCTTTTATTAGCTAAATATGTCTGACCTAACTTGCATAGCTGATTATGTGTCAGTTACAAAAGATATAGTTCTTACGATCGCTGGCGGCATTGGTGCTTATGTGGCAGTAAAAGGATTAAGCATATGGAAAAGACAACTCAAAGGTGGAGTGGAATACGAATTAACACGAAGACTCTTAAAACTTACTTATCGTCTTCGGGATGCTATAAAAAATGTTCGCAATCCTGTGATGTTTGGTGGTGAAATGCCCAATCCATCACCTGAGGAAGCAAAAGACATGTCGAGAGAGCAAATTAATTTCTACGGAATGTCAAAAGCTTACCAGAATAGATGGGATAAAGTTACGCAAGTCAGCTCTGAACTTCAGGCTGAATTACTCGAAGCTGAAGCACTCTGGGGCGCAGTCGTACATAAGCAATTTGAAACCTTATTCAAATTACGTCACGAACTTTGGGTCGCTGTTCATTTTCAAATCATGGCAAGTAACCCAAATGATTCCAGTGAGACTCGTAAGGCAATGAGCGCAATATCGCAAAAGCAACGAGAAGTCTTGTATGACATTTCTGGGGAGACTGAAGATGAGTACTCTAAAAATGTGACTGATGCCATTTCTTCAATTGAGACATATTTAAAGTCATATCTACGAAAATGACATGAGCGACACCCTTGAAAGCCTGCGCCGCAAGATCGACGGCGCGACCGAACTGGATTCGGTGGTGCGCACGATGAAGGCGCTGGCCGCGTCGAGCATCGTGCAATACGAGCGCGCGGTGGATTCGCTGGACGACTATTACCGTACCGTGGAACTGGGCCTGGTCGCGTGGCTGCGCCAGACGGGCGCGGCGATCTATCCGGGCGGCGATACGCGGTTAAAAAAGGGCGCGACAGGCACGGTGGTGTTCGGCTCGGATCAGGGGCTGGTCGGCCAGTTCAACGAAACGCTCGCAGACTTCGCGGTAAACAATCTGAATGCGATGCAGGGCGGCAAGATCATCTGGGCGTTAGGCGAGCGCATGCAGGGTCATCTGGCCGATGCAGCCTTGCCGGTGGCCGGCAACTTTCCTTTGCCGAACTCCATCGCCGGGATCACCTCGCTGGTCGGACGCATCCTGATTGAAATTGAAACGCAGCGCGAGCAGGGCAGGGTCGCCGAGGTCTACCTGTTCCACAATCGTCCCAAATTCGGGGCGGTGTATGAGCCGGTGATGCAGCGTTTGCTGCCGCTGGATGAAACCTGGCGGCGCGGACTGTCCGAACTTAGCTGGCCGACCGGAAACCTGCCCGAGGTGCTGGTCGGCGGCGAGGCTACGCTGGCCGCGCTGATCCGCGAATATCTGTTCATCTCGCTGTTCCGTGCCTGCGCCGAATCGCTGGCCAGCGAGAATGCCAGCCGCCTTGCCGCGATGCAGCGTGCCGAGAAGAACATCGATGAATTGCTGGAAGATTTGAGCCGGAACTTTCATCGTCTGCGCCAGAACGGCATCGACGAGGAGCTGTTCGACGTGATCGCGGGATTCGAGGCTTTGGCTGTTCCGCTAAGAGTAAAGGAGGCATCATGAAAATCAACATCAGGGATTTCCGCGTCGCGCAGGGCAAGCAGGTCAAGCTGGACAAGTGGCCGACGCGGGTGAAGCCGGTATACAAGTCGAAGAAGGAATACAAGGCGCTCCTCGAAAAGCAGGTCGAGGAGCTGAGCGCGCAGCAACATATCCACTACGCGTCCAACCAGTATGCGGTGCTGCTGATCTTCCAGGCGATGGACGCGGCCGGCAAGGACGGCGCGATCCGGCACGTGATGTCCGGCGTCAACCCGCAGGGCTGCCAGGTGTTCAGCTTTAAGCATCCGAGCGCCATTGAGCTGGAACATGATTTCCTGTGGCGCACCACGCAGGCGCTGCCGGAGCGCGGCCGGATCGGCATCTTCAACCGTTCCTATTACGAGGAGGTGCTGATCGTGCGGGTGCACCCGGAGATTCTGCAGGGCGAAAACATCCCGGACCGGCTGTTGAACGAGAAAACCTTTTGGCAGGATCGTTATCGTTCCATCGCGGACATGGAGGAACATCTGCACCGCAACGGCACCCGCATCATCAAGTTTTTCCTGCACCTCTCGGAAGAAGAACAGCGCAAGCGCTTTCTCGACCGGATCGACGATCCCGACAAGAACTGGAAATTCAGCCAAGCCGACATGCAGGAAAGGCAATTCTGGAACCAGTACATGCTTGCCTATGAAGAATGCCTGAGTGCAACCAGCACCGCCAATGCGCCCTGGTATATCGTTCCGGCCGACGACAAGGACAATGCCCGGCTGATCATCTCGCAGATCGTTGTCGAGGCGTTCAAGGAACTCAAGCTGGCGTATCCCCAAACCACCCCGGAACACCGGCGCGAATTGCGGGAGATCCGCAAACAACTGGCCAAATAACCGTGCAAGGTAAAGAGGAAACCATGAAAAAATCATCTCGCAAAGACAGGCAAAATTCGGCGCAACAGGGACGCATGGTGCTGAAGCAGCTCTCTCCCGACTTTCTCGATCCGGCACACGAATGGCGCCGCATCTTCGCGGAGATATGGGGCACCTTCCTGCTGGTCCTGGTCGCTGCCGGCGGCGGGGTCGTCGCAGCCAGGAGCGGCGGCGCGGTCTCGCTGGGCATGCAAGTGGCAGCGCCCGGACTGATGGTGATGGCGATCATCTATTTCATGGGCACGGTCAGTGGCGCGCATCTGAATCCGGCCGTTACGCTGGCCTTCGCGGTGCGGCGCAATTTTCCGTGGATACGCGTGCCGGGTTATTTGCTGGCCCAGTTGATCGGCGCGGTCGCGGCGGCATTGTTTCTGCATGCCTTGTTTGGCAATGTCGGCGCGCTGGGCGCGACCGTGCCGGGCAACGGGATCGGCAGCGGGACGGCATTGGCGATGGAGGTGGTCCTGACCGCGGCGCTGGTGAATACGATACTGGGCACGGCTTCGGGAGCGCGCAATATCGGGACGAACGGCGCGATCGCGGTGGGCGGCTACATTATCCTGGCGGGCCTGTGGGCGGCGCCGATCAGCGGCGCCTCGATGAATCCGGTCCGCTCCCTTGCGCCCGACCTGGTGCGCGGCGACCTGGGCACGACCTGGATATACATTCTGGGGCCGGTGCTGGGCGCGCTGATCGGCGTCGCTTTCGAATGGATGCTCAAGGGAGAACCCACCGTTGCGGGAGCGCTTGCGGCACAGGGCACACTGGGTATTGATGATAACAAGAAGCCGGAAGACTGAAACCCCGGTGGAGGTGATCGGGATCGAACTGGCGACCTCCGCGTCTGGGGGCATACATGACCGACTTGCGACAGAGCCGGGTGGAATCGACCGGCTAACTGTCTGGCTGGAATGCGCTCTTAGCCTGCCACATCGCGATACCCATTGGTTGTTTCCATTTGGGTGCGCATGACCTTCAGTTGGAACAGAGTATTGCGCTCTTCCTCCGACAGCGCTGATTCGATGTAGCTGATGGTGGTCTGGTAACGCGGGATGACGTTGTACTTGAGTGCATTGACGCGCTTCTGGGTCTTGCGCTGCTCGGTCAGCAGCCGCCACAGCGCGGTCTCGGCTTCGCCGAGCTGGGCAAGCAGAACGGCGATCTGCGTCATGCGGCTGCGCGCCTCGTCGAAGCTGGAGTCTGTCCACATCAGCCCGATCGGCAGCAGCGGCGAACTTTCCACCGATACGGTGGGATACTCCACGCCTATGCTGCTGCGCGGCAGGATGTAAACCGACAATGCCGGTTTCAGTCCCACCACCGCTTGGCGCAGCTGGGTGGTCCCCATGCGCATGTGGGCAATGGAGAGCCAGTAATACGTCAGCTGCAGCGCCTGGCTGACGGTAAGGCGCAGCTCGCGATATTTTTTCAGGCGCTGGTGCACCAGGCGCGTGAGCAGCTCGCGCTTGCGTTCCAGCAGGTCGTGGCCGTGCTGCAGCGACACCAGCTGCTTGCGCAGGGCGAGCAGGGTGTTCTTGGTGGGGCGCACCTGGAGCCGCTTGCTCATGTCGTTTCGGCGGAACCGTGCCAGTGGTGGTACTTGGTCAGGTCCGCTTCGCTGACCCGCGTCAGCGCCTGCGGCGGCAGCAGCGAGAGCAGGTCCCAGGCCAGGTTCAGGGTTTCGATAATGCTGCGGTCCTCGTCCTCCGCCTGTCCCACGAATCGCCGTTCGAACGCTTCGGCGAAGGCGAGATAGTTCTGGTCGGTTTCCGAAAGTTCGTCCGCGCCTATGATGGACGCGAGATTGCGCACCTCCAGCGCGCGCGCATAGGCGGCGTAGAGCTGGCCGGCGACGCGGCCATGGTCTTCGCGCGTCAGTTCCTTGCCGATGCCGTCCTTCATCAGGCGCGACAGCGATGGCGGGATGTCCACCGGCGGATACACGCCCTGGTTGTTCAGCGTGCGGCTCAGCACGAGTTGACCCTCGGTGATGTAGCCAGTCAGGTCCGGTATCGGGTGGGTGATGTCGTCCGAGGGCATCGACACCACCGGCACCATGGTGATGGAGCCATGGCGGGCGCGAATGCGCCCGGCGCGCTCGTAGATTTCCGCGAGGTCGGAATAGAGGTAACCGGGGTAGCCCTTGCGCGCGGGAACGTCGCCCTTGGCGGTCGCCACTTCGCGCAGTGCCTCGGCGTAGTGCGTCATGTCGGTCATCACCACGAGCACGTGCAGGTCAAGGTCGAACGCCAGGTATTCCGCGACCGTCAGCGCGGCGCGCGGCAGGATCAGCCGCTCGATCGCCGGCTCGTCGGCCAGATTGAGGAACATCACCACATTGCGCAGCACGCCGCTTTCGGCGAAGGTGTCGCGGAAGAACTGCGCATCGCTGTAAGACACGCCCATTGCCGCGAACACCACGGCGAACTGCGCCTCCTGCCCCGGCAGCTTGGCCTGGCGCACGATCTGGGCGGCCAGGCGGTTGTGCGGCAGGCCGGAGCCGGAAAAGATCGGCAGCTTCTGTCCGCGCACCAGCGAATTGAGTCCGTCCACCGAGGAAATGCCGGTCTGGATGAATTCGCGCGGATAGGCGCGCGCCGCCGGATTCACCGGCGCGCCGTTGACGTTGCGCTTGAGCTTGGAAAACAGCGGCGGCCGGCCATCGCGCGGCTGGCCCAATCCGTTGAACACGCGGCCGAGGATGTCCGGGTTCAGCGGCATCTCGAACGGCTGGTCGAGGAAGCGCACCCAGGTGCGCTCCAGGTCGAGGTCGTCGGTGCCTTCCAGGACCTGGATCAGCACCAGTTCGTCGGAGGTGCGGATCACCTGGCCGTTACGGCGCCGGCCGTTATGGTCGCGCACCGCCACGCGGTCGCCCAGCGCGATGCCGGGCACGCCGCGCATGAACAGCAGCCCACCGCGCGCCGCCGATGCCAGCCGGTATTCCTTTCCGCTCATGCGTGGCCGCCCTCGCCCGCCGCGGTCTGCCCGTGCTGCGCGTATTCGTCGGAAAGCCGCTGGAATTCGCTCCCGGCCTGCGCCGCGAACTTGGCCAGACCTTCCATCTGGTCGTTGCCGTAGCTGCTCTTGAGGCGCTGTGCCTGGGAGAGCAGCGGCTGGCGCAGCAGTTCCTGCACCGGGACGCCCTGCTCGAGCAGCTTCATGCCATCGTGATAGATCGCCAGCATCTGGTCGAGCAGCGCGAACTGCTTCTGCGGCGAGCAATAGCTGTCCACCGGATCGAGCGCGCTCTGCTGCAGCACGCCTTCCTTGAACAGCGCGACGCCTTCCAGCGCCCAGCGCTGCTGCGGGGACAGTGCCTCGGGTCCGACCAGGTTGACGATGCGCGCCAGCTCGTCGGCCTGCGCGAGGATGCCGAGCGCCTCGGCGCGATGCGACTCCCAGCGCGGATCGACATTCTTTGCCCACCAGCCGCTGCAACTCGCAACGTAGCCCGAAAAACTTTCCACCCAGTCCACGGCCGGATAATGGCGCGCGTCGGCGAGTTCCTTGGACAGCGCCCAGAAGGTCATGATGATTTCCTTGGTGTGGCTGGTGACCGGCTCGGAAAAATCGCCGCCCGGCGGCGACACCGCGCCGATCAGACTGATCGAGCCGCTGCCGCCGGCGAGCGTGGTGACGCGCCCGGCGCGCTCGTAGAACGCGGCGAGACGCGAGGCGAGGTAGGCCGGATAGCCTTCCTCCACCGGCATCTGCCCCAGGCGTCCCGCCACTTCGCGCAGCGCCTCCGCCCAGCGGCTGGTGGAATCGGCCACCATCACGACGTCGTAACCCTGATCGCGGTAATACTCGGCGAGCGTGGCGCCGACATAGATGGATGCCTCGCGCGCCACCACCGGCATGTTCGAGGTGTTCGCCACCAGCAGCGTGCGTTCCATCAGCGAGCGTCCGGTGTTGGGATCGGTGAGCTGCGGAAAGGATTCGAGAATGTCGACCAGTTCGTTGCCGCGCTCGCCGCAGCCGACGTAGATCACGATGTCCGCGTCGGCCCAGCGCGCGATCTGCTGCTGCACCATGGTCTTGCCGGCGCCGAACGGCCCCGGCACCGCGGCGCGCCCGCCTTTCACCAGCGGGAAGAAGGTGTCGAGGATGCGCTGCCCGGTGAGCAGCGGTTCCACCGCACTGTCGCGGCTGCGGTAGGGACGCGGCGTGCGTACCGGCCAGCGGTGGAACAGGCGCAGCTCGTTGGTGCCGCCCTGCGCATTCCTGACGCGCGCGACCACGGTATCCACGGTCACGTCGCCGGTGTCGGCGAGTTCCACCAGATCGCCGCCCATGCCGGGTGGCACCAGGATGCGATGCTGTATGGTCGCCGTTTCCTGCACGGTGCCGAGTATTGCGCCATCCGCAATGTGCGCGCCGGTATTCAGCCCGAACTGCGGCACGAAATGCCATTGCTTGCTGCGATCCAGCGGCGGAATGTGCACGCCGCGCGGCACGTAGTCGCCGTGCTGTTTGGCGTGCTCGATCAGCGGGCGCTGCACGCCGTCGAAAATCCCGCCCAGCAGGCCCGGCCCCAGTTCCACCGAAAGCGGATGGCCGAGCGCGACCACGGGTTCGCCGGGGCGCAGCGATTCGGTGGGTTCGTACATCTGCACCAGCGCGTGCGCGCCCTGGCGCGCAATGACTTCGCCCATCAGGTCGAGGTCGCCGATGCGGACCTGCTCACCGGTGGGCACGTCCGCGAGTTCGACGGTGACCAGCGGGCCGTTGATTTCGACGACCTTACCTGCCATGTGCTGCTCCGGCGGGGATCAGCTGCTCGGATATTGCGCCTTGCAGCGCTTCGTCCAGTCTTTCCATGCGTCCCTCGAAGGTGTTGTTGAAACGGATGTTGCCGTCGGCGCTGCTCACCAGCACGCCGCCGATGCAGGCGATGGTCTCCTCGGACAACTCCATCTGCTTCTCCGGCGCGGCTTGCTTTGCATACCCGGCCCAGTTCTGCTTCAGGCGCGGCAGGTCGCGCGCATTGGCCTGCACCAGCAGATGATCGCGCTCGACTGCCTGGGCGGCCTCGCCCAGCCAGTCCAGCAGCAGCGGGACATAGCGCTTTTCGTCCGCCGTGAGTTCGGTCAGGCGCGCCGGCAGATAATCAAGCACGGTGTTGACCAGTTGCCAGCGCAGGTGGTCCAGCTCGGTGCGCAGATCCAATTCCGCCGCCTGCACCCGTTGCTGGTAGACGCGTTCGGCATGCGCCTTGGCCGCCAGCACCTCGCGCTCCTCCTCCATGCGCAGGCGCTGGTTGGTCTCGGCGAGTATGCGTTCGCGCGCGCTGTGTCCGGCGGCGCGGTATTCGTCGGCGAGTTTTTTCGCGCGCGCCAGCAGTGCCGATTCCAGCCCGGTGATCTGTTCGTTGTCGCTCATTCCTCCGCCTTCAGGGCCGACGGCCCAAGTATGTTCTGAACCAGGCTTTCCACGCGCGAGTGGTAGTCGCTGCCCTGATGAATGTCGGGTATCTCGGTGATCACGATGCGGCCGCCTTCCCGCTGCGCGCGCATCAGCTGGCGGCCCGGATTCCGGGCCAGGCTCTGCTCGATTACCACCAGTGCGGCCTGCTGCTTGCGCAGCAATTCCTGGAACAGATTCTCCAGCGTCTCGGGCGCCGGGTCGGGGTAGGTCTCGAAACCGACCAGTTCGAAGCCTTCCATCAGCACCGCGCTGCCGAGTGCGATCAGGCGCGCGGGGGTGGCGAGGCTTCCCGGTGCGTCGTTCGTGTTGGTGTTCATGCCTCGATTCGCGTTGAGCCCGGGATTGCATGCGCCGCAAGCGGTGAACTCATGCGATCTTCCCTAGCAGAAGAATGGTGACCACCAGCCCGTAGATGGCAATCCCTTCGGCCAGCCCCAGGTAAATCAGGGTGCGTCCGAACATCTCGGGTTTTTCCGAGATGATGGCGAGCGAAGCCGCACCGACCGGGCCGACAGCCAGGCCGGCGCCGACGGCAGCCAGGCCTGTCGGCAGTCCCGCGCCGAGCAGCGCCAGCCCGAGTCCGCTCGAGATTTCCCCGTGCGTCGCCGCCGCCTCCTGCGCGATCGCGCCATGCATGCCGAGCACCAGCAGGCCAATGCCTGCGCCCGCCAGCACGATCAGGTTGGTGGCAAGCGAGCCCCGCCACCAGCGCCCTGCGCGGGCGCCGTCGCTGATCGGCCGGAACTCCAGCCAGGCGCCCAGCCCGAGGATGCCGAGCGTGTTCAAGCATATGATTGCGATGAGCCAGTACATAAGTCAGTCCCTTTCCATAAGGCCAAAAATTCGCGCCACAAAAATCACGGAGCACACGCCGGTGCATGGCCCGGCTTCCCCGTGGATGATTCCTCCGTCAAAATGCCGCTTCCTTGCGGATGCCCGCAGCAAGCGGCCGGAAGATGCGGCCGTCGCCGTAGAAGAAGCGGGAAAATCCCTCATAGTATTCCAGGCGCAGCGTCTGTATCGCGACTATACCCCCCTCCAGCACCAGGATGAACAGGTTGCCCAGCACCACGGTCAGCCAGTATCCGGCGCTGTGCAACATGTTTGCCACGGTGAAGATTGCAATCGAAAGCGCCACGTGGTTCAGGCTGAACGCGGCCAGACGCATGAACGACAGCGTATTGGAAATATACCCCATGACCGTCTCGAAACCTTCCATCAGCACCACCAGCGTTCTTTCTCCGCGCGGGATGCCGCGATTGCTCTGCCACAGGCTGGCGAGCACGGCGCCGAGCACCAGGCAGACGAGCAGTGCCACGCCGAGCCCGAGCCGGCCGGTGGTCGCAAAGCGATAGCCGCCAAACAGCAAGGCCAGGTACAGCAGCAATCCTGCGCCGCCGCGGCTGTCGAACAGCGCCTCGTACAGGCGGCCGTCCGCAATGCGGTTGCGTATGGTCAGCGCGGTGGCGAGCAGGATGAATGCTATGCCCCAGCACAGCGCCACCAGCAGCATGAGTTGCGGATCTGAAAGCGGCGACATCCACAGCGCCGGCAGTACGTGTTCGTAGCCGAACACGCTGCCGTATAGCAGGCCGAAGCAGACCGAACTGATCCCGACGGCGACGACCATGGGCGTGTACTGTCCGACGCGCTTGCGCAGCAACATGCCGGCGATTGCGATGACCGCGCCGTGGCCAACATCACCGAACATCATGCCGAACATCAGCACGAACGATACGGCGAACAGGATGGTGGGGTCTATTTCGCCGTAGCGCGGCACGCCGTAGCCGAGCACCAGACTTGCGAACGGGCGCAGCCAGCGATGATGGACGATCAGCGAGGGCACCTGCATGCGCTCGTCGGCGCGGGGTGCGCGTGCATGCAATACGAAGCAGTTGCCAAAACTCTCCTGCAGTAGCTGCCGCAAGTCGGGCAGTTGCCGGTCGGGTATCCAGCCGCTGACCGTGGCCAGGTTGCCGCGGCCGCGCATCAGGGTGGACAGTTCCGCATAAGGCGCGGCATGCGCGAGCGTGCGCGCCGCATCCATCAGACGTTCGTGCAATCCTTGCTGCGAGGGTGCCGCGTGCAGGCGCGCCGCTTCCTGCGCCAGCGATGCCTCAAGCTGCGCGATGCGGCCGGTCAGCATCTTGCGCACTTCCGCCGGGTGTCCCTGGAATTCTGCCGGAATGTCGGTCGCGTGCCAGCCCGCCGCCTGCAGCACGCGCTCGACTTCCCCGGCCTGGCTGCTGGGTCCCGCGATGATCAGGTTCGCCACCTCGGCGCCCGTCAGCAGATGGATTCCAACATATCCTGCCAGCGCGAGCGCTTCCTCGAAACGCTGGATGTTGGCGCGCGGCAGCGTGCCGACTCGGAGATCCAGCACACTGCTCTTCTTCTGCAGCAGCGTGAGGTCGATGTTGACGTCCTTGAACTGGTCGAGCGCCTTGAGCAGTTGCGCGTTGCGCCTGAGATCTTCGCGCAGCCTGCGCACGCGCTCCTGGTCCGCGGAGCACTGTTCCCAGACCTGCTTCAGCCACGGCGCAAGTTGATCCAGCTGCTCCGGCGTCGCCGCATGCACCAGCGCCATCGCCGCATCGGGTGCGGCGATGCCGTAGTGCGCCAGTATTTTGTCGAGGCGGGAGCGGCTTGCGTCATGGCTGCGGCGATAGGCCTCGCCGGGCACATCCGGAAGCTGCTCCGCCGGAATTTCGCTGACTTCCGGATTGAAGCAGCCGCATTCGGCGAGCAGCAGGGCCATGCGCGGTGCGTCATCCTTGAGCAGGCTGAGTTCGATGCGTTGCATGGGCAGTGGTTTGAACATGGCGCACTCAGGCCGGCATCGCGGGCGCGTGCGCCGCCAAGCTGCCGCCAAGGCCGAGCGCGGTGCGTATAAGGGTCGCATCCATCTTCATCTCATGGCCGCGCAGGATGGCGCGCAGCCGGCGCAGGTCGCGTTCGCGCAGCACCATGTACGCCAGCGCGCGCGCGACGTTGAACGCGCTGTGGTTCAGCGCGTGGGTCGCCACGCGCCAGGTCTCGAATTCCAGGCGCAGTGTCGCTTCGGTGGTGTTGCTGCAGCCGGCGAGCCAGCCGGCAAACGGTTGCGGCAGGCTGGCGATGGCATCCTCGAAGGTGGGTTGCTGCGAAAGCAGCTGCAGTTGCTGGGGGCTCAGGCGATGGCTGGCCGGGATCAGGAGGTAATAGGTCTGCGACGGCGGCAACTGGTAGGCGAAGCGGTAGCGCAGCAGCCACACCAGGTTGACGCGGTCGATGACGCTGCCGACGATGGAACGCAGGAGCTCGCCCGCCGAATCGCTGCCCGCCCTGCTGCGCTGTGACAGTCCCGCAAAATAGCGGCGGTCCAGCGCGGCATCGAGGGCGAACATCGCCTCCCCCTGTTCCAGCAACTGGCGCATCTGGTGCGCTATTTCTGTGTACGGCGTCTTCTCCAGCCGCCGCAGCAGCTCCGCAGGCGTGTCGCTCTGCAGCAGTTCGGCGATCGGCAGGCTGGTGAAATGCCCCATGTCCAGCAATTGCTCCTCGATTACCCCTTGGGCCTGCCCGGCCATCTTGCCGCGGATGATGACCTTGAGATTGTTGATTTCGAAGCGGTGTGCCCAGTAGCCGAGCAGGTCGCGCGACGGCCCCGACAACGGGCGGATCAGCACCGCGAGGTCCTTGAGCAGGATGGTGACGTTGTTCTGGTCGAGGTCGCCGCTGTAGACGGCAGCGACTGCTCCGGCGGATGCGGCGGCCTGCGTTGCGCCAGCCTGCTGCTCCGCGGGAACGCCCTGGTCGATCAGGCTGTCGAGCTGGCGGGCGCTGAGCAGTTGCCCCGCGAGCAGGCTGACGCGCGCGTGGAGGTAGGCAAAGCGTGAAGCATCGCTCATGGCGCGTTTGCCTTGCCGGTCTGGGTAAGCAGACTGACGGCTGCATCGAGTGCGGCATGTTCCTGGGCCGAGGCCGACTCGCGTAGCGCGGCGGTGCGCTCCCCGTGGCGGCGCTTCATTTCGGCAATCGTCTGCTGCGCCCTCTGTTCGGCCTGGGCGAGAAACGAGGCATGGATGTCCTTCAGGCGTTCGGCGAGCTGCCGCTCGGAAGTTTCCTCGTCGCGCCGCGCCTGTTCGATGATCGCCTGCCGTTCCTGGTCGGCGCGCGCGATGATGTCTTCCGCCGCGGTTTCGGCATCCAGCAAACGCTTCAGGGTCTCATCTACCATGCTTGCTCCAAAATTCCTGCCGGCCAATGGACGCTTGTGGCCAATCAAGGTATCCCAGCTGAGAGCCTTCAGATTTGAGATGCTGCAGGCATACCGTGGAGTCAATTCCTCCTCCCGCAAGTACCACAACACCTTGGCGATCAATTGTTGTCACTTTATTCGCCACCGCAACGAAATTTTGACGTCTTGAATATACTACATCAGTATATTTAAGATATAAGGGTTTCAGTGTAATCCTTCCTTTATCATCCTGACCATGAGGCAAGGGCGATTGAACTGGTACTGAAACAGGCAGAAGCATAATCTGAAGTCTGGATGAAGTGATTGCACATTGAGTGGCACGATCACGAACTCACCGAGACGCGGCCGTTTAACGTCGGTGTACCGGAGATGGTCTGGAAGGGCTCATTAGATCGGCGAGTGACACGGTGCGTCCCGGCAAATACTACACAGAAGAAATTCAGCTTGATTAAAAAACTTCAGACCCCGCTGAAAGCCGCTATTCTATTGGTGGAGGTGATCAGGATCGAACTGACGACCTTCTGATTGCGAATCATAAAAAAATTGTCTTTTATGTGTTGATTATCATTCCTAAAACACCATGCAACATTATAAAACAATTACTTGACAATAATGACCTATTGCTTGTGTTGATAAGTATCCTGCGATATTGATATAATTTTCCTACACAGTGCCTACACGGAAGAGTGGACAGTATGAAATGGGAAAACTTCACAGCGGAACGGGTAGCGGGTTATCAATGCAAGCCGGGCAAGCAGCAAAGCATCTATTGGGACGGAAAAACGCCGGGGCTGGGGTTACGCGTCACCGCTGCCGGTGCGAAATCCTACATCTTTGAAACAAGACTTAACGGTCAAACCATTCGCATCACGATAGGCGACTTGCGCACTTGGATGATATCCGCTGCGCAAAGTGAAGCAACCCGCTTTAAAGCAATGACCGACCAAGGGATAGACCCGCGCAAAGTGAAGGCCGATGCAGTTACCGCCAAGGAAAAAGAAGCTGCCGCGCTGGCACGAAAACATTTAAGTGAATCGGTGACGGTAGCCGAAGCATGGCAAACCTATGTCGCAGAACGTAGCGCATCTATGAAAGACGGAAAGCCAGAATGGGGTGACAAGCATCGCGCCTGTCATAAGTACTTTGTTCAAGCAGGTGGCGAGAAGTGCACAAGCGGCCTTCGCAAAGGGCAGACAGCTACCCGCCCGGGTGTGTTATTACCATTGATGAAATTGCGCCTTGTTGAACTTGACGAAAAGGTAATTGCTGCATGGTTGGACAAAGAAGCCCCCCAAACCCCTGCTAGTGTTCGATTAGCCTTTAGTGCCTTGCGTACATTTATTGCTTGGTGCGCAAAGCATGACACATATAGCGCTGCCGTTCATGCTGATGCGTGCAAGTCTGATGAAGTGAAAAGGAAAGTGCCTTCACCGCAAACCAAAAAGAACGACAGTTTAAGACGTGCGCAAATCCGCCCTTGGTTTGAAGCTGTGCAGAAAATTGGTAATCCAGTAATCGCGGCATATTTGCAGGGCTTGCTGTTGACTGGCGCACGACGCAACGAATTGGCTGGCCTACGCTGGACTGACGTGGATTTTAAGTGGAAGAGTTTGACCATCCGCGACAAGGTGGAAGGAGAACGTACCATACCGCTAACGCCCTATGTGGAGTTTTTAATATCCGCATTACCGCGTCGCAAGCTAACAGTTAAGCAGATTGGTGGAAAAGGAAAGATTCCAAAGAAGGATGTTCCAAACGAGTTTGTTTTCAGTAGTCCTACCTCTGCATCTGGAAGGATTGAGGAACCACGCCACCAGCACAATAATGCACTAGCGACCGCTGCGCTTCCCGCGCTTTCCTTGCATGGTTTACGCCGTTCTTTTGGTACATTATCGGAGTGGGTGGAAGTCCCTGCCGGGATTGTTGCGCAGATTATGGGACACAAGCCGAGCGCAATCGCGGAGAAGCACTATATACAGCGCGAACTCGATTTGCTGCACTTGTGGCACGTCAAAATTGAAGCATGGATATTGGAGCAAGCAGGGATCAAGTTTGTGCCAGTGCAAGCCGGTTTGCGTGTAGTCGCATAACGAGTTAACGCCCGCCTAACTTTAGCGGGTAAATAGCCGGACACCTTCACCGGCCTGATGGGTTCCTATTTAGTGAAGGCGTATTTTGAAGGGTGCGAACCATGGGCAATCAGAATAAGGCCGAAATAGAAGACCATGCTAAATTGGACGCGGAATATGAACAGCAAGCAAAAGCCAGGCGCGATGCCGAACGTTACAGACTGGAGCAGTATGCCCGCGATTCCGGACGCTACTCACTGGAAGAGGCCGCCGCACTGCTGGCACAGCATACCGGAGAGCCACTCAGCACGATGCAAGACATGCTAGAGCGCGCTGCCTTCGAGAGAAAATTTTCAGTGTACAAGCCGGGGTCGATTGTGCGTTACGAGTATCCACACCATCCAGGCTCGAACGTTTGCGGCTTTGTGGGTCACGGACTGGAAGCGAAGCATGCCGAGCTAAGCGGCATCCTTGATACCCGGTGGAGTGAGGAAGCCTATTGGGATGATCTGAATGCTTGGCTGAACACGTTTGAGCCGCGCATCACTTGGCCGTTTCCTGACCCTGGCGCACCCGACGCAGCGGTGGACGCAGCTAGGGGTATTACGAAGGGGGCGGTTATAAACGCGTTCAATGAAATTCACTTTGACCGTGATCAATGGAAAAAGTATTTAGCATCGCCACCTAAATGGTTAGAGGAATGCCGTGTGGCAAAGGGGAACAAAAAAACTTCTGCGACATGGAATCCGGTGCTAATCGCCGCTGCCCTTTGTGATAGGAAGATCCCGATTAGCAAACTCAATGCAGTATTTATCAGTCTGCCCGACTGGGCAGATGAATGGAAGGAAGTATCCACATCCGTCCGCTAGGTTTTTGACCCACCATACCGCCACACCATACCGGACTCAAACCGGACACCTGCCCGCAAAGCCGCATAAAGCCTAGAGTTATCATACCGCGGCATGATGGAAAAAAGGAGCGGTATGAAATAAGAATCACCTTTAAACACGCAGCAATGCGGAAAGGTGGTTCGACATGAAAACAATCGCAAATCAAAAATTTATCCCGCTGTCGCTGGAAACACGCACAGCAATCCCGACAGATGCCGCCGCGCATCACTTAAACCGCAAGCCGCAAACCCTCAGAGCGTGGGCCTGTTTGGAGAATGGCCCACTCCGACCTGTGCACATCAATGGCAGATTGGCTTGGAAAGTTTCAGACATTCGCAACCTACTAGGATAAAGGGCGATCATGGAAACGAAACGAAGAATCGGCCGCGTAGCAGTTGCACGCTCTTTGCATGAGTTGGGAAATCTTTTCGGGAAATCGATTCCCAATTCCAAATTGGAAATGCCAAAGGAAACGCCCAAGGGTGAACTGGCCGCGTCACGCATCCAAGTCCAGCTCACTGCTGGAGCAATTCGAAATGAATAATTTTAATTCGTTCGACGAACGAAACACTGTCGCCTTGGAAAAACCTGATGACTTGTCGAATGCACAACGACCAGGAAGCGATTCTAGCCCTTCGATTACATCTGGTGAGGTGATGGTATTACCAGAAAATACCAAGAACGCTGACACCACCGCGCACTCAGACAATGATGATAAGCCGACTACGGCAAAGGCACTGATCGATCTCGCCGTTAAACACTGCGAACTGTTCCACGATGAGCGTAACGAAGGGTATGGAGTGATCGTGCACAGCGGCATCCGCCGCACGTTAAAGCTGCGCGGACGCGAGTTTCGCCGTTGGCTGGCTGGCACCTTCTACGCGACAACACAGCGAGCTGCCAATAATGATGCAATCTCTACAGCACTATCGGTACTCGAAGCAAAGGCCACATTCGACGGCAGGATGCTGGAATTATCAAACCGCTTCGCAATGCGCGACGGTTTGATTTATCTCGACATGGCCGATGAAAACTGGCGTGTTATCAAAATAACCGCTCAGGGCTGGGAAGTATTGACCAAGCCGCCGGTATTATTTCGCCGGTACTCACACCAAAAAGCCTTACCCGATCCAGTTAAAGGCGGGAGTTTGTCCGGCATACACAATCATCTTGCGATTAAATCGGACGATGACAAGCTGCTGGTGGAAGCGTGGCTGGTGGCTTCTGCGTTTCCTGATATTCCGCGGCCCGCCATAACTTTCCATGGCCCACAAGGCGCATCCAAAACTACGACTGCGCGCATCCTTAAATCGCTGTCCGATCCATCCTTAACGGAATCTGTTGATCTCGGGAAATCCCCAGCTGACCTGGCACAGATGCTAGATCATCATGGAGTGCCGTGCTTCGACAATCTGTCCAGCATTCCGGGCTGGGCTGCCGACATGCTGTGCCGTGGTGTGACGGGCGGCGGATTCAGCAAACGCGAATTGTATTCCGACGATTCCGACGTGATCCTGTCATTCAAGCGTCCGATGATTATCACAGGAATCAACATCCCGACCCATGCACCTGATTTACTGGACCGGTTGTTGCTGATCGAGTTGGAACGCATCGCAACAGACAAGCGCATGGACGAGGCCACATTCTGGGCACAGTTCAATACTGACAAGCCGATGCTGTTCGGCGCGCTGCTGGATGCGACTGCTGGGACGTTGCGACACCACCCGAATGTGAAGCTGGACCAAATGCCGCGCATGGCAGACTTCGCGCGCATCGCCTGCGCTTACGCTGAGTTCGTTGGTATCGGCTCTGAGCGAATGCTCGACATCATCATGCGGCACAGTTCGCGGCAAACGCAGGAAATACTAGATGCCGACCCGGTGGCGACAGCCATCCGCGACTTCGTACAAAAACGGGGATCGTGGACTGGCACGGCTGGCAAACTATTGGAACTGCTCAACGAAACCGCACCGACACCCAAACCGGACGGATGGCCAAAGCAGGCAAACACACTGACACGCAAGCTTAACGTGCTGCACGCGACGCTTAACGAGGTCGGTATCAGCATCTGTAAGCATAAATTAAATGGCGAAAAAGTGTTGACGTTAGAAAGTAGCGCAGAATCATCGTCCCAATCGTCCTCATCGTCCCAAGTCCCTATCCATGCTGGTTCCAGCGGGCACGATAAATCTAAATCATCGTCCGGGGTATCGTCCCTGCTGAAACCTAGCACTGGTGCAGGTTGGGACGATGGGGACGATTGGGACGATAAATCCGGCGTACTTTCTAACATCGCGGAGGTGGAACTGTGAAAAACGCCGAGCAAGTGATTATTGATGCCGCTGGAAAATTCGATACCCCGGCACAAGCGATCCTGACACGCTGCGAACAATCAGGCGTATTGATTCGGGTGGAAGGTCAACACCTGAAGGCGAAGGGCAACCGCGAAACAATCGCGGCATGGCAAGCAATGATCCAGCGGCACAAGCCGGAAGTAATCGCCGCACTAACCGGGCAACCAGCCACCACGGAAGCCGACGATAGCGCAAAACTGGCGGCGGACTATGCAGAACTGACAGCCTGCATCATAGATCTGTGCCAGCTTGCCGGGCATTCAGCCGATGCGCGGGATCGGATGCTTGCGGCACGGCACGCACTCTACCCTTTCCAGTATTCGACAGAATGCGCCTATTTCCGCTGGCAGGTGGTCCGCGCAAAGGCTGGAACGTATTGGCATAACAACGTGCTACGGGCTGGAATATGAGCAGCACGGACAGGCAATACACTAGGAAAGGATAAAACATGGCAACGAAGATACAAAAAGTATTATCGAAACTACCAAAGTTTGCCAATACCAAAAAATGGTGGCGCGGGTTGAATACGCTCAAAACATCTGTTTGCGCAGGCAACACACAACAGAACACACCTGGAACACACCGCCTACACACAAGATACACACGGCCTACACACAAGGAACACACAAGCAAACAGACGTTGTATGTGCGAAGAAATGCTCAACATCCCACGTTGCAGAAATAATTTTATGGAGAAAACATTATGACTAAACAAGAATACCACGAGCCAGATGTCTGGGATCGTCTTGCGCAAATACTTTGCAAAAGAAACCAGCACGGTATTATCTATATGTACCGTCTGGGATCAGACGGTCGCCCGGTTAAACCATTCCTGCAAAAGTGTGAGTTACTCCAGTACTATGACTTTCTCGAATGGCTGCGCGACACTTATGGCAGCGGGCAGTATCGTTTGGTAATCAGACGCGGCCGGACGATGGTATTTTCGGGGGACATCACAATAGGGTAAGGTCACCTAGGGATAAAGTATAGTGATTCATATGGGAGTTCGAGGTCTCGGGGCTCAAGGTGGTGCAGTCGTGGCTAGGTTACTGCATGAAGAACCACAAAGGGGAAAAGTCCTCTCCGCTTGACGACATTACGCCAACCAGTTGGCCGCCGGAATTCACCTCAGAATTGCTGCAGCTGCTGGAAAAGATACTGGAAGGCTATCCGAGAAAAGGGCCTTACTGCGCCAATGGGCAACCCTTGATCATTCTTAATCCAACATGACTCTTATTCGATTTAAAGCACGCCTTCTTGCAATAAATACATGAATCAAGGAGGGAAAAATATAGTCAGACTTTTTTCTGACATTCCATACAATAGATATTTCCACCGAATTTAGGTTTGTTGAACCAGCAGAATTTAGCCACATTGTAGGTAACCGGTTCGCCGCATGAATGGCAGATAAGTTTCGGTTTTGTTTTGTTGCTTGCTTGATCTTCGGCTTGCCCAGCAACCGCTAAATCGGGTTTTAACACTTCTTTGGGCCATTCTTCGATTACCTGTTGTTTTTCACCTGGCATAGGTTCAGGTGGAATCTTGGTCAAGCCGAACTTTGCCGGCCAATCAAATTCGATGGGACGATGCATATCCGCGATCGCACGAGCAAAATTCTCTAAAGTATTACTGCTAATCAGCTTGGCGAGGCCTAAAGGGTTATTGTCGCTATCAAAAGACTTGTCGATTCGTGCCTTGAACTGGTCATTTTTAATGATGCTATCAATTCCATCAATCTTGGTTTTCGGACGGCTAATTCTTGCACCCGTCGATACGAGTATTAGGCTCTTGATGGATGGCTTGATAGTAAAACCCAATCTGCTTGGAAGATTGACCATGCCAGATTCAAAAACTGATTCCAATACTGCAATGTGCTTACGATTCTGCTCAAAGGGTGAAGGTACGCCGTAGGGTTTAGCACCATAGAAGGCGGTGCACTCTCCGTAATCATTGATGGATATCCCTTCGGAGAAGCTTTTACTTTCGCAAACCCATATGTCCATAAAGCGATTGATAACGAGGTGGTCAATCTGTGCTACTCGATCCGCAATATCCAAACGAAGATCGTGAATCAACATCCAGTTTTTAGAGATGCCATATTGGAACTCCATCTCATAGGCAGATTCCTTTTCCCCTTTTACGCCTGCACGGATATTTCGGATTTCCTGTTCAATACGCTTTCTGATGTCATTTGTTGCATCCGGTCTGGCTAGTAAAGCTTCAAGTGCAGAAATCTGGGGGGCCTTGTCGTCGGCAGACTTAATGATCATCGCTTTCCCTGCAATTATTTCACGTCCAAAGGTTATTCTCTTGCATGTGTCCGTCGGCAGTTTGGACACAAGGCAACCGTATTTATAGGATCATTCGTATACCATTGGACAACCAAAGTATGTGGTGGACTTCCAGATATGGTCTGCCGAGTCGAATTGTGTCACCGAGTGATCCACTTGGCTCCAATTATTGCATTAATAGTGGCACCGCTTATTGCCCATTTGGACCGGTTACGCGAGAGTTTATTCGCGCGGTCCATCTTGACTGACGGGTAGGGCGTTGCAAGTGGAACAATGACATTCATCCTGAGCTGCACGTTCACCCCTAGCCCATGCACCCATTCGCTCATTCATTGGCATCTCTTTTGGATAAAGACCATGAGTCTTAATGTGGTCTGACCACTGCCGACGCTGCTCATTACCCTGTCCAATTTCCTCTTGGTTGATGTTCGTTTGTGCGGCTGCCTGAGCACGTGCGGCAAAAGTAGCCTTTTCCACAATCCCGTCATTAGAGCGGGCTGTTGTGCTTTGAATCCTTGCAGCAGACTGAGAGGTCATCGGCGTTTTTGATTTTTTAGATGGCTTTGATGGCATGTCTATCTACCTTAGCAGTTAAAAAATCGTTAGGGCGTTATGGGAGTCACAAGAGACTGAGAATGGTTGGCATAAGTAGCCCATGTTGGTGAATAATCTTCAGCCTGATTGCCCCATGTTGTCCACCCTTTGCGTGGGCCTCGCCCAAAAAGTTCAAGGTAGGGGCCGGGACTACACGCTTCAATAATTCCATATTGTTCATCAGGTTTGCGCGAATGCTCGCGCTTCATTGATCGAATGATATTAACCTGGCTTCTACCGGGCGCAAGTGTGCGGACATTTTTTCCTCGTACTCCAAATAGTATAATTTCGGTCGTGTTGCGGAAGTAGAAACCTACTCCTCGCCCATCCGGGCCGCCGTCCTTACGCACTTTATGCCAAATCAGGTTGCTTTTGTATGTAAAGCCCCATGCTTGCAATACGCTTAAGCCCTCAGGTAGCAACGCATTAGGAACCCATAAATATAGATGTGCAGTTTCGGCGCAAATGCTTGGCACAGGAAGCTCAGCAATCTCGTTAAGCTTCATTGTGCTATAGCGGTTAAGTCGCTTATGCTCTGGTGCAACCTTGCCAGTTTTGTTTAGAAACTGCCACGGCGGATCAGCAAGTATGGTTTTGAACCGCTCGCCTTTGGTTTTTTTAAGAAGGTCTTGTGATGGGGTCATTTTGGCCAATCAGTTATCAATTTTGGAGTAATTCCCAGAACCAACACTGGGCAACCACCGTTTCGTCCAGCTCGCATACGGTAAAGAAGCTTGCCCATCCATGTAGTACTGGCACCGTACTTTGACATTACACCGAGACTCTTGAAAACATCGTTAAGGCTTTCGCTGCGCGTTAGCAAGATAGCGACACTTATTACACCCGCTTCATGGAATGCACGAAAAGCGTACAAGTCGCGGTCAAAGGTTTGGTCTTTGCTGTTCCATTCGAGATCGAATGCTACACGATTTTTCACATAATCGACTTTATGCCCGTCCATAAAGTCATCCAAGCGTGTTTCGGCCTTCACCGTTCCGACATCGGTATGAGTTTCGACGGTAACTACAAGGTCGCCATGAATTCGTGTTTCAAACCAGCCCATGGGGCGAAACAGCGAGGATAGATGTTTAGGGATCTGTGATTCGTTGCCGCCTTTGGTGAGAATGTCAGCCGTTGTCAGGCGAAACTGGTTCAGTGCAGTAGTGAGTTCCGCAAATTCGTCAGGACAACCAGTTGCAAGAACTTCTAAAGCATGCCGGTAATTATGGACTTCGTAGGTCTCAAGGAAGTCGGCGGGGAGATAGTCAGTCATTGGCATTTGCGCAGAATACCTTTTCAGCGCCAATTCAGCAACGAGAGAACTTAACCTCTATTTTTAATTACAATCATCTTACAAGTGCTCGTGCTAATACTTCGTTTACTTTCTTTCCACGGCTATTCACGCGCGTTATCTTCATCTTGGAAGTGTGGTTGATTTAATATTGCAATAGCCAGGATATTCTCCAATTAACGATTGAAGAATACGCCATTTGATTGGGTTTGTGAGGTACATACTTCCGAAAAATTAACTAAGCGTCTAAAGCAACCAATTTTTCCTTAATTGCATCCTTTAGTAGGTTATTAGGATTAGCGTGTTTAGTTAAAGCGAATACCACTCGGTATCTCGCACGTGTTACCGATAGATACATTTCGCGAATAGTCTGTTGTTCCACCGCCGCATTAAGCGCATTGTTGTCAATATCTCGCGGCGGAGATACCCCAAACTCCAAACCCACAATAATTACAGCATCAAATTCTTGACCACCAACTTGTGCAGGTTTACAGAGCACAACCAGCGGCTGATCATGTTGAAGTCGCTCACCTCTTTCTCGAAGAATTTGGAATGGTAAATCTGATTCACTGAACTCTCGCTCTAATTCAGACCAGTATTTATCAGCATGACAAACCACAACAATTTGGCGAATATTTGCCTTACGCAATTCGCGAATTCGTTTTAATGTAAATTTCCCAAAACTACTTGATGCATCATTTTCCTTTTCCACGCATGGCATTGCTGCCAAAGGATGTTCATCGGGAAGCATGCTTTTTGCCATCTTAGTAAAATCAGGAAAGTCAGGGCCAAATAAATCTGTGCTTCTCTGTATGATGTAAAATGCTAAATGAATGATGGCACTGGTTGAACGATGTATTGAATCCAATTTCTCATTAGCAATATCCTTAATCCCGATGGTCGCAAGGCCAGCCATGGACTGACCATAAAATGATTGAGCTTGATCCAAAGCTAGGGCTATAGGCACATAAGTTAGCGTTCCTCGGGTGAGAAACGGAAGGACACGACGCTCATTCTCATTGAACAATTGCGCTTCATCAACAAACACATAATCAAATCCTTCGTCACGTCTTCGCAAACTCCAAAGTGGTGTGTTTAACCGTCCGGACAAGGAAAGCGCTATATCATCTGAATCAAGTACCCCATATTGTTCAAATATGACATGATGATATTTTTTAAACACCTCAAAAATAAATTCCCGTTCTTTGTGATTCAATATACTGTGCAGACGGCTATAGCTCTTCTCCGATTCCACATAACGTTTCCTATCTAACTCTAATCCGTGACCTTTAATTGCAACTGAAATTTCAGCAGCTACAAGCCTCGCGAAAATTTGAACAAGGCTATCATTTTTATATATTTGAGATAGCAATTCACTAGATCGAATAGAGGAGGGATCTTCAATTGCCAATTCTTTAAGAGAATCTCCCACTTGATTGCACTGAAATTCCTTTGCATCTTCAGCGTCAGTATCGAGTAAGGCTCCTATTTCAAGTGAGAGCTGAATACGACAGTATTCCGAAAGAGTTGAAACCACAATTACAGAGCCATTTAATCTCCCATCTGATGATATATCCCCATTAGTTAGCAATTGAAATCGCTGGAATACCTTTTCACGCATTGCATTGCTATGGACAACATATAATATTCGACATTCTCTTCGCGCTTGCTGAGCTTGTAATAGCTTACGTACGGCCAACAATTGCATTAATAGGGTCTTGCCAGAACCGCCAGGTCCTAATATTCGCAGTGGATGACGGTCAATAGCGTCTGATGTAAGAATGCGCCTTTGGATTTCATTAAGAGGTGAATCGGGATCAATCCATTGATCGTAATTCAGGCCAACGTAATTTATTGCATCCAATTCAGAAATTGCAGATTTTCCAGTAGTAATCTGCACATTATCAAATTCTGACCCCTTGACCTGAACTGTAAAGCTCGTGATTCTTGCTCTTAACTCTTTATAGGAATTTGCCGATACAAGTTGTTTACTATTAACGTTAGCTAATAAATCGTTAGCAAAGGATATAAATCGATTAATCCCCTTACCTGCGCTTTCTGTTGCAGATTCCAGGACATGAAAACTATCGCAAGGCCCTATACAAACTACTGCTCTATAATAATAAACATCACCCTCGCTCGTTACTTTTTCAAAGTATCCAATACTAAATTTCCGAGCTAAGGCGCCACGCCCTGAGAGTAGTGTATGCGTACCATTTTCAAATTTTCTATGGAAGAGTGCCGCATCGATAAGAAGACCCTGCAATCTCTGATTGACAACATAGATTGCACGCTCTAATACCTCTTTAGCGATTACAGGCTGCGCCTCGATAGATAAGTCGCCTGATATTTTTATGAAACCCCATGCCTCATCCCCTGTTCCTGATGAATAATCCACGTGCCATAGCGCTATAATGGATCGGTCAGGGTTCATAGATATGCGTATAGGACCTTCTGCAAATAATTTATCCCCAAGTCCAGAATTTTCATTACTTAGTAATTGCAATGTATGGTGTATTACATCGATCAATCCGATTTTTGGAAGTAGCCATTCAGCTGTTCCTTGTGTT
This sequence comes from uncultured beta proteobacterium, assembly GCA_963842555.1. Classification (GTDB taxonomy): domain Bacteria; phylum Pseudomonadota; class Gammaproteobacteria; order Burkholderiales; family Gallionellaceae; genus Gallionella. The sequence goes on from CAWJHB010000003.1 coordinate 843,402, forward strand.
ATTGCGAGGTATGTCATGTTTATCCCCTTACCTGCTGCACGAATTGATCGATACTATCTTCTGTGAAGTCACGTGACCCCAATCTAATATACATCGCTATGTAACGTGATAATAAGTCAGCCAAGAAATCATCTTTTAGCCGACTCAATTTCACTGGCCATTCCTTAAAATGGGCCGCAACTGGGCTAGTAGCTAATTGTGCAAGGCGAATATCGTGCCAATTATTTTGATTACACAGCTGCGCCTTATCGAGCAAGGTAATCGGAGCAGTTAATGGGTATCGAAACAGAACTACGGAGTTTTTTTGAATTGCCGAATAAGTATCACGCTGTCCATCTGCCGGCAGGAAGTGAATATCGGACTTAAATGAATTTGTCACTATGGCTGATAGGATTTTTTCAAATTTGGCCTTTGATATAATTTTTTCAATTCGAGTTATTGAAGGGGTTCGTTTCGACAACACATCATCTAGGTATAACTTATATTCTTCCAGTCTCTCTAAGAGGAGTCGCTTACCTTCCTCTTTTTTCACTAGTTGTTTCAATTTTGAAATTGAATCTATGATTTCTTCTGAGTTTGGCAGCTCGAATCTGTTAGGCGGAATAACATAGTCATTAAATTTAAGTTTGCTCAGAATTTCTTCTATGACCTTCCATATTTCACTATAAAAAACCGGGGCAGACAAATACTCTTTAATAGAGATAACTGGTAAATAGCAAATTGTTTCACATTTCTTTTGTGCTAAATCACATGCTGGAGTTACGACGATGCCCGTAACCGAAGATCGACTGAGCATTCCAAACGTAGGCAAATCTCGCCATAAATCGCCCGTGGAATGGATACCTGCAGGAAGCATTTCATAAAAATCTTTTGCTGATATTTTTAGTTGAGCCGGCACCAATTGCCCCCTTCGCACGGCGAATAACGGTTAGTTATTTTGGACCCTAGCAAATAAGAAATTGCCAGGGTGCTCTACAAGATTATGAGTTTTTGTATAACTACTGTCATGCGCTGAAATTCATTCAGAACTGCTTTTCACGTTAACCATATTTATAATTTAGGCTGGTATGCAGATTTTAAACAATAAGAAATCAATTCCCCTTTATCCGGCTGTCTACTTAACGCCTACACATAAATTGTTGCCAACAAATAAATTTTAAAGTATTTGATCCTATGGTGCGGATGAGGCGAATCGAACGTCCGGCCTACAAATAACGAAGTATTCGATTTATCTCGCTTTCTACCTAACGCTCCAATAATTCTACAGCTTCCATTCTTCATTGCATTACTTTAAGGCTAAAAGCGGTCTACTAATTAAAAAAACAAAAGACTCGCCTTTCTGCAAGCCATTGTTTGACGGTCGGGTCCTCGCGGATTTGAACGGCGGACCAAAGGATTATGAGTCCAGCGAATAGTATATGATAATCAATATATTAATAGGGTAGCACATCTACAAATTCTATAACTTTAACCGCTCAAGAACCTTTATTTAGATAGCCATCTATCAAAATTGTAGAGTTCATAATTGATTCTGGTAACATGTTGTTGAGCTTTACTTTCTGATCAACTCGGGATATTCTCTGCTTGCGATTTTGAACTGTAAAATCATAACGTTGTATATAGTCTTACAACGACTTACTGGATTTCAGCATTTCTGGGGACTGCCTCAAATTTATACATGATTAATAAATGTTAATGGCGACGCCCGTGACTACGACCGAGCAAATATTGCCCGCAAAATTAAAAGACGATGCGATTGTTGAAGCTATTTGTCAGCTACAGTTCACTTCTGCAGATTTACCGGAAGTCATAATTGGTCGCATAACTGATTCTGCTGTAAAGCGTGGTTATACTGCCGAGCGGTTGCCTGTCGCAGATATTCCAGCTCCTATTCGCCACGCCGACCCAAATCTTAAGTTTCAACCAACTATCCAACTTAAATCAAAAAGTGGTTCTAACTTGATACGCGTTGGAGAAAATGCAATTTCATTTCATGTAGCAGGTGTTAAACAATATCCAGGATGGGATGAATTTAGGAAACTACTAGTAGAAGTAGTAGAAGGATTATTTGCATCTATTACCAACATCATAGTTGAAAAGATTGCCCTAAGATATATAAATGCAATTGTTCCAGAACGTCACTTCATTAACGATATTCATCAACTAGAGTTTGAAACTCATGTTGGGAAAGTTGCATTGAATGGTCCTATTAATCTTAACTATATTACTCTAGCTGGCAACAATCATATTGTTACTACTCGTTTGGCTCATACTAAATTTGTGCAGGGCAACCTGCCGTCAAATACTAGCGCTGTAATTGATGTTGAAGTAACTACTATTGAGAAATTTTCCTGTAAAACCGCTGTCGAAGTCTTGTCTTGGGTTGAAATAGCACATAAAGTTGAGAAGGATGCTTTTTTTGTGCTTATACCTCAGGAAATTCTAAATAAACTTAAGGAGTAATAAAATGTTTACTTACGTTACTGCCATAGCGATTGCAGCTACACTAACAGTAAGTCCAATTGTTAGTCGGATAACAACACTTGTTCAAGACAACAAAGTTGCAAAAGCAGCTTGGGTCGAACTAAAAGAACGAATTTCTGGGATTAATATTGTTGATATTATTTCTCTTGCTGATCAACGTTCCACATATTTTCTTTCCATAGTAGAACAAAGGGCTTTGAAACGAGCCTTGCTACGTTCAGTAAGAGTAATTTCACCAAGCTTTTAGTTATTTGCTTCTTTGCTATGCAAGTTGATGAAGCACTACGATACGTATTAGCAAATTCAAAGACTGACATAGGCAGATTCTTCGCAACTGGCGAACATCTCTCACTGGGAAAGGGGAAATTTTATGATTTTTTAACCTTTCCTCTTTTTGACGATACTTTGCAAGTTTTTATTACGGTCGAAGGTATTGGTTACGTTCTAACCCATGAGTGCGATGTTGATCAACAAAACACTCGCATATTTAATGATGATGTATTGATTTGCCCTGTTATCCCCTTTCAGGACTTAGTAGAAGAATTAAAGCAGGAACTTCCCAGAGATCAACTCTTAGCGTTCCTTGGCAATCTTGGAGCGCGAAATATCTACAGGCTTATATACATCCCTCCACTTGGTGGACGGCTCGAATTTGGTGGTGTTTTATATCTCAACCACATAACAAATACACCAGTTAGCATTTTTAGTAATGGCAAGACGACATCAATAGGAGCTCTTACAGGGTATTCGCTTACTATAGTCGAATATGCAATTGAAAATCATTTGATGCGCCCTAAGGCTGAGCGTCTTGCATTTGTGCCTGAAGACCTAGAACATCGCCAGTAGAACATCCAGCTAAAGGATGGAAAAGGACAACGCCTGACTACAGGTACACCTCTGCCATTTTTCTTTAATGTCAGCCTTCTGAAGAATTGCAAATAATTCAGGTGTGCCGTTTTCAAAGAGTCCCGTTGCTAGAATCGTATTTATTTCAGCCTCACATAATGCATGTGATAGCAACGTGATCGTCACGTACATAGTCATAAATCGTTCTGAGAAAAGCGAAACGTATTGCCATTGAGGTGATTCTGAGGATGCGATTTGCTTTTCAACATATTCAATTACTTCCTTTTTAGACATATTCGGGTTCAATTGCTGAATATTTTCAGACAACCTTCTTCGCTTGTCATCAAAGTCTGATAGGGGTCGAGGCACAAACGATTCCATTCCAGCCGCTAGCTCGTTGAATGGCTTCCAGAATGATTTAAGCGCCACATTTATATGTTCATAATCGGCAGTCGTCGTATAGCCTTCGGTCATAACTTCAGTATGCTGTGTAAACGTTGACTAGTTGATTTTACATCTGCTTGCCGATTTCAGGCCTTGATGAACTTGGTAGAAATGTAGAAATCCAGACAGATTTGTAGAGATTAAAAAGGCTTGCATCGCTGCAGGTGTTTGTTTTGTTGGCGGGCCCTCGCGGACTTGAACCGCGGACCAAAAGATTATGAGACCAATGCAAATTACTATCAAATCACTATGCTAATTTGGGCGATTACGCACTACTCGACAGGGTAAAAAGCCAGCGCATAGTGCAAAGCGACATGCCGGTATTGCAAGATGGGAAATGATTACTCTATGTTGCTTCATTGTGGCGGGAATAGTAATAACCATAAACAGTTTCTTTGTCAATTTCTCCTATCCAAGTGAGCCAGTGACAAAATCTGGTTTCATGAGATTCACCAAAAACGTCCTCATAAGAAACGAGGCCCCAAATATACAAAAATTTCCCTTGACCATGCTTAATACCAACTACCTCATCGTCAGGGACAAAATCATCTACTATTCCTCTAAGATCATTAAATTGTTGAGGCCCAAGAACAGAAGCCCCTATGAATTCGCCAGGGAGTGGAAAATCAAAGTTATCCGGCAATGCTGCGGAGATTATAGCTCTAGCTTTAAATTTAACTTTATGAGCAGGAGTATGCCCGGTATTGATGAGTCTGGGATACCCAGCAAATTTCGTATTAGTCGCTCGATCTTGGTAAGCGGCATTTCCGATAATTACAGTGAGATAGGCACGCATTTGTTGAGCAGTTCGCTGTTTGACAGCAGTTACACTTTCAGCACTATTTTTGGCGACTTGTTCCATAGCAGTGGCAGCTCGCGTGGCTTCGGCGATGGAGTTCTGCATTTCATTAGCTTGCCGTTTACTGGTTTCGCTGGCCTCAACCCACAATTTGAAAGTGTATACCGCCAAAATTACAGTACCACAGAACAAGAAAAAAGTGAAAACGGACAACGATATTGTGGCGTAAGTGAGCCACCTATCAAGTGGCGGTTTTTCTTTTTCCTCATATGCACGATAACTTGTTTCGTCTGGTGTGGCATCAGCGGGAACTATTTTTATGAAGGCAGGATGTTGCTCGGATTCTCCAGTTTTAATATTGGTATTGTTATTGGGTTGTTTGGATTTATTCTGTTCTTGTTGACTGCTAATCCCGACACTTGGTGTTGGTACATTTAACGCGAAATAAACTATGCCAGTCACAATTACAAGTGATAATAATGCAACCCCAAGTAATATCAGCCAAGGGTTTTTTAACATGCTCTTATTGCCGCACCGAAAATATCTGGATTCATGCGATTGTTGTACTGGAACTCGAACTCATTGACGTACAGCGGAAGATACTTGCGAGATACTTTATGGAACGTACCCACAATTCCACGCTTCACTATAGACCAAAATCCTTCGATGGTAACCCTAGCCATATTGGGGGAGTACCGGGAGACAGAACTGACCGCAAAATCCTACACTGTGCCTACATATGATAAAAGCAGGCATGCATTAAAAATCCGTTAGGCACTATAAGCCTTATGATATGTGGTGGAGGTGATCAGGATCGAACTGACGGCCTTCTGATTGCGAACCAGACGCTCTCCCAACTGAGCTACACCCCCACGGCGGGCATGATGCTAAACAGAAACCTTCTGTTTGGGAAGGGGCAGGCCCGTAGCGCGGTAAAAGGCCGGAAGGTCGCTCAGGTCGTCGAATATTCCTGCAGCACCGTCAAAATCATGCCAGTGCGTATAGGGATTGGTGGTGACGTAGGTCTTGATGCCGGCCGCAACCGCCGAACGCAGGCCGTTGTTCGAGTCTTCCAGTGCGATGCAGTCCGACGCCGGCAGTCCCAGTTTATCCAGCACCCAGAAATAGATATCGGGCGCAGGTTTCTTGTGCGGCACGATGTCGCCGCAGCCGTTGGCAGCGAAATAACTTTCCCAGTCCTTGCACAGCCCGACTTCCAGCAGCGTGGCGACATTTTCCGGGCTGGTGGTGGTCGCGATGGCGAGCTTGATGCCGGCCGCGCGCGCATCGTCGATCAGCTGCCTGATACCGGGACGCAACGGGATCTGCCCCTCGCGCAGCATCGTGGTGTAATGCGCGGTCTTCACCTTGTGCAGATGCCTGACGAATTCATCGAAATTTTCGGGTTTGGCAAAGTCTTTCAGGAAATCCGAAACAAAATACTTGATGCGTTCCTTGCCGCCGGTCACCTTGAGCAGCTTGTCATACAGCGCGATATCCCAGTTCCAGTCGAGTCCGTTCTCGGCGAATGCCATGTTGAAGGATTTGCGGTGGCCGTCCTCGGTGTCGGCCAATGTGCCGTCAACATCGAAAATGATCGCCTTGATCGTCATGTATGCCTCTTGAAATCCGGATTTTGCTTCCGGTGTCACCTTGTGTGGCCTTTGCGCATACCTGGATTTTCGAAGGCACTCATTGAGCGTGAGGAAACAACTGGGTTAGCGGCCCAACCCGGGGAGCTTGCCTGCCATCCCGCGCATCAGTTTGCCCATGCCGCCCTTGCCGAACATCTTCATCATTTTTTGCATTTGCTCGAACTGGTTGAGCAGCTGGTTGACGTGCATCACCTGAACACCAGCGCCCATGGCGATACGGCGCTTGCGCGAGGCCTTGATGAGCTCGGGTTTGCTGCGTTCGAGCGGGGTCATCGAGTTGATGATGCCTTCGATGCGCACGATCTGTTTGTCGTCGACCTTGCTTCCGGCAACGCCCTGGGTGAGCTGCGCGGGCAGTTTGTCCATCATCGCCGAGATGCCGCCCATCTTGCGCATTTGCGCGATCTGCATCTTGAAATCGTTGAGGTCGAAGCCCTTGCCGCTTTGCATCTTCTTGGCAAGCTTTTCGGCTGCACCCTGATCGACTTCGCGCTGCGCTTCTTCGATCAGCGACAGCACATCGCCCATGCCGAGCACGCGCGAGGCCATGCGTTCCGGATGGAAGGGTTCGAGCCCGTTCGGCTTTTCGCTGACGCCGACGAATTTGATCGGTTTGCCGGTGACTTGCCGCACCGACAGTGCAGCACCGCCGCGCGCGTCGCCGTCCAGTTTCGTCAGGATGATGCCCGTCAGCGGCAATGCATCGCCGAAGGCCTTGGCCGTATTCACCGCATCCTGCCCGGTCATCGCATCGACAACGAACAGGGTTTCGATCGGTTTGAGCGCCGCATGCAGTTGCCGGATTTCCGCCATCATCGCTTCATCGATGGCCAGCCGGCCTGCGGTATCGACGATCAGCACATCGTGATAATGCCTGCGCGCATAGTCCAGCGCGGCCAATGCGATGTCTTTCGGCTTCTGGCTGATGTCGGAGGGGAAAAAATCGACTTCAAGTTGTTTCGCCAGTGTCTGCAACTGCGCTATTGCGGCGGGTCGATAGATGTCGCAGCTGACCAGCAGCACCTTTTTCTTCTGTTGATCGCGCAGCAATTTTGCGAGCTTGCCGCTGCTGGTGGTCTTGCCAGCACCCTGCAAGCCGGCCATCAATATCACGGCAGGCGGCGTGGTGGCGAGATTGAGCGCATCGTTGTGCTCACCCATCAGCCTGGTGAGTTCGCGATGCACCACGCCGATCAGTGCCTGACCGGGATTCAGGTTGCCGATGACCTCCTGGCCGAGCGCCGCCTGTTTGACCTGCGCGATGAATTCCTTGACGACAGGCAGTGCGACGTCCGCTTCGAGCAAGGCCATGCGAACTTCGCGCAATGCATCCTGTATGTTGCTCTCGGTCAGGCGAGCCTGGCCGCGCAGGTTCTTGATGACGCCGGAAAGGCGTTGGGTGAGATTTTCCAGCATGATCGGTTTGCAAGAGTTGGTGTAGAATTAACTCAAGTCTAAAACATCCTGGCAAAGAATGTCCAACCTTCTCCTTTCGCTGTTTACCAGCGCCGCTTATTGTGTGCTGGCCGCCGTTTTTTGGCGGGCGCAGGCCCGCGGCGAAGGGGACTTGCTGATACGCGGGTCGGTTGGCCACCTGGTATTGATCCCGCTGGCCATCCACGGCTACTTGCTGGAGCAGGGCATCTTTGCCGGAGGAGCTTTCGATCTTGGCCTGCTGCATGCCCTGTCCGCGATCCTGTGGCTGACCCTGCTGGTGTACTGGGTCGCGCGATTCTTCTATCCGATCGGCGGGCTGCAGGCGCTGGTGCTGCCCATAGCGGCGGTTGCGGTACTTCTGCCGGAGCTGTTCCATACGGATCATATCCTGACCAACACCGGCCTGTTTGCGTTCAAGGCGCATATCACCGCAGCGTTGCTGGCGTACAGCCTGTTTACCATCGCGATGCTGCACGCGGTGCTGATCTCGCAAGTGGAAAAGCGGCTGCACCATGCCACGTTGCCGCGCGTACTGCGCAGCCTGCCGCCGCTGATGACCATGGAAACCCTGCTGTTTCGCATGATCGGTGTCGGGTTCGTGTTGCTGACGTTGACGCTGGCATCCGGCATGGTGTTCTCCGAGGAAGTATTCGGCGAACCGTGGCAGTTCAATCACAAGGTGTTGTTCGGATTTGTATCATGGCTGGTGTTCGCGGTGCTGCTATGGGGGCACCGCTTTTACGGCTGGCGCGGGCGCGTCGCGGTGCACTGGACAGTGGGCGGGTTTGTGCTGTTGCTGCTGGCCTATCTGGGCAGCCGGTTTGTGCTGGAAGTGTTGCTGCATCGATAGCCCAAAACCGCCGATTTCCTGCCGGTTGCCATAAGCACCCAAAATGTTGTAGAATCCGCGCCCTTTCGCTGGGCTCATAAATAAACTTTAGGTAGGTTGATATGGTAATCATTCGTCTTTCCCGCGGCGGTTCGAAGAATCGTCCGTTTTACAATGTGGTGGTGGCGGATTCGCGCAATCGTCGCGATGGCCGCTTCATCGAGCGCGTCGGCTTCTACAATCCGCTGGTAGCGGAAGGTCAGGAAGCGCTGCGTATTGAATTGGAACGTGTAAGCCACTGGCAAAGCAAGGGGGCGCAATTGAGCGACACCGTTGCCAAGCTGGTTAAGCGCGCCGGTGCCACAGCAGCAGCCTGACGAAACCGGCTCCATGGTGATCATGGGGCGCATCGCAGCTGCACACGGCATTCGCGGTTGGGTCAAGGTCCAGCCGTATACCGAGTATCTTGATAGTCTCCTGGATTATCGGACCTGGTGGGTGGGCCATGAGCACGGACCGTGGCGCAAGATGGAAGTCATGCACTGCGAGGCGCACAACAAAACATTGGCCGCGCAGTTGCCGGACTGTCCGGACCGTAGCGCAGCCGAAAAGCTGAAGGGTTTGCTGATCGCCGTGCCGCGCAGCAGCTTGCCACAGCACGCAGGTGATGAATATTACTGGTCCGACCTGATCGGGCTGGCGGTGGAAAATGAAGCCGGGTTGAAGCTCGGTACGGTGGCAAACTTGCTGGAAACCGGCGCTAACCAGGTATTGAGCGTGACGGGTGACCGCGGTGAAATACTGATCCCGTTCGTGGCGACTGCCATCAAGCAGGTGGATGTAAGCAACAGGGTTATCCGGGTGGATTGGGCGGCGGACTACTGAATTATGGTGTTCGACGTCATCACGCTGTTCCCCCAGATGTTCGATGCGCTGACGCAATATGGTGTCACGCGGCGCGCGGCAGAACAGGGCAGTTATGTGTTGAAGACGTGGAATCCGCGCGACTTCACCAGAGACAATTACCGCAGCATCGACGATCGCCCCTACGGCGGCGGCCCCGGGATGGTGATGCTGGCAGAGCCGCTGGCAGTGGCGATCGATGCGGCCAGGCAGCGGCAAGCCGCCAGTGGCGTGAAGAAAAGCCGCGTGGTGTACCTGTCGCCGCAAGGCCGGTTGCTCACTCATGCGGTGGTCAAGGAACTGGTGGCACAGGCGGACGAAGGTTTGATCCTGCTGGCGGGTCGTTACGAAGGTGTTGATGAACGCCTGATCCGCCAGTATGTGGATGAGGAGATATCCATCGGCGACTATGTGTTGTCAGGTGGCGAGTTGGCAGCGATGGTGCTGATCGACAGTCTGGTGCGGCAGTTGCCCGGTGTGCTGGGCGATGCAGAATCCGCTGAGCAGGATTCTTTCGTGCAGGGTTTGCTGGATTGCCCGCACTACACCAGGCCGGAAGTGTTTAATGGTGAAGCCGTGCCCCCGGTGCTGATGTCCGGCAATCATGCTGACATACAGCGCTGGCGGCTTCAGCAGTCGTTGGGCAGGACGTGGTTGCGCAGGCCGGATCTGTTGGCCAGGCGTGATTTGACAAAAGAGGAGTCTGGGCTTCTGGCAGATTTTCAGAAGGAACAAGACTTACAAAATAAGGAGCAGTAAAGTGAACTTGATCGAACAATTGGAACAGGAAGAAATCGCCCGTCTGGGCAGGAAGATTCCCGATTTTGCGCCCGGCGACACCGTTGTCGTCAGCGTGAACGTGGTCGAAGGTGAGCGCAAGCGTCTTCAGGCTTTCGAGGGTGTCGTGATCGCCAAGCGCAACCGCGGCCTGAATTCCGGCTTTATCGTGCGCAAGATCTCGGCAGGCGAAGGCGTGGAACGCACTTTCCAGACCTATTCACCCACCATCGCCAGCATTGAAGTGAAACGCAAAGGCTCTGTGCGCCGCGCCAAGCTCTACTACCTGCGCGACCGTTCCGGCAAGTCGGCGCGTATCAAGGAAAAGCTCGCCATGCGTTCGGCATCGGCAGAATAAATCTATTGCAGATGCGTTAAAAAACGGGAGCTCGCTCCCGTTTTTTATTTGTGCGCTATGATTGCGCCATGGACTATCAGGCAAAACTGGCTGCCCCGTTTGCGGTACTCGGCATACGTTGCGATGACTCTGCCCTGCTGGGCATCGACTGGCTGCCCGCGACAGCCAAACCGCAACGCGCGAACAGCAAGTTTGCCGAAACCGTATGCCAGCAACTGCTGCATTACCTTGACAATCCCGGCGCGAAATTCAGCGTGCCGCTCAAGGCAGCCGGAACGCCGCACCAGCAAAAAGTCTGGCAAGCCATGCTCGCGATCCCGAGCGGAGAAACGCGGACCTACGGTGATATAGCATCCGAATTGAAATCTGCCGCGCAGGCTGTCGGCCAGGCCTGCGGGGCAAACCCGATACCCATCATCATCCCCTGTCATCGCGTGGTGGGGAAATCCGGGCTGGGCGGTTTCATGCGGCATGCCAGCGGCGATCCGCTGGACATCAAACGCTGGCTGCTGGCGCATGAACGACGCTGAGATTCTCGACGAATTCTGCGATAACCTGTGGCTGGAAGACGGCCTGTCGCGCAACACGCTGGACAGCTACCGCCGCGACTTGGTTAAGTTCTCAACCTGGCTGCGGAAACAACGCAATGCATCGATATTGCAAGCCACGCACAGCGATATACAGGGGTATCTGGCCCAGTTGGTGACGGTGCAAAAAGCCAAATCCAGCAGCACCGGGCGCAACATTTCCAGCCTGAAGCGGCTGTTCCGCTATTTGCTCAGACAAGGCAATATCAGCACCGACCCGACGCTGCAAATCGACACGCCGAAACTGCCGCACAACCTGCCCAAAAGCCTGACCGAAAAGGATGTGGAACAATTGCTGGATGCGCCTGATGTGCAAACGCCGCTTGGCTTGCGTGACCGCACCATGTTCGAGGTGCTGTATGCCACCGGTCTGCGCGTGTCAGAGTTGGTGACGCTGCGCGTCACACAGGTGAGCTTGGACATGGGCGTGGTGCGCGTGATGGGCAAGGGCAGCAAGGAACGGCTGGTACCACTGGGCGAGGAAGCGCTGGACTGGCTGCGCCGCTATCTGGCGGATGGGCGCGCCGCGTTGCTTGGCGGGCAGGTGACCGACGCATTGTTCGCGACCGCACGAGGTGAGGGCATGACACGACAGATGTTCTGGCACCTCATCAAGAAGCATGCCAGGCATGGAGGACTCGAGAAGCCGCTGTCGCCGCATACACTGCGGCACGCGTTCGCGACGCATTTGCTGAATCACGGCGCGGATTTGCGCGTGGTGCAGATGTTGTTGGGGCATGCGGATATTTCCACGACGCAGATATACACGCATGTGGCCCGGGAACGATTGAAGGTATTGCATGCGCAGCATCATCCACGAGGATAGCGGGGCGCTTTTTCCGGTTCTACTGCATTTTTTGACTGTCAAACTTCATTTCATCATCCCCAAAATGCGTTCCTGGAGCACGCGCCATTGTCCATAAACCGGGCACACCATAGACACTCACGTCTTTGGAAATCAGATCCCTATGCGATGCATATGCCCGGGCGTTGGCATTGAGTATCATTGCCTCCGGCATGTTCCGCGCATGTTTGCTTTCCATCTTTCCCTCGCTGCAAAGATTCAAAGCTATAGAATTTAAAATGTGATTTGGGCGGCCGGGATGCTGACTTGCAAGACGGTACCCAAGTTTACGAATCCCCGCTCAATTCTGATAGCCCACTATTGCACCTGTCCCCGCTCGATACAGATCCCCACCATTCTGCAGTTGCGTATCGCTTGCAGTTTGGCGACGCTGACCTTGACCCACGGCGCGTTGAAGTCTTTGAGAATGATTTGCGCGATATGTTCGGCCAAGGTTTCCAGCAGGGAAAAATGTCCTTCGCTCAACACGGTCTGTATATGCTGCGCCACGTCTGCGTAATCCAGCGCGTCATTGATGTCGTCGCTGACACATGCGCGGCTGTTGGGCAGTGCGATGTCGAGATCGATCTGCAGCGTTTGCGGCACGATCTTTTCTCGCTCGTATATGCCGATCAGTGTGGTGACCTTGAGTTCACGCAGGAAGATGATATCCATTTTTGATTATTGGTGGCCCAGATAACTTGGCGTAAAATCCGCCGCTTGTTCATTCTAAGACATTCGCGATGCTGACCATAGTTTTTATCATTGCAGCCTACCTGCTGGGTTCGATCTCATTCGCGGTTATCACCAGTAAATTATTCGGCCTGGCCGACCCGCGCACCTACGGGTCGGGCAATCCCGGCGCGACCAATGTGTTGCGCAGTGGAAAGAAGGCGGCGGCGGCGCTGACCTTGCTGGGCGATGCGGCGAAGGGATGGCTGGCAGTATTTCTGGCGATACACTTCTCGCCGGCCGATGTGCCTTACACGATGCTCGCCGGCGTTGTCGCACTGGCGGTGTTCATCGGCCATCTGTTTCCGGTGTTTCTGCGTTTCAAGGGCGGCAAAGGCGTGGCGACGGCGCTGGGTGTGTTGCTGGCGCTGAATGTATGGGTGGGCCTGGGTGGGCTGGCGACTTGGCTGTTCATGGCGCTGGTGTTCCGTTACTCATCACTGGCGGCGTTGACCGCTGCACTTGCGACACCGGTCTTTGCAATCCAGCTCGGGTTGCCGCGCGAGTGGGTGCTGGCATCGGGTGTGATGTCGTTGCTGCTGATCTGGCGGCACAAGAACAACATTCAGAAATTGCTGGCGGGACAGGAATCTAAGATAGGCAGCAGGAAAGAAAGCCAGTAAGCAATTCCCCGGGGCTGGCCGGAAACAAGTCGCCTTTATGCGGGCCAAAGAAGAGGGGCGTCCCGAATAAGTATTATAATATGATTATATTTTCCTAAATTGTTGGAGAGGCCATGCGTCCGGCACAACTTCAGGCTGTACTTGACCGAGAGTTCCTGAGTGTCCGTGAAGGGCATCATACCCCGGTTATGCTCTGGGGTCCGCCTGGCGTGGGAAAGTCGCAGATCATTGCACAGGTCGCAAGCAGTCATGCGGTTCCGATGATCGATATACGACTGTCGCAAATGGAACCGTCGGATTTGCGCGGTATCCCGTTCAGGATCGACAATCTGGTCGAATGGGCCGTGCCGGCGATGTTGCCCGATATTGCGCGCCATGGCCCCCAAGGCGTGCTGTTCCTGGACGAAATCACTTCTGCACCACCCAGCGTTTCGGCAGCAGCCTACCAGTTGATACTCGACCGTCGTCTGGGCGCTTATCAGGTCCCTGCGGGCTGGGCGATCTTCGCTGCCGGCAATCGCCAAGGCGACCGCGGTGTCACTTACACGATGCCGGCGCCCTTGGCCAACCGCTTTTCGCATTTCGAGATCGAGGCCAATCTGGACGACTGGGTGAGCTGGGCCTACAACAACAATATTGATGAACGCTTGATCGGCTTTTTGCGTTTTCGTCCCGAGCGCCTGTTCGATTTTGACCCGGCGCACAATCCTGTTGCATTCCCCAGTCCGCGCTCCTGGGAATTTGCCCACCGCGCTTTGCAGAAGTTCGGCGACTCTCCACAATTGCTGCTCGCTGCGCTGCAATCCTGTGTCGGCCCGGCGGCCGGGCTGGAGCTCAACGCATTTGTTGAAAATCTGGGTCGCATGCCCGACCTGGATGCCATCCTGCGCGGCGAAAAGACGGATGTGCCGCACGAAGTCGACTTGCAATACGCCGTGGCATCGGCGCTGGTTGGTCGCGCGGCCCGCGTCAGGAACAGCCGCGATGCGCGTGAAATCCACGGCCATATTCTGGATTACGCGAGCCGTTTCCCGCTGCGCGAAATGGGCGTGATGCTGGTATCCGATATGCACCGCGCGATCGGACAGCAATTGTTTGCAGTACCGCAGTTTTCGACATGGGCCAACGCCGTGGCTGATGTGATGCTTTATCAGCGTTAGGGAATGGACCTGCACGACATCGAAAACAAGCTGGCTGCGGCCCGCACCCGGTTGATACTCGACAAGCCGTTTCTGGGCGCGCTCGCGCTGCGCCTCCCGATGGTCGCAGCTGATCCGAAATGGTGCCAGACCACCCGCACCGATGCGCGCAGTTTGTATTACAACCCCGCTTACATCGATGCGTTGAGCCTGGAACAGGCCCAGTTCGTGCTGGCCAAGCAGGCGCTGCATTGCGCACTTTCGCATTTCTCACGGCGGCAGCATCGTAGCAGGTTTCGCTGGGATATTGCCTGTGATCACGCGATCAATCCGCTGCTGGTGGGCGAAGGACTCACCCCTCCCCTAGGCACGGTGGTGCTGGAATGTTATGAGGGCATGACGGCGGAGGAGATTTACCCCTATATCGAAGAGAACGACAGCGACGAACCTGAAGATCAACCTCGCCATGACGGGGATGGCAGCGGTGACTCCAGGGACGAGTCCAAGGGCGGAGAACAGGATGGTTCGGCAATCGATGAGGCGACGGGCGCCGGGCGGCCGCAACCACTATCCGCGGCCGAGCAGGAATCGTTGACCGCACAATGGCAGCAGCGTCTGGCTGGTGCCGCCCAGCAGGCGCAACAGGCGGGAAAGCTGGGCGGTGTCCTGGGCCGCATGGTCGAAGAGCTGATGCAACCCAAGCTGCCCTGGCGAATGCTGCTTGCCCGCTACATGACCCAGTACGCGCGTGACGATTACAGTTACATGCGTCCGTCGAGGCGTGAAGGGGACATGATCCTGCCGTCCCTCAGGAGTGCTCAGGCCGATATCGTCGTGGTGCTCGACACTAGCGGCTCCATTTTCGAGCAGGAGATCGATGAGTTCATCAGCGAGATCGATGCGATCAAGGGACAACTGCGCGCGCGGATTTTGCTGCACGCCTGCGATACGGAACTTGCCGAAGATGGGCCATGGCAGTTTGAGCCGTGGGATGAATTAGGATTGCCCAAGGCAATCCAGGGCGGTGGTGGCACCAATTTCAGGCCGGTGTTCGAGTGGGTTTCGCGGCAGGGGCGCGAACCCGATTTGCTGTTGTATTTCACCGATGCGCGCGGTGATTTCCCGCCGATTGAACCCGCCTTCCCGGTGCTCTGGCTGGTCAAAGGCAAGGCGCCCGTGCCCTGGGGTCAACGCATCCAGCTGAATTAAGGATAACCATGTCAAAGCTCTCGCCGGAAGATGAATTGCGACTCAATGTGATGATGGCGGGTGACATACAAGCGGTCCGTATCGACGAGGCCGGGATGACCGTCCACGGTTTGTCTTCGCGCGGCGAGGCGTCAATCAAGCTGCATCCGGCCGGGCGACCGGAACAGTATTTGCGCCGGGTCCGCGAATTGCTGGCGGGCATCGCGACCGGTTCACCGGGCGGGTACCCGGTCTATCTGCATGGCTGGACACGCATGGGACAGGCGCGCGAAAAAGGGCTCGATTGCCTGTTGCTGCTTGGCGAGGAAGAAGCGGTGGTGTCAGTCGCCTATTCGAACGGGCTTACCGACGAACTGGCGCGCCGCGCATGGTGGGCCATGCCGGTGGCGGACAATGCGCGGCGCATGCTGGAACGCGACTGCGTCGTTCACGGGAAGATGGGCAAGGTTCTGGCCGCATATCTCGTCGAATACCTGCCCTTCGAAACCAACCCGCATACGATCATCGATACCGTCCGGCTTTTGTTGCAGCCCGGGCTGGTCGATGCAGAAGTGCGCATGAAGCTGTGGAACCGCGGCGCAATGGATAACGCCTATCATGTCGGTTTTCTCGAACGCACTCCTGATAATCTGCCGACATCCGTTCCACCGCGCGAGGATTGGGGCGCACTGGATTCCAAGTTGACGCAACTTGCGGATCATCCTTATGCGGTTCAGCTTGAGCGGGTTTTGTCGGCCAGAGGCCAAGCGTTTCTTCAGACCAGCGAAGCGATGCTGCGCTACCCGGCTGACCGGGATGTGGTGAATGCATTGCTGAATGCGCTGGCCGCCTATTTTTCACCGGTATTGCAGCCTTCGTGCTGTGGTGCGGATACGCCGGAGGCCATACTGGCGAATGTCGATGGTTTTTGCCGCGATGCCGCGTCAACAGCGGGGCAATTTCTGGAAAGCATGCCGGAGTATGCAAAGGAAGTGCGCGCGATGCTGGTCCTGTCGTGCATGAACAGCGAAGTGGCGGCACCGATACTGTCGCGCACCACCGCCGGCGGTACATTGATGCGCCAGAAGCTCGAGCCGGTCACCACGCCCATATTGCAGCAGATTGCAGTGTTGCGCGGGCAGGCTTACAGCGCCACCGCGCCGCGCAGGCGTTCGCGCGCATGACAACGGCGGGAATATCCCGCTTACCTTTATTCGGTTGTTCAGGCCGTTATCTCCTGCAAGTCCCAGCGCGGTTTGACGTTGAAACGATATTCCCTTTCGCCCTGTTGCTTGTCGTGTTGTTGCGCCAGCCTTAAAGCACCGGCGAAGGCGATCATCGCGCCGTTGTCGGTGCAAAATTCCAGATCCGGATAGAACACTTTGCCGCCGCGCTTGGTGATGTCCTTGCTCAGGCGTTCGCGCAACAGCCGGTTTGCCCCCACGCCGCCCGCGATGACCAGTTGATCGAGTCCGGTGTCTGCGAGCGCGGCTCGGGCCTTGTGTGCCAGCACGTCCACGATGGCCTCCTGCACCGCGCAGGCGATGTCCGCGCGCGTCTGTTCATCCAACATGAGTTCGCCATCATTTTTGATCTGATTTACCAGCGTCATCACCGCGGTTTTCAAGCCGCTGAAACTGAATTCCAGATCGCCGCTGCGCAGCATAGGACGCGGCAACTTGTACAGGCCTGGGCGTCCTTTTGCGGCAAGTTTTGCCAGTGCGGGGCCACCCGGATAACCCAATCCCAACAGCGTCGCGCTTTTGTCGAAGGCTTCGCCGGCCGCGTCATCAAGCGTTTCGCCCAGCAAGGTGTAGCGTCCCACACCGTCGACGCGCATCAGTTGCGTGTGACCACCGGAAACCAGCAGGGCTACGAATGGGAACTCGGGTGCCGGATCGGACAGCAACGGGGACAGTAAATGGCCTTCCAGATGATGGATGCCGATGGCGGGAATATCCAGCGCATACGCCAGCGCATTCGCGACACTGGCACCGACCAGCAGTGCGCCTCCCAGGCCGGGACCCTGGGTGTAGGCGACCGCGCCGATCCGGGAGAGTGGCACGCCTGCTTCGTCCATGATTTGCCGCACCAGCGGGAGGATGCGGCGGACGTGATCACGCGAAGCCAGTTCCGGAACGACGCCGCCATATTCGTTGTGCATCGCGACCTGGGTATACAGCGCATGCGCGAGTAAACCGCGCCCCGTCTGATAGAGCGCGATACCGGTCTCGTCGCAGGAAGATTCGATGCCCAGCGTGATTAAACTTGGTGTGATTAAAGTCGGTGTGATTGATGACATTTTTTGCATTTCGGTCGAGGCTATATTGTAGTGAATATCGGGGTTGAGCAGGCCGATTGCAAATATTATGAAAATATTTCAGAAAAGAGTTGACGGGAGTTTTTTCATCTCTATAATGCGCACCTCTTCGCTACTGCGGTAGCCGCTCTTTAAAAGAATAAAACGAACAACCGACGAGTGTAGGTGCTTGGTTTTTGGGAAGTTTTTGTATCTTTTGGGATATGGAAACGACTTTAAAAATAAGTAGTACTTACGCAAAGTCGAAAAGAATCATGTCAATGATTCACTTTGAGTAAGGCCGGTTCAGCAATGAACCAAAACAGGTATTGAACTGAAGAGTTTGATCCTGGCTCAGATTGAACGCTGGCGGCATGCTTTACACATGCAAGTCGAACGGCAGCACGGGGGCAACCCTGGTGGCGAGTGGCGAACGGGTGAGTAATATATCGGAACGTATCCGGAAGTGGGGGATAGCTCGGCGAAAGCCGGATTAATACCGCATATGCCCTGAGGGGGAAAGTGGGGGATCGCAAGACCTCACGCTTTCGGAGCGGCCGATATCGGATTAGCTAGTTGGTGGGGTAAAGGCTTACCAAGGCGACGATCCGTAGCTGGTCTGAGAGGACGACCAGCCACACTGGAACTGAGACACGGTCCAGACTCCTACGGGAGGCAGCAGTGGGGAATTTTGGACAATGGGGGAAACCCTGATCCAGCCATGCCGCGTGAGTGAAGAAGGCCTTCGGGTTGTAAAGCTCTTTCAGACGGAAAGAAACGGTTACGGTGAATATCCGTGACTAATGACGGTACCGTCAGAAGAAGCACCGGCTAACTACGTGCCAGCAGCCGCGGTAATACGTAGGGTGCGAGCGTTAATCGGAATTACTGGGCGTAAAGCGTGCGCAGGCGGTTTTGTAAGACAGACGTGAAATCCCCGGGCTTAACCTGGGAACTGCGTTTGTGACTGCAAGGCTAGAGTACGGCAGAGGGGGGTAGAATTCCACGTGTAGCAGTGAAATGCGTAGATATGTGGAGGAATACCGATGGCGAAGGCAGCCCCCTGGGTCGATACTGACGCTCATGCACGAAAGCGTGGGGAGCAAACAGGATTAGATACCCTGGTAGTCCACGCCCTAAACGATGTCAACTAGGTGTTGGGGAAGGAGACTTCTTTAGTACCGCAGCTAACGCGCTAAGTTGACCGCCTGGGGAGTACGGTCGCAAGATTAAAACTCAAAGGAATTGACGGGGACCCGCACAAGCGGTGGATTATGTGGATTAATTCGATGCAACGCGAAAAACCTTACCTACCCTTGACATGTCAGGAAGATTTCAGAGATGAGATTGTGCCCGAAAGGGAACCTGAACACAGGTGCTGCATGGCTGTCGTCAGCTCGTGTCGTGAGATGTTGGGTTAAGTCCCGCAACGAGCGCAACCCTTGTCATTAATTGCCATCATTTGGTTGGGCACTTTAATGAGACTGCCGGTGATAAACCGGAGGAAGGTGGGGATGACGTCAAGTCCTCATGGCCCTTATGGGTAGGGCTTCACACGTAATACAATGGTCGGTACAGAGGGTTGCCAACCCGCGAGGGGGAGCTAATCTCAGAAAGCCGATCGTAGTCCGGATCGGAGTCTGCAACTCGACTCCGTGAAGTCGGAATCGCTAGTAATCGCGGATCAGCATGTCGCGGTGAATACGTTCCCGGGTCTTGTACACACCGCCCGTCACACCATGGGAGTGGAATCTGGCAGAAGTAGGTAGCCTAACCGCAAGGGGGGCGCTTACCACGCTGGGTTTCATGACTGGGGTGAAGTCGTAACAAGGTAGCCGTATCGGAAGGTGCGGCTGGATCACCTCCTTTCTAGAGAATCCAGAGGCTGAGTGCCTACACTCATCGGTTGTTCAGAGCAGGCAAGAAACAAGGTACAAGGATAAAGTTGGGGCAGCGTGCTGCTTTACGCCTTGATTCGTGCATCTTGGACTTTGATCCTGAACAGTTTCGGGTCTGTAGCTCAGCTGGTTAGAGCACCGTGTTGATAACGCGGGGGTCGTTGGTTCGAGTCCAACTAGACCCACCAATCAATGGTTGCTGCGTTGTTCTGCGGAGTGATGCGGTAAAGTTTGAGAGGCAAGCAAGCCAAGGCGCGAAACGACGCCGTGTACAGCGAAGGTACACAAGTGGTTGAGCAACGCGGGATTGCGCGGACTATCAAAGTTTAACGGGGGTTTAGCTCAGCTGGGAGAGCACCTGCTTTGCAAGCAGGGGGTCGTCGGTTCGATCCCGTCAACCTCCACCAAACATTGGGTGGCGAACAGAAACAAGCGAGAACCCATATTCAAGCCCAAGAGGTTTTGGTATTGGCTTTTGCCGATAAGCAGTTCTTTAAAAATTTGGAAGAAGTAAAGAAAGTGATTCACGCGGAAGCGGGGACGGGGAGACCTGTTTTTGTGGACGCATGAAGAACAATGGGTTTTGATTGTATCAAGCCGTGTTGATGCTAGTCGTATCGATCGGTCACAAATGCGAAATGCTATGACGCCTTGATTGAAGATCGAGGGCTTAAGGTTATAGGGTCAAGCGAATAAGTGCATGTGGTGGATGCCTTGGCGATTACAGGCGATGAAAGACGTGGTAGCCTGCGAAAAGCTCCGGGGAGCTGGCAACAAGCTTTGATCCAGAGATGTCTGAATGGGGAAACCCGGCCCTTCAGGGTCATTCCCTGCTGAATACATAGGCAGGGTAAAGCGAACTCAGGGAACTGAAACATCTAAGTACCTGAAGGAAAAGAAATCAACCGAGATTCCGCAAGTAGTGGCGAGCGAACGCGGAGCAGCCGGCAATTTTTAGCTTTTGTGTTAACAGAACAGTCTGGAAAGTCTGGCCATAGAGGGTGATAGCCCCGTACGTAAAAACACAGGAGTGGAACTAGGATTGCGACAAGTAGGGCGGGGCACGAGAAATCCTGTCTGAACATGGGGGGACCATCCTCCAAGGCTAAATACTCGTAATCGACCGATAGTGAACCAGTACCGTGAGGGAAAGGTGAAAAGAACCCCGGAAGGGGAGTGAAATAGAACCTGAAACCGCATGCATACAAACAGTGGGAGCCCGCTTAAGGGTGACTGCGTACCTTTTGTATAATGGGTCAGCGACTTACATTCAGTAGCGAGCTTAACCGAATAGGGGAGGCGCAGGGAAACCGAGTCTGAAAAGGGCGATAGTTGCTGGGTGTAGACCCGAAACCAGATGATCTATCCATGGCCAGGATGAAGGTGCGGTAACAGGTACTGGAGGTCCGAACCCACTAATGTTGAAAAATTAGGGGATGAGCTGTGGATAGGGGTGAAAGGCTAAACAAATTTGGAAATAGCTGGTTCTCTCCGAAAACTATTTAGGTAGTGCCTCACGTATCACTCTCGGGGGTAGAGCACTGTTATGGCTAGGGGTCTATTGCTGACTACCAAACCATTGCAAACTCCGAATACCGAGAAGTGCGAGCGTGGGAGACAGACATCGGGTGCTAACGTCCGGTGTCAAGAGGGAAACAACCCAGACCGCCAGCTAAGGTCCCCAAGACACAGTTAAGTGGAAAACGAAGTGGGAAGGCTAAAACAGTCAGGATGTTGGCTTAGAAGCAGCCATCATTTAAAGAAAGCGTAATAGCTCACTGATCGAGTCGTCCTGCGCGGAAGATGTAACGGGGCTCAAACTGTGCACCGAAGCTGCGGATTTAGATGTCCTTCGGGATGTATAGATGGTAGGAGAGCGTTCTGTAGGCCTGCGAAGGTGTGGTGTGAACCATGCTGGAGGTATCAGAAGTGCGAATGCTGACATGAGTAGCGATAAAGGGAGTGAAAGGCTCCCTCGCCGAAAGCCCAAGGTTTCCTGTTCAACGTTCATCGGAACAGGGTGAGTCGGCCCCTAAGGCGAGGCAGAAATGCGTAGTCGATGGGAAACAGGTTAATATTCCTGTACCTCAATGCAATGCGATGTGGGGACGGAGAAGGTTAGGCAAGCCGGGTGTTGGATGTCCCGGTTCAAGCGTGTAGGCAGATCTCTTAGGCAAATCCGGGAGGTCAATGTCGAGGCGTGATAACGAGTCTCTTAGGAGATGAAGTTGCTGATACCAAGCTTCCAAGAAAAGCCACTAAGCTTCAGTTGTATTGAGACCGTACCGCAAACCGACACAGGTGGGCAGGATGAGAATTCTAAGGCGCTTGAGAGAACTCGGGTGAAGGAACTCGGCAAATTAGCACCGTAACTTCGGGAAAAGGTGCGCCCCGGTAGTGTGTAGCGGCTTGCCCGCGAAGCGCGATGGGGTTGCAGTGAAATGGTGGCTGCGACTGTTTAATAAAAACACAGCACTCTGCAAACACGAAAGTGGACGTATAGAGTGTGACGCCTGCCCGGTGCTGGAAGATTAAATGATGGGGTGCAAGCTCTTGATTGAAGTCCCAGTAAACGGCGGCCGTAACTATAACGGTCCTAAGGTAGCGAAATTCCTTGTCGGGTAAGTTCCGACCTGCACGAATGGCGTAACGATGGCCACACTGTCTCCACCCGAGACTCAGCGAAGTTGAAATGTTTGTGAAGATGCAATCTACCCGAGGCTAGACGGAAAGACCCCATGAACCTTTACTGTAGCTTTGCATTGGACTTTGAATAGATCTGTGTAGGATAGCTGGGAGGCTTTGAAGCGGGAACGCCAGTTCTCGTGGAGCCAACCTTGAAATACCAGCCTGGTGTGTTTGAGGTTCTAACCTAGACCCCTGATCGGGGTTGGGGACCGTGCATGGTAGGCAGTTTGACTGGGGCGGTCTCCTCCCAAATTGTAACGGAGGAGTACGAAGGTATCCTAGGTACGGTCGGACATCGTACTGATAGTGCAATGGCAAAAGGATGCTTAACTGCGAGACTGACAAGTCGAGCAGATACGAAAGTAGGTCATAGTGATCCGGTGGTTCTGTATGGAAGGGCCATCGCTCAACGGATAAAAGGTACTCTGGGGATAACAGGCTGATTCCTCCCAAGAGTTCATATCGACGGGGGAGTTTGGCACCTCGATGTCGGCTCATCACATCCTGGGGCTGTAGCCGGTCCCAAGGGTATGGCTGTTCGCCATTTAAAGTGGTACGTGAGCTGGGTTTAAAACGTCGTGAGACAGTTTGGTCCCTATCTGCCTTGGGCGTTGGAAATTTGAAGGGACCTGCTCCTAGTACGAGAGGACCGGAGTGGACAGATCTCTGGTGTACCGGTTGTCACGCCAGTGGCATTGCCGGGTAGCTAAATCTGGAAGAGATAACCGCTGAAAGCATCTAAGCGGGAAACTCGCCTTAAGATAAGATTTCCCTGGGGGTTTGACCCCCCTAAAGAGTCGTTCGAGACCAGGACGTTGATAGGCTGGGTGTGGAAGCGCAGTAATGCGTTAAGCTAACCAGTACTAATTGCTCGTGAGGCTTGATCCTATAACATTAAGAAAGTGGCAAGGTGCAAGGTAAAAGGCGCAAGGGTAACACCTGAGCCGCAACCCCAGACACGATCGCAGTACGATCAGAACCCATAAAAGACTTTACTTCTTCCAGATACGGTTTGTTGGCCGGGCGTAACAGCGGAGCCGACGAACCACCAACACGGCCAACTGCAAAACAGCGCAGCGAGCCTGACAGTTTGTCTGACGACCATAGCGAGTTGGTCCCACTCCTTCCCATTCCGAACAGGACAGTGAAACGACTCCGCGCCGATGATAGTGTGGATTACCCATGCGAAAGTAGGTCATCGTCAGACTCCCTATAAACACCAAAGCCCTCCTCGCGAGGGCTTTCGTGTTTTTTATGGCGCCGGATGTTGTCCTGCTTCCCTTATAGACTCTGCTAGAGTTTACGACAACTAATGAATCTCATATGAAATGCTGACCAGATTCTTGGTGCGGCATTAACGAATCACTTGTATTCGCGAAATTCCGGCGGCGTGTCATCATGGTCCCCATGCGGCTCATGGTCGTACACCTGGACGAATATCTCACGTTCGTTCTTTTTGGTTGTATTTACCGGAATGTCGAGGTTATGGCATGCAGTATCCTCGCAGTAGTAAATCACCTTGCGTCCTATACTGTGCAATGGACTGTGATCGAGCTGGAATCCTTCTTCGGTCAGGCCGTCTTCCAGACCATTGAGCGTGTAATGATGCAAGTTGTAAGTGATGCGCAATGTGTTCGGGGTATTTCCATATTCAACCTTGCAGTCAGGCAGACCCGACAAAAGTTCAAACGCACGCGCTACCTGTCCGGGAGGTTCCGTACTGAATACGATTTCACGGTGCTTTTCCAGTTCAAATTCATTATTCATTTTGAACCCGCCAATATGATGAAATCATTTGCCCTGAAGTATTTGCATTCCTTTTAGCAGATTCAATGCCTGATTAAGCTGGTAGTCGTTCTTGGATCCAAATTCGGCAGGCGCGGGTTTTGAAGACTCTTCCTTGGTATCAGGCACAGAAAGCGTGTTCTCCTCGGTGTTGCCGGCTTTCTTGCGCGATGGTCTGTCATTGATCAGATGCTTGTTCAAATCCGCTTCGCGCAAGGGAAATATACTGCCATCCTGTCCGGCAGACGCGGGGTCTTCCACCAGAATATCGGGTTCGATACCCTTGGCTTGTATGGAGCGTCCTCCGGGAGTGTAGTAACGCGCCGTGGTAAGTTTGATGCCCGTTCCATTGCCCAAAGGCAGAACCGTTTGTACGGATCCCTTGCCGAAGGTTTGCTCGCCCATGATGACCGCACGTTTGTGGTCTTGCAGCGCACCGGCAACAATTTCAGACGCGGATGCGGTCCCCGCGTTTACCAGCACAATAAGCGGTACGCTTTTGATCGAGGCGGGGAGCGCGGCCAGATAGTCCTTGTCACTATTGCTGCGCAAATAATTGTCCGGGTTGGCGGTCAGGCGCATTTTCGCGTCTTCGGTGCGGCCCTCGGTGTAGACCACCAGCGAGTTCTTGGGCAAAAATGCAGATGAAACGGCTACCGCTCCGGTTAACAGTCCGCCCGGGTCATTGCGCAAATCGAGCACCAGGCCCTTCAAGGGGCCATTGTTCTCCTTCACCAGCTTTTCCAGCGCGGTGGCGAGATTCTGGCCTGTCATTTCCTGGAATTGGGTGATACGGACGTAGGCATAGTCGGGCTCCAGCAGTTTGTATTTTACGCTTTGCACCTTGATGATGGCGCGCACCAGGGTAACTTCAAACGGTTTGGGTTCGTTTTTACGGATAATGGTCAGAACGATCTTGCTGCCCGGTTTGCCGCGCATGCGCTTAACCGCATCGTTTAGCGACATGCCTTTGATTAGCGTGTCATCGATCTTGATGATAAAGTCGCCGGGCCGGATTCCCGCTTGATAAGCCGGGGAATCTTCAATTGGTGAGATGACCTTCACTACCCCATCTTCCATTCCGACTTCGATACCCAGTCCGCCGAATTCACCGTGTGTGCCAACCTGCAATTCCTTGAAAGCATCAGCGTCCAGATAGGCGGAATGCGGATCCAGGCCATTCAGCATGCCCGCGATGGCATCAGTGATTAACTTCTGGTCTGTGACCGGTTCGACATAATCGCTTTTGATACGTCCGAAAACTTCCGAGAACGCACGCAATTCCTCAACGGGCAATGGCGTGGTGGTTGGTTCCTTGTCTGCCATCGCGGAGAATTGAAGGCTGATAGATACGCCTGCAAAACAGCCCAAACCGACCAAACCCGCCTTTTGCAAAAGTCTCATAATTTCCTCAATGTTTTTTCTTTGCCATCCACTTCATTGGATCGAGCGGTTTGCTCTCATGGCGCAATTCAAAGTATAAACCGAAATTCTCATTGCCGCCGGTATTCCCGGCCGCCGCGATGGTGTCTCCGCCACGCACCACATCGCCGACCTGTTTGTAGAGGGTTTCGTTGTTGCCGTACAAACTCATGTATCCCTCGCCGTGGTCGATAATGATCAGATTGCCGAAACCGCGCAGCCAGTCGGCAAACACTACACGTCCCGCGGCAATTGCTTTAACAGGCTGGCCGTTGGAAGTTCGAAGAAAAAGCCCCTTCCAGTCAACCGTGCTACCGGGCCGGGGAGAGCCGAAACGATTGGCAAGCTCGCCCTTGACAGGCAGAGCGAGCTTGCCTTTCAGTTGGTCGAACGGTTGGCCGTCAAAGCGGTTGTCCGGGAGCTTGTCATTGTGTAACAGCGCAGCCGGTTGCGCGAGTACCTGGGTCAACTGGTTGACCAGTTGCGAGAGGCGGTTTTCGTCGCGCTGCAGGTGCGTGATTTCACGGCGCTGATGACGCAATCGGAGAGATATCTTCCCGAGCACCTGTCGCCGAGCTTGTTGCTCTTTGACCAAAGTCGCTTTTTGCGCCGTTTGTTGGGTGCGAAGCGAATCCAGTTCCTCGCGTTGCTGGCGTGCTGCGACATCAATTGCATTGAGCGCAGCGAGATTTGTGCGCAGTGCGGAAAGCGTGGCAGCACGATCACGGGCAATGTATTGATAATAGATGAGATCACGGGAAATTTGGTTGGGATCTTGGCTGTTCAACAATATTTTGAGATATTCCTGCTTGCCGCCGAGATATTGCTGATAAAGCAGCCTGCCGAGAAAATCCTGCTGCGTTGCCATATTGGTACTCAATTTGCGAAGCTGTGCCTGCAGCTTGCCGAGCTTTTGATCAGCCGCACGCTGACGTGCCGCAATTTCCGCGAGTTTGCGATTGCTGTTGCTGATGGCGCGTTCAGATTCACGCAGCGCGTCGGCGGCCTCGTTCCTTGACTCGCTGGTTCTGTCCATGTTCTGTTGAACGACCGCGATGCGTTTGCGCAGATTGTCCAGTTCTTCCTGCTGGCCGGCGTATGCCGCGCAGCAACTCAAAGAGGACAGAAGATAAAGAATGAAGAAGGAAAGAAAAAAACCGCGGCTTAGCCACTCGAAATTATCTGCATGTTGATTTATCTTCTGTCCTCTGATCGCAATCAAAGCAGAGGGCAATCCGTCAAAGTCATCTTTCATCAGAAAACTGGATGAGGCTATGCCCGGTCATTTCAGAAGGTTGCGGCAAGCCCATCATCGCCAGAAGACTGGGGGCAAGATCGCGCAGAGCGCCATCGTCGCGCAACCTGGCTTTGCGCCCTATATACAGGAAAGGCACGGGGTTCAGCGTGTGTGCGGTGTGGGCCTGGTGGGTAACATGGTCGATCATTTGTTCGGCATTGCCGTGATCGGCAGTTATGATGAGCTCACCGCCGATCGATAGCATCGCCTTTACCACGCGCCCGATACAAATATCCAGTGCTTCGATCGCAAGCGTGGCGGCAGCCATATTGCCGGTGTGCCCAACCATATCGCCGTTTGCATAGTTGCAAATTATGGCTTGATATTGTCTGCTCAGGATCGCGGCCTCCAGTTTGTCGGTCACTTCGAAGGCGCTCATTTCAGGCTTGAGGTCGTAAGTGGCGACCTTCGGCGAGGGTACCAGAATCCGGTCTTCGCCTGGATAAGGCTGTTCCCTGCCCCCATTGAAAAAATAGGTGACATGGGCATATTTTTCGGTCTCTGCGATACGCAGTTGCTTCAGTCCCAAATTTGACAGATATTCGCCGAAACCGTTGTGTATGGTCTCTTGGGTGTAGGCGCAAGGCAGGGTAAAATCTTCGCCATAGCGGCTTAGCGTGACAAAACCGGCCAATTTCGGAACATAGGCACGCGTGAAGCCGTTGAAAGCCTCGTCGGTGAGGGCGCGCGTGATCTCGCGTGCGCGGTCTGCGCGGAAATTCATGAATATCACCACATCGCCTTCCTGCATGGCGGCAGCCTTTGCGCCGCTTGGGACGATAGCGGTCGGTTTGACAAATTCGTCGGATTCTTCGCGAGCGTAGGCGGCATCCAATCCTGCCAGCGCGTCGGTCGCGGTATATTCGGCGCGGCCCAGCGTGAGCAGATCATATGCAAGTTGGACGCGATCCCAGCGATTGTCCCTGTCCATCGCGTAATAACGTCCGACAATGCTGGCAATTCTGCCGACGCCCAATAACGTGCACTTGTCCTGCAACAATCGCAAGGATTGTGCTGCGCTCCTTGGGGGCGTGTCGCGGCCATCCAGAAAAGCATGCAGATAAACCTTCTTCAGGCCGTTTCGAGCGGCCATTTCAAGCATGGCCAAGATGTGATGTTCGTGGCTGTGAACGCCGCCCGGCGAGAGCAACCCCATGATATGTAAAGCACTGTCGTTGCGTTTGGCCAGCGCAACCCCGTTGCTCAGGGCAGGATTTGCGTAGAAATCGCCATTCTCGATATCAACGTCGACGCGGCTCAGATCCTGGTACACAACCCGGCCCGCACCGATGTTGAGGTGCCCCACTTCGGAGTTGCCCATTTGCAGAGAGGGCAAACCGACGTATTTTTCAGAAGCATTGATCAGGGTGTGCGGGTAATCGCGCCAAAGCCGGTCGAAGTTTGGCTTGCGGGCAGCCAGAATAGCGTTGTTATCCGGGTCTTCACGGTAGCCGAAACCGTCAAGAATAAGCAGTAGCACAGGGGTGACGTTCATTGATGTAGAATATAAGCGGATAGTGAACTTTAAGTTCATCCATTTTAGACGAAATTGATCTGCTTGGTACGGGCCGTGGCGGGTAATATTGAAATGATCGGGACACAAAGATGGCAAGCAAGTTGATTGACAGAGATGAAGACATTCGCCAAGCCGCAGAAGCGGTGAAGGCAATCGCCCATCCATTGCGCTTGAAGATTTTATGCATACTCGGCGATCAGGAAGTCAGTGTGCAGGACATCGTTGAACAGGTCGGAACATCCCAAAGCAATATTTCGCAGCATCTGTCGATACTTCGCGACAAGGGAGTATTGGCAACTCGCAAGGATGCAAACCGGGTTTTCTACCGCATTGGTGATTTGCGCACCCTTAAGCTGGTGAGCATGATGCGGGATGTATTTTGCACCCTGTAGCCGGGGGCTAAAAATCTCCCCATAGTGATTGCAGCACCGCGAGCCCGGCTACGGCAGCTGTTTCGGTGCGCATCACACGGGCGCCGAGACGTATGGGTACGAACCCGCAATGTTTTGCCGCATCGCTTTCTGCCTGCGAAAACCCGCCCTCGGCGCCGACCAGCAGCACGGCTTTTTGGTGAGGCATGGTTTGATCATGCAGTCTGGCTGTGCCGTCCGGCAACAGAATATATTTTGATCCGTGAATCATTTTGACTTGCTGCAGCCAGTCCATGATCTCCATCGGCCTGTGTATCTGCGGCAGCACATTGCGGCCGCATTGTTCGCAGGCTGAAATGGCGACCTGTTGCCAATGATCGAGCCGCTTTTCAGTGCGTTCGGCGGACAGTCTCGCCACGCTGCGATCAGTCCCGACAGGCTGGATTTCAGTCACGCCCAACTCGGTCGATTTCTGGATTACCCAATCCATTTTTTCACTGCTGGAGAGCGCCTGCGCTAACAGCGTATGCAATGGGGATTCGCGCTTGTTCCCGCTTTCTGTAATGCCGGTGACGGTTACATGCCTGGCGCCGAGATCGGCGATCCGGCCATGGCACGCGTTACCCATGCCGTCGAAGATTTCAACCGGGTCCCCGGTCCTTAAGCGAAGCACGCGGGAGGCATGGTGTGCGGCATCCGGCGGGAGATCGAATGATCCGCTCAGCGGGATCGGTGGGGGGCAGTAGAAACGCGGCATGATCTCGGCGCCAA
Organism: uncultured beta proteobacterium; assembly: GCA_963842555.1. Classification (GTDB taxonomy): domain Bacteria; phylum Pseudomonadota; class Gammaproteobacteria; order Burkholderiales; family Gallionellaceae; genus Gallionella. Next base: position 873,094 of record CAWJHB010000003.1, read on the forward strand.
GGAACGAGGTTGTCGTCGTGATAATATAACGCCTTCGAGAATATTGTCAGGAAAATGAAATGGTGAGTCTGCAACCGCCCTTGTGTGATTTCGGATGGAAGGCCCGGGATTTTGATCTGCTGGGCGTGGACGGCAAGCGCTACAACCTGTCCACTGCACGCGGCAAGAATGGCTTGCTGGTGATGTTCATCTGCAATCACTGTCCCTATGTGAAATCGATTCGCGAGCGCATCATCCGCGATACACGCGAGTTACAGCAGTATGGCATCAATACCATCGCGATCATGTCCAACGATCCGGCCGACTATGCGGAGGATTCGTTTGACAACATGCGAGCAATCGCACAGCAATACGGGTATCCGTTCCCTTATGTGTACGACGATACCCAGCAGGTCGCCAAGGATTACGGAGCGGTCTGCACGCCCGACTTTTTTGGCTTCAATGCCAATCTTGAGCTGCAATACCGCGGTCGGCTGGATGCTTCTCGCAAGGAGGCGGTTGCCGACGCGCCGCGCGACCTGTTCAATGCCATGGTGCAAGTGGCCAAGACCGGTAAGGGGCCCAGCGAGCAGATCGCCAGCATGGGTTGCTCCATCAAATGGCGCGACGAAGCGCCAGACGGCAGGCATAAGCCGGAATGAACGCTTCGAACCAGATCGGCTCCCGCAATTCGAGCGGAATGAGCGCGTTGCTCAAGGCAGTGATTGCTGCAGTGAAGCTGGTAACAGCGGAAGAAATCATGCCGCGTTATCTCAAGGTGGTGCATCAGCACAAAGGCGACGGCAGTCTCTGTACTGAAGCGGATATTGCCGCGCAAAGTGCATTGGCCAAAAGGCTCCAGGCGATCGTCAACGTGCCGGTGTTGGGCGAAGAAATGACTGCCGCCGAACAGCACGCGATATGGAACGAGGGACATGATGGCCTGTGGTGCATCGATCCGATAGACGGCACGTCGAATTTCGTGCGCGGTCTGCCGTATTTTGCCGTTTCCGTGGCGCTGCTGCGCGGGGAAAAAAGCGTGTTAGGCGTGGTATTTGATCCGGTTGGAAACGAGATGTTTGCCGCCGAACATGAGCGGGGCGCATTTCTGAACGGTGAAAGGCTGCATGATCGCGCGGCAACGATTCCACTGGCGCAAGCCCTGGCCAGCGTGGACCTGAAACGACTCAATCGGAAACTGGTCACGAAGCTGGCCGCCGATCCGCCGTATTCTTCACAGCGAAACTTCGGTGCGAGTGCGCTGGACTGGTGCTACACCGCAGTCGGACGCTATGACATGTATTTGCACGGCGGCCAGAAGCTCTGGGATTACGCTGCGGGCGCGCTTATATTTCTTGAATCCGGAGGCCATGCCTGCTGTATCGAGACCGATGATTTTGCGCGTGGCGATATCTGGCAGCGGTCGGTCATCGCGGCGCGAGATGAAAAGCTGTTCGAGCAATGGAAAAACTGGATACGGGCCCAGCAGTAAGTTCATAAGGGGAGCGGGTGAAAATACTGATACTCGGTGCGGGGCAGGTTGGTTCTACTGTGGCTGAAAGCCTGGTTAACGAGGCAAACGACATCACGGTTGTGGATAGCGATCCCGAAAAGCTGCGCCAGTTGCAGGACAGGCTTGATTTGCGCACATTGGTTGGAAACGCCGCGCATCCTTCCACTTTGGAACAGGCCGGCATAGTCGATACCGACATGCTGCTGGCGGTCACGCAAAGCGATGAGGTCAATCTGGTGGCCTGCAAGCTTGCAGCGAGTCTTTACAATACCCCGACTCGTATCGCGCGTATCCGCTCTTCCGATTATCTGGCCCGCAAAGAGGTATTCAGCCAAGAAAATTTCTGCGTGGATTTTTCGATTTGTCCGGAGCAGATCCTTACCGACTACATTGTCAAGCTGATCGAGTTTCCGGAAGCCCTGCAGGTGCAGCAATTTTCCCGGGGCAAAGCTTCGCTGGTCGCGGTGCGCGCGTTCCAGGGCGGACCCTTGGTGGGCAAGCCGCTGAGCTTTTTGCGAACTCATATGCCTCAGGTCGACACCCGGGTTGCTGCGATCTTTCGCAAGGATGGACCGCTCATTCCTGAAGGTGGCACGGTGATCGAGGATGGTGACGAGATATTCTTCATTGCCGCGACCGATAACATCCGCAGGGTGCTCAAGGAGATGCGGCGCATGGACAAACCGGCGAAGCGCGTGATGATCGTCGGTGGCGGCAACATCGGGTTTCGCCTCGCCAAGGCCCTGGAGAAAGACTATCAGGTCAAACTGATCGAATACAACAAGAAGTCCTGCCAGAGATTGGCCGAGCAGCTGACCAGCGCGCTGGTATTGAATGGGGATGGTACCGATGAAAAGCTGATGCAGCAGGAACATGTAAGCGAAGTGGATGTGTTCTGCGCGCTCACCAACGACGACGAAAACAACATCATGTCGGCGCTGCTCGCCAAACAGGGCGGCGCGGGCAAGGTGATCGCGCTGATCAACCGCAGCGCCTATGTGGATCTATTGCAAGGCGGCAAGATCGACATCGCGCTGTCGCCGGCCCATGTCACCATCGGTTCCTTGCTCGCCTACGTGCGCCAGGGCGATGTCGCTGCAGTCCATTCCCTGCGGCGCGGAGCCGCAGAGGTACTCGAACTGGTTGCGCACGGAGACCGGCAGTCATCCAGGGTGGTCGGGAGACGCATCGACGAGATCGATCTGCTCAGGGGTGCGACCATAGGCGCAGTCGTGCGCAACGACGAGGTCATCATGGGGCACCACGATTTGGTCATCGAAGCGGATGATCACGTGATCGTCTTCGTCATCGACAAGGCGATGGTGCGCAAAGTAGAGAAATTATTTCAGGTCAAAATCGGCTTCTTCTGATGCAACGCGCGCTGACCGTCGTTCACGTATTGGGTCTCATGCTGGTGGTGTTCAGTATCACCTATCTGCTTCCGTTGGCGGCCTCGTGGATATACGGCGACGGGACTCTCCCCGAATTTTTGATGGCTATGGTCTGGACATCGGCCATAGGATTCCTGATGTGGCTGTTGACTCGCCGCTACAAGGGTGAACTTTCCATCCGGCACGGCTACCTGCTGGTTGTTGCGATGTGGACGGCAATGCCAGCCGTGGCAACATTGCCGTTGTTGCTGGTGATCAACGGCTTATCGTTCACCGACGCATATTTTGAAACCATGTCGGGTCTGACCACTACCGGCGCGACGGTGCTGGTCGGGCTGGATTATCTCCCGCCGGCCATCAATATTTGGCGGCATGAATTGAACTGGCTGGGCGGCATGGGGATCATCGTTTTGGCCGTGGCAATCCTGCCGCTGCTCGGCATCGGCGGACGCCAATTGTTCAAGGCAGAAACCCCGGGCCCGATGAAGGACTCCGCGCTCACCCCGCGCATCACCGAGACGGCTCGCAATCTATGGCTGGTTTATCTGGGCATCACAATCGCCTGCATCCTGTCCCTGAAGGTGGTTGGCATGAATTGGCTGGACGCGATCTGCCATGGGTTTGCCACGATGGGTTTGGGCGGCTTCTCGACCCATGACGCCAGTATCGGCTACTTCAACTCTCCAGCAATCGAATTCGTATTGATCATTTTCATGCTGCTGGCCGCGATGAATTTTGCCACGCATTTCCTGGTGTGGCGGGAAAAAAGCCTGAGATTGTATTGGCATGACAGCGAGGCGCGTGCGACCCTCGGCCTGATATTGGCAAGCTGCCTCGGCATAGCGGTATTCCTGCGCTGGGAGGGTGTCTACACGAGCTTCTGGACGGCCTTGCGCCACGCCAGTTTCAATCTGGTTTCCATCGCGACTGACTGCGGTTTTACCAGCGTTGATTACAATAAGTGGCCGATATTCGCGCCGATGTGGATGTTGTTCCTCAGTTGCGTCGCGGTCAGTTCCGGGTCCACCGGAGGCGGCATAAAGATGGTCCGAACCCTGGTGCTGGTAAAACAGGCCGGTCGCGAGTTCCTCAGGTTACTGCACCCGGCAGCGATCAACCCGATGAAGATAAGCGGGAATGTCGTGCCCAACAATATCGTGTTCGCCGTATTGGGATTCATTTTTCTGTATTTTATGACGGTGGCCATTCTGGTCTTCGTGCTCCTGATCAGCGGGCTGGATTTCATTTCAGCGCTTTCCGCAATCATCGCCTGTATCAACAACGCCGGTCCCGGACTGGGTGCGGTCGGTCCATCCAGCAACTATGGTGTGCTGACGGATTTTCAAACCTGGGTATGCACAGTCGCCATGCTGGTCGGCAGGCTGGAGATATTTACGGTTCTGATCCTGTTTACCCCGCAATTCTGGCGCCGCTAAATCTCCATGACAGCGGGCACGAGATACGTTAGCATTAAAGCTATTCAACGCACTCAGAACACAGAGTAAATCTGTGCCATTGCAAAAGGGAGCAAGATGAGCGAGGACTTGCCATTGTCGGGGGTGAAAGTGTTGCTGATCGACGACAGCAACACCATAAGGCGCAGCGGAGAGATATTTCTTTCGCAGGCGGGATGCAAGGTCATCCTGGCGGAAGATGGATTTGACGGCTTGGCCAAAGTGGTGGAAAACAAGCCGGATGTCATTTTTGTGGACGTGATGATGCCACGGCTGGATGGCTATCAGACCTGCGCGCTGATCAAAAAGCACCAGCATTTCAAAAAAACCCCCGTGATCATGCTGACCAGCAAAGATACGCTGTTTGACCGCGCGCGCGGCAAACTGGTCGGAGCCGACCAATATTTGCTAAAGCCGTTCAACAAAAGAAGCCTGATTGAAGCAGTCATTTTGCATACCCAAGAGAAAAAGGAGTCGGAATATGGGAGTTAAGAGGATATTGGTAGTGGATGATTCGGCAACCGAACGCCATTTCATAGGGGAAATATTGCGCAAGCAGGGATTCGAGGTCAGTTTTGCCGAAGACGGCGAAAAGGGTGTCGCGCAAGCCAAGCTGAGCCAGCCGGATCTGGTGATCATGGACGTGGTGATGCCGGGGATGAACGGCTTCCAGGCGACCAGGGCGATTACCAGAGATCCGGATACAAAACATATACCCGTGATCATCTGCACTACCAAGGACCAGGATACTGACAAGGTCTGGGGTGTTCGTCAAGGAGCAAAAGACTACGTGGTCAAGCCGATAAATGAGGCGGAATTGCTAAGCAAGATAGCCGCTTTGGGATAATGGGAGTTCCTGAAATCCCCTGTTCGGGCCTGTTTGCCGCGCGTGTCGCAAGCGATTTTGCAAGGATAGAAGCGATCCCGCAAAATCGAAATCCGGAGTCGCCCGTTGAATATTTCATTGCCGGCCTTTTCGGCAATTCAAGGCCGGGTTTGTTTTTTGCTGCCATATCTTTTTTCCATGATCGCACGGTGTTCCGGCAGGGGAAATCCTGGCAGGCTGCGAATTAATAGGGGCAACATCAATGTCAAAGCGGTTGAATTTGCGCGAATTTCAGCAGAATCTGATCGACCGGTTGCAGCAGTCGGGTTCTGGGTCGCGGGTATCAACGCTCGGCGTGCAGATAGCAGGCAGAAATTGGCTGGTCGACATGGCGGATATCGGCGAAGTGTTGCCATTGCCCTATCTGACCGCCGTACCGTTCACCAAACCCTGGTTTCTCGGGGTGGCGAATGTACGCGGCACCCTGTATTGCGTGGTCGATCTGGCTGCTTTTCAGCATAGCGGAGCAGTGTCAGGGGATGCGAATAACCGCGTATTGCTCGTGTCGGAGCGGTATGCGTTTAACGCCGCATTGCTGGTCGATCGTGTGCTGGGTTTGCGCGACGCGAGCAACTGGAAAAAAGAAAACGATGATGGCCAGCTCGAGTATCAGGATGAGTTGGGTTCGAGTTGGAGCAAGCTTGATATTCCAGCCTTGCTGGCGCAGGCTGAATTTTTGCAGGTAGGCAGTTAGCAATTCGCATTTTCAAGAAATTCCCAATGGGAGAGGAAAAACATGGCAGCTAATCAGACATCAGCCCAATCCAGACTGAAAATATATGGGGTGGCCGCAGCGATCTTATTCGTATTGACCGCGATTGCTGCCTACATGACTAACCGCACAGACAGCAACAGGGTGGGCTACGTGGAGCAATCCAGCCGTTTGCTGATGCTGTCGCAACGGCTGGCCAAAGATGCCCAGCAGGCATTGTCAGGCAACTCTGATTCGTTCGATGCTTTGGAGTCAAGCAGGGCGAACATGGCCGCCATTCTCGCCAATCTGGACAAGGGCGGGGGTTCGCTGCCACCTACTTCGGGTGCCCCGCGCGAAGTGCTCAACGAGTTCATGAAGAAGGCGGACAAAACCCTGCTGGATGTAAAAACGCTGCAGGATGGGCGCGCCGGGCTGGTGACACTGGCAGTGACCCTGTCGTCGATTGACTCGGTTAGAACCGACATGCGCGCGCTCACACAAAAGATGATCGACGACTTCAAGGGTGTGCAAAAGCAGCAGGCAACCCGATTCGCGCTGGAAGTGGAACGTATCGGCGAGGATGCCGGTCGCCTGCTCGGGGTGGACGTGACGATTGAGCAGGTCGCCCAGGTCGCGATCGACCTGAACGGCGCGGAAGACAGCTTGGCTGCCCTTCCGGAGGCAAATGAAAATGTGGTGACCGCGCACAATTTGCTTGTCACCACACGCAGCAGCGTCGAGATTCTGATCTCTCAGGTGCGCAACCTGGTCGCGGCAAAGAGTGCAGCCAAGGCAATCGTGGACGATTCCGACTCGTTGTTGGCGGGAGCGCAGCGTCTGGTGGACGCCTACCAATCGTCATCGCAGATTACGACTAAGATTGCTTTCGCGTTTGGCCTGCTGCTGCTGCTATTTCTGTTGCTGACCGTAAAGGCCTATGTGGATGACTCGCGCCGCCGTGCCGAGGAAGCCGCACGCATCAATAGCCAGAACCAGAATGCGATTTTGCGCCTGATGAACGAGATGGGTGATCTGGCCGACGGCGATTTGACGGTTCGCGCAACCGTCACGGAAGACGTAACCGGCGCGATCGCAGACTCGCTGAACTACACCACTGAAGAGTTTCGCAAACTGGTGTCGCGGATCATTGCCGCGGTGGAACAGATGGGCAAGGCCACCAGAAACGCCGAGAATATTTCAAGGGGATTGCTGGACGCCGCGCAGAAACAGGCGCGGGAGATCCAGACGGCCGGCGAGGCGGTCGAGTTGATCACCAAATCAGTGAAAGAGGTGGATACCAGCGCGGTCAAGTCGGCGGAGGTGGCGCGCCGCACCCTGGTCGTGACCGAGCAGGGTGCGCAGGCAGTGCGCAACACGATCAACGGTATGGACGGCATACGCGAACAGATCCAGGAGACTTCCAAGCGCATCAAACGACTCGGCGAAAGCTCTCAGGAGATCGGTGAAATCGTCGATCTGATTTCGGATATTACCGAACAGACCAATGTGCTGGCCCTGAATGCTGCGATCCAGGCAGCCTCGGCCGGTGAAGCCGGGCGGGGGTTTTCGGTCGTCGCGGAAGAGGTGCAGCGCCTGGCGGAGCGCTCCACCGAGGCGACCAAGCAGATCGGTGCACTGGTGAAAACCATCCAGGGGGATACGTATGATGCAGTGGCGGCGATGGAGAAGAGTACCCTGGGTGTGGTGGAAGGGGCCAAGCTTTCCGATGTGGCTGGGCAATCCTTGCGGGAAATTGAACGCGTGTCCAATGAACTGGCGGCACTGATCAACAGTATTTCGATATCAACGCAAGTGCAGACCGACATGGCCAGCGAAGTGACGAATGTGATGCAGGACATCCTAAAAATTACCGTGCAGACCACCGAGGGTACGCGTTTGACAGCCAATTCCATCGCACAGTTGAACACGCTGGCAACGGACTTGAGAGGTTCTGTAGCGGGCTTCAAATTGTAATATCCGGTAAACCGCACAGAACGACCCTACATGAGCAACAACGCACAATTCGACCGCAACATGCTGGACACGGTGAAACCCGGCATTGACAGCACGCTGGCAGACATCAGTGCGAAGATTGAGCAGTATCTTGCCGCGCCGGCGGACAATGCTCCGGCGCTCGAAGCGGCACGCACCGAGTTGCACAGCTTGCAGGGTGTGCTGACGATGGTCGGTCTGATCGGTGCCGCGGTTTTCTGTACAGAGCTTGAGCTCACGCTTGGCCAGCTTGCAGCGAATCCGGACCAAGCTTCCGCGATGTACCGCGACGTGCTGCTTCGGGCCATGTTCGGTCTCACCCACTACCTCGATTCGCTGGCCAATGGTGCCGATAACGTCTCGTTGCGCCTGTTTCCGCAATATCAGGAATTGCAGCAGTTGCGCGGCCTCGAAATGTCATTTGAACTGGATTTGTTCTATCCCGATCTCGACGTCAAATTGCCAGACCAGGTTTTGAGTCTGCCTGTCCTAAATGCGGATATCGCGCATCTCAAGATGTTGCGTAGCCAGTATCAGCAGGGCCTGTTGAAATGGATGCGCCAGGACAATGTCGCGGCCGCTGCGCAACAGATGCAGCAGGCGCTCGAGGGGGTATTGCGCAACTCACCGCAGGACGGGAACCGCGCATTCTGGTGGGTGGCCTATGGATTGCTCGATTGTGTGAAACTGGACGGATTGCCTCCCGAAATGAATGTGCGCAAGTTGCTGAGCCGCATAGACCAGCAATTGCGCGCGGTTGCGGAGGGCAATGCAGGCGACTCGACGCCGTTAATGAACGAGATGCTCTTCATGATCGGAAACAGTCATGTCGTCAGCGAGCACGTGGAGGCAATCAAGCAGATTTACGCGCTGGATCAGTACTTGCCCGAAATGTCGGCGCTGTCCCCGAACGAGGTGGACCAGATACTCGCCGTCATGCGCGATGAATTGAGCGTGGCCGAGGAAAACTGGGAGCATTGCACGCAGGGCGACGCGTCGGCGTGCGAAAAGTTCACCAAGCAGATTGAACAGATTGACTTGCAGAGCAACAGACTTGACCGAGATGTCCTCCAGTACCTCACCAAGCAGATTCAGATATTGTCGCAATATGCGACTTCGCCCGAGCATGCCCGGCCGATCGCTATCGATATGGCCATGGCGCTTTTGCTGCTGGGCAGCGGCATAGAGAATTACCGCGGCATAGGCGCGAATTTCCAGGAACAGGCCCGTATCCTGACCGAGCGCATGCAGACGGCGGTGAAGCAAAAGCCGGAAGACACGAAACGGCTGGCTGAACTGATTGACCTCCACTACCGGATGGAGCATCCGGGCGACGCGATGGTCTCCCTGGCTAACGAAATGCTGGCCAATCTCCAGCACGCCGAGCAAGGACTGAACGCGTTCTTCAACAATGCTATCAACCGTGACGAATTGGCCGATCTGATGCGGTTGCTAAACCAGATTCAAGGCGGTTTGCGCATCTCATCCCTGCAGCATGCAGAAAAACTGCTGCGATCCATACAGGATAATATTGGGCGATTTGCGCAGAGCGAGGAGATACCGAAGCCGGCAGAAAAGAATGCCATGGCCGATGCGATCAGCGCGCTGGAAGACTACTTCCAGACTCTGACCCATGGTCATTCCGCGGATGCTTCAGGAATCCAGGCGGCATTGGCCGGGATGAGCGCACAGGAACATGCCGCCGAACAGCCGACCAGCAAGGATGCAATGCGGCCCGGGGAGACTGCGCAAACCGGGATGCCGCCGGTCGAACCTGTTCCCGAATTTTCATTCGCCCTGTCAGCCGAGCAGCCACCGGAACAGGCATCTCCTGAAATCGCCCCGCTTGAACCGGCGGATGTTTCCATTGCGACGCCGCGCCGGTCGGAAGAGGATCAGGAACTGCTCGCCATATTTCTGGAAGAGGCACAAGAGGTTCTGGGCACCATACTGAGGAATCTTGACACCTGCCAGCTGCATCCGGACAGCCATGAGCCTCTGGTGGCGATAAGGCGCGGTTTTCATACGCTGAAGGGCAGCGGACGAATGGTCGGACTGACCGATCTCGGCGAAGTGGCTTGGTGTGTAGAGCGTGCCATGAACAAATGGCTGCAGCACAACAAAATTGCCACGCCCGGTCTGCTGAACTTCATCAGGACGACAGCACAGTCCTTTGTCGGCTGGGTGGATATGCTAGCCAAAAAGGGCGAGGCGACCATCAAGGCCGGCGACCTGATCGCGACCGCCCAACAAATCGAGGACGGTCTCGATTCCCAGCTGCAACCGACCGTTTCGCCATCCGCCTTGCTGCCCGATGCAGGTGCAGGCCCGGACCGGGATACGGCAGCACCTTCCGCAGCTGCCGCAGCCATTTCGGAAAAGGCTGTTGCGGAAGCCGATGCACCATCGTATTCCCCGGTTTTGTTCAGCATCGCCAGCGCCGAAGTCAAGCAAAATATCGCGGTTCTGCATCAGCAGCTTGGAGAGCTTCGCAGCGCGGCCTCGCCGACAGTGCAATATGATTTCATGCGCGCCGCGCACACGCTGGCGGGAGTGAGCCGCACCATGGGGTTTGCCGCGGTGGTTGAACTGGCCTACGCCCTGGAAGGCTGGCTGCATGCGCGTCTGGACAAGATATTCACGCTGGGCGAAGGCCAATTGCAGATGCTCGATCATGCCGTCGCCGCCCTGGACGAAATGGTACAGAGTGTCTGCAACAAGGAAATTCCCCAGTTGCGCGGTGATTTGGTCAGTCAACTGCTGTCCGACAGGGATAATTTCGTTGAGGTGGCTCCTGAGCCTGGCAGGGTGGAGTCGCCCGCAGAGCCGGCGATCATGGCACAGCCGTTTGAATTGTCGCCGCAACAGAAAAATGCCGGTGCGAACGAACTGCAAGCCCCGGTAGGCATGGTTGAACCGGTGATGCCGGGCGAGGACATGTTGCGTGATGCCGCTGCGGAACCGCACAGATCGGAAGAAGAAGTGTTGAAACCGGACCTTTTCACCAGGCCGGACCGAGCATACGCTGAAGCAGACAAACCGGCCGTTTCCGATGATGTTGACGAGCAACTGCTTCCGGTGTTTCTTGAGGAAGCCGACGACCTGTGTCCCAAGATCAGCGAGGGACTGCGTTTATGGCGCGAGCCGCCTCATGATCAGGATCAGGTTGCGGTGTTAAGGCGGCTGCTGCACACCATGAAAGGAAGTGCGCGCATGGTAGGCGCGATGCGTATCGGCGAGATCGCACATGAAATGGAAGACCGTGTGCAGGCGGCAGCCCAGTTGAGCGATGAAGCAGGGTATTGGGATGGTCTGGAAAGCGATTTCGATCGCATTATGTCCCTGCTCAGAGAGTTGCGCGGCGGCAAGCCGGCAGAAGAGGCCAAACCGGTGCCGATCGGACGCCGCGCGGCCGATCAACCGGCGGGAGTGGAACGCACGGGAGATCGGCGTGCGACGGAACCCGGCATGGAACGATCCCCGCTCGGCAATATGCTGCGCGTGCGGTCCGATGTGGTGGATCGCCTGGTGAACCAGGCCAGCGAGATCAGTGTGTCACGCTCGCGAATGGAAAGCGAAATTCGCGTTCTGAAGGAAAGCCTGCTGGAACTGACCACCAGCGTGGTGCGCTTGCGCCAGCAACTGCGCGAGGTGGAGATACAGGCAGAGAGCCAGATGCAGGCGCGGGTGACGCTGGCAAAGGACAATGCGGAACAGTTCGATCCGCTCGAATTCGACCGGTTTACCCGGTTGCAGGAATTGACCCGCTTCATGAACGAGAGCGTGCATGACGTGCACACCGTCCAGCAATCGATGCTGCAGAACCTGGATGAGGCCGCTGCCGTGATGCTGGCGCAGGGACGGCTAAACAGGGACCTGCAACAGGGGTTGATGAATGTGCGCATGGTGTCGTTTAACAGTATTACGGATCGTTTGTACCGCATCGTGCGGCAGACCGGGAAGGAATTGAACAAGCGCGCCAACCTCGAGTTGCAAGGCACCAACGTGGAACTCGACCGCAGCGTGCTGGAAAAAATGATCGCGCCTTTCGAGCACCTGCTGCGCAATTCCATCGTGCACGGCCTGGAGAGCGAAGAACAGCGCGCGAAGAGCGGCAAGCTTCCGATCGGGGAGATACGCCTGAGTGTGCGACAGGAAGGGAATGAAGTGGAGTTCGCGTTCAGCGATGACGGTGCCGGGCTGAATTTTGCAAAGTTGCGCGAAAAGGCAATAACCAACGGCACGCTGCGTAGCGATGAACTGGTCAGTGATGATCAATTGGCCCTGCTGATATTCACGCCGGGACTTTCCACCGCGAATGAAATCACGGAAATCGCCGGCCGCGGCATCGGCATGGATGTGGTGCGCAGCGAGATATCATCACTGGGCGGGCGTATCGAAGTCAGTTCGACGCGCGGGGAAGGCACGCTGTTCCTGATCTATTTGCCGCTCACGCTGGCTGTCACGCAAGTCCTGATGGTGCGTTCGCGTGACGCGGTGTATGCGATCCCGTCCACCCTGGTAGAGCAGGTCCGCCAGGTGAAACCCGCCGAAATGGAAGCATTGCATAAAGCACGGCAGATAGACTGGCAGGACAATACATACCCGCTCTACTATTTGCCGCATCTGCTGGGCGATATGGAGGCTATCCAGGAAAATCAGCTGCGCAATATGGTGCTGCTGTTGCGCAGCGGGACGCAACGGATCGCGCTGAATGTCGACGAGTTGCTCGGCAATCAGGAAGCGATGGTCAAGAATATCGGACCGCAGCTGGCGCGTCTCCCGGGGATAGCCGGCGCGACGGTGCAGGGTGACGGCAAGGCGGTGCTGATTCTGAATCCGGCGCAGTTTGCGCAGCGTATCGGGGGCGGCAAGGTGGCAGCAGCGGCCGGCGACAAACCGCTCAATACCTCGCCGCTGATCATGGTGGTCGACGACTCGCTCACCGTGCGCAAGATCACGTCCCGTATCCTGAGCCGCGCCGGTTATCAGGTGACGACGGCGACTGACGGGGTCGATGCACTCGAGAAATTGCAGGAATTCATGCCGGACGTGATGATACTGGACATCGAAATGCCGCGCATGGACGGTTTCGCGCTGGTCAGGGAATTGCGCCGCGTTCCCGAAACGGAGAATCTTCCCATCATCATGATCACGTCCCGCACCGCCAACAAGCACCGCGAATATGCGATGCAACTGGGCGTCAACACATATCTTGGCAAACCCTACCAGGAAGATGAACTGCTGCAGAAAATCGCCGATTTCGTGGCGGTCCATAAACTGGACTTATGACCGTAATACCGCGCATGGTGTGAACAGACCAAGGGGCATTTCACCGGTACCGCCCGGCCCTGCGGTACGATCCAAGATTGCAAAGGCTGTCCGGATTCAGCTCCCTGCGACGGTCATGCCTTCAACCAGAATCGAGCCGCATTGCCGCGAACCTTGCACCAGCACGTCGTTGCCTACCGCAACAATGTTGCGGTACATGTCTTTCAGGTTGCCGGCGATGGTGATTTCCTGAACCGGGTATTGAATTTTGCCGTTCTCGACCCAGAAGCCTGCCGCGCCGCGCGAATAATCTCCAGTCACCGTATTGATGCCCTGGCCCAATAATTCGGTCACCAGCAGTCCGCGCGACATGGTATTCAGCAAGCCTGCAAAATCAAGCGCTCCGGATTGCAGGATCAGATTGTGGTTTCCGCCCGCATTGCCGGTGGAACGGAGTCCAAGCTTGCGCGCGGAATAGCTGCCGAGAAAATAGCCGCGCAACACGCCGTTCTCCACGATCACGCGACGCCGGGTTTGCACTCCTTCGTTATCGAACGGGCTGGAGGCCAATCCTTTCGGTGTGTCCGGCACGTCGGTGATGTTGATGTGCGTGGCGAATACGGTCTTGTCGAGCTGGTCGAGCAAAAACGAGGACTTGCGGTACAGGCTGCCGCCGCTGACCGCGTTGACAAAGCTGCCCAGCAAACCCGATGCGATCGGCGCTTCAAACAAGACCGGTACTTGCATGGTCTTGAGCTGGCGTGCATGCAAGCGGCGTACCGTGCGTTCCGCGGCGATCCGTCCGATTTGCTTCACATCCGGCAGGTCCCTAGCATCCCGCGCGACGGCATACCAGTAATCGCGTTCCATTGCGTCGTCCTGTCCGGCGATCACCGCGCAGCTCAGGCTGTGGCGCGAACTGGGATAACCGCCGATGAAACCCAGGCTATTGGCCGAAACGAACTGAACCTCGTGCAGGTTGACGGTGGCGCCTTCGGAGTTGTTGATGCGCGAATCGGTATCCAAAGCCGCCTGCTCGCACTGTTGCGCCAATGCGATCGCCGCGTCGACCGGCAGATCCCATGGATGGTACAGATCCATGTCCGTGCAATCGCGTGCCAGCATGTCGGCATCGGGCAGGCCCGAGCAGTCGTCCTTTGCGGTGTACCGGGCGATCGACAAGGCGGCATCCACCGTGTCGCGCATCGCCTGGGGCGAGAAATCCGAAGTGCTGGCATTGCCGTGCTGCTGCCCGATATAGACGGTGATTGCAAGTCCCTTGTCGCGGTTGTATTCGATGGTTTCAACTGCGCCATGGCGCACCGTTACGCCTTGTCCGAATCCTTCCGAGACGTCGACGGCGGCGGCGGATGCGCCCCGTTGCCTGGCATAATCCAGCATGTCCTGCGCGATGTTGCGCAACACGTCGGCCGGGTGGGAAAAGCGGGGGGCGGGGGAAACCATGTCGTTCATAAGCTGATCGGATTGCCGGCGAAAGGCGTTATCATAGCAGCATCCCGCAAGCACATTAACACCTGCCACACATTAATGGTTATGAACGCAAACAATAAACCCCGCAACGAAAACGAACCGCTGCACATCCATCTCGGCGATGACGAAGACGAGCACGATGATGGCGGTGTGGAAGTAATACGCCCGCATGGGCGTGACGAACTGCGCAAAACGGAGAACCGCCCTGCCAGCGGGCGCGGACTGCGCAGCCAGCCTGCCGAAGTTGATGAAGAGGAAGAACTTCCGCCGAGCAAGACCCGGATCAAGAAGCAGATGCACGAGTTGCGCGACCTCGGCAAGGAGTTAACCGAACTTGGCAAGGACCAGATCGCCCAGCTCGACATTCCGGAGACACTTCGGGAAGCCTTGCGCGAGATGAAGAACATCAACAAGTTCGGCGCGCAGCGCCGCCAGATCCAGTACATCGGCAAGCTGATGCGCGAAGTCGATCCTGCGCCGATCATCGCGAGGCTGGACGCGTGGAAGGGAAAGTCACAGCAACATGTCGCGTATATTCACCAGCTTGAACGATGGCGGGATCGCTTGATGGAAAGTGATGACGCACTCACCGAACTGCTTGCCGCCCATCCCGAAGCTGACGCGCAAAGGCTGCGCACGCTGATACGCAACGCGCACAACGAGATGCAAAAGTCGCCCAGGAATTATCGCGAGATATTCCAGGTGTTGCGCGAGATCATTCCCGAGACGGCATAGGCAACATGCTTACTCGCATCACGCTCGAATCTGGCAAGGATCCCCGGCACAGCATCATATGGCTGCATGGTCTGGGTGCGGATGGTTCGGACTTTGTGCCGATCGCGGAGGAGTTGAAAGTGCCTGTCGCGATACGCTATGTTTTTCCCGACGCGCCGTTGCGGCCGGTGACGATCAATGGCGGACTGGTGATGCGTGCCTGGTATGACATCGCAGCCCCGAATATAGATGCACGGCAGGACGCTGCCGGAATACGCGCGTCACAGTCAATGGTAGAGGAACTGATCGCGCGGGAAGTAGAACAGGGTATTGCACCTGACCACATCTTTCTGGCCGGCTTTTCCCAGGGTGGAGCCATAGCGCTGCATACCGCGTTGCGCCAGAGGGTTCCGCTGGCGGGGGTGCTCGCATTGTCAACCTATTTGCCGCTGGCGGACCATGCGAAGGGGGAGGCGCTGGCCCAATCCAGGGAGACGCCGATATTCATGGCCCACGGTCGCGGTGACCCGGTGATACCTCATGCATTGGGTATGGCATCACGAGATGCGTTGCTGGGTTTGGGCTATGCGGTGGAATGGCATGAGTACGCGATGCAACATTCGGTGTGCGGCGAAGAGCTGCTTGATATCGGGGGTTGGCTGGCGGGCCAAACCGGCTAGAGACACTGACGGGCCGTTCTTCCGAACGGGGACGGGTCAGGCTGCCGAGTCGGGATCAGTTTCCTGCTCGATGACCTTGAATATTGCCAAATCATAGTCAAGGCCTTTTTCCTTCAATCCGGTCGGAATCAGCAGGTATCGTTTCCCGTCCAGTTCGACCTTCAGGCTTTGGCTGGCGGAAAAAGTATCCGCCGTCATCAGCAACAACTGCGTTCCGCCGGACAAGTCACCCTGCTTCGGATAAAGCCAAAGGGCCAGGCCGTGGCCGGGTTCTTCGCCGCTGGGATTCGGGTACACGCACGCAACCTGGTTGGCCAGAATTTCCGCGCCGGCGTGCATGTGGTTTGCATCGTCGCGCAGCAGCCGTCGTACCACCGCCACGCCCCAATGCGGCATGCCATCGGGCTGTATTCCAAGCAGGGTTCCGATACCGATCCCGTCGCTGCCGGAGGGCAAGGCGCTGCTGAACCCGCCGACACTGATCTCTTCGGTAACCCAGCGCGCCGCGGCATTTTCGTTGTATTGATGCAGATCAGTATGTCCGAGCACCTGCTCGAGGCCGCTGACCACATTCAAGGTCACGTTTGCCATGCGCCTTGCATTGCGTCTCACCGGGGGGGCAATCAGATAAGTAAGCAGATGCTGCACGGCATTTCTGACGACTTCGGCTTCATAGCTTCCGCCCAGTGCTAGATTGTCCGGAACGATATTCTTCTTCAGCACCTTCATCAGCTCTTCCAGCCTGGCCTGCAGCGTTGGCATGCTGATGAAGCGCATGGCCGGGTGAGTGGTGGCGTCCATGTTGATCCGGGTCGGTTCGGCGGGGATGCTCAGATTGAAGCAGAGCCGGGCGGCACCGTCCAGTTCGGAACGTATGTCGATGGAAGAACAATATTGCGCCACCAGGCGCTCGGTCAGATGGATATAAAGCGGATTCAACGCGCTCAGCCCGCTGTCGTACCATACCAGCAGGCTTCCCACCTCGCATTTGACCGAGGTGTTGCCGAGCATACCGGGATACAGTCTGACCTGGGTATTGACGTATTGGAGTTGTTCGGCATGTTTGTAGAACAGCGCCAGGTTTGTCCAGATTTCGTTCTCGACCTGACCGTAGCGGGCGCTGATAAATTTCAATTTGCAGATCAGTGCGTACACCGCGCGTGCGGTCAGCAGGGGTATGTGTATCCTGATGGTGCTGCTGCCCTTGTCGGCGTTGCAGAAACGATGGAACACCTCGTGGTAGGCATTCGCGGACTGGCGGTAATAATTGCCCAGCAGCGACCAGAGGCGATTATCCTGGAATTTGTTGATCTCGAACGGTGTAAAATACTCGCGCGACAATTTCCGTGCATACGGCTGGGCGGCTTCGTCTATCATCCGCAGCACGGCAAAATGGTGGTCGAGCTTGAAGTCGTCCTGTTCCGTCACCGACTCTACCAGGTCGGTCAATTCCATGAGCGACTTGTACGCGTCATTCCTGGGCAGGTTTTCCAGCAATGCCTGCACGGACTTGATATCCGCCAGGGGGTGGTCAGACTTTTTCCCAAATATCACCGATAACATTTGCGGTCCCTTAAACCAAATTCTATTGCGCATGGCAATATAACCACAAATTACAGCCGCTGACCAGATGTTTGGGGAGCAACGATGATTCCATGGCTTGCCGAGGACACACCATTTCCGCCGGTCGACACCGCGCTCGTTTCGCCGAATGGACTGCTTGCCGCGGGCGGCGGTCTTGCACCGTCCCGGCTGCTTGAAGCCTATCGCCGCGGAATATTCCCGTGGTTCAATCCCGGCGAGCCGGTTCTGTGGTGGAGCCCCGATCCGCGCATGGTGCTGATCCCCGGTGAGTTCAGGATTTCCAAGTCGCTTGCCAGAGCATTGCGCAACACCGGCCATGAAGTTCGCTGCGATACT
Organism: uncultured beta proteobacterium; assembly: GCA_963842555.1. Lineage (GTDB taxonomy): Bacteria > Pseudomonadota > Gammaproteobacteria > Burkholderiales > Gallionellaceae > Gallionella. Next base: position 891,079 of record CAWJHB010000003.1, read on the forward strand.
GTCTTTGAACAGGTGATGCGCTGTTGCGCCGCTCCGCGTGCAGCGCAGTCTGGTACCTGGATAGGCGAAGACATGATTGCAGCCTATTGCGAACTGCACCGGTCCGGATATGCGCATTCGGTGGAAACCTGGATGGGCGGCAGGTTGGTGGGTGGGGTGTACGGTGTCAGCATCGGCAGGATGTTCTACGGCGAATCGATGTTCAGTCTGGTCAGCAACGCTTCCAAGGTCGCTCTGGCCCATCTTGATGCACAGCTGGAGCGCTGGCAGTTCGGCATGATCGATTGCCAGATGTACACTCCGCACCTGGCTTCGCTTGGCGCCCGCGAAATTCCGCGCGGCGAATTTATTGCAAGCGTCAAAGAATTGGTACACTGTACACCGGTAATCGAAAAATCTTCCGCCGGTCACCGGACCGGCTGGCAATTTGACAGCGATCTTTTTAGATGAGCCTGCTTAACGACATTCCGCTTTCGGCGCTGCATTTTTATCTGACTGCGCCCTATCCGTGCAGCTATCTGTCCGATCAGCAGGCGCGCTCGCAGGTCGCCACCCCCGCATTGCTGATCAGTTCGCCCGTGTACTCGGAACTGGTGCAGCGCGGATTCCGCCGCAGCGGTTCCTATACTTACCGGCCGCATTGCGACAATTGCCGTGCCTGCGTGCCGTTGCGCATACTGGCAAAGCAGTTCACGACAAACCGTTCACAACGGCGCGCATGGAAGCAGCACGCGCATCTTGAGGCTACGCTCCACCCGCTTCGGGACAAAGCAGAATATTACGAACTCTACCAGCGCTATCAGCATGCCCGGCACAAGGACGGAGGCATGGACAAGGATGACCGCGAGTCGTATCAAAACTTCCTGCTGCTGAGCCATGTTGATTCGCTGCTGGTTGAGTTTCGGGACCATGGTGTGCTGCGCATGGTCAGTGTGATCGATTTGCTCGGCGACGGTCTGTCCTCGGTCTACACCTTCTATGAGCCGGACGTGCCCCGTGCCTGTTTCGGGATATACAACGTTTTGTGGCAAATCGAGCTGTGCCGCAAACTCGATCTGGATTTCGTTTATCTGGGTTACTGGATAGAACGCAGCCAAAAAATGGCCTATAAAACGCAATACCGTCCGGCGCAAGGCTTGCTGGACGGGGAATGGCGCCTGCTCGAAAAATCATTCACGCATCCTTCCGAAGCCCGGGCCGGTTCGGCACCGGGTGTGCACGGCATATCGGAGCGCGGTGGCGAGCCGGCATGAAGATGAACGGCGAACCCGGCAAGGAACGCTAGTCATGTATTCCCTGGTGCGCCCCGTGCTGTTCTATCTCGACCCGGAAACCGCGCACGATATAACCCTTGGTGGCTTGAATGTGCTTCATTCATTGGGGTTGGCAGGTATAACCGCGCCGCACCCTGCAGCGGATCCGCGCACGGTGATGGGGCTGGTTTTCCCCAATCCGGTCGGCCTTGCCGCCGGACTCGACAAGAACGGCGACTGCATAGGCGGACTGGCGGCACTCGGTTTCGGCTTCATCGAAGTCGGCACGGTCACCCCGCTGCCACAACCCGGCAACCCGAAACCGCGGCTATTCCGTCTTCCGCAAGCCGGCGCAATCATCAACCGCATGGGCTTCAACAACGATGGCGTGGACAGGCTGATCGAAAATGTCCGGCGTGCCGATTATCGTGGCATACTCGGGATCAACATCGGCAAAAATGCCGCTACGCCAATCGAGAATGCGGCTGATGACTATATGGCCTGTCTGCGCAAAGTGTACGTTCATGCCAGCTACATTACCGTCAATATTTCCTCTCCCAACACCAGGAACCTGCGCCAGTTGCAGGAACAGGAAGCGTTGAGCGATTTGCTGGCCAAGCTCAAGTCAGGACAACGGATGCTTGCCGACCAGCACGGCAAATATGTACCCATCGCGCTGAAGATCGCTCCCGATATGGAGCCCGGGCAAGTCGCGCAAATCGCGCGGCTGCTGATGCAACATCACATTGACGGTGTGATCGCCACCAATACCACACTCTCGCGCGAGGGTGTGGAAAACCTGCCGCACGGCACAGAAAGTGGCGGTCTGAGCGGCGCCCCGGTGCGCGACAAATCCACTGCCGTCATCGGACAGCTTGCCGCGGAACTGCAGGGCGCCGTGCCCATCATCGGCGTGGGGGGTATCCTGAGCGGTGCGGATGCCGCAGAAAAGATCAGGGCCGGGGCTTCGCTGGTGCAGCTGTATACCGGATTGATCTATCGCGGACCGGTGCTGGTAAGCGAGAGTTGCGCGGCAATCCGCGCGGTCTGATGCTGCGGCAAGGCATTGTTCGAATTGAACATCGGTTCGGAACCGCCCGATGTCGGTGGACCCCGGCGGCACGCGGTAGGAGTGAAATCCGTGGAGACAGCGGCATGACTTGATGACAAATGCCATGTTTTCTTGTATATTAGCAAATTCTTATATATCTGAATCACTGAGGGGTAAATGCGATGAACAAAATATTGGCCTTTGGCCTGTTGCTGCTGGGCGCGGCAACGGCATACGCTGACGCGGCGGAACCCGCTATGCCGGTTGCCGGAACAACGGGGGGTCTGGCCGTCGCAAAGGTTCAGTATCGCGAGATAGAGGAAACTTACAGCGTTGAGGGATTGGTGGAAGCGACGCGCCAATCCACCGTATCCGCGCAAATCAGCGGGCGTATCAAGGAGATCAATTTTGACGTTGGCAGCCGCGTCAAAAAGGGGCAGGTACTGTTGCGAATCGATGAACGGGAAACTGCGCAAGCGCTGGCCGGCAGCAATGCGATGGTTCAGCAGGCACAGGCCACATTGCAAAATGCCAAAGCAGCCTATGACCGCGCCAAACAATTGTTCGAACAGAAGTTCATCAGCCAATCCGCCCTGGACAAGGCCGAGGCCGATTATCAGGTGGCGCGGGCGCAGGCTGCAGCCAGTGAGGCGAGTGCAGGCCAGGCGAGCCTCACTCATGGTTACACTGCGGTGTTGGCGCCCTACAGCGGGGTGGTCGCGGCAAGACTGGTGGAACTCGGCGAGATGGTCGAGCCGGGCAAACCGCTGATGACCGGATTCGACCCGGCAGAAATGCGCGTGGTGGTGAGCGTGCCCCAGTACAAATTGCCGGACATCGGAACGAATCCCAAGGTGACGGTGGAAGTCCCTTCGCTGAATCGCTGGATCAAGGCGGCATCCGTCATCGTGCAGCCGCTCGCCGATGCACGCACCCACAGCACGCAGGTCCGGATCAATCTTCCCGCCGATGAGCCGGGTGTTTATCCGGGCATGTTCGTGCGCGCGCATTTCATGGTGGGGACGGCCAACCGATTGGTGATACCGGCCAGCGCGGTGCTGCACCGCAGTGAGGTGGTGGCCGTTTATGTGGTCGACGCAAATGGCGGCGTCAAATTGCGCCAGGTGCGCCTGGGCGAAGAAACTGCCGATGGAGTGGAAGTGCTGGCGGGACTCAATCCGGGCGAGCAAGTGGCGCTGGACCCGATCAAGGCGGGCATGAAACAGTAACTCAAGTTTGTCAGCGCAAGGCGCGAGAGTTTGCTCGGCCTTGACTTCGGAATTTCACCTCTTTATCGGAATTTGGAAAAGGCATGGGTATTTCAGGACGTATCGCCAGATTATTCTTACATTCGCAAATGACCCCGCTGCTGGCGCTGGTGGCCGTGCTGCTGGGCGTGTTTGCCCTGCTGGTAACGCCGCGCGAGGAAGAACCGCAGATCAACGTGACCATGGCGAACGTGATGATCGCCTATCCGGGCGCTTCCGCCAAGGATGTGGCGCAAACCGTGGCCACGCCCGCCGAGCAGGTGTTGTCCCAGATCGCCGGCGTGGACCATGTCTATTCGGTTTCGCAGCCCGGCATGGCAATCATCACCGTGCAGTTCAAGGTCGGCGAACAGCACATCGCATCGCTGGTCAAGCTGTATGACGTGCTCAACTCGCATTCGGACTGGTTGCCGGCCACGCTGGGTGTGCTGCCTCCCATCATCAAGGCCAAGGGCATAGACGATGTGCCGGTGGTGGCGCTGACGCTGTGGCGCGACCAGGAAATCGGCGGCGGTCTGGCACTGACCCAGGTGGCGCACGCGATCGAAGCGGAACTGAAGCGGGTGCCCGGTACGCGCGAAGTCACCACGCTGGGCGGGACCCAGCATGTGGTGCGGGTGCTGCTCGATCCGGAAAGTCTGAATGCGTTCCATCTCACCATACAGGACGTGCGCGCCGCGCTGCAATCGGCCAACGTGTCGCGCAATGCCGGAAACCTGGTGCAGAACAACCGCGAAATACTGGTGCAGACAGGCAGTTTCCTGAGTGATGCGAATGAAGTGAAACAACTGGTGATCGGGGTGTCCGACGGCAGACCGGTGTTCCTGCGCGATGTCGCGCAAATCCAGGACGGGGCCGACCAGCCGAGCAGCTATGTGTGGCTGGGTACCGGTCCCGCGGCAGCCGACGAGCAAATCAAGACCAAGGGGGAATTCACCGCGGTGACGCTGGCGATCACCAAGAAACCCGGCGCCAACGCAGTGGTCATCGCCGACAAGCTGCTGGCGCGTGTGGATGAACTCAAGGGCAGCGTGATCCCCGACGATGTGCATGTCACTGTCACGCGCAATTACGGCAAAACCGCCAACGACAAGGCGGTCAAGCTGATCGAGAAGCTGCTGTTCGCCACGACTGCGGTGGTCGCGCTGGTGTGGCTGACCATGGGCCGGCGCGAAGCATTTGTTGTCGGCGTCGCGGTGATGCTGACCCTGCTGGCGACCCTGTTTGCGTCCTGGGCGTACGGTTTCACCCTGAATCGCGTATCGCTGTTCGCGCTTATCTTTTCCATCGGTATCCTGGTGGACGACGCGATCGTGGTGGTCGAGAACATCCATCGGCGCCGCGCGCTGGCAACCCATCAGCCGCTGTCGGAAATCATACCGGAAGCGGTGGATGAAGTGGGCAGCCCCACCATACTCGCCACCCTGACAGTGATCGCCGCGCTGTTGCCGATGGCCTTTGTCACGGGACTGATGGGGCCGTACATGAGCCCGATACCGATCAATGCGAGCATGGGCATGGTGATTTCGCTGGCGGTGGCATTCATCATCACCCCCTGGCTGGCGCTGCGCTTTGCCGGCGCCCACCACGATGTGATGCAGGATGAGCGCGATACCAAAATCCATCGATTCTTCACAAAGTATCTGACGCCATTCCTGAATGGCGTGCACGGCAAGCCCGCGCGGCGCAAATTATGGCTGGCGATTTTTGGCGGCTTGCTGCTGGCGGTATCGCTGGGCGTGGTGAAACTGGTGATACTGAAAATGCTGCCGTTCGACAACAAGTCGGAATTCCAGATTGTCGTGGACATGCCCGCGGGCACACCGCTGGAGCAGACCAGCGGGGTGCTGCACGATATCGGCGGCTATCTGTCAACCGTGCCGGAAGTGACCGATTACGAGGCCTACGCCGGCACGTCTTCGCCGATCAACTTCAACGGCCTGGTGCGCCAGTACTACCTGCGCGATGAATCCGAGCAGGGCGATATCCAGGTCAACCTGCGCGACAAGCATCATCGCAGCCGGACCAGTCACGAGATCGCCACTGACGCGCTGAAACCGATACAGAAAATCGCCGCTGCCTGGGGCGCGAACGTGAAGATCGTCGAGGTGCCGCCCGGCCCGCCGGTGATGTCGCCGATCGTTGCGGAAATATACGGGCCCGATTACCAGGGAGCGCGTCAGGTGGCGACCCGGGTTCGCGAACAGTTCAGCAAGACCGCGGACATCGTCGGGATAGATGATACGGTGACCAAGCCCGCGCCGAAGCTGCTGCTGCGCGTATTGCAGAGCAAGGCGGCCCTGCTGGGTGTTGCGCCGCGGGACATCGTTGACGTGATCAGCGTCGCATTGTCCGGGCAGGACGTCACATCGTTGCACGATCCGGATGCGAAGTACGCGCCGCCGTTGCGGATCGGTCTGCCTCCCGATGACCGCAGCAGCATCGATGACGTGCTGAAACTCCAGGTCAGGGCCCGCGACGGCGTGTTGGTTCCGCTGTCGGAAGTGGTGCAGGTGATCGCGATGAAACGCGACTACCCGATCTACCACAAGGATTTGCTGCCGGTAGTGTATGTGTTCGGCGACATGACCGGGAAGATCGACAGCCCGCTGTACGGCATGTTCGACATCAACAGCAAGGTGAGCAACATGCCCTTGGAACAGGGCGGGAAGCTGACCACCTATTTTTTCAGGCAGCCGAGTGATCCCTATGCCGGCTATGCATTGAAATGGGACGGCGAATGGCAGGTGACCTACGAGACCTTCCGCGACATGGGCATCGCCTATGCGGTCGGCCTGTTGCTGATTTACCTGCTGGTGGTGGCGCAATTCAAGTCCTACCTGGTGCCGCTGGTCATCATGGCGCCCATCCCGCTCACCATCATCGGCGTGATGCCCGGCCATGCGCTGCTGGGCAGCCAGTTCACCGCGACCTCGATGATAGGCATGATCGCGCTGGCGGGTATCATCGTGCGCAATTCGATCCTGCTGGTGGATTTCATCAACATGCAAATCCGCGACGGGGTGGATCCCCAGCACGCTGTGATCGCTGCCGCGAGCGCGCGCGCCAAACCGATCATCCTGACCGGTCTGGCGGCCATGCTGGGCGCACTGTTCATACTGGACGACCCGATTTTCAACGGCTTGGCGATCGCATTGATTTTCGGCATCATGGTCTCCACCGTGCTGACCCTGGTGGTGATCCCGGTATTGTATTACGCCACCCTGTACAAAAAATTCCAGTAAAATCGGCTTAATTGCAAACTTTAGGAGCTTCAGTATCATGAATTCGGAACGCATTGTTCGTATCGTCGCAGGAACTTTCATCTTATTCTCGCTAGCGCTGGGCGCGGAAGCCAGCCCGCTGTTCGTGAGCAAGTATTTCCTGTTATTCACCGCATTCGTCGGATTGAATCTTTTCCAGAGCGGCTTTACCCGCATCTGTCCGCTGAACAATATTCTTGCCAGGTTCGGCGTAAAAAGCGGTTCGTGCTGAATCAATCGCCCCCGTCGATCCGGCCGTCAACATTCCATTGGGCCCGCATCAGCCTGATCTTGGTCGGGCTGATGTGGGCTTTCCCGTTTTTGCATTACCGCCATGAAAACCCGCTGACCGCGTTTGATCAGGAATGGTGGAGCGCAATGCTGGGCGTGCTCGCCGTTACCCTGCTGATCGCCCGCGAATTCTGGCAACGGCCCGATATTCCCCGTATCGCGCAACTCCCCGCCCTGCTGATCGTGGTTCTGCTGCTGCAATTGGCGCTCGGCAAGGTCGCCTATTTCGGCCAGGCGTTGCTGTATGCCCTGTATTTTCTGTTCGCAGCCCTGCTGATGATGCTCAGTGCCAGGCTGCGCGATACCTTCGGACTGGCAAGACTGTCGCGCGCACTGGCGATTTTTTTGCTGATCGGGGCAGAGCTCAATGCCATGATCGGTGTATTGCAGCATTTCCAATGGCATACCTTTCTGGATCCGGTCATCGCACAGGATCTTTCCGCCGGCATATACGGGAATCTTGCCCAGCCAAACCATTACGCCGATTACCTGGCGCTGGGTTTGATCTCGCTGGGGTTGCTGTTTCAGCAGCGATCGGTCAAACCCGTTTATGCGATTCTGCTGTCTTTACCGTTGCTGTTCTCGATGACGTTGAGCGGTTCGCGCAGTACGTGGCTGTACCTTGCGCTGATGATCTTTATGGCGTGGTGGCTGGCACGGCGCGAGGCAACGATGAAACCGCTGTTGCGCTACAGCTTGCTGGTGGTCGCGGGGTTCGTTCTGATGCATCTGCTGGTGCAATTGCACTTCATGGCGGGGGGCGGCAACGAAACGAATACCGTGCAGCGGCTGCTCTCCTACAACGGCGGCGGCGATACCGGCGGCAGCATACGACTTTACCTGTGGCACGAAGCATTGCTGATGTTCGCACAATCGCCCTTGCTGGGTATCGGCTTCGGGCAATTCGCCTGGCATCATTTCCAGATGCTGCCGCTGCTTCAGGCAAACAATATCTCCGGACTTTACAACAACGCGCATAACCTGGTGTTCCAGATCGCAGCGGTTGCCGGCATTGCGGGTTTGCTGGCGTTGTTGGTCCCGCTAGGGATGTGGTGGCATGGCACAAGACGCGCGGCACTGAGCGGGGCCCATTGGTGGGGATATTCCATGCTGGGCGTGCTCGCGATACACAGCCTGCTGGAATACCCGCTGTGGTACGCCTATTTCGTGGCCGTCGCGGCGGTTCTGCTGGGCGCATTCGATGAAACGCGCTACCGCCTGGAACTGCACAATATCGGGCGCGTATCGCTGCTGATCATCGTGCTGCTGGGGTTGTTTATGCTGATGCAGCTGCGCATCGGTTACCAGCAGCTGAAAAACACCCTGGCGCTGCGCCCGGTTTCCGGCAGCATTGCTGCAACATTCCCGCTGCTCCGTTCCGGGCTGATTGCGGCTTACAACCAGCCGTTGCTGTCGCCCTATGCCGAAATGTACATGTTCACCTATACCGAGTTGAATGCCGACCGCATCGCGCAAAAGGTCGCGCTGGGTGCCAATGTGGTCCGTTACCTGCCGATTGCTCCGGTGGTATACCGGCAAGCGCTCTTTCTGGCACAGGACGGCCAGCTGGCCCGTGCCGAGCAGTTGTGGGAACAGGCTATCTGGTCATATCCCGGCGATAGCGAGGCCCATCGATTCCTGACGGACCTGGCGGAAAAAGATCCGGCCCATTTTTCGGCTCTGTTAGAATTTGCGACCCAAAAGGAAAAGGAGCATGCCCGTGCAGTTCGTCATCAGTAATATCCTGCCCATCTCGATCGCGTTGTTCAGCGGCATCATGTTGTTGTGGTCGTTTTTTGGAAACCGCTTTCGCGGAATCAAGGAGGTGGATATCGCATCTGCGCTGCAACTGATCAACCACAAGGATGCAATCATCCTGGATGTGCGCGAGCGGAGCGAATATGATGCGGGGCATGTGCTGAACTCGAAATTCATCCCGCTGGGCAAGCTTAAGGAACGCATGGGCGAGCTCGAGAAATACAAGGATCATCCGATCGTGGTGGTATGCCGAAGCGGCAACCGTTCCGGCACGGCCTGCTTTCTGTTGGCCAGGCAGGGATTTGCCCAGGCCTATAATCTGGCTGGCGGTATCCTGGCCTGGCAAAAGATCCAGTTGCCGCTGGAGAAATAGCCATGGGAACGGTATTGATGTATTGCACTGCGGTTTGCCCCTATTGCGTTCGTGCCGAGCAGTTGCTGAAACGCAAAGGGGTCCAGAAGATCGATAAGGTCCGCGTCGACCTGCAACCGGAATTGCGCGACGAGATGGTCGAGAAATCCGGGGGGCGGCGCACCGTGCCGCAGATTTTTGTCAATGGCGTGCATGTTGGCGGCTTTGATGACCTGGCAGCGCTTGACCGCGCCGGCGGACTGGATCCGCTGCTTGAAAAGGCCTGAACCTCGCAATAATATTTCCAGGGAAACAACATGACCGAAGCAGCCGCAGGAAACCACCAGCCGATGTTCAACCTCGACAAGATCTACATCAAGGATCTCTCGCTGGAAATCCCCCATGCACCGAAAATCTTCCTGTCGCGGGAAAGTCCCCAGGTCGATATTCAGCTGCATACCCAGGCCGGCTCCATCGACGAGGGGTTGTTCGAGGTGCAGGTGAAGGCGACCGTTACCGCCAGGATCGGCGAAAAGATCATGTTTCTGGTCGAGGTCGACCAGGCAGGCATATTCCAGATACGCAATGTCCCGACCGAGGAACTGGAACCGATCCTGGCGGTGATGTGTCCGAACATCCTGTTCCCCTATCTGCGCGAGGTCGTGTCCGATGTGGTGGTGCGCGGTGGTTTCTCGCCGGTGCTGCTGAACCCGATAAATTTCGATGCGATTTACCAGCAGCAGAAGCAACAGCTGGCGCCGGCCGCCGCACCGGCCAGCACGCACTGATGAAACTGCTTCGCCCTTCCCGGCTGGTTGTGCTTGCAGTGCTGGTGCTTGGTGCCGGCGCAGCCCAAGCGGTGGAGTATGTATCGGTCAGCGACAGCAGCGCGATACTTTACGATGCGCCGTCTACCCATGCGAAAAAGCTGTTTGTGGTGAATCGCTATATGCCCTTCGAACAGGTCGTCACGCTGGAAAGCTGGGTCAAGGTGCGCGACCGTTCCGGCGGACTGTATTGGATCGAAAAGCAAGCGTTGAGCAACAAGCACTATGTGTTTGCGCTGCTGCCGCTGGTGGATGTGCGCGCGGCCCCCGATTCCCGCTCGCCGCGATTGTTCCAGGTACGCCAGCAAGTTGCTCTGGAAGTTATCGAATCAACCGGCACCGGCTGGATCAGGGTGCGCCACCAGGACGGCAACTCGGGCTATGTCCGCAGTGCCGAGGTCTGGGGAGGATAAGCGGATGACGGTTGTCGCAAAACGCGGACAGACCTTAACGGTGCGCGACGTTGACAATCAGCCTGCCGCTCCGCGTACACCCCATGTCATCCATCCCGTATGTTCTGACTAAATGAACATCACCATCATCGGCGCGGGAGCATGGGGAACCGCGCTTGCCATCAGTCTGTCGGCCCATCATCGCGTCACGCTGTGGGCGCGCAATGCCGCACAAGTCGTCGCGATGCAAGCCACGCGCTACAACCAGCAATACCTGCCCGGCATTTTGCTGCCCGCGGAAATCGAATTAAGCGCGGATTTTCCGTCCGCATTGGGGGATGCAGAGCTGGTGATCATCGCGGTGCCCACATCCGCGTTGCGCCAGGCCTTGCAACAGCTGGTGCAATTGCCGCGGCACTTCAACGTGGTATGGCTGTGCAAGGGTTTCGAGGCGGCGACCGCAAAACTGCCGCATCAGGTCGTCGCCGAAGTGTTGCCGGAGGGATCCAGGTACGGCGTATTGTCGGGGCCAAGCTTTGCGCAGGAAGTCGCGCGGGGGTTTCCGACCGCATTGACGCTGGCATCTGCAGACGAGGGGTTTGCGCGCAGCACCGCGCAGGCGCTGCATCACGCCTACCTGCGCATCTATGCGAGCAATGACATGGTCGGCGTCGAGGTCGGCGGCGCGGTGAAAAACGTGATGGCGATCGCGGCAGGCATCAGCGACGGGTTGGGACTGGGGCTGAATGCACGCGCCGCCTTGCTGACCCGCGGGCTGGCCGAGATCACCCGGCTCGGGCTGGATCTCGGCGGGCGTTCCGAAACACTCAGCGGGTTGTCCGGCGTGGGTGATTTGATCCTGACCTGCACCGGGGATTTGTCGCGCAACCGGCAGGTCGGCTTGCTGCTGGTGCAGCAGCTCGGTTTGCCGGAGATATTGCACAAGCTCGGGCATGTCGCCGAGGGGGTATATACGGTGCACGCAGTGCACCAGCTGGCCCAGCGCCGTGGCGTCGCGATGCCGATCTGCGAAGCTGTCTACCGGATACTGTACGAGCATGTTCCCCCGGCAGAAATGGTCACCGCGCTGTTGAACCGGGCGCCCAATCTGGAATTCGACGGTGCTTGACCGTCGCTTTCGCAACACGGTTCATTTCCTGCGGAAAACCATATCCCACACCCCATGCCCGAGCCGGATGCCGCGCTGCTCGAACTTGGTGAGCGGGCGATAGCAGGGGCGCGGCGCATAACCCGCGGCGGTATTTTCCAGCAAAGGTTCCGCAGACAATACCGCCAGCACCTGCTCGGCGTAATCCTGCCAGTCTGTCGCGACGTGGATATAGCCGCCGGGCTTCAGCTTGGTGACCAGTGGCGCGATGAACGGCGTCTGTATCAGGCGGCGCTTGTTGTGGCGCGCCTTGTGCCATGGGTCGGGGAAGAAGATGTGCACGCCGTCCAGCGTGTTCGGCGGAATCATGTCGCGCAGCACTTCCACCGCGTCGTGCTGCATGATGCGGATGTTGGATATCTGCTGCGCGTCGATCAGCTTGAGCAGATTGCCCACCCCGGGCGTGTGCACCTCCAATGCCAGGTAATCGTTTTCCGGATGGGCGAGCGCGATGGCGGCGGTGCTGTCGCCCATCCCGAACCCGATCTCCAGGATCTTGGGCGCATTGCGCCCGAAGGCTCGATCAAGGTCGAGTTCATTAGACGCGTAAGCGATCCCGAAGCGCGGCAGCAGCGTCTCGCAGGCGCGCTGTTGGGCGGGCGACATGCGGCCCTGTCGCAGCACGTAGCTGCGGATATGGCGTTTGCTGTGGTCAGTGATTGCGGTCATGGAGTCGCTGAAATTTAATGACCCGTTTCCGCGAGCGGAAGAAGGGATGGGTGAGAGGGAAAGTTCAGGGTCTTGTCGAACTGATGATCCCCGCCGTCGGAGAACTGGGGCTGGCGCTGTACAGCTTTTTCGGCATGCGCCCGGCAAGATAGGCCTCGCGGCCGGCCTCGACCGCCTTTTTCATCGCGGAGGCCATCAAGACAGGCTGCTGCGCGCCGGCGATCGCGGTATTCATCAGCACGCCGTCGCAGCCCAACTCCATCGCGATTGCGGCATCCGATGCGGTGCCGACACCCGCATCCACGATCACCGGCACCTGCACGCGCTCCATGATCAGCTGCAGATTCCACGGGTTCAGAATGCCCATCCCGGAGCCGATCAGCGAGGCCAGCGGCATGATCGCGACGCAGCCGATGTCCTCCAGCTGTTTGGCGATGATCGGGTCGTCCGACGTATACACCATTACCTGAAAGCCTTCGGCAACCAGCGTCTTTGCCGCCGCGAGAGTTTCGGTCACGTTGGGATAAAGCGATTGTGGGTCGCCCAGCACTTCCAGCTTGACCAGGCTGTGGCCATCTAGAAGTTCGCGCGCCAGACGCAGGGTGCGCACCGCGTCCTCGGCGGTATAGCAGCCGGCTGTGTTGGGCAGTAGCGTGTATCGCGACGGCGGCAGGATCTCCAGCAGGCTCGGCTCGCCGGGATTCTGGCCGATGTTGCTGCGCCGTATCGCGATCGTGATGATCTCCGCACCGCTGGATTCCACCGCCGCCCTGGTCTCGTTGAAATCCTTGTATTTTCCCGTGCCCACCAGCAGCCGGGATGAGTAGCTCTTGCCTGCGATGATCAATTTGTCGTTCATAGAATTTCCTGTTGTTTAACTTTGCGCGGCCGCCCGACCAAGCTAGCCTCCGCCAACGGCCACCACGATTTCCAGTTTATCGCCATCCGCGAGTTGCTGCGCGGCGAACATGCTGCGCGGGACGATCTCGCCGTTCCGTTCCAGTGCGATGCGCTTGCCGGTCAGGCACATTTCTTCAAGCAGCGCGGCCACAACCGCGGAATCGGGAATCTGGCGCGTCGCGCCGTTAATGCTGACGGTAATCAATTTGGATGGGCGCTCGATAGAAAAAATTGCGATGAGTTTGATGGGCTTGCCAGCTTTATTGCTGAACGTCGGAGACCGAGATTTCGTGATCGGATCGCACCGGCGTTAGACGCAATTCTATTACAGTTTCCCTGATTTGGTTAAATACCAGATTGCGCCGTCGATGGAAAATGGATGGCTGATAAACGGCACCTGGCTAAGCTACGAGCGCCATACGGTTTCAGGCCAATAATTTCTGGCCAATAAAACGTATGCAACAGACTTGATACAATTTTCAAACAATCCTGATATCAAGTGCACGCGTGTTCATGGATAGAATGAGTTCGTTGAAAATCTGTTCCACTATCCAAGCTGGAATGTAAATGCAAGGCCGCGTAATGATCACCCTGAAATTGCAACCGCTGTCCCGTGCCCGGAAACTGGCAGCGCTGGTCATCGCTACTGTGCTGATGGCATCTTGCGGGGGCGGGGGTGGGGGTGCGTCCGTCACCACCATTCTTACAAATGCCGGCAGTGCTCCCGGCTCGCCGACCTCCCCTCCGCCGGTGAGCGGGTCGTTAAACGCTCTTCCTATCGTGATTGATGCCGGGCCGGTATCGGGTGAAAGCCAAATCAACGTCGCCTATGTCACGGTTACGGTCTGTGTTCCAGAAACGACTTCCTGCCAGACCATAGACCACGTGACAGTGGACACCGGTTCATCCGGCCTGCGCTTGCTGAAATCCGAGCTCTATTCCAGTCTGAACCTGCCGCAGGTAACCAGCGGGGGAAGTGCAATCGGCGAATGCGTGCCCTTTGTGGTTGGGGCAACTTGGGGCTCGGTGCGCTATGCGGATATTTACCTTAATGGCGAAGTCGCGAGAAACGTGCCTATTCAGGACATCGGGGATACCCCCGGGGGCGCCGCTAGGCCGGATTCCTGTTCAGCTTATGGCAACATCCAGGATACCCAGGCCGCACTGGGTTCCAATGGAATACTGGGCGTCGGGCTTTTTCAGAATGACTGCGATCTCTGTTTGACTACTCCAATTGGTGGAGCCTATTACACTTGCAACTCCAGCGGTTGCCAAAGTTCTACCGTGACTGCCGCGCAGGTCGTGCAAAATCCTGTTGCACTCTTTGCGCAGGACAATAATGGGGTTTTGATCAGTCTGCCAGCTGTTACAACCGCAAACGAGAATAATCCCTGTCCAACTTCCACCGCTTGTTCCCTCATTTTCGGCATCGGTACGGAGAGTAACAATGGCTTGGGCAACGCAACGGTATATGCTACCGACCCAAACGGCAATTTCACAACCACATACTATGGGACAACCGTGACAGGCACTGGGACACCCATGACAGGAAGTTATATAGACAGCGGATCGAATGGCCACTTTTTTAACGACTCGACAATAACTCAATGCTCAGGAAATACCTGGTACTGTCCCACCTCGGCGCCGTTGGCTCTGAACGCGATCAATGCTGCCGCAACAGGTACTGCCAGCGGTACGGTGACTTTCAGCTTGGTCAATGCGGATCAGCTTTTTTCCACTAATGCAGTAGCAGGCAATATTGGCGGCCCGGGCACCGCCAACACTTTTGATTGGGGGCTACCGTTCTTTTTTGGTCGTCCTGTGTTCACCGCCATCTCCGGCGCGAGTGCGCCTGTGGCAACCGGGCCGTACTTTGCTTACTGACATGAACGGCGATTTATCGCTTCGGAGTTTGATATTCACATGCGAATTTCATCAATGATTAAACAGGCACATTTGTCGACCGCGAACGTAGCGCTGGCCATTGTCACGCTGCTTGCAGTTTTTTGTGCCACTCCTGCCCACGCAACGCTGGGCGGCGACAGCGCCAGCATCGAGGCGGACCGTCAGCACATGAACGTAAAACTCGCGGCGCGGCGAACTGTCGCAGCGAGCGGCAGCTACATCGTGGTCGCATCAACCCTGCCCTACGGCACGGAGATTCGCCAGTATCTGTCGAGTTCGGGCGTGGTGTTTGCAGTTGCCTGGTCGGGCCCGTTCATCCCCAACCTGCGGCAGCTGCTGGGCACCTATTTCGACACCATGGTCACCCGGCAGGCTACCCTGAGCAACGCCGGCCATCGCCACTTCAGCATGCATGAACCGGGCCTGGTGATCGAATCGGGCGGCCACCAGCGCAGCTTCGCCGGCCGGGCTTATCTTCCGGCTGAAGTTCCTGCGGGTGTCAATGTGCAAGAGATCCGATAGAAATTACACTGGGACGCGCATCACAGACAACGCCGCAGTATCCTTGAAACGAGAATACAACGGGCACGCCGACCTAATGACTTTTGAAATATTTATACAGAAAGGCGGCAACCAGGATGAACAACAAGAATTTGACTAAAGACCCGATAAATCCCCAATCGCCCTTGGGTTTGACGACTATGGCTTTGGGGCGTACTGCGGTAAAGGGTGCGATCCATTCATCTTTATTGTCGAACCTCGGGAATTTGGCATCGTGATCGTTTAACAGCGCCATGAGCGTTTGGCCAACCGAAACCGGGAACCCGGCCCTTTTCCCGTCCCGGGAATCATTCAACAGGGACATCAACAGGTCCCTGCATTCCTTGGTACCCCACAATGCCTTTATCTTGACGGCGATACGGGGGTAATGAGCAAATAGCTCAGACGTGTCCAGTTTTTTATCCATATTATCCATAATGAAGACAAGCCTTAAATTGTTTTACCCTGATTCCAGTAATCGAGATGCCCATGGTTCCAACTTAGATATGGCCTAGAAAGCGAATTCTAGTCGATCGAATTCGCTATTTTATTTTGAAATTCCTTCATGCAGATGTCAATGCATTGACATCTAACCGTCCGATTCGAAAGCCCCTTGCCGATACAGTACTGCATTTCACCCTTCTTTGCTTGACACAACCGGATCCTCAAATTCTCCCGGGTGATTTTCACCATTGGATATCGGCGATCCTCGTTGGGCGACTATTCCACTGCCCATGGCAGGATAGCGTGAAGTTGAGTATTGCGGACAACCCACGTAAAATCGTCTTCTTCGCGGGTGTAGTTCAATGGTAGAACGGCAGCTTCCCAAGCTGCATACGACGGTTCGATCCCGTTCACCCGCTCCAGTCTGTTTGAGCGCCCGCTTTATTTCAATGAAATGTCCGGCACGACAACGTGCTGGTCGTGCATCACGATGCGTGAGACGAACAGGATCGCCAGCACATTTCCCGTTATCGCGACATAGCCCACCAATCCGTAGTTCACGATCTGTCCGCCATCGCTTTGCGTGATGATGAATCCGGCCAGCGTGGTGGCCAGGCCCATGGCGAGCGACTGCATCGTGGCATTCAGCGACATGAACGTGCCGCGCAATTTTGGCTGTGCCGCGGACGTGATGATGGCCATCGCCGGTATCATGCGCCCCGAGACCAGCACGAAAAATGCCGTGGTGCAGACCAGCCAAAGCCACAGCGGCGCAGCGCCGATATGGGTCACCGCCAGGAGCGGCAACAGTGCCGCGACCGCCACCACGCGGTAGATCCTGACCTTGCCGCGCAGGTCGGCCCAATGGCCGATCTGCCGGGCGGTGAACAGCGTTGCCGCACCGCCCGCGAGATAGATGAACGGGATGTCATGCAGCGGGATGCCGACGTTGCCCACCGCGTAAAGCGTGATGTACGGGATCACCGTGAAGCCGGAAAAGATCAGCAGCGCGGAAAACAGCAACGCGTTCAGATGATTCCGCTCACGCAACACCTCGAACATCGCCGAGAATGGATGGGCCCGCTTCTTGCCGCCGATGTGATAGCGCAGGTCGGGCAGGATGCGCGCGCCGACCAGGATGAACAACACGGTCAGTATCGCGATCAGGATGAACGGCGCGCGCCACACGAAATGATTGGCCAGCCAGAGGGACAGGGGTACCCCGGCCACTGTGGACAGCGAGAATGCAGTCGCCACGATGCCGCTGGCTTTGGCGCGGCGTGAAAACGGGATCACATCACCGACGATGGTCTGCACCATCGCCCCCATCACCCCGCCGAACGTGCCCGCCAGGCCGCGCGCGATCAGCAGCATCGCATAGCCGGGCGCGAGTCCGCATGCCAGCGTCGCCAATCCGAACAGCCCGAATATCGTCAGCAGCAAACGCTTGCGCTCGAACCGGTCGACGAATGTCGCGGCCAAAAGCCCCGACAGCGCGGCGCTGAAACTGTAGGACGCGACCAGCAGACCGAACTGATGGGTGCCGATGCCGAACGCCTTTATCAGGACAGGCCCGAGCGGCATCATAATCATGAAATCGAGGATATGGCTGAACTGGATGCCGGCAAGGGTGAGCAACAAATAGCGCTCGCGTTGCGGGGTCAGCGTGGGATGCATGATCGAAGGCCTTGATTTCAAGGGAAGCATTCTAACAGCGTCGATAGGAAAAAATTGCGCTTGCGGCAGTGCTAAAATTGCGCTTCGAAATTTCAGTTTTCCATCATGCCGCAACCTTCTTTCGTCCATCTCCGTTTGCACAGCGAATATTCGATTTCGGATGGCATGGTGCGCGTGGACGGGGCGGTTGATGCAGCAAAGCAGGATGGAATGCCGGCGCTGGCACTGACCGACCTGAACAATTTCTTCGGCCTGATCAAGTTCTACAAGGCGGCGCGGGGCGCCGGCATCAAGCCTGTTGCGGGATGCGACGTGTTCATCAGCAATGAGGCCGACCGCGAACGCCCGTATCGCATGCTGTTGCTGTGCCAGTCGGTGGCGGGGTATCTGCTGCTGTGCCGCCTGCTCAGCAGCGCCTACCTCGAGAACCAGCATCGCGGCCGTGCCGAGCTGCGCCGCGAATGGTTCCGGCAGGGCACCGCGGGCCTGATCGCGTTGTCCGGCGCGCACCTCGGCGATACCGGCAGCGCGCTGCTGTCGGGCAATACCGCACAGGCCAGGCAGTTCGCGCAGGAATGGGCGGGCCTGTTCAACAACCGCTATTATCTGGAAGTCCAGCGTGCCGGTTTTGCCGACGAGGAACTGTACATCGAAGCGGCGACCCGGCTCGCTGGAGAACTCGGGTTGCCGGTGGTCGCCACCCATCCGGTGCAATTCATTTCGGCTTCCGATTTCAAGGCGCACGAGGCGCGCGTGTGCATCGCCGAAGGCTATGTGCTCAACGACAAGCGCCGCGCCAGGCAATTTACCGCGCAGCAATTTTTCAAGACCCAGGCAGAAATGGCGGAGCTGTTCGCCGATCTGCCGGAAGCGCTGCAGAACAGCGTGGAGATCGCGCGGCGCTGCAATCTGTCTCTGGTGCTCGGGAAGCCGCGCCTGCCGGATTTCCCGACGCCGAACCGCCAAGGGCTGGACGATTATTTGCGCGAGCAGTCGCAACTCGGCCTGCAACAGCGCCTGGCCGTGCTTTATCCCGATGCCGCGGTGCGCGCCTCTAGACTGCCGGAATACCAGGCGCGGCTGGATTTCGAGATCGAGACCATTATCAAGATGGGCTTTCCCGGCTACTTCCTGATCGTTGCGGATTTCATCCGCTGGGCCAAGGAGAATGGCGTGCCGGTCGGACCGGGGCGCGGCTCAGGTGCCGGTTCGCTGGTGGCCTACAGCCTGGGCATCACCGACCTCGACCCGCTGCGCTATGCGCTGCTGTTCGAGCGTTTCCTGAATCCCGAGCGCGTGTCGATGCCCGACTTTGACGTGGACTTTTGCCAGGACGGGCGCGAGCGCGTGATCGACTACGTGAAGCAGAAATACGGCGCCGCCAGCGTGGCGCAGATCGCGACCTTCGGCACCATGGCCTCCAAGGCGGTGATCCGCGATGTCGGGCGGGTGATGGATTTTCCCTACGGCCTGTGCGACAGGCTGTCGAAGGCGATTCCGGTCGAAGGGGTGAAGCCGGTGTCGCTGCAAAAGGCGCGTGAGATGGAGCCGGAGATCAACAGCATCGCCGAGAGCGAGGAAGGCGTGCCCGAGCTGCTGGAGCTGGCGGAAAGGCTCGAGGATTTGACGCGCAACGTCGGCATGCACGCGGGCGGCGTGCTGATCGCGCCGGGGCAGCTCACCGACTTCTGCCCGCTGTATTGCGCCGACAGCAGCGCCAGCGTGATCAGCCAGTTCGACAAGGACGATGTCGAGTCGATTGGCCTGGTGAAGTTCGACTTCCTGGGATTGCGCACGCTGACCATACTCGACTGGGCGATGCGCCATGTCGCGCGGCTCAATGGTGGCACCGCGCCGTTCGCGCTGGAAACCCTGCCGCTGGACGATGCCGCGACCTACGATCTGCTGAAGGCGTGCAACACCACCGCGATATTCCAGCTCGAATCGCGCGGCATGAAGGACATGCTGAAGAGCGCCAGGCCGGATTGTTTCGAGGACATCATCGCGCTGGTCGCGCTCTACCGGCCTGGCCCGATGGACCTGATCCCCGACTTCGTGCGGCGCAAGCACGGCGAGAAATTCGACTATCCGCATCCCGCGGTCGAGCCGGTGCTGCGCGAGACCTACGGCATCATGGTCTACCAGGAACAGGTGATGCAGATGGCGCAACTGGTCGGCGGCTACAGCCTGGGCGGAGCCGATCTGTTGCGCCGCGCGATGGGCAAGAAAAATGTCGAGGAAATGGCCAAGCAGCGCGAATTTTTTGTCGAGGGTGCGCTCAAGGGCGGCACATCAAAGGAACAGGCGGGCCAGCTGTTCGACCTGATGGAAAAATTCGCCGGCTATGGCTTCAACAAATCACATGCCGCCGCCTATGCGCTGGTCGCCTACCAGACCGCCTATCTGAAGGCGCATCATCCGGCGGCGTTCATGGCCGCGACCTTGTCGGGCGACCTGGACAATACCGACAAGGTGCGCATCTTCTACGCCGACACGCTGCAGCAGGGTATCCGCGTGCTGCCGCCGGACGTGAACAGTTCCGGCTATGTGTTTTCCCCGGTGGACGAGCAGACCATCGCGTACGGATTGGGCGCGATCAAGGGGACCGGCGAGGCGGCGATTGCCAGCATCGTCAAGGCGCGCGAACAGGGCCCGTTCAAGGACCTGTTCGATTTCTGCAGGCGAGTGGACAAGCGCATCGTCAACCGGCGCACCGTGGAGGCGCTGATCAAGGCAGGCGCGTTCGACAGCCTCAACGACCATCGCGCCAGCCTGATGGCCAGCGTGGATGCGGCGCTGGCGAGCGCCGACCAGCAGGCGCGCGCGGCGAACCAGAACAGCCTGTTCGGGCATGATGACGGGGATGACGCGCTGATCGTGAAGCATGCCGACGTGCCGCGCTGGCGCTTGCGCGAGCAGCTTGCCAACGAAAAGGCCAGCCTGGGTATCTACCTGGGCGGCCACCCGTACCAGGAATATGCCGAAGAGCTGGCCAACTTCATCAAGGTCAAGCTGGCCGACCTGACGCCGCAATTCGTCGGCCAATCGAATGGCAGCGCGGGCGCTTCGGGTCACACCTCGCGGCGCGGCGTGCCGGTCTTGCTGGCCGGCATCGTGGCCGGGTTGCGCATCCAGCAGACCCGGCGCGGACGCATGGCGATCGTCACGCTGGATGACGGCGGCGGACAGGTCGAGCTGACCGTGTTCAACGAGATCTACGAGGCCAACCGCCCATGGATACGCGAGGACGAATTGCTGGTGGTGCGCGGCACGGCCAAGCTGGACGAGTATTCCGGCAACGTGCGCGTCAGCGGCGAAGAAGTGTTCGACTTCGCAACCGCACGCTCCCATTTCGCCCAGCAACTCGCGCTGCGCTGCAACGGCAACGCCAGCATCGAGCAATTGGTCAAGTTGTTTACCCCGTATCGCGAAGGCAAATGTCCGGTGCAGATCCACTACCGCAACGATCAGGCGTCCTGCCAGCTGCGCTTGGGCGAGGCTTGGCAAGTGACTCTGCACGAGGACCTGCTGAACGATCTGCGCAAGCTGCTGCAGGAAGAAAACGTCAAGGTGATTTACGGCTGAGACTTTTCGGTGATGGGTCTGTTTGCGCAGTTCATTTCCCCGCGGATCGCATCACGCTGCCCGCACATCAACAACTGATGTTGAGGACGATGGGGCATAGAGAGTAGAATCGCCGACTTCTGCCCAATCAGCAAGTCGGTGAAAAAACAATCGGGATGGACATTGCGGGTGTTTTGCCTCTGAATGTTGCGGGCGCGGCCATTGTGTTCTGGCTGGCGCTTGGAATGTCCGGTCTGGCATTACAGCGCAGACCCCGACTGATCGTTCAGGTCGTTTTCCCTGCCGGTGCGATCATATCGGTGCTGCTTGCCATCACCGGTTTATGGTCGCTGGCCGAGCCAGCAAGCCAGGCAGTATTGCCGCTAGGCCTGCCCGATTTGCCGCTCCATCTTCGTCTTGATCCGCTCTCCGGTTATTTCCTGATCTTGCTGGGCGGCGCATCGTTCGGCGTGTCGCTGTTCAGCGCCGGCTATTTCAGATCCATGCAGGCCAAGACGCTTGGCCTGCTGTGTCTGGAGTATCACCTGTTCCTGGCCGCCATGGCGCTGGTGCTGCTGGCCGATGACGCGTACATGTTCATGGTGGCGTGGGAGACGATGGCGCTGTCTTCCTATTTCCTGGTCACCACTGACCACAACATTCCCGACATTCGCAGGGCGGGATTTTTATATCTGCTGATCGCACACGTCGGTGCGATCGCGATCCTGCTCGGCTTTGGCGTGATGCAGGGCGGGCACGGCATCGGCGCCTACACCTTTGCGGCGATGCGCGAGGCGCATCTGTCGGTGTTCTGGTCGTCGGCCGTGTTCATGCTGGCCCTGTTCGGCTTCGGCGCGAAAGCGGGATTGCTGCCGCTGCATGTGTGGCTCCCCGAAGCGCATCCGGCTGCGCCGTCGCCGATCTCGGCATTGATGAGCGGTATCATGCTGAAAACCGCGATCTACGGCATCCTGCGCGTCACCTTCGATCTACTGGGCGCGCAGCAATGGTGGTGGGGTGTGGTGGCGTTGGCATTGGGTCTGATCACCGCGATCTTCGGCGTGATGTTCGCTGCGGTGCAAGGCGACATGAAGCGGCTGCTGGCGTATTCCTCGATCGAGAACATCGGGTTGCTGCTGGTCGGCATCGGCCTGGCCATCATCTTCCATGTCTATGGAAAGGACGGGCTGGCGGCCTTGTCGCTAACCGCGATGCTGTACCACAGCCTGAACCATGCATTCTTCAAGAGCCTGCTGTTCATCGGCACGGGTTCGATCTTGCATGCGACCGGCGAGCGCAACATGGGGCGCATGGGCGGGCTGATCCGGCACATGCCGTGGGTTGCGATGCTGATGCTGGTCGGCGTGCTGTCACTGTCTGGCCTGCCTCCGTTCAACGGGTTCGTTTCGGAATGGCTGTTGTTGCAGGCGTTCCTGCTTTCGCCGGGCTTGCCCAACAGCTACATCAACATGCTGATCCCGGTGGGGGCCGGGGTAATCGCGCTGGCCGCCGCGCTGGCCGCCTATGTGATGGTCAAGTTCTATGGCATCATTTTCCTCGGCCAAGCGCGCGGGGAGGCAAAGGCCCAGCCGCACGATGCCGGCCTATGGGAACGAATCGGAATGGGCTGGCTCGCATTGGGTTGTGTGCTGCTGGGTCTGGCGCCGGTCTATGTGGTGCACCAGATCGACCGGGTGACACAGGTGCTGGTCGGCAGGGGGTTGGGCAATGCATCCCCCGGCTGGCTGTTCCTGACGCCGGTGGATACCGAGCGTGCCAGTTACAGTCCGGTGCTGTTCCTGCTGGCGGTGGCAGGCGTGATGGTGGTGACCATATTGCTGGTCCATCACTTCTATCACGGCCGGTTGCGGCGCGGCCCCGCCTGGGACTGCGGCTTTCCGGCGCAAACTTCGCGCATGCAGGATACTGCCGAGGGGTTCGGGCAGCCGATCCGCCGTATCTTCGAACCGTTCTTCCGCATCGAAAGCGAACTGCCGAGCGCCTTCGACACGCATCCGCGCTATCATGGCCGCAGCGAGGACCGTCTCTGGTTCGCGCTGTATGTGCCGATCAGGCACATCACCGAAAAACTCTCGTCGTGGGTATCGTTGCTGCAGCATGGACGCATTCACCTGTACCTGACCTATACCTTCGTCACGCTGATCGTGCTGCTGTCTTTCGTATGATGAGCTCTGATCAGGCACTCGGCATCCTGTTTCAAATCTACCAGTCGCTGCTGGTCGTGCTGCTCGCGCCACTGCTGACCGGATGGGTGAACCAGTGTCGCGCCTGGCTGCAGAACCGCAGCGGCGCCGGTTTGATGCAACCCTATCGCACCCTGCGCAAGCTGTTCCACAAGGATGCGGTGATCGCCTATAACGCCTCGCCGCTGTTTCGCATTACACCCTATATCCTGTTCGGCTGCATGTGGCTGGCGGTGGCCATCATCCCGATCATCGCGGTGGACCTGCCGTTCTCGCCCGCCGCCGACGTGATCGCGCTGGTCGGCGTGTTCGCGTTGGCGCGGGTATTCATTGCGCTCGCCGCGATGGATATCGGCACCGCATTCGGCACGCTCGGTGCGCGTCGCGAGATGCTCGTTTCGTTTCTTGCCGAACCAGCCCTGCTGATGGTGTTCTTCACCGCTTCGCTGATCAGCCACTCGACACAGTTGCCGCGCATCGTGGACGCGCTTGCGCGTCACCAGTTCGTGCTGTATCCCAGCCTCGCCTTTGCCGGCCTGGCATTCGTGATCGTGTTGCTGGCCGAGAACGCGCGAGTTCCGGTGGACAATCCCGCCACCCACCTGGAATTGACCATGATCCACGAGGCGATGATCCTGGAATATTCGGGGCGCCACCTGGCGCTGGTGGAGTGGGCAAGCAGCCTCAAGCTGTTCGCCTATATTGCCATCGGCATCGCGTTGTTCTTTCCGTACGGTATCGCCGAGGTGGGTGCCATGGCTGGAAATTGGGGCACGCTGCCGCTGGCCGTCATCGCGCTGCTGGTCAAGCTGGCATTGGCCGGCGCTGCATTGGCAATGCTGGAAACGGTGCTGGCCAAGATGCGTATCTTCCGTGCGCCGGAATTCCTGGGTACCGCATTTCTGCTGGCGGTGCTGGGATTGTTGATCCATTTTTTGCTGGGTGCATGACATGCAAGTGAGCTACAACGTTCAAATCATCAATCTGCTGGCGGCACTGCTGCTGCTGATCGCGTTTGCGATGCTGTCGCAGCGGCGAATTCTGTCGCTGATCAAGTTGTTTGCCTGGCAGGGACTGGTGTTGTCGCTCAGCACCTTTGTCGTGGCTTACTCGACGAATCAGCATCATCTGTATTATTCCGCCGGGTTGACGCTGTTGCTCAAGGTGCTGTTGCTGCCTTGGCTGTTGCACCGGCTGATGCTCAAACTGAACGTGAGATGGGACGTGGAAACGCTGATCAACATTCCGACCA
Organism: uncultured beta proteobacterium; assembly: GCA_963842555.1. Lineage (GTDB taxonomy): Bacteria > Pseudomonadota > Gammaproteobacteria > Burkholderiales > Gallionellaceae > Gallionella. Next base: position 915,857 of record CAWJHB010000003.1, read on the forward strand.
CGATGCTGGTCGGTATTGCACTGGTGATCTTTTCGTTCAATCTGGCCGCACCGATTTCGCAACTCTCCGAGAGCATCACGCGCGGACTGATCGGCATCGCGCTGGCCAGCGTGCTGCTGTCCATGTTGATGATGCTGACGCGGCGCAAGGCGATTCCGCAGGTGGTCGGATTTCTGGCGATGGAAAATGGTTTGTTCTTTGCCGCGACCAGCGCCACGCACGGCATGCCGCTGGTGGTGGAACTGGGCATCGCGCTGGACGTGCTGGTGGCCACCTTCATATTCGGTATCTTTTTCTTCCAGATCCGCGAGACCTTCGACAGCCTCGATATCTCACACATGGAAAAACTCAAGGATGATTGATCTACAGATCCTCGCGTTATTGCTCACCCCGCTGGCGGGCGGCCTGCTGCTGGCTGTCTTCGGCTCGCGCAACTGGGCGGCGGAGCTGAATTCTGTGATGAGTTTCGGCACCTTCGTCGCGGCGGTGGTGTTGACCATACGCGTAATCGACGCTGGGCCGCAGGTTGCGTTCAGCGAGGAATTCTTCATCGACCAGTTCAACGTATTCCTGGTCGCGCTGACTGCATTTGTTGCGTTCACCACCTCGCTGTTCTCGCGCCCCTACATGCGCATCGAGCAGCAGCACGGCAGGCTCACCACACCGATGCTGCATCTGTATTACAGCATGTACCAGCTGTTCACGCTGGCCATGCTGGTCGCGCTGACCTCGAACAACATGGGTATCATCTGGGTGGCGATGGAAGCGGCCACGCTGACTACCGTTCTGCTGGTCAGCCTGTATCGCACGCCGGCCAGCATCGAGGCGGCGTGGAAGTATTTCATCCTGTGCGGGGTCGGCATTGCGCTCGCGCTGTTCGGCACCATTCTGCTGTATTTCGCCGCGGAGCGCCTGCTCGGCGAAGGCGGCACGGCGTTGCTCTGGACACATCTGAACGAGGTGAAGGCCGGCCTCGAACCCACGGTGCTCAAGCTGGCTTTCGTGTTTCTGCTGGTCGGTTACGGTACCAAGGTCGGGCTGGTGCCGCTGCACAGCTGGCTGCCGGATGCTCATGCGGAAGGCCCCACGCCGGTTTCCGCGGTGCTGTCAGGTTTGCTGCTGAATGTCGCGCTGTGCGTGGTGATGCGCTGCAAGGTGCTAGTGGACGGCTCGCTGGGGTCAGGTACCGCGGGAGCCGCGCATTTTGCCGGCAACCTGATGATGGGATTCGGCCTGTTGTCGGTAGTGGTCGCCGCACTGTTCCTGTCGCGGCAAAAGGACATCAAGCGCATGTTCGCCTATTCCTCGATCGAGCACATGGGGCTGATTACGTTCGCGTTCGGCATGGGGGGCCCGGTCGCCTCGTTCGCGGCGATGCTGCACATGACCGTGCATAGCCTGACCAAATCGGCGATCTTTTTCGCGGTCGGCCATGCGGTGCAAAAAGCCGGCACCCAGCAGATGGAAAACATACGCGGCATGATGCAGCTCAGTCCTACGGTGGGCTGGGGGCTGATGCTCGGCACGCTGGCGATTCTCGGCATGCCGCCGTTCGGCGTGTTCGCCAGCGAGTTCCTGATCATCACCACCGCGATGCATGACCATCCGTGGACCACGCCGTTCCTGCTGGTCGCGCTGGGCATCGCGTTCGCCGCCATTTTCGGCAAGGTGCAGCCCATCGTGTTCGGTGAAACCGCGGCGCGCCGCCTGCCGCACCAGCCGGCGCTGGTCCCGGTATTCGTGCACCTGTTGCTGGTGCTGATCCTTGGTCTGTACATGCCGCATTACCTGGCCAACTGGTATCGGCAGGCAGCGGCCTTATTAGGAGGGTAAGTGATGGGGACCTCTAAAAATTTAGAATTTCGGTATGGCAGGCTGGACACGGCGATGCGAAGCATTTGTGGCGGGCAGCGCTGCTGCTTCGCGCTCCCGCACCGTAGCATTGCACCCCACCGTGTCGCGCGAGCACCGCAAGGAGCTGCGCCTAACCAACGACTTGCCCGCTTGCGGGCTTAGTCGAATGGCTAGTAGTTTTATCAGCGAATGACGAGGCATATGATGATTGATAGACACAACCGCAAGGGGTAGGTTGTGCGGTACCCCTACCTGAATATACGACCGCTACGCACAGGAATGAGCGAGCACGTGACGCCTACTTCTTGCGGGTGGATTCGCCCGAAAAATGAATTTATAGAGGTTCCCTATGCCGATAACCCATCCCAATCTGCACTTGAGCAAACTACGCGGCGCTATTCCCGCCTGGTCGGGCAAGATCGGGTCCGCTGACCTGCTGTCGATCTGCCGGAACGTGCAGGACGGCGGCGGCAGGTTGGTGGCATTGTGGGGCAGTGATGAGCGCTTACATGGTGCCGGATATGCATTACATCTCGCGCTGGTCACTGAGAAGGGCTTGATCTGCCTGATCCTGCCTTTGCCGGTCGCTCGACCAGGCTACCCGGATATCAGCGGCATCTATCTCGCGGCCGAGCGCATGCAGCGCGCGGCATACGACCTGCTTGGCATTTATCCCGAAGGCAAGGAACATCGCAAATGGCTGCGCCACGGCGCGTGGCACAGTGGCTGCTTTCCATTGCGCAAGGATTTTGACGCTGCATCGAGCCGGACAGATGATGCCGACGATTACGCCTTTGTGCAGGTGGAAGGGCAGGGCGTGCATGAGATTGCAGTCGGTCCGGTGCATGCAGGCATCATTGAGCCCGGGCATTTCCGGTTTTCCGTGGTGGGCGAAAAAACGCTGCGGCTTGAGGAACGTTTCGGTTACACCCACAAGGGCATCGAAAAGCGCTTCGAGAGCATGACGGTGCAGCGGGCCGCCAAACTCGCCGGACGGGTGAGCGGGGACAGCACGGTTGCATATGCCTGGGCTTATGCGATGGCCGCGGAAAGCATTGCCGCTGTCACGCCGCCGGACCGCGCGCTGTGGATGCGCGCGCTGTTCCTGGAGCGCGAACGCATCGCCAATCACCTGGGCGATCTCGGCTATCTGGGCAACGATGTCGCTTTGTCGTTCGGTTTTGCGCAGTTCTGGATTTTGAAGGAGCAGGTGTTGCGCAACAATGCCGCGCTGTTCGGGCATCGCTACCTGATGGACAGGATCATTCCGGGCGGCGTAGCCGCAGATTTGCAGGAACCGGGCAAACAGACGCTGCTTGAAGAATGCGCCATGCTGGAGCGCGAGGTGCGCGTGCTGCGCAGCATTTACGAAGAACATGCCGGCGTGCAGGATCGCTTCATCGCAACCGGGCGCGTCGAGCCGAAACTCGCCGCACAGCTGGGGCTATGCGGCCTGGCCGGGCGTGCCAGTTCGCAGTCCTGGGACGCGCGCGTGCAGTTTCCCTGCGTTCCTTATGACAAACTGGATGTGCGCATGGCGACCTATCGCAACGGCGATGTCGCGGCGCGTGTCATCGTGCGCTTCGACGAGCTGTTCGAGTCATTGCGCTTGCAACGAGCGATACTCGCCAACCTGATACACGACAACACATTGACCGTGCCGCTTGAAAAACTTCCGGCGCTCGGCTTCGGGGTGGGCATGGTGGAAGGATGGCGCGGCGAGGTATTGGTGGCGATACACACCGATGCGCAGGGTAATCTCGCACGCGTGCATCCGCACGACCCGTCCTGGCAGAACTGGCAGGTGCTGGAACATGCCGTGATGGGCAACATCGTGCCGGACTTCCCGCTGATCAACAAATCGTTCAATTTGAGTTACTCGGGTCAGGACCTATAGAGGCGAATCCATGTATGAGCTCATCAAACAGATATTAAAAACGGGCATCAAGACAGAGGCCACACCATTGCCGGACGAGGCGATGCGCGTCGATACGCAGCGGCTGAACGAGGAGATCCTGCGCGTATTCGGCAGCGCGCTGAACATACGCCATGTCGATGCCGGCTCATGCAACGGATGCGAACTGGAGATCCATGCGGTCAACAATGCCTATTACAACATCGAAGGTCTGGGCATCAAATTCGTCGCCAGTCCGCGCCATGCGGACATGCTGCTGGTCACCGGCCCGGTGTCGCGCCACATGGTGACCGCGCTCAAACGCACCTATGACGCCACGCCGGAACCCAAGCTGGTGGTGGCGATCGGCGAGTGCGCATGCGACGGTGGCATTTTTTCTCCTGAAGGCGGGGACGAAAGCTACGCGAGCTGCGGCAAGGTTGCCAACGTGATTCCGGTGGATGTGGCGGTGAGCGGCTGCCCGCCCACGCCGACAGCGATACTGCAGGGGATACTCACCGCAATCAGCGCGAAGAAATGATGACTATCGGCTAGGAATTGTTTTGCTGTTCCAACTGGTGTGTGCAATTCAGTGCGGCGAGTTTGTAGCATTCCGCGAGTGTCGGATAGTTGAACACGTTGCTGATCAGGTCGCGCACGCCGCCGTTGAAATTCATCACCAGTTGCCCGATGTGGACCAGTTCGCTGGCCTGTTCGCCGACGATATGCACGCCCAGCAGTTTCTCAGTGCGGGCGTCCACGACCAGCTTGAGCAGCCCTTGCGCGTCGCCGATGATCTGGCCGCGCGCGCTGTCCTTGAAGAAGGCTCGCCCGACAATATAAGGGATGTTTTCCTGCTGCACTTCCTTTTCGGTTTTGCCGACATAGGAGATTTCCGGAATGGTATAGACCGCCATCGGCAGGTTTTCTGCCGTGACATGCTGTTCCCCTTCGAAGGCATACAGCACCGCTGCACGCCCCTGCTCCATCCCGGTGGAAGCAAGCGCCGGCCGGCCGATCAGGTCGCCGACCGCGAAAATATGCGGCACGCTGGTCTGGAAATGCTGGTTGACCGCGATCCAGCCGTCCTGCGCAATGATGCCGGCATGCTCGACATGCAGCTTCTCGCTGTTGGGCTGCCTGCCCTGTGCATAGAGCACCGTATCGCTATGTATCTGTTTGCCGCTTTCCAGCATGGTGAGTGTGCCGTTTCCATCGAGGCGAATTTCCGCGACGCGTTCCTGCATATGGAACGTCACGCCCATGCCCAGAAAACTGTCGGCCAGCACGCCGACCACGTCTTCGCTCAGGTACTCCAGCAATTGCGCATGGCTGTCCACCACGCTGACCCTGACACCCAGCGCCGCGAATATCGACACGAATTCGCAGGCGATCACGCCGCCGCCGACAACTGTCAGGCTGTCCGGCAGGTGGCGCAGATTCAGGATGGAAGTCGAATCCAGCACGGTCTTCTTGTCGAACGGGACATCCGCCGGACGGCGCGGCCGCGAGCCGGTGGCCAGCACGATGGCCGAGGCGGAAATGTTGCGCAGCTTGCCGGCCGCGTCGCTGACCCGAATGGTATGCGCATCGACGAACGAAGCCTCGCCGGGGATCAGCGCCACGCCGGAACGCAGCAGCCGTTGCAGGATCACGGATTCCTGCTGGGCAATCACCACTTCCTTGCGCCGCACCGCATCGGCCAGCAAGCCAGGACGGTTCACGCCGCCGGGCGAAAGCGCCTGGCGCATGCCGCCGGCGCTGGAGCGCGACAGCAGGTACGCGACTTCGCGCATTGCCTTGCTGGGTATCGTGCCGGTCTGCAGCCCCGCGCCGCCGATCTTGGGCTTGCGCTCGATGATCGCGGCGCGCTTGCCCATGCGCGACGCCTGCCACGCCGCGTGCTGCCCGGCGGGCCCGGAACCGATGATGAGAATGTCGTAATCCATTTTTTGGGCGAATCGCAGCGTCGCGTGCTCGCTCATTCCTCGCCTATCCATCCGATATGTCTCGTCATTCGCTGTGCGGCTCCTTGCGCTTCATCCCAAAAAAATGAATTCACGAAGGTTGGCGTTTACTTACTTGATGCGCATGCCCGGTTGTGCGCCGTCATCCGGCGACAGGATGAACAATCCCGGTGTGTCTCCCGAAGCCGCTAGCACCATGCCTTCCGACATGCCGAACTTCATCTTGCGCGGCGCGAGATTGGCGACCATCACGGTCATGCGCCCCTTGAGCTTTTCCGGATCGTAGGCCGACTTGATGCCGGCGAACACGGTGCGCGGCTTTTCCTCGCCGATGTCCAGCGTCAGTTTCAGCAGCTTCTCGGCACCTTCCACATGCTCGGCGTTGACGATGCGTGCCACGCGCAGATCGACCTTGCTGAACTCGTCGATGGAGATGGTTTCTGCGACTGGTGCGATGGCATGCTGCTGCGCTTCGGCATGGCGCGTTGGCGAATGAGTGTCAGTGGCGGGCTCCAGGGTTTGTTTGTTGGCTTCTATCATGGCGTCTATTTGTCTTTGGTCGACTCGGGTCATTAGGTGTTTGTATTCGTTAATTTGGTGCCCCAAAGGCAAATGGCTGTTAACGTGTTGCCACGATAGCGGGGCTATGTTCAAAAATTTTTCACTGTCCTTGGCTACTACCGGAAGAATAGGTTTTAGTAACAACGTTAAAAGCCTAAAGCACTCAAGCGCTGCCGAACAAATTTCATGCAGTGTGGAGTTGTCGCCATTGTCTGCAGAATGTGCAGGTTCGGAAAGTCTTTTTGATAATTCCCATGGTTTGAACTCAGCTAGCCACCTGTTAGTATCGTCCGCCAATTTCATTGTTTCTCTGACAGCCAATGCGTATCGGCGATTTTCATAAAATTCTTGAATCCTCGGCACGGCATTTTGCATATCTTTGACAATTCTGTCGTATATCGGATTTCCATTGATATCTTTGTTTTCGAGTTTCCCGATTTTTCCATGGAAATGTTTATGTAGTATTCCTGCGGTACGGCTCGCGATATTGATGTATTTTCCGATCAGGTCGCTGTTCACCTTCGCAACGAAATCCTCCAGGTTAAGATCGATGTCTTCCATCGTGCCGTTCAGTTTGGCGGCGTAGTAATAGCGCAGATATTCCGGATTGAGTCCCTGCTTGAGATAGCTTTGGGCGGTGATGAAGGTGCCGCGCGATTTGCTCATCTTCTCGCCGTTCACGGTCAGGAAACCGTGCGCGAACAGTTTGGTCGGGGTGCGGAAGCCGGCGTGCTGCAGCATTGCGGGCCAGAACAGCGCGTGAAAGTACAAAATATCCTTGCCGATGAAGTGGTAGAGCTCGGTCTTTGAACCGGCTTTCCAGTATTCGTCAAAGTCGAGTCCTTTGTCATCGCACAGCTTTTTGAAACTGCCCATATAGCCGACCGGCGCATCCAGCCATACGTAGAAATACTTGCCCGGTGCATCGGGTATCTCGAAGCCGAAATAGGGCGCGTCGCGCGAGATGTCCCAGTCAGTCAGTTTGTTCTCGCCTTCGGCGCCCAGCCATTCCTGCATCTTGTTGGCGGCTTCGGGCTGCAGCGATCCGCTGCGCGTCCATTCGCGCAGGAACTGCTGGCAGCTGGCGGCGGAGAGCCTGAAGAAATAGTGGTCTGAAAAGCGCAATTCCGGCTTCGCGCCGGACACCGCGGAGTAGGGGTTGATCAGGTCGGTGGGTGCATAGGCAGCGCCGCACACTTCGCAATTGTCGCCGTACTGGTCCTTGGCATGGCATTTCGGGCATTCGCCCTTGATGAAACGATCCGGCAGGAACATGTTCTTGACCGGGTCGTAATATTGCTCGATGGCACGCTTCTCGATCAGGGACGGGCTTTGGTCCCTGAGTTTGAGATAAATCCCGCGCGAGTAACTGTCGGTCTCGGCGCTGTTGGTGCTGCCGTAGTGGTCGAACTCGACATGGAATCCCTTGAAATCGGCAATATGCTCATGCCACACGCGGTCTATCAGCTGTTCGGGCGTGATGCTTTCCTTCTCGGCGCGCAGCATGATCGGCGTGCCGTGGGTATCGTCGGCGCAGACATAATGCACCTCGTTGCCCCGCATCTTCTGGAAGCGCACCCAGATGTCGGTCTGGATGTATTCGACGAGGTGGCCGAGGTGTATGCTGCCGTTGGCATAGGGGAGTGCCGAAGTGACCAATATCTTTCTTGGTCCAGCTGGGTTTTTGCTTGAGGACATTGTGACTGGGCCGAATTGCGATCAAGGCGCGGATTTTAGCAAATCGCGCGCGACAGCGTCGAATTGGTTAAAATCGCGACCTTGTAAATAAGACCAGAGGAGCGAGGTTCAAGGTTCAAGGCTCAAAGTGCAAGGAATACGAAATCCTTGTGCGTTGTATCTTGTGCCTTTTGCCTGAATTTATGAGCATCAAGTCGGACAAATGGATACGCCGCATGGCGGAGCAGCACAACATGATCGAGCCGTTCGAACCCAACCAGGTGAAGATGGTCGACGGCAAGCGCATCGTTTCATACGGCACCTCCAGCTACGGTTACGATATCCGCTGTTCGAATGAATTCAAGCTGTTCACCAACATCAACAGCACCATCGTCGACCCGAAGAACTTCGATCCGAACTCGTTCGTCGAGGTCAATGCCGATTACTGCATCATCCCCCCCAACTCGTTTGCGCTGGCGCGCACCGTCGAATATTTCCGCATTCCGCGCAGCGTGCTGACCATTTGCCTGGGCAAGTCCACCTATGCCCGCTGCGGCATCATCGTCAACGTCACGCCGTTCGAGCCGGAATGGGAAGGCTACGTGACCCTGGAGTTTTCCAACACCACCCCGCTGCCCGCGAAGATCTATGCCAACGAGGGCGTGGCGCAGGTGCTGTTCTTCGAGAGCGATGAGGTCTGCGAGACCTCCTATAAAGATCGCGGCGGCAAGTATCAGGGGCAGGTCGGCGTGACACTGCCGAAAATGTAGGCATGCGCCTGAAGCGCAATCGCCCGTGAACGGCAAAATTCCCGCTTGCAGCGCTGCCACAATCTGCGACAATCCGCGCCGTTTCCCCAATCCCTGCCGGGAAAACAATGAAACTCCGTTCCGGTTGCGACGTCACAGTCTCCCCGGGGCGATATGCGTGCTCACTGAACCTTTTTGATTCTTTCGCCTGCTGTGTATGCGGCAAGCGACATGAACCTCATCCGTCGGAGGTATATTATGCAATTCAGGTTTCCCATCATCATCATCGATGAAGACTTTCGTTCCGAGAACGCCAGCGGGCTGGGCATACGCGCGCTGGCCGATGCGATTGAAAAAGAGGGCATGGAGATACTCGGGGTAACCAGCTATGGCGACCTGACGTCGTTCGCGCAGCAGCAGAGCCGGGCATCGGCGTTCTTGCTGTCGATCGACGACGAGGAATTCGGCGGGGGCAGCAAGGAAGAAACCGAGGCCGCGCTGAAGACGCTGCGCGCGTTCGTCAAGGAGATACGCTTCAAGAACGCCGACATCCCGATCTACCTGTACGGCGAGACGCGCACGTCACGCCACATCCCGAACGACATCCTGCGCGAACTGCACGGCTTCATCCACATGCACGAGGACACGCCGGAATTCGTCGCGCGCCACATCATCCGCGAAGCGAAATCCTATCTGGACTCGCTGGCGCCGCCGTTTTTCCGCGCGCTGCTGCACTATGCGCAGGACGGTTCCTATTCGTGGCACTGCCCGGGACACTCCGGCGGCGTGGCATTCCTGAAATCGCCGGTCGGGCAGATGTTCCACCAGTTCTTCGGCGAAAACATGCTGCGCGCGGACGTGTGCAACGCGGTGGACGAGCTCGGCCAGCTGCTCGACCATACCGGGCCGGTGGCGGCCTCCGAGCGCAACGCGGCGCGCATCTTCAATTCCGACCACCTGTTCTTTGTTACCAATGGCACATCCACGTCCAACAAGATCGTGTGGCACTCGACCGTTGCGCCAAACGACATCGTGGTGGTGGACCGCAACTGCCACAAGTCGATATTGCACGCGATCATGATGACCGGCGCAGTGCCGGTGTTCCTGAGGCCGACGCGCAACCATTACGGCATCATCGGGCCGATCGCGAAATCCGAGTTCGAACCCGCCAATATCCAGAAAAAGATCGACGCGAATCCGTTCATCAAGGACAAGAGCAAAAAGCCGCGCATCCTGACCATCACGCAGAGCACCTATGACGGCGTGGTGTACAACGTCGAGATGCTCAAGCAGATGCTGGACGGCAAGATCGACACGCTGCATTTCGACGAGGCATGGCTGCCGCATGCGGCGTTCCATCCCTTCTACAAGGACATGCATGCGATCGGCAAGAACCGTCCGCGCGCGAAGGATTCGATGATCTTCTCCACGCAATCCACGCACAAGCTGCTGGCCGGTTTGTCCCAGGCATCCCAGATACTGGTGCGCGAACCGCAGAACCGCAAGCTTAACAGCCATGTGTTCAACGAAGCCTATCTGATGCACACCTCTACCTCGCCGCAGTACGCGATCATCGCCTCGTGCGACGTCGCTGCGGCGATGATGGAACCGCCGGGCGGCACCGCGTTGGTGGAGGAGAGCATTGCCGAGGCGATGGATTTCCGCCGCGCGATGCGGAAAGTGGACGAAGAGTATGGAGAGGACTGGTGGTTCAAGGTGTGGGGGCCGGAGAAGATTGCAGAAGAAGGCATAGGTTCGCGCGAAGACTGGATGCTGACGACGGCCGAAAAATGGCACGGCTTCGGCAAGCTGGCAGCCGGCTTCAACATGCTCGATCCAATCAAGGCCACCATTATCACGCCCGGACTGAACCTCAATGGAAACTTTGACGAGACCGGTATGCCTGCCGCGATGGTTACCAAGTATCTTGCCGAACATGGCGTCATCGTCGAGAAGTGCGGCCTGTATTCGTTCTTCATCATGTTCACCATCGGCATCACCAAGGGGCGCTGGAACACGCTGCTGACTGCGCTTCAGCAGTTCAAGGACGATTACGACAAGAACCAGCCGATGTGGCGCATCCTGCCCGAGTTCGCGGCCAAGTTTCCGCAGTACGAGCGCGTCGGTTTGCACGACCTGTGCCAGCAGATCCATGATGCCTACAAAAAGCACAATGTCGCCAAAATGACGACCGAGATGTATCTGTCAGACATGCAGCCCGCGATGAAACCCTCAGATGCCTTTGCAAAAATGGCGCACGACGAGATTGATCGCGTGCCGATTGACGATCTTGAGGGGCGTATCACTGCGGTGTTGCTGACGCCTTACCCCCCCGGCATCCCGCTGCTGATACCGGGTGAACGCTTCAACAAGTTGATCGTCGACTATCTGAAGTTCGCGCGCGACTTCAACAAGAAATTCCCCGGCTTCGAGACTGACATTCATGGCCTGGTATCGGACAAGGAAGACGGAGAACGCGTGTATAGCGTGGACTGTGTGCGGCAGGGTTGAGCGTCAACCACCGTGTTGGCATGCCCGACCGGTAACTGCACGACTCCAGCAAACCATAAAAAGAGCTACGGCGGCACGTTCAAGGCAGGGTAAACGCTTGTTTTGAACATTCCCTGCCCCGGAATCCGTGTGCGCAATACACACATACAGAAAAATACGTGTAAAAACTGCACACATAGATCAATGTGTGTGTTATGCTTCGTTCATGGAATATTATTGACTCGGCAACAATATATTGAACTAATTTGATGATGTTTTGTCGGAGGGCAGATGGAACGACAAGACGCAAGGACACTCTCGATGCAGGCATTGGCGGAAAGGCGCAGGCGTGCAGTCCGACTTCGGGAGAAAGGGGTGCAAGTAAATGACGTGGCGCGCGAGTGTGAGCTATCGCGTGGCACCGTGATCGCTGCGCACAAGGCATATCGCTTGGGTGGTTGGGCGGAGGTGGCATTAAAACCGCGCGGGCGCCCCACGGGATCAGGACGACGCTTGAGCGCCGAACAAGAGCGCGAAGTTCAGGAACTGATTTGTGACAAGACCCCTGACCAGATGAAGATGCCTTATGCACTATGGAGTCGCAAGGCGGTCATGGAGCTGATAGCGCAACGGTTTAAGGTAAGGCTGCCGGTGCGTACGGTTGGCATGTATTTGGAGCGCTGGGGGTTCACACCGCAGAAGCCGATGAAAAAGGCTTATGAACAGCGTCCGGCGAAGTGAAGGCGTGGCTCGACAATTGTTATCCGGTGATTGCTGAACGGGCTAAAGCGGAAGGAGCTGAAATTCACTGGGGAGATGAAACGGGACTGCGTAGCGATGACGTGCGCGGACGTTCATATGCGCCGAAAGGAAAAACACCGGTGGTGCGGGTCAACAGTAGACGCGAGAACGTGGGACTCATCTCCACCGTCACGAACCAGGGCAAGGTGAGATGGATGGTGTTGAACGGCGCGTTGGACACAGATCAACTCATCGAATTTATGAAGCGGTTGGTGAAAGACGCGAAGCGCAAGGTATTCCTGATTCTCGACAACCTGCGAGTGCACCAGGCCAGATTGGTCAAAGCGTGGCTGGCGAAACACACGGATGAGATTGAAGTGTTTTATCTGCCAAGTTACAGCCCGGAGCTGAATCCGGATGAAATGCTGAATGCCGATCTCAAGCAGGCAGTGACAACCAAGGCACCAGCGCGAACAAAGGGACAGTTACTCAAGGCGACTACCAGCCACATGCGCAAACTGCAGAAATCTCCCGAGCGCGTGAAAAGCTACTTTGAACATGCGCCTGTAAAGTATGCAGCTTAAGTTCAACAATTTATTGCCGGATCAATATCGTCATGAAGGCCATGAACAATAATTCGACCCCGGGCACCGAACCACAGCCACCCGTTGTTGCGGCAATTCGCTATCTGCTGCGCCCGCTGGTTCGGTTGCTGTTGGCCCATGGCATTTCTTTCCCGAATTTCTGCGACCTGGTCAAATTGACCTACGTAAAGGTTGCGGAATCGGAGTTCAGGCTGGATGCCAAAGCGCAGACCGACAGCCGCATCAGCCTGCTGACCGGTATCCATCGCCGCGAGATCAACCGGCTGCGCAATGAACCGGCGACGGAGATCGACCTGTCACGGCACGCTTCGATGAGCGCGTTGCTGCTCGCCATTTGGAGCGGTCACCGCGAATACCTGGACGAACACGGTCTGCCGGTTCCCTTGCCACGCCTGGCCAGCAAAGGAGAAAAGCAGTCGTTTGAAGCGCTGGTGCAATCGGTCAGCAAGGACTTTCGCGCACGGGTGGTGCTGGATGAATGGCTGCGCCAGGGCATCGTCACGCTGGACAGCGACGACCGTGTGCACCTGAGCCTCGATGCATTCGTGCAACCCCAGGACATGACAGAGAAGATCTATTATTTTGGCCAGAACATCCATGACCACCTGGCCGCCACAGTGCATAACCTGGCAGGTGCTTCGCCGCCGTTTCTGGAACGCTGCGTGTTCTATGACAAATTGAGCAGAGATTCGACCCAGGAGCTGGCTGCCTACTCCCGCACCGTGGGGATGAGATCACTGCACGCCGTGAACAAGCGCGCAGCCGAGTTGCAACAGCGCGACCGAAAAAAGCCGGACGCCGTGTATCGCGCCAATTTTGGCGTATATCATTACAGCGCAGCGGAGAATACAGATGAAATCTGATCCAAAGATCTATCTACAGGCGATACTGCTGGCGGCCGTGATGCTCACTTCCGCCGCATGGGCCGCTTCGGGCAGATGCACCTACACCGCTTCGGGTTCGGGTATCGGGGGAACCGGTATCGGCAGCGACGGAATGGGCGGCACCGAAGTCATTGCCAAGGGCACCGGCATCGGTCGCACAGGCAGCGGGCTGACCCAGCTCAAAGTGGCCGGCAAGGTGCTTTACAGCCACGGCCATGTCGAGGCGCAGAACAACGGGCGCATCAGGATGCTGGCCAAGGGTGATCCGGTCTGCGTGGGTGAAACGATCGTGACGCGGCCGTCCGGTATGGCGCAAATCAGGATGGTCGACAACGGATTGATCGCGATCCGGCCGGAGACGCAACTCAAGATCGAAAAGTATGACTACAACGGAACAGACGAGGATGCCAGCCTGATTTCGCTGTTCAAGGGTACCTCGCGTTTTGTCACGGGGCAACTGGGAAAAATGCATCCGCAATCCGATCTGATCCAGACACCCAATGCGACCATCGGTGTTCGGGGTACCGACCATGAGGCCGCCGTCATTCTGCCCGGAAACAGCAGCGGTTATCCCTCCGGAACCTACGACCAGGTGATCCAGGGCATCACCTTCATCAGAACCGACAAGGGGGAGATCGATATTCACCCCAACCAGGTGGGCCTTGCCGAGAACATGGGAGCGTTGCCGTCATTGCTGAAAGCGGTCCCGGATTTTTACAGGACCGGTCCTTCCGGGGAAAATCTTTCCGGACACGGCAAGACCGGGATGGAGGGACATATGCGGGAACAGGCAGGAAAGGAAACGGGATCAGACCATCATGCCGAGACGGGATCTTCCACCCGCGAGTCACGCGACAATTACCTGAACCTGCAAGCACCGGAATCCGCCGCACCGATGGGGATGCCGTCCGGTACGGATACGCCTGCCACTCAGCAAATGCCGGAAAGTTCGGGGCAGCACGGCCATGATGACTGACGGAATATCGGGCGCACGCTGCCTAGAAACGATGTCCGTCAGCGGCCTTTGTGATGGCTGTCTTTGCGGTGATACACGACGAAATCGAATTGCAAAGGCTGCGGCTCAAGCTGGCTATGCTTGTCGCGCGACAATTCAAGCCACTCGTCAAGCTTGAATTCCGGGAAATACGCATCGCCGCTGATGTCTGCGTCAATTTCGGTCAGGTAGATGCGGTCGGCCAACGCGATAGCCTGCTGGTATAACTCCGCGCCCCCGATCACGAAGATCTCGTCGTCATCCCCGCACGCCGAGATCGCCGCTTGCAGCGAGCTCGCCACGATCACGCCAGGAGCGGCATATTCAGGGTTGCGGGTTACGACCACCGAAGTGCGCCCTGGCAGCGGTTTGCCGATCGATTCATATGTCTTGCGCCCCATCACGATGTGATGTCCCATCGTCAGTGTCTTGAAATGCTTCAGGTCGGCGGGCAAGCGCCAGGGCAGCGTGTTGTCGATGCCGATCACGCGGTTTTTTGCCATCGCGACGATCAGCGAAACGCGCGGCTTCATACCGCGACGGGCGCCTTGATCGCAGGATGCGGATCATAGCCTTCCAGCGTGAAATCCTCATACTTGAAGGCGAAGATGTCCTTCACATCCGGGTTGATCCTCATCGTCGGCAGCGCGCGTGGTTCGCGCGACAACTGCAGGTGCGTCTGCTCCATGTGGTTCGAGTAAAGGTGCGCATCGCCGAAAGTGTGGACAAAATCGCCGGGCCGCAGGCCGCACACCTGCGCGACCATCAGCGTCAGCAGCGCGTAGCTGGCGATGTTGAACGGCACGCCGAGGAAAATATCGGCGCTGCGCTGGTAGAGCTGGCAGGACAGCTTGCCGTCAGCCACGTAGAACTGGAAAAACGCATGGCAGGGCGCGAGTGCCATCTGGTCGAGTTCGCCGACATTCCACGCCGATACGATGATGCGGCGTGAATCGGGATTGCCCTTGATCTGATCGACGGCCATCTTGATCTGGTCCACCACGCGGCCATCCACGGTCTGCCATGAACGCCACTGCTTGCCGTACACCGGGCCGAGGTTGCCGCTTTCGTCCGCCCACTCGTCCCAGATGCTGACGCCGTTGTCCTTGAGGTATTTGATGTTGGTGCTGCCCTGCAGGAACCACAACAGTTCATGGATGATGGATTTCATATGGCACTTCTTCGTCGTGACCAGCGGAAAGCCCCGCGAGAGATCGAAGCGCATCTGGTAGCCGAACACGCTGGTCGTGCCGGTGCCGGTGCGGTCGGATTTTTTCGTGCCGTGATCGAGCACGTGCTGCATCAGGTCTAAGTATTGGCGCATAAAATTCAAATATAAGCCACGGAGAACACAGAGCACACAGAGAGCGTGGCGACAGGTGGGAGCTTTTCTCTGTGCTCTCTGCGCACTCTGTGGCAAATTGATTTTTCCGCGATAATGGCAACTTCTTCCGTTGATCGAGTACGCAATGCTAGCACAACTGACTTCAATCCTTTCGCTGCCAAAGTCCCTGAAAGCAGCACACCAGCTGGTGCTTCTGCCCAAGGGCAAGATCCTGCCCGGCGACGCACCCCAGCGCGACATGCTGGCTGCCGTGCTCAAGCGGCGCGGCATCAAGGCCGAGGAGCTTGCGGCCACGCCCGTTGCGGCGAATGCCGCAGACGGCAGCCTGGTCGTCTGGGCGATGCTGGATTTCAGCAAGACCCGTTTCGCGCTGCAGGCCCAGGCGCGCAAGGCCATGCAGATGTTGCTCGACGAACAGCCGGCTGGCGTCACCATCGTCGTGCAGGGCGACGAAGCGCAGCGCCGGCAGGCCGCGGCGGTTGCAGTGTATGCGGCATGGGTGAACGGCGCACCGCTGCCGCTGCACAAGAAAAAGGCAGACCAGCGCAAGCCGCTGCAAAAGATCGCGCTTTACGGTTTTGCCGACAAAACAATGTTCGACGAACTCAGGGCACAGGCCGAAGGCAATCTGCTGTGCCGCACATTGACCGTGCTGCCGCCGAATGAACTGACGCCCGGTCTGTACCGCAAGCGCATCAGGGAACTCGCCAAACAGCAACACTGGCAACTCAAGGAGTTCGACCTGAAGGCATTGCGCAGGATCGGTGCGGGCGCGTTTGTCGCGGTGGCGCAGGGCAGCCATGACGAGGACGCCGCGATCGTGCACCTGACCTACAGGCATCCAAAGGCGAAGCAGACTGTCGCGCTGGTCGGCAAGGGCATCTGCTTTGATACCGGCGGCCACAACCTCAAGCCGGCGCGCTACATGCACGGCATGCACGAGGACATGAACGGTTCGGCGGTCGCGCTCGGCCTTCTGCTCGCCGCCACGCAGCAAAAGCTGCCGGTCAACATCGACTGCTGGCTGGCCATCGCGCAGAACCATATCGGCCCAAAGGCTTACAAGCAGAACGACATCGTCACAGCATTGAACGGCACCACTATCGAGATCATGCATACCGATGCCGAAGGCCGCATGGTGCTGGCCGACACGCTGACGCTGGCCTCGCGCGCGAAGCCCGCCCTGCTGGTCGACTTTGCCACGCTGACCGGCAGCATGCATGTGGCGCTCGGCACGCGCTACAGCGGCGTGCTCGGCAACCGCAATGCGTTGCTGCAACAGGCCGTGCAGGCCGGGCAGCAAAGCGGCGAGCGGCTGTGCGCGTTCCCGCTGGATGAAGATTACGAATCCGCGCTGGATTCCAAGGTCGCCGACATCAAGCAGTGCATGCTGGACGGCGATGCCGACCACATCCTCGCGGCGCGATTCCTGAAACACTTTCTGGAGAGCGACGTGCCCTGGCTGCATGTGGATCTGTCTGCGAGCCGCTGCGAGGGCGGGCTGGGCGCCATTGCGGGCGAAGTGACCGGGTTCGGCGTCGCCTGGGGCTTGCGGATGCTCAGGGTAGGGAGGTTTGTCCCGTGATCGCATTGCGCCAACAGGCCTGGACGGATGGACTGAACTTCGCGCCGATATACGCGACTAACTGCCGGTTGCAGTCTTGTTAGGGTGGTCCAGTACATGCAGCCAGTTTCGCCTTGGCCTGGTGTGAATGGCATAATGACCAGTCAGCATTGCCAATCGAAACCTACATGAAAATTAAATGGGAAAATCAGCTATGAGTAGCATCATCCAGCGAGCGGCGATGGCGCGAAATATCCGGCGCATGTCTGTGGTCATGTTTTGCAGTCTGCTACTGGGCTGGACGGCAGCTTATGCGTCGGTTGCCACTGCTCCGGAATCGGCGGGCGTGGTCCGCGCGACACTGGATAACGGTCTGCGCGTGGTCATCGTCCGCAACACGCTGGCCCCTGTCGTGTCGACATCCATCAGCTACCTGGTCGGTGCGGACGAGACTCCGCCGGGATTTCCCGGCACCGCCCATGCACAGGAACACATGATGTTTCGCGGCAGTCCGGGTCTGTCCGCGGACCAGCTGGCCAATATCGGCAGTCTGATGGGCGGAAGTTTCAATGCGCAAACCGGCCAGACCGTCACACAGTACTACTATACGGTGCCCGCCGAGGATCTCGATGTCGCGCTGCATGTCGAGGCGCTGCGCATGCGCGGTGTGCTGGACAGCCAGAAGGACTGGGACCAGGAGCGCGGCGCCATCGAACAGGAGGTGGCGCAGGACCTGTCCAATCCCCAGTACATCCTGTTCACCAGGTTGCGCGAGGCCATGTTCGCCGGGACGAGCTACGCCCATGACGGCCTAGGCACGAAGCCCTCGTTCGACAAGACCACGGCCGGGATGCTGAAGACCTTCCACGACAAATGGTATGCGCCCAACAATGCGATCCTGGTCGTCGCCGGCGATCTCGATCCGTCCGCAACGCTTGCCAAGATCCGCGAATTGTATGGCAGCATTCCGGCCCGGACACTGCCGGCGCGGGTGCCGATGCACTTTATTCGGGTCAAGCCGCAGTCGTTCACGCTGGACAGCGACCTGCCCTACGGCATGGAAGCGATCGCGATGCGCATGCCGGGCATGGACAGCCCGGATTACCCCGCGCTAGAAGTTCTTTCCGACGTGCTGAGCAGCGAACGCGGAGCCCTCTATGACCTGGTTCCACAGGGCAAGGCGCTTTCCGCCGGATTTTCCTTTCAACCCTTTCCCAAGGCGGGAATAGCCCTCGCAATAGTCACATATCCTGCCGGCGGGGATGGGGCCAAACTGGAGCAGGAAGTGCGCGCGATACTTGCCGGCATCGTCAGGAACGGCGTGCCGGCCGACCTGGTCGCGGCCGCCAAGCTGCAGGAACGCAGTGCCGCGGAATTCGAAAAGAACTCGATCCAAGGGCTGGCATCCGTCTGGTCGGAAGCGGTTGCGGTCGATGGCCTGGATTCCCCGGAAGAGGACCTCGCGCGCATCGAAAAGGTGACACCGGCGGACGTGAACCGGGTTGCGCGACAGTACCTCGACCTCGATCATGCCATCGTTGCGGTATTGACCCCCCGCGGATCGGGCAAGCCGGTTGCGGCCTCCGGGTTCGGCGGCCAGGAAAGCATCGCGCTGGGCGAGGCGAAGCCCACACCGCTGCCGGACTGGGCCAGCGCCGCGCTGGATCAGTTGAGCGTGCCGCCTTCGTCCGTGCATCCGACGGTCAGCCATTTGGCCAACGGCATCACCCTGATCGTGCAACCGGAGAACGTCAGCAAGACGGTAACCGTCTCGGGCCATATCAGGAACCGGCCCGAACTCGAAGTCCCCGCGCGGCAGGAAGGACTGCCCTCGGTGCTCGGCCAGATGTTCTCCTACGGCAGCAAGAGTCTTGACCGTGTCGCATTCCAGCGTGCCCTCGACCAGATCGGCGCCTCCGAACAGGCCGGGACGAACTTTCAGGTGAGCGTGCTGAAGGAGAATTTCGGGCGCGGCGTGGAATTGCTGGCCGACAATGAACTGCATCCGGCACTGCCGGAAGCGGCCTTCGGGATTGTAAGACAGCAAGTGGCGGACAGCGTCGCCGGGCGGCTGCAAAGCCCGGAGTACCTTTCCGGAAGGGCGTTGCGGACGGGCCTGTTCCCGAAGGACGATCCGACCTTGCGCGATGCGCTGCCGTCCACCGTGATGAAACTCACGCTCGACCAGGTGCGCGATTATTACCGGTTCGCGTTTCGTCCCGACCTCGCCGTCATCGTGGTTGTCGGCGACGTGACGCCGGACGAGGCCAGGAATGTGATCGACAAGTACTTCGGCGCATGGCGTGCGGCCGGTGCCAAACCCGACACGGTTCTTCCGTCTGTTCCGCCGAACCATGCGGCCACCACCGCCGTGCCCGACTCAAGCCGCATCCAGGACGAAGTGACACTGGCCGAAACCGTGGGCGTCACCCGCTCGGACCCGGATGTATACGCACTGCGGCTGGGCAACAACGTGCTGGGCGGCGGATTCTATTCGACCCGCCTGAGCCGGGACCTGCGCAAGAACGCCGGGCTAGTGTATTCGGTGGACTCGTCTTTCGAATTCGGCAAGAGCCGCGGCCTGTATTTCATCCAGTACGCCTGCGATCCGAAAAACGTATCCAGGGTCCACGCCAGCATCGTGCGTGAACTGGAGGACATGCAAAACTCCCCGGTCAGCGCCGAGGAACTGCAACGTTCCAAGGCAATGCTGTTGCGCCAGATATCGCTCGCGGAAGGCAGTACCGGCAGCATCGCCGAGGGCCTGATCGGACGCTGGGATCTCGATCTGCCGCTCGACGAACCGACGCTTGCGGCACGCCAATATATCGCGCTGAAGGCCGGCGATGTCCAGACTGCTTTCGCCAAATGGGTCCGGCCGGGGGATGTGGTGCAGGTGAGCCAGGGGCCGCAGCCGCAATAATCCGCTGCGATCATGGCCACCCGCATCTGTTTCATTCGCCACGGCGAAACCGACTGGAATGTCGCAAAACGCATCCAGGGGCAGACCGACATTCCGCTCAATGAGACCGGCCACGCGCAGGCGCTGGCGATGGCCTTTAACGCGGCGCATTACGAGTTCGCCGCGATCTACAGCAGCGACCTGAGCCGCGCATGGGATACCGCACAGATGCTCGCGGCAAGGCGGGGGATGGAAGTCAAGGCGATGTCAGCACTGCGCGAACGCCATTACGGGTTATTCCAGGGCATCACCGCCGCAGAGGGGTCGCAGCGCTTTCCAGAAGCATACGCCCATTACAAGGTACGCGATCCCGGGTACGATTTCGGAACCGGGGAATGCCTGAACGGTTTTGCCCGACGCGTCCGGGATGCGATCGATGTTCTGGCCAGACACCACGGCGGCCAGACCATCGCCGCGATCAGTCATGCGGGTGTGCTCGATATCGTCTATCGCAAGGCTACCGGCAGGACGCTACAGGCACCGCGCGATTTCGTGATCCCGAACTGTGCGCTGAACTGGTTTCGCTTCGATGGCGGGGGGGGATGCCGGGGGCTGGCATCTGGAGGCCTGGGATGACCACCATCATCTGGCCAAGGTACTGATGGAATCGGCCGAATGACCCTGGCCGAGCGCCGTTTGGTGATCGTTCGCCATGGCAGCAGCGATTGGAATCCGAGCGGCCGCTTCACCGGATGGACCGATATTCCGTTGAATGAACAGGGATCGGCCCGAGACGCCGCGGCAGGCCAAAAGCTCGCCGAGCAAGGTTTGGTGTTTGACGAGGTGCATACTTCAGTGTTGCAGCGCACCCGCCAGTCGGCCAAAATTCTGCTCGCTTCGGCTGGCCAGGTATCCATACTGCGCTATTCGACCTGGCGGTTGAACGAACGCCACTACGGACAGTTGCAGGGCTGAACAAGCAGGAGATCTTTGCGAAATGGGGAGAACAGAGATATCGCAGCTGGTGGCGCGGTTACTTCGAGGCTCCGCCGCCTCTCGATCTGGATGACCCCCGTCATCCCCGTTTCGATCCGCTGTATGCGGAACTCGATCCGGCGCTGTTGCCCTGCAGCGAGAGCCTTGAGGACTGCCAGCGCCGGTTGCTTCCCTATTGGCATGAGGTGCTTGCGCCTCGCATTGCGGCGAATCAAAGGTTGCTGGTGGTCAGTCACGGCAACACGATACGCAGTCTGGTGATGGTTCTGGAAGAAATCGCGCCGGAGTCGATCGACAAGGTGGAGATCACCCCGAGCATGCCGCTGATTTATCGGTTCAACAATGCGCTTGAGGTGGTTGGGCGGGACTGGCTGGATTGACGGCGTAAAAAGCATCCGGCTCTTCAGGATGGCGTAACCCGTGGTCCGATCCCCGCCCTGGAATCATCAAGGCCCGAGGCCTTCAGCATGTCCAGTTCGGCGTGCCGGTCAAAGTCCCGCCAGCCAGAGCCGCAATCTCAGCCCGATGCCGGTGGTATAGCCGACCTCGGCAAAGCGCATCCGGCCGTCGGGCGCGATGATGAAACTGGCGGGCACCGCATGCACCCCCCATGCGGCGGAGAGTCTGCCGTCCTGGTCGTTCAGCACCGGGAATGCCATCCCCTGCTCGCGCATGTGGCGCGCGACCTGTTCCGGGCTGCCGCTTTGCATCGCGACGGTGATCACGTCGCCATGGTCGTGCGCGATGGCCGCGATGGAGCCCTGTTCGGCGCGGCAGATCGGGCACCAGGTCGCACAGAAGTGCACCAGAACGGGTTTGCCGGGGTGCGCGGGAAGGTCGTAGGGCAGGCCAGCGAGTGTCACGCCTTGCAGCGCGGGTGCGGCACCGGTGATCATGTCCCGCTGCTGCCAGGCGCGTATGCCCGCAACAAGTATCACGAATACCAGTATCTCGATGGCATAGCGGCGAAACTTTCTTGCGCGCGATTTTTGTTTGGTTTCGATGTCCATGCTTGTGTCTTTCACGCCGGCGGGATCGGACATGGCGCGCACTAGGCCGGTTCCCTTGCGCGATCGCGGCGAGTGGCCCGCAACGGGCGGGCTCACCAGATCAGTTTGTATTGCGCCGCGATGCTGGTTACGCCGAACGCGATTACCGTGACCGCCATTACGCCGGTAGCCAGCCAGCCCAGCCAGCGCAGGCGCGAGCTGATCGCGAACTTGCCCATGATCTTTTGCTGTGTCGCCATGCGCATCATCGCAATCATCAAGGGAACCGATATCACGCCGTTTACCACGGCACTCCACAGCAGCGCCTTGATCGAATCGATCGGGCTGAAATTAAGCAGCACGCCAACCACGGTCGCCAGCCCGATGATCGTGTAAAAACCTTTTGCCTCCTTGAGCTCAAGGCCAAGGCTGGATGACCAGCGAAAGGTGTTCGCAACCGCATAGGCCGCCGAACCGGCCAGCACCGGCACGGCCAGCATCCCGGTGCCGATGATGCCGCCGGCAAAGAGCAGGAAGGTGAATTCGCCGCCGACCGGGCGCAGTGCCTCGGCGGCCTGGGACGAAGTCTGGATGTCGTGTACGCCATGAGTGTACAGCGTGACGGCGGTGGTCAGCATGATGAAAAAGGCGATCAGCTGCGAGAACGCCATGCCCAGGCCGGTGTCGATGTTGATGCGGCGCAGATGCTGCGTCGCATCTTCCGGCAACCTGCGCAAGGAAGCGCCCGCGCGCTGCAATTTCAGTTCCTCGACTTCCTGTCCCGCCTGCCAGAAGAACAGATAGGGGCTGATGGTGGTGCCGAAAATCGCCACCAGCAGTAGCAGGTAGTTCTGGGAGTGCTCGATTTTTGGCAGCAGCGTTCCATGCAGTACGTCAAGCCATGGCACATGCGAGGCAAATACGGTTCCGACGTAGGCAAACAGCGTCAATGTCAGCCACTTCAATATTCCCACGTAGTGCCGATAGGGGATGAACACCTGCAACAGCAGGCAGATCATGCCGAACGCGACGGCATAGACATGACTCGGCCCGCCAATCACTAGTGCAAGCGCGTCTGCCATGGCGGCCAGATCGGCGCCGATGTTGATGGTGTTGGCCACCAGCAAAAGCATGATCAGGGACAGTGTGACGCCGCGCGAATTGGTCTTGCCCAGGTTGACCGCCAGGCCGCGTCCCGTGACGCAGCCGATGCGCGCGCTGATGATTTGGATCCCGACCATCAGCGGATACGTGAACAGCAGCGTCCACAATGTACCGAAACCGTATTGCGCGCCGGCTTGGGAATAAGTGGCGATTCCGCTGGGATCGTCATCGGCCGCGCCGGTGATCAGGCCGGGGCCGAGCTTGTTAAGCCATTGCTTGAGCGTTTTTTTCATCGTAACAGTGAAGGGCTGGGCGTGAATTGGGCGGCGGCGATTTTGCCATACTTTCGTGCCTGCAATCACGACAAATAACGACACCCGAGAACCGGCGATGCCGCGCGGGGTTTCAGGCTGCGATGGACAGGCTCCCGGAAGGTTGACGGACGCTAGGCGGGCGGAGCAACCTTGATGACTTCGTCGAGCGTCGTCGTGCCGGCCGCGATCTTCATCGCGCCCGAAATCCGCAGCGGCTTCATGCCCTCCCGGCAGGCCACTTCGCGCACGCGCGCGATGTCGGTAGCGGGGGTGACCAGCTTGCGCAATTCGGGTGTCATCATCAGTATCTCATAGATGCCGATCCGTCCCGAGTAACCCGTCATCCGGCATTCGAGACAACCGACCTGATGCTGGAACTGCGCCGGCCTGCCGGTCTTCCACGGCGCAACCAGACCTTCCCATTGCTCGTTCTCGTCGGCCCGGACCGGCATCGGGCGCTTGCAGTGCGGGCATAGGGTGCGCACCAGCCGCTGCGCCATGACGCCCAGTATCGTGGCGTTGATCATGAACGGCGCGACGCCGAGATCGAGCAGCCGGGTGATCGCGGAAGGCGCGTCGTTGGTGTGCAGTGTGGACAGCACCAGATGGCCGGTCAGCGCGGCCTGGATCGCCATGTCGGCAGTTTCCAGGTCGCGGATCTCGCCGACCATGATGATGTCGGGATCCTGGCGCATCAGCGCGCGCAGGCCGTCGACGAAATTCAGATCGATGCCGTGCTGCACCTGCATCTGGTTGAATGCCGGCTCAACCATTTCGATCGGGTCTTCGATGGTGCAGACGTTGACCTCGGGTGTGGCCAGGTGTTTGAGGGTGGAGTACAGCGTGGTGGTCTTGCCCGACCCGGTCGGTCCGGTGACCAGGATGATGCCGTTCGGCTGCGAGGTCATCTTGTCCCAGCGGGCGCGGTCTTCCTCCGAAAAGCCGAGTTCGGAAAAGTCGCGCACCAGCACTTCCGGATCGAAGATGCGCATCACCAGTTTCTCGCCGAACGCGGTCGGCAGCGTGGACAGGCGCAGTTCGATCTCCTGCCCGTCGGCGGTGCGGGTCTTGATGCGGCCATCCTGCGGGCGGCGCTTCTCGATCACGTCCATGCGTCCGAGCAGCTTGATGCGGCTGGTCATCGCGGTCATGACCGACATCGGGATCTGGTAGACCTGGTGCAGCACGCCGTCGATGCGGAAGCGCACAAACCCGATATCGCGCCTCGGCTCGATATGGATGTCCGAAGCGCGCTGCTCGAAGGCGTACTGCCACAGCCAGTCGACGATGGTGACGATATGCTGGTCGTTGGCGTCGAACTGCTGCTTGGACTTGCCCAGTTCTACCAGCTGCTCGAACGAGGCTTGCCCCGACTTTTCCTGGTGCTTGGTCTGCGCCGCATTCTTGACGGAGCGCGCCAAGTTGTAGAACTCGACCAGGTAGCGGCTGATGTCTTCCGGTGTCGCGACAACGCGCCGGATGTTCTTGCGCAGGGTATGCTTGAGCACTTTTTCCCAGTCGCGCAGGAACGGCTCGGCGGTGGCGATCACCACCTCTTTGGCAGTCACCTGCACCGGCAGGATGCCGAAGCGCGTGGCATAGTCGTTCGACATGATGTCGGTGACGATCGAAAAGTCGATCTTCAGCGGATCGATGTGGAAGTACTCGAGGCCGACGCGCCCAGCGAGCCATTCGGTCAGCGTATCCTGGTTCAGCGCCTTGTGCGGCGGCTGCAGCGATTTCCAGTTTTGTCCCGCGATGGTCGCGAGCGGGTGCACGTTTTGGCGCTGGCTGCGTCGCTCGGCGACCATCGCATCGGCGACAGCTTGGCTGACCTGGCCGTCGGCAACCAGCATGCCGAGAAGCTCGGACAGGGTCAGTTTGTGTTCATGCGTGGCCAGCGTTTCCATGTGCAGCTCCCTGATAGATTGGCGGGACTATACTGTTATCGCGTTGCGTGCTCAACGGGCTTGGCAACCGATCCGCAATCACCGCGTCTGTCGGCCGCGCCGATCATGTCAGCGGCGAGCCATTCAGGCCGGGCTCATTGCCTGATCGCCGCAAAGACCTTCTTCGCCAGATCGCCGGTCGCCTGCAGCGGGTGGTCGCGAATCGCCTTCTCCTGTTCGGCCATCATCAGGAACAGGCCGTCCAGCGCCTTGCGCGTGATGTAGTCCTCCAGCCTCGCGTCGCGCTTGTCGACCAGGCCGAATTCCGCACCCTTGCCCTCGAACCGGTCGTAGGTTTCGGCAAGTTGCACCTTTTTCATTGCATCGCCCACGATAGGCGTGAACCTGGCAGTCAGCTCGGATTCGGTGCTTTTGCGAAAGTATTGCGTGGCCGCATCATCGCCGCCGGTGAGTATGTTCTTCGCATCGGTCACGGTCATTTTCCTGATCGCGCCGACCAGCAGGGATTTCGCCTCCGGAACGGCGGCTTCGGCGGCACGATTCATCGATGTGACCAGCTCGTCGGAATATTTGCCCATGCCGAATTTGCGCATGACCCGGTCGGCCTTTTGCAGGTTGTCCGGCAGCGGGATGCGCACCCTCGGGTTGCCGAGGAAGCCGTCCTTCCTGGCGAGGGTGGACACGGATGTTTCCGCGCCCTGAGTGAGTGCCTGCCGGAGGCTTTCGATCTGGTCCTGCGTGCTGAACCGGGCTAGCCCGGAGCCCGACGGTGAGGCGGAATTCGAGCCCGGCTGGGCAAGATCGTTGAGTTTCGCCTTGAGCCCGTTCAGATCGAATGCGCCCGCCGGTGCACTCAATATGGCGCTCGATGCCAGCAGCGCGGCGATCAGGATGGGACGCATCATTTCTTGCGCGGCGCGATCAGGTCGGTGATCGTGCCCTCGGCAATTTCGGCGGCAAATCCCAGCGTCTCGGACAGGGTCGGGTGCGGGTGTATGGTCAGGCCGATGTCCTCCATGTCAGCACCCATCTCCAGCGCCAGCACGGCCTCGGCGATCAGCTCGCCGGCATTCACGCCGACAATGCCGGCACCGAGGATGCGCCGCGTGGTCGGGTCGAGCAGCACCTTGGTTGCGCCTTCGTCGCGGCCGACGGACAGCGCGCGCCCCGACGCCGCCCACGGGAAAGCGGCTTTTTCGTAGGCGACGCCCTGTGCCTTGGCCTGCGTTTCGGTCAGCCCCATCCATGCGACCTCGGGATCGGTGTAGGCGACGGAGGGGATGGTCAGCGGTTCGAACGCGGCATGGTGACCGGCGATGACTTCGGCGGCGACCTTGCCTTCGTGCACTGCCTTGTGCGCCAGCATCGGGTCGCCGACGATGTCGCCGATCGCATAAATGTGCGGCACGTTGGTGCGCATCTGCATGTTCACCGGGATGAAACCGCGTTCGTTGACCGTCAGGCCGGCCGCCTCTGCGCCGATCTCTCGACCGTTTGGACGGCGCCCGACCGCCATCAGCACGCGGTCATACATCTGCGGCTCAGGTGCCTGCTCGCCTTCGAAAGTGACCTTGAGGCCGGCCTTCTGCGCTTCGATCTTGCTGACCCTAGTTTTCAGGTAGATCGCCTCATAGCGCTTCTCGATGCGTTTGTGCAGCGGTTTGACCAGATCCTTGTCCGCGCCCGGCATCAGTTGGTCCATCAACTCGACCACGCTGATCTTGCTGCCCAGCGCGTCGTACACGGTGGCCATTTCCAGCCCGATGATGCCGCCGCCGATGATCAGCATGCGCTTCGGCACATCCTGCAGTGCCAGCGCGCCGGTGGAGTCGATGATGCGCGGGTCGTCATACGGGAAGCCGGGGATGCGCGCCACGCTGGACCCTGCCGCGATGATCGCGTGATCGAAGCTGATGGTTTTATTTCCGTCTTTGGTTGCGGCTTCTAGGTGATTGGGCGAGGTAAATTTCGCGGTGCCCTGCACGACCTGCACCTTGCGCTGCTTGGCCAGCGCGGACAGCCCGCCGGTGAGTTTCCCGACCACGCTTTCCTTCCAGCCGCGGATCTTGTCGATGTCGATCTTCGGTTTCGCGAATGACACACCGTGGTGTTCCACTTCCTCCGCTTCGCTGATCACCTTCGCGACGTGCAGCAGCGCCTTGGACGGGATGCAGCCGACATTCAGGCACACGCCGCCGAGGCGGGCGAATTTTTCGACCAGCACCACCTGCTTGCCCAGGTCGGCCGCGCGGAACGCGGCAGTGTAGCCGCCGGGTCCGGCACCCAGCACCAGCACTTCGGCGTGGATGTCGCCCTTCTTGAAAGGTTGCGGGGCGGATGCCGGAGCGGGCGCCGGTGGCGGATTTGCGGCAGCCGGCACCGCTGCGCCGACTGCGGGTTTTACTTGCTCCTTGCCCATTGTCCCTTGCTCCTGTTCGAGCATCAGGATCACACTGCCTTCGGAGACCTTGTCGCCGACCTTGACCTTGAGCGCTTTCACCACGCCTGCGGCAGGGCAGGGCACTTCCATCGCGGCCTTGTCGGTCTCCAGCGTGATCAGCGATTGTTCGGCTTCCACCTTGTCCCCCGCCTTGACGAAAACCTCGATGACTGCAACATCCTTGAAATCGCCGATGTCGGGCACTTTAACTTCGATGGTTTGGCTCATGGTGTCCGTTTCCTTGGTATTGTCTTCGGGGTGTTGTGTTGGCATGCAGGTTTGTTCAGACACGTATCTGGCCGCTGCCGAGCACGATGTATTTCTGCGAGGTCAATCCTTCCAGACCGACCGGGCCGCGCGCATGGATCTTGTCGGTGGAGATGCCGATCTCCGCGCCGAGACCGTATTCGAAACCGTCCGCGAAACGCGTCGAGGCGTTCACCATCACCGAGCTGGAATCCACTTCGCGCAGGAACCGCATTGCCTTGGTGTAATTCTCGGTGACGATGCTGTCGGTGTGCTGCGAGCCGTAGGTGGCGATGTGCGCGATGGCTTCATCGATGCCGGCAACCACGCGCACCGCGAGTATCGGCTCGAGATATTCGGTGTGCCAATCCTCCTCGGTGGCGGGTTTCATTTGAGCGACAAGCGCGCGTGCGGCATTATCGCCGCGCAGTTCGACATTCTTGTCCAAGTAGATACTGCATAGCCTGGGCAGCACTTTGGCCGCCACGCCTTGTGCAACCAGCAGCGTCTCCATCGCGTTGCACACGCCGTAGCGCTGCGTCTTGGCGTTGTCGGCGATGCGTATCGCCATGTCCAGATCCGCATCATCGTCGATATAGACATGGCAGACACCGTGCAGGTGCTTGATCACCGGGATACGCGCGTCCTCGGAAATGCGCTCGATCAGCCCCTTGCCGCCGCGAGGCACGATCACGTCCACATAATCCTTCATCGTGATCAGCTCCCCCACTGCGGCCCGGTCGGTTGTGGCGACAACCTGCACGGCGGTCTCGGGCAAACCCGCCACGCGCAGGCCGGCATGCACGCAGGCGGCGATGGCCTGGTTGGAATGGATTGCTTCCGAGCCGCCGCGCAGGATTGCGGCATTGCCGGATTTCAGGCACAGACCGGCCGCATCCGCGGTCACGTTCGGGCGCGATTCGTAGATGATGCCGATCACGCCGAGCGGCACGCGCATCTTGCCGACCTGGATGCCGGACGGACGATAATTCATGTCGCTGATCGCGCCGATCAGGTCGGGCAATCTTGCGATCTGCAGCAGGCCTTCCACCATGCTGCCAATGGTCTTCTCGCTCAGGGTGAGCCTGTCCACCGAGGCGTTGTCCAATCCGTCGGTGCGCGCCTTCGCGACATCCTTGGTATTGGCGTCCAGCAGCAGCGCGGTCTGGTGCTGCAGCGCCGCGGCGATCTCGGCCAGCGCGCGATTCTTGGTGGCGGTGTCCGCCAGCGCCATGAAGCGCGAAGCCGCGCGCGCCGCCTTGCCGACGCCTTGCATGTATTCCTTGACGTTGTCCATGGTGTGCTCTGTATAACGAATAGGGGAAACGAATAGCGGAAGCGAATGGGTGCATTTTACCCCAAGTGCTAAAATGCGCGTCTTTCTTAAACCATATAGATGCAGCATGTCCGACATTCTCAACAAGATCATCGCGGTAAAGGCGCAGGAAGTCGCTGCAGCAAAGTCGGCCAAACCGCTGCAACAACTGCGCAGCGAAGCCGAAAGGGCGGGGCCGCCGCGCGATTTCACCGGCGCGATACGCACCAGGATCGCATCCGGCGGCCGGCCGTGATCGCGGAGATCAAGAAAGCCAGCCCGAGCAAGGGTGTATTGCGCGCAGATTTTTGTCCGGCCGACATCGCGGCCAGCTATGCCCGGCATGGCGCGACTTGCCTGTCGGTACTGACCGACGAGCAGTTCTTCCAGGGCA
Organism: uncultured beta proteobacterium; assembly: GCA_963842555.1. Taxonomy (GTDB): domain Bacteria; phylum Pseudomonadota; class Gammaproteobacteria; order Burkholderiales; family Gallionellaceae; genus Gallionella. Next base: position 945,792 of record CAWJHB010000003.1, read on the forward strand.
GCGCGGCCTGTCTGCAGCAGGCCCGGGCTGCCTGCGCATTGCCGGTATTGCGCAAGGATTTCATCGTCGACGAATACCAGATCCATCAGTCGCGCGCGATGGGTGCAGATGCGATCCTGCTGATCGCCGCGGCACTGGACCTGAAACAGATGCAGGCGTTCGAGAAGCTGGCTCACGGCTTGGGCATGGCGGTGCTGGTCGAGGTGCACGATGGTATTGAACTGGATGCCGCACTGCAGCTGGACACACCGCTGATCGGCGTGAACAACCGCAACCTGCGCACCTTCGAAGTCAGTCTGCAAACCACGCTGGATCTGCTGCCGCGCATTCAGAATGCACCCCCTCGCCCGCTCGCGGGAGAGGGCCGGGGAGAGGGAAAACGCATCGTGGTGACCGAAAGCGGCATTCTGAAGGCCGAAGACGTGAAGCTGATGCGCAGCCGTCAGGTGCATGCTTTTCTGGTGGGCGAGGTGTTCATGCGCGCGGACGATCCGGGTGTAGAATTGGCGCGAGTGTTTGCTTGATTACATTGCAAGGGGGAAGACATGTTCAATCTTGATCGCCTGATCATCGAGTTCGACAAGGGCTTGCGGACCTTGTTCAGCGAGGCCCACAGCGCGCGCGCCTACCCTGATGCAGGCATTCCCGAAACAGGCATGGACGAGGCGGAAAAGAAAAATGCAGCCGCGCTGATGCGCGTCAATCACAGCGGAGAGATCTGCGCCCAGGCTTTGTACCAGGGGCAGGCATTGACCGCGCGCGATCCCGGCGTGCAGCGACAGCTCCAGCGTGCCGCGCAGGAAGAGACCGAGCATCTTGCCTGGACGGCCAGACGCGTGCACGAACTGGGCGGCCATCTGAGCGTGTTGAATCCTTTCTGGTACACCGGGTCGCTGGCGATCGGCGCAATGGCAGGATTGCTGGGCGATAAATGGAATCTGGGATTCCTCGCCGAGACCGAACGGCAGGTTGGACATCACCTGCAAAGCCACCTGGATCGCTTGCCGCAACAGGACGAAAAAAGCCGCGCAATCGTCGCGCAGATGTACACCGACGAAGTCGGGCACTCAGATATGGCGGTTTCGTTGGGGGGTGCCGAGCTGCCTCAACCGGTGCAATGGGCGATGAAACTGAACGGCGGGGTGATGACGAGCACGTCGTACTGGGTTTGAAACAAGCGGGCAAGCAGAACCTCGGAATTGCAATATTAAGGGTGGGCATCTGACGCTCTGCTTTTTTGCCACTACCAGCCGTTCGATGGGACGACTATTCGTGAGATTGCCTGACCCTTGTCGCCCATCTCAGTCAGTCAGTCTCGTGAATGCGCTGACCGATAACAGCCACTCGTGACCTGCTGCTTTCGACACAAACCCGACCAAGACAATTCGGTCTGTCATAACAGTGATGACCAGTCACTGATCCGGTGTATTAAAAACGATATCGCAGGCAGGCAAATTAATTAGCTCTGTTAAGCTCCACCCAGAACGTGCTGCCCTGCCCCTCGGTACTCTCGAAACCGATGCTTCCGCCCATCGCTTCCACGATGCGCTTGGTGATCACCAGGCCGATGCCGGTGCCTTCCACCGCACCGGTCTCCCTGCCCAGCCGGTCGAAGGCATTGAATATGCGCGACTGCTTGTCGGCCGGAATGCCCAGGCCGGTATCGGCGACGCTGATGCGCACCCTGCCGTCCATGGCCTGGCAGGCCAGGCGCACCGAGCCATGCGGGCGGTTGTACTTGATCGCGTTGGACAGCAGGTTGATCAGCACTTGGCGCAGCCGGATGTTGTCGGCGTACACCACCATGTTTTCACGTTCTGCGCCGTCCACGTCGACCAGTTCGATGCCGTGCTTGCTAACCATCGAAGCGATCATCGCCAGGCTGTCGGTGGTCACGGCCCTGACCGAAACCGGTTCCATCGACAGTTCCATCTTGCCCGCCTCGATCCGGGACAGATCAATCATGTCGTTGATCAGCGCCAACAAGTGTCTGCCGGCATCCTCAATATCGCGCGCCTGTTCCTTGATGTCCGCGGACAGGTCCGGGTTCATGTTGAACAGCTGGGCGTAGCCCAGGATCGCGTTCAACGGCGTGCGCAATTCGTGGCTCATGCTGGACAGGAATTCGCTTTTGGCCCGGCTGGCCGACTCGGCGACGATGCGCGCCTCATCTAGTTCTGCGGTCCGGGTCTGGACCAGTTCCTCGAGATGCTGGCGATACTGGGAGAGCTCTTCCTCTACCCGTTTTCGCTCAGTTATTTCGCGGATGGCGGTTAGCCGCATGCGAACGCCATCATGCTCTATGGTCTGCCCATGAGCATCGACCACGATGCGGGACCCATCTTTCCGCAGCATTTCATGTTCGATATGACTTTCCAGCCCTTTTGAGATGTTGCTCATGACCCTGTCTATATCTTCTGGCGCGATAATGTCAATCGTGGATAGCCCAATCAATTCTCTTCTTTCGTACCCGAGGATCTGAGTCAGCTGGTCGTTTGCATCCACAATTCTGCCCTCTGACGTAATGATGATTCCTTCGAAGGTTGCGGCTTCCAATGTTTTATATCTCAACTCACTCTTGCTCAGGCGCTCATTGGCTCTACTGATTGAACGCACATAGTTCAGTCCGCCTAATGCGGCCACGCCAAATAGCCCGCCTAACGTCGACAGCAATGCAAACATCACTTTTTGATCACGCTTCAGGTCGAAATAGGTTGGGAGTTCGCCTTCAACGTAGATCGTGAGGCCGTATTCTGCGAGCTGCCTGGAAGCAATCACCTGCGGATAATTTTCCCCTTGGATACGAAGTAGGGAGGCAAAATCCTTGTCACCCCAGGGCTTCATCTGCAATTCAGGTAAATCGTCTCTGAGATATAGGCTTTCCCTTTCAGAAGATGCCATTTTGCTGACCCGTGAGCCAGGCACAGAAAACATTTCCTTGTCCTGGTCATGAGTCAAAATAATGACTCCATTGCTATCTGTCACAAAGGCATCCGTCTGCCTGATCAGAAAGGTCAAATCCGGTATGTTGATCTTGGAAACTACTGCCCCCATGAATTTGCCTGTTATGAAGACCGGGGAACAAAAAAAGAGTCCGGCAATATGAGTGGTCTTGCCAACGGCGTATTGCACGCTACGCTGACCGCTTTTTGCGGTACGAAAATAATTCCGATCGGAATAATTGCTACCGATAGTAGAGGTGGGTGTATCCCAACTGCTTCCTGCAATAGAGTCACCAGCTGCATTTACAACATGTATAAGATCGACATGGAAATTGGCACTTGCAATAGTCAAGGTCCGATCAAGATCATAAAAAACCGGATCTGCAATCCAGCGCTTTTTTCTGGTCGCGTAGGGCAGGCTGGACGGAGATACACTTGCTCCATTGTGCAGCAATGTCTCCTGCACGCGAACAGCATGGATAAAAAAATCAGGGATACCTCTCTGATAATTCAGGTTTCTTTTGATACTATCAGCCAAGTCTTCGGCACGTATTTGCGATAGTTTGGTTATATCCTGTACTTGCTCATTAAGACGAGAAAGGTAGTAACTCCTTGATAGATACCAAGCCGCAGCACACCAAATTGATATCAGTGTAATTGTTATCAAAAATCCAATATATAAAACACTACGTCGCATTGGCTTTCCGTGGATTTTTCAGAGAACCTTCTCGCCAAATCAGATCTTTTGAATAAGTGAGCGGTGATAACATAGGATCGCAATATAGATGGACCGTTAGGTGGCAAATTCAATACTTGTTTGTGTGCGGCATCATGTCATGACAAGTTGTAATAGGGCACTTCGAAGCACAGTTTTGATATTCCCTATGGCCATTCATTCCTGCACGCGCATCCTCGCGAACCGCTGTTATTGGCACACAGCCGACTTCATGTGATCAAACTGCCTTGAAGCAGCCAGTCACGAACCGCAGCTATGTGGCGGCATTCCGCCTGTTAGCATGCATGAATACCAGCATCCGCTTCTGACCCAGCTTAAGCTATTCGCTTTTGATGTCTTCATTCATCAATCAAAGCTCGGCCTTGTTGCGCTGCAGCTTGTCGGAAACCCAAGGAATCCCCGATATATTCAGCAACCATGTTTAGTGGCGCCAATGAGGTCGCTCAGAGAACCCTGAAGTGATGGGTGCCGTCCCTTGCCAGCTGTTCGACCAAACTGTATTCCCAGTCAAGGTAGGCTTGCATGGCCTCGCGGGGGTTGTCCGCACCTTCATAGGGGCGTCTGTAACGGTCGATGGGTTCGGAGGCAAGCCGTGTAAAGCCGCTTTCGCTGGCGTATCCGGCGGCGCACCAGGCTTGTGTGCCGCCTTCCAGAACCGCCACCTCTCCTCCATTTGCCGACGTCATCGCTTGCAGTTCTGCAGCTGCAAACAACGAAAGAATACCGGTTTGACAACTGAGCACATAGCGTTTGGCGCTGGGAACGCGTTCCCTGTATTTGGCCAGACTGGAACGCAGAATAAACCACGCGCCCGGAATATGCGCCCGCCGGTACCTCTCACTGCTTGCGATATCGAGAACGATAGTTTCCCCCGGAGTTTGCAGCCAATCATTCAAAGTTGCCGGACTGATTTTACTGATCACCGGCAGGGGCGGAAGGGGTTGCTTCCAGGGTCCTGCTTCACTGAAATCGGCTGATACTGCGCCGTCCACCACAAAAACATCCCACGCCATTTGGGCCAGCCACGCCGCGCTCATATTGGCGCGAACGCCGTCGCTGTCTGCCAGCACCAAGCGTGCGCCCCGCACCGGGGCCATCATTTCGGTTTCCTGCACCAACTGCCCGCCGGGCGCGGAATTAAATCCGGGCAAATGGCCGACAACGTACTCTTCCGGTGCACGCACGTCGAAGAGATAGGTCGTGCGCAAATCCTTGGCTTTCCAGTCCTGTATCTGATCGAGCAAAACCCGCTTCACACCTGCTCTGTCCGCCACCCGGCGTGAGGCCCCAGCGGCTTCTGATCGACTGAATTCGGCAGTCTGGCCGAATTTGCGGCTCTGGCCGCGATCAAGGCTCTGCCCTGCGAGTTTCCAGCCGATGGTGCCGTTGCGCAGCGCGGCGACCGGGTTCGGTATGCCGGCATTGATCAAGGACTGCGTGCCGATGATGCTGCGAGTGCGGCCGGCACAGTTGACGATGACCCGGGTTTCGGTCCCTGGCGCAAGTTCCCGTATTCTCAATACCAGCTCGGCCCCGGGCACGCTGGTCGCCGTGGGAATGCTCATGGTCTGGTATTCGTCGAAGCGGCGTGCGTCCACGATCACGATATCGGCTTTCGCATCGATCAGTGCCTGAACCTCCTCGGCGGAAAGCGAAGGCGTGTGACGTTGGGCTTCGACCAGTTCGCCGAATGCCTTGCTCGGCACGTTAACGTCCCGGAACAATTCGCCCCCGGCAGCCTGCCAGCCGCTCACCCCGCCGGCCAGCACAGCCACGTCCGTATAGCCGAGCGCGCGCAGCCGTCGTGCGGCAATTTCGGCATAGCCCTCGCCATCGTCGAGCGTGACGATCGCAACGCTGCGGCGCGGCAGCCTGGTGTAGGCGTCAACTTCTATCAGCGAAAGAGGCAGGTTGGCTGCAAACAAAGGATGGGCTTGCGCATGCGGTTGTTCCTCGCGCACGTCGAGCAGGGCAACTTCTTGCCGGGCAAGCAGGGCAGCGCGGATATCGGCATAGGTTTTCTGCGGGATAGGCTTGGTCATTGCGCTGATCCTCAAATCAACTCCGCAAATCAGGAGCGCTGTCGCTGGCGGAAATACAGCTTGCAGCTATCTTTCAACTTCTTTCTATTCCTGTTTCACCTCGAAATCATGCGTGATTACCGCGGTCTGGCCGAGCATGATGGATGCCGAGCAGTATTTCTCGGCCGATAGCTTGATGGCTTTTTCCACGACTTCAGGCTTGATGTCCCGGCCGGTCACGACGAAGTGCATATGTATTTTTGTGAAAACTTTGGGGTCGGTTTCGGCGCGTTCCGCTTCCAGTTCCACATAGCAGTCGGACACCGCCTGGCGGCTTTTCTTCAGGATGGTAATCACATCGAAGCTGGTGCAACCGCCGGCGCCAAGCAGCAGCATCTCCATCGGACGGGGGCCGAGGTTGCGCCCGCCTGCCGCCGGTGAGCCGTCCATCAATACCGCGTGGTTGCTTTCGGTTTCACCCAAAAACGCGACCTGTTCCACCCATTTGACTCGAATTTTCATGATATTCCTTCTGCTAATTAATCGTCGGAGAATAGCGACTTTACCCGATACCAGAGCAAACCGATAACCTCATGAATAAAAATCTTGCTGTCATCAAGCGCCTCGGCGCGGGGCAAGAAGGTGAGCAGGTCGGTCCGGTAGCGCGTGGTAAATGCGGTCGGCGCCTCAACGACTTCGAATCCGGCATGGCGAAACGCTGCGGCGGCGCGCGGCATATGCCAGGCATGGGTGACCAGATAGATTTTATGGATCTCCGCCTGCCCCAGGATGAGAAGCGAGTCTCTGGCATTCTCGAAAGTGTTGTCGGACTTGTCTTCGGTCCAGCGTACCGGCACATGGAAATCCTGCTGCAGCGACATGCGCATCTGCTGTGCTTCTGAAACGCGGTTCCCCAGCGGTTTGCCTCCGGTCACCAGTATCGGTTTGCCGGTTTCCCGCTGGAGTTCCGCTCCGTAGCGCAGGCGAACCAGAGTAGCTTCAGCGATGGTGTCCTGTCCGGCATATTCCGGCGCGCGGAAATAGGTCCCTCCCCCCAGTATCACGATCGCATCGGCAGTTTGAGGTCGGCCGATATCCAGCGGGGCGGTTTGCGCCTCCAGCAAATGCAGCGCGCCTTCCGCAAAATAAGGCGTCGACGCGATCCAAAGCAGGCAAAACGCGGCGATCATCAACTTTTTGCCTAGTTTTTTGTGACGATCAAGCAGAAAGATACCCAGCGCCAGCAGGCATAACAAGCTGAGGGGAGGCAGCAAAAATGCGGCAATGCTGTTGGTGATGAACCAGGACATCACAGGACCACGGAGTTCAGGATGTGCCCATCTTACTGGGTTTCTTCCTTTTTTCTGAAGCTGGTGCTGCAATTCCCGTATGGTTTGCGTACTCCAGGGGGGTTAAATAGCGTTTGACAGTCGCGGGTGGCCTGCAATAGAATGCGCGCCCTTCGAGGTTTACTTACTTATTGAATTTTTAGGAATTGTGGCTATGAAAACATTTTCCGCTAAAGCCGAAGAAGTCCAGCACGACTGGCTTCTGGTTGACGCAGCCGATCAGGTCCTGGGCCGTCTGGCCGCACAGATCGCCTCCCGTCTGCGTGGCAAGCACAAGGCGATATACACTCCGCACGTTGATACCGGCGATTTCGTCGTCGTGGTCAATGCCGACAAGCTGCGCGTGACCGGCAACAAGGCCGAAGCCAAGCTTTATCATCGCCACACGACTTATCCGGGCGGTTTGTACACCACCAACTTCGCCAAGATGCAGGCGCGACACCCGAGCCGTGTTTTGGAAAAGGCCGTCAAGGGCATGCTGCCAAAAGGCCCGCTGGGCTATGCAATGTTGCGCAAGATGAAGGTGTATGCTGGTGCGGCACACCCGCATGAAGCGCAGCAACCGAAACCCGTCAATTTGTTGAAGGCATAATCGATCATGAGCGTAACCTATAACTACGGAACCGGCCGCCGCAAGAGTGCAGTGGCGCGTGTGTTTATCAAGGCAGGCAAGGGCGACATCGTGGTAAACGACAAGCCTGTGGACGTGTTCTTTTCCCGCGAAACCGGCCGCATGGTCGTGCGTCAGCCGCTGACATTGACCGAAACACTGGGCAAGTTCGATATCATGGTGAACGTTACCGGCGGCGGTGAATCGGGCCAGGCCGGAGCCGTGCGCCATGGCATCACCCGCGCATTGATCGATTACGATGCTACGTTCAAGACGGTGCTGAAGCAAGCCGGTCTGGTGACTCGCGATGCGCGAGAAGTTGAGCGCAAGAAGGTCGGCCTGCGCAAGGCGCGCCGCAGGAAACAATTCTCCAAGCGTTAATCCGCTTCGGATGGATCGCAAAAGCCGCCTTCTGGCGGCTTTTGTATTTGCGGGCGCGTAATGCCTATGGTGCCGGCAAGCCCGGCAGGTTCATGGGCCCGATAAGATATGTTGTAGAATGACGGGCGTTTTTAACGGATATCGAGATGATCAAAGTTGGCATAGTTGGCGGAACAGGTTACACCGGAGTCGAACTGCTGCGCTTGCTGGCGGCGCACCCGCAGGTCGCGCTGCAAGTGATTACTTCGCGTGCCGATGCCGGTACGCCCGTCAGCCAGATGTTTCCCAGCCTGCGCGGTTACGTGGATTTGCCGTTCACCCATCCCGATCAGGCAGACCTGAAAAAATGCGACCTGGTGTTCTTCGCCACCCCGAACGGTATCGCGATGCAGCAGGTTGGCGTGTTGTTGGATGCCGGCGTCAAGGTGATCGACCTGGCTGCGGACTTTCGGCTGCAGGATATTCCGCTGTGGGAAAAATGGTATGGCATGGCGCATGCCTGCCCGGACCTAGTGGCCGAAGCGGTGTATGGTCTGCCTGAAGTCAACCGCGCAAAGATCAAGGATGCGCGCCTGGTCGCCAATCCGGGTTGTTATCCGACGGCGGTGCAATTGGGTTTTATTCCTTTGCTGGAAGCCGGCGTGGTCGAGACGAACACACTGATCGCCGATGCCAAGTCGGGTGTTTCCGGTGCCGGCCGCAAGCTGGAAATGGCCAGTTTGTTTGCGGAAGCCTCGGACAATTTCAAGGCCTACGGGGTGGCCGGCCATCGCCACCTGCCGGAGATCAGGCAGGGGCTAGCCCGCGTGCTGGGCAGCGAGATCGGGCTGACTTTCGTGCCTCACCTCACGCCGCTGATAAGGGGCATCCACGCCACGCTATACGGCAGGCTGACCCGCGAGGTTGATTTGCAGGCGCTGTTCGAGCAGCGTTACGCGAGCGAACCATTCGTGGACGTGATGCCGGCGGGAAGCCTTCCCGAAACACGTTCGGTCAGAGGCGCGAATCACTGTAGAATCGCGGTATATAGACCCCAAGGCGGAGATACGGTGGTGGTATTGTCAGTGATCGATAATCTGGTCAAGGGTGCGGCCGGCCAGGCGGTCCAGAACATGAACATCATGTTCGGATTCGCGGAAGCAACCGCATTGACCAACCTTCCCCTGCTGCCCTGAGATGTGGCGCGGAGTCGAACGCAGGGTCAACCGCAGATTCAGCATTTCCGCCAGGAAGCTGTCGGTGCGGGCACACATACCCTGGTATCTTCGCTGGGGGTTGATGTTGCCGTTCCTGCTTGCCGCTGCCGCAGTAGCCTGGTGGGCCTATAACAATGGCCTTGAACTGGCCGGCTTTCACCGCGGCCAGTCCCAGCAGGAATTGTCCAGGCTGAACGACCAGGTTTCCAAACTGCTGGCCGAGAATTCGCGGCTTAGCGACAAGGTCGCGCAATATGAAAGCGAGATCCAGATCGAACAGGCCAACAATCAGGCAACTTCCGCGCAACTGAAAAACATGACGGACGAAAATGCGCGCCTTCAGGAAGATTTGGTCTTCTTCCAGAACCTGACATCGGCGAGCGGAAAGGATGGCGATCTGGGCGTTCATCGATTGACCCTTGAACCGGACAAGATCCCCGGGGAATACAACCTGCGCATGCTGCTGGTGCAAAGCGGTCAGCGCGCCAAGGTATTTAACGGTAGCTACCAGTTGGTCGCCACGGTGGTTGAAAAAGGACAGAGCACCACCCATATATTCCCCCAAGATGAGTCAGGGAATGCACAATTCAAGCTCAGCTTCAGGTATTATCGCCGCGTGGAGCAGATCATACAGTTGCCGCCTGATGCCCAACTGCAAAGCGTTCAAGTGCGTATATACGAACAGGGTGCAACCGAGCCGAAGGTGCGCCAGAGCGTGAGTCTCCCATTAAATCAAGGAGTGAATGATGTTCAGTAAAAAGCACAGCAAACCACAGACACAGATCGATTCACTGATCGGCGCGGGAACCTCGATTGACGGTGATGTGAATTTTAGCGGCGGGATGCGCATTGACGGGCAGGTCAACGGCAATGTTGTCGCCGCGCAGGGCAAGCCGAGCACGCTGGTGTTGAGCGAGCATGCACGGGTGAACGGTGAAGTCAACGTCACGCATCTGGTTATCAATGGCGCGATTACCGGATCGGTATATGCCAGCGAATATATGGAACTGCAAAGCAAGGCGAAGATCAATGGTGATGTGCATTACACTACGCTGGAAATCCAGCTGGGCGCAATCGTGGAAGGACGTCTGATACACAGCAGTACGGCAGCGCAGGACAAGGTAGTGTCGTTCAAGTCGGGTACCGGCGAGTTTAAGGCAGGAAATGGCGAATAATTTTCTAAGGAGCATAAAATGAATGCAATGACCGAAGTGCAAGATCCGTTGTTGTTTACTGACAACGCGGCCAACAAGGTAAGGCAGCTGATCGAGGAAGAAGGTAATGCTGACCTCAAGCTGCGCGTCTTTGTCAGCGGTGGCGGCTGTTCCGGATTCCAGTACGGGTTCACATTTGATGAAGTAGCCAACGAAGACGACACCGTGATGAGCAAGAACGGCGTACAATTGCTGATCGATCCGATGAGCTTTCAATACCTGGTTGGAGCGGAAATCGATTATCAGGAAAACCTGGAAGGCGCTCAGTTCGTGATCAAGAATCCGAATGCCACCACCACCTGCGGTTGCGGTTCTTCCTTCTCTGCCTGAAGCATCATCCGGCAAGATCGGTTGGTTTGAATATCCGGGGCGCTACGCGCCCCGTTTTTTTTGGTAGGGCAACACTACGGCTATCTAAAGGCCGCTGAGCACTTTGATGTGGGCCATTGCGCTGCGTCCCAGCGCATGCAATTCGTAACCTCCCTCCAGCGCCGACACGATGCGCCCCTGCGCGTATTTGTCCGCGATACTCTTCAGGACATCCGTGACCCATTCATAATCCGGCTCGGTCAAATTCAGCATCGCCATGTCATCGTCGCGATGCGCGTCGAATCCCGCCGAGATCAGCAGCAACTCGGGCTTGAAACGTTCCAGGGCAGGCAGCCAATGCTCGGAGACGGCAGCACGGAATACATCTCCGCCGGCGCCGGCAGGAAGCGGAACGTTGATGATATGTTCGTTTCCGCTATCGGATCCGCAGAATGGATAGTACGGGTGCTGAAAAGTCGAGCACAACATGATGCTCGGGTCGTCGTGAAAAATTTCTTCCGTTCCGTTGCCGTGATGAACGTCGAAATCCGCTATCGCGACACGCTGCAGGCCGTGATGCGAACGCGCGTGTGCGGCACCCACGGCGATATTGTTGAATATGCAGAAACCCATGGCGCGGGCGCGCCCGGCATGGTGACCGGGCGGGCGCACGTTGCAGAACGCGTTCTCAGCCTTCCCGGCCATCACCAGATCCACGCCGAGCACCACGGCCCCGGCAGCGCGCAGCGCAGCCTGGTAGCTGAACGGGTTCAGCGCGGTGTCGCCGTCGAGATGCACAATCCCCTGTGGGGGCACACTGGATTCGATCGAGTCGATATAGGCTGCATCATGAACACGCAGCAACTGTTCGCGCGTGGCCGCCGGCGCGTCGTGATGCTGCAGGAAGTTCAGCAGCCCGGACGCAATGAGCTGATCCTCGATCGCATGGATGCGTGCCGGGCATTCCGGATGATGTGCGCCCATGTCATGCTTGAGACAGAGCGGATGGCTGATATAAGCTGTTTGCATGGTGATGGCCCTAATACGGGGAGTGCTATGATACTCAACATTCATCCAGTCTGGATTCCATGTCATGGGCAAGCACTACCTCAGTTCCCTGTTTGCGCCGAAATCGGTTGCCGTCTTCGGCGCAAGCGACCGGCCCGATTCGGTCGGTCAGATCGTGTTCAAAAACATGCTGGAAGGCGGCTTTAAGGGTTCGCTTTTTCCAATCAATTCAAAACACCCGGAGGTGCAGGGCAGGCGTGCCTATGCCGGCATTGGCGAAATCGGCGAACCGGTCGAACTGGTCGTGGTTGCGACGCCCCCGCAAACCGTCCCGGGGATCATAGAAGACTGCGGCGTCCACGGAGTCAAGGCGGCGGTCATCATCACCGCCGGTTTCGGCGAGACCGGCCGGGCAGGTGAGACGCTAGAACGAGAGTTGATGGAAACCGCGCACCGCTACGGGATCCGCCTGATCGGACCGAATTGCCTGGGCATCATGCGTCCGTCCATCGGCTTGAATGCCACTTTCAACAAGGGCGGCGCAAATAGCGGCAATATCGCTTTCATTTCCCAGTCCGGTGCATTGTGTACCGCGATCCTGGATTGGGCGCAGCACAACGATGTGGGATTTTCCAGCGTTGTCTCGATGGGCTCGTCGACCGATGTGGATTTCGGCGAGATCCTCGACTATCTGGTGTCGGATGCCAGCACCCACAGCATCCTGATGTATATCGAAGGCATACGCAACGCGCGCAGATTCATGAGCGCGCTGCGCGCCGCCGCCCGTTTCAAACCGGTGATCCTAGTCAAGGTCGGCCGCCATGAAGCCGGCTCCAGGGCCGCGCTGTCGCATACTGCATCGCTGGTCGGTTCGGACGATGTATTCGATGCGGCGGTCAGCCGTGCCGGCGTGGTGCGGGTGCAGACCATTACCCAGTTGTTCACCGCGGCCAAGGCCCTGTCTTGCGGCTTCCGCCCGGTCGGCAACCGCCTGGCTATCGTCACCAATGGCGGCGGTCCCGGCGTGATGGCGGCGGATCGCGCCGCCGACCTTGGACTGACCATGGCCACGTTATCAGATGCAACGATCGACTATCTGAACCAGTATCTGCCGCCGACCTGGCCGCACGGCAATCCGGTCGACATCATCGGCGATGCCCAGGCGGATCGTTACCATCACGCTGTCAAGGCTTGCCTGGAAGATGACAATGTGGACGGCGTGCTCGCCATACTCACGCCTCAGGCGATGACCAAGCCGCTGGAATCGGCACAGGCGATGATCGAGCTTGCCAACACCCACAGTAAACCGCTGCTGACCTGCTGGATGGGTGACGCCCAAGTCGCCGAAGCGCGCCAGGCATTTACCCTGGCGCACAGGCCGCACTTCCGCACGCCGGAGCCGGCAGTGGAAGTGTTCTCCCACCTTTCCGCCTACTACCGCAACCAGAAGCTGCTGATGCAAATGCCAGGCCCCTTGTCACATCATGTCGAACCGGATGTGGAAAGCGCGCGGATGATCATTGAAGGCGCAATGCAGGAACACCGAAAGGTGCTGACGGAAATGGAATCCAAAGCCTTGCTGTCGTCTTTCCATATTCCCGTCGCGAAAACCCTGATCGCCCGTTCACCCAACGAGGCATTGCTGATCGCTCAGCAGTTGGGATTCCCGGTGGCAATGAAAGTCAATTCACCGGATATCACGCACAAGAGCGATGCTGGTGGCGTGCTGCTGAATTTGAACAGTGCAAGTCAGGTTCGTGCCGCCTACCAGCACATTATTGACAGTACCCAGCACAACCGCCCAAAGGCCCGCATGGATGGCGTTTCCATCGAACCGATGATCGTCAAGCCGAATGGCCGCGAGTTGATGATAGGCGTGACCAGCGATCCGGTTTTCGGGCCGGTGATCACGTTCGGCGCGGGCGGGACGGCTGTCGAGATCATGGGCGATCGTGCGGTTTCGCTGCCGCCGCTGAACAGCTTCCTGGTGAGGGAATTGATCCAGGAAACTCGCATCGCCAAAATGCTGGGCGCATTCCGCAACATGGCCCCGGCCGATATGGACGCGCTGGAAGACGTGTTATTGCGTGTCTCGGAAATGGCCTGCGAACTCCCGCTGCTCAAGGAAATGGATATCAACCCGCTGATCCTCGACGAGAACGGGGCGCTGGCAGCCGACGCGCGCGTCGTGGTCGAATACCGCCAACCCAGCGCGGACCGCTATGCACATATGGCCATCTATCCGTATCCCAGCCAACTGGTCAGCCATTGGCAACTCGCCGACGGCACCGACATTACCATACGCCCGATCCGCCCGGAAGACGCCGAGATCGAGCAGTCATTCGTGCGCGGCCTGTCCGATGAGTCCAAATACTTCCGCTTCATGAACAGCGTGCAGGAACTCACCGAGGATATGCTCGTGCGATTCACGCAAATCGATTACAGTAGGGAAATGGCACTCGTTGCGGTGACTCTCGTGGAAGATCGGGAAGTTGAACTCGGCGTCGCGCGCTATGCCATCAATCCGGACGGGGATACCTGCGAGTTTGCGCTGGTGGTGGCAGACTCGTTCCAGGGCAAGGGATTGGGTCAAAAGCTGATGGATGCCCTGATGGAGGCGGCGCGTGAAAAAGGGTTGTCCACGATCGAAGGAGAAGTGCTGAGCAACAATCACAACATGATCAAGCTCATGACACGCCTCGGTTTTTCAACGAAAGCCAGCGTGGATGACCAGAGCATCATCAAGGTGGCCAAGGACCTGTAAGACTCAGCTCGATCGGTTGCTACACAGCGCGGGGCGGGATCTTGTTCAGGCCTTTCTTAGGCAGCGACTCAATGATGGCGGTATACGGCACCCAGTATGCACGGGTGCTTTGCCCCGGTGACCTGCGGAAGGTTGGCTGGTATGCCCTGCAGTGCCTGCCGTGCCAGCCAGGCAAAGGCGATCGCTTCAAGGTAATCGCCGTCCACGCCAAGGGCATCGGTTGTTTTCACGCGGCTGGCAGGCAGCAGGGATTCCATGCGCTTGTGCAACGCCTGATTGCGCGCGCCGCCGCCGCACAGATATATTTCCGTGGCACCCTGGCAGTGGTTTTGGATGGCCAGCGCGATGCTGCGGCATGTCAGCTCCAGCAGCGTGGCTTGCACATTTTCTGCCCTTTCGCCGCCTTGCAATTTGCTTTCCAGCCAGGCGACATTGAACAGATCGCGCCCGCTGCTCTTTGGCGGTGGCAGCGCGAAGTAGATCTCGGCGAGCAATCGTTCCAGCAGTTCGGCCAGCACATCGCCTGACGCCGCCCATGAGCCGCCATCGTCATAGGGCTTGCCCAGATGGCGCCTGCACCAGGCATCCATCAGCAGATTGCCGGGCCCGCAGTCGAAGCCAGTCGCCGGCTTGCCCGGGGTCAGGTCGGTCAGGTTGCTGATGCCGCCGATGTTGACGATGACGCGGTGGATATTCGGATGGCGCAGCACATGATCGTGAAATGCCGGAACCAGCGGCGCGCCCTGGCCGCCTGCGGCGATATCGCGGCTGCGAAAATCGCTCACCACGGTGATGCCGGCCAATTCTGCGAGCAGTGCGGCATTGCCGATCTGCAAGGTATAGCCGTGCTCGGGCCGGTGGCGTATGGTCTGGCCGTGGCAGCCGATCGCTTTGATTTCCAGGGTCGACGATCCGGATTGCACAATCAGTGGGGCAACCGCTGCGGCATACATTCTTGCCAGCCGGTTGCCGATCAGCTGAGCCTGGTGAAGTTCGTTGTGATTTGGCAGGTGCAATGCGAGCAGTGCATCCTTCAGCCCGTCGTCAAAGGGAACATAGTGCCTTGCGAGCAACTGCGGCTTCGTTTGACTTAAGTCGACCAGGACGGCGTCTATTCCGTCCAGGCTGGTCCCCGACATTAACCCGATATATAACTCAGGCGACGACACTTGAACGCTAGTCGAGTTGCGCGAGGTTGGTATTGCGCAGCAGGTTCAGGCGCGCAACCAGGTCGTCTGCCACGGGCTGAAACGCGGCGAGGTCCGAGCTGTCGATGGGTTCTGCATCGGGCAAGGCGACGCGCAACGGGTCGCGCTGCTGGCCGTTCACCCTGAATTCGTAATGCAGGTGCGGCCCCGTTGCCAGGCCAGTCATGCCGACATAGCCGATCACTTCGCCCTGCGCAACATGCTGGCCCTTGTGCAGGCCTGTCGCGAAGCGGGACAAGTGCCCATAGACCGTGGTATAGCGCCCCTGATGGCTGACCATGACGACATTGCCGTAGCCGCCCTGCCTGCCGACCACGGCCACGATTCCGTCAGCGGTCACTTTGACTTTGGTGCCCATCGGCGCGGCGAAATCGGTACCCTTGTGCGAGCGCCATTTCTTGAGTATCGGATGAAAGCGGGAGAGGGAAAAGCTTGAACTCACACGCGAATACGCGATGGGCGAGCGCAGAAATGCCTTGTGCACGCTCTTGCCATCCGGAGTGAAATAATCGCCGTGCTGGGCATCCTTCTGGAAATACAGGGCCCGGTACACGTGTCCCTGATTGACGAATTCGGCTGCCTGAATGCGGCCCATGTGCAGCAACGCGCCGTTGCTGTAGGTCATTTCATAGATAAGGGTGAATGTGTCGCCCTTGCGCAAGTCATGATGGAAATCGATATCGCCGCTGAACAGATCGCTCAATTGGTTGGCGGCTGTATCGGGCAACCCGGCTTCATCGGTCGCGGCGAACAGGTTGGTTTTGATTTCGCCGCTGCGAACGAACAAGCGGGTCTCCAGCTGTGCCGGCATGGTCTTGGCATGGAAATCGCCGCCCTGTCTGCTGATCGCCACCTGCACGCTGTCGCCGTCCAGATAACGCATCGCCATCAAGTTTCCAGCGGCGCTGATTTCGGCCTGCACTTCGGTACCTACCGGCAATTTGCGGAACGATGCCGCCTCTGCGGATTTGCGCAGAAATTCGCTTGCGGCCGGATCATCAATGCTCAGGCGGCGCAGCAGCTCATCAACGGTATCGCCACGTTGAACCCGCTCGTTGCGCCAGTAATCGGCAACCGTTCTGGCAACAGCGGCTTTGGGGATTGCAATGTTTTCGATATCGACCTTGTTCGAGGCCAAATCAAAATCGTTTTGCGGAACCAGGCCGAAAGCGGTAACCACTCCAAGTAATGGAAGTGCCGACAAGGCGACGAACCAGCGCAGCTTTTTTTTGTTTTCTGTCATTTTGCGTCCTTGGCTGCACGGGTTTTGGGTTAACATTCGCGTCTTCCCGAGCTGCTTTTCTTTGTTCCTGCAACGTGTTGTGCCGAGGAACCGTGCGAACTGTAACAGAAAGGGACACCACCTCAAAACCGGGCTGATGGATGGCAATACGCGGCCGATAGTTTGGCCGGAGCATGGAATTGTCGTGTTATGGACATTGCCCTGATGAGATTTGAAGATGATTATGACTGAAACGACCAAACCGGAAATGAAGCTCACGGAAACGACAAACGCGGTGGCGCAAATCAAGCGCGGCGCTCACGAATTGCTGCTTGAAGATGAATTGAAGCGGAAGCTCGCCCAGGGGCGCGCGTTGCGTGTCAAGGCAGGCTTTGATCCGACCGCGCCGGATCTGCATCTCGGGCACACCGTGTTGCTCAACAAGATGCGCCAGATGCAGGATCTGGGTCATCATGCGCTGTTCCTGATCGGTGATTTCACCGGCATGATCGGCGACCCCAGCGGAAAGAACACCACCCGTCCGCCATTGTCCCGGGAGCAGGTGCTGGAAAACGCGCAGTCCTATCGCGACCAGGTATTCAAGGTGCTGGATCCGGATAAAACCGAGATCGTGTTCAATTCGGCATGGATGGACAAATTCAGCGCGGTTGATTTGATCAAACTGGCGGCCACGCATACCGTTGCGCAGATGCTGGAGCGCGATGATTTTTCCAAACGCTACAAGGGCAACCAGCCGATCGCGATCCACGAATTCATCTATCCATTGGTGCAGGGCTACGATTCCGTGGCACTCAAGGCGGATATCGAGCTGGGCGGAACCGATCAGAAGTTCAATCTGCTGATGGGGCGCGAACTGCAGAAGCATTATGGGCAACCTTCGCAGTGTGTACTCACCATGCCATTGCTGGAAGGCCTGGACGGCGTGAACAAGATGTCCAAGTCGATGGGCAATTACATCGGCATCACCGATGCGCCGCAGGAAATGTTCGGCAAGCTGATGTCGATCTCGGATACCCTGATGTGGCGTTATCTGGAATTGTTGTCCTTCCGCAGTCTGGACGAAATTGCCGGCTGGCGAACAGAAGTGAGCGGCGGGCGC
Source organism: uncultured beta proteobacterium (assembly GCA_963842555.1). Taxonomy (GTDB): domain Bacteria; phylum Pseudomonadota; class Gammaproteobacteria; order Burkholderiales; family Gallionellaceae; genus Gallionella. The sequence continues at coordinate 963,872 of CAWJHB010000003.1, forward strand.
AATCCGCGCGACATCAAGGTGTTGCTGGCGCAGGAGATCGTGGCGAGATTCCATAACCGGCAGGCTGCGGAAGCCGCCCTGGCTGAATTCGAAGCACGTTTTCGGCAGGGCGTATTGCCCGAGGATATGCCGGAAATCAGCGTATCTGCGCTTGGCGGAAGCATCGTTGTGCCGCAATTGCTCAAGCAAGCCGGCTTGGTGGACGGAACATCCGAAGCGATGCGCATGATCCAGCAGGGCGCGGTCAAGCTGGACGGGGAGCGCGTTCACGACAAAAACGCGGCGGTCGAGGCCGGGCAGATCGTGGTGGCGCAGGTCGGCAAGCGCAAATTTGCCCGTATCACGGTGCAGTAAATACGGGTTGTGGGAGTACGGGTCTTTTGCTAGAATCACGCCCTCAAATTTTTTGTAGAAGGTAGTTTGTCCATGACAACTGTACGTGTAAAAGAGAATGAGCCGTTTGAAGTTGCGATGCGTCGTTTCAAGCGTTCCGTCGAAAAGACCGGGCTGCTGACCGATTTGCGTGCCCGCGAGTTTTACGAAAAGCCGACCGCAGAGCGCAAGCGCAAGCTGGCCGCCGCCGTGAAGCGCCATTACAAGCGCCTGATGAGCCAGGTCCTTCCTCCAAAGCTGTATTAATTCCGACTTTCCGCCCAGCCTGGGCAAGGGCCGGTTTCGATATGGGTCTCAAGCAGCAAATCACTGAAGACATGAAGTCCGCGATGCGCGCCAAGGAAACGGCGCGCCTCGGTGCGATACGCCTGTTGCTCGCCGCGATGAAACAGCGCGAGGTCGATGAGCGCATCGAATTGACGGACGCGGACGTGGTATCCATCATCGAAAAGATGAACAAGCAGCGGCGCGATTCCATCAGCCAGTATGAAGCGGCGGGCCGCCAGGACTTGGCGGATGTCGAAAAGTTCGAGATGAGCGTGCTGGCAGGCTACATGCCGCAACAACTCAGCGAAGCGGAGATTGCCACTGCCGTTGCCGAGGCGATCGCGGCAACCGCTGCGGCCAGCCAGCAAGACATGGGCAAGGTGATGGGTGTGCTTAAACCCAAGCTGGCAGGACGCGCCGACATGGGCAAGGTCTCTACCATGATAAAGGCCCAATTGTCCAGGTAGTTCCAGGTTTATCCACGCTGCACGATACCGCCGTAACTTGAGAATGCAGGACGGGAAGTGTCGAACTTGATGAGAGGGCGGTGCTGGCGTGATTCCAAAAAACTTCATTCAGGACCTGCTTAACCGTCTCGATATCGTGGACGTGGTCGAGCGCTACGTCCCGCTCAAGAAGGCCGGTGCGAATTACGTTGCCTGCTGTCCGTTCCACAGCGAAAAATCCCCTTCATTCACCGTCAGCCAGACCAAGCAGTTCTACCATTGCTTTGGCTGCGGCGCGCATGGCACGGCGATCGGCTTTGTCATGGAACACACCGGGCTGGGCTTTGTCGAGGCGATCGAGGAACTGGCCCGCAGCGTGGGATTGGAGGTTCCGCATGAGCGGCCGGCGGCCGGCGAGGCTTACCAGAAAGTCGCGCCGGACCTGTATCAGGTGATGCAAACCGCCACGCGTTATTATCGCGAACAGCTCAAGCATTCCCAGCGCGCGATCGAGTACCTCAAGCAGCGCGGCCTGAGCGGCGAGATCGCGGCCAAATTCGGCATCGGATACGCGCCGGACGGCTGGCAAAACCTCGCCGCCGCGTTCCCCGATTATCAGGCTGCCGCATTGAGCGAAACCGGCCTGGTGATCGACAAGGAGGACGAAGCCCCCGCAAGGGAGGCGCCGCCAGATGCTCGCGCTACACGCGTTCATGGCGCAAGCAAGCGCTATGACCGGTTTCGCGACCGAATCATGTTCCCCATCATCAATGTGCGTGCACAGGTCATCGGTTTCGGCGGGCGGGTACTGGACAAGGGCGAGCCGAAGTACTTGAATTCTCCGGAAACGCCGCTATTTGAGAAAGGGCGCGAGCTATACGGCCTGTATCAGGCGCAGAAAGCCATACGTTCCGCCCAGCAGGTGCTGGTGGTGGAAGGCTACATGGACGTGGTGGCACTCGCACAACACGGCGTTGAATATGCGGTCGCAACGCTGGGTACGGCAACCACGCCCTACCACGTGCAGAAGTTATTGCGGCTGTGCGAACACATCGTGTTCTGTTTTGACGGCGACAAGGCGGGGCAGAAAGCGGCCTGGCGCGCGCTGGAAAATGCACTGCCGTTTTTGCAGGATGGCAAACGGATCAGCTTCCTGTTCCTGCCCGTCGAGCATGATCCGGACAGTTTCATTCGCGAATTCGGCAGGGGTGCATTTGAGCAGCGTGTTCGGGATGCGATGCCGCTGTCGTCCTACCTGTTGCGGGAGATCAGCGCGGGGCTGGATTTGGTCACCCAGGAAGGCCGCAACCAGTTACTGCAGCGCGCTAGGCCGTTGCTGACCTCGATCGTCGCGCCGGCTACGGCGCTGTTGCTGCGCAAGGAGGTTGCCGCGCTTTCGGGAGTCAGCCAAGCCGAATTGGAGGCGCTTTATGAAATCAAGCCGGTTGCAAAGGGGACTCGTGTCACGTTTCAAAAAGCGGGGCGTACTCCGCCATCAGCAGAACGCTTGTGGTTGCAATGCCTGATCGCACAACCGGAACTGGGACAACGAATGCCCGACCAGTGGTACGCCCAAGGTGCAGATGCCGAAGCGGTTCTGGCCGTGCTGATGGTGTTGCGTGAAACTGACTTCACGCTGAACGGTCCAACGCTGGCCCAGCTTTTTCAAGGCACAGCCCACGAAAAAATGCTGGCCGCCGCACAGGCGGATATGCTGTTGTGGGGCGAAAACTTTGATGTGGCTGCAGAGTTTGCAGGGCTGATCAGCAGGTTCAACGAAGGGCAACGCCGCAAGCAGCGCCAATTGCTTGAAGCCAAAGGTTTGTCCAATTTGACGGCTCCGGAACGCGAGCAATACCGGCTTTTGCAGCAAAGAGTCTGACCGGCAACGCATGTTAATGGTCGATCGCCCGTGCAAAGCTAAGCATCTAGGCTGGTTAGGAAAAACTGACGATTTGGGGTATAATCCGCCGCTTTTCTGCGGCATTAACGATCACCTGGCGCAATAGAAAGCGGCGGGGTCTTACGCAAATTTAGGCGCAAATTTAGGAATATGAACATGGCAAAGCTTAAAGACAAGAAAAAGCCGGTCAAGAATGAAGCCGTCGCTGTCGCACAGCCGGCAACTGACCAGTTGCAGGATATCGAAGCGAGGCGCACGCGCCTGAAGGCCTTGATCGTGCTGGGCAAGGAGCGCGGCTATCTGACCTACGCGGAAATCAACGACCATTTGCCGGATATGCTGGAAGTCGAGCAGATCGAAGGCGTGGTCAGCATGATCAACGAGATGGGCGTCTCGGTGTGCGATGTGGCCCCTGATGCCGAAACGCTGATCATGACCGACGTCGCGCCAGCGGTAGCGGATGAGGATGCGGTCGAGGAGGCCGAGGCCGCGCTTTCGACGGTTGATTCTGAGTTCGGCCGCACCACGGACCCGGTGCGCATGTATATGCGCGAAATGGGAACGGTCGGATTGCTCACGCGCGAAAAAGAAATCGAAATCGCCAAGCGTATCGAAGAAGGCCTGAAACACATGATACAGGCCATTTCCGCCTGTCCGGCGACCATAGCCGAAATTCTTGCGATAGCGGCCAAGATCGAAGCCGATCAAATGCGCATCGACGAGCTGATCGACGGTTTTGTGGACGTCGAGGATGAGGCCATCATCGCCGATAACGGCGACGATGAGGTTGATGAAACCAGCGCTGCCGACAGCGACGCCGAGGACGAAGAAGAGGATGAAGAAGCTGCAGCGGCAGCGGCTGCTGCAAATCTGGCCCAGTTGAGGACGGATGCTTTGGAGCGTTTTGCCGTGATTGCGGACTTGTTCACCAAGCTGGGCAAGGCTTATGTCAAGTACGGCTACCGGAGCAAGCAATATGACAAATTGCAGACGGGCATCTCCGACGAACTGATGAAATTCCGCTTCACCGCAAAGCAGGTGGATGCGTTGTGCGACACCATGCGCGGTCTGGTTGAAGAAGTGCGTCGCAGCGAGCGCGCCATCCAGGACATGTGCGTGACGAAAGGCAAGATGCCTCGCGCGCATTTCATCAAGACCTTTCCCGGCAACGAAGATAACCTGCAATGGCTGGATAACGAGCTGAAGACGAAAAAGCCCTACAGCGAAACGCTGGAACGCTACCGGCATTCCATTCTGGAGCAGCAAAATCTTCTGCTGGAATTGCAGCAGCGGGTCGGTATTCCGATTCGCGACCTGAAGGAAATCAACCGCCAGATGACCAACGGGGAAGCCAAGGCCCGCCGCGCCAAGCGCGACATGATCGAGGCCAACCTGCGCCTGGTGATCTCAATCGCAAAAAAATACACCAACCGCGGACTGCAATTCCTCGACCTGATCCAGGAAGGCAATATCGGCCTGATGAAAGCGGTCGACAAGTTCGAATATCGCCGCGGCTATAAATTCTCCACCTACGCCACATGGTGGATACGTCAGGCGATCACACGTTCCATTGCCGACCAGGCGCGGACCATCCGCATCCCGGTGCACATGATCGAAACCATCAACAAGATGAACCGTATTTCGAGGCAAATCATGCAGGAGACCGGCCAGGAGCCGGATGTCGCTACGCTGGTGCTGAAGATGGAAATGCCGGAAGACAAGATCCGCAAGATATTCAAGATCGCCAAGGAGCCGATCTCGATGGAGACGCCGGTGGGTGACGACGATGATTCCCATTTGGGAGATTTCATCGAAGACTCGCATACCGCGGTGCCTATCGATGCGGCGATTTACGAGAGCCTGCGCGGTGCAACGGCAGATATCCTCGACAGCCTGACACAGCGGGAAGCCAAGGTATTGCGGATGCGCTTCGGCATCGAAATGAACACCAACCATACGCTGGAAGAAGTGGGCAAACAATTCGACGTGACCCGCGAGCGTATCCGGCAGATCGAAGCAAAAGCGTTGCGCAAGCTCCGCCATCCATCGCGTTCCGAAAAGCTGAAGAGCTTTTTGGACAGCGAAAACTAGACTGGCACAAGCTGATCCTTTTCGGGCCCTTAGCTCAGTTGGTTAGAGCAGAGGACTCATAATCCTTTGGTCGATGGTTCAAGTCCATCAGGGCCCACCAATAATCAAGCACTTATAGCAATATAGGTGCTTTTTTATTCGTTGCACACTTGTTGCACACTTCTTGGAATGAGTGCAAACTATAACAATTGGTTTTTCACTTGTTTTGAGGTGTGCAATGCCGCAGTTATCAGCAAATTCCGTAGCAATAATGGAAGGCAAGATAGTGCTTACGCAGCGCAAGCGTAGCTCTGCCTGGCAGGCGCGTTTTCGTATTGGCAATAAATGGCTGCGAATAACAACGAAGCAAACGGAATTAGAGAAAGCAAAGGCAGCGGCAGTTGATAAGTATGCCCGTGCAAAATTTTTGAGTGAGGAAGGTTTGCCCGTAGTAAGCAAGCGTTTTTCCAAAGTTGCAGCAGTAGCAAAACAAAAGCTGCAAGATGCATTAGATGGTGGCGAAGGCAAAAGCGTATATAAAGACTACATCATTGCAATCAACAATTACTTAGATCCGTTTTTTGGCAAATACAACATCACAAATGTTGATTATGCGTTGATGTTGGAATTTGCAGCTTGGCGTAAAGTGAAGCTGGGTCACGAAGCAAAAGCAAGCACGATCAGCACACACAACTCCGCACTCAATCGCATATTTGATGTGGCGATGGAACGCGGTTATATGACTAAATCGCAAGTGCCAGAATTAAAAAACAAGGGTGCGAAAAGCGAACGGCGCGCTGACTTTACAATAGATGAATATCGTAAGCTGTATCGCTTTATGCGTAACTGGGTAAAGCACGGCAGGGGTGGCAAATCGACTTGGATGCGCGAATTGTTGCGTGATTATGTGTTGATACTGGCTAACACTGGAATGCGACACGGCACAGAAAGTTATGGGCTGAAGTGGAAGCACATTAGCTTTTTTGAGGAAAAAGGCAGGCAGTATTTGTTGATGAATGTTGATGGCAAAACTGGACAGCGTGAATTGGTTGCACGACACAATGTCGTTACTTATTTGCAGCGCATACAGCAGCGCACAGATGATATTAAGGATTTGAGCTTTGATGAATTGATTAGCAAAGGCGTTGATAAGGAAGTATTTAGATTGCCAGATGGCAGTATGACTAAATCACTTGCACAAACTTTTGAAGAACTGCTAAAAGAAGCTGACTTACTGATTGATAGAAAAACTGACAAAGCGCGAACGCTGTATAGTTTGCGGCACACTTATGCAACATTAGGTTTAGTATATGCTGGTATGGACATACATTTGCTTGCAGCGCAAATGGGAACAAGTGTTGCAATGATCGAAAAACATTATAGCCATCTAAAACCGCGTATGCGTGCGCACGAACTTGCAGGATTTAATCACTTGCTGCGCGAAGAAACGAAAAGCGGAAAAGAAGACACTGCCTGAATGAAGCAGGTGGCACTGGCAAAGAGAGACAGGTTTTGGTTGTGCATTGGGTGTAGCTTAAGGCACATTGAACAAATCTATAGCGGTGCTGCCATCTTTATTTCGTAGAGTAGGATCAGCTCCTAAATTTAGCAATCCCGCAAATAGGTTGTTGTAGCCTTTTTTGGCAGCTAGATGCAGTAAAGTGTTGGCATCGTCATCCGTAGCATTAAGTTCGTTTTTAGTTAGTGCATTTGAAATTCGGATAATTTGCTCCTCCTTCACATTGTTTAAGGATAATGAGTGGAACAGCAGTATTACAGTGTTTGTGTGTCTCAAATTAGCCTCCATTGCAGTCTCAAAGTAAGCGTCCAGCCGCTCCACATTGATTCGGTAAGCGAAAGCTAAGAGCATAGTGTCCACCTATTTCTGGTGGACACTTATTATGAGCACTACACATCCGACGCCTCGCCGTCGCAAACACACACCTGAATTCAAGCAAGGACTGGCCGCACTATGCCAACCTGGGGTATCGGTTTCAGGAATCGCGCTGGCACACGGCGTCAATGCCAACCTGCTGCGCCGATGGATCAAGCAGTATCGGAATGAATTGCCAGTACCAGTCACAAGCGAACCTTCCAGGCTGGTTCCCGTACAAGTCGAATTGCCTCCAAGACCCGATATGGATACCGCATGCAGTGAGGCAATCGAGATCAATCTGACCAAGAACGCTACGCACATCAATATCCGCTGGCCTGGCAATCAGGCACAGATGTGCGCCCACTGGTTAAACGTGTGGCTCAAATGATCCAGCCGGAACAGGTATTCCTGCACCGGGCACCGGTGGACATGCGCTGTGGTATCGATCACCTGTCACAATTGATTCAGCAGATCGATGGTCGTTCCCCCTGTGATGGCACGGCCTATGGATTCACCAATCGCAATTACTCACGCCTCAAGTTGCTGATCTGGGATGGCACCGGTGTCTGGCTATGTCATCGCCGATTGCACAAGGGGCGATTCCGCTGGCCGAGTCCGGATGACACCTTGTTCCGGATGAGTGCCGAACAGTGGAGTTGGCTGACCATCGGAGTGGACTGGCAAAGATTGTGTGCAAAGCCTTCGGATATCTGGCGGGTTTAGCACATAAATCCAGCCTATTTACCCTGCTAATTTAGTGCATTACGGATGGGTGCGTGGTATAATGCAACCCAATGAATTCACTGAATAAAACGGCTGTTTCAATCGATATTCCAGAACTTGCTGGTAGTGTTTTGCCCCCTCCGATTCACGCCTCGGACGCCGAATTCATTCGACTGACCGAGCTCATCAATTCTCAGGCTTCAACTATCCGTTCCCAAGACATCAAGATTCAGGCACTGGTTCAGGAAGTCGCTTATCTGCGCCGCATCCGCTACGGGGTCAAGAGCGAAGCAATGAGCGCAGAACAGCGCTCATTGTTCGAAGAGGATATCGCTCAGGACATCGCCGCCGTCGAATCAGAACTCAAGTTGCCTGTACCCGCCGTCCCGAGAAGTCGTGCCGGGCGTCAGGTGCTACCTGAACATCTGGAACGTGTTGAGGTACGTCATGAACCGGAAACCTGTACCTGTGCAGCTTGCCAGTCCGAACTGGTCAAGATCGGCGAGGATGTTAGCGAACAACTGGATATCGAACCGGCACGCTTCTTTGTAGTCCGTCATATCCGCCCCCAGTATGCCTGCCGCCAGTGCGAAACCATCACGGCAGCGCCAGTCGCGCCTGCGGTGATTGACGGTTCACTGGCCGCCCCGGGTTTGTTGGCTTGGGTTGCCACCAGCAAGTATCTGGATCACTTGCCCCTTTATCGATTGGAGCAGATCGCAACCCGGCAGCAGGTCAACCTGTCACGCAGCACCATGAGTGAATGGATCGGTCGCATGGGCTTTGCCCTGCAACCGCTGGCGGACAGGCTAATGGAACTGCTCAAGCAGCGAACGGTGTTACATGCCGACGAGACGCCGGTCAAACAACTGGATCCCGGAGCAGGCAAGACCCGCCGAGCATATCTGTGGAGTTATCGCAGCAATGATCTGGATACCGGTCCGCCGATCGTGGTGTTCGATTACCAGAGCAGTCGTTCGGGTCAGCATGCCAGAGACTTCCTGCATGGCTGGCAAGGTAGTCTCATGGTCGATGACTACGGGGGCTATAAGAAAATGTTTGCCGCTGATGCCGTATTTGCCATCACCGAGCTGGGCTGCTGGGCGCATGCCCGACGTAAGTTCTTTGATCTTCAGGTCAGTGGTGCGCATCCACAGGCTGCAGAGGCATTGAAGCGTATCGCCAGTTTGTATGCGGTGGAAGAGCAATCCCGGGAGATGGATCAATCTGCTCGGATGCTGCATCGTCAGCAACACAGTCTACCAATTCTGGCTGAGATGCATGAGTGGCTGATCCATTTGCGCGTTACGACTGCGGACGGTAGCGGCTTGGCACGTGCGATCGACTACAGCCTGAATCGCTGGGCAAGTCTGATTCGCTATGCGCAAACGGGTAACTTACCCATCGACAACAACCCGGTGGAAAATGCCATCCGCCCGATTGCCATTGGCAAGAAGAATTGGTTGTTCGCGGGGAGTGAACGGGCCGGTAAACGGGCAGCCGCCATCCAAAGCTTGTTCGCCACTGCCAAACTGAACGGCATCGAACCTTCTGCCTGGCTCAAAGATACACTGGAAAAACTTCCCGTCTGGACTATGCGTCGCATCGACGAACTCCTGCCCATCAAACCTGCTGCATAATCTGGCTCAACTGAACAGGTGGCGCGGTTGGACGCTTACGTCTCAAATAATTAATCGGGTAGAACGCAAGAAGAAAAACTACATCAATTAATGTGCCCGTGCAACTCAGCCGCTTTTCGCAACATATGTTGGTTTATATTTCTACGACGTTGGCGCTGTCCGCTCTATGCCGCAGTAAGTTTGCTATTTCTTTTGCGTAGGAATTGATGCGAACCAATTCCAGGTATATAAAAAACAACATCACTGCAATACCGCCTGCAATACCGCACAGCGTTGCGAATATGAGTTGCATCTTGTTGCTCCCTGTCTTCTAGTTGTAATTTTTGATTGTATTCCAACTTGCGATATGAGAGTGGCAGCAAAGGTTAAAAATAGCAAAGTAAATCAAATCAACTCAACAGCAGCCTTCTTCATATCTGTAGTCACATCAATATAACGCATCGTAGTTTGTGCTTGTCTATGTCCAGCCAATTCCATCAACACTTTTAATGGAACTGACTTAGAACTGAGCAAAGTTAGGTAGCTGCGCCTGCCGCTGTGCGAACTGCAATTTACCAATCCAGCCGCTTTGTAAAGCATATTGATATGATATGCACCCGTATTTGCATTAAATCCCTCGCGTTTCTGCGTAGCAAATAGCGGCTTTTTCATTTCTGCTGCACTAATCAATGTTAGCTGCTTGGTTGCATAACGGTGTTGCAGATATGCAAGCAATTCCTTTCGCAACTTTTCGCAAAGCATCACCGTTCGTGCATATTTGCCTTTCGTTTGCTCCGCAGTTAAGCGTATTTCTTGCTTAATCGTTCCGTCAGTAGCAACCACATCGCCAACTTTCGTCGCAACCGTTTCTCCAATTCTCATTCCCGCATAATATTGCATCAATATCATTGCGCGATCCCGCGCTGCATATTTGCGCGTATTAATAAACAGCAAAAGCAGTTTCAATTCCTTCTCATTCAAAGTGCGTGCCTGACTCATTTTCCTATCTCCTAACCAAGTAATTTCGTTAGCAGTAGTTTGTTTTCGTTGATTCAAAACCTCAAGTCCTTTTTCAATTATTTTAGCAATTCGCATTTTCACTCCTTCAATTAAGTATTTATCTGTAGCAATGCGCAAATAACAATAATATTGCGTAATATTATTGGTTTTTTGATTTGTGATTTAGTGGCAGCTTTAATCGCGCTGCAAGCGCTTCGAATTGTTTGCAGCATACTTACTCTGCACACGCTTGCGCCAGCGTGTTTTAGAGTGTCTATGCTTGTTCGTATGTGTATTAATTAAAAATCTGTAGTTCTGTATTTAATTATTATTCTGTGTTTGTATCGTTGTGTGGTGTTATTGAATGTTTGATTATTGTGAATTACGAATGTATTGAGCGTGTTTATACAATTAAGCACTCTCAAGTGCTTATTAACATTAACCGCAAGCGTCACTCAGGACAAGAATGCTTAATTAAATAAAGTGCAGGTTTTGCACAGTGTCGTTATTTAATTCTTTCGTAATGTAATACAGCCAATCTCTATCAATAATATCCAATTTGTATCTGTATTTTTTGTCCAAATTGTCATTATTCGGATTGTAATTCGGGTTACAAATTGCGAAATCGCCACTCATATCAAGCGCGCGCCTAACCAATTTCGCAAACTCCTTAACAGTTAAATATTTAGGCTTGCTTAGTGCAAAGTGCGCGTGTAAATCTTTGCCGTAGTAATCCCCTTCAATAACCATAATTCCGTCAAGTTTCTTGCCAAACCGTTTGTATGCATTCTTGTAAATCAGTCTGTTTAATATATCCACCAATCTATGTAATGCTTGTTCCAGCTCATCCCTGTTCAAATGTCTATATGCCTTATTGCCATTAACATTCCTTACCCCTGCTAAATGCTTAACAAGCCTTTTGCCAGGCATAACTGTCAGCCCATAGTTAAAGTCAATCCCCGCGCCTCTTGCCAGCCAGTCAGCCCATACGCTGCCAACCGTCTGTTTATTAAGCCCAATATAGCCCTGCTTTTCAGTCAAATTCATAGTCTGCTCCATATCCTTATTTATCCTTAAAAATCAATAACCAATAAAAATAATGCGGGAACCAATAGGGCGCTTGAAAGGGCTATGAATAGGGCTATACAGCGATAGCAGGCACTAACAGGCAAAGACAGGGCAAAAGGCTCTATAACTGCCTGATAATACGATGAAAATGCTTGAGGAATTGAACGGGTGACACTACAGTAAAGGCTGGATTACAACAAAAGGAGTAGTGAAAATGAGTAAATTAGCGCAACTGAAGCTGGTGCAAGCAACCCGTCCTGTGCAATTGCCACCGTTATTGCAACGCAGAAATAAGTTGTGTGCGCGGATTGCAGAACAACTGGAATGTGCGCGTGCAAAGCAAGCTGGTAAAGAGTATTTGCCAATGCAATCGCATACGGTTAAGGATGCAGAAACTGGCGAACGCAAAACAACACAAATTCCAAAGCGATTTAAGGAATGGTGGTTTGTTGCAAACGATGGGAAGCTTTGTTTGAGTGTGAAATATGGTGCAAAAGTAATTGAGTTTGCGAAAGGCAAAAACGCAATCGCAATTGCAGACGCAAACGATTTGATTAAAACGCTTGAGACGCTAAAAGAATGTGCAGAAAGCGGAGAATTGGATAATGCTATTGAAGCGGTAAGTAAGTCAGCAAAATCTAACAAAAGTAAGTGATCTGCTAAAGCAAGCACAATGTTATACAAATTAACGTTGTGCTTGCATCATTGTTGCTTGCCAATAAATACATTAAAGGAGGCGACGATGAAAATAAACGAAATTATTGTAAACACAAAGCGAGTGCAAACCGTCCAGCCAAGTATTGTGAAAAAGCAAAACAAGGTTGGTAAAGTTATGGCGCTAATTGCAGCAAGCGATGCACAGCAACCGCCGACCGAAATGGATACGGTGTTGGCTATGAGAGCTTATAGCAATTTGAAAAAGCGAAATGACAAGGCGTATGCAGAACGCCTACGGCAGCAGCTTGCAAAGGCAAACGCGGCAATACGCTAAATGCATTAGAAAGCCAATATGCAACATAAACTGTTTGACCAACTTATGGCAGCAAAAGCAAGTGACGAAGAAATTGCGGAACTATATGCAGACTTGCAAGATATATTTGCAAGCACGTTTGATGAGCTGATTAATGAAGCGGTGAATGAGCGAGGATGTGTGTATATGGAAATTCCTCAGCAACACGCAAATTGAAATTCAGTATTTTAGCTCGTGTAACTAACATGCAAATCAAAGTGACACGCGAGCAAATTAAATTGAAAATCGCTACTTTCAAACAACCCCCTCATCCCAAAATCTCTTGATAACTTCAATTTTTATTTGCTTTTCTCCCCTACTATCCACAATTATTGGATTGCCGTTACTTCCATTTAGGTGCTCTTTATGTGCCGCAATGATTGCTTCTCTAATACTGTTGTAATGTTGTTTGGATGTAATTTTCTTCGGTTGCACAAGATTCCGCACCCACCATAGACTTGTGTTATCGTTTAGTTGCTCCACTACCTGCTCATATTTCATGTCCATATTATCCCTTTCCCTATTGACGGTAAGTGGTGGCAATTATACTAAATACGCGGTTTGGCGGCGAACGAGGTATTACCCTAAACAGTAACGCTATGTAAGGTAAAATCCCATGAGATATTTTCAATTATTGCTAATTACGCTGGCAGTTACACTTTCTGCCAATTCCCAAGCAATTGTCATATTTGGCGCTGTCGGATGCGGTGACTGGGTTAAAGCCCGTTCAGGTGGGGCGAATGATGTGGGTGCGCTTGCATTAGGCGACTGGGTGGTTGGATTTGTGGATGGTGTTGCGATAAGCAAAAACGAAAATATATTAAAGGGGGTTGACCCCGCTTCAATGTTTTTGTGGATGGACAATTACTGCAAGAACCATCCTTTGGATAATATTGCAGATGGCACCGACGCATTAGTAAAGGAACTTAGAAGGAAACAGCACAAAAAATAGGGGCAGTAAATGCAAAACTGAATATTTCATTGAGCGTAAAATCTCTAAATTGTAGAGATTATTGCGGCAAGCGCAGACTAGAAAGTGGACATAACATACGAATGAAAAGAGTGGTGCGCGATAACTGTATAGACACAATGAAAGATATGCAGCCAACTTTTCGAAAGCACAAGATAATCACCAAAACCATATTGGCTTTGCTTCTCTTCTGTGCTCTCACATTATCAAGTTATCTTTTGCTAATCGTTTCAATTCTACTTTCCTTTATGATGTTCATACCACGCACTGTGTGGGGTATAGAACTAAGGTTTGGAAAAGGAAGTGCTGGGAAAGTGGATTACACAAATAAGAGTGCGAGAAAGCGGTTGTATTTGCTGGGTGGAATTTTGGTAGTGTTAATTGCAGCGATCATTGTTATCGGTTCTGATGTGGTGACAGGTGCGACCACAAGCGAAAATGAGCTTGCGGCATTTTGCAAATCACTAAAGAGCAAATTATCAGTTGATTGCAGCCAAACGATTGATGAAGATGATGACGAGTGAAGAGAGCTGAAAAAACGGTTAAAGGGCGGGCGAATGGCGCATAATGGGGGCGACGTGTTTTTAAAGATAATGAGCGCCGCGATAGCGATTGTGGGCGGGCTATTGCTTTCGAATGGGCAGATTATAGCTGGAATATTAGCGCTTGCTTTCGCTATATGGTCAATAACGTGGGACTAAGCTCTGCCATAGCGCATTTTTCGGTGAGAATTGTGTAGGAAATAGCAAAAACACTTAAGAGGATCACATATCTTGTAATGTCATATTTAAATCATTATGATTAATATATTGTTAACTAAAGGGAATAATTATGGCTGAATCTACTGCTACAAAGAAAACCAAATCATCTGCATCAGCAAAACCGCGCAAACCACGTAAAGTGCCTACGCCAGCTGATGTAAAGGCTACACTTGAAAAGGCAAGGAAGAGAGTGCAGGCACTTGAGAAGAAGGCATTTGCAACTGAAATTGATGCGGTGTTAAGAGAAAAAAATGTAGTTTCTGCAATTGGTGTGATTAAGGCGAATGTTAAGGGCGTTACGAATGTTGCTATATTAGATGCAATTGCTAAAGCTGCTGGAATGTTGCGAATTGACATTACGCTGCGTCCAGCACCAGCCACTAAGAAAAAGTAATCAGATCGCTTATTGTGAATATGTAAATTGCTGTAGCTGATATTGATAAGATATGGCTAAGCAAGATGCAAATGCACAGAAGCATATGCTGGAATTGTCAATACAACACGCACGCAACAGAGAATATATGTCAGGCATTGCGCGTGACAAATTGCGAATCAAAGCAAACGCAGAAGTATTTACGCCAACAGCACTTGTGCAAGAGATGCTGGACAAATTGCCGCAAGACCAATTCAAAGACCCCACCAAAACATTTTTAGATAATAGTTGTGGTGATGGGCAGTTTTTAAGCGAAGTGCTTATACGCAAACTGGAAAATGGAATTGATTTTGCAACTGCACTATCTACTATTTACGGCGTTGACATAATGCTTGATAACGTTGAGTTATGTAGAGAGCGATTGCTCTGCGGACAAGAGCATCTTCGTCATATCGTAAATCGCAACATAGTTTGTGAGGACGCATTGACATACGACTACAGTTTTGAAGACAAGCAATGAACGCTTGTAAAATGTCGTTATAAAACAGAAAGTTATTGGTTTGTCGTTGCACATTCTGTTGCACACAAATATTTATAGCTTGCCAGCCCTGTAAATGCACGGCTTGCCAACGAGCTACTCAGCTCATAATCCTTTGGTCGATGGTTCAAGTCCATCAGGGCCCACCACATAAAGCCCGCTAATTCACACAGTTAGCGGGTTTTTCTTTTTGTGTTTGTTTGTTATTTTCAGTGCTTTTTTGCGTTCTTGGTGTGCCAGAATTGTGCCATTTGCGGACTGGGGTGTCCAAGGGAGGTTTTTTGGGGTATTAGGTACGGTTAATTATGTTGAATTATATTGGCCGATATAAATTATATTTGCCAAAATAATTGGCTATAATTAATAACCCAAGCAGCTTAGGATATTGATATAATGCCAACTGTACTGATGATCGATGGTTTAAATGTTGTCATTTATCCGAATGATCATCGTCCAGTTCATGTCCATGTTATTGGAAACGGTTGTGAAGCCGTGTTTAAACTACATTGCCCGCATGGACCGCCTGAATTGCGTGAAAACTACGGCTTCTCGCGCAAAGAACTGGGAAAAATAGCAGATGGATTGAATGCTAATCTGGATAATCTATGCCACGAATGGAGGCAAATACATGGTCATTACTAAAGACACTTTTGAAATAGCAACCCGTCGCGCGGCTGCGAAAAAGTCCGCTTACCCATCCGTCATTTCTGTGCGCTATGATCGTCGTGTTGCTCGCATAGTGATCACACTTTCCTCTGGTTTGGATTTGGCGTTCTCACCAAAACAGGCTCAAGGATTGGAGCATGCCAGACCTGCTGACTTAGCTAACGCCGAAATAACCCCATCTGGTCTTGGTATCCACTTCCCACGTCTGGATGCCGACCTTTACATCCCTGCCTTACTGGAAGGATTCCTTGGTTCAAAGCGTTGGATGGCGGCAGAAATTGGCAAGATCGGAGGAAAGGCTTCTACTGAAGCAAAAGCGACCGCTGCTCGCGAAAACGGGAAGCTAGGTGGACAACCAAAACAAACGAAGATCTTGGTACCTGCTTAGCAGCTACATACTGCAAAATCCAGGGCAGCTGACGGAATGAAGAACACTAAGTTAGAACGATTAGGGCGCATGCAGGACCAGTGCATCCGCAACCATCCTTGGCACTTGTCGCAGGGTGGTTTGTTTATCCCTCATTCCTACGAGGAGACGGAGCCGGACAGCCTGTCCTGGTGTGATGAAGTTGGATTCATCATGAATGGTCGGAGAGTCATCGTCTGGTGGCGTCACCCACGTTATGTTTATCACGGTGCAATTGAAGATCTATCCCGGAAGGAAGCAGGAGACGGCCCCAAAGATGACTGGATCTCTGATGGCTGCACAACGAACTATCGCAAGATCGGGAAGTCGCGCAAGAAGATCGTCAGCTACACGAGCCGCCAGCCGTCGGAGGAGCAACAGATGCATTACGACAAGCTGCGGGATATTCGGAAACGCATGAAGACCGAAGGTATTGAGTTTGACGTATCTGCATCATTGAAGCGTGAACGCCTTTCATGGGCGACCGGCATCAGTTTGGTAGCTCCATTGGAAGTGCGTAATGAAGCAGAGTTAGCTTTTGTTGCCGAGCTTGCCCGCCGGCTCGTACTTGGACAAACCACGCTGGATGCTGAATTTCCTGGGTATATGTATGGAAAGGTAGATTGGCTTCGTGAGCAGGAGCTGCATTGGCGCTTTGATGGGAAGTAACATGGGGGTCGTAATACCTTGATATGCAGTCCAACCTTATTTGTTCTTGGCGCCGGAGCTAGCAAGCCGTACGGCCTGCCGCTCGGGTCAGAATTGCGCACACAAATTTGTGCGACCCAGCACGATCAAAATCCCATTGTTGAAAGCATTATTAGAGACGGCCACTATTCTCAAGCCGACATTCAGCAGGTTGCACGCAATTTCAACCGGTCGAACGTTAAATCAATAGATGAGTACCTCTCGATAGATTCCTCATCGACGCTGGCGGTGTGGGTGGGGGGATTCTAACTGAGTTTGTCTCTCGGTAAGGAGAGCAGATGCGGACGTTAGCCCCTCCACCCCGGCTTCTTAACTGTTACACAAGAGTGCGACCTGAAAGTCGCTTGTATTTCTGTTTCACAGGAGGAATTATGAACTGATGAAACCGATTGTTCCATCAAACGTTCCCTACCCAGACATGCGGAGCCGGTAACAGCTCGGTGTGAAGCTCCGGGGACAATGTAGCCGCCGATTAATTCGGTACGCCAACCCGCGAGGGGAGACGAAATCTGCCAGCACAGAGGTGGAGAGGCGCTAGGGATGAGCGGGTACGACCAACAAATGTGAATCTCTATTAAACGTCGTTAAACAGAACAAGCCAAATGTGCTGACAGGCTTGAACCAAAATGGTAAGCGGCAAGGTATGGCTCTTTCTTGTTGGGCCATCATGGACGTTGCGCCGTCGGCGAATAGGAGGGGTCCGCCTCGCTCTGAAATACAAGTGGAACAGGGTAAGCCCGTAGTGTTGCCGGAAACGGCAGGCTAACCGCAAGGAACGCTGTTGATATGCGGGTAAAGGATGGAAGAGAAAGCGAAGGCCTCTCTGTAATGGAGAGGATAGGGGTTGGAATATTACTCCACGCGAAAGCGGGCAGACTTCTTCTTGGTCTCTCATCACAAAAGAGTAACGAGAACCTTTTAAACGAGAAGAAAGCAAATGGACGCCGCAGTATCGGGTGTGTGCACTTTCCGGCGTGGATGTAGTACCACGCAAGAAGGCTGGTTATGAGTATTGTGAAGGCATCACGGTTGTTCGTGATGCCGGGTGTTGAAAGATGCTTCTGAGAGGCTTGAGCCGTATGCGTCGTGAGGCGCCAGTACGGTTCTTAGGGGGCGGCGGCACAGAGATGTGTCGCTGCTACCCGACAAGCCGATACCACCACCCTAACCATACAAGCGGACGTTATTGGTGTTGGGTCTTACGTCCGCACCGCATCCCATAGCGGACTAAACAAATGTCACTTTTCGGCATTAAGGCGCCACTGATTTCCGCCGTAATGGCGCCACTTTAAACAGCCATTTCAGGGACTCAAACTGGGGGTAAAGAATGCGTGATTTATGCTGTTTTGGCAATCGCATTTTTACCTTGGTTGTACGGGCATCAGGCCTGGGTTGGTTTACCTCCTTTACCTGCCGGCGGTTTTGACTTTTCCGGCATGGGTTTCAGACTGCGGTAACTCTCTCCATCCAACACCACTCGATAGGCGCCGTGGCGCAATCGGTCCAGCGTAGCAGCCCCAACCATCTTATTGGAGGCGAATGCTTCACCCCATTCATCAAAGTCGAGATTGCTGGTCAGAATGGTTGCGGCACGCTCGTAGCGTTCGGCGATCAGATCATGGAAGTCTTCATCTTCGGGTGAACGCAAGGGTTTGAGTCCGAAGTCGTCAATGATCAGAAGTGGCACTTTGGCCAGATGTTGAAATCGCCGCGCGTAATTGCCGGTCGCGTGGGCTGCGCGCAAGCTGCTCAGGAGCTGGGTCTGCGTGATGAATAACACGTCATAACCCTGACGGGCCGCCGCATGACCCAGCGACTGCGCCAGATGGCTTTTGCCGGTGCCGCACGGCCCCACAATCAATACGGAGACTTTCTCTTCAATGAAACGGCAGGTGGCCAGATCATGGACTGCCGTGCGGTTCAGATTGGGCAGCCGGTCGAAGTCGAAACCTTCCAGCGTCTTCTGGCTGCGGAAATTCGCACGTCGCAGTCGCAGATCCAGCTTCTTCTGCTCCCGCCTGGCCACTTCGTCATGGATCAGCAGGCTGAGGAAATCGGTGAAGGCCAGCTTGCGGTCGATGGCTTCGCGGTTGCGAGCTTCGAGAGAATCGAGGATGCCGGACAGGCGCAGTTGTTTGAGCAGGGGTGTCAGTTCGGGGATTGGATGCATGGCAGGCCTCATTGAAGAATGGTTTGGGTATCGCGGCAGAAACGGCCGCCTTGGGTGTATGTGATGGCAAGTGCGTCGAAGGCTGCGAGCGGGGTGAGCTGATCCAGACCCTTCTCCAGGATGGTCTTGACCACCTTGTAGCTCGGCGTGCCGTAATGGTTGGCGCGCGAACAGGCCGCTTCCAATCTGGCACCGCCATATTTCTGTTTGAGCCGCAGCACGCCTTGCACCGCACGCATCTTGATCAAGACATGGTCGCTGAACATGGCGTGCACCATGGCATGGCAGGCTGGGCCAATCTGCAAGGCCGATTTCAAACACCACTGCGTGTCCTGCATTAGCCATGCTTGTGCTTCGGGCGGCATATGATCGGTCACGGTATCGCGCAGCCCTTTCCCCTTCAGCCTCACATGGCTGGCAACCGCTTCGTGTTCGCGATACAGCGTCACCATGGTGTCGGTCGACTTCAGCCACAGGTCCGATCCGATCAGCCGGAACGGCACCGAATAGTAGTTGTTCTCGTATTGGACGTGAGCATCGCGGTAGACTTTGACTTTGGTCCAGCTGGCCAGCTGCGGCGGCACGCTGGGCAAAGCAATGAGCAGGCCTTTCTCTACTTCGGCAAAGCGCTTGAGAGGCGCTTCGCGGGTCGTGCCGTGAATGCGGTTGCCAGCCTCGTTCATCACCCACGCCTGCAACTGGCGGTTGGCGTCATCCAGATCACGGAATTCGCGTAGCGGCAGGAAGCTGCCTTTGATGTATTTGACGCCAGCCTCAACGATTCCTTTTTTTTGCGGGTCGCGTGGCGGACAGGGATCGATTTTGAACGCATATCCCTCCGCGCATTCGGCATAGGCCCGTTGCACATCCGGCTCGTGGACACAGGCTTTGGTGATGGCGCATTTGGCGTTATCGATGATGACGCGTGACGGCACGCCCGAGAACGACTCGAACGCGCGTTGATGGCAGCCCAGCCAGGTCGCCACGGTCTGGTCGCGGACAAACTCGGCATACTGGTGACGCGACCAGCACAGCGTCATCACGAAGAACCAGGTCTTGAAGATCTCGCCGGTGTACACATCGGTGATGAGCGGACCGGCACCGAAATCCACCTGGACTGCTTCGGCCGGCTTGAACATCAGGCGTAGTGGAACATCCGGCTGCTGCAGGGCAACGAGTTGCCCCAGGAATCGATACATCGAGGAATAGCTGCCGGTGTAACCGTGATTGCGCACCAGCGTGGCGTGGATGGTGCTGCCCTTGATGCCGGCCGCGTGCCACCTGGCAACCTGCTCGCGCCACGGTTCCAGCGACGAAACACAACTGACCGGCAACGCCTCCTTGCGCGCAAACAGCGCGGCGAGCATAGCGTCATCGGGTAGTGGGAACTCAGGGGAAAGCCAGCCACGTTCGCCGGATATCTCGCGGACCTGTGCGAGCTTTTTACGCCCCATCGTTTTGGACCGGGCAATATCCCGGTCGGAATCGCCCTGGCGCATGCGCACCAAAACATTGCGGTATTGATACATCTCGAACCTCCGTTTAGTCACAACCTCTCCCGGCAAAATGCCGGAAGTCTAGTCGTTCATTGAAGGTTCGAGTCCCTGATCCATGTTCAAAGTGGCGCCTTAACGCCGGAAATCTTGTGGCGCCATTACGCCGGAAATCTTGTGGCGCCATTACGCCGGAAATAAAGTGGCGCCTTTATGCCGACAATCTACTGGCGCCTTTATGCCGACAATCTACTGGCTCCTTTATGCCGGAAACGAAATGGCTCCTTAACGCCGAAAGTTCACAACAAATATTCTCGAAAAGATCATAACGCTACGTCCGCGTTGTTAACCAGGAATGAGTACCACCGGCACCGGAAGTCCGGGTCAATGTATCTGTCCAAAATTTACGCCAAATGATGCACTGGCGTTTGATGCAAAAATTATCTCAGCAACTGGTACTAAATTTGCCGCAATTCAGGATAAGCCGATCGTGACGGTCCCCTCCTCAACCCGGAAGAAAGATGTCAAAGAACAGATTCAAATGTGAAGCTGACCCTTATGATTCTTATGATGACGGGTTCCGGAAACCCTGCGACGCGCCGCTACTTCCAGAACTCCTTATGGCCGGCAAAGCGCGGCCATGCTACGGCCAGTTGCGTCATTAGCTCGGCCCGGTCGTGCGCCATCTGGCCGCGCATGAGTTCCAGGGTGTCATGGCGCCGCCTGTTTTCCAGTCCTTCGAGTAGCCGGTGCGCCACGGCCAGGTCGTTCAGCACCCCCAGGATGTCCTGCAACTCGGATAGCGCGTCCACGTAGGGTTTGACCTTGGTTGCATCGAATAGCGAGCCAAACATCTCGGAGCTGTAGCGCAGCTTCTTGCAGGCGATGCGCAGCCTGTGCAACTGGCCGGGATCGGCAGTGGCCAGAATCTTGCCAAGCTTGTGCGCCTGCTTCCTGCGCTTGTCCAGGTTGTGGACGGCAAATTCGGCCAGCGCCTTTCCGCTCACGTTCGGTTCCTCGCGCCAATAGCCGCCGAACATCCATGCGCCAAAGTTCAGCAGGAAGCGCTGGTAGTCCGCCGAGTGCAGCCTACGCACCACGCCGGCACGGTAGCGCGCACGTTTCTTATCGCTCGCTGCCAGCAGTTCACGCAGCCCGGCACTGTCCGGGTGGAGGCTGCACATCGGCATCAGGGTTTGGGTGGTGAATACATCCCACTCGCGCAGCCCGCCGAACTCAATGCACATCTGTGCCACCTGGTCGTGCAATGCATGCAGTTCGTCGACGGTGCGGAACGCCCCGGCCATGGACAGTACCACGCGCAGGCGGCGCATGCCGACGCGCACCTGGTGCAGGAATTCCTCATCACGGCTGTGGATCGCTCCGGGCACGTTGGCCTGCACATGCTGCAGGCAGGCGCCTATCATGTCGTGCAGCGCGGATGCAATGCCCTGAGAAGCGGTCAGGGACGGGAAAGTCGCCTTGCTTACGGCAAGCGGTTCGTTATGGAGCAACTGGTAGCCATGTTCGGGCTTGCTGGTCGGTTCCACTTCAAGCGGCACGCTGTCGAGCAGTGCCAAGGCGAACTTGAACAACTGCCTAGGCTTGCCGGACTTGAGCTCAAGTTCCAGTTCGGAAATCCGCTGCGATCGCCTCCCGGCGCGGATTGTGCCGCTGTCCAGGCTCAGTTCGATTTCCGCTCCCCCAAATTTCAGCAGGCGCAGGTTGCGGGCAAAGTCGGTGACGAACACCGGCTGCAACTTCTCGCTCACCCCTTGCGGCAACCGGCCGCCCGCCGCGCTGAGCGCATCGAGATCCAGCGCCTCGCGCGGCACAGGTGTTTCCCACTCGTCGCGCTGGTGCAGTCCGGTCTGCCCGCTTCCACCGCCCTTCAGGGTCTGTAGCCATTGCTTGCCGACACGGCGCAGGCGCAACGCCAGGGCATTGCGGTGCAGATCGAGGTCGGGCGTATCGTAGTAAACGTTATACAGCTTGCGGGTAACGGCGCGCGATCCGGCCGGACTCTTAAGCAAGGGATGGCGCTTGAGCCTGTCCAGGTACTCGGGCGGCAATGACAGCTTGAGTTCTGTTTCAACGGCCATATGCAATCCCCTAGGAAACCGGATTACTATAACATGGTGCAATTGGATCCGGCATGCACGGAATTGTTACAGAACGGCCCGCGCTTCCAGCGGAAGACGCGCTTGCCGATATGCGAACTATCCGTTCTGCCGTTATTGTTGCGCTTGCCCAATTGACCGGACTGATACAGGATAGATGATATTGGAACATAGGCTAGATGATCGTTTGCGAGAAGCATAATGGACACAACACAGGACATCACCGTTGATTCGCCGCAGGCTTACATCAATCGGGAATTGAGTTGGCTCGATTTCGCCAGACGAGTGCTTGAACTTGCCGAGGATCCGGCGACGCCGCTGCTGGAGCGGGTCAAGTTTGCCGGGATCATGGGCATGATCTACGACGAGTTTGCGATGAAGCGCATCGGCGGGCTGCGCCGCCGCATTGAGGGCGGCGATAACCACCTGTCCCCGGACGGCCATACGCCACAAGAGGAATTGCCAGTATGCCGACAGGAATTCCAATGGCAGGCGGCCATACTCTGTAACGTCGTGGAGGGTAAATTGCGTCCCGCTCTCGCCAAAGCGGGGATTCCACTGCTGGATTATGATCAACTTGATGATACGCAGCGGGCGCACATGCGGCATTATTTTCATGAATCGGTTGAGCCTATCCTGACGCCGCTGGCCACGGATGCCGGCCACCCCTTCCCGTTCATCAGCAACCTGAGCCTGAACCTGGCCATCGTGCTGCATAGCAATGGATCCCAACGCACCCATTTTGCACGCATCAAGGTTCCGCCCAACCGGCCGCGCTGGGTGCCCCTGCCTGCAGGCGGCTACGTGCCCTTGGAACAGGTGATCGCCAGCAATCTGGATGAAATATTCCCCAGCAGTTCGCATTGGGAATGCCATTTCTTCCGTCTGACCCGGGGTGCCAAGGATGATCCATGGGATCGCATATCAATGGAAGATGAGGATATCGAACTCGCGCCCGGCAGTCTGATTGGCATGGTGAGCGCCGAACTGACGGCACGCAGGTTCGCCGGCGTCGTAAGGCTGGAAGTGAGCGCCGATATGCCGGAGTCATTGCGGCACTGGATCGCCGATGATGTCAGGGCGGATCCCGCAGACGTCGTGACCATCACCAGCCTGTTGGCTTTGACTGACCTGGTCAATTTCCAGCTTGGCGGTTATCCCGAACTGCGCGATGCGCCGCACAAGCCAATCACCCATCCACGCTTGCGGCATCTCGATCCGGCGGATACCGGCGCCATATTCCAGCAGATCTGTGCTGGCGACATCCTGCTCCATCATCCCTACCACAACTATGACACCTCGATTCTCCGCTTCCTGGAAAGCGCAGCGCGCGATCCCCATGTGCTGGCCCTCAAGCTGACGATCTACCGGACGAACCGGCAATCGCCCATCATCCAGGCACTGATCGATGCTGCCCGCCGAGGCAAGCAGGTCGTGGTACTGGTGGAGATCACAGCGAGATTCGACGAGGCACCCAATATTGCCTGGGGCGAGCAACTGGAAAAAGCCGGTGCGCATGTGGCGTACGGGATGGAAAGGCTGAAAACCCATGTCAAACTTGGACTGGTGGTGCGCGAAGAAGAAGATGGTCTTCGCCGCTATGTGCACGTCTCCACCGGGAACTACCACACCGGCACTGCCAGGTTATACGAAGACCTCGGCATCCTGAGTTGTGACCCAAACCTCGGCGCAGGGGCGGCGGCAGTGTTCAATGAGCTGACTGGTGCAATGGCCGCTCCTGACTACGGTCCGCTGCTGATTGCGCCGCATAACCTGAGAGAAGGTTTCACGGAGCTTATCCGACGCGAGGCGGAACACAGCCGGGCCGGGCGGCCTTCAGGTATCCGGGCCAAAATGAACCAGTTGCAGGATCCGCAGATCATCCGCGAACTCTACCTTGCGAGCCAGGCCGGTGTCCCGATGACGCTCAACGTTCGCGGCCTGTGCTGCCTGAGGGCAGGCGTGCCCGGCCTATCGCCAACCATCCATGTCTACAGCACCCTGGGGCGATTTCTCGAACATGGGCGCATCTACCGTTTCGAGAACGGCGGCCAGCCTGCGTACTTTATCGGCTCAGCGGATTGGATGAGGCGAAATCTCAGCGACCGTATGGAAAGCATCATGCCGGTTCGCGATCCGGCAATTTGTATTGAGCTCGAGCATATCCTGAGCGTCTATGAACAGGACAACTGCACCGCATGGGATATGCAGCCGGACAACAGCTACCTGCGGCGGCGGCACGCGGAAACGGACGAATGCCTCGCCGCCCAAGAGAGATTCATACGACTCTACTCCGATGAACCGCTGCCGCCGCGCAAGCATGCGACACTCGTTACTGGATGAGCATCGTTATAACCTATCGAGTCTGGGGGTGGTTTTTGCCTAAAATCCCTTCAGCGGAAGAACTTGTCACCTAGCCCAAATAAGCTAATGAAAATTTCGAAAACAATCAGCCCGATCACATACCACTCCAGCTTGTGCAGCTGCTTGTTGTCCCATACATCGGCCAGCGTTTGGACCGTATCCGAGATCAGCCCCAGTTTGCGCTCCAGCGCCGATTGCCGCTCCTTCAGTTCAAATTCATCTTCCAGGCTGGCATACAGGCCTTCCAGATGTGGAAAGTCCCACAGCGTCTCCGGCTTGTCGCCGATTTCGGCACGCCCCACCATGCGGTGCTCGATGAGCAGCATGGAGCCGATCTTGGACAGGAGATTCCTGGAACCGGCACTCACCTTACCGTGCGTAGCCAACTCCTGGGCCAGTGGCTCTATCTTGTCGAACTCCCCGGCAACTTTTTTTTCGTAGAGCGTAAGCACTAAATTCTTGCTCAAGGCATCGGCGATTACCTGCAATTTTTCCAACGAGATGTTCTCCAGCGTAATCGCTCCGCTTTGCACGCCGATGCTGTTACTGCCTGAGTAGATTTTCAGCTCCTCGGTTTCTGGGGTCGAATAGGGATTAGTCAGCAGCGACTTGATCGACTCGACGAAGCTGACTTCTTCTACGCTGCTGACCCCGAATAATACCACCACGCCATAACGGAACAACACGGCGATTCCGCCACTTGCATCCACTTTCAATGTTAGTGGTGTAGTGGCAAGGCAATCGGAGATCTTGAATAATTTCAAGTCTAGCCGGTCGCCCAGCAGGAGCGCACGTGCCACCAGGTCTTGGCGGTTTGCTAATTGGAATTCCACGGGATCGTCTGCATGTAATCAGTTAAACTGCCCATGAACTTTCACCTTATGTCGACTAGACTGTTAGCGGAAGAGACATGGCTTCAGCCAGCACTTTCTGCGACTCATTAATTCGGCCACACTCCACAAGATAATCGTAATAGGCGGCGAGAATCCGGCCGCAGGAGGGATGTCAAATTGCTCCTGTTTCCAGATCGAAAATCAAAACATTTTTGCTGTCACCATCGGATTTGATGTGATATCGAAAGCCCGCATTTTGCATAAATTCCTCACTAGTGGACTGTAACGTTTAAATAGGTAGTATAATCGTTCCCACGGAGGGCGCGATGAAACTGACCAAAACCGAACGCATGGAACTGCAACGACAAGCGGGTGCACTAAACGGACGGGCAGATGCCGCACGACATGCTCGTTTGATTCTGCTGATAGCCGACGGACTGACGTGGGCTGAGATTCGCGCCAAGCTGGATTGTAGCGACAGCTATATTTCGCGCTGGAACAAACGCTTTGAAGAGGAGCGATTGGCGGGGTTGTTCGCGCGATATGCCGGGCGCGAGCGTTACAAGGTCAATGACCGTATCGAAGCGCGAGTGTTGGCGTGGACGACGAAACACAAGCCATCGGACGGATCGACGCACTGGTCCTCTCGCAAGCTCGCGGCTGAACTCGGGGGAGGTATCTCGCACATGACGATCACGCGCATCTGGGCCAAGCATGGACTCAAGCCGCATCGTTTGGAGGGCTACCTGAGTTCTAACGACCCGGATTTTGAGACGAAGGCCGCTGACGTGATTGGGCTGTACCTGAACCCGCCGCAAAACGCCGCTGTCTTCTGTGTCGATGAGAAGACGGCGATCCAGGCACTGGATCGCAAAGACCCTGTACTGCCCCTGTCGCCAGGCCGCGCCGAGCGCCATGGTTTCGAATACTACCGGCATGGGACGCTGTCGTTGTATGCCGCCTTTAATACCAAGACGGGTGAAGTTCTTGGCAAGACTGCGGATCGCCATACGTCGGCCGAGTTCGTGGCCTTCCTGACCGACATCGTTGTCAATCAGCCCAAAGGGAAGGAGATTCACGTGATCGCCGACAATCTCTCCGCGCACAAGACCCGGCACGTCGACGCATTTCTGGCCGCCCATGGCAATGTTCATTTGCATTTCACTCCGACATACTCATCTTGGCTGAACCAGGTGGAACTGTGGTTTGCAAAGATTGAGCGCGACGTGATTGCTCGTGGTGTCTTTACCTCAGTCCCTGACCTCAAAAGAAAACTCATGCGCTATATCCGTCAGTACAACAAACAACCCAAGACCGTGAAGTGGAAATACTTCGATCCTTCACGCCGCATTACTCCCGAATCAATTGTTACAGTCCACTAGCACATTGATATGATCGAATACTAGCTTCCTCAGCCACAGGTGAGACCAAGTAGCCTGATTAGAGTTTCATGGAGATTTGTGAAATGTCCCACGATGCAGGAAGCCGGAATAGGGTCGGCGGGAACCAGCGATACGATTTTCGTTTTGTCAGCAGGGTTGCACTATTACCCTGATGGCATATTTCCCTGCGTAATTCAGCAGAACGAAATGTAAATTATTCAAAAAGATGTTACCTAGCCGGTTTATTGCCAGGAACGGCTGGCCGCAACGGCTAAGAAAACCAAGCTGCGCATTGAATTGCCCATTCCTTACCAGCTGGATTTCCGAAAGTTCCGGTAACAGCTTGGAGACAGGCTGCCAGACCAAATCTTTTAAGCTATAGCCAAAAAGTGTTTCGCCAGCCTTGCTGCAATCACAGATCATGCCACGTTCGTCTACTGTCAGCGTCGGCGGCTCCTGCCATTCGACGCGGGAAGGTAGAGGAATCTCGCTTACGGCATTACTTTCCCTGGCTGGGTTCATGTCGTGCTCCTTAATAACGGCTTGATGAAAAACGTTAATTATGGAGAATCATAGTTACAGTAGCATTACGCTTGAATATATATTTGCCGAGCCGTACTTGATGGACTCGGCACTGACACCTTCAGCGATACGTTCGAGCTTAGATTTCTCCAAGCCCTGCGATTTCAGTTCGTCCAGACATGTCTGTATCTGGGTTTTGGTCTGGGCTTTGAAATAGGACACGATTATTTTTTCAGTATCTGCGCTTCAGCCTGAAGCCAATCCTCTACTTCATGGCCCGCCGCAAAACCTCTTTTTTCCGCAAGATAATAAGCAGCCTCTTCTATCATTAACCGAGGCTGCTTTTTCATCACATTTGCTTCCTTTAGCATATCGGCTTGATTTTCATTGGGCGTGTTAATAACAAGTTCCCCATAAAGCGGTGGCATATCCATGATGTTGATGTTTTGGTCTTGCTCAGGCGATGTGAGAATAGCAAATGATTGTTACAGCCATATGAATACAAGACTTAGTTATATTCTTTGTAATACTTCAATTAGACAATCTGGTTAGGTAGCGCAACAAGGATAATGTTTGCGTCTTCTCGCTTCTCGATTGAGCGGGCCTTCTGAACTCCATTGGGACTAGGTTCTTGCCGCGAGCCTAGTTGAGGATTTTTTTGCGTTAAATCTTCGCTTCAGCCTTTTTGGAATGACGATCATTGGCCCAGTTCTTGGCTGTCAGCGTTCTCTGGATTTCGATACCAGCAGCTAATCCTTGTAGGGCTTGCTCCTTCGCTTCACCCTCCATTTGTGCAATGCGATTCTTCATGTCGGACATGATTTCGTCCCAGGGCAACACGGCCAGTTGCGCTGCCTTAATTTCATAATCGTCAATAATTGTTCCTAATACGCTAACGGCTAGTCTGTTTTTATCATCGTCGAGTTCAGTATAGGCCATACTGTATGCGGCAACATTCAGCAATTCTTCATGGGTGACATTGCGCCCAATTAACTCTGCTTTGTACTCTGTAAAGAGAAGCTTGGTATCTTTTGTTCCATTCCCTGCTTCCAAATTGGGTTTAAACGCCCTGTCAACAATGTCGATATTCATTACACTCTCCTCAGCCCTTCCAGTTTGGAAAGCCAGCACGCTCGAGACTTTCCGTTAGAACTACGTTGTTTCCCCAAGTCCAAGGTAGCAGTATCTAACCTCTCCACTGGAGTTGTTTGAGAGTGATTTGTGTTGTCGCCGTGCCGCAGCCAGTCAATATATAATCCGTCCAATCAAAATCAAGTTTTGATTTCTCTCTCCTTGGGCTAGGCGTTAAATGCTTGCCTGAAAGCCTTGGTGTATGTGAGGGAGGAAGTCCATTTCGGTTAAGCCGGGGACGTCCGATGCTACTGCGGATTCGTCAACCTCAACAGCGGTGTTGCGCAATACTCGACCATGGGCGATTTGCTCGACGGCTTCACTTGTGCCCCAGCGGCGTGATTTCATCATCTGGGCATCTTGCGGGTTATAGACTTCGCATTGATAGATGGTAATCTTGCCCATCTCTGTTTCTCCTTGCTTACGGGTTCTTTAGGAATCACAAATAAAAGGCTGCAAACACCAAGACAATGCCCATGTTCCACAAGGGCTCAAACTTGCTCTGATGGTACTGGCTTCCTGACCCCTGAACCTTCACGCTGCCTCGCAAGAAGGGACTCCTGCTATTTAGTCGGCTCACCCTTAGTTTTTACAGCGGCCGTGGTCGCCGTGGTCTTTGCTGTGGTGGCCCTTACCCAAGCTGGAGCGTTGACCTTGGAGGAGGATTTTGCCTTTGAAGAGGTATTGGGTTTTCCAGCCTTCTTGGCTTCTTCCTTTGCCTTTTTGGCGTCGTCCTTTGCCTTTTTGGCTTCCTCCTTTGCTTTCTTTGCCTCTTCCTTAGCTTTCTTGGCTACTTCCTTTGCCTTCAAATCAAGCACCAATTTCCGCCATTTCTGGAGTTGTTCATCTTCCAATTCCAACTGTTTGGCCAGCGCTTCTTCCTGGCTTATCTTGTTCTTCTCCAGTCGGTGATGCAGTTTACTGCCCATTATTCTGGACAGCAGGCGTTCGGCTTCTTCCTTGGATAACTGCTTGGCCTTAGCCAAATAATCTGGCTTGGTTGTGTTTGTCATTATAATTTTCCTCTCGTTAATTATCGAAGCTCTTGATCAGGGTGTTCTGCCTGATTGGATTCAACCACTGACTGGGGCTACTACCAATTTTGAAGCATACACTTTTGCGTAAATAATATACAAGTGTAATGTTTCTTAAGGCATGTTCTGCTCTGCTTCGATGTATATTAATCCAGTTCGATTAGAATACAGAAACGATAATTTCGTATGCAAGAGAACCTGAGATGGCTGAACATGCCAAAAAAAATCATAATCGTCGGCGCCGGAATAGCGGGACTCTGCACTGGGGTTTACGCCAAACAATCTGGCTTTGACGTCGAGATTGTTGAGATGGCCCATTCTTCCGGCGGCCTTGCAACCAGCTGGCAGCGGAACGGCTACACCTTTGAAACCTGTATTCACTGGCTTTTGGGGTCCAACCCGACGGGTCCCTACCATGCGCTGTGGGAAGAAGTTTTCAATATCCAGAAAATTAATTTTATCGATTTGGAGGAAATCGCTCGCATCGAGACTGAAGATGGCCAGCATCTTTCCATCAAGCGAAACATCGACGAAATGGAACATGCGCTATTGAAGATTGCTCCCCAGGATCGTGTGGCCATCACTCGCCTTGCAAAAGGGATCCGAAAATTGATGAGCTGCAAACTTCCCCTTATGAGTGGACGTTCATTAACTAACAACGTTGGTCTTTTGCGATTGATCCCGTATCTCCCCGAGATCAGATATTGGTCCAGGATGACAACTGAACAATTGGGTAATCAATTCAAGCATCCTCTTCTCAGAAGTTATTTTGGCGGAAATGCCACTCCGCAAATGTCGGCCACCACCGTGATATTTTCGCTTGCATGGATGTGTAACCACGATGCAGGTTACCCGATCGGAGGCTCCCAGGCCTTGATAAAACTCATTGAGCAGAACTTCAGGGATCTTGGCGGAAAAATTCGCTTCAACGCAAAAGTTGACCGCATTCTTATTGAGGACGACAAGGCTGTGGGGGTTCGCCTGGCTGATCAATCAGAGATTCGGGGCGACTGGGTGGTCTCTGCGGCCGATGGCCATGCTACTCTGTTCGACTGGATACCGGATCGCTACCGTAACGATATGGCCGAGAAACCCTATCGCGACCTGCCGGCCTTTCCATCATATCTTCAGGTTTCTTTGGGTATTAAGCGAGATCTCAGCCACGAACCTGCGTACTTGAGCCTGATCCTAAACACTCCTCTAACGCTTGAGCCTGGCTCATATTTGAAAGAACTCTCAATTCGCTTCTTTCATTTTGACCAGACCTTTGCACCGGCCGGGAAGACAGCTGTGACCTGCTTCCTTCCAACCCGCAATTATGATTATTGGGCCAGTCTTCATAATGCCGATCCCGCTTCCTATGCAGATAAAAAACAGGAAGTCGCAATGAAAGTCATAAAAATACTCGAACGAAGACTGCCGGGTATCAGAAACGATATTGAAGTGATCGATGTCTCCACCCCTGCGAGTGTCATCCGGCATACGGGCAACTGGAAGGGCAGCATGGAAGGCTTCCTGCTCACACCTCAAGCCGGATTCAGGCCCCTTTCCATGACGCTCCCAAAACTAAAAAATCTAATGATGGTTGGCCAATGGGTCATGCCGGGAGGAGGTCTGCCATCTGGACTTATGACGGGCCGTAGATGCATTCAAGCAATTTGTAAGGCTGAACATCGGCCTTTCAGAGCTTCACCATTAAACGCCGCCGAGAGGCAAGATATGAAGACTGCCACTACTCACTTGTAGGGGCTGAGCAAAGCCATAAATCCAGTATATTGACTAGGTTTTAATGCCGGTATGAACCAACCACCAGAAAGGACCCTCATGAACCGCTCAGAATTGATAGCTGCAATGGCAGAAAAGACAAACAGCACAAAAGTCGACGCAGACAAAACCATCGCAGCACTGCTTGATATCATCACGACCACTCTGACAAAAGGTGACAACGTTGCCCTGGTCGGTTTTGGTACTTTTGAAGTTAGAAAACGTGCTGCTCGTACTGGTCGCAATCCCCAGACTGGTGCTGTTCTTAAGATCAAGGCAAGCAAGGCTCCGGCATTCAAGGCTGGGGCTACGCTTAAGTCAGCGGTGAACGATGGTGGCAAGAAGTATTATCGAGGTTCGCAAGACCGACCATGACGGGAAATCACGATATGGATACCAAAACCACAATCAAATGGCTGGCGACCCCTGAGGACCAAGACTACCCTGCCGCACAATCTTATTTGAGCCTGATCTATGATTTGAAATCTGCAGCCAGTCTCTCCCAGCAATTGAAGCAAGCGCCTGTGTCTGAATTCAAAGCCAAGGACATCTTTAGAGCATCCGGACTATCTTTATTGGGCGTCAGCAATTCCCATGTGGAAAAGGACCGAACTAAGATTGCAGTGGGACAAGCTCTGTCTCCGTTGCTTCTTGTAAGAGACACGGCCAACGGCAAAGTTGTGATTGCAGATGGCTACCATCGCCTGTGCTCGGTATATGGATTCGATGAAGACGCTGTCATTCCATGCAAGATCATTGATGGACCCTGATCGAGATTAATTCCGCCGTAGAACTTGCAATCACCAGTGCAACTTAAGGAATAGCAAAAGTGACATCACCACTAACAATCGGCTTGATTAACCGCATCCATACGCTTAAATCAATTCTCAATGAAGTCTTGCCGCGTACATTCGATGAATGGATAGAAGGCTCGCACCTGCCATGCCCTGGGATATTGAATACTACCCGCAAGCCATGAAACATCTGCCGGCGCTGGTACGCGCCAAGGCGATCGTTATAGCCAATGCTCTTCTGGCCGAAGGCCACGATGAGGGTAGCGCCATCCGTATCGCCATCGCCCGTGCCAAAGTATGGGCGTTGCACCATGGATTGACCAAGCAAGATCTGCCGTGAGCAACTCCAAGTCACTTGGTACCCGTTCATTTGCGGCAATCAAACCAGGATTGCCATCACGTACCTCCGAAAGCATCGAGCAACTTTGCCATGTGCCGACATTGCCAGTGGATATATCCAAGGCCTGACCAGTTCACTCCTTTGCCCAACCATCAAGACTCAAGGTCAAACATTTGGCGCTGCCGCCCGATTTAATGAACTCGGACAGCGGCGTTTCCAGAACCGAAAGGCCTTGCCCGAAAAGCAATTTCTTCAGGCGAGGAGTCGTTCGGTTCATAATCACAGCTTGCCCGGTGCAAACCGCATTAGCGCAGAATTGCATACCTTCTTCCAGCGTCAATGCAATCAGCTTGTCTCCGAAGCTACTGGCCAGCAAATGCCTAGATGCCTCATCGAAGGCTTCTGGTAAATAGAGCGCGTATCCGGTGGGAAGCGGACAGAAACAGGTGTCCAAATGATAGAAACGAAGGTCTACAAGTCTAATTGTGTATATGGGTGCCTTGATGTAGGTTGCGAGATGTGCAGGGGCATTCTCGTCTGAACGGATGCCGGTGCCAACCCAAAGCCGCCCTTTTGAATCAAAGAGAGCATCACCAGCCCCTTCAAAGATAGCGTCTTCAGGCAAATCGATACACGTCCAACCCGCTGTTTCGAACCAGCGTCGAATGATTGCTTTTTCCCCTTGACGCTCCGGATATTTGAAATTTGAAAGAATAAACGTCTTGTGTCGTGGCAATGGAACTCCAGCATTCGCAGTAAAGACAAGGTCTGGCCATGCCGGATCACTACGAATTAATTCGATGGTTGCCAAGGCGGATAGTGTTTCGAAGAGACCGTGCCACTGTGCAATCGCCAGGTTGGATAAAACTTGGCCTACTTGGTTCTTCATCCAAGGATTAATTTCGTATTTGACAGCAAATCCTTCAGGCGTGCACATCAATAGCGTTTCTGTCATCAAATTCTCATTCGGGTGTTGAGTTGTGTCGCCGTCGATCCATTACTTTGTAATAACTTGCATCTAACAGTCCTTTAGGTCTGTGACTGTGACGCATCAAATAATAACTATAGTATGTGTTCGCTCGTGGATAATTGCCAAGTGCAAAATGTTGATTTATCAGCTTCATGACTCAATTCAGGAGCAATCCCAGGTATCCATTATGAATATTGATATACACGAAAGTACGCATTCCTGGTTAACGAAGCGGACGTTGCGTTGTGATCTTATCGAGAATATTTGTTTAGTCCACTATGGACCGATACGTACTTGGCCAATAACAGCCGTTCGCGGCCGGCAGTTTTCTGGCAGCAATATGGAGTTTCGCAACGTACTACGCGGAGCTTGGTGAATGCCTAAAATTTCAGGTAACGCGCTGACCGTTCACCCAAACTGTGACAGGATGGGGAAGATGTTCAGTTTCTCGCACACGTACTAGGTCAGCGCGCAACCCAGGAGAAATTTCGCCTCGGTCGTGGAGGTTGGCCATGCGCGCAGGATTGCGAGTTACCGTGGCAACTGCCTTAGGTAGACTCCAGCCAGCGTGATCGCGTAGCAGGAAAGCAGCGAACATCAGACTGGCCGGAACATAGTCGGAGGACAAAGCATCAAGCAAGTCGAGTCGTGCCAGTTCTGCAGCCGCGACGTTGCCGGAATGGGATCCGCCGCGCACAATATTTGGCGCCCCCATCATGATGCCGATGCCGTTTTCGCGGGCGGCACGAGCAGCTTCAGAGGTGGTTGGGAATTCAGCGATGGATACCCCATCGGAGACAGCTTCGCGCACGTGGTCAGCGGTAGTGTCGTCATGGCTGGCGACGGAGATGCCGCGTTCCCTCGCAAAGTCTATAACCGCCCGGCGATTGGGAACCGAATTGCTTTCCTGTAGAGCCTTCAGCCCTGTGACCACCTCAGCAAACTTTTCATCACTCCAACTCTCGTGCTTTTGGGAGTAGATGCGGAACTTGTCAAGGTTGGTCCACTGTCGCTGACCGGGTGTGTGATCCATGATCGACAGCAGTTTTAGCAACGGTTCATCGAGTACATGTTCCAGTTCGTCAAGCATATCGGGCGAGGGAATTTCACAACGCAGATGCAGAAGATGATCTGCTCGCATAAGTCGGGCTTCTTGCCCTTGCCGGATGGCCGCAATAATACCTTTGATCGGCTGTGCCAAGGTATTCTTGACCTCGACTTCGCCGATGCGTATGGAATCAAAAACTGTTGTGATGCCGGCTGCGGCAACTTGAGCATCATGAATCAACATAGCAGACAGCAATGGCCATTCCACTCCCGGGCGCGGCATCATATGCTTTTCCAAGTTGTCTGTATGCAGTTCAACAAGACCAGGAATCAAATAGTCTCCTTCAAGATCGACGGCAGATGGTAACACCGTAACCCCATGGGCGACGTCAACGATGAGGCCATCGATAACGTGCACAGTACCTGTAAATATCTCGTTGGCGGTGACGATCTTCGCGTTCGTTAGAATGAGGTTCATATGAGCATTTCATTGGGTTGAGTGGTTAGGGTATGCTGGCGGGTGGCCACCAAATCACGGATCGCAGGATCATGAAAAATGCCGACGATGGCAGTGCCGCCCAAGCGTGCTTCGTTGATCAGTTCGGCGACGCGACCGGCGTTGGCAACG
Source organism: uncultured beta proteobacterium (assembly GCA_963842555.1). GTDB lineage: Bacteria > Pseudomonadota > Gammaproteobacteria > Burkholderiales > Gallionellaceae > Gallionella. The sequence continues at coordinate 999,259 of CAWJHB010000003.1, forward strand.
TCTAGGGACGCGGTTGGTTCATCGAGCAGTAAAATGGGCTTTTCGGCGATCAGACCACGTGCGATGTTTACTCTCTGCTGTTCTCCTCCGGAAAAAGTGGCCGGCGGCAGATGCCAAAGGCGCTCTGGCAGGTGCAATCGCGCTAGCAGCGTCGACGCGCGTGCGCGTGCGGCCGCTGCGTCGATGCCTAACGTGCGCAGTGGCTCGGCAACGATGTCCAGCGTGGAAATGCGGGGAATCACCCTCAGAAACTGACTCACGTAACCAAGGCTGCGTCGGCGTACGGCGAGAATCTCGCGCGGATCGGCGCGGGCAAGGTCTACCCAGGCACCTTTATGGTAGATGCGAACTGCGCCGGTACTGGCTAAATAGTTTCCATAGAGGCAGCGTAGTAGTGTGCTCTTGCCGGCGCCAGATGGGCCGACAAGAGCAACGCATTCGCCGCCTGTAACGCTGAGACTTACATCTTCAAGTACACTGATGCGCGCCATATTGCGGTTATGCAGGACGAAGACCTTTGTAAGGTCGCGCACGTCAATTAGGGTTTCCATAAATATTCTCCTAGACCTGCAGCACTGATGCTACGAGTAACTGGGTATACGGGTGCTGTGGGTCGTCCAGCACCTGATCGGTCAACCCGGTTTCCACCACGCGGCCTTGACGCATAACGAGTAATCGATGCGCCAACAGGCGTGCCACCGCTAAATCGTGAGTGACAATGACGACGGCCAACCCAAGGTCGGTAACAAGTTCGCGCAGCAAGTCGAGCAGTCGGGCCTGCACCGAAACATCAAGCCCCGCGGTGGGTTCATCCATGAAAATAAGACGCGGCCGACTGACAAGGTTGCGTGCGATTTGCAGGCGCTGCTGCATGCCACCGGAAAACCTCGTCGGTAGTTCGTCGAGCCGCGCAGGGTCGAGTTCCACACGTTGCAGCCAGTCGGATGCGGTACTGCGAATTTCGCCGTAATGGCGGGCACCGGTGGCCATCAGACGCTCGCCGACATTGGCCCCGGCGGTGACGTTCATGCGCAGGCCGTCGCGCGGGTTCTGCTCGACATAGCCCCAGTCGGTGCGTAACAGCCATCGCCGCTCGGCCTCAGACAAGCCAGCCAAATCGACGAGGCCGCGCCCGGTGACTTGATACTCGATGCTGCCGGCATCGGCGGCAAGTCGAGTTGCCAGCAATTGAAGCAAGGTCGACTTACCCGAACCGGATTCGCCGACCACTGCCAGCACTTCGCCGGCATGGAGATCAAAGTTGACATCGGCGCAGCCGATGTGCTCACCATAGCGCTTTGAAATTCCCTTGACACGCAACAACGGCATCATGCCATCTCCCTTGCCAATGAGTTTTGCGGGCCAATGTGCCCGGCCGCCTGCCGTGTCTTGCAATAGTCAGAATCGGAACAGACGAACATGCGGCCGCCGGCGTCGTCGAGTATTACTTCGTCGAGAAAACTTTCGTCGGCGCCACAGAGCGCGCAAGGTTCGTCCCAGTGCTGGATGCTGAATGGGTGATCTTCGAAGTCGAGACTTTCGACGCGCGTGTAGGGGGGGATAGCGTACACGCGCTTTTCGCGACCGGCACCGAAGAGTTGCAAGGCGGGGCTCATGTGCAGCTTTGGGTTGTCAAACTTTGGAATCGGCGACGGCGACATCAGATAGCGGCCATTAACGAGCACCGGATAGTCGTAGGTGCTGGCGATATGGCCATAGCGGGCAATATCCTCGTAAAGCTTGACATGCATCAGCCCGTAGTCGGCCAGCGCGTGCAACTTGCGCGTCACGGCTTCCTGCGGTTCCAGTCGGCCCATCGGTTCCGGCAGGGGTACCTGGAACACTAGGATCTGATCCTCGCCTAGTGGTTTTTCCGGAATACGGTGACGCGTCTGGATTATCGTCGCTTCTTCGGTACGCTCGGTAGTTTCCACTCCGGCGGTGCGCTCAAAAAAGCGACGTATGTTAACGGCGTTGGTCGTGTCATCCGAACCTTGGTCAATCACCTTTAACACATCACTGCGGCCAAGAATAGACGCGGTGACCTGAATGCCACCAGTGCCCCAACCATAAGGCAGCGGCATTTCGCGGCTACCGAAGGGTACTTGGTAGCCTGGAATGGCAACGGCCTTGAGCAAGGCGCGGCGGATCATGCGCTTGGTCTGCTCGTCAAGGTAGGCAAAGTTGTAGCCAGTTTGCGTGTTCATGCGTCCCCCTCCATTGCGCTGCACTAGTCGTTGTTGGTTGTCATGTCGCCGGTATCGACTTTTTCGCGCTTCGCCCGCATCTTGCGGACTAGTTCAAGTTCGGACTGGAAATCCACGTAATGCGGTAGCTTGAGGTGCTGGACGAAGCCGCTGGCTTCGACGTTGTCCGAATGCGACAGTACAAACTCAGGCTGCTGTGCCGGAGAAGTTAGTTCCTCACCCAGTTCCTCGGCACGCAAAGCACGATCAACCAGCGCCATGGCCATGGTCTTGCGCTCCGCCTCGCCAAAGGCCAAGCCGTACCCTCGGGTGAACTGCGGCGGCACTTCGTGGGAACCGGCAAACTGGTTGATCATCTGACATTCGGTCAGCGTAATTTCACCGATGGAGACAACAAAACCCAACTCCTCGGGAATAATTTCCAGAGATACATCACCCATGCGTATTTCACCCGCGAAGGGATGAGAGTTGGCATAGCCACGCTGGGTCGAATAGCCCATGGCGAGCAGGAAACCTTCATCTCCACGCGCGAGGTTTTGCAGCCGGGCAGGTCTGTCGGCGGGAAAGCTCAATGGCTCTCGTGACAGATCCGCAGGCACAGGATCGCCATGCGGGGGATGTTCCGCCTCCATGAGTCCTTCTTTGCCGAGCAGATCGGTTACGCGCGGCACACTGTCTAGCAACCGGTCGGAGCCAAGAAGTGGAGTGGGTGCAGGCTGCTTATCGACCAGCGAAAAATCCAGCAGGCGCTGCGTATAGTCGTAGGTGGGACCTAAAACTTGGCCACCTGGTAAATCCTTGAAAGCCGCAGAAATACGCCGGTACAGCGCCATGCGTGAGGTATCCACCGGCAAGCTATAGCCAAAGCGCGGCAGCGTTGTGCGATATGCACGCAGCAGAAAGACAGCCTCGACTTGGTCGCCTGCCGCCTGCTTCAGCGCTAGGGCGGCAAGATCTTCGTCGTATAGTGAACCTTCACCCATGACCCGCGCTACTGACAGACGCAACTGCTCACGGATTTGGGATGGCGTTATTTCGGGAACACTTTCGTCACCGCGACGGGCGGCAGCAAGCAATTTGTGAGAATTGAGTATGGCATTTTCGCCCCCTTTGACAGCTACATACATGGCTCTGACCCTAGGTAGTGATTTCGACGTGGGTGCTGCGCGGCAGACCAAGAACATGGTCGCTAGTAACGAATAGCAGATCAACGCCCAACGGCGCCATAGCTTGGCTGTCTCGCCAAGCACGCCAGAATCCGGACGGCAGTCCATCAATTCCAAGGCGATGTTCATTTTCAATCCCAGGCCCACTGAGGCGTAAACCGTCATGCGCGAAACCATTCACCTGTAAAATTACCATCGCCGAACGGTCTGGATACTCTGGAAGACCTTGGGAAAAGACTGGGAGCGGCGGCATTTCAAGTGGCCGATCTATCACCGCAAAAGCGGCATTCTCGGGCGTCGCGACCAGTGGAACGCTGCAATGGAATCGCAACCAAGCAGACAATTCTTTCGTTGAACTTTGGAGCCACAGGGGTGTCTCGAAGTCGATCAGAGTTTGTAGTACCGCACTTGTAGCCGGATACAGTGGGGATGGAGCTGCTGGAAGCACAGGGAGCACTTGTGCAGTTCCTGGACGGGACAAGGCCGTCAGCAAAACGCGGAAAATATGTTGTGCGTCTTCCACAGGATCTGCTAAACCGGGCAACAATGGAACTACGGGGGGATGGTGAGCGTTCATTGTTGTTCCCGCGCCAAAGTGTAAAAATTGACACGGGTGCCGGCTGCCTTTCGGCTCGCTGTTTCGCGGGCAGTTTGCTGAAGTTTGGTCAGTGGATCGATGACGGTAGCAAGCAGCTCGGAACGGTGTCCATCGTTTTGCAGCAGCAAATCAAATAGTGCCACCATCTCAGCATGGCGTTTGTTGCTTCCGCGGACATAGCCAATGCCGATACGCCCCGCCTCATCCTGAACCGCGCAGCGGGTAACAGTGGCTTCGCCAAGATTGAACTGCGCACCCGTGCCTCCAGCCCGCGCGCGGACCATAAAAAGCCCGGTCTGCGGGCGTCGCAGCCAAGTCAGCGAGGGGATTTCACAGTCAGACAAGGCGTCTTCGAGTGCATCGCAAGGCGCTAGAGCCAGTACGGATAGCCAGCACTGCCGCGACGCATCCTCTCCTAAAGTATCGTTGGTCTTCATATCAATAAAGTTGTCTAGACAAGTTAACAACCGCAGCTTATCCAGTTAGGATGTCATCAGTCAATCAGCAATTGATGAATTTTTTATTACATCCATCCAGCGAAAGGTTGTTTAGCATGATTCAGCGCGGTTCCGGCGTCCCTGTCTGGTGGCAGATTGTTCAGAGTTTGGAAAAAGACATTACTGATCATGTCTACAAACCTGGCGCCAAGTTTCCTAGCGAGGGAAAACTTGCCGAACATTTTTCTGTTAACCGTCACACTATTCGCCGCGCCGTATCAGAATTGGAAAAAATTGGCCTAGTGCGGGTCGAGCACGGGCGAGGTATCTTTCTGCAGGAGTATGCCGTGCGCTACAGTTTGGGCAAACGCACGCGCTTTTCCGAAAACCTGAGCCACCAGCAACTTACAGGCAGTATGCGGGTAATTGGCAATGAAAAGCTGCTGGCGGTTGCCAGCATCGCGAAGGCCATGGGGGTCCATGTTGGGACCGCGCTGCTGAGGGTGGATACGGTGGGGGAAGCGGACGGCTTGCCGATCAATTTCAGCAGCCATTATTTTCCTGCAAAGCGATTCCCAAATATTGCTGACGCGATCATCAAGACCGGATCCATCACTAAAGCTTTGCGCCATAATGGCGTCAAGGACTACGAACGAATTGAAAGTTGTGTTACGGCAAGACTCCCTGATGAGCTAACGGCAAGTTTGCTAAAACAATCGCGCACCCAGCCCGTGTTGCAGGTTAACGGCTTGAACGTGGATCAAGACGGAAAACCGGTCTTGTATTCCATTACTCGCTTTGCCGGCGACACCGTGCAATTGGTAGTCAACAACGGCTAAGCCAGTCGGTCGTCAGGGTGCATATTTAGCGAGGAACGTTCGGAGGTCACTAAAGTCCTCCATGCGCTCAGTCAGGGTCTCATGATTCCAGTCCCACCATGCAGTTGCTTCGATTGCCGTGAAGATCGCGCGGGGAAATCGATAGCGAATTATTGTGGCTGGCGCTCCTCCAACGATCGCATAGGCGGGCACATCCTTTGTCACAACTGCATTGCTTCCCACCACTGCACCGTTGCCGATGCGGACGCCGGGCATTATAACCACGCCATGACCAATCCATGTGTCGTGTCCGATTGTCACGCGCTGCCGCCGACGGTGCAGGAAAAAGTTAGCATCGTCTACGTCCGCCATATCGAACATCGTACGGCGGTAAGTGAAATGGTGCAAGGTTGGCCGTTCAATCGGGTGGAACCCAGGATTGATACGAACCATAGAAGCGATGTTGGAAAACTTACCTACGTCAGTGGACATCAAATCGCAGTAATGTTGTAGGTATGAATAGTCATCCATTAGACAGTCTTCCATGCGCGACTGCTCTCCCACTTGCGTATAACGGCCGAAGCGGCAATCGCGAACCATGGCAGAAGGCGAGATTGCGGGATATTCCCCCAAATGGACGTCAGGCGGAAGGTTGTGGGCGGCAATATGAATGTAGGGCATGGATATATCTCTGAAATATGCAGTTAGGTAAAAAAACTGAGGAAGGAAAGATTAAGCGACCTATGTGACAGTTCTGTGAACAATGAATATTTTTACTTCATAATTCCTTCACAGAACTGTCACATGGCTTCCTTAAAATAAATAAAAATGCGATTTGCGATTTATTTTGTTCCCGCTGCCAGCCATCCGTTATGGGAGTTAGGCAACCTATGGTTGGGGCGCAACCCGGAGACTGGTGGAACTTTTATCCAACCATATGTTTCCGGTTTCAGTCCCGATGAGATCAAGGCCGTTACCGCCGCGCCACGTCGTTATGGGTTGCATGCAACGATCAAACCACCCTTCAAGCTTGTTCGCGGACGCGATGAGGCAGAATTAAGCGTTCGTCTCAAGGAATTTTGTTGGACATGGCAGTCTTTCGAGCTTCCCCCCCTAGAAGTGACGACCTTGGGCGACTTTATTGCATTGAAACTGACACAACCCAACCATAATATTAATAAACTCGCTGGCGCCTGCGTTGTGCAGTTTGACAACTTTCGCTGTCCACCCGACGATGCCGAACTGGCAAGACGTCAACCAGAAACCCTCAGTGACAGGGGGCGCGCCAACCTTGCACGTTGGGGATATCCCCACGTATTTGAGGATTTCCATTTTCACATCACACTGACACAACCAACAACGCGGAACCAACGGGTTCACCTGCTACCGTGGCTGACCGACTATTTCGCAACTGCCCTAGCGTCCCCATGTCGTGTTGATGGATTGGCGCTCTACGTCGAACCCTTTCCTGATGCCGCATTACAACTCGTTCGCCGCTTTTCCTTTAAGGGAAAAGTTGGCGAATGAGGGGTTGCTTGATTTTTGTGGCAGGTCCTCCGGAGGGAAAGACAGCTTGCTCGCCTATGACTGCGGAAAGTCATCGTTAATGCGCTCAGGATGCATCAGTAATTAATTACATAAGGAAAGACAGTAGTGTCCGGTTAACTTACAAAATCCCGAGCCAATATTGAGTATTGACGCGGGTTACAGAGCAATTTATTTTGGTGCCGATTTGAAACCAGTTTGCCCACTTTTCGGTTCGAGTAACGTCCAGAGATTGATACCTCTGGAGGTGAGCTATGAACTTGGGCAAGACGCTGTTCGCGCAGATCATGGAATTCATTCCATGGACCAGCTTTGCGCGCATCGTAGAACGCTATGGCGGCGATTTCAGAGTGCGCAGCTTGAGTTGCCCAGAGCAATTCCGTGCCATGGCCTTTGCGCAACTTACCTACCGCGAGAGCCTGCGCGACATCGAAACCTGCTTGCTGGCCAATCAGGCAAAATTGTATGGCATGGGCTTTCGTTCCCCGATCAGGCGTTCGACGCTGGCCGATGCCAACGAAGGGCGCGACTGGCACATCTGGGCAGACTTGGCCGCCTTGCTCATCCGGCGTGCGCGCAAGCTGTATTGCAACGACAGCTTCGGCATCGACCTGGACAACACCGTCTACGCCCTGGATGCCACGACCATCGATCTGTGCCTGTCGTTGTTCCCATGGGCGCCGTTCCGCTCCGCCAAGGCGGCGGTCAAGCTGCACACCCTGCTGGATCTGCGCGGCAACATCCCGGCCTTCATCCACATCTCGGACGGCAAGACCCACGAGGTCAACGTGCTGGACATGCTGACCTTCGAAGCCGGTGCGTTCTACGTGATGGATCGCGGCTATCTGGATTTCGGGCGACTGTTCGCGCTGCATCAGACTGGCGCGTTCTTCGTAACCCGGGCCAAGCGTGGCATGGATGCGCGCAGGGTGTATTCGATGCCGAGCGATCGGAGCACAGGCATCATCTGCGACCAGCGCATTGCACTGGATGGCTTTTACATCTCGCAGGACTATCCCGAGCAGTTGCGGCGCATCCGTTTCAAAGACCCGGAATCCGGCAAGACGCTGGTGTTTCTGACCAACAACACCGCCTTGCCCGCACTGACTATTGCCGCGCTGTACAAAAGCCGCTGGCAAGTCGAATTGTTCTTCAAGTGGATCAAGCAGCACCTGCGCATCAAGCGTTTCATCGGCAACAGCGAGAACGCGGTGAAGACGCAGATCTGGTGCGCCGTCTCCACTTACGTGCTGATCGCCATTGTCAAAAAGGAGCTTCAACTTGATGCCTCTCTACACTCTTTGCTACAGATTCTTTCGGTGTCTGTTTTTGAGAAATCCCAGCTATCTGAGGCCTTCGCAGCCAGCGGGCAGTTCACAGATTCGACTGATTTTTATAACCAACTAAATTTGTTCGACTTTTAACCGGACACTACTGAAGGAAAGACAATATGCAAAATATGAGAATAGGCTTCATCGGGTTGGGTCGAATGGGGTTCCCAATGGCACAAAACCTGCTTAAGGCCGGATACGCAGTGGTTGCGCACAATCGTAGTAAAAGTGCCGTTGAACGTTTAGTCACGCTCGGTGCAACAGCAGCGAATACGCCTGCAGAAGCCGCACACGCAGTCGATGTTTTGGTTTCCTGCGTGATGTCTCCAAATGAAATCGAGCAACTCTATCTCGGCCCTGATGGTGCGTTGGCCGGCGCTCAAGCAGGCCAAATATTCATCGATGCCAGCACAACTCATCCAACAGTTAGTCAAAAGGTCGCAGCCGCCCTTTCGGTAAAGGATGTGGCATTCCTTGATGCACCAGTTAGTGGAGGGCCGAGCGGCGCGGCAGCAGGCACGCTTGCTGTGATGGTTGGAGGTGACAAGGATGTCCTTGAAAAGGTTCGTCCGGTGCTGCAGGTCTTTGGGCACAACATTTTTCACATGGGAGCGGTGGGTGCGGGTAATGCGACCAAGTTGTGCAACCAGATACTGACCGGATCTGCCCATGTGCTGGTAGCGGAAGCGATGGTCTTGGGTACCCGTCTTGGCCTTGATCCAGAAGCGCTATTTCGAGTTCTGCAGGTCAGTTCTGGTCAGTGCCGTGCACTAGATCGCGCGGTCCCCGAAGTGATACTGACTCGCAATTTCGCGGCTGCATTCACCGTCGATGGCATGATAAAAGATCTCGATTTTGCCCTGCGGATGGCTGGCGACAATGGCGTGCGTCTGTTGTTACCAGCGCTGGCGCGGCAGATATTTCAGGAAGCATCAAGTCTAGGTCATGGGGGGGAGCATATGGCTGCTGTAATTCTTGAGATGGAAAATATCGCAGGTGTCGAGGTTGGCGGCGCAAAGTCCTAGATCTTATTCCGACGCTGATTTTATTTAATGGGTGCGGCCATTGTCGCTATCGCTGCCTCGTAGGCAGAGCACGATTTGTCTAATTTGACGCATGCATATCTTATCTGCCATGTTGGAATGTTCGAAACCCATGCACCACTTATCCTGAATTTTCGAATGACTGTTGCTAAACGATTCTCTTGAAAAAAGTCAAAGTTTAAATCGGGTTGCTCATTTTAGAAATTAAGATTTTCAAATATTAGCTCTTGGGGAGCGGATTCGGATTTGAATGCTTGGTCTTAGGGTTTATCTCGGTAATTTTGCCTGATTCGGGCGCACCTATCCCTTCAATAAGCTGACCTTGTGCGATCAATCTGTTCATACGTCTCAAATTCCGTAATGTGGCAGCCGAGGTAAATTCGTCAGTAGCGCTGCTGGGCCCACTTAGCCGCAACCGATCCAACTCGGTCTATTCTTCAACCGTTCAAAAATTAGAAATATATCTTTCATCAAGCCGTAACAGTTTGCATTCATAGTACTCACCATTACTTATCTAGACATGTATTACCGGTAGGTTTGTAGGCAAACGACCGCGACGCCAGAGTTCTTCCATGTACGCGCGGAACGTCCAAGTATTGAGAAGCGAAATGTGCCCCAGGATGCGGCCGGAAATTTTCTGCATAGGAATACAGAGTCTGCTTAATGCGTCGCATTCCCAAGTTGAAGCACCCAGTTGCAGGCTATCACCCAAAACGCCCAGTATTGCGGGTCAAGAGTAGGAACGTATGGGCTCGGCACGTTACGCCGGTCGAATACGCCATTACCCGGTTCCGCGCTGACCGGTTCCAACTGCGCATCGCACTATGGCCATACTATCAATCAACTATATAGGAGCATCACCAATGAATCTGAAACATATCCTTTCAAAAAGTGCCATGGCGCTTGTCCTTACCTTGTTTGTAGGCTTCCCGGTGGCATTCGCCAATGCGGGAACGGTCAAGGAACCCGACATCCTCACCATCGTCTGGTTGCCGAATGATTCGTCGGATACGCTGGCAGGGATGCGCGATGAAATTGCGAACGCCATTTCCGAGGCCACTGGCAAGAAGGTCGTAAACAAGCTGACTACCGATTACACGATCGCCCTCGCTGCCTTGGAAAATGGCCAGGCCCAGATCGCCTGGACGGGGGCCTTCGAGTACCTGAGCACCCATGCCAGACACCCCGAGCTCATTCCGCTGGCGGTCAATACTGGACCGTCCGGAACCCTGAAAGACTCACTCTACTACAGCCGCTTCGTGGTAAAGAAGGGTAACGAGGATCAATACAAATCCGGTGGCGAGTACAGTATCGACAATATTGTCGGCAAAAGGATGTCTTTCGTCTCTACCAGCTCGACCTCGGGTTTCAACATGCCGGCCGCCGCCATCCTCGGTAAGTTTGGCAAGGAAGACAAGTGGAAGCATTTGACCAAGGATGACTTGGCTGAGGGCGGTTCTGGAAAGTTCTTCAGTAGCGTGATGTTCGGCGGCTCCCATCAGCTGTCATTAGTCAACGTGCTGACTGGCCGCTCCGACGTCTCGGCTGTCTGTGACTTCCTTGTGGCGTCGAATGTGGACCTAGTGTTGGGAACCGACAACACCGAAGGGGCTGTATACAAGGTTAAGCAAGGCGCCGATGCTCCGTTTACCGCGGTGGGTGGGAAAGAGTTCGTCATCATCAAGTCGATCCCGGTGTTGAACCCGCCTTTTGAGGTCAACAGCAACTACCTGACCAAAAAAACCATGGACGAGATTACCGAGGCCCTAACTTCCGACACGGTCGCCAACAACCCGAAGATCTTTGCACCCACGGGCGTCAAGGGCTCGGATTTCCAAAGGCCCGCCCGCTTCCTAAAGGTCACCGATGCCTGGTATGACCCGATGCGCAAGGTTCTAGGAATCGACTAATCGAATGGTTCTTCTCCTCCGAGGCCCAGCGGTATGCGGGTCTCGGAAGAAATTCTCCATTTGCCAATTCTTTCAAAGGCCGAAAAATGATGCTTGGATCACCTCCACCCGACCCAATCCTGCTTGAAATCAAGCGCGTCAGCAAATCCTATAGCGGGGCCACGCCTGCACTGGACGACGTCAGCTTTTCGGTCAAGAGGGGTGAGTTTATTTCTGTGATCGGTCCTTCCGGCGCAGGCAAGTCGACGCTGCTGCGCTGCATCAACCGAATGATCGAGGTCACGAGTGGCGAGGTTCACTTCGAAGGGAACTCGGTCGGCAAGCTCAAGAAGAAGGATTTAAAGAAGCTGCGCAGCCAGATCGGCATGATCTTTCAGCACTACAACCTTGTGGACCGGCTGTCCGTAATCGAAAACGTCCTGCATGGCCGGCTTGGTTTCAAGTCCCTCCTGGAAGGCGCCATGGGCAGGTACAGCCGCGAGGAAAAGAGACAGGCGCTGGCCGTGATCACCATGCTGGGCTTGGGCGACCACGTTTATCAGCGCTGTGATCGCCTGAGTGGTGGCCAGAAGCAGCGGGTCGGCATTGCCCGAGCCTTGATCCAAAATCCTAAGATGATCCTCTGCGATGAACCGATCGCCTCCCTCGATCCCAATGCATCCAAGATCATTATGGACCAGTTGAAAAAGTTCTCCAAGGAAATGCAGATCACCCTGATCGTCAACTTGCACCAGGTGAATGTCGCGCTCAGGTACTCGGACCGGATCATAGGCGTCAACAAGGGCCAAATCGTTTTTGACGGCGCGCCCGACGAACTCTCGACCGAGCGGATTTCGGAAATCTACGGAGCTGAGTCCCGGGATCTGATGGCCGATCTGGGAGAAAGATATGCTGCCTGACATCTTCATCAAGCGCCGCAACGACAGCCTGCTCTTCTTCATCACCTTGACCGCGCTTACCATAGGCTCGATCATCATCACCCAATACGATGTCGTCGCAGGCTTCACTAGCGTCGGCAAGGCCTTTGTCTGGGGTGTGAGCAATTTCTATCCCGATGCCCATTCCATGGCCAAGCTGCCGGATATCGCCCAGAAGCTCTGGGAAACCGTGCTCATGTCCGTCGCCTCGACAACGATTGCCGCAATCCTTGCCACGATCCTAGCCATATTCGGCTCCCGCACAACGCGCATCAACAGCTTTTTCAGTTTCCTCGTCCGAGGACTGGCATCGATCTTTCGCAACATCCCGCTGGTGGCCTGGGCCATGATCCTGATGCTGGCCTTCAGTCAGAGCCTTCTGACAGGCTATCTCGCGCTGTTTTTCGGCTCGCTCGGCTTCTTGACCCGCGCGTTTATCGAGACTGTGGAGGAGGCGAGCATGCATGCAGTGGAAGCGCTGCAGGCCACGGGTGCCAGCTATCCTTCGATCATCCTGCAGGCTGTGCTGCCGTCGAGCCTGCCGCAGATGGTCAGTTGGCTGCTGTACATGATTGACACTAACATCCGTGACGCCACCCTGGTCGGCCTGCTCACCGGGACGGGGATCGGCTTCACTTTCGATCTGTACTACAAGAGTTTTCAATTTCATGATGCCAGCCTGGTGGTCATTCTGATCGTGATCACCATCATCGTCATTGAAATGGTGTCGAATTATGTGAGAAGGATAATCCTCTGATGGAACTTGAGGAAGCCATGAAGCTGTGGGGTCCGTCGGCCGAGGCTGCCTTCCCTCCGGAGACTGCCATTCCGGTCAGGCCGCTGACAAGGGAGATCATCGTCATCCGGGTTCTGTTGCTGGTCCTGACATTAACTACCGTTTATGCGCTGCAGACTATCGACTATCAGGCCGTCGACCTGACTCAGGCGGTGTCCGATACGCTGACCAACCTGAAGTTCATCTTCCTGCAGCCGGGGGGGAGTTCGCACCTCTCTTTCTCCAAAGCCCTCTACGAGGTCGTCATCACGCTGGGGCTGGCGTTCTTGAGCACGCTGTTTGGGAGTGTCATCGCCCTGTTCTTAGGTCTCTTGGGTGCTCAGAATCTTGCTCCGAAACCGGTGACCAATGGCGTCAAGGCCTTCGTCGCCTTGATCCGGGCGGTGCCGGCAATCCTCTGGGTACTGATCTTTGCGGTCGCCGCGGGACTCGGCAGCACGGCGGCAGTTATCGGAATGACCTTTCATTCCGTCAGCTACCTGACCAAGGCCTACTCCGAATCGTTCGAAGACCTGGATCGAAGCGTCATCGAAGCCCTCAGAGCCAGCGGCGCCAGCTGGTGGCAGATCGTGTTTCAGGCGGTCATCCCGTCGTCTTTTACTTATCTCCTATCATGGACTTTCATGCGTTTCGAAATGAATTTCGGCACTGCCGTAGCCATGGGGGCAGCGGCGGGCGCATCCGGAGTTGGCTTCGATCTCTACATGGCCAGCGGCTTCTATTTCGATTTGCACGAGGTGGGGTTGATCACCTACATTATCCTGGCCTTTGCCATGGCTCTGGAGATGATTGCCACCCGGATGAAGAGCAAGGTCCACGATGGCCACTGAACGGATACCGTGAGTGGCGGCGCGCAAACCGATGGGGCAGCAGGTCTTCGTGATCGCGGGACAACAGCTACAGGAATGCGTGCTGATCTTATTGCCGTACGGAATCTTGACGGCCCGCCACAGGCAGCGAGACTATGGTCGGAAAGCGTTTCTGCATTGACACGTGCATTCGATCGTGGCGCGTAACATGAAAGGCGTATTGCTATATGTGATTGGCCCATCCGGCTGTGGCAAAGACAGTTTGATCAGTTACGCAAGAGCAGCGCTTGAAAGTGATTCGGATATCGTGTTTGCTCATCGCTATATCACGCGCCCTCATGACGCAGGAGGCGAAAATCATGTTTCATTAAGCGAGGCAGAATTCAACTCAAGATTGGCTCGAGATCTATTTTGCTTGCATTGGCGTAGTCACGGCATGTGTTACGGGATTGGTTGTGAGATCAATCTATGGTTGGCAAAGGGATTGACCGTTATATTGAATGGATCGCGCGCCTATCTCTCCCAAGCATCCCAACAATATCCTGAGCTGGTGCCATTATTGATTGAGGTCTCCTCTGACATATTGCGTGACCGGCTTTACTCTCGCGGGCGGGAAAGCGCCGCAGATATTCAATCGAGACTGATGCGCGCACAAAAATTCAAAGCAATGCAACATCCGAAGCTACTGCGATTTTCCAATGACGCGCCATTGGGTGAGACGGGTCCTGTTTTTGTCGCGCTTATCAAGTCGCAAACACAGGTAGATGCATCCATTTGACTTTCATTGGCACAGGTGCTGCGGCTGGTTGGCCAATATTGTTTGTGAATGCCCGATTCGTATCGGAAAGTGAGTTTGCATAGCTGACTGTCGGAAAGGAGTCGTTTGGACTTGGCTGCTCTTGACAATTTGGGGCATATTTACCACGTGGATGACTTTCAGCATCTCAAAGACGCTTGAGCCAGAGCTTCCGTTAGACACTAATGTCTACTTTGATGAAGCCGTACTCCCGTATTACCTGAGAATAGTTGAGCGGGTTAAGATTTGTCGTGTCTTGAATATCCATGCTACCTACTTGGATGAGGCATATTGTTTGTTGTCCGCATACCCTTTCCTAAGCGGGACAATAATAAACGTCATCGCTAAGGCGTCACTGCCAAGACTCTGGGACTTTAAGAAGCCTTCTGGATACGTGGGATTTTGGTGGAGGTCTCCACCGGCTATGATGCGCCTGCTGATCAAATGGCATATTAGGTTCGCAACAGCGCTCTTGAAGGCCATCGCATTTCCAATCAGACTTGTCATCCATCGGCTTAAAACCAAGTATTTAAGCCACGCGTTAGGAGCAGACTTGCGTGTGTTCGGATACGGATTGCCTCTGGACGAGTCTCATGGGAGTAGTGTCATTGCGGTGGAGAACGTTTCTGCACAAGCCATATTTTGCAACGCACACTCTTGATGTGAGTCAGCAGCTTGCCAAACTGATTTTGAAGGGTGTTGAAGGAAAGGATCGCTACGATTTTTTATGGAACGACGACGATCTAGCAAAGCGCGTGAATGACTCTGTCCTCTTGAGGAACTTGGCCGGACCACATATCTCCGATTACTATCGACAACTAATGGTTTTTGAAGAGCGCGCGAGGGAATTTTTCGGCGTGGTTGGTCTTAAGCATTCGATGTATTACGATAACGACGTCGTTATCAATGATATTGCCGACTTCATTACTGGTCAAGTTCCTTCAGTGCAATGCGACGGTAGTGCGGAAGGTGGATAAGGAGTGCAATTTTCTACGCCACGCATTTGGACGTCGAACGTCCTGTGTAGAACGCGAATTAGTACCAATTCATACCCACACGAAATTTCAGTAATGTCCGATATTCCAAGGTATTGGTCATCGATATGGATGTCCTTCTGGGCTGCAACGGACATCAGCAAGTGCCGTGAAGCGTCCGCTTCATTTCACATTGCAGACAGTTTGACTTGGTGGGTCAATGGTTCGCTTTGGCCGAGGACCGGAAGTCGGCCTTAGCGGAAGTCCCGCGCTCTCTCTCGAGATGTCTGCTCTGCCCAGGTTAGGTGACGTTATTGGTATTGCGTCTTACTTCCGCACCGCTCCCATAGCGGACTAAACGAATATTTTCGAACTGATCATAACGCTATGTCCGCTTTGTTAATCACGGATGCGTACTTTTGACCCGATACCGGCCAGTTGGCTATAGTTTTTCGCTGCCAGATACCGGTCATTCGTGAACTCCTGCCTTCGATACATTTCAGCGGGTCGAATTTCTCAAGAACGGACGCTTTCGATTGTAAAACAACTCGATGTAATCAAACATATCCGATTTCGCTTCCTCCTTGGTCGGATAAATCCTTCGCCGATTGTCTCTTTCTTTATGCTCAAGAATAAAGTTTCCGCCACTGCATTGCATAGCAGTTGCCACGAAGGCTCATGCTAGGAATTGGTTTTTTTTGCACCAACGCACAAAGTCATCGCTTCCAAATTGGCTGCCCTGGTCTGAGTGAATGATGACACGCAGCCTATGCTTGCGTCTCCATGCTGCCATCAGCAATGCGTCCAGCACGGTCTCAATGCAATGTTCGGTTTCATCGACCGGCCCACACCCGCCGTTGAGAAGAGATCTATGACAAGCACCACTTACAACCACCGCAGTTATATCAGCGTATAAGTATCCGTGCTTACGTATCCATACGGATAGTATGGATATAAAAAACTATGAAAGAATATGCCGCAATACGATTTATACCAATTAATAGGAAATGCGAAGCGGATAGTCATTTGGATAAATAAGTAATTTACTGACCGAAAAATAGTAACTCGCTCAGTCGAAATATTGGATTTGGAGGAGTAGTGGTTATAAGCAAATTAGATGGTTATGAAATTGGATATTTATCGCTTGGCATTCGGTGAGCATCAAGTCTCAGGGTTGAGTTGTCGATTAACTTATTATGTGCATTTTTTGATACGTCCCACCCACTGCAGATTTGTGCCAGGGAATTTTAAGCTATTGCTAACAATGATTCTCTTTTTTAGTCATGAATACTATTAATAAAAGTGCCGGAAAATGAAGGCCAATTATGCATATCTTCTGCCATATCTGACATTATTTTTTACGCTGCTTCTGGTTGCTTGTGGCGGTGGGGGCGGCGTGAACTTGGTGCGGCGGGATGGGCCAACTTTGCCACGGCGTACCATGCACGCAGGACCTCCTACTCCGACTATCGTATTAGCTAGGTAACGGCAAAACGACATGAGCTAGGGCACGGAGAGAAAAAAACATGTCTGATCACACGCAATTCCGCCTGAACCGGCTCGCTGCCAGCATTGCATTGGCGTTTTCGCTTACGCATGTGTCTATTGTCCAGGCCGATTGCAACGTACTAGGCGAGGTCGAAACCTGCCAGGGCGATCAATCATCGGGCGTCCAGACCACATCCTCCTCTTTCACCCCTCCCATCCAGGAACTGGATGTGCTCAACCTGTCTGCTCCGATCTCGCCCGCATCGACAACACCTGGGATATCGCTATATAGCAGCGGGGGTTTGGACCTCACAGTCAACAGTGGCACTGCACAGGCCAATGCGAGCATTATTACCGACCAGGCGCCGGGAATTACCACGTCCAGCCAGGGAACACCGCCCATCCCGACAAACGATCAGTTTCTGGGTATCCCCATCCCGGGCGCCCCCGGCGTTTCCGGCGGCGTGGTGCAGGTCAACAGTTACAGCAACATCACCTCCAGCGGTACGAACGCACCTGGAATCGCCGCGCAAAGTGCCAATACTGGCTATCCCGCCCAAGTCATCACTGCTTTAGAGAACTTCAATGCCAGCAACATCAGCTTCACGGTGACCTCCGTCCAGAACCCAGACGGCTCGGCAGGAACGGTTGGCGGTCCGGTAGTAGGCCAGGTCATGGAGCAGGATTCCAATGGCAAACTGATACTGGATGCAAATGGCAACCCCATCCCCACGGGTACCACGGCCGGCAGTATCACGATCAACTCAGACGGATCGTTCAGCGTCAATACCAGCGCCGGCTTCAGCAATCTCTCGGTCGGCCAGTCGGAAATCATCGCCGTGAATTACAACTTGGAGGGAACCAACGACAGCAGCACAAAAAACGAAGCTGGCCAACTGTTCGCCGAGGTAACCATGACAGATAGCGGCCCGGTTATCGAGCAAGAGGGCGCCATCTTTGCCGATTACGGTGAGGTCGATCTATCAACGGGCCAGCTGGCCTTGCCCGATCTGCAAAGCTATGTAGAAAACCTGCTCGCCGTCGCAGAGACAGGTGGTGCCGGAAACAGCGTGACGGTCAACCACCTGGGTGGGCTGATCACCACCACCGGCGTCGCCTCCGATGGGATTTCTGCGCAAAGCGCTGGCGGGCAAGGGAGTTCAGGAAGGAATGGCGGAGGCTTCTGGTCCTTCGGTTTCAAAGAGCCGAGTGCAGGCAGCAACGGAAACACAGGCGGCACCGTCACTGTGACCGTGGATGGCACCATTGCTACCGAAGGCCAGGCGAGCATCGGCGTGTTCGCGCAAAGTACGGGGGGCAATGGCGGAAACGGGGGCAATGGTGGCTTCTACTATTCCGGTCGGGCTGGTGGTGACGGAGGTGACGGCGGCCTTATCCAGGTCTTTGGCGACGGCAGCATCAGTACCTTGGGTGATGATGCCACGGGCATCCTCGCATCGAGCAAAGCCGGCAACGGTGGCGATGGCGGCAGCGGCGAATTTGTGAATGGTGCGGGTGATGGTGGCGCGGGCGGCGCGGGCGGCAAAGTTGATGTGGAAGGTAGCTGGGAAATCAACAGCAGCGGAAATTCAGCGCTTGGCATCTCAGCATCAAGCACCGGAGGGAATGGCGGCTCCGGTGGAACGGTCAACGGAATTGGCGCTACAGGTAATGCTGGCAAGGGCGGCGCGGGCGGCCAGGGCGGCGAAGTCGATGTGGAAAGTAGCGCGAAGATCAACACCAGCGGAAATTCAGCACTTGGCATTTCAGCATCAAGTACGGGAGGGAATGGAGGCTCCGGTGGTGGAGTCAACGGAATTGGTGGTGCCGGCAATGGTGGCGATGGCGGTACTGGCGGCACCGTTGCCGTCACCAACAACGCGATCATTACCACCAACGGACTTGCCATATGGGCCGGGAGCACCGGAGGAAATGGCGGGAGCGGGGGCCATAACTACGGTATCGGCTCAGCAGGTCACGCAGGCGCGGGCGGTGCGGGCGGCGGCGTTACGGTCACCAGTACCAGTTCCATCACCACCAGGGGAGACTCAGCAGACGCAATCGGGGCGGCAAGCCTTGGCGGCAGTGGTGGCGCTGGCGGAGACACTGACGGTGTCGGCGCCGCAGGTGATGGCAGCGATGGTGGCGCGGGTGGCACCGTAAGTGTCTCGAGCAGCGCTGCAATCAGCACTGGCTCGATCGACGCATCGGGCCTTATCGTATCAGGAACCGGATCCGACGGGATTTACGCGCAAAGCACCGGAGGAAATGGCGGGAGCGGGGGCCATGCGTACGGAGCCGGCGCCGCAGGGGATGCTGGCGCGGGCGGTGCGGGCGGCGGCGTTACGGTCACCAGTACCAGTTCCATCACCACCAGGGGAGACTCGGCTGACGCGATCGGGGCGGGAAGTTCTGGCGGAGCCGGTGGCGCTGGCGGAGACACTGACGGTGTCGGCGCCGCAGGTGATGGCAGCGATGGTGGCGCGGGTGGCACCGTAAGTGTCTCGAGCAGCGCTGCAATCAGCACTGGCTCGATCGACGCATCGGGCCTTATCGTATCAGGAACCGGATCCGACGGGATTTACGCGCAAAGTACCGGAGGAAATGGCGGGAGCGGGGGCCATAACTACGGTATCGGCTCAGCAGGTCACGCAGGCGCGGGCGGTGCGGGCGGCGGCGTTACGGTCACCAGTACCAGTTCCATCACCACCAGGGGAGACTCAGCAGACGCAATCGGGGCGGCAAGCCTTGGCGGCAGTGGTGGCGCTGGCGGAGACACTGACGGTGTCGGCGCCGCAGGTGATGGCAGCGATGGTGGCGCGGGTGGCACCGTAAGTGTCTCGAGCAGCGCTGCAATCAGCACTGGCTCGATCGACGCATCGGGCCTTATCGTATCAGGAACCGGATCCGACGGGATTTACGCGCAAAGCACCGGAGGAAATGGCGGGAGCGGGGGCCATGCGTACGGAGCCGGCGCCGCAGGGGATGCTGGCGCGGGCGGTGCGGGCGGCGGCGTTACGGTCACCAGTACCAGTTCCATCACCACCAGGGGAGACTCGGCTGACGCGATCGGGGCGGGAAGTTCTGGCGGAGCCGGTGGCGCTGGCGGAGACACTGACGGTGTCGGCGCCGCAGGGAATGGAAGCTCCGGCGGTGCGGGCGGTGAAGTTGACGTGACCATCAACAGCACCGAATCAATCAGCACCAGCGGAGCCAACTCAAACGGAATTAGCGCGGCGAGCGCCGGAGGAGATGGCGGGGCTGGCGGCGACATCAAGGGAATA
This sequence comes from uncultured beta proteobacterium, assembly GCA_963842555.1. Lineage (GTDB taxonomy): Bacteria > Pseudomonadota > Gammaproteobacteria > Burkholderiales > Gallionellaceae > Gallionella. The sequence continues at coordinate 1,019,378 of CAWJHB010000003.1, forward strand.
GCTCTGGCCGGCGACGGTGGCAATGGCGGCATTGGCGGTGAAGTTAGCGTCACCATCAACAGCAGCGCATCAATCACCACCAACGGAGACGCATCAGACGGAATCCTGGCAAAAAGCACTGGAGGCAATGGTGGAGATGGCGGCCGGGCGTATGGCTTGGGCGCTTTTGCCGGCTATGGCGGCGATGGCGGCATTGGTGGCGAAGTCGGAATCGAAAACTGGGGATCAATCACCACTAATGGGACATCCTTGGATTCATATGGCATATCGGCGACGAGCACGGGTGGTGACGGCGGAGGGGGCGGAAATAATTATGGATTTATCGGGCGTGGCGACGATGGCGGCAACGGAGGCAACGGCGGCAATGTTACCGTCACCAATAATGGGCCAATTACTACCAGCGGAATTGGCATACAGGCGGCAAGCACCGGAGGGGATGGCGGCAATGGCGGCTCCATGATGCAGGCAGGTGAAGGCTTTGACCTCGCCACTGCAGGAGCGATTGACGCATTGGTTGAGGGCTCGAGTGAATATGTCGGTGTCATCCTCGGCATAATCAGTACTTTGGTATCGGAGCCTGGTGACGGCGGCAACGGCGGCAACGGCGGCAGCGTTACCGTCACCAATAATGGGACAATCTCAACCAGCGGAATTGGCATACAGGCGTCAAGCGCCGGGGGGACTGGTGGCAACGGCGGCGCGGTCGGCAGTATTGATCTCATTGATCTGGTCGCTCAGTTAGCTAACGACATAAGTACGGATCTCTTTGGCTACTCTATCCCGGCGGCAAATGGAGATGGTGGCACAGGGGGAAGCGGTGGCAACGTAAACGTTACCAATACCGGGACCATTACCACCACCGGAGATGAATCAGACGGCATTCAGGCGAAAAGCGCTGGAGGGACTGGCGGCAATGGCGGAAACGGCTACGTACTCGGAGATGGCGGCAAAGGCGGCGAAGGCGGCGAAGGCGGCAACGTCTCCGTTACCAACAATGCCACCATCACCACCAACGGAGGCGAATCAGACGGCATTCAAGCGCAAAGCTCTGGAGGGATTGGCGGCAACGGCGGCACTGTTTATGGATCGGGTGCCACTGGTGGTGGTGGCAATGGCGGAAACGGCGGTGAAGTAAACGTGACCATCGACAATAAGGGATCAATCACCACAAAAGGAGATACATCAGACGGAATTCGCGCAGCGAGCAACGGGGGAGACGGCGGAAATGGGGGCACAAGCTATGGTTTATCGGCCAATGCCAGCGAAGGTGCCGGCGGCGCTGGCGGCGCTGGCGGAAACGTTACCGTCTCCAGTAGCGCTGCGATCAACACGGGCTTGGTCGACTCGTTTGGGCTTCTTGTATCAGGCAACGGATCCGACGGGATTTTCGCGCAAAGCTCTGGAGGGAAGGGCGGCGATGGCGGCGACACTTACGGTGCTAGCCTCGCCGGAGATGGTGGGAGCGGCGGGAACGGCGGCAGCCTTACTATTACTAATGCCAGTTCCATTACAACCGAGGGTCCGGGGGCGCCCGGCATCGCCGTAATAAGCTCCGGCGGAGCGGGTGGCGCTGGAGGAGACACGTACGGAGTGGGTCGCGCGGGCGTTGGCGGCGATGGCAGCAATGGTGAGATCGTTACCGTCACTAACAACGCCGCCATTACCACAAACGGACCCGAGTCACAGGGAATTAGCGTGGCGAGCACCGGCGGGAATGGCGGGAACGGTGGCAATGCTCACGGAGTTGGTCGCGCCGTCGATGGCGGCAATGGCGGCAATGGCGGCAACGTCACCGTTACCAACAATGCCACCATTACCGCCAACGGAGACCAATCAGACGGAATTCTGGCGCAAAGTACGGGAGGCAGTGGCGGCACCGGCGGCAATGGCGGCCTGTTCAGCAGTAGCCCTGGCACAGGCGGGCGTGGTGGCACTGTCAATGTGACCTCGACCGCCAACATCGTCGCGGAAGGGCAGGACTCGGTTGGAATATTCGCTCAGTCCAGCGGTGGAACAGGGGCGGGCAATATCACTATCAACATTGACGGCGGTAGCGTATGGGGCGGTTCAGGAACTGGCGCAGGCGTGGAATTTGTCGATGGGGTGCAGAACTTGCTGACCAACTATGGCGCGATCGGGGCGTTGAGTGGGATGGCCATCGTAGGAGGTAATGGTGACGAAACCGTGAACAATTTCGGCACGGTCACCGGCTCGGTCGACCTGGGCGCAGGGAGTAACGCGTTCCACAATGAGCAGCCTGCGATGTTCAACCCCGGCACCATCGTCAATTTGGGAGCGGGCAACCTGCTGACCAACGATGGCACGCTGTCGCCGGGCGGTTCTGCGCTGGCCCTCACGACCAATCTCACCGGCAATTTGGTGCAGACGGGTTCGGGGGTCTATGTGGTCAACCTCGATCATGCAACGGGTATCGCGGATCTCATTAATGTAACCGGTACTGCCAATGTCGCCGGGCTGGCTCAAGTGGTTAATCTCGATGCCGGCTATGCCTCGCCTGGTGATCACCAAGTCACCATCCTGTCCACTGCCGGCGGCGTGACCAACTCTGGTCTCAGTCTTGATGCCCCGCCTTCGGCCGTGATCAACTACCAGTTGCTGTTCCCCGATGCAAACGACGTGGTACTCGGCTATGACGTCAACTTCGCGCCCGCCGGGATGAACGCGAATGAGACCGCCATCGCTCGTTACGTCAACAATGCCCAGAGCGCGGGCGGCTCGGCCAGCCTGGCGCCGGTCGTGGCAGCACTGTTTGACCTGCCTGACGTTCATAGTCTTGCCGTCGCCTACGATCACTTGAGCCCCGAGCCCTATCTTGCCATCCGCAACGGGACCGTGTTTTCCAATCTCGAGTTTAGTGATGAGATGCACAGCTGCGGCGGGGGCGACGGATCAAACCGATTTATTCATGAGGGCGAGTGCGACTGGCTGCAAGTCACCGATGGTACGCTCAGGCAGGAGGCGACATCCGATTACATGGGCTTCAAGAGGCAGTCAACCAGCTTGTCCGGCGGAGCGCAGCGGGCAGTCGGGGACGGCAGCTGGCATGCGGGCTTGGGTTTTTCCTATGACCAAAGCACGCTGGACGTTGACGGCTTGGCCAGCACCACGGGTGACCAGGGACAGGTCGGCGTGATCCTCAAGAAGGAGGTTGAGGCAACGTTGCTCGCCGCAGACCTAAGTGTCGCTCATGGGAATTACAGCACCGACCGGTACGTGGGTGTCCCCAGTCCAGGCGTGACGGCCACGAGCAGTCAGCAGGTCACGTTTATCGCCGGGCACGTCCGCCTTGCACATGCCTACGAACAGCAGACCAACTGGTATGTCAAACCCATGCTTGATCTGGGCGTGGCCCATGGCTGGTTCCCCGGATTCCAGGAGAATGGAGCGGGAGGCGCGAACCTCAATGTCCTGAGTCACGATGAAACCTACGTCGACCTGATGCCAGCGCTTGAGATCGGTGACGAGATAAAAGCCGGGAACGGCACGCTGTTGCGGCCCTACGCGAAACTGGGCATCACTCAATTCGTGTCGGGAGCCTCCCCCGAGATTTCTGCCTCCTTCCAGGGGGCCCCGGCGGGGGCTGCCCCCTTCACGGTTCAGGGTCAGATGGACAGCACATATGCAGACGTGGATGTCGGCCTGAATATTCTGTATGCGAACGGTGCGGTTCTGCGGGCAGGGTATGTTGGCAAGTTCTCCGATCATCTGAGTTCCAACCAAGGTACCTTGAAACTTTTTCTGCCGTTCTGAGGGTTCGGCTATTGCTGTGTGTGCTCCATGCCAACCAGGACAATTCTAAAAATGTCTGCTCCGCACGCTGAAGCGGACGGCTCAAAGTCAGTAGTTCATAGGCCCGCTTGGTGTCGAAAGTACGCATCCGAGGTTAACAAAGCGGACGTTGCGTTATGATCTTTTCCAGAAAAATTGTTTAGTCTGCAATGGGTGCGGTGCAGAAGCAAGAAGCAATACTCGCAGCGTCGGCTTATCTTCGCATAGCAGACATCTTGACGGACAGCCCTGGACTTCTGCTAAGGCCGGAGGCTGTGTAAAAACGCAGCCAAAAGTGCTATCGAAATTATTCGGCCTCGTATATCGAGCTATACGAGCTTGCGACATGCTCGGGAGGGGTTTTAGTACCCCATTTTTTCATGCGGATGCACTTCGTGTAGTGTTTTTACACAGCCTCGCCGAAAAGCGGAAGCATAACCGTTCCGAAACGGAACATTCATTCTTTCAGTCACGGGTGTCCACAAGCAACATTCAATCATTTCAGGATGGTGCATTAATTGCCGGAATAAAGCATATGACATGCAACAATTGCCGGAATTTGAATGTCGGAAAATTGCCTGAGATAGAAAAAATGAAATGTTTCCGGTTACTAATCGCCGGAATTTGAGCCCATCAATTGCCGGTTTCCACAAAACCTTTAGGCCGCTTTGTTTTGACCGTGACTAAAACGTGACAAAGTAACCACGTTCCCGCCACGATCTGACTCTATGCGGCTGGCCGCTGCCGCCAAGTGTTCTGTAGCAAACTTGGCATAGCGATCCACCATGCTGCGACTTTTCCAACCTCCCAACTCCTTCAGCTCGTCACAGGATGTTCCCATCTGACGATGCCATGATGCCCAGGTGTGTCTGAGACCATGGAAGCGGAGATCGCCTAGTCCTGCCTTTGCTACCGCATTACGCCAAGCGGTATTGGAAACCTCCCAACGGATCGGCTGGCGCGATAGGTAAAACAGAATTGCTTATGCTGTCCGATCTGCTCTTCCAGCACTTGCATCGCGTCATGGTTCAACGGGACACCTCTCGGCGTGCCATTCTTGGTTTGGTTCAGCCAAGCGGTGTGCCTAGCCAAATCAACCCTGTTCCACTTAGGTCCGGTTATCTCTCGTGCCCGACAACCTGTTGCCATGGCATAGCGGGCTAACGCAGCCAGATGAGGAGGGCAAAACGACAGCAAGCGATACCCGGGTGACCGTCTTGGCATCCACCACCCCCAAATCACTGGCCAGTCGATAGGCAGGTTGCTGCTGGTAAAACCCCTGCAAGATGGCAATCTCGGGACGCAACTTGGTGAGGCTCTTTTGCTTGCCGCATCGCATGCATTTCACGTAGCCTCGCGTGGTCTTCACGGTCTTGAAAGAACCGCAAAAAACACACTTGCGACCATTCAAAAAGTTGGTCGCACAACTAAAAACCGTATGAACCCCAGTAACCATAAGTATCTCCAAGGATACTCTGGTTACGAAACGCCTTAATTACCAAAAGATAAAGAGGATTATACTTTTCGAAGTGAGGCTATTTTTTGTTCATGGATTAAAGTTTTCAAATTTGATGCCGATAAGCTATATAACTATAAGGATTATCCCATGTCCACAATCTCTGGAATTTCATCATTAGGCAATAACTTACCGTCATCGAGCACGACAGCCGATCCTGTTTTGCAGACTTCTATTCCTGGCCTCGCACAAGCGGCGGTGAGTCTTTCGGTTCAGGAAGGGATCGTAGCAACGCTGGGGGGAAATTCTGCCTCACCTGTGACCTACGATGCGACCGGGTTGTTGAATGCAATGATTCAGGCTGGCACAACGAATCAATCCACACCGACAGCCAGCGATGGGACAAGTCCTCAAACTGCGGCGCAAAATCAAGTTAACCAAGATATCGTAAATGCACTTCCATCCTCTTCTGTCGCATCAGGAATATATAATGCATCCGGTATTGTTCAGGGACCTTCTTCGAACACGTCTGCCAATTGGGCGAGCATACTCCAGGCAAATCCAAACTTGTCTTCGACAGTGATAGCAGATTCGGTCAATCAAGGTATTGTTGGAACACTATCGACAATGGCTTAGCAATTCTGGTGTAGCACCCGCTGACGCAACCTGGTATGCCTCTTTGTGTGAGTTCGCATCATGCGTGAGCGTCCACCGTTTGGCAATCATATTGTTTCTGAACGATAGATAGCCTGTCCCCAGTTTGAAAGACACCATGATAAGGTGTTCTAATCAAACTGGGGACAGGCCACATCAAGCCGGCCTCAGAGTTTCTTATGGGTACCGTCGCACAGCACGCCGTTGGCGCTGTGCTTGCAGCCGCAAAAATACACCGCTTCCGATTTCGCGGCCTTGTACTCGACGGGGGAAAACTCACTGCCCTTATGGCTGCCGTCACAGAAAGGCTGGGTCCCGCTTTTGCCGCAGGCGCACCACCAGTAGCTTTTTCCTGCTTCCACCTGAACCGCGTAGGGTCCTTTTTGGGCGATAACAGCTTCCTTGTCTGACATTTTTGAACTCCTTGATGAAATAAGCGACACGAAATTTCCTCCCGCTTTCAAAGCAAGAGGTCCAACAAATTAATTTCCAGAAGACTCAGGCGGCGTCCCCGCGAGCATTTTTCAACTTGAGCCAGGCACGTTCGAAAATGCTTCCCGCAAGCGCTGCAGGCTTGCGACCATCCCATTCAGCTCCTTCTGCGAAAATTTCGCAAAGGCGCGTTCCATGTGCGCCAAATGAGCGGGAAATATGCCCGCAAAAATTTTTTCGCCCTGAGCCGTCAGCTGAACGATCTGGCAGCGTCCATCGCTGGGCAAAGCGCTGCGCCGCACCAGCTTTTTGTCCACTAGGCGGTCGACCACGCCGGTCAGGGTGCCTTTGGTGATCAGGGTCTTTTCCCCCAGTTCCCGCGATGTCATGCCAGGGGTGTTGCCCAGCGTCGCGACAATATCGAATTGGGCCGGGGTCAGTCCCAGCGAACGCACATGCGCGGACGAATAAACCTCAAAGGCCTGGTAAGTGCGGGACAACTCGCGCAACAGCGGCAAAAATATCGGGGTCGTCATCGTTCAACTGCCCGGTTTTGACGGTCAGCATAATAGTTCTAGTTAGAACTAAAGTCAACGCCACGGTTTTGGCAGGATTTGCATTTTTTGCTCCTTCCAGGCGTAACTCGTACAATCGCGGGGCCGAACCATCAACAAACTGCGATTACATTACGATGATGAAATTGATCCCGACGATTCTGTGCGGCGGAGCAGGTTCACGGCTCTGGCCGGTTTCCCGAGAATTGCACCCCAAACCCTTTATACGCCTGGCGGACGGGCAAAGCCTGCTGCAAAAGGCCTGGCTGCGCGGAGCAGTTCTTCCCGGCGTGACCGAGACCCTGACCGTCACCAACCGGGAACTGATCTTCAAGACCGAGGACGAGTACCGCGAAGTCGCGGGCAGCCGGTATAAAAATCTTCCCAACAGCTTCATCCTGGAACCGTTTGGCAGGAACACCGCTCCGGCGATTGCCGCGGCTGCGTTGCACGTGGCTGCCAGCCATGGTGATGATGCGGTCCTGCTGGTGCTGGCCGCAGATCACCTGATCACCGACCAACCCGCTTTTGCGCTGGCGGTCGCCGAGGCAATTCGCATGGCCGCACAGGGCAAGCTGGTCACCTTTGGTATCAAACCCGAGTCCCCCGAGACAGGCTATGGCTATATCGAGGCGGATGGCAACAAGGTGGTGCGCTTTGTCGAAAAGCCCGACCTTGAAACGGCCCGCGAATATGTCGAATCGGGCAATTACCTGTGGAACTCGGGCATGTTCTGTTTCTCGGCGGGAACCATGCTGGCTGAAATGCAGCTGCACTGCCCGGACATTCTGGCTGCGACCCGTACCTGTCTGGAGCAGTCCCTGCGGATCCAAGGAAAACGCAACACCCGGATCGAACTCGACCCGGATGCTTTCGGCCGCGTGCCGGACAACTCCATCGACTATGCAGTCATGGAAAAATCCGCAAACGTCGCAGTGGTGCCCTGCGATATCGGCTGGAGCGATATCGGATCCTGGAACGCGCTTGGGGAGCTGACTGCTCCTGATGCCCGCGGCAACCGCATCTCGGGCGAAGTCATGCTGCTCGATGTCAGCAACTGCTATATCCAAAGCAACCAGCGCATCATCGGCGCGGTTGGAGTCGACGGGCTTGTCGTTATCGATACCCCCAATGCGTTGCTGGTTGCCGACCGCAATCGCGTCCAGGACGTAAAACTTCTCTACGCGCGCCTCAAGTCAGAAGGCCATGAAACACACAAACTGCACACCACCGTGCACCGCCCCTGGGGAACCTACACCGTGCTGGAAGAAGGTCCGCGCTTCAAGATCAAGCGCATCGTGGTCAAGCCGGCGGGCCGCCTCAGCCTGCAGATGCATCATCATCGCAGCGAGCACTGGGTCGTGGTCAGCGGCATGGCAAGGGTTGTCAACGGCGAACAGGAACTGTTCATCAACACCGACGAATCCACCTATATCCCCGCGGGACATAAACACCGCCTGGAGAATCCCGGCGTTGTCGATCTGGTCATGATCGAGGTGCAAAGCGGGGAATACCTCGGTGAAGACGACATCGTGCGATTCGAGGATATATACGGACGCTAACGTTGCCGGGACGAGCGGCTCAAGATTGACGCGCCTTGCCGGCGCAATTCGAGGCGGCAATTCCGGTGTGCCGATAGCCCGGCGTTTCCCGCCGACGATTACCGATACAGCGCCGGGAATTTTTCGCGTAAACGCTCCAGCTTGGGCAGGTCGTTGAAGACGATATAGGGCTGGTAGGGATGCAGGGCCAGATAATTCTGGTGATGCGCCTCGGCGGGATAGAACTGCTGCAGCGGCACGACCTGCGTGACGATGGGATCCGCAAAAGTGCGCGCGGCGGTAAGCTGCCGGATATAGTCTCGCGCGACCTTCCGCTGCTCGTCGCTGGTATAAAAGATCACCGAACGGTATTGGCTGCCGGTATCCGGACCCTGGCGATTCAACTGGGTAGGATCATGCGCCACGCTGAAAAACACCTGAAGCAGTTGCTGATAGGAAACCTGCGCCGGATTGAAATGAACGCGTACCGATTCGGCATGCCCGGTGTCGCCCTGGCTGACCATCTCGTAATGCGCGGTTTCCGCAGCCCCGCCCGAATAGCCGGACACCACGTCCGTCACGCCCTTGACGTGTTTGAACACCGCATCGACTCCCCAGAAGCAGCCGCCGGCGAATACGGCGGTTTCCTCAGCGGGTGCGGCGACGGCGTTTGACAGCGTACTCAAGCCGAGCACGAGGCACAGGCTGCCGCCGAAAAAATAACGATGGATAACACTGATCGTCAGCATGATGACACTCCTTTAAAATCAGCCAAAAGTAAAAGCGAACGCTCTTGTACCGGCATCCGGAAACTCGATGCGGAAGGTGTGGGTCCCGATCTTTCCCCTTTGCCGGATGAGCTGGTACAAGCGCTGCTCCCGAATCACGCCGTTGCCTTGCGCATCGATATCCGAACCATGATCCGTACCCGGTTCCGCTCCGTCCAGGGTGACCCTGAATCGCAGCGGCTTGCCGCCCGCCGAACCCAGCACCAGATTCAGGTCGCGACCGCGAAAGCGGTAACTGATCGTCCCGCCGGCGTCCTGCACGACAGCGGCTTCCGCGGATATCAGCCAGTTGCCGCTCAGCGCCCATTGGTCCAGTTCGAGCACGCGCGGCGTGCTGAAATGCGCGATGGCATCCTTGTTGATCGCCTCGGGAGAAACCAGATTCTGTTGGCGCGCATAACCCAGATAGGTTTCCGGCGAGCTTTCTGTATACGAAGGCGCGGCCGTCACTCCTGAACCCGCAACCTGCACCAGCCCTTCGCCCATCCCGGGCATGTCCTGGTGCGCTTCCTTGAGCAAGGACTGGATCATCCGCTCGGTTTCAGCATAGGCGCCTTCGCCGAAATGCTGGTCGCGAATATGCCCTTGTGCGTCGACCAGATAATGCGCAGGCCAGTACTGGTTGTTATATGCCTTCCAGATCAGATACTGGTTATCCATCACGACCGGATATTTGATGCCCAGATCGCGGATCGCCTGCCCGACATTGCGCGGGTCCTCCTCGAACGCGAACTCCGGCGTATGCACGCCAACGATCACCAGTCCCTGGTCGCGATATTTCTCGTTCCAGGCTTTCAGATAGGGCAAAGTGCGCAGGCAATTGATGCAGGAATAGGTCCAGAAATCCACCAGCACCACCTTCCCCCGCAACGACGCGCTGGCAAGCGGCGGCGAGTTGAACCATTGTGTCGCGCCGGCAAAGTCCAGCATCAGCGGCAATCTGGTTTCGGCAGAGACGGTTGCAACAGATTGCTGAACAGTGGCCGGCCTGGCCAGTTGCGCGATCAGCTTCTGCTCGGTCCCGGCAGTATTCAAAAAATTGAATTGCGACAGGAAACGTGTATCCCAGCCCAGGGCGATAGCCACCACGCCGATCAGCACCGCAACCCCCAGGCCGCGCCGCAACCATTCTTCCGCGCCCAGGCCGCGCTTCATCAGGCCGAACACCCGTCCACCGGCGAGCAGGGCTGCCGCCAGCGAAGTTGCCGCGCCGGCGGCGAACACCAGCAGCAGCATCGCGCTGTAGAGATTCGCGCCGTTCAATGCCGCGCCCGCCAACACCAGACCCAAAATCGGCCCCGCGCAGGGAGCCCATAAGAATCCGACTGCAACGCCCAGCAACAGCGAACCTTTGACGCTCGCCTGCCGGTCGGCCTGCTGCTGCAAACGGCCGCCGAACGCGACGAATGGGCGCATCATCCGGTCTGACAAGGCCGGAAAAATCAGCGCCAGCCCCATCAGCAACAATAGCAGCATCGCCGCATAGCGGCCATATTGATTCAATGCGATCAGCCACGCGCCGCCGACTGCCGCGAGGCTGGCCAGCACCGTGAAGGTCGCCGCCATGCCGAGCAATATCGGCAGGCCGGAACGCCGGAACGACTGGTCCGAGCGGGCAAAAATGAACGGCAATACCGGCAACACGCACGGACTGAAGATGGTCAGCACACCGCCGAGGTAGGCCAAGAAAAAGATCAGCATGATTATTTGTGCGCTATAAAACGCAGCGCCACGGTATTCATGCAATAGCGCAATCCGGTCGGTTTCGGGCCGTCGTCAAACACATGGCCAAGATGCGCATCGCACAGGGTGCAGCGCACCTCGGTACGCGTCATGCCGAACGTGTGGTCGACAATCTCGCGCACATTCTCCGGTGCGATAGGTTGCCAGAAGCTCGGCCAGCCGGTGCCTGAATCATATTTGGTTGCCGCATCGAACAGCGCGTTGTCGCAACACACGCAGCGATACAGGCCAGGCTCATGCCGGTCGTAGCCCGGCTGAGAAAACGCCCGTTCCGTGCCCTGCTCGCGCGTCACTTCATAAGCCAGCGGCGACAAGCGCCTTTTCCATTCGGCATCCTTGCTCACCCTGGACAAAGTTGCGCGTCCCAGCGGCTTTCCGTCATCGGAAAATTGCATGATGGTCACTTTGCCGCCGTCGGAAGGCTGGCCTGCAAATGAACGTGCCGCCAAAGCCAGCGTGAGTCCGGATAATGTGTACAAGAAATGTCTGCGTTGCATGTCTTTATTCCCCCGTGTCATTTTCGACCGTTAAATTCCGAACCGGTTTCAAGGCAAGGATCAAAACCGGCTATGATTCACCCTGCATGCCGGATTATTCGGGCAGCACACCGAAAAGGTTACATCAAAGGCTCGCGTGACTGACAACTCCGAACATCTTGAAACATTGATGAAGCTGGCCCTTCACGGCGACCAGCATGCTTACGCAGAAATATTGCAGGAAACCTCGCGTATGCTCAGACCATACCTGGCAAAACGGCTCAGTTTCACCAATGAAGCGGACAACTTGCTGCAGGAAATCCTGCTTTCCATCCACAAGGCGCGCCACACCTACGATGGCAACCGGCCCTACAAGCCGTGGGTGTTTGCCATTGCCAAGTTTCGGCTGCAGGATTATCTGCGCACGCATTATGCCGACCAGCTGCACCATGCGGACGACATTTCCGAACTGGAAGATTATTTGCATGAACATGTAACCGAATCCGTCATTTCGTTCGAATCCATCAGCGGGGAAGTCGCAAAACTCCCGCAAAAGCAGGCCGCGATCCTGCAACTGATGCATGAGGAGGGCTATACCGCGAAAGAAGTGGCCGAGAAATTGGGCATGAATGAATCTGCCGTCAAGGTCGCGGCGCACCGCGCCTACAAGATATTGCGCGAAAAACTGGAAAGATAATGGGAAATATCGAAGAACTGATCGACAAACTGGCGCAGGATAACGCGGCGGTGAAACCCGCGCCCCATCCCTACATGCTGAGCCTCAAATGGATGGGATGGGCGCTGGCCTATCTCGTCATCGCGCTAGTGTTTTCCGGGGTGCGCCCGGATATTGTGGCCAAACTCCATGAGCCCTTATTCGTCGCGGAACTCGCCGCACTGGCCGGCATATTGGTCGCGACGTCTCTGGGCGCCTCGTTGCTGTCGTTTCCAGACCTGCACCAATTGCGCCGGATTGCATTCGCGCCGCCGGTCGCGTTCGCGCTTTTTGTGCTGGTGATGTTCCTCGCATGGCGGGCCGACCATCCACCGTCTCCGCTGCCTGTCCACAGTTTTCAATGCACGCTCGGGATTACCATGATGTCGCTGTTGCCGGCCGCATGGATATTCTATGTGATGCGGAAATATGCCAGCACGCACTATCATCTGGCCGGCTGCTGCGCGCTGCTGTTCGCGTTCAGCATCGGCGCGATATGGCTGAGATTATACGAGGTGAACAACTCCATCATGCATGTCATCGAATGGCATTACCTGCCGATGATCGTTTTTGGCATTGCCGGATTGTGGCTGGGCAAGAATGTGTTGAAGTGGTGACCGTGCCGGCACCAACGGGATTTCAGACATTGCCGCGTGATGCCGCTGTCAGCTATTAAGGAAACGGACCCGGTTTCGCCCGCTTTGCTTAGCTTCGTACATCACCAAATCCGCCCATTTTATGAGTTCGGCCGGCTTGTACTCGTGATCGATGAACACCACCACCCCGATGCTCGAACTGCAGTGATATTCGATTGTCCTTTCCGAAACGCCATCCCGTTGCAGCACCAGCCTGTATGGCTTGGCAAGAATGGCGCGGATCTTTTCGGCGACAACGCCGGTTTGGGCAATCGAGGATTTTTTATCCGCATCCAGTTCGGTGATCATCACCACAAACTCATCGCCGCCGAAACGCGAGACCGTATCCGCTTCACGCACACAACTGACGATGCGTTGAGCAACTTCCTTCAGCAGCAAATCCCCCGCGCTATGTCCGTACTGGTCATTCAAGGGCTTGAAATTGTCCATATCCAGAAACATCAGCGCGGCATAGCGGCCGGAGCGGTTGCTGGCCGCCATCGCCTGGTTCAACCTGTCATCGAACATGCGGCGATTGGGCAGTTTCGTCAATGCGTCATAAAACGCAAGATTCCGGATTTGGTCTTCGGCGTTTATACGCTCGGTGATATCGCGGGAGACGACGACGACACGGGAAGGCCGCCCCAGGCTGTTTCTGATCACTCCGCCGCAGGATTCGATGTGGCGGATGCTGCCATCAGGCATCGCGAAGCGGTATTCGATGCGAAGTCCGATGCCGGTCTGAACGGTGTCCCTGAACACCCGTTTGACATGCTCACGGTCGTCCGGATGTATCTCGGCGAAGGAATCGGTTCCCTTCAAGGATTCGGGGTCGCCGAACAAGCGCGAGTAGGAAGGGCTGTTGTAGAGCCGCTTGCCATCCAGATCCAGCACCGCGATAAAATCATCGGCATTCTCGGTGATCATGCGAAAAAACTCTTCCTGTTCGCGCAACTCATCTTCGGAGCGCTTGTATTCGGAGATGTCGGTCAGCACCACGCGCACTGCTGACGGTTTGCCATCCTCCTGCAGGCGCAGGCTGTCCAGCCTGACCTGGCGGCGCGTGTTATCTTCGAGCAAAATGGCCAGTTCACAGGTCGACTTGTCATCCCGCTGCAGCACGCCGGCGAAATATTGGTTCCAGTGTCCAATATCTTCCGGGGCAACGAAATCCGCAAATCGCTTGTGCAGCAGATTATTGCGTTCGCCCCCAAGCAGTGCGGCCCCGGTGAGATTGAGTTCGTCGATCATGGCCTCGCTGCCAAGCGTGAGACAGCCGACCGGCGCCAAATCAAAGAAATTGGTATAACGGTCGCGCAATTCCTTCATCATGAGCTGCGCGCGCAGCAGTTCCTCGGCCTGCATGCCTAGCTCGATCTGGCATATCCGGAGCTCACGGTAGATTTCTTCGACCGGGCGGGACGGCATCTCCGCGGGAGCCATGCCGGCAAGATGCTTTTCGGCCGCAGCTCGAAGGGAGCCGGCAAATTGCGACTCCTCACTCTCGTCTGGTGAATTGGATTCATCTGACCAGTTGCCCATAGCCACCCCCTGCGACTGTTTTCAGTATCGCATACCGCACAGGTTCCGCAACCCTGTTAACCGGGTAATATGGCCGACTTGCCGACAATGGCTCTGTCGCCATACCGGAAAAGCATTTGCCAACCAAACCAAGTCGCTGCAAATGTGCCATGTCGGGGAAGCCGGATTCAGATTTGACGGTCGCCATGATACAATGCGCCCCGAATTCCCAGCAAAAACAATTGCCCCGTTTCAAAATCCCTGCCCGGGTATTGCGAATACGCGCCGAACTGCCTGATTTGTCTCGCAATTGCAGGCAATAAATAAATTGCGGCGAGTTTAGTTTATGAATTCCACGTGCTTCGGCACACAAAATCGGCTCGCATATACCAGTCGATTTAAAAGGTCTACACGAAATCGTGCGGGCCTTTTTCATTTTCACGCACAGGCACCAACGAAAGCATTCCAATGAACAGCTCTACCGAAGAAACCGGCACGGCACCGGCTGCGAGTCTCGAGGCAACCGCACGCGAAAGCGATATCGTCCGGGAAGTCAGGCGGCGCCGCACCTTTGCGATCATCTCCCACCCCGATGCGGGCAAGACCACGCTCACCGAAAAGCTGCTGTTGTTCGGCGGCGCGATCCAGATGGCGGGCACGGTCAAGGCGCGCAAGAGCGGCCGCCATGCGACCTCCGACTGGCTGGAAATCGAGAAGCAGCGCGGCATCTCGGTGGCCAGTTCGGTGATGCAGTTCACCTACGATGACTGCGTGATCAATCTGCTCGACACGCCCGGCCACCAGGACTTTTCCGAGGACACCTACCGCGTGCTGACCGCGGTCGATGCCGCGGTGATGGTGGTGGACGCGGCCAAGGGCGTGGAAGCACAGACCGTCAAGCTGCTCGAAGTGTGTCGGTTGCGCAACACCCCCATCATCACGTTCATCAACAAGATGGATCGCGAGGTGCGCGACCCGCTGGAAGTGCTGGACGAGATCGAATCGGTGCTGAAGATCCATTGTGCGCCGGTGACCTGGCCGATCGGCATGGGCAAGCGCTTTCAGGGCGTGTATCACCTGCTCAACGACGAAGTGTTGCGCTTCACCCCGGGCGAAGAGAAGGCCAACCAGGAAGTTGAGGTATTGAAGGGGCCATCGATCGACAAGCTGGCCCAGCAATGCCCCGGCGAGATGCACACCATGCGCGATGAGACCGAACTGGTGACGGGCGCGGGCGCCTCATTCGACCTTCAGGAATTCCTCGGGGGCAAGCAGACCCCGGTTTTCTTCGGCTCCGGAATCAACAATTTCGGCGTGCGCGAAGTGCTGCGCGCGCTGGTGGACTGGGCGCCCGCACCCTTGCCGCGCGCCACCGATGTTCGCCTGGTATATCCGACCGAGCCGGCGTTCACCGGTTTCGTGTTCAAGATCCAGGCCAACATGGACCCGAACCACCGCGACCGCATCGCGTTCCTGCGCGTGTGTTCCGGCCGCTACACATCGGGCATGAAGGTCAGGCACCGGCGCACCGGCAAGGAAATGAAGCTGGCTAACGCGGTCACTTTCATGGCCAACGAACGCACCCGCATGGACGAGGCCTACGCGGGGGACATCATCGGCGTGCACAATCACGGCCAGCTGCAGATCGGCGATGTGCTCACCGAAGGCGAGGCGTTGACCTTCAAGGGCATCCCCTACTTCGCGCCGGAACTGTTCAGCCGCGCGCGCCTGCGCGACCCGATGAAGGCCAAGCAATTGCAAAAAGGATTGCGCCAACTGGGCGAAGAAGGCGCTGTGCAGGTGTTCGAGCCGCTGGTTGACACCAACCCGCTGATCGGCGCGGTCGGGCAGTTGCAGTTCGAGGTGGTGGAGCACCGGCTGAAATCGGAATACGGCGTGGATGCGGTGTTTGAACGGGCCGGCATCCACACTGCACGCTGGGTGACCTGCACGGATAAAAATCATCTCAATGAATTCGTGAAAGCCAATCAGGCCCGACTGGCCAAGGACGTGGACGGCAACTATGCCTATCTTGCCGATACCGGGGTGAACCTGCGCCTTGCGCAGGAACGCTGGCCGAAAGTTCAATTCCACGCGACGCGCGAGCATGGCCAGCAACTGAACTGACCGATCGCGAACTTATGTCAGAAGTGCGCGCGATAAAAGATCAGGAAATCCTCAGCCGGTAGCGGCCGGCTGAATAAATAACCCTGTATCTGGTCGCAGCGCATGGATTTCAGCAATTCCAGCTGTTCGGCAGTTTCCACACCTTCCGCCACCGTCTTCAGATCCAGGGCTTTCGCCATTGCGACGATCGTCCTTGCGATCGCGACGTCGTCGGCATTTTCAGGCATGTCCTTGATGAAGGCGCGATCGATCTTCACGCAATCGATGGGAAAGCGCTTGATGTAGGCAAGCGATGAATGACCGGTGCCGAAATCGTCGAGCGATAGGTGGATCCCCTGGATGCGAATTTTCTCCAGCAAACTGATCACCCGTTCGGGATCTTCCATTACCATGCTTTCGGTGATTTCCAGTTCCAGCGAACTTGCCGGAAGATCCGACTCAGCAAGCGCCTCGGCAATTTCATCGGGCAGGTTATCGGAGCGGAACTGCCGTGCGGAAAGATTGACTGCCACCCGGATCGGGGGCAATCCGGCTTTTTGCCACGCCGCATTTTGCCGGCATGCCTCGCGCAGCACCCAGCGGCCTACCGCGACGATCATTCCGGTATCTTCCGCGACCGGAATGAATTCGGCTGGTGAAATCATTCCCCACTCCGGATGCATCCAGCGTACCAGCGCTTCCATGCCGACCATGCGTCCGCTTGCCGTGTCCACCTTGGGCTGGTAATGCAACCGCAGTTCCCCATTTTCCACCGCGTGCTGCAGATCGGTGATCATGCGCAATGTCTTTGCGGCAGCGCGCCCCATCGCATCGTCATAGACTGCAAAATCGTTGCCGCCGGCGCGGCGCACCCGATTGCAGGCAGAAGCGGCCTGCTGTATCTGGGCTTCCGCGTTGTTCGCCGGATCACCAGAGCTGCTGCATTCCATGATCGAGGCGCCGATCGACAGCGTTGAGAACAGCTCGCGGCGTTCAACATGAAGCGGTCGCCTAGCGGTGCCGAGCAACTGTGAGGCGCGCCGTTGCGCACCGGCCAGATCGCCCGGCCAGCATACCAGCACGAAGGCATTTCCGCCGAACCGGTAAAGCGTCTCCTCGTTTGCGTCGATCCCATCGCGCAATCGCAGGGCGACCTTGATCAGCCAGCGCTCTGTTTCAACCGCGCCCAGGGTCTCGAATATTTCCTGTTCGCGATCGGCCGCGATCATCATCACCGTTCCCGCACGCTGCTGCGCAAACGCCGCGCTCATATCCCCGCGCAAGCGGTATTGATTGGGCAACCCGGTCGCCGGGTCGAAGAATGCCTGGTAGGCGAGCTTGTCCTCGGCCTGCCGGCGTGCGCTGACATCCTTGATGTAAACATGAAACTCGGAGAAATCCGCCAGGTACGCGACGGCGCATTCGAGAGTGAAGTTTCCGTGCGCATATTCGAACTGCCAGCTGCCGTTCTGGTTCGAACTGCCTTCATTCAAGTGCTGCCGGATGTCTGCGGGCAGCAATTTTTCCGGCTCCGCGGGATCGAGATTCAATCTGGCTAGCAACTCACCTGTGGCCGGGTTCGCATAGCGCACCTCTCCCGAAGTACCGAGGCGCATTACCGCGTTCGGATTGCGCTCGGCAAACATCGCCAGCCTGTGGCGCTCCAGTCCCTCGCGGATGATCGCGACGACATAGTAGCCCACGAAAAAGGCGATGCCGAAGATCAATATCGAAAAGCCGATGACCCAGCGCACCATGGTCGCCACGCTGTTCCGGGAATCGGTCCCCAGCTTGTCGACGGCCTGCCGGTTGGCCGCCGACATCGCGGCTAGCGTATTTTCGATCTGCCGAACCTCGGGTTTGACCTGTGTCAGAATCGCCCGGGCCTGATCCCAATTCACGGTCTTGCTGGACAGTGTTGCCGACAATTCATCGGACAGCTCGTCAAGTGCGGCAAGCCGCGCGCGCAGTTCATTCACCTGATCGCGGGAATCCGGATCCTTGTCCAACTGGGCAACGATGCCGTCAAGCCGCGCCGTGTTCAGGGCGCGCTGTACCTTGAATGTGTCCCGTGTCGCGGTATAGGAGTAGTACTCATAGAGCAGGCGTTCCTCGTCGGCAATAACGCCGCGCAGCTCGCCGATGCGCTGTGAAAGCGGAAGTTTCTCCGCGATAAACATCCGGTTCACGGCCTGCACAGAATCGCCCAGCGTGACGATACGTACAGACACCGCAACACCGACCGCCAGCACAAGCAGAAATGCCCACCATATCCTGCGTTGAAGCATCATGAATCCGTTCCGTGTGTCAATGATTTCGTGCCCAGCCGGTCCGCATTATAGTTGCGCTGGATGCGCCCGGCACAATTACATCGTTTTGCCGGGCACGGGCTTTTCTCCCTGCAGTGTCAGGCTGCCGCCGACTTTCAGGCATGTTCCCTGCGGAACGGGTTTGAAATCTCCGGGGTCATTATCAATCTTTGAAGGACCGGCGCAGGAATGCGCTCATTCTGCTGGAGCAATGATTCACCGCCGCCTTGGCGATGCCAAAGCATTTTTCCATCTCTATCTCCATCCCCATCCCCATCTTCTTCTCGGCGGCGTTGGCATTGGGGTTTGCCAATCCCAGCGCCAGTAAACTGCCCAGAGCGGCGGAAATAATGTGACTGTTCTTCATGGCAATACCCTTTATGCAAGTTGGGTACGAAAAGTCTGGCCCCGACCACAGGCCGGGAAATGCTAATCCTATTGCAGCAAAATGCGCGGATCGAAGTTCACCGGCCTTGACCGCCTCCCGGCCTTTCATTCACGCGTCTTGGGATTTGCTCAGGCCCGAGAAAAGGCTACAGATTATTTTCCGCACTCAGCGGGACTGCGGAAACGTTCAGTACCTGGCAATGCCATTTGACTTTCCATGCAGGCGCCGTTGCGGTCATGCCAGCACCATTTGAGATTTTTGGTCGAACGACCGTTATTGCTTATTGCATAACAAAATAACGGCCATCTGCTACCGGCCGGTGCAATATCCTGCCTGAAGGCGGTCTTTAGCGCTGCGCAATTTGCCGACAATGCAATGCTGTATCGGGAGGGGAGTGTTGCTACCGAAGCTGAATTCCAAATTTAGGAAACTCCATGGAACGAGCCAGTCATTCATTGCGGGCTATCATGCACCGTGGTTCTGTTTCTGCCCTGCCTTTTGGAAGCAAAGAGCGCCTTGTCGGCCTGGTCCAGAAAATCCACCAAGTCGTTGCCTTTGCCGTTTGCGGCCACGCCAATGGAGACGGTGATATCCCCTATCTTGTCCTGTGTGCCGAGGCGATGTATCTGACAGGCTGCAATTGTCCGTCTGATATGCTCGGCCACGATGCGGGCGCCAGCTATATCAGTCTCCACCAACAATACCGCAAATTCTTCGCCGCCCATTCTGGCGACCAAATCCTGTCCCCGGACTTTGGATTTGAGCGTTTCAGCAATGGCACGGATCGCTTTATCGCCAACCAAATGCCCGTAGGAGTCATTGATCTGTTTGAAATGGTCGATGTCGATCATCAACAGGCACATGCTTTTGTTTGATTCAATATGCTCCGCCATAATTTGCTTGGCTCTGCTTTCGAAACCGCATCGATTGAGTATGCCGGTTAACGGGTCAATAAACGCTTCTTCGCGGGCAGTCTGAAGTTCCTGGTATAGCTCGTTTGCTTTCTGCCGGGTGGACGCCAATTCGGAATTCATTTTTTGCATATGGCTAAGCATCTTGTTCGTATCGCTGGCAACGCTGTTGATTAAAGCGACCAGTTTGGGTGGATCAAGATCCTGTTCCAATACTTCGTTGTAAACCTTCAAGCTGTCGCTGAACTTGTTTGCCTCTATATCCGTTTCTTTTGTGAATTCCGCGAACCGGCTCAGCACTGGCAGCATACTTTCCCTTATTATCCGCTCTACTTCCGTGTCAAGTTCCGATATATATTCAAAATACAGCCTCTCGATGGCAGCGTTGTCAAAGTTTCCACTGTTGTCATGGAGCCTGCCTATCGCGTCGCTCAACGCATGGTTGATGCCAGTCTTGTGCTTGTACCACACTGAATAATTCAGCGGCGTAAATGCTGCCGGATGCTTGGCCATTTCTTGAATGAGCAAGCGCAGGATTTCACCACTTGTTTCACGGTCTTGACTGTATTTCATGCTGTTGCCTTCTTGAATGCCCAACCTGAGGAATTGACATTTTTTTCAGTATACACCGGGCTATTCCCTGATTGCCTGTCTTCCAAAACAACTCCGATCGATCCGGGCCGGCTTAGCAATGTCAGTTTTCGGGAATATGCTCGAACGACTTGGGTTGAAAAAGAGCAGCATGTCAATCCCGTTCAGTAATCTGAACATCCACGACTTTCATATTCTGGATAAGCAATATGAGCAATGTCATTTCAGGATGTTCTGCCAGTTCCCGAAACATCAGGTTCCAGCAGCATGCACTTCGAGGCGCTCATTTATTCGCAAATCCTTGCGGACTTGAAACCGGAACCAAAGGATCATGAGTTGACTTGATTGCTTTTTTTTTCAAGGTTGCGCTATAAAGGTAGTGCGCGTAGAGTGCGGCCCCATTCATCCTGGGGGTTATAGACTCGGCACGTATTATCCGTGAACTTTATTGATATCGATATGTCTCATTCCGTATGGAAAAAGAAGACGCGAGAAGACAAACAAGGGAGGCACTTCACGAAAGGCGCAAGCAAGTTATACGCTTGCACCGTAAGGGAATGCCGGTGATGCAAATCGTTGAGCACAGTGGACTCAGTTGGTATGCGGTGAACGCTGCGATCAAACGATATTTGGAAGCAGGTGCATCGGGACTCAAACCTGAAGCGCGTGGCAAGAAGCCAGGCAGCGGTCGCGTGTTGAGCGAAGCGCAAGAAGCGACGGTTCGACAAATCATCTGCGACAAGCGACCAGAACAACTGAAGATGGAATTTGCGCTATGGAACCGCGCTGCCGTCATGCAGTTGATTGAACGCGAATGCGGAATCAAGCTATCAGTGAGGGGTGTAGGCAACTACCTCAAGCGCTGGGGATTGACTCCGCAAAAGCCGATCAAAAGGGCTTATGAGCAACGCCCGGAAGCAGTGAAGAGCTGGCTGGACAACGAGTACCCGGACATTGAGCAGCGCGCCAAGACAGAGGGTGCCGAGATTCACTGGGGCGACGAGACGGCGGTGGTGAACACCGATGTGCGCGGTCGAAGTTACGCACCGATTGGCAAGACCCCTGTGACCTTCGCGGTAGGCGGCACACGCCAGAAACTTTCTATGATCGCCACCGTCACTAATCAGGGCAAGACAAGCTGGATGATTATTGATGAGGCGTTCAACTCGGACAAACTGATCGAGTTTCTGGAAGCACTGATCAAGGATGCGGACAAAAAAGTGTTTCTGATTCTCGATAACTTGCGAGTGCATCACAGCAAGCCGGTTAAGAAATGGGCGGAAGAGCGTAAGGATGAAATTGAGTTGTTCTATTTGCCCAGCTACAGCCCCGAGCTGAATCCGGAAGAACGGCTGAATGCCGATTTGAAGCATGCCATCTCCACCAAGGTTCCGGTACGCACCAAGGTCAAGCTGAAAGCCGCAGCAACCGAACATATGCAGATGCTGGAAAAATCACCGGAACGTGTCAAAAAATACTTCCAGGATTCACGCGTAAGATATGCAGCATGATTCACGGATAAAAGTGACCGGATCAATAGTTAGTGCAATGAGTGGTAATCAAGCGAAACAAAAGCTGCCCCCGCTCTTGCTTGGTGCGATCGGGGTGGTATATGGCGACATCGGTACCAGCCCGCTGTATGCAATACAGGCCACCTTTGCCGGTCCCCATCCCCTTCCGGTTGTCGAAGCCAATATTCTGGGCGTATTGTCAGTAATGTTCTGGACCATCATGCTGCTGGTATCGTTCAAGTATGTAACGATTATTCTTCGTGCGGATAATAACGGTGAAGGCGGATCGATGGCATTGCTTGCTTTGGTTCGCGATCTGACAGCACAACATCCGAAATTGAAATGGATCGTCACTGCACTCGGCGTTTTCGCAGCTGCGCTGTTTTTTGGCGATGGCATGATCACGCCTGCCATCTCGGTCCTGTCGGCCGTAGAAGGCCTCGACCTGGTTTCGCATCAGTTCAAGGTTTACGTACTGCCCATTTCTTTCATCATCCTGACCGGATTGTTTTTCATCCAGAAGCGCGGCACGGGCACGATAGGCTATGCATTCGGCCCGATCATGGTGTTATGGTTTGTCGTCCTTGCTGTGTTCGGCATCATTTCCATCGCACAACACCCACAGGTATTATTGTCGCTCAACCCCGTCTATGGCTTCCGCTTTTTAAGCGCGGACCCGTGGGTGTCATTTCTGGCACTCGGCGCCATCGTGCTGGTCATTACCGGCGGGGAAGCGTTGTATGCCGACATGGGACACTTCGGAAAGTATCCCGTCCGCCTGGCGTGGTTTTCTTTCGTGCTGCCGGCTCTGGTGATGAATTATTTCGGCCAGGGCGCGTTGCTGCTGCATAACCCGCAAGCCATACAAAATCCGTTTTATCTGCTCGCCCCCGCCTGGACGCTGATACCGATGGTGCTGCTCGCGACGGCCGCAACCGTCATCGCATCGCAAGCCGTCATATCCGGTGCGTTCTCCGTGGCGAAACAATCCGTACATATGGGATTTTTGCCGCGCGTGGAAATCCGCCAGACTTCCGATCAGGCGCAAGGGCAGATCTATGTGCCCTTGACCAACTGGACGCTTTATCTGGCGGTGGTTTTTCTGGTTTTCACCTTCCAAAGCTCCAGCAACCTGGCGGCGGCATATGGCATTGCGGTCACCGGCACCATGACCATCACCACCGTGCTGATCGCTTTTGTCATCGTGCTGCGATGGCGTTGGCCCATGCTTGTTTCGATACCGATGATCGCCGTTCTTTTTGTTGTCGATGCCACGTATTTTCTGGCCAATTCGATGAAGATTCCACAAGGCGGCTGGTTCCCGGTCGGCGTTGCAATCATCTCCTTTACCGTGCTCACGACATGGAAACGCGGCCGTGGATTGATGTTCGAAAAAATCGAGCAGCAGTCAGTCCCCATGCGGGCAATGCTTGACGGCATTGAAGGTATGCAAAGAGTAAGCGGCACGGCGGTATTCCTGGTTCCCCCCGGCGACGGCGCGCCCTCTGCCATGCTGCACAACCTGAAGCACAATCATGTGCTGCACGAACGCAACATACTGCTGACCGTGGTGGTCGAGGACAAGCCCTATGTCACCAAGGGCAACCGCTTCCTGGTCAGCGACCTGGGCCATAACTTCTATCGCTTGAAGCTATTTTATGGATTCATGCAAACGCCCGACATTCCGTTCGCGCTGGAATTGTGCAGCTCGGACTCGTTGCCCTTCGACATGATGAACACTTCATTCTTCGTTTCGCGGGCCCTGATCGTTTCCAGCCCGACGCCGGGCATGGCAAAATGGCGCGAGCGCCTGTTTGTGGCCTTGTCAAAAAATGCCATGAACGCGACAGACTTCTTCAACATTCCGGCCAACCGGGTCGTTGAAATGGGAACCCGGATCGAAATTTGATCGCGCGGTTGTTCCCGGTCTGGCGACAATCCCCCCGAACTGCAGCCGAACCCGGCCTTGCTGTTCCAGTGTTGCCTGCACAGGTCTTGGGATATTCATATGCCGCAAACGTGGTTGAAGCGGCATATGAATCAGGGGATAATCCGCGCCTGATTTTATCAAGGTCCTGCAATGACTGAATATCTGCTGATTCTGGTCAGCGCGGTGTTTGTGAACAACATCGTGATGGTCAAGATTCTCGGGCTGTGTCCGTTCATGGGGGTTTCCAAGAAACTGGAAGCCGCCATCGGCATGGGCGCGGCCACCACTTTCGTGCTGACACTCGCCTCGGGTGCCAGTTACCTGATCAACCATTATCTGCTCGGCCCCGATTTGTCTTATCTCACGACGTTGTCGTTCATCGTGGTGATCGCCGGCATCGTGCAGTTCACCGAGATGGTGGTGCAGAAGACCAGCCCGGTGCTGTACCAGGTGCTCGGCATCTATCTGCCGCTGATCACCACCAACTGTGCGGTGCTCGGCATCCCGCTGCTTAATGTGCAGGCCCGGCACAATTTCATGGAGTCCATCTTCTTCGGCATGGGCGGCGCGCTCGGATTCACGATGGTGATGGTGCTGTTCGCCGGCATGCGTGAGCGCATGGAAGGCGCGGACGTGCCCGCGATCTTCAAGGGTTCGGCGATCGCGATGGTCACCGCGGGACTGATGAGCCTGTCGTTCATGGGGTTCTCGGGGCTGATAAAGTAATGCTGAATGCACTGCTGGTCATGGCGGCGATCGCTATCGTGCTCGGCGCGGTGCTGGGCTTTGCCGCGATCAAATTCCATACCGAAGGCAATCCGCTGGTGGAAAAGATCGATGCGGTCCTTCCGCAAACACAATGCGGACAATGCGGTTATCCGGGCTGCAAACCCTATGCGACAGCGATTGCAGGCGGAGAGGCCGACATCAACAAATGTCCGCCCGGCGGGGAAGAAGGCATTCGGAAACTCGCCGAACTGCTCGGGGTCGATTTCAAACCGTTTGGCGGCGATACCGCCGCGCCAAAGCCGAGGTCGGTCGCCATTATCGACGAAACCACCTGCATCGGCTGCACGCTCTGTATCCAGGCCTGCCCAGTGGATGCCATTGTCGGCGCGGCCAAGCAGATGCACACCATCATTGCCGCGGAATGTACCGGTTGCGAGCTGTGTGTCCCACCCTGTCCGGTAGACTGCATCAGCATGCAGGTCATCGGCGAAAAGATCACCAACTGGAAGTGGAAATATCCCGTGTACGCGCTTTCTGCAACAAACATGAGGGTATCAACTTGAGCGCGGCGACACCATGAGGAAACTGCATCGATTCCACGGCGGCATCCATCCGCCCAGCAACAAGGCGCAGTCCACGGCCATGCCGATCGCCCGGGCGCCGCTGCCTTCCAGGCTGATCGTCCCGCTTCACCAGCACGCGGGAGAAACCGCGAAGCCGGTCGTGAAAGCCGGCGACCATGTGCTCAAGGGGCAGCTAATCGGCATGCCGGACGGATTCGTTTCCAGCGCGGTGCATGCGCCCACTTCCGGCATCATTACCGCCATCGACATGCAACTGGTCGCCCACCCGTCCGGCCTGCCGAATCTGTGCGCCACGCTGATACCAGACGGCAGGGAAGAATGGATTTCACGCAAGGCTGTCGATTACCGCAGCCACAGGCCCGCCGAGCTGCAGCAAATGCTGCGCATGGCAGGCGTGGTTGGTCTGGGCGGTGCGGCATTTCCCAGCGACATCAAATTGCGCCTCGGCAAACAGCGTATCACGTCGCTGATCCTGAACGGCGCGGAATGCGAACCCTACATCACCTGCGACGACATGCTGATGCGCGAGCGTGCTTTGGAAGTCGTGCAGGGCGCGGAAATGCTGCGCTTCATGATGGACGCGGACCAGGTGCTGATGGGCGTCGAGGACAACAAGCCGGAAGCGATCGCCGCGCTGCAACGGGCGATCGCGGACAGCGGTTTGGGCCTTCGCGAGGGCAATCATCATGAAGTTGTCGCGATCCCGACCATCTATCCCGGCGGCAGCGCAAAGCAGCTGATACGCGTGCTCACCGGACTCGAAGTGCCGTCCGGAAAGCTGCCCACCGATATCGGCGTGCAATGCTTCAACGTCGCCACGGCCGCCAGCGTCTATCGCGCACTTGCGAAGGGCGAGCCGCTGCTGTCGCGCATCGTCACGATCACCGGCAATGTGCGCCAGCCGAGGAATTATGAAGTATTGACCGGTACGCCGATCGATGAACTTCTCGCGCTGAGCGCAGCGCTGCCCGACACCAGCAGTTACATCATGGGCGGCCCGATGATGGGTTTTCCGCTGCCCGCCGCGCATGTCCCGGTGGTGAAAGCCACCAATTGCATCATCGCCGCGTCGGCAAAACTATTCCCGCCGCCCCAGCCTGCGATGCCCTGCATACGCTGCACGCGCTGCGTGGAAGTGTGCCCGGCCGACCTGCAGCCGCAGGATCTGTACTGGTTCGCGCAATCCAAAGAATTCGGCAAGGCCCAGACCTTCAGCCTGTTCGACTGCATCGAGTGCGGCGCGTGCAGCTATGTCTGCCCCAGCCACATTCCGCTGGTGCAGTTCTACCGCTTTGCCAAGAGCGAGATACGCGCACGCGAGCACGAAAAGCAGCTCGCCGACCAGGCGCGCGAGCGCCACGAATACCACGAGCTGCGCATCGAACGCGAGAAGCAGGAAAAGGCCGCCAAGCTGGCTGCCAGGGAAAAAGCCGCGCAAGAAGCCAAACTCAACAACACACCGGCTTTGACGCCCGGGCAGCAAACTGAGCTCGCCGAACTGGAAGTACAGCGCGCACATATACTCGAATTGGCCAAATCCGAAGTCGAACACCATGAAGAGGAAGTAGCCAAGTGACCCAGCGAGCGGTCTTTAACCACCGAAAAAACGCGGCGCATGAAAAAATGCAATGGTTACTCATCCATCGTTCCGACTCGCAGTCCGTCATTCCGGGATAATTCCACATGCTCTTTTCTCCGCTCATCAGCAAATCGGAAAGCGTCTCCGCGATCATGCTCAAGGTGCTGCTCGCGCTGCTGCCCGGCATTGCACTGTATGTCTGGTACTTCGGCCCGGCAATCCTGGTTTCGATCGCGCTGGCGAGTATCACGGCGCTCGGTACCGAGGCGCTGATGCTCAAGCTGCGCAACCGGCCGGTCGTGCCGTTCCTGAAGGACAACAGCGCGCTGCTCACGGCCTGGCTGCTGGCGCTCTCCATTCCGCCGCTGGCACCCTGGTGGCTGGTCGTGGTCGGCACGGCCTTCGCGATCGCGATTGCCAAGCACCTGTATGGTGGGCTGGGCAACAACATGTTCAATCCGGCGATGGTGGGCTACGCGGTGCTGATCATTTCATTTCCGGCGCAAATGACCCACTGGGTCGCCCCGCGCGGCCTTTCCTTGTCGGGGCTCAGCTTTTTGCAGCAACTTGACTATATTTTTCTCGGAGTGTTGCCCGACCAGACTGCGCTGGACGCACTGACGATGGCAACGCCGCTGGACACGCTGAAGACGCATTTGCACCTCGACCAGCCGATTGGGCAGATCCTCGACATGCCGATCTATGGACATCTAGCCGGACACGGCAGCGAGATGGTGGCCGCGGGGTTCCTGTTGGGCGGTGTTTATCTGCTCTACTCGCGCATCATCAGCTGGCATATCCCCGTGGCGTATCTTGGCACGCTGTTCGTCATTGCCGGCATGTTCCATCTGGCCGATCCGGCACATTACGCCGGCCCGCTGTTTCACTGGTTTGCCGGCGCAGCAATGCTGGGTGCCTTTTTCATCCTCACCGATCCGGTCAGCAGCCCCACCACCAACAAGGGGCGGTTGATCTTTGCCGGCGGTGCAGCCCTGCTCACCTACCTGATTCGCGTGTTCGGCGGCTTTCCGGACGGTGTTGCGTTCGCGACGCTGCTGATGAACATCTGCGTGCCGCTGATCGTGCTGTATACCCAGCCGCCCGTATTTGGCAAAAAGGACAAGGCATGAGACGCACGATGGTGAAGGCCTCTGTCGTCACCGCGTTGAACCTGCTGTTCTTCGCGCTGATCGGCACCGCGTTGCTCGCGATCACTTACCAGCTGACACATGATCCGATCGCGCGCAGCGAGGAAAAAGAGAAACTGAAACTGGTCACGCAGATCGTACCGCCGGACACTTACGATAACGACATCATCAAGGATACCGCGGAACTGGTGCCCGATGAATTGCTGGGCAACGACGGCACGACCGTCGCCTACCTCGGCCGCCTGAAGAACCAGCCGTCGATAGCAGTGCTGCAGGCTGTCGCGCCGGACGGTTACGGCGGAAAGATCAGTCTGATCATCTCGATACACAGCGATGGCAAGATCGGCGGTGTACGGGTAATATCCGACAAGGAGACGCCGGGGCTCGGCGATTACATCGAGATCGCAAAGAGCAAATGGATCACCGGCTTCGACGGGAAATCGCTGGACAATCCCGAAGACAGCGGCTGGAAAGTCATGAAGGACGGCGGCCAGTTCGACTATATGGCCGGCGCGACAATCACCCCGCGCGCGGTGGTGAAGGCAGTGCACAAGGCGCTGCAATATTTCGCGCAGCATCGCGACGAAATGTTCAAGGCGCATACAATGGCGCTGCCAGAACAGCGTAAAAAGGGACAAAGATGACCTATCAGGAATTCAAGGAGATATTGTTCAACGGCGTGTGGAAGCAGAACACCGGGCTGGTGCAACTGCTTGGCATGTGCCCCATCCTCGCGGTGAGCAGTTCGGTGGTGAACGGTGTCAGCCTGGGACTTGCGACGGCCACGGTGATGGCGCTGTCGGGTGCCGCGATCGCACCGATCCGCAACCTGGTTCCGAACGAGGCGCGCATCCCGGTGTTCATCCTGATCATCGCGGTGCTGGTCACCGTCGTGCAGTTCAGCATGAATGCCTATATGTACAAGCTGTATGTGGTGCTGGGCATCTTCATCCCGCTGATCGTCACCAACTGCATCGTGCTCGCGCGCATCGAGGCCTTTGCCTCCAAAAATCCCGCGCGGCATTCCGCGCTGGACGGTCTGGCGATGGGCCTGGGGCTGACCGCGGTGCTGGCTGTGTTGGGGGGGCTGCGCGAGCTGTTCGGCCATGGCACCTTGCTGTCCGGCATCGACATGGTGTTCGGCGAAACCGCGAAAGCCTGGGTGATCACCGTCGTGCCAAACTATCATGGTTTCCTGCTCGCGATCCTGCCGCCGGGTGCATTCATCACGCTGGGCATGCTGATCGCCGGCAAGAACTGGCTGAACCTGCGTGCCGCGCAGAAGCAAAAAAACAGCAGCGCGATGATCACGCGAGCGGATGGCGGGTATGCGCCTGCAGCGCACTGAGCGGGTTGGCAAGCGATATATATTTCGCATTAGTGCACCCTTCAATTTCAGATCAGTTTCATGAATCCAGCCAAACGCCGCGAAATCTTTCTGCGCTTCCGCGCTGCGAACCCGCATCCCACCACCGAGCTGGAATACAAGACGCCATTCGAACTGCTGGTCGCGGTGCTGCTGTCGGCACAAGCCACCGACGTCAGCGTGAATGCCGCAACGCGACATTTGTTCCCGATCGCCAACACGCCCGAGCAAATGCTCGCGCTCGGCGAGGAAAAGCTGCGCGAGCATATCCAGCGCATCGGCCTGTACAAGACAAAGGCAAAACATCTGATGCAGACCTGCCGCATGCTGGCGGAGCGTCATGGCGGCGCGGTGCCGCAGACTCGCGAGGCGCTGGAAGCCCTGCCCGGCGTGGGCCGCAAAACCGCCAATGTGATCCTGAACACAGCGTTCGGCCAGCCGACCATCGCGGTGGACACGCACATCTTCCGCGTCGCGAACCGCACCGGCATCGCACCCGGCAAGGATGTGCTGGAAGTGGAGAAAAATCTGCTCAAGTTCGTGCCGGACGAATTCAAGCATGACGCGCACCATTGGCTGATCCTGCACGGCCGCTATGTCTGCCAGGCGCGCAAGCCGAAATGCGGCGCGTGCATCATCCGCGATCTGTGCGAGTACAAGGGCAAAGCGGACTGATGCTGTTCAAACCATCACGCGACGAAGCGCGGAATTTTCTGTTCGAGGCATGGCGCAAACGCCGTGCCGGAGAATTGCTCACGCCGCTGGAAGACCTGGCCGCGCAGCTGATCGCGAAGCATCCGGAATATTTTGCGGTGCTGGAAGATCCCGAACGCCATCAGGAAAAGGACTACCTGCCGGAACAGGGGGACACCAACCCCTTTCTGCACCTGATGATGCACCTGACCATCGAGGAGCAGATCTCGATCGACCAGCCAACCGGGATACGCGCGCATTTCGCGCGCCTGACGCAGAAGCTCGAATCGGAGCACGAAGCTCAGCACCGCATGATGGAATGCCTGGGCGAGATGATCTGGCAGGCACAGCGCGATCGCAGCCAGCCGGATGCGGCGGTATACTTCGGTTGTCTTGAACAACAATAGCCAGGACGGGGCCATGCGCTTAAGCAAGATCACCACCCGCACCGGAGACAAAGGCACAACCGGGCTTGCCGACGGCGCGCGTCTCGGCAAGGACCACGCGCGTATCGCGGTGCTGGGTAGCGTGGACGAACTGAACAGCCAGATTGGCGTGCTGCTTGCGGAACCATTGCCCACCGACATTCGTGGGGTGTTGCTGCAAATCCAGAATGACCTGTTCGACCTGGGCGGCGCGCTTGCGCTGCCCGCCAATGATGTATTCGCAGAAAATAAGATCACCTGGCTGGACGATCAGCTGGCGCGTTACAACGCCGACCTGCCGCCGCTACGCGAATTCATCCTGCCGGGCGGCTCGCGCGCCGGTGCGTTGTGTCATGTGGCTCGCACCGTGGCGCGTCGCGCGGAACGCGATCTGGCCGTGCTATCCCAACACGATGCTGCGCCGCAACACGCGCTTCCGTATTTGAACCGCCTGTCTGATCTGTTGTTTGTGCTGAGCCGCTGCATCAACCGGACGCAGGCAGCGGATGAAACCTTCTGGCGGCGCGACAAATAGCCGCCATTGCAGGCGAAACGGGCGAAGATTATTGAATGTGTTCGGGGTAGCGGTAGTAAAGGGCATTCAGGTAATGCGCAACAAGTTCAATGTCGTCATCGCTCCATGCCAGTCCTGTAATCTCCTGCCAGTGTCGCACTTGAGTTTTGAGCCCGTTCCAATCCCTGGCAATCTTCTTGTCGCGCCAATGAACCTGTGCGTTGTGGCAGGCGATACAATGCGTGGTATACAGCAATTCACCACGCGAAGCGTCACTCTTGGGCTGGGCGTTGGCGATAGCGGGAATCCAGAAGCAGGCCGACAAAACCGCAAATATCCATCTTTTAGTCATCGCGCTCTCCATAGTGGTCAGGCTGTTTTTTTCAGGCATCTCTTTTTGCTAGGCCCGGGTTGATCAAACAAGGGACTCTATCCGGCGTTCCCAAGCCGCCCTTCCTGAAGATCCCCGATGACCTGAAAATCTCCTCTTTGCTGTTCATCACGAACGGCCCGTGTTGCCCGATAGGTCAGCGCAGCGATTTGCCGGCGACGACAATGGCTTTGACCTGATGAAGCAACTGCCAACCCGTCGGCGATGGGCGTGCCGGCGAGTATACTCATGCGGCTTTCGCCCGGCAATGTGCCGCCTATCGATAGCGCGCCGCGATAGACGAACACGAACGCATTATGGGTTGCCGTAAAGATTGTCGAGAAAATGGCGGGCAGGTCGATGTCCAGATACAGCGGCTCGGTATCTTCGCGCGACATTGCATCCGCAATGCGGCTGCTGGTGCACGCAATCACCCGCACTATTTTCCCTCCATCCGTGACATATCCGGGTATCTCTGCCTTTGGTATGTCACGGTGCCATGCCGGAGCAGTCCTTCATGGCCGGCATTGTTCCGATGGCGCATGCGCCCAGAGATCATATAGGTGACGGTCTCGAAGCCGCGGTGCGGGCGGTTGGGAAAGCCAGCGATGTGCTCATCAGGATCCTTGCTGCGAAAGTTGTCGACCATCAGAAACGGATCTAGCCTCTGTTGCAGATTCTGCGTGGGAACACGCGTGAGTCTGACTCCGGCACCGTCGCTGGCGGCGACTCCGGTGACAATGCGTTCCACCGCCCTTTGTTGCAGGACAGCATCAGTTTTGGTTGCTTGTTCCATTGTTGCACTGATTGTGAATTTTCAATTGCCTATGCCGCTGAATCGTGGAGTTCCGATACACCCGTGTGCGAGGCGGTCAGTTTGAGCCCCTTCCACTATCGCGGCGGGTAATGCACCAATGCAAATTTCGGCGGGTTCAGAATGTCAAAATTTGTGTCGGCAGGAGCAATTTTGTGCCCTTGGCAATGGTGCTACAATCCCGCCCCCATTGTGTTTAAAGGAGAGTTTCATGCTTCGCATCCTGTTTGCCATTGCATTTGCCGGTTTGTCGACTTTAACTTACGCCTCTGGGTTCAAGCTTTCCAGTCCGGAAATAAAGGCCAACCACATGATACCTTCGAGCTTCGAGTTCAATGGTTTTGGCTGTTCCGGCGAAAACAAATCGCCCGCGCTTAAATGGAGCGGCGCGCCCAAAGGCACGAAAAGCTTTGCCGTGACGGTTTACGATCCCGATGCGCCCACGGGTTCGGGCTGGTGGCACTGGGTGGTCATCAATATTCCGGCTGATGTCAACGAACTGGCTGCGAATGCCGGTGCGCTCAACAGCACGACTCTGCCCAAAGGCGCGCTACAAGTCCGTATCGATTATGGCGTGGCAGCCTGGGGCGGTACCTGCCCGCCAAAAGGGGACAAGCCGCATCGCTATATCTTTACCGTGTATGCGCTCAAGACAGACAAGATAGAAGTTCCCGCCGATGCCACTGCAGCGCTGACCGGCTTTATGATCCATGGCAATATGCTGGGCAAGGCCAGTTTCACCGCAAAATACGGCCGCGCCAAATAGTTGGAGCAATTCAGGCGGGATTGCATATCCTGCCTCATGGAATGATTTTAAACCGCGCCGACTGGTGCTAGACTGCGCATCGCTGCATTTGCAGTAATAACAACAAAGGAAATAACATGAACAGAAAAGAATTGATCGATGCCTTGTCCGATAAGACAGGCAGCTCCAAAGCAGACGCTGACCGCAATATTTCGGCCTTGATCGAAATCGTGACCAGCACGCTGAAAAAAGGTGACAACGTCGCTTTAGTTGGTTTTGGCACATTCGAGGTGCGCAAGCGTGCCGCACGCGCGGGCCGCAACCCAAGCACCGGCGAAGCCATCAAGATCAAGGCTGCCAAGGTCCCGGCTTTCAAGGCCGGCGCTACCCTGAAAGCGGCCGTGAACGGCGCAAAGAAATAAATACTTTGCGCTTGAAGACCAGCCTTCCGCGAGGGCTGGTAGTTGCGCTGGCCTAGCTTAAATACGGGGCGGTATCTCCGAGAGTCAGGCTTTCGAAAGGATTTCAACCGGCCACGTTGCCGGTGGTTCTGCTCTTCGCAGATTTTTGCAAAGCCTGGCTTTTTCAGCGGTTGTAAATACCTTTCCGGAAAATCAGAACTGGACAGGAATTTGTTCTCGTGCGCTGTTTTGCCAACATTTGCGCGGTAATTTCCAGTCGAAGCGAAGATATCATCTTGGGGCTGATGGCCGGAGCAGTGGTCATCCACGATCATGAGGTTTTTCGGGATTTTTTGCTCGCCTCAATCCGCGATTATTTGTTGCTATCCCGAGTAAAAGTGCGCTCTATCCGGCAACCGGGAAGGATGTCTGGACGGTTCTTCAGGCATCGCTGCGATCATCGGATGAATAAGGATACAAATCTGCCCAGGCAAGGTAATACCACATTGATTATATGGGAATTATCAACTTGGCGATGTTGCATTTTGGATCAACTGATGGCAACATTTCCGGGCCGTATTGCCAGCTCGAATTCGACTTGAGTAAGAGAAAAATCAACGGAAGAGAGCCGTTTCAAAACTGTTGCATGATCGGGCAACCATATATGTTCAATATTCTTTAGGGGTTTCTGTGCCGACTTTTTTGGTTCTTCCGTTTGTTTTTTCGCCGTTTATCCTGGTTTGCTTGTTGATTTTGTTTGGCGGCAAATCTTAATCTCCATTTATCGCTTTACCTTACGCGATAACATGGCTGGCCTGGCTTCGGCCAGGCCTTTTTGTTGGTGCGCCAAGCATGGCGCGTTGCGCGTAAGCGCAACTTGACTGACTGTGGTGGTCAGTCGAGTGACTTGGAGGTAGAAGTCCTCTACACACCCGGCAAGGGGAAGTGTTAGCTGAACGGCAAGGGTGTCCGTCGCAAGGCGGAATCTGAAGGAAGCCGCAGGCAAAAGCTGGCCTGACGAACAGGAAGCGGATTAGGAGGTGTAGCGGGGTAAGGCGCCCAATATCGTCAAAGCCCAGTACATGCACAGAACGCTATGACGTAGATCCGACAGGCATAAGCATGAAGGTCGCGCGAATTACCTTGGGAGGCCGATTATCCTGCCTTGTGCTACTGACATCGAGAGGTGTCGGGATGGGATGGTGGGAGTCAGCAGACGCCATACTAGCTACTCGAAACCGGAGTAGCGAAGGGTCCCTGTCACGAGTGGATAGTCACGCGTGATCTCTGAGCGGGCAGGGCAGAAGCTTCTGGTAATAGAGGGCCTACGGCTAGACTGGAGGAACCGGAAGTTCCGAAGGTGGTTTGCAAGGTGCCTATTGATCGACAGGCGACACGATGCACGAAACAAGCTCAAATGCTGAAAACTGACGAGGTTTGACGCTGACAGGAAGCGCCGGATACGTAATCCGTACGTCCGGTGCTGTGAGAGGACGGCGGGGGCGACCCCGCCCCCTACTCGATCCGGCAATCGGGAAGTACTAGAACCGGTCATTTTCCGCAAAGGGCCAAGATGACCATAACCAGAGCATGAATCTGCCTTGTCGTCGCGATTGCTGCTATTGGCCCAGCTTTGCCGCAATCGCTCGTTCCGCAGTCGCCCAATGTTCATCGGATCTGCCTTGAAAACCGTGCTTCTCTGCAATGAAATAAGCGGCAGTCTCCACCATGCGATATCGCTCCTCGGGTGTTGGCTTTGCTGCCGGCGTCTGTGCGGGGGGCGCTTTTGCCTTGGCCGCGGCAGCCTCCTGCGCAGGGACTTTTGCTTTTGCAGCTGAAGCAGAACCTTTGGCTGTGGATTCAGCAGGCGCGGATGCTTTTGTTGCTGCGGCAGATTTCGGCTTCTTCAATTCCGGCACCACGGCCGCTGTCTTTTTCGGAACGGCTTTTTTTCCAGCCTGTGTTGCAGCCGCTTTCGTGGTTTCGGCCTTTCCAGCCCTGATCTTTCCGGGAGAAGGATTTTTGGGAGACGGTTTTTTCTTTTGCTCTACCATGTTGTCACCTCGTCGATTGTCAAAATCCGAAATCCCACAATTTTATTCATTATAGTATTTTCGCAAGTGCAAGGCGTCAACAAATTGGAACAAAATTTGACGCCGGGCGATTAACGGATTAATGTTCGCCTTATTCTTTGTTTTCAAAGAGTGAAATAACATTCTGTGTCTCCGGAAACATACCGCTATGTCGGCTATACAAATCTGGAAACTGCTAGGCCGCGTGGTGACCGTTGGCGGTCTGCCGCGGGTGTTTTCCGTACCCAAGCAACGCAAGCAGCGAGACAGCAAGGAAGACGAGGGTTGGCAGTTGCTCTTTGGCAACCATCGGGAATTGCCGAAGACAGGGCTCGGTGTTGAGGCCCCCGGTTTGAGGGTTATGTTGAAAAACCTGAAGGCAGTGCTCAAGTTTCCAGGAGCCGGAACGGAGATAACATGCTAACCATACTGGTGATCAACTCAAAAGGAGGCTCGGGGAAAACCACCCTGACCACCAATCTTGCCAGTTACTATGCCTGCAGGAAAATCGTGACCGCAATCATGGACTACGATCCGCAGGGATCGAGTATACACTGGTTGCGGCTGCGGCCTGATGAGGCGGAAAAGATCCACGGGGCCAACGCCGCGCCAGCCAAGGGAGCCGTTCCGTTGCGCAGTACACATGCATGGATTCCTGCGAATACCGAAGTCACGATTATCGATGCGCCGGCTGGCGTAAAGGGCTTGCTGTTGCAGGAATTGGTGCGCAAATCGAACTTTATCGTGATCCCGGTCGCGCCTTCCCCGATCGATATCCACGCAACGGCGGATTTTATCAAGGAATTATTCCTGTTCGGCGGCGCGCGTAACTCAGGCGCAAAGATCGCGGTGGTCGCAAACCGAGTTCGCAATTCATCCTCTGCAGTATATGACGCGTTGCAGCGATTTCTTAATTCACTGAAGCTGCCGTTTCTCACCAGTATTCACGATTCCGAGAATTATCTGCATGCGTCGGAAAAGGGCCTGGGTGTATTTGAAATGGACCAGTCAACCACTACGGCGGAAAGACAGGAACTCATGCCGATGCTGAAATGGCTGAATGAGCATTTTCCTGAAAAATTCGCGTCTAGGCTCGAAGGCGATGCTGCGAGCCCCGATGGAACGAGAACATTCGCGATGGGCGCCCAAAACTTCACTGTCCTGAGCTCCACGGGAAAATTCAAGAACTATCCCTGACTTTTCCGGAGTATGAAGCGCCTGCGGTGTGCCTGATGCGCGTTCTGCTGAACATCCGGAGTAGCTCGCAAGTCTGCATCCTTACCCGCTTCCAAAATCACACTTGCCGCTGGCGTAACCCGACCCGCTTGAGATAAGCCTCGCGCGCGATCTGCACATCCTCCAGAAAATAAGGAAACTCCTTCAGTAACATCGCCTGCGGGCCGTCTACCAGCGCTTTGGGCGGCGCGGGGTGAAAATCCACTAGCACCATGTTGGCACCGGCCACGATCCCCTGCGCGGTGACGTGCATCATGTCGAGGATGCCGTCCGGTGCGGCGGCACGCGAGCCCACCGAGTGCGACGGGTCGATGCACACCGGCATCCGCGTCAGCCGCTTGACCACCGGCACATGCGAAAAATCGACGAAGTTGCGATGCGGGTCGCCCATGTTGGTCTTCATCCCGCGCAGCCCGAACACCACGTTGCGGTTGCCCTCGGAAGCCAGGTATTCCGCAGCATTCAGCGATTCGTCCAGCGTGATGCCGAAACCGCGCTTGAGCAGGATCGGCATCTCGGTCTGCCGCCCGACGATCTTCAGCAATTCGAAGTTCTGCGTGTTGCGCGTGCCGATCTGCAGCATCACACCGGTCGGATTGCCGGTCTGGTGCAATGCCTCCTTGATCTCATTGAGGTGCGATTCGTGGGTGATTTCCATCGCGATCACCTTGATGCCGTATTTGCCGGCCAGTTCGAACACATACGGCAGGCAGCTTTTTCCATGGCCCTGGAACGCATACGGGCTGGTGCGCGGCTTGTATGCGCCCATCCTTGTGCACACCTGGCCGTTGTCGTGCACCGCCTTAATCATGATTTCGACATGCTCGCGGTTGTCCACCGCGCACAATCCGGCGAACACATTCAGCGTGTCCTGTCCGAAGCGCACGCCGTTGTATTCGAAGTGGGTGGGACGCTGGTCATCCTTGTGCCGCCCGAGGATGCGGTACTCCTCGGAAACCCGCACCGCGCGCTCGACACAGGGGAGGTTCTGCATATCCTCGATTTCCAGTGCCTTGGTGTTGCCGATCAGATATATCTCGGTCAGCGTCTGCTCGCTGCCGCGTTCGCGGTGCACGCGGTTCTGGATTCCCGGCAGCGTGGCCAGATGTGCCATCAATTGCTTGTATTCGGGAGATTGTTCGTTAACGTTGGAACTCAGTATCAGTATCATTTCTTCTTTCCGTTCATTTGTGCATCAAAATTGCCAGTTGCGCCGGCCACAGGGCCATTGGTTCGCGCGCAAAACCGCTCTTTGCGAATTGCGTCCAGCGGCCGATCACATAACTCACCAACAGGTTGGCGTGCGCACCGACATCCACCGATTCGCCCATTTCACCCTGTGTTGCGGCGATGCGAAGCGATTGTTTGAGGGTGGCCTCGATGCGATCCAGCAGCTGGTTGACCCGCTGCTGCAAACGCTCATCCTCGTTGACCAGTGCATCGCCGATCAGCACGCGTGTCATGCCGCGGTTCTTCTGGGCAAAATTGAGCAGCATGGCCACGGTCGCCTCGATCTGCTTCACGCCGCTTTTTTCTTCTTGGGTGATCTTGTTGATCAGGCCAAACACGGTCTGCTCGATGAAATCGATCAGGCCTTCGAACATTTGCGCCTTGCTCGCGAAATGGCGGTACAGCGCCGCCTCGGACAAATCCAGACGTGCCGCCAATGCGGCCGTGGTGATCTTTTCGCCCTTGGGTTGTTCGAGCATCGCGGCGACGGCTTGCAGAATTTGCAATTTCCTCTCGCCCGGTTTGGCTGCAGCCATGTTAACCCCCATTTAACAGTTTCGAAATATCCACGATCAGGCAGGAAACTCGTTCCTGCAGCTCATTAACTTATCAACACAGGCGGCGCACCACTCCCGGCAACTCCATTACATCGCGTATCTTCGCGTCCACGCAAGGCGCGCTCTTATTGCCGGCATTCACCCACACGGTGCGCATTCCCAAGCGCTTCGCCGCATGCAGGTTCTCTAGGCTGTCCTCGACCATGATGCATTGCGGCGCTTTGACGCGATGCCTTTTCATTAGACGCATGAAGCCGAACAGATCCGGTTTGGGACGATAGCGCGTGTGTTCCACGGTCATCACATCAACGAACAAGTCGTCCACGCGCAGCAGCTTCAGCACCGCATCCGCATAGTGTTGTGGTGCATTCGAGAATACCACTTTCCTGCCCGGCAACTGTTTCAGAACATGCCGCAACCGCGGCATTTTCAGCACCATCCGGTCCAGTTCCGGAAACTGGTGCGTGTGCCATAAAAAATGGCCGGGGTCGGTGCCGTGATGGTGCATCAAGCCGCTCAATGTGGCGCCGTACTTTCTCCAGTAATGCATGCGCAATTCGTTTGCAGCCGCTTCTTCCAGTTGCAGGTACTCTTGCAAGTATGCCGTCATGCTGCGGTTGATGTGCGGGAAAACGTACGCGGTTGCATTGTGCAGCGTGTTGTCCAGGTCAAAAATCCAAAATTTCTTCGCCATTCGATGCGGGGCTCACAAAAACTTGCTTGTAACCGGCCTGTGCGTTGCGGCGCCATTCTTCGCGCGCTTGGCCCGGCCCGGGAAATCCGGATGCTTGCCGCTCTGCATTGGAACATCACTTGCTCTTGATCAGCGTGCCCACCCCTTCATCCGTCAAAATTTCTAGCAGCAGTGCATGTTGTACCCGTCCGTCGATGATATGCACCGCGCGCACCCCGCCGCGCGCGGCATCCAGGGCCGATCCGATCTTGGGCAGCATCCCGCCGGACAGCGTGCCATCTGCCACCAGTTTGTCGATATCCCGGGGTGTCAGCCCGGTCAGCAGCTTGCCGTCCTTGTCCAGCACCCCGGGAGTGTTGGTGAGCAACACCAGTTTTTCGGCACGCAACACCTCGGCCAGCTTGCCCGCCACCACGTCGGCGTTGATGTTCAGCGTCTCGCCATCCGGTGAGACGCCGATCGGCGCAATCACCGGGATGAAATCGCCAGAATCCAGAAAAGTGATGATGGACGGATCGATCTTGTTGATGTCGCCGACCAGGCCGATGTCCAGCATCTTGCCGGGTTCGGTGTTGCTTTCCAGCAGCAGTTTCTCGGCGCGGATGAAACCGCCGTCCTGCCCCGTCAGGCCCACCGCCTTGCCGCCAAAGCGGTTGATCAGATTGACGATATCCTTGTTGACCTTGCCCAGCACCATCTCGACCACATCCATGGTCTCTTCGTCGGTGACGCGCATGCCCTGGATGAACTCCCCCTGTTTGCCCACTTTTTTGAGCAGATCGTTGATCTGCGGGCCGCCGCCGTGCACCACCACCGGATTCATCCCGACCAGCTTGAGCAGCACCACGTCGCGCGCGAAGCTTTGCTGCAACTCGGGATCGGTCATCGCGTTGCCGCCGTACTTGATGACGATGGTCTTGTCAAAAAAGCGCTGGATATAGGGCAACGCCTCGGATAGGGTGCGGGCCTTTTGTGCAACGGTAGTAGCGGAAAGCGGCATGATGTTCCCTGGGAATGGGTAAGCGGGCATTTCAACGAGTCGAGGAATGCGTGCAAAAATATGCCGCGAATTCTACACCAGAAGAAAAGCGGCGGGGACAAAAACGAATCAAACGGCCAAGTATGCTCTAGTTATGCGGCGAAGCCAACGCTTACTCAGTGCATCTGCATGTCCATCTGATGGTGGCTCGAATTTCCCGGAGGCGGGGATGTCGCGGTCAGCGAACTGACTGCGGCCCGGGTCACGACCGTCACCGCACCCAGCTTGCTTACCCTGATGGTCAGCGTCAATGGCACGGTATCACCTTCCCTGAGCGGTGCCTTCAGCCCAACCAGCATCAGGTGATAGCCGCTCTCGCCCAGATTCACCACTTTCCCGGGGGGGAGTTCAATCGACGCCACTTCCCGCATTTTCATCATGCCGCCTTCCATTTTCATGCTGTGCAGTTCGGCCGACTTTGCAACCGGGCTGGATACCCCGGTCAGGGCCGCGGCATGTTTGCAGGTGATGGTCAGGTCCACGCTTGCCGCATCCTGTCCCGGAGCGGTGGCGCGAGCCCATGCATTTTGTATCTGGATATCACCGGCATAAGCGCCGGAGCAGAAGAACAGGGCTGCCAGCAACCCGCCTATTCGAAGCAAATTGATCATGAGTGTTCACCATTGTTTAAAAAATTCCGAGCGGCGGATTATAACCGGCCATGCAAACATGGCGGATTGCTACCCCTGCAATGGGCAGGCGTCTATAATTGCATTCCCGCAACATTGCCACTGATCATGAAATTCATCTTGTTGATTCTCGCCCTGGTGCCCGCATTGGCGTCCGCGCAACCCGATCTTCTGTCCGCGGCACCGCAGCTTGCGGCCAAGTCATACCTGTTGT
Source organism: uncultured beta proteobacterium (assembly GCA_963842555.1). Taxonomy (GTDB): domain Bacteria; phylum Pseudomonadota; class Gammaproteobacteria; order Burkholderiales; family Gallionellaceae; genus Gallionella. The sequence continues at coordinate 1,060,467 of CAWJHB010000003.1, forward strand.
ACGACTACAACAGCAATCAGGTATTGGTGAACGAGAATGGCGATGCCCGCATGGAGCCTGCATCGCTGACCAAACTGATGACTGCCTACCTGACTTTCGACGCAATTAAGCATGGCACCATTTCAATCCGGCAGAAACTGAACGTCCCCAATATTGCAGTGCGCAACCAGAGCGATGAATCGCGCATGCTCCTTAAATACGGACAAGCTGTTACCGTGGACGAACTGTTGCGCGGGATGATCGTGGATTCGGGTAACGATGCGGCCATCACGCTTGCGTTCAATATTGCGGGAAGCGAAGCGGGTTTTGTCGACATGATGAATCAGGAAGCTAAACAACTGGGAATGAAGAACACCCATTTCACCAACCCGACGGGCATTCCCGAGGCCGAGCATTACAGCAGCGCATCGGACCTCGCCTTGCTTGCGGCAGCCATCATTCGCGGCTATCCGCAGTATTACCCGTTGTTCTCGCTGCGCAGCTATACGTTCAACGGCGTCGAACAGCCCAATCGCAACCGGCTGTTGTGGATCGACCCCTATGCGGACGGGATGAAAACCGGGCACACCGAATCGGCCGGATATTGCCTGGTTGGATCGGCACAGCGGGACAGTCACAGGCTGATATCGGTGATGTTCGGCGCGAATTCCGACCGGTTGCGCGCCGCCGAAAGCCAGAAGCTGCTGAATTACGGCTTCCAGCATTTCGATATCGCGCGCCTGTATCAACAGGATCAACCGGTTGCCCAGCTGCCCGTCTGGAAAGGCACCGAAGGCCGGCTCGATGTGGGATTCCGCCGGGATCTGTATCTGACCATTCCGAAAGGCACATTTTCGCAGCTCAAGGCAAATGTCGAAACATACCAGCCCATTCTTGCCCCTATCATGGGCGGCCAGCAAATGGGGGTGCTCAGGCTGACGCTGGCCGGAAAACCCTATGCGGAATACCCGCTGGTGGCATTGGAGAGCGTGCCGCTGGCCAACGTGTTCTTGCGCGGATGGGACAGTATCCGATTGGTGTTCCATGGGACCAGGCCATGACCATATATCTGAACGGCCAATACATGCCCATCGAAGAAGCCACGATTTCCGTGCTGGATCGCGGCTTCATCTTCGGTGACGGCGTGTATGAAGTCATCCCGGTATATTCGCGCAAGGCATTTCGCCTGCCGGAACATATGTGCCGCTTGCAGCACAGCCTGGACGGGATACGCCTGCGGAATCCGCACAGCGCCGATGAATGGACCGGCATCATCGGCGAGATCATCGCGCGCAACGGCGGCGATGATCAATACCTGTATCTGCATATCACGCGCGGTGCGGCGAAACGCGACCATGCCTTTCCGAATCCACCGGTCAAGCCCACCGTATTTGTGATGAGCAATCCGCTGCTGCCTCCGTCCCCCGAACTGCTGCGAAGCGGCGTTTGCGCAGTGACCGCTCAGGACAACCGCTGGCTGCGCTGCGACATCAAGTCCATCGCGCTATTGCCCAATGTGCTGCTGCGCCAGATGGCGGTGGATGCTGGCTGTGCCGAAACGGTTCTGCTACGCCACGGATCAGACAACGAGCCGGCGTTCATGACAGAGGGCGCGGCCAGCAACATCTTCGTGGTCAAGAACGGCAGGCTGCTCGCGCCGCCCAAAGATAATTTAATGCTGCCCGGTATCACCTATGACGTGATACTGGAGATCGCCGCCGCAAACAAAATTCCGCACGAAGTGCGCAGGGTCCCTGCGAGCGATGTGTTCGCCGCCGATGAGCTACTGCTCACCTCATCCACCAGGGAAGTGCTGGCGATCACCCGGCTCGACGGCAAGCCGGTCGGCAACGGCGAGCCGGGCGGGATGTTTCTGCAAGCTGCACACGCTGTATCAGGATTTCAAGCGCGACGTGATGCGCGCGGGCAAGTGAACGGCCATGGAGGAATTGCCAAAAGTCGAATTGTCCGACAGCCTGATCGAATATCCCTGCGACTTTCCGATCAAGATATTCGGAGAGCAGCAGGCGGGCTTCGCGCAGGCCGTGCTGGAAGTGGTCAGCAAGCATGACCCGGGTTTTCTCGCCTCCACCATGGAAATGCGCACCAGCAGGAGCGCGCGCTATATCAGCCTGACCTGCACCGTGCGTGCCACTTCGCGCAAACAGCTCGACGCGCTGTATCAGGACCTGTGCGACCATCCGCTGATCGTGACGGTGTTATGACAAAACAGGTACAAGGGAAAAGTGGCATAACCAGCGATCTGGCTGGCGCTGTTTGCCAGCCTAGTCGAATGGCTAGTTGTTTAACCAAGGGACAAGAAGAACCGCATGTTCCGGTTCCACAAGGTCCTGTTCATGTTTCGCCGCCGGTCATTCACTCGATGGGGCTGGTCGAATATCAGCCGATCTGGGATGCGATGAAGCGGTTCACCACGGAACGCACCGCCAATACCCGTGACGAGATATGGCTGGTGCAGCATCCGCCCGTTTACACGCAAGGTTTGGCGGGCAAGCCGGAACACCTGTTGCACGCCACCAGCATCCCCGTCATAAAAATCGACCGCGGCGGGCAGATCACATATCACGGCCCCGGCCAGATCGTCGCGTATATGTTGCTCGACTTGCGCCGCTGGAAGATCAACGTGCGCGCACTGGTGCGCCTGATGGAACAGGCCGTGATCGACTTGCTGGCCGAATACGGCATAGTTGCGCAGGGACGGGAGGATGCGCCCGGAGTTTATGTGGATGGTGCGAAGATCGCAGCATTGGGGTTGAAAATAAAAAAAGGCTATTGCTATCACGGCCTGTCTTTCAATGTGGACATGGACCTGGCTCCGTTCGCCAGCATCAACCCGTGCGGCTATGCCGGATTGCGTGTCACCCAGGTTTGCGAGCTGGGCATCACGGTTTCAATCAACGAATTGCAGGCGCAACTTGCACAGAACCTGATACACGGACTTCAACGACACCTGGAAAGAAAGCAAGGCAATGGGTAACTCTGAAAATAAGCAAACCGGCGGTGCCCCCAGGCAAAGCGGCAAGGAAAAGACGGCACGCAACCCGATCAAGATCGTGCCGCTGCAGGAACGCCTGCGCAAACCGGAATGGATACGCGTGAAGTCCGGCAGCGGGCAGGCCTATCACGACGTGAAGCGCATGCTGCGCGAACACAAGCTGCACACGGTGTGCGAAGAGGCGTCCTGCCCGAACATCGGCGAGTGCTTCGGCAAGGGAACCGCCACGTTCATGATCCTCGGCGATGTGTGCACGCGGCGCTGCCCGTTCTGCGATGTGGCGCACGGCAAGCCGCTGACGCCGGATGTCCACGAGCCGCAAAACCTGGCGCGCTCGATCGGCTTGCTCAAACTGAAATACGTGGTGATCACCAGCGTGGACCGCGACGACCTGCGCGACGGCGGCGCGCAGCATTTCGCCGACTGTCTGAACGCGATCCGCGACTTCTCCCCCGCGACGGGACTTGAGATCCTGGTGCCGGATTTCCGCGGGCGTCTGGATGAGGCATTGAGCGCGCTTTCGGCGAGCCTGCCCGATGTGCTGAACCACAATCTGGAGACCGTACCGCGCCTGTACAAGCTGGCACGCCCCGGTGCGGATTATGCGCACTCGCTGAAGCTGCTCAGGGACTTCAAGGCACGCTTCCCGCATATCCCGACCAAATCCGGCCTGATGCTCGGCCTGGGCGAGACCGACGAAGAGGTGCTGCAAGTGATGCGCGACCTGCGCGCACACGAGGTGAACATGCTCACCATTGGTCAGTACCTGCAACCTTCCGACGGTCACTTGCCGGTGCTGCGCTACGCGCCGCCGGAATCGTTCGCGATGTTCGAGCGGGCCGCCAAGGAAATGGGATTCAGTCATGCGGCCTGCGGCCCGATGGTGCGCAGCAGCTATTTTGCCGACGAGCAGGCACATCAGGCAGGCGTATTTGTGGCGTAGCGCAAGGTGGCAACGTGTTAGACTTCATGTCGAAGCTGGCTAGGCAGTCGCTGCGTCCGCAAGGGCGGAGAGGAAAGTCCGGGCTCCACAGAGCGGGATGCCGGCTAACGGCCGGACGCCGTGAGGCGATGGAAAGTGCCACAGAAAATACACCGCCGATGGCCGCGCAAGCGGATCAGGCAAGGTTGAAATGGCGAGGTAAGAGCTCACCGCGCCGGTGGCGACATCGGCGGCAGGGTAAACCCCATCCGGAGCAAGACCAAATAGGCTGACCATGACGTGGCTCGCGTCGTCAGCGGGTAGGTTGCTCGAGCGTTAGGTAACGAAACGCCTAGAGGAATGACTGTCCACGACAGAACCCGGCTTATCGGCCAGCTTCACCTGTTTTCAATTTTCAAGTTGAAACAAGTTCCTGCATTTCTTTCCACACTGAGACGTACCGCCACTCATCACAAATAACTTTAGCTTATTTGTGTAATCTATTATTTATTAAGTATATTTGCTTTTTATTAACTTTCAGCGCTAACTCCTTGTCCTGTAAAGATAAATTCTCCCCTTTCGCTTGACCATTGGATTTTTTTTTAATATAGTGGGTTTGAGTGGTGAAAAGTGGGAAAAAGTGGGGTAAATGGGATGTTTCAGGGAGCGGCGCAACTCAATGTGGACAGCAAGGGCAGACTCGCGATACCGGCGCGGTATCGCGATATGTTGCTCGCGCACTGTGCCGGCAACCTTGTGCTGACCGCCGATGCAGACGGATGCCTGCTGGTCTACCCGCAACCGGAGTGGCAACCGATACGCGAGAAGCTGCTCAAGCTTTCCGCGCTCAATCCAAAGATCCGTGCACTGCAACGCCGCCTGATCGGTTATGCCGAAGACGTGGTGATGGATGGGGCCGGACGTGTATTGATCTCTCCTGCCTTGCGCGGTTACGCGGCGTTGGACAAGCGCGTGATGCTGGTCGGGCAGGGCAACAAATTCGAATTATGGGACGAGGCGAAATGGCAGGTGCAGCAGGACGCCGCGTTGTCGTTCATGGATGGTGATTTGCCGCCCGAGCTGGAAGGTTTTTCCTTGTAAAGGCCCATGCAAAACGCAACGGGGGAAGCTGAGGCAAGGCAAAAATTGGGGAAGAGGCGGAATGTGCGATTTGCACAGGAGGACTCCGAGCCGCTTTTTAACGCAGCATCAGCAAGCGCAGCAGTTATGCAGAGGTTTTTGTGAGTGAGGGCCCGGCCCACACCACCGTTCTGTTGCATGAGGCAGTAGAAGCGCTTGCGATAAAGCCGGATGGCACCTATGTCGACGGCACATTCGGGCGCGGTGGGCATAGCGCGATGATACTGGAGCGGTTGGGCAGCAAAGGAAAATTGATTGCGTTCGACAAGGATCCGGCAGCCGTGGCCGTCGGCATGTCATGGCGTGATGACAGATTCAGCATGGTGCATCGCAGCTTTGCGGATATTGCGGACGTGTTGCGCGAGCAGGGCGTCGGGCAGGTGGACGGCATACTGCTTGACCTTGGCGTGTCATCGCCGCAACTGGATGAAGCGGCGCGCGGTTTCAGTTTTCGTTTTGATGCGCCGCTGGATATGCGCATGGATACCAGCAGCGGGATGACTGCGGCGCAGTGGCTGGCAACGGTGGATGAAGGCTTGCTAACGGAGGTGATACGTGATTACGGCGAAGAACGGTTTGCTAAGCAGATTGCAAGAGCGATTGTTGCGGCGCGCGCAATCGAACCCATCGGCACCACGCGGCAACTCGTCGAGCTGGTTGGTAAAGCGGTGCGCACCCGTGAAGCCGGGCAGAACCCGGCGACACGCACCTTTCAGGCTATACGGATTTATCTCAACCATGAGCTCGAAGAGCTTGCGCGGGTCCTGCCGGAGTGTCTGACACTTTTGAAAGAGGGGGGGCGCATGGTGGTGATCAGCTTTCATTCGCTGGAAGACCGCATCGTGAAGCACTACATGCGTGAGATGGCGGAAGGCGACAAAGTGCCGCGCAATGTGCCGATCCGCGCCAGTGAAGTACCGCAGGGAAAACTGAAGTTGATCGGCAGGGCGGTGCGCGCAGGGACCGCTGAACTGCAGGCCAATCCGCGCGCGCGCAGCGCGGTGATGCGGGTTGCAGAGCGCAATATCGTTGCCTAGGGCAGGGATGACCAGTCATGAAGTCAGTTATCGGTGGAATTCGCAACCAGATCCTGGGCAAAGTCGACAGGCTCAGCCCGGGATACCAGTTTTTACTGCTGGTCGCGGTGGTGTTGTGCGCGTTGAGTGTGGTGACCTCACAGTACCAGGCGCGGAAGCTGTTCGTCGAATTGCAAAAGGACAAGGATCAGGCGCAGCAGATGGATGTGGAATGGGGGCAGTTGCAACTTGAGCAAAGCACATGGGCTACGCCAGCACGGGTGGAGGAAATTGCCATCAAAAAATTGCAAATGCAGTTGCCCAAGAACGGGCAGGTTCAATTCATACAGGTAAGGCCTGACAACGGGAAAACGACACAACAATGAATTACGCGGCCAGCGCACAAAAGGAGGTCACGGCGACATTGCCGGGATGGCGCGCCACTGTGCTGTTCGCGCTGCTGCTTGCAGGGCTTGCAGGCTTGTTCGGCCGGGGCGTGTACCTGCAGGGGATACACGATGACTTTCTGCAGGAAAAAGGCAATGCACGCTACAGCCGCGTGATCGAGGTAAATGCACACCGTGGCAACATTACCGACCGCAACGGAGAGCCGCTTGCGGTCAGCACACCGGTCGAGTCCGTGTGGGCAAGCCCGTCGGACGTCGAGGCGGATAGCCGGCAGGAAAAGAAACTGGCGCAGATACTCGGCATGAGCATAGGCGAGGTGAAGAGCAAGCTGTCCGATACTTCGCGCGACTTTGTCTATCTCAAGAGGCTGCTGCCGCCGGATCAGGTGGAGAAAGTGGTGAATCTGCATCTTCCCGGGATTTCGTTGCAGCGCGAATATCGCCGGTATTATCCCGCCGGTGCAGAGTTCGCCCAGACTCTGGGCTTTACCGGACAGGATGACATTGGGCAGGAAGGGATGGAATTGGCGTTGCAGGGCCAGCTTGCCGGAAAACCCGGCAGCCAGCGCGTGATCAAGGACAACCATGGCTATATCGTCGAGGATGCGGGCAGCCTGCACCTGCCCAAGCCCGGCAGCGATATCACGCTCAGCCTTGATAGCAATTTGCAGCATATCGCCTATCGTGAACTGCAGTATGCGGTCAGCGAACACCGCGCCAAGTCCGGTGCGGTCGTGATACTCGATTCGCGTACCGGCGAAGTATTGGCTCTGGCAAATTATCCGAGCTACAACCCGAACAACCGCGGCAACACCAGCAGCAATGCGATGCGCAACCGCGCCATAACCGATGAGTTCGAACCCGGCTCAACCATGAAGCCGTTCACGGTGGCCACGGCGATCGAAACCGGCAAGGTGACGCCCAATACCGTATTCAATACGGATCATGGCATATATGCAGTGGGCAACAGAAAGATCCATGACGCCGAACCGGAGTCGATGCTGACGGTCGCGCAGATCATCCAGAAATCCAGCAACATCGGCGCGGCCAAGATCGCATTGTCCATGAAACCCGAAACGATGTGGCAAGGCTTGTCGGACAGCGGATTCGGCGAGCAGACCGGCAGCGATTTTCCTGGCGAGGCGCTGGGAAAGCTGCGCGACCCGAAGACCTGGCGCCCCATCGAGCAGGCGACCATGGCCTATGGACATGGTATCTCGGTCAATCTTTTGCAACTCGCGCGGGCCTATACCATTTTTGCCAACGCCGGCGAATTGGAGCCGATTTCGCTGCTCAAGCTGGATGCGCCGCCGGTCGGTACGAAGGTGTTTTCCGAGCGTACGGCGCACGAGGTTCGCGACATGCTTGAAATGGTGGTGAAGCCGGGCGGCACCGCCCCGCTGGCGCAGGTGGCGGGCTACCAGGTGGCGGGCAAGACCGGGACCGCGCACAAGCTGGAAAACGGCCGTTACGTCAACCACTATATCGCGTCTTTTGTCGGATTCGCGCCGGCATCGAATCCACGCCTGATAGTCGCGGTCATGATCGACGACCCGAGCGGCAACGATTATTACGGAGGAGAAGTGGCCGCGCCGGTGTTCAGCAAGGTGACCGGGGCGGCGCTGCACGCGCTCAATGTGCCCAACGATGCGCCGATGGACAACGTCATCGCGCCGCCGCCCGGCATCGTGAAGGAGGAGGTGTGAGCGTCTCCCTCCATCACTGGGCTGTGGAGCAAATGGCCGCGCTGAAAGTTCCGGTGACGAGGCTGGTGACGGACAGTCGTTCCGTGCGGCGCGGCGATACTTTCGTCGCCTACCCCGGCGAAAATGCAGATGGCAGGCAGTTCATCGCAAACGCGATCATGAGCGGCGCCAATGCGGTGATCTACGAATCGCTGGCGTCCGGGCAACGGGGTGAGGCGCGGCATTTCGTCTGGAACGATGCCTGGCGGGTGCCCCGTCTCGCGGTGGCCGATCTGCGCCACAAGGCGGGCTGGCTGGCCGATGCGGCAAATGGTTCACCCTCGGAAAGTCTTTGGATGGTGGGCATCACCGGAACCAATGGCAAGACATCGACAAGTCACTGGATTGCCCATGCGTTGAGCGATGCGGGAAAGCGCTGCGCGGTGATCGGCACATTGGGCAACGGCTTCATCGACGGAAATGCGGATGCGCTTCAGTCCACCGCGAACACCACCCCGGATGCGGTACGGGTGCATGGTTTGCTTGCTGACTACTTGCGAGAGGGCGCGCAATCCGTCGCAATGGAAGTGTCATCGCATGCGTTGTCCCAGGGACGGGTGAATGCAGTGCGTTTTAACGTCGCGATGCTCACCAATCTGAGCCGCGATCATCTCGATTATCACGGCGATATGGAAAGCTATGCGGCGGCCAAGCGCAAGCTGTTCGATTGGCAGCAGCTGGACTTTGTGGTGCTGAATCTTGACGACGCCTATGGCGCGGAACTGGCCGAGCAGTTGACATTTGATGAAGGACGCCGCGCGGCGTCCGGCAAAACTGCCGCCGATCCGGTGCAGCATGGTCCCGTGACGGAGGTGATCGGTTACGGCATGGGCGATGAAGCATTGCAGCGTGCGGAGCGGCTGGGATTGCGCATGGTCTACGGCAAGTTGCAGGAAATGTCTGGCCAGGGGCTGAATCTTGCCGTGCACTCCAGCTGGGGCGCGGCGCAACTGGGCAGCGCGCTGGTCGGACGGTTCAACGCGGCCAATCTGCTGGGTTCGCTCGCGGTATTGCTGGTGAGCGGTGTCGCATTGGGCGATGCGGTGCGGGCATTGGCGAGGGTGCAGCCGGTCCTGGGGCGCATGCAGCGTTTGGGAACCGCACAACAACCAACAGTGGTGGTGGATTACGCGCATACCCCGGACGCGCTGGAAAAAGTGCTGATGGCCTTGCGTGAAATCAGTATGGCGTCGGGCGGCAGGCTGTTGTGCGTGTTCGGTTGCGGAGGGGACCGGGACCGCGGCAAACGCGCAATGATGGGCAAGGTCGCGGAGATGCATTCGGACTTTTGCATCGTCACGTCCGACAATCCGCGCGGAGAGCATCCGCGCGAAATAATCGCCGAAATAGTCGGCGGGATGGACAGGGAAAACCACGAGATCATCGTTGAACGTGCTGCAGCGATACAAAGTGCCATCCGGATGGCGCGACCGGGCGATACCGTTTTGATCGCCGGAAAAGGGCACGAGGATTACCAGGAGATCAACGGCGTCAGGCACCCGTTCAGCGATTTGTCCGAGGCGCAACAGGCGTTGCTGGCCAGTCATTCATTGTCGCAGGCGCAGGGCAAAGCCGGAGGCGGGCAATGATCCTGCTGTCGCAAGTCGCGCAGGCAACCGGTGGACAACTGCTTCCATCCATCGGAACCGCGGCGGGCGATATGCGGGTCAGCGGTGTTTCCACCGACAGCCGCAGGCTGGTTCCGGGTGATTTGTTCATCGCGTTGCGAGGTGAACATTTCGACGGCTACAACTTTGTTGGGAACGCCGCGCAGGCAGGTGCAGCCGCGGCACTGGTGAATGCCGACAGCTGCCAGGGAAAGCCACAACAGCCGGCCCCGGGTATCCCGCTGCTGCTGGTGGATGACACGCGTCTGGCGCTGGGAAAATTGGCAGGGTGGTGGCGCAGGCGGTTCACGATCCCGGTGGTAGCGATCACAGGCAGCAACGGCAAGACAACGGTGAAGGAAATGCTCGCCTGCATTCTTTGTGAGCAAGCCGGCAGCGCCGATGCCGTCCTCGCAACCCGGGGTAACCTGAACAACGACATCGGCATGCCGCTCACCCTGCTGCAGATGAATGCGGCGCATCGCTATGCCGTGATCGAGATGGGCATGAACCATCCGGGCGAGATCGATTATCTGACCAGGATTGCAATGCCCGATGTCGCGCTGATCAACAACGCCAGCGGCGCCCATCTTGAAGGGCTCGGATCTGTCGAGGCGGTTGCGCAGGCCAAGGGTGAGATATTCGCGGGACTGCAGCATCGCGGCACGGCAGTGATCAATTCCGACGATGAATATGCGCCGCTTTGGCGCACATTGGCCGGGGCCCATCCGTTGCTTGAATTCGGCCTTGGCGAAAAGGCCGATGTGTCCGGAAAGTGGCAGCCGCACGGCTACGGCTTGCGCATAGAGGTGACCGCGCCGCAGGGAAAATTCACTGCAGACCTGCAGGTTCCCGGCGCGCACAATGCACGCAATGCACTGGCCGCGACAACTGCCGCAGTCGTGCTCAACGTCGGTTTGGATGCCATCGTCGCCGGACTGGAAAAATTCCGGGGCGTTGCCGGGCGCTTGCAGCGCAGGCCCGCCCTGCATGGCGCCAGCCTGATCGACGACACCTACAACGCGAATCCGTCCTCGATGCGCGCCGCCATCAGCGTGCTTGCGCAGGCCGGCGGCAAGCGCATCCTGGTACTGGGAGACATGGGCGAGCTGGGCGGGGAGTCGGCCATCCTTCATGCGGAGATCGGCAAGGAAGCGCGCCGTGCCGGCATTGACAGACTTTACGCACTGGGGCCGCTTAGCATCAACACGGTGCGCGAGTTCGGCAGCGGCGCGCAGCACTTCGGGAATATCGATGATTTGCAGGATGCCCTGGAGGCTGAATTGGACGCCAACACCAGCGTGCTGGTAAAGGGATCGCGATTCATGAACATGGAACGCGTGGTCGAGCATTTTACGGTGCACTGAGGAGAACGCATGCTACTGGCACTCACACAATGGCTGGCCGAGGACGTACGATTCTTCAGCGTGTTCAATTACATCACGTTTCGCACCGTGCTGGCCGCGATGACCGCATTGTTCATATCGTTCCTGGTCGGTCCGACGATGATACGGAAACTGACCGCATACAAGATCGGGCAGTCGGTCCGCAGCGACGGTCCGCAGACCCATCTGGTCAAGGCCGGCACGCCGACCATGGGTGGCGCACTGATCCTGACATCGATCGCGATCACCACACTGTTGTGGGGTGATCTGCACAACCATTACGTGTGGGTAGTGCTGCTTTCAACACTTGGATTTGGCGTCATCGGCTGGATAGACGACTATCGCAAAGTGGTGCACCGCAATCCAAAGGGACTGTCGGCAAAGGCGAAGATGGGCTGGCAGTCGGTTGTCGCGTTGCTGGTCGGGATCTATCTGTGGAAAGCGGCAAGCCTTCCAGCAAACACCGAGTTCATCGTTCCGTTCCTGAAATTCTTCGTGATTCCGCTTCCCGCGTTCATGTTCATCGTGCTGACCTATCTGGTCATCGTCGGCAGCAGCAATGCGGTGAACCTGACAGACGGCCTCGACGGTCTGGCCATCATGCCGACGGTGATGGTGAGCGCCGCACTGGCGATATTCGCCTATGTGGCGGGCAATGCGGTGTTCTCGAAATACCTCGGCATTCCCTATATTCCGGGCGCGGGGGAACTGGCGGTGTTCTGCGGCGCGATCTCCGGAGCCGGGCTGGCTTTCCTGTGGTTCAACGCCTATCCCGCGGAAGTGTTCATGGGCGATGTCGGCGCGCTCGCGCTGGGCGCGGCATTGGGCACGGTGGCGGTGATCGTGCGCCAGGAACTGGTGCTGTTCATCATGGGCGGGGTATTCGTGGTCGAGGCGGTGTCGGTGATGATCCAGGTGGCGTCGTTCAAACTCACCGGCAAGCGCGTGTTCCGCATGGCGCCGCTGCATCACCACTATGAACTGAAGGGCTGGAAAGAGACCCAGGTCGTTGTGAGATTCTGGATCATCACGATGCTGCTGGTATTGATGGGATTGGCTACCCTTAAACTGAGATGAACCGACTCAAAGACAAATCCGTGCTGGTGCTGGGTCTCGGTGAGACCGGCCTGTCCATGCTGCGCTACCTGAAGGTGCAGGGCGCGCATGTGCGTGCGGCGGACAGCCGTGTCGCCCCGCCCGGTTTGGCCTTGGCGAAAAAATATGTGAAGGAGACGCCGATTCATTGCGGTGCATTCAACGATGAATTATTTGCCGGTGTCGAATTGATCGCAATCAGCCCGGGCGTGCCGCTGAGGGATCCGGCGGTCGCGCGCGCGGTGGCATCCGGCGTTCCGGTAGCGGGAGATATCGAACTGTTCGCACGACAGCTTGCAGCGGGCGGGTCGAGACCCGACACGAAGATTGTCGCGATTACCGGATCGAACGGCAAGACGACCGTGACCAGCATGGTGGAACACCTGTGCGGAGCGGCGGGCAGGGATGCCGTAGCGGCGGGGAATATCTCGCCAGCGGTACTGGATGTCATGCTTGAACGCGGCGTAAAGCAGCCCGAGATATGGGTGCTGGAATTGTCCAGCTTCCAGCTGGAAACGACCGCCAGCCTGAATGCCGATGCGGCAACCGTGCTGAATGTCAGCGAGGACCATCTTGATCGCTATGCAGGCATCGGCGAATACAGCGCGGCCAAGGCGCGCATATTCGAGGGATGCGGGATGCAGGTGTTGAACCGGGACGATGCGCTGTGCATGAGCATGGCGCGCAAGGCATGCAAAACCATTACGTTCGGCTTGAACGAACCGGACTCGGAAAATGATTTCGGGATAGCACATGCGGGCGAGGAAATCTGGCTGATGCAAGGCAGGCAAAGGTTGCTCAAGGCAGGCGAACTGCGGGTGGCAGGACTGCACAATGTCGCGAATGCATTGGCCGCAGTGGCGTTATGCCGTGCCATCGGTCTGCCGATGGAGGCATTGATCGAAGCATTGCGCAGCTTCAGGGGGCTGCCCCACCGCGTGGAACGCGTGGACGAGATCGGCGGCGTCACCTATTACGACGATTCGAAGGGCACCAATGTTGGCGCGACCATTGCCGCGCTGCAGGGCTTGGGATGCAAGACGGTACTGATTGCCGGCGGTGAGGGCAAAGGGCAGGATTTTGCCCCGCTCAAACCGGTTGTCGTGCAGCACGCGCGCGCGGTGGTGCTGATCGGGCGGGATGCGCCGATCATCGCGTCTGCACTGAACGGATGCGGTGTCGGGATCACGCGTGCCGTGGATATGAACGATGCGGTGCAGCAGGCGGCGGGCCTTGCCGAAAAGGGCGATGCGGTGCTGCTGTCGCCCGCCTGCGCCAGCTTCGACATGTTCCGCAACTACGAACACCGCGCGGAAATGTTCGTGCAGGCGGTGCAGTCGTTGCGAAAGGAGTGCGCATGCCATCACTAGCACACTGGATGAGTTTGCCAAAAGCAGGAAAGGCAACGGTCGGCAAGTCGAAAGACAGTTCGCCAACCCGGGGGGTGCACCCCCAACCTTTCGCCATCAAGACGCGCACGCCCCCGCCCCAGGCGCAATTCGACGAAGTGCTGATCTGGGCGCTGATCGGGCTGCTCGCGCTCGGCCTGGTGATGGTTTATTCGGCCTCCATCGCCACGGCCGAGGCCAGCAAATTCACCGGTCATCAGCCGGCATATTTTCTCTTGCGGCATGGCGTGTTCATCACAGCGGGGTTGATCTTCGGTCTGCTCGCGTTTCAAGTGCCGGTGCAGATGTGGCAGACCTACGCGCCTTATTTGTTCCTGATCGGCGCGGCACTGCTGGTCCTGGTCCTGGTTCCCGGCCTCGGGCGCGAAGTGAACGGCAGCCGCCGCTGGCTGTCGCTGTTCATCATCAATTTGCAGCCGTCGGAATTGATGAAGCTGTTTGTCGTGCTGTATGCGGCCGATTACACGGTACGCAAGGGCAAGGTCGGCCATTTGTTTAGGCAGGCATTCGTGCCGATGCTGGTTGTCATGGTGCTGGTAGGGGCGTTGCTGCTGCAGGAGCCGGACATGGGCGCGTTCGTGGTGATATGCGTCATTGCGATATCCACGCTCTGGCTGGGCGGCTTCAACCTGAAAGTGTTCGCCTCGCTGCTGCTGGCATTGCCGCTGGCATTCGGCGCACTGATATTTTCGTCGCCATACCGGATGCACCGCGTGATCGGCTTCATGGATCCCTGGTCCGATCCCTATGGCCGGGGCTATCAATTGAGCCATGCACTGATCGCGTTCGGACGGGGCGAATGGCTGGGTGTCGGGCTGGGCGGAAGCGTGGAGAAGCTGTTCTACCTGCCGGAAGCGCACACCGACTTCTTGATGGCGGTGATCGCGGAAGAACTGGGCCTGGCAGGTGTGGCAGCGGTGATCGCGCTGTTCGCGGTACTGGTCATGCGCTCGTTCCGGATCGGGCGGGATGCCGCGTTTCTCCAGCGCAACTTTTCCGCCTTGGTCGCCCAGGGTATCGGTGTATGGATCGGGGCGCAGGCGATCATCAACATCGGCGTGAACATGGGCGTGCTGCCGACGAAAGGACTGACCCTGCCGTTCCTGAGTTTCGGCGGCAGCGGCATCGTGGTGAATTGTGTCGCCGCCGCGATATTGCTGAGAGTGGATTATGAAAGCAGGCGGATTGCGCGGGGACTGCCTGTATGAGCCGCTCCATTCTGATCATGGCCGGCGGCACGGGCGGCCACATTTTTCCCGCGCTCGCGGTGGCCGATATCCTGCGCGCACAGGGCTGGCAGGTGACCTGGCTGGGCGCGCGCAACAGCATGGAAGCGGACCTGATTCCCAGGCACAAATATGAGATGGCATGGGTGCGATTCTCGGGTGTGCGCGGCAAGGGCATGCTGCGTCTGCTGCTGCTGCCTTTCGACATGCTGGTCGCGATGTGGCAAAGCGCTGCCGCGATTTTGCGCTACCGCCCCGAATGTGGTGCTGGGTATGGGCGGCTATATCACGGTGCCGGGCGGGATCATGGCGACGTTGCTGAGACGGCCTCTGGTGATACACGAACAGAATTCCATCGCCGGACTGGGCAACAAGGTGCTGGCGCGCGTCGCGCAGAAGGTACTGAGCGGGTTTCCCGACGTGTTGCCCCGCGCGATATGGTGCGGCAACCCGGTGCGCGGCGCCATCGCCGCGCTGCCCGAACCGCAGCAACGCTACGCTTCCCGCAGCGGCAGGTTGAACGTGCTGGTGGCGGGCGGCAGTCTGGGCGCGAAAGCGATCAACGAGGTGTTGCCGCGGGCCCTGGCGCTGCTGCCGCAGGATGACCGGCCCAACGTGCTGCATCAAACCGGCAAGCAGCATTTCGAGGCGGTCAAGCGCTCCTATCAGCAAGCCGGAGTGCAGGCCGAGATCAAGCCGTTCATGGACGAAATGGCCAAGCATTACGGCAATGCCGACCTGGTGATCTGCCGCGCGGGCGCATTGACGGTCGCGGAACTTGCCGCTGCCGGCGTGGCGAGCATATTGATCCCGTTCCCGTTTGCGGTGGACGATCATCAGACCCGCAATGCGCGGTTCCTGAGCAGTCACGGCGCGGCGATCTTGCTGCCCCAGAGCGAATTGAGCGCGGAAAAGCTGGCGCAGTTCCTGAAGGACCTAGGGGACAAGGAACGGGGTCGCGAGAAACTGCTGGCAATGGCGCAGAAGGCGCGCGGATTGGCCAAGGCCGATGCCGCGCTGGCAGTTGCACGAGTATGCGAGGAGTTGGCGGCATGAAGCACAAGGTTAAACACCTCCACTTCGTCGGGATTGGCGGTGCCGGGATGAGCGGTATCGCCGAGGTGCTGCTCAATCTGGGATTCCAGGTGAGCGGATCGGACCTCGGCAAGAACGCGGCGACGCGGCGACTCAAGCAGCTGGGGGCAACGGTGTATCTCGGCCATGCCGAGCAGAACCTGACGGATGCCGATGCGGTGGTGGTCTCGACCGCCGTAGGCGAGAGCAATCCCGAAGTGCAGGCGGCGCGTGCCCGCCATATTCCCGTGGTGCCGCGCGCGATGATGCTGACCGAACTGATGCGTTTGCGCCAGGGTATCGCGGTTGCCGGCACGCACGGCAAAACCACCACCACTTCGCTGACCGCCAGCGTACTGGCCAAAGGCGGATTCGATCCGACATTCGTGATCGGCGGCAAGCTGAACAGCAGCGGCAGCAATGCCAAACTCGGCACTGGGGAGTTCATCGTGGTCGAGGCGGATGAATCGGATGCCTCGTTCCTGCATTTGCAGCCGATCCTCGCCGTGATCACCAATATCGATGCGGACCATATGGAGACCTATGGCCACGATTTCGACAAACTCAAGCAGGCGTTCGTCGATTTCGTCGAGCACCTGCCGTTTTACGGCAGGGCGATGCTATGCATAGACAACGCCAACGTCCGGGAAATCCTGCCGCGCATCAGCAAGCCGGTGACCACCTACGGCTTCAGCGAGGATGCGCAGATACGCGCCGTGAACGCGCGCCATCAGGACGGCAGGATGCGCTATACCGCGCAATGCCGCCACAACGGCAACCCCAGGGACCTGGAGATCACCCTGAACCTGGCCGGCATGCACAACGTGCTGAATTCGCTGGCCGCGATCGC
Organism: uncultured beta proteobacterium; assembly: GCA_963842555.1. Taxonomy (GTDB): domain Bacteria; phylum Pseudomonadota; class Gammaproteobacteria; order Burkholderiales; family Gallionellaceae; genus Gallionella. Next base: position 1,077,338 of record CAWJHB010000003.1, read on the forward strand.
TGTCGCGCTGGAAGTCGGGGTCGCGGATGACGCGATCGTCGCGGCACTCGCGGAATTCGAGGGCGTCGGCCGGCGCTTTCAGCGCTACGGCGATATCTCCTTGCCTGGCGACAGGGCGGTTGCTCCCGCACCAAGCGGTTCCACCGCACCGGGTCGAGGCGGCAGCTTCACGTTGATCGACAACTACGGGCATCACCCGGCGGAGATGCGCGCCACACTGGAGGCGGTGCGCGGCGCGTTTCCCGGCCGGCGCCTGGTGCTGGCTTTCCAGCCGCACCGCTATTCGCGGACCCGCGACCTGTTCGAGGATTTTGTAAAGGTTCTATGCGGGGTAGACGCGCTGCTGCTGGCTGAGGTTTATGCGGCCGGCGAGTCGACCATCGTGGGTGCCGACGGGCGGACGCTGATGCATGCGCTGCGCGTGGCGGGGCAGAGCGAAGCGGTGTTTGTCGAGGATATCGAGCAGATGCCGCAGGCGATCATGCAGATGGCGCGTGACGGTGATGTGGTCATTACCATGGGGGCCGGTTCGATCGGCGGTGTGCCGGGCAGGCTGTCCGGAAACGGCGACGCAGAGGCTACCGGAAAAGTTCAGGCCCTGAAGACACAGCGCCCGGGTGAGCCATGAACATGAGCGAGCGACAACAATTCTCCGACAAGGCACTGCGCGGCAAACTGCTGCGCGACGTGCCGATGCGCAAGTACACCAGCTGGCGGACCGGGGGGACGGCCGAGCGCATGTACCAGCCTACCGACCTCGAGGATCTGCTGGTGTTCCTGCGCAGCTTGCCAGCGGAGGAGCCGTTGTATGCGGTCGGGCTGGGCAGCAATCTGCTGGTGCGCGACGGCGGGTTGCGGGGCACCGTGCTGATGCTGCACGGAACATTGAGCGGTTTGCATCTGGAGCTGGACGGCAGCGTCTACGCCGAAGCCGGGGTACCGGGCGCCAAGCTGGCGCGCTTTGCCGCGCAGCACGATCTGCAGGGAGCGGAATTCTTTGCCGGCATTCCCGGCACGCTGGGCGGCATGCTGGCGATGAACGCGGGCTGCTATGGCAGCGAAACCTGGGAAAAGGTACTGCGTGTGCAGACCGTGAACCGTCACGGCATGGTCCATGTGCGCACAACGGCAGATTACGAGATCGGTTACCGGCATGTGCTGTTGAACAAGGCGCAGGACACGATCGGCAAGATGCGTGATGCCGCCCCGGCCGCCGAATCACCGGAGTTCTTTGTTGCCGCATGGCTGCAATTTCCCAGAGGGGATGGCGACGCGACAAGGCAGGGGATCAAGACCTTGCTGAGCAAGCGCATCGCCACCCAGCCGCTCAATCTGCCGAATGCCGGTTCGGTGTTCCGCAATCCCCCCGGCGATCACGCGGCCCGCCTGATCGAGCAGTGCGGGCTGAAAGGCAAGCGCATCGGCGGAGCGCAGGTTTCGGAGAAACATGCCAATTTCATCGTGAATTGCGGCACGGCGACGGCGGAAGATATCGAGCGTTTGATTGGGGAAGTGCAGGCGGCGGTAGCGAAACAGACCGGCATCAGCTTGCACCCTGAAGTGCGGATAGTCGGGGAAAAGCATGAATAACCACATAACCCGCGACTTGGCTGCCGTCTGTTGGCGACCTGGTCGAATGGCGCGTGGTTGCATCAGAGTACACAGAGATCACAGAGAGGGTGGGCAGGTTTTCTCGGTGTGCTCGGTAATCGTTGCGGCTGGATTGGATTTATAAATGGATCAAATGCAAAACTTTGGAAAGGTGGCGGTGCTGTTCGGCGGTCGTTCCGCGGAGCGCGAGGTGTCGCTGAAAAGCGGTGCCGCAGTTCTGCAGGCGCTGTTGCGCAGCGGGGTGGATGCCCATCCGTTCGACCCTGCCGTGCAGAATGTGCAGGCGCTGGCCGATGACGGATTCGACCGGGCTTTCATCGCGCTGCACGGCCGGTACGGCGAGGACGGCACGGTGCAGGGTGCGCTGGAATTACTGGGCATCCCCTACACCGGCAGCGGCGTGATGGCCTCGGCATTGGGCATGGACAAGTGGCGCAGCAAGATGGTCTGGCAGGCGGGTGGCTTGCCGATACCCGATTACGCGCTGCTGGATGAACACAGTGACTGGGAGGGCGTAGCCCGGCAGCTGGGCTTGCCGCTGTTCGTCAAGCCGGCCAACGAAGGCTCCAGTGTGGGTATCAGCAAGGTCAAGGCGGCGGCTGAATTGCCGGCCGCATATCGCGAAGCGGCCAGACACGATCCGCTGGTCCTGGCAGAACGCTTTATTGGCGGCGGCGAATACACCGTCGCGATCTTGGGCGCCCGGGCCTTGCCGGTGATCAAGATCGAGCCGGCAAATGAATTCTATGACTACGAGGCGAAATACCTGCGCGACAACACCCGCTATCTGTGCCCGAGCGGATTGAGTGCGGAACGGGAGGCGGAAATGCAAGGACTCGCTAAACGGGCGTTTGCGCTGATCGGCGGGCGAGGCTGGGGGCGTGTCGATTTTCTGGCTAGCGAAGGCGGAAAATCCTATCTGCTTGAGGCGAATACCTCGCCGGGAATGACCGACCACAGCCTGGTGCCGATGGCCGCGCGCCAGGCGGGGATGAGTTTCGAGCAGCTTGTGCTGCGCATACTGGAGCTGGCACATGTGGGATAACGCGCCACTGCTGCGCAGTATCGCCAACGGGCTGTTCGGCTTCAGCCTGTGCGCGGTGCTGTACGGTGTCGCCCAATATGTGACGCATCTGCCGGGGCTGTTTCCGCTGCGCAGCGTGCATTTGACGGAAGCGCCGCAGCGGGTCGACGCATCCGAAGTGTTGCAGGTGGTGCGCAATGAAGTGAGGGGAAACTTTTTTACCGCGGATATCAGCCAGCTGAGGCAGTCCCTGGAGCAAGTGCCATGGGTGCGCGGCGTCGACATACGCCGTGAATTTCCGTCGCAACTGGCGGTGCAGCTGGAAGAGCATCAGGCATTGGCGCGCTGGAACAACAGCGCGCTGGTGAACCGGCAAGGCGAGGTGTTTGCCGCACAGAGCGACCAGGCGCTGCCGGGATTCATCGGGCCGGACGGCGCCGCGGCAGAGGTAACGCAGTACTACGCGCAATTCGAACAGCAGCTTGCCGGGCTGGATTTGCAGGTAGACCAGATCGTGCTGACACCCCGGCATGCGTGGCAGCTGCATTTGAGCAACGGCATGGTGCTGGAACTGGGCCGCGAGGACATGCAGCAAAGGCTGGCAAGGTTCGTCAAGGTTTATCCCTATAGCCTGGCGACATGGCAAAGCAGGGTGAAATATGTGGATTTGCGCTACCGGAACGGTTTCGCGGTGGGCGGATTGAGCAAGCAGGGTTGATAGGCGGCAATGGGGAACAAGCGATGAGCAGAAACAGGGAATCCAAGAATCTGGTGGTTGCACTCGATATTGGCACGTCCAAGATCGTGGTGATAGTCGGCGAAGCCAAGCCCAACGGCATGCTGGAAGTGATCGGCATGGGCATGCACCAGTCATCCGGGATGAAGAAGGGCATGGTGGTCAACATTGAAGCCACGGTGGGCGCGATCCAGCGCGCGCTGGAGGAAGCCGAGCTGATGGCGGATTGCAAGATTACCGAGGTCTATACCGGTATCGCGGGCAGCCATATTCGCAGCATCAATTCGCGCGGCATGGTGAAGATCAGGGAGAAGGAAGTGATCGCCGCCGACATCGAGCGCGTGATTGAGACAGCCAGCTCGATCAGCCTGCCGAGCGACCAGCAGATACTGCACATCCTCGAGCAGGAATTCAGCATCGATGGCCAGGACGGAATCAAAAAGCCGCTGGGCATGAGCGGGATGAGGCTGGACGTCGAGGTGCACATCGTCAGCGGGGCGGTGGCGGCGGTGCAGAACATCATGAAATGCATACACCGCTGCGGGCTGGAAGTGAACGAACTGATCCTGCAGCCGCTGGCATCCAGCAAGGCGGTGCTGGCCGAGGACGAGAAGGAGCTGGGGGTGTGCCTGGTCGATATCGGCGGCGGGACCACAGACATCGCGGTGTTCACCGGCGGCGCGATCCGCCATACCGCGGTGATTCCGATCGCCGGCGACCAGATCACCAACGACATCGCGATGGCCTTGCGCACCCCGACGCAGGATGCCGAGGACATCAAGATCAAGCATGGCTGCGCATTGCGCCAGCTGGCGGACGGCGGCGCGATCGAGGTGCCCGGCGTGGGTGACCGCGGGCCGCGCATGCTGTCGCGGCAGACGCTGGCGGAAGTGATCGAGCCGCGCGTCGAAGAATTGTATTCGCTGGTTCAGCAGGAATTGCGTCGCAGCGGATTCGAGGAGTTGCTGTCGTCGGGCATCGTGATTACCGGCGGCAGCAGCACCATGCAGGGCATGGTCGAGCTGGGCGAGGAAATCTTCCATCTGCCGGTGCGCTTGGGCATTCCGAAATACATCGGCGGGTTGTCGGACGTGGTGAAGACACCGCGCATGGCGACCGGCGTCGGATTGCTGCTGTACGGACTGGAGCATCATCAGCGCAATGAGGAGACGCGTATGCAATCGAATTCATTTGGTGATGTGCTGGGAAGAATGAAAAAGTGGTTCCAGGGGAATTTTTAGCGGTTTTGGAGACGGGTTGTACGGGTAATGCGGCGATGAATGATGGGCAATTATTTTAAGGAGACGGCGATGTTTGAAATCATGGAAACACAAACGCAGGATGCGGTGATCAAGGTGATCGGTGTGGGCGGCTGCGGCGGCAATGCAGTCGATCACATGATCGAACAGGGCGTACAGGGTGTCGAGTTCATCGTCATCAATACCGATGCGCAGGCGCTGAAACGCAGCAAGGCCCAAACCCAGCTGCAGATCGGGGTGAACATCACCAAGGGTCTGGGCGCGGGGGCCAAACCCTCGGTTGGCCAGGCGGCGGCCGAAGAAGACCGCGAGCGCATCAAGGAAATGATGATCGGCGCGCACATGGTGTTCATCACCGCCGGCATGGGGGGCGGAACCGGAACCGGAGCGGCGCCGATCGTCGCCCAAATCGCCAAGGAGCTGGACATCCTGACCGTCGCGGTGGTCACCAAGCCGTTTGCATATGAAGGCAACCGAATGCGATTCGCCAAAGCCGGTATCGAGGTGCTGACCGAATATGTCGATTCGCTGATCATCGTGCCCAACTCGAAGTTGATGGAAGTGCTGGGCAATGATGTCACCGTCCCGGAGGCATTCAAGGCGGCCAACGGGGTGTTGCAGGGTGCGGTTGCAGGTATCGCCGAGGTGATCAACGTGCCGGGGCTGATCAACGTCGACTTTGCCGACGTGCGCACCGTGATGTCAGAAAACGGCATGGCGATGATGGGTTCGGCGATCGCCTGTGGGCCGGACCGTGCCAGAACTGCGGCCGAACGCGCGATCGCCAGTCCTTTGCTGGAAGATGTGGATATGTCCGGCGCGCGCGGCGTGCTGGTGAACATCACTTCAAGCAACAGCCTGAAGCTGAAGGAAATCGACGATGTGATGGAGTGCGTCCAGTTTGCGGCAGAAGAAGCGACCGTGATTGTCGGTTCGGTGTTCGATGAATCGATGGGTGACGAAATGCGCGTAACCGTGGTGGCGACCGGCCTCGGCGCACCGCTGCCGCGCAAACAGGCCAAGCCGGAAATCGTCTACCAGAACCAGGATTTTCAGCGCACCGGAACCAATGACGAACCGATGTCAGGCGTGAATTACGGGGAGCTGGAAACGCCCACCATCATGAGAAGCGGACGCAGGGCAGCCGTGGATGCGATGGAAAAATCGGGCGTGGATACCTACGACATCCCGTCATTCCTGCGCAAGCAGGCGGATTAACGCCCGGATGGCTAGGGATCCGGTTCCGTGGATGACGATTCGGCCGCCACGTTCCGGATGGATGAAATCCCGGGTTCATCGGCGCCAAGGCAGTATGTGGTAATATTGAGCCCGAAATTTGGGCAACGAAAGCAGCAATGGTCAAGCAGCGCACCCTGAAAAGTTCCGTCAGTGTGACAGGAGTCGGCTTGCATAGCGGAGAAAAAGTCACACTCGGCCTACGTCCGGCACCGGTCAATACCGGTATCGTGTTTCGCCGCGTCGATATCAAGCCGGTCAAGGAAATACGCGCGCGCGCCGCGCTGGTTCATGACACACGCTTGTCGACCTGCATGGAGCAAGGCGGTGTGCGCATCGCCACCGTCGAGCATCTGATGTCGGCCTTGTCCGGCTTGGGCGTGGACAACGCCTATGTCGAACTGGACAATGCGGAAGTGCCGATCATGGACGGTAGCGCAGGGACTTTCGTCTTTCTGCTTCAATCGGCGGGTATTGTTGAGCAATCCGCAGCCAAGAAATTCATACGCATCAAGAAGACGGTCGAGGTAAGGCAGGGCGACAAATGGGTGCGCTTCGAGCCACACCAGGGGTACAAGTTGACCTTCACCATCAATTTTTCCCATCCGGTGTTTGCCAATACCAAACAGCATGTCACGGTCGATCTGGGCGAGGAGTCATTTGTGCGAGACATCAGCCGGGCGCGAACCTTCGGGTTTACGCAGGATGTCGAGAACATGCGCGCGCAGGGATTGGCATTGGGCGGCAGCCTGGACAATGCAATCGTGATGGATGACTACCGCGTGCTGAATGCGGACGGCCTGCGTTTCGAGGATGAATTCGTCAAGCACAAGGTGCTTGATGCGATCGGCGATCTGTACATGCTCGGGCACCCGCTGATCGGCGCGTTTTCCGGCTACAAGTCCGGCCATGCGCTGAACAATGCCCTGCTGCGCGAACTGCTCGCCGATGATCAGGCCTGGGAATACATTACGTTCGACAATGCCGAAGAAGCGCCCGCTTTCCTGCGGCTGCAACTCCAGTCCGTTTAAGCTCCGCATGAAAGCGGCGTAGCCATGCTGATCCTGCGTTTGTTGGTCATGCTGGTGGCTTTGCTGCTGGTTATCAGCGGCGGGATGTATATCCTTACCCGGGACCGCCGCTATATTGAATTCGCATGGAAAACAGCGCGCTTCACGGTGCTGGTGTTGCTGGTATTCGCACTGTTGTTTGTGCTTGAGCGCTATGTGCTGGTGGGCTGGCTGGGCATCCTTTAACAGCCGGGTAGCGGCCCTGCGCAACTTGCCGCGCGGCAACTTGCCCGATTCCGTCCTAGCGCTTTATTTTGGCCATCCTCTCCAGCGCAGATTTGAGCGGTGAGTCGTTGAGGTTGCGGCTGAGTTCATTGAGCGCATTCTGTGCCGTTTTGCTCAGCTTATGTGGAGCCGGCCTGGGCTGCAGCCGATCGAAGGAAACTTGCACCTTGACGCGGATTCCGCTAACCTCGCAACCCCTGCCCTGCAGGCCGGCCACCAGTTGGGGCGCCATTTGGCGCAATTTTGCGGCGACGGCGGCATTTGCAACGGCAATGCTGAGCGTGCCGTGTTGCAGACCCAAAACCTGTGTCTGGCTGGCTTGCGCAAGATCGGGCGGGGCGACATTCATGAAATGGCGTTGCAGGGACGATAAAACCTGTGCTTTCGCCAGTAGCGGACGCAGTTCCTGGTTTCCGCCCAGCAAAGTTTTGAGTTGTTGTGCCATTGATATATCGAATACTTAAGTATGGGGTGTGGCATGAATATTATTCTAGTTTCCAACCGTCTGGCAAAAACCCGCAGCATTACACTGGGCGGCGCTCAAATTGCGCTATTGCTGATATTGCTTTCCGTGCTGATGCTGGGCGCGGCATTTACCCTGCAATACGTGTTGGTCCGCTTTGCTCCGGAAAGCCTGAGTGACGAGATACGCGCACTATTGTCCCAGGTGCACAACGACGAACAGCAAAAACAGAAGCTTTACCTGCAGAACAGTCTTGATGCAATGGCGATGCGGGTAGGGCAGATGCAGGCGCAGGTGCAGCGCCTGGATGCGCTTGGTGACCGTTTGACTAAGCTAGCCGGCATGAAGCCGACTGAATTCCAATTTTCGGATCCGCCGGCCATGGGGGGACCGCTGGTGCCCTATCCCGAGAAGAAAATGTCGGAGAACGGTTTGAGCGAGCAGCTGGACAGGCTGGGCCATGTGGTAAATGATCGCAGCGACAAGCTGACCGCGCTTGAAACAATGCTGCTGCAGAACCAGTTGAGCCGCAGGTTGCTGCCCTCCATGCCGCCGGTCCGCACCGGCTATTATTCGTCGAATTTCGGCTGGCGCATCGATCCTTTCACGGGGCAGATGGCGATGCACGAAGGTGTGGATTTTGTCGCGAATGCCGGGACACCTATCTATGCTTCAGCCGGCGGTGTGGTGGACTATGCCGGCCTGGATTCTTCGTATGGTAACATGGTGGAAATTGACCACGGAAATGATATTGTCACACGTTACGCGCATGCTTCGAAGGTGCTTGTAAAGGTCGGCCAGGTCGTGCGGCGCGGCCAGGAGATTGCCCTGGTGGGCAGCACCGGCCGTTCTACCGGCAACCACCTGCACTTCGAAGTTCGTTACAAGGGTGTTGCGCAGAACCCGGTGCGCTTTTTGCAGAAATCCTCCGGCTGACAATGATGGATAGTGCCGAGGGTGAGGCGATTGATTGCCTCACCCTCTATTATTTTATTTGCAGTCGAGTCATCTATTATTTTGTAGCTTGGTAAAATATGATTTCCAGTGTGCTGAAAAGTATCTTCGGTAGCCGCAACGATCGCTTGCTCAAGCAATACCGCGCTACAGTCCAAACCATCAACAAGCTTGAAGCCGAAATCGCCAAATTGAGCGATGAAGAACTGCGCCAGAAGACCGGAAGTTTCCGGCAGCGTTTTGCGCAGGGCGAAGCGCTTGATGCGCTGTTGCCGGAAGCGTTTGCTGTGGCACGCGAGGCAAGTACACGCGTGCTGGGCATGCGCCACTACGATGTGCAACTGATCGGCGGGATGGTTCTGCATTACGGCAAGATCGCCGAGATGCGCACTGGCGAAGGCAAGACCCTGATGGCCACGCTGCCGGTATACCTGAATGCGATTGCCGGCAAGGGCGTGCACGTGGTTACCGTGAATGATTATCTGGCCAGCCGCGATGCAGAATGGATGGGCAGGCTGTATCGTTTCCTCGGTTTGTCGGTGGGCGTGATCCTGTCCCAGATGGAATCGGCTGACAAGCAGGCAGCGTACGCGGCGGATGTCACTTACGGAACCAACAACGAATTCGGCTTCGATTATCTGCGCGACAACATGGCGACGCAGGTCAGCGAGCGTTTCCAGCGCACGCTCAACTTCGCCATCGTGGACGAGGTGGACTCGATCCTGATCGACGAGGCCCGCACCCCGTTGATCATTTCCGGCCAGGCCGAAGATAACGTGGATATCTATGTGCGCATCGACAAGCTGGTTCCGCAGCTGGTGCGCAAGGCTGGGGATCCGGACGTGGAGGGGCCGGGCGACTACAGTGTGGACGAGAAAAACAACCAGATCCTGCTCACCGAATCCGGTCACGAGCATGCCGAACAGATACTCACACGCGCAGGGCTGCTGCCCGACGGCGGCAGCCTGTATGACCCGGCCAATATCACCCTGATCCACCATTTGTATGCCGCATTGCGCGCGCACAACCTGTATCTGCGCGACCAGCATTATGTGGTGCAAAACGGCGAAGTGGTGATCGTGGATGAATTCACCGGCCGGCTAATGTCCGGGCGGCGCTGGTCCGATGGACTGCACCAGGCGGTGGAAGCCAAGGAGGGCGTGCCCATCCAGAAAGAGAACCAGACGCTGGCCTCGATCACCTTCCAGAACTATTTCCGCATGCACGGCAAGCTTGCCGGCATGACCGGCACGGCGGATACAGAGGCCTACGAGTTCCAGCAGATCTACAACCTTGAAACGGTGATCATCCCGCCGCATCGCCCGACCATCCGCAAGGACATGATGGACAAGGTGTATCTCACCGCGAAGGAAAAATACCACGCGGTGATCGACGATATCAAGGACTGTTACCAGCGCGGGCAACCGGTGCTGGTGGGCACGACCTCGATCGAGAATTCGGAACTGCTGTCAGGCTACCTGGAACGGGACAAGCTTCCCCACCAGGTGCTGAATGCCAAGCAGCATGCGCGCGAGGCTGAAATCATCGCCCAGGCCGGGCGGCCGAAGATGGTGACCATCGCCACCAACATGGCGGGACGCGGCACGGACATCGTGCTGGGCGGCAACGTCGAAAAACAGATCGAACTGGTGCGCGACAACGCCAGCCTGGATGAGGCTGCCAGGGAGCAGCAGATCGCCAGGTTAAAAGCCGAATGGCAACAGCTGCACCAGCAGGTGCTGGACCGCGGCGGGCTGCACATCATCGGAACGGAGCGCCATGAGTCGCGCCGGGTGGACAACCAGCTGCGCGGACGCGCCGGCCGCCAGGGCGACCCGGGATCAAGCCGTTTCTACCTGTCGCTGGAAGATCCGCTGCTGCGCATCTTCGCTTCCGACCGCGTTACCGCGATCATGAACAAATTCAAGCTGCCTGAAGGCGAAGCGATCGAACATACCTGGGTGACGCGCGCGATCGAAAATGCGCAGCGCAAGGTCGAGGCGCGCAACTTTGACATGCGCAAGCAGATCCTTGAATACGACGATGTCGCCAACGACCAGCGCAAGGTGATCTATCAGCAGCGCAGCGAGTTGCTGGAAAGCGCGGATATCACCGAAACCATACAGGCGATGCGCGATGACGTGCTGGAAAACACCGTCAGCCAGTACATCCCGCCGCACTCCATGGAAGAACAGTGGGACGTGCCGGGTTTGGAAAGAAACCTGGCTGCCGATTTTCGCCTGGAATTGCCGCTGGCCCAGTGGCTGGAAGAGGACAAGCTGTTCAATGAAGCCGCATTGCGCGCGCGCGTTAGGGAGATCGCCCAGCAGCGATATCAGGCCAAGGTCGAAGCGGTGGGCCCCGAGGTCATGCATCATTACGAACGCGCGATGATGCTGCAAAGCCTGGATGTGCATTGGCGCGAGCATCTTTCGGCACTGGATCATCTGCGCCAGGGCATTCATTTGCGCGGTTATGCGCAAAAGAACCCGAAGCAGGAATACAAGCGCGAAGCCTTTGAGTTGTTTGCCGCGATGCTGGACGCGATCAAGCTCGAGGTGACGCAAGTATTGATGACCGTGCAAGTGCGGGGCGAGTCCGACGTCGAAGCGGTGGAAGCAGCGCCCGCGCCGGAAAACGTGCAGTATCACCATGCCGATTACGATGAAGCGCTCGCCGATTCGGACGAGGACGGGTCAGGCGGCGAGGAACAGAAGCCCTTCGTTCGCACCGGCCAGAAGATCGGGCGAAATGACCCGTGCCCATGCGGGTCCGGCAAGAAATATAAGCAGTGTCACGGCCGGCTGAGCTGATTCGCGAAGGATATTGAAATGTCACTGGTTAAGGATACACTGCGCATCTCGGCGATCACCGAAGAGCTGAGTGATGCGGAAGTGGGCATTATCGAGGGACTTTTCGAGGTCCAGGACTACCATGCGGGCGAGAAGATCGTCCAGCCCGGAGACAAGCAGCCGGACAATCTGTACATACTTGCGCACGGCGACATCGAAGTCAGAATAGAAAGCGGCCACGAGGAATCGATCATCCATGTGCTCAAGCCGGGCGATCTGGCCGGCATCATCACCTTTGTCGGCGGGGCGGCATCCGATATCAGCGCGACGCTTTATGCAGTCGGCAAAACCAAAGTGCTGAGCATGGCAAGAGCGGATTTTGAAAAGCTGATCAACTCCCACCCGATGATCGTCTACAAGGTGATGCGCGGCGTCGTGCGCAATGTGCACGGCATCGTGCGGCGCGTGAACAGCCAGTCGGCAGAGCTGAGCAATTACATCTATAAAACCCACGGTCGCTACTGAACGACAATCGTCAACATGCCAGTCAATCTGAAACAGCCCGTCGCGGCTCAACTGTTGCCCATAGCGGGTGTAATGCTGGGAATCGCGGCAGCCAACATCAAGCGGGAAAACCGCAAGGATCTGCTTGTCATGCAGTTGAGCGAAGGCGCCCGGGTTGCCGGGGTCTTCACCAAAAACCGGTTTTGCGCCGCGCCGGTGATTGTCGCGCGCGAGCATCTTGCCCACGCAGCGGCTACAGGCACGGAAGGGGTGCGAGCGCTGCTGGTCAATACCGGCAATGCCAATGCCGGTACCGGCGAACAGGGGATGCGCGATGCGCGCACTACCTGCGCCGCGCTGGCCGGATTGCTAGGCTGCAAGGCGGCACAGATATTGCCGTTCTCCACCGGCGTAATCATGGAGCCGCTGCCAGTTGCGAAGATCGCCGCAGGCCTGCCAGCCGCAGTGGCCAACATGCGCGCCGACAACTGGTTCGATGCCGCGCAGGCGATCATGACCACCGACATTGTCGCCAAGGCGGTTTCCAGACAGGTGACGATAGACGGCGCGACCGTTACCGTCACCGGCATCGCCAAGGGTTCCGGCATGATCCACCCGAACATGGCGACCATGCTGGGCTATATCGCTACCGATGCGGCAATCGCGCAACCGCTGCTGCAGGCGATGGTCGGCGAGGCCGCCAATTGCTCGTTCAACTGCATCACTGTAGACGGCGATACCTCCACTAACGATGCGCTGATGCTGATCGCCACAGGGAAATCCGCCCTGCCTGAAGTGAAATCAGCCGACAGCAAAGCTGGCAAGGCATTGCAATCCGCGATCAGCGAAGTGGCGATACACCTGGCACAGTCCATCGTGCGCGACGGCGAGGGCGCGACCAAGTTCATCACCGTGCGGATCGAGGGCGGCAGGGACGAAGCGGAGTGCAAGCAGATCGGCTACGCGATCGCGCATTCGCCGCTGGTCAAGACCGCGTTCTTTGCCTCGGATCCCAACCTCGGCCGCATCCTTGCCGCGATTGGTTACGCCGGCGTGGACGATCTGGATGTCGACAGGCTGAAACTGTATCTTGACGAGGTGCTGGTTGCCGAGAACGGCGGGCGGGCAACCAGTTACCGCGAAGAGGACGGCCAGCGGGTGATGCAGCAGAGCGATATCACGATACGCGTGGTGCTGGATCGCGGCAAAGCGAATGCCACGTTGTGGACCTGCGATTTCTCCTACGACTACGTCAAAATCAACGCCAGCTACAGAAGTTGAAAATCCTGCTGCGCGATCAAGCTGCGGTGTTGCAGTGTCGCGCACATCCTTGCCTACCCAGTAGGTATGTCTACGTCGCGCGCTCCACTGCGCCTTGCATCTTGATCTGCTCGCGACGGATTTTTTGTGCAGAGGTTTAGAATGGACAAATTCAACCGCTTGCTCGACCGCGCCGAACGGCTGATGGAAAAACTGGAGCGCACCTTGCCCAAGTCCGCATCGGGTGGCGCGCATGACTGGGATGCCGCGCATGCGTTCCGCTGGGAGCAGGGCAGGCTGATTGCTGTGGCGCATCCGCATCGCATCGGCCTGGACGACCTGCTCGGCATCGACAGGCAAAAACAACTGATCGAACAGAACACCAGACAGTTCGTGCAGGGCCGCCCGGCCAACAATGTGCTGCTGACCGGATCGCGCGGCACTGGCAAGTCCTCGCTGGTCAAGGCGCTGCTTAACGAATATTCAAAGCAAGGGCTGCGTCTGATCGAGGTCGGCAAGCCTGCGCTGGGAGACCTGCCGCACATCATCGCGCTGGTCGCGGGCAGGCCGGAGCGCTTTATCCTGTATTGCGACGATCTGTCGTTCAATTCCGAGGAGCCGGGCTACCAGGCGCTCAAGGCCGCGCTCGACGGTTCTCTGGTCGCGTTCTCCGACAACCTGCTGATCTACGCCACTTCCAACCGCCGCCACCTGATGCCGGAGTCGATGCAGGACAATCTCGCGACCAAATATGTCGGCGACGAGATCCATCCGGGGGAAAGCGTCGAGGAAAAAATCTCGCTGTCCGAACGCTTCGGCCTGTGGGTGTCGTTCTATCCGTTCTCACAGGATGAATACCTCGACATCGTTGCGCACTGGCTTAGGCACTTTGGTGTGACTGCCGAGTTCGATGAGGTTGCGCGGCAGGCGGCGCTGCAGTGGAGCATACAGCGTGGGTCGAGGAGCGGCAGGGTGGGGTGGCAGTTTGCGAGGGATTGGGCAGGGAGACAATAGCTCCATCGCCCCTTGCGGGATAACCAGCGACTAGGGCATCGTTGTTTGATGGATAGTCGAGTGGCTAGTAGTTTCATCAGAGGGCCGGGGAGAGGGAAAGCAACTTCGCCGGGGGTTGCCCAGCAGCAAGTCACTTTCTTTTGCGTCGCCAAAAGAAAGTGATCGGCGTGCGGGGCCGCACCCCGCGACTTTGCTTCTAATTTGAATTCTGAAAGTTTGCGTTGAATCTCGAACAAGAAAAGACCGAAATCGTTGAAGTCGCCGCCGCCGTGCTGCAAAAACCCGACGGCACAGTCCTCTTAGCCCAACGTCCCCCCGACAAGATCTGGGCCGGCTACTGGGAATTCCCCGGCGGCAAGATCGAGCTAGGTGAGACGCCATACCATGCGCTGGTGCGCGAACTGCGCGAGGAACTGGGCATCACGGTCACCGCTGCCTACCCCTGGGTGACCCGCGTGTACGCCTATCCCCATGCGACGGTGCGGCTGCATTTCTTTCGCGTGACGGGATGGCGCGGCGAGCTGCATCCGCATGAGGGGCAGCAATTATCCTGGCAACGCGCTCAAGAGGTACAGGTAATGCCCGTGTTGCCCGCCAACGCACCCATTCTGCGCGCGCTGTCATTGCCGACCCTGTATGCGATCAGCAACGTGCAGGAACTGGGCGAGGACGAATTCATGCGCCGTCTGGAGGCCGCTTTGCATAATGGTTTGGGGTTGGTGCAGTTGCGCGAGAAGGATTATTCGCTGGAGAGGATGCGCGCGTTGGCGCTGAAGATGTTGCCGCTGATACGGCAACACGATGCGCGTCTGATCATCAATGCCGACATCGAGTTAAGCAGGGAGATCGGCGCAGATGGGGTACAGCTGACCGGCGCGCAGCTGGCCGGATTGAACGAGCGGCCCGATGTGGGATGGTGCGCGGCTTCCTGCCACAACGCTGAGGAACTGCGCCGCGCGGAACAACTGGGCTGCGATTTTGCGCTGCTGAGCCCGGTGCTTGCGACACGGTCGCATCGGGGCGCGCCGCATCTGGGATGGCAAAACTTTGCTTCCATTGCAGCGGGATCATCGATTCCGGTGTATGCGCTGGGCGGCCTGAAACCGGCAGACATGCAGACTGCATGGCGGCATGGAGCGCACGGGATCTCCCTATTGCGTCAGGCCTGGTAAGGCGGTTCGGTGAAGTCCTGCTCTGCCGGCTGGGCAACGCGATATTCCTCGTTCGCCCACTTGCCCAGATCAATCATCTTGCAGCGTTCGCTGCAAAACGGCCTGAAACGGTTGCCGGTGTCCCATTGGTGTTCCTTGCCGCAATGCGGGCAGGTGACGATGGGGGGCGTTGTTTTTGCGGGCATGGCTAGGACGCGAGGCTGCAGAAAGTCAGCTCGAACGGGACATCCTGTTCGAACAGCGACGATTTCGCGGCGTAGTTTGCCGTGATGAAGCGGATGTTGATCGCATATTTGTTGGCGCCGACCTCGGGTATGCATGCCAGTTCCCTGCCGATGCGGACACGCAGCAGCTGTGCGACACGCCCCCCCTGCATTTGCTGGAAAGTGCCCTGATGCGCGGTGAATTGAAAGACTCTGCCGTTTTCCCGCAACAGCTGCAGGATGATCTTCAGGCCGGTATGCAGCGGTTGCAGCGGAGCCAGCCATGCGAGCAGGCTTTCACGCCTGGTGCCGACATCCTGTGCCTGCCAGTAGTGATAGGAAGGCAGGTCGAATTCGCAGGTGCCGCCGGGCATTACGGCGCGCTGTCTGATGCTCATCAGCCATTCGTTCTCGCGCAAATGCTGGCCGATCTTCCCGCTCATTGCGAGCAGCAAGCCGTAGGCCTGGTCGATCTCGGCCAGGATCGCATCCAGCGCATCCTCGGAAATTTGGGGATTGTTGTGCAGGCCGGACAATACGCGTTTCTGGCGCTCCAGGTCCTTGAGCAGATCCGATTTCAGGTCGGCACGGCTGATCACATCGAGAATCTCGAACAGCGTCATCATCGCCATGTGGTGATCCATGCAATGATCGTGTTCGGTGAACAGCGTCATGCGCGCGAACAGGTCTTCAAGCCGCAGCAGCGTGCGGATCTTTTCGTTGAGCGGAAATTCGTAGCTGATCACGCGGTTATTGCCCGATGTGCGGTTGAAAAATCAGGTGCAACGATATATTGAATATCCCGATATCGTCAAATATTGCTTTGCATTGCCGAGTAGCTCGCATGCAGCACGGCTACCTGTTCAGCCAGCCCGTCCAGGCCGGCATCATTGTGTATCACATCGTCGGCGATCCGCAGGCGTTCAAGGCGCGGTGTCTGCTGCGCGATGATGCCGCGAACTTCAGACTCGCTCATCCGGCTGCGTCCGATGACACGCGCTGCCTGGGCGGTTTCGCTGCAATCTACCACTAGTATGCGCCGCACCAGTTGGCGGAACGCCGGACTGTCCGGCAACAGCGGCACGGCGAGAATAACGTACGGTTTGTGCTGCAGCCGGCGGAGTTGCTGCTTGGCCTGTTCCAGTATCAGCGGATGCAGGATCAGCTCCAGGCGCCGTTTCGCGGCAGCATCCGAGAAGATCAGCCCGCGCATTCTGGCGCGATCCAGCGCTCCATCCGCGGTGATGTATTCATCGCCAAAAGCCGCGCGAATCGCGGCGATGGCCGCACCGCCCGGTTGGGTGAGGTCGCGCGCGATGGTGTCCGTGTCGATGATGCCTGCGCCGTGTTCGGCGAACAGGGCGGACACCGTGCTCTTGCCGCAGCCTATCCCGCCCGTCAGCCCGACACAAAACACCATGGCTAGCCCAGCAGGCGCAGATAGGTTTGTGTCAAGGCGGGCCCCCAGAACAGCGCGATCAGGCCGCCGCCCGCCAGATAGGGGCCAAAGGGAATGGGAATGTTGCGGCCGTGCTTGAGCGCCACGATCAGGGCGATACCGACCACCGCGCCGACCAGCGAGGAAAGCAGGATGATCAGCGGCAGCATCTGCCAGCCCAGCCAGGCACCGAGGGCCGCAAGCAGCTTGAAATCGCCGTAGCCCATGCCTTCCTTGCCGGTGATCAGTTTGAACAGCCAGTACACGCTCCACAACGAGAGATAGCCGATTGCCGCTCCCAGCACCGCGCTGGACAGGCTGGTATAGCCCAGACCGAACCAATTGAACAGCAAACCCGCCCAGAGCAGCGGCAGGGTGATGTCGTCCGGCAGCAATTGCGTGTCGATGTCGATCGCGGTGAGCGCCAGCAGTGCCCAGACCAGCAGCAGCGCACCCGCGGCAGACCATCCGAAACCGAAGTGCCATGCCGCATACGCGCACAGCATGCCGCTGATCGCCTCGACGATCGGATAGCGCGGAGATATGGCCGCGCCACATTCCCTGCATTTGCCGCGCAACAGCGCGTAGCTGAGGATGGGGATGTTTTCCCATGCGCTGATGGCGTGACCGCAATGCGGGCAGGCGGAGCGCGGAACGATCAGGTTGTAGGGTACCGGTGGCTCAGGTTGGTCAGCACCGCGTTGCAGCAACTCGGCGCATTGCTGCCGCCAGCCCATTTCCATCATTTTCGGGAGCCGATGTATCACCACATTGAGAAAACTGCCGACCATCAGGCCCAGCACGCCACCCATAATGGTGAGCGCGAGCGGAGAAGATTGGAGAAGCTGGGGTAATGTGTACATATCGGCTGTTTCAGTGAAGACTGACCCGCTTGCGGGTTATGTCGGCGCTAAAGCTGCCGACCATCGGCCCAAGAATCAAAAGTGCACCCGCAAATGCGGCCGGGACCGTCTGCGGTGCCTCAACCAGACTCATCGTGCGGCAACGAAAATTGAAGTTTGGTAACAGGGAGGAAAACTTGTACCTTGCGCCTTGTGCCTTGCCGTTTGTGCCTGCATTTTCATCACATGACTTCGCCCATCTTGAAGATCGGCAGGTACATGGCGATCACCATGCCGCCGATCAGCGTGCCCAGAACCACCATGATGACCGGTTCCATCAGGCTGGAGATGGCAGTGACCGCATCATCCACTTCGGCCTCATAGAAGTCGGCCACTTTGCTGAGCATGGAGTCCAGAGAACCGGCCTCTTCGCCGATGGCGACCATTTGCAGCACCATGCTGGGGAATAGCTCGGTGTTCTGCATCGAGACGGTCAGGCCGCTGCCGGTGCTGACTTCCTGTTGTATGGCTTTGGTTGCGTTGTAATACACCGCGTTGCCTGCCGCGCCGGCGACCGAATCGAGCGATTCGACCAGCGGCACCCCCGCCGCAAACATGGTCGAGAGCGTGCGTGTCCAGCGGGCGATCGTCGCCTTGCGGATCAGTTCCCCGAAGATGGGCAGCTTGAGTAACCATTTGTCCAGGAAATCCTGCATCTTCTTGCTGCGTTTCCAGAAATAGAAGAAGGCATACAGGCCGCCGCCGAGCCCGCCGAAAATTGCCCACCAGTATTTTACGAAGGTATCGGAAATGTTCATCAGAACCAGGGTCGGAGCCGGCAACCTTGCACCAAAACCCTCGAACAGTTCCTTGAATGCCGGGATCACGAAAATCATGATCACGGCGGTGATCAGGAACGCCACCACAATGATCGAAACCGGATAGAACAATGCTGACTTGATCTTGCCCTTGAGTGCTTGGGTTTTTTCCATGTAGGTCGCCAGACGCTCCAGCAACGCATCCAGAATACCCGCCGCCTCGCCGGCGCCGATCAGGTTGCAATACAGCGCGTCAAAATACAGCGGAAATTTCAGAAAGGCCTGCTGCAAGCTGCTGCCGGTTTCCACATCGGTTTTGATATCGAGCAGCAGTCGTGCCACGGAGGGATTGCTGTGCCCCTTGCCGACGATGTCGAAAGCCTGCAACAACGGCACGCCGGATTTCATCATTACCGCAAGCTGGCGCGTGAACAGCGTGATGTCCTTCGCGGTGATGGCTTTGCCGCTGCGTTTCAGCTTCTTGACTTTGGTGACATTGACGCCCTGGCGCCGCAGATAGGCAGACACGCTGGCCTCGCCGGGCGCGCGCATCTCCCCCTTGACCGGCTTTCCGGCTTTGTCTTTGCCTTCCCAGGCGTAGGTAGAATCCTTTGCTTTCTGGTCTCTTTGTGCGACAGCCATCGTGTCTCCCTTGGGCCACTCACTGAATTGTATGCAAGCTAATGTTGACGGCCATCATGCCGAGCTTTAAGCCTCTTGTAAAGGCATGCTTCCTATTGCCGATTGTCTGGCCCGACCGGAAAGATGCGCGCCACCTTCACAATGCGATCCTGGGTCTGGATGATCTCGATCGGATAACCCGCGATTTTCAGACTGGTGCCGGTTTCCGGAATATCTTCGAGATGATCGAGAATCAACCCATTCAATGTTTTCGGGCCATCAAGCGGCAAATGCAGGCCGAGCTTGCGGTTTAACTCGCGCAAGCTGCTGCTTCCTTCAAGCAGAAAGCTGCCGTCTTCCTGGCGCAGGAATTTCCCGGTCTGGGCGGGAGATTGCGTGGTGAATTCGCCGACGATTTCTTCAAGGATGTTTTCCAGCGTCACCAGTCCGAGCAGTTCCCCGTATTCGTCCACCACCATGCCCAGCCGCGCGTGACGCTCCTGAAACTGCTGAAGTTGCCTGAGCAGCGGCGTGTCGGAAGGGATGAAGTAGGGCTCGTTCAGTATTTCACGCAACCGGGTCAGGTCCAGCTTGGCTTCCTGGAGCAGCGCGGGTACCCGCTTGATGTGCAGTATGCCGATGATGTTGCTGTGTGTGTCGGCATAAACGGGCAGCAGCGTGTGGTGGCAGGTGATGATCTGCTGGCGCAATTCGTTTTCGTCGGCATTGATATCGAGCGCCTCGATCTGGTTGCGCGGCACCATCACGTCGTTGACCGTGATGCGTTCCAGGTCGACAAGGTTGAGCAGCATCTTCTGATGCTTGCGCGGCAGGTAATGCTCGGCATCCAATACCAGCCCGCGCAGTTCCTCGATCGTCATTTTCTGCTTGCTCTGATCGGTTTCTATTTTGATGCGCAGCAGCCACAGCACTCCCTTGACCAGGCCGCCCGCTATCGAGACCACCGGCTGGAACAGCGTGATCAGCGGCGTGAGCAGGTAGCTGGCCGGCAGCGCGATGCGCTCGGGATAACTTGCCGCGATGATCTTGGGCATGATCTCGCTGAATACCAGCAGCACGAAGGTGAGTGTCAGCGTGCCGATCAGCAGTGCCAGGTCGTTCTGTCCGAACATGCGAAAGATGATGATGTTGGTCACCGCCGCGGCGACCACGTTGAGCAGGGTGTTGCCCAGCAAAATCGAGCCGAGCAATTTGTCCACCTTGCCGAGCAGCCGGCTGACCAGTTTTGCGCTGCGGTTGCCCCTGCGGATCAGGCTGTTCAAACGATAGCGGTTAATTGCCATCATGCTGGTTTCAGAGCCGGAAAAGAACGCGCTGCAAACCAGCAGCAACAGCAATATACCAAACAGTGTGGCTAAAGAAAGATCGTCCAAAGTGCTGCCCTGGTTGTGATAATGGCGGTCATTTCGACTTGGGGAATAGTGTGCGAGCGGTAAGCGGGTGTCAAGTGGCGCGACGGTAACTGACGATCATCAACACCACGCCCGCAATGATCATCGGTAGGCTCAGCCATTGGCCCATGCTCATGCCCAGCGACAGCAGGCCGAGAAAATCGTCCGGCTCGCGGGTGAATTCGACAAGAAAGCGGAGGCTGCCATAACCGATCAGGAACAGGCCCGATATGGCGCCGACCGGGCGCGGCTTGCGCGCATACAGCCAGAGCAGCGTGAACAGCATCACGCCTTCCAGGAAAAATTCGTAGAGTTCGGAGGGGTGGCGCGGCTGGTTGTCGACATTCGGGAAGACCATTGCCCATGGTACGTCGGTGGGGCGTCCCCACAGTTCGCCGTTGATGAAGTTGCCGAGCCGTCCGAACGCTAGGCCTGGCGGGACCAGGGGGGCGATGAAGTCGGTCAGTTCCAGCCAGCGCAATTTATGTTTTTGCGCGAACCATGCCATCGCGATGAGCACGCCGAGAAAACCGCCGTGGAAAGACATGCCTCCTTGCCAGACGAAAAATATTTCCAGCGGATGTGCGGCGTAATATCCCGGCTTGTAAAACAGCACATAGCCCAGGCGTCCGCCCAGAATCACCCCGAGTACGCCATAGAACAGCAGGTCGTCGAGCAGCTTGGCGGTTATCTGGGGATTATCCAGTCTGGCGATGCGGATGCGCCCCAGCCACAGAAAGGCGATGAATCCGGCGAGGTACATCAGGCCGTACCAGTGTATGGCCAGCGGACCGAGGTGGATGGCGACAGGATCGATTTGCGGATGAACGAGCATGATGGATTCGGGTAATATTGCAGGCCTGATTATACGTGCTTCCATTTTTCCAGAAAGACCCTATGCCAGAATACCGTTCACGCACTTCCACTCATGGCCGCAACATGGCCGGCGCACGCTCATTGTGGCGCGCCACCGGCATGACCGACGGCGACTTCGGCAAGCCCATCATCGCAATCGCCAACTCGTTCACCCAGTTCGTGCCGGGCCACGTCCATCTCAAGGACCTGGGGCAGATCGTCGCGCGCGAGATCGAGAAGGCGGGCGGCATTGCCAAGGAATTCGACACGATCGCGGTGGACGACGGTATTGCGATGGGGCACGATGGCATGCTGTATTCGCTGCCTTCGCGCGACCTGATCGCCGATTCCGTGGAATACATGGTCAACGCGCACTGTGCCGATGCGCTGGTGTGCATCTCCAATTGCGACAAGATCACGCCGGGTATGCTGATGGCGGCGATGCGCCTGAATATCCCGGTCGTGTTCGTGTCGGGCGGCCCGATGGAAGCGGGCAAGGTCAACTGGCAGGGTAAGGTCAAAGGCCTCGACCTGATCGACGCGATGGTCGCGGCAGCAGACAGCAAATACAGCGACAAAGAGGTGGAGGCGATCGAACGCTCGGCGTGCCCGACCTGCGGTTCCTGCTCCGGCATGTTCACGGCGAATTCGATGAACTGCCTTACCGAGGCACTGGGGTTGTCATTGCCCGGCAACGGCTCGCTGGTTGCGACTCATGCCGCGCGCAAGGAGTTGTTCCTGCGCGCGGGGCGGTTGATCGTCGAACTGTGCAAGCGTTATTACGAGCAGGACGATGCTTCGGTGTTGCCGCGCAGCATCGCCACCTTGGATGCGTTCGAGAATGCGATGACGCTGGATATCGCGATGGGCGGCTCGACCAATACCGTGTTGCACCTGCTCGCGATCGCCGCGCGAAGCCGGGGTGAGATTTCACGATGAAAGATATGGACCGGCTGTCGCGCCATGTGCCGACGCTTGTGCAAGGTCGCGCCTTCGTCGCGGATTTCACCTGGAAGATGTGCATCGTGCCGGCGGCATCGCCGCGATACTCGGGGGAACTGGATCGCGCCGGGCTTGTTGCACGGCGAAGTCGCCACGGTACATAGCAGAGACGCTGCGCGACGGGTTGAAACAATGGGACATCAGGCAGACTCAGCGATGAAGCGGTAAAGGAGTTTTTCCGGGCTGCACCGGGCGGCATCAGCACGACGATGGCATTCTCGCCAGTCCGTGCAGTATCCGGAGCTGGATACGGATCGCGCCAAGGGCTGCATCCGCGACAAGGCGCATGCCTATTCGCAGGACGGAGGGCTGGCGGTGCTGTATGGCAACATCGCGCTCGATGGCTGTATCGTCAAGACCGCCGGCGTGGATGACGAGCGTCCTGAAATTTACCGGTCGCGCGCGCGTGTTCGAAAGCCAGGATGCGGCGGTGGCAGGTATACTGGACGACAAGATCGTCGCCGGCGATGTGGTGGTGATCCGATACGAGGGGCCCAAGGGCGGGCCGGGCATGCAGGAGATGCTTTATCCAACCTCCTATCTGAAGTCAAAAGGGTTGGGAAAAGTGTGTGCTTTGCTAACTGACGGGCGTTTTTCCGGCGGCACCTCCGGGCTTGCCATCGGCCATGCCTCTCCGGAAGCGGCTAGCGGCGGAGCGATAGGCCTGGTGGAGGAAGGCGACAAGATCGAGATCGATATTCCGAACCGTAGCGATCAATTTTGCGGTTTCCGATGCCGAACTGGCTGATCGCCGCGCAGATGGAAGCAAAAGGGAAACAGGCATGGAAACCCGCGACGGGCGGCAACGAAAGGTGTCGGTTGCACTGCGCGCATACGCTGCGATGGTGACCAGCGCAGACAAGGGTGCGGTGCGGGACGTGTCGCAGATGGAAAATAGCCGGTGCCCGGGATTTTCCAAGAAACCAGATAAGGAACAAACATGTCCACAGCACAACAATTGAACACACAATACGGTATCGACGGGCGGTTGGTATTTCGTGATGATGCCAGCGGCCTGATCATCGCGGAGATCAACAACCCCTTGTCAAAAGCGTCAATCTGCCTGCAAGGCGCCCACCTGATGACCTGGCAGCCGACGAGCCAGGCGGTGCCGGTGGTGTGGCTGTCGCGAGACGTAAAACTGGCGGTCGGGAAATCGATACGCGGCGGGGTCCCGGTATGCTGGCCATGGTTTGGCGCACATGCAAGCGATGCAACTTTCCCCGGGCATGGTTTCGCGAGAACCGTGCCCTGGCAGGTTGTGGAAACCGAGACAGGACCGGGTGGTTCGACCCGCATTGCGCTGCAGCTGGTGGAAAACGAGAAGACGAGAACGCAGTGGCCCTATCCTTCGAAGCTGAATCTGACAATCATCGCTGCCGATATATTGCACATGGAATTGACTACCGAAAATACCGGTACGGCGGATTTTGTGATCGGCGAAGCGTTGCATACCTATTTTCAGATCGGCGATATCGGTGCAGTTCGGGTGACCGGACTGGAAGGTTCAGACTACTGGGACAAAGTCGGTGGTTCCATGCTCAGGAAGCAATCCGGGCCGATCACATTCTCGGGCGAGACCGACAGGGTGTATGTCAACACGGCATCCGAATGCGTGATCGTGGACGACAAGCTCAGGCGATATATCCATATCACCAAATCCGGCAGCCGCTCCACCGTGGTGTGGACGCCGTGGACCGAAAAGGCCGGCAAGATGGGCGATATGGGACAACCTGACGGCTGGCGCGAAATGCTATGCGTGGAATCCGCGAATGCGATGGAAAACCTGGTGAAGGTTGCGGCGGGAAGCCGCCACACAATGATCGTCGAATATCAGGCCGAACTGTTCTAGCGTCGCGCGCATGCCCGCTTTTCGCTCCATTCTTACTGCCGGCGTTGGGCTGCAGGCGTGACTATTTTTCCCAAGCATGATGATTTAACGCAGGTTTGCGATGCAGAGCAAATATTGGTGTCAACTTCAGCCCCGTGGACGGCGTTGTTGGGTTACCGTTGGTAACAATTTGCCGGATGAGTTTGTAGGCAAAGCAGGCGGGGTTGTTTAGAATCACCGATGAAGGTGAAACATTCAGGTCGTTTCGGATGCTTTCAAAAAATAAAAATAACTGGAGAGAACAGCAAGCATGAGGACTGTTGTCGTTAGCATGATTGCAGCAGCAGGATTGGTGATGGCAGGCAGCGTAATGGCGGAAGACATGCCGGAGCTGGCGATTGATAACGGTTGCACAGCATGCCACACGATCGAAAAGAAACTTGTCGGACCGGCATGGAGGGATGTGTCCAAGGCATACAACATCGTTGGCGCTACGGGCACTGCAGTTGATCCTACGGCTTACCAGACCACGCAGAAAGTTTCTGACATACTGAAGGAACACGGCAAGAAGACTCCTGAAGCATGGTTGATCGAAAGAGTATCCAAGGGCGGCAAGGGCGACTGGTTCACCACCACTGCGATGATCCAGAATGCACCGAGGGTAAGCGAGGCAGACATCAAGGCCCTTGTCGACTTCATCCTGGGTCTGGAAAAGAGGTAAGCATGTCACTGTCCTTCAGTCTTGCTCGGAAGCGCGTCGTGGAAGGATCGGAGGCAATCATGAAAAACCCGGCTGATGTCGTTTCGTTCGCTTTCAGGCGGATCGCATTTGCTTGAGCGGCGCGATGGTCAAGCAGATCCGGGCGACAACGGCGTTTGCCGAGTAGTGGATGGAAACCTTCGCGAGATTGAAATTCTTTAATCATCTAAATGGAGAAGCGTATGAAAACTATCGTCGGGAGTATCGTTGCTGTGGCAGGTTTGATGGCTGCCGTTGGCGCAATGGCAGAAGAAATGCCGGCACTTGCCCACAAACTCAATTGCACCGCTTGTCATGCCATCGACCATAAGGTGGTCGGTCCGGCATGGAGAGACGTTGCCAAAAAATATACCGGCAGCGGCGTTACCAGGTACACCTACAAGGGCAAGGAATATCCCCTGATCGAGGGTCTGGTGATGAAGGTATCTCAGGGCGGTTCCGGTAACTGGGGCACCATGCCTATGCCGGCTAACGACCCGACCGGCGCAAAGAAGGCGGAAATCACTGAGTTGGTGAAGTTCGAGCAAAGCCTGGCGAACAAATAATTCCGGAACTGCCTGCAACATGCTTCGGTGCAAGTCGGCACATGCTGCCTGTGAAATTGACAAGCGCAGTGCCTGCTCCCCATAATCAGGCCTCATACACCAGGTTAGGATGAACATGTCGCACATGCCGCAACATTCAATACGCTCATTATTGTCCTTCACCATCGTGCCGGTGCTGCTTTCCGTGGCGCTGTGCGGGTGTGAAAAATCAGCGACCACCGGCCAGGACTCAGCCGGTGATCTGCTCGTGCGCATCGGCGCGTCAGCGCCATTGACTGGTCCCCAGGCGCACCTGGGCAAGGACAATGAGAACGGCACGCGCATGGCGATAGACGATGCAAATGTCAGGGGTATCGTCATCGGCGGTCGCAAAGTCCATTTCGACCTGATCAGCGAGGACGATCAGGCCGATCCCAAGACGGCGACCATCGTGGCGCAGAAGCTGGTGGACAACAAAGTCAGCGGGATCATCGGCCATCTCAATTCGGGCACGACCATCCCCGCGGCAAAAATCTACAGCGATAACGGCATTCCGCAGATTTCACCTTCCGCTACCGCAGTCGCCTACACCGCGCAGGGTTTCAAGACCGCCTTCCGCGTCATGGCGAATGATGCGCAGCAGGGCCGTGTGCTCGGCGAGTACGCGGCGAAAAACCTCGGCGCGAAGAAGATCGCGGTGATCGACGACCGTACCGCTTACGGCCAGGGTTTGGCGGATGAATTCATCAAGTCCGCGCAGGCCAACGGCGCGGAGATCGTCGCGCATGAATATACCAACGACAAGGCGATGGACTTTACCGCAGTACTGACTGCGGTAAAGGGCAAAAATCCCGACCTGCTGTTCTATGGCGGGATGGATGCGCAGAGCGGACCGATGGTGAAACAACTCAAGGCACTGGCGCTGAAGACGAAATTCATGACGGGTGACGGCGGCTATACGCCGGAATTCATCAGGCTGGCAGGCGATGCCGCGGAGGGTGCATATGCTTCGTTGCCCGGCGTGCCGCTGGACAAGATGCCGGGCGGCAAGACGTTCGCCGCTCGATACATCGCCAAATACGGACCCATACAATTGTATGCCCCCTATTGTTACGATGCGGTCAATGTGATGATTGCGGCAATGCAGAAAGCGGGTTCGACGGATCCCGCTAAATACCTGCCCGCGCTTGCCGACATTTCCTATGACGGTGTTACGGCCAATATCCAGTTCGATCAAAAGGGCGATCTCAAGGGCGGTGCCATCACCCTTTATCAAGTGCAGCACGGCAAGTGGGTGCCGCTTGAGACGCTCGGTGCAGCCAACACGGCGTCCAATTGATGTTGAATCCGTAAAACAAGAAGCGACACGCAACACGTGTCGTTTTTGGTTGAACGGCCATGAATATCCTCTTACAACAAATCGTTAACGGCCTGGTGCAGGGCAGCGTGTATGCGCTGGTCGCACTGGGCTACACCATGGTGTACGGAATTCTCGGCCTGATCAACTTCGCGCACGGCGAGGTCGTGATGATCGGCGCTATGCTTGCGCTTTCCTCGCTGACCGCGCTGCTAGGGTGGGGGGCGCCCGCTCTGCTGGCACTGCCGTTCAGCGTTGCGCTGGCGATGCTGGGCTGCATGGTGCTGGGCTACGGCATCGAACGCATCGCGTACCGTCCGTTGCGCCATGCACCCCGCCTGGCGCCGCTGATCACCGCGATCGGCGTATCCATCGTGCTGCAGAATCTGGCGATGATGATCTGGGGACGCAGCTACCATTCCTTCCCGCAACTGATCGCCAATACCCCCCATAACATCGGCGGCGCGATCATCAACGATATCCAGATCATCATTTTCATCCTGGCGCTGGCGATCATGGGGGGACTCATGGCGGTCGTGCATCGCACCCGGCTCGGGCGCGCGATGCGCGCCGTGGCGGAGAACCAGCATGCGGCGCAACTGATGGGCGTGGACATCAACCGGGTGATCTCGATCACCTTCATGCTCGGCTCGTCGCTCGCCGCAGTGGCCGGCGTGATGGTCAGCGCGAACTATGGTTTGGCGCATTACTACATGGGTTTCATCCTCGGCCTGAAGGCCTTCACCGCTGCGGTGCTGGGCGGCATCGGCAACCTGCGCGGCGCGATGCTGGGCGGATTGATGCTCGGGTTGATCGAGAGCCTGGGTGCCGGGTATATCGGCGATCTGACCGGCGGATTTTTCGGCAGCAACTACCAGGATGTGTTCGCCTTCTTCGTGCTGATCGCGGTGCTGGTGTTCCGGCCGTCCGGATTGTTGGGGGAGCGCTTGGCTGAACGCGCATGAACATGAATATCGAAAATCCAGGCCACATAACCGGCGATCCGGCTGGGGTTTTTTGGCAGCTTAGTCGAATGGCTAATAGTTACGTCAGAGAACACAGAGCACACAGAGAAAAGCGGTGTCATCTCTGTGGCCACTGTGTTCTCTGTGCCTAAATGATTTTGCAAAGATGAAATTCAACCCAAAATCAAAATCGTCGTTCGTCGTTCTTGCCATCGCATTGATGCTGTTGCCCTTTGTCATCGATGCACTGCTCGGTCGCGGGTGGGTGCGCATCGCCGATTTCGCGATGCTTTACATCATGCTGGCGCTCGGGTTGAACATCGTGGTCGGCTATGCCGGCCTGCTTGATCTGGGCTACATCGCATTTTACGCGGTGGGCGCATACTGTTATGCGCTGGCCGATTCTCCACATTTTGCGCAGGTTTTTCCGCTCGCATTCCCGGATGGCATACACCTGCCGTTCTGGTTCGTGTTGCCTCTGGCGGCATTGGTGGCGGGTTGTTTCGGCGTGCTGCTCGGTGCGCCGACCTTGCGCCTGCGCGGAGATTACCTGGCCATTGTCACGCTTGGATTCGGCGAGATCATCCGCATCTTCCTGAACAATCTGAACGCGCCCGTCAACCTGACCAACGGCCCGCAAGGCATCAGCTTCATCGACCCGGTCAGTGTGATGGGTGTATCGCTCAACAAGACTCGTGATGTGTTCGGATTCGCGATTCCCTCGGTGCATCTGTATTTCTACCTGTTCCTGGCTTTTACCGCGCTGGTGATATTCGTCTCCAGGCGGCTGGAAAGGTCGCGTATCGGCAGGGCGTGGATGGCGATACGCGAAGACGAGGTCGCCGCGTCGGCGATGGGCATCAACACGCGCAACCTGAAGCTGCTGGCTTTTGCGATGGGCGCGATGTTCGGCGGCGCTTCCGGCGCGCTGTTTGCGGGATTCCAGGGCTTCGTCAGCCCGGAAAGTTTCAGCCTGATGGAGTCCATCATGGTGCTGTGCATGGTGGTGCTGGGCGGGATGGGCAACATCGCCGGCGTGGTCCTCGGCGGGGTATTGCTGGCGCTGCTGCCCGAGGTGCTGCGCAACATTGTGGTGCCGCTGCAACAGTCCCTGTTTGGCAGGACGCTGATCGATCCGGAAAGCCTGCGCATGCTGTTGTTCGGCACCGCGCTGATCGTGATGATGCTGTATCGCCCGGCCGGATTGCTGCCGTCGCGCGTGCGGCGACGCGAATTCGCCGGAGAAGAGGCGGATGCCGAGGAGACCGTATACGATGCCACACACTGATGACGCGCTGCTGCAAGCCAGGCGTATCGGCAAGCAATTCGGCGGACTGAGCGCGCTCAGCGACGTGTCGCTGCATATCCGGCGCGGCGAGATATACGGGCTGATCGGCCCGAACGGGGCGGGCAAGACCACTCTGTTCAACGTGATCACCGGATTGTATCAGCCGAGCACGGGCGGCTTTCGGTTCAACGGCATGCATTACCAGTCGGGCAAACCCCATCTGCTGGCGCAAGCCGGTATAGCGCGCACATTCCAGAATATCCGGCTGTTCGCCAACCTGACCGCGCTGGAAAATGTGATGATCGGCCGCCACGTGCGCACCCGCGCGGGCGTATTTGGCGCACTGCTGCGCGATCGCGGCACGCGCAGGGAAGAGCACGCCATCGCCGCGCGTGCGCGCGAATTGCTGCATTACGTCGGCATCGAACAGCCCGCGCAGACCCTGGCCAAGCATCTTTCCTACGGCGAACAGCGCCGTCTGGAGATCGCCCGGGCGCTGGCCACCGAACCGCTGCTGCTCGCGCTCGACGAGCCGGCGGCGGGAATGAACGCGAGCGAAACGGAAAATCTCAAAATACTGTTGAAGTCCATCCGCGATCAGGGCGTCACCGTGCTGTTGATCGAGCACGATGTCAAACTCATTATGGGACTGTGCGACCGCGTCGCGGTGCTCGATTACGGCAAGAAGATCGCCGAAGGGGCGCCGGAGCAGATCCGCAGGGATCCGGCCGTGATCGCCGCTTATCTCGGGGGCGTCAGTGACTGAGCCATTGCTCGACATTAGCGGACTCAAAGTCGCCTTTGGCGGCATCCATGCGATCAAGGGTATCGACCTGCATGTTGCCCAGGGCGAACTGGTCGCGCTGATCGGCAGCAACGGCGCGGGCAAGACCACCACGCTGAAAACCCTGGCAGGTCTGCTTCAGCCGTCCGGTGGAAAGGTACATTACGGCGGCAACAGCCTGCACAATGTCGCGGCACACCAGCGTGCGGCGATGGGCATTGCGCTGGTCCCGGAAGGTCGCGGGGTGTTCGCGCGCATGACGATAGCCGAAAATCTGCTGATGGGCGCATACAGCCGCAGCGGCAAGGACGAAATTGCGGCCGACCTGGAAGGCATGTACCGGCTATTCCCGCGCCTCGGCGAACGCATGCACCAACTGGCCGGAACCCTTTCCGGCGGCGAACAGCAGATGGTCGCGATGGCGCGCGCGCTGATGAGCCGACCCCGCCTGCTGATGCTGGATGAACCCAGCATGGGGCTCGCCCCGCTGATGGTGCAAAAGATCTTCGATACCATACGCGGCATTGCCGCGCTGGGGATGAGCATCCTGCTGGTCGAACAGAACGCGAAGCTTGCGCTTGAAGTGGCGCAACGCGGCTATGTGATGGAAAGCGGAAGGATAACCGTGTCCGGTGCGGCCGGCGAACTGCTGGGCAGTGAAGCGGTGCAGCGCGCGTATCTGGGCGGCTGAACCGGGTGCGACTTGATTCAAATCAACTCGTGATTTAACTAGATATACAAGTATTTTCCAAACTGGAAATGAGTCTGAACGAAGGTTTGTGGATCTGAGTATCTGAATCTTGTTCTGACTCGGTCGGGTTGATAAATTCTTGTTTGTTCTGCCTTGCTGTTTTACCCATCAAGCCTGTTTCCTTGTTGCAGCAGAGATCGCGTGAAACAGTTTCCTTCTTGCATTGTTCAGCGCCAAGGCAGCGTCATTGTCGCTCATCTCTGATGCCTGTGCATCCAGTAGCTCAAAGGTGATGTCCGGCTTGAGATACTCACTGGCATTGGGCAAGGATTTCAGCTTCTCATAGGGGGTCTTCATCTCCTCGTAGCGATAGCGTTTGCGCTCCTTCCCTTTGGCATCGGTGATCGTTTCCGGGAAGAAACAAGGTCGGTGGAAGTTGACGTATGGGTTGAGGAAGTCGGCACAGAAAGCATTGACCAGACTGGCGCAGTGTTGCGGGATATGGGCATAGCCCAGATGCTTTCGCACCACCGCGCCGTTCTTGGATTCCGCCAATGCGTTGTCGTTGGAATGCCGCGGCCGTGATTTGGTGAATTCAACCCGCAACTTCTCCAGCAGCGCGGCTACTTGGTAGTTGATGTACTCTTTGCCGTTATCCGCGTGGAATCCCAGGATGACAAACGGAAATCCATCCAGCAACTGCCCAATGACCGGCAGCAGGTAAGCCTCGCTGATCTTCTCGCAGGTGGCGACCAGCTGAAACTGGGTTACACAGTCCACTGCGTTGATGTGATACACCCCTTTTGCCCCGTCCTGGTCGCCTTGGTGCACGCTGTCGATGCGGATGTAGCCCGGCATCCCATTGGGCTGGGGTGCGCGACGCTGGCCGATGGGTAATCCGGTTGGCCGGGTCTTGGTCCAATGCCGCCGCTTGTTCTGGTACTGTTTCTCACCCCGTAGGTTGTACAGATGTGAAACCGAGATTCCCGCCAGACGCTCGAAGCGCGCATCACCGAACACAAGTAAAGCGCGCTCCATCAGCTTCTTGGTGGCAGGGCCGGACAGTGTGCCATGCAGCGCATCGATCTCGGCCAACAAGGCCACGTCCGTGGCGGTGAAGCGGCCGGTGAAGCCGTGCTGGGGCGTAACTTGTCGTTTCGACAACTTCCCGTCCCGGCGGTATCGCCGCACCAGCCGGGTTACTTGTTGCCGTGACAGGCCAGTCATGCGCTCCAGATAGCGCAGCAACACGCCCTTGTCGGCTTTGCCGTGCGGTGAATAGCCAAACCGCTTGAGCACACGCTCGATAAATGAATTGCGTTCCGCCTTGGGAACTTTGAAGGCCACCTCCGTCGTGCCGTCCAAGAATGCCCTGACCTGCGCCAGGGTTTGCAGCCGCGCTTCTTCCATGTCGATCACCATGCATCGCATCATGACCGATTCAGAACTTTAGCCGTTCAGACTCATTTCTCGTTGGAAATACGACCCGCCTTCAGACTCATTTCATATTGGAAGAGGCTATACATTTCAATTATTGTGATATATTTAGACACTAGCACGTTTCATAGTCTTTCCAGACGTGCTTGGCGTCTCTCCAGACGTGCTTAGCATTCGGGGTAATTAAATTCTTTACTTTAATTGCCCTGTTTTTTTGATTCGGATTTATAAAGGGAGGAATGTAGGGTGAAAAAATCATTGAAGCTTTTAGTAGCTGCCGCTGGATTGATGACTATATCTGCAACGGCGAGCGCCTTTTCAACTGGACCATGCAAGGCTTGCCATGCAGTTGACAAAGATGTTGTAGGTCCTGCATGGAAAAGAGTTGCAGAGAAATATGGCAGTGAGGCAGCTCTGGCAAAGGTTTTCAAGTCTGGCTTTAAGGTGGAAGATCGCAAAATAGCAAGCTCCGAGCCCAAATTCAAGGGCCAAGCTGCCATCATGACTTCACAGTATAACGCCTTGATTAAGGGCCATGAAGATGAAGCAGCAAAAGCACTTTTTGCAGCTGTTAAGGCCGGCAAGATATAAGCAGTTCTAGCGCTGGTAGTTGTTGAAGGCGGCCGCTAAGGCCGCCTTTTCAATTTATTTGTAGTAGCAGCGATAAGAGTGCAAGAATTTTTTCAGTCATTGCGACTCCTTTCAAAGTGGCGGCAGGTTCCTCGCAAATCACTGGTTACACGAAATTCTCATACCCTCCCAAAGCTCGCTGCGGCAAAGCCGCCGCTTGCGAACGGCAGAAACTGGCCGCACATTGTGCGCCCGGATTGTCCAACACGACCGTTCGCTTCTCTTCCAAATTCGGCCATTCGCAACACAGCTATCTACCCGGATCGCCACCGCTGGCAGAACGTTCTGGTGTCATCAAGCCATTCATGGAAATCACTTGTAAATCCATCCACATCAGCAAGAAACTCCTGTTCACCATTCGCCAGCGGATTGGGTTGCCGGGCTCGGCGAGACATTCGTGCCAGCACGTCGGCGATGCCTTCAATCTGTGCATAGCTCGACAGCCAATTCTCCTTCGCCATCAGTGTCAATCCGGGATGGGAGGAGACGGGAAGGTCGTCAAGTCTGTCTTCGATTGATCGATAGACAGCTTTGCAATACTCATCCAGGGACCCATGATGTATTGTCGCCCAGTTCCGGGCTAGCAGATGATCATAGAACACATCAACAAGCACTCCTGCATAACGTCTGCGACCCACAGAGATTCGTGAGCGGCTCCGCCGAAAGGCCGGCTGCGATTCCGCAAAGTTATCTATGGCCCGATGCAGCGCAACTCCTTTCGCAATATCTTCAGGCAATACGCCAGGCAAGGAGCCTTTGATCCAGTCTCCGATTACCCCGCCCACAAGCAAGGCGCGATCTTCGCCTGCAAGCAATGCATGGGCCAAAAAGTTCAATGTGGTTCCCTCAGGTATGGCCGCTCAGCGCTGGCCGAATTTTGCCTGTTAAATTGTGCCTGTTTCAATTACTGCCTCTCTCTTGCAATCAGTCGTTCAATATCAAATGGGGGAATAGCAGTTTCTGGTACGAAGCACAACACCCTGGTAATCAACTCTCTGCAAGAAGTTGCTACTTTGTTACTTTCAGGCCGCTTCGGTATTGAGTCCGTTCGGACTATCCGGATTCATAAATCCGCAACATGTTTCCTGTAACTTCATTTTCGACATTGTAAAGGCCATCCAGGCATGCCGGTGTTGACAGCCAATGCAATGCCAGAAGATCTCCCGGTTGTCCTGAGGAAATTCTGGCGATTATGAGGTCGGATCAGGAAACACCGTTTGACAAACAACGCAGCATATTCACACAGGAGCACATCGACATGAAAAAATCATTTGCAGCAATCGGCCTGCTGGGCATCGCGCTCGCCAGCCCGGTTTTCGCCAACGAGGGAAAAGTCCCGCAGGGTATCCCCCATCTTGACCACGTCTTCGTGATCATGATGGAGAACCACGGATTCAGCCAGATCATGGGCAACCCCAACGCACCCTACATCAACAGCCTGGCGCAATCGGCCAATCTGGCAACGAATTACTTTGCCATCGGCCACCCCAGCCTGACCAACTACCTCGAAGTGGTGGGCGGTTCCAACTTCGGTGTGCAGAGCGACAATGCGTCGGACTGGCACAGCACATCCTGCACCAGCAACCTCATCTCGGGCTTTGACACTACCGACAACCCGGCGTCCCCGCCCGTTTGCCCGATCTCGGGTACCGGTACCGATGCCGCGACGCCAGCCATGGATTTCAGCAACGAGACACAGGGTAATCCGAGCGACATCACCACGGGCACGATCAACATCGACGGCACCCAATCCATCCCGGCAGCGACCAACATATCCGGCAAAACGATAGCCGATCAGTTGTTCGAGGCGCGCAGCAGCTGGAAGAGCTACCAGGAAGATCTGCCGATCCAGGGTGCAGACGGAGTGACCTACAGCGACGGGGTGTATACCGACAAGACGGATTTCAGTGCGATCCTGCCTGCGCTGAATCCACCGTTGACTTCGGCCGATTTGGTCGATCTTTATGCCGGCAAGCACAATCCGTTCGTCTATTTCCAGAGCGTTCAGGAGGGGCAAGACAAGGGTTTGAGCCTGGCACAGGTTGTCGGCTTTGACGGGCCCAAGGGGTTGTATGCCGATCTGGGTTCCGGCAACGTGCCGGCGTTCTCCTTCATCGCGCCTAACCAGTGCAACGACCAGCACGGACGTGGCAATGCCGGCGCGTTCTGCAACTATGACCCGAGCGATGTTGGTACCCAAGCCGGCCTGAATCCGGCCCTGATCCAGCGCGGCGATGTGGAAGTCCAGAAGCTCGTGACGGCGATCAAGAAATCACCGGCCTGGTCGAATGGCAACAACGCGATCGTGGTGCTTTGGGACGAGAACGACTATAGCCTGTACCCGAACAAGAATCAGGTGCCAGTGATCGTCGTGACCAACTACAGCAAGGGCGGTGTACAAAGCGCGAACATGTATAACCACTTTTCCTTGCTCAAGTCGATCGAATCGGGACTCGGTCTGCCATGTCTGAACCACGCCTGTGATGCCAACGTGCAAGTGATGGCCGATCTGTTCGGCGGCCATGGACAGGATAGTGGCGACAAAAGCGGCAGATGGCTATTCAAGCCGTTTTGATCCGATACGGTCACCAAGAACGCCCAAATATCGGTTGAGCGGCGATTACGCCAGCCATTAGGCGGGAACGCAGCGGTTTAGAGCTCCGTCAGGAAACTGGCGGAGCTTTTTCCTTTTGCGAAAATGCACTTGCCTTGCGATTCGGTTTGCAGGCGGCTCGCCTCACTGTTCACCCCACTGTGCAGTCAGCATGCGCTCACGCCGGTTATCGGCAAGGCGCAGCATGAACGGACAGTCCTCGCGGTGTATCGTGATTCCCCGGTCGCGGGTCACGTAGCCGACGATGGCATCTCCGGGTGCGGGTTTGCAGCATTTTGCGATCCGGGTCATCAGGTTGTTCACGCCGCCGACGGTGATGTCCGCTTGTGCTGTGCGCTCACTCGCCGGCCTGAGCACTTTCGGTTTTGCCAGCGCGATCACCTTGGCGGGCAACTCTTCCTGTATCGCAACGGCGATGCGCCGCTGGGTGACTTCGTTGCGTCCGATGGCTGCCAGCAGGTCCTCCAGCTTGTTGAAATGCAATCGTTGCGCGAGTTTTTCCTGGTTGATGGACGTGATGCCGAGCCGGTGTAGTTCGCGGTCCAGTTGCGTACGGCCCAGCGCAACGCTTTCGTCGAGATTCTGGCTTTTGAACCAGGCGCGCACCTTGGCGCGGATGCGCGGGCTTTGCAAAAATCCGAGCGACAGGTTGATCCAGTCGCGGCTCGGGCCGCCCTGCTTGACGGTGAGTATCTCCACGCGTTGCCCGTTCTGCAGTTTGTAATTGAGCGGCACGATGCTGCCGTCCACCTTGGCGCCGCGGGTGCGGTGGCCTAGGTCGGTGTGCAGCGTGTAGGCGAATTCCACCGGGGTCGCGCCTTTGGGCATCGCAATCACCTTGCCCAGCGGGGTAAGCACGTACACCTGGTCCTGGAACAGTTCGTTCCTGAATTGCTCCTGCAGGTCGCCCTTGTCGGCCAGTTCTTCCTTCCATTCCAGGATCTGGCGCAGCCAGGCGATCTTTTCATCGAAGCGGGTATCCGATTTCACGCCCTCCTTGTAGCGCCAGTGGGCGGCGACGCCAAGCTCGGAATTGTGGTGCATCTCGCGGGTGCGTATCTGCACTTCCAGCGGCAGACCGCGCGGGCCGATCACCGCGGTGTGCAGTGAGCGGTAATTGTTGCTCTTGGGATGCGCGATGTAGTCGTCGAATTCGCTTTCGATCGGCGCCCACATTTCATGCACCAGGCCAAGCGCGGCGTAGCATCCGGTGATGCCGTCATTCGTGTCGCCGTCCGTCCCAGCCGTATCGCTGACCAGTATCCGCACCGCGCGCACGTCGTAGAGTTCGCCGAAATCCAGATTCTTGCGCTTCATCTTGTTGATGATGCTGTAGATGTGCTTGGGGCGGCCGGTGACTTCGGCGGGTATGCCGGCGCGATCCAGCGCCGTCTTGATCTGCGCGACCACCGCGGCGATGTATTGCTCGCGATCTGCGCGGCGTTCATCCAGCAGTTTCGCGACCTTCTTGTACAGTTCAGGTTCGAGGTAGCGCACCGAGAGGTCTTCCAGTTCCCACTTGAGCTGCCATACGCCGAGACGGTTGGCCAGCGGCGCGAAGATGCTGCGGGTCTGCTGCGCGATCCGTTTTTGCAATTCTGCGCTTGCGCCTGACAGGTGGCGCATGGTCTGGGTGCGTTCGGCCAGCTTGATCAGCACCACGCGGATGTCTTCCACCATCGCGAGGAACATCTTGCGCAGGGTCTCGATCTGGTGAGCTGCTTCATGCTGGTTTTTTTTGCGCAGACCTGCCATTTCGCTGAATTGCTCGATCTGTTCCACCCGTGAAATGCCCGTGACCAGCATCTTCACGTTGGTGCCGAAACTTTCCGCGATCTTTTCCTGCCAGTTGTCCAGGTATTCCGGCACCGCATGCAGGATGGCTGCAGCAATCGTTTCGTGATCCATGTTCATGCCGGCCAGGATATCCGCCGCGCCCAGCGCGTGCTGCAACAGCGGTGTTCCGGTCAGTTCGACCTGCCCGGCATACAGCGTGCCGGCCAATTCACAGGCCTTGCCTATCAAGGCGATCTCTTGCCGAGCGCAAGTCCTCGACAAATTATCGAGCAGGGACTGGATATTCCCGGATGAGGGTGATTGTTTGGGAGTGGTAACCATGGAACATTATTGCATTGATGCAAGGGCAGCATAAGCACACATGGAACGGCAAAACGATCCGGCTACTTTTTCATCGCGCGTTCGATGTCTGCCAGTGTCTCCCGCGCAGTTTGCGCGAGCGGGCCGCCCAGGCTGACCGCCCGCTGCGCGGCTTGCAGCGCCTCCTGATAACGCGCCTGATCGGCCAGCGTTTGTGCCAAGTTGTTCAATGCTGCAACCGAATCGGGGTGGTCCTGCGCGGCCTGGCGAAACTCGCTCTCCGCACGGGCCAGCTCATGTAGCTGATAGGCTGCATTGCCTGCGCCGATTTGCGCGGCAAGATTGCCGGGCCAGCGATCCAGGGCGGCCGCGTATGCCTTTTGTGCCACAGCGGAACCGTGGATCCTTTCGAATGCGCTGACTGCCTCGATATAGGCGTTGGCTTCTGCAGTGACCGGGATCGTGCCGGGCGGCAGCGCGACCATCGCCCAGTAGCCGCTGCGCGCCCAGGTGTATTCGAAGGTTCTCATCGGCAAGACTTGCCGTTGCTCGGGTCCCGAACGCAGGATCATTTCGGCGCGGTCGAGATCGTAGCCGATCACCACCGAGTAATGCCAGACCGGATACCATTCAAACGACAGGTTTTGCAGGACCACAACCGGCGTCCCGGCTGCGATTTCGCGCAACACATCGGTCAACTCGGGTGCCAATTGATACGCAATCGCGCCATTGCGGCGCGCGGCGACCAGCATTTCGACCTGCAGGCTGCCGTGCCGGTCCGGCAAATAAACTTCTGGCTTGAGTGTCTCCGATGTCACCGCAAACCCGGCTGCATTCAGGGACATTGCCAGCGATGCCGGGCCGCATTGGTAGGCGTCCTGGGCAAAATAGGGAACATTGGCAAGTTCGGCGTGGCGGGGCAGGGCGGGCGGGGGGGAGCCCAGCATCTCGCGCGTCTGCGGCGGCGTTGCGCAAGCGGCCAGGCACAAAAGAAAAACGCCCACTACTAGCGAGCGGGCGTTCAGGGCCATCATGGTTTACCGGTTATTGATCGAACGGGTGAACGGGAATACCTTTGTGAAACCGAGGATATCGGTGATCAGCAAAATGATGAACAGGGTGAAGATGATTCCGAGGACATCGCCGCCCGCTGGCATTTGGTTAATTTTCCCGGCGATATTGTGTGCTTCGTCGTCGCTCATCGCATACACGCGCGCTTTCGCTTCATCGGCCGTCACACCCTGTTTCTGTAACTGGGTGACGACATCGGCGCGATCCAGGAATGCGTTGATCCTGGCGCGGTCCTGGTTTGCCAGTTCATGGGAAACCGCCTGGTTGGTGCCTACCATGCCGGCAAAAGCCGATTGCACCGGCAATGCCATGGACAGCATGCTTAACATCACCACGCGGCTGGTCCAGCGCATGATACGGGAATATTGCTGAGTCATATTATTGCTCCTCGGTTGGATGAATTGTATATACATCAGTAAAGATTCGAGCCGCTTCCAGGTGTTGACTGCAAAAAAATTCACGCGGACACGGCCGCTAATTATAACGAGGGCGAAAAAAAAGGGTATTAATTTCTCGCCCGAGTGGTTGCGATGCTTACTTTAGGCGGGTGCCGGAATCGACCTATTAGAGTCCGGGCGGGGAAGTCCCGAATCATGCGATTACCTTGAGCAGCAGCTTGGTCGCCAGCACCAGCAACAACAGCGCAAACAGTTTGCGCAACAGTCCGGTCTTCATCCGATGCGTGGCTTTTGCACCAAGCGGCGCCGTGATCGCGCTGGCGAGCGCGATCCAGACTAGCGCGGGCAGGTAGACATAGCCCAGGCTGTAGGGCGGCAACCAGGATATGTTCATGCCGGTGACCACATAACCGATCGTGCCGCCGACTGCTACCGGAAAGCCGATCGCCGCCGAGGTGCCGATCGCATTTCTGAGCGATACATTGCACCAGACCAGGAAGGGGACGACGATGGCTCCGCCGCCGATCGAGACCAGACTGCTCAAACAGCCGGTGAACATGCCGGCCAAGGTCATGCCGACCGCACCGGGCAATTGGCGGGCAGCGAGGGGGCGGAAGTCCAGCAGAATCTGCGCTGCAACCGAATACACGAACAGCGTGAAGAATATGGCTAGCCCGTGGGTGGGAATGTATGCGGCTACTGATGCGCCGAGGCCGGTACCGATCAGGATGCCGGGGGTGATGGTGCGCACCACGCGCCAGTTGACCGCGCTGTGGCGGTGGTGTGCGAGCAGGCTGGAAAAAGAGGTGAACAGGATTGCCGCCATCGAGGTACCGAGTGCAAGCAGCATCACGTGACCGCTGGCAAAATGCTGGGCGTCGAACAGGAACAGCAGCACCGGCACCAGGATCAAACCGCCGCCCACCCCGAACAGCCCGGCCAGGAAGCCGGCGATCCCGCCGAGCAGCAGATAGCCCAAGCTCCATTCCATGCTAATTGTGCACCAGCCGGGTGGTGAGGAACTTCCATTCGGCGGGATCAACCGGCGTGATGGACAGGCGATTGCCGCGCTGCAGGGTGCGCATGCGCTCCAGTTCCGGGTGCTTGCGCAGTTCATCGATCGAAATCAGCGCGATCTTCCTCACCAGTTGCACATCGACATTGAACCAGCGCGGCTGTTCCAGCGTGGCCTTAGGATCAAAGTATTTGCCGTTGCGCTCGAATTGCGTGGCATCGGGATATGCGGTGCTGCTGACCCTGGCGATGCCGGCGATGCCCGGTTGCTTGCAGTTCGAATGATAAAACAGCACGCCGTCGCCGATCTTCATCTGGTCGCGCATGAAGTTGCGGGCCTGATAGTTGCGCACGCCGTACCAAGCCACGGTCTGGTCGGGAAAATTGGCGAGGTCGTCGATACTGACATCGCCGGGCTCGGATTTCATCAGCCAATATCGCATTGCTCGCATCCGGAAATAAAAAGTGCGACCCGATTGAATTGGGGTCGCACCGGAATAAGATCCCCCGCCTGTGCCGTTGACCCAGCATCTTGAACCTGGGTTCAAGAGGGCTGCATCCCAGTTACATCAGGTACATCCGCAAGGGACGCGCACAACAGTAACTTTGAGGGTTGCGGCCTTAAGCAAAGCTTATGGGTTCAAAGAATTATAGGCCTGTCGAACACCGCAGGGGAAAACCAAAACCAACGACCTGACCGGTGTAATTTGCCGGTTTGTTCTACCAGTCAGTTGGCCATTATCCTCGTTAGAACAGCGAGTCTTGCTCGGCTAGTGCTTCATCAATCGCTGTCTGCATGGAATCCATTCTACGCTTAAAGTCGGCGAGGTCAATGCCGCGCCCGACTTTCATGCCGAGCAACTCGTGGGTGATGTTCAGAGCGGCCATCAGCGCAATGCGCTCGACACTGGCGATTTTGCCGGCATCGCGTATTTCGCGCATGCGCTTGTCCAGATAGGCCACGGCCTCGAGCAATTCGTCGCGTTCTTCCTCCGGACAGGCGACGCGCAGCTCGCGATCGAGCAGCTTGATTTCCATGGTTTTGGAGGTATTGGTCATGGCTGATTTTCGGGCAGGCTAACCAGCAGTTTTTCGAGGCGGGCTTTTGCTGTATTCATCTTGTCGCTGTATTGCCGATTGCTGCTCAAAGCGTGCGCTAACTCCTGGCGCAATTGTTGATTCTCGCCACGCAACTGGCTGTTGACTTGTATCAACTGGGCAAGTTTGCTTTCCAGTGCGTTCAGTTCGTTTTCCATGGGCTGACTATAGATTGAAAAGTGTAGAGAAGTCAAACGGTAACGCGGATATATGGAAGCAGTTTGTAGGATTTTCCGGATTCTTGTTCAGGCAAGACAGGACAGGGTTGTGATAAAGTGCGCGCCGCTTTGAGGTGCTTGTCTGCTAGCAGGCGAGTTAAACGGGAAGCAGGTGCGGGAACGTAGGTTCCCCATGCCTGAGCTGCCCCCGCAACGGTAAGCGAGTGTGGATTTGCCAGTGTGCCACTGTGAGCAACCCCCAGGGGGTCTTATGGGAAGGCGGTGAATCAAGACTTGCGAGCCCGGATACCGGCCTGAGAGCTGCCATGGACGGGAAATGCTGCGGGCGGCACATCCGAACAATACCAGCGACCACGTCGCCGGCGTTCTGATCTATCTGGCTGCCGCATTTCCTGATTATTAATTTTCCAACGGGGACGCTTGGAATTGACTCAGGAAACGACAATGAAACCAAAACGGCTTATAACGGGTGCACTGCTCGGTGCGCTTTCTCTACCCTTTGCGGCATATGCAGACACTCCGATGGAGTTGCTGATCGTGACGCCGACGCGGATGCCGCAACCGCTGGACCAAACCATCGCCGATACGACTGTGTTGACTCAGCAGGATATTCGCAATTCCGGCGCGCCGGATGTGCCGACTCTGCTACGTACTCTGCCCGGTGTCGAGGTGGTTCAAACCGGCGGGCTGGGCAGCCAATCCAGTATCTTCATGCGCGGCACCAATTCCAATCAGGTCCTGGTGCTGCTCGATGGGGTGCGCATCAATTCCGCCACCACCGGAGCGACCGCGCTTGAACACATCATGCTGGATAACGTCGAGCGCATCGAGGTGGTCCGCGGCAACGTCAGCAGCCTGTATGGTTCGGAGGCCATCGGCGGCGTGATCCAGATATTCACCAAGCAGGGACACGGTGCGCCGGCCGTCAATGCCAGCGTCGGCGTGGGCAGCCACGATACCCAACGATTGGCGGCAGGATATTCCGGCAGTGTGAACGACACTTCATTCAGCGTGAACGCGGGAAAAGTGAGAACCGATGGCGTATCGGCGATCGACCCGCAGCTTGCGCCGTTGGCCAATCCCAATAACAACGGCTATGACAACGATACCCTCGATGCACAGGTCAAACATGCTTTCAGCACCGATCATGCGATGTCAGTCTCGGTATTCAGCACGCGCGGCAACATCTCGTATGACAATGCATACGGCGCGCCGACTGATTTGAACAACACGATTGAAAACATCGACAAGTTCTCGCTGTCCTCGGATGACCAACTCAGCGGAATGTGGCACAGCCTGCTGCGGGTGGCGCAGGGCATCGACGACAGCCACAGCTATACCAATGGTGCCGAGTCCTCGCATTTTCAAACGCAAAACAACCAGCTGACCTGGCAAAACAATCTCAAAATCGTCGACAGCCAGCATGTCGATTTCGCGTTCGAACATTTGGTGCAGGCTGTATCTTCGGACACACTGTTCACGCAAGGTTCGCGCAACGTGAACAGCCTGTTGGGTGGCTATGTCGGCGAGTTCGGGGCACAGCAGGTGCAATTCGATCTGCGCCAGGATCGCTACTCGGATTTCGG
The DNA here is from genome assembly GCA_963842555.1 of uncultured beta proteobacterium. Lineage (GTDB taxonomy): Bacteria > Pseudomonadota > Gammaproteobacteria > Burkholderiales > Gallionellaceae > Gallionella. The sequence goes on from CAWJHB010000003.1 coordinate 1,120,173, forward strand.
CGAAGCGAATACCGGTTTGCTCGGTTATGGTTTGTCGTTCGCGGACAATTGGCGTGCGACGGTCAGTGTCAGCAACGCCTTCAAGGCGCCGACCTTTAATGATCTTTATTACCCGTTGTCGTATGGTTACCAGGGCAACCCCGACTTGAAGCCGGAGCGGTCGCAAAACAAGGAAGCCGGATTGCATTATGCGGCGGATGGCCAGCGCGTTGATGCGGTGTATTTCGCCGATCGCATCAGCGATCTGATCGCCTGCAACCCCGGCTGCACCACGGTCGTCAACATCGATCGGGCGCAAATCGACGGGGAGGAATTAAGTTATGCGGGGAAGTTCGGCAATTCCCAATTGAAAGGCAACGTAACACTCCAGAATCCGCACGATGCGGTTACCGGCCAGGTGCTGCAGCGCCGCGCAAGGGAATTTTCAAATGTATCGGCATCGCATGACCTGGGTGCCTGGAACATGGGTGCCGAGGTGCGTTACAGCGGCGTCCGCCAGGATGTTGATCTCAACGGCAACCCGGTCACGCTGAGCAGTTACACGCTGCTCAATCTGACCGCGCGCTACCGGATCGACCGGAAGCTTGATCTGTCGTTCAGCGCGGACAATGTGTTCGATCGCGATTATTCAGAGGCGTATGCCTACAACACGCCAGGTCGCACCCTGTTCGTCGGCTTGAACTACCAGCAATAACGCCGGCAAGCAGGGCCAGAGGCGGCATGGTTGCCTTTGCTTTTTGCCCGGCTTCGTGTACTGTTGCCGTTGTTGAAAAAATCAAATTCGGGAAATGCAATGAACAACACCCAAACCAAAACGATCGCAATTTTTGTCATACTGGCCGCGCTGATGGCAGCGACGCGGGAATATCACTTCGGCACGTCATTGCACCTGCCGGATGCTTCGCTCGCGGTATTTCTGCTCGCGGGCTTTTATCTTTCGCGCTGGGCATTCCCGCTGTTGCTGATCGAGGCCGGTCTGGTGGATTACCTGGCGCTCAACTACGGCGGCGTGGATGGCTGGTGTTTCTCGCCGGCCTACTGGTTCCTGATCCCGACTTATGCAGTGCTCTGGTACGCCGGACGATTCTATGCAACACGCTACCGCTTCTCGTTGCGCGGCCTGGCTGAATTTTCGGCAATCGCCTTCGTGGCCACCGGCGCGGCCTTTCTGATTTCCAATGCCAGCTTTTATCTGCTTGCCGACTACTTCGGCAAAATGAGCGCGGTCCAATACGGCAGCCGGGTTGCCCAATACTTCCTTCCCTATCTGCAGAGCGCTTTCCTGTATCTGGCTGCGGCCGCAGTGCTGCACATCGCGGCGGTGCAAGTCTCGCGCCGTGTCGCGCAAGCATGATTTCGCCGGGGACGGCATGGCGGCCTGAGCTGGCCTGCGAAGCGCATTCCGGATAGATCATGCTGGCACAGGACAAGCTCCGGGTCTACCTTTCCGTGATACTCCTCGCTTTAGCCGCATGGCTGGTGCATGGATTCATTCCGGCCTTGCTATGGGCGGTCGTGATCGTCATCGCCACCTGGCCGCTGCGGCATCTGGCGGAAGCCAAAACAAGGCTTGGCGATACCGGAGTCGCGGCCTTGATGACATCCATCGTTGCCGCGTTGTTATTCTTCCCGATCGGCTACGCCCTGTTCCATGCGGCAACCGAGATTGGTACATTGGTACGCTGGATCATGGCAGTGCAGAAATCCGGCATCGCAGTTCCGGATTGGTTGCCCGGTATTCCCAAGGTAGGCGGCCAGGCTGCCGGCTGGTGGCGCGAGAATCTGTCCGATCCAGCGGCGCTGACCACGCTGATCGGCCAAAGCGACAATGCGACGCTTTCCGAGTTTGCGCGCAGGTTCGGCACCCAGATCGCGCATCGGCTGGTGACTCTGTTTTTTACCATTGTCGCGATTTTCTTCATTTACCGGGACGGCAAGGAGCTGTCGCGCAAGGCACTTGGCCTGCTCAACAGGCTGGCTGGCGAGAGCGGCGACCGCTATGCCTTGCAGGCTGTAAATGCAATCCGGGCCACGGTAAGCGGGCTGGTTCTGGTCGGACTGGGGGAGGGCCTGCTGATCGGCATTGCCTACATTTTCGCCGGCGCGCCCCATCCAGCACTGTTGAGCCTGGCAACAGGTGTGCTGGCGACGATTCCCTTTGCAGCCCCGGTCATTTTTGTCAGCGTATCGGTTTTGCTGCTGGTCCAGGGCAAGACGGTGGCCGGAATTTCGGTTTTCATGTTCGGGGCGCTGGTGCTTTTCATCGGCGACCATTTCGTGCGTCCGAAAATCATCGGGGATGCGGTCAAACTGCCTTTCCTGCCGGTGCTGTTCGGCATACTGGGCGGTCTCGAAGTGTTCGGCCTGATCGGTTTGTTTATCGGACCGGCACTGATGGCGCTGGTGATGACGATGTGGCGCGATCTGACCGGACCGGAGTAAGTTTGCGCAGCTCCCCGTGCTAGCCGGGCAGTCAGGCGCATTCCGGCACGCAACCGTGTCTCGGATCGCACCCAGTGCCCGAGGGCAACGCAAGATTGACGCGCCGATGGCAAGCATCTGGCTTGCGCGCTTCAAAACATTTCACAACCCAAGGAGAAAGTCATGGCAGTACTCGTCGGCAAAGCCGCCCCGGATTTCAACGCTGTCGCGGTGATGGGCAACAACGAATTCAATGAAACGTTCAATCTGAAAAAGCACGTCGCAGGAAAATATGCCGTGATTTTCTTCTGGCCGCTGGATTTCACCTTTGTCTGCCCTTCCGAGCTGATCGCGTTCGACCACAGGCTGGAAGAATTCAGGAAACGCAACGTGGAGGTGATCGGCGTGTCCATCGATTCGCACTTCACCCACCTCGCATGGAAGAACACCCCGGTGAACAACGGCGGCATCGGCCAGGTACGTTATCCGCTGGTGGCCGACATCAAGCACGAAATCTGCAAGGCTTACGATGTGGAGGCGGATGAAGGCGTGGCTTACCGAGGCTCTTTTCTGATCGACCGTGCCGGCGTGGTGCGCCATCAGGTGGTGAACGATCTGCCGCTGGGCCGCAACATCGACGAAATGCTGCGCATGGTGGATGCGCTGCAATTCACCGAGGAACACGGCGAGGTGTGCCCGGCAGGCTGGAGCAAAGGCAAGGCGGGTATGGGGGCATCAACCGAAGGTGTTGCAAAATACCTGGCTGCCCATGCCAAAGAGTTGTAGCGCGGCCCGCGCCCTTTATCCGAGCCGCCTTTTGGGGTGACTTGTTCATCTGGATGAATTCAAGGACTCTCAAGAATACCGCCATCCCGAGCGGCCCAGGCGCGCCGCACCGGCAATACGCACGCCCTGTTTCTGGCCGCGCGGCAGACGCAATCAGCGGAACAAGCCACGCCATGCACGGATGGATCCCTTGCCACGCCATACCGGGCAGGCGAAAGGGAAGTAGCTTGATCTTCCCTTGAAAATATAAACCTAGGAAAATATAAATTTGGCGACCGTCATCTTCCTGTCATAATTTGTTCATATTCTCACGTTCCCGGGTCGATGGCGGGATGTGAAAATGAGGTCAAAATCATGAATGCGAAGATATTGATTGTGGAAGATGAGCCCGCAATCCAGGAGTTGCTGGCTTACAATGTGATGCAGGCCGGGTTTCAGGCATTGCGTGCCGAAGATGCCGATAGCGCCTGGCTGCAGATACGGGGGGCCGCGCCCGATCTGATTTTGCTGGACTGGATGCTGCCCAATACCAGCGGCGTGCAACTCGCCAAACAGTTTCGCGCCGACGCGCGTACCAAGGACATTCCGATCATCATGCTGACGGCGCGCGGTGATGAGCGCGACAAGATCCTCGGCCTGGAATCGGGTGCGGATGATTACATCACCAAGCCGTTCTCCCCGCGCGAGCTGATGGCGAGGATACGCGCGGTGTTGCGCCGCCATATTCCCGCTTTGCCAGATGAAACCGTGACTGCGGACCGGCTGGAATTGTCGCCGTCGTCCCATCGCGTGACGGCGAAAGGAAAGGCGATCGATCTGGGGCCGACAGAGTTTCGCCTGTTGCATTTTTTCATGACCCATCCCGAACGCGTCTACAGCCGCACGCAATTGCTCGACCAGGTGTGGGGTACCCAGGTGTTCGTCGAGGAACGCACGGTGGATGTGCATATACGCCGTTTGCGCGCCGCCCTGGAGCCGGTCGAAATGGATCGTGTCGTGCAAACAGTGCGCGGAAGCGGTTATCGATTCTCGACCAGCTATAACCAATGACCCGGGTGAAGTATCATTGAGGCCGGTCTGGCCATGCAGCTGGCAGCCATGCCAGGTATTTCTTCGAGGAAATTGATTTGCAGGATTTCTGGTTCCGGGTAAGCCTCCCGGTGTTGTTCAGCGCGCTGGGTGCATTGTTGATGTGGGGGCTGTTCTCGGCCGTCGTCGCGCTATGGTTCATGCTGATCGTGCTGCTGAGCGTGATGGCATATCGCGCGCGTCAACTGTTCAAGCTCGGCCAGTGGCTGACCGATGCGCGCCTGGAAACCATACCCGAAGCGGGGGGGATATGGGATGACGTATTTACCCAGCTATACAAGATGGTCAAGCAGCACAACCAGACCAAACAGGAGCTGGCTGCCGAACTGCAGCACATCGAACAGGCGACTTCGGCTTTGCCGGAAGGCGTGGCGATCCTCAACGAAGCAAACCGCCTCGAATGGTTCAACCCGCTAGCGCAGCAGCATTTTCACCTTGATGCGGAACACGACATCATGCAGGACATCACTTACCTGGTGCGCCAGCCGGAATTCATCGAATACCTGCATGAGTCGAATTTCAATGAACCCCTGGTGATGGTTCCTGCACGCCATGAAGAACTGGTGTTATCGATCAAGCTTATCCCGTACGGCGGCAACAAACGCTTGCTGATCAGTCGCGACATCACCCAGTTCGAGCGTAATCAGGCCATGCGCCGCGATTTCGTCGCCAACGTATCCCACGAGCTGCGCACGCCGCTGACCGTGGTGAGCGGATTCGTCGAAAACCTCGAGGATATGCCCGACCTCAATCAGAGCAATGCGCGGCGGGCCTTGCAGCTGATGTCCGAACAAACCAGGCGCATGGACAGCCTGGTTGCCGATTTATTGACCCTGTCGCGCCTGGAAAACGAGCAAAGTCCGTTGCGCGAAGAAAACGTAGACATGAAAGGTCTGCTCAATGAGGTATACCAGGATGGCAAATTGCTGAGCGGCGGGCGTCACAAGTTGCAGATCGAGATCGGCGCTGCGGACAACCTGCTTGGCAACCGCGATGAGCTGCACAGCGCGTTCGGAAATCTTCTCAGCAATGCGATACGGTATACACCCAAAGACGGCACCATCATGCTGCGCTGGTTTAAACGCGACGGCCAACCGGTGCTCTCAGTACAGGACAGCGGTATCGGCATCGCCACACAGCATATTCCCCGGCTCACCGAACGTTTCTACCGGGTCGATCGCAGCCGCTCGCGGGAAACGGGAGGGACTGGGCTGGGGCTCGCCATCGTCAAGCACATCGCGATGCGCCATCAGGCCAAGCTCGAAATTGTCAGCGAGGAAGGAAAGGGCAGCACCTTTTCACTGGTGTTTCCGGCCAAGCGGTCACTGAACTAGGGTAAAGCTGACCCGCTCGTAATCGATGCCGCGTTCCACGCTGAAACCCATGCTTGCCTTCTGCTTTTCGCCGTTCTGATGCTGGATATCCACGACGCGTTGAGGTACAAACCAGTTGTTCGGGACGATCAGGCTGGCGGGTGTTTGCAAGGCCGGAACGGGCAGCAATAAAAAGCCCGGCGCGGAGATATCCGTTGCGCCCGGATTTGCGTCGACAACACGAAGCATAACCGCCTGCACGGCTCCGGGAAGATAGCGCACGCCGATGCACAATTGCACGGTGCGGGTTACGCTCGCCCATGTCGTAACTCCCAGCATGAACGGTTCCGCGTCGCCGATGCGCAGGGCCACCAATTGACGCTTGTTCAATCTCCCGCCCAGTGCGTCAACGCGCGTCAGTTTCGCGCCAAGGATGCTTTCATTTTCGAGTTGCCAGCGCTCCAGCGCGTAGTTCGACTCAGGCTGTGCCGGATTGCCGGTGCCTTGCGGCATCCGGCCCCGGGCTTCAATCTGCATTTTTGCCGCCGGAATGGCAGCCTGCAGCAGGGGTTTGCCGGACAGCAGGGCGTAAATATTTTCGGTCGGGTAGCAAAGCTGTGCCGGCTGAGAGCCGGGATTCCGCCCGACGGTGCGCGTGTCGTTATCTTCGCACCAGCACCGATGCAGGAAGGTCAGCAGCTCGATGCATTCATGCGCATTGGGATGGTTGCCGAGTTTAAGCTGTTCAGGAGTTTGGCCCTGTTGCAACAGGACAGTCTTGACGCGCAGCGCTTTGCTGAGCGGCATCATGGTCAGATAACGCATGTTGGGCTTGTGCGTTACCCATTTGACCGGCTGCAGACCCTGGGTGCCGGAAAGATCCAGCGCGAGAGGCTGGGCATCGCCCTTGCTGATCGTATAGCTGCGCTGCACGGGAACCATTTCGCTCCATTCCGTCAGCCATGCATCCATCATCTGCAGTTGCGAACGGCTCAGTTCCGCGGTACGCGCATAGCAGGTGAGCAGGATCTTCACATAGATGTTGCGGCAGCTGCTGAGCGGCTCGCTGCCGTTCAGGGGATCGGGAATTTCCTTGTGCTGCAGTCCGTTCTCTTCTGCAAACGCATACAACCCGTGCAATTGTTGCCATAGCCTGGCATCGGGTTCATAACTCGTGCGCATATGCTCAAGGATCGTCAATCCGCTGTATAGCAGGCAGCGTTGGCACAACATGGCGCCGCGCTTGCCGAGCCGCTTGTCTCCGGCGATGCGGTCCTGCAGGCAGCGCTGGTAACCAAGCGCCAGCGCCTGCCAAAGTTTCACGATGGCCAAGAAAACGATCAGCTCGCCTTCAGCCAGCGGGAGCGGCCTGGAGATGAGTTTTCGGGCGTAGTCGTTTTGCACGTAATGAACCGTGTCGCGCAGCAACTCCAGTATTTTCAGCCGTTCAAGGCCATCCAGCGGAAAGCAGTTGAGTTCATTGATCTGGGTGAGCAACAGGCTGTGCGCCAATTGCAGGTTGGTCAGCTGCAGCTGGTTGAGCCACTGCGCGCAGCTTTCGGCGTCCCTGAAAAGCGGATCGGCGCTGCCATCGGTGGGTTCGAGCGGAAGATTCAGCATGATCCGCCATCCAGGTTGGCGCGCACGCATTTCACGAGGCGTGCCTGCCAGTCAGGCGGAAGCGATGATTTTCCCTCGCGCTGGGCTGCTCCCCAGACCGGTTGCGGAAAGTGCTTGTCCTGTGTGAAGCGCGGAACGACATGCCAGTGCAGATGGGGCGTCATGTTGCCGAGAGAGGCGAGATTGATCTTGTCGGGATGCAGTGCCGCGCGTATCGCCGCTTCGACGGCAAACACGGTCGCCATCAGATGTTCCCGATCTGCGGAGGAAAGGTCGCTCATCTCCTTGACGTGCTGCTTCCAGATGATGCGGCAAAATCCGGGATAGTCGGCATCCGCAACCTGCACCACGCGGCAGGTTTCATCCTGCCAAAGCAGCGCGCCGCCGGCCTGTTCGCATAACTCACATGCCACTGTATTCCCCATCCGGTATCGTTGTCAGGGCAAGCGGTCGCTGGAAAGGCGTCACAACAACACCCGCTCGATTCCGCCGTTGTTGGCCTTGTTCACATAATCCGCCATCCAATCCGGGCCGAGCAGGTGTTTGGCCATTTCCACCACGATGTAGTCGGCGGTCGTGCCGCTGTCGTCGTTGTAGCGCGACAGGCCCTGCTGGCAGGACGGGCAGGATGTCAGGATCTTCACTTCGCCCTGGAAGCCGTCGGCGCGCAATGCGTTCGCGCCCTTGCGCATCTCCTCTTCCTTGCGGAAGCGTACCTGGGTCGCGATTTGCGGCAGGGTCACGCCGAAGGTGCCGGATTCTCCGCAGCAGCGATCGTTGAGCGGCACCTTCGCGCCCATCAATTCGTTCACCACCTTGAGCGGCTGGTAGGTCTTCATCGGCGAGTGGCAGGGGTCGTGATACATGTAGCGCACCCCTTCCACGCCCTGCAGCTTGATGTTCTTTTCCAGCAGGTATTCGTGAATGTCGAGCAGGCGGCAGCCGGGAAAGATCTTGTCGAACTGGTATTTCAGCAACTGGTCCATGCAGGTTCCGCACGAGACGATCACGGTCCTGATGTCGAGATAGTTCAGCGTGTTCGCGACGCGATGGAACAGCACGCGGTTGTCGGTGGTGATCTGGTTGGCCTTGTCTGCCTGGCCGGACGCGTTCTGCGGATAGCCGCAGCACAGATAGCCGGGCGGCAGCACGGTGGTCGCGCCGGTCTCGTACAGCATCGCCTGCGTAGCCAGTCCCACCTGTCCGAACAGGCGCTCGGAACCGCAGCCCGGAAAGTAGAACACCGCTTCGCTGTCCTCGCCGGACTTGCGCGGGTCGCGGATGATGGGCACGACGCTGTTGTCCTCGATGTCGAGCAGCGCGCGCGAGGTTTTCTTCGGCAGGTTGCCGGGCATCGGCTTGTTGATGAAGTGGATCACCTGCGCTCTGACTGGTGCACCGCCCACCGTTGCAGGAGGGCGTGCAGTCTGCCCTTTCAGCAGGCCGAAACGTTTGGCGAACTGGTAGCCGATGCGCTGCGCCTTGTACCCCCACGCTATCATCACCTTGCGCACCAGCTTGATGGTCGTTGGGTCTGTGGCGTTGAGGAACAGCATAGCCGCAGCGGTGACGGGGCTGAATTTCTTCTTGCCCTGCTTGTGCAGGAAATTGCGCATCGCGACCGATACATCGCCGAAGTCGATGTCCACCGGGCAGGGATTCAGGCACTTGTGGCATACCGTGCAATGGTCGGCGACATCGCCGAATTCGTCGAAGTGCCGGATCGAGATGCCGCGCCGGGTCTGTTCCTCGTACAGGAATGCCTCGATTAGCAGCGAAGTGCCGAGTATCTTGTTGCGCGGCGAATACAGCAGGTTGGCGCGCGGCACATGGGTGCTGCACACCGGCTTGCACTTGCCGCAGCGCAAGCAGTCCTTGATCGAATCGGAGATCTCGCCCAACTCGCTTTTTTCCAGGATCAGGCTTTCCAGTTCCATCAGGTTGAAGCTCGGCGTATACGCGCGCTCCAGGTTGCCGCCGCCGAGCAATTTTCCCTTGTTGAAGCGCCCTTCCGGGTCGACCCGGTGCTTGTACGCGGCGAACGCACTGATCTCGTCCGCTTCGAGAAAATCGAACTTGGTGATGCCGATGCCGTGCTCGCCGGAGATCACCCCGCCCAGCGCTTTGGCCAGCTTCATGATGCGCGCCACCGCGCCATTGGCCTGCTGCAGCATCTCGTAGTTGTCTGAGTTCACCGGTATGTTGGTATGCACGTTGCCGTCTCCGGCGTGCATATGCAGCGCGATGAACACGCGGCTTTTCAGCACGTTTTGATGGATGAGGTTGCACTGGTCGAGCACCGGCTGGTAGGTGCCGCCGGAAAACAGCTGGCGCAGCGGTTCGCGCAGTTGCAGCCTCCATGAGGCGCTCAGCAGATGGCGCTGCACCGCATCGAAGACAGTCCTGGCGTCCTGCGCGTCAGCGGGGGCGAAGGGGCAGGTGTCCAGCGGCGCATCGAGATTATCGTTCAGCCACTGCCAGCGCTTGCGCACATCGGCGAGCAGTCTTCTGGCCTCGTCCGAGCGGTTGCCCAGCAGCTCCTGGTCGCCCACCTGCGCGTCGTCCTGGTGATACAGCGGCAGCTCGCCGGCGAAAAATCCATCGAGCGCATCCAGCAGCTTCAGTTTGTTGTGCAGCGACAACTCGATGTTGATGCGCTCGATGCCGTCGCAATAATCGCCCATGCGCGGCAGCGGGATCACCACGTCCTCGTTGATCTTGAACGCGTTGGTGTGCTTGGCGATCGCGGCGGTGCGCGCGCGGTCCAGCCAGAACTTCTTGCGCGCCTCGGCGGAAACCGCGATGAACCCCTCGCCGCTGCGCAGGTTCGCCAGGCGCACGATCTCGGATGCAGCCTGCGCCGCCGCATCCGCGTCGTCGCTGACCACGTCCGCGAGCAGCACCATTTTCGGACGGGTGCCGCGCTTCGACTTGGTGGCATAGCCCACCGCCTTTAGGTAGCGCTCGTCCAGATGCTCCAGCCCGGCCAGGAGTGCGCCGGTATGTCCATCCATGTAGGATTTGATTTCCACGATCGCGGGAACCGCATCGCGCACCTGGCCGAAGAATTCCAGGCATACGGTGCGGGTGTGCTGGTGTGCGCGGTGCAGGATGAAGCGCGCCGAGGTGATGATGCCGTCGCAGCCTTCCTTCTGGATGCCGGGCAGGCCGGACAGGAATTTGTCGGTGACATCCTTGCCCAGGCCTGCCTTGCGGAATGCGCTGCCGGGGATAGTAAGAATTTCAGGCTCGCCGTGCGGCGTGCTGCCGTCCGGTGCAAATTTGCTGATGCGGAATGTCGCGTTTTCCGCATCGTGGATCTTGCCGAGGTTGTGACGCAGCCGCTCGACATTCATCCACAAACCATCCGGGGTAACCATGCGCCACGACGCCAGGTTGTCCAGCGCGGTCCCCCACAGCACGGCTTTCTTGCCGCCGGCGTTCATCGCGACATTGCCGCCGATGCATGACGCGTCCGCGGAAGTCGGATCGACCGCGAACACCAGTCCGCTGTTCTCGGCGGCTTCCATCACGCGGCGGGTGACCACCCCGGCACCGCAATGTATGGTGGCATACGGCTCCCTCAGTCCCGGCAGGACCAGTTGTTCGACTGCCGACAGCGACTCGAGCTTTTCGGTATTGATCACCGCCGAGAACCGGTCCAGCGGCACCGCGCCGCCGGTGTAACCGGTGCCGCCGCCGCGCGGGATGATGGTGAGCTTCAGTGCTATACAGGCCCGCACCAGCGCGGCGATCTCTTCCTCGGTGTCGGGATGCAGCACCACGAAGGGATATTCGACGCGCCAGTCGGTGGCGTCGGTGACATGCGAGACGCGCGCCAGCCCGTCGAACTGGATGTTGTCGCGGCGGGTGATGCGGCTCAATTCGCGTAGCGCGCGTTTGCGCAGCTGCAGAGTCTGCTCGAACTCGCCGGCAAACCGGTCGACCGCCGCGCGGGCCAGTTCCAGCAGGCGCTTGACGATTTCGTTGTGATCCTGTCTGGTGCCGGGGGCACCTGCGGTGGCGGCGCGCCGCGCCTCGATCGCGTGCAGGCGGTGATGCAGCGCGTCGATCAACGCGTTGCGGCGTTTGCGGTTGCCCAGCAGGTCATCCTGCAAATACGGGTTGCGCGACACCGCCCAGATGTCGCCCAGCACCTCGTACAGCATCTGCGCGGAACGTCCGGTGCGGCGCTCTTCGCGCAGCGTGTTGATGATGTCCCAGGCCTCGCTGCCGAGGATGCGCAACACGATCTCGCGGTCGGAGAACGAAGTGTAGTTATAGGGGATCTCGCGCAAGCGTGCGGTCATTGCAAACCTCGAAAAGCGGCCGCGCCCGTCAATTGCGTTGTTGCGTGTTGGCGGCAACCGCTTCGTTTAACGTTCGCAATGCTCGCGTTAGTTTTCGCCGCAACGTTGTTGTCACTCATTATTCGTCTGTCAGCCTTGATATGCCTCGTCTTTCGCCGCGCGACGCCTGGCGATTGACCGGGCTCGCGGGGTTTTGGAGGTTTCCAGGGTGGGGCTCGCTTAAGTAAGGCGCGCATTTTACCTGAATGCGGTGTCGCGCTCGACCATCTTGACGTTGCGGATAAAATGCGGTCCATGACACATCTATCCGCAAACCCGAAGGCAAGGGTGTTTTTCGCGCTGTGGCCGACCGCCGCGGAGCGCCGCCGGTTGGCCGCCTGGCAGGAACGGCTGCATAAGCTGTGCGGCGGGCGCGCCATGCGCGGCGAAACATTGCATGCCACGCTGGTATTCATCGGCGATGTCGAGCTTCCCAGGCTGGAGGCGCTGCAACTGGCTGCGCAGGAAGCCGGCGGCCAAGGATTCAGGTTATGTTTCGATGCGGCACGATACTGGGAACATAACCGTATCGTGTACGCCGTGCCGGCCGATCCGCCGCAACAGATGGCGCAACTGGTCGCGACGCTGCAACAACGCCTGGCAGCGCACGGATTCCAATTCGACCGGCGCGCCTACCAGCCCCACGTCACGCTGTTGCGCAATGCCCAATGGCGCGATGAAGCGATGCCCCGGATGCAGCCGGTGTGCTGGCAGGCCGCGGATTTTGTGCTGGTGCAGTCGGTCAGCCGCAACGGGCTGGCAAGCTATGAGGTGCTGGCCAGGTTTCCGCTGGAGTAGAATCCGCAACCCGATATGAAAGCAAACAACAGATGAACAAACCCCAGATGAATATATCCCGGTCCCATTTTGAACGCATCGGCGGCGCGGACAAGGTGCGCGCGCTGGTGGTCCGGTTTTACGAATTGATGGACGAGTTGCCGGAAGCCTATGGCATCCGCAAGCTGCATGGACCCGATCTGCAGGGCGCGACCGACAAGTTGTACAAGTTCCTGACAGGGTGGATGGGCGGGCCGCCGCTGTACGCCGATCAATATGGACACCCGATGCTGCGCGCAAGACATCTGCCGTTCCCGATCAGCAAAACCGAACGGGACCAGTGGCTGGTGTGCATGAGCCAGGCATTGGGCGAGGTGGTGGAAGATGAGTCGTTGCGGCAGGAGCTGTCCGCCGCATTCGCCAAGGTGGCGGATCACATGCGCAACAGGGAAGGTTGAGCATTACCGGTAGAAGCGGTCCACGCCTGCAGCGATCATCAACATCGCTTTCATCAGTCAGTATCCGTGCCAGCGGGCATATGCGGGATGGCTGATATGTTAAACTCGCGGCAATAATTACGCGGGGTTTGATCATGTCTGGAAACACACTGGGGACTCTTTTTACGGTCACCTCGTTCGGCGAATCGCACGGCGCGGCGATCGGTTGCGTGGTGGACGGCTGTCCGCCGGGCATGGCGCTATCGGCAGCCGACCTGCAGCACGACCTCGACCGGCGCAAGCCCGGCACCTCGCGCCACGTCACGCAGCGCCGCGAATCCGATACCGTGGAAATCCTGTCCGGCGTGTTCGAGGGAAAAACCACCGGCACGCCGATCGCGCTGGTGATACGCAACGAAGACCAGCGCAGCAAGGACTACGGCAACATCGCCAGCACCTTCCGGCCGGGCCACGCCGATTACACCTACACGCAGAAATACGGCTTCCGCGACTACCGCGGCGGCGGGCGCTCCTCGGCGCGCGAGACCGCGGTGCGCGTCGCGGCCGGTGGAATCGCGAAGAAATGGCTGAAGGAAAAATACGGCGTGGTGATACACGGCTACATCGCGCAGATCGGCGAGATCGAGATCCCGTTCAGGAGCTGGGAGGGGGTCAACGACAACCCGTTCTTTTCCCCCGATCCCGGCGTGGTGCCGGCGCTGGAAGATTACATGGACGCGCTGCGCAAGTCCGGCGACTCGATCGGCGCGAAGCTGACCGTGGTGGCGGAGAACGTGCCGGTCGGCCTCGGCGAGCCGGTATACGACCGCCTCGATGCCGAGATCGCCTACGCGCTGATGAGCATCAACGCGGTGAAGGGCGTCGAGATCGGCGCGGGCTTCGGCTGCGTGACGCAGAAGGGCACCGAGCACGGTGACGAGATGACCCCGCAGGGTTTTCTGTCAAACAACGCCGGCGGCATCCTCGGCGGCATCTCTACCGGCCAGCACATTGTCGCGCACGTCGCGATCAAGCCCACCTCAAGCATCCGCCTGCCGCGCCGCACCATCAACCTGCAGGGCGAAGCGACCACCGTGGAGACGCACGGCCGCCACGATCCCTGCGTCGGCATACGCGCGACGCCGATCGCTGAGGCGATGCTGGCGCTGGTGCTGATGGATCATGCGTTGCGGAATCGCGGGCAGAATGCGGATGTGGTGTGTACGACGCCTAAGCTGCGTTAGGGGTTTCACTTGTGATCTCAAGTACTCTACTCTTTAGCAGCTGCGTGTTTTGGCTTTGCGTCGGCGATTTTCTTTGCCATCGGGTCGGCATTTTTATCTCAATCGAAAATAGTCGCTCTGTCGGGAACATATTGGGGATTTAATTCAGCAGTCGCTGCCTCAATTGTTTCCCAGTCAACGCAGTACGTAATCGGTGCGCTACTTCTTCTCGTCGCGTTTTTTCTTCAAGTTGTTGCAGCTCTCGCAGCTCCAATAATTCTTCATTCTTCGTGCCCTGTACTTTCAAGTGCTTGGGTCTTTGTTTTTTCACTTCTTATAGTAATCGGCCTTCCGTCTTGGTTGGCCTACAAATATCTAACGAAATGGCGCCTAGAAAAGGTGCTAAATGAATTGCGACGTAAGTTGCCGTAACACCAAGCGTAGGCTGGGTTGACGGTAGCGATATTCATCGAAAGCCGCCGGGGATAGCCCGGCAGCTAGTCACTTTTTCTTGGATCGCCAAGAAAAAGTAACCAAAAAGAAGGCGACCCCGGTTTGCCGCCGCTTCGCGGTCCCCTGCGTTGCTCGACTGGTCAGGCGGCTGCGGAACTCGCCCTACGCGTTCAGACATAACCAGCGACTTGGCCGGTGTCGTTTGCCAGCTTAGTCGAATGGCTAGTTGTTCCTTCAGTCCTCGCCGACTACCCCTGACCAGTCTGTGCTACTCGGCGGCGCTCAGGGGGAAAGAAAGCAAAGCGGCTTTGTGTGCGCTGCGCGCACGAGTTTTATTCTAAGGAAGCGCTGAACAAGTCAGATTTTCATCACGACCATTTGGCGCTTCATTGTTGTTGTTAAAAAATTCTACTTTTCTGCTGCACTTTGCCCCATTCAGGGCCTTTATCTGGGAATTTCTCCCGCATTTTGCTCAGGCCGGACGCACCTGTCCTGTTAGCGGCATTCCCCATTTATCGAGATTGATCAGCGCCAGCAAAGCAAAGGCGCGGTTGGCGTTCTTGAGCAGTCCGCGGTAGCGCACCTTGGCAAATCCGTAGATGCTCTTGAGCGGACGGAATGGATGCTCAACCTTGGCGCGCACCTGCGATTTCCTGCGGTTGGTTTCCTTGTCCGCATCCGTCAATGGGGTGTTGCGACTCGCGCGTTTGTTGGTGAAGTCTTTGGCTTTTGGCGCAATCTGTTTGAGCACTTCTTTCTGGCCGATGTAGGCGCTGTCACCGTACATGCGGGTCTCATTGCCATGCAGCAGATTGGGTAATTCCTGACTGTCATGCACGTTGGCGGAAGTGATGCTCGCGCTGTGGGTGAGTCCGGTTTTACTGTCTACCCCAATGTGTACCTTCATGCCGAAGTGCCATTGGTTGCCCTTCTTGGTCTGGTGCATCTCCGGGTCTCGCGCATTGTCTGCGTTCTTGGTGGAGCTGGGGGCGGCAATGATGGTGGCATCGACGATGGTGCCACCTGAGAGCTTCAGGCCATTCGATAGCAGGAGTTCACCTACTTTGGCGAACAGTGCGGCACCCAGATCATGCTGCTCCAGCAGGTGGCGGAAGTTCAATAGGGTCGTGGCATCCGGTACCCGCTCGCGGCCCAGATCGAATTGGCAGAAGTCGCGAAAGGCTTGTACGTCATACAGCGCATCTTCACAGGCCACATCGGACAGATTGAACCAGTTGGCGATGAAGTACATTCTGAGCATCCGTTCCAATCCGACCGGACGGCGTCCATCACCCGCCTTCGGATAATAGGGTTCAATCACGGCACAGAATTCAGCCCATGGTACCAAGCTGTCCATACGTGACAGAAACTCCGCCTTGCGCGTCGTCTTTCGGTGCACCTCGAATCCGCTCGTTGCCAGTGTCTGCTGTTTCATCTCTTTACCTTCATTGAATGGACCAAGCCATTAACGCACCAAGCCATTATCGGGTAGACTTATTCGGTGTTTCCCTAATAATTAATGTCGGGCTTTGCCCGACATAGTGGGCAAAGCCCGCCTGTTTTTTCGGTTTTGTTTTTCCATCCCCTTAGCGCCGCCTCGATCAGGCGCGAACGAGCGGTGGGGTTGGGCGAGTTGCGCAGCCCCGCTCGTTTGTGTCTGATCGAGGGAACCGCCGAAAGGGGGCGGCAAACCGGGGCGGCGTTTCTTGGGTTACTTTCTTTGGCCGGACAAAGAAACTAACCGGCGTGCGGGGCCGCACCCCGCGACTTTGCTTTTGAGCAAATCACGAACCACAAGGAGCAGCGAGCATGCAAACCACAGTCGAGCTACTAGGCAAGCAAGTGCTTGTGGAGTGGAGCACGTCCGCCGATAGAAGATTGCAGGAATTGACCGAACCTTTGACTGTGGAAATGGAGCTGTATTTCAGCTGTCTGATCAGGAAGGCGGTACGGTTCGGCGGGAACGCGCACGCGGGAAATTTTGCCTCGGCTGGGCCGAAGCTGATGGTCGGGTTCCGCCCGGTGATGACCAACGCCTGCAACGTAAAGGATTTCGAGCTCGAGCCGCCGGTTGAGGATTTTCCAATCGTCAGGCCGGAGGCGTTTGTGCCGAAACGGCTTACGATCGATTACAGATCGGGAAAGTGGATAGGCGATTTTTTCCTGCAGAAGAATTGCTCCGCATAACGCTGCATTCAACCGCAGTCCTGCAGACTAAGCGAGCTTCGTCGATTTCTTGCGTTTTTTTCCGATGTGCTTCTCGCCGCGCTGTCTGGCCAGCCCGACCTGCTTTTGTCGTTCCAGTGCGGCCGCGCGCTTTTCCGGCGTGAGGCTGTCGTAGCAATTCGGGCAGGATACGCCGGCCTGGTATTTGGGCGAGGTTTTTTGTTCCGCGGTGATTGGTCGCGAGCAGCCGTAGCACAGTTCGTAATGTCCCGGTGCCAGGCCTTGCCCGACCGCGACGCGCTGGTCGAACACGAAACATTCGCCTTCCCACAGGCTTTGTTCCTCCGGCACGTTTTCCAGATATTTCAGTATCCCGCCCTGCAGGTGATAGACCTCGGAAAAGCCTTGTTGCAGCATATAGGCCGTGGCTTTTTCGCAGCGTATGCCGCCGGTGCAGAACATCGCGACGCGCGGCTGCTTGTCCGGATCAAAATTCTTTTTGACGTACTCGGGGAATTCGCGGAACGTCGTGATGCGCGGATCGACCGCGCCCCTGAAGGTACCCACATCCACCTCGTAATCGTTGCGGGTATCCACCAGCAGCACATCGGGGTCGCTGATCAGCGCGTTCCAGTCTTCCGGCTTGACGTATTGGCCGACCAACTCGGTGGGATCGATGCCGGGCACGCCCATCGTGACGATCTCCTTTTTCAACTTGACCTTCATGCGGTAGAACGGCGGATGGGCTGCGGATGATTCCTTGTGCTGCAGGTCAACCAGGCGGGGATCGCTGCGCAGGTAGGCCAATATATTGTCAATGGCGGTGCGCGTGCCGGCGATCGTGCCGTTGATGCCTTCCTCGGCGAGCAGCAGCGTGCCGGTGATGCCCAGCGCATCGCACTGCGCCTGAAGCGGCGTGCGCAATGCCGCGCAATCGGGCAGTTTCACGAACTTGTAGACTGCGGCCACAACCAGGGGAGTCTTTGCTGTCATTTGATTCTGGATCATTTCATTCGGGGTCATTTTTTGGCTTGATTTCTTGTTGATTGACTTCTGAAACAGCAATTTTGCAAAACTCGTTTTGGGAACAGGCATATGAGTGATGTAAACTAGTTTAATTCAAACGAAGGAGAAAACCATGCAACTCGACGATCGCAGCTTGGACATCATTTTTCGCTCGGCGCGCACCCACAACGCATGGCTGGACAAGCCGGTCAGCGATACTCTGATCCACCAGATCTACGATCTGATGAAGTGGGCGCCGACCAGCGCCAATTCCAGCCCGGCGCGCTTCGTGTTCGTGCGCAGCGCGGCGGCCAAGGAGCGTTTGCTGCCGGCCATGTCTCCGGGCAACGCGGACAAGACCCGAGCCGCGCCGGTCACGGTGATCATTGCGCACGACAGCGAATTCCATGAAAAGCTGCCCAAGCTGTTTCCTCAGGCGGATGCGCGCTCCTGGTTCGCCGGCAACCAGCCGTTGATCGATACCACCGCGTTCCGCAATGGCACATTGCAGGGCGCCTATCTGATCCTGGCTGCGCGCGCGCTGGGCCTGGATGCCGGTCCGATGTCCGGGTTTGACAATGCGAAAGTGGACAAGGAGTTCTTTCCGGACGGCAAGGTCAAATCCAACTTTCTGGTCAACTTGGGTTATGGCGACCAGGCGAAATTGTTCCCGCGCAATCCGCGCCTGCCTTTCGCGGAAGCCGCGCAGATCCTGTAGGCCGGTGAACCGGGTTAACTGTGCCTGTTGTCTGCCGCGTTCAAGCGGGCTGAAATGATATTTTTGGCCTCTAGCAGCAAAAAATTCTTGAACGCCAGCGCCGCACTTGTGAGCCGTTTGTTGCTGCGATGTGCGACGAACCACAGGCGCGGCAATGGAAAATTCTCCACGTTGAGCATGGCCAGCCGCCCGGTTTCCAGTTCCAGCTCGATGCTGTGCAGCGACAGGATGCCCAGCCCCATGCCGGCCTGAACCGCCTGTTTGATCGCTTCATTTGTTTCCATCTCCATGCTGATATGCGGCTGGATATGGTGCTGTTCGAACACGCGTTCCATCGCGCTTCTTGTTCCGGAACCCTGCTCGCGTGACAGGAAGGTTTCTTCCGCGAGCCGGGCGAATTTGACGCGCTTGAGTTTGGCAAGCGGGTGGCCGGGGGCGGCGATCACGACCAGCGGGTTGTCAAGAAACGACTCCGCGGTGATGTCCAGTCCGTCAGGAGGCTGTCCCAGGATCGCCAGGTCGGTGCTGTTGTCGGCGAGCTGCTTGAGCACGGCGTCACGGTTGGCAACCTGCAGGATCACGTTGATGTGGGGGTGCTGCTGGCAGAATCGGGCGAGCAGCTGCGGGGTGAAATAATTCGCGGTATTCACCACGGAAAGGGTGAGCTTGCCTTGGCCCAGCCCTTTCATCTCGTCAAATACCGATTCCATTTCTGCAAGTTGTTGCGTGATGTTGCGGCTGTAATGGAACAGTTCGCGGCCGGCCTCGGTCAAGAACAGCTTCTTGCCCATTTGCTCGAAAAGGGGCAACCCGATGTTTTGTTCCAGTTGCTTGATCTGCATCGAAACGGCCGGCTGGGAAAGGTAAAGCTGTTTCGCCGTATGCGAGAAGTTAAGGTGGATCGCGGCGGATTCAAATACCTGCAATTGTCTTAAGGTTAGATGTAACATGGATATCTGCATCAAGTTTAACGTATAAGATAAATCTTATCATAATTATTAAAACAATTGAATTGTCCTTATGCATAGCGGGAGCTAAGATTCTATCAATGCAGTAACCGCGCCTCGGTTGTCGCGTTCTGTCAGTCGGGTCGAATGGCTAGTTGTGTTATCAGCCGTTTTAACCGCGTCGCGTCGCGCCGCATTTTTGAGAGGGAGTCAATCATGGCAGTTAAGAAATATAGCGCAGGTGTCAAAGAGTACCGGCAAACATACTGGATGCCCGAGTACACGCCGAAGGATACCGATATCTTGGCATGTTTCAAAATCACCCCGCAAGCCGGCGTGGATCGCGAAGAAATCGCCGCTGCGGTTGCGGCGGAGTCGTCGACAGGGACCTGGACCACGGTGTGGACCGACTTGCTGACCGACCTAGATTACTACAAGGGCCGCGCCTATCGCATTGAAGACGTACCCGGCGACGACACCTGCTTCTACGCGTTCGTTGCTTATCCGATCGACCTGTTCGAAGAAGGCTCGATGGTCAACGTGCTGACCTCGCTGGTCGGTAACGTGTTCGGCTTCAAGGCCTTGCGCGCGCTGCGCCTGGAAGACATCCGTTTCCCGGTCGCGTACATCATGACCTGCGGCGGCCCACCCCAGGGTATCCAGGTCGAACGCGACATCATGAACAAATATGGCCGTCCGCTGCTGGGCTGCACCATCAAGCCCAAGCTGGGTCTGTCCGCGAAGAACTACGGTCGTGCGGTATACGAATGCCTGCGCGGCGGCCTCGACTTCACCAAGGACGACGAGAACGTCAACAGCCAGCCGTTCATGCGTTGGCGCTCACGTTTCGACTTCGTGCAGGAAGCGATCGAAAAGGCGGAGCGCGAGACCGGCGAGCGCAAGGGCCACTACCTGAACGTGACCGCACCGACCCCGGAAGAAATGTATAAGCGCGCCGAGTATGCCAAGGAAATCGGCTCACCGATCATCATGCACGACTACCTGACGGGCGGCCTGACCGCCAACACGGGTCTGGCCAACTGGTGCCGCAACAACGGCATGCTGCTGCACATCCACCGTGCGATGCACGCCGTGCTCGACCGCAATCCGCACCATGGTATTCACTTCCGCGTGCTGACCAAGGTGCTGCGTCTGTCCGGCGGCGACCACCTGCACTCCGGTACCGTGGTGGGCAAGCTGGAAGGCGACCGCGCATCCACGTTGGGCTGGATCGACACCATGCGTGACGAGTTCATCAAGGAAGACCGCTCGCGCGGACTGTTCTTCGACCAGGACTGGGGCTCGATGCCCGGCGTGATGCCGGTCGCATCCGGCGGTATCCACGTGTGGCACATGCCTGCGCTGGTCAACATCTTCGGCGACGACTCGGTGCTGCAGTTCGGCGGCGGCACCCTGGGCCACCCATGGGGCAATGCGGCGGGTGCCGCGGCTAACCGCGTGGCGCTTGAAGCCTGCGTGGAAGCGCGCAACGAGGGCCGTGAACTGGAGAAGGAAGGCAAGGAGATTCTGACCAACGCCGCCAAGAGCAGCCCGGAACTCAAGATCGCCATGGAAACATGGAAAGAGATCAAGTTCGAATTCGACACCGTTGACAAACTGGACGTGGCGCACAAATAAGCCGGGA
Source organism: uncultured beta proteobacterium (assembly GCA_963842555.1). Lineage (GTDB taxonomy): Bacteria > Pseudomonadota > Gammaproteobacteria > Burkholderiales > Gallionellaceae > Gallionella. The sequence goes on from CAWJHB010000003.1 coordinate 1,141,122, forward strand.
AGCCGTTGCGCGATGCGAACGCGTCGCGCAACGCGACCGGCAAACCAGCTAACCTAAAGGAAAACAAAATGAGTGAAATGCAAGATTACAAATCCCGACTCTCCGACCCTGCCAGCCGCAAGTTCGAGACATTCTCCTACCTGCCGTCCATGAGCCCGGAAAAAATCAAGAAGCAGGTTCAGTACCTGGTCTCCAAGGGCTGGAATCCGGCAATCGAACACACCGAGCCGGAACATCTGATGGACAACTACTGGTACATGTGGAAGCTGCCGATGTTTGGCGAAACCGACGTGAACAAAGTGGTTGCCGAGGCAGAAGCTTGCCACAAGGCCAATCCGAACAATCACGTCCGTCTGGTTGGCTACGACAACTTCAAGCAAAGCCAGGGCGCAGCCATGGTGATCTTCCGCGGCAAGACAGTTTAAGTTTCAGCTGGAATCGGGAAGCCCTCGTTGTCGCCAAGACGGCGAGGGCTTTTTGTTTGAAGTATTGCCCGGTGCAAGGGCAGAATCGGTTTTGTGGCCTTGCATCCAATTCACTCAACGATGGAGTCAAACATGAGCGATGTAATCGAACAGTATCGAGTCACCAAACAGCCTTATTACCGTACCGTGGGAGACGAGGTGGAGTTGTTCGAGGCCGCCTATTCAGTGCGCATGCCAATGATGCTTAAAGGACCGACTGGCTGCGGCAAGACGCGTTTTGTGGAATACATGGCGCACAAGCTGAACAAACCATTGATCACCGTGGCGTGCAACGAAGATATGACCGCCTCCGATCTGGTGGGACGATTTTTGCTGGATGCACAGGGAACGCGCTGGCAGGATGGACCGCTGGCGATCGCCGCGCGTTATGGCGCGATCTGTTACCTGGACGAGGTGGTCGAGGCGCGCCAGGATACGACAGTGGTGATTCACCCGCTCACCGACAATCGTCGCGTGTTGCCGCTGGAAAAGAAGGGCGAGCTGCTGCACGCGCATCCGGATTTTCATCTGGTGATCTCCTACAATCCGGGTTACCAGAGCCTGATGAAGGATCTGAAACAGTCCACCAAGCAACGCTTTGGCGGGCTGGATTTCAATTATCCGGAACACCAGACCGAGACCGAGATCGTGGCGCACGAAACCGGCGTATCGGCGGAAATCGCGGGCAAATTGGTGAACATCGCGGAACGTGCGCGCAATCTGAAAGGCCACGGGCTGGACGAAGGGATTTCCACGCGCATGCTGGTTTACGCGGGTTCGCTGATCGCCAAAGGCGTGGCGCCGTTGCCGGCTTGCCGCGTGGCGCTGGTGCGCCCGATCACCGACGATCCGGACATGCGCGACGCGCTGGATGCGGCCGTGACAACCTTCTTCAGCGACAAATAATCGCGCCCCACGGTCATGTCCATCAAGCTGGAAGATTATCAGGAACTGCTGGATGGCCTGCCGCCCGAGGCCGTGCAGGTGCTGCACTCATCCTGGCCGGAGGCCACAAAATCGTTCTCCGCGCGCGGCCTGGACAACTATTTGAAGGCGGCGTCCGCGATCAACCAGTTGGGAAAAGGCACGGCGCTGGTCATTGCCTGGCTGGAGGAGGCGCCCCATGTCAGCAAGGAGATCGGCGAAGAGGTCATCGTCGATCTGGCGCAGACAGCGATGAACCTGACTTCCAAGACTTCCGGTTCGGTCATTGAATTGATCTTGGCCACATCGACGACCGCGGCACGCCGTCTGGGCGATGCGCACCTGTTCCTGAACTATCTGCAATTCATCGATACCCTGATTTCGCGCGCGCCGCGCGGCGTGCGGCCGATGCTGGACAAGCTGGATGTGCTGCTGGCCCAGCTGACATTGGGCGGGTTGCGGCGCTGGGGGATGTGGGGTGCGCACGCGCATCGTACGAACTACGAAGAGCAGATCAACTATTTCGGACTGAAGTCAAAAGAGTCGCAGGCGATACTGCAGAAGGAGCGCAAAGGCACGCTGTTCGTGGATGTGCAGCGTCGCATCAACATGTATCTGCGCGCCTTGTGGGGTCGCGATTTTTTCCTGCGTCCCACCTCGGGCGACTTTGAGACACGGGAAGGCTACAAGCCCTTTATCGAGGGTTATTTGCTGCATTTGCCGGATGCTTATGATGACTTCGAGGGCATTCCCGGCGTCGAGCTGTATCGCGCGGCCGCGGCGCATAGCGCGGCGCATCTGGTCGAAACCAGAACACCGATCTCGGTCGAGTCGCTTAATCCGCTGCAGATGGCGGTGATTGCGGTAATCGAAGATGCGCGCGTGGAAACCCTTGCGATCCGCCGATTTCCAGGGTTGCGCCAGTTGTGGGCGAAGTTCCACACCATAGCGGCATCGCAGGCGGCTACTGCGGGTGACTATCTGAATCGCTTGGCGCGAGCGCTGCTGGATCCGGATTATGAAGACAATGATCCATGGATCGCCGAAGGCCGCGCCCTGTTCGCCGCCGCCGGGGAGCGTTTGCAGGATAACCGGGTTTCGTGGGACATCGGCGTGCAACTGGCGCATAGGCTGAAAGACAAGGGCATTCCTTTCAATCCTCGTACGGATGATTTGGTTGCGCCCTATCGGGACGACAACCGCTATTTCTGGGAATTCGAGGAATTCGACAACGATCAGGCTGCCTCGGCCGGCTATGAAACGGTGCAGCAGGTACGCAAGTATGTCAGCGTGATGGAAATGGTCAACGAGATCGACTGTGAACTGGCCGGCGAGGATGCGCAGGAGATCTGGGTACTGGGAACGGAATTGCGCCCCTATGAGGACATGGGCAAATCCTATAACGAGATGGAAGGCAAGGAACCGGTCTCAGATCCCTTTCACTACTCCGAATGGGATTACCAGATCCAGCTGGAGCGTCCAAGCTGGGCCACGGTATTGGAGAAACGCCCCAAACTGGGCGATCTGCAGGTTATCGATGAAATCGCCGCGCAGCACAAACGCATCATCTCCCAGATGAAGTTCTTGCTCGATGCAATGCAGCCGCAGGAAGTGACACGCATACGCAAACTCGAGGACGGCGACGAGCTGGATATCAACGCGGCAATCACCGGCAGCATCGACATGCGTATGGGCATACAGCCGGACCCGCGCATCATGATGCGCAGCGTGCGCAAGATACGCGACATCTCCGTGCTGGTGCTGCTCGACCTTTCCGAGTCGACCAACGACAAGGTTGCCGGGCAAGAGCACACCGTACTTGAACTGACCCGCCAGGCCACCGTGCTGCTGGCGGATGCGATCAGCAAGGTGGGCGACCCGTTCGCCATTCACGGCTTTTGTTCCGACGGGCGGCACGGCGTGGAATATCAGCGTTTCAAGGACTTCGACCAGGCTTACAATGAGATACCCAAGGCGCGTCTTGCCGGAATGACCGGGCAATTGTCGACGCGCATGGGCGCGGCGGTCAGGCATGCTGCCCACTATTTGAAACACCGGCGTTCATCGAAAAAGTTGCTGCTGGTCATCACAGACGGAGAGCCGGCTGACGTAGACGTGCGCGATCCGCAATATCTGCGCTTCGACGCGAAAAAGGCCGTGGAAGAAGCGGATCGAAACGGGATATTGACTTATTGCATGAGCCTGGACCCGCGCGCAGACCAATACGTGTCGCGTATCTTCGGCGCAAAAAACTATATGGTGGTGGACCAGGTGGCGCGGCTGCCGGAAAAGCTGCCGCTGCTTTATGCCGGCTTGACGAGGTGAAAAAATTGCGGCTGCTTTCTGCGCATGCTAACCTGCTTGCAAAGTAAGCCGTGAAACGGCGGGCCGCACCCAGAACCATACAAGCTGCCCTTGTTGGAGGCGGGACTAACACGGTAAACAAATATGGAACAACGCTACGCAGGCTTGCACGAAGACGAGAACGGCGGCATGACCAACCTCGGGCAGATGGTCAAGGATGGCTGGGTGTTCGGCCTGATCCCGGATAATGAGGATTGCAAGGGCTGGAATGCCGGCCAAATGCAGGTCTTGTACGAGAAAATCTATACCGAGTGGGAAAAGTACGGGCATCTGCCCAGTCGATTACCCGCGGATTTGCTGCAGCGTTATATGCACATCCATCAGGAAGCGATTACCCACGCCAAGGCGAATGGATGGGATCCGGAATTGGGCGATGACGATTAGTTCCCGGGCTGGCTGCGCCCTAGCTTGATGATGCGCGCCGATCGTGGCGGGGTATCCTTCGCTGACAATGCATTGAGGGCAGGCGGAAATTCGACCAGAAGGCGGTTCATGGTTTCCTTTGCGCCCTTGTTGTAGTACACGGCCTCGTAAGGAACCGGCTCGGTCAGGGAATTGCGCAGTTGCGGACGAAAATTTTGCCAGGCGATGTCAACCAGGCTCTTGTGTTCCGCATCCAGGAAGATAATTTCCTCGCGATCAATCACTGCAAGGAATTGCATGCTGCGGATAGGCACAAATACCACCCCGTCCCCGTTGTGTTCCAGCAGCAAAAGCGCGGCGTTATAGACTGCCGCGGGCAGATGGCGCTGCACGCGTTGCAATTCAATATCGCGGTAACAGGTTAACTCCATATCGCCTCCCCGGATTGCAAGAGCTGCTTCCATTCACAAAACCAATTGACCTCAGATAGGACGGTTTTAGGGCTCGGAAAGCCAAAACAGCATTTCGGGACAAGCCAAAATAGCATTTCGGGAAAAGAGAGACAATCGATCAGCATAATTGCCTGTCCCCCCCACATACAATGTACGGCTCTAAGAACCGATTCCCGAGTGTGCAGGTCATTACCACCACTACCGTAAATTAAATCAGTTTGACATCCTTTAGCCTGGTTGGCATAATTGCGGGTTCTGTTTGGAGGGGTTCCCGAGCGGTCAAAGGGATCAGACTGTAAATCTGACGGTTCTGCCTTCGAAGGTTCGAATCCTTCCCCCTCCACCAACATGATTCTGTTTTTGCATGAATTTTTTGTGGGCAGTTAGTCGGGCTGGCGTTGTGGCAACTGCGGTCGTTGCGTTGAAGGAAAGCCTGCGGGTGTAGCTCAATGGTAGAGCAGAAGTTTTCCAAACTTACGACGAGGGTTCGATTCCCTTCACCCGCTCCAGTTTGGCATCGATATTGGTTTGAGGGCTTGCCCATGTGGCTCAGTGGTAGAGCACTCCCTTGGTAAGGGAGAGGTCGCGAGTCCGATTCTCGCCATGGGCACCAAGTAAATTAGTGGCGTATTGTTTCATTAGATATTCAGGGTTTGTTTTTATCATTAACGTTTGACATTGATCAAGGAAAAATCATGGCAAAGAGCAAATTTGAGCGCACCAAACCGCACGTTAACGTAGGCACGATCGGGCACGTGGACCACGGCAAGACCACGCTGACGGCGGCGATCACGACCGTGTTGGCCAAGAAATTTGGCGGCGAAGCCAAGGGATATGACCAGATTGACGCGGCGCCGGAAGAGAAGGCGCGCGGCATCACGATCAACACCGCGCACGTTGAATACGAGACCGCCAAGCGCCACTACGCCCACGTAGACTGCCCGGGCCACGCCGACTACATCAAGAACATGATCACCGGTGCGGCGCAGATGGACGGCGCGATCCTGGTGGTATCGGCGGCCGACGGCCCGATGCCGCAGACCCGCGAACACATCCTGCTGGCGCGCCAGGTGGGCGTTCCCTACATCGTGGTGTTCCTGAACAAATGCGACATGGTCGACGACGAGGAACTGCTCGAACTGGTCGAAATGGAAGTGCGCGAACTGCTCTCCAAATATGACTTCCCCGGCGATGACATCCCCATCATCAAGGGCTCGGCGCTGAAGGCCCTGCAGGGCGACCAGGGCGACCTGGGCGAACCCTCCATCTTCCGTCTGGCCGATGCGCTGGACAGCTACATTCCCGAGCCGAAGCGCGCGCTGGACGGCGCGTTCCTGATGCCGGTGGAAGACGTATTCTCCATCTCCGGGCGCGGCACCGTGGTGACCGGCCGTATCGAACGCGGCATCGTCAAGGTCGGCGAAGAACTCGAGATCGTCGGCATCAAGCCCACCCTCAAGACCACCTGCACCGGCGTGGAAATGTTCCGCAAACTGCTCGACCAGGGTCAGGCGGGCGACAACGTCGGCGTGCTGTTGCGCGGCACCAAGCGTGAAGAAGTCGAGCGCGGCCAGGTATTGGCCAAGCCGGGCTCGATCACCCCGCACACCAAATTCACCGCCGAGATCTACGTGCTGGGCAAGGACGAAGGCGGGCGCCACACCCCGTTCTTCCAGGGCTACCGTCCGCAGTTCTACTTCCGCACCACCGACGTGACCGGGGCGGTTGAACTGCCTGCCGGCACCGAGATGGTGATGCCAGGGGACAACGTCAGCATCACGGTGAACCTGATCAACCCGATCGCGATGGAAGAGGGCTTGCGCTTCGCGATCCGCGAAGGCGGCCGTACCGTCGGCGCCGGGGTGGTTGCAAAGATTATTGAGTAACCTAGTCGTTATCAACTGGGCGCTAGCCGCTATTCGAGGCCACTTCCGCATGGCGCGGCAAAGCCGAAATAAATATCGGCTAGCAACCAAAGTTTGACAACTATATTTTTAGGCCAGTAGCTCAATTGGTAGAGTATCGGTCTCCAAAACCGAGGGTTGGGGGTTCGAGACCCTCCTGGCCTGCCAGAAATGCAAGTTATTAAAGTTAATCGGAATCATCGCGCATGGTAGACAAAATAAAGTTGCTCGTGGCCCTCTTGCTGGTTGCTGCAGGTATTGCAGGTTACTACCACTTGCAGGACAGTCCGTCGGTACTCAGGCTGCTGTCGATCCTGGTCGGTTTGCTGTTGGCCGCAGGGGTGGCTTGGACCAGCGGACCGGGCAGCCGCTTTTTCACGTTTGCCAAGGATTCCGTGGCAGAGGCGAAGCGTGTGGTTTGGCCGACACGTAAGGAAACCGTGCAGACCACTGCGGTGGTGATCCTGTTTGCCGTCATCATGGCAGGGTTCCTGTTTTTGGTCGATGCAGGCCTGATGGTCGCAATAAACAAATTGATGGGGCGGGGTGATTGATGGCTATGCACTGGTATGTGGTCCATACGTACTCGCAATTTGAGAAAAGCGTGCAACGCGCGTTGTTGGAACGCATCCAGCGCGAAGGAATGCAGGATAAATTTGGCCAGATACTGGTTCCAGTCGAAGAGGTGGTGGAACTGAAAGCGGGGCAAAAAAGCATATCAGAACGCAAGTTTTTCCCCGGTTACGTGCTGGTGGAAATGGAAATGACCGATGAAAGCTGGCACCTGGTGAAAAGTACACCGAAGGTGACCGGGTTTCTCGGCGGTTCGGCGATGAAGCCAACGCCAATCAGCGAAAAGGAAGTGCAGAACATCATGCAACAGATGCAGGCCGGGGTTGAAAAGCCGAGACCCAAGGTGCTGTTCGAGGTGGGCGAGCTGGTGCGGGTCAAAGAGGGTCCGTTCACCGATTTCAATGGTTCGGTCGAGGATGTAAATTACGACAAGAACAAGATCCGTGTTGCGGTGACCATTTTTGGTCGTTCGACACCGGTTGAACTGGATTTTGGCCAGGTTGAAAAGGCCTAAGTTTTACGGAATCAAGCAGTACGGTAGTTGTTGTTTTGTATTTTAACGGGGAGCATGCAGGAGCACAGCCGCATGCGTTTAACCCACTGATAAGGAGCAGTATCATGGCAAAAAAAGTTGTCGGCTACATCAAGCTGCAAGTGCCTGCCGGCAAGGCAAATCCCAGTCCGCCGATCGGTCCAGCATTGGGCCAGCGTGGTCTGAATATCATGGAATTCTGCAAGGCGTTCAATGCGCAAACCCAGGGTATCGAGCCGGGTCTGCCGATACCGGTGGTGATCACCGCCTTTGCGGACAAGAGTTTTACCTTCATCATGAAGACCCCGCCTGCGAGCATTCTGATCAAGAAGGCAGCGGGAGTCCAAAAGGGCAGCAAGACGCCTCATACCGACAAGGTGGGCAAGCTGACCCGCAAGCAAGCGGAAGAAATCGCAACGACCAAGATGCCCGATCTGACGGCAGCCGACATGGACGCCGCAGTGCGCACGATCGCCGGAAGCGCGCGCAGCATGGGTATCACAGTGGAGGGCGTATAACATGATATCCAAACGATATAAGGCCATTGCGGCCAAAGTCGACCGCAACAAGCTCTATCCCCTGAATGACGCGCTGAGTCTGGTAAAAGTGAATGCCGTCGCCAAGTTCGATGAATCCATCGATGTCGCGATCAACCTCGGCATCGATGCGAAGAAATCCGACCAGTTGGTGCGCGGTTCGGTTGTTTTACCCAAAGGGACCGGGAAGACAGTGCGCGTTGCGGTGTTCGCCCAAGGTGCCAAGGCTGAAGAAGCCAAAGCGGCGGGTGCGGACATCGTCGGCTTCGATGATCTGGCCGAATCCATCAAAGGCGGCAACCTGAACTTCGACGTGCTGATCGCGAGTCCCGATGCGATGCGCCTGGTAGGGCAGTTGGGCCAGATCCTCGGTCCGCGCGGGCTGATGCCTAACCCCAAAGTTGGCACGGTCTCAGCCGATGTCGCGGGCGCGGTCAGGAATTCCAAGGCAGGGCAGGTGCAGTACCGCACCGACAAGAATGGAATTGTGCAATGCACCATCGGACGCGCATCGTTCACGCCGGATGCATTGCGTGAAAACCTGCTTGCGCTGGTCGATGCGCTGAACAAGGCCAAGCCGGCGGCGTCCAAAGGGATTTATCTTAAAAAGGTGTCGCTTTCCAGCACCATGGGTGCGGGCATTCGCGTTGAACAAGCCAGTCTGCTTGCTGGCTGATTGGTAGGGATTGAATTTGTCGGCGGGAGAACTTCCCGTCGGCATATGTTTTTGGACTGCTGGCGGTATGCAGCATCCAAGACCGGTGGAGCCGACAGGCTTAATCTTCGATAGGCGGTGGATGGTGTGTTCGGGATTTTTATTCCCTGACATCTGTCTATCATCTTTCGATTCCCCCGCAGATGGTGTGTCCGCGAGCGGGAATTGCTGTTTTCCTGGCTCATGGTCGCTGTTGCAAACGATGGGATGTGCGGGAGTGCATTCCAGATACTGGAGGAAGACTTGAGTCTCAATCTGCAAGAAAAGCAAGCCGTGGTAGCGGAAGTCAGTGCCCAGGTGGCGCAGGCCCAAACTATCGTCTTGGCAGAATACCGTGGCATGCAGGTCGCCGATATCACCAAGTTGCGCGCTAACGCACGCAAGTCGGGGGTTTATTTCCATGTGTTGAAAAACACCTTGGCTCGGCGCGCTGTACAAGGGACGCCTTTTGAAGCGCTGGCTGAAAAAATGGTGGGCCCTCTTGTATATAGCATGAGTGCCGATGCGGTCGCGGCTGCAAAAGTGGTGTTTGACTTTGCCAAGATTAATGAAAAGCTGGTGATCAAGGCCGGTGCAATGAGCGGTTCCCTGATGTCTGCGGAACAAGTCGCTGTGCTAGCCGCCACACCAAGCCGCGACGAGTTGATTGCGCGACTGATGGCAACCATGAATGCGACGACTGCAAAGTTTGTCCGCACGCTGGCTGCGATCCGCGACAAGAACGAAGCCGCCGCAACTGCCGCTTAATATTTTTGAACTAATCGAACTAGGAGAACAACATGGCTGCAACCAATGCTGATGTAATTGATGTAATTTCTAAGATGACGGTGCTGGAACTTTCGGACCTGATCAAGCAGATGGAAGAGAAATTTGGTGTGTCCGCTGCCGCGGTCGCTGTTGCCGGACCTGCCGCCGGCGCGGGCGGCGGTGGCGCTGCCGCCGCTGAACAGACCGAGTTCACCGTGATGCTCAAGGGCGCCGGCGACAACAAGGTGAACACGATCAAGGTGGTTCGCACGATTACCGGACTGGGTTTGAAGGAAGCCAAGGATCTTGTTGACGGTGCACCAAAGGCTGTCAAGGAAGGCGTGTCCAAGGCTGACGCCGATGCAATTTTGAAACAACTGGTTGAAGCAGGCGCGGTTGCCGAGATTAAGTAAGTTTCTGCACCGTAGAAAGGCTGGCGGCTTTCCGTCAGCCTTTTGCCGCTTTAAGAAGGCAGCGGCCAGGGAGCCTAGTGGTTCGAGCGGCCAAGCTGAAAAAGTGGACACCCGCAAATTGTTCCCTGTCCCATGTCTTTTGTCTCGGCATATCCGGTGGTATGCCTGATTTGCAACTTTGTATTCCCTTAATAGCGGAGATTATATGAACTACTCTTTTACCGAAAAAAAACGTGTCCGTAAAAGTTTTGCAAAGCGTGTTGGCGCTTTGCCGGTTCCCTTCCTGTTGTCCACTCAGCTGGAATCTTATGCCGCATTTTTGCAGGCATACACCCCGCCCGAGCAGCGCAAGAATGACGGGCTGCAGGCCGCATTTAACGGCATTTTCCCGATTCACAGCCATTCCAAGAACGCGCGCCTCGATTTCGTCAGCTACCAGTTGGGCATGCCCCCTTTCGACGTGAAAGAGTGCCGCCAGCGCGGCTTGACTTACGCGTCGCCGTTGCGTGCACGCGTGCGCCTGACCATCATGGACAAGGAAGCCTCCAAGCCCACGGTCAAGGAAGTTAAGGAGCAGGAAGTATACATGGGAGAGATCCCGCTGATGACCCACACCGGTTCGTTCGTGATCAACGGCACCGAGCGTGTCATCGTCTCGCAGTTGCACCGTTCCCCGGGCGTGTTCTTCGAGCATGACCGCGGCAAGACCCACTCTTCCGGAAAGCTGTTGTTTTCCGCACGGATCATTCCCTACCGCGGCTCGTGGCTCGACTTCGAATTCGATGCGAAGGATTACGTTTATTTTCGAATCGACCGCCGCCGCAAGATGCCGGTCACGATCCTGTTGCGCTCGCTGGGTTACAGCAACGAGGACATGCTGAAGATGTTCTTCGAATTTGATGCATTCCATTTGAGCAAAAAGGGCATACAGTTTGAAGTGGTGCCGGAACGTCTGCGCGGCGATACGGCGCGCTTCGATATTCTGGGCAAATCCGGCAAGGTTATCGTGGCCAAGGACAAGCGCATCACCGTGCGTCATATCCGCGAGATGGAGGAGGCGGGAATCACCAAGCTCGATGTGGCGGAAGAATTCCTGGTCGGGCGCGTGATTGCCGAAAATGTGGTCGACAAGGAGAGCGGCGAAATCATCGCGAACGCCAATGACGAGATTACCGAGGCCATGCTGCATTCGATGCAGGCTGCAGGTATCAAGAAGATCAGCACCTTGTACACCAATGATCTGGATCACGGCGCTTTCATTTCTCAAACCCTGCGTACCGATGAAACGGTAGACCAATGGACTGCGCGGGTGGCGATCTACCGCATGATGCGCCCCGGCGAGCCGCCCACCGAAGAAGCAGTGGAGAACCTGTTCAACGGCCTGTTCTTCAACGAAGATCGCTATGACCTTTCGGTCGTGGGCCGCATGAAATTCAATCGCCGTGTCGGCCGTGAAGAACTGACCGGTGCGTCGATTTTGTCCAATGAGGACATCGTTGCGGTGGTGAAGATTCTGGTGGAGTTGCGCAACGGGCACGGCGAGATCGATGACATCGATCACCTCGGCAACCGCCGCGTGCGCGCCGTCGGCGAATTGGCCGAAAACCAGTTCCGCGCCGGATTGGCTCGCGTGGAACGCGCCGTCAAGGAGCGTCTCGGCCAGGCCGAGACCGACAACCTGATGCCGCATGACCTGATCAATGCCAAGCCGATCTCGGCGGCAGTCAAGGAGTTTTTCGGTTCGAGCCAGTTGTCGCAATTCATGGACCAGACCAACCCCTTGTCCGAGATCACCCACAAGCGCCGCATCTCGGCGCTGGGACCGGGCGGCTTGACCCGCGAACGCGCCGGCTTCGAGGTGCGCGACGTGCATCCGACCCACTATGGCCGCGTGTGCCCGATCGAAACCCCGGAAGGCCCGAACATCGGCCTGATCAATTCGCTGGCGTTGTATGCGCGCACCAACGAGTACGGTTTCATCGAGACGCCCTACCGCAAGGTATCCAAGGGCAAGGTATCCGATGAGGTCGATTACCTCTCGGCAATCGAGGAAGGCAAGTTCACCATTGCGCAGGCCAATGCGGAACTCGACAAGCGCGGCCACTTCACCAACGATATCGTGTCGGCACGCCATCACAACGAGTTCGTGCTGTCCGCTCCGGACCAGATGGAATACATGGACGTTTCGCCTTCCCAGGTGGTGTCGGTGGCCGCTTCGCTGATCCCGTTCCTGGAACATGACGACGCCAACCGCGCCCTGATGGGTGCAAACATGCAGCGCCAAGCCGTTCCCTGCCTGCGCGCGGAAAAGCCGCTGGTGGGAACCGGCCTGGAACGCACCGTGGCGGTGGACTCCGGCACGACCGTGCAGGCGTGGCGCGGCGGACGAATCGACTATGTCGACGCTGCCCGCATCGTGGTGCGTGTCAACGACGAGGAAACCACCGCCGGCGAAGTCGGTGTGGATATCTACAATCTGACCAAATACACCCGTTCCAACCAGAACACCAACATCAACCAGCGGCCGCTGGTCAAGGTGGGCGATGTGATCAGCCGCGGGGACGTGGTGGCGGACGGGGCTTCCACCGACATGGGCGAACTGGCGCTCGGCCAGAACATGCTGGTCGCTTTCATGCCATGGAACGGATACAACTATGAGGACTCGATCCTGATCTCCGAGCGCGTTTCGGCACAGGACCGGTTCACCTCGATCCACATCGAGGAGTTGACCATCGCGGCCCGCGATACCAAGCTGGGTGCGGAAGAGATCACCCGCGACATTCCCAACCTGGCCGAAGCGCAGCTGGCGCGCCTGGATGAATGCGGCATCGTGCATATCGGCGCGGAAGTCGCTGTGGGCGACGTGCTGGTCGGCAAGGTCACACCGAAGGGAGAGACCCAGCTGACCCCGGAAGAAAAGCTGTTGCGCGCGATCTTCGGCGAGAAGGCTTCGGACGTGAAGGATACCAGTCTGCGTGTGCCGACCGGCAGTTCCGGAACGGTGATCGATGTGCAGGTGTTCACGCGTGAAGGTTTGCAGCGCGACAAGCGCGCCCAGCAGATCATCGATGACGAACTGAATCGCTACAAGAAGGATCTGGTCGACCAGATGCGCATCGTGGAGGATGACGTGTTCGCCCGTCTGGAAAAGCTGTTGAACGGCAAGGTTGCGAACGGCGGACCGAAAAAACTGGTCAAGGGTACCAAACTGACCAAGGAATATCTGCACAGCGTCGAGCCTCACCATTGGTTCGATATTCGCGTTGCCAGCGAAGAGGTGGCCGCTCAGTTGGAGCAGGTCAAGGATGGTCTGGCGCAGAAGCGTGCCGAGTTCGACGCTGCGTTCGAACTGAAGAAGAAAAAGTTGACACAGGGCGATGAACTGCAAGCCGGTGTGCAGAAGATGGTCAAAGTTTATGTCGCGGTGAAGCGCCGCCTGCAGCCCGGCGACAAGATGGCCGGCCGGCACGGCAATAAGGGTGTAGTGTCGCGCATCGTGCCGGTCGAGGATATGCCGTACATGGCTGATGGCACGCCGGTTGACGTGGTGCTGAACCCGCTTGGCGTGCCGTCGCGGATGAACATCGGCCAGATTCTGGAAACCCATCTGGGTTGGGCGGCAAAGGGATTGGGCAAGAAGATTGACGAGATGCTGCAAACCAATGCCAAGATCACCGAGGTGCGCAAGTTCCTCGGCAAGATCTACAACCACCATAACGGGCAAAATGTCGATCTGGATGCATTCAGTGATGACGAGGTCATCGAGTTGTGCCGCAACCTGAAGCATGGCGTGCCGTTTGCGACGCCGGTATTCGATGGTGCCAGCGAGGAAGAAATCAAGTACATGCTGGAACTGGCGGACCTGCCGACGTCGGGCCAGACCACGCTTTACGACGGCCGTACCGGCGAGGCATTCGACCGCCAGGTGACAGTCGGCTACAAGCACATCCTGAAGCTGCACCATCTGGTTGACGACAAGATGCACGCGCGTTCAACCGGTCCGTACAGCTTGGTGACCCAGCAGCCATTGGGCGGCAAGGCGCAGTTCGGCGGCCAGCGTTTCGGTGAGATGGAAGTGTGGGCGCTGGAAGCTTATGGCGCGGCATACACCCTGCAGGAAATGCTCACGGTCAAGTCGGATGACGTGGCCGGGCGTACCAAGGTCTATGAAAGCATTGTCAAGGGCGAACACAAGATCGATGCCGGCATGCCGGAATCATTCAACGTGGTCATCAAGGAAATCCGTTCCCTGGCGATCGATATGGATCTGGTGCGTCACTAATACAGAAGCAAGGGGCAAGGGAAAAGGGACATGAAAAACCTTGAATCTTGCACCTTTTGCCTTGCATCTTGAATTTTGAGGAGTCTCAAATGAAATCATTATTGGATTTGTTCAAACAGGTCACCCAAAAGGAAGAATTCGACGCGATCAAGATCGGTCTTGCTTCGCCGGAGAAGATCCGCTCGTGGTCCTACGGCGAGGTCAAAAAGCCGGAAACCATCAATTACCGCACCTTCAAACCGGAGCGTGACGGGCTGTTCTGCGCGAAGATTTTCGGACCGGTAAAGGATTACGAGTGCCTGTGCGGCAAGTACAAGCGACTGAAGCACCGCGGCGTGATCTGCGAGAAATGCGGCGTGGAGGTCACGCTGTCGAAGGTGCGCCGCGAGCGCATGGGGCATATCGAACTGGCCAGTCCGGTTGCGCACATCTGGTTCCTGAAATCCTTGCCGTCGCGTCTTGGCATGGTGCTGGACATGACCTTGCGCGACATCGAGCGCGTGCTGTATTTCGAGGCCTATGTCGTTACCGAACCCGGCATGACACCGCTGAACCGCGGCCAGTTGCTGTCTGAGGATGACTATCTGGCCAAGACCGAAGAATACGGCGACGAATTCACCGCGATGATGGGCGCGGAAGGTATACGCGCGCTGCTCGGCAGCCTTGATGTGGCCGGGGAAATCGATGCCATACGCTCCGAATTGGCCGCTACCGGATCGGAAACCAAGATCAAGAAATATGCAAAACGCCTCAAGATACTCGAGGCCTTCAATGCGTCTGGCATCAAGCCGCAATGGATGGTGATGACGGTGTTGCCGGTGCTGCCCCCCGAGTTGCGTCCGCTGGTGCCGCTGGATGGCGGCCGTTTTGCGACTTCCGACCTGAACGATTTGTATCGTCGCGTGATCAACCGCAACAATCGTCTGCGTCGGCTGCTGGAATTGAAGGCGCCGGACATCATTGTGCGCAACGAGAAGCGCATGCTGCAGGAAGCGGTCGATTCGTTGCTGGACAACGGCCGTCGCGGCAAGGCGATGACCGGCGCGAACAAGCGCCAGCTGAAGTCCCTGGCCGACATGATCAAGGGCAAGAGCGGCCGTTTCCGCCAGAACCTGCTGGGCAAGCGCGTCGATTATTCCGGCCGTTCGGTGATCGTGGTGGGGCCTCAACTGAAATTGCACCAGTGCGGTTTGCCGAAGAAGATGGCGCTGGAGTTGTTCAAGCCGTTCATTTTCAGCCGCCTCGAGGCGATGGGTCTGGCAACCACGATCAAGGCCAGCAAACGCATGGTCGAAGCCGAAGAACCGATTGTATGGGACATACTCGAGGAAGTGATACGCGAACATCCGGTCATGCTGAACCGCGCGCCGACGCTGCACCGCCTGGGCATCCAGGCGTTCGAGCCTATCCTGATCGAGGGCAAGGCGATCCAGCTGCATCCGCTGGTGTGCTCCGCGTTCAACGCAGACTTCGACGGCGACCAGATGGCCGTTCACGTCCCCCTTTCGCTGGAAGCGCAGATGGAAGCGCGCACGCTGATGCTGGCTTCGAACAACGTGCTGTCGCCCGCCAATGGCGAGCCCATCATTGTGCCGTCCCAGGATATCGTGCTTGGCCTCTATTACATGACCCGCGAAAAGGTCGGTGCATTGGGCGAAGGCTCGATGTTCGCCAATATCGCGGAAGTGTCGCGTGCATACGAGACCCGCGAAGTCGAGCTGCAAGCAAAGGTGATCGTGCGCCTCAAGGAAATTCACAAGGATGAAGCCGGTCAACCGGTTGAAAAGCTGGTGCGCTATGAAACGACGGTGGGCCGCGCGCTGCTGTCCGAAGTATTGCCGGCGGGTCTTCCCTTCGCGCTGATCAACAAGGCGCTCAAGAAAAAGGAGATCTCGCGTTTGATCAACGCCAGCTTCCGCCAGTGCGGCCTGCGCGATACCGTGATCATGGCGGACAAGCTGATGTACACCGGATTCACCTACGCGACTCGTGCCGGGATATCGATTGCCGTGGATGACATGCTGATGCCGCTGCAAAAGAATGAACTGATCGCTGCTGCCGAAAAGGAAGTAAAGGAGATCTATACCCAGTACACCTCCGGCCTGGTCACCGATGGCGAGCGGTACAACAAGGTTGTGGATATCTGGGGGCGCACCGGCGACGTGGTGGCCAAAGCCATGATGGAACAGCTCGGCAGCGAACCGGTGATTGATCGCATTACGGGTGAAGCGCGCATGGTCAAGGGCAAGCCGGTGATGCAGGAGTCATTCAACTCGATTTACATGATGGCCGATTCCGGAGCGCGTGGTTCGGCAGCGCAGATACGCCAGCTTGCCGGGATGCGCGGCCTGATGGCCAAGCCGGATGGCTCGATCATCGAGACCCCGATTACCGCGAATTTCCGCGAAGGGTTGAACATGCTGCAGTACTTCATTTCCACGCACGGTGCGCGCAAGGGCTTGGCGGATACCGCGTTGAAGACCGCGAATTCCGGTTATCTGACCCGCCGCCTGGTGGATGTGACCCAGGATCTGGTGGTGATCGAGGATGACTGCGGAACGACCAATGGCACGGCGATGAAAGCCATGGTGGAGGGCGGTGAAGTCATCGAGGCGCTGGCTGAACGCATACTGGGCCGCGTGATCAGCGCCGATGTGGTCAATCCGGAAAGCGGTGAAACGCTCTATCACGCCGGTACTCTTCTGGACGAAACGGCGGTTGAGCGCATCGAGACACTTGGTGTCGATGAAGTGCGCGTGCGCACCCCGTTGAGCTGCGAAACCCGTTTTGGATTGTGTGCGAAGTGCTACGGCCGGGATCTCGGACGCGGCGGCATGGTGAATACGGGAGAAGCGGTCGGCGTTATCGCCGCGCAATCCATCGGTGAGCCGGGCACACAGTTGACCATGCGCACCTTCCACATCGGCGGCGCGGCTTCGCGTACGGTAGTGGCCAGCCAGGTGGAAAGCAAATCCAATGGTGAATTGAAGTACAGCGCGAACATGCGTGTGGTGACGACCGTGCGCGGTGAAGTGATCGTGGTTGCCCGCAGTGCCGAGGTCATCATCGTCGACGATCATGGCCGTGAACGCGAGCGTCACAAGGTGCCCTATGGCGCGACCGTGACGGTCAAGCAGGGCGACAATGTGCGTGCGGGTGTGGTCCTGGCAACATGGGATCCTCACACCCGTCCGATCATCACCGAATATGCCGGTACGGTAAGCTTCCAGAATGTCGAGGAAGGTGCGACCGTCGCGAAGCAGATCGACGAGGTGACCGGACTTTCCACGCTGGTGGTAATCGATCCGAAGCGATCCTCCGCGCAAAGCAAGGGCGTGCGTCCCATGGTGCGCTTGTTCGACGAAGCAGGCAAGGAAGTCAAGCTGGCCGGCACCGACACAGCGGTCAGCGTGACATTCCAGACCGGTTCCATCATCACCGTCGAGGACGGCCAGTTGGTGGGTGTCGGCGATGTGCTGGCGCGTATCCCCCAGGAGAGCAGCAAGACACGCGATATCACCGGCGGTCTGCCGCGCGTGGCCGAGTTGTTTGAGGCGCGCGTACCCAAGGATGCGGGCATGCTGGCCGAGGTGACAGGTACCGTCTCGTTCGGCAAGGACACGAAGGGCAAGCAACGTCTGGTGATCACCGATGTCGACGGCGTGGCCCATGAATTCCTGATTCCGAAGGAGAAGCATGTTCTGGCACACGACGGCCAAGTCGTGAACCAGGGTGAAATGATTGTGGACGGCCCGGCCGACCCGCATGACATTCTCCGTTTGTTGGGCGTGCCCGCACTGGCGCGTTACATCACCGATGAAGTGCAGGAGGTCTATCGTTTGCAGGGTGTGAAGATCAGCGACAAGCATATCGAGGTGATCGTGCGCCAGATGTTGCGCCGCGTGCAGATCACAGATGTCGGTGATACGCGCTTCATTACCGGGGAACAGGTTGAACGTGCCGATTTGCTGATCGAAAACGAAAAAATGCTGGCTGAAAAGAAAAACCCGGCAAGTTTTGTTGATGTGCTGCTCGGCATTACCAAGGCATCGCTGTCCACCGATTCGTTCATCTCCGCGGCTTCCTTCCAGGAAACCACGCGCGTGTTGACCGAAGCGGCGATCATGGGCAAGCGCGACGATCTGCGCGGACTCAAGGAGAATGTCATCGTTGGCCGTTTGATTCCGGCCGGAACCGGGCTGGCCTATCACGTCACGCGTCGCAAGCAGCGTCTGGGTATCGACATTGCCGAAGGCCGCGAGATACGGGAGGGAGATGAGGCCGGATTGGGGGAATTGCTTGACACCTCAGGGGTTTCTCTCTAGAATTCGCAACCTTTTTTCCCGTCGCAGCGGATATGTTTGTGAGTCCGGCTGCGACGGTCCGTTTTTATTTATTGATTTCGAACAAAAATTTAGAATTATTTAGGATGTGTAGAAAATGCCAACCATTAACCAGTTGATCCGTAAGCCGCGTGCAGCGATCGTCGAAAAGAGCAAAGTCCCGGCGCTGGCGGGTTCTCCGCAAAAACGCGGTGTGTGTACGCGTGTCTATACCACGACTCCGAAAAAGCCCAACTCGGCGCTGCGCAAGGTGGCCAAGGTGCGATTGACCAATGGTTTCGAGGTGATCAGTTACATCGGCGGCGAAGGCCACAATTTGCAGGAGCACTCGGTGGTCCTGTTGCGCGGAGGCCGTGTAAAGGATTTGCCGGGTGTGCGTTATCACATGGTGCGCGGCAGTCTGGACACCGCGGGCGTCAAAGACCGCAAGCAAGGCCGTTCCAAGTACGGTTCGAAGCGCGCCAAAAAAGCATAATTTTGTTCATCAATATTCATTCGAGCCAAAAAATAAACCGAGGTAGCTATGCCAAGACGTAGAGAAGTCCCCAAACGCGAAGTCCTGCCCGATCCAAAGTATGGCAACCAGGATCTGTCCAAGTTCGTAAACGTATTGATGACCGCGGGCAAGAAGTCGGTCGCCGAGCGCATCCTGTATGGCGCTCTGGAGCAGATCGTCAAGAAGACCAGCAAGGATCCGATCGAGGTATTCAACCTGGCGCTGACCAATGTCAAGCCTCAGGTCGAGGTCAAGAGCCGCCGTGTCGGCGGAGCGAACTATCAGGTTCCGGTCGAGGTGCGCCCTTCCCGCCGCATCGCGCTGGGCATGCGCTGGCTCAAGGATTTCGCGCGCAAGCGCGGCGAAAAATCCATGGGCATGCGTCTGGCCGGAGAATTGATCGATGCGTCAGAGGGTCGCGGTGGCGCAGTGAAAAAACGCGAGGAAGTGCACCGCATGGCGGAGGCGAATAAGGCATTTTCGCATTTCCGCTTCTGATCGGAAGGCAATCCGGATAGCAATTCAAATCGGGCTGCAATACGCCCGACCTGAGGTTTTTAACCAATACATCTATTATAGTTAGGCATCTACCGTGGCACGAAAAACTCCAATCGAGCGTTATCGGAATATCGGCATCAGCGCGCATATCGACGCAGGCAAGACCACCACTACCGAACGAGTCCTGTTTTATACCGGCGTGAGTCACAAGATCGGCGAAGTGCACGACGGCGCCGCCATCATGGACTGGATGGAGCAGGAGCAGGAGCGCGGTATTACCATCACTTCGGCCGCGACAACGTGTTTCTGGAAGGGAATGGACAAATCGCTTCCCGAGCATCGTATCAATATCATCGATACCCCGGGCCACGTGGACTTCACCATTGAAGTGGAGCGTTCGATGCGTGTGCTGGACGGCGCATGCATGGTCTACTGTGCGGTGGGCGGCGTGCAGCCCCAGTCTGAAACCGTGTGGCGCCAGGCCAACAAATACCGTGTTCCCCGTCTGGCATTCGTGAACAAGATGGATCGCCAGGGTGCCAACTTCTTCAAGGTGTATGAGCAGATGCGCACGCGTTTGCATGCCAACCCGGTTCCCATCCAGATCCCCATCGGCGCCGAAGAAAAGTTCGAGGGTGTGATCGATCTGATCCGCATGAAGGCCATCTACTGGGACGAGGCGTCGCAGGGCATGAATTATGAACTGCGCGATATCCCTGCCGAATTGGTGGCGAAAGCCAAGGAGTGGCGCGAGAAGATGGTTGAAAGTGCTGCCGAAGCCTCCGAGGAAATGATGAACAAGTACCTCGAGGAAGGCGATCTGTCCGAAGCTGAAATCAAGCAGTGTCTGCGTATTCGCAGCATCGCCAGCGAGATCGTGCCGATGCTGTGCGGTTCGGCGTTCAAGAACAAGGGCGTGCAAGCCATGCTGGATGCGGTGATCGACTACTTGCCCGCGCCGACCGACATTCCGCCGGTGAAGGGTGAATTGCCGGATGGTTCCATCGGCGAGCGCAAGGCGGCGGATAGCGAACCCTTTGCCGGCTTGGCGTTCAAGATCATGACTGATCCGTTTGTCGGGCAACTGATATTCTTCCGCGTTTATTCGGGGATGCTCAAATCGGGCGACACGATCTATAACCCGATCAAGGGGAAAAAGGAACGAATCGGCCGTATCCTGCTGATGCATGCCAATGAACGCGAAGAAATCAAGGAAGTGTTCGCTGGCGACATCGCTGCCGCAGTAGGGCTGAAAGAAGCCACCACGGGAGATACCTTGTGCGATCCCGCCAAGGAAATCATCCTGGAACGCATGGTATTTCCCGAACCGGTGATCCACGTTGCGGTCGAACCGAAAACCAAGGTCGACCAGGAGAAGATGGGTCTGGCGCTCAACCGTCTGGCGCAGGAAGACCCGTCGTTCCGCGTGCGCACCGACGAGGAGTCCGGCCAGACGATCATTTCCGGCATGGGCGAACTGCACCTGGAGATCCTGGTTGACCGCATGAAGCGGGAATTCGGCGTGGAAGCCAACGTGGGTGCCCCGCAAGTGGCCTACCGCGAAGCGATCAGGAAGCCGGTCGAGATCGAGGGCAAGTTTGTCAAGCAGTCCGGCGGCCGCGGGCAGTATGGCCATGTCTGGCTCAAGATGGAGCCAAACGAGGCGGGCAAGGGTTTTGAATTTGTCGATGCGATCAAGGGTGGCACGGTTCCCCGCGAATACATCCCGGCAGTGGAAAAAGGTCTGCGCGAAACGCTGCCGAATGGCGTGCTGGCGGGCTTCCCGGTCGTTGATGTGAAATGTACCCTGTTCGACGGTTCTTACCACGACGTGGACTCCAATGAAAATGCCTTCAAGATGGCAGCTTCGATGGCATTCAAGGACGGCATGCGCAAAGCCAGTCCGGTTCTGCTGGAGCCGATGATGTCGGTCGAAGTGGAGACGCCGGAAGATTACACCGGCACGGTGATGGGTGATCTTTCATCCCGCCGCGGTATGGTGCAGGGCATGGACGACATGGCCGGTGGCGGCAAGGTGGTCAAGGCAGAAGTGCCGCTGGCGGAAATGTTTGGCTACTCCACTGCATTGCGTTCGGCAACCCAGGGCCGTGCAACCTATACGATGGAATTCAAGCATTATTCGGAAGCGCCGAAGAATGTCGCTGAAGCCATCATGAGCAAGAAATAGCAATTTAGATTCGAGGAACCTTAATCATGGCAAAGAGCAAATTTGAGCGCACCAAACCGCACGTTAACGTAGGCACGATCGGGCACGTGGACCACGGCAAGACCACGCTGACGGCGGCGATCACGACCGTGTTGGCCAAGAAATTTGGCGGCGAAGCCAAGGGATATGACCAGATTGACGCGGCGCCGGAAGAGAAGGCGCGCGGCATCACGATCAACACCGCGCACGTTGAATACGAGACCGCCAAGCGCCACTACGCCCACGTAGACTGCCCGGGCCACGCCGACTACATCAAGAACATGATCACCGGTGCGGCGCAGATGGACGGCGCGATCCTGGTGGTATCGGCGGCCGACGGCCCGATGCCGCAGACCCGCGAACACATCCTGCTGGCGCGCCAGGTGGGCGTTCCCTACATCGTGGTGTTCCTGAACAAATGCGACATGGTCGACGACGAGGAACTGCTCGAACTGGTCGAAATGGAAGTGCGCGAACTGCTCTCCAAATATGACTTCCCCGGCGATGACATCCCCATCATCAAGGGCTCGGCGCTGAAGGCCCTGCAGGGCGACCAGGGCGACCTGGGCGAACCCTCCATCTTCCGTCTGGCCGATGCGCTGGACAGCTACATTCCCGAGCCGAAGCGCGCGCTGGACGGCGCGTTCCTGATGCCGGTGGAAGACGTATTCTCCATCTCCGGGCGCGGCACCGTGGTGACCGGCCGTATCGAACGCGGCATCGTCAAGGTCGGCGAAGAACTCGAGATCGTCGGCATCAAGCCCACCCTCAAGACCACCTGCACCGGCGTGGAAATGTTCCGCAAACTGCTCGACCAGGGTCAGGCGGGCGACAACGTCGGCGTGCTGTTGCGCGGCACCAAGCGTGAAGAAGTCGAGCGCGGCCAGGTATTGGCCAAGCCGGGCTCGATCACCCCGCACACCAAATTCACCGCCGAGATCTACGTGCTGGGCAAGGACGAAGGCGGGCGCCACACCCCGTTCTTCCAGGGCTACCGTCCGCAGTTCTACTTCCGCACCACCGACGTGACCGGGGCGGTTGAACTGCCTGCCGGCACCGAGATGGTGATGCCAGGGGACAACGTCAGCATCACGGTGAACCTGATCAACCCGATCGCGATGGAAGAGGGCTTGCGCTTCGCGATCCGCGAAGGCGGCCGTACCGTCGGCGCCGGGGTGGTTGCAAAGATTATTGAGTAGGGATACAATGCGCGCCCTCGCGTGGTCCGGGTCCTTGGTCTGGCCACGCGATTTCGTTCTTTAATTAGCGGCATTGCCGCGTATATGGCAAGAGAAGATTATGCAAAGTCAAAAAATCCGCATACGCTTGAAGGCGTTTGATTATCGTCTGATCGACCAGTCGGCAGCGCGTATCGTTGAAACGGCAAAGCGCACCGGCGCGGTGGTGAATGGCCCGGTGCCGTTGCCAACCAAGATCGAGCGTTTCGATGTGTTGCGCTCCCCGCATGTCAACAAGACTTCGCGCGATCAGTTCGAGATCCGCACCCATTTGCGTCTGATGGACATCGTCGATCCGACCGACAAGACGGTTGATGCGCTGATGAAGCTGGATCTGCCGGCGGGCGTTGATGTAGAGATCAAGTTGCAATAATTGCTTGCCCTGTTTTTGCTGTTCGTAAGTACCAATAGAAACAAATCGGCTGACCAATTGTAGTCAGCCCCTTAACAAGAGGAAATAAAAATGAGCTTAGGACTTGTCGGTCGCAAGATTGGCATGACTCGCGTTTTTGCCGAGGACGGATCAACGTTGCCGGTGACAGTGCTGGAAGTGTCCAACAATCGTGTCACTCAGGTTAAATCCGCGGGCACCGATGGCTACACTGCTGTGCAATTGGCACACGGGGTTCGCCGTCCCGGCCGCGTCAGCAAAGCTGCCGCCGGACACTACGCGAAGGCGGGTGTGCAAGCGGGAAGTGTGCTTAAGGAATTTACCATATCTCCTGGACAACTGGACGGACTGCAAGCGGGTTCTGTGGTCAGTGTCGAGATCTTTCAGGTCGGTCAGCTCGTGGATGTTACCGGTGTCTCCAAAGGCAAGGGTTACGCCGGCACCATCAAGCGCCACCATTTCAAATCGGGCCGCGCCTCTCACGGCAACTCCAAATCGCATAACGTACCCGGTTCCATCGGTATGGCGCAAGATCCCGGCCGCGTTTTTCCCGGAAAGCGCATGACCGGACACTTGGGTGACGTGCAACGGACCGTGCAAAATCTGCAGGTAGTGCGGGTCGATGTCGCGCGCCAATTGTTGCTGGTCAAAGGTGCTGTGCCAGGCAGCATCAACAGCAGCATCATCGTGCGTCCCGCAGTAAAGGCAGGTGTGTAATGGAACTCAAAGTCATCAACGATAAGGGTCAGTCAAGCGCGAATCTGAAAGCTTCGGACGAGTTGTTTGGTCGTGAATACAACGAGGATTTGGTCCATCAGCTGATAACAGCCTACCAGGCCAACGCGCGGGCCGGCAACAGCAAGCAAAAAGGCCGCAGTGAGATCGCCAAGAGTACCCGCAAGCCGTTCAAGCAAAAGGGCACGGGTCGCGCGCGCGCCGGTATGGCGTCGAGTCCGTTGTGGCGGGGGGGCGGCAAGATATTCCCGAACACGGCGGAAGAAAACTACTCGCAAAAGGTCAACCGCAAGATGTATCGCGCCGGTTACGCGTCCATCTTGTCCAGGCTGGTCAGCGAAAACCGCCTGGTCGTCGTGGACAGCCTGACGGTCGATTCGCCAAAGACAAAATTGCTGGCCCAGAAGATCAAGGGCCTGGGGGTGGATACCAAGCTCTTTCGCCTGTTGATCATTACCGACAACATTGATGAAAACCTGTATTTGTCTTCGCGCAATTTGCCCAACGTGCTGGTGCTGGAAGCCAATCAGGCCGATCCCGTCAGCCTGGTGCGTTTCCCAAATGTTTTGGTGACACGCAATGCGGTGGCCAAAATCGAGGAGATGTTCGCATGAATTCCAAAAAATCAAACACCCAGAAATTCAGCCAGGAACGTCTGATGAATGTATTGCTTGCTCCGCAAATCTCGGAGAAGGCAACGCATGTTGCAGAAAAGAATGAGCAGGTCATTTTCCGTGTTGCGACTGATGCGACCAAGCCTGAAATCAAAGCCGCCGTTGAGATGATGTTCAAGGTGAGCGTGGATAGTGTGCAGGTGGCATGCGTCAAGGGCAAGGTCAAACGCAGCGGCCGTGTCGTTGGTCGTCGCAACGACTGGAAAAAGGCTTATGTATGCCTGGCTGCAGGCCAGGAAATCAATTTTGCTGCAAGCGAGCAAGGATAATCGTCATGGCATTGATTAAACTGAAACCAACAACCCCGGGTCAGCGCGCCGTCGTGCGTGTTGTCAACCGGGACCTGCACAAGGGGAAGCCGGTTGCCGCGTTGCTGGAAAAGCAGTCCAGCACAGCGGGCCGCAACAATAATGGTCATATCACTACCCGCCATAAGGGCGGGGGCCACAAGCAGCACTATCGCATGGTGGATTTCAAACGCAACAAGGATGGTATTCCCGCGACAGTGGAGCGCCTTGAATATGATCCAAACCGGAGCGCGAATCTGGCTTTGCTATGCTATGCGGATGGCGAGCGCCGTTACATCATTGCGCCCAAGGGCGTTGCGGCCGGCGCAATCCTGGTGAGCGGTTCTGAAGCGCCGATCAAGCCGGGCAATGCATTGCCATTGCGCAACGTGCCGGTCGGCTCGACTATACATTGCATTGAAATGCTGCCCGGAAAGGGTGCGCAACTGGCCCGTTCCGCAGGCACTTCGGTGCAACTGCTGGCTCGCGAAGGCAGTTATGCGCAGTTGCGATTGCGCTCAGGCGAGATTCGCAAGGTTCATATCGATTGCAAAGCGACTTTGGGCGAGGTCGGAAATTCCGAGCATAGCCTGCGTTCCATCGGCAAGGCCGGTGCGATGCGCTGGCGCGGTGTCCGTCCCACCGTCCGCGGTGTGGTCATGAATCCGATCGATCACCCGCATGGCGGTGGCGAGGGCAAGACTGCGGCAGGCCGTCATCCGGTCAGTCCGTGGGGCGTGCCAGCCAAGGGTTTCCGTACACGTCGCAACAAGCGCACCAGCGGCATGATCGTGCGCCGTCGCTTTAAGGTTTAAGGGGTAGATAAATATGGCACGTTCAGTTAAAAAAGGTCCGTTTGTAGATGCGCACCTGCTCAAGAAGATCGAGGCAGTGCGAGCGACCAATGACAAGCGCCCGGTGAAAACCTGGTCGCGCCGTTCAACGGTGTTGCCCGAGTTCGTCGGCCTGACGATTGCGGTGCATAACGGCAAGCAACATATACCGGTCTACGTTTCCGAAAACATGGTGGGCCACAAATTGGGTGAATTTTCGCTGACGCGCACTTTCAAGGGCCATTCTGCCGATAAAAAAGCAGTGGTCAAGAAATAAGGAGGCATGATGAAAACGACAACCGCAGTTGCAAAAAGAATTCATCTGTCAGCCCAAAAGGGCCGTTTGGTGGCCGACCAGATCCGTGGTTTGCCGGTTGCGCAAGCGCTCAACATTCTGGCGTTCAGTCCGAAAAAGGCCGCAGTCATCATCAAGAAGGCGCTTGAGTCCGCGATTGCGAACGCCGAGCACAACGACGGAGCCGACATCGACGAACTGAAGGTCAAAGTCATTTACGTAGACAAGGCAGCGTCCGGCAGAGGTTTTATCGCCAAGGCCAAGGGGCAAGGCAATCGTCTTGAAAAGCAAACTTGCCACATAACGGTCAGCGTCGGGAGCTAAGGATAAATCATGGGACAGAAAATTCATCCAACCGGTTTCCGGTTGAGCGTTCGTAAAAACTGGGATTCCAAGTGGTACGCCAATAGCGCCAATTTCTCTGATTTGCTGCTCAAGGATATCGATGTCCGCGCCTACCTTAAAAAGAAGCTGGTCGCCGCCGGTGTCTCTAAGGTGGTCATCGAGCGCCCGGCGAAGAATGCCAAGGTAACAATTTATACGGCCCGCCCGGGTATGGTCATCGGCAAAAAGGGCGAGGATATCGAATCATTGCGTGCAGAATTGCGCAAGCGCATGGGGCTGCAATCTGTCGACGTTGCGATAGAGGAAGTGCGCAAACCGGAAATCGATGCGCAACTGATCGCCGAAAGCATTACCGCGCAGCTGGAAAAACGCATCATGTTCCGCCGCGCGATGAAGCGCGCAATGCAAAATGCGATGCGCCTCGGTGCGCAAGGCATCAAGATCATGAGCGCGGGTCGCCTGAACGGCATCGAGATTGCCCGCACCGAATGGTATCGCGAAGGCCGTGTGCCTCTGCATACCTTGCGTGCCGATATCGACTATGGCACGTCCGAAGCTAAAACCACATATGGCGTCATCGGCGTGAAGGTTTGGGTGTTCAAGGGTGAAACTTCGAACCAAGAAGCCATTGTTGCGCCAGTTGCCGCAGAACCGGAAAAGAAAGCAAGAAAGTCGGGAGTAAAGCATGCTACAGCCAGCTAGAAGAAAATTCCGCAAGGAACAAAAGGGCCGGAACACCGGCATCGCCACCCGCGGCAACAAGGTCAGTTTTGGCGAGTTCGGCCTGAAGGCGATCGTGCGCGGACGTTTGACGGCGCGCCAGATCGAAGCAGCGCGCCGTGCGATGACTCGTCACATCAAGCGCGGCGGGCGTATCTGGATACGTATTTTTCCGGACAAGCCGATCTCCAAGAAACCGGCTGAAGTCCGCATGGGCAACGGCAAGGGCAATCCGGAATACTATGTTGCCGAGATTCAACCCGGCAAGATGCTGTATGAAATGGACGGCGTAAGCGAAACACTGGCTCGTGAAGCCTTTCTTCTCGCTGCGGCAAAGTTGCCTCTGGCAACAACTTTTGTGGTTAGACAGGTGGGTACATAACATGAAAGCCAGTGAACTTAAAACCAAGTCGGCAGCGGAACTGCAAGGCGAACTGCTGTCCTTGACCAAGGCCCAGTTTGGTTTGCGTATGCAGGTTGCGACACAACAAATGACCAACACCAGCGAATTTCGCAAGGTGCGCCGTGATATTGCCAGGGTGAAGACGGTCTTGACACAAAAAGGTGCCCAGAAATGAGCGAAGCTAAAGCAACAATCGAATCCGGCATGAAACGTACCCTGACGGGTACGGTCACGAGCGACAAGATGGACAAGACCGTAACGGTCCTGGTCGAGCGCAAAGTAAAACACCCGCTGCTGGGCAAGATCATCCGCGTTTCAAAGAAATATCATGCTCATGATGAAGCCAACGAGTTTCATGCCGGCGATGTGGTCACGATTGAAGAGTGCCGCCCGCTGTCCAAGACCAAGAGTTGGCGAGTTGCAAAGCTGCTGGAGAAGGCGGCGAACACTTAATTGCAATTATTGCTTGCGTCTTTCCTGGATTTGCATATAATGCGCGGCTTCGTTTCAGAACCCTCTCCTCAATCCTCTCCCAAAGGGAGAGGATGCGAACGATAGGAAGAAAAGGAATATTTTGACCGCCGCTTGCGGCGACCTAACCCGAACGGGTTCCAAAACTGGCCGCTGTGAGCGGAACAAGTTGGAGATTAAATAATGATACAAATGCAGTCTGTTCTAGATGTGGCTGACAATACGGGTGCACGCTCGGTAATGTGCATCAAGGTTTTGGGCGGTTCCAAGCGCCGTTATGCTTCCGTTGGCGATGTGATCAAGGTCAGCATCCGGGATGCGGCTCCTCGTGGCCGGGTAAAAAAGGGCGAGGTCTACAACGCCGTGGTGGTTCGCACTGCCAAGGGTGTGCGCCGGAATGACGGATCGCTGGTCAAGTTCGATGGCAATGCCGCCGTATTGTTGAATGCAAAGCTGGAACCTATCGGTACACGTATCTTTGGGCCGGTGACGCGCGAGTTGCGTACCGAGAAGTTCATGAAGATCGTTTCGCTGGCGCCGGAAGTGCTGTAAGTCCGGAAATCCAGCACGCAGAGACGAAACGAGTCGAGGAAAATCATGCGCAAGATCAAGAAAAACGATGATGTAATTGTAATCGCGGGAAAAGACAAGGGCAGTCGCGGCAGTGTGTTGCGCGTCTTGGGCGAATACCTGCTGGTTGGCGGGATCAACAAAGTCAAGAAGCACCAGAAACCCAATCCGGTTAAAGGTTTGACCGGCGGGATCGTGGAAATGGAATTGCCCATTCATGTTTCAAATGTGGCGATATACAACTCCGCGGCAAAGAAGGGTGATCGAGTCGGTATTAAAATGCTGGAGGACGGGCGCAAGGTTCGCGTGTTCAGATCCAGCGGCGAAGTGATAGACGCGTAAGGGGTAGAGAGCATGGCTCGTTTGTATAGTTTTTACAAAGACAAGGTCGCCAAGGACCTGATGAAGCAGTTTGGCTACAAGTCCATCATGGAAGTGCCCCGGATCGAGAAGATCACCCTGAATATGGGTGTCGGTGAAGCGGTGGCTGACAAGAAGGTGATGGAATTTGCGGTCGGTGACATGCAAAAGATTGCCGGCCAGAAACCGGTTGTTACCTTGTCCAAGAAATCGATTGCCGGCTTCAAGATCCGCGAGGGGTATCCGGTCGGTTGCAAGGTGACGTTGCGCAAAGCCCGCATGTATGAATTTCTGGACAGGCTGATTTCTGTGGCCATCCCGCGTATTCGCGATTTTCGCGGCATCTCCGGCAAGTCGTTTGACGGTCGCGGCAATTACAACATGGGCGTCAAGGAACAGATCATATTTCCGGAAATTGAGTACGAAAAAATTGATGCATTGCGTGGTATGAATATCACCATCACCACCTCTGCGAAGACCGATGAGGAAGCGAAGGCTCTCCTGTTGGCATTCAAACTCCCATTAAAGAAATGAGGGAAGACTAATGGCTAAGATGGCAGTTATTAACCGTGAACAAAAGCGCCGTGAACTGGTTGCGAAGTTTGCCGCCAAGCGCGAGTTGTTGCTGGCGACGATTTCGAACGTAAAGCTGAGCGAAGAAGAGCGCGCGGATGCGCGCCGCAAATTGCAGGCATTGCCGCGTGATTCGAGCCCGGTGCGGCTGCGTAACCGTTGCGCATTGACCGGCCGTCCGCGCGGTACTTTCAGAAAGTTTGGTTTGGGGCGTATCAAAGTGCGTGAATTCGCGATGCGCGGTGAGATTCCCGGTATCGTCAAGGCCAGCTGGTAGGAGAAATTATATGAGTATGAGTGATCCGATCTCCGACATGTTGACTCGCATTCGCAATGCGCAGATGGCGGAAAAAACATCAGTTGCGATGCCTGCGTCCAAGTTGAAGGTGGCGATAGCGGAAGTATTGAAAAGCGAAGGTTACGTGGATGGTTTCAACTTGATTTCCGGAGAGGGCGGCAAAAATACGCTTGAAATCGGCCTGAAATACTACAGCGGCCGTCCGGTAATTGAGAAAATCCAGCGCATCAGTCGTCCAGGACTGCGTGTTTACAAGGGTTCCGATGATATTCCCCAAGTGATGAACGGCTTGGGTATTGCCATCGTTTCGACTTCCAAAGGTTTGATGACCGACCGCAAGGCCCGCGCCAATGGTATTGGCGGTGAAGTGCTGTGCGTGGTCGCGTAGTGAGGTAAACATGTCTAGAGTAGCCAAGAATCCTGTGTCAGTGCCTAGCGGTGTCGAAGTAACACTGGCTGCGGGTGAAGTATCGGTAAAGGGTGCCCTGGGTACCCTCAAGCAATCTTTGACGGCTGATGTCAGCGTGTTGCGCGAGGGAGACAAGCTATTGTTCAAGACCCAAAACGACTCAAAGCAAGCCGATGCGATGTCCGGCACGCTCAGGGCCTTGCTTGCAAACATGATTCTGGGTGTCAGCAAGGGCTTTGAGCGCAAGCTGACGCTGGTCGGCGTGGGTTACAGAGCGCAGGCTGCCGGCGATACCCTTAACCTGACATTGGGATATTCCCATCCGGTTTCCTACAAGATGCCTGCCGGTGTGAAAGTTGAAACGCCGACACAAACTGAAGTTGTGTTGAAGGGCGCCAACAGACAGCAAGTCGGACAAGTTGCCGCTGAGATCCGCGCTTTCCGCGAACCTGAACCCTATAAGGGCAAGGGTGTGCGCTATAGCGATGAAGTGGTGATTTTGAAAGAAACCAAGAAGAAATAATTGAGGCGGATATGGTGATCAAAAAACAAGCGCGTCAGCGCAGAGCACGCAAGACCCGTGCACGCATTGCCGAGAAGAAATCGATTCGTTTGGCAATCAATCGCACAAATTTGCACATTTACGCGCAGGTGATTTCGGCTTGCGGCAGCAAAGTGCTGGCAAGTGCTTCGAGCACCGAAGCAGAAGTGCGCAAGGAGTTGGCGAATGGCGGCAACAAGGCCGCTGCTGCGGTGATTGGCAAGCGAATTGCAGAAAAGGCAAAAAGCGCCGGCATTACCCAAGTTGCATTTGATCGTTCCGGCAATCGATATCATGGTCGTGTCAAGGCGCTGGCAGAAGCCGCGCGCGAACATGGCCTGCAGTTCTAATTGGAGTTGAGTAATGGCTAAGCCGCAAGGAAAAATGCAGCAACAGGAAAAGCGCGATGACGGTCTGATCGAAAAGATGATCTCCGTCAACCGCGTCACCAAGGTGGTCAAGGGTGGCCGTATCATGGGATTCGCCGCTCTGGCGGTGGTCGGTGATGGCGATGGACGTGTGGCGATGGGCAAGGGAAAGTCCAAGGAAGTCCCGGTCGCTGTGCAAAAGGCCATGGATGAAGCGCGCAGGAACCTGGCCAAGGTGAGCCTGAAGAATGGCACGCTGCACCATACCGTGATGGGCAAACACGGGGCGGCGAAGGTTCTGATGCAACCGGCGTCCGAAGGTACGGGGATTATCGCAGGGGGCGCGATGCGCGCAGTGTTCGAGGCAGTGGGTGTGCGCGACGTATTGGCTAAGTGCATCGGGTCGAGCAATCCGTACAACGTGGTGCGCGCCACGTTGAAAGGCCTGACGGCAATGAACTCCCCGTCGGAGATTGCGGCCAAGCGGGGCAAAAACGTTGAAGAGATTTTGGGGTAAATCATGACCAAGGCCAAAGCGAATACCAAGACCATCAAAGTGACGCAGATCAAGAGTCTGATCGGTACCAAACAATCGCATCGCGATACCATTCGCGGATTGGGTCTGCGCCGTATCAATCACACCGTGCAACTCGAGGACACTCCCTGCGTTCGCGGCATGATCAACAAAGTGTATTACATGGTTAAGTGCGAGGCATAACAGATGCAACTCAATAAAATTCAACCTGCACAAGGCGCCAAGCATGCGAAACGTCGCGTGGGTCGCGGTATCGGTTCCGGTTTGGGCAAGACTGCAGGTCGCGGCCACAAGGGCCAGAAATCGCGCGCCGGCGGATTCCACAAGGTCGGCTTTGAAGGCGGCCAAATGCCGTTGCAGCGCCGTTTGCCCAAGCGCGGATTTATTTCGTTGACGCGCAACGATACGGCGCAGGTGCGGTTGTCGGATCTGCAGAAGATGCCGGTCGATGATATTGATCTGTTGGCGCTGAAACAGGCGGGTGTCGTGCATGCAAATGCGCTGACTGCCAAGGTGATACTGTGCGGCGAAATTTCCCGGGCAGTGAAGCTGCAAGGTTTGCAGGCAAGCAAGGGTGCACGCGCGGCGATTGAAGCTGCTGGCGGTAGCATCGGTGAATAAGGGAACTACGTGAGTACGGTTGCAAAGGGTGCGAGCAAGGGCAAATACGGCGATTTGAGCAGCCGTCTCTGGTTTTTGCTGGGTGCGTTGGTGGTATTCAGGATCGGCGCGCATATTCCCGTGCCGGGTATCGACCCGACCGTGTTGGCGGATTTGTTCAAGTCGCAAACTAACGGCATTCTGGGCATGTTCAACATGTTTTCGGGCGGCGCGTTGTCGCGCTTTACCATTTTTGCCCTGGGGATCATGCCGTATATTTCTGCATCGATCATCATGCAGTTGGCCACCATGGCCGTTCCGCACCTTGAACAATTGAAGAAGGAAGGCGAGGCTGGGCGCCGCAAGATCACGCAATATACTCGCTATGGAACCCTGTTTCTGGCGATGTTCCAGGCGTTCGGCATCTCGGTGGCTTTGCAAACCCAGCATGGACTGGTACTGAATCCGGGCCCGATGTTTCAACTGACCACGGTGGTGACTTTGGTTACTGGGACGATGTTCCTGATGTGGCTGGGCGAGCAGATCACCGAGCGTGGTCTGGGCAACGGGATTTCGCTGATCATTTTTGCTGGTATCGCGGCAGGGTTGCCGCGAGCGATAGGCAGTACGTTGGAATTGGCGCGCACCGGCGCGTTTTCGATCCCACTGGTATTGGCGTTGTTTTTCGGCGCGATTGCCGTGACAGCATTGGTGGTGTTCGTGGAACGTGGCCAGCGCAAGATATTGGTGAACTATGCCAAGCGCCAGGTCGGCAACAAGGTTTATGGCGGTCAAAGTTCTCATTTGCCGTTGAAGCTGAATATGGCCGGCGTGATTCCGCCCATCTTTGCTTCCAGCATCATCCTGTTCCCGGCGACGATAGCCGGATGGTTCGGTAGCGGCCCGGGCATGAGCTGGCTCAAGGATATCAGCGACAAGTTGTCGCCCGGACAGCCGATTTATGTGTTGATTTATGCGGGTGCAATCGTGTTTTTCTGCTTTTTCTACACGGCGCTGGTGTTCAGCCCCAAGGAAACAGCGGAAAACCTGAAAAAGAGCGGAGCGTTCCTGCCCGGAATTCGCCCGGGTGAGCAAACGGCCAATTATGTAGAAAAGATCATGATGCGCCTGACCATGGTTGGTGCGGTCTATATCTCATTGGTATGCCTGTTGCCGGAATTTCTGGTGGTCAAATGGAATGTGCCATTTTATTTTGGCGGCACATCCCTGTTGATCATGGTAGTCGTCACGATGGACTTCATGACGCAGGTGCAGTCGTATCTCATGACGCACCAGTATGAAGGTTTGCTGAAGAAGGCAAACTTCAAAGGCGGGTTGACACGCTAATGTCCAAAGAAGACGTGATTCAGATGGCCGGCGAAGTGGAAGAGTCGCTTCCCAACGCAACATTTCGAATCAAGCTGGAAAATGGTCATGTGGTGCTGGGGCATATCTCGGGCAAGATGCGCATGCACTACATTCGCATACTGCCCGGCGACAAGGTGACGGTCGAATTGACACCATATGATTTGAGCAAGGCGCGCATCGTGTTCCGCGCAAAATAGAAAAGCAGGCAAGGAGAAGATAATGAGAGTTCAAGCATCTGTGAAGAAGATATGCCGTCACTGCAAGATCGTGATTCGTAAACGCGTGGTGCGGGTGATTTGCACCGAGCCGCGCCACAAGCAACGCCAAGGCTGATTGAGAATACCAGCCCGTGGTGTTATAATTTTCGACTTTCAAAAAAGATAGGGTAGCTGCATGGCACGTATTGCAGGGGTCAATATCCCCAACCACCAACACGCAGTGATTGCCTTGAGGGCAATCTACGGCATCGGACGCACCCGCGCGCACGTGATATGCGCTGCCGCTGGTGTAAATGGCGCGACCAAAATAAAAGACCTGACCGACGCCGAAGTGGAGAAGTTGCGCGAGCAAGTCGCCAAGGTTACGGTGGAAGGCGATCTGCGCCGCGAAGTGACGATGAGCATCAAGCGGCTGATGGATCTGGGATGCTACCGCGGTGTGCGTCACCGCCGCGGATTGCCGGTACGCGGCCAGCGCACTCGCACCAATGCACGCACCCGCAAGGGTCCGCGCAAGGCGATTGCCGGTGCCAAGAAGTAAGATTGCTATAACGCCCCAGTAACGCCGTAGAGCATTTTAGAGGATCAGAGTATGGCCAAGCCAAGCACGAAAGTGCGCAAAAAAATCAAAAAGAACGTTGCGGAAGGTATCGCGCACGTTCATGCTTCATTCAACAACACCATTGTCACGATCACCGACCGTCAGGGAAACACGTTGGCATGGTCGACAAGCGGTGCGAACGGGTTTAAAGGCTCGCGCAAGAGCACGCCCTTTGCCGCGCAAGTTGCGGCTGAAACGGTCGGCAAGTCCGCCGCTGAATGCGGTGTAAAAAATATTGAAGTGCGCATCAAGGGACCCGGACCCGGCCGTGAGTCCGCAGTGCGCGCATTGAACGCTGCTGGTTTTAAGATCACCAGCATTTCCGATATCACCCCGGTGCCGCATAACGGCTGCCGCCCGCCTAAAAAGCGTCGTATCTAATAATTGGGAGTCGATCTTGGCTAGAAATCTTGATGCAAAGTGCCGTCAGTGCCGCCGTGAGGGAGAAAAGCTGTTCCTGAAAGGCGAGAAGTGTTTTACCGACAAATGCGGAGTGGAGCGTCGAGCTTACCCGCCCGGCCAGCACGGCCAAAAGAAGAACACGCGGCTTTCAGAATACGGTGGCCAGCTGCGTGAAAAGCAGAAGGTGCGCCGCATCTACGGTGTGCTGGAACGCCAATTCCGCCTGACCTACAAACAGGCGGCAGTTCAGCGCGGCATTACCGGCGAGACTTTATTGCAGATTCTGGAGTCGCGTCTGGACAATGTTTCCTATCGCATGGGTTTTGGCGCTTCGCGAGCCGAAGCCCGGCAAGTCGTGCGGCACAATGGCGTGCTCGTAAACGGCAAGCGCGTGAACATTCCTTCCTATCAAGTGCGTCCTGGTGACGTGGTTGAAGTGGTCGAGAAATCCAAAGCCCAACTGCGAATCAAGGCGGCGCTCGCCGCGGCCGAACAGCGCGGGTTCCCTGAATGGATCGAAATGGACACCAAGGCGCTCAAGGGAACATATAAAGCCAAACCGCAACGTGCCGAACTGCCAGCAACCATCAACGAGCATCTCGTGGTTGAGTTGTATTCCAAGTAATCCCCGGGAGTAGCGTATGTCTAACAATGAATTTTTGAAACCGCGCATCATTGATGTGCAAAGGATTTCCGATACCCAGGCAAAAGTGGTGATGGAGCCTTTTGAACGGGGTTATGGCCACACATTGGGCAATGCGTTGCGTCGTATCCTGCTGTCCTCGATGCAGGGCGCCGCACCTACCGAAGTCAAAATGGCCGGCGTACTGCATGAATATGCCACGATAGACGGTGTGCAGGAAGATGTCGTGGATATCCTGCTTAACCTGAAGGGCGTCGTGATGCGTTTGCATAATATCCCTGAAGTCGTGCTGACCCTGAAGAAGGAAGGCAAGGGCGTGGTCACGGCTGCCGACATCGCCGGCCATGCGGATGTGGAAGTGATCAATCCGGATCACGTGATCGCACACCTTACCGCCGGCGGTAAGCTGGATATGCAGATCAAGGTGGAACAAGGACGCGGTTATGTGTCGGCGATATCCAGGCTGGCACCGAACGAGACCCGCGCAGTTGGCCACATTGCGCTCGATGCTTCTTTCAGCCCGGTCAACCGGGTGAGCTACGCCGTTGAAAGCGCGCGTGTTGAACAACGCACCGATCTGGACAAGCTGGTGATGCATATCGAGACCAATGGTGCGATCGATCCCGAAGAGGCGATCCGCAATGCCGCGCGTATTTTGGTGGATCAATTCTCTGTGTTTGCCGCGCTGGAAGGCACCGAACCGGTTGTCGAGAAGATCCAGACTCCCAAGGTGGATCCTATCCTGTTGCGCCCGGTTGACGATCTGGAACTGACCCCGCGCTCCTCGAACTGTCTCAAGGCCCAGAGCATCCATTACATCGGCGATCTGATCCAGTACACTGAAAATGATCTGCTGCGTACCCCAAATCTGGGCCGCAAATCGCTGAATGAGATCAAGCAGGTTCTCGCCGAGCACAATTTGTCACTGGGTATGAAGCTGGAAAACTGGCCTGTTGCTGCGGTTTAGGGCGGCACAACAATATAGAAGCAAGAAAGGCTAATCATGCGTCACCGTTTAGGTTTAAGAAAACTCAACCGCACCAGCAGTCACCGGCTGGCGATGTTCCGCAACATGACCGTGTCGCTGTTGCGTCACGAACTCATCAAAACCACATTGCCCAAGGCCAAGGAACTGCGCCGTGTCGCAGAACCCATCCTGACGCTGGGAAAGACACCGAGTCTGGCGAACCGCAGGCTGGCGTTCTCCCGCCTGCGCGACCGCGAAATGGTCAGCAAGCTGTTCGACGAACTCGGCCCGCGTTACGCCGCACGCAGGGGCGGCTATCTGCGCATCCTGAAGTTTGGTTTCCGCAAGGGCGACAACGCGCCCATGGCTTTGATCGAGCTGATGGACCGTCCTGCAGACGCTACGGCAGTAGACGTAGAATAAAAGCCGACCAGCAACAAGCGGAAAAGCCGGATTTATCCGGCTTTTCGCATTTTGCAGCCAGGCTAATCATCAACTTTGCTGCGCAAGTATTTCAGATGCCCGCGCTTCGTCTTGCTTTCCAGACGCTTCCTTTTCGAAGCCCGGGTTGGCTTGGTTGCGGTACGGATTCTCGGTTCCAGGGCCACGGCTTTGACCAGTGCCTGCAGGCGTGCAAGCGCATCGTCCCGATTCTTGTCCTGGCTGCGGTAGCGCTGCGCCTTGATGATAACCACGCCATCCGAGGAAATGCGCCTGTCCGCAAGTTGTAGAAGTCTCTCCTTATAAGCTTCCGGCAATGAAGATGCATTGATATCAAAGCGCAAATGAATGGCAGAGGAGACCTTGTTGACATTCTGTCCGCCCGCACCCTGCGCGCGAATTGCAGTCAATTCGATTTCTTCATCAGGAAGACTGATGTGTTCCGACAATTTCAGCATCAAAATTCCCGGATGATCTACCGGTCGAGCGCCCGTTTCAAATACGTTCCCGTCACGCTGTTTTTGTTCTGCGCAAGTTGCTTCGGGGAACCTTCGGCGATGATGCGACCGCCGCCGTCTCCGCCTTCCGGCCCCAGGTCTATCAACCAGTCGGCCGTCTTGATCACATCCAGGTTGTGTTCGATCACCACCACCGTGTTGCCCTGGTCGCGCAACTTGTGGATCACCTTGAGCAGCAGCGCGATGTCGTGAAAATGCAATCCGGTGGTGGGTTCGTCAAGGATGTACAGGGTG
Source organism: uncultured beta proteobacterium (assembly GCA_963842555.1). GTDB lineage: Bacteria > Pseudomonadota > Gammaproteobacteria > Burkholderiales > Gallionellaceae > Gallionella. The sequence continues at coordinate 1,178,972 of CAWJHB010000003.1, forward strand.
CGTCCGGTATCGCGCTTCGAGAGTTCCAGTGAAAGTTTGACGCGTTGCGCCTCGCCGCCGGACAATGTGGTGGCGGATTGCCCCAGCGTGATGTAACCCAGGCCGACATCGAGCAGGGTTTGCAGTTTGCGGGCGATGATGGGCACCGGTTTGAAAAAATCATGCGCCTGTTCCACGGTCATCTGCAGGATCTGGTGCACGTTCTTGCCCTTGTATTGAATCTCCAGTGTTTCCCTGTTGTAGCGCTGGCTGTGACAAACGTCGCACGGCACGTACACATCGGGCAAAAAGTGCATCTCGACCTTGATCATGCCGTCGCCCTGGCAGGATTCACAGCGTCCGCCCTTGACGTTGAACGAGAATCGCCCGGGTCCATAGCCGCGTTCACGCGCAATCGGAACGCCGGCAAGCAGTTCGCGGATAGGCGTGAACAAACCGGTATAGGTGGCGGGATTGGAACGTGGTGTCCGTCCGATCGGGCTCTGATCGACATTAATGACCTTGTCGAAAAATTCCAGTCCGCTGATCTCTGCATAGGGTGCCGGTTCGGTGTTGCTGCCGTAAAGATGCCGGGCCACAGCGGGATAAAGCGTGTCGTTGACCAGCGTGGACTTGCCAGAGCCGGATACACCCGTTACGCACACCATCAGACCGACCGGCAGATTAAGCGTTACGTCTTTCAAATTGTTTCCGGAAGCCCTCAGGATCTGAATCATGCGTTCCGGGTCGGGTTTCAGGATGCTGCTCGGCATCGGGATGCTGCGGCGCCCTGTCAGGTAGTCTCCCGTGAGCGAATGCTTGCTTTCGCAAATTTCCCCGGGCGTACCTTGTGCCACGATCAACCCGCCGTACTCGCCTGCACCGGGCCCCATGTCCACCACGTGATCGGCGGCAAGAATCGCCTCTTCGTCGTGTTCCACCACGATCACGCTGTTGCCCATGTCGCGCAGTCTCTTTAGTGTGGTCAACAATCGGTCATTGTCGCGCTGATGCAGGCCGATGGAAGGTTCGTCGAGCACATACATCACCCCGGTCAAACCGGAACCAATCTGCGAAGCCAAACGGATACGCTGCGCTTCCCCGCCGGACAGGGTCTCGGCAGAGCGCTCCAGCGACAGATATTCAAGCCCGACATTGTTCAGAAAGGTCAGCCGGCTGGCAATCTCCAGCACGATCTTTTCCGCGATTGCCTGCTTGTGTCCTTGCAGTTTCAAACCCTGGAAGAAAGCCAGTGCTTGCTTCAGGGGCAATGCGCTGATCTCGTACAGGTTCATGTCCGCCACGCGCACATGGCGTGCTTCTACGCGCAAGCGCGTGCCTTTGCATTCCGGGCAGACGCAGCTGTTCAGATATTTCGACAATTCCTCGCGGATGGTGGGCGAATCGGTTTCGTTATAGCGCCGCTCCAGATTGTTCACGACACCCTCGAAGGCATGTTCGCGCAGCGTCGGTTTGCCGCGCTCGTTCAGGTATTGAAACGCGATTTCAGTCTTGCCGCTGCCGTACAGGATCACCTGCTGGACCTTTTCCGGCAGGGTTTCATAGGACTGCTCGATGTCGAAGTTGTAATGCCTGGCGAGTCCGGCAAGCAACTGGTGATAGAACTGGTTGCGCCTGTCCCAACCCTTGATTGCGCCGGAACTCAATGAGAGCGTCGGGAATGCGACGATGCGCTTAGGATCGAAGTAGCTGATGCTGCCGAGGCCGTCGCACTTGGGGCATGCCCCCATCGGGTTGTTGAACGAGAACAGCCGCGGTTCCAGTTCCGGCAGCGAGTAGTCGCAGATCGGGCAGGCGAATTTTGCCGAGAACAGGTGTTCCTTGTTGGTATCCATCTCGACCGCAAGTGCGCGTCCGTCTGCATGGCGCAGCGCCGTTTCGAACGATTCGGCCAGTCGCTGCTTTGCTTCGGCACTGACTTTCAGGCGATCGACCACGATCTCGACGGTGTGCTTCTTATTCTTCTGCAGAGCGGGCAGGGCGTCGATTTCATACACCTTGCCGTTGATACGAAGTCTGGTGAATCCCTGCGCGCGCAGCTCGTCGAACAGATCAAGCTGCTCGCCCTTGCGATCCACCACCAGCGGGGAAAGAATCATGATGCGCGTGCCTTCCGGCAGTTGCAGCACATGATCCACCATCTGACCCACGCTCTGTGCCTGCAGGACCAGATCGTGCTCGGGGCAATAGGGGTCACCCGCCCGCGCGAACAGCAGGCGCAGGTAGTCGTGTATCTCGGTGACGGTGCCGACCGTGGAACGAGGGTTGTGCGAGGTGGCCTTCTGTTCTATCGCGATGGCTGGCGACAAACCCTCGATCAGGTCCACATCCGGCTTTTCCATCAACTGCAGGAACTGGCGCGCATAAGCGGACAACGATTCCACATAGCGGCGCTGTCCCTCGGCATACAGTGTGTCAAAGGCGAGCGAAGACTTGCCGGAGCCAGACAGACCGGTGATCACGACCAGCTTGTGGCGCGGCAGATCAAGGCTGATGTTCTTCAGATTGTGGGTGCGGGCACCGCGTATGCGTATCTGTTCCATGCCATCCATCTTGATTGAAACGACCTGACAGTTTACGCGATTTTGCATGCTTTCCCAACCGGCAGAGAAACCCGGCGGTGATCGGCAGCCGTATGTTCGCCTGCCGGGAACTTAAGTTTGCGCGGGATCATCAAAAAAGACGGTCCTGATTTGGGACATACTTGGGCCCACGAACGGGACACCGAGCACCACGATCCGGCGGCCGAGGCCGTAGGGGCAGCATCGAAAACCGCAGCACTGTCAGACAGCGAGCTATTTGGCAATGCGCAACCAAAATCGGCATAAGGAGAAATTGCATGACCAATGTAAAAGCAACCCGGCCTAAGCACTATGCACGTATTGCGATCATCACCGGCGCGACCTCCGGCATCGGGGAAGCAACAGCAAGAAAATTCGTTGCCGGCGGTTACGGCGTTGTCGGCAATGGCCGGAACGCCGAAAAACTTCGCGCGCTGGAACATGAGATGGGAGATGCCTTTGTCGGTTTGGCAGGCGATGCGGCCGATGGCGCATTGCTGGATCGGTTGTTTGCTTCGGCAACCGAACGCTTTGGAAAGCCCGCCGACATCGTAGTCGCCAACGCGGGGCGTGGCTTGGGCGGGTCGGTCAAGGATGCCGACTTGTCCCAGTTTGAAGAGATGCTCAAGCTCAATGTGACGGGTGCCCTGGCGTTGCTGCAAAAGGCGGCGCGAAACATGACCGATGGACGGCAATCGAGACATCCCGAACAGGCTGCGGATATCGTGATCATCGGGTCGGTCGTGGGCAGGCACATATCGCCATTCAGTGCGGTTTACGGGGCCACCAAGTTCGCCGTCCATGCATTGGCCGAGGGGTTGCGTCGCGAGCTGGGCCCCAAAGGAATACGCGTGTCGCTGGTTGAACCGGGCATCGTGGTCAGCGGGTTTCAGGATGCCGCGGGATACGGCGACGATCTGGTGCGGAACTTTGACGAAAGATATGGTCCATTGCTGCTCGGCGAAGATGTGGCGAATGCGATCCACTATATCGTGACTCAACCGCCGCATGTTCATATCAGCGACATCATGGTCAGGCCCACGCGACAAGATTATCCGTGAGAGATCCGGGATGCATGATAAATTGCGATGAAATGAATGTTCGATCTAGTCAATAGGCGGAGGACAGCATGAAACAGCGTGAATTGGGCCGTTCCGGACTGCGTGTCTCGGCCATCGGGCTCGGATGCATGGGGATGTCGGAATTCTATGGCGGCCGGAATGAGGCGAGTGCGATCGCCACTATCCACCGAGCATTGGAGCTCGGGGTGAATTTCCTCGTTACGGCCGACATGTACGGTGTCGGCCGTAACGAGGAACTTGTCGGCCGGGCCATCCGGGGCAAGCGTAACCAGGTCATACTGGCGACCAAGTTCGGCAATATGCGCGGCCGGGAAGGCCAGTTTCTCGGTGTAAACGGCAAACCCGATTATGTGCGGCTATGTTGCGAGGCCAGCCTGAAGCGTCTCGGCGTGGAAGTCATCGATCTTTACTATCAACACCGGGTGGATCCCGAAACGCCGATCGAGGATACGGTCGGCGCGATGGCCGACCTGGTCCGCGCCGGCAAGGTGCGCTATCTCGGCCTGTCCGAGGCGGCTCCGCAGACGATACGGCGGGCTCATGCGGTGCATCCGATCGCAGCCCTGCAAACCGAGTATTCCTTGTGGAGCCGCGATGCGGAGGGCGACATCCTCGCTACCGTACGCGAACTCGGAATGGGATTCGTGCCATACAGCCCTTTGGGCAGGGGCTTTCTGACCGGCCAGATCAAAAGCATCGACGATCTGGAGCCCGACGATTATCGCCGCAATTCACCGCGCTTTCAGGGAGAGAACTTCCGGAAAAACCTCGAACTGGTGCGCGAGATCGAGGACATGGCGCGTGCAAAGCACTGCACGGCCGCGCAACTGGCTTTGGCATGGGTGCTGGCGCAAGGCGAGGACATCGTTCCGATTCCCGGCACCAAACGGCCAACGCTACTGGAAGAGAATGTCGGCGCGCTGGATGTCAAACTCGCACAGGCGGATCTTGACCGCATCAATCGGGTCCTGCCGCCCGGTGCGGCGGCGGGCACGCGCTATGCGGTACCGCAAATGCAGGCACTGAACCGCTAGACCGGTCATGAAAAATCGCTATCCGGCACGGTAGCGATCGCCCGTGCAAGCGGAACGTATGTGCGAGGCACAATAAAAAAATGGGAGCGAGCAATGCAAATTGAAATCTGGTCGGACGTGATCTGCCCGTGGTGCTATATCGGCAAACGGCATTTCGAAAAGGCGCTTGAGCAGTTTGGGCATCGCGACGAAATAAACGTGATCTGGCGCAGCTTCGAGCTCGACCGGGATGCCCCGAAGCAATATCCCGGCACGCTGGAAGAAAGGCTTGCAAGCAAATACGGCGTCAGCCTGCAAGAAGCGGAGGCGATGAATGCGCGCGTGACGGCAGTCGCGAAGGAGGCCGGGCTGGAATACCGATTGGCCCGTGCACGGCCGGGCAACACGTTCGATGCACACCGGCTTCTTCATTTTGCAAAATCGAAAGGTCTGGGCGACCGGGCCACCGAGTGTCTCATGCATGCATACTTTTCTGAATCGTTGCCGGTGGGCGACCGTGCCGCGCTGGCGGGTCTCGCCCCGAAATTCGGCATGACCGAAGCGGAAGCGATGAAAATGCTGGACAGTGACGATTATGCCGATGCGGTACGTGCCGATGAATTGCGCGCAGCCGAGTTTGGTGTTACCGGTGTGCCGTTCTTCGTTTTCGATGAAAAATCCGGCATATCAGGCGCGCAACCGATAGCGGTGTTTGTCGAGGCACTGCAGCAAACATATGGCTGACGATGGGATGTGCCATTTATTTTCGGGCAGGATAAAGTGCGGGAGCTGATGTGGATATGACATTTGCAGGTATCGGGCTGCACGTATTTATTGCGGTGTTCTTCGCCATACACGTCGTTCGCACCGGGCAACCGATGTATTGGTTGATCATTCTGTTCATCTTCCCCCTGCTGGGCAGCATCGTCTACTTCTTCGCCATCTACTTGCCGGGCTTTCGCCTCAGCCACCGCACCAGAAGGGTCGTCGCCGCGGCAGCCAAAGCGCTTGACCCAAAACGCGAGCTCCGCGAAGCACAGGCTGCCTTTGACGAGTTGCCGACAGCACAGAACCAGATACGTCTGGCCGAAGCGCAGCTTGAACTCGGCTTGTCCGAGGCGGCGGCGGACAACTACGAAGCCTGCCTCAAGGGCCCGTTCCTGAGTTCGCTGGAGATCAGGTTTGGTGCTGCCCGTGCTTTCGTGGAGTGCAAGCGTTACCGGGAAGCACTCGAACACCTCGAGGCGATCCAGAATATCGACCATGCCTTCCGGCGGGAAGCGGTTTCACTTCTGCTTGCCCGGTCATACGCCGGGGTGGGCAGAAATGACGAAGCCCGTGCAAAATTCGAGCTGGTGCTGGTCCGCTATGGAACATTCGAGGCATGCGCCGAATATGCCATCTGGGCACTCAGTATCGGGGACACCGCCACCGCTGCAAGGCTGCAAGCCGAAATCGACCACATCACCAAGCGCTGGAGCCCGCAAGCGAGGAAGTTGAATGCGGCTTCCATGCAGCGGCTGAATGCCGCACTCGAACTGTCAGGCAATCGCTCCTGATCGCCCATCGCACGCCGGCCATAGGGTGTCATCATGTTCCTGGTAAAAATGTATTTCATCCTCGGCCTGGCGATGTTTCTGGTCGTCCTTTGGGACTACAAGTATCTGCCAGAGACAGCAAAACGGCTGATGAAACAGCCGGGCGACAAATCCGGTTTTTCGCTGGTGGTGCTGGCGGTGCGAAATTTGATCGTGATGGCATTGTTTGCATTTTTGCTCTGGCCAGTCGTTGTAATGATGGAGTCATCAGGAGTACGCAAAAAGTGAGCTGATCCCGCAATCGCCGGGGCACAGTCGGCAAGCATCGGCTATGCGCTGATCAGGATCAAGGGCGCGATCCGGCTTGAACGTTGCTGAGCTGTGTCTGTTGTTTATTGACTCGCCGTACAATATTTTCATATCTGACCCGTCTACACCCGAATGGATACCACGCTAAGCCATAACGCGATGACGGCCGAACAAGACAAGCGCATCGCTGAAACCGTATCGCGCGAGCGCGGGCGGCTGGGGAATTTCATCCGCAGGCGCGTGCCTGACGCAAGCGAGGCGGAGGACATACTGCAGGATGTGTTCTACGAGTTTGTCGCGGCATACCGCCTCCCGGAACCCATCGAACAGGTCGGCGCATGGCTGTTCCGTGTGGCGCGCAATCGCATCATCGACCGCTTTCGCAAGAAGAGGGAGGAACAGCTTCCCGAATTATCGGGCGAAGACGATCAGGGGAACTGGCTGGATGAAGTCCTGCCTTCGGCTGATGCGGGGCCGGAAGCGCTATATGCGCGGAGCGTGTTGCTGGCGGAACTGGCTGCCGCACTGGATGAATTGCCCAGGGAACAGCGCGTGGTGTTCATCGCCCACGAACTGGACGGGCGGAGTTTCAAGGAACTCGCGGCGCAAAGCGGGGTGGCCGTGAATACCCTGCTGGCGCGCAAGCGCTATGCGGTGCTGCATCTGCGCGCACGCCTGCAAGCGCTGTATGACGAGGCGGATTTGCGGTATTAAATCGGCACGCCTCAGCCATTCGTCAATGTCACGTATAATCCGCCCGGTGAATCTCGGGAGCATATAAATGACAGCCTTGTTATGTAGCTTCGGCGCCGCGCTGTTCACGGCAATGGGGGGTGTTTTTGCGCTGAAGCATACCGACCGCCTGCACCTGATACTGAGCTTCAGCGCGGGAGCCGTGATTGGCGTTGCCTTTTTCGACCTGATGCCCGAGGCGTTCGCGCAGGCGGGCACAACCCACGGGATTCCGGAGGTCGCCGCGTTTATCGCGCTGGGATTTACCTGCTACATGGTGCTCAACAGGTGGCTGTTGCTCAGTCCCGCGCATGACGAGGGCTGTCAAAACCCCTGGCACCGCGGGCATTTCGGGGCCGGCACGCTTTCGATCCACAGCTTCATGGACGGTGCGGCGATCGGGATCGGCTTCCAGTCGTCGACCGGTCTTGGCATTGCCATCGCGCTTGCCGTTTTGATCCACGATTTTTCCGACGGCATCAATACGGTCGGCATGATACTGAAGAACAACGGCCCGCGCAGGCTGGCCTGGAGATGGCTGGGTGTCGATGCGATCGCGCCTGTGGCCGGTGTTTTATCCACAAGCATGTTCGTCATGCCGCCGGCTTTTATTGCGCCGGCACTGGCGATATTCTGCGGCTTCTTCCTCTATATCGGCGCAAGCGACATGCTGCCCGAAACGCACCATGCGCACCCCAGGTTTTTTTCAGTCCTGGCCACGATAGGCGGGCTGCTCAGCCTGTTTTTGGCCGGACAGCTCGCGCGCAGCTGACTGCTCTGCGACCGCAACATCCACTCGTGACAAATTCGTTCCTGATCCCGGGGATAATCCGCCGACTTAGCCATTCATCGTTGCGAGTATTCCTGTTGCTCGACTATCCATACAATATTTTTGCCAGTGCACCGTCTACACGTGTATGGACGGGGTACAGACTTGCCATGCGTTGCCGGCTGACCAGGAATTTCCATCACCGAACCGCTGCGTGAGCGTCGCGTTACCCGTGACGAATTCAATCTTTGAAGGAGAGCTGGGATGGGCATGAACTGTTGCAGGGCAAAATGCTGGAAGATCGGACTGTTGGTGCTGGTTGGCCTGGCTGCATTGGGCTGGGCGGTGATGGCGCTGTGGAACTGGCTGATGCCGGCGCTGTTTGCCGGTGCCCGTCAGATCGACTATCTGCAAGCCTTGGGCTTGCTGGTGTTGAGCAAGATACTGTTCGGCAGCTTCCGCGGGCGCGGTTGCCATGGACGCTGGCATCGCCATCGCTGGGAAAAGATGACGCCGGAAGAACGCGAGAAATTCCAGGCCGGCATGAGCGGCTGCTGCGGCAAGGGCAAGCAGGACGACACCGAAGCAAGCCGGGAGTAACAAGATGTGCTGTCCGCTGATAGCAGCACGCCGCAATTACCGGAAAGGCGCCATTTCTAAAATCAAAATAGGTTAATAATGTCCTTGTCGATTCGAGAACAGGTGCTATAAAATCTCGCGCTGCCGTTGCATCAAGACCAACAGCGGTTGCTCGCGCTTTGAAGCCTTGAAATCGCTGCCTTTTGTATGATTTGACAACTCACTGTGAATAAGCCGATCAAAAAATTTGCCATTGCTTCTTTCATCGCCTTGCTGATGGCCGGTTGCGCAGTCGGGCCCGATTTTCAAAAGCCGGTTCCCCCTTCCGTAAAAGAATATACCAGCGAGCCGCTATCAGCCCGGCCTGTTTCCGCGGGTACCGCCGCCCAGGGGCAGCAGCTCGTGGAAGGACGAGATATACCTGCCCAGTGGTGGGAATTGTTCCATTCGCCGGCTCTCAACCAGCTGGTCGAGCGCGCGCTCAAGGCCAATCCGAATCTGCAAGCGGCACAGGCAACCCTGCGGCAGGCCCAGGAAAATGTCTATGCGGCGGAAGGCACGCTGTACCCCTCCGTCAACGCCAACGGTTCGGTCATGCGGGAACAGACCAACGGCGCGCAGAATGGCCAACCGGGCACCCCCGGCGCATTATTTACGTTGTACAACGCCTCGGTCAGCGTTTCCTACGGCATAGACCTGTTCGGCATCGCCCGCAGGGGTCTGGAATCGGTGGAGGCGCAGCAGGATTTCCAGCGCTTCCAGCTTGAGGGTGCCTATCTCACCCTGACTGCGAATGTGGTGACCACAGCGGTGCAGGAAGCTTCGCTGCGCGCGCAGATCGCCGCAACCCGCGAGGTCATCGACGCTGAAGCGCAGCAGCTCGATGTGTTGCAGAAGCAATTCAGCGTGGGTGGAGTTTCCCAGTCCAGCCTGCTGGCGCAGCAAACCGTGCTTGCGCAGACCCGCGCCGGCCTGCCGCAACTGGAAAAGCAGCTGGCCCAGCTCCGCAACCAGCTGGCAGTGCTGGCCGGTGATTTGCCGAGCGAAAATGGCGCGGCGGCGTTTGAACTCGACATGCTGCAGCTTCCGCAGCAATTGCCGGTGAGCCTGCCCTCCAGGCTGGTAGAGCAGCGGCCCGACATTCGCGCTGCGGAGTCACAGCTGCATGTTGCCAGCGCCCAGGTCGGCGTGGCCACCGCGGACATGTTCCCGCAACTGACCCTCAGCGCAAATGCCGGCTCGGCTGCCAACAGTGCCGGGAGCCTGTTTTCAGCGGGAAGCGGGATATGGAGCCTCGGTGCCGGGCTGGTGCAGCCGATTTTCCGCGGCGGCACGCTGCTGCACCAGAAACGTGCGGCGGTCGCCGCCTACGACGCGGCGGCTGCGCAATACCGCAGCGTCGTCTTGTCGGCGTTCCAGGACGTGGCCAATGTGCTGGACGCACTGCAGTCCGATGAGCGTATCTTTGAAGCCCAGACGGCAGCCGCGCAATCCGCAGCCGACAGCCTTGACATCACGCGCAAACAATACCAGGTCGGAGCGGCCAGCTATCTGGCGCTGCTGAATGCGCAGCAGGCATACCAGCAGACCCGGATCGCGCTGGCGCAGGCGCGGGCAAGCCGATATGCCGATACTGCCGCCCTGTTCCAGTCTCTGGGCGGAGGATGGTGGAACCGTGATGATGTGACGGGACAGACCGGACAGCAAGTATCAGGGGTAGACAAACAATGAGATATGTAACCAACGAGCAGCAGTTAAAACGGAGAGAGCGACAATGACAAAACGAATGGTGATCATGCTCGTTTTGGCCGGTTTGGTATTTGGCGGCATATTCGGCTTCCAGGCGTTCAAGGGGAAAATGATGAAGAAATTCATGTCCTCCATGGGAAACGCGCCACAAACGGTTTCAACCATCAACGCCGGCTATCAGGAATGGATGCCGCAACTGGACGTGGTGGGCAGCTTGCGCGCGATCAATGGCGTGGAAGTCAGCCCGGAGGTGGCCGGCATCGTATCCGCGATCAACTTCAAGCAGGGTGAAGACGTCAAGAAGGGAATGGTGCTGTTTGACCTGGTACACGACAATGATGTCGCGAGGCTGCACTCGCTTCAGGCTGCTTCCGCCCTGGCCAGGACCACTTATGCGCGTGACAAGCAGCAATACGAATTCAAGGCGATCAGCCAGCAGGTGCTGGACATAGACAAGGCCAATCTGATGCAGGCGGATGCCGCCGTGGCCGAACAGCAGGCGCTGGTGAACAAGAAATTCATCCACGCGTTGTTCTCGGGGCGCGTCGGCATCCGCCAAGTGAGCGTGGGGCAATACCTGAATGCCGGCACGCCGGTGGTTTCGCTGCAGGCGCTGGATCCGATCTTCCTGGATTTTTCGGTGCCGCAACAGAACATCAGCATGATCCACCATGGACAGAAGGTGACTGCCACCTCCGATGCGTATCCGGGTGAACAATTTACCGGCAGAATCATTGTGATCAACCCGGAGGTTGACACGACCACGCTGAACGTCAAGGTCAGGGCGGAATTGAAGAATCCCGGCCACCGGCTGCTGCCCGGCATGTATGCAACCGTAAATATTTCCACCGGAACACCGCAACGCTATATCACGCTTCCGCAAACCGCCGTCACCTATAACCCGTACGGAAATATCGTATTCCTGACCGAGCAGCAGGGTACGGACGAGAAGGGCAAACCCAAACTCGTCGTCAAACAGGTGTTCGTCGCCACCGGCGATACGCGCGGCGACCAGGTGGCCGTGCTGAAGGGGGTCAAGGAAGGCGATACCGTGGTTACTGCAGGGCAGGTAAAACTGCACAACGGGTCGCCGGTGATTATCAACAACGAAATCCAGCCGAGCAACGAGCCTCATCCCGAGCCCAAGGATGAATAACCAAGGATGAATAACACGGAACAGCCGCAATGAAATTTACCGATCTATTCATCCGGCGGCCGGTATTGGCCATCGTTGTCAGCCTGGTCCTGCTGGTGCTGGGGTTGCGCTCGTTCGGAATACTGCCGGTGCTGCAGTTTCCGCGCACGCAAAATGCGATCATCACCGTCAGCACGACCTATTTCGGCGCCGATCCGGACCTGGTCGCCGGCTTCATCACCACGCCGCTGGAGAATGCGATCGCCCAGGTCAACGGCATCGATTACATGTCCTCGACCAGCACCAACAGCAGCAGCGTGATCACCGTCACCCTGAAGCTGAATTACGATTCGGACAAGGCGCTCACCGAGATGAACGCGCAGATCAGTTCGGTGCTCAACCAGTTGCCGCCGCAGACGCAAAAGCCGGTGATGACCATCAGCATCGGCCAGACCCTGGACGCGATGTATATCGGTTTCTCCAGCAAGGTGCTGCCGTCCAACTACATCACGGATTACCTTTTGCGCGTGGTTCAGCCCAAGTTGCAGGCGGTGGATGGCGTGCAGACAGCGGAACTGATCGGTGCCAAGAACTTTGCGCTGCGTGCCTGGCTGGACCCGAAGAAATTGGCTGCCTATGGCCTGACCGCCGCGGATGTCAGCAATGCGCTCGCGCAGAACGATTTTCTGTCCGGCGTGGGCAACACCAAGGGACTGATGGTGCAGGTCAATCTCGATGCGTCCACGAACCTGCATTCGGTGGAGGAATTCCGCAACTTGGTGATCAAGCAATCGGACAATGCGATGGTGCGCTTGCAGGACGTTGCCAATGTCACGCTGGGGGCGGAAGACTACGAAACCGAGGTCGCGTTCGACGGCAACAGCGCGGTGTATATCGGCATCCAGGTGGCGCCCGCCGCCAACCTGCTCGATGTGGTCAAACGGGTCAACGAACTGATGCCCGAGCTTCAGGCGCAGCTGCCGCAGGGTATAGAAGGCAAGGTTATCTACGACTCCACCAAATTTGTGAACAGCTCCATCCACGAGGTTATCAAGACACTTTCTGAATCTTTGCTGGTGATCATTCTCGTTGTGTTTGCATTTCTCGGATCGCCGCGTTCGGTGCTGATCCCGGTGATCGCCATTCCGCTGTCGCTGATCGGGACGTTCACCATCATGCTGGCCCTGGGTTTCTCGATCAATCTGCTGACCCTGCTCGCCTTTGTGCTGGCCATCGGCCTGGTCGTCGACGATAGCATCATCGTGGTCGAGAACGTCAACCGCCACATCGAGGAAGGCGTCGCGCCGATGCAGGCCGCGATCCAGGGGGCGCGCGAACTGGCCGGCCCGATCATTGCGATGACCATCGTGCTGGTCTCGGTGTATGTGCCGATCGGATTCCAGGGCGGGCTGACCGGCGCACTGTTCACCGAATTCGCGTTTACTCTGGTCGGGACCGTGACCGTGTCGGCCATCATCGCGCTGACGCTTTCGCCGATGATGTGCTCGCGCCTGCTGCGGCCGCATCTTGCAAACGATACCAGCCTGGAATCCCGGGTTGTGCATTTCATCGACGCGAGCTTTGACAGGGTACGCAAGCTCTATGCGCGCACCCTGCACGGCTCTCTTGACTACCTGCCGGTGACAGCGATGTTCGCGCTGATCGTGCTGGGCAGCATCTATTTCCTGTATGCCGCAGCCAAGCATGAACTGGCGCCGCAGGAAGACCAGGGCGTCATCATTTCCTCGCTTACCGCGGCGCCCGATTCGACGCTGCAGCAGCGCGATCCCTATGCGCAGCAAAACTACCGGATCTTTGCCGGACATCCCGAGACTGCCCACGTTTTCCAGATAGACATGCCCGGCCGGATGGTCGCCGGTATGGTGCTCAAACCCTGGGACGAACGCAGCAAGACGTCGAATGACTTGCAGCCTGTGGTACAGCAGGAATTGAACAATATTGCCGGCGCGCAGGCCGTATCGTTCCAGCCGCCTTCGCTGCCGGGCAGCCGGGGGCTGCCGATACAATTCGTGATCGGCACCACCGAGCCGTTCGAGCGGCTCAACGACGTGACGCAGAATTTTTTGCAGCAGGCGCAGAAGAGCGGCATGTTCATGTTCATCAATTCCGACCTGCGCATCGACCTGCCGCAGTCCACCGTGGTCATAGACCGCAACAAGGCTGCCCTGCTTGGCCTGTCCATGCAGGATATCGGCAATTCGCTCGCCTCCATGCTGGGTGGCGGCTATGTCAATTACTTCAGCCTGGCGGGACGCTCATACAAGGTGATACCTCAGGTGCAGCAGCGCTATCGCCTGAACACGTCACAGTTGCTCAATTATTATGTGCGCACTGCCAGCGGCACATCCGTGCCGTTGTCCAGCGTTGTTAGCATCACGTCCAAAACCACCCCCGAATCGCTGAATCATTTCCAGCAACTCAACGCGGCGACCATACAAGGCGTGGCATTGCCGGGCGTGACCACCGGCGAGGCGCTGGGCTATCTCAAGGATCTGGCCGACAAGACCTTGCCGCAAGGTTATTCGGTAGACTACGGCGGACAGTCCCGCCAGTTCATGCAGGAATCCAGCGGCTTCGTTGCGATGTTCGCCTTCGCGCTGGTGATTATCTTCCTGGCCCTGGCGGCGCAATTTGAAAGTTTCCGCGACCCCTTCATCATCTTGGTGTCGGTGCCGATGTCGATCGCCGGGGCGCTGGTGTTCATCAGCCTCGGCGTGGGCGGTTCCAGCCTGAATATTTATACCCAGGTCGGACTGGTTACGCTGATGGGACTGATCAGCAAGCACGGCATCCTGATCGTGCAGTTCGCCAACAACCTGCGCCAGGAAGGCAAGAGCAAGCGCGACGCGATCGAGGAGGCTGCCGGCATCCGCTTGCGGCCCATCCTGATGACCACCGCGGCCATGGTGCTGGGCGTGATCCCGCTGATCACCGCCACCGGTGCAGGCGCGGCATCGCGCTTCAACATGGGTCTGGTGATCGCCAGCGGCCTTGCCATCGGCACCATGTTCACGCTGCTGGTGGTGCCGGCGGTGTATATGCTGCTTGCAAGCGATCATGTAAAACCCGCCGAACCGGCAGAGGAACACGTATAGTACGCCGCAATCGCTATCGCACCCTGTCTTGTTGAAAAAACTTGCCCGCGGCTTGCTTGCGATCGCTGCCTGACGGCTGTATATCGCCTTACAATGTGGATCGTGGCCGGGCAAGGCTGACCTGTTAAAATAAGAGTCTCTTCACACCATCCAAGGACAATAATGCAACAGGTACACGACAAAATGACCGCGATCGAACGTCGCGCCAGCTTTGGCTTGGCAAGCATCTATGGCCTGCGCATGCTGGGCTTGTTCATCGTCCTGCCGATCTTTGCGATCTATGCGCAACATCTGCCCGGCGGCGACAGCCATCTGCTGATAGGCATCGCGCTCGGCGCTTACGGATTGACCCAGGCGATGCTGCAGATTCCTTCCGGCTGGCTGTCGGACCGTTACGGGCGCAAGCCGGTGATCTACTTCGCGCTGTTCCTGTTCGCGGTAGGCAGTTTCATCGCCGCGGATGCGCATGACATCTACTGGATCATCGTCGGGCGCGTGGTGCAGGGTGCGGGCGCGCTGAACGCCGCGGTGATGGCGCTCACCGCCGATCTCACCCGCGAAGAAGTTCGCACCAGGGCAATGGCGATGATCGGCATCACCATTGGCGTCGCCTTTTCGATCTCGATGGTTCTTTCGCCGGTGCTCGAAAATGTGCTGGGCGTCCCCGGCATTTTTGCGCTGACCGGTGTGCTGGCGCTGCTGGGGATAGTCGTGGTGAAATTCATGATACCTGATCCGGCGATCACGCACTTCCACAGCGATACCGAAGCGAGCAAGAAGCATTTTGTCGAAGTGCTGCGCAACAAGGATCTGTTGCGCCTCGATTTCGGGATATTCTCGCTGCACGCGATTCTGATGTCGGTGTTCATGCAGGTGCCGTTCGTGATGGAGAAAGACGGACTGCCACTGGCACACCACTGGTATGTCTATCTGCCGGTGATGCTGGTGGCATTCGTGCTGATGGTGCCACCGATCGTCATTGCGGAAAAGAAAGCCAAGATGAAACAGATATTCATGCTGTCGATATTTCTGGCGATGTGCGCGCAGGCACTGCTGATGTTTGCGCAGAACAGCCTGTGGGGTGTGGCCGCGGCATTGCTGGTATTCTTCACTTCGTTCAACGTGCTGGAAGCGACGCTGCCATCGATGATCAGCAAGATCGCGCCGCTGGCTGCCAAGGGCACCGCTATGGGTGTTTATAGCAGCGTGCAGTTCCTCGGCGCGTTCTCGGGGGCGGCCATTGGCGGCGCGCTGCTGCAATTCATCGGCGGTGATTCGGTGTTTGTCTTCGCGATCGTGCTGTTGCTGGTGTGGCTGATCGTCGCATCCACGATGAAACCGCCCGCGCTGGTGCGCACCAAGCTGTATCATCTGCCCAAGATGGATGAGGCGGCTGCGGTGGAATTGCAGAAGCAGCTGGCGCAAATGCAGGGCGTGCGCGAAGCGATGGTGGTGGCGGCGGAAAATATCGCGTCCCTCAAGGTTGATATGCAGGGATTCGATGAGGCGGCGGTGGACAAACTCGTGATGAAAGGAGCATGACATGTCGGTGAACAAGGTAATCCTGATAGGTCGCCTGGGCAAGGATCCGGAAACCCGCTATATGACCAGCGGCGAAGCGGTGACTAACGCGACACTGGCAACTTCCGAAAACTGGAAGGATAAAAGCGGCGAGAAACAGGAAAAGACCGAATGGCATAATCTGGTTTTTTACCGCCGTCTTGCCGAGATTGCCGGCGAGTATCTGAAAAAGGGCTCCCAGATATATGTCGAAGGGAAATTGCAAACCCGCAAGTGGCAAACCAAGGAAGGGCAGGATCGTTATACGACCGAGATCGTGGTCAATGAAATGACCATGTTGGGCGGCAAGCAGTCCGGAGCCGGCAGTTTCGAAGTGGTCGAAACCAAGCCCGCATCTTCATCCGGTGGCAAGGCGCCAGCCAAGTCCGCACCGGCCGCGAAAGGAAGTTTCGATAATTTCGACAACGATATCCCGTTTTAGCCGGCAACTGTTTTATACGTTAGTGCAGGTAAAAACCCGGCATTCCTTTCGGCGGCCGGGTTTTTGCTGTTGGCATCCGGTCGCTGCGTGACGGGCGGGAACGCGCATGAATAAGATTCACAAGCTCGGCAATCCTGGACAGATCAGCATCGCGGAAAGCCTTGCCGTCCAATAGGTCATTTCGGAAATATCCGCGTCAGGAGGTTGATACCCCAGTCGCTTGATATGGCCGCCAGCACGATGACCAGAATGAAGATGAATACAGAAACAATAATTGTGGCCTTGTCCTTCACGATGCGTTGTTCTCCTGAAAATGGGTGGCAGTGAACATCATCCGGAAAGCTGCTTCCCGTCCGGCTAACCTGTCCGATAAGTCCAACTTCCCTTCGCGAGGGCACATTTCGATATCAGTCAAGCGTAGCAGCGCAGGCGTCTGGAAAATTGCTGCAAGGCTTCGATACCGCTGGATTCCGCGCGGTGACACCACGCCTCCAGGTCCCTTACCATCTGTTCCTTGGTTGCCGTGGAACGCTGCCAGATCGCGGTGAGCTCCTCGCGCAGCGTGTAGGCGATATTCAGCTTTTGGCTGGTCTGCATGACCAGGCCGAATTTGAGTTTTTCCTGCTCGCTGAGGACATTTACATCCACATGCAGCCAGTGCTTGACCCGCTTGAGATCGACCTTTCCCAGGCCGGGCATGCGCAGCTTCAGTTGCGCGATTTCCTCGCGATAGGTTCTCTTCAGGGACTTGGCGTATTTCGCCATCACTTCGTAACGATGGGCCATCACCGCATGCAGCGTGGCCAGATCACAGGTCGTTTTGGCGGTATCGAGGCGGACTTTGGGCGCGACCCTCCTGACCCTGGCGAGTCCCAGCGCGGCCAGGCTGCAGATGTACAGCCAACCGATGTCGAACTCGTACCATTTGCTGGATAGCTTTGCCGAGCCGATATGGGCGTGGTGATTGTTGTGGAGTTCTTCTCCGCCGATCAGGATGCCCCACGGCACGATATTGGTGGACGCATCGGCAGGCTGGAAGTTGCGATAACCCCAGTAGTGTCCGGCGCCGTTGATGATGCCCGCGGCCGTTACCGGTATCCAGATCATTTGCACTGCCCAGACGGTGATGCCGATCGCCCCGAACAGCAGCACGTCCAGAGCCAGCATCAGCGTGATTCCCAGCATGCTGTGTGTCGAGTAGAGGTTGCGTTCCAGCCAGTCATCCGGGGTGCCGCGGCCGTACTTTTTCAGTGTTTCAGGGTTCTTGGCTTCCTTGCGGTACAGTTCCGCGCCTTCCAACAGCACCTTTTTGATGCCCACTACCTGCGGGCTGTGCGGGTCTTCGGCCGTTTCGCACTTGGCGTGGTGTTTGCGGTGTATGGCTGTCCATTCCTTGGTCACCGTGCCGGTGGTCAGCCACAGCCAGAAGCGGAAGAAATGGCTGACTACCGGGTGTAGGTCCAGGGCGAGATGGGCCTGATGGCGGTGCAAATAGATGGTCACCGACGCGATGGTGATATGGGTGAGCGCCAGTGTGGTGAGCACATAACCCCACCACGGCAAATCGATCAAGCCTGAAAACATACAACCTCCGGATTGCAACGGTGAATCAGAATATTATAGCTTTAAAAAGTGTAAGCAATTGTACAGAAGCAAAACGAATCGCGGGTGACTAAATGCGCTCGATTATCGCCGCAAAGAAACCATCTGTATCGTGGATATGAGGGCGCAGTTCCAGATAATCAACCGCTTCCAGCGCGATCTTCTGTTGCCGCAAGATGTCGCCTGCCGGACGCAGCACAAAATCGGGGTGAGCGGCGAGAAAGGCCTGCACGATCTGCTGGTTCTCTTCCGGCAGGATGCTGCAGGTCGCGTATACCAGGCGTCCGCCTTTTTTCAGCAAGCGGCTGGCGGAGGCGAGGATCGCGGCTTGCTTCCGGGTGAGTTCCTCTATGCTGGCGGGCGACTGGCGGAATTTCAGGTCGGGGTTGCGGCGCAGGGTGCCCAGGCCGCTGCACGGTGCATCCACCAGCACGCGGTCGATCTTGCCGGCCAGGCGTTTCACCTTGAGGTCGTTCTCGTGCGCGATCAGCATCGGCTGGATGTTGCTGGCGCCGGAGCGTTTCAGGCGCGGCTTGAGATTGGCGAGGCGTTTCTCCGAAACGTCCATCGCGTACAAGCGTCCCTGGGAATTCATCAGGGCCGACAGCATCAGCGTCTTGCCGCCGGCTCCGGCACAGAAATCCACCACCATGTCATTGCGTTTGGGGGCGAGCAGGAAACCGAGCAACTGGCTGCCCTCGTCCTGAACTTCGATCTTGCCTTCAGTGAACAGCGGGTCGCGGTTGACCGGGACCTTTTCCCTGAGGCGTATGCCGATCGGCGACCAAGGGGTGGCGGTGGCGGCGATATGTTTGTCGTGCAACTGCTGCAACACGTCCTCGCGTTTGGCGAGCAGGGTGTTGACGCGGATATCCAGCGGTGCGCCCTGTTGCATGGATCTGCCGATAGCGAGTATTTCTTCGTCGGAATAGCTGGCGCGCATTTTTTCCACCAGCCATTCCGGGAATTCGGCCTGGACCGGCAACGGCAGATCCTCGACCTTCACGCCCTTCACGGTGGCCAGCCATTCCTTTTCGCCGTGCTTCAGCACCGGTTCGATCTCGCGCAGGTTATAGCCGCCGAAGCGGAGCAGATGCGCGAGTGCCATGCGGCGGGGTGTCGCATTCCCTGCGCACGCATACTCCAGAAGCATACGGTGCCGCAATATGCCGAATACGGTCTCGGCAACCAATTCGCGTTCGTTGGAGCCGATGCGCTCGTCCTTGAAAAAATAGCGCAGGGTGGTGTCCGCGGGATGCGCCAGCGGCAGGATGGCACGCAGCGCCTGGATGACGATTTCCAGTCGGTATTCGGTTATCAGCATGATGGGGCAGGGCTTGGCAATTCGGGCGTGCAGTTTATCAGTGTTGAGGGTGCGGCACATGAAACGGGTTCGCGCAAGCGCAGGCGGCCCGTCGCTGGGCATCCGGATGTGACGCTGTCCTTATTCATCCGAGGTGCGGATGCCCGATATCACATACTCCTCGGTCACCTTGCCCGACCTGTCGATCTCGCGGAATTTCACCGGCAAGCGGCGATATTCAAGTCCCAGCCAGACTTCAAAATAGGCGCGTCCCGGGGACTGCATTTGACGAAGGTGGACCGTGTGCAACTTGCCGATCGGGGTGTCGATATCCTCTCTTGTGCCGATCTCGATCTGATATTGCCGAAGTTGTGCGGTGTCGCCGACTGGCAACGTGAAGAATTCTTCCCCATTGAACGAAAGTTGAGAAAGCTGGTACAGGTAGCTCAGGTCATCCTGCGCATCTGCGGGCAGAGCGCTTGTGCTGCCGTCCTGGAATCGGATTGCTCCGGATGCGTGGTCAAACATGCTTCGACTTTCCTGCTTGCCGGCAGCGGTGATCTTTTCCGTCTCGTAGGTGTCTGGCTGCAGTCCTTGTGCATCGATGCTGCCATGGCTGGCCTGGATCAAACGGTCGTTATTGCGCAGGCTGGCCAAGCCGGATGTCGTGCGCACTGAACTCAAAGCATATCTGCCGTCGCTTATATCAAGCTGCTGGCGGATCTCCCCGGCCCTTAAACCGTTTTCCCCGCTGTAGACGATAAAGCTGAGCTGCAGGTGTTTCGGAAAGGGCAGGATCGCCGCATTTGGTTTCGTCTTGTTCATCGGGACCATGGATTGGCCGGTGGGCTTGTCCGCTACGCTATGGCCGGGAATGTTCATGTCATTCTTCGGCGCCGGTTTGGCATGTTGCGGCATTGCGGCAACCGATACGACCGGCTTGGGCAATGGCACCAGCCTGACCGACAGCGGTGGCAATACCACCCTGGGCTGGTACAGGGTGATGTAGGGCAGCCAGAGTATCGCGGCGTGAATAAGCAGCGAGAGGGCGATGGCCAGCGCAATACGGCGGCCGGGTGTGCGAAAGGCTGCAATCACGGTCTGGAAACGATACTGGTCAATACCTGCGAGAGCTGATCCCCGTCAGGATCGGTGATCACCATCTTGTACGGGAAATTCTCGTGCTCACCCGCCAGCCAGATTTCGGTCCGGTTGGAACCCTTTTCGGGAACGCTTGCGATATAAACTGCACTGAATTTGCCGAGCGGAACCGTCACAGATTGGTCATGGGTGACAAGATAATTGTAAATGTCCAGTTTGCTGCCGTTGGTCATATGAAAACTCAGCCTGTCAGTCTTGGCCAGCGACAGAAACTGGAATTGGTACATCGCGCTCAGGCGGTCCTGGGTGTCTTCCGGGAGCGGCGCAGTCGTCCGGTGCTTGTGTTCAATCATGGTCAGATGCAGGGTGTTCCAATCGAATTCTGCGCTGCGATTCCGGTCCTCATCGCCTTCGCGAACATCGCTGAAATGCAATGGCCTGAGCCCGTGCGCGTCCACCAGTCCGTTGCTGCGCAGGATGATCCTGCCCGGCCTGAATATCGCCAGCAAGCCGGTGGCGCGGGTGGTGCTGACGATCGTATAGCGATTGTCCCTGGCGATCGCAAAATCCTCGTCGATCTCGCCGATCTTGATGCTGCCCTTGTAAATGTCATAGCTGGCCTGAATGCTGTCGGGTGCCGCAGCGAACGACGATCCCGCGACGAACAGCAGCAACCCTGCAAACGATAAGAGTCTGGGATTCATGTTATTCCAGGCTGGGGCTGACCAGTGCAAAACCGGACTGCTTGCGATTCTGGAATGTGACTTTTCCGTGATGATCCAGATGGATTGTTTCGTTGCACAGCCATTTGATGGCTTGCGGATAAATGCGGTGTTCCTGGTTCAACACGCGCGCGGCCAGGGTTTGTTCGGTGTCGCCGTGCAGCACCGGCACGGCGGCCTGGATGATGATAGGACCGTGGTCGAGATCCGGGGAAACGAAATGCACCGTGCAACCATGTATCCATACGCCGTCTCGCAGTGCGCGCGCATGGGTGTTGAGTCCGCCGTATGCAGGCAACAGCGAAGGGTGGATATTGATGAGCCTGCCGTGATATCGCGACACAAAACCGTTGCCGAGGATGCGCATGAATCCGGCAAGCGCGACAATATCTGGATCGAACGAATCGATCGCCTGCGCCAGCGCGATATCGAAACTGTCGCGGTCCGCATAATCGCGGTGTTCGACGACACCGACAGGGATACCGCGCGCCCTGGCGATGTCCAGCCCTTCCGCATCAGCGCGATTGCTGATCACTGCCGCGACGCGGCAGGGCAGCTTCGCTTCCAGCAGTGCCTGTAGATTGCTGCCGCGGCCGGAGATCAGGATGACCAGTTTTTTCATGGCGATCAGTTTGGCTGCAGATCAGGCGACCTGCGTTTGTGCCTCATTGCCCAGGCGCGCTCGTATCGTGCCGATGACGGTCGCGCGCTCGCCGGCGGCATTGAGTTGTTTCATTGCAGCATCCGCGTTCTTCTGATCCACGACCACCACCATGCCGATGCCGCAGTTGAAGGTGCGGTACATTTCCTGCGGGGCGACATTGCCCATCTCGCGCAGCCAATCGAACAGCACGGGTGTGTGCCAGGCCTTGCCGTCCAGTTGAGCCACGACGTCTTGCGGCAATATGCGCGGCACGTTCTCCAGCAGGCCGCCGCCGGTGATGTGAGCCATGCCTTTCACGGTAAGCGATTTCATCAGCGCCAGCAGCGGCTTTACGTAGATGCGCGTCGGCGCCATGATCAGATCGCCCAGTACCTTGCCATCCAGCTTTTGCTTGAGATCGACCTTGCGGGAGCTGATGATCTTGCGCACCAGCGAATAACCGTTGGAATGCGCGCCGTTCGACGCGAGTCCGAGCACCGCATCGCCCGCACGGATGTCCGCACCGCTGATGATGTCTGCTTTTTCCACCACGCCGACGGCGAACCCTGCGAGGTCGTATTCTCCTTTGGGATACATGCCCGGCATCTCGGCGGTTTCACCGCCGATCAAAGCACAACCGGCCTGCTCGCAACCCAGCGCGATGCCCTTGATGACCTCGGTGGCGGCTTCCACGTCCAGTTTGCCGCAGGCGAAATAATCAAGGAAGAACAGCGGTTCCGCGCCCTGCACCAGAATGTCGTTGACGCTCATGCCGACCAGGTCGATGCCCACCGTGTCGTGGCGGTTGAGCTCGAAGGCGAGTTTGAGTTTGGTGCCCACACCGTCGGTGCCGGACACCAGCACCGGTTCGCGGTATTTTTTTGAGATCTCCACCAGTGCGCCGAAGCCGCCGATGCCGTTCAGCACTTCCGGGCGCATGGTGCGCCTGGCAAAAGGCTTGATGTTTTCGACCAGACGGTCGCCTGCGTCCATGTCCACCCCCGCATCGCGGTAGGTAAGGCTCCCGCTGCCGGCGGATGAAGGATCATTGGTCGGATTATTCAAGTTGAGTTCTCGCTTTCTTCAGGATAAAGTGCTGCACGAATTTGCGCGAATTTTACCCGAAATGACCCTGTCCCGCTTTGCCGCCTTGCAATGGCTGTCGTTTTCAGTCGTGGCCGTTGTGCTGATGTATTTGCTCAGCCCGATACTCACCCCGTTCGTCGCGGCGGCTGTCCTGGCCTATATCTGCAATCCTCTGGTGCAGCGCCTGTGTGCCTGGAAAATACCGCGCACGCCGGCGGTTTTGCTGGTTATGAGCGGATTGCTGCTGCTGTTCGCGTTGCTGCTGCTGATCATGCTGCCGTTGCTGGAAAAGGAGTTGAGCCTGTTTGGGGCAAGGTTGCCGGACTGGATCGAGAGTGCGCGAGCGCACCTGTTGCCGCACCTGCAGCGCTGGTTTGGCACGGATCTGCAATGGGACAGCGCTGCGCTGAAGGACGCGTTGCTGAGCCACGGCCAAAGCGCCGGGGGGATTGCGAAGAATCTGCTGGCGTGGCTGGGCAGCAGTGGCGGCGCGATCATCGGCGTGCTGCTCGACCTGCTGCTGATCCCGGTGGCGATGTTCTATCTGTTGCGTGACTGGAACATCTGGCTGGCACATCTTGACGGTCTGGTCCCGCGTCATATGCATGCAAAAACCAGAGAGATCGTGACAGAGGTGGACCGCATACTGGCGGAATTCCTGCGCGGGCAGATATCCGTGATGCTGCTGATGAGCGGGTATTACGTGCTGGTGCTGTGGCTGGTCGGGCTGCAATTCGCGTTGCCCATCGGCATGGTTGCCGGCATGCTGGTATTCGTCCCGTATCTGGGCATGATCAGCGGCCTGATTCTGGCCACTCTGGCGGCGGTGATGCAGTTCACCGCGTTCGGCAACGTGGCGCTGGTCTGGGCGGCATTCGGCGCCGGCCAGTTGCTCGAAGGCATGGTCATCACGCCGTGGCTGGTCGGTGAACGCGTCGGCCTGCATCCGCTGGTGGTGATCTTTGCGCTGCTGGCTTTCGGCCAGCTGTTCGGCTTCTTCGGCCTGCTGCTGGCACTCCCGCTTGCGGCCATCTCGTTGGTGGGACTGCGCTACGGCAAGGCCTGGTATCTGTCCAGCACCATGTACATCAAACCATGAGTCAATTGTTGCTCGATATCGTTCCCGACCATCAGCCGACGCTGGATAACTTCGTGGTAGGCCGCAATCTGGAATTGGTGTCGGCGCTGCGCCATGCCTTGTCGGGTGACAGCAGCGAGCGGTTCTTCTACGTGTGGGGCGAAACCGGCAGCGGCAAGAGTCATTTGCTGCAGGCCTGCGTGAACGCTGCACTGGACATGCTGCAAAGCGCGGTCTATGCGCGGGGCAGCGTACCGTCCGCGGTTCCGGACATCGCTGCAACGCTGGTGGCGGTCGATGATGTGGGGCAGCTTGACGATGCAGCGCAAATCGGATTGTTCGACCTGTACAACCAGATGCGCGACAGCGGAGCCATGCTGCTGACCAGCGGCAACGAGCCTCCGCCGCGTCTCAAACTGCGCGACGATCTGCGCACGCGGCTGGGGTGGGGCCTGGTCTATCAGCTTCACGGCCTGAACGACGAAGAGAAGGCACGGGCGCTTGTGCAGCATGCCCACATGCTCGGCTTTGTGCTGCCGCCGGAAGTCACGCAGTATCTGTTGCGCCACGGGCGGCGCGACCTGCCTGGCCTGATGGCGGTGCTCGAGTCGCTGGATGCCTATTCGCTGCGCCTGCATCGCCCGCCGACCGTGCCTTTGCTGAAGGTCGTGTTGCAACAGATCCAAGAAGGAAAAGGTGCCTGAAGTGAATCTGGCCTTATTCGATCTGGATAACACCCTGCTCAACGGCGACAGCGATTTCGAGTGGTCGCAGTTTCTGATCCGCCTCGGCGTGCTCGATCGCGAGCTGTTCGAGGCGAAGAATCTCGCGTTCTACGAACATTACAAGGCCGGGACGCTGGATATCCACGAGTTTCTGGATTTTCAGCTGAAGCCGCTGTCGCGCCATGCGCGCAAGACGCTGGACGAGTGGCATCGCCGATTCATGCGCGAACAGGTGTCGGGCATGATCACTCCGGCTGCGCGCGAACTGGTCGCCGGCCATCGCGTGGCCGGCGATGTGTGCGTGATCATCACCGCCACCAACAGTTTCGTCACTGCGCCGATCGCGCGCGAGTTCGGCGTCGAGCATCTGATCGCCACCGAGCCGGAACAAAAGGATGGCGAATTCACCGGAGGCGTCGCCGATGTACCGTGTTTCCGGGAAGGAAAGATCGTCCGGCTGGAAAACTGGATGGCGCAGCACGGCTGGAACTGGGACAGTTTTGCCGGCACGACTTTTTACAGCGATTCGCTGAATGACCTGCCGTTGCTGGCGAGGGTGAAGACGCCTGTCGCGGTAAATCCGGATGACACGCTGCGCGAGCATGCCGAACGGCACGGCTGGAAGGTGATGAGTTTGCGCTGATGCAGTGTTCGGGACCGGCGGCCACAATCTTGCGGGCAATCGAATCGATCAACCGCAGCCCGGGTCTCTGCATTTTCGGGAGCACCCGCTAACAGTACGCGGGGTTATTGCGTTCAGGATACGGATTGCCGCTGCAATCCGGCTTCGACAGCCGCCCGTTTTTCCTTTCCGGCCAGCCGCTCCACCAGTGTGAGCGCGAAATCCATCGCTGTGCCGGGGCCGCGCGAGGTGATCAGCCTGCCGTCTTCCACCACGGCCGAGGCGCGTTGCATGACCCGGGGAAATGCGTCCAGCGAGCCCGGGAAGCAGGTTGCCTGTTTGCCGTCGAGCAAACAGGCGGTTGCCAGCACCGAGGGTGCGGCGCAAATCGCGGCCACGTATTTGCCCTCATGCGCCATTTGCTGCATCAACTTCACTACCCGAACATCGGATTTGAGGTTGTCGGTCCCCGGTTGTCCGCCGGGCAACACCACCATGTCATAGCTGTGCTGCAACGCGTCTTCCAGTGTGATGTCAGGCATCAGCACGATGCCGCGGCTGCCGCGCAACGCGCCGGCATTCAATCCCGCCAGAGTGACGGATATGCCGCCGCGCCGCAGGATGTTGACGACCGTGACCGCCTCCAATTCTTCACTGCCGGCGGCGAACAATACCAGAGCCGATTTCATGGTCATCGTTTAGGACGGGATCGGTGGTTGAGCACACAGAACTGCCGGAGGATTATTTGGCTTTGCGCTCCAGCGCGATTCCGGCCAGCTCCAGCAAGATACCCAGGACGAACAACAGCGCGCCCGGCCACGGTTCCGCAGCGAGGAACATCAGAATTGCGCCCAGCACAATCATAATTGCTGCAACGGCGCGGCGGATACGCTGATTTCTTATCATTTCAGTTCCTTGACGAAAAGCTGCAAAACGGGCTGCCGGCGCGGGCTGTGAATATATGACCTTGTCCGACATGGCATCGCCGGACGGCCCTGCATCATTCGTTTGCATGATAAAACTTCTGGCAAATTAAACAAGCTCGTTCGCCGGGCTTGCAAGCATGGTCCATGGCGATCTCGACCGTCCGGAATTGGAAGATACCGGGATTCTTGCGCAGCTCAGTCGCGGAAGTTCTGGTACTGCAACGGAAAGTCGGTGATGGTTTTCTTGACAAAGGCGATCGCGTCCTGCAGGTCATCGCGGTTTTTTCCGGTGACGCGGACGGTGTCGCCCTGGATGCTGGCCTGCACCTTGAGTTTGCTGTCCTTGAGGTGCTTGACGATCTTTTTCGCCAGTTCGATCTCCACGCCGACTTTCACTTCGCAACCACGCTTGACCTTGTTGCCGCTGACTTTCTCGATCTTGTCGCTGATCTCCAGGCACTTGATGTCCACGCCGCGCTTGGTCAGTTTGCCATTCAGGATGTCCTGCACCTGGTTGAGCTGGAATTCATTGTCGGCCCACACGGTGAGCTTGAGCTCGGCCTGCTCCACCCGCGCATCCGACCCCTTGAAGTCGAAGCGGGTGCTGACTTCCTTGTTGGTCTGCTCGATCGCGTTCTTGACTTCGGTCTTGTCCACTTCTGAAACGATATCGAATGTTGGCATTTTGATTCCCTATTTGTACTTAACAAAAGGCTTTCGAAAAATCCAAATTTCTAAGCCACACAAGGCGTGCGCAAATAAGCGCAGCGCCGCATACTTTGCAGTATGTAAGCAAGATTATTTCGCACACGACACAGTATGGCGACGAAATTTTGCTTTTGCGAATGCCTTTTAGCCAAAGCTGCAAACGTAGTTTACTACTTCCTTTGCCTTGATCACGAAGCTGCTGTTGGCTGCCACGGCAAACTGGTCGCCCGCATTATAGGTCTTGAATTCAGGTTCATTGCCGATCTTGACGCGGCAGGTTCCGGAAGTGATTTCCATCAGTTCCGGCGAACCAACGTTGAAGGTCAGCGTGCTGGGCAGGATCACACCGACGGTTTTGCGCGAGCCATCGGCAAACAGCACCGAGTGCGATACGCACTTTCCGTCGAAAAAAACATTGCCCTGTTTGACTACGCTGACGTTATCGAATTGCGACATGCTCTATTTCCTTTCCCGCGGTTTGGTTATTTTGGTGGTTCCTTGGCCTTTACGCCTTTCTGGTAGGCGGCGTATATATATACCGGGATGCCGAGATCGCCAAGCTGCTTTTCGACCAGCGGCCGGACCTCACCCCAGTCCAGGCCGGTCATTCCACAAGCGAGGCGCGGCAATGCGACGCTGCCGACCTTTTCCATTTGCAGGAAATCGCGCAGCGCATGCAGGGAGTGGTTAACGTGGCTGATCTTGGCACGCCCGGGTTTGCTGCCCTGATCGTATGCGGGATCCTGGGTGAACAGATTGACGATGTAACGGCCGTCGGAACTCATCCATGACCAAACGCTGCCGGACTTGGGGTGTTTGGTCTGGCAGTAGTGGCGGAAGTCCTTGTACATCGCCGGCATGCGCTCGCGCAGTTGCAGCGCCAAGCCATGATGAAAATCGTCATTGGGCGCGACACCTTGCGCAATTGCCTTTGCGCCGCTGAATAATATGTCTCCGCTCAGTTCGTGAATCACGATCCTCCTCCCCGGATAATTTCAGCGACTATTTTCTGTTGCGCAGATTTGCCCCGATGCGCAGCCGCAGTGCGTTCAGCTTGATGAAACCCGCCGCGTCCTTCTGGTCGTAGGCCCCCTTGTCGTCCTCGAACGTGGCGATGGTCGGATCGAACAGCGAGTCGGTTTTCGAATCGCGCCCGGTCACGATCACGTTTCCCTTGTACAGCTTGACGCGTACCCAGCCATTGACGGTTTGCTGGGTATGGTCGATCAGCGTTTGCAGCGCGCGCCGTTCCGGCGACCACCAGTAGCCGTTGTAGATCATCGACGCATAGCGCGGCATCAGGTCGTCTTTCAGGTGCGCGACTTCACGGTCCAGCGTGATCGATTCGATCGCGCGATGCGCCTTGAGCATGATGGTGCCGCCCGGGGTTTCATAGCAGCCGCGCGATTTCATTCCGACGTAGCGGTTCTCGACCAGGTCTAGGCGCCCGATGCCGTGTTTGCCGCCAATCTCGTTCAATTTGGCCAACACCGCCGCAGGCGACATCTTCGCGCCGTTCAGCGCGACGATATCGCCCTTGATGAACTCGAGGTCAAGATATTCCGCGGCATCCGGAGCCTTCTCCGGCGATACGGTCCAGCGCCACATGCTTTCCTCGGCTTCGGCAGCCGGGTCTTCAAGGTGACGGCCTTCATAGGAGATATGCAGCAGATTCGCGTCCATCGAATAAGGCGAACCGCCCTTTTTGTGCTTCATGTCGATCTCGATGCCGGCCTTTTCGGCATAGGCCATCAGTTTTTCGCGCGACAGCAGGTCCCACTCGCGCCACGGCGCAATGACCTTGACGTTGGGGTTGAGCGCATAAGCGCCGAGCTCGAAACGCACCTGGTCGTTGCCCTTGCCGGTCGCGCCGTGCGAGATGGCCTGTGCGCCGGTCATGGCGGCAATCTCGATCAGGCGCTTTGCGATCAGCGGCCTTGCAATCGAGGTGCCGAGCAGGTATTCGCCTTCATAGACGGTATTGGCACGGAACATCGGGAACACGAAATCGCGCACGAATTCCTCGCGCAGATCGTCGATGTAGATATTTTCCGGCTTGATGCCAGACTTCAGCGCCTTCTGCCGCGCCGGTTCCAGTTCCTCTCCCTGGCCGAGGTCGGCGGTGAAGGTGACGACTTCGCATTTATAGGTGTCCTGCAACCACTTCAGGATCACCGAGGTATCCAGGCCGCCGGAGTAAGCGAGCACAACTTTCTTTATGTCAGACATGTTTTATGAACCGGGTTAATCAATCATTAATTCAAAAGCAACAACAAATCCCACCACCACCATGACTGCAAGGCCAAGCAAAAATATGACGTCTGCCACGCGCTCGAACTTTTCCGCCAGCCCGGGGCGCCTGATCGAAAAATAGGACAACATTGCGCTGCTTAGAAAGAGCAGGCTGTCCAGCGCCAGCAAATCGTTCACATGCCTGCTGATACTGTGTTTCGGGATCAGGTGGGCCAGGCTGATAACCGTCATGCACACCCCGATCATGGTGGCTGACGACGGCAGGATATGATCGGCCAGGCGGGTTTCCCTGCTGTGCCCCGCATTGACGGTTTCTGGCGGTGATTGCTCGCTCATGCAGATAATTTCCCCGGTACAAGTATGCGTTCTGTCAAGCAGGTTTGCACGCAACTAGGCTGCACTATCCCCGAATCGTTTCGGTCAACCCGTCAATTTTCCCAACAATAGATATTCCATCAGTGCTTTCTGAACATGCAATCGATTTTGGCTACGGCCACAGCTGCGCGGTTTAACTTGCTGCGCAAGTGAGCCTGCGCCGAAACAGACTGCACTTTTCGTATAGCGTTTCATTCAACCGCCTAACTTACCTAACAGCAAATATTCCATCAGTGCTTTCTGCACGTGCAGTCTGTTTTCAGCCTCGTCCCAGACCACGCTTTGCGGGCCATCCATCACCCCGGCGGAAACTTCCTCGCCGCGGTGCGCTGGCAGGCAGTGCATGAACAGCGCATCCTTTGCCGCGACGCTCATCATTTCCTCATCTACCTGCCAATCGGCAAAATCCTTCATGCGTTCCTCGTTCTCCGCCTCGAAGCCCATGCTGGTCCACACGTCGGTGGTGACCAGGTCGGCGCCGCGCGCGGCCTGCATCGGGTCGGCGAACTGTTCGTAGTGGTCCGCGCCGAACAATCCGGCGCGTTCCGGTTCGACTTCGTATCCGGGCGGGGTCGATACGTGCACGTTGAAATCCAGTATTTCCGCGGCCTGCAGCCAGGTGTTGCATACGTTGTTGGAGTCGCCGATCCACGCCACGGTCTTGCCCTGGATGGATCCGCGCTGCTCGATGAACGTGTAGATGTCCGCGAGGATCTGGCACGGGTGATATTCGTTGGTCAGCCCGTTGATCACCGGCACGCGCGAATTGGCGGCAAAGCGCTCGATGATGGATTGCTCGAAGGTGCGGATCATCACCAGATCGGACATGCGCGAGATCACCTGCCCGGCATCCTCGACCGGTTCGCCGCGGCCCAGTTGTGAATCGCGCGTGTTCAGGTAGATGGCCGAACCGCCCAGCTGCTGCATGCCTGCCTCGAAAGACAGGCGCGTGCGCGTGCTGGCTTTCTCGAAGATCATCACCAGCGTGCGGTCGGTCAGCGGCCAATGCTGCTGATAGGACTTGAATTTCTGCTTGATGATACCGGTGCGCGCGAACAGGTATTCGAACTCGTCGCCGGTGAAATCCTTGAATTGCAGGAAGTGTTTGACCGGCACCGGCTGGTTTGCTGACATGATGCTATCTCCCGCCGGATTGCAGGAAATCGATTATCAGCGGGCACAGGATATCCAGCAGTTGCTGCGCCTCATGTTTCGAGATGATCAGCGGGGGCAGCAAGCGTATCACGCTGTCGGCGGTGACATTGATCAGCAGCCCCCTGGCGAGAGCCAGTTTGACCAGATCGCCGCAGGGCCGGTCCAGTTCGATTCCGATCATCAGCCCCTGGCCGCGGATATCCCTGACGCCGTGCACGCCCTGCAGTGCGGTGGTCAAGCCCTCGTGAATGAATTTGCCGAGGGTGTCCGCACGAGCCAGCAATTTCTCCTGCTCCAGAATGTCCAGCGTGGCCAGACCCGCTGTGCAAGCCAGCGGATTGCCGCCGAACGTCGAACCGTGGTTACCCGGCTGGAAGATTCCCGCAGCCTTGCCGGCGGCGAGACATGCGCCTATGGGCACGCCCGAGCCCAGCCCCTTGGCGAGCGTCATCACGTCCGGGAGGATGCCGCTATGCTGGTAGGCGAACCATTTGCCGGTGCGCCCGACGCCGCTTTGCACTTCGTCCAGCATCAGCAGCCAGTTCTGTTTATCGCAGATTTGCCGCAATTGCCTCAGGTATTCGATGTCCAGCAAACGGATGCCGCCCTCGCCCTGGATCGGCTCGACCAGAACGGCCACTACGTCTGGGTTGTGCTGCGCAACTTGGCGGATCGCATCCAGGTCGTTGTAAGGCACGCGCACGAAGCCGCTGACCAGCGGCTCAAAACCGGCCTGCACCTTGCGGTTGCCGGTGGCTGACAGTGTTGCCAGCGTGCGCCCGTGAAAGGCTTTCTCCATCACGATGATGGCGGGGGACTCGAAACCTTGCTGATGGCCATACATGCGCGCCATTTTGATCGCCGCTTCGTTTGCTTCGCAGCCGGAATTGCAGAAGAACACCTCCCGCATCCCGGTCAGGTTGCACAGCCTGTCGGCAAGCAGTTCCTGCCCGGTCACCCGGTAGACGTTGGAACAGTGGATCAATTTGCCGATCTGCTCGACGAGCGCGGCGGTGAAGCGGGGGTGGCCGTGCCCCAGCGTGTTCACGGCGATGCCCGCCAAGCCGTCGAGGTAGCGCTTGCCTTCGGTATCCCACAGCCACGCGCCTTCGCCGCGCGTGAAGGCGACGGGGAGGCGGGCATAAGTATTCATTACATGTGACATAAAATAATGACGGCGGACCAGCCGCCGTGCAGATTCAAACAAGGGTCGTATATTGAGCCAAACAGCCCCAATCACGCAAGAAAAATCAGTCCCCGCAAAGCAATCAAGCCGACATCACTGTCGGCTTGATAATACTGCTAGCCATTCCACCAAACCGTCAAAAAACGCCTGCTAAGTGGCTGGTTATGAGCGGTATATCAAAGGAGCTAAGCGTCGTAACTTGGTGCCTAACCCATAGCCTTGATGGCCGCAGAAAGACGGCTCTTGTGCCGGGCTGCCTTGTTCTTGTGAATGATCTTCTTGTCGGCGATGCTGTCCACGGTGCTGACCGAGGCCTGGTAGACAGCCTGGGCCGCGGCTTTGTCGCCGGCCGCGATCGCCTTGCCCACCTTCTTGATCGCTGTGCGCAATTCCGAGCGCAGACCGCTGTTATGGGCATTCTGTTTAACTGCCTGACGTGCACGCTTGCGGGCTTGTGCGCTATTTGCCATGACTACTCCTATCAATTCTGTACGACGAAAGGCGGGCATTCTAGAGACTCGCGCGTTTTTTTGCAAATCTTTTTGCCGAACTGCCGTGGCGGCGGGCGTGGGCATCGCCAGTGTTATCATACGCGACGTTTTGAATTCCATGCTTTGATGCCGTATGAATCTACTCAAGTCCCTTGCCACAATCAGCAGCTTGACGCTGGTTTCGCGCATTCTGGCGTTTGTGCGGGACGTGCTGATCGCCAGAATATTCGGTGCGGGCATGGCGACCGATGCCTTTTTCGTCGCGTTCAAGCTGCCCAACCTGCTGCGCCGGCTGTTTGCCGAGGGCGCCTTCTCGCAGGCATTCGTGCCGATCTTCGGCGAGTACAAGAACCGCCGCGGCCATGATGAAACCCAGTTGCTGGTGGACCATGTCACCACCATGCTGGCGATGATCCTGTTCCTGGTCACCCTGATCGGCATTATCGCCGCGCCGGTCATCGTCTACATCAGCGCGCCGGGCTTCCTCAAGGATGAGCCGAAGTTCGACCTGACCGTGCAATTGCTGCGCATCACCACGCCGTACATCTTCTTCATCTCGCTGGTTGCGGTGGCGGCAGGCATCCTCAATACCTACAACAAATTCTGGGTGCCGGCTTTCGCACCCATCCTGCTCAATATCTGCTTCATCGGCGCCGCGCTGTGGCTGGCGCCATATTTCCATCCGCCCATTCTGGCGCTGGCCTGGGCGGTATTTATCGCGGGCGTGGCGCAGCTGGCGTTCCAGGTTCCATTCCTGAAGAAGATCGGCATGCTGCCGAATATCCGTTTCAGCCTCAAGGATGCGGGTATGCGCCGCGTGATCAAGCTGATGGGTCCGGCGGTGTTCGGCGTGTCGATCGCGCAGATCAGCCTGATCATCAACACCATCTTCGCTTCGTTTTTGGTTGCCGGCAGCGTGTCCTGGCTGTATTACGCAGACCGGTTGATGGAGTTTCCTTCGGGTTTGCTGGGTGTGGCGCTTGGATCCATCCTGTTGCCGTCGCTGTCCAAATGCCATGCAGACAGCAACACCACGGAATATTCCAGGCTGCTGGATTGGGGTCTGCGCCTGACCGTGATGCTGACACTGCCTGCCGCGCTTGCACTGGGCATGATTGCGGTGCCGCTGTTGTCGACGTTCTTTCAGCGCGGCGCGTTTCACGTGCACGATGTGCTGATGACCAGTTATGCGCTGATCGGCTACAGCGTCGGTCTGGTCGGCATGATTCTGGTGAAGATACTTGCGCCGGGTTTCTATGCGCGACAGGACATCAAGACACCGGTGAAGATCGGCATCGTCACGCTGTTGGCGACACAGACCATGAACGCACTGTTCATCGGCTGGATCCACCACGCCGGGCTGGCACTGTCGATCGGCCTCGGCGCCTGCCTGAATTCCGCGATACTTTTCCATTACCTGCGCAAGCGCGGAATTTACCAACCAGAACCGGGCTGGGCGAAGTTCTTTCTCAAGGTATTGATCGCCCTGTCGGCGCTGGCGCTCACCCTTTGGTTCGGTATGGGCAGCGAACAAAGCTGGCTGACCGGTTCGGGTTGGTCGCGCGTCTTGCGTCTGTCTGTCCTGGTTGCGGAAGGTGTCGTGGTCTACTTTGCCGTGCTGGGTGTGCTGGGTTTCCGGCCCGGGCATTTTTCCAGGCGGGCGGTGAATTGATGATCGCCTGTTGCAAATCAGTCTGCAGGTGCGATGTGGTTTGCGTTGGGTCGCCATCATGAAAATCGTGCCCAGCCTCCCCCCGGTCGTCACTGCCGAGAAAGTTGATCTGGGCGTGGAAGCATTGGCACCTGTCAAAGCCGTCAAACCTGTGCAACCGCACACCCCGCCGACTCTGGTAGTGCAACCACGGACGTACCCCCGTGCATCGCCCGATAAGGCCGAGCATGAGGAGAGACGTCACAATGTCCAGGTTCATGGGGAACGTCGCACTTACTGTCGCCGTATCGAGCAACTACCCATGTTGATCGAGCTGCGCTCGGGTTTCGATCGGCGCCGGCACAATCAGCGCGAAGACGACATCAGGGAACATGTCGATGAACAGGTTTGAATGACCGTTGAACGCAACGGCGCCGTGCCGTTGCCATTCACTGTTTATGCCGGATGCTCACTCGGCGCCGTTTCTTGCTTGCATAGCCTTCGCTGCGGCATCGCGGGTCAGATGCGCGGCGAACTGTGCGATGGAGTGGTAAGTGCAACCGCGCAGGTGTTCATCATCCGTACGCAATCCGCGTCGTGCTGGTCTTGAAAAGATGATCTGCATTCATCTGCGGCTGCTTGTCGCGCTCCGGCATGCAGGCCATGTTGATCGGAAAGCCTATACCCAGAGCCGACTCCACAATGATTTTGATCACGTCCGCATCGATCGCGGTCCGCGCGATGCCGGGCTGGATATAGGCCGGCAGGAACTCGGCATTGGTCTTGTTGCGCCCTGTGAACGTGAAATCGCAAGGGGTGAGCGATATTCGGCAAATTCGCGGATCCAGATCAACGCCAGTCCAATCGGCATGCCAAAAGATTATTCGATTCCTGCAGTGGCAACCCGATGCTTTCGATCGTCGAATCCTGACACCTTGCAATTCAGCTCGATGTCAAACCGGCCGCAGAGATTTTCATTCCATCCGTGGGGCGAGTCGATCCCGAACACGCAGTCGAAAAGTTTGATAAGTCACGTAGAAACTTTGGTGCTTGCTGTTAAGTCGCGCCATAGATAAAACTTATTGACGAAATATACAGAACCAATTTGATTGATTGGTACTCACACCATAAGCTGGCCATCCAATTCAAACAACCCAAAGGAGATAACCATGACAACCGAAACGAAGTGCCCGTTCAACCACGTTGCCGGACTAGGCAGGACGAACCAGGACTGGTGGCCAGACCAGTTGCGGCTGGAACTGCTGCACCAGCATTCCTCGAAGTCCGACCCGATGGGCGAGGAGTTCAACTATGCAAAGAAATTCAAGAGGCTCGACTTCAAGGCGCTGAAGAAGGACTTGGTCAAGCTGATGACCGACTCGCAGGAATGGTGGCCGGCGGACTTCGGCCACTATGGGCCGTTCTTCATCCGCATGGCTTGGCACGCCGCCGGAACCTACCGCATCGATGACGGCCGAGGAGGTGCCGGCCGCGGCCAGCAGCGCTTCGCCCCGCTCAACAGCTGGCCCGACAACGTCAACCTCGACAAGGCGCGCCGCCTGCTGTGGCCGATCAAGCAGAAGTACGGCGCGGCCATCTCCTGGGCCGACCTGATCATTCTCACCGGCAACGTCGCGCTGGAGTCGATGGCCTTCAGGACCTTCGGCTTCGGCGGCGGCCGTGCGGACGTCTGGGAGCCGGACGAGGATGTCAACTGGGGTGATGAGCTCGCCTGGCTGGCCGCCGACATGCGCTTCAGCGACAACCGCGATCTGCAGCCGCCGTTCGGCGCCACCCACATGGGTCTTATTTACGTCAACCCGGAAGGCCCGAACGCCAGCGGCGATTACATGGCCGCCGCCAAGGACATCCGTGCCACCTTCGGGCGCATGGCGATGAACGACGAAGAGACCGTCGCCCTGATCGCAGGCGGCCATACCTTCGGCAAGTGCCATGGCGCCGTCCCGGAATCGCACAAGGGGCCCGAACCGGAAGCCGCGCCAGTGGAAACGCAGGGCCTGGGCTGGATGAGCGACTATGGCACGGGGAACGGCGGGGACACGATTTCCAGTGGCCTTGAAGTGACTTGGACCAAAACCCCGGCGCAGTGGAGCAACAACTTCCTCGAGAACCTGTTCAATTACGAATGGGAGCTGACCAAGTCGCCCGCCGGCGCCAAACAATGGGTGGCCAAGAACGCGCCGGAGATCGTTCCCGACGCGCACGATCCGAAGAAGAAACACAAGCCGACCATGCTGACCACCGACCTGACGCTGCGCTTCGACCCGGAATTCGGGAAGATCTCGCGCAGGTTCCTCGACGATCCGCAGGCCTTTGCCGATGCCTTCGCGCGTGCCTGGTTCAAGCTGACGCACCGCGATATGGGCCCTCGCGCACGGTATCTTGGCCCAGAGGTTCCCAAGGAAGAGCTCATCTGGCAAGACCCCATTCCCGCGGTCAACCACAAATTGATCGACGACAAGGACATTGCCGCCCTCAAGGCAAAGATACTCGCTTCGGGGTCGTCTGTTTCCCAGCTGGTGTCGACCGCATGGGCGTCGGCCTCAACGTTCCGCGGTTCCGACAAGCGTGGCGGTGCGAACGGCGCGCGCATCCGCTTGGCACCGCAAAAGGATTGGGAGGTCAACCAGCCGGCCGAACTGGCGAAGGTCCTGCACAAGCTGGAAGCGATCCAGAAGGACTTCAATGGTGTACAGTCCGGCGGCAAGAAGGTTTCGCTGTCCGACCTGATCGTGCTGGCCGGCTGCGCCGCCGTCGAGGCCGCCGCGAAGAAGGCCGGTGTTGAGGTGAAGGTTCCCTTCGCGCCGGGGCGCATGGATGCGTCGCAGGAGCAGACCGATGTGGAGGCATTCGCCGTACTGGAGCCGATTGCGGACGGCTTCCGCAACTACGTCCGCAAGGGATGCGAGGGATCGGAGGCTGAGCTGCTGATCGACAAAGCGCAGTTGCTGACGCTGACCGCGCCCGAGATGACGGTCCTGATCGGCGGCATGCGCGCCCTGAATGCGAACGTCGGCCAGTCCCAACACGGTGTCTTCACCAAACGGCCCGGAGCATTGACCAATGATTTCTTCGTGAATCTCCTCGATATGAACACGAAGTGGCAGAAGTCCGCCAAGTCCGAAGGTGTGCTGGAGGGAAACGATCGGAGCAGGGGCAAGCCGAAGTGGACGGGCACCATCTCTGATCTGGTGTTCGGTTCGAACGCCCAGCTCCGTGCTCTGGCCGAAGTCTATGCAAGTGCGGACGCGCATGAAAAGTTCGTGCATGACTTCGTGGCGGCTTGGAACAAGGTGATGAACCTCGATCGCTTTGACCTTGCGTGATCCCGGAGAATAGGTATAAACGGGATAGTTCCTAGGTCTTAATACTGCGCAGCCTCTGCCTGCATCGGGTTAGCCCGGATCAGGTAGCGGCTGCTTTTTTTATCACCGCTTGTGGCCGGCTTCAGCCTGTCCGATTGCTCATGCTCTATGATTGATGCTTGCTTGCGAGTCATCGTCAAATATCAAATATGTGGATGGCCGCTTTTTTGTTACCTGGTGCCGATTCATTTTGGCCGAGCAAGACTATGATCGCCGCTTCAAGGACAGGGTCAACTTGAAAGTGGCCACCGGATCGTCACCCTGGTCCGGAACAGTCGCCATTACAACGACCGACATTTCGACGCGCTCCCCCGATGCGGCGGCTTGCGCGACCAGTTTCGCCATCTCCGGTCCCTGCTCGCAGATAAAATCCACGTCGCCTTCGGCGCGGCGGTGAAACTCGGCGCTGAAGTTTCTGAAGATCAGGGAAATCTGTTCGGGATGTTGTTTGATTAGATGCATGGCCAGCGCACCGACCGAACAGTCCGCCCCGACACTGAGCGCGCCAAAATACATCGATCCGAGGTGGTTTCTGGTTCGTCTTCGCAACGGGATTCTGACCACCACCCGCTGATTCGAGATCTCCATCACGGAAGGCCTGACGTACAGCATCATCGGTATGCTGGTGAAACCGAACACGCGCAGACCCAGCATAGCCAGTATCCTTTCGGAGAACAATTTTCGCATCCGGTTCTCGATGGCAGCCCCCGCGAGATCATGGAAAAGCACCGCACCCTCGTGCAGATATGCACAACGAATATCCGGCGGTTTGATTGCATTCTCGCATACCTTGCGGCTGTACCCGAACCTGAGCCTTTGGCAGAAGGGCAATGCGATGTTCCCCGCGCCAGCTGCGCAACGCTGGCGTAGTGTGCTATCTTTCGCCTCATCTGAACCGATGAGGCGATTGCTGATGTCATGAGTTTGTTTGCCTTGATTGCCGCGCTGTTACTGGAACAGCTGCAACCCGTGTCTTCGCGCAAGTATCTGTATGGCTGGCTGTCCGCGTACGTGCTGTTTTTCCAGCATCACTTCAATGCCGGGCAACGCAAGCACGGCATGATCGCGTGGCTGGTTGCGGTACTGCCGCTGATGGCTGCGGTCATTGCGGCATATTGGCTGTTGTATCGCGTGCATCCGATCCTCGCTTGGGCGTTCAACGTGCTGATGTTGTATCTGACCATGGGATTCCGACAGTTCAGCCATTATTTCACCGACATACACCTGGCATTGCGTTCGGACCGGTTGGATGAAGCGCGTAGTCTGCTGACGCGTTGGCGTGGTATACGGTCGCACGAGTTGAACGCCGAAGAAGTCGCGCGCGTGACGATCGAGCAGGCGCTGATCGCTTCGCATCGTTACGTGTTCGGTGTGATCGTCTGGTTTGTGCTTTTCAGCGTGCTGGGTTTGGGCGGGGCGGCGGGCGCATTGCTGTATCGCCTGGCATTGTTCCTGCGCACGCATTGGAGCGCAGGGGACGACAGGGCCGAGGAGAGCACGGTAGCGCAAGCATCGCGGGAGCTGTTTGACGAAGGTGGACAGCTGGACACCGGGCGCGACGAGTTTGGCGGCTTTGCGCAAACTGCCTTCCACTATCTCGAATGGTTGCCGGTTCGGATGACTGCGATGACGTTTGCCATTGTCGGGGGTTTTGAAGACACCATACATTGCTGGCGCACCCAGGCTTCAACGTGGCCGGACCGCGAAACGGGCATATTGCTGGCCAGCGGCGCAGGCGCATTGGGCGTGCGCCTGGGTATGCCGTTACAGCAAGGAGGACTGCTGGAAGACAGGGCTGAACTGGGTACGGGTGACAATGCCGATACCGATGCGATGCAACGAGCGGTGGGGCTGGTATGGCGTGCGGTCGTGCTGTGGCTGATTATGTTGCTGTTGCTTTCGATGGCCAGCTTGCTGGGCTAGTGTCCGCGAGGCGAAGTTGATGCATCTCGTTGGCTTGCATTTTTCAACTTGGTCCGGCGGCCTTCATATACTGAAACAAAGGCAGCAAAGAAAAAGGGGCGGATTCAACCGCCCTTTTTCTTTGCTGCCTTTTTGTGCCGCCTGGCTATGCAGGCCAGGACTGTAACGCTATAGGCTGGAAGCGAGCGCCGCGATCGTCACCGCCAAAGCGCTGAGCCAGCCGAGGTTGCCGATGAATTTGGTGTCCTCCTCCGACAGCTTCTCCTTGTTTTTGATTTTGGTATTGATCCGTTCTAGTTCGGCTTGCAATTCTTTCAGGTTCTTTTGCTGGGCTTGCAACTCTTTCAGTTTTTCCTGTTGCACGATTCTCAAGTTCTTGGTGTCCAAATTTTCTGCCATGATAGCTCTCCTGAAAAATTATATTTGTTTAAAGTCATCGTCCTTGCTCGCCAAATCATACTACAACATCCGGCCTAAACAACAGCGATAGCCTTATAAATTTCGTGTTTTTGCACAGCAGTAAAAATCGTATATTTATCCACAAGATACAAGACCGCCGCGGGATTGCCGCGGGGGCTCAATCCCGACTGAAACAATAGGTTTTGTTCGGGTCGTCATCGACTGCGAGGCAAGGCAATCTGGTTCGCGGAGATGCTCCGAAATCATTCCCGTTTTCGATCGCGTGAGGTTTTGCGGTATCGTTTGAACAACAAGCGGCTGCATGGCTGCCGTACAATGCCAAATATGCAGACACAGCCATTTGCCGCGCTTACTCCCGATATCGTGCTAGATGCGTTGGACGGTATCGGCTTGCACGGCGATGGCCGGTTGCTTGCCCTCAACAGCTATGAGAACCGGGTCTACCAGGCAGGGATGGAAACCGGGCCGCCATTGGTCGCCAAATTCTATCGGCCGGAGCGCTGGTCAGACGCCGAAATCCTGGAAGAACACGCTTTTGTCGCGGCGCTGGCCGAGCGCGAAATTCCCGTCGTGCCCGCTTTGGAAATCAACGGCCGCACGCTGCATTCGTTCAACGGTTTCCGCTTTTCCGTGTTCACCAGACACGGCGGACGCGCGCCGGAACTGGACAACCGCGACACCCTCGAATGGATGGGACGCTTCATCGGACGTATCCATGCAGTCGGCGCATTGCAGCCGTACCGTTATCGTCCCGCGCTGGACATAGCGGGTTTCGGTATCGAACCGGGCGCGTATCTGCTGGAGCACAACTTCATTCCGGCAGAGCTTGCAGAGGTCTATCGCGGCGTGGTTGCGCAGGCGCTGGACGGAGTGCGGCGCTGTTACGATCGTGCCGGCACCGTGAAAAATATTCGCCTGCACGGCGATTGCCATGTCGGCAATGTGCTGTGGACCGATGCCGGTCCGCATTTCGTGGATTTCGACGACAGCCGCATGGGTCCGGCGATACAGGATCTGTGGATGCTGCTCTCCGGCGAGCGTGCTGAAATGGCGCGTCAGTTTTCCGATCTGATGGCGGGCTACGAGGATTTTTTTGATATCAGCACCAGCGA
The DNA here is from genome assembly GCA_963842555.1 of uncultured beta proteobacterium. Lineage (GTDB taxonomy): Bacteria > Pseudomonadota > Gammaproteobacteria > Burkholderiales > Gallionellaceae > Gallionella. Next base: position 1,220,025 of record CAWJHB010000003.1, read on the forward strand.
GCTGCACCTGGTCGAAGCGCTGCGCACCCTGCGGCTGATCCATTACGCCGCGTGGATCGCGCGGCGCTGGGATGATCCGGCCTTTACCGTCGCCTTTCCCTGGTTCAATACGCAGCGCTACTGGCAGGACCGCATCCTGGAATTGCGCGAGCAGATATCGCTGATGGATGAACCGCCGCTGTTGATTTAGGCAAAAAACGAATGACCGACGAAACCGAAAACTTCATCGCCGCCACGCAATCCTGGCTGGAGAAAGCCGTCATCGGGCTCAATCTGTGCCCGTTCGCCAGGGCGGTGCATGTCAAACAGCAGATACGCTACGCGGTCAGCGCGGCGAAAACACGTGAACAATTGCTGGAAGATCTGCTCGACGAATTGCGCAGGCTGCAGGGTGCCGGTCCGGACAAGATCGATACCACGCTGCTGATCCATCCCCATGTGCTTGCCGATTTTCTGGACTTCAACGATTTTCTGGATACCGTCGATATCGCCGTGGCGGAGCCGGAGTTCAACGATGAATTTCAGGTCGCCAGCCTGCATCCGCAATATCAGTTTGCCGGTACGGCACCGGACGACATCGAGAATTACACCAATCGCTCACCTTACCCGACGCTGCACCTGCTCCGCGAAGCAAGCGTGGACCGGGCCGTGTCCGCGTTCCCGGATGCTGACCGGATCGTCGACAAAAACATCGAGACGATGCAGAAGCTGGGGCGCGAGGGGTGGAAGCGGCTGGGTGTGGATGTCAAGTAGGCTCCAGCACCGTTGCTATCTGTGCGCTGAGATTTGCTGAAACAGCTCCAGCCTGCGCGCGTCGATCTGTCCCTGATCAACCGCTTCGCGCAACGCGCAGCCGGGTTCATGCGTGTGGTGGCAGTCGTGAAAGCGGCACTTTCCGAGATATTGCGCGAATTCCACGAAGCCCTGTTCTATGGCGCCGAAGCTCAGGTGATGCAGGCCGAATGCCTGCACGCCGGGGCAGTCGATCAATCCGCTATCGGCATCGATCCGGTACATCCGCGCGTGTGTGGTGGTGTGCTTGCCGGAATCCAGTACCGTCGAGATTTCGCGGGTGGCGGCCTGTGCACCGGGCAGCAGCGCGTTGATCAGCGTGGATTTTCCCATGCCGGACTGTCCCACCAGCACGCTGGTGTGGCCGTGCAGGAACGGGCGCAACGCGGATATATCCTGCTTCGCGCTGAGCTCCAGCACACCGTAGCCGATTGCGGAATAGACTGCGAGCCGCTTGCGCGCGGCTGAGGCGGCGGGCAGGTCGCACTTGTTCAGCACGATCAGCACCTCGAGCTTCTGGTCGAATGCAGCGACCAGGCAGCGCGCCAGCAACTCGTCGCTGAAGGACGGTTCGGCGGCGACCACCACGATGATCTGCGTGACGTTCGCGGCGATGAGTTTTTCCCGGTAGGCATCCGAGCGGTGCAGCAGCGAGCGGCGCGGTGCGATGCGCTCGATCACGCCTTGTTCGCCGGTGCCATCCCCTGCAGACGCGTCTGCGGTGCGCTTGATTTTCACGATATCACCGCATGCCGCCTCGCTTTTCTTGCCGCGCGTCAGGCAGGCAATTTCGTTGCCATCATCGAGGCGGACCAGGTACTGGCGGCCGAATGCGGCGGTTATTTGCCCCGATTCCAGTTCGTTGGTGACATTGCGCTGGCCGCCTGGATGGGTCCTCGTCGTGCTGCTTGCACGGTCAGCGACGCTCACGCGTTGCCGCCTTGTCTTGCTTTCAGTTTGAAATTGCGGGCGGGCATCAAATCCTGAACAGCGCGTCCACTTTGGCGGCACAGATGAAGTCGTTTTGCGACAGGCCGTGAACGGAATGGGTGGTGTACTCCACGCGGCAACTGTTATACGTGACGGTAAGCTCGGGATGATGGTCTTCGGAGTGCGACAGCCACGCGACCGCGTTCACGAACGCGATGGTCTGGTAATAGTCCTTGAAATGGTAAGCCCTGCTGATCAGGTGATCGTAGCGTTGCCAGCCCTCGATTTGCCGCATCAGGCCGTCGGCTTCCGTATTCGAGAGCGGCGGTGTCCCAGCTTTGCATAGCTTGCAGTGCATGGAGGTCAAGTCATTTGCTGTGCTCATGGCCGTGTCACTTGAATTTGTAGAATTTGTTGAGATAAGACGCGATGTCCTGCGTTTCCTGCGGCGTGAAGTGCGCGTTGACATTGCCGCTGCAGATGCCGATCTGCTGGATCAATCCATCGGGGGTATTTCTGATGCGATTCGGGCGGGTGAATATCTTGTTGCCATCTCCCCCCATGATCGAGTTATGGCACTGGTTGCAATTGTATTGCGCGAACAGCTTTTCACCGGTCTGGGGATCGCCGTTCGGAAAAGGGTTGGCCGATGCCGCAGTGGCAGCGCCCAGCAGCATAGCGGGGAAAATCAGGGTTGCGAGTTTTTTCATCGAGGTCCTCCTTTTGGTGTATCAGGTTCAGGTTTGCGCGGATTGCAGATGGGAGATGCGCGCCATCGCCGGTGGATGCGAATCGTAAAACTTGGAGTAAAGCGGATCGGGCGTCAGAGTCGCCGCGTTGTCCTGGTAGAGTTTGACCAGTGCGCTGACCAGGTCGGTCGCGTCGGTCTGCTTTGCGGCATAGGCGTCAGCCTCGAATTCATGTTTGCGCGAGTAGGCGGACATGACCGGTCCGAGCAGGAAGCTGAATACCGGAAGCACCATGAAGAACAGCAACAGGGCGAGCGCGGTTGAGGGCGTGGTTACGCCCAGGCCCTGATAGAACCAGCTGGTTTGCATCAGCAGGCCGAGCAGCCACAGGAACACCAAGCTCATCGCAAAGGTGGCGAAGATGCGCTTGACCACATGGTGCCGCTTGAAATGGCCCAGCTCGTGCGCCAGCACCGCCTCGACCTCGTTGACGCTCAGGCGTTCCAGCAGGGTGTCGAAGAACACGATGCGTTTGGTTTTGCCGAAGCCGGTGAAGTAGGCGTTGCCGTGGGCGCTGCGTTTGGATCCATCCATCACGAACAGTCCCTTCGCGGTAAAGCCGCAGCGCTTGAGCAGCGATTCGATGCGCGCCTTCATCGCCTCGTCCTGCAAGGGCGAGAATTTGTTGAACAACGGCGCGATGAACGAGGGGTAGATGAACAGGATCAGCAGATTGAACACCACCCAAACTCCCCACACATACAGCCACCAGTATATTCCCATGCGTCCCATCAGCCACAGCACGCCGGACAGCAGCGGCAAGCCGAGGACAGCGCCGATCAGCATGCCTTTCAGCGCGTCTAGCAGATACAGCCTGAAAGTCATTTTGTTGAAGCCGAAGCGCGCCTCGATGACGAAGGTGCGATAGATATTGAACGGGGCTTCCAGCAGGGAATACAGCACCAGCACCGCGACCAGGGTGGCCAGGCCCTGCGCGATCGGTGCGCCGAACCAGCTGTTGCACTTGTCAGCGATGAACTGTATGCCGCCGCCCAGTGTAAACGCCAGCAGCAAAGCGGCGTCAAACAGTGCGCCCAGCATGTCGAAGCGCGTTTTGGCCGACGTGTAGTCGGCCGCCTTTTGATGTTCGCCGATCCGGACGATATCACGGAATGCTTCCGGCACGGCGGCCCGGTGCGAAGCGATATACGCCAGATGACGGCGGGCCAGCCAGAGTTTGGCCAGCGTGGTCACCGTTACCGCGGCGATGAAGATCAGGGTGAATGTCATTACAGTCATGGGAATCGTTATTTCAGTGTTTAAGCAGGCAGGGTTGTGACACAATGTGCGTCACAGCGTTCCACTCCCGATTGCACGAATTATGGCACAAAACCAAAACTACCTTGTCTGGATAGACATGGAAATGACCGGCTTGGTGCCGGATACCGACCGGGTCATCGAGGTCGCGCTGGTGATCACCGACAACAATCTTGAAACGGTGGCCGAAGCCCCGGTGCTGGTCCTGCATCAACCCGACAGCGTGCTGGACGGCATGGATGCATGGAACAAATCCACCCACGCCAAATCCGGTCTGATCGACAAGGTGAAGGCGTCCACCCTGGATGAAGCGATGGTGGAATCCAGGATGATCGAATTCCTTGCGGAATACGTGCCGATACGCACCTCTCCGATGTGCGGCAACTCGATCTGCCAGGACAGGCGCTTCCTGGCTCGCTGGATGCCGAAGCTGGAAGATTATTTCCACTACCGCAATCTCGACGTCAGCACTCTCAAGGAACTGGCCAAGCGCTGGAAGCCCGACATCGCCCAAGGCGTGAAAAAGCACGGCAAGCACGAGGCGCTGGCCGATATCTACGAGTCCATCAGCGAGATGAAACATTACCGGGAGCACTTTATCAAATTGTGATGGCGGTTTTGCAGTTCAACTGCCTACGCGTCATGCAACACGGAGGTAATATGACCAAGCCCAGGATCAACGACAACGCTCATGCACCCGCCCCAGCCAATAGCGAACTGGCGCTGGTGATCGAACGGCCGGATGGCTTTTACTGGCAGGACAAACTGACAGCCAAGGAATATGGCCCGTTTCCCACCCTGCTTGAAGCGGAACAGGACATGGAAGGACAAAGCGAAAGCGGCTTTGAAGAAGGTGAATCGCTGGAGGACGCAGAGGAAGAGATCGGCATGTCCACCTGGATAGACCCGGAAACCGGCGAACCCGCAGAGGGGGTGACGCCCCACCTGAGCGACGAATAGCGAGCGGCGAATAGCCCGCCGTTTTCGGCGTTAGCGGTTCCAGCTGACGCGCAGCAAATTCTGGTCCGGGTTGTAGTGAAAATCCAGTTCGCCCTGATAAGCATGGTGCAATGCTTCACCGATGCCGCCCGCCAGATGGATGTCGGTCGTCGTCACCAGCGTGCCTTGATCCGTCTTCTCGATGGCCATGATGCGCTGCATCGGGTGTTCGGCCTTTTCCCGGGTTTCCCTGTGCTGTATCAGCTGCATGATCTCCTGTTCGTGGCCGGGGAAAAATTCTCCGGCAATAGTCACGTAGCCCGCCGGAAAATGATCATGAATGCGATGGCAGGCCGGACAGGTCGTCAGATGCGCGTCCTTGGGTTTCTGCAACCACTGCCAGCGCCCGGATTGGAAAACTGCGCCGCATTCCCGACACACGGCAGGCTCGGATAATTTGCCCGTGGCTTTATAGCTGTCCATCACCGTTTCCAGCGGAAGCCGGTCGCGACGGATGGGGTGAAAGCCTGCAGGGTGTGATTGGTTGACCATAATAACCTCCGTATATCTGCGGTCCCCGCCCCGCCGGGACGCGAACCGCAGGTGTTTTGTTTTATGTCACTGAGACAGTGATCGCCTTGTTCTTGGCCTGAGTCGACTTGGGCAGCGTGACATTGAGCATGCCGTCCTTGAATTCGGCCTTGACGGCGGCTTCATCGACATTGTCCGGCAGGCGGAAGCTGCGCATGAAGCTCCCGTAGGAACGCTCGATGCGGTGGAACCGCTTGTCCTTTTCTTCTTTCTCCTGCTTGCGCTCGCCGCTCATCGTGAGCATGCCGTCTTCGATATTGACCTTGACGTCTTCCTTGTTCACGCCCGGAATCTCGCCCTTGATCAGATATGCCGTATCGGTCTCGCTGATGTCAACTCTGGGCGCCCAGTCGGCCGTGGCCAGCAATTCGCGGCTCGGTTCAGCGCGCGCCGGGAATCTCCCGAATATGCGATTCAGATGTTTTGAAACATCTTCCAATTCCACGAATGGATCCCATTTCACCAAGTTCATGATCGTTCTCCAATATAAAAGTTGAAATTCATGTATTTATCCAGCATTGCAACATACGCTGCCGGTATAAGCAATATGGACATGGAAAACAAAAAATCAAGAGAGTTCATCACTACGGTCCGGTTAAAGTGAAAATCGCCGATTTAGGCATCGTAACCTATTGATCTATATGAACCACAAAATGATTAGCGATTTCAAATCGACGCCACATCTAATTGTCTAGAATGCAGCGCCATTACAGGCTTTCAGCGATTTAACAGTTCTTTTAACCGCACACTAGTGAGAGTTCATATATTAAAAATTTACTCGGGAATCGAAACCGTGCCCGGGGCAAAGACCGCTTCCGGATGTCCTGTAGCAGGAGAAGGTTCAAAATGCAGGGACCAGGCTAAAGTCGGGGAGATGCCGAGGTATCGGGCAACTGCTGCAGCTCGATATCCGCTTCCCATAATCGGGAAATCACCATGCGGGTCGATTCCGACTTGGCGCTGCTCCAGAACCGGACATTGCCGGGCCGGGTTTCGGCCGACAGCAGGCTGGTGCCGGTCAATCGCCGGCGCAGCTCGCGGGCGATAGCGGGGGAGGGATCGATGATCGCGACGCCGGTTCCGGCTATCTCCCGGATCAGCGGGGCGAGGAACGGGTAGTGCGTGCAGCCCAGCACGAGAGTGTCGGCACGCTGCTCCACCAGAGGCAGGACATATTGTTCGACCAATGCGCGGGTCCGGTCGCCGGACAGGTTGCCTGCTTCCACTTGCTCAACCAGGCCCGGGCAGGCTTGCATCAGGATCTTCACCTCTGAACCAAACCGCTCGTGCAGTCTGGCGAAATTGTCGCTGGCGATCGTCCTGCTAGTCGCCAGTACCCCGATCACGCCGGATCGGGTGTGCGCGGCAGCCGGCTTGACGGCGGGCTCCATTGCAACGATGGGCACCTGGAATCGCGCGCGCAATGCCTTGATCGCCACCCCGGTTGCGGTATTGCAAGCAACTACCAGGGCCTTGGCATGCTGGCTGACCAGAAATTCGGCAATCGCGAGCGATCTTTCCTCGATCAAAGCTGTTGATTTGTCGCCATAGGGCGCATGGCCGGAATCGGCCACATACAGCAGGTCTTCACCCGGCAGTTCGTGGCGGATTTCCCGCAGGATCGCCAATCCGCCCACGCCGGAATCGAAAACACCGACGGGATCGGCAGAGTTATGTTCGGTTTGCATCTGTTGATCCGGATGTGCGGTTCAGCGCACCCGCCGGTGTCCCGGTTTCGGGTGTTCAGGTTCATGGTGTCCGGAAATCTGGCAGGCGCGGCGATAGGCGAGCAGGGTTCTCTGGGCATTCCCCAGCACGCTGTCTCGCGGATAACTCCCGGCCTGGTCCGCTATTCCGGCGGGGTATCCGGTGAGCAGTTCGATGCCTTCGCTCGCATGCTCGGCAGTGTGAATGTGAAACCGGCCCTGCTTGACGGCCTCGACAATGTCGCGCTCCAGCATCAGATGGCGGCGGTTGCGGTGCGGGATCAGCACGCCTTGGCTGCCGTCCAGACCGGCAGCCGAACAAATTCGAAAGTAACCCTCGATCTTTTCGTTGATGCCGCCCACCGGCAATACTTCACCGTGCTGATTGACTGCGCCGGTCACCGCGATACCCTGCCTGAGCGGCAGGCCGGACAGGGACGAAAGCAATACGTAAAGTTCGGCGCAGGAAGCCGAATCCCCTTCCACGCCGTGGTATTCCTGCTCGAATACGATGGAAGCATTCAGTGCAAGCGGCGCGTTATGGACAAACAGCGCGGACAGATAATTTTGCAAAATCAGCACGCCTTTGTCGTGGATCGGTCCCGACAGTTCCACCTCGCGCTCGATGTTGAGCAAGCCTTCCTCGCCGGCAAAGGTGCGCGCAGTGACACGCACCGGGAAACCGAAGCGGTAATCCCCCAGGTCGATCTGTGTCAGCGCGTTGAGCTGGCCGGTCCGTTCGCCGCGCAGTGCGATCAGCACATCGCCTTCGACGATCGATTGCCGCATGCGCTGGTCAGGGTAATCGTGGCGCAAGGTGCGCGCATGGATCGCCGCCTCGACATCCTGCGCTTCCACCACCGGCTGCCGGGCCCCGGAAGCCTCGGCGAAACTGGCGGCACGGTCGCCGCACCGCGCGGCGCTTTCCATCACCAGCGCCTCGGTTTCGGCAAAGATCGCGCTGTGGCGGGACTGGTCGTCCACTTTGCGATGCCCATCCTCCAGCAGGCGCGCCACCGCCGCGGCGGAAAAATGCGGCAGCCCCAGATCCCGGCAGGTATGCGCGACAAAGATGGCCGAGGCGAGGCGGGTCTGGTCGTTCGACATAAAGCTTTCGGCAAAGTCCACCTTGACCCGGAAACGTCGCGCGAATTCCGGGTCGCCCTCCTGCAATTCGTAATATTGTTCGCGCGAAGCGATCAGGATGATCTTGGCTTCGACATCGACCGCCTCGGGCACCAGTGAGACAGCCGCAATTGGCGCGAACGCCGTTCCCGGTTCTTCGATCCGCAGCTTGCCGCTGCGCAGAAAGCGCCGCAGCTTTTCCCATACCTGGCCGTCGCTCAGCAGGTCGCGCATGTGCAACATCAGGAATCCGCCGTGCGCGCGGTGCAGGCTGCCGGCACGTATCCGGGAAAAATCGGTCATCAGCACATCGTTTTCCGACTGGTATTCGATGCTGCCGAACAGGGAACGGAACAGCGGATTGTCCTCGACGATCACCGGCGCACCGTGCAGCCCGTCGTTGTCCACCACCAGGTTGACGCGGTAACGCGACAATACGGTGTTCAACGCCTCGCGGCGTATTTTCTCGTCGCTGTCGGAAACCTCGAACAATTCGATATTTTCCAGCACGTCATGCTCGACCTGGTCGAGATAGGCGCCGAGCTTGACCGCATCCTTGATCTGTTTTTTTAGCCCGGCGCGGATCTCCTGCAGCTCATGATCCAGCAATGGCTTGACCACTTGGCGCCGCAACGTCGCCAGCGCCTCGTTCTTCACCCGCTCCAGCGGCCGGGTCTTTTCGAAGTACCGGTTGATCTCTGCGCGCAATTCCTGCTCGGCCAATGCGATCTGCGCGCGGCGTTCCTTGGGCAGCGCAAGCACTTCGTCCTCGGTATAGGCACGCCCCTTTTTTCCGATCAGCGTGAACAAAATATGCCCGGTCTCGCGGTGCATCGTGAAACTCCGTGCCTCGGCAAAGGCCTCGAGCCCGGCATAGGCCTTGGCTTCCTCGGTCTTGTAGGCTTTTTCGATGCGCTCGCTTTCGGCCTTGAAATCTTGGCCGTCCAGATGCCGGGGTATCTCAGTCTGCAGCGATTTCGTCATCCGTGCGATGAATTGACGCAGCAACCGCCCCTGCCCGGCGGGCAGGCGCAGCGCGCGCGGCCGTTCGGGCGCATCGAAATTGTGCAGATAGCATAGGTCGGGCGGCACGGATTTTCCCGCGGCGGCGGCCTGCATCGCCTGCCTGAGCAGCGACGAACGCCCGCTGCCGACTTCGCCCAGCACGAACAGATTGTAGTCCGGCTGGTCCATGGCGAGCCCGAAGCGCGCGGCTGCTTCCGCGCGATCCTGGCCGATCCATGGCAGCGCCTGCTCCACCAATTCGGAGGTATCGGCAAACCCGAGCGTATCGGGAGCGATGGTCAGGCGAAGTTCGGCTGGAGTCAGGCTGGAAATGGACATGTTGGATTTGGATTCATACGGGGGATTTCACCAATTGTAACCATTAACGCGGTGCATCAAGGCTAGCGCGGTTGTTTTGCGGCGGCCGAAACTAGTGCGGCCATGTCGGCTGCATCGCGCAGGCCGCTGTCGCCCAAGCCCTCGATGACACCGGACTGGTTTTGTGCCGGCTGGTTCTGGCTCACTTTCCATTTCCCGGTCATCCTGGTGATGATGATCTCGAAGCCGACGATGGCGGCCAGCAGTTTTTCGATGTAATCGTGCGGTGCGTCCGCTACCGACCAGGGATGGTCGAAGCCAGCTTCATGGTGATCGGTGAGCGCGTCGAGCTGGGCGCGTACCCAGCCTGCATCGTCGAAGATGCGCAGCGTGCCATAAGCATGCACCACCGCGTAATTCCAGGTGGGCACGACCTTGCCGTTCTCCCGCTTGGTGGCATACCACGACGGTGTGATATAGCCGTCCGGCCCGTGGAATATCGCCAATACCTCCGTGTCTTTTGAAAAATCGCGCCACATCGGATTCGCGCGAGCAACGTGGCCGCGCAGGCTGCCGAACGGTGCGGGTTCATGCATCAGGTGCAGCGGGATGTGGTTCGCATCGAGTCCGTCGGATGTCAGGGTGACCAGGGTCGCCAGCGGCCGCGCGCGCATCAGTTCGTGCATGACCTCGATACGCGGTTCTTCGAAATGTTTGGAGGTGTACATGATTGTCGGGAGCAATAACAAACTGGATTGCGCATTATAAGGCCGTTCGCCCTGAGCTGGTCGAAGGGTCGCTGAGAAGCGGCTGGCGCTGTGTGATGTACACAAGAATCAAAACCAACACCGCCGGGGATAAAAAGCGAAAAACCAAAACCTTAAAATCGTAGAGTGGGCAAGACGTGCCCACCATCCATTGAATTGCCGCGTGGGCGCAAAATCGCGCCCACCCTACATGGCTGAACCGGGAGAAAGATCAACATGCGTACCAATCCCGATGCAATCCTTCACTTCTTCGCGCCCATCGCCAGTGCGCACAGCCTGCCCTGTTCAAGGTCTGTTGCATTAGGTTCGACCAGCCAGCCCTGCAAATTTTCCATCACCAGGTCGGTCAGCGCGTGCATCCAGTCGTTGCGTTCGTTGAGGCAGGGGATGTAGTGGTATTCGCCGCCACCCGCGCCAAGGAAATCTTCCTTTCCTTCCATCGCGATCTCTTCCAGTGTTTCCAGACAATCGGCAACGAAGCCGGGGCAGACCACGTTCACGCGTCTGGTCCTTTGCTTGCCCAGTTCCTTGAGCGTGGCGGTGGTGTAGGGCTTGAGCCACTCCGCCTTGCCAAAACGCGACTGGAAGCTGACCGTGTATTGCCCGGACTGCAGGCCGAGTTCTCGCGCCAGCAGGCGTCCCGTCTTGTGGCACTCGCAATGGTAGGGATCGCCCTTGTCCAGTGAGAATTGCGGCAGGCCGTGAAAGCTCATCACCAGTTTTTCAGGGCGGCCGTTCTTCATCCAGTAGTCGTTGATGTTGTTTGCCAGCGCCTTGATGTAACCGGCATTGTCGTGGAAATTCCTGATGGTGCGCAGCGCGGGGGCGTTGCGCATTTGCAGCATTTCCCTGAACACGCTGTCGAAGGCGGTGCCGGTGCTGCTCGCGGCATATTGTGGATACATCGGCACCACCAGGATGCGCTGGCAGTTCTGTTGCTTGAGCTTGCGCAGTACGCTCGGTACGGAAGGGTTGCCATAACGCATCGCATAGTCCACCACGAACGGCGCCCGGGTGCGCTGACCCAGGTAGCCTTGCAGCAGCGCCGTCTGCTTTGCGGTGTGAACGCGCAAAGGCGAGCCTTCGGGCATCCAGATCGTGGCATATTTTGCGGCGGATTTTTTCGGGCGGGTGTTGAGAATGATGCCATTCAGGATGAGCCACCATATCGCCCGGGGGATTTCCACCACGCGCGGGTCGCCGAGGAATTCCTTCAGGTATGGACGCACCGCCTTGGCAGTGGGCGCATCGGGTGTGCCGAGGTTGACCAGCAGGATGCCGGTCCTGGCGGGTGTGCCGTGCGCAAAATCGGGTTCGGTCTGGTAACTCATGGTGGATTCGCTTGAAGTTGACGGGCTCAGTGCTGGGAAAGCGCGTTGCCGAGCAGGCGCGCGGTGATATCCACAATGGGAATGACGCGTTCATAGTTCATGCGTTTCGGGCCGACCACGGCGAGCGTGCCGACGATCTGGCCGTCGGCAGAGTAGGGGGCGGTGATCACGCTGCATTCGTCCAGCGAGGCAAGGCCTGATTCGCTGCCGACAAAGATGTGGATGCCCTGACCGTGGCGGCCCGCTTCGAGCAACTGCAGCAGCTCGGTCTTTTTCTCGAACAGGTTGAACAGACCGCGCAGGCGGTTCATGTCCGCGGAAAGATCCTCGACATCCAGCAGGTTGCGTTCGCCGCTGATGACGTAGTCACCGGCCTGCTTTGCTTCAGCCGCGTCGCCCGCGGCCAGTGCGGCCGCCATCAGCGCGCTCATGTCCTGGTGCAGTTGCCGCAATTCCCCGCGCAGCCTGTCGCGGATCTGCGAAAAGCTGCAGCCGATGTAATTTTGGTTGAGGAAGTTGCCCGCCTCGGTGAGTTGCGACTGGGTGTAGTCGCGTTCCAGCAACAGCACGCGGTTCTCGACCTCGCCGTCCGGCATCACGATGATCAGCAGCACCCGTTTTTCGCCGAGGCGCAGGAATTCGATCTGGCGCACCGTGATCGCGTTGCGCTTCACCGTGGCGACCACGCCGGCGAAATGGGTCAGCTCGGAGAGCATGTTCGAGGCCTGCGCGATCAGCCGCGACGGATTGTCCGGCTGCAGCTTGTGTTCCATCTGGCGCACGCGCGCGCTGTCCAGCGGTTTGGTGACCAGCATGGTGTCGATGAACAGGCGATAGGCCAATGCGGTCGGAATGCGCCCGGCCGAAGTATGCGGGCTGCTGACCAGGCCGATGTCTTCCAGCTCGGACATCACGTTGCGGATGGTCGCCGAACTGACCTCCAGTCCGGAATGCTGCAGCAGCGCGCGCGAACCGACCGGCTGGCCTTCGCTGATGTAGCGTTCCACCAGGGTCTTGAGCAGGATTTGGGCGCGTTCGTTGAGCATGGGTGGATTCTACCATTGGCAGAGTGATGCTCAACCGGCTTCAACAGCTTCCTCGATTTCTGGTACCGCTGTTTGGGGCAATTTGCGCGGCGCTGGACATCGATCTCGTTCATGGTCTGACGTGAAAGTATTTTCCAAACTGGAAATGAGTCTGAACGAAGGTTTGTGGATCTGAGTATCTGAATCTTGTTCTGACTCGGTCGGGTTGATAAATTCTTGTTTGTTCTGCCTTGCTGTTTTACCCATCAAGCCTGTTTCCTTGTTGCAGCAGAGATCGCGTGAAACAGTTTCCTTCTTGCATTGTTCAGCGCCAAGGCAGCGTCATTGTCGCTCATCTCTGATGCCTGTGCATCCAGTAGCTCAAAGGTGATGTCCGGCTTGAGATACTCACTGGCATTGGGCAAGGATTTCAGCTTCTCATAGGGGGTCTTCATCTCCTCGTAGCGATAGCGTTTGCGCTCCTTCCCTTTGGCATCGGTGATCGTTTCCGGGAAGAAACAAGGTCGGTGGAAGTTGACGTATGGGTTGAGGAAGTCGGCACAGAAAGCATTGACCAGACTGGCGCAGTGTTGCGGGATATGGGCATAGCCCAGATGCTTTCGCACCACCGCGCCGTTCTTGGATTCCGCCAATGCGTTGTCGTTGGAATGCCGCGGCCGTGATTTGGTGAATTCAACCCGCAACTTCTCCAGCAGCGCGGCTACTTGGTAGTTGATGTACTCTTTGCCGTTATCCGCGTGGAATCCCAGGATGACAAACGGAAATCCATCCAGCAACTGCCCAATGACCGGCAGCAGGTAAGCCTCGCTGATCTTCTCGCAGGTGGCGACCAGCTGAAACTGGGTTACACAGTCCACTGCGTTGATGTGATACACCCCTTTTGCCCCGTCCTGGTCGCCTTGGTGCACGCTGTCGATGCGGATGTAGCCCGGCATCCCATTGGGCTGGGGTGCGCGACGCTGGCCGATGGGTAATCCGGTTGGCCGGGTCTTGGTCCAATGCCGCCGCTTGTTCTGGTACTGTTTCTCACCCCGTAGGTTGTACAGATGTGAAACCGAGATTCCCGCCAGACGCTCGAAGCGCGCATCACCGAACACAAGTAAAGCGCGCTCCATCAGCTTCTTGGTGGCAGGGCCGGACAGTGTGCCATGCAGCGCATCGATCTCGGCCAACAAGGCCACGTCCGTGGCGGTGAAGCGGCCGGTGAAGCCGTGCTGGGGCGTAACTTGTCGTTTCGACAACTTCCCGTCCCGGCGGTATCGCCGCACCAGCCGGGTTACTTGTTGCCGTGACAGGCCAGTCATGCGCTCCAGATAGCGCAGCAACACGCCCTTGTCGGCTTTGCCGTGCGGTGAATAGCCAAACCGCTTGAGCACACGCTCGATAAATGAATTGCGTTCCGCCTTGGGAACTTTGAAGGCCACCTCCGTCGTGCCGTCCAAGAATGCCCTGACCTGCGCCAGGGTTTGCAGCCGCGCTTCTTCCATGTCGATCACCATGCATCGCATCATGACCGATTCAGAACTTTAGCCGTTCAGACTCATTTCTCGTTGGAAATACGACCCGCCTTCAGACTCATTTCATATTGGAAGAGGCTGTGAATTTACAAAGCGAATGATCATCGGCTAACATCGCAGGTTGCGTTTATGGCATCAGTTTGTTCAACCACGCTGCGTTTAAACAAGGAGTAATGGATGTTGCGCAAGTTATATTCATTTGGTCTGGTAATCGTATCCTGCAGTCTGGCGAGCGCGGCTTTTGCGGAAACCCCCGTGGACGTGCTTGCCGCAATAAAGATCGAGGCGTCGGCGACGCCGGGCTTTCAGGGGTTCTCGGCCGCGCGCGGTGAGAGCTTCTTCAAGACCAAACATTTGCATGATCTGAGTTGCTCCTCATGCCATACCGACAATCCGGCTGCCGAGGGCAAACATGCCGAGACCGGCAAGCTGATCAAGCCGCTTGCGCCTGCCGCGAATGAGGAGCGGTTCACCGACATGAAAAAAGTGAAGAAGTGGTTCAAGCGCAACTGCAACGATGTGCTCGACCGCGAGTGCACGGCCCAGGAACAGGGCGATGTGCTCGCATACCTGCTGACCGTGCACAAATAAGCCGCGGCTTTTCATGCTGGGTGCAGGGCAGCTGTTTTCAGAGAGAGGGATTTAAGGGGGCCTCTAATAATTAATTTTCTGCATGCGAGAACCGATGCATGAGTAAAATTTTTACAACTACAAATATTGGCAATATTTTGGGGCAACTTTGCTCGTTTTCCTCTGGTTTCCAAGGTAATTCATCTGCTTTACGCGATTGCAGGCACAACTATCCTGTCACGTCTGGCCAACTGCACCAGGCGCATCATGTTGTATACCAGATTCATCATTCCGATTTTGACCTTCGCACGCAGCAGCCCAATCGTGCGCACCCAGTGTCCGCCCATCTGCGCCTGCGCACCAAAGACGTGTTCCACACGTGATCTGACCTTGGACTTTTCGTGGTTGGCGGCCTTTTGTTCTTCGCTAAGCGGATGACCGCGACTTCCTTTCTCGCAAATTCGACTGGTGATGCCTTGTTGCGCCAAATCGGCTTCACGATCTTCTGAGCGGTATGCGCTGTCAGCATAGACGGGGCGTTTGTCGCCATTGGCATCCGCTTCTTTGTCCAGCAAGTTGTCAATGGCTTGACTGTCATGCACCGCCGCATCCGTGACGGCGTAGCTCTGGATCAGTTTGTGTGCTTGATCAGCGTTGATATGGTTCTTGTAGCCGTAGTGGGTTTCGTTGTTCTTCTTGGTCCAGCGTGCTTCTGTGTCTTTCTGTGACAACTTGCTTTCATTTTCCTCTTTGCCCCATTCAATGGGTATCGCACCGTCCTTGATGAGCGCGTTTTCTTCTCGTGTGTTGCGTTGTCTGGGCACTTCGACGAAGGTGGCATCGATCATTTGTCCCGCACGCGCAACATAGCCGCGTTGCGCCAGTTGCTCATGAAATCGGTTGAATAGCTCTTCCATCAGTTTCTGTTCTTTCAGTCGCTCACGAAACAGCCAGACAGTTTTGGCATCTGGCACTTTGTCTTCCAGTTGCAGTCCCAGAAAGCGCATGAAGGAGAGGCGATCCCGGATTTGGTATTCGATGCGGTCGTCCGATAGATTGTGCAGCTGTTGCAGCACCAGTATCTTGAACATCAGCACAACGTCTATCGGCTTCGCTCCCGCGTTGCTCTTGCGCGCTTTGTCATGAATTCGGTTCAAGTCAGTACGGAAGGCTTCCCAGTCGATATGCGCATTCAACCCAACCAGTGGGTCGCCCATCTTGGTCAGTTTGCCGGTCCGTTCGGTAACATCAAAAAAACCAGGTTGCCTTTTATGTTTCATCCTGCACGCTCATACCTTAAAATGGCTTCTACATATAACGCGACACCCAACCAGTTCGTGTACCGTCGTCAACAAGATCAGGCCAATTAAATGCGTCACATGAAGTTAGACATCGATAAACTGACTGAAGATGAGTTGATCGATTTGAACAATCGAATCGTCGCACGGCTCAAATTCATACAGCAGTTTCGCGCCCACTCTAGAATGCTCGAGTTTAGCATCGGCGACCGTGTTTCATTCCAACCAGAAGGTCATCCTGAACTGACGGGGATGTTGACTCGTTATAACAAAAAGACAGTCACTGTTATTACCGACAGCGGACAGCAATGGAATGTTGCGCCCAGCTTTTTACGTAAGACAGATGCAACATTCACTTCCACTGCGAATTCCACTAACATCCTCCATCTGACAAAAAGCTGATTTCGTCAGCAATTTTTAGAAGTGCCCTTAAGTTGATGGGTATCAGGCAGAAAGAACAATCATGATCCGGCGCATTCTGGTCTGGGACGTGCCCACGCGGGTATTTCACTGGCTGCAGGCCTTGTCCTTCGGGGGCGCCTACCTGCTGGCATTTTCGGAGCGCTTTCGCGACTATCACGATGCGCTGGGCTTCATCCTGCTGGGTTTGCTGGTGTTTCGGCTGTTGTGGGGATTTGTCGGCACCGGCTATGCGCGGTTCAGTTCATTCCTGTTCAAGCCGCGCGAAATAATGGGTTATCTGCGGGCGATGGCCAAAGGCAAGCCGTTACATTACCTGGGTCACAACCCGGTAGGAAGCGTGTCGGTCTGGTTGCTGATCGCGCTGGGACTGTTCATTTGCGTGACCGGGGTGATGTCGCTCCAGGATGACGCGAGCGATCGGGTTGTCGATCTGCACGGACTGGCGACAAAAATCATGCTGGGCGTGATTTTCCTGCACCTGGCCGGCGTCCTGCTGAGCAGCATCCTGCATCGCGAAAATCTGGTGCGCGCGATGATCACCGGTTACAAGACTGCAGAGTCGGATCAGGGTATCCAGCGTTCTTATCAATGGCTGGGCGTGTTGATGGTAACCGGGGTGGTCGTGTTCTGGTTCGCCTATGTGAAAAAGCCGCTGGGGTGAAGCAGGGCATGCGATATGTCGTGCAGTGGAACCGCAGTCAGTTTAAGGGGGATGTGTATGGAGTTGAGTTTCGGGCTCTTGAATATTGCCGCCGGCATCTGTCTGGCGATTTTGCCGGGACTGGTGCATGCGGACGATACGGCCGGGAATATGGCGTTGCCGACCGCCGCAAGTGTTTATACCGATGATTTTCAGTCGTTGAAGTCCCCATCATTTGATTCCAACGCCTATCTGCTGGCCGCGAATGAAGGCGGTGCCGTCCGGGAGCAGGCGGACGCAACTCCTGCGGCGGAATTCAAGCCCCCGCTGGTGTCGGGCAGAAAGGTCCATGAATATCTGGGCTTGGGAACACTGGCTTTGTTCGGCTTGACGGCAATCACCGCGCCGGACGATGAAAGGAACAACACGCAGCCGCAGAACTCTGGCACCCACCACTCGCTCGGCCGTGCGACGGCAGCGATGGCTGCTGCCACGGCGGTTACCGGGCTGTTGTTCCACTGGGACGACTTCCATTTTGAGGACGGCTTTGCCGATCCGGACAATCTGCATGTGATGCTGGCGGGCGCGGGCGCGCTGGCCATGCTTTACGCGGTTTCGGTAGCGCCGGCCCACAACCATTCCAGCGCGGGAATTGCAGGCGGTGCCGCGATGTTAGTCGCGGTGAAATTGACCTGGTAACGGAGTGCGATGATGCATAGAAAATGGAAAATATCCGCGTTGTTGGCCATTGCCCTGTCAGTGAGTTGCGCCTGCGCCGGAGCGGAACAAAATTATTTTGGAGAGGACTTTGTGTCCTGGCTGCTGAATTTTCAGCGCCAAAACAACGTCAAGCCGGTCACCGACAAGGCCTACCTGGAAGAGTGCGGGGCATGTCACTTTGCCTATCAGCCCGGATTGCTGCCGGCAAAATCCTGGAAAGCACTGCTCAACGACCAGGCATTGCGCAATCATTTCGGGGTGAATGCCGAGCTTGACGATGACACGCTGAAAGATATCCGCGCTTACGCGATCAGCAATTCGGCGGAGAAGTCCTGGTACAAAAGGTCGCGCAAGATCGCCGTGGCCACGGCCCAGGGCCCGGCACCGTTGCGGATCACCGAGCTGCGCTCTATTGCCCGCACGCATCACAAGATCCCGGAGAAAATGATACAGGGCAACAAGGATGTGAAGTTGCTGAGTTTCTGCGACAAGTGCCACACCCAGGCCGCGAAGGGCATCTATGACGCGGATACCGTGAATATTCCGGATTATCCGAACTGGGATGGCTGGTTCAACAAGTAGTCCGGTCTGAAACCGTGGTCAGGTCTTGCGCTTGGTGGTTAACTCGGTCAATTCCGGTTCGCTGAATCCCGCCGCGCGCCGCGCTTCCAGATTGAACGGGCCGCGCATCGCGGGAGCCCGGTACTCTGCTGCGAGGTGTGCATAACTGGCGACCGGTTCAAGGCCGCGCTGTTCGCACAGCCAGTTGTACCAGCGATTACCGATCGCGACATGGCCGATCTCGTCATGCAGGATGATATCCAGGATCGCCGCCGCGGCGGTGTCCCCGGCCTGCGCAAACTTGGCGCGAACCTGCGGGGTGGCATCCAGCCCGCGCGCTTCCAGCGTGCGCGGGACCAGCGCGATGCGCGCGAGGATGTCATGCCGGGTTCTTGCGGCCATCTCCCACAGGCTGTTGTGCGCCGGGAAATCGCCGTAGGCGTATCCCAGGCCCTGCAGGTGCCCGTTCAGCAGCGAGAAATGCAGCGCCTCTTCATCTGCCACCTTCAGCCAGTCGGCATAGTATTCTTGCGGCAAGCCGGCGAACCGCCAGACCGCATCGAGCGCCAGGTTGATCGCGTTGAACTCGATATGCGCGAGCGCGTGGATCAGGATCGCGCGGCCTTCCGGTGTGATCATCGAGCGGCGCCTGACCGAGAGCGGCGGCACCAGTTCGGGATTGTCCGGCCTGCCAGGAATGGGATGCTGCGCGATCAATGCCGCACGGCTGTCCAGTTCGACTTCATCGGAACGCCAGGCCAGCGCCAGCCTCCGCACTCCTTCGCACTTGCGCGCGGGATCGCACTCTGCAAGCCAGAAAAGTGCCGCACTGCGCAATTCTCGATGGGTGAGCAATTCTGTCGGCATGGAGTCGGTCCGATCTGGCACGGGTATTTTCAAGTTGGGTTCAGGCGCTTCGTGACTGGAAAATGTCAAGGTTGTTTATACCATCCATTCCCGGACTTATCATCGTAGCGGCAATGTGATTTAATCGGCTCCGTCATCCGTTCCCGCCGGCGTATATCTTCAGGATCAGAATGCGATTAATCACCTCTTACGGTTTGCTTGCCGTTGTCCTGTTCTTTGCCGCGACAGCCTGCGCCGCCGAATCCGCCGATGGGCGCAAGCACCCCACGGGCAGCGGCGACCCGGTTGCCGGCCAGACCGAATCCGTCCTTTGCCAGGGTTGTCATGGCGCGGAAGGCATCAGTTTCGTGGACCTGATTCCCGATCTTGCCGGGCAGCAGGCACCTTATATCGCAAAGCAATTGCGGGATTTCCAGTCCGGTGCGCGGACTCACCAGGTCATGAGCCCGATATCCAAGACGGTCAGCGACAGCGACTTGGCAGATATCGCGTCCTATTTTGCCAGCCTGAAGAAAATGCGGGGGGACGGAAGCGGTGCCAATCCGGTCGCGGCAAAACTGTTCCTGAAAGGCGATGCGGCCAGAGGCATCCCGGCATGCGCAAGTTGCCACGGGGCAAACGGCAAGACACCGGTCATCGCGACCTATCCGGTCATCGGCGGGCAGCACCAGGCATACCTTCGCATTCAGCTGTTGTACTGGCGCAGCGGTGATCGCAGCAACAGCCCGGACGGCGCGATGAACAAGGCGGCAATAAACCTGAGCGACGGCGAGGTCGACGCGCTGGCGGATTATCTCTCCGGTTTATGACCGGGACGGATTGCAGCCGCGCGGCATTTTTGCGCGGTTCGGTTTGCGGCATTCCCGGTATGCCTGTCCGATCGGGCGCCAGCTTTGTCATTGCATGTGCGATGTGGTTTAATCGCTCCCATGAAATTCCCCTTCCAGAACGTCGCGCTGATCGGCAAACACAATGCGCCGGAAATCGCCGTGCCATTGTCGCGTTTGGCCGGGTTTTTGACATCCAGGGGATTGACCGTGGTGGTAGACAGCCTGACCGCCGCACATCTCAAGGATAGTCCCTATCAGGCGATGACCCTAGACGAGATGGGCCGCGCGGTGGACCTGGCGATCGTGCTGGGTGGCGACGGCACCATGCTGAATATCGCGCGCACACTGTCGCCGTGCCACATCCCGTTGGTCGGGGTGAATCAGGGACGGCTCGGATTCCTGACTGATCTCACGCTGGATAACATGCAGGACACCATTGCGGCGATGCTGGAAGGCAAGTTCATCACCGAACAGCGCCTGCTGATCACCGCGCGGGTGTTGCGCGACGATGCGGAAATATTCAGGGCCTCGGCATTCAACGAAGTGGTGGTGCACCGCAACAATATCGGGAGCATGATCGAGTTCGAGGTGCGCATCGACAACGAATACCTGTACAACCAGCGCGCCGATGGGCTGATCATTGCGACGCCCACCGGCTCGACCGCCTATGCGATGTCCTCGGGCGGGCCGATATTGCATCCCGGACTCGACGTGCTGGAGCTGGTTCCGGTGTGCCCACACACACTGAGCAACCGGCCGCTGGTGGTGAAGAGCTCGTCGGAGATCGAGATACTGCTGCATCGCACCGGCGACATGAGCGTGCGATTCGACAGCCATACCAGCTATGAATTGCAGTTGCACGACAAGATCATCGTCACGCGCCATCCCGACACGGCCTGCCTGCTGCATCCGGCGGGACATAGCTACTACCACACCCTTCGCGAGAAGCTGCTCTGGAACCAGACGCTCTAATGGCAACCTACTGTGCGGCCAATCTGATGGAACTACTAGCCATTCCACTAGGTTGCCAGAAAACGGCAACCAGGTGTCTGGTTATGCGGCGTTGCGTGTTGGTTCCGACTAACCTGAAGGTAAGTCTCCACCGCAACTTTGTTGTCTCTTACGCCTCGTCGACCAACGTCGGTATGCCTCGTCGCGCGTTGCATATTGGGCCGCTTGTGAGGGTTGCTGGGAGGCATTAGATGCTGAAATTTCTTGCCATCCGCGATTTCGTGATCGTCTCCTCGCTGGAGCTGGAATTCTCCCCGGGATTTACCGTCCTGACCGGCGAGACCGGCGCGGGCAAGTCCATCCTGATCGACGCGCTGTCGCTGGCACTCGGCGAACGCGGTGATGCGGCCATGGTTCGCAATGGTTGCGAGCGCGCCGAAATTGCCGCCGAGTTCGACGTGAGCGAGATGCAGCAGGTGCAGAACTGGATGCGCGAACAGGACCTGGAAGGCGATGCCGGCGTGTGCCTGCTGCGCCGCGTGCTGGATGCGGGTGGGCGTTCGCGCGGCTTCATCAACGGACGCAGCGCCACCCTGCAGCAGATGCGCGCAGCGGGAGACCAGTTGCTCGATATTCACGGTCAGAACACTCATCAATCGCTGCTGCGAGCGGATGCCCAGCGCGCATTGCTCGATGGATATGCGGGCATGACGGCGGCCGCCGAGCAGGTCGCCGCGCTGTATTACGATTGGCAGGCATTGCGCCGCCGCCGCATCGCCCTGAGCGAGAATGCCGAAGCGGTGGCCGCCGAGCGCGAGCTGCTGCAGTTTCAGCGCAGCGAGCTGGAGGGTCTCGGATTTGACGCGTCGGACTGGAAGGCGGTGCAGGAGGATCATGCGCGGCTGGCCCATGCCGCGGGCCTGCTGGAGACCGCGGCGTTCGGCATCGAGATGCTGAGCGAAGCGGATGACGCGTGCCTGGCGCAACTCAATGCACTGGCGTTGCGTTTGCGCGACGGGATGGCGCACGATGCCAGCCTCGGGGAGACGCTGCAGATGCTGGAGAGCGCGCAGGCGGAATTGCAGGAAGCAGTCTACGCATTGCGCCATTACCAGCAGCGCATGGATACCGACCCGCAGCGCTTGCACGAGCAGGAGCAGCGCATCCAGACGGTGATGGATACCGCGCGCAAGTACCGCGTCCAACCCGAACAATTGGGCGAGGCATTGCAGCGCATCATGGCGCGGCTGGACGAACTGGGCGGGAATGCCGATCTTGCTGAATTGGCACAACAGGAAGAATCCGCTCGGCAACACTATCTGTCTGCGGCGCAAAAGATCACCGCGGCACGCAAGAAGGCTGCCGGCAAACTGGCGCGGGAAATCACCGAATCGATGCAGGGACTGGCGATGGAGGGCGGCAGCTTCGAGGTGTCATTGGTGCCGCTGGCCGAACCGGGCGCTTATGGACTGGAGGCTGTCGAATTCCAGGTCGCCGCCAATCCCGGCGTGCCGCCGCGCAGTCTGGCCAAGGTCGCATCGGGCGGCGAGCTGTCGCGCATCAGCCTGGCGATCCAGGTGGCCACGTCCCAACTCGCCAGCGTGCCGACGCTGATCTTCGACGAGGTGGACAGCGGCATCGGCGGGCGCGTCGCCGAAATCGTCGGACATTTGCTAAAAAAGCTGGGCAAGGATTACCAGGTACTGTGCGTCACGCACTTGCCGCAGGTCGCAGCCGCGGCGGACCGGCAGTGGCAGGTGAGCAAGGCGGTGGAAAACGGCGTCACGCTGAGCCATATCACCCTGCTGGATGCTGGGCAGCGCGTCGAGGAGATCGCACGCATGCTGGGCGGCGTAAAGATCACCGAAACGACGCGCAAGCATGCGGCCGAGATGTTGGGTATGTCTGCTTGAGGTATCATACGTCGGCTTGGCTGGCACGCCCGGTCGAATGGCTGGTGGCTTTATCAGTATCGTGTCGCGGCATGCGGCGAATTTGAACATCGATTAGGAATTTCATGCGTATCGGAATTGTATTGCTTTCCCTGCTGCTTGCCTCTTGCACCAGCTTCTACATCCCGCTGTTGACACCATACAAGATGGACATCCGCCAGGGGAATTACGTGACGCCGGCGATGCGGGGCAATCTGAAGATCGGCATGACCAAGCCGCAGGTGCTCTTTGTGATGGGCACGCCGCTGATCCAGGATGTATTCCACCAGAACCGCTGGGACTATGTGTACCGCTACGAACACGCCAGAAAGATTGTCGACAAGCAAAGAATGACGTTGTATTTCGAGGATGACAAGCTGGCGCGCATCGTCGACGGCGACGAGCCTGCCGGGGCAGCACCGGCAAAAGCGGATGGGCAGACCAAAGGATAGGGCATGAACACGATTAAAATCGCCATCGCCGGCAGCAGCGGGCGCATGGGGCGCATGTTGCTGGAGAACGTGGTCCGGTCGGGTGATCTGGTGCTGCATGCCGCGCTGGAGCACGGCAGCAGCCCGCTGATCGGCAAGGATGCCGGGGAACAGATCGGCGCACCCTGCGGCGTGAAGATCAGTGCCGATGTGGAAGCGGCGCTAAGGGGCGCGGACGTGCTGATCGATTTCACCCGCCCAGAAGGCACACTGCATCACATGGAGATCTGCCGCAAGCTGGGCGTGAACATGGTGATCGGCACCACCGGTCTCAACGCGCAGCAAAAGGCGCAGTTGGGCAGCGCGGCGCAGCACATCGGCATCGTGTTCGCCCCCAACATGAGCGTCGGCGTGAACCTGGTGTTCAAACTGCTGGAAACCGCCTCGCGCGTGCTGGCGCAGGGCTACGACATCGAGATCATCGAGGCGCATCACCGCCACAAGGTGGACGCGCCGTCAGGTACCGCACTGGGCATGGGCCAAGTGATCGCAAAAACCCTGGGCCGCGATCTTGAGAAGTGTGCCGTGTACGGACGCGAAGGCGTGACCGGCGAGCGCGATCCTTCCACGATCGGCTTCGCCACGGTGCGCGGCGGCGACATCGTAGGTGACCATACCGTGCTGTTTGCGGGCACCGGCGAGCGCATCGAGATCACCCACAAGGCCAGCAGCCGCGCCACCTTTGCGCTGGGCGCGCTGCGTGCCGCGCGTTTTCTGGAGCAGCATCCGGCCGGGTTGTACGACATGCAGGACGTGCTGGGATTGAAGTGACCGCAACGGAATCTGTCATGGATTTGAAAATAGTCGCTACCGTATTTACCGCCGTGTTCATCGCCGAAATGGGCGACAAGACGCAGCTCGCCACGATACTGTTCGCGTCTGACAAGGAGGCCGGTAAATGGACGATCTTCCTCGGTGCGTCGCTGACGCTGGTCGCCGCCTCGGGTATAGGCGTGATGGTCGGCAGCGCGTTGTCAGAATACGTTAGCGAAAAGCACCTGCATTACGCCGCCGGTGCCGGTTTTGTCATCATCGGCATCTGGACATTGTGGAAGGCCTGATCGGGCGCATTCCATTTTCATTTTACCAACCCTGAATCAATCTGCTTGCTGGGCTGCTTCCGGGCTGGCTGCGGCGTGATGTTCGATCAGCTTGTCGATGAAGCCGCGCAGGAAATGCATGGGCTGCGCACTGTGGAAGCGGGCCGTCTCCTGCCCGCGGCTGTATGCGATCACCGTCGGAAAACCGCGCACCTTGTGCCGCCCGGCAATGCGCATGTTCTCGTCGGCATCCACTTTCGCCAGCAAGAATTTTCCTTTGTATTCCCTGGCCAGTTTTTCCAGCATCGGTCCCAGCACCAGGCACGGGCTGCACCATTCCGCGCCGATATCCAGCAACACAGGCACTTCATTGGAACGCGCCAAGACCAGTTCGTCGAAATTTGCCTCTTCTACGTCGTAACAATGTTTCATCATGTTTGTTTTGCGTGCAACGCCTGAATAAATAATCGCCGGCAATTATAAAGGCGAACATGCCGGCTTGAGTACAGGCAGCCCGTCAAAGCTTGAAAAAAGGGGTTGGCCATGCCGGTCCCGCTTGAAAGCCGGGTTAAACAGGCAATTCGCCAAAATCTTCCCAGGTTCTCGACGCTTGTGGAATTTGTTCGTCCAGGGATTGACGAAACTTGATGCAGCGACGCATGAACTGCGGCCACTCGGGACTTGTACATGGCGGCCAGTTGTTTCAGGCAACAGGGACCATAAATCCGGTTGATACCAGCAGAGATCGTGCCCCGAGCAATCGCGGTGTTCACGAATGCCGGCGCGCAACTTCTTAACCTCGGCGATCAATTGTTCCTTGTGCATCGATTCGAGATCACTGTCCATATAAACCTCTGTGTCTGACCGTTATTATATGAGCTTGCCGGCCCGCGCGATTGAAAATGATACGTTATCCGGATTTCCAGCGAGTGCTTGATTCATGGTGTTCTCGCCATTTAGTTATGGCCGCTTGCGCATGATAGTACGGGCAGGCGTGCATGTCTCCTGTTGACCGGATTGTGTTGGCGCATTGGCCGCACATTGAGTTTGATGCCCCACCTGCTATCCGCTATAATGCCGGGCAATCCAAAGCGGGATGAACACACGGTTCGTCCCGCTTCTTTATGTCACATGTGCTATCAGTCTTTCTGGGGAGTCATCCGGTGTCGCAAACGAATCCTGCCATTCTTGTTTTAGCCGATGGTACGGTATTTCGCGGCATTTCGATCGGGGCGAACGGCAGCAGTGCCGGCGAGGTGGTCTTCAATACCGCGATGACCGGCTACCAGGAAATCCTGACCGACCCGTCCTATTGCAGGCAGATCATCACGCTGACCTATCCGCACATCGGCAATGTCGGGGTGAACAACGAGGATGTGGAATCCCGCCAGGTTTTCGCCAGCGGCTTGGTGATCCGCGACCTGTCGATGGCGGTGAGCAATTTCCGCAGCACGAAATCCCTGCCTGAATACCTGAAAGCAAACAGTGTGGTGGCGATCGCCGGAATCGACACGCGCAGGCTGACGCGCATCCTGCGCGAAAAGGGCGCGCAGAACGGCTGTATCGCGACCGGCACGGACAAGGCGGCGGCGCTCGAAGCGGCGCGCGGTTTTGCGGGCCTGGAGGGCATGGACCTGGCCAGGGAAGTGACCTGCCCGAAATCCTATACCTGGACGCAGCAGGAGTGGGAACTCGGCGTGGGCTATCCCGAATCGGAACAAAGCAAGTTCCACGTTGTGGCCTATGATTTCGGGGTGAAGCGCAACATCCTGCGCATGTTGGCCGAGCGGGGCTGCCGCATCACCGTGGTGCCCGCGCAGACCAGCGCAATGGATGTGCTGGCGATGGAACCGGACGGTGTGTTCCTGTCCAACGGGCCCGGCGATCCTGAGCCCTGCGATTACGCGATTGCGGCAACGAGAACAATCATCGATGCGGGCGTGCCGCTGTTCGGCATCTGCCTCGGACACCAGATCATGGGACTGGCCGTGGGCGCAAAGACGGTGAAGATGAAATTCGGGCACCGTGGCGCGAACCATCCGGTGCAGGACATGGACAGCAAGCGCGTGATGATCACCAGCCAGAACCACGGTTTTGCGGTCGATGCGGCGACGCTGCCAAAGAATGCGCGCGTGACCCACGTGTCGCTGTTCGACGGCACGCTGCAGGGTTTCGAACTCACCGACAGCCCCGCGTTCTGTTTCCAGGGGCATCCCGAAGCCAGCCCGGGGCCGCACGATGTCGACGGCTTGTTCGATAAATTTGTCGGAATGATGGAGAAAAGAATTGCCTGAGCCACACAAATCACACGGAGGATGCGGTTTTCTCTGCGATCTCTGTGGCAAAAAAGATTATGCCTAAAAGAACCGACATTAAAAGCATCCTGATCATCGGCGCCGGCCCCATTGTCATCGGGCAGGCGTGCGAGTTCGACTATTCCGGCGCGCAGGCCTGCAAGGCGCTGCGCGAGGAAGGTTACCGGGTCATTCTGGTGAACTCCAATCCGGCCACGATCATGACCGACCCGGGAATGGCCGATGCGACCTATATCGAGCCGATCACTTGGCAGATGGTCGAGAAGATCATCGCCAGGGAGAGGCCGAACGCGATCCTGCCCACCATGGGCGGACAGACCGCGTTGAATTGCGCGCTGGACCTGGCCAAGCACGGCGTGCTGGAAAAATACAACGTCGAGATGATAGGGGCGTCGCGCGAGGCGATCGACAAGGCCGAAGACCGCGAGAAATTCAAGCTGGCAATGACGAGGATCGGTCTGGCTTCGGCCCGTTCCGCGATCGCGCACAGCATGGAAGAGGCCTTGCAGGTGCAGCAGGTATTGGGTTACCCGACCGTGATCCGTCCGTCCTTCACGATGGGCGGCAGCGGCGGCGGGATCGCCTACAACCGCGAAGAGTTCCTCGAGATCTGCGAGCGCGGGCTGGAAGCCAGTCCGACCAGGGAATTGCTGATCGAGGAATCGCTGCTCGGCTGGAAAGAATTCGAGATGGAAGTGGTGCGCGACCGCAACGACAATTGCATCATCATCTGTTCCATCGAAAATCTTGATCCGATGGGTGTGCATACCGGCGACTCGATCACGGTCGCCCCGGCGCAGACGCTGACCGACAAGGAATACCAGATCATGCGCGATGCCTCGATCGCGGTGCTGCGCGAGATCGGCGTCGACACCGGCGGATCGAATGTGCAGTTCGCGATCAACCCCGGCGACGGACGCATGGTGGTGATTGAGATGAACCCGCGCGTGTCGCGCTCGTCAGCGCTGGCTTCCAAGGCGACCGGTTTCCCGATCGCCAAAGTCGCGGCCAAGCTGGCAGTCGGTTACACGCTGGATGAATTGAAGAATGACATTACCGGTGGCGCGACTCCGGCCTCGTTCGAGCCGACCATCGATTACGTGGTGACCAAGATCCCGCGCTTCGCATTCGAGAAATTCCCTCAGGCCAACGACCGTCTGACCACGCAGATGAAATCGGTCGGCGAGGTGATGGCAATCGGGCGCACTTTCCAGGAGTCATTCCAGAAGGCGCTGCGCGGCCTGGAGGTCGGCGTTCATGGCTTGGATGAAAAATTTGCGGACCGCGCAGCCATCGCCACCGAGCTGGGCGATCCCGGACCGACTCGCATCTGGGCGGTAGGCGACGCCTTCCGCCTCGGGATGAGCGTGGAAGAGGTGTTCAACATCAGCAAGATCGATCCGTGGTTCCTGGTGCAGATAGCGGACCTGATCAGGCAGGAACAATCCCTGGTCGGCCGCACGCTGGAAAGTCTGGGCGCGGACGGACTGCGCACCTTGAAACGCAGCGGCTTTGCCGATGCGCGATTGGCCGCATTGCTCCATACCGATGCCGCTGCAGTGAGCGCCTACCGCCATGCCGTCGGCGTGCGGCCGGTGTTCAAGCGCGTCGACACCTGTGCTGCGGAATTTGCCACCAATACCGCCTATATGTATTCCACCTACGAGGAGGAATGCGAATCCAGGCCGACCGGCAACAAGAAGATCATGGTGCTGGGAGGCGGGCCCAACCGTATCGGGCAAGGTATCGAATTCGATTATTGCTGCGTGCATGCGGCCCTAGCGATGCGCGAAGACGGCTATGAGACCATCATGGTCAACTGCAATCCGGAAACCGTGTCGACCGACTATGACACCTCGGATCGTTTGTATTTCGAGCCGCTGACACTTGAAGACGTGCTTGAAGTGGTCGCGGTCGAAAAGCCGATCGGCGTGATCGTGCAGTTCGGCGGACAGACCCCGCTCGGCCTGGCGCACGGCCTGGAAAAGAACGGCGTGCCCATCATCGGCACGACACCCGACATGATCGACTGCGCGGAAGATCGCGCGCGTTTCCAGAAAATGCTGCACCAGCTGAAATTGAGGCAGCCGCCGAACCGAACCGCATGCGATCGCGAAGAAGGTATCGCCGGCGTCGCCGAAATCGGTTATCCGCTGGTGATGCGCCCGTCCAACGTGCTGGGCGGAAGGGCGATGGAGATCATCCATGAGCAGGCGGATCTTGAGCGTTACATGCGCGATGCGCAGGAGATGTCCAAAACCTATCCCGAGCGCATGCCGATCCTGCTGGATCGCTTTCTGGATGACGCGATCGAGGTGGATGTCGATGCGGTTTCCGACGGCAGGGATGTGATCATCGGCGGGATCATGGAGCATATCGAGCAGGCGGGCGTGCATTCCGGGGACTCGGCATGTTCGCTGCCGCCGTTCAGCCTGTCCGTGGCCATGCAGGACGAGTTGCGCCGCCAGACTACGGCGATGGCCAAAGCGCTCAACGTCGTCGGTTTGATGAACGTGCAGTTCGCGATTCAGGGCGACATCGTATATGTGCTGGAAGTGAATCCGCGCGCATCGCGCACCGTTCCGTTCGTGTCCAAGGCGACCGGCATGCCGCTGGCGAAAATCGCGGCGCGCTGCATGGCGGGGCAAAGCCTGGCGAAGCAGGGCGTCACCGCGGAAGTGATTCCCCCGTATTTCTCGGTGAAGGAAGCGGTATTTCCGTTCATCAAGTTTCCCGGCGTAGACACGATACTCGGGCCGGAAATGAAATCGACCGGGGAAGTGATGGGCATGGGCGACACCTTTGCGGAGGCTTTCGTCAAATCCCAGCTTGCGGCCAGTGTGAAGCTGCCGAAAGGTGGTAAAGTATTCATCAGCGTGCGCGATGTGGACAAACCGGGCGTGGTCGAGATCGCCCGATCACTAGTGCGGCTGGGCTTTGCCCTGCGGGCAACTCGCGGCACGGCTGCAGTGATCAGTGCGGCCGGCATCGCGGTGGAAGTGGTGAACAAGGTTGCCGAGGGGCGTCCGCACGTGGTGGACATGATCAAGAACGGCGAGGTCAGCCTGATCGTCAATACCGTTGACAGCAAGCCGTCGGTGATGCGAGATTCCTATTCCATCCGGCACGCTGCCCTGCAAGGAAGGGTAACCTATTACACCACGCTGGCAGGGGCTCGCGCCGCCTGTGTCGGGATGCAGCATTTGACTGCACTGAGTGTCTATGATTTGCAGAACCAACACAAACGGCTGGCGGCCGAAAACTGAGGAAGCATCGACATGAGCAAAGTCCCGTTAACCGTATTGGGCGCTGAAAAATTGCGCGCCGAGCTGCATAATCTCAAGACGGTGGAGCGTCCCAAGGTGATCAATGCCATTGCCGAAGCGCGCGCGCATGGCGACTTGTCGGAAAATGCCGAATACGATGCCGCCAAGGAGCGCCAGGGGTTCATAGAAGGGCGTATCGTGGAACTTGAAAGCAAGCTGGGCAGTGCGCAAATCATCGATCCCAAAAAGCTCAACGCCGACGGGCGCTGTGTGTTCGGTTCCACCGTGATACTGGAAGACGTGAATAATGGCGACGTCGTTACCTACCAGATCGTCGGTGATGACGAGGCGGACATCAGGCACAGAAAGGTTTCCATCAGCTCGCCGATCGCACGGGCGCTGATCGGGAAAAGCAGCGGCGATATCGCGGAGGTGCAGGCCCCGGGCGGGGTGCGCGAATACGAGGTTGTCGAGGTGCAGTATATCTAGCCGTTAGGCGCTGGTCGCCAGCCCAACCAAAATCCGCGTTGCGAACAAATCCGGCCAGAAACTACCGACTGCCCAGTTGTTTCTTGGTCAGCGGCTTCTTGCCCTTGTGGCGCGGCATCTTTTTGAGTTCGATTTTGTGCTTTTCCGGATTGGGTTGGTAAATTACCAGAATTTTTCCGATATGCTGGACCGGCGCGGCGTTGAGCTGGGTGCAGATACTTTCCAGCATGGCCGCACGCAATGCACGGTCGTCGCTCATGACACGAATCTTGATGAGTTCATGGGTTTTCAGCGCCAGCCCGATTTCCTTCAAAACCGGTTCGGTCAGGCCGGCGTTGCCTATCATCACGGCTGGATGCAAAGGGTGCGCTCGACTTTTCAGGGCGAGGCGCTCGGCTACGGTAAGGGATAACATAGGCACTTTCTGTAATTAAGGCACGGATTCTAAGCGATGAAGGCATCTCCGATCAAAAAAAAACCGGGAACCACGTCGGGTGACAAAAAAAACAAGTTCGGCAAACAATGGATGCGCGAACATGTCAACGACCCTTTTGTGCAGCTTGCCCAGAAGGAGGGTTACCGCTCGCGGGCGGCATACAAGCTGCTGGAGATCGATGCCAGGGATCAATTGCTCAAGCCGGGCGGCGTGGTGGTCGACCTGGGCGCCACGCCGGGAGGCTGGTCGCAGGTGGCTGCCGCCAAAGTGGGGCGCGGCGGGAAGGTGATTGCGCTCGACCTGTTGCCGCTGGATCCATTGGCAGGGGTGGATTTCATCCAGGGTGACTTTCGCGAGGATGATGTACTCAAGAAACTGGAAGGGCTGTTGCTTGGCAGGCAGGCGGGTCTTGTAATTTCCGATATGGCACCCAATATGTCGGGTGTAGCCTCCGCAGACCAGGCGCGTGCCGTGCATCTTGCGGAACTGGCGCTGGAGTTCGCACTCGGACATCTCAAGCCGGACGGCAGCTTCCTGGTCAAGGTCTTTCAGGGCGCAGGGTTCGAGGATTTCTACAAGCTGATGCGCAGCCGTTTCACCCGTGTGGTGTCGCGCAAGCCCAAGGCATCACGTGATCGAAGCAGCGAACTCTATCTGCTAGGTACCGGAAAGCTTGAGAAATCGCGTAATACATAGTCTAATGAACAACCTCGGCAGCCGCCATCACATCGAAAATGGGGCGTGCCGATTTAAGGAGTAATCTTGAACAACTTTAAGAGCATTGCCGTTTGGATGGTCGTCGCCTTGGTGCTGATGACTGTATTCAATCAATTCAATACCCGCCAGCAGCTGACTACCCAGTCGCAGCTCGACTACTCGCAATTTCTCGATCAAGTGAAGCAGGGACACATCAGCAAAGTGGTCATCGAAGGCCGCAAACTGAGGGCGACGACCACGGATGGAAAACAAGTCAGCAGCTATGCGCCCAGCGATCTGTGGATGGTCTCCGACCTGCTGAAAAACGGCGTGAACGTAGAAGCCAAACCCGAGGAAGAGCCGTCCTTCTTGATGAATATTTTCGTGTCCTGGTTCCCGATGATATTGCTGATCGCGGTGTGGGTGTTCTTCATGCGCCAGATGCAGGGTGGCGGCAAGGGCGGCGCTTTCTCGTTCGGCAAGTCGCGTGCGCGCATGCTGGATGAGAACAAGGAGCGTTTCACGTTTGCGGATGTGGCGGGCTGCGATGAAGCCAAGGAAGAAGTGTCGGAGCTGGTGGATTTCCTGCGCGACCCGTCCAAGTTCCAGAATCTGGGCGGCCGGATCCCGCGCGGCGTGCTGCTGGTGGGCAATCCCGGAACCGGCAAGACGCTGCTGGCGAAAGCGATCGCCGGGGAGGCCAAGGTGCCGTTTTTCTCGATCTCCGGTTCGGACTTTGTGGAAATGTTCGTCGGCGTCGGTGCGGCACGCGTGCGCGACATGTTCGAGCAGGCCAAGAAACAGGCACCCTGCATCGTGTTCATCGATGAAATCGACGCGGTCGGCCGGCAGCGAGGAGCCGGACTGGGTGGCGGCAATGACGAGCGCGAGCAGACGCTGAATGCGCTGCTGGTGGAGATGGACGGTTTCGAGGGCGCCAGCGGGGTGATCGTGATCGCGGCGACCAACCGTCCCGATGTGCTGGACGCGGCGTTGCTGCGCCCGGGTCGTTTCGATCGCCAGGTGGTGGTGCCGTTGCCGGATATACGCGGCCGCGAACAGATCCTGATGGTGCATATGCGCAAGGTGCCGGTAGCACAGGACGTGAAGGCCGATATTCTGGCGCGCGGCACCCCGGGCATGTCGGGCGCGGACTTGGCGAACCTGGTCAACGAGGCCGCCCTGTTTGCGGCACGCCGCGGCAAGCGGTTCGTCGAGATGGATGATTTCGAGTCTGCCAAGGACAAGATCATGATGGGCGCGGAACGCCGCTCGATGGTGATGCCCGAGGAAGAACGGCGCAATACCGCCTATCACGAATCAGGCCATGCGGTGGTCGCCAAGCTGCTGCCGAAGACCGATCCGGTGCACAAGGTGACCATCATTCCGCGCGGCCGTGCATTGGGCGTGACCATGCAGTTGCCTTCGGAAGACCGCTACAGCATGGATAAGGAGCGCATACTCGATACCATCGCCGTTTTGTTCGGCGGGCGTATCGCCGAAGAGATTTTCATGCACCAGATGACCACCGGCGCTTCCAACGATTTTGAACGCGCCACGGCGATGGCACGGAGCATGGTGACCCAGTGGGGCATGTCGGAAGCGCTTGGCACTATGGTATATGGCGAGAACGAGGGAGAGGTCTTCCTGGGGCGTTCGGTCACCACGCACAAGAATATTTCCGAAGCAACCATGCAGAAGGTGGATGCCGAGATTCGCCGCATCATCGACCAGCAATACGCGCTGGCGCGCGGCTTGATCGAAGCCAATCGCGACAAGATCGAGGCGATGACCAAGGCTTTGCTGGAATGGGAAACCATCGACGCGGACCAGATCAACGATATCATGGCCGGAAACCCGCCGCGCCCGCCCAAGCCGCCTGCTCCGAGCAGCCAGGTTCAGCCGCCGCCGCAGGATCAGGCACCGCCGGCCCCTGCAACAACAACGCCTACGCAACCCGCGCAGGGAACCTGAATCAGGTACAAGGCTCAAGGGACAAGTTGGTTTTCCCTTGCACCTTTTACCTTGCGCCTGAATGGTATTCCAGTGTGGTAACTTCCAATTCGATCTGTCCCGGCCTCTCGTCATGGGCATCGTCAACGTCACGCCCGATTCATTTTCCGATGGCGGGCAATATTTCCGGCGCGATGCGGCACTGGCGCATGCGCAACAGCTGATAACCGAGGGTGCGGATATACTTGATGTGGGCGGGGAATCGACTCGTCCCGGCGCCAGGCCAGTCGGCATACAGGAAGAACTGGACCGGGTGCTGCCGATCGTCGAGGAATTGCGCGGCGCGCCGGTGCCGGTCTCGATCGATACCTTCAAGCCGGAAGTAATGAAGGCCGCGATTTCTGCCGGCGCCCGGATGGTCAACGACATCAACGCGCTGCAGGATACCGCTGCGATGGATGCGCTTGCGGCCAGCGATGCCGCCGTTTGTCTGGTGCACAAGCAGGGCAACCCGCAAACGATGCAGCAGCAACCCCGCTATGAAGACGTGGTCGCCGAAGTCAGCGCGTTTTTGCGCGAGCGAGCGGCTGCAGCGGAAGCTGCAGGCATTGAACCCGGTCGCATCGTGATCGATCCCGGTTTTGGATTTGGCAAGACCCTAGCGCATAATCTGGCCTTGCTGCGCGAATTGGACAAACTGGCGGAGCTGGGCATACCAATACTGGCGGGGCTGTCGCGAAAGTCCATGCTGGGCGCGCTGACCGGACAGGACGTGGCGCATCGTTTGCCTGCCAGCGTGGCCGCTGCCTTGATCGCGGTTCAGCGCGGTGCAAACATCGTGCGCGTGCATGATGTGCGCGCGACGGTGGACGCGTTGAAAATTTTGAGAGCAGTAAATTCGTAAAACCGTAGCCACAGAGGACACAGAGAAGACGGCTGCTGTGAACAATCAACGAATAGATATAAATTGAATTTGTTGTTGTTTTTCTCTGTGTACTCTGTGGCAAACGTCTTTTGGTGAAATTTGGGATACAAAAGTGAGCAGAAAATATTTCGGTACCGACGGCGTGCGCGGACGGGTTGGCGAACATCCGATCACACCGCAGTTCGTCATGCATTTGGGCTATGCGGCAGGCAGGGTGCTGGCGAATAGGGGCGACTCCCGGGGCGAGCGCACCGGTGTGTTGATCGGCAAGGATACGCGCATCTCCGGCTATATGCTGGAATCGGCGCTGGAAGCCGGTCTGATCGCGGCAGGGATCGATGTGTATCTGGCCGGCCCGGTGCCTACACCGGCAGTCGCCTATCTGACGCGCGCGTTGCGCCTGCAGGCGGGCATCGTGATCTCCGCGTCGCACAATCCTTTCGACGATAACGGCATCAAGTTCTTTTCGGCCCACGGCACCAAGCTGCCCGACGAAACCGAGCGCGCCATCGAGGTCGCATTGGACCAGGAAATGCACACCAACGCTTCCGACGGTCTGGGCAAAGCCAGGCGCATCGATGATGCTGCCGGCCGCTATATCGAATTTTGCAAGAGCACGTTCCCCACCGAGATGGATCTGCGCGGCCTTAAGATCGTGGTGGACAGCGCGCATGGCGCGACTTATCACATTGCAAACCATGTATTCCACGAACTCGGTGCCGATGTCATCGCGATCGGCGCGCAACCCGACGGCAGAAATATCAACGATGGTTTTGGCGCGACGGCACCGGATAATATGTGCAAAGCAGTCGTGGAGCACAGGGCGGATATCGGCATCGCGCTGGACGGCGACGGCGACAGGCTGGTGATGGCGGACAGGGACGGCAATCTCTATGACGGCGACCAGTTGCTGTACGTGATTGCCAGGCATCGTCAGGCGCAGGGCAAGATGCATGGCGGTGTCGCCGGAACGCTGATGACCAACCTGGCTTTCGAACATGCCATGCAGAGGCTGGGCATTCCCTTTCAGCGCGCAAGGGTCGGCGACCGCTACGTGATGGAATTGCTTCAGCAACAGGAATGGCAGCTCGGCGGTGAAAATTCCGGGCATATCATTTGCCTAGACAAGCACAGCACCGGCGACGGCATCATCTCCGCGCTGCAGGTGCTGCATGCATTGCGTGCCAACGGGCAAAATCTTGCGGAAGCTGCAGCCGGTTTGCACATGTATCCGCAGGTGCTGATCAATGTGCGGGTGGCCAGGGGATTGGATTGTCTCGGTCACAAGCAGGTAACAGCCGCAGTATCCGAAGCCGAGCAGGTTCTTGCCGGCAGAGGCCGCGTGCTGTTGCGCCCCTCGGGTACAGAGCCGTTGCTGCGCGTGATGGTGGAAGGCGAAGACCGGCAGCTGGTCGAGCAATCCGCGCAGCGCATCGCAGATGTGGTGCGCAAGCTAGCGTCTTCCGGTTAAGAAACCTGAAGTTGCAGGCAATTCGATAATCTCTCGGGCCGCCAATTCGCGACAGCCCAATCCAGCATTTCTACAATCGTGCCGAGACGCAGTTCGGCGGGCGGATCCTGACGCAGGAATACCAGCGCATCAAAAACGGTGGAATCGGCGTTGTGATTTTCAACGGGCCGGGCAAGTGTTTGCTTGCTGAGTTTTTCTCCCTGTGCATTCAACGCGACCGGCAGGTGCATGTAGGACGGTATGGCCAGACCGAGCAATTGCTGCAAATATACCTGGCGCGGGGTCGAGAAAAGCAGGTCGGCACCGCGCACTACACGTGTGATTTCCTGCGCGGCATCGTCCACCACTACGGCCAGTTGGTATGCAAACAAGCCGTCGGCGCGTAGCAGTATGAAATCGCCAACCTCGGTTGCCAGTTCCTGGGTGAGATTTCCCTGTAACTGGTCGTTCAATGCGATCCGTGTATCGTTGACACGCACCCGCCATGCACGCGCTACCTTGCCCGGAGCCAAGCCATTGCGGCATGTGCCTGAATAGATTTGTTCGTGCCCTCGCGTCAGCGTCGAGTCCGCGATTTCCCGGCGGCTGCATGCGCAGGGATATATCAGATCCCGTTCTTTCAGACGAAGAAATGCTTCCCCGTAGGCGGCACTCCGGTTGCTTTGGTAAACGATATCCTCGTCCCAATGCAGGCCATGGGCCTCCAATGTGCGGAGGATGCGGGAAGCCGCCCCATTGACGGTGCGAGGGGTGTCCAGGTCGTCGATGCGAACCAGCCACACGCCATGATGATGTTTTGCATCCAGATAGCTGCCGATGGCGGCTATCAGTGATCCGAAATGCAGCGGGCCGGTGGGGGACGGGGCGAAGCGCCCCCGATACATATGTTCCATTGCCTAGCGCACAGCCAATTTGCGGTTTTGCCGGCTTGCTTGCGCCTTGCCTGCCGGCAAGGCATGTCTCATTGCGCCCTGCGCGGCACCCCGCATCCTGGCTTGCTCGAGACGGCACGGGAACATTTTGCTGATGGGGGATTTTTGTCGTTGCAGGACGGAATCAAGAAGTCACGCGACTCATTACGCGAAAAGCCGCGACAGAATCGTTACAATGGGGATCCGCATTGAGGAAATCACTGACGATTCATTTGGGCAAATTAAGCCGCAACTTCCTCTTCGGCGAACACCAGTTTGACTTTGCCATCCGCATCGACATCCACCGTCACCTGGCCGCCGTTTGCCAAGCGACCAAAGAGCAGTTCGTCGGCCAGCGCGGAGCGTATGGTATCCTGGATCAGGCGTGCCATCGGGCGTGCGCCCATCAATGGATCGAAACCGTGCTCTGCCAGATAGTCCTTGAGCGCATCGGTGAATACAGCCTCCACTTTTTTCTCATGCAACTGCTCTTCGAGCTGCATCAGGAATTTATCCACCACGCGCAGGATGACTTCATGGTCCAGCGGCGCGAAGGAGATCACGGCATCCAGGCGGTTGCGGAACTCCGGCGTGAAAGTGCGTTTGATGTCCATCATTTCGTCGCCGCTTGCACTGCTCTTGGTGAACCCGATTTGGCTCTTGTTCAGGGCTTCCGATCCTGCATTGGTGGTCATGATGATGACCACATTGCGAAAATCAGCCTTGCGTCCATTGTTGTCGGTGAGCGTACCGTGATCCATCACTTGCAGCAGGATGTTGAAAATGTCGGGGTGCGCCTTTTCGATCTCGTCGAGCAACAGCACCGCATGCGGTTGTTTGCTGATTGCCTCGGTGAGCAGACCGCCCTGGTCGAAACCCACATAGCCGGGCGGTGCCCCGATCAGGCGTGAGACGGCATGGCGTTCCATGTATTCGGACATGTCGAAGCGGTGCAACGGCATGCCCATCGAATAAGCGAGCTGCCTAGCCACTTCAGTCTTGCCGACACCGGTCGGCCCCGAGAACAGGAAGCTGCCGATGGGCTTTTGCGGATTGCCCAGACCGCTTCGCGACATCTTGATCGCGGCGGCAAGCGCATCGATGGCTTTATTCTGGCCGAACACGACCGCTTTAAGATCCCGGTCAAGAGTCTTCAGGGTATTGCGATCATCCGAGGAAACGGTACGCGCCGGAATACGCGCGATCTTGGCGATGATCTCCTCGATCTCGTGCTTGCCGATGACTTTTTTCTGTTTCGACTTGGGCAGTATGCGCTGTGCGGCGCCGGCTTCGTCCAGCACGTCGATCGCCTTGTCTGGAAGGTGGCGGTCGTTGATGAAACGCGACAACAGTTCAGCGGCACTGGTGAGTGCTGCCGCACTGTATTTGACGCTATGATGCTCTTCAAAGCGCGATTTCAGGCCGCGCAGGATCGCGATGGTCTCTTCCACGGACGGCTCAGGCACATCCACTTTCTGGAAGCGCCGGGAAAGCGCATGGTCCTTCTCGAAGATGCCCCGATATTCCTGATAGGTGGTCGCGCCTATGCATTTCAATTGCCCGTTCGACAATGCCGGCTTGAGCAGATTGGACGCATCCATCGTGCCGCCGGAAGCCGCCCCCGCGCCGATCATGGTGTGTATCTCGTCTATGAACAGGATCGCGTGGGCCGCATCGTTAAGTTCCTTGAGGACGGCCTTCAGGCGCTGTTCAAAGTCGCCGCGATACTTGGTGCCGGCCAGCAGAGCGCCCATGTCGAGCGAATACACATGCGCGTCCTTGAGGATTTCCGGCACATCATTTTCCACGATACGCCGCGCCAGTCCTTCCGCGATCGCGGTTTTGCCCACGCCGGCTTCGCCCACCAGCAGGGGGTTGTTCTTGCGGCGGCGGCACAGCGTCTGGATGACCCGCTCCAGCTCGATCTCGCGGCCGATCAGCGGGTCGATCTTGCCGGCCAGGGCCTGCGCGTTGAGGTCAAGCGTGTAGCTCTTCAGCGCTTCGCCGTTGCCCTGTTCCACTTCGGATTCGGGGTCGGTTTGCGGTTTTGCCGGTGTGCCGGGCTGGGTCTTGTCGATGCCGTGGGCGATATAGTTCACCACGTCTAGGCGGCTGACATTGCGCTGGGTCAGGAAATATACCGCGTGAGAGTCCTTTTCGCCAAACAGGGCGACCAGAATGTTGGCACCGGTCACTTCCTTTTTGTTGGTGGATTGCACATGCAGGATGGCGCGCTGGATAACGCGCTGGAAACCGACCGTCGGCTGGGTGTCGACTTCGCGGTCACCCGGTGTGACCGGGGTATGGGTCGTGATGAATTCGGTCAGCACCTGGCGCAACTCGTCCAGGTTCACTCCGCAGGCACGCAAAACCTGGGCAGCGGAGGCGTTGTCCAGCATGGTC
Organism: uncultured beta proteobacterium; assembly: GCA_963842555.1. Taxonomy (GTDB): domain Bacteria; phylum Pseudomonadota; class Gammaproteobacteria; order Burkholderiales; family Gallionellaceae; genus Gallionella. Next base: position 1,259,285 of record CAWJHB010000003.1, read on the forward strand.
AGGAGCAGATGCTCGACAGTGATGAACTCATGACGCTTCTGGCGAGCCTCGACAAATGCCAGATGCAAGCTGACTTCCAATTCTTGAGCGATCATTTCAGTTTTCCTCCATGCCGCATCGTAGCGGATGTCCGTGTTGTTTTGCAAACTCTGTAACCTGGCTTACCTTGCTTTCGGCGATATCCTGAGAATATACCCCGCATACGGCAGAGCCTTCATTATGCACTTTGAGCATGATTTGCAGTGCGCGTTCCTGGTCAAGCGCGAAAAAAAGCTGCAACACCTCGACAACAAATTCCATGGTGGTGAAATCGTCATTGAACAAAACCACCTTGTACATGCGAGGTGGCTTTGTTTTCGCCCGTTCCGGCGCGAGTACCACGTTGCTGAGTTGTTTGGCTGCCATAATTCCCAAAGTGTATTCTGATGCATTCCTTGCCACCATATTTGATGATTAGCGATGCTTTTTCAAGTCCAATCGAAAAATATTGTATAAACTACTTGACGGTATCGACAAAACAGTAGTAAAAAGCGCGCTGGTGTTTGACTCAAAGTATCTGCAGTACTGGTTTTGCCGTGTGCGATCTTGGATTCAAACAGTTCGCGGGGACACCCCCGTTTTTTAGTAAGGAAGCAATCACATGGCAACTGGTACAGTTAAATGGTTCAACGATGCAAAGGGATTCGGTTTTATCACTCCCGATGATGGCAGCGAAGATTTGTTCGCGCACTTTTCCGCAATCAACATGAGCGGCTTCAAGTCACTCAAAGAAGGCCAGAAGGTTACCTTCGAAGTCGTTCAGGGTCCTAAAGGCAAGCAAGCTTCCAACATCCAGGCGCCCTAATCGGTTCCCTCAGTTGGTAAGACAACCGGTGCGGAAGCACCGGTTTTTTTTCGTCTTTTACAGCCAATTGGGATGGCCGGGATGCTTTCAGCCATCAAGCAATCGACGCCAGTGCGGCATTCAATGTTGCACTGGGCCGCATGGCCTTGGCTGTCTTGTCGAAGTCGGGGTGATAATACCCCCCCATATCCACCGGCGTGCCCTGGGCTGCGATCAATTCGGCATTGATCTTGCCCTCGTTGTCGGCCAGCGTCTTCGCCAGGGTCGTGAAACGCTCCTGTATATCCCTGTCACCGGTCTGTGCCGCCAATGCCTGCGCCCAATAAAGGGCGAGGTAGAAGTGGCTGCCCCGGTTATCGATCTCACCCACTTTTCTGGCCGGTGACTTGTTGTTTTCCAGGATCCTGCTGATGGCCTGATCCAGCGTTTTGGCCAGCACCCGGGCTTGCGTGCTGTTGAATTTCTGGCCGAGATGTTCCAGGGAGGCACCCAGTGCCAGAAACTCGCCGAGCGAATCCCAGCGCAAATAACCTTCCTGCCGGAACTGCTGGACATGCTTCGGTGCCGAGCCGCCCGCACCGGTTTCGAACAGGCCCCCGCCCCCCATCAGCGGCACGATCGACAGCATTTTCGCGCTGGTGCCCAGTTCGAGGATCGGAAACAGGTCGGTGAGATAGTCGCGCAGCACGTTGCCGGTGACCGAGATAGTGTCTTTGCCCTGGCGAATCCGCGCCAGCGTAGCGCGGCAGGCCTCCGCCGGTTCCATGATCTTGATGTCCAGCCCGGCGGTGTCGTGGTCCTTGAGATACCTTTGGACCTTGACGATGATCTGCGCATCGTGGGCGCGGTTCCTGTCCAGCCAGAATATGGCGGGCGTATTGGACAGGCGCGCGCGCGCGACGGCGAGCTTCACCCAATCCCGGATGGGCGCATCCTTGGTCTGGCAGGCGCGGAAAATGTCGCCCTGCTCGACGTTCTGCGCCAGCAGCACCCTTTCGGATGTATCGACGATGCGCACCACGCCGTCGCCGGCGATCTCGAAGGTCTTGTCGTGCGAACCATATTCCTCGGCCTTCTGTGCCATCAGACCGACGTTGGGCACGCTGCCCATGGTCACCGGGTCGAACGCGCCGTTCTTCTTGCAGTCCTCGACGACGGCGACATACACGCCCGCATAGCAGCGGTCGGGAATCATCGCCAGCGTGTCGTAGGGTTTGCCGTCGGCACCCCACATCTTGCCGCCGTCGCGGATCATCGGCGGCATGGACGCGTCAATGATCACGTCGGACGGCACATGCAGGTTGGTGATGCCCTTGTCGGAATTTACCATGGCTAACGGTGGGGCATTCCTGAAACAGTCGGCGATGTCGGCCACGACCGCGGCGCGCTTGCTTTCCGGCAAAGCCAGCACCTTGGTTTCCATGTCGCCGAAGCCGTTGTTGACGTTGACGTTCAGCGATTTGAGCAGCGCGCCGTGCTTGTCGAACACGCTCTTGAAAAACACGGAAACCGCATGGCCGAACATGATGGGATCGGAGATCTTCATCATGGTGGCCTTGAGGTGCAGCGACAGCAGCACATCCTCTTTCTTCGCCGCTTCAATCTGCTCTGCGTAAAACTGGCGCAGCGCGCGGCGGCTCATCACGGCAGCATCGACGATCTCGCCCGGCTCGAGGGAAAGTCTGTCCTTGAGCACGGTGACCTCACCGTTCTTGCCGGCAAATTCGATGCGCGTGGTCACGGCTTCAGGGACGGTGACGGATTTTTCGCTGCCGTAAAAGTCGCCGTTGCTCATGTGCGCGACCCGGGTCCCGGAATCGGCAGCCCACTTGCCCATCCGGTGCGGATGCTTGCGGGCATACTGCTTGACTGAAGCAGCGGCGCGGCGGTCGGAGTTGCCTTCGCGCAATACGGGGTTGACGGCGCTGCCGAGCACTTTGCCATAGCGTGCCTTGATGTCCTTTTCGGCATCCGTTTTGGGGTCATCGGGATAATCAGGGACATTGAAACCCTGCGACTGCAATTCCTGGATCGCCGCCTTCAGCTGCGGGAGCGATGCGCTGATATTGGGCAGCTTGATAATGTTTGCTTCCGGTTTCAATGTCAGTTCGCCCAGTTCGGCTAGGTCATCGGCGATCTTCTGGCCCGCCGTCAGGTGTTCCGGGAAATTTGCGAGAATGCGGCCCGCCAGCGAAATGTCCCTCGTTTCGACGGCAACGCCGGCCGCCTTGGTGAAGGCTTGGATGATGGGAAGCAGGGAATAAGTGGCCAGTGCCGGTGCTTCATCAACCATCGTGTAGATAATCTTGTGATCAGTCATGTTGTGCTCTTTGCCGGGTTCTTTGGTTAATCGTCCGATGTGCCGGAAATGCCAGTCAGGTGATGAGCCATTAAAAATATCAAATATGCGGCAGTCGTCATCCCCCGGTGCATCGGCGCGCTTGGCAGCTTGTCGCGCTTAGGCGGCAGTGGAAGCGGTAAAATATCATCTCGAAAACAGACAGGAAAGCCAATGGGGCGGGTTCTGCTATTCAACAAGCCATTTGGCGTGATCTGCCAGTTCAGCCGTGACGGGATGCACTCGACGCTGGCGGATTATATCCCGCTTCCAGGCTTTTATCCCGCCGGGCGTCTGGATACCGATAGCGAAGGACTGTTGGTATTGACCGATAACGGCCTGTTGCAGCATCGCATCACCGATCCGAGACACAAGTTGACGAAGACCTATTGGGTGCAAGTGGAGGGGGTGGCGGATGATTTCGCACTGGAGAAGCTGCGGCAGGGCGTACAGTTGTCTGACTTCAGGGCCCAGCCTGCCGAAGTGCGCCTGATCGATGAGCCTGGGAATATCTGGGCGCGAGAACCGCCGATACGCGAGCGCAAAAATATTCCCACCAGCTGGCTGGAGCTGACTATCCGCGAGGGCAAGAATCGCCAGGTGCGGCGCATGACTGCGGCGGTCGGTTTGCCGACGCTGCGCTTGATCCGATACCGCGTCGGTGAGTGGACGCTGGAAGGTTTGCGGCCGGGAGAGTGGCGAATGGTGTCGCCGCATGATCCGCGTTGACAAACAACACGGGTGCTTTTAACGTATGCGGCCACACTAGACTAGCGGGGCCGCCATGACTTTTTCACGTTGTATGTTGCTGTTTGCCGCATTATTGTTCGCGGGGCTGCCCGCCGGCGGTTACGCCTCACAGCATGCTCACGGCATGGTCACCAAGGCGGAAAGAGAACTGAGAGGCACTTGGTACAGCGCAAAAAATAGCATTACATTCAGCAGCAATGGAACGGTCAGGATCAAGGGGAGAAGATACTTTTACGCCGTTTCCGACGGCGGCATGATACAGCTCAGCGGAAACAACAGCTCGGATGCGATCTCCTACCAGCTATTCGGCGGCCAGCTAGCCCTGGCGATCGACGGCAATACCACAGTCTATACGCGCAAGCGACCGACAAAAAAGTAACCTTGGGCCACAGTCGCATTTCGGGCAGGATCCCGTCCCGCCCGCGCCGCGCCGCCGATTCCATCAATGTATGCGGGTACTAGCGACCCCTGCGTGCGGGAGGTTTGGGCGAGAACAAGGCGGGTTGGGGCATCGCTTGGTGACGCGCGGCTTCAGACATGTTTTGAGGCTCCGAAGGCTTGCGCTGCTTGGCGGTTTGTTGCCCGTTTTGCCCTTGCGGGTCGCGCTGTTGCGGATTTCGCGGTTGGTGCTCGCGATGCTGGGGGTTGCGCTTCCTTTGGCTTTCACCCGGTTGGCGATTCCCTGTCCCGGCGGCGCGTGACGCATTGTTTCGTCGCTGTCCCTGCGCCTGGCGGGGTGGCCGCGAGGCTTCGGCGGGAAGATGTTCGGGCGGCTCAAAGCTGTCGATCGTGACCACTGGGATCTCGCGCTTGATCAAGCGCTCAATGTCCCTGAGAAACGGCAATTCTTCCTTGTCCACCAGCGAGATCGCCGCGCCGCTGCTGCCCGCGCGCCCGGTGCGGCCGATGCGGTGCACATAGTCTTCCGGCACATTCGGCAATTCGAAGTTCACCACATGAGGCAATTGGTCGATGTCCAGTCCGCGCGCGGCGATATCGGTGGCCACCAGCACCGGCAGCGAGCCGTCCTTGAATTGCGCGAGCGCCTTGGTGCGCGCCGGCTGGCTTTTGTTGCCGTGTATCGCTGCCGCGGGGATGCCGTCCGCGATCAGCTTTTCAGTCAACCGGTTCGCGCCGTGCTTGGTGCGGGTGAACACTAGCACCTGCTTCCAGTCGTTGTGCTTGATCAGGTGTGACAGCAAATGGCTTTTGAGGCGTTGCGGTACAAGATGGACGCTTTGGGAAATCAGTTCGACGGTGGAATTTCGGCGGGCCACCTCGACATATCCGGGGTTGTGCAGCAGCCCGTCGGACAGCGCCTTGATCTCGTCGGAAAAGGTCGCCGAGAACAGCAGGTTCTGGCGCTGTCTGGGCAGTAGCGCGAGGATCTTCCTGATGTCGCGGATGAAACCCATGTCCAGCATGCGGTCTGCTTCGTCCAGCACCAGAATTTCCACACCGGAAAGATCCAGCGTCTTTTGTCCCGCATGGTCGAGCAACCGCCCCGGCGTGGCGACCAGGATATCGACTTGCCCGCGCAATGCCTTGATCTGCGGGTTGATGTTGACGCCGCCGAACATCACCATGGATTTCAGCGGCAGGTATTTTCCGTAAGTCTGCACAGACTCCTCCACCTGTGCGGCGAGTTCGCGGGTGGGGACCAGGATCAGGCAGCGCGGACGGCCGGCCCCCCGCTTCGCAGCGGGATTTGCGCTGAGCAGATGCAGGATCGGCAGCGTGAACCCCGCGGTCTTGCCGGTGCCGGTTTGCGCCCCGGCCAGCAAGTCACCGCCGGCCAATACCTGGGGGATCGCCTGAGCTTGAACCGGAGTGGGTTTCGTGTATCCCGCGTCGGCAATCGCGCGCAACAGGGGTTCTGCCAGATTCAGGCTGGCGAAGGTGGTTTCATTGTTCGGCAAGACATGACTCCTGTGTAAGCCTGCCGCTCACAAGAGTTGCACCAATCGAGGCAGGCTAATAAGAGATCGAAATGATCCGTGATGAGATAAGGCACCGCAGCGTCGATTGGTCGGGCGCGGGCGGTGCGCATTATACCCGTACCCGGCCTGTGCAAGTGCCAGATTATTTTGACCCGTTGATCAACGGTCGCCGGCGGCAAATTCGGCGTGCGAACAGGTGAGCCAAGTGCGTGGGAACGGTTAAGCCCGCACACTATTGCGGCATGCCGGGGTGATGCAGCGTACTGCGACAAGAAATTCGCGCGCGTCATCCAGCCCGGCAGCGGTATGCATGACGTTTTTCCGGGTTTGCCCGCTTGCAAAAATCACGATGTCTGGACCATGATGAAGGCCAGAAACCGTTCATGTTGTTCCCGGGGTCCTGCGATGAATTGCACGTGGAAACAGCGTTTGAAAGCCGCCTGTCATGCATGCCTGATATTCCAAAAAGCTGCCACAGCAGGCTGCTCTGCCCGCATTGCTCGGGTATAATGCGCACCTTTGTAAATTAGCCGGGTAAATTAACCGGGGGAAGACGATATGCCTATCTATGCGTATGTATGTTCGAGTTGTGGCTTGCAGAAGGATGTCATGCAAAAAATCAGCGATGCGCCGCTCAGCACATGTCCCAAATGCGGCAAGGAGACGTTTACCAAACAATTGACCGCTGCCGGTTTTCAGTTGAAAGGCAGCGGCTACTACGCCACCGACTTCAAGAACGGCGCCCAGCCGAGGAATGCACCCAAGGCCGAAGCCGGTTGCGCACCCTGCGCCAGCACGGGTTCCTGCCCGGTTGCTGACAGCGCCCCCTGAGTATGAAAAAATATTTCATCACCGGCTTGCTGGTTTGGGTTCCGCTCGGCATCACCTTGTGGGTGCTGAATCTGACCATCAGTACGATGGATCAGACGCTGCTGCTGTTGCCGGAGCATTGGCAGCCGGACAGGGTGCTGGGCGTTCACATTCCCGGACTCGGCATCATCCTGACGCTGGCGGTGGTGGGTTTGACCGGTCTTCTGATGCGCAATGTCCTGGGCCAGCAGTTGCTTCGTCTCTGGGAAACCCTACTGCAGCACATTCCCTTCGTGAACAGCGTCTACAAAGGCGTGAAGCAGGTCAGCGATACGCTGCTGTCAGGCAGCGGCAATTCCTTTCGCAAGGTATTGCTGGTGCGCTATCCGCATCCTGATGCATGGTCGCTGGCGTTTCAGACCAGTGTGCCCGGCGAAGTCATCGACAAGATGGAAGAAGAATACGTTGCGGTGTTCATTCCCACCACGCCAAGTCCGGTGAACGGATTTTATTTTTTCGTGCGCAAGGCCGATACCATCACATTGGATATGACGGTGGACGTGGCATTGCGCTCCATCGTTTCGATGGGCGTGGCGGCGAGCTCGGATACTGGAAAATATCGCGCCATGAACCACAATACCCAGGCCGACAAACCTTAAACACAATTACATAAAAACAGAATCATGCGAACTCATTATTGCGGACTGCTCAACACCGACCAACTGGACCAGACGGTTACCCTGTGCGGCTGGGCGCATCGCCGCCGCGACCACGGCGGGGTGATCTTCATCGACCTGCGCGATCGCGAGGGGCTGGCACAGGTTGTTTGCGATCCCGATCGCGCCGAGATGTTCAGGGTGGCCGAGTCGGTGCGCAACGAGTTTGTGCTGCGCATCACAGGCAAGGTGCGCCGCCGTCCTGCCGGCACGACCAATGCGAACATCACCAGCGGCGAGATCGAGATCCTGTGCCACGAGATCGAGGTGCTGAATACCGCGCTGACCCCGCCGTTCCAACTGGACGACGAGAATCTCTCCGAGACGGTGCGCCTGACCCACCGCGTGATCGACCTGCGCCGTCCGCAGATGCAGAAGAACCTGACGCTGCGCTACAAGGTGGCGATGGCGTTCCGCCGATTCCTCGACAGCCGCGGCTTCATCGACATCGAAACGCCGATGCTGACCAAGTCCACGCCGGAAGGCGCGCGGGATTATCTGGTGCCGTCGCGCGTGCATCCCGGCGAATTTTTTGCATTGCCGCAATCGCCGCAGTTGTTCAAGCAATTGTTAATGGTGGCCGGTTTCGACCGCTACTACCAGATCACCAAATGTTTCCGCGACGAGGATCTGCGCGCCGATCGTCAGCCGGAGTTCACCCAGGTCGATATCGAGACCTCGTTCCTGAACGAGACGCAGATCACCGCGCTGATGGAAGAGATGATACGCAGCGTGTTCAAGGAAGCGCTGGGTGAGGAGCTGCCCAACCCGTTCCCGCGCATGACCCATGCCGAGGCGATGAGGCGCTACGGTTCGGACAAGCCCGACCTGCGCGTGACTTTGGAACTGACCGATGTCACGGATGCGGTCAGGGATGTCGCGTTCAAGGTATTCGCCGGGGTGGCCAATTCCGGGAACGGCCGTGTCGCGGCGCTGCGCGTGCCGCGTGGAGGCGCATTCTCGCGCAGCGAGATCGACGACTACACCAAATTCGTCGGGATATACGGGGCGAAGGGTCTGGCCTACATCAAGGTCAACGACATCACGCAACTCAACGAAACCGGATTGCAGTCGCCCATCGTGAAGAACCTGCACGAGGCCGCCCTGAAGGCCATTATCGAACGAACCGGCGCGCAGAACGGCGACATCATCTTCTTCGGCGCGGACAAGGAAAAGATCGTCAACGACGCACTCGGCGCGTTGCGCAGCAAGATCGGGCACGACAAGGGTTACACCAACGGCAAGGCATGGGAACCGCTGTGGGTGGTGGACTTCCCGATGTTCGAGTACGACGAGGAGGCCAAACGCTGGAACGCCTGCCATCATCCGTTCACTGCGCCCAAGGACGAACACCTTGCCATGCTGCAAAGCGATCCCGGCCATTGCCTTGCCAAGGCGTATGACCTCGCCCTGAACGGTTCCGAGATCGGCGGCGGATCGGTGCGTATCCACCAGGAGGCGGTGCAATCGCAAGTGTTCCGCGCGCTCAATATCGGCGCGGAGGAGGCGCAGCTCAAATTCGGCTTCCTGCTCGACGCGCTGCAATACGGTGCGCCGCCGCACGGCGGGCTGGCATTCGGGCTGGACCGCATCGTCACGATGATGACCGGCTCGGAATCGATCCGCGACGTGATCGCCTTCCCCAAGACCCAGCGCGCCCAGTGCCTGCTGACGCAGGCACCGAGCGCGGTGGATGAACGGCAATTGCGCGATTTGCATATCCGTTTGCGCCAGCAAGTGACGACCACCGCCGAAGTCACCAAGGAATGATGGGGTCGCGTATGTTGCGTTTGGTGTGGGTCGTGCTGGCGGCAATGCTGTGGTTGCCTGCCGGTGCGCAGGCGCACACGCATCACACGGCAAACGGCGCACGTGGCGACCTGGCCGTCATCGGCGTGGCGCAGCTGCCGGCAGAGGCGCGCGACACGCTGCGTGCAATCAAGCGGGGCGGGCCTTTCGCCTACCCGCGCGATGGCGTGGTATTCAACAATTTCGAGCATGCCTTGCCCAAGCGCAGGCGCGGTTACTATCACGAGTACACCGTCAGAACGCCAGGCATGCATAACCGCGGCGCAAGGCGCATCATCAGCGGCGTTCCCGGCGAATATTATTACACCGCCGACCATTACCAGACGTTCAGACAGATCCGGGAGTAGTCATGGATACTTTGGCACATCAACTGGGAAACCAGCATGCGGCGGGCAGCTATACACTGGATTGCAGTCCGGACGACTTGCGCAGCGCGGTTGAAAAAGCCGGCTTTGCGCTGTTCGATACCGATCTGAAGGGCGTCAAGGGCAAGCAGAATTTGCTCAACGCCTTGGCGGCGGCGGCGGGCTTCCCGCCCGAATTCGGGGCGAATTGGGATGCCCTCGCCGACGCCCTGTGCGACCTGTCATGGCGCCAGGCCAACGGATATGTGCTGCTGCTGCGCGGCGCCAGCGACACGCTGGGTCTTTCCGCCAACGACCGCGAAATCGCGCTGGATATCTTCGCCGACACGGTGGTGTATTGGCGGCAGCGCAACAAGCCGTTCTGGATATTCTTCTCCTGACTTCATTTCATCGGCGAACTGCGTTGGCTTCCTCATTCACTCCTTGTCGTGCTATCAGCACTGCCAGCGTCGCTCGCTCGTCGCCGCCTTGTCTCGCCTTCGAACTGCAGCCAGGAGTATGATGGTGCAATACAAACAACCGGTCTCGGTGCTGGTGGTGATACACACGATCGATCTGGATGTGCTGCTGCTGGAGCGCGCTGATCATCCCGGATATTGGCAATCGGTCACCGGCAGCCGCGACGGTGATGAATCGCTCGCCGAGACAGCGGTACGCGAGGTGCGCGAAGAGACGGGGCTTGATGCGCGACGCTACACCCTTAGCGACTGGCATACCCGGAATGTCTACGAGATCTATCCGCACTGGAGGCACCGCTATGCTCCGGGCATCACGCACAACACCGAGCATGTGTTCGCCCTGCAACTTCCCCGCCCGATCGATATCCAACTTGAGCCGCGCGAACATTTGAACTACCAGTGGCTGGCATGGCAGGATGCCGCTGGAAGGGTATTTTCACCGAGCAACCGGGCGGCGATCCTGGATCTGCCGAATCGCGTCCGGACTAATGGGCGCATACAGGCAAAAGCACGAATACAGGGCAAACCCCAATGAACGAAAATCAGATTCCGTTTGCGTATGATCATCCCGGTTCTCCGACCGCAGTTGCGTGGGCAAAGGTTCCGCGCGAACCAGACGCGGCTGAAAAACCCGAATTGATCGCGCGCATCAAGCGCCTGTTGAAGGAGCGGGATGCGGTGCTGGTCGCGCATTATTATGTGCATGCCGACCTGCAGGATCTTGCGGAAGCCACCGGGGGTATCGTGTCTGATTCCCTGGACATGGCCAACTTCGGCCACCGGCACCCGGCCAAAACCATCGTCGTCGCGGGCGTGCGCTTCATGGGCGAGACCGCGAAGATATTGAATCCGGAAAAGCGCGTGCTGATGCCCGACCTCAAGGCGGAATGCTCGCTGGATCTCGGCTGTCCGGCGGACCAGTTCAGCGCGTTCTGCGATGCGCACCCCGACCGCACCGTGGTGGTGTATGCCAACACCAGCGCGGCGGTGAAGGCGCGTTCCGACTGGATGGTCACCAGCTCGATCGCGTTGCCCGTGGTCAAGCATCTCAAGGAGCAGGGCAAGAAGGTGCTGTGGGCGCCGGATCGGCACCTGGGCAACTATGTGCAGGAGCAGACCGGCGCGGACATGGAGCTGTGGCAAGGCTCCTGCATTGTGCACGACGAATACAAGGCCAGGGAGCTGATCGAACTGAAGGCGCGACACCCCGGCGCCAAAGTGCTGGCTCATCCCGAATCGCCGCGCGCGGTCATCCATCTGGCGGATTTCGTCGGTTCCACCACGCAACTGATCAGGGCCTCGCAGAGTCTGGATGCGCGGGAATTCATCGTCGCCACCGACAACGGCATCCTGCACCAGATGCGCGCCCTTTCCGCGCACAAGACATTTCTCGAAGCGCCGACCTCCGGTGTCGGCGCGACCTGCAAGAGCTGTTCGCATTGTCCCTGGATGGCGATGAACGGGCTGCTGAATCTGGCGGAGGTTCTGGAATCCGGGCGCAATGAGATACATGTCGATCCGGCGATCATTCCGAGGGCGGTGCAGCCGATCAAACGCATGCTGGATTTTGCGAAGGAGATCGGGTTGCCGACAAAGGGGATAGGGAACGCGTAGCGCGCGGCATCCCGCGACAGCGGGAATCCAGTAAACCAGCATCAAATGCAACTTCGCCGGGCAATCCCCGGTGAAGTTGATTCACCCGTCTCCCTAACCCTCTCCCCTCATGGGAGCGGGGATGTTGTACATCCGGCATCAACCCCCGTCGCTCATTGCGGGTAAAATACGCCCCATGCCTACCCTCAAAATCGCCACCTACAACATCCACAAGGGTCTTTCCTATTTCAAGCGCCGCGTGGTGTTGCACGAACTGCGCGAGCGGCTGCGCGAACTGGATGCCGATATCGTATGCCTGCAGGAAGTGCAGGGTGCGCACGCAGGACATGGCGAGCGTTATCACAACTATCCGGAAGGCGCGCAGCATGAGTTCATCGCGGAGAAAGTCTGGCTCCATTCGGTCTACGGCAAGAATGCGGTGTATGAGGCGGGGCATCATGGCAACGCGATCCTGAGCCGTTTTCCGATCCTGCGATCCTTCAACACGGATGTTTCCGCGCATCGCTTCGAGAGCCGCGGGCTGTTGCACTGCGAAATGGATTTGCCGGGACTGCCGAACGTACATTGCCTGTGCGCGCATTTCGGTTTGTTCGCAAAAGGCCGCCGTGCGCAAACCGTTGCACTGATCGAGTATGTGCGCAACGAAATACCGTCCGATGCGCCGCTGATCATCGCGGGCGACTTCAATGACTGGAGCAACCAGACCGGGAAGACATTGGCCAGCGAGTTGCATATACACGATGTGTTCCATCTGCATGCCGGAATACCGGCGCGCAGTTTTCCATCGCGGCTGCCGCTGCTGCGTCTGGACCGCATCTACGTGCGCGGGTTCGACGTGCTGCAGAGCAACGTCCATGCGGGCGGAAATTGGCTGCGCTTGTCCGACCATGCCGCGCTTTCGGCACAATTGAAAAGCGTATGACCCAGACCCATCAGGTGGCCGACAACCAATTGATGCTGCTGCAAAACGGCACTACATATTTTCCGCGTTTGTGCGCGGACATCGATGCGGCGCAGCATTCGATTTATCTTGAAACCTATATTCTTGCCTCGGACGAAACCGGCCGCATGGTGGTCGATGCCTTGCGCCGGGCCGCCGGGCGCGGGGTGGCGGTTCGGGTGCTGCTGGATGGTTACGGATCTGCCGAGTTTTCGCCAACATGGCTGGCCGAGTTGAATGCGGCGAAGGTCCAGGTCCAATGGTTCCGGCGCGACATCTCCCCGTTCACATTGCGCCGCAGCCGGATGCGGCGTCTGCGCCGCATGCATCGCAAACTGGTGGTGCTGGATGGCGAGGTGGCCTTTGTGGGGGGCATCAACATCATCAACGATTTCCCCGGTGGTGATCATTTCAGTTTGCCGCGCCTGGATTACGCCGTGCGCGTGCAAGGCGCGCTGGTCGGGGAGATTCATGCGACAATGCGTCGGTTGTGGGGCGTGGTGTCATGGGCCAAAATCCGCAGGCGCGGCAAGGAAATCCGGCGCCTGGTGTTGGAACGGGCCAAGCCGGCTGCGCCCGGCATCAAGCTGGTGTTGCGCGATAACCTGCGGCACCGCCATGATATTGAAAACGCGTACCTGAATGCGATCGATGGCGCCCTGCGCGAGATCATCATTGCCAATGCCTACTTCTTGCCCGGGCGAGCCTTTCGCATGGCGCTGGTACAGGCTGCGCAACGTGGCGTAAGGGTCATGCTGCTGTTGCAGGGCAGGATCGAATACCGGATTCAGTATTATGCGACGCATGCGCTGTATGACCAGTTGCTGGCGGCGGGTGTCGAGATATACGAGTATCAGCCCAGCTATCTGCACGCCAAAGTGGCCGTGATCGACGGGCAATGGTCGACGGTGGGTTCCTCCAACATCGATCCGTTCAGCCTGCTGCTGGCACGCGAGGCCAACCTGGTGGTTATGGATGAAGGATTCGCCGCAGAATTGCGGGCAAGCCTGCTTGCGGCGATTGCCGACAATGCGCTTCGCATCGGGGACGGAAACCATGTATCGCGCAGTTGGGCGGGGAAAATCATTGCGCGCGCCAGCTACGGCATCGTGCGCCTGCTGGTCGGAATGCTGGGCTATGACAGATCAATCTGAGCAGTCCGGTCCAGCCGCGCTATAATTCGCGCTAGCCATTTTCGTTTTTCCGCCATGCGTCCTTCCGCGATTCAACCGCCAAGCAACAGCAACCGCGCCGATTGGAATACCTTGCGCACCCTGATTCCCTATCTGATGGAATTCAAGTGGCGGGTGGTCGTCGCGATGAGCCTGCTGATATTTTCCAAGCTGGCGAATGTCTCGGTGCCGCTGGTGCTCAAGGAAATCATCGATGCGATGGACAAGACCAAATCGGTGCTGGTCATTCCGGTGTTTCTGATCGTCGGCTACGGGGTGCTAAGATTGTTCAGCACCCTGTTCGGCGAATTGCGCGATGCGGTGTTTGCCAACGTGACACAGCGCGCCATACGGCGGGTGGCTTTGCAGGTATTCGAGCATCTGCACAGCCTGAGCCTGCGCTTTCATCTGGACAGGCAGACCGGCGGTGTCTCGCGCGACATCGAGCGCGGCACGCGCGGGATCGGATTCCTGCTGAATTTCACGCTGTTCAACATCCTGCCCACGCTGCTGGAGATCGGCTTGGTGGCGGGAATACTGCTCAAGAAATACAGCCCGTGGTTCGCCATCATCACCTTCATCACGCTGGTGATCTACATCGCCTTCACCCTTTTCATCACCGAGTGGCGCATGGTGGTGCGGCGCACCATGAACGACCTGGATTCGAAGGCCAACACGCGCGCCATCGACAGCCTGCTGAACTACGAGACGGTGAAGTATTTCGGCAACGAGCAATATGAGGCGGACCGCTACGATCACCATATGGAACACTGGGAAGCTGCCGCGGTGCGCAACCAGACTTCGCTGGCACTGCTCAATTCCGTGCAGAGCGTGGTCATCGCTATCGGTATCACCGCGCTGATGTTGCTGGCCGCCGACCAGGTGGTCAAAGGAAAGATGACGGTGGGCGACCTGGTGCTGGTCAACGTGTACATGATCCAGCTGTATATGCCGCTGCATTTCCTCGGGTTCGTGTATCGCGAGATACGCCATGCGCTGGCCGACATGGAGAAGATGTTCAGCCTGCTGCATGAAGAACGCGAGGTAGCCGACGCCCCGGATGCAACGGTGTTGCAGGCGGGCAGTGCGGAAGTAAGGTTCGAGGACGTCAGTTTTTCCTATGCGCCGGAGCGCCAGATTTTGTTCGGCGTGAGCTTTACCATCCCGGCCGGGCACAAGGTCGCCGTGGTCGGCGCGAGCGGGGCGGGCAAGTCCACGCTGTCGCGGCTGCTGTTCCGCTTCTACGATGTGCAGCAGGGGCGCATCCTGATCAACGGCCAGGATATCCGCAGCGTGACCCAAACCAGCCTGCGCGCCGCGATCGGCATCGTGCCGCAGGATACGGTGCTGTTCAACGACACGATCTATTACAACATCGCCTATGGCCGCCCCGATGCCTCGCGCGAGGACATCATGGCCGCGGCGCAGGCGGCGCATATCCACCACTTCATCGAGACGCTGCCGCTCGGTTACGACACCATGGTTGGAGAGCGCGGCCTGAAACTGTCCGGAGGCGAAAAGCAGCGCGTTGCGATCGCGCGCGCGATTCTGAAGAATCCGGCGGTCCTGATCTTCGATGAAGCCACCTCCGCGCTGGATTCAAAATCCGAGAAGGCGATCCAGTCCGAGCTGCGCGCGATCTCGCAAAACCGAACCACGCTGGTGATCGCGCATCGCCTGTCCACGGTCGTGGATGCCGACCAGATACTGGTGATGGATCACGGGCGTATCGTCGAGCGCGGGACTCATCGGGAATTGCTTGCGCAACAGCGGTTTTATGCGCAAATGTGGAATCTTCAGAAACAAGAGGAGCATGTGACCCCTGTAGTTTGATTTATAATGAATTTCGGTTATGCTTCGCTCGCATAACTCTGTCATTCAGGTGAGAGCATAACAATGAACAAACAACTACTGGTATTGATGCTGTTCGTGCGGATGTTGGCAGCCACTGCGGCGCACGCTGAACCCGGGGAAAATTCCTTCAGGGTTGACGAGCCCCTGACCGTTCCGTTGTCGTTCAAGGTCGAGCCGCGCAGGGAGCTGTCGCTGAGGCCTTCGTTGCTCAAGGTTCGATCCCATGTCGCGCTGGTTTTTGACGAGCAGACCCAGCGCCCGCTCTATGACAAGCGTGGCCAGGCGGTGATGCCGATCGCCTCCATTACCAAGCTGATGACCGCGATGGTGGTGCTGGATGCGCATTTGCCCATGAACGAGGAGATCAGCGTCGCCACGGATGACCTGAACAGCATCAAAAGGGCCAAATCTAGATTGCGCGTGGGTATGACCCTTACGCGCGGCGAGATGCTCAGGCTGGCGTTGATGGCTTCGGAAAATCGTGCGGCGCTGGCCCTGGCACGGAGTTATCCCGGAGGCAAGCCGGCGCTGGTGGCGGCGATGAATGCCAAGGCGCGCGCGCTGGGCATGGAGAACACGCATTTTTACGAACCGACCGGGTTGGATAGCGACAATGTGTCTACCGCGCGGGACCTGGTTAAAATGGTCGCCGCAGCCGGAAGTTACACTTTGATACATCAATACACCACCACTGCAACTCATTCGGTGGATAATTTGAACGGAGGCGCCATGCGTTTCAGCAACACCAACCCTCTGGTCAGGAATGCGTCATGGAATATCGGATTAAGCAAGACCGGTTTTATCAATGAAGCAGGGCAATGCCTCGTGATGCAGGCAACGATCAGTCATCGTCCGGTCATCATCGTGCTGCTCGATTCGTGGGGCAAGCGCACCCGGGTCGGCGATGCCAACCGTATTCGGCAGTGGATGGAAAGAGCGCCGATACGTTATGTCGAGCCGCACGGCGGGGTGAGGCTGGCGGGCGATTTTCGTTAGGTCCGGCAGGGTGCCGGGTCGATCATCCATCAGGGGTGTACATATTCTGCGATATTCAAGGTTGAAATAATGGGCGAAACACTACTGACACTCACCCTCATTACATTGATCGTTCTCACGATCCGCCGGGCGAGGCCGGTGGTTCTGGAAAATCCGGTCAATATCCACCGTCCGGGGCAATACCACATGACCCTCGCGCCGCAACTCAATCGGGTTCAAACCTTTGTTGAACAGATTGCCAAACAGTACATCGAATCACATCACCCAAAAGGCGATCTGCCCACCCAGTATTTTGAAGTGCGCGACCCCAAGGTCTATTCGAAAGGCAACAAATCGTATCTGCTGGCGGTCACCTTGCGCGGTGGGGAATTGTATTTTCAGGCCGTCAATCCCAAGCCTTCCCAGCGCGATGCAGAAAGCCACTACAGAACTTTGCACGATTTTTCCGAGTCAGTGCTGCAGAAATATCCTGCCTCCGGAACGGTCGATGGTTCGGGCGCCGAAAGTCTGCGTGCCGCGGTCGAGTCAACTGCTTCGCCATTGCAGATCAGCGTCGAGATATTGCCGCCTGGCGATTGAACAAAGCCCTTTGCGGATCGACGGGGCTCGCCGCAACTTGGTATTGCTGTTTTGTAAGGTGAAGTTGTGGTTCAGGCATAACTTGCTGCGCAAGTGAGCCTGCACCGCAACCTGGTCCAGTTGTATTACAACAGGACCAGATTGTCACGGTGGATGACTTCGGCATCACCGCCGTAACCGAGCAGCGACTCGATTTCCTTGCTGGGATGACCCGCGATGCGGGCCGCTTCTGCGGCGCTGAAATTGCTCAAGCCGCGGGCGATGTCGCTGCCATCTTCGCCGACGCATGCAACGACCGCGCCGCGCTTGAATTCCCCGGACACACTCTTGACACCGACCGGCAGCAGGCTCTTTCCCTCGGAGCGCAAGGCCCTGACCGCGCCGGCATCCAGCACCAGCTTGCCGGCAACCTGCAAATGATCGGCCAGCCATTGTTTGCGTGCAGCGAGGGACAACATGGGCGCGCTGAGCAGGGTGCCGATGGATTCACCCCCAATCAGACGCAGCAACACATCGGGCTCGTGTCCCGAGGCGATGATGGTATGCGCGCCGCTGCGTGCCGCGCGTTTGGCTGCGAGTATCTTGGTGAGCATGCCGCCGCGCCCGATGTGGCTGCCCGCGCTGCCCGCCATCTTCTCCAGCTGCGCATCGCCTGCCTTTCCCTCTCTAACCAGTGTAGCCGAAGCATCCTTGCGCGGATCTGCGGTATACAACCCGTCTTGGTCAGTGAGGATGACCAGCACATCGGCCTCGATCAGATTGGTCACCAGCGCGCCGAGCGTGTCGTTGTCGCCAAATTTGATTTCGTCGGTCACCACGGTGTCGTTTTCGTTGATGATCGGAATGACCTGCAGGGACAGCAGCGTGGTCAGGGTAGTGCGTGCGTTCAGGTAGCGTTCGCGATCGGCCAGGTCGGCGTGCGTCAGCAGCACCTGAGCGGCATGCAGGCCGTGTTTGCGGAAGCAGCTTTCATAGGCTTGCACGAGACCCATCTGGCCCACCGCAGCGGCGGCTTGCAGGTCGTGTATCGAAGCGGGACGCTTCTTCCAGCCCAGGCGCTGCATACCCTCGGCGATCGCGCCCGACGACACCAGCACCACCTCGCAACCCGATTTGCGCAGCGCGGCGATCTGGCGCGCCCAGTTGCCCAGCGCGCCGAAGTCCAGTCCGGCACCCTGATTCGTCACAAGGCTGCTGCCGACCTTGACGACAATGCGCTTGCATTTGCTCAGTGAACTATTCATGTCGATATCAGATGGAGCCCGCGTCAGATTCCTGCGCGCTTTCCGCGGCGGCCTGTTGTTCCATTTCGTTCATCCGCAGCAAATGATTCATGATCGCGTAGGTCAATTCCTTGCAGCCCTCGCCGTTGATCGCGGAGATGACAAAATAGCGGTCAAAATCCGTGAACTCCTTGAGGAATGCGGCGACCTTCTCGTCGCGGTCCGGCAGCAGGTCAACCTTGTTCAGCAGCAACCAGCGCGGCTTGTCATACAGCGACTGATCATACTTCTTCAGCTCGTTCAGGATCGCGCGCGCATCGTGCACCGGGTCGGTGCCTTCATACATCGGCGCGATATCGACCAGGTGCAGCAACAAGCGGGTGCGCGCCAAGTGGCGCAGAAACTGGTGCCCGAGCCCGGCCCCTTCCGCCGCACCCTCGATCAGTCCCGGGATGTCGGCGATCACGAAGCTCTTCTCGTTCGACACGCGCACCACGCCCAGATTCGGATGCAGCGTGGTGAACGGATAATCGGCGACCTTGGGCCTGGCAGCGGAAACGGCACGGATGAACGTGGACTTGCCGGCATTCGGCATACCCAGCAGCCCGACGTCGGCGAGCACTTTCAGCTCCAGCCGCAATTCGCGTGTCTCGCCTTCGGTACCGGGGGTGCATTGGCGCGGAGCCCGATTGGTGCTGGACTTGAAGTGGATATTGCCCAGGCCGCCGATGCCGCCTTGCGCAAGCAATACCTTTTCGCCGTCGTGGGTGAGGTCGGCGATGACCTCGCCGCTGTTGATATCGGTGATGACGGTTCCCACCGGCATGCGCAGCATGATGTCGTCCGCGCCCTTGCCATAACAGTCCGAGCCGCGCCCCGATTCCCCGTTCTTGGCGCGGTGCATCCGGGCGAAGCGATAATCCACCAGCGTATTGATGTTGCGGTCGGCAAGCGCGTACACGCTGCCGCCGCGGCCGCCATCGCCGCCGTCCGGGCCGCCATTCTCGATGTATTTTTCGCGGCGGAAGCTGGCGATGCCGTTGCCGCCCTTGCCCGCGAAAACTTCGATTCTGGATTCGTCAATAAACTTCATGGCGCGTATCTGTTAATTAAACTTCCGGTTGATGAACTGCTGCTGAACGAATTTGTGAAAAACTACCCTATGGAAATAAAAAAGCCCTACCTTGCGATAGGGCTGGCTTGTTCCAGAGCGGGCTGTTGATTAAGCAGCTACGATGGAAACGGTCCTGCGCTTTTGCGCGCCCTTGATCGCGAACACCACCTTGCCGGTGATCTTGGCAAACAAGGTATGGTCCTTGCCCATGCCGACGTTTTCGCCGGGGTGGAACTCGGTGCCGCGCTGGCGCACGATGATGCTGCCCGCGTTGATCAGTTCGCCGCCGTAGCTCTTTACGCCCAACCGCTTCGAGTGCGAGTCGCGTCCGTTACTGGTACTGCCGCCGCCTTTTTTTGATGCCATGCTGGTTGCTCCTTACCGAATTTAAGCAGAGATGCCGTCGATGCGGATCTCGGTGTAGTTTTGACGATGTCCCTGGTTCTTCTGGTAGTGTTTGCGGCGGCGCATCTTGAAGATGCGCACCTTGTCGCCGCGTCCGTGCGCGACGATGGTCGCTTTCACGGTAGCGCCGGTCAGCAGGGGCTTGCCCACGGACAGCTTGTCACCGTCGGCGACCATCAGCACCTTGTCCAGCACGATGGCGCTGCCGACGTCGCCGGGGAGAATCTCGACCTTCAAAGTTTCGCCGGAAGTGACGCGATATTGCTTACCACCGGTTTTAATGACTGCGTACATAACAACCTCGATAACTATTGTGTTTTTGGGGCGCTTTTTTGCGAAGGCGCGGATTATACATAATTATCCGTGTCCGTCAAAATCCTTTTTATTTGCCAGGGCCGGAAAAAGATGCGGTCCAGCAGCGCTCAAATCGGGGTCAACGGCGCATCGAGTCGAAGAACTCGGCGTTGTTCTTGGTCGCCTTGATCTTGTCGAGCAGGAATTCCATCGCTTCCAGTTCGTCCATCGGGTACAGCAGCTTGCGCAACAGCCAGATCCTTTGCAGGATGTCCGGCTTGATCAGCAGTTCTTCCTTGCGCGTGCCGGAGCGGTTCACGTTGATCGCCGGATAGATGCGCTTCTCGGCCATGCGGCGATCCAGGTGGATCTCCATGTTGCCGGTGCCCTTGAATTCCTCGTAGATCACGTCGTCCATGCGCGAGCCGGTGTCGACCAGCGCAGTGGCGATGATGGTCAGGGAGCCGCCTTCCTCGATGTTGCGGGCCGCCCCGAAGAAGCGCTTGGGGCGATGCAGCGCGTTGGCATCCACACCGCCGGTCAACACCTTGCCGGAAGAAGGAACCACGGTATTGTAGGCGCGCGCCAGGCGGGTGATGGAGTCGAGCAGGATCACCACATCCTTTTTATGCTCGACCAGGCGTTTGGCCTTTTCCAGCACCATTTCGGCGACCTGCACATGGCGGCTGGCCGGCTCGTCGAAGGTGGAGGCAACCACTTCGCCGCGCACGGTGCGGGTCATTTCGGTCACTTCCTCCGGGCGCTCGTCGATCAGCAGCACGATCAGGGTGGCATCGGGATTGTTCGACGAGATGGAGTGCGCGATATGCTGCAGCATCACGGTCTTGCCGGATTTCGGCGAGGCCACCAGCAGTCCGCGCTGGCCTTTGCCGATCGGCGCGACGATGTCGATGATGCGGCCGGTGATATTCTCCTCCGCCTTGATGTCGCGCTCGAGCTTCAGGGGTACTGTGGGGAATAACGGGGTGAGGTTCTCGAACAGGATCTTGTTCTTTGCGTTCTCGGGCGGTTCACCGTTGACCCTGTCCACTTTCACCAGCGCGACATAGCGTTCCCCGTCCTTGGGGGTGCGTATCTCGCCTTCGATGGTATCCCCGGTATGCAGGTTGAAGCGGCGTATCTGGCTGGGGCTCACATAGATGTCATCCGGACCGGCAAGGTATGAGGTGTCCGGAGAGCGCAAAAATCCAAAGCCATCCGGCAGGATCTCCAGCGTGCCATCGCCGAAAATGCTTTCGCCCTTTTTTGCGTGGCTCTTCAGCAGCGCGAACATGACATCCTGCTTGCGCATTCGGTTGGCGTTTTCTATTTCATTGGCCGCGGCCATTTCAACGAGTTCGGTTACGTGTTTGGTTTTCAGGTCGGATAAGTGCATAGCGATGCGCGAGGGGTGATTGAAAGAAGGAAAGTCGAAAAATATTGCAAGAGGATATCAATACGGAAACATGAAATGATTCGGATCGGGGCGGAAGAGAACCACCCGCATGGCCTGGAATGTGTTCGTTTTTATGTTTTGGTTACCTAGGGACGAAGCTGGAGAGGCGATGCGGGTGTGACACTAAACGCTTTAGATGTGGCTGTCAATAAAAGCCGTCAACTGGGATTTGGACAACGCGCCGACCTTGGTGGCGGCGATGTCGCCGTTCTTGAACAGCATCAGGGTCGGGATGCCGCGAATGCCGAACTTTGCCGGTGTTTGCTGGTTTTCGTCGACGTTCAGCTTTGCGACCGTCAGCCGGCCGGCATATTCCTTGGAAACTTCTTCCAGGATCGGCGCGATCATGCGGCAGGGGCCGCACCACTCAGCCCAGTAATCCACCAGCACCGGCAGGGGGGCCTGCACGACTTCGGCTTCAAAGGTGGCATCGGAAACGTAATGTATATGTTCGCTCATGGTTGGTTCTCGCTATGGTATGGGTTGTGTTTGGAGTGCAGCAGGCGACGGGTTGGGGGGTTGGGGGTGGGTCGCTTTAATTCAGGGCGAATCCTAACCAAAATCCGCTTTGCTGTGAAGCGAATTAATTATTACCCTATTGCCAGCTCTGGTAAAATGCCACGTTGTTGATCATTTGGAGTGTCGCCATGACATATGTTGTATCTGAAGCCTGCATCAAATGCAAATATACCGATTGTGTGGAAGTGTGCCCGGTGGACTGTTTCCACGCCGGACCGAATTTCCTGGTGATCGATCCCGACGAATGCATCGATTGTACGCTGTGCGTTGCCGAATGTCCGGTGGAGGCGATCTATGCCGAGGACGATTTGCCCGAAAATCAGCGTCATTTCATCGCGTTAAATGCCGAATTGTCCAAAACCTGGAAAGTCCTCGTGGAAAAAATCGACCCGCCGGCCGATGCCGATGAGTGGGCAAAGGTCAAGGACAAGCTGAATCTCCTTGAACGCTGAGATGTCTTCTCGCAATTGCGCTCATGACGTTGGGCAAGGGCCTCGTTGAGTTCTGCCGTTTATAAAAAAGTAGCCAAACATATACTGTCCTGTCACGCGCAGGATTACCCCGATCTGCGCGGGGCAACGGTCCTGTTGCCCAATTACCATGTTGCCCGGCCGCTCGCGCAGGAATTGAATGCCGCGGCAAATCTGCCGGCCTTGCTGCTGCCGCAGATGGTCACGCTCAACGACTGGGCGCAGTCCGTCCCGCCAACTGCGCCCATCCAGCCCGACACCCGGCGCATCACCGCCTTGTATCAGGCCTTGCGCGAACGGCGCTGGTTCGCCGACGCGGATCTGTGGGGCCTGTCGCGCGAATTGCTCGGTCTGCTGGATGATCTGACCCGCCATCATGTTGCACTGCCGGAATCCGAAGTGGAATTTGCGGAACAACTGGCCAACGCTTACCGGGCGCGCAGCGGGCAGGCCATGCAGTTCGAGGCGCGTGTCGTGCATGAACTCTGGTATGCGATGGCGGCCGGCGGCGAACTGGACAGCGTGTGCGCCTACCACCAGCAGCTTGCACGGTTGGCACAGCGGGTGGACAAGCCGCTGTATGTATTGCTGACCTCGGATAGCGCAGCGCCGGAAGCACATTTTCTGGAAGCCTGCCGCGCTCGCGTTCCTGTCACCGTTTTTGACCTGCGCGAGATGGTGGCCGAGATGCCGGATTGCGCGCTGCTTTCCCGTGCTCTGCAATCCGACGGGGAAAATGCCGATCTGCGCGAAGCTGCCGCAAAGCTGAAAAATCAACCCGAAGCCGCATTGTCCCATCGCCTGAGCCTATTCGGCGCGCACGGTCTGGAGCAGGAGTCCCGCGCCGCCGACGTGCAGGTGCGGCGCTGGCTGCTGGCGGGCAAACAGACCATCGCGCTGGTCGCGCAAGACCGGCTGGTGGCACGGCGCGTGCGCGCGTTGCTGGAACGCGCCGGCGTCATGGTGCGCGACGAGACCGGCTGGACATTCTCGACGCTGGCGGTCAGCACGGTGCTGATGCGCTGGCTGGATGCGCTGCAAAGCGATTTTTATCACCAGGACCTGCTCGACCTGCTCAAGTCGCCGTTCATCTTCGCCGACCAGGCAGCGGGCACGCGCAAGCAAGCCGTCTACCAGCTCGAACAACTGGTGCGCAAGCACGGGATTGCATCCCACCTCGATGCCTTTCTCGAACTCGCGCAAGGCGAGGCGGAGGTGGAAACGGCGCTGGTGCGGCTGCGCCGGGCGGCGGAGGCGCTGCGCAGGAATAGCGACACGCTGGCCGGCTGGCTACACGCGCTGGAGGGCAGTTTGTCCATCCTCGGCGTGTTGCAGGGACTGGCGGCGGACGAGGCAGGCGCGCAACTGTTGCAGATACTGCACACCTGGCGGCAGGAGCTGGCGGTGGACAAGACGCGCTTCACCCGAGCCGAATGGCGGCACTGGCTGGCGCTGCAGCTCGATGAAAATACCTTCAGCGATAAATCCATCGATAGCCCGGTGCTGCTTACCTCGCTCGCTGCCACGCGCTGGCGCAGTTTTGATGCGGTGCTGCTGCTCGGCAGCGATGCCGCGCATTTGCCCGGCACCGACAACGGCGGCATCTGGTTCAACGATGCGGTACGTGCCACGCTCGGCCTGCCTACCCGCGAGACCTATCTGGCGCAGCAGCGCGACGACCTGCTTGCGCTGCTGGCCATGAACGACAGTGTGTTGGCCACCTGGCAGGATCACAAAAGCGGCGAAAAGAATCTGTTGAGCCCTCATTTCGAGATGCTGCGCGCGCTGCATCAGCTGGCATACGGCGACGACCTGGCGAACACGGAACTGGCAGCGATGCTCGACAGTGCGCAGATACGCCCGGGCCAATTTCCGTTGCCCGAGCGATCTGCCATGCCCGCGCCCGGCGTGCCGCAAAGCCTGATCCCGGCACGGATTTCAGTCAGCGGTTACAACAGCCTGGTCGCCTGCCCATACCAGTACTATGTGCGGCACGTGCTGCGCCTGAACGAACTGGACGAAGTGCGCGAGGGTGTGGAGAAGCGCGATTACGGCGAATGGGCGCATGACATCCTGCATCGCTTCCACCAGCAGTTTCCGGTGCTGGGCGAACACGCACGCGCGGTGTTGGAAGAGCATCTGCAGCGCATCAGCAGCGAGGTCTTTGCGCCAGCCGTGGCGCGGGACTATCTGGCGCGTGCCTGGCTGCTGCGCTGGCAGCAGGCGATTCCAGCTTACCTGGACGCGCAGCTGAAAAGCGAAGCGGAGGGCTGGCGCTACCGGAACGGTGAAGTGCCGTTCGAATTGCCGCTGAACGGAGAGCTGGTGCTGCACGGCCGCATCGACCGCATGGACGGACGGCCGGACGGTTCGGTGAGAGTGCTGGACTACAAGATGACGGATGCGACCCGGTTGCGCAACAAGCTCAGGGAAGCGGGCGAGGATGTGCAGCTGGCCTGCTACGCCCAGGTGTACGAGGCCGACCATGCTGCATTCATCAGCATCGAAAAGGACAGGGTGATCGCTGTTGCACCGCCGCAGGACGTACCCGAACTGGCGCGGGCCAACATCGGCCGATTGACCGCGTTGTTCGCCCAGTTGCGACAGGGCGCCGCGATGCCCGCGCACGGCGTGGACGAGGCCTGTGTTTATTGCGAGATGCGCGGGCTGTGCCGCAAGAGCGACTGGAGCGCGGGGTAATGGACAACCACATCGCCCTTGATCCAAAACACAGTGTCGTGGTCGAAGCCTGCGCCGGCAGCGGCAAGACCTGGCTGCTGGTGTCGCGCATCGTGCGCCTGCTGCTGGCCGGTGCACCGCCCGGCGAGATACTCGCAATCACCTTCACGCGCAAGGCCGCGCAGGAGATGCAGGGTCGCCTGCGCGAGTGGCTGCACCTGCTCGCGGTGCAGGATGATGATAAAGTGCGCGCATTCCTGCGCGAACGGGCGCTTGATGACATCGACGATGCATTGCTGGCGCGTGCACGCGGCCTGTACCGCGACGCTTTGCTGGCGCAGCCGGCCATCACCATCAGCACCTTCCACGGCTGGTTCATGCAGATCGTCCAGCGCGCGCCACTGAACGCCGGCATGCCGGTCGGCATGCAATTGCTGGAGCGCACTTCGGCGTTGCGCGACGAGGCGTGGCAGGCATTTGCCGACAGTCTGTGCGCCGCGCCCGATGGTGAGCCGGCGCGGTTCATGCAATGGCTGTTCAGCGAGTATGGTCTGTACAGTACGCGTGCGCTGCTGGAGAACTTTGTGCACAAACGCGCCGAATGGTGGGCATACACGCAGGGCCGCAAGGATGCGGTGGCCTGGGCAGTCGGACAATTGCAGAACGAACTCCAAGTGGACATGGATGCCGATCCGGTTGCCGAGGCTTGCAACGATGCAAAATTGAAAGTGGCCGTGCAATCTTTTATGCAAGTGTTGGCGACAGGCACAGAGACACAGTGCGGCCAAGCCGACAAACTGCAAGCCGCCTGGGACCTGGCTGATCCCCACCAGCGCTTTGCGGCGTTGTCGCTCGCGCTGTACACCCAAGCAGGGGCACCACGCAGTTTCAAGCCGACCAAAAAGCAGAATGCGGAAACATTCCTGCTTGCGCGAGATGTATTGTTCGACGAGATTCAAGTTGTGCGCGATGCCTTGACCGAACTGGCAGCGTTGCGCATGAACCGGGCCGCGCTGCATTGCGGTGCGGCGCTGCTGGATCATTACCAGGAATTGAAACTGCGCCAGCAGCAGATGGATTTCACCGATCTGGAATGGCAGGTGTGCCGCATGCTCAACCAGGGCGATTGCGCCGAATACATGCAATACAAGCTGGACAGCCGCTACCGCCATGTGCTGCTGGACGAGTTCCAGGACACCAACCCGCTGCAGTGGCAGATACTGCAAGCGTGGTTTGCCGCATCCTCCGCCGTGGACTCGCGGCCCACCGTATTCGTGGTGGGCGACCCCAAGCAATCCATCTACCGCTTTCGCCGCGCCGATGCGCGCCTGTTCGGCGAGGTGCGCGAATTTTTGCAGCGGGAGTTTGGCGCGCATCACATGACCCAGAACGAGACGCGGCGCAATGCCCCGGCAGTGCTGGACGCGGTGAATGGCGTGTTCTCCCAACACCCTGACGGCTTTGCGGATTTCGACGAGCATGTCGCCCATCACCGCAACCCGCCCGGCCATGTCGAAGTGCTGCCGCTTGCGGTGCCGGAAAGGGCGGAAGAACCGTTGATGTCAGACGGGGATTTGCATCTGCGCAACCCGCTCACCACGCCGCGGACCGAAGAACGAGGCGGCGCCCGCGAAATCGAAGCCGCGCAATTTGCCGCACTCGTTGCCGAAGTCGTCGCGAACTGGAGCGTGCAGGATGATGGCAAACCGCGTTGCGCCGAGTACCGCGACATCATGGTGCTGGTGCGCAAGCGCCTGCACCTCAGGGTATACGAACATGCCTTGCGCGCGCACCATATACCTTTCCTGACTTCCCGGCGCGGCGGCCTGCTCGACACGCTGGAAGCGGAGGACATCCAGGCGCTGCTGACTTTCCTGATCACGCCGTTCGCCGATCTCGAGCTGGCGCAGGCATTGCGCTCGCCGATTTTTTCCTGCGGCGATGAAGACTTGATACGGCTTGCATCGGACCCGGAGGGAAGCTGGTGGGTTCGGTTGCAGCGCCTTGAACAAAGCGGTGCTGCCTCGGCCGAACTGCGGCGCGCCCGCACCCTGTTGCAAGGCTGGCTGGCGCAGGCCGACAAGCTGCCGGTGCACGATCTGCTCGACCGCATCTATTTCGAGGGTGACCTGGTGCATCGCTATGCGGCGGCACTGCCTGCCGAGCTGCAGGAAACCGTGCGCGCCAACCTGCAGGCTTTCATGGAGATCGCGCTCAACGTGGACGCCGGGCGTTACCCGAGCCTGCCGCGCTTCCTTGCCGAACTTCGCGAGTTGCGCGCGGCGGAAAACGAATCGCCCGACGAGGGCCAGGTGGGCGAGGCAGGCAATGCGCTGCGCATCTATACCGTGCACGAGGCCAAAGGACTGGAAGCGCCGATCGTGTGGCTGCTGGATGCCAATGATATGCAGAGCAAAGCAGACAGCTACAGCGTGCTGCTCGACTGGCAGCCTGACGCGCCCCGCCCGGCACACTTTTCCCTGTATGGCGACAAACGCGGACGCGGCATCAAGCGCGCGCCCTATTTTGCGGGCGACGAAGCCTATGCGCGGCGCGAGGAGATGAATCTGCTGTATGTCGCGATGACGCGCGCCAAACAGGCGCTGCTGGTCAGCGGCAACGGCGAACCCGAAGCGGATTCCTGGTACGGGCGAATCGCGCATGTCGCGCGGCAGACTCCGAATCTGCTGCTGGCAGAGGCGGGCAGCGCCGCGGCCGGGCAGGGGAAATCAACCGTGAACGTGGATGAAGCACTGCTGAGCCCGCTGCCGACCGGGAAACGCATGGTCGGCAACACCTTGCAACAGCAGCGCGGCATCTGGCTGCACGCGCTGCTGCAGCATCTGGCGCCGCCCGGTGCTGCGGCGGACCAGGCTGTTATTCAGGCAAAGTGCGGCATCCCGTCCGGCGAGATGGAATCCCTCTGGCAACAGGCGCAGGCATTGCTTGCCGATCCGTCGCTGCAGCGCTTCTTCGATCCGCAGGGCTACCTCGGTGCGAGCAACGAGATGTCCTATATCAATGCGAGCGGCGAGATCAGGCGCATCGACCGGCTGGTGGAATTCGGCGACGAGGTGTGGGTGCTGGATTACAAGTTCAGCGAAAGCCGCGACCCGGCACCCTACCGCGCGCAGCTGGCCGAATACCGCGTTGCGATGCAGACTGTGTACGCGGGCAAGAAGGTGTGCTGCGCGCTGCTGTTTGCCGGGGGCGAGCTGATCGAAAGCTAACCATGCCCACCCCGGCGGGTCCCGCTTGCCGGGAAATGCCGGTAAAAATACCGCTTCACAAATTCCACCGCCACCAGGTAGCACAGCACCATGGCCGGCAGGATCAGGAAGAACAGCGGCGGGGGAACAACGAAGCCGAGCTGTGCGGCAAATGGCGTGAATGGCAACAAGGCGGCGACGATGACCACGGCCAGTGAAGTCGCGACCAGCGTCATGTTGGGCCTGCTCTTGAAAGGGCTGCCCCGGGTGCGGATTACGAAGATCACCAGCACCTGGGTGGCGATCGATTCGATGAACCAGCCGGTGTGGAACAGCGCTTCGCCGGCGCCGAATACCTTCAGCAGGATGAAGAACGTCAGGAAATCGAACACCGAGCTGACCGGCCCGACCACCCACATGAAGTTGCGGATGAAGGCCGTGTCCCAATGCCGGGGATGGGTGAGATACGCGTTGTCCACGTTATCCATCGGAATCGGCAGTTCCGAGACATCGTAGAGCAGGTTGTTGAGCAATATCTGTGACGGCAGCATCGGCAGGAAGGGCAGGAACAATGTCGCCCCCGCCATGCTGAACATGTTGCCGAAATTGGAACTCGTCCCCATCATGATGTACTTCAAGATGTTGGCGAAGGTGCGCCGTCCCTCCTGCACGCCCGCGTGCAGCACATTCAGGTCTTCTCGCAGCATGATCATGTCGGCCGCCGCCTTGGCCACGTCCACCGCGCTGTCCACCGAGATGCCGACATCCGCCGATCGCAGCGAAGGTGCATCGTTGATGCCGTCGCCCAGATAGCCGACCGTGTGCCCCTGTGTCTTCAGCGACAGGATGATGCGGTTCTTCTGCGCCGGGGTGACACGGCAGAACAGGTTGGCTTCCCTGACCCGGACTGCCAGTGCGGAGTCGCCCATGTCATGTATCTCGTTGCCGGTCAGCACACCCATCACGGGCATGCCCAGTTTGTCGCACACATAGCGGGTGACCAGTTCGCTGTCGCCGGTCACGATCTTGACCTGGACATTGTCCGCAGCCAGCGCTTTGAGCGCGTGCCCCGCGCTCTCCTTGGGCGGATCAAGGAACGCGGCGAAGCCGGCGAAGGTCAGCTCGGTCTCGTCGCCGACCACGGCATGCGGATGATCCGGTGCCACCGTCCGCCAGGCGATGCCGAGCACCCTGAACCCCTCGCGGCCGAGGCTGTCGTGCAAAGTCTGGATGGATGCGAGCGCGTGTTCGTCCAGTGGACGGGCTTCCAGCGTTTCGCCCACGGCATATTGGGTGGACAGCCCGAGGATATCCTCGGGCGACCCCTTGACGACCAGCAACCGTTGCTTGTCATCCTCGCGTTGGCCCTGATCGACCAGTACCGAAACTCGCCTGCGTTCGAAATCGAACGGTACCTCGTCGATCTTGCGCCAGCTGCTTGCATTGATTTCCCTGTGCTCGAGGATCGCGTCATCCAGCGGACTCTTCAGTCCCGTTTCGAAAAAGCTGTTCAGATAGGCCAGCTGCAGCACCTGCGCACTGTCATTGCCGAGTGCATCGACGTGGCGTTCCAGCTTGATGCGTCCCTCGGTGAGCGTGCCGGTCTTGTCAGTGCACAACACGTCCATGCTGCCCAGATTGTGTATGGAAGAAAGCTTCTTCACGATCACCTGCTTCTTCGCCATGCGCAACGCGCCGCGCGACAGTGTCACCGTGACCACCATCGGCAGCAGTTCCGGCGTCAGGCCGACCGCGAGCGCGATCGCGAACAGGAACGAATCGAGCAGCGGCCGGTGAAAGAACGCGTTGATCAGGAACACGAACAGCACCAGCATGAAAGTCAGACGCATGATCAGCACGCCGAAGCTCTGCGTGCCCAGTTCGAATGCAGTGGGCGGCGGTTTGACGGCAAGGGTATCCGCGATATCGCCCATCGCCGTGTCGGCCCCGGTGCGGCACACCATCGCCCTGGCGATCCCGCTGATCACCGAGGTGCCCATGAACACCGCATTGTCGGCCTGGTTCAGGTCATCCACCGGGGCCGGCAATTCGCGCGCGTATTTTTCCACCGGGTAGGACTCGCCGGTCAGCAACGACTGGTTGATGAAGAAGTCCTTGGCCTCGAGCAAGCGGCAATCGGCGGGGATCAGGTCGCCCGCGGAAAGCAATACCACGTCGCCCGGCACCAGCTGCGCGATCGTGACCTCCATGGACTGTCCATCGCGCAACACCGTTGCACGCACTGCCACGGATTTTTTCAGTTCCTCCGCGGCGCGACCGGCACGGTATTCCTGGTAGAAATCCAGCGTTACGCTCATCAGCACGATGGCCCAGATGATCACGAATCCGGTGATCTCGCCGGTCAGCGCCGACACCGCGCTGGCTGCCAGCAGGACGATCACCAGCGGATTCCTGAAGTGGCTGAGATACTGGATGAGCAGCGGCCGCTCGCCATGGTCCCGCAGCGTGTTGGGACCGAAGCGCGCACTGCGCAGTTCCGCTTCCGCCTGGCTCAGTCCGGCCTGGGACGCGTCAAGTCGGGATTGCAGGGTTTGCGAGGACAGATTCCAGAACAGCGCTTCGGGGATTTCCATTGTTCACCTAATTTCCGGCACGGCCATGCATGGAGAATTCAAACTTGCTTATCGTACGCCTGAATGAGCCGCACCGTGATCGTCACATTGGCGATCGGGTGAATGGGACCGGAATGATGAAAGGTCCGACGTCGGGGGGATTCTGGTCCGGCGATTGTTCAGCGCTTGGCATTTGCTTCCCAGCTTTCAACAACCTCCTTGGCTGCCTTGAATGCCTCTATCCCCGACGGGACCCCGCAATAGACCGTGGAATGAAGCAGGACTTCGCGGATTTCGTCGACCGTACAACCGTTGCGCAAAGCACCAAGCACATGGCCTTTAAGCTCCGCCGGCGCCTTGAGCGCCGCCAGGGTTGCAATGGTGATCAAGCTTCGCGTTTTATTGGTTAACACACCGCGCGTCCATACCTCGCCCCAGCAATTTTCCGTAACCATTTGTTGCAAAGGTTTGGTGAATTCATTCGCGCCGGATATCGCCTTGTCGACATATTGATCGCCGAGGACCTCCCTTCTGACCGCTATGCCTGCATTGTATTTTTCGCTGTTCATTGTTTTTCCTTTTTGGTTTGCGTCTGCGTGATCGGTGCCTAGGGGGATACCCGGCTGGAAGCGTATGGTGCGGTTTCGGCCTGCATCAATATGAATGTAACCGTCATGGTCTCACCGCATCCCATCCGTATCAATCATTGATTGTCCTTTGGCGATTGGCTAGAATCGATGTCCGCCCGATTCATACTGGAGAACAAAAATGGAACACACCTTACCCGCACTACCCTATGCAATGGACGCGCTGCAACCGCACATGTCCAAGGAAACCTTCGAATACCACTATGCGAAGCACCACCAGGCTTATGTCACCAACCTGAACAACCTGATCAAGGGCACCGAGTACGAGAAACTGGATCTCGAAGCCATCATCAAGAAGGCGCCCGCCGGCGGCATCTACAACAACTCCGCGCAGGTATGGAACCACACCTTCTTCTGGCATTGCATGAAGCCGCACGGCGGCGGCGCACCTAGCGGCGCGCTGTCGGACGCGATCAACAAGAAGTGGGGCAGCCTCGACGAATTCAAGAAGGCATTCCAGACGTCTGCGGTGGGCAACTTCGGTTCCGGCTGGACCTGGCTGGTAAAGAAGGCAGACGGCAGCCTGGACATCGTCAACATGGGCGCGGCCGGACACACCATTGACCACCGGCGACAAGGCATTGCTGTGCGTGGACGTCTGGGAACACGCCTATTACATCGATTATCGCAACCAGCGCCCGAAATTCGTCGAGACATTCCTGAATCATCTGGTGAACTGGGATTACGTCGCGAAAAACTACGCCTGACAGGGCCGCGTGTTGTTTGGCGAGGATAGTTTCGCAATTCAACTACAGGCACATAATAATTTCCGTAACCGAAGGCGCCCGTTTTTGGGTGCCTTTTTACTTGTCGGTTTCGAGCCTTGCCTGCCAGTTCACGGATTGGCTTGTGCCGGTTCGCTCCATTCATAGCCAGCATTAGTCGGGGCGCCTGTTGGTGCGCAGGTGCCGATACGGATTGACCCCAGTTGCAGGGACACTGGAAGAACCGGGTCGATATTCGACCAACCCATACATATATATCCGGCATTGGTGTCTGGTATCAGGTGCTTGTTAGTTCCGAATCGGGATAGACTCATGAATAAACGTTCGCTGCAAAGGTGAACAGCAGGGTTTGATGTGGTTCCCAAAAAATGTTGTTGCTTCTATATGAGATTATGCTAATATTTAAATATCCATATTGCCAACAAGTGTTTAAAAAAAGTGCTTTAATGGAATCTACCCAGTTTTCATTGTTAACAAAGAGGAGCGCCCCATGATCAACGGTACCGTCGTTGAACTTTCACGCTGGCAATTCGCAGCGACTGCCCTGTACCACTTCTTGTTTGTCCCGCTGACTCTCGGGCTTAGCTTTCTGCTCGCCGCTATGGAGACAGTCTATTTCACGACCGGCAAGAAAATTTACCGGGAAATGGCACAATTCTGGGGCAAGCTGTTTCTCATCAACTTCGCCCTTGGCGTGGCTACCGGCCTGACGATGGAGTTTGAGTTCGGCACCAATTGGTCTTTTTATTCCAGTTTCGTTGGTGACATTTTTGGGGCTCCCCTTGCAATTGAGGGCCTGATGGCCTTCTTCATGGAGTCCACCTTCGTGGGCCTGATGGCCTTCGGCTGGCAGCGTCTTTCGAAAGGACAGCACCTGATCGTAACCTATCTCGTGGCGCTGGGCTCCAACCTTTCGGCGCTGTGGATATTGGTGGCCAACGGCTTCATGCAGGATCCCCAAGGGGCGCATTTCAACCCGATCACCATGCGCATGGAGTTGTCAAATTTCGCTGCCCTCATTTTCAACAATGATGCCCAGGCGAAATTCGTTCATACCACCATTGCCGGTTATGTGACGGCAGCAATCTTCGTCGCCGGCATCAGCGCGTGGTACATGCTGCGCGGCAAGCACACCGAGATCGCCAAGCGCTCGTTCCGGATGGCCGCGCTCTTCGGCGTGTTGGCAACCGCGGGTGTCATCACCTTGGGAGATGCGCTGGGCTTCGTCGGGGGCAATGCACAGCCCAGCAAACTGGCGGCCATGGAAGCGATGTGGCAAACCGAACCGGCGCCGGCACCGTTCAATGTCGCTGCCTGGCCTTCCCAGAGCGAACAGCGCAACACCTGGTCGTTGCAGATCCCCTACGTGCTGACGCCGCTTCTGACCCACACCATGACCAAGGATGTACCGGGGATCCAAGAGATCAAGGCACAGGCCGCGGAACGGGTCAGAAACGGCATTCCCGCGTTGGAGGCGCTCAAGATCCTCAGCAAGGATCCGACCAATGCCCAGGCCTTGGCCCAGTTCAAGGCCCACGAGCAGGATCTCGGCTTCGGCTTTCTGGTGCAGCGCTATGCGCCCAATGAAGATGTCTCACAGGCCACCGATGCAGATATAGCACAGGCTGCCGATGACACCATACCGGCGGTGGCTGCCATCTTCTGGACCTTCCGCATCATGGTCGCATTCGGCCTTCTGATGCTGGCCTACCTCATCATGGCGGTGATCTATACCTTGCGTAACGACGTCGAGCGGCACCGCTGGTTTCTCAGGCTTGCGCCCTGGATGATCCCTATCCCCTTCCTCGCATGCGAGATGGGGTGGCTGGTGGCGGAGCTGGGACGCCAACCCTGGACGGTGTACGAAATGCTGCCCACCTGGATGTCCGCCTCCACTCACAGCGTGGCGTACATGGTGTTCTCCCTCACAGGGTTCGTGCTGCTGTATTCCATTTTTATCGCCGTGGAGATGTATCTGATGGTCAAGTTCATCCGCAAGGGTCCGGACGAGCACTCCCACGAACCGGCCCGGCCCCAGGCACTAGGCGGTGCCTATGCTGGCGCGGGCGTAATGATGAAACGCGAGGAGATCTGAGATGGAAGCATATTTGATACTGAAAGTGTTGTGGTGGGTGTTGTTGGGCGTGCTGCTCATCGGGTTGGCCGTTATGGTCGGAATGGACATGGGCGTTGGCACCCTGCTGCGCTACGTCGGGCGCACTGACACGGAACGCCGTGTCGCGCTCAACATCATCGGTCCCCACTGGGACGGCAATCAGGTGTGGTTCATTCTGGGGGGCGGCGCGATTTTTGCGGCCTTCCCCCTGATCTACGCCACCGCCTTTTCGGGGCTCTACGTGGTCATGCTGCTGCTGCTATGGAGCATGATCGTGCGCCCCCTGGGCTTTGAGTACCGCAGCAAGCTGCCTTCAGCCCGCTGGCGCAATGTCTGGGACTGGGCCTTGTTTGTGAGCGGGTTTCTGCCGATGGTCATTTATGGTGCCGCCATGGGTAACATGTTCAAGGGCGTGCCCTTCCATTTCAGCTGGAACATGACGTCCTATTACACGGGCAGCTTCATCGCGCTGTTCAACCCGTTCGCCATTCTTGCCGGATTGCTCTCGCTGTCACTGTCGATTTTCATGGGTGGCGCCATGCTCATGGGGCGGGGCGAGGGCGCCCTGCAACAACGGGCACGCGGCGCCGTGGTGGTCGGCGGGATTGTCGCTGCCGTGCTGTTCACCGTGGGCGGAATCTGGGTGGCCAACATGCAGGGCTTCCAGTTGGTGTCAGGGCCTGATCCGGCCGTTGCCCAAACCCCCCTGCAACAGACGGTCACCTTGGCCGACGGCGCTTGGCTAGGCAATTTCCACAACCATCCCATCCTCTGGCTGGTACCGGCGCTGGGCTATGTGGGCATGTTGATCGGGGCACTGGCGGCGCGTGCCGGCAAGGCCACCCTTGCCTGGTGGCTGGGGGCACTGGCCTGGATCGGCGTCCTTGGCACGGCGGGGACGGCTCTGTTCCCCTTCATGATGCCATCCAGCAGCGACCCCTCGCAAAGCCTCACGGCGTGGAATTCGGGTTCAAGCCAGCTGACCCTTGCCTGGATGACCGGCTGGGCCGCGGTGTTCGTGCCGCTGATCTTATGGTACACCAGCTGGGCGTTCTATATCATGCGGGGCAAGGTCAAGGGCTCCGCGGTCGAAGCTGACGATCATGCTTACTAAGGAGATACGATGAAAACCTTTTTCCAGTTCCTGCTCTATTTGGTGATCGCCGTTCTCGTGATCGTCCTCGGCGTGATTCTGGGGGCCTACGCCTCCTGGTACTTTGCGTGGCTGGTCGGCACCGTGATGATCGTGCTGATCTCCGCTGCCGGCGGCGCGCTGATGGACGCCCAGGAGGATGAAAAGAAACGCAATCCCGGCTAAGATTTCGGGATTTTCCATGCTGCCGGGGACCCAGTCCCCGGTTTTTTTTCGCAGGATGGAAAATTACGCTCCGAGGGCATCATGCAGCCTTCTGAAGGGTCCGTCGCGCGCAATCAATTGCCCTACCGTTCCCCGTTCGACGATGCGTCCCTCCTCGATTACCGCCACGTTGTCGACTAGATGGGCGAGCGTCGTCAGGCGATGGGTGATGAGCAGCACGCTGCGTCCTTGCATCAGCCGGTCTATGGCCGCGAGGAGTTCCTGTTCGGTGACTGCGTCCAGACCCTCGGTCGGTTCATCGAGAATGAGAAGGGGGGCGCTTTTAAGCAGCGCACGTGCAACGGCGACGCGGCGGGCCTGGCCGCCCGAAAGCCGGGTTCCTGCCTCACCCAGTTCGGTGTCGTAGCCCTCTGGGAGGCTAACGATGAAATCGTGTATCCGCGCCGTCTTGCAGGCCTCCACCACCTCCGCTTCGGTGGCACCCGGACGCGCTAGGAGCAGGTTTTCCAGCACCGTCGCATTGAACAGGTACGCGTCCTGGGATACGACCGCAATGTGCTCCCGCAAGTCCGCAGGCTGGTAGCCGCGCAGATCATGCCCTCCCAACCGGATTTCGCCCGCCTGGTATTCCCAAAAGCGGACCAGCAGCTGCACCAGGCTGCTCTTGCCCGCCCCGCTTGCGCCAACGAGGGCAAGACGGCCGCCTTCGGCCAGGTCCAGATCCAGTCCTTTCAGCACCCACGGCGCAGCCTCGTCGTACCGGAATTCCAGCCCCCGGATGTGCAGGCTGGAATCTTCAGGTACGGGCGACGGTCCCACAGGCGGCTGCACTGCCGGCTCGGCGTCGATGATCTCGAACAGGCGGCGCGCCGCGGCGAGCGCCTCGCCCAGAACCTGCAAGGCGCGCGGAAGAGGTAGCACCGCCTCGAAGCTTGCCAGCACAAAGAGCGCCAGCATGGGCAGCTCGGGGGGTTGCAGCGCACCGGAGCCCAACAGGGGCATAGCCAGCAACACGGCGCACCAAAGCGCCAGATTTACCAGCAGACCCAGGCTGCCCTGGGAAAATCCGTTGAGCCGACTCAGGGACCGCTGGGCTTGGATATGCTGCTCGGAGATCTCCATCACGCGTTGCGCCTGGCGCTCGACTCCGCCATATACGCGCAATTCCGCCAGCCCCTGAAGGCCATCCACCGCCGCGCTGCGCAAGGCGGCACGGGACTCCACAAGGCGCGTTCCGGGCTCGGCGCCGCGCTTTCGCGTATAAATCGGCAGGCCGACGCCGGCCAGCAGCAAAAAGGCACACGCTGCAATCGCCACCCGCCCGCTAAAGAACGCCAGCGCCGTCACCATGATGGCGGTTCCCAGCGCCGCTACGGCCACCGGCACGACAAAATTCAGATAGACCTGATCCAGCGTGTCGATGTCGGCCTGGATGCGGCTCGCCAGGTCGGGGCTCCGATATTTCATGAGGCGGGCGGGGGCCAGGGGCTCGAGATGAGCGTAGAACCACACCCGCAGTTCGGACAGCAGGCGGAACGTGGCCTCATGAGTCACCAGCCGTTCCAGATACCGGCCGCCGGTGCGGACGATGGCAAAAAAGCGAATCAATGCGGCGGGCGTAAAATAGTTCATCGTCGCCCCAGCCAGGCCGGCAAGGGCCATGGAGGCGATGAACCACCCCGATACCGCCATCAGGCCGACATTGGCCAGCAGTGTGGCCAGCGACAGGGCGGCACCCGCCGCCATCCAGCCCTTGTATGGAAGCAATAGCTTGATGAGCCGCCAGAAGTCGGCGCGGGACCCGGTTCCGGGAGATGGCATCCGGCTGCTCATCCCGCCGCCACCGTCGTATCGCCTATGCGTGCCAAGCGGGCGAGGGCACGGCCACTGGCCATCAACGCCGCGCGCTCGCCCGCCTCGGCCACCCGCCCCTCTTCCAGGACCACCACGTGATGTGCCAGGGCGAGGGTGCTCAGACGGTGGGCAGCCATGATCACGGTGCGGCCTCGCGCCAGCTCGGCGATCGCGTCGATCACCGCCGCCTGCGTGTGGCCATCCAGATGCGCCGTGGCTTCATCCAATAACACCAGCGGCGCATTCTTCAAGAACGCCCTTGCCAGCGCGAGGCGCTGAACCTCGCCGCCCGAGAGCCCCACGCCACGCTCACCGACGGGCGTGTGATAACGCTGGGGCATCGCGAGGATGAAATCATGCGCCCCTGCCGCCCGGGCAGCAGCCTCCACCTCTTCGTCGGAGGCTGCAGGCCGCGCCATGCGGATGTTGTCTAGCACCGTGCCGGCGAACACGTGGGGATGCTGCGGCACCCAGGCAACGTGTTCCAACCACGCAGCGTCGTCGAAGTGGGCAAGGTCCAGGTTGTTGACCCGGATGCTGCCGTGCTGTGGCTTGGCGAAACCCAAGAGCAAGTTCAGTACGGTACTCTTGCCCGCGCCGCTCGTCCCCACAAGCGCAGTGACACAGCCAGCCTTCGCATTGAAAGTGGCTCCTCTCAAAGCCGGGCGGCCCGGTTCATATGCAAATTTCACACTCTGAAACTGCACCCCCAACAGCGTGTCCGGGAGAGGATCGGCTTCTTGCCGCGGCATTCGGTCGGGTAACGGTGTCTGTAAAATCTCCACCACACCCTCCGCCGCGCCAATGGCCTCCATACGTGCGTGGTAATGGGCGCCGAGCGAACGCAGCGGCAAGTAGTACTCGGGGGCCAGCAGCAGGACAAAGAAGCCCGGAAGAAACGCGATTTCTCCCCACAGCAGGCGGAAACCGATGAGCACTGCCACGACGGCGATGCTTACGGTAGAGAGAAATTCCAGGACCAACGAAGAAAGGAAAGCGACGCGCAGCACTTTCATGGTGCTCGCCCGGTAGTCCTCGGATATCTCCGCCACCACCTGCGCCTCGCGCCGGCTGGCATTGAACAGCTTGAGCGTTGTGAGTCCCTGCAGCGCATCCAGAAAGCGTCCGCTCATGCGGGCCAACTGCCGCCATTGGCGCTGGTTGAGTTCCTCGGCGCCCTTGCCGATGAGAATCATGAAAACCGGGATAAATGGGGCGGTCAGCACCAATACCAGGCCGGACACCCAGTCGGTGGGGAACACTGCAACCAGGATCGTCAGGGGCAGCAACACACTCAGAGCCCGATTGGGAAGCCAGCGAGCGTAATAGCCGTGCAGTGCTTCGATGCCCGTCGCCACGCGATTGGCCAGATCGCCACTCGCGCGCGAGCCCAGCCATAGCGGCCCCAAGGCCTGATAGTGATTGTATAGCTGCTCGCGCAACACCTTCTGCATCTCTGCAGCACCTTCAAATGCGGCGCGTTCGGAGGCCAGGACCAGAAAGAAACGGATGATGAAGACCGGCAACATGAACCAGAGCCACGGCAGGACCGACGCCTCCGACTCATGCCGGAAGACCGCAGCATTGATGACGAAAGCCAACAGCCACGCCTGCAGGATAACCAGGACGCCGTTGGCCATGCCCAGCATGAGCGAAAGGTTGAGTGACCGTCGGATGCGCGGTTGTTGGCTCTTCAGCCAAGTTTCTATGGGATTCAATGGATATTTGGCCGCAGTCTTCGCAGCGTGGAGCCGGGTTCCGGCAGTAGCCGCATTCTAAATGCAGGACGAAAGCTTGACTATCTCAATCGTGGAAGCCATCGAGAAAAGATTCGAGGAAGACCATATCGGTTAACCCATGCAGACGAACAGGCCGGCACGCGCAAGCACATCCGATTTCCCTGCCACCTTCACGGAATGTTGTGCAACAATTCGCATTCTTCAAATAGCGACAACAATCATTCCATGACTCCCACCCTCGTCTTTGATATCGAAACCGTCCCGGACGTCGCCGGCCTGCGCACCCTGCACGAACTGGATGCGCGGGTCAGCGATGCGGAAGTCGCCGAGATGGCCTTCCAGCTGCGCCGCCAGAAAACCGGCAGTGATTTCCTGCCGCATCACCTGCAGCGCGTCGTGGCGATCTCCTGCGTGCTGCGCGAGGGTGATAACTTCAAGGTTTGGTCGCTCGGCGATCTGCATGAGGATGAGGGCTCTATCATCCGGCGCTTCTTCGAAGGTATCGACAAATACATCCCGCAACTGGTGTCGTGGAACGGCAGCGGCTTCGACCTTCCGGTGCTGCACTACCGCGGCCTGATCCACGGTATCCAGTGCGCGCGCTACTGGGATATGGGCGAGGACGACCGCGAGTTCAAATGGAACAATTACATCAGCCGTTACCATATGCGCCATCTCGACCTGATGGACCTCCTCGCGATGTATGGGGGGCGCGCCAATGCCCCGCTGGATGAGCTGGCCAAGCTGATCGGCTTCCCCGGCAAGCTGGGCATGGACGGCAGCAAGGTTTGGGAGGCGTATCAGCAGGGCAAACTGGGCGAGATACGCAACTATTGCGAGACCGATGTGGCAAATACCTGGCTGGTGTTCGCGCGTTTCCAGTTGATGCGCGGCGTGCTGACGCCCGCGAAATACAAGAAGGAATGCGACCTGATGCGCGCCGAGTTGAACAAGCTGGACCAGCCGCACTGGCGGGAATTCCTGGCCGCCTGGCCAGAAAAGAAAAAATAACAATTCATGCAAATCGCCCCGTAGAAGGGCGTATCCAATATGTCCACAGAAACCAGCGTAAAAATCGATTCCCTGGACCAGGAAGGCCGCGGCGTCGCGCGCAGCGAAGGCAAGGTGATCTTCATCGAGGGCGCGCTGACCGGAGAAGTGGTCAGCTACAGTTCATACCGCAAGAAGCCGTCGTTCGAACTGGCGCAGGTGACGCGGATATACAAGTCTTCCCCGATGAGGGTGCAGCCTAGGTGCACGCATTTCGGCGTGTGCGGCGGCTGCTCGATGCAGCATCTGGACGCTAGGGCGCAGGTCGCGGTCAAGCAGCGCATCCTCGAGGAGAGCCTGTGGCACATCGGCAAGGTCCGGGCTGAAACCATCATGCGGCCAATCTCGGGGCAGGCATGGGGTTATCGCGAGCGCGCACGGCTTTCGGTCAGGCACGTGATCAAGAAGGGCAAAACGCTGGTCGGCTTCCACGAGAAGCGCAGCAGTTTCGTCGCCGACATGCAGCATTGCGAGATCCTGGTGCCGAAGATCGCCGCGCTGCTGCCGTTGCTGGCCGAACTGCTCGGCGGCCTGTCGATCCGCGATCGCGTGCCGCAGATCGAAGTGGCGGTGGGCGAGCATGTCCATGTGCTGGTATTGCGCGTGATGGACACACCCAGCAGTGCAGACGAAGCCGCACTGCGCGCCTTTGCCGACCGGCACGGTATCCAGTTCTGGCTGCAAACCGGAGGCTATGACACCATCGCGCCGTTCCATCCACTCGATGCGCCCGGCGTTAGATTACATCCTGCCGGAGTTCGGCATCACCATGCCGTTCGCGCCGAGCGAATTTACCCAGGTGAACAGCGCGATGAACCGGGTGATGATCAGCCGGGCGATGCGCCTGCTCGATCCGCAACCGGGCGAACGCATCGCCGATTTTTTCTGCGGACTGGGGAATTTCACGCTGCCCGTCGCGCGCAGCGGCGCACAGGTGCTGGGCGTCGAGGGCAGCGACGCGCTGGTGGCGCGCGCCAGACAAAATGCGGAATTGAACGGCTTGGCCGGCAACGCCAGGTTTGCCGCGATGAATTTGTTCGCGATGACGGAAGCGGGATTTGCCGAACTGGGGCAATTCGACAAGCTGCTGATCGATCCGCCGCGCGACGGGGCGATCGAACTGGTGAAAGCCCTCGGTGGCCGGCATTCCCCGCACCGCATCGTCTACGTTTCCTGCAACCCTGCGACGTTGTCGCGGGATGCGCAGGTGCTGGTGCAGGTTCATGGCTATACCCTGAAGTCTGCCGGGGTGATGAACATGTTCCCGCACACCTCGCATGTCGAGTCCATTGCCTTGTTTGTGAAGGAGTGAAGCCGGATGAAACGCTACGCCGAGCTGGTTGCCGACGCGCTGACGCGCGTCAAGGAACTCCAGCCATGGGAACTGGGCAAACAGCTGGCCTCGGGCGGGAAGCCGGTGCTGCTCGATGTGCGCGAACCGGCAGAGTTCGACGCCCTGCATATTCCCGGTTCGATCAACGTGCCGCGCGGCGTGCTGGAGCAATCCTGCGAATGGGATTTCGATGAGACCGTGCCGCTGCTTGCCTCCGGTCGCGAACTGGATATCGTGGTGATCTGCCGCTCAGGATACCGTTCCGCGCTGGTCGCGGACGTGATGCAGCAGATGGGCTACACCAACGTGACCTCGCTCAGGAGCGGGGTTCGCGGCTGGAACGATTCCGATCTGCCCCTGGTCGATGCCGCTGGCGAACAGGTGGATGGCGATACCGCCGAAGAAATGCTGGGGCCGCACCTGCGCCCGGACCAACGCAAGCCCGGCATGGAATGAGATCAATTACCGATCGCCTGCCTGAACAGCATGCGTAAAAAAGGCGACCCATGGGCCGCCTTTTTGTTGACTAATCCCCGGTCAATCCCGGTCGCCGCTGAATGCCATCAGCAGGCTCAACAGATTGATGAAGATGTTGTAGATGTCCAGATACAGACTCATCGTCGCCATCACATAGTTGGTCTCGCCGCCCTGCACGATCCGGCTGACGTCAAACAGGATGTAAGCGGAGAAGATCAGCACGGCGATCGCGGAAACGGTCAGCGCCAGCGCCGGGATGTGCAAGAACATGTTGGCGAAAGATGCTACGATCAGCAAAATCAGGCCGATGAATAGGAACTTGCCCATGAAGCTGAAATCGCGTTTGCTCAAGGTTGCCAGTGTCGCCAGGCTGAAGAAGATGATCCCGGTCCCGCCTGCGGCCATGCCGACCAGTTGCGCGCCGTTCTTCAGGTGCAGCGCGATCTGCAGGATGGGGCCGAGGAAGAACCCGGCGACGAAGGTGAAGGCCAGCAGCAAAGCGACACCCCAGATGCTGTTGCGCGTTGCGGTGACGCCGAACATCAGGCCCATCATCGCGCCGAACATCATCAGCGAGAACATGACCGGATGCTGCGCCATGAAGGCGAAGTTGGTGGACATGCCGAGCAATGCGCCGATCACCGTCGGGATCATGGTGAGCGCCAGCATCATGTAAGTATTGCGCAAAACCCTGTTTTGCGGGGTTGCGATCGTGCCGACTGACGTTGCGGGAATATATTGTTGTTCCATTTAAGCCTCCAAAATGTTGTGCGTCTATCCAATTACCCGCATCAGACCAGCATAACACCGATAAAGTTTCATGCGTCGACGCGGCAGTGCTTCGTTGGATGCGCGAGGACGCTGTGCATTGCGCGCCGGCCTTGATTTCGAGGTACCGGGTGATTATACCCGCAAACAGGGCATGCTCATAAAGTTCGCCGGATCGGCAAACGGAAAGGTATATCAGCGGCGTTTTGCCACATGAGCCGAACGAATGCCGGAAATGAAAGAGCCGGGGAAATATTCAAGCCCCCCCCGGCCAATTGGCAGCAAATTGTCAAACCTGGGTGCTGATCACCGAGCCAGTCGAGCTTTGCGTGTTGCCAATATTCTGCAGCAAGTTCTGTAAAAATGTTTGCAGCGATGGCGTATTGGCTGCTGTTGCGCTCTGGCCCTGGGATGCGTCCAGAGAACTGACCAGATTCTGGAAGCTGGAATTCAGGTTGCCAATGGCGCTGGTATTGCCACTGCCGCTGTTGCCGGAACTGCTGCTGTCGCTGCTGTTGGCGGAAGCCGAACCTTGGCTGCTTGCATTCAACTGCTGGAGCAGGCTTTCAATACCGGCTGCCATCTGGGTGTCACCTCCGCCGTGGTGGTGCCCATGGCGATGGACCGCGGGGGCGGACGAGTTGCCGGTTGAAGTATTTCCTGTCGAAGTGTTAGCGCTCTGCTGTGTCCCGTTGGCCTGGCCCAGGGAAGCAAATAAATTCTGCAGGAATGCCTGCAACGCTTCCGCGGGGGTTTGTGTCGTGCCGGAGGCCGCGCTTGAACCCGTTGAAGCCGTGGAGGTCGACGGGGTCGCCGCCGATGACGTGCCGGTACTGCCCGATAAACTCTGCTCGAGAGCCTGGACGATCGTGTTCAGGAAATTGGATTGTCCCGCGGTTGCGGGGCTTCCTATGCTCGAACTGCTATCACCATCGGAATCCGCTCCTCCCAACTGCTTTGCGGAATTGGACGGTTTGTTGGTC
Organism: uncultured beta proteobacterium; assembly: GCA_963842555.1. Lineage (GTDB taxonomy): Bacteria > Pseudomonadota > Gammaproteobacteria > Burkholderiales > Gallionellaceae > Gallionella. The sequence continues at coordinate 1,303,422 of CAWJHB010000003.1, forward strand.
GGTTGCAACCAGGACCAATTGTTCGAGCCTGAAACATTGTTGATAGAGCTCATAATGAATTCCTTCACTGAAATGGGAAATGACATGGGATCACTAATGAACCCATTCAAATTCGATTATCGGTAGAGTTCTGATCGCGGTTAATCAAAATAGAGGGCAAAAAACCCCTTAATTCCCAGTATTGTCGGCACAAGTGGGGAGTTGCAAGGCAAGCGTCTGATATTAAAAGAATATTACCTGGTGGCGTGTTGAAAATCACAGGGAGTGTTTATTGTAAGGATTTGTAATGATCAGCCGGTCATAGTTGTCAGATCATTTGAAGTGGTTCAGCTTGATCAGATACAAACTGCCGGATTGCCTTGTTCGCGATTGTTGCCTCACAATCAAGCAATCTGGAATTGAACTGCCCGAAGCTGACAGTGTCGCCCGGCAAGGATCGACACGTTCCTGTCACTCGAGATTGAAGAAAGCAATGGGATGGACTCCTCCTCACCTAAACGGCATCAATGTGCCAAACTGGAAGTTGGATCAACCAGTTAAACGGAAGGAGAAGTCCACCATGAAAATTATACGAGTTGGCGTAGATTTGGCAAAGAATGTTTTTCAGGTACACGGTGTCGATTGCAATGAGAAGCCTGTCTGGAAACGCAAGCTGAAACGTGAGGAATGGCTCAAAGTTTTGCAGGAGAAGGTTGAGCCGGGCTGCGAGATCGGCATGGAAGCCTGCGGTGCTGCACATCACTGGGCACGCAAGCTTCAAGCACTGGGCTATCGTGTCAAGTTAATTGCCCCGCAGTTCGTCAAGCCTTACGTGAAGAGCAACAAGAATGACGCCAACGATGCAGAGGCGATCTGTGAAGCGATGAGCCGTCCCAACATGCGTTTCGTGACGATCAAGACCGTTGAGCAGCAGGATGTTCAAGCTGTTCACCGTATCCGTGCGGAATTGATGGGGCAGCGCAACGCCAAGGCCAACCAGATACGGGGCCTGGTTTCTGAATATGGGATCGTTGCACCGAAACAGATATCGAATTTACGTGCGGCCATACCGGAATGGCTGGAAGACGCGGAGAACGGACTGACGAGTCTGTTTCGCAAAATATTGGGGGGGGGGTTGGTCTGACTTTTTATTGCTGGATCAGCGCGTGAAAGAACTCGATCAGGGGATCGCCGCAATTGCAGCAGCAGATCCGGTTGCACAGAGATTGCAACAGCTGCGCGGTGTGGGCCCGATGGTTGCGACCGCCTTGCTGGCTACAGTCGGTGATGCCACCCAATTTGCAAAGGGTCGACATATGGCAGCTTCTCTTGGATTGACGCCGAAACAGAACAGCTCGGGTGGCAAAGAGATGTTGCTCGGAATCAGCAAGCATGGTGATGCTTATGTTCGATCCCTTCTGATACATGGTGCGCGTTCCATGATTAATGCGTCCAGGGGCAAAGAGGATAGATTAAGCCAATGGGTGACGAGAATTGCCACCACTCGCCATCCGAATATTGCTGCAGTTGCGATGGCGAACAAGACGGCACGGATCGCGTGGGCGATGATCAGGAAGGGATCAGATTATCAACCTGAGTTAGCGGCAGCTTGAGACGTGATGTTGGTGGTTTAAACGAGTACGTATAGAAGGAGCAAACCAACCACGATTGCAGAGTAAGCCGCTTGATGGCCAACAGGTCGAACCGGCGCTGACAGAACCCGAGAATGACCGTGGCTTAAAGCCCGAGAAAGCGATAGGGAGTCAGCGCGCGAATAGCCCATCAGGGACCAGCATCTCCAAAGCAGATGCAGCAGTAAGAGACCGGATATACGTGAGCAGTCGAACCCCCCAGCCAGAAAACGGAATACTTGCAAACGGGGAGGAGTCCATATACGGCCATTGCGCCGCAGCGCTCGTTACACCCGGGATGATCTGACAATTCAAGAGCATTTTCATCCAATGCAAAACGGTCAAATATGATTTCAGGAAGTTGGGATCGAACATTTCATCGTGTCATGCCCGGCAAGGTAGCAGCATCCGCCAACCGCAAATGCAGGTAGCGACAATGTCATAAGGAGCATGACTCGGTTAAAGTTGACCTTCATCATCGGAGATTCCACCTTGTCTGACCTATAAGCGCCCAAACAATACTACCAGCTGGCAGAGCTGCGCATAAAAAGGTGAGCAAGTGAGATATTGCAGAATGCACTATGTTGATGGCGTTAGACACGACGCATTGCTGATCACAATTCGGTGAGCCGTTAGCGCCAATGGAACAGACAATAGAAGGACGGCTTCTGGCCGAAACGAAAGTCTGCATCCAAAGATATGACGCAACACAGGGGGCACTCGCGAAAATCCTTTTGGTTGGGTTTCAAAGTCAAAATCATGCGCTGTCGGTCTGATCAAATCGCGATCACAGCCACAGCATATTATTCGAAGGTATTGCCGAAGTTCGCCAGACCGGCAAAGCTGCATTGCTGTCCTGCGGCACTGAACTTTGCTTTGCGGTTTCAGGAGGTTGCCCGCACCAGCAACATTGTCTTTGTCGCAGCCAATGCGCTTTCGACGGCGGTGCGCTTGTAATTCCATAAGTCCTCGCGGCCGGGCGGATTGATCACCATGGTCGAATTGGCTTCGTACAACAGAATATCCCCGTTCCTGCCGATGCCGAAATCGATGCCGTAATAATCCAGGTCGATTGCATGATGTATCTTTTCCAGCGCTGAAATCGCGGCCTGCCCGAGGTATGCGGCAAAGTCATTCAGGAAGGATTGCTCTTCGTTGCGGTAATCCGGGTTCACCGCCATGTCGGAACTGAAATAATGGACCTTCCATTTTTTCGATATCGCCAGATGCATCGGATAGAACGAGCCATTGATCACCATGACCCGGTATTTACGGTATAGGGAGTCCGCAGAACGCGCATCGAGGAACTCGATAGCCAGCAGCCCATCGCCGGGCAAATCCTCAATGGCCGGGTTCACCCCCTCAGGGTTGTCCACCCAAACGAAATAATTGCCGCCATGAAAACCCGGCGGACGCAGCAGCATTGGAAAGGTGATGCCCTTTTTCGCCAGCATTTCGGGCGCAGCGCCGGAGCGGAAATCTTGTTTCGCGATCAGAGCCATGCGCGGCGATATCACCCCGGGAAGGTTGGCCAGACGTTCGGCATTCCTCAGCCGGCCGGTTTGCAATACCGCTTCCGGGCGATTGATGACGGGTGCCGTCGTCCTTGCAATCAGCCGGTTCGCGATCTCCAGGCCGTTGCGGCACAGATCGGCATCGCCGATCGCATTGAAGATCAGATCATGCGCGGGCAGACCAGATTGGCTATCGAAGTACTCGACGGCAATGATCGTCGCTTCGAATACCGAGCTGTCGATCAGCAAGCGCCAGGGTATGTTTCCTTCCAGGGCTGACTGCAAAATCAGCAATTGTATTGGGCGGCCTCGACCGCGATAGGCCAAGTTGGAGACCGGTTGCGTTCCGAATCCGAGGTTCTGGTGGTGGCGTGCCTGCTCCTCATTCCCTTGGCGCTGGTGGATGGAAGCCATGCCCTGGTGGGCCACGGGCAGTTCGGGGTCGATGTTCAGCGCGATTGCAAAATGCTTTTCTGCCGCGGGCAGGTCATCCATATGCAACAGAACATTGCCCAGATTGACATGCGCGGTCGCTTCGCGGGGATGATAGGAGACCGCAGCGGAGAATGCGGTATGCGCTGCAGAAGCATAGCCCGTTGCAAAAAGCAGGATTCCAAAGTCGTTCCACAATCTTATGTCCGTTGGTGCGATCTGGAGCAGTTCGAGAAAGATCGCCTTGGCCTCTTCGAGATCCTCGCCCCGGTCGGACGCGGCGAGAAAACGGGCCAGGTTGAAACGAAACTCGATCGATCCGGCGTCCAGTGAAGCTGCCTTTCGATGGCAATGTTCAGCTTCATCCAGACACCTCTTTCTTTCCAGGATGAGCGCCAGACTGGCATAGGCTGCGGCATACCCGGTATCGGCAGCGATCGCGCGCCGGAAATATTGTTCGGCCGTCGCGTCATCCCCGAGCCTGGAAGCGGACAGGCCGGCAAGAATCAGCAACGCCGGATTTTCACCGTCGCTTGCCAGTGCGGCGCGCGCAGCGTCCAGGGCCTGCTGTATCTTTCCCTGTGCAACAAGGCTGGATACATGCAGATACACTCAGCGCCTCAATTTTGAGGCGATTGCACCCGGCGCGGTGAAGCTCCATTCGGTGATCGCAATAAATCCGTTCGCGGCCGCGACGACCATCGCCAGTCCGCTGGAATGCACCACCGCGCCCGGCCTTGCGAGGTGCGGTTCGGTCCAGCCATTCGCGCGATGGATGAAGATCGATACGCCGTTGATCGTCGCCATGCATTCCAGATCGCCGAACGCGCGCACCTGCCGCATGATGATACTGACCGGCTGATTGAAATTGATCACGCGTTCCGCATCGGACCAGCGCGGCCAATAGCTTCCCGGTCCCTGCGGCCGGGCCGCAGCCCAGAGGGATTCGAAGCCGTTGGCGACCCGTTCCGCAAGCCGCGTGGCTGCCATCAGTACCTTCAATTGCAGCGTTTCGTGGCATTCCTCCGGGGTGAGCTGAAAATTCTCTGCATCGAGTATGTCGCCCTGGTCGAATTTTTCGTTGAGCTGGTGGCAGGTGACCGCCCAGTTTGAGCGGTCTTCGAGTATCGCCCTGACCTGCGGGTAGGGCCCCCGTGCTTCGGGAAGCGGTGAAGGATGGAAATTCACGGCATACTTGAGATAGGGGTGCCAGTCTGGGATTTTCCATTGGTAGCTGGCCACCACAAGTGTCGTGCATTCGCGCTGGCCGAGATCGGCCAGGTCGCGAAGGGTTATCGCTGAACTCTTAACGGTTGCATCCAATTCCATGGCGCGTGCAATCACCATTTTATTGTTGTGCATCCAGTTGTCGGGGGACACGAATAGCGCTTCCAGTTGCCATCCCGCTTTCAGGAATGCTTCAAGGACGCACTGGTATGCGTCGTTGGTGGCGATCGCGAATTTGATTTTCATACTGACCATCCCGAAAAATTCATTGTGAATAAATGCATCCCGGTCGCCTGCTTGACGGATTGATTCGGCTCATGCCGAATGGGCGGATTATCAGCCAAAATTGCAATGTCCGCCGGCTGACGCGATGCTACCCGTTGTCGCTGGAACGTAAAAAGCCCGCAAAAATGAAACTTCATGCGGGTTCAGGCAAGTTCTCGGGACTGCTTGAGTGGGCATCTGGCGGGGCGGTGTCCTTCACATTATCGCCTGAAGGGGGGCATTTGTGTGGTATCGCACAGAGGCGTATTTGGCGAACGGTTAGTCTTCAACTGGCTGAACGTAATTCCGAACGATTGGTAGCTTTAACCGAAAGGAGCTTCACTATGAACAAGTCATTTAAGTTTTCGGTAGCAATGCTATTTATGCTGACGACCCTACTATCTGGCTGCATTGTTCCAGGGGAATGGCGGGATCATGGCGGTGATCAAGGGGATCGTGGCGGTGATCAAGGGGAAAGTCGATAGCACGCAAATGATTCGATCAGCAGCACCAATACCTTCGTTAAATTGTAATTTATACTTCAAAGGTAATTGAAAATGTTCAAGAACTATTACGTATTCGCTGCTGTTGTTGCGGCCATCACAGTTGCGCTATTCGCAATTGGTATTGTTAATAGCTAGCTTTTCTGAAGCGATGACTAAAATGTAGCTGCTGCCCTTACCGTTTTTCACAGGCATATTTCCACAGCGCATCACCAATGCTGCCTGGCATAACCCGCTCCCACTGATTGGCAACCACGTCGTTCGGAACAACGTCGCCATTGCCCATATGCTCCGAGTAAGCAGTATAAGAGAGCATTCTTAATTTCTTGTCCTTGCAGTCGAATTCATCCTGAACCTTCCAGGACTTGGTTATATCGCCCTTGCCCTTGAAAAATAACTTATCTAGTTTGCTTTCGACCCCATGTGACAGCCCTGACTGATGATCCACCAGGACCACCATGTTCACCAGGTTTCCATTCTTGTGTACGGTGGCAGGATCGACATAGGCGGTTTGAGTTTCAGGCGATTCTTGAGAGTGGACTGAGGTAATCTAGACTGATGCGCTGCAAAAGCAGTGCTGCTCTACAAGTGATAGCAACAGAATCAAAACCATTTTACTC
>CAWJHB010000004.1:0-499913 GCA_963842555.1 uncultured beta proteobacterium
GGGAAACACCGAATAAGTCTACCCGATAATGGCTTGGTGCGTTAATGGCTTGGTCCATTCAATGAAGGTAAAGAGATGAAACAGCAGACACTGGCAACGAGCGGATTCGAGGTGCACCGAAAGACGACGCGCAAGGCGGAGTTTCTGTCACGTATGGACAGCTTGGTACCATGGGCTGAATTCTGTGCCGTGATTGAACCCTATTATCCGAAGGCGGGTGATGGACGCCGTCCGGTCGGATTGGAACGGATGCTCAGAATGTACTTCATCGCCAACTGGTTCAATCTGTCCGATGTGGCCTGTGAAGATGCGCTGTATGACGTACAAGCCTTTCGCGACTTCTGCCAATTCGATCTGGGCCGCGAGCGGGTACCGGATGCCACGACCCTATTGAACTTCCGCCACCTGCTGGAGCAGCATGATCTGGGTGCCGCACTGTTCGCCAAAGTAGGTGAACTCCTGCTATCGAATGGCCTGAAGCTCTCAGGTGGCACCATCGTCGATGCCACCATCATTGCCGCCCCCAGCTCCACCAAGAACGCAGACAATGCGCGAGACCCGGAGATGCACCAGACCAAGAAGGGCAACCAATGGCACTTCGGCATGAAGGTACACATTGGGGTAGACAGTAAAACCGGACTCACCCACAGCGCGAGCATCACTTCCGCCAACGTGCATGACAGTCAGGAATTACCCAATCTGCTGCATGGCAATGAGACCCGCATGTACGGTGACAGCGCCTACATCGGCCAGAAAGAAGTGCTCAAACAGATTGCGCCAAAAGCCAAAGACTTCACCAACAAACGCGCGAGTCGCAACACCCCATTGACGGATGCGGACAAGGAAACCAACCGCAGGAAATCGCAGGTGCGCGCCAAGGTTGAGCATCCATTCCGTCCGCTCAAGAGCATCTACGGATTTGCCAAGGTGCGCTACCGCGGACTGCTCAAGAACGCCAACCGCGCCTTTGCTTTGCTGGCGCTGATCAATCTCGATAAATGGGGAATGCCGCTAACAGGACAGGTGCGTCCGGCCTGAGCAAAATGCGGGAGAAATTCCCAGATAAAGGCCCTGAATGGGGCAAAGTGCAGCAGAAAAGTAGAATTTTTTAACAACAACAATGAAGCGCCAAATGGTCGTGATGAAAATCTGACTTGTTCAGCGCTTCCTTAGTCTTACTGTGTCATAAAATATAAGGCATAATATGCCGGTCATGTTCAACTGCCGGAGGCCTGATGGATGCATCCACGGAATTTGAGCTCTACCTGACTCACTTGTCGCAAGGTCTTGGGCATGCGGATCGGCATGCAGGCCTCAGCGGCTACTGTACCGGCCTGATGTTGCCGTTGTCGCGCAAGAGCGTGGAGCCGATGGCTGCCCGGATGGACCCACTGCATGCCAGTGCGAAGCACCAATCCATGCATCACTTTGTCGCCAAATCCCAGTGGAGTGACGAACAGATGCTGCGTCGCGTGGCTCAATGGGTAGTACCGCATATGGATATGAGCGATGGCGGCTTCTGGATCATTGACGACACGGGTTTCCCCAAGAAAGGCAATCACTCGGTGGGTGTGACACGCCAATACTGCGGCGTACTGGGCAAGCAGGACAATTGCCAGGTCGCCGTCAGCGTGTCGCTGGCATGTGAAGAAGGCAGTTTGCCAGTGGCCTGGCAACTATATCTGCCCCGTTGCTGGGCCGAGGATGCCCGGCGCAGGCACAAGGCGGGCGTGCCCGAGGAAGTGGAATTTGCCACCAAACCGCAAATTGCACTGCAACAACTGCAACGCCTGCTCAATGAGGGCGCACCCAAACACTGCGTGCTTGCCGATGCGGGATATGGGATTGATTACGCCTTTCGCCAGCACTTGAGCGGCATGGGGCTGCCGTATGTGGTTGGCATCACCTCGGTCGTGGTGGTTTGGCCGCCGGGCATGGAACCGCTACCGCCAAAACGCTATAGCGGCATGGGACGCCCTCCGGTAATGCCACGGCGCACCGCCACAAGGCAACCGGTGAACGTCAAGGCCCTTGCGCTGGGCTTGCCCAAGAGTGCCTGGCAGCACATCAGTTGGCGCGAGGGTAGCAACGCGCATCTGACGGGTCGCTTTGCAGCTGTGCGCGTGCGCTGCGCCGGGGGCAACGTTGGCAAGGCACGCCTACTGCCCGAGCAGTGGCTGCTCATCGAGTGGCCTGCTGATCAGGCAGAGCCTGAAAAGTACTACTTATCCACGCTGCCGGAGACCACGGCATTGAATGATCTGGTGCGAACCGCACATATGCGCTGGCGCATTGAGCGTGACTATCAGGATTTAAAGCAGGACATGGGTCTGGGGCACTATGAAGGAAGAGGCTGGCGCGGTTTCCATCATCACGCCAGCATGAGCATTGCGGCTTACGGGTTTCTGATGGCACAACAATTGAAGGCGGGAGGCACCTCCGGCGGCAAAAAAAACTTCATCGAACGCAAAGTGCCTGCGGTTTCCGGAGATTACGTCCCTCGGGGCAGCCCAGCGCGCTCAGCGCCATGTACCGGATTCGATCACCTCGTTGCGCCTGAACTTAAGCGTAGCACTCGTCAGCGGGTTAGGATTCTGCCCGCACTGCAATTGGGTCAGCCTTCGGCTACGTTTGTGACACAGTAAGATTAGCTAATTCAAACGGGCAATATTTGGCCAACGACCGACCTTGAATGAAACGACTAATTTAACAAGTTAAGGATGTGATTCATGGATTTAATTCAGAGCCTTCAATGGCGCTATGCAACTAAAAAAATGGATCCGACGAAAGCTGTATCGCAAGATAAGGTCGATCGTATTCTGGAGTCAGTACGTCTGGCTCCGACATCAAGCGGGCTTCAGCCTTATGAGGTCCTCGTTGTTACAAATAGAGAAGTTCGCCAGAAGATCAAGGCCATCGCACATGAACAAGGGCAAGTTTTGGATTGTTCGCACTTGCTGGTTTTTGCCGCTTGGAACGACTACACCCCAGAACGCATAAACATGATGTTCGACCTGACTAACGAAGAACGTGGTTTCGTTAGCGAGGAGTCGGAAGGCTATCGCAAACTGTTATTAAGCCGCTACCCCAATCGCGGTGCCGAGGTAAATTTCCAGCACGCCGCTAAGCAAGCCTATATCGGCCTCTGCGCAGCTCTCATTGCAGCTGCATTAGAGCAAGTGGACAGCACACCGATGGAGGGCTTCGACCCAGACGCACTCGATGAACTCTTGAACTTGCGCTCACGCGGCCTGCGCAGTGTCTTAATGCTGCCATTGGGCTACCGGGAAGCAGACAAGGACTGGCTCGTCAGCCTGAAGAAGGTTCGCCGTTCCCGCGAAAACTTTGTTACTGAAATCAAATAACGATTGGGTACGATGTCTGCTTTGAGCAGACAAGCAGTCTTGCACACACATGGGAAAACAGGCAGAAATCGGCCCAGACCGTGTAAAAACGTAGCAATTGTACCGAGTCTGCAATTTTCCATTTCTACCAGCTTCTGGTCGGTGTCAGGAGCGGCTAGCAGAGTCTGCAATTTCCATGCATCGGTTCTGCGTTATTTAAAAGCCTTCTTCAGGATAGCGCGCATCTGATGGACAAAGCAGAAATAAAGGCCCTCAGGCCCTCATTGCCTGGATCAGTCCTGCGGTTCCCAATATCTTCATCACTCGCTTCATGTTATACGCCAGTACATGCAAGCTCATCTCGCTACTCACATGTTCAAGTGTGGCGGTCAGGAAATGGGCTGCCCCCATCCAGAACTTGATCGTCCCGAACGGATGCTCAACCGTCTCTCGGCGAATCCGCATGATGTCAGGCGAATGATCCAGTCGTTCCTGCATCGCATCAAGGAGATATTCATGCTCCCATCGCGTCACCCGACGTTCTTGGCCGGGTGTACATTGTGACTTCATCGGGCATGAATTGCAGTTCGAACTCCAATAACGATGGTAGCTCAAGCCATTCGCGTTCATCTTGCTATGACGCGCCAGTATTTCACCGGCAGGACATCGTCCAACCAGTATTTCCTGCGGGGCTACAACCTCGACCACGGCACGGACTTCGCGACGTTTATCGACGGGGTACCCGTCAACATGCCAACCAATGCTCACGGCCAGGGCTATGCTGGTTTGAACTACCTGATCCCCGAGCTCGTGCAGAACATCAATTACGGCAAAGGCCCGTATTTCGCCGAGAATGGCGATTTCTCTTCAGCCGGAACGGCAAAATTCCAGTACCGCAATAGCCTTGATAGTAACTTCGCCAACGTGACTGTCGGCGCTTTCGGTTATCGTCGCGCATTGCTTGCCGGTTCAACTTTCCTGGCAGCGCCGGTCGCTACTTTGAATACCGGTGAGCAACCCTTGATCAACAGCAGCACGATTGTACTCGGGGCGGTTGAGCTACTGGGAGAGAACGGCCCGTGGGCAGAACCGGAAGGATTGCACAAATTCAACGGCCTGATGCGTCTGAGTGATGGGACTTCTACACAAGGCTGGTCGGTTGACGGCGTGTACTATGATGCAAACTGGCGGTCGACCGACCAAGTACCGCTGCAATTGATCCAGTCCGGCCAATTGGATCTTTACTCATCCTTGAACCCAAGCGACGGTGGCGATACCGGACGCGTGATTCTTTCGGGTGAGCGGCACAGCCAGGATGATCGGGGTTATTTCAAGACGTCAGCTTACTTGCAGCACTATAGCCTGCAACTATGGTCGGATTTCACTTTTTTTGAATTGCGTCCCGCTACCGGCGATCAATTCGAGCAAGTGGAGAATCGCAACATTGCCGGCGGGCAGGTAGCCAGAGGTTGGTATCACAGTTTATTGAGTCACGATTCAACCACCGAAGTCGGTCTGCAGGTGCGCAATGACGCCATCCATGTAGGCTTATTAGACACTGAGAACCGCATACCCTTTGCCACGGTAAGCGATGACCAGGTTAATCTGACCGATGCCGGCGCCTACGTGCAAAACACCACCCATTGGGCCAACTGGCTGCGTACCGTTGCCGGCGTGCGCGAAGAGCGCATCGCCATGAACATGAATTCCTTGTCGAATTCGCAAAACAGCGGCAATGCGTTAGACAGCAAATTCTTGCCAAAACTGTCGCTGATCTTTGGCCCCTGGTATAAGACGAAATATTTCATCAATGCGGGCAAAGGATTCCACAGCAATGACGCGCGTGGCGTGATTGACAAGATCGATCCCACAACCGGCGCGCCGGCTTCACCGGTACCGGCCCTGGTGGGCAGCACGGGGAAAGAGATCGGTTTGCGCACGGAAGCCATACCGGGTTTGCAGAGCTCGCTCGCCTTGTGGAGCCTGAACAGCGATTCCGAGCTGGTCTACAATGCTGATTCCGACATCGGCAGCACTTCTCCCAATGGTGCCAGTAAGCGCTATGGCCTGGAGTGGAATAACCACATGATTGCCAATCGCTGGCTGCTCCTGGATGCCGACCTGGCCTGGACCCATGCCCGCTATGCGATGATGAACGACAACGGCGAGTTGGGAGACTTGATTCCCAACGCGGTAAGCAAAGTCGCCCTCATTGGAGCCACGGTGCATCAGGATTCATGGTCGGGTAGCGTGGAGACACGGTATATCGGCAGCTACCCGCTTACCCAAGACGGCACCCTGACAGCACCTTCGGCCATTGTGACGAATGTGCAGGTCCAGCACGAGCTGTCACGGGATTTTTCAGTGCAAATGGATGTGCTCAATCTTTTCAATCGCGAATACTATGACATTGCCTATGCGCAGGATTATCAGGTGACGCCCACCAGTCCTGTTGTGCCGGCCGGCATCACAGTTCATCCGGCTGAGCCGCTGCAATTGCGTGTGACCGCGAAGTTGAAGTTCTGAGAGTGGCAATGACCGGTTTCGGGTAGCATAATTACATAGCTGACTGGCAGGGTCGATAAGACCCGGTCGAGGTCAACAGTCGCGGTCAGATTGAAGGGCTGCTTTAGAGAGCGCAACGGACATTTCATTTCCGCACTACTCTCCGAAGAGCCTTTGTTGAGGGGGCGCGAATGGGATAGCCGTACGAAGTTGCGACGGCGACTATTTGATTTACCGATTTGCCGGGCGAATCAGACCTTGCTGCGCGCCCACCTCACGATGCCCCCGGCGTCCATCGCGCCGGCTTGCCGCGCGATCTCGCGCCCGCCCGAGAACAGCGCGAGGGTGGGGATACTGCGGATGTTGTAGCGTCCCCCGAGTTCCTGCGCCTCCTCGGTATTCAGTTTGGCCAGGCGCATTTTCGGTTCGAGCTGGGCTGCCGCTTGGATGAAGGCGGGTGCCATCATGCGGCAGGGTCCGCACCACGGCGCCCAGAAATCCACCAGCACCGGAATGTCGTTGCGGTTGATGTGCAGCGAAAAATTGCTGTTGCCCAGTTCCACCGGATGCGCGTCGAATAGCGGCTTCTTGCATTTGCCGCAAACCGGCTGGTTGTTCAATTTGTCGGCAGGTACGCGGTTCACGCCGTCACAATGCGGGCAGATGATGTGCAGTGATTCACCCATGATTCATCCTTTCAGGTAATGATCGTCATGTAATGGGGGCGCAATGCGGAAAATCAAACCTGCGCCGACAACCTGCCGAACCACTGTGCACATCAGGCCGGGACAACCGGCCACTTCATGCAGTGAAGCGCATCGACAAGTCGATTGTCTGCACATCCTTGGTCAGGCTGCCGATCGAGATGCGTTCCACGCCGGTCAGCGCGATATCACGCAGGTTGTCCAGCGTGATTCCCCCGGATGCTTCCAGTTCGGCTCGCTTGCCGGTGTGCTGAACGGCGGCGCGCAGATTGTCCAGGTCGAAGTTGTCGAGCAGTATCAGTTTCGCTCCGGCCGCCAGCGCTTCGTCGAGTTGCGCCAGCGATTCCACCTCGATTTGCACGGTGATGCCCGGTTTCGCCAGCCGAAACGCCTGCTCCAGAACAGGCTTGATCCCGCCAGCAGCCGCGATGTGGTTTTCCTTGATCAGGATGCCGTCGAACAGACCCATGCGCTGGTTATGTCCGCCGCCAACCCGCACTGCGTATTTCTGTGCCTGACGCAAACCGGGCAGGGTCTTGCGCGTATCCATGATCTTGACATTGATGCCGTCGACCGCATCCACATATTGCCGGGTGCGGGTGGCGGTACCGGATAGGGTTTGCAGGAAGTTCAATGCGCTGCGTTCGGCGCCAAGCAGAGCGCGTGCATTTCCGTTGACTTCGCACAGTGTTTGCCCCTCGACGATCTTGTCGCCGTCCCTGGCCTGCCAGCTGATCGTGCATTGAGGATCCAGTGTGCGGAAGCATGCCTCGAACCAAGGCGCGCCGCATAACACACCGAGCTGCCGGGTGATGACTCGTGCGGAACAGGCCAGTGCGGCGGGCAGCAGTTGGGCGCTCAAATCGCCGGTGTGGATGTCTTCATCGAACGAGTTGGCGACATTGCGGCGGACGAGCGCGGCGAATTCGGCGTCAAGCATGGGTGTCTCTCCGGCCAGTTAGATAGAGTCGCAGATTATCCCGGCCCGGGCTGTCCTGGGCGAATGGGGTTGCTAGAACCCGTAATAAACCTGTCCGCCCACGGTGTTCTTGGTCGAGCCGTTGGATATCCCCCTGCTCATATAACCCCGGGCCTTGAACTTGCTGTCGAGCTTGTAATTCACAAACGCGCTAAGGCCCTGTTGCATCAGTCCCGGTGCGGGATAGGTCGCTGCGGGTGAATTCTGGGACAAGCTCATATCGATTCCCGTGCTGGTGTTTTCGGTGAATTGGTAGACGCCGCCAAAGGATCCATAGAGCAAGGGGCTGATGGTGATACCACCCGGGCTGGCGAGCACGGTCGAACCGAGCGAACCCATTGCTGTGAATTTGTCCAGATTCTGATAAACGTCCATCTGGGCCGCGTAGCCGTTTGGAGTCAGGCTGAATTCGCTGTTCTTGTCGCTGCTGTTGACGCTAACCTTGCCGGTCAGATTGATTTCGGGGGTGGATGAACTGCCCTCATAGAGGTTATAGCTGACCGCGGCTTCTGTGTTGTACGGGCCCGAGTTTGCGCCGCCATTCATGCCGTATGTGCCGAGGTGTGTGTTCAATTGACTCGCATTTCCGGAGCCGGCAGGACTGGTCAGCTTGAGCATCCACGGGCCGGCCTGGTAATTATCGGAGCTGGTGTCGAATTCACTGGACAGGCTGAAGCGCTGGTCGCCGGCCCAGGCAAACGGTGCGGCAATGGCCATACCCAGCGTGCCTGCCATCAGGGCGGTTAACGTTTTTCTGTTCATGTTGTGCTCTCCTCACTTGCTTCCGGATGAACAATCAACTGATGGGGCATCTTTCGGAATGCACGGTGTTACACGTTCCAATGACTTTCAGCACATTTGTTCATTGTCCGGACAAGGAAAATGATTGATCAATATGGTGCCATTTTAAGACAAACGTGCGGAACTTGCCGGGCCAATCCCCCCCAAACCCCTAAAAATTTTTCATTGTCACTTGAAATCGAATCTAACCCGCTCCATTACAAGGACAATTGCCAATTTAGGAGTGCATCATGCGTTTCGACAAATTTACCACAAAATTCCAGCAAGCCCTGTCCGATGCCCAGAGTCTGGCGGTCGGCAACGACAACCAGTTCATCGAGCCGCAGCACCTGCTGCTGGCGTTGCTCAACGATCCGGACAGCGGGGCGGCATCGCTGCTGGCGCGCGCCGGCGGCAATGTCGCGCCGCTGAAGACCGCGCTGAAGGATGCGGTCGATCGTCTGGCCAAGGTCGAGGGTCACGGCGGGGAAGTCCAGGTCGGGCGTGACCTGTCCAGTCTGCTCAACCTGACCGACAAGGCCGCGCAGAAGCGCGGTGACGAATTTATCGCCTCGGAAATGTTCCTGCTCGCGGCCTGCGATGACAAGGGCGAAACCGGCCGCCTGCTGAAACAGCACGGTGTGGCGCGCGCGCCGCTGGAACAGGCGATCACTGCCGTGCGCGGCGGCGAGACCGTCGGTTCCCAGGAAGCGGAAGGCCAGCGCGAAGCCCTGAAAAAATACACCATCGACCTGACCGAGCGCGCCCGCCAGGGCAAGCTCGACCCGGTGATCGGGCGCGACGACGAGATCCGCCGCGCGATCCAGGTGTTGCAGCGCCGCACCAAGAACAACCCGGTGCTGATCGGCGAGCCTGGCGTGGGCAAGACCGCGATCGTGGAAGGCCTGGCGCAGCGCATCGTCAACGGCGAGGTACCCGAGTCACTGAAGAACAAGAAAGTGCTGAGCCTGGACATGGCGGCGTTGCTGGCCGGGGCGAAGTACCGCGGCGAATTCGAGGAGCGCCTGAAGAATGTCCTAAAAGAGCTGGCGCAGGATGAAGGCCAGACCATCGTGTTCATCGACGAACTGCACACCATGGTCGGCGCGGGCAAGGCGGAAGGCGCGATGGATGCGGGCAACATGCTCAAGCCGGCGCTGGCGCGCGGCGAACTGCATTGCGTTGGCGCGACCACACTGGACGAATACCGCAAGTACATCGAAAAGGATGCCGCGCTGGAGCGCCGCTTCCAGAAGGTACTGGTGGACGAACCGAGCGTGGAAGCAACCATCGCCATCCTGCGCGGCCTGCAGGAACGCTACGAGCTGCATCACGGCGTCGACATCACCGACCCGGCGATTATTGCCGCTGCGGAACTGTCGCACCGCTACATCACAGACCGCTTCCTGCCGGACAAGGCGATCGACCTGATCGATGAGGCTGCCGCGCGCGTCAGAATGGAAATCGATTCCAAGCCCGAGGTGATGGACAAACTGGATCGCCGCCTGATCCAGCTCAAGATCGAACGCGAGGCAGTGAAGAAGGAAAAGGATGAATCTTCAAAGAAACGCTTTGCGCTGATCGAAGAAGAGATCGCCAAGCTGCAACGCGAGTACGCCGACCTGGAAGAGATATGGAAAGCGGAGAAGGGCACGGCACAGGGCACGGCGCATCTCAAGGAAGAGATGGAAAAGGTGCGCGCCGAGATCGTTCAGCTGCAGCGTGCGGGCAAGCTGGAACAGGTGGCGGAACTGCAATACGGCAAGCTGCCGCAGCTCGAGGCCAAACTGAAGGAAGCGGTGCATGCCGAGGAGAACAAGCCCAAGAACCGCCTGTTGCGCACCCAGGTCGGCGCGGAAGAGATCGCCGAGGTGGTCAGTCGCGCGACCGGGATACCGGTCAGCAAGATGATGCAGGGCGAGCGCGACAAGCTTTTGCACATGGAAGACAAGTTGCACGAGCGTGTGGTCGGGCAGGACGAGGCGGTGAAGCTAGTGTCAGACGCGATCCGACGCTCGCGTTCCGGCCTGTCCGATCCCAACCGTCCCTATGGCTCGTTCCTGTTCCTCGGCCCGACGGGCGTGGGCAAGACCGAGTTGTGCAAGGCGCTGGCCGGGTTCATGTTCGATTCCGAGGATCATTTGATCCGCATCGACATGAGCGAATACATGGAGAAGCATTCCGTCGCGCGCCTGATCGGCGCGCCGCCCGGCTATGTCGGCTACGAGGAAGGCGGGGGTCTCACCGAGGCGGTGCGGCGCAAGCCCTACAGCGTGATCCTGCTGGACGAAGTGGAAAAGGCGCACCCGGATGTATTCAACGTGCTGCTGCAGGCGCTGGACGACGGGCGCATGACCGATGGCCAGGGGCGCACCGTGGACTTCAAGAACACCGTAATCGTGATGACTTCAAATCTGGGCAGTCAGATGATCCAGCAGATGTCCGGGGACGATTACCAGGTCATCAAGCTGGCGGTGATGGGCGAGGTGAAATCCTATTTCCGTCCCGAGTTCATCAACCGCATCGACGAGGTGGTGGTATTCCACGCGCTCGATGAAAAGAACATCAAGTCCATTGCTCGCATCCAGTTGCAGTACTTGGAAAAACGCCTGGCCCAGATGGAGATGAAACTGGATATTTCAGAAGCCGCACTGGCCGAGATCGCCAATGCCGGGTTTGACCCCGTGTACGGCGCAAGACCCCTGAAGCGCGCGATCCAGGCGCAACTGGAGAACCCGCTCGCCAAGCTTATCCTTGAAGGCAAGTTCGCCGCGAAGGACACCATCAGGGTGGATTGCAAATCCGGCGTGATGAAGTTCGACAAGGGCTGACAGACCGTTGCAAACAGAAAGCCCGGCTTGCCGGGCTTTCATTTCGTGGTCGTGGGCAATTTGCTTGATCCCGGCTGTCCAGGACATCTTCAGCAATGGCCGGAAATGTGGATCATTTAGGGAAACGCCGAACAACCACCTGCACTGAGCAGGAGTTGTGTTGACGAATCCGGATTGTTGAACAAAAAGTCGTTTTTCATCTGTAATGGCTCAGCATGTCGTCTCATTCAGGGGATATTCCCCTGATTTTTGCTACGCTGGACACACCTATCCTGTCAGCAGCGGCATTCCCCATTTGTCCAGATTGATCAGTGCCAGCAATGCAAAGGCTCGGTTGGCATTCTTCATCAAGCCACGGTAACGCACCTTGGCAAATCCATAGATGTTCTTGAGTGGCCGGAACGGATGCTCGACCTTGGCACGCACCTGCGATTTCCTGCGGTTGGTTTCCTTGTCGGCATCAGTCAATGGGGTGCTGCGGCTGGCGCGTTTGTTGGTGAAGTCTTTTGCTTTTGGCGCAACCTGATTGAGTACTTCTTTCTGGCCAATGTAGGCGCTGTCACCATACAGCCGAGTCTCGTTGCCATGCAGCAGGTTCGGCAGTTCCTGACTGTCGTGGACATTGGCGGGTGTGACCGTGGCGCTGTGAGCGAGGCCGGTTTTGCTATCCACGCCAATGTGTACCTTCATGCCGAAGTGCCACTGGTTGCCCTTCTTGGTCTGGTGCATCTCGGGATCGCGGGCGTTGTCGGCGTTCTTGGTCGAGCTTGGCGCGGCAATGATGGTGGCATCCACGATGGTACCGCCTGAGAGTTTCATCCCATCGGCGAGAAGCAACTCGCCCACCTTTCCAAACATTGCGGCACCCAGATTGTACTGCTCGAGTAAGTGGCGGAAGTTCATCAGGGTCGTGGCGTCCGGGATTCGCTCGCGTCCCAGGTCGAACTGGCAGAACTCTCGAAATACCGGTACGTCGTACAGCGCGTCTTCGCAGGCCACATCGGACAGGTTGAACCAGTTGGCAATGAAGTACATCCGCAGCATGCGTTGCAGTCCAACCGGCGGGCGTCCATTTCCAGCCTTGGGGTAATACGGCTCGATTACCGCGCAAAATTCTGACCATGGCACCAGTTTATCCATGCGCGACAGAAACTCCGCTTTGCGGGTTGCCTTGCGGTGCGCCTCGAATCCATTTACTGCCAGCGTTGTCTGTTTCATCTCGTCTGCCCTTGTGCATAGCCCGGATCAATAACGCACTTGATGCTCATCACGTGGACTTAATCGGTGTTTCCTTAGCCCAATATTTTTCCCGAGCCAGGCAGGCCGTGTTCCGATTGCTTGCACCCCCGCTGGACGCGCGATCCACACTCATCCGCAAAACCTGCTTGCTAGGCCGGATGGCAATAAGCTGCCGCCAAAGCGCGTTTGCTTGATTTTGGGGTTGGCAAGCCATCGCATCATGACGAGATGTCGCACTTCCGGCGCTATCCAGGCCTGACGAATACCTGTTATATTTTTGCTGTCCAAGTTGCTTGAAGCGCTCGCAAATGAAATCAGTCATGTGGGAAGGGGAACCGGTCTATCCGTCCAAGGTCGTCTGTATCGGCAGAAATTATGCCGAGAACATCAGGGAGCTTGATAACGAGGCGTCACCGGAGCCGGTCATTTTCCTGAAGCCGAACTCGGCCATCTCGGCCGATATCCATTCCAGCAAGTCGGAGCTTATTCATTACGAGGGTGAAATAACCTTCCTGGTCCGTTCCGGTGAACTGAGCGGCGTCGGGTTCGGGCTGGATCTCACCAAACGGGATCTGCAGCATGAGCTGAAGTCCAAAGGCCTGCCGTGGGAGCGCGCCTAGGCGTTTGACCGCTCCGCGGTGTTCAGCGAGTTCGTCGCTTTCAATGGCGATATCAGCGCGTTGAGGATGGAGTTGTATATCAATGGCGTACTGGTCCAACGCGGCAATCATGACTTGATGCTAAACAAGCCCGCCTAAATATTGCACCAGGCAAAAAAGCTTTCTGTCGTTCGAGGACGGCGATCTGCTGATGACCGGAACACCTGGCGGCGTCGGCCCGGTCAATTCCGGCGACCGGTATTACGGCAAAATATTCGAAAAGGACAAGCTGATCGTGGACGGTTCGTGGGCGGTGAAGTGAAGGACGCGCTGGTCCCTGTTCCCTATCGTGCCTGCCGGCACCGGTAATTGCAAAAGGAGAGGGTGCGCGTTGCTTGCCACTCCAGCGCCGGACCGGCATCCGGCTCCATGCGCTAAAGCGGGCGCACTTTGACTGTCTTGCCTTTCACCTTGCCCGCAGATAGTTTACGCACCGCTTCGTGAGCGATGTTGCGCGCCACGGCGACGTAAGTGGAAAACTCGGTCACATTGATCTTGCCGACCTGCTCACGCGTATAACCCGCATCGCCGGTCAGCGCGCCCAGCACGTCGCCGGCGCGTATCTTCTCCTTGCGCCCGCCCAGTATTTGAAGCGTCACCATCGGCGGTACCAGCGCGGATTCATCATCATTCTGCAACCCCTCCAACTCATGCCACTCCGGTTCGATGCGCATCATCTGCGCGAGGGTGATCAGGCGATTCCGGTCGGTCGGGGCGCACAGGCCCAATGCCCAGCCGTTCTGGTCGGCACGCCCCGTGCGGCCGATGCGATGGATGTGGACTTCCGGGTCGGGCGTGATGTCGACATTGATAACCATTTCGAGTTTGTCGATATCCAGGCCGCGCGCCGCGACATCGGTCGCCACCAGCACCGGGCAACTGCGGTTGGCAAACTGGATCAGCACCTGGTCGCGCTCGCGCTGTTCCATATCACCGTTCAGGGTCAGCGCCCTGATGCCCCGGGCATGCAACACTTCCAGCAGCGAGCGGCATCGCTGCTTGGTGTTGCAGAACGCCAGGGTGCTGACCGGACGATAGTGCTGCAACAGGCTGGCGACCGCCTGCAGGCGCTGCGCATTTTCCGCTTTATAAAAGCGCTGGCGTATCTTGCTTTCCTCGTGTTGCTCCGCCAGCTTCACTTCCTGCGGGTTGCGCATGAACTGGCGCGCCAGCCGCGCGATGCCTTCCGGATAGGTGGCCGAGAACAGCAGGGTCTGGCGCTGTGCCGGGCAACGTTTCGCCACGAACGCGATGTCCTCGTCAAAGCCCATGTCCAGCATGCGATCCGCTTCGTCCAGTACCAGCGTCTCGAGCGCTTCCAGGTTCAGTGTGCCGCGCTCCATGTGATCCATGATGCGCCCTGGCGTGCCGACCACGATGTGGGCGCCGTGTTCCAGGCTGGCGATCTGCGGGCGCATGGTCGAGCCGCCGCACAAAGTCAGAATCTTGATGTTGTCAGCGGACCGCGCCAGCCTGCGTATCTCCTGAGTGACCTGGTCGGCCAGTTCGCGCGTGGGGCATAGCACCATGGCTTGCACCGCAAAGCGGCGTGGATTGAGTTTGGTCAGCAGGGCCAGCGCGAATGCCACTGTCTTCCCGCTACCGGTCTTGGCCTGCGCGATCATGTCGTGACCGGCCAGCGTGACCGGCAGGCTGGCCGCCTGTATCGGTGTCATCGCCAGATAGCCGAGCTGCTGCAAAGTCTCCAGCATGGCGGGCGCCAGCGGCAACCCGTCAAAAGAACGGGCAGTGCGGTCGGCGGAGCCGGGTGGAATATCGGTCATGGCGACCATCAGGGCTTGCGTCGCTTGCATGGAACCGGCTTGCCTTTGAGCAGGCTTCTGTCTCTGATCAGGTCCTTGGTGGGGATCCAGACGGCCTTGGGCTTGTCCATCAACCAGCTTCTGCCCGAGCCCTTGGTTTTCTGGTACGCCTTTACAGCGGCCAACAGCAGATCCGGATGCGCCAGAATCGTCGTATGCTCGCCGTTGAGGTGATAGTCGGCGAGATGTTCCTTGAGACGATACATTTTTTTCGCGGTGTCATCGTTCTTGCGCTGGTCCGCCATCATCTGCTGCGCATCGGACGAGAGCCTATAGCCACCGTCAACCTCGACAATCAGGCAGTAGGTCGAGGGTCTGGCGAACGCATCCGATAATTCATTCTCTGACGGGATCGCGCCCTGCGCAAGACCGGTCGCCATGATGATCTCGACCAGATCGGCAGGCCGCCGCTTGGATGCGGCCGACAGCGATAACAATAGAATCGCATCAACATCGTGGACTGGGTACATCGTGAACCTTTGCGGAAAGAGCGCGCGTCCAACCCGGACGCGGGGAGTGTTTGGATGAAAGCACCGGGATCGGCCCGTGCCGACTTGCTGCGATCGTTACGCCTGGTTGGCCATCATCTCGCCCATGCGGATGGCTCCGGCAGTCGACCAATCCGGATTGAAGCGCAGCGTGTTGTTCGGGAACAGCATCACCATGGTGGAACCGAGTAGGAAGCGCCCCATTTCTTCGCCTTTTTTCAGCGCGATCTGCTTGTCGTCGTAGCGCCATTCGCGCATGGCGCGCGAACGCGGCGGGTTGACCACGCCGTGCCACGCCGTGGCCATGCTGCCGACGATGGTGGCGCCCACCAGCACCAGCACGAAAGGTCCGGACATACCGTCACCGGGTCCGCCATCAAATACGCACACCACCCGCTCGTTGCGCGCGAACAGCCCGGGCACCCCGCATGCCGTGGCCGGGTTGACCGAGAATAGCGCGCCCGGCACATAAATCATGCGCCGCAAGCGGCCGGCGCACGGCATGTGGATACGGTGATAGTCCCTGGGGCTCAGGTAGAGCGTGGCAAAGCTGCCGTGCGCAAACTGCGCGGCCAGTTGCACATCGCCGCCGACCAGCGCGGTGGCGGTGTAGCTGTGCCCCTTGGCCTGAAAGATGTTGCCGTGCTCGATCGCGCCGAACTGGCTGATCATGCCGTCAACCGGGCAGACGAAATCGGCGTCGGCCAGCGGGCGGGCGTCCCCGCGCAACGGCCGCGTGAAAAATTCGTTGAAGCTGGCGTAGCTCGCGATGTCGGGATTGGCCGCCTCCTGCATGTTCACCCCGTAACGTGCGACGAATCGGCGGATCACCGCCGTGGTGAGACCGCCCAGTCTGGCATTGGCGAACTTTCCGGCCAATACGGTGAGTGCCTGTTTGGGTATCAGGTATTGCGGCCACACAGCAAAACGATCGGACACGATAATTACCGGTAAGGACGAAGGAGGAGATTATATCGGGGTGAGCGGCTAGAAAATAAGGGATACCATATTTATTCCGAAGGGTGTCTGTTGAGCGCAAGGTGATTCGGCGCCCGGTCCTCATATTTCAACGATTCAGGGCATGCCCGCCACGTGGTGTCTCGTTCAATTTCGCCAGCTTGGCTTTCAACTCCGGCAAAATCGCGGCGATGGCCTTCTCTCCCTCCAGCACGGCCCTGTTGCGGCCGCTTGTGTCGGTGGACGTAATCCCGTATGTCACCGGCCGTACTACCACATCAGCCTTGGGCAGTTCGGAGCGATTGATCGTTTGCACGAAGATGGAAAAGGTCTGCCACAAGATATCGACGATCCCTGTCGTTTTTCTGTCGATGGGACGGTCCGAGATGTCGACTGCGATCACGAAATCCGCACCCATCGAGCGGGCGGCGCTTACCGGAACAGGCGCGACGAGTCCGCCGTCGACGTAATCCTGGCCATTGATCGCAACCGGCTGGAAAAACACCGGCGCCGAAGATGACGCCCGGACTGCCATGCCGGTATTGCCGGTGCGGAATACGATCATTTCACGGGTGCCTAGGTTGGTTGCGACCGCGGCAAAAGGCCGGTTGAGTTTTTCGATCGGGCGATCGCCGACGTTCCTGTTGATGAAATCCTGCAATGCCTGCCCCTTGATGCAACCCCGGTTATCCGAGACCAGGGTCTGGGCGACACAGCTGTACATGCCGGATCCGTCGATGATCTGGTCTTCCTCCATATTCATCGACAGTTCCTGGATTTGAAAGCCGTTCAACCCGGCCGCATAGAGCGCGCCGACAACAGCGCCGGCGCTGGTGCCAACGACGATATCGGGAGAGATGCCCTGTGCCTCCAAAGCCTTGATCACACCGATGTGGGCAAACCCGCGTGCGGCACCGCCACCCAGTGCGAGTTCAATCCTTGCCGGTGGCCGCTCCGTTGCGGGCGTCGCGCCGGGCGGGGTTGATTTGGTGATGTTGCACGCTGTTAAGCCGAGCAGCAGAATGATCGGGATTGCAATTTTCTTCATGTCTTCGATTTTCCGGGCCAGACGCGGGTATATGTTAGCGCAGGTTGTAATGCATGGCGCTACCGAGCTTAAGGTTACCCTAATGCAAATGCTGCAGCTCGAGCTTGCGCAGCTTGGGCGCGAAATACGCAGTTGTTGCCACCACGGCCAGTGTCATCGCGCCGCCGAAAATCACGGATGGGATCAGCCCCATCAGCCGCGCTGCCACGCCGGATTCGAATGCACCCAGTTCGTTGGACGAACCGATGAAGATGCCGTTGATCGCGGAGACACGTCCGCGCATCGCATCGGGCGTTGCCAACTGCATGATGGTGGTCCTCATCACCACGGACACCCCGTCAAAAAACCCCGACAGCATCAGGAACAGTGCCGCAAGCCAGAAGTGACTGCTCAGCGCGAATGAAATGATGCAGATGCCGAACCCGGCAACGGCCGCCAGCAATAATCGTCCGGCATGCCTGTTAACCGGGAATCTGGCGAGCGTGATGCCGATCAGGATCGCGCCTACCGCGGGAGCAGCGCGCAGGATCCCCAGCCCTTCTGGCCCGTAGTGAAACACATCCTGCACGAATGCGGGCAGCATCGCGACCGCGCCGCCAAACAGCACCGCGAACATGTCCAGCGCCTGGGCGCCGAGGATAAGCTGGTTGCCGTATACGAAGCGCAAGCCTTCCAGGATGCTCGAGAACACCGGCGAGGGGTTGGCCGGAGGGGGTTCGGCGATGCGCAGCGTCAGCAGGGTGACGGCTGCGCCCAGCGCGAGGGTGGCCGATACCAGGTATGCTGCAGTCATATTGGCCCATCCCACCAGCGCGCCGCCCAGTGCCGGACCGATCACCAATCCGGACTGGAATACCGAACTGCCGGCCCCTGCAGCGCGCGCATACTGGGCGCGCGGCAACACCAGCGCGAACAGCGCGTTGTAGGAAGGGCCGATAAAGGCCCGGGCGACACCCGCGCAGGCGATCGTTGCGTAGATCAGCAGCGATTGATCGTTCTGCAGCAGGGCGGTCGTGGTCGCCGCCAATACCAGCGCATTCACCGCGGTCACCGCACTGGCGAATACGCCGAACATGCGCCGCGAATGATGGTCGACGGCATAACCGGCGAACAGCGCGCAGCAAAAGTAGGGAATGGCCTCGGCCAGGCCGACCAGTCCCAGCGCAAGCGTGTCGTGGGTCAGTTCATAGATGTGCCATCCGACCACCACCATCATGATCTGGTAGGCCAGCACGACCTGCACGCGAAAGGCCAACAGCTTGAGGAATCCGCGGTTGCGTAGCGGGGCAGTTGCAGGGGCGGGAGGCAAGGGTTGCATGAATTGGCGCCAGATTAAAATTCGTATACCGAATAGGAAAAATTGAATTCGAGGCCGAGGTCCGGTTGCGCGCCTTCCGGCGTCCAGGTTGCCAGTTCAGGCCGAGCATTGCGCCGCGATCCATGCCGATTCAATACCCCAACCACCTCGCGCCTTGATAGAACGCGAAGCTCAGCAGCCACGCCAGCCCCAGCGACCAGATCAGTGACAGGACGGTGAAGCGGGTCTGTTTGGATTCGCTTTGCAGCGTGGCAACGGTGGCCAGGCAGGGCGTGTAGAGCAGCGTGAACAGCATGAAGCTGTAGGCCTGGATCCAGTCGAGCTGGTGACCCAGGGCGCTGCTCAGCGCATCGCCGCCCAATCCGTAGATCACCGCGAGCGCGCCGATCACGATCTCCTTGGCGATGAAGCCGAAGATCAGCGCGATGGTGAGTTGTTGGTTGATGCCGATCGGCGCGAACAACGGATGCAGCACGCCGCCTATCATCCCGGCATAAGTATCGGTGCTTGCCGGTGCTGCGGACGGCGGCAGGTGGGTGAGCAGCCAAACCATCACCACGCCGGCGACGATGAACTTGGTGGCGCGGCGCAGGAAGTGGCGCACTTCCACCCAGCCGCGCAGCACCATCTGGCGCAGCGTGGGGAAGCGGTAGGGCGGCAGTTCCAGCACGAACGGTTCATTGTTTCTGAAGCGATTCTTGAATATCAGCGCGGTGAGTATCGCGGTGGCGAAGCTCAACAGGTACAGACTGAACAACACGACCGGCGCGGCCCTGGCCGTGAACAGCGCGGCGGTGAAGAAGATGAATACCTGCAGGCGTGCCGAGCAAAGCGAGAACGGGATGACCAGCATGGTGAGCAGGCGCATCGCCCGCGAGCGCATCACGCGCGTGCCCATCAGCGCGGGCACATTGCAGCCGAAGCCCATCAGCAGCATCACGAAGCCGCGCCCGTCCAGGCCCAGGCGCGCCATCAGCGCATCCATCAAAAACGCCGCGCGCGACAGATAGCCGCTGTCCTCGACCATCGCCATGAATAGAAAGAACAGCACGATGATGGGCACGAAGGCCGCGACGGTGGCGACGCCGTTGTAGATGCCGTCCAGCAGCAGACCCTGTACCGCATGCGGCAGGCCGGCCAGCAGCGGCACCAGCGCGGTCTCGCGCAGCCAGGTGAAGGCCGCGGCGATGCCGGTTTGCAGCGGCTGGCCGAACATGAAAATGCCCTGGAACAGCAGGTACATCACGGCAAAGAAGAGCGGCAGCCCCAGCCATGGATGCAGCAGCACGCTGTCCAGCCTTTCGGTCAGGTTGTCCGACAGGCGCGCGGGGATTTGCACGGCCTGCTTGAGCACGCGCGCCATTTCCGCTTCGATATGCTGGTCCTGATCGAGCTGGCTGCGCAGATGTTCTGCCATGCCGGGCGTGGGGTAGCGCAGTGCCTTGGTGATCGCTTGCAGCGCTCCCGGATAGCCGCTGCCGTATTTCGCGCTGAGCAGGAAGATCGGCAGCCCGAGCAGCGCGGACATCTTTGCCGCGTCGACCGTGATGCCGAATTTCTTGGCTTCATCGGCCATGTTGAGCAGCACCACTAGGTTGATGTTGAGTCGCTTCAGTTGCAGCAGCAGGCTGATCTGTCGTTCGATCTGGGTGGTATTGAGGATGACCAGCGCGAGGTCGGGAACGTTGTCGTGCAGGAAGTGGCGCACCACCTGTTCATCGTCGGAAAAGCCGTGCAGGTCGTAGATGCCGGGCAGGTCGATGATCTCCACCATGTCGTCGCCCAGCAAAATCCGGCCACTGAGCAGCTCGACCGTGATGCCGGGCCAGTTGCCAACCCGCGCCGTGCCGCCGGTCATGCGGTTGAAAAGCGTGGACTTGCCGGTATTGGGCATGCCCAATAACGCGATGCGTTTCACCTTGTTTCAACCTTGATCTTGTCTGCCTCTATGCGCCGCAACATGATATCGGTGGTGCCGATGCGAACCTGCAGGGGCCCGGAGAAGCTGGCCCTGCGTATCATCTCGATTTGTTTGCCGGTACGGAAACCCAAAGCCAGCAGGCGCAGATGCAGCGCTTCCTCGGCGTGTATCGAGACGATTGTGGCAGTTTCGCCGGAATGGAGCGCGGCCAGGGTTATTGCGGACATATTGCGGACATTGGAATGCTGGATTCAAGAGTCCGGGCATTATTTCACTTCACGCGACTTTTGTCGCGCAGCCGGTATGGGGCGGTCATGAAATTACGGTAGAATGGCGCCTTTCATTTTTCGGCAGGCCCACAGGAAATGATCGAGGGAACAATGATCAAAGGCAGTATTGTTGCAATCGTCACGCCGATGAAGGAAGACGGCAATCTTGACCTGGCTGCGTTCCGCGCGCTGATCGATTTTCACGTCGAACAGGGCACGGATGGCATCGTCGTGGTCGGCACGACCGGCGAGTCGCCCACGGTCAACGTGGAGGAACACGAGTTGCTGATCGCCGAGGCGGTGAAGCACGCCGCCAGGCGCATCCCCATCATCGCCGGAACCGGCGCGAATTCTACCAGCGAAGCGATCGAGCTGGCCGCTTTCTCAAAAAAGGCTGGCGCGGATGCTTCGCTTTCGGTCGTTCCCTATTACAACAAGCCGACACAGGAAGGCCTGTACCTGCATTTCAAGGCCATCGCCGAGGCGGTGGATATGCCGCATATCCTGTACAACGTGCCGGGGCGCACCGTGGCCGACATGAACAACGACACGGTATTGCGCCTGGCCCAGATTCCCAATATTGTCGGTATCAAGGATGCGACCGGCAACATCGAACGCGGCAGCGATCTCCTGCAGCGTGCGCCGAAACATTTCGCGATCTACAGCGGCGACGATGCCAGTGCGCTGGCGCTGATTTTGCTCGGCGCGCACGGCTCGATTTCGGTGACGGCGAATGTTGTCCCGAAGCTGATGCACGAGATGTGCGTTGCCGCGCTGGCCGGCGACGTCGCCCGGGCGAGGGAAATCAATTTCCGCCTGCTGGACCTGCACCGGCATTTGTTCATCGAAGCCAACCCGATCCCGGTGAAATGGGCGGTGGCCCGCATGGGCCTGATGAAAAACGCGTTGCGCCTGCCGCTGACCCCCATGTCGCCGGCCGGATATGCCAAGGTCGAGGCTGCGATGCGCCATGCTGGCGTGCTCAATTGAAGATGCCTCATAGCCGGAGAGAAGCAATGCAAGTTTTGCGGATAGGGATGTCGGGGGTGGTGCTGGTTTCACTGGTGGGTTGCGGCATGTTCGGGAACGCCAGCAAGCATCTCGATTATGCTGCCCAGGCAAAAAGCATACCGCCGCTGGAAGTGCCGCCGGATCTGAGCCGGCCCGCCACCGATGATCGTTACCAGATTCCCGTCGGCGCAATAGCGGCCGCGAGTGCTCCGGCAAGCCTGGAACAGGTCCCGTCTGTGATCGCGACCGCGGCTTCTGCCGACTCCGGCCGAAGCGGCAACCCCGCAGCCAGCGCGGTCGCGGCAACATCCGCAACCCCGGTTAATGCTGTCGAGCCGGCCGGACTGGCCAGCCTGCGGGAAATCTCCGGGGGCAATACCGTCATTGTTATGAATGATCCGTTTGACCGATCCTGGCGCAAAGTGGGTCTGGCCCTGGAAAGCGCCGGTCTGGTCGTTGAAGACAGGGACCGCGAAAAGGGCATTTACTACCTGCGCCCGGTCAAGCTCGACAGAAGTTGGCTGGACAAGCTGATGTTCTGGAAAAGCAGCGAGGACAAGACCCGGCACTATCGCGTTATTGTCAAGGACGGCGGAAGCACCTGCGAAGTATCGATCACCGACCAGACGGGTGAGAGCAACAAGGTCAGCAAACAGATGCTGGAGGCGATCAACAAGAACATCAATCAGCAGCAGTGAGCCGCTGATGGCCATGCGTTTCGCATCCCTGGGCAGCGGTAGCGAAGGCAACGCCCTGCTGATCGCGGTTGGTCAGACGCACGTGATGATGGACTGCGGGTTTGGGTTGCAGGACACCGTGATGCGCATGGCCCGCCTCGGCGTGGCTCCCGAACAGTTGAGCGGCATCGTCGTCACCCATGAGCATGGCGACCATGTCAGCGGCGTCGCGCGGCTGGCCCGCAAATACGATCTGCCGGTCTGGCTCACCCACGGCACGTTGCGCACCCAATCGGGCGCATTTGCCGGCATCGCCGGCATCCATGAAATCGATCCGCATCTGGCGTTCGCGATCGGCGATGTCGAGATAGTCCCCTTTCCCGTCCCCCATGATGCCGCCGAGCCGGTACAGTTCGTGTTCGGCGATGGTGTGCGCCGGCTCGGCGTGTTGACCGACACCGGTTCCAGTACCGCGCACATCGAGCAGACGCTGAGCGGCTGCAATGCGTTGGTGCTTGAGTGCAATCACGATTTCGAAATGTTGATGAATGGCGATTATCCGCACAGCCTGAAGCAGCGTGTGGGCGGCCGATTCGGGCATCTGAACAACCAGGAGTCGGCCGGCATCCTGTCCAGGCTGGATATCAGCCGTTTGCAACACCTGATCGCCGCGCATCTCAGCCGCAGGAACAATACCCCCGAGCTTGCCGTGCGGGCGTTGAGTGTTGCGGCCGGGTGCGAAGAGAATTGGGTGGGCGTGGCGAAGCAGGAAGACGGGTTCGATTGGCGCGAGATCAGTTGAAAACCGCGCCAGGGATACAGCGAGAGAAATAAAAAGCCGGCTTGCGCCGGCTTCTTATTGTTCGGTAATGCGCTTGCTTTACTTCTTGTCTGCGGCAGCAGGTGTTGGTGTAGCAGTAGGAGCAGATGCAGCAGCAGGAGCGGATGCGGCAGCAGGAGCCGCAACAGGAGCAGGAGCAGGAGCAGGTGCTGTTTCAGCAGCTTTTTGGCCGCAAGCGGTCAATCCAAGAGCCAGCAGAGCGGCAACTAGCGCGATATGTTTCATTTTGATTTCCTTCGAGAGTTTGTAGTTGAGATACACAATAATTTACCCGGATTCAAATGCATCCAAAAGCAAAGCGGAAATGCACCCAAGATCAAAGGCGGCGCATTTTAGCAGGAAACATTAGGAAAACCAGATGTTCCTGAACTTTTTTTGTCAAAGCCCGAGTTTTGTGGCAGATACGGCAGGATGGGAAGATTCCCACATCTCCAGAAAGCGCGATTTAAGCGCGAGGGCCTTTTCCGGGTCATGCTGGGCGAGGATTCCGCGCGGATCGTCGAAATGGAAGCGGCGCACGTAGTTCGATTCGTCGGCGACGGAAAAGGGATCGGCGATATGCCGCAGGTGTTTCGGTGTTTGATAGATGAACATGCTTGTGCCGAATTGGTCCAGCAGCATCAGCATGCGCGGGCACATCGTGGACAGATAATGCGTATCATGGGCCAGCACAAACAGCCGGTGGGCGGCGTTGGCGAGAAAAAAATTGCGCAATGTCGCGTAGCGCGCCTCGCTGTTGTATCCCAGACCGTCGAAATCCTTTTCGAACAGGTAGAGGTTGCGCTGCGCCAGTTTGCACAGGGTGTCGAGCGCGGCCGTGTATTCGGCGATGCCGTTCAACTGGGTGTGCTGCAGTTCATCGACGCTCATGGCCTGTCCCTGGTTCAGATTGGAGAAATATAACCGTCCAGATACCATTGGTAAAGCAGTTCGACTGCTTCGGACGTGCAGTCATTTAGGGCATGGGCTTCGCGCCGGTCGGCGAGAGCGCGCAACAACTGATAATCCCGCTCATTCACCTGGTGTTCTTCGCCGTTCATGAATATCCAGCCGGCATGACAGAGCATCTGGCTCTTCAAGTCGAGCTGCACCCCCGATTTGTGTATCGCCTGCCTGAACTTCGCGCGGCTCAGCGGACGTTCGGGCGCGGCAAAGAAGATATGCGGCTTGGGTTCGCTCAAATAGCAACCGAGGAAATTCGCGATGTCTTCGCTGTCCCAGCGCACCTGTTTGATGGCCTGCCGCACCTGATGCAGCATGGCCGCGCTGATTTCGGACGGATGCTTCTGCAACTTCAGACCGGGATCGGCGTACATTCCCTCCACCGTGATCCGGTCCTGCAGGTACACCAGGAATTGTTCGGCCAGTTCCTGATAGGCCGGCGTGCGGAAACCGATGGAGTAGGTCATGCAATCGTCTTCCGCGATGCCGTTGTGCGCATAGTGAGGCGGCAGATACAGCATGTCGCCCGCTTCAAGCACCCATTCCTGTTCAGCCCTGAAATCGCGCAGGATGCGCAACGGCGCGCCGGCGATCAGGCTACGATCCGCCTGCGCGGAGATCTGCCAGCGGCGGTGTCCGGCACCCTGCAGCAAAAACACGTCGTAGGAATCAAAGTGCGGGCCCACGCCGCCGCCTTTCGGGGCGTAGCTGACCATCAGGTCGTCCAGCCGCGCGTGGGGTATGAAAGCGAATTGTTTGAGCAACCCGACCGCTTCGGGAAGATAGTGGTTCACACCCTGCACCAGCACCGTCCATCCGGTATTGCCGAGGCAGTCCAGCTGTTGCGGTTCGAAAGGCGCTTGCTGCAACCCGAATTTGCCGCGCTTTTGCGTGACCAGCCGCGCTTGCACGTCTTCCGTGCAGGCCAGGGCGAGCAATTTTTGCGCATCGATCAAGCCGTTGAATTTCGGGAAAGCCTGGCGTATCAACAGGGGTTTTTTCTGCCAGTAATCGCGCAGGAATTCGTTCGCGGTCAGCCCGCCGAGCAGGGAAAGTTTGCTTTTCATCGCGTGGATTATAGCCCCGCGATGTCCGGTCTGGACATCGCGCAAATATTTTTATAAGGTATCCGAAATGTGTTTAAAATGGCTGACGGGGGGAGACCAATGTCCATGCAGCTTGTTACAGGAATAGAAGCACCGCACTTCGAGTTACCGGATGCCGACATGCAGACATTCAGTCTTGCCTCGCAACAAGGGAAGAAGAACGTCGTACTGTATTTCTACCCCAAGGATGACACACCGGGCTGCACCATGGAAGCCAACGAATTCAGCGCGCTGGAAGAAGAGTTCGGCAAGCTGGACAGCATCGTGATCGGCATCAGCCGCGATGATTGCCTGAGCCATGCATCGTTTCGCGACAAGTATGGCCTGTCGGTACTGTTGCTCTCCGATCCCGATGCGCGCATCTGCAAGCGCTATGGCGTGATGTACGAAAAGGAAGTCGACGGGCAAAAGAAGCTGTCCATCAAACGCTCCACGTTTGTGATAGACCGGAACGGCAAGCTGCGCCATGTCATGTACGGCGTTCAGGCACACGGACATGCGCAGGAAATTCTCAATCTGATAAAGGATATGAAATGAAAATAGCCAAAGACACGGTTGTTTCGCTGAACTACGAATTGTTCGATTCGACCGGTGAACTGCTGGAAAGAGTCGAAGAGCAGATCAGCTACCTTCACGGCGGCTACGACGGGATTTTCCCGCTGGTCGAGGAGGCATTGCACGGCAAGGGTGTCGGGGAGAAATGCAGCATAACCATGCAGCCCGATGACGCGTTCGGCGAATACGACCACGCCTTGGTCGAGGTCGAGCCGCGCAGTTCGTTTCCGAAGGATGTCGCGGTCGGCATGCAATTCGAAGGGGCGCCGGAAGCATCGGAAGAGGACGATTTTCTGCTCTTTACCGTGGTGGAAGTCACCGACGACGAAGTGACGGTGGACGGCAATCACCCGCTGGCTGGAAAGACGCTGACATTCAACTGCACGGTGACGAACGTTCGCAAGGCCACCGAGGAAGAGATGGCGCACGGGCATGTGCACGAAGAGGGCGGGCACATCCACTAAAAAAACCTCCCCACAACTGCTGCGCTCTACAGAGCGTTGTTGAGACAGGTTTCGAAATGCTCATGTACTTGATGTACATTCCGCTTCCTCAACCTGTCTCGCCTAGCTCTGTCTTCGCTCGCGACGCTGTGCGAAGGTTTTTTAACCTGGATATCGAACTCTAAATTACAAATTCAATTTCTCCGCCAACCACTCAGCTACCTGGTTCGCGCCTTTAGGATTGACCGGCTTCGGTCTGGGTGCGTTCCAGATTTGGTTAAGCGCATCGTTTATTGATCCCTGTTCCAGTTCCATTCGCGAAACTTCGCGGCAGACTGCATTTTGTTGCAGCCACTCGACCAGGGCCGGGGCTTCCGGCCAGTCGGGGCGATTGATGAACACTACCGGGACGCCGCAGCTGGCCGCTTCGACGAAGCTGCCGTAGCCGGGCTTGCAGATCAGCGCGTCGCTGCTGGCGAGCAGGTCGCTGAAATTCATCGGCAAGGTTTCCAGCACGATCGCATCGGGATGTTCGACTCGCCAGCTTGCCTGGACCAGCCAGCGCACGCCGGGGATGCGCGGCCAGCGCTGGATCGGCAGGCGGCCGGCGATGCCGCCCAGGCTGACCAGGACCAGTCTTTCGCCGGCGTATAGACCAAGCTGCCGGTTGAGTGCGGCGCGCCGGTTCGTGCCGACCGCGGCGATCGGCGCGGTCGGGATGAGATTGGGCAGGCCGGGCATGGCCATGCCCGGCGTGGCGCGCAGGAAAGCATCGGCGTTGGCATAACAAGCCTGTATCTGCGCGGCGACGGCATCATTGCCGCAGTAGTGACGGTGGATGTCCGCCCAGTTCAGCGAACACAGCGCCGCATTCGGCATGCCCGCCCGTTGCGCGCCCGCCAGCGCCAGATATCCGACGTTGGAAAATACAAAGTCGGCGCCGAGTTCGCGCAGCAGATCCGCCTCCGCAGCGACACGATTGTCCCAAACCCGGTGAAACGCACGATAGGCCGCGCGACTGTCTTCGGCAAGGACATCCAGCGCCGAGGACATCACCATGCCGATATCGCCCTCGCTGTTGATATGGGTGAATGGGGCGTGGATGCGGGTGCGCAGATGGGAAGGAGCGACGCCGGAGCGCACCGTCAAACGCAGTTCGGGAAGAAGCCGATGGAGCAGATTCAGCACCGGCGCGGTCTGCGCGACATGGCCGAAACCGTGGCCGGTTATGCTGACGACGAGGTGCGGGGCGTTGCGCATTAAACTGGATTGTGGATTTTGCTTGGGATTATTCTACACCGCTGATAGGCAGGGTTATTCGCTGTTAAAATTCGGCACAGGCTGGCATCCCCGCAACATTGTCACGCTGGGATGTGTCCGGTTGAAGTCCGAATCAAAGAAGCGGAGTTCTTGCAGCCAACCACACCGCAACAGGAGAAGCGATGCGCCCAGGTTTGTTCCAACGCACTCCCGTGCTGACCGGCAGCAATGCCGGGGCAGCGCGCCGGGAAATCCGGGAATACTTTCTCGCCACCTTCAACCGCTACGAGCAACTGTTCGAAATGCTTGCCGGCGAGCAGTCGTATTTCAGGAAACCGATTCCGTTGCGCCATCCGATGATATTTTACTTTGCACATACCGCGACATTTTTCATCAACAAGCTGGTGCTCGCAGGGCTGGTCAAGGCACGCATCAATCCGGAATTCGAGGCCATGTTTGCGGTTGGCGTGGACGAAATGAGCTGGGATGATCTCAACGATGCGCATTACGATTGGCCGCATGTCGATGAAGTAAGGGAATATCGCAAGCAGGTGCGCGAAGTCGTCGATAATGTGATCCGGACGATCCCGCTCGCGCTGCCGATAGACTGGGATCACCCGTGGTGGGCAATCCTGATGTGCATCGAGCACGAGCGCATCCATCTGGAAACGTCTTCGGTGTTGATACGCCAGCACGCTCTTGAATACGTCAAGCCGCATCCTGCCTGGCAACCCTGCCGAAGGTCCTGCCAAAACCCCGATGGCGCGCCGCAAAACCAGCTGGTGCGGATACCGGCCGGCGAGGTGCACCTGGGCAAGCAAAGGTCGGCGGACCGTTACGGCTGGGACAACGAGTTCGGTTCGCGCGACGCCGGCATCGCGGCGTTTCAGGCTAGCCGCTATCTGGTCAGCAACCGGGAGTTTCTCGGCTTCGTGCAGGACGGCGGCTATGCCAACGATGCGTGCTGGGAACAAGAAGGGCTGGACTGGCGGAACTACGCGCATGCGGCGCATCCGACGTTCTGGGTGAAAAATGGTGATGGCTGGCTATTGCGCCTGATGACCGAGGAAGTGGCGATGCCGTGGGATTGGCCGGTCGAGGTGAACTATCACGAAGCCAAGGCGTTCTGTAACTGGAAGAAACTTCGCACCGGAGAGCCGGTTCGGCTGCCCAGCGAGGACGAGTGGTATCGCCTGTATGATTTTGCCGGATGCGGCGAGATTGCGGGTGACCGAATCGCGGCTGCCAACATCCATCTGGATCATTATGCGTCCCCATGCCCTGTCACGGAGTTTCCCCACGGCGAACTCTGCGATGCGGTCGGCAATGTCTGGCAATGGACGGAAACGCCGATCTATCCGTACAGGGGCTTTGCCGTGCATCCGCTGTACGACGATTTCACCACGCCGACCTTTGACGGGCGCCACAACCTGATCAAGGGCGGTTCGTGGATTTCCTGCGGCGATGAGGCCTTGCGCAGCGCGCGCTATGCATTTCGCCGTCATTTCTTCCAGCATGCCGGATTCCGCTACGTGGTTGCCGATGCGCCCGTGAGTGTGCCCGAGTCGCCTTATGAAACGGACAAGCTGTTGTCCGAATATGCCGAACTTCATTATGGCGATGCATATTTCGGCGTCGCGAATTTTCCGCAGGCGCTTGCCGCAATCGCGATCCGCGCGATGGGAAGCAAACCGGCGCGCAACGCGCTCGATCTGGGTTGCGCGGCGGGCCGGGCCACGTTCGAACTGGCGCGGCACTTCGATCATGTCACCGGCCTCGATTTCTCCGCGCGCTTCATCCGCTCCGGCGTGCAGTTCGCCGAACAGGGCATATTGCGCTACACCCTGACCGAGGAAGGCGATCTGGTCGGCTACAGGGAGCGCAAGCTGGCTGATCTGGGGCTGGACGAAGTGCGGCACAAGGTGGATTTCTTCCAGGGCGATGCGTGCAACCTCAAACCGGTATTCAGCGGCTACGACCTGATACTGGCGGCCAATTTGATCGACCGTCTGTACAGCCCAAAAAAATTTCTCGCCGGCGTGCACGAGCGCCTCAATCCGGGCGGTGTCCTGCTGATCGCCTCGCCCTATACTTGGCTGGAACAGCACACCCGGCGCGAAGAATGGATAGGGGGATTCAAGAAGAACGGCGAGAATTTCACCACGCTGGACGGCCTGAAGGAACTGCTCGAATCGCACTTCCGTTTGCTCGAGCCGCCGCAGGACGTGCCTTTCGTGATCCGCGAGACCAAACACAAATTCCAGCATACGCTGTCCGAAATCACCCTGTGGGAGCGGATTGCTTGAGCTTCGGTTTCGATCGGGAAATTTCGCGCGACGGGACAGCCTCGGTCAAGCATGACGGCCGCGCCGCATATTTCGGCACGCCGGATGTGCTGCCGCTGTGGGTGGCCGACATGGATTTCGCCGCCCCGCAAGCGGTGACGAGTGCGCTTGCCGAACGCGCCGCGCATCCGGTGTACGGTTACACCTTTTACCCGGACAGCATGTACGACGCGTTGATTGCCTGGCTGAAAAATCGCCACGGTTGGGAGGTGCAACGCGACTGGATCATGATGGCGCCTGGCGTGGTGCCGTCGCTGTTTGCGACCGTAATGGCCTGCACGCAACAGGACCAGGGCGTGATCGTTCAGCCGCCGGTCTATTTTCCGTTCTTCTCGGCGGTCACCACCAACGGGCGCCGCCTGATCGAGAATCCGTTGCGTCTGGAGAATGGGCGTCTGAAAAGCGGGCGTCCGGAGAATGGGCGTCTGGAAACTGGCCGCTACACGATAGACTTCGATCACCTTGAACAATGCGCCGCGGAGGGCTCGCGTTTATTGCTGCTGTGCTCGCCGCACAATCCGGTGGGCCGCGTGTGGAGCAGGGCGGAGCTGGAAGAACTCCTGCGCATCGCGCGGCGTTACGATCTGGCGATATTGTCTGATGAAATACACGCCGACCTGGTTTATCCGGAAGCGAGGCATATCATGCTGGGCACGCTGGGGGGCGCCCACGACAAGATCATCACCGCGGTGGCGCCGAGCAAGACTTTCAATATTCCCGGCCTCGGCCTGTCCAGCCTGATCGTGCCCGATCCCGCGCAGCGCAACGCGCTCCGGAAAATCTTCGACAGACTGCATGTGGGCAACACCAATCCGTTCAGCATCGCCGCGTTCGAAGCGGCCTACCGCGGCGGAGCAGCCTGGCTGGACGGCCTGCTGGTCTATCTGCGCGACAACCGCGATTTCGTCGGCGATTATCTGGTGACGCATTTGCCCGCCATTCGGCTCATCCAGCCAGAAGGCACGTACCTGCTCTGGCTGGATTGCCGCGGGCTGGGAATGAACGATGTAAGACTGCGCGAATTCTTTGTGCGGGAAGCCCGGGTGGGAATGAACCCGGGCATATCCTTCGGGCAGGGCGGCAGCGGCTTCATGCGTCTCAACATTGCGTCGCCGCGCCATGTTATTGCCGATGGGCTGGAGCGTATTGCGGATGCACTCCGGTAGCGCTGACCGCTCATGTTCGAGTCCGATAGGGGCCGGAGAGCGAACCGGCGAGACGGGTCATTCAGCGCTTAGTTCCCGGCTGCGGATCTTTTCAATGCACCGCTTTACAGCGCACAACTCACCATGTTGCGCAGCTGTTCAAGATAGTCCTCCACCCGTTCATGCAGCATCTCGGGCGCGGTGACGATGTCATGGGCCAGCGAGAACAGCGGATAGGCGCGCCATTCGAACAAGTGGAATTTCTCGACCATGCGCAGGGTGTGCACCCCCTCGCCGGAGATGTCGGACCAATCGCCGCGCGCCAGTCGCCTGCCCAGTGTATGGTGATGCGAATCTTCGCTGGTGCCTGTCGTCACCAGGTCGCCCAGACCGGCATAGCCGTCGGGTGTGTGCGCCTTCCCGCCCAAGGTCTGCACGATACCCGACAACTCGGCAATCGCGGTCACCATCAGATGTCCGCGCATGTTTTTGCCCAACCCCAGTTCGTCAGACACGCCGAACATAATCGCATACACATTTTTCAGTATCACCGACCAGCTCCTGCCGTGCATGTCCGATGCCTGCTGGCAGACCAGCCTGCTGCCGAGGAACAGGCTTTGTATCGTCGCGAAATCCGCGCCATCGGACAGCGCCGCATCGCCAAAACCGTGCTTCCCGGCCCTGAGTTCCTCCGAGATCATCGGGCCGTATAACACGCCGTAATGGTGTCTGTCGCCGAACACACCCTCGAATATCCGGGCCGCAGTCTGTCCTGATTCATCCAGTCCCTTGGCGATCGTCAGGCACAGGCAGCCGCTTGCGAGATGGGTCGCGATGCGGCCGGCAATCTCGCGGTGCGGGTTCACCGGCAGGCAGAACAGGATCACTTGCGCCTCGGCGACTTCCTGTTCCAGGCTTGCATGGCGGCCCTTCACCACCACGCCCATGTCCCAGATGCGGATATCGTGCCGTGTGCCAAGCAGTCCCTCCATGGCATGGCCCATTTCGCCATAGCCCAGGATCAAAACCGGTATTTTCATCGCGCCACCTCGTTCGGATAGACGGACATTATCCTAAAAATACCGGTTGCGCGAATGAGGGCTCCGTTCGTCGGGAAATCCCCGCAAGACAGCCTTTTCCATACTGCCTGCCGCCAGAATTAGCGGCTATAATTCCCCTCCGGAATTGTTATCGCAAGGAAATCAGATGCCAGCACTTACCGATCAGCAAGCTTACGATTACATCATCAAACTGCTCACCGCGATGAGCAAGGCGGGCGGCTCCGACCTTTTCATATCCAGTGATTTTCCGCCCAGCATGAAGTCGCAGGGCGAAATGCAGCCGATGACCACGCAAAAACTTACCGGGGAGATAACGCGCCAGCTCGCGCATGCCCTGATGAATGAAGCGCAACGTGCGGAGTTCGACAAGGAAATGGAATGCAACTTTGCCATTTCCGTTCCGGGCATCTCCCGGTTCCGTGTCAACGTGTTTGTCCAGCAGCAGAATGTCGGCATGGTCATCCGCACGATTGCAGCCGAGATACCCACCTTCGAAAAGCTCCAACTGCCGGAAATACTCAAAGACATCGTGATGAACAAGCGCGGACTGGTACTGGTGGTCGGTGGCACCGGTTCCGGCAAGTCAACTTCGCTCGCCGCGATGATCGACCACCGCAACCGCGCGTCCAAGGGGCATATCATCACTGTCGAGGACCCGGTGGAATATGTGCATCAATCCCAGAAATCGCTGGTCACCCACCGCGAAGTCGGTGTTGATACGCACAGCTGGCACCACGCCTTGAAGAATACCCTGCGCCAGGCCCCCGACGTGATCCTGATCGGCGAAATTCGCGATGCGGAGACCATGGAGCATGCGATTGCCTTTGCCGAGACCGGCCACCTGTGCCTGGGCACGCTGCATGCCAACAGCACCAACCAGACCCTGGACCGCATCATCAATTTTTTCCCCGAAGAGCGCCGCAACCAGTTGCTGATGGACCTTTCCGCCAACCTGCGCGCATTGATATCGCAGCGTCTGGTGCGCACTCAGGATGGCAAGGGCCGCAGAGCCGCCATCGAGATACTGCTCAACACACCGACCATTGCCGACAAGATATTCAAGGGCGAATTCCACGAGATCAAAGGCGTCATGGAAAAGTCGCGCGAGCTCGGCATGCGCACGTTTGACTGGTCGTTGTTCGAGTTGTACAACGATGGCCATATCGGCTATGAGGAGGCGATACGCAATGCCGATTCGGCAAATGAACTCCGCCTCAACATCAAGCTCAAGAGCAAGCGCGGCGAGCCGGGTTCGGCAACAGGGGAGACGACGCTTACTCTCCACGAATACAAGACCCCGGAAGAAATGGAAGCGGAAAGGAAAAGGGAATTGGCGGCCCAGGAAGAGAAAAAGCGCCAGTTCGATGCAGAACAACTCGCCAAACTGCAGCAGGAAATGCGACAACTGGAACAGGCTCAGACGGAAAAGCCGCAGCAACCGGTGCTGATGCAGGAGAAAATACAGTTGGCGATCGATTAGACGGAATCAGCTTGATATCATGCAGCGGTTCATCGGCAAAATTCAGAGGGCAGCATAGATGGGATACGAAATCAGCCAGTTTGACATTCTGAATCGCCAGTTGCTGACCGGCAAGCCTCATCCCGGCGCAGTTGTCGTGTCGGACATTGGCGAGGCAAAAGTCGGCCGTACTATTTTCGGCAGGGCCAAGGTTAGGGTGATACGCGGACAGGACAGGAAGCGCCGTGCCTGGCTGCTGACGATGCTTCTGGTGGTAGTGGCTGCTGCCGCTGCATGGGAGGGATGGGTGATATTTCAGCGGATCCAGCATGAGGCTGCGCCGGCCCCGTTGAGCGAAAGGATATGGGTAAGTCCGCCTGTTTTCCGGCCTGCGCGCATCGCACCCGATCCCCATCCGTCGCAGCGGGATTCGGAATCGCTGATTCAGGCCGAAATCAGAAGTCTGCTGTCCGGGCCGCTCCCGCGCCATCCCCCCGCCGGGTTGCAAGCCATCGGGAAAGCCGCTGAAAAGCCGGTTGTATCGGAGCCGCTGACAAAGAACAAGCTGCAGGCGGCGCCACAAAAGACGATCGGGAACGGACCGGCGAATCAAACGGGTTTGCAACGCAAACCGTCGAACGCGACACAGCCTGAAGCGAATATCGTTGCAACCACGCCTCAGTCCGCGGCAAATCAGCCAACCGAGGTTATCCCGCTTTCAGACCCGCTGGACAGCGGGGACGCCCAGGCACCATCCAACGGTCCGCCACCGGGCGCGGTGAAACCGCAAGATTGACCAGCTTGGTCCGCTTGGCAGTGACCGAGTGCAGGACCAGGAATGCTTTTCCGGGTCTGGCCGGAAGCAGTACGACACGGTTATTGCGGCAGGATTCGCCGCTGCAATCGGAGCGGATGATTCCGTTTATTTGTGCCGACAAGAGGTGCGCAATGGCAGAATCTGACAAGACGACAATCAAAATCCGCGCTTATGATGGCAAGGCGGCAGCCGATGACGCGCAGAGCAACCTGAGCGAAGAGCAGAACAATGCTTTTGAGCTGGCA
Organism: uncultured beta proteobacterium; assembly: GCA_963842555.1. Taxonomy (GTDB): domain Bacteria; phylum Pseudomonadota; class Gammaproteobacteria; order Burkholderiales; family Gallionellaceae; genus Gallionella. The sequence continues at coordinate 34,773 of CAWJHB010000004.1, forward strand.
AAGAAGACCGCCCAGCTTCAGGAAGAAAAGAAAAAGTCGGTCGAACATCTAAAGATGATCGAGAGTCTTCAGGACATCATCAAGCAGGAACAGGCACGATCGGCAGAACTGGCGAAGACCGTGGCTTCACTGGAGGCGAAACTGAAAGAACTTTCCGGGCCTGGAAGCAACGTGCAAAAGATCGCCGAGCTGGAGGCGACGGTCAAGGAGTTATCCGGGGTGATCGGCGAGATATCGATGATCGCCGCTGCGGGAAAGACCCGTTAGCGAATTCTTGCCGGCATGTGTTCCGGCGTAACGAATGCAGCAGCGGGTTTGCGCTGCAACGCTGTGATGATCATCGGGCCGCAACTCCAGATCGCGAGACGATTGCGCGCCTGAACAGGAATGCTCAACCGATCAATTCAGCCGTTGCTTCGATTAGCCTGTCGACATCATGATCGCTCGCATGCAGATGCGGCGAAATGCGCAGCCACTCGCCGCGCTGGCTGATGTGGATGTTCATGGCCCTGAGTTTCGCCACTGTATCCACCACGCAAGCCTCCGGCAATCGTGCGCCGAACATATGCGGACAGCGCTGATCATGTTCGGGCAGCCGGCAGCCCAGCTGTGCCAGATGCTCCGCGATCCTTGTGTTGATCGCCGCGAGCGATACGGCGATGTTTTCCATTCCCCACTCTTGTATCTGCTCCAGCGCAGCGATGGCGCCGGGCAGGCTGGCGGTACATTTCTCGCCGACATCAAAACGGCGCGCACCCGGCATGTAGGCATCGGTATATTTAGTCAGCGCGGCGATATCCTCCGCATTGCGGCGCGCCAGCTAGGTCTCTTCCAGCGGACGCGCATCGCGCCAGCGTTCCGACACATACAGCAGGGCGAAACCGTACGGACACAACAACCGCTTGTAACCGGCCGCCACCAAAAAGTCCGGCCGAATATCCCGGACATGAAAGGGCATGGCGCCCAGGGTCTGGGTCGCATCCAGCACCTGTATGCTGCCCGCCGCACGGCAGGCCTTGCTGATCGCATGCAGATCGATATACGCGCCGTTCATCCAGTGGCAGGAGGAGATCGCCGCCACTTTTACCGACGAATCAATGCGGTCCAGGATCGCCCGCGTCCAGTTGCCGTCGTCGGGCGTCGGCACCGTGATCAGGACCGCGCCGGTTTCCCGCGCCGTCCTGCGCCAGGGCGGCACGACACTGGGGAATTCATCCGCGATCACCAGGATGCGGTCGCCGAATGCAAGTGCGGCTCCACCGCGCGCGCCGCCGTGCTCATGCCGTAACTCGCGGCAGGCACCACCGCATAGCCATCCGCATCCCCGCCGAAAATCTCCGCCGAAAATCTCCGCCGACAGGCGACGTATCGTCTCGGCATCGTCAAAGAAACTCTGCGTCGTCCGCTCCCAGGGATGATTCTTGCCGCGCACGCTTGCCTGCAGGCGGTTCAGCGATGCCTTCAGTTGCGGCGAGCTGGACGCGCAATTGAAATAGGCGATGTTGTCGGGAATGTCGAACAGGTGGCGCTGGGAAGGAAGGAGGGGCATGGTGCTTTTTTATCGGCAATGTGATTGCGATGAGACTGTGTACCGAAAATCCACACCGCCGGGGATGTTCGGCCAAGTTGGCCTTGATCTTCCTAAACCAACTTCTTCAACTGATACAACCTCTCCAGCGCTTCTTTCGGACTCAACTCATCCGGCTGCAAGCTGCGCAGCGTTTGCAGTGCCGGATGCTCTTCTGGTTCAGGCGGCTCCGGCTTCTTGTCGAACAAATCCCCCTGGGGATTCTGGGCGGCGCTGTTCCGCTCCAGTTTGAGCAGTTGTTTCTTCGCGGCGCGGATTACGTCGTTGGGCACGCCGGCCAGCGCGGCGACCTGCAGGCCGTAGCTCTGGCTGGCGGCGCCTTCGTTCACGCTGTGCAGGAACACGATGCTGTGTTGGTGTTCGATCGCGGCCAGGTGGACGTTGGACAGCTGCGGGAATTCATCCGACAGCCGGGTCAGCTCGAAATAGTGGGTCGCGAATAGGGTGTAGCTGCGGTTCCTCTCCAGCAGGTGGCGCGCGATCGCATAGGCGAGCGCGAGGCCGTCGAAGGTACTCGTGCCGCGCCCGATCTCGTCCACCAGCACCAGGCTTTTCTCCGAGGCATTGTGCAAAATATTGGCGGCTTCGGTCATCTCGACCATGAAGGTTGAACGTCCGCTGGCGAGGTCGTCCGACGCGCCGATGCGCGTGAAGATCTGGTCGATTTCGCCGAGCACGGCCTGCTGCGCCGGAACGAAGCTGCCGATATGCGCGAGCAGCGCGATCAACGCGACCTGGCGCATGTAGGTGGACTTTCCGCCCATGTTGGGACCGGTGATCAGCAGCATGCGGCGCTTCTCGCTGAGCGCAGTATCGTTCGGCGTGAAACGCCCGCCGCCATTGGCAGCGACCTGAGCCTCCACCACCGGATGGCGGCCCTGGCTGATGCCGATCTGCGGCTCATCGGAAAATTGCGGTGCGCTGAAATTCAGTGTGGCGGCACGCTCGGCAAAAGTGGCGAGCACATCCAGTTCGGCAATCGCGGCGGCGATGCGCTGCAGTTGCGGGATGTGCGGGGCCAGCTGGTCAAGCAGCTGTTCATAGAGGAAACGTTCGCGCGCCAGTGCCCGCTCGTTGGCGGACAATGCCTTGTCCTCGAAGGTTTTCAGTCCGGGCGTGATGTAGCGTTCGGCATTCTTGAGCGTTTGGCGGCGACGGTAATCGTCCGGCACGTTCACGCTTTGCGCCTGGCTCACCTCGATATAAAAGCCGTGCACACGGTTGTATTCAACCTTGAGATTGGCAATGCCGGTGCGCGCGCGTTCGCGCGTTTCCAATGCCAGCAGGAAATCGCCGCAGTTAGTCTGTATGCCGCGCAATTCGTCCAGTTCGGCGTCGAAGCCGTCGGCGATCACGCCGCCTTCGCGCAAGACACTCGAAGGCTCCGCCTTCAGTGTCTTTTGCAATAGCAATCCCAATTCATCGTCGTTCGCTTCTTGCCGCGCCGTCTCGCCTTCGCCCTGGAATGGCCGGGAGGTTGCCGGCAGCTCACCTGCCAGGAATTTGATGCGCGGTGCGGAAATATCGCAAAGGAGCGTCTGCAGTCGTGGCAGCTGCGCGAGTGTGTCGCGCAGGCCGGACAGGTCGCGCGGACGCGCACTGCGCAGAGCGATGCGTGCAGTGATGCGCTCCACATCCACGCAGGGTTTAAGCTGTTCGTGCACGGCACGATAGGATGCTCCACCAGACCTCCCCCCTTCCAACTTCCCCCCTGTGGGAGGAAGAGCAGATGTACCCGCTCCCCCCGGGGGAGGATTGGGGTGGGGAAAGGTCGTGCCACGGGAGAGGGGAGATAATAGATTTTCGACTGCATCCAGCCGCGCATTCAAAACGGCACGGTCGCGCAGCGGGTGATCCAGCCAGTGATGCAGCAAACGGCTGCCCATGTTGGTTGCGCACGTGTCGAGCAGCGACAGCAGCGTGGGCGCAGCTTCTCCGCGCAGGGTCTGGGTGATCTCCAGATTGCGCCGTGTCGCGGCATCCATACGCACGTAGCGCTCAGCGCTGTAAACCTGCAGGCTGCGGATGTGGCTGATGGCCTGGCCCTGCGTCAATTTGGCATAACCGAGCAATGCGCCAGCCGCCTCCAGTCCGACGGTGAAATCATTGCAGCCGAATCCGGCCAGGTCGAGCGTGGCGAACTGCTGGCACAACGCGCGCCGGGAAGTCTCCAGATCGAAATGCCAGGCCGGGAGCGTTTTGTTCGGCACCTTGCCGGGCGGTACAGCGACATTGTCCGCGTGCAGAATCTCCGAGGGCTGCAACCGCTCCAGTTCGGCGGGCAGATCTTCAGGCTTTGACTCGCAGACGAAGAACTGGCCTGACGCCAGGTTCAGCCACGCCAGGCCCAGCTTGCCGTGATGTTCATGCAGGGCCAGCAACAGACTGTCGCGCTTCTCTTCCAGCAGCGCGGTATCGGTGGCGGTGCCGGGCGTGACGATGCGCACCACCTTGCGCTCCACCGGCCCCTTGCTGGTCGCCGGGTCGCCGATCTGCTCGCAAATCGCCACCGATTCGCCCAGCTTTAACAGCTTGGCGAGATATTGCTCGGCAGCGTGATAGGGCACGCCTGCCATTTTGATCGGTGCTCCGTTGGATGTGCCGCGTTGGGTCAGCGTGATATCAAGCAGCTTGGCCGCGCGCACCGCATCGTCATGGAACAGCTCGTAAAAGTCGCCCATCCGGTAGAACAGCAGCATGTCGGGATGCTCCGCCTTGATGCGCAGGTACTGCTGCATCATCGGGGTATCTTTCTCGCCGTCCCGGGCTTGCTTTGCCGGCGATCGCGTATCGGTGTCCGTCATGGCGTCACCCGTGTACTACACAACGACCGGAGAACTCGACAGCCGGGCGATCGTCTTGCGTGATGGTGACATCGAGCGATATGCGGGCGCGGCCATGCCGGTGCAGCGTATCTACCATGCGTTTGAACGCGGCGTTGTCTTAGCCGGCACTCGGCATGCAGCGCTTGTTCGACCTGATGCAGATAACGGATGCTGCCGTCCTGAATCACGATATGTTTGTGCAGTTTCGTTTCGGCCAGCTTGAGATGCAGCAGGCCCCATCCGCACAACACCGCAAGGGAATAAAGGCTGCCCCCGAAAGCGGTGCTTTTATGATTGGTGTTCGGAGCCAGCGGTGCGGCAAGACCCACGCTTGAACCATCGTAGCCGTGTACCCGGACGCCCATCGCTTTGGAGATCGGGATCTCGGTATGCAGGACGAGCTCCAGTGCCGCAGTCCGATACATGGTCAAGCCGTGGATGACTTCAGGCGGGCGGTCAGGTGCGGCGCCATCACCTGCAATAAAAGCGGATGGATATTGGGATTGCCCGCGCACAAGTGGCCGGTCTTCAGGAAAGTATCGGAGCCGTGCAGGTCGCTGACCATGCCGCCGGCTTCGGTGATCAGCAGCGTGCCTGCCGCGATGTCCCAGGGTTTGAGTCCGGTCTCGAAAAAGCCGTCGTAGCGTCCGGCCGCCATCCATGCGAGGTCCAGCGCAGCGGAGCCCGGGCGGCGCAGGCCCGCGGTTTGCTGCATCAGTTCCCTGAAAATGGCGAGGTAGGCATCGATGTGTTCGAATTTGGTGTAGGGGAAACCGGTGCCGATCAGGCTGTCGGCAAGATGCAGCCGCTTGCTTACGCGCAGGCGCTTGTCGTTCAGGAACGCGCCGCGTCCGCGCGTGGCGGTGAACAGCTCGTTCTTGGTCGGGTCGTAGACCACGGCCTGGGTGACGATGCCCCTGTGCTGCAACGCGATGGACACGGCAAATTGGGGAATACCATGCAGAAAGTTGGTCGTGCCGTCGAGCGGATCGATGATCCAGAGAAACTCCGATTCGCCTTGGGAGCCGCTCTCTTCTGCTAGAATCGCGTGGTCCGGATAGGCATCCAGCAGGGTCTGGATGATGGTTTGCTCGGCGGCGCGGTCGACTTCGCTGACATAATCCGCGTGGGATTTCTTGCTGATGGTGAGGTGGTCGATTTTGTCGGCGGAGCGGTGAATCAGATTGCCGGCGCGACGTGCGGCTTTCACCGCGATGTTGAGCATGTGATGCATGGTTGCCTTAGGTTTAATGAGCGGTCGGAAGATTCCGGTTGTCTATTTTAGTTGGAAAAAGGCTTTGCATAAACAAAATCCTTTTGAGCATATCAGGGTCGTCCTCAGCCATACCACGCATCCTGGCAACATTGGCGCGGCCGCGCGGGCGATGAAGACCATGGGTTTGCGCCGCCTGTACCTGATCAACCCGCGCCATTTCCCCGATCCCCAGGCCGATGCAATGGCGGCCGGAGCCGACGATGTGCTGCGCGATGCGGTGGTGTGCGGCGATATCGACGAGGCCCTGCATGGCGTGGTGTACACGGTCGCGATGACGGCGCGATTGCGCGATATTTCGATCGAGGTGAAGACCCCGCGCGAGGCGATGCCGCTGGTGCTGCAGCAGGCCGCAACCCAGCGCGTTGCATTGCTGTTCGGCACGGAGATGTCCGGGTTGACCAACGAGGAGATGGGCAAGGCCCAGGTGCTGGTGAACATCCCCGCGCATCCGGATTTTTCCTCGCTGAACATTGCGGCGGCGGTCCAGGTAATGGCCTATGAGCTGGTTGTGGCAGCGCAGGATTATGTGCCGAGCGTGCCCGAAATCCATCCCGCAGCGCATGAGCAGGTGGAGGGTTTCTTTGAACACATGGAAAAGACCCTGTTCGAGATCGGATTTTTGACCACGCAAAATCCTGCCCGGCTGATGCAGCGTCTGCGCCGCCTGTATGCGCGGGCGAGGCTGGAGCAGGAGGAGATCAACATCCTGCGCGGCATATTGAGCATCGCCACCGAGTATAATGCGCGCCTTCGGGCACGTTACCGGCAGGAACATAAAGGGCGTTCCTGACAAACCGGCTTTGCCCACGCCTTGCTTGGCCAGGAAACTTGAATGATTTGAGGCACCTTACAAGATGTTTAAAAATATCCGGGAAGATATAGCCAGCATTTTCGACCGCGATCCGGCGGCACGCAGTACCTTCGAGGTGCTGACCTGCTACCCGGGCCTGCATGCCCGCATCATCCATCGCATGTCGAACACGCTGTGGCACGCCGATCTCAAATGGCTGGCGCGCTTCCTGTCGCACATCGCGCGCTGTCTGACCGGTATCGAGATCCATCCCGGCGCGACGATCGGGAGGCGTTTCTTCATCGATCATGGCATGGGTGTGGTGATCGGCGAAACCGCGCATATAGGGGATGATGTGACCTTGTACCACGGCGTCACCCTGGGCGGCACGTCATGGAAGGAAGGCAAGCGCCATCCCACTGTTGGCAACGGCGTGGTGGTGGGAGCAGGGGCCAAGATACTCGGCCCGATCAGCATCGGCGACGGTGCGAAGATCGGTTCCAATGCGGTGGTGGTCAAGGATGTTCCCGCCGGCGCGACAGCGACCGGCATCCCGGCGCGGATCCTCGATGAGGAAAAAAAGAACGCGGCTGCAGGTTTCAATGCCTACGGTATCGGCAATGACCAGAATGATCCGGTCAACAAGGCATTGCACGGCCTGATCGGGCATAGCGTAACGGTGGATCAGCGTATCGAATTCATCCTGCAACAGCTCGAGAAGATGGGGGTGCGCGTGGATGAGGAGCGCGCCACTGCCGACAAATTCGATCCCAATCACCTGAACAAGATTGTTGACTAAAATAGACGGGTATTCTATGATTCCCGCGAACGACATTCGTGCCGATACCAAAGGCCGTATCGAACTCTATCTAATGACTGGGAGATGACATGCGATTAACAACCAAAGGACGTTTTGCGGTGACTGCCATGGCCGACCTAGCGATGCGCGGTGGAAAAGCGCCGGTGACGCTGGCGGCCATTAGCGAAAGGCAGAAAATTTCCCTTTCCTATCTCGAGCAATTGTTCGGCAAGCTGCGCAGGAACAATATCGTCGAAAGCGTGCGCGGACCCGGTGGCGGCTATTATCTGGCGCGCCCGAGCAGCAAGATTTCCATCGCCGAAATCGTGACTGCGGTGGATGAGCCGCTGGATGCGACCAAATGCGGCGGTATGGGCAACTGCCAGGGCGACCAGCAGCCCTGCATCACACATGACTTGTGGATGGGGCTGAATGAGAAAATCTACAGTTATCTGGAGGAGGTCACGCTCCAGCAACTGGTGGACAGCCATACCCGGCGCAAACCCGATTCCGCGCCGATTTCCCTGAACAGGTTGGTCAAACCGGAGAATGTCCCGGCCTGAAAATCCGGCGGGTGACGGTTGTTTGCAAATATCTGTCGCCTGCCCGGCTCATTCTGCAAGCGCATTGATGCGCCTGCTCTGGAAGGATAGAATCCCTGCCTCTTAAAGCCGGCAATATTCCTGTTGGCATGTGATTCTGCACGAAAGACTGCAGGTGTTGCCTGTTGTGTAGTTCCCGGAATAAATTGCCATACAAAGGTGCGCATGAACATGGTTAAACTTTGGCAAGGCTTATCCAATCGCTGGCTGTATCTGGCAGGGGCCCTGTTTGCCGGCAGCCTGATCGGCTTTGCTCTATATCTGCAATACGTGGAACATCAGGACCCTTGTCCTTTGTGCATGGTGCAGCGCGTGTTTTTCATTGCCATCCTGGCGGTGTTCGCGCTGGCCGTATTGCACGGGCCCAAGCGCATTGGTGAGCGCATATACGCGGCGCTGATCGTGTTGCTGTCTTTGTCTGGCGTGGGCGTGGCGTCGCGCCACATCTGGATTCAGCACCTGCCCGCTGACCAGGTGCCCGCATGCGGGCCGGGCCTGGATTACATGCTCGAGACCATGCCGATGTCCAACGTGCTGAAAGAACTGATGCACGGCTCCGGAGAATGCGCCGCAAAAGGTTGGACTTTCCTCACGCTCGGCATCCCGGAGTGGTCGCTGCTGTGCTACTTGGCACTCGGCTTGTGGGCGGTGTTGATCGCTGCCAAGACACCTGCGAAATAAAAGTCATCCCGCATAAGCCGATTTAACGGGCCGGTACCGGTCATCCCTGCCGGTATCGGCCCTCGCCATCAGTTCCGGTTCAATCCCGAATAGCGCGGCTCATTCCGCCAACACGGCATGCACGCTGTCGCGCCCGCGGATGCGCGTGAACCATTCCGCTAGATTGGGGTGCGGGCCGCGCCAGTCGCGTTCGGGCTGGCGCAGGTCCAGATAGATCAGCGCGCTCACCAGTGCCAGATCGGCCAGCGTGACCGATGTTCCCTCGCACCATTGATGCCTGCCCAGTTGTTCGGAGGAAAAAGACAGCGCGCGCGTGATGGCATTGTTATGCACGTCCAGAGTGGCTGCTTGCTGGTGTTCCGCGGGGCGCAAGCGTTCCGTGCGAACCACAACGGCCGAATCCATGATGCCGTCCGCCAGCGCCTCCCAGCGTTTGACGCGCATCCGGGCAAGCGCGTGTTTGCGCGGGATCAGAATCGGCGTGTCGTTCAGGGTGTCGGCATACTCCGCGATCACAGGCGAATCGAACACACAGGTCTCGTCATCGAGTATCAGCGCCGGGATACGTCCGAGCGGATTGACGCGCGCTACCTGGCTGCCCGGTTCGCGGGGCGGGTCGACCAGATAATCGTGGGGGATTGCTTTTTCCAGCAGGAGCAAGCGCACCTTGCGCACATAGGGGCTGGTGTTGGTTCCTAAAAGTATCATCGTTGGCCTCCGCCGGAGCATCAAATATTGCAACAGCGCTACGATCCGTTCAGCAGGGTCGTTGCGGGGTTGATCCAGAATCTATTTTGTCAGTTTGTCCTGCAATGCCTGGCCGGATTTTTCCAGCGCCTGTCCGCCCTTTTCCAGCGTTTCCCCGGTCACGCTTTTGAGTTTCTGATTCAGCGTGTGGGCGTCAAACGGATTCGAGTACAGGGGCACCTCGCGTCCGATGTTCACGCCGAGCCACAATCCGACTGCGAGACCCAGCAAGACGCTGATTAAAATTGTTTTAAGCAGTTTCATTATTTCCTCCAGTATTACACCAAAAAAGCAATGGAAAAAAACACGCCGGTAGTCATCTCGGTCTTGCCAGCAAAGCATGGATTATAGGGCATGCAGATGTCGCTTATTCGTGATTATCGGATTCCGTTTTGTCATTATCGAGTATATAGCCAAATTTTAACTTCCGTAATCTGATCGAGGGAATTTGCGTTTTCAGAATGAATGAAACACTTGGGATGCTGATAATTCAAGACAATCTGGCGATCGGTTAGAGCCAGACTCGGGGCATTCGGGACAGCTTCGTCATGTTGCAAGTTGCACCTGCGCCATGAATAGACCGCGAGTCCGATTCAGTCAGAGGGGTGGGTTAAATCTAGAGTGTCAGGGCCGCATAAATCCTAAGCATTTTTTCAGGCAGCGTCTTGACATGATCCACCACCATATAGTTCTTGGCGCCGAATATCCTCGAGATATATTCATCCGCCTTGGGGTCGAGGCCGATGCAATAGGTATGGATGCCGCATTGCTGTGCCTCGATCACTGCGTGCTTCAGGTCGTAGCGCAGGTAATGCCGGTCGGGCATGTCGATGTCTGCTGGCGCCCCGTCGGTGATGGTCATCAGCAGCTTCTTGCCGGAATGGTGCTCGTTGAGGTGGCGGGTGGCATGGCGTATCGCGGCGCCCATGCGGGTCGAACGGTCGCCCGACATGCCGGCGATTCTGGCTTTCGCAACGTCATCATACGGCTGGTCGAAGTCCTTGAACCTGAAATAATCGACGTCCTGGCGGCCCCTGGAATTGAAACCATGGATCGCCAGCGGATCACCGACCGCCTCGATCGCCTCCGCAAACAGCACGCAAACCTTCTGCGTGAGCTGCAGCACGGTATAGTCCTGCCCCTTGATGCGCTGGTTTGCCGAACCGGATAGGTCCAGCAGCAGCAGCACAGAAATGTCCCGGATCTTGCGCAATGAGCTCATCATCACCCGGTCGTCGGGCATGATGCCCAGCCTGAAATCGATCAGCGCGCGTATCGCGGCATTGATGTCGATCTCGTCTCCTTCCTGCTGTTTCCTGATGCGCCGCACGCCCTTGTACTGGATTGCCAGCAGAAGATTCTTCATGCGCGTGATCACATGCCTGTTTTGCGCGGTAATGTCCTCGATGATTTCAAGTTCGCCCGTCGCGGCTTCCCTTTCCCGCAGGGTGACCCAGGAAGGCGTGCTGACTTCGCTGCGGTAATCCCATTCGGGATAGAGATAGGTGTCGGCCGCGGCGGCATCCTTGATGCGCATTTGCAAGTGGGTATACTTTTTGTCCTCTTCGGTGCCGGACAGCGTCTTTTCAGAGGCGATCAATTTTAGCCAGGGCACGTCCAGCGGGTCAATGGAATCCGAATTTGCCGATTCCCAGAAACTGCGGTTGTCGTCGCGGTAGGGCGGGGCGGTCTCGACGGCGGGGTCCTGAAACCTGAGCTTTCGGTGCATGAACGCCTGCTCGAGCCGCAATCCGAGGTCCCAGGAAAAGTTGTATGCCTCCAGGTCGTCAGCAGCCCGGAACAGCGTGCGTCCCTGGCTGATCCAGGGATCGTCATCCCGGTAGTCCTCATCGAGCAGTGCCCGCGCCAGCCGGTTGAGGTAATCCGCGGCGGTCCGGTTTTGCGACGGGGTGGCGCTGTGCTGCCGGGTCCAGAGCGGCTTGAGGCCGGGGAATTCGCGTATCGCCAGGGCTTCCACGCGCGCATCCTCGATCGTCGCGATCACCGCGCGCTGCCAATCGTTGGCCAGCCTGTCCGGGAATTGCTGCGTCGAGTAAATGATGTGTGCTGCGGCATGGGTTGCAGCCGCGCGATAGATTTCCATTCCGGTATGGCGCGTCACGCCATCCTGCACGAAATCGTCGATATAGGCGGGCAGGTTGATGGAGGTCTTTTCCACGAAAGGCTCCCGTGTCTCACCGGCGTCGCGTTTGACATTGATCGGCTTGATCACAAAATCGCTGCCCCATAACGCTTGCAGATATATCCTGATGCGCCGCTGGATGTCGCTCAATTCGGTCCGGTTGCGGATTTCCGGCAGGTCGGGGGGGCTGAGACGGCCGGGCGGCCGAAATATTCCCGCAATCCGCGGAGCAGGCTGGCAGGGGTGAATTTCATCGGAGAAATACGGACCGGTGTGAAGTCAGATTGGACCAGGCTGAATGCACAATCGGGATTTCATTTTTTTTCATTTCAGATACGGCTGTCATCAAATTGACCCGCATGCGCTGCCTTAACCCATCGGGAAGGCAGTTTGCGGGCATGCTGATTTTAAGCGCATTGGATATTTCGCTCAATTCCGGTCCTCGGAGCTAGTGCTTGCCGCGGGAGGCGATCGCGTCGGCAAGCGAGGTATATTTCTTCACGCATTGCCGCCAATTGCCGCTGGACGCATTGCCCGGGTCGAGCTGCAGATTGCAGTCGCATTTGCATGCCGATGCGCGGTAACACCCTGCAATGTTGTCGCCCTTGCACGACGCGATGAACGTGGAACAGCGGCTGTCGCAGGCGCGCGCAACCATCTGGATCCGGTGCATCTGCTCCGGGGACAGCGGAGTCTGGACGGGCGGCTGGGTCGCGATGCCCCATCCCATCATCACGCATCCGTACAGGAAGATCAAACCGATCGGCCAGTTCAGGCGGGACAGGAATGCCCTGAACTTCTGTCCCATGGTGGGATCGCTTCCCCTTTTCCTGAGCTCGAAACGCAGCAACCCCGGCGTTCCGGCTTTCTCGTGCAAGCGGTCGCAGGCATCGATGCATTCCCCGCAACCGATGCACGCGTCGGCAATTTTTATATCGGTCGGCTGGATCGCGGTAATGCAGGATGTCGCACAGTAGTTGCACTTGGCGCAATCCGCCGAGCGTGATGCATCGTAGGTCACGTGCAGCGCATCCCGGGTCTTGAACAGCATGTGCCCCATGCGGTAAAAGCAGGCGTAATCGCAGAAGAAATAGCGGACGAACGCGATATCGATGAAGATCAGCAGCACCAGGAAATAATACGTGTACTTCATCGACTCGGCCATGTCCGGGCTGGCGCTGAAGGTGACGAATGCCCACATGTCGCCGCGCGGATAGAACAGCAGCATCGGCACGAGTGCCAGAACCATCGCTGCTGCCATGAAGATCGCACCGAGTATCAGCCAGTTGACCGCCTTGTTCTTCGCTGCGGCGACCACCATGCCCTTGCCGTCGACGCGCACGTCGGCGCGCTTGCCGAGGAATTTATAGGTCAGGTTGTTCGCCCATTCCGAGAGCAGGTTCTGCGGGCAGGCCCAGCCGCACCAGACCGCGCCTACCGTCACATAGGTGATGATGGGAATGATTGCGACGACGATCGCGAGTCCGGAGATGAAGAAAAAATTCGACCACCAGATCTGATGATTGAGCACCTGGAAGCTGGCCGAAGGCAGATCGATCCGGAACAACCCGAGGACCGGGATCAGCGAAATCAAAATCAGTGTGGCGATCTGTACGCTGCGCCTGGGGAAATGGTATTTGTTCGCGGGCATATTATTTTCTTGAAGTTATCTGTTCGGTTAAATCGCACGGATCGTGCTGTAGTACAAATCGACGGGCAGGGCGGCTCCCCGGCGCTGGAACAACCAAGGCAAATCAGTATTCCATTAAAGGCTTAATTTTATCGTGTTGCGGTAGGTTTATCCGGCCATCTTTGGATTTTTTATCGGGTGTCCGCAGCTTTTCTGGTCGTAGCCACGAACACTATCAAGGAAGGTACTTATGGATACAGGCCGCGCCGGTCACCGTGCCGCCCTGGTTGATGGAGCAGGTATCCATCATCCAGGCCATGGTCTGTTCGTTGGTGCCGACATCCGGCGCCGGGATATCCTTGCCCGGGCCGATCAGGATGCCGATCTCCGAGGTATAGCGGCGCGTCAGCCGTTCCAGCTCCGCCGTCGACAGTGATGCCGGATCTACGCGCACGCCGCCTTTTGCGCCGCCGTAGGGCAGGTTCAGCGCGGCATTCTTGATGGTCATCCAGCCCGCCAGTGCCATGACCTCATTCATGGTCACGCCCGGATGGAAACGCACGCCGCCCTTGCCGGGACCGCGGGAAAGATTGTGATGGACCCGAAAGCCCTCGAAATGCGCCAGCGACCCGTCATCGCGACGGATCGGTATGTCGACATTGAGCACCTTTTTCGGATGCTTCAGCGTTTCCAGCCAGTAGCCGAGCTTTCCGAGGTGCGGCGCCACGCGTCGATCTGCTCGATGAAGCTGGCCCAGGGCTGGGGCTGTGCGGGGTCGAGAAAAGACAGCATCTTGCTTGCGGTGGTCTGAGTATTCATGGTTTCCCCTCAACTGTCCGACGGAACGAAGATGCGCATGCGATAAATCAACCAGATATTTTTAAGTGTGCGCGCCAGAAAACATTAAAGAAAATGTCTGCACCGCAGTGGCCCAAGGACCAGTTTGTCGGAAATGGTTTTGGCTTATGAAGCAGTGGTCGGGAACGTCGCGATTATCAGCGTGTGCAGGCCGTTCCAGCAGATCTGGACACCGATACACAGCAGGATGAATGCCGAGAGGCGAACCACCACACCGGTTCCGATCGGCCCCAGTCTCTTGGTGAGGCGATCAGCGTAACGGTAGCTGAGGTATACACTCAACACCACGATCAGGATGCCAAGCGCTTGCCCGAGCGCAGTCTCGACCAATGGGCGCAGTCCTTTGGCCGGGTTGGCGCCAAGTGTGAGGGCGACCGAGATCGAACCGGGGCCGACGGTAAGCGGCATCGTCAGCGGGTAGAACGCGCGCTGGCCAAGATCTTCCGCAGTTGCCGTCGTTGGCTCTTCCTGGGCAATAGCAGGCGGCGAATTGGGCCTGTTGAGCAGCGACCAGGCGATGGCGCAGATGACCACACCGCCGCCGATTTGGACCGCGGGTATGGATATGCCGAAGAAGTCTAGCACATAAGCGCCGATCAGAACCGACGCAATGAGGAGAAGAAAACTGTTGATCGCGACGGTCTTGGCCATCCGGACCCGCTCCGTTTGCGTCAGACCTGCCGTCATCGCGATAAAGATCGGCGCTCCGCCCAGCGGATCGACGATAGGCAACAATGCCCCAACGGCTAGCAGGACCGTTGATGCGAAATGGCTGTAATCAAAAATGGCAGAAAATGGATGCATGATGATCGTCTAGGATTGCTCAGGGGTTGTCCGGCGCATGACGGGGCACTGCTATTGCTCCATAAAAAAACCAATGCGCCAGTATTTCGCAGGGATGTCATGGTTCCCGCAAAAACCCGGCCGGATCATCGAGGAGAGAAGCATCATGTTCGCATCGTGCCGTTTGTCGAAGGTAAGATCAAGTTCAAATTCCGGCAAAGCCACAGTGCAGAAAGTCATGGCGGCTGATTGCCATTGGCCGGTGCGGCTTTCGTCCCTGACGGGGATTCGACTTTCTCCCCAAAATGAATGCTTGCCACCGATTTCATGGCCGACAGCAGTCAATCCTGTGTCACCGACATCTCGAATTGCGCGAGCGGAACAGGTTCGCTGAACAGATAGCCCTGAAAGGCGTGGCAGCCATGCTGCTCGAGAAACTGGTATTGCTCCTCCGTTTCCACGCCTTCGGCGATCACGTCCAGACCCAGTGCATCGGTCATCGCGATGATGGTCTGGACGATCGCCGCATCGTTAAGGTCGCTCACGATATCGCGCACAAAAGACTGGTCGATCTTGATCTGGTCCAGCGGCAGACGCTTGAGGTATTGCAAAGATGAGTAACCCGTGCCGAAATCATCCAGCGAAAATCTCAAACCGAGCAATTTCAGCTCGCGCATCTTCGCGATGGTGTCTTCGACATTTTCAAGCACGGTGCTTTCGGTCAGCTCCAGTTTGAGGTGCGAAGGTTTGGCACCGCTCTTTTGCAATACGCGCTGCACATGGGGCACGAAGTCGGGCTGTCGGAACTGCTTCGCGCTGACATTCACCGCCAGCGTCAGGTCTCGTGTCGACGCATCGGTCTGCCACTCCTTGAGTTGCGTGCAGGCGGCCTGGAGCACCCAAAACCCGATCGGCGTGATCAGCCCGGTTTCTTCGGCAATCGAAATGAACTGCAGCGGGTCAACCAGGCCGCGCGTGGGATGAATCCAGCGCAGCAATGCCTCTGCGCCCAGCGGACGGCGCAGACTGTCCACCTGGACCTGGTAATGCAGGAAGAATTGCTGCTTCTCGAGCGCATGGCGAAGATCGGCTTCCAATTCCGCGCGTTCCTCCAACGCTGCCTGCATTTGCGGGTCAAAGAAGCGGATGGTATTGCGCCCGGCCGTCTTGGCCTGGTACATCGCAACATCGGATTTCTGGAGCAATTCCTCGGCGACTTCGTGATGGCCCTTGAACAGGCTGATGCCGATGCTGACCGAACAGAGGAATTCATGATCTTTCAAATCGTAGGGACGGGCCAACTCGCCGCGGATCTTTTCCGCGACCAGTTCGGTTTGGGTCGCTGCTTCGGCCGCCTCGCCGCTCAGGTCTTCAAGCACCACCACAAATTCATCGCCGCCCAGCCGCGCCATGCTGTCACCCTCGCGCACGCAACACCGCAGGCGGCGTGCCACCTCGACCAGCAGCTGATCGCCTATGGTATGGCCCTGGGTGTCATTGATGGTCTTGAAGTGATCGATATCCAGAAACAGCAACGCGCCGTGCCATCCGTTGCGCGCGCTGACAGCCAGCGCCTTGTCCAAACGGTCCAGCAACAGACGGCGATTCGGCAGGTCGGTCAGGTAGTCATAAAAGGCCAGATGCTGGATTTTTTCTTCTGAAGACTTGCGTTCAGTGATGTCGATGTGCGATCCGACATAATGGGTAATGCCCCCCCCGGCATCCTTGACGGTGCTGATCGAGAGCCATTTCGGGTAGATACCGCCATTCTTGCGCCGATCCCAGATTTCTCCCTGCCATTTGCCCGTCCGTTTGATGGTATCCCACATGTCGAGGTAGAAATCCTTGTTGTGGCGGCCGGACCTGAGCAAATGGCGCGGATTCTTTCCGATGGCTTCTTCGGCCGTATAGCCGGTGCTTTCGGTGAACGCCTTGTTGACTCTCAGAATGATGCCTTTGGCATCGGTGATGACCAGACTTTCCTGAGATTCGAACGCGGTTGCGGCAACGTGAAGTTCATCCACTGTGCTGAGCACCTGCCGCGAGTAATTTTGCAGCTTGTTGACGACATAACCGATCACGGCAGATGCGAACAGGAAATTCACGACCGCGATATCACCGGATGAAATGGACAAAAAATGCCGGTATGGTGGTATGAAAATGTAATGGACCAGGGCCGCGCTGATCACGGATGAAAATATGCCCGGCCCGATTCCGAACAGATAGAAGCAGATGATCATCGCCGGATAGAACGTCATGAATGCCAAGCCGGACTCGACCGGCAACGCCCAAAGGCGCAGCACGAGCGCAAGCGCGATTGCCAGTCCAGCAAGGGTAAATCTCAGTGTTGGAGATAACCGGTCATGGAGCTCATTCAGGTTTAGCATCGGGATTCTTGGTGGTGCGGTAGCCAATGGCGGCACATTACTGCATTTTTGCGGAATTTGCTTCCGGCGCTTGGGCATTCACGCCTTGCAATGGCCTGCTCCTGAGGCTGCATCGAAACGAGGCGTTCGCATCTGGTGATCAGCTCGCCGGCGTCGGCCTGCGCTACCCGCGATGCACACTGTAGCAGATCCTAACGTGCCAGCCATTTCAGCAACCATCTCTGCAGGGTTCCGCCATAGGGCGGATACATGAATTTCATCGCATTGAACCTGCCCTTGCTCAATATCGACTTGGCCTTGGACATCGTCAGGAATCCCTCGCGGCCGTGGTACTGGCCCATGCCGGACGGGCCGATACCGCCGAAAGGCAGGTCGTCCACGGCGACCTGGATCACCGCGTCGTTGATGCACATGGTGCCGGAGTGTGTGCCTTTGGTGACAAGGTCTTGCAATGCCCTGTCGTAAGTGAACAGGTACAGTGCCAGCGGGCGCGGGCGCCGATTCACATAGTCCAGGGCCTGTTCGATGCTGTCGTAGGGGACGACCGGCAGGATCGGACCGAACAGTTCCTGCTGCATGATCTTCATCTTGTCTGTCACATTCGCCACCAGGTGCAACGGCATGCGGAACGTTCCGTCGGCTATCGTTTCATCGCATGCCTTTTCAATCCTTGCGCCCTTGCCGGCGGCATCCTCAAGCAGGTCCTGCAAGCGCTGATGGCTGCGGGCATTCGCGATGCTGGTGTAGTCCGGGTTGCCGTTGATGGTTGGAAACATCTTCCGGAACGCGGCCTTGTATAGCTGCATGAAGGGTTCCCGCCTGCCGCGGGGGATCAGGATGTAGTCCGGCGCCACGCAGGTCTGGCCGGCATTCAGCGACTTGGCGAAGCAGATCCGGTCGACGATGTCTGCCAGCGGAATGTCCGCGGCGATGATGGCCGGCGACTTGCCGCCCAGTTCCAGTGTGACGGGCGTCAGGTTGTCCGCCGCAGCGCGCATGACCTGTTTGCCGACCGGTATCGAGCCGGTGAACAGGAGATGGTCGAAGGGGAGTCTGGAAAACGCGGCGCCGATGTCCGCCGCGCCGGTCACCGCAGCGGCCTGGTCTTCATCGAAGTATTTGCGCAGCAATTCCTGCACCAGTGCTGCGGTCGCCGGCGTGAACTCCGACATCTTGATCATTACCCGGTTGCCGGCGGCCAGTGCCGCCGCCATCGGGACAATGGCCAGATTCACCGGATAGTTGAATGGCACCATGATGCCGACCACGCCCAGCGGCTGGTAAACGACACGCGCACTGGCCGGCAGCAGATCGAGGCTTACACTGCGGCGGCTGGGTTTCATCCAGCGGTGCAGGCGTGTCCGAGCGTAATCGATGCTGCGGATGCCGGGTATGATCTCGCCGAGCAGCGTCTCATCGACCGAGTGTGCCGTGAAATCGGTGCTGATCGCTTCGGCGATCGCCTCCGTGTGATCGATCAGCAGCGCCCTGAGCACCGCGAGATTTCGTTTGCGCTCTGCCAGGCCGGGCATGGGCGATCGGGAAAAGGCTGTCTGTTGCCGGGCAAAGAGGGCTTCCATGCGCGCGATAACGGCGGCCTGGGACGACGCATTTTCGGGGCAGGGCGGATTCATGCTTTTCTCCTGCAATTGACCGGTGCAGCTTTGACGCTGCAAGAAGCAAGCTGAACCGTCCTGGCAATGATGGGAACGGGCTTTATCCTGCGCTCGTTATTGTTATTCATGTTCCGAATTGGGCGCGTTGCGGCATTGTCTGCGCCGCCATCATGCAGCTGCCGGCAACGAACAGAGCACGACACAATCAGTCATCCGCGATCCGTCTCAACGCGAATTCTCGACCTGGCGAATGCTGTCGATCAATTGATACAGCGCCTGCAGGTCGATCGGCTTGGTCAGGTAAGCGCTGCAGCCGCTGCTTAACGCCCGGTCGATATCTTCCTTGCGCGCATCGGCACTCAATGCCACAACGGGAATATTCCTGGTTCTGTCGTTTGCCTTCAACAGGGTTGTGGCTGTGATGCCATCGATCCCCGGTAGCTGGATGTCCATCAGAATGAGGTCGGGAAGTTTTTCCTTTGCGATCGTCAAGCCCTCATCTGCTGTTCCGGCCGTTAGCAGTTCCACCCCGGGACGATTTTTCATCGCTGCCTGCATCAGTTTGACATTGACGGGATTGTCTTCGACATACAGCACCACAGGTTTCACGTCGCCGTGCGGCACCGGCTGGGCGTTTTTCCCGGCCGCCAGGGTTGGCTGCCGGGCCATTTCCGCCAAGGGCAATTCGAACCAGAATGTGCTGCCCTGACCCTGCACGCTTTCAACACCCACTGTGCCACGCATTGCTTCCACCAATTGTTTGGTGATATGCAGACCGATCCCGACTCCCGGAATCGTGCCATGCTTTTGCTCGATGCGCTCGAAGGGCGTGAACAATAATGGCAATTTGTCGCTGGCGATGCCCAACCCGTGATCGCGCACCTCGATGCGCAGCCGGCCTGCATTTTCAATCCTGCTGCTGACCGTGACCCGCTCATTTTCCCTGTTATATTTCACTGCATTGGTGAGCAGGTTGATCAGGGCCTGCCGAACACGCTGGTTGTCGCCTTGTACCATGAGCGAGGTGTCGGTGATCCTGTTTTCAATCCCGGATTTGTTCTGGCTCGCCATGGCAGCCTTGACTTGCGCCACGCAGCTTGATGTGAGATTGGCAATGTTGAGCGGCTGGATGTTGAGGTGCATGTTGCCAATGTCTATCTGGGCAAAATCCAGCAAATCGTTGATCAGCTCCAGCAGTTGTTGCCCCGAGGTGACAATATGTTTGATTGATTCCTGTTTGTCCGACGGACTGAGTCCTGCGTCCATATCCAGCATCTGGCCGAACCCGAGTATCGCGTTCAGGGGGGTGCGCAACTCATGGCTCATTCTGGAGAGAAAGGACGATTTGGCCATATTGGCGACCTCTGCGGCTTCCTTGGCCTTTGTCAGGTCGGCGGTGCGTGTTGCCACGAGTTCCTCCAGATTTGCTTGATGCGTGAGAAGCGCATGTTCGGCGTTCTTGCGGCTGATCAGCCCGGCCAGAATGTCGGCCACGGACGCGATGAACTGCTCCTTCATGGGCTCGCGCTGAAAATCGACCGGTAGATACAGTACCAGCACGCCGAGTATTTCATTGTTTGCAATGAGCGGCGGGCTGTAGTGGCCGTGGTCCTCTATGCCCGGAAAAGTGATCTCGTGGCGTGCATCGACGCATTGGGCATACTGCATCTCGCCACTGGCGGCGGCCCGCCCGCAATGGCAAAGGCGCAGCGGCACGCGCGCGCAGAGCGATTGAATCTGGGCAGACAGCCTGTGGGAGACCAGCAGCTTCAGGTTTTGCCTGCTTTCTTCCATCACAAAGATCCCGCCCTTGGGCAGCATGGCCAGCCAGGATACTGCCAGCAGCCGGTCTAGGCATTTCGCCAAAGTTTCCTCCAGTGGCCGGGCCGCCATGCTTATCTCCAGCAATTCCCTCAATACGGCCTGTTGCTCCAGGTTCATCCTTGTTCTGGACTCGATGGCCTTGCGCTCGGTGATGTCGCGACTGGATGCAAAGAAGTAAGTCTGCCCTTCTATATCGATACCCGAGGTGCTGATTTCGACGTTGATCAGTTTGCCGTCCTTGCGACGGTGCACGGTTTCGAATCTGGCGCTTTTGCCGATGGAATTGCCGAGTCTCGCAAGCAGCTCCTCCTTCGGGTACTGCGCATTCCAATCGGCAATGTTGAGTTTTTTTGCTTCGTCATGCGTATAGCCCAGCATATCGCAGAAGGCGTCATTGACTTCAACTACGTTGCCCTGAATATTCATGACATGGATACCATCGCGAATGCTGTTCGCCAATATCTGATAGCGTTTCAACTGTGCTTCAGTGTCTGTCATGATCGGGCGATGTTCGATATGTTCTTGCAAAAGTCAAAAACTGAATTGATCCAGGAATTCGGTTTGCCGTTAATGGATATCTCAACCGGCGTCATGCAGGCGTCCATTGCCGTTGAGAATGCCGGATCCTGGCACGGGATCGCTGTTCATAAATAGTAATATACCGCTGCAAAGCCGGCACTGGTAGAAAAAAGTGAGCATTGCCGCAAATCAACTGGTCGCCGCCCGAAGCAATCAACCTGCAGTCAGCACCTCATGTCGCAAAAACGCCGCGTCAGGATCAGGCCGTTAAACCGGCGGCTTAAGCGGGCTTGACGGGTACCCCGTAATATTCCTTTGCCCCGAGCAATTTGGAGATGCGTGCATTGGCCGAATTCAGTCGCTTCAGCAGGATATGCAAAAAGGCCTCGTTGAACTGATAGCGGCATTCCAGCGATGCCTTTTCCAGGACATCCAGATCCACCTCAAACAGAATGCAGTCGGTTCCTGCTTCAATGCCGGTCGTGCGCAGATAATCGCTCTCG
This sequence comes from uncultured beta proteobacterium, assembly GCA_963842555.1. Classification (GTDB taxonomy): domain Bacteria; phylum Pseudomonadota; class Gammaproteobacteria; order Burkholderiales; family Gallionellaceae; genus Gallionella. The sequence continues at coordinate 56,344 of CAWJHB010000004.1, forward strand.
GGCAATCGCTTTATCTCGCCAAAACAATCTCCCTTGTGCAGGAAGTCGACCAGATTCCCGTTCCTGAGCACCTTGGCTACCCCATCGGCCAATATGAAGAACGTGTTCCCCGTGTCTCCCGCATTCAGGATGGATACGCCCTTCCTGACCTTGTGCCACTTGCTCAGGTGCAGCACTTCCCACAATTCAACATCGCTGAACTTTTCAAAGAATGGGGCCCGCCGCATCGCATCGAATTTCTCGGCATCGAAAATGACTTCCTGTCCATTGTCATTCAGATTCAGAAAAGACGATAGGTCATCGGCGAATTCGCTCCATTCCTGATATCGCCGGGATAAATCCCGCTGCATCGCGCGCTGCATGATGCTATCCAGCTTTTCCGGTATGTCCGGACGATGGACCCCGGTCGGAGTCTGTTCGCTGTTCACGATCTGGTGAAACAACCCGTGCCGGCTGGTCGCCTGGAACGGCGATTTTCCGGTGAGCAGCCTGTACATCGTCACGCCGAGCGAATAGATATCGGTCTGATGTGTCAGCTTTTCCCCGGTGATTTGCTCCGGCGACATGTAGGTGGGTGATCCCACCCCGATGACCATGGTGCTATCGCCATCCAGGATCATCGCTGCGCCAAAATCGGAAATCTTGATTTCGGCTTTCCCATGTATCAATATGTTGGCGGGTTTGATGTCGCGGTGGATCACGCCCTGGTCTTGCGCATATTCGAGTGCCTTGCAGCACTTGAACATGATGTCGGCCACCGTTGCGATGGGCAGGAGCCGGTCGGGTTCAGCATATTGTTCGAGCGACCCTCCATCGACGAACTCCATCACGATGTAACTGAGATCATCGGTTATCACCGCATCAAGCATTTGCACGATATGCGGATGCTGCAGCTTGCCAACCAGGGATGCCTCGACCTGCAACAGTTTTTTATGTGCCTTTGCGGTAGCCTTGTCGCGAATCGAGTTCAGTTCTATCAGCTTGAGCGCGACCTGCTGGCCGTTGAAAGGATCAACGGCAAGCAGCACATTGCTGGTCCCGCCTTCACCCAGCTTCCTGATGATTTTATATTTGCCGATGTTATTCAAGTTTGCCTTGTCCCTCGATGATCTTCCGCGTATCCGGAGGTTGCGGAAGCCAGGATCATTTACTCGCCCAATCTGACCATGAACGTGACGCCGATCAGCCTGGTGCTGTAGGACGGGGACTTGCCTACATTCAGGTGTTGAAAGCCCACGCGAACGGCATCCCTGCCGCGCTGGTATTCAACGCCGGCACCGTAGGTAAATCCGCTGTTGAATACATTGCCGGATGAAAAGGTCGCATCCGCGCCCGCCTTGCCATAGAGATTGATGCCGCTATTGCCCAAAGGCAAAAAGCCGGCCAGGGAGAAATCCCCTTCTGCGTTCAAGGCGTAGTGACCCGCTCTGCCGATGATGCCGAATTGCTCCTCATAACCGTAGTATTCGTTCGGCCTTGCCGAGATCAGGCCGGTGAACCCGGCTGAAGTGTTGTTTTCCCCGAAGTCGCTGCTCCTGGCTTCATTCACCGAGAAGCCGGCATAATCTTCCAGCGCGGCTACATTCATAGTCATTCCAGCGCCACAACAAGCAAGCATTGCCAGGATTGCCTTTTTCATATTGACCTTCTTGATAAAAATCGAAATGCCGTGGACAGATTGTGCCAGGCTGAAGCATCGCCGGGCGCCATTATATCCATGGTCCTGGCAATGGCGCCGGGCTACGTGATTATCGGTGTGTTTATTGCGGTGCTGCGTATTCTACGGGCACAGCCCCTGTAACGCCTAGAGCACATAAAGCAGGATCGCGACATAATGCGCCGCGCTGCCTGCAAGCACGAACAGGTGCCAGATACCGTGCCCGTGCGCGATGCGGGTGTCGATTACATAGAACACGATGCCTATCGTATAGAACAGCCCCCCGGCCACCAGCCAGGCAAATCCGTACGGTCCAAGCGCATGCAGAAGCTGGACCAGCGCCACCACAGCCACCCAGCCCATCACGATGTAGATCAGCACCGACAACACCCGGGCGCTGTTCTTCAGCCACAGTTCCTGCAGGCTGCCCAGCACCGCGAAACCCCATACGACGCCAAACAGCGACCATCCCCAGGGACCGCGCAACGTCACCAGGCAGAACGGGGTGTAACTGCCCGCAATCAGGAAATAGATGCTGTGGTGGTCCAGTTCGCGCAGGATGTTCTTGGCGCGTCCGCGCATGCTGTGGTAAAGCGTGGAAAAGCTATACAGCAGGATCAGGGTCGCGCCGTAAATCGAGGCGCTGACGATCTTCCATGGATCGCCCTGCCGCGAGGCAGACACGATGAGCACCACCGAACCTGCGATCGCCAGTATGGCGCCGGCGAGATGCGTGATGGTGTTGAATTTCTCACCGTGGTACATATCGTTGGCCGTGCGAGCGATGGAAGGATTGGATGATTGCCGGCGATAGGTCATCGCCGGTGCGACAATCTAGATGCCCCAATAGGCCTGCTGGACAGCCGGATCATCGATCAGGGCCTTGGCTGACCCGTGGTGCACGATACTGCCGGTTTCCATCACATAGGCACGGTCTGCGCCGGACAACGCCAGTTGCACATCCTGCTCGACCAGCAGCACGGTCACGCCGTCAAGCCGGATCGCGGCAAGCACCTCCATCAACTGCTCGACCACGACGGGTGCGAGCCCCAGGCTCATCTCATCGACCATCATCAACACCGGTGCGGCCATCAGCGCGCGCGCCATCGCGCACATCTGCTGCTCGCCGCCCGACATGCTCCCCGCCAGTTGGCGCCGCCGTTCCGTCAGGCGCGGGAACATGGTGTAAATCCTGTCGAGGTCGCGCGCGACCGCTGCCTTGTCCTTGCGCCGGTAGCTCCCCATCAGCAGATTGTCCTGCACGGTCATCCGGTCGAACAGCTGGCGCCCTTCCGGGACCTGCACCAGGCCCAGGCCGAAGGCCTGGTCCGGCGTCATGCCGGCCAGTTCCCGGCCGTTCATGACGATGCTGCCGGTACAGTGCAGCATACGCGACAGCGCGCGCAGCAGGGTGGTCTTGCCGGCGCCATTGCTGCCGACCAGCGCCACCATTTCGGCCGGGTAGACTTCCAGCGTCACGTCGTGCAGCACATGCATGCCGCCGTAGCCGGCGCACAGGTTCTCGACTTTCAGCAAGGGGGTGCGATCTGCCTGGCCATTCATGCGCGTTTCTTTCCGAGATAAGCCTCGATCACGATGGGGTCCGCCAGCACGGCGTCGGGTGTGCCGTCCGCGATCTTTTCTCCGTGGTGCAGCACCAGCAGGCGGTCGGAGAGGCTTTTGATCGCCTTGATCACGTGTTCGATCACCAGGATACTGATGCCGCGATCGCGCACCTTGCGGATCACGTCGATGACCTCGTCGATCTCGACGTGGTTCAGGCCGGCCATGACTTCATCGCAGAGCAGCACCTGCGGTTGCATCGCCAGCGCCTTCGCCAGCTCCAGGCGCTTCCGGTCCGGGCCGCCGAGTTCATCGGCCCGCTTGTCGATGATCTTGCCCAGGCCCACGAACTCAAGGCATTCGCGCGCCTGTTCGCGCGCCACGGCCAATTTTGGCTGGCCGCCGCCGCGCCCGAACAGCGCGCCGACGGCCACGTTATCCAGTACCGACAGGACGGGAAACGGCCGCATGATCTGGAAGGTGCGGCCTATGCCCAGCCTGGCGCGGCGGAACGCCGGCAGGTGGTTGATGGATGCACCCTGAAAAAATATCTCGCCTGCGCTGAGGTCGTGCGTGCCGCTGATCAGGCTGATCAGCGTCGTCTTGCCGGCACCGTTGGGGCCGATCAGCCCGAGTATCTCGCCCGGGGCCAGCGTGAAACTGACATCGTCGACGGCAACCAGTCCGGCGAAGCGCCGCGTTGCATTGCGAACTTCCAGGAAGGGTGTCATAGCCGGTGAGCGCGGATGTTTTCGATGAAATAGCCCCAGCCCATTTTGCGTATCCGTCTGATCACGTCGGCCAGACCGCGCGGCATGAGCACCACCGCGACAACGATGACGACACCGAAGAACAGTCCGGCGATGCGCGTCACTTCGCTCGACAGGAATTCGGACACGGCCGACAGCGTGAACGCGCCGACGATGGGGCCGAGTACGGTGCCTGGGCCGCCGAACACGGCCATGATGATCATCTTGACGTTGAGGCTGATATCGAACGCGCTTGCCGGGTCAAGAAAGGTGATCCAGTAGGCATGGATACCGCCAGCCAGCGCGCTGAATATCCCCGATAGCGCAAAAGCCAGCACCTTGTACAGCGTGGTGTTCACCCCCATGACAACCGCGCCTTCCTCGTTTTCCCGGATCGCGATCAGCCCGAAGCCGAAGCGGCTGCGTGTCAGACCCCAGATCGTCAGCGTCGCGATGGTCAGCAAGCCCAGCGATAATTCGTAGAACAGCGGATCATTGTTCAGCGGCGGCAGGACCAGGCCGATGTTCTGGCCGGCCAGACCCACATTGGAAACGATCGCCGTCATGACCTGCGCCAGCGCCAGCGTCGCGATCGCGAAGTAGTGGCCCTTGAGCCGCAGCACGGGGATGCCCAGCAGGACGGCAAAGACGACCGCCAGCACCACCCCGAAAGCCATGCCGACCGCGAACGGCAAATGCCACTGCACCATCGCGATGGCGACGCCGTAACTCCCCAAGCCGTAAAAAACCGAATTGCCGAACGAGGCATAACCGGTGTAACCGCCGATGATGTTCCAGCCCTGTGCCAATACGGCCATCAGCAGCGCGTTGATGCCGAACTGTATCAGCACGTCCGAACCGTACCAGGGTACACAGGCGAGCACCAACAGTGCGGCCAGAACCAGCCCGATCTGCCACGCCTTCATGCCGTCTTCCCGAGCAGACCGCCAGGCCGCACGATCAGCACCAGCACCAGGATGCCGAAGCTGGCAACATCCGCATAGGTTTGGCCGATATACAGGGTGGTCAGTGACTCCACGATCCCGAGGAACAGTCCCCCGACGATCACGCCCAGCGGATTTTCCAGGCCGCCGATGATCGAGATGGCAAACGATTTGGCGGTGAGCGACGCACCGATGTAAGGATTGATCTGCGACACCGTGCCATAGAGTGTGCCGGCCATCCCCGCCAGCGCGATGCCCAAGCCGAATGTCATCGCGTAAAGGTGCCGCGGTTCGACGCCATGCAGGCGCGCCGCCACCAGGTTCTGGGCAGCGGCGCGAATCGCGCGCCCAAGCCGTGTGTGCAGCAGAAACAGCCACATGCTGACAGTCAGAACGATGGCCACGGAGAAAGCGGCGAGCCGCGCCACGGGCAGGACCAGCGGACCCAGCGCGAGGCTGTTGCCGGCATAGGGAGGATTGATGGTGCGAAAGTCGGCCGAGAACACCAGTTGGGCCAGGTCGGTCAGGACCACCTCCAGGCCGAAGGTGATCAGCAGCGTGTTGAACATCGGCGCGCGGATCACCAGGTTGAGCAGGCCTCGCTGCAGCGCGTAGCCGAACGCGAACATCACGACGGCGGTGATCGGCAGTCCCAGGAACGGGTCAATGTGCAGGTAGGTATACAGGTACCATGACGCGTAGCCGCCCAGCATGATGAACGCGCCATGCGCCAGATTGACGATGTTGAGCACGCCCCATACCAGGGCCAGTCCAAGCGCCATGACTGCATACAGCCCGCCCTGGAGCACCCCATTGACGAGAATTTGCGCTAGCAGATCCACCTGATGACCCGTGCCGCGGACAGCTTATCGCTTGTTCCAGGCGGGCATCGGATACTTCGGATGATTGACCATGCCTTTCAGGCCATAGACTTTGACGACCTTGTCTCCCTGAACCTGAATCACCATTTGCGGCAATTCGATCTGCCCGTGCGCATTGAACGCGATCGGTCCGTATAGGCTGTCGAACTTGATCCTGGCCAATGCATCGCGCACTTTCTGCGGATCGAGACTGTCGGCATCTTCCATGGCCTGCACCAGTGTTTCGACGTCGGCGGCACCCGAGGCGGCGTGATAGTCGGGGTCGTATCCGAACTTCGCCTTGTACGCTTTGGCAAATTGCTCCGCATCGCCGAACCAGCGGTCGTTCAGTTCTGCGGACGGCAACCATGGCGTCATGCCAAACGCGTAATTGGCATCCTTGCCCAAGGCTTTGCGGAAGTCTTCACTCGGCACGCCCACGGTGAACGAATACATCTTCGGGGCCACCTCCAGGCTCTTTGCCTGGCGCACGAAATTAAGGATCTCGGTTTCATGGCCGGCCACCAGCACCACGTCGGCCTGCTTGCTCTTGATCTGGGACAGCAGCGAGTTGAAGTCCGTGGCATTGGTGCTGTAGCGCTCATCCATCACGACATTCAATCCCGCTTGTTTCAACATCGGCCGGGTGCCATCCGCCACCGACACGTCAAATGCATCGTCGGCATACAGCAGGGCCACGGTCTGCGGCGCCGGCTTGAGGATTTTCAGCATATCGATGGTGCTGCCAAAATAATTGCTCGCCGGTGCGAGCGTGCCGAAAATGTACTGGAAATTGCGCGCAAATATCTGGTCGGATGCGCCGCCGCCCTGGACCATGGGTATCTTGTACTTCTCGGAAATGGCTGAGTCGGCGAGCGCGAAATTGCTGGCGAACGGGCCCAGCAAAAGATTGACCTTGTCGTCGGTCACCAGCTGCGTGTACTGGCGCATGCTCAGATTCACGTCGGACTGGTTGTCATAGAGTTTGAGCGCCAGTTTGTGAGACTGGCCGGCGATCTTCACCCCGCCGGCAGCGTTGATCTTGTCGATCGCGAATTGATAGGAGTCGCGGTAATAGCGGCCGGTGTTGGCAACCGGGCCGGTCAGTTGCACCGATGCACCCAGAACGACATCCTGGGCTGCAACTGCAGCCAGGGGAGCGCAAGTTGCCAGGAGCATGAACAGACGGGAAAGGAAGCGCGAATGGACGGGTGACATGATGTATTTTCTCCCTTGTTGTATGGTGTAATAGGACAGTCATGTTGCAATAATCAAATTCTGATGTCAACCGCCAAACATGCGGGAGCCGCTCCCGTACATGCTCTGGTGTCATCATGACGCGATACACGGCAGCTGGCGGATGTTTCACGGGATGCAGCGAGTCGTCGCGTTTCACGCGGCGCCTTCGGTGAGTTCAAACCTGTATTCCCGCGACGCGCGAATGCCAAACAAAGGAAGAACATGAAAGTCAACAGGATTGCGGTCATTCCCGGAGACGGGATCGGCAGGGAGGTCATGCCAGAAGGACTGCGCGTCCTCGATGCGGTCTCCCGCAAGTTCAGTATCGCGTTCCAATGGCAGGAATTCGAATGGAGCTGTGACTACTATGTCAAACACGGCAAGATGATGCCCGATAACTGGAAGGAGATACTCGGGGGAAAGGATGCAATCTTCTTCGGGGCGGTCGGCTGGCCCGCGACGGTTCCGGACCATGTCTCGCTGTGGGGATCGCTGGTCAAGTTCCGGCAGGAATTCGACCAATACGTCAACCTGCGTCCGGCCCGACTCATGCCCGGCATCAACTCCCCGTTGGCGAACCGGACAATCGGGGACATTGATTTTTACATCGTCCGCGAAAATACCGAGGGCGAATACTCATCGGTCGGCGGCCGCATGTTCCCAGGCACCGAGCGCGAATTCGTCGTGCAGCAAAGTGTCTTCACCCGAAAGGGCATCGACCGGGTCATGAAGTACGCGTTCGAGCTGGCCGCGACCCGCGCAAAGAAGCACGTCACCTCGGCCACCAAATCAAACGGCATTTCGATCTCGATGCCTTACTGGGACGAGCGGTTTGCGGAGATGGCTGCGGCTTACCCGGATATCCGGGCCGACAAATACCACATCGATATCTTGACCGCGAACTTTGTGCTGCACCCGGACTGGTTTGATGTCGTGGTGGCATCAAATCTGTTCGGCGACATACTCTCGGACCTGGGGCCGGCGTGCACTGGTACCATCGGCATCGCTCCGTCGGCAAACCTGAACCCGGAAAAGGCATTCCCGTCGCTGTTCGAACCGGTCCATGGCTCGGCGCCTGATATATACGGCAAGGGAATCGCAAATCCGGTCGGCCAGATCTGGGCGGGTGCCATGATGCTCGAGCACCTGGGTTATCGGGATGCGGCAGCGGCGGTCGTTCACGCCATCGAAATCGTGCTCGCGGAAGGTCCCCGAACGCCTGACATGGGCGGCAGGGCGGGCACATCGGACGTCGGCAAGTCGGTTGCTGCAGTGATCGAATCAGCCAGGGTGTCCGCCTGACCCATTAGCCCAATCTGGCGCGACACACCAGTCAGATCAACCCCACCGCTTGCCGCCGGCAGCATTGCCCGGATTCGGACTATGCATCCCCGGGCAGCCGGGCAAGCCACTGCCGTTTGCAGCGGACGAGGGAGCTGCATCGAAAATGCTTCCGGGTTATCTCGTTAATCCGGCTATCGGATTGCTCAACGATAGGAATCAATGGGCATTTATACCAATCCCGCCTTCGCGGCAACGCATTCAGCCATGCCCCCGAACGATATTCCAAAAAAAGTACTTGACGTGTGCAAATATGACACGTATTATGACTTTCACGTGTGTAAACTGCACACCTTACCGGCAGATAGGTTGCCGGATTCAAATGGGAGCAGCGTGAAGTATTTGCGATTCGCTGCGGTTTTAAATCTGTGCAAATTGCTTCAACTTTATAAGGAGAGATGAAATGAAACAGAAACACGGAGAAATCGGCAATAACAAAAACAGTCAGGATTATGGATCGATTCATGCGCCATTTGCCTGGCTGGCCGCCTTGTCGGTGTCGATTGCAGCATGGGCATTGGCGTAACGCGCAACTTGGGTTCACTTTGAAACTAAATTCCTGACCTGAAGGAGAATCTGATCATGGAACAACATCTGGATACCCAAACATTGAGGGTCGTTCAACAGGACAAGCTGAAGGAGTTGGAGGGCCAGCAGGAGAATCTGCAGAAGCTGAGATCCGAGCTGGAAAGGATTAATGCAAAGCTCAACAAGCATGAGAAGCTGTCAGCAGATGACACGAAATATTTGTCCAGCCTGGGCTGGTTAAGCGCCTTGTCAGTCACGATCGCCAGCTTGGCGGTAACTCTGTCGTAGGCAGAACGGTTGTGCTGCTTAAATGCGCCACAACCGGCAAAGCAAATAAACCCTGCAATTTCATCAGTCGTACGCAGGCGCTGTAACGAGGTTGTAGAAAAAGTCTTTTCATACCCGCATCGTGCCGTGAACCAAACCAAATATCAAGGTCGAAGTTAGAGGTGATATTTTGGAGAACTTAATGGCGCGCTATAAACACATCGACACCAGTCCTCGCTTTCTCGCTGTTGACCTGCAACGGCAACTCCTACCCGGCACATTCGAATACGCTTTGAATCACCTGGTCGACCACGAGCTCGATCTTTCCCGCTTCGATGCCCGCTTCAACAATGACGACACAGGTGCGCCAGCGTTACCACCTGCCATGCTGCTCAAGGTTGTCCTGTTTGCCTACAGCCAAGGCATCGTCAGCAGCCGCAACATCGAGCGTGCCTGCCGCGAACACGTCACCTTCATCGCCCTGTCCGGAGACAGCCAGCCACACTTCACTACCATCGCCGAATTTGTTTCATCCCTTGGCGACGACATCGCACACCTCTTCAGCCAGATACTCTTCATCTGCGACCGTCAGGGTTTGATAGGGCGCGAGATGTTCGCCATCGATGGCGTGAAGCTACCCAGCAACGCCTCCAAAGCCCGGAGCGGCACACGTGCCGACTTTGAACGTCAGGCGGGCAAACTGGAAACCGCTGCTAAGGTTATGCTGGAACGGCATCGCGAAGCAGACCAGCGCGCCAATGAGCCTGACCTTCACGCCAGGGAAACCCAACGCATCACCCGCCTGCAAACCGATGCGGCGCAACTTCGAGAATGGCTCGCTGATCATCCCGAAGACCGCAAAGGCAGCAAAGGCGCGATCCGCAAGAGCAACCGCACCGACAACGAATCTGCGAAGATGGCGACCAGCAAAGGCGTTATACAAGGTTACACCGGCGTGGCCGCTGTTGATGCCCGCCACCAGATCATCGTCGAAGCCCAAGCACATGGCACCGGCAGCGAACAAGAATTGCTGATCCCCGTCGTGCAGGCGATGCAAGCCACACTCGCCGATGATACCCTCATCACTGCCGATGCCGGTTACCACAGCGAGGCCAATCTCAAGCAGCTTGCCGCGATGAAAGTTGATGCACTCATTGCAGACAACAACATGCGCAGTCGAGACGAACGCTTTGCCGAACAAGGTAAATACAAAGCACTCCCTGACCCACTGCATGACAAGGGTGGCAAACCCAAACAAGCAGCTCGCTACCAACCCAAAGACTTCGACTACGATCAGCAAGCAGGAACTTGTTTCTGTCCTGCGGGCAAGCAGCTTTATGGCGACGGCAGTGGCTGCACGATCAACGGTTATGCGGCAGTGAAGTTCAAAGGCGCACAACGCGACTGCATGCCATGCACACATCGAGATCGTTGTTTGCTAACGCCACAGAAGACCAAGACACGACAGGTGTCGTTCTTCCACGGCAAGGTAGATCAGGAGAGCTACACCGACCAGATGAAGCGGCGTATCGACAGCCCGGACGGCCGCGCACGTTATAGCAGGCGCTTTGCCACGGTGGAGCCCGTATTCGGCAACCTGCGGCACAACAAACAACTCAACCGCTTCACCCTCAGGGGACGAACCAAGGTTGATGCGCAGTGGAAGTTGTATTGCTTGGTGCACAACATCGAGAAATTAGCGCATCACGGCTATGCATAGTAGCAAAGGGGCATAACACCCCGAATATGCCCGCAGATTCGCGTCCCCAGCGATGCAATTTGCTCACACTCGCCGCAGTAAAAATCACAACCGATTGTTGAAGTTGAAACGGAAACGTTCAGGTGGGAAAAACTTGGCTGGAAAATCGTTGGAAAAGGGTTTTTCTACAGCGTCAACGGAATACTGAAGGGGCCAGCCCACGGCTGACCCCTTCAGTTGCATGCCGGTCCATCACATCCCGGATCTGTCTTGAGGTGAAGCCGACTGCGGGTCGTCTATGGGGAAAAATGTCTGGGGAGAAATGCGGCCGGTTTTCTCGACACGGATAGATGGGATCATCGCCCCGACGTCCAGCTTGGCCTCAAGGCGGTATGTAACCTGGCCGCGCCCTTTCTGCAGCATGTCATTCACGAAGCGCATGCCTTCAACCAGGCCGACACTCGCGGTAACCTTGAACTCCGCCTCACCGTATGCCGGCACGACAGGCAATTCATTGGCCGCACCTTCCACGACCTGGAAATCATTCAGCAACACTTTGTAGCTGATGCCGCGCAGGCGCAGTTCGGTCGCGTTTGGATTCACGATGCGCATGCCGATTTCGAACTGTGGTGTTAGATGAGGGGAGGGCAGCAGCTTGAAAGAAGTGACATCAACCGAAGGTGTCTCGAAGGCTGGACGAAGTGATGCGCAACCCGCAACTAGCAAAAACGCAAGGAAGAGCATTAACACGCCGGGTACGGCGTTCATGTTGCGACAGCGGGAAAGCGCGAATGTGCAAAGTCGATTCATGCCGCCCATTATAGGGAGATCACGAATAGCCGGTAAGGGCACCTGAACCTGTTCCGGGACGGCGCGACGAAGCGGGCCCTTATGCCTGCCGTTCCCGGGATTAAATTATTTGGCGCTGTCGCCTTTGCTTTGCCCTGATTCCTTGGCTTGCTGCTGGGCCATATAGTTGCGCTGTTCTTCTATCGCCTTGCCTATCGTCATGTCTTCCGGGATTGGGCTGGCATTGCTTGCATCGGCTGCAGCGGAAAGATGTCGAATAACAAACTGCGAGAACAATACCCTTTCCTCGGGTGTCAGCTTCTGCAGCGACGGTTTTACCGAACTGCTCCACTTGGAAATATCCGTGGGCACCTTGGTGTCGTGCGGGTCGCCGCATGCAACCAGCAATAAGGCGAAATAAAATATGGCAATCAATCTCATGGCTGGATCCCTGTTCTTGTTTGGGTCGATAGTAATACAAAATTATCAGAGTATTGCAAATATCATCACTTCGCATGGAAGTGGCCAAATTGATATCCGTTCATGGATACACCAATTTGATCGGCGCTTGGGGCCCTGGCTTTGCTGACAAGGGTATTGGGTCAGGAGAAAGGCATCACAATGGCGCGCATCAGATTGGCGCTGGACGGTGGAAACAGGCGGCGTTCCGCAGCATCGGCATTTGATGCCCGAAAGCAGCCACGTTGATCTGATGCATCTTCTATAACCCCGCCCCAAAAAGCGCTATTATTGGACGGTTTTTGGCATCCATCTGCTTACAAATTACCAACCCAGGTCAAATGTTCCCATTCAAATTGAAACGATCGACGCGCGGGCTGTTGCTGCTGCTTTCGAGTCTGCCCGCGACATTAGTTCTGCTCGCGCTGCTCTACATGTTCGGCATGGACTACTTTGAGCACAGTTCGCGCGACTTCTGGTCGAGTCTCGAATGGGCGGCCGAGACGATCACCACTACCGGTTACGGCGCCGACTCCCACTGGGACAGCCCCATCATGGTGCTGCTGGTGATCGCCACACAGTTTCTCGGCATCTTTCTGGTGTTGCTCATATTCCCGTTTTATGTGCTGCCCTTTTTCGAGGAACGCTTCGAAGGGCGGCTTTCCACCGCGTTGCCGGTGACGGCCGGCAGGAGGTGCGTCTTTGTCTACCGCTACGGGCCCGCGGTCGCGATGCTGATCGACGATCTTGCGCGCTTCGGGCGGCGCGTTGTGGTCATCGAGGAGGATAGGGAGGTCGCGCGGCGGCTCAAGGAACGCGGCCTAGAGGTAGTCAACGCCGGCCTCGGCGACGAGTATCTCGATCTGGCCCCGCTGCGCAGCGCGGAAGCGATCGTCGCGAACGGCGAGGACCACGACAACGCGGCGCTGGTGCTTATCGCGCGCGAACTCGGCTTCAAGGGGCCGATCTTCGCTTTGGTGGATGAGCCATTGCACCGCCATCCGCTGCAGACCGCGGGTGCGACCGCCGTCTACACCCCGCGCCATGTGCTGGCCGCGGCGCTTTCGGCCAAGGCGAGCCGGCGCATCCAGCGGCGCGTGAGTGGGCTGCAGCAGATCGGCGAGCACGTCAAGGTGGCGGAGATGCGCATCCATCCGCAGAGTAGTCTCGCGGGGCGCACCCTTGCCGACATTCGGTCGCCCGAGCGTTTCGGGGTGTCGGTCGTCGGGCGTTGGGTGGAAGGCGAGTTCAGGCCCGGTATCTCGGGGCAAGCCCGGCTCGAGCCGGGCAACATCATCGTCGTGATCGGGAGTCCACAGGGCGTGGCGCGGCTGGGCGAGTCCGCGACACCGCTGAAGCAGGGCGGCAAGATCGTGGTGTTCGGCTACGGCGAGGTGGGGCGCAAGATCGTCGAGTTGCTGCACGATGCCGGCGAGCCGACCACGGTCATCGACACCGAGGCGCTCCCGGGCGTGGATGTAGTCGGCAACGCGCTGGACCAGGCGGTGCTCGAACGCGCCGGGGTGCGCGACGCGAGCGCTGTCGTGCTCGCGCTCAGCAACGACAACGAGGCGCTGTTCGCCGCCACCGTGGTGCGCGACTTCGCTCCGGAGGTGCCGCTGATCGCGCGCGTCAACCAGGCGCAGACCGTCAAGCGGCTGTACCAGGTCGGCACCGACTTCGCGCTCTCCATCGGACAGGTGGCGGGCCAACTGCTGGCCCACCAGATGCTCGGCGAAGAGTACGTGAGCATCGAGCCGACCGTGAAGATCGTCAAGGTTGACGGCTCGCTGTTCGCGGGACAGCATCCGCTTCACACCGATTTGCGCGGGCGCGCCGAGGTGCTGGTGGTCGCGCTTGAGCGGCGCGGCGGGGTGGTAGTGGAGTTCGGCGACGAATTCCGCATCGCGGAGGGCGATGCGCTGTTCCTGTGCGGGGCGCCCAACGCCCTCGATGCCTGCTGCGCAAAGTTCCCCGAGCTCCGCGCACGGCCTTCCGTCCAAAGTGCTGCCGATCCCGGCAAGCAATAGCTGCACATCGCGCCAGAAATCGCCGCGAAGGGTGTTGGGGTGCGGGAGGGCGCAGCACGGCATCTGGAGCAAATACATCCGGGCCGGCCAGGGCTGATTCATTTGATGCCGGCCAAAAAAAAGCGCCGCGACTCGTCAGGAGCCGCGGCGCGGTGCCGCGATACGGGTGGCGGAAATGTTCAGCGTATTCGCCACCTGCCTTTCATGTTGCGTATGGAAATCATGTCTTGGTTACCAATCCCCAAGGTTTTGAATCTCCAGGCGCCGGTTGCTTCAGTGACCGAATGGATTGATCCCCGTATTCCTGTAATCCGGCTGATCGAAATCGAACATCGAGAATAGATCCCCGATTGCCGGCGAGTTCACCGGAACATAAGGATTGTCCGCCAGTTGCCTCGGATCAGGCAGATTGTCGCGGCTGCGATTGGAAATCGGTGCCAGACCCCAGTTGCGTTCGATGAACTTCACGATGGACACGTGATCGCTGTAGGTATGGTCGACATGTCCGCCCCTGGAATAGGGCGATACCACGATCATCGGGATACGCGAGCCGTCACCGAAGAAATCCACCGGCTGGATATAGCCGGAGTCATAGTAACCGCCGCCCTCGTCGAACGTCACCATGATCGCCGTGCTCGACCACAGCTTGGGATCGCTCTGCACCGCCTGTACCACCTTCTTCACGAAGCCTTCGAACAGGTCGAGCTTGGAAGAGGCCGGATGACCGTCGAGCAGCCAGCCCGGCTTGACGAAGGAAACGGCGGGCAGGTTGCCATTGGCGATATCGGCATACAGATCGGTCGTATCCTTCAGGTGCTCGGAAACAAGCGCCGGGTTGGTCATGATCGAGGTTTCATACAGGAACGGATTACAGATGTTGCAATAGACGCTCAACGGCGAGTTCGCGACGAAGCTGTTCCAGCCTTCGCCGTAGTACTTCCACGGTATGTTTTTCGCGAGAAGCGAGTCTGCTATGGACGGCACCGAGGACGGCGGGATGGTGAACGCGCTGGTGTTGACGCTGCCATCGCCGTTGTAGCCGGGGTTGTAGTTGTTCAGCAGATAATACGCACCGGGCGCGCAGTTCGGCTTCGGATGTGTCGGCAGCGACTTCAGGTAGCCCACGATTGGACCGACACCGGGCTGGGACGCGTCGGCGCATTCACTGTATGAGCCGCCGGAATAGCCATCCTGCGTGTAATAGTTGTTGGTGCCCGGCTGCGGATCGGGATTCTCGATCTGGTTTGCGGGAGGCACCGCAGTGTGGCCCTGGCCCTCGGAGTAATACATCGCATCGGCCGTCCCGATCATGATGTGATTGGCGCCGGTACCGCCCTGGGCGGCCTGGTGATAGTTGTCGCTGATCGCATAGTCCCGGGCGAGCTGGGTCAGATAAGGCGCGTCACCATGGCTCACGTTATAGAAACCCATCGCAGTCGAGCCTTCGCCGGTGCTGAGATCGTTGAACCCGGCCGGCTGCGCGCCGCCGTTGCTGCCCGCGCCGATGCTTGTTTCAACCCAGGGATACAGGTCCGCCAGGCAGCCGCTGGGATTGGTTCGGGTGGCATGGGCCGCGCTGCAGTCTGCCTGCTGCCAGCCCTGATAGAAACGATGCACCGGGCTGGCTGCGTAATCGTCATAGGACAGGCTGGGCGTGAGCGGGAAGGGGCCGCTGGGCAGGCTGGTCACGTTGGCGATCCGGGTGTCGACGCTATACTGCGGCAGGCCGCTGGCGCCGGTTGTCAGCAGCGGGATATCTTCGGGAAGAAGCGAGCCGCTCTCGGCCAGGGTAGCCAGCGCAAGTGTTGCAAGGGGCGGCGGGTTTGTGTCGCTTGCGACAGTGTTGACACTTCCGGTAAGCGGCGCGGGAAGCACCTGGTAGGGCGTCTTGGTGTTCGGGCTGAGCGTGAATTTTGCCGGCCCGGTCAAGGTGGCCTGATACTGCGTGGCAAGCGCGAAATTCGGGCCGGGCGAGCCGTCCGCGTTGACGATGCCCTTGGACAGCAGATTCGATACGGTCTGTCCGCGTGGCGGGCGATACGTCCCGAAGATATGATCGAAGGTCCTGTTCTCGCCGATGATCACGATCACGTGTTTGATCGGTGTCGCGGTCCGGTTCTGCGCGTGACCGTCGTTCATTTGTTCCGCTGCGGCAAGCGTCGGGATACCCAGCGACGAGAATCCAAAGCATGCCAGCGTCACGCAGGCGACGGTGCGTTTTGCATTCAGTTGCATTGATGTTTGTTCGCGTTTCATGGTTGCCTCCTGAAGAAGGGTAGCTGTACGAGTTGATGACCGTGTTGGTTGTGGCATGCGTCCATGCCACGTCGAGCATCGTGGCATCCCACCATGACAACATCGTGATGCGGCCATGACAGAACCATGATGCATCCATGACAAAATGATCCGGGGGGCAAGGTCGTGCCAATAGTCCGAACGCGCTGCCGGTCACAGTGGGTTACGCTTCAGTGAGGAATTACTATCTGCAAAGTTAGCATTGCGTGTAGCAGAGCGGCGATGTGCTTGATATGAATCGGGGGATATGAATCGGTGGCGATTCATCCCGTCAGTCTTGGCAGGGATCAGTTGTGATAGTGAATTTCAGGCGCGCAGCAGTGATGTGCCCGATTTGTTCAACAGATTAGCGACCCCGATGTTTTGCGGGGATGAACAATTCGGGATCGACCATTGCCCCGTTGAGCACTACGCTCCAGTGCAGGTGCGGGCCGGTGGCGCGCCCGGTCATCCCGGAAAACCCGATGCGCTGGCCCTTGTTCACCGTTTCGCCCGGTTTCACGCCGATCCGGTCCAGGTGGCAGTACATGGTGATCAGCCCGTCGCCGTGGTCGATAAAGACTGTCTTGCCGTTGAAAAAATAATCGCCGACCGCCAGCACCTCGCCCTGCGCGCTGGCCCTGACCGGCGTGCCGCGCGCGACAGCCACATCGAGGCCGGCATGCGGCGAGCGCGGCTCCCCGTTGAAGAAGCGGCGCACGCCGAAACGCCCGGCCAGTCTTCCCTTGGCGGGAAGGATGAGCGCCAGGTCGGTATGCTGCGCGGCGCGCCAGTGATGTTTCAGTTCGGTGATGGCCGCGATCTCGCGTTCGGCGCGCGCCTCGTCCGCGGGGGACAGCTCGACCTTGCTCTTGTCCTTGAGGATGATGCGCTGCACGGGGTAATCCTTCGTGCCGACCATGAAGTCCTGCATTCTCGTCACGTCACCGATCTTGATGCGCAGCTCATGCGAGCCCGGTGCGATATCCAGCGGCAGGCCGACTACCGCATACCATTCGTCGCGATCGGCGGTCACCAGAACCGGCTGGTCGCCCACCCAGGTTTGCGGTGTCCCGGCACCGGCCGAAACGCTGCCGAGCGGAATGACCGCAACGCCGCCCGGCACAATCGAAGACTGGGGCAGGCTTGCATGTGCAAGCAGGGGAAAAGCCAGAGCAAACAGGCCGGACCGGAATAGGGTTCGGCGCATGATGGAAATTATCGTCTGCATGATCCTGTGATTTGAAACCATGGTCGGTCTCCCATTATTCCCCTCACTTGTCATCCTCCGGCGGAGTCAACGAACAGCGCCAACTCGTGACCTTGGAATCCTTCGGGACCGCATTGCTTGCAAGAATCTCTGCGATGGCCTGTTGCGCGGCAGCATTGCATTTCTCGATCGTTGGAATGTAAGGATTGAACACCCAGTACTGATGGACATTCTCCGAATTTTCCAGCTCGAGGATCAGAACAGTGCCATTTGCCTTTTGCTGGCTTTGCGCCAATTCAAACAACAGGCCAAGCACCGCCAGCAGTGCCAGCACCGCAATGATCTTCAAGGTCGCACGGGAAAAGAGCTTTCGATTTTTAAGCATCATGTGCGAATGTTAACCCCTAATCGGCATGTTGTGGCGTAATGCGATGGCTTGAGGATGAACCTGATCGACGCAGCGCCGTTTTGTTCGTCGGATCCCTGTTGTTCATGCCAGCCTTTCAAGATCGCCCCGCAAAAAAAGCTAGGCACTTACCGCAATTGGCTGGCCGCTTGCCTGGGCCCTGTGCATCGCGTTTTCGGACTTGTCAAAAACTTCCGATATCGATGCCGGCGGTTTTTCAAAGGATGCATAGCCGATGTTGGCCGACAAAGGGAGCGATGCATCCTCCATCTGCTTCGAGATCTCCCGGGAGAGCTGCTTGCAGAGCGACTCGCATTCCGCCGCATTGGTATTCGGCATCAGGATCGCGAATTTATCGCCGCCGATCCGTGATGGCGTGTCGACTTGCCGGATGTTTTCCCGAATCACCTGGGCGACGAGCTTGATCGCTTTGTCGCCGGCAGCATATCCCCTGGTTTCATTCAATTCCTTGAGGTTGTTGAGGTCGATGTAGGTAAACGAAAAAACTGCCTTCCTCTGCCTTTGCCTGTCGATTTCAATGTCCGTGATCAGCTCGAAACTCAGCCGATTGCGCAGCCCGGTCAACCGATCGAAGGATGAAAGCTGTTCGACCTCGATAAAGTTTGTCCGCGCGATCCTGGCGACAAAGACCACCGTGATATTTGTCAGCAATACCATTATCGCGTTGATGATTTTTGAGGACATGGGGGTGATGTCCATCGCAATGTGTATGCCCTGGAGCAACAGCGCCAATATGACCGCCCCGCTGATCAGTTTCATCCGCTCGCAATGCAAAGCGATCACGACCAGCGGAAAGATATAAAGCAATTCCATCTGGATGGTGGAAGGCGTGACGATGTCGATCAGGAAAATCGCGACTATCGTAAAAATTGCAAAATAACTGCCATGGGCGACCAAGGGCCGCGAGAAGCCCCGCGGGGTGACCACACTCCTCAAGCGCTTGAACCTGACGTTCGACGTGACAGGCTGATCCGAGCCGGTTCTGGTATGCAGCAATGCCGAAAGGCATGAACGCAAATCAACAGCCAGGTCATTGGCATTCTGGTAGCGGTCATCAGGCGACTTTGCAAGGCACTTGAATGTCACCGCATCCAGCGCTTCCGAAATCCCGGGGTTCAATGAACTGGGTTTTTCCGGCACAACGCCAATGATCTGGTTCATGAGCAAATTGATGTCCTCCTCTGGAAAGGGCAATCGTTCAGTCAGCACGTAATACAAAACAACGCCGAGGGAAAAAATGTCCGAGCGGGCGTCGATCGATTGGCCCTGGATCTGTTCGGGCGACATGAACGGAGGCGTTCCATAAAACGCATTCCCTTGCTTGGTCTCCTTGGAGGAAGCCATTTTTGCGATGCCGAAGTCGGCGATCTTCACATGATTGTCGCCCAGGATCATGATGTTCGAAGGTTTGATGTCTCCATGCACCACCCCCCGTTGGTGTGCATAGGACAATCCCGCCGCCACCTGGATTGCAATGTTCAGCGCGTCGGTAACCAGCAGGCGCCGCTTGCCCTGGATTATCTGCTGCAAGTCCCGGCCCTCCATCAGCTCCATCGCGATGTACGCCATGTCGCCGCTTTCCCCGAGGTCGTAAATCGTCACGATGTTGGGGTGGCTCAAGTGTCCCGCCGCCTTGGCCTCATGATAGAACCTCGCTTTGTATTCCGCCCTTTCCGTTTCGGACAATGCCTGGAGATCGATGGTCTTGATTGCGACGAATCGCTCAATGAACGGGTCATGGGCTTTGTAGACAACGCCCATCGCACCCCGCCCCAATTCCTCAAGAATCTCGTATCGTCCGAGATGGCTGATCATTTTTTAAGCTCCTGTATGTCGGGAAATGCAGCGGCCAGATATTCGGTTTTCATGGTACACCGCCACCAGGCCGCCATGGGTACTTTGCAATCAAGTGCTCCATTTCGGTCGCTTGCATGCCATAAGGCGTGCAGTGGCTCAGAGCTTGGGAATCCTTATGCGGCTGACCATCAGTGAGCCGGACACCGCGAACAGCAGTACCAGCGGATGCAGCGTGAAGCCGGCCAGCATGACCTCGCCGAACCACAGGGAGTCGCCCAACGCGCCCAGTGAGGCGGCCGCGAACAGCACCGCGACCAGCAGCAGGGAGGTCGGGATGGGCGTGCCCTCGAAGTGCTTCACCTTGTTTCCGCCCTCGGACATTGCCTCGGTGGTGATGTTGTAACGCGCCAGGCGCGATACGCCGCATGCGACAAAATAGCCTAGGACAATACGGTCGTAAAAGCCCTGCATGCCGCAACCGTATGCAATCACGGCCGGGGCTACGCCGAAGGAAATCACATCGGCGAGCGAGTCAAGCTCGCGACCCATTGCGGAAGTCTGCTGCCGCCACCGGGCAATCCGTCCGTCCAGGATATCGAAGATCAGGGCGGCAAGGACCAGCCCGCACGCGAAGTAGACGTGCATGACATGGGTCGTCTGCAAATATGTCAGCATGGAAAACAATGCCCCCGTGCCGCAGACCGCGTTTGCCAGCGTGAACCAGTCGGCAAGATGGAACTCGCGGATCATGGAGAAAGGCTTTTTCATTTCGTGGTTACCCCTGGATGATGTGTGAAACCGGCCCTTTAATTGGTTCGGGCCTGGCCCCCTCAATTCACACTGTTGCTGTTAGTGGTCTGTTCTAACGCTGCGACGGCGATTCATCGCCGTATCGACTCTGGCGGTGCGGCGATCGGACAGGGCGGCACGGCGGATCAATTCTTTCCAGATCATATCGCTGGCTTCGGACTTGAACCGCAGGTACAACGCAACTTCCTCTGGGTAAGCGCCGCTGCAGCCGAGGCGTTCGAGATGGTGTGTGTCTGCTCCAGGGGCGTTGTCGGCTTCCCAGGCTCGCACGATGGCCTGCCACAACGCTCGCTCGAACGGCTCGTCCTCCTCGTCAAAACCGTACTGCCATTTCAGGAAAGACGCTTCCGCGGAAGATAGTTCAGTGCTGCGAAACTGTATGCTCATAGCTCCTCCATGCGAACATTGGATGGACATGGGGACGCGGCCACATTCATTTCACCAAATCACGGGCTCCGTCCCCAAGTATTCCGGGTTGTCGAATCAAGCATATTCGGATTGACTTGCCGAATCCTGAATGCACCAGACTATCATTATGATCCATCCGATCACGGGGATAATTCCAATGAGTTGCCACCAGCCCGATCTGTTTGTATCGTGCAGTCGTCGCGCTGTGACAGCAATATAAGGAAGCAGAGTGCCGATGGATACCAATATTCCGAGCTTGTGGTTCAGAATATTTGCCGCGAAGGACACCAGCATTACGAAAAGCACCCACCACCAAAATTCTGACTTCGTGGCCCGACCGTTGAAATCGGCGTACTTGCTAAAGCAAGTCTGAATCGATTCTGTGAAAGTCATTTCCGAGTGCCTTTCTGGCTAAAATGCAAGTGGATAGGTAAGCAATGATATAGGGACGGAGCCCAATAGATTTGTGAAAAGTATGGAGCACCATCCCCATGTAATTTGATGTGGGTTGCATCATAAGGCGCTAGCTCGTGGACAATAAAATCAATATGTTGCGAAGTCAGAGTGCATCATAACACGCTGCTAAAAACACCCATTAAGCGCTAGTTTTCACATGAATAGACGCATAAATCGCTAGTTTCATAACTATATGTATTATATAGAGTAATTGTAGACATTACTCAAATGAGGTATGAAGGAATAGGCATGAGTATGAATAATACTAATGAGGAGTTGTCACGCTTAAGCGATGTGATTGGCATGATCTACGAAGGTGCGACTGACCCCAGCCGATGGACCAAAGACATTCTTCCTGGAGTTTCTGAGTATATTCAGGCGCCAAAGTGCGCTATGTTTACGCCGCTCCACCCACCTCAGCTTGGAGGCTTTCATTTTCTTCACGGCATCTCGCAAGAGATCGACGATCTCAGGCAGACCGTTTATCGAGAAGAAGACATATGGACGAAAGCCGGACTTGAAAAGGGAGTGCTATGGGAAGGTAACGTGGTCACAGGAACGGAACTAGTCTCTCATGAACAATTGATCGAATCGAAGTGGTACAAGGGCTTTTTGTCTCGTGATCCTGGTTTAATGCACTTGATGACCAGCATTGTATCTGGATTGGAAGCAAAAACTTCCATGCCTGCGGCGTGCTCGTTTTTCCGTGGGTTCGATGCTCCAGCCTTTGGCGAAGCTGATCGCAATCGTTTGCGTCTGGTGTTGCCACACCTCTCGCGCTCTCTGGGCATAATGCAGCATATCCGCTCGGCAGAGCTGACTGTTGCCACCAGCCTGGCTGCACTTGACCGTCTGCCCTCGGGTGTGTTTCTGATCGATGCGGCCAGGGAGGTGACCTTTGCCAACCGGGTGGCGCAGCACATGTTGGAAAACGGCGATGGCTTGCGATTGAAGAAACTCACCCGCTCATCAGGGCTGGGCCAGCTTGTTGCCGACAATGAATTGGCCAACCGCGCCATCTCAGCAGCCCTTTGTTCAACTCTTAGTCGTGATCCATACGGTATCGAGCATTTCTCCGATTGTGTCGTGGTGCCACGCACGTCGGGAGATACAGCGTACGCCCTGCAATTCTCCTCACTGGGTAGCCAGACAGAATTCGGCGCAGGCAATGCCGCTTCTGCCATCGTATTGTTGACTAGTGAGGCTCAACAGTTCGAAGTCGATCCGGTATTGTTGCAAAGCGCTTATGGCCTGACTTCTGCCGAGGCGCGTGTAGCCATTGCTCTTCTGGAATGTAGCTCAGCACAGGAGGTGGCAGATTATTTGGGTACCAGTTTCCACACGGTTCGCACCCAGATTAGGGAAATCTATACCAAGCTCTGTGTTGATAGTCGGGCGCGATTCGTCAAACTGATGCTTGGATTGGCAAAGCATCGTCAGTAGTTGGAGCTAACGATAACCTGAATTAGGTGTCCCGTTAGATTCTATGGTTTCTGTCAAGCCGTTTGCCAGCCTTTTGCCAAGCGTTCAGGATCAAATTCGGTTTTGTAAGTGTACATCGACCAAGCGGTGCGGGCGAGGCGCCGAGCCACAATGACAATAGCCGCAGTACTGGATAATCCCTTCCCCCGATAGTGTTCATAGATTGGCCTCCAGGTCTTCGTTTTGATGGCGGACAAGGCTGCCACATAGAGTAATCGCATATACTTAACTGCTCGATTACCTCAATCAGGGAGTTAGAGGTGGCTCCGCTTGATTGGACAGTATTTCCAATTTCTTAAGTGGACGCCTTGCGATTAATGCCTATGCTGCTTTGGGCAGTGCGGGCAGGTTTCCGAAGTAGAACTCATCCGGCGTTTGGTCGTCAAGCGCCGTGTGCGGTCTGTCTTGATTGTAAAGCCTGAAGTATTTCTCCAAGCCCCGTTTTGCATCGTTCACGCAATCGTAAGCGTACAGATAAACCTCTTCGTATTTGACGCTGCGCCATAACCGTTCCACAAATACGTTGTCACGCCAGCAGCCCTTGCCGTCCATGCTGATCTGGATGCCGTTGTCTTTCAACAGGCCGGTGAAGTCCAGACTGGTGAACTGGCAGCCTGGGTCGGTGTTGAAGATTTCCGGTTTGCCATATTTGTTCATCGCCTCTTGTACCGCTTCCTTGCAGAAGTCCGTGGCCAGCGTGTTGGACAACCGCCAAGACAGCACCCGTCGACTGGCCCAGTCGATCACGGCAAACAGATAAACGAATCCTCGCTTCATTGGAATGTAGGTGATGTCTGCTGCCCATACGTGATTCGACCGGGTGATGCTCAGGTTGCGTAGCAGGTAAGGATAGACCGGATGGGCCGGGTGCCGTTTGCTGGTGTTGGGCTTTCGATACAGCGCATCGATGCCCATTCGCTTCATCAGCGTGGATACGCGACGGCGACCGACTGGCAGCCCTTCACGCTTGAGCATCTTGGCGAGCATTCTTGCTCCGGCAAAGGGCCGGTTCAGATGCAACTCGTCGATCCGGCGCATCAGCACCAGCTCTTCCGGCGAGAATGGGGCGGGCTGGTAGTAGACCGTCGAGCGGGACAGTTCCAGTATCTGGCATTGCCGCACCAGTGGCAATTCGTGGGTTCGGTCGATCATTTCTTTGCGCTCAGCAATCCCGCCTTGGTGAGCGCGCCTTCTAAAAAATCATTCTCCAGTGTGAGCTGTCCGATCTTGGCGTGGAGTACCTTGAGATCAGGCTCGGCCGCCTTCGCCTTCGACGACCCACCAAATACATCGGGTGCGGACTCTAGTAATTGCTGCTTCCATTCCGAAATCTGGTTCGGATGAATATCAAGGTGTTCAGCCAACTCTGCTAATGTCTTGTCGCCCCTTATTGCAGCTAATGCCACCTTGGCCTTGAATCCCGGTGCGTGATTCCTTCTTGTCCTCTTCATGCGCTTGCTCCTCTGTTGGCCGTATTCTGCACGGCTTGGGTTGAGCAAGGCTACCACTTATCGCACTGTCCGAATTACCGGAGCCACCTCTATTTTTACCCCCTTCACTTGAAGGATCAATGTCCATAAATTACATCCCCAGACTGCCATTTGTTACAAATTGTATTGGTGTCAACTTAAATGTCACGAAAGCGTTATAGTTGTGCTTCGATGGGTTTAATTTATTTGACAAGGATAATGAACATGAAAAAAATTGCAGTTGTTTTAGTTTCCCTTCTTTTTGCCGCCTGCGCCAGCACTCCCAAGCCATCTTCACAAGCAAACGAGAATAGCACTGCTGCGGCACCAACCGTTGCAACTAGCACAGTTTCTTCCGGCGAATTGGAATCGAAACAATTGGCCGCTGAAGTACAAAATCTTCAACAACAGAGCGTCTACTTTGACCTGGATAAATCCCTCATTAAATCAGAGTATCAAGATGTCCTTGTGCAGCAAGCAGATTTCATCAAAGCCAATAAAAATGACACGGTCACCATCCAGGGTAATTGCGACGAACGTGGCAGTCCGGAATATAACTTGGCATTGGGACAAAGGCGTGCCGTTGCTGCACAGAAGAGCTTGGAATTGTTAGGCGTTCCAGCTTCACAAATCAGGACGGTAAGCTTTGGCCTGGAAAAGCCACGCCTCACCTGCCACGAAGAGAAATGCTGGAAAGAGAATCGCAGAGACGATTTCGTTCATACACTCGATTAATGGCAGCACCATGAAGTAGGTTAGAAGGGGTTGGGCCAAGGCTCAACCCTTTTTATTTCACGAATCGATTTCTAGTCATCCGAGCCAGCTAAATAGCGTGCCGAATACTGCGTATGCCTGGTAACAGCAAGCTAATTCTATTGAAGAGGTTTTGCCATGAAATCTTCCTACTCGGTTATGGTTGTATCGATCATTCTGGTCGGCAGTGTTGCAGCATACTTCTACTGGCAGGATAACCAGCCCAAACCTGCGCCGTTAGCTGTTCATGCCCCACTTCTACCTCCCTTGTCCCCAACCCAACCTGAAGTGCACCAGGTGATCGAAGCTCCTCCAACGTCGCCCACTCTACCTGAGCTGTCCGACAGTGATAATTTCATGCTCAAGGCATTGACGGGATTGGTCGGCGACAAATCATTGATGAAGTTCTTCCATGCTGAAAGGATCATCCGGAACATCGTCGCAACCGTTGACAACCTGACTAGAAGTCAAGCTCCGATGAGCGTGATGCCGGTCAAACAGGCACCAGGTAGCTTTGCGACCGCTAGCATTGATAGTGGGTTGATCATCAGTCCGAACAATTCAGCTCGATATACGCCATACGTGAAAATCGCAGAAAGAATCAATGCCAAACAATTGGTGGGACTATATATCCGGCTCTACCCCTTGTTTCAACAGGTGTACGAAGAACTCGGGTATCCGAACAAATATTTCAATGACCGTTTGATTCAGACGATTGACAATCTGCTTGATGCACCGGTCGTCAAAGGGCCAATTAGGCTTGTTCAACCAAACGTGGTTTACAAGTTTGCAGATCCTGATCTTGAAAGGCGTTCCATCGGCCAAAGAATCCTTATCCGGACTGGAACCAGGAATGAAGCGATAATCAAATCCAAGCTGCATGAGATCAAACAGGAATTGATTCTCCACATGCATGCGAGCAAAATATAGTTGCTGGGTAAACATCGCTAGATCATTAGCAATGAGAGTACATGCTAAGTGTATCCTCCTATGTAGAGATCAGAGGTCTCCTTGTGGCCCAGATTGTGTAAAAACGTAGCGAAAGTGTACACGTAATTTCCGGTGATGCGTTGATGGAAACATCGAGGATTTGTTGGGAGCGCAGGCATGAAGCGATTCATACAAGGCGAGGATAGAACCCAGGCAACGATGTTTCCGGAACTGCTCGATGACTACGTGGCAGAGACCAACCCGGTCCGGGTCGTTGATGTCTTTGTGGATGAACTGGACCTGGGCCAGTTGGGATTCGAAGGCGTCGATCCTGCCGGGACCGGCAGACCCGCTTACCACCCCGCAGTACTTCTGAAGATCTACATCTACGGTTACCTCAATCGCATCCAGTCCAGCCGCCGACTGGAGCGGGAAGCACAGCGCAATGTCGAACTGATGTGGCTGACCGGTCGATTGATGCCTGACTTCAAGACCATCGCCAACTTCCGCAAGGACAATGGCAAAGCCATTCGCAGCGTCTGCCGGCAGTTCGTGGTGCTGTGCCAGCAGTTGGGGTTGTTCACGGAGGCGCTGGTTGCCATCGACGGCAGCAAGTTCAAGGCGGTCAACAACCGCGACCGTAACTTCACCAATGCCAAGCTGAAGCGCCGCATGGAAGAGATCGAGTCCAGCATCAGCCGCTATCTGGTTGCACTCGATACGGCGGACAGACAAGAACCTTCAATCGCAGAAGACAGGACCGAATGCCTGCAGGACAAGATCGAGGCACTGAAGAACCAGATGCGTGAACTCAAGGAAGTCGAAGTAAAGCTCAATGAAACACCGGACAAGCAGATCTCGCTGACCGACCCGGATGCCCGTTCAATGAAGACACGCGGCAACGGGATCGTGGGTTACAACGTTCAAATCGCGGTGGATGCCAAACACCACCTGATCGTGGCCCATGAAGTGACTACCGAGGGCAGTGATCATGATCAACTGACTTCGATGTCAATCAAGGCACGGGAGGCGATGGGCGTAGAAGACCTGACCGCTGTTGCAGACCGGGGGTTCTTCAAGAGCGAGCAGATCCAGGCATGTGACGAAGCCGGGATCGACGTGTATGTGGCGAGGCCGGACAAATCGAGTGGACAAGTGGAGGGACGCTTCACCAAGGCGGATTTCATCTACGATGCGGAGCGTGACGAATATCGTTGTCCTGCCGGGCAGGCCCTGATCTGGCGGTTTGAAACCATGGAGAATGGTTTGAAGCTGCATTGTTACTGGAGCTCGAACTGCAGGAACTGTGCGATCAAGTCGCAGTGCACGGGCAGCACGAATCGACGTATCAAACGTTGGGAGAATGAAGCACTGCTCGAAGAGATGCAGGAACGATTGGATCAAGCCCCGGATATCATGCGCATTCGTCGAGAGACGGTTGAGCATCCATTCGGGACGATCAAGTTCTGGATGGGAGCCGCCCATTTCCTAACCACCACGCTGGAACATGTGAGTACCGAGATGAGTCTGCACGTTCTGGCGTATAACATGAAGCGAATGATGCAGATAATGGGAACTGTAGGATTAATGGAGGCCATGAGGGCCTAAGGGCTTTTTGCTTCTCATGTAATTTGTGCCGACGTAATTCAAAATCAGATCCGCATGACTTTGTGAGTGAAACTAGTGGCTCAATGATTCTGAGTTTTTACACGGTCTGGGCCAGTTGCGGACGGTTGTGTTAGCGTATACAAACAGACTCAGGTCGGCCACTTTGAGTCATTCAGTGTCTTCCCTAATTATAGGTAATTTGGTATCTGTCAAACCAAGCGCAAATTATGGCGAGGGGATGATAAAGACTAATCTTTGTCGATTATCCGAGAATAAGGCAAATCGTAGGTATCTAGTGGATTGCCCAACTCGAGCACCTCTCGCCATTGAGCAATTTCGGACTCAGCACCGCGCAGCATTAACACATATTTACCCTCCTCGATGGCTTTGTGCAGCGATTGGATTGTGGCTTCCGGAATCCCCGCACGGTGAAAAGCAATGGCTAATTGCGACAATGCTGCAGCCCCGGCCATCGCACCGGCTCCTACCACCGCACCTCCAGCGAGAGCTTCCACAATGTAGCCGGCGGCCGCTACTGGGCCAACGCCTGGAATTATGAATAATCCGGCAGCGCCTGCAAGCATCCCCCACAATCCGCCCCAGAAAACGCCCTGTTTTCCCCAAGCCTTCATACGTTCACCGATATTCAGGCTATAAATCCCCAAAGTATCGTCCCCCGATGCGTGTATCAGTCCCAAGACGGAAATGAGATCCATCTGATAATTCATGTCGATCAAACGTTTTACAACGCCCTTTGCCTTGTCCTCATCTGGATATACCGCGACGAGAACCCGGTTTTTCTCACGCAAAGACGGTCTTTCTGTTGTACTCATACCTTTTCTCCTCATTCTTGCCAATCGGGTGAACATTTCATTTATAGAACACATGGCTTTCTACTTCTAGCATATTCTGTTGAAAAACTCTAATTTTTTAGAAACGCTAAACGTATAATGGCCTGTATGTTGGGCGCTATCATGTTCGGTATTCCTTGGTCTCTTATAGTAAGTTTCGTAATTGAAAGGTAATTGAATCTAGCACGAGGTTCCGCTATTGGTGGGTAACGGTCACTGGCTAGTAAGATGCCGAATGGTCGCTGACCGGCCAGGTAGCGGACAGTCGCAGGTAAGTTAGGATGGCTCACTTGGAGGCAGCGCAGATGAAATCGTTTGGTCTACTGGTTAGCGCAGTACTCCTGATTGCGGGTATATTTCTCGACTTTGCCTACCAGCGTTCGACGCCCAACCCCGTGCAGGTGCAGGGAACCATCGTCGATTTCGATCGCCAGCATTCCAGACAGGTTTATCCGGTGTTCGAGTTTCAGGATGTTGCTGGCCAGCGGCACCGTGTCGTCAGTGCGACTCAACAGTGGATCCTGCGATTCTCCACTGGTGATCAGGTGCCGATCGTCTATTCCAAAGACGACCCGGAGAAGGCCAGGATTGACATGTTCTGGGTCGACCATCGCTGGCTGATCGGTGCGGCGATCGTCGCAATTACTGTCATGGTTGCGGGACGGCGTGGACGAGATTCCTAGAGTGGCTGAACAGGTAGCTGCCATTCATGTTGGTTTCAAAAGCCACTTTGTTAATAAAAAGGAGAGAAGTTATGAAGCTAAAAGCATTATTTATCCTATCGGCATTACTGGCTAATCCAAGTGTACAGGCCGCGGAAGAAGCGACGGCAAATACGGTAACGACCAAGGAGTACATGCAAAAGGGCGAAGAAAGCGCAAAGAAAGGGGCTGAGGAAGCAAGCGAGGCGGCGCGCAAGGCTGCCGAAGCGGCCAAGCTGGCTGCAGATAAGACAGAACAAGCTGTAACTGGAGCATCTGAAAGAACCGCTGAAGCTGCAAAACAGACGGCACGGGAGGCTGATAAAGCCGCCAAACTGGCATTACGTAAGACTGAGGAAGTGACCAAGAAAGCGACTGTGGCAACCAAAGAGGCGGCAAAAAGGGCAGAGGAAGCAGCTAAGAAAGCTGTCGTAGCGACCAGTGATGCGGCTCAGAAGGCCGAGGATGCTGCGAAAATGACGGGTAAGTCTGGCGAAAAAACAACACGGAAAGCCATGGAAGCCGCCAGAGATGCCGCGAAAAGAGCGATGGAAGCCACCAGAGATGCGGCCGACAAAGCACTTGAGGTAAGCAGGGAAACGGCTAGACATGCCGAAAATGCCATGTAGAAGTAGTTTTTAGAGGGCGGCTTTTAGGTAGTCCGTAACAAGGATTGCAGTTCAGCTTGTGCCAAAATCGGTCGTTAGATAATGTTCCTGGATTATTCCCGGCAGTCTGTTTTTTCTGTCATCACAGTATAACCATTCAGACCTTACTGACTAATTATGGCAAATAAATTGTTATTAATTGCACTGCTAGTCTTGTTATTGGTAGGGTGCGCCAGATTAGCGGGGTTGAGTGGTGGTACTAATCAAAATAGTGGCGCCCCTCCACCCGCTCCAAAAACGATCACAGTTACGATGCCAATTTAACCCCACATAGGCGTTCAGGCGAGTGAAATTGCTGAGCGGATACGTTGCACGATTGCCGCACAACCAGTTCAAGTCACCGCAAAGGATAATCTGACTGTAACTATTTCAATAGGTGTATCCCAAGCACCTGATGAATTGGATGTGGATGACACGACAGTGGCAAACAAACTTCTTTCTACTGCCGATGAAGCGTTATATATTGCGAAAAAGAATGGTCGAAACCAGGTTGTCAGCGAAGATAACAAGCCAACTGATGCTGAGGTCATAAATAGTTTAATCAAATTTGTTGACTTCAAGTAGCAACCCGCAGGGGTGTCAGCCAGTCCTCGACCAGAAGAACCACGATTCCCCAACTCTACTGATCATCCAGCAAAGGCCACAGAAGGCCAAGGAGGATATCGCCAGGAAAGCATGGTAGCCGAAACGGCTATAACATATTGTTTATAAGTAATAATTAATTTCGCCCTTCTGGCCGCTCGGATATGCTTACCCCTTACCTCAAAGCAGAAAATCGACTGCAGGGGCTTCTATCGAGGCGGGGGCTGGTCCGTTGGAATGACAAAACCCATTTGTCTGCTTGCGGGTGAACAGCGGACATAGGAAGATGCGCCTGGCAAAGGGCAAAAACCGGCCAATTCCTGCCACTCGCGAGTGGCGGCTTTCCGGCGATGAAATGGTAACGTGGTATTCTGCTCCGTGATCTACTCCGGCAAGGGCGAAACATGCATCGCCTTCGCTACCGCGTCGCGAGTCAGGTGCGGGGCGAACAGTTCGATAAAGCTGTAGGTGTAGCCACGCAGGTATTCGTTCTGGCGTATCGCGATGCGCGTGGTGCTGGGCTGGAATAGATGCGCGGCGTCCATCATGCGCAAATGCTTGTCGCGCTCGGGGATGAAGGCCATCTTCGCCAGTATCCCTATGCCTAAGCCTAACTCCACATAGGTCTTGATCACGTCCGCATCGATCGCGGTCAGCGCGATGTTGGGCTGGATATTGGCGGATTCGAACGCTGCATTGATCTTGTTGCGCCCGGTGAACGCGAAATCGTAAGTGATGATCGGGTATTGCGCGATTTTGGCGAGTGTAAGTTTCTTTTCGGCCAGCAACGGGTGGTGCAACGGCGCGATCACGCAATGGTTCCATTCGTAGCACGGCAGCGTGATCAGTTCGTCATACAGCGCCAGGCTTTCGGTGGCAATGCCGATATCCGCCTCGCCGTTCAGCACCTGTTCGGCGATCTGCGTCGGGCTGCCCTGGTGCAGGCCAAGTTTCACCCCGGGATAGCGCTTTATGAACTGCTTTACGGTGGCCGGCAGAGCATAGCGCGCCTGCGTGTGGGTGGTGGCGATGGTCAGGTTGCCGCTGTTCTGTGAGTGGAATTCCTCGGCGACCTGCTTCAGGTTGCCCGCATCGTGCAGCATGCGCTGGGCGATGGCCAGCACAGCTTGGCCGGGTTCGGTGATAGCCACGATGCGCTTGCCGTTGCGCACGAAGATCTCGATACCCAATTCCTGTTCCAATAGCCTGATCTGTTTGCTGATGCCGGGTTGCGAGGTATACAGCACGCTGGCTGCTTCGGAGATATTCAATCCTTGACGCACGATCTCATTGAAGAAACGTAACTGTTGCAAGTTCATGGCATTTATTCCATATAGTAATTGGTTATAAGATACTAACATAAAAGTATTTTGGGATATAACGCCTGAGACCTAGAATGCCTCGCATTAATTCCAAACGGTATACGCATGGACTGGATGTACACATTATCAGGCTTTCTGGTCGGGCTGATTGTCGGGGTCACCGGGGTGGGCGGCGGGTCGCTGATGACCGCGCTGCTCGTGCTGCTGTTCGGCATTTCCCCGGCCACCGCGGTCGGCACCGATCTGCTGTATGCCTCGCTGACCAAGACGCTTGGGGGCTGGGTGCATGCGCGGCGCGGCACGGTGGACTGGAAGATCGTCGGCTTGCTCAGTCTGGGCAGCCTTCCCGCCGCGGTGGTCACGATCGCGCTGCTGAAATATCTGGCGCTGGATAAAAAGACGTTGAGCGGTCTGGTTACCGGCGTCTTGAGCGTGGCCCTGATACTCACCGCCGCCGCGCTGCTGTTGAAAAACAGGATCAAACAGTTCGCGCAGCGTGAGGATGGCACGGTATTCGAATTGCATCATCGCCATTTGCCGGCTGCAACCATTATCACCGGGGCACTGCTCGGAATCATGGTGACCCTCTCCTCTGTTGGCGCCGGTGCGCTGGGGATGGTGGTGTTGCTGTTCTTATATCCGCGACACGCCTCGACCAAATTGGTTGGCACGGACATCGCGCATGCCGTGCCGTTGACCGCAGTGGCCGGGATGGGGCATCTCGCACTGGGCACGGTGGACCTGGTGTTGCTCGGCAGTTTGCTGCTGGGCTCGTTGCCCGGCATCTATATCGGCAGCCATCTGAGCGCCAGGATGCCGGAGTCGGTTTTGCGCCCGGTGCTGGCGACTATGTTGTTGTTCATCGGTTTCAAGATGGTGCTTTTATAAGGATCAAGGAAAGAATCATGAGTGCAAACAAACTCGACATGCCGAAACAAGTCAGCTGGTTCAACGGCTGCGGCGGACGCATCGGTGTGGTGGTCGGCCAAACCGCTGAACATGCATACATAGGCATGGCATTGCGCCACGACGAAGCTGCGGATGTGGAGCATATCTTGAAGCATGGCGCGAGATTTCCGCTGCAAGCCGCGTTGTTGCTGCCAGTGTCCAAAAGTTATTCTGTCTACGAAGAAGCGGGGGACAATTGAATGTACCGTTACGATGAATTCGATCACCAAATAACCACGCAACGCATCGCTCAGTTTCGCGACCAGGTGCGCCGGCGTTTGTCCGGCGAGCTGACGGAAGACGAATTCCGCATCCTGCGCCTGCAAAACGGGCTGTACATGCAGGTCCACGCTTATATGCTGCGTGTTGCCGTACCCTACGGTTTGCTGAGTGCGGAACAGATGCGCATGCTGGCCACGATTGCGCGCAGATACGATCGCGGTTACGGGCATTTTTCGACGCGCCAGAATGTCCAGTTTAACTGGATCAGGCTGGAGGACGCGCCGGATATCCTAGCCGATCTGGCCAGTGTGGAAATGCACGCCAACCAGACCTCGGGCAATTGCATACGCAATCTCACCTGCGACGAGTTTGCCGGGGTGGCACAAGATGAGATCGTGGATCCGCGTCCCTATGCCGAGATTTTGCGCCAGTGGAGCACCTTCCATCCCGAGTTCGCCTATCTGCCGCGCAAATTCAAGATCGCCATCACCGGTGCGACTGAAGACCGCGCCGCGATAGCGGTGCACGACATCGGCCTGGCGGCGGTGAAGAACGCGCAGGGTGAAATCGGCTTTCGCGTGCTGGTGGGCGGCGGCCTGGGACGCACGCCGATCCTCGGCACCGAGATTCGCGATTTCGTGCCCTGGCAGCATGTCATCACGTATCTGGAGTCGATCGTGCGCGTGTACAACGAATACGGCCGCCGCGACAATATCTACAAGGCGCGCATCAAGATATTGGTGAAGGCGATCGGCATCGAGGAATTCAGGCGCCGGGTGGAAGCCGACTGGCAATTCACCAAGGACGGTCCCTGCACGGTCACGACCGCGGAATTGAACCGTGTCGCGGCATTTTTTACCACACCCGATTACGAGCAACTGCCAGAACACGATCCAGCGATGGCGGCACAGATGAGCGAAAGTCGAGCCTTCTCCAACTGGGTGCAGCGCAACGTCAAGCCGCACAAGGTTCCCGGCTATACGGCCGTGGTGTTGTCGCTGAAGAAAACCGGCATCGCGCCCGGGGATGCGACCGCAAATCAAATGGACGCGGCGGCGGAACTGGCGGAGCGCTTCAGTTTCGGCGAATTGCGCGTCACGCACATGCAGAACCTGGTGCTGGCCGATGTCAGGCAGTCCGACCTGTTCGAGTTGTGGCAAGCCGCCAGAGAACTGGGCATGGCAACGCCCAATATCGGCCTGCTGACCGACATCATCTGCTGCCCGGGCGGCGATTTCTGCTCCCTGGCCAACGCGCGTTCCATCCCGCTGGCCAGGGCGATCGCCGAGCGCTTCGACAACCTTGATTTTCAGCATGATATCGGCGAGATCGAGCTGAACATGTCGGGCTGCATGAATGCGTGCGGACATCATCACGTCGGGAACATCGGCATACTCGGTGTGGATAAGGACGGCGAGGAGTGGTACCAGGTGTCGATTGGCGGCGCGCAGGGCAATGACAGCAGCCTGGGCAAGGTGATCGGGCGCTCGTTTACTTTCGCGCAAACACCCGAGGTGGTGGCCCGACTGCTGGAGCTATACGTGCGAGAACGTTTTGCCGACGAACGTTTCATCGATACCGTGCGCCGCATCGGCCATGAACCATTCAAGGACTATGTGTACACGGTGCCGGTAGACGACGACAAAGCGCTAACCGGCGTCGAGTATGCCCTATTGGCAGCGGGTGCGCACCATGACAAGCCTCTATATGCAAATGGAATCTGAGACATGATTATCAAGAACAAGACCATTGTGGATGACGACTGGATCGTGCTCCGTCTGGCTGAAAACGACACGCCAGAGGGTGTCGTCGTTCCTTCCGGGAAAGTCATTGTGCCGTTGAAAGTGTGGCAGGCACAGCGAGATCATCTGGAGGCGCGTGCCGAGCTGGGTGTCTGGTTGTCTGGCGATGAACGGGCTGAAGCGTTGAAGGGTGACTTGGCGAGATTTTCCGTGATCGCGGTTGATTTCCCCAAATTTGCCGATGGGCGTGGCTACTCGATCGCCCGTCATTTGCGCGCAAGGCTGGAGTATACGGGCGAGTTGCGGGCCATCGGCGACGTGCTGCGTGACCAGATGTTCTACATGCAGCGGGTCGGTTTCGACGCATTTTCACTCCGATCGGACAAGCATATCGGCGACGCATTGAAGGGATTGAGCGACTTCTCAGTTACCTATCAGGCGTCATCGGATGACAAGCTGCCGTTGTTTCGCCGTGTGCAACGAGGATAAATCATGAATGCATTACTGCAGAAAATTGAACAGGCGCAGGCTGTACTGGCCGCGGCAATCCGTGAGTTCTCCCCGGTGGCCTTCGCGAACAGCCTGGGTGCGGAAGACATGGTGCTGACCGATATGATCGCCCGGACCCGGCTGGACATTGGCATATTCAGCCTCGATACCGGACGTTTGCCCGGGGAGACCTATAACTTGATGCACAAGCTTGAGAATTTTTACGACATACAGCTAAAGGTCTATTTCCCGGATAGCACAGCAGTGGAAAAGTATATTCAACTAAACGGCGTGAATGGATTCTACGAAAGCATCAAGGCACGCAAGGATTGCTGCTTCGTGCGCAAGGTCGAACCGCTGCGCCGCGCGTTGGCAGGCAAGGGAGCGTGGGTGACCGGGATGCGCCGCGATCAGGCGGTGACGCGCGGCACACTGGAAGTCTCGGCATTCGACGCCGACAACGGCTTGCAGAAATTCAACCCGTTGCTGGACTGGACCAACAAGGACGTGTGGGCGTACATCCGCCAGCACGATGTTCCCTACAACAAACTGCACGACCAGTTCTATCCGAGCCTGGGTTGCGCGCCCTGCACCCGTTCGGTCACACCGGGTGAAGATATCCGCTCCGGACGCTGGTGGTGGGAAGATCCCAACAGCAAGGAATGCGGCCTGCACGCCAGTCAAACTTCACAGATAGCGCATGGGGCCGGCGTGTCAGCGCAACTGGTCACCGAGCAAAGTGCGGAGCTGGTGTGACACGGAATCACTAGAAACGGAAATATTATGGAATTGATCGAGAAAGAGAGCATGACCGCACACACCTTTACCCATCTGGACGCGCTCGAAAGCGAATCCATCCACATCATGCGCGAGGTGGCTGCAGAGTGCAAAAACCCCGCGCTGCTGTTCTCCGGGGGAAAGGATTCGATCGTGATGCTGCGCCTGGCCGAGAAGGCGTTCCGTCCCGCCAAGTTTCCGTTTCCGCTGGTGCATATCGATACCGAGCACAACTTTCCCGAAGTGATCGCTTTCCGCGACAAGCGCGCAGCGGAACTGGGCGAACGACTGATCGTGCGCTCGCTGGAAGACTCGATCGGCAAGGGAACGGTGGTGCTCAAAAGCGTGCTGCAAAGCCGCAATGTGTTTCAGTCTGTCACATTGCTGGAAACCATCGCGGAATTCGGTTTCGATGCCTGCATGGGCGGCGCGCGCCGCGATGAGGAAAAGTCGCGCGCCAAGGAACGCATCTTCTCGTTCCGCGACGAATTCGGCCAGTGGGACCCGAAGAACCAGCGCCCCGAGCTGTGGGACATCTACAACACCCGCGTGCATCCTGGCGAAAACATCCGCGTGTTCCCGATCAGCAACTGGACAGAAATGGACATCTGGCAGTACATCGCGCGCGAGAGGCTGGAGATACCCAGCATCTACTTTGCCCATGAACGCGATGTGATCCAGCGCCCCGGCGGGCTGATGCCTGTGAGCAAACTGGTGCAGCCTTTGCCGGGCGAGACAGTGGTCAGGAAAACAGTGCGTTTCCGCACGGTCGGCGATATCACCTGCACCTGCCCGGTGGAGTCGCCCGCAGCTAACGCGCTGGACATCATTGCCGAAACCGCGATTACACGCATCACCGAACGCGGCGCAACGCGCATGGACGACCAGACATCAGACGCATCGATGGAATTACGCAAGAAAGAAGGGTATTTTTAAATGGGTCACACGACACAATTATTGAGATTCATCACCGCCGGCAGTGTCGACGACGGCAAGAGCACGCTGATCGGCCGTCTGCTCCATGACTCAAAATCGATCTTCGAGGATCAGCTCTCTGCCATTTCAAAAACCAGCGCAAAGCGCGGTATGGCTGCCGTGGATTTCTCCCTGCTGACCGACGGCCTCCAGGCAGAGCGCGAGCAGGGTATTACCATCGATGTGGCGTACCGTTATTTCGCCACGCCAAAGCGAAAGTTCATCATCGGCGACACACCCGGCCACGAACAGTACACGCGTAACATGGTGACAGCGGCTAGTACCGCCAACCTGGTGGTCATCCTGGTCGATGCGCGCAAGGGCGTGCTGGTGCAGACCCGCCGCCACACCTATCTGGCGAGCCTGGTTGGCATCCCGCACATCGTGCTGGCCGTCAACAAGATGGACATGGTGGAATATTCGGAAATCAGATTCAGCGAAATATGCGCGGAATATCTGAGGTTTGCATCACAACTCGGATTGAACGATGTCACCTGCATCCCGCTGTCGGCCCTGCACGGCGATATGCTCGTGGATCGCGGTGGCAACATGGATTGGTATCAGGGAACGACACTGATGAACCTGCTGGACAACATCGTGATCGATTACGATGTGAACACCACCGACTTTCGTTATCCGGTGCAGTGGATTTGCCGCCCGCACACCGCGGAACATCATGACTTCAGGGGGTTCATGGGGCGCATTGAAGCAGGCGAGATCGCGGTCGGGGACGAAATCACCGTGCTACCCTCGGGCCGCAGTACGCGAGTGAAAGAGATCGTCACTTACGACGGCAATCTTCAGCGCGCGTATGCGCCGCAATCTGTCACGCTGACGCTGGAAGACGAGATCGATATTTCCCGCGGGGATATGTTCGTCAGAAACAATGCGTTGCCGAAAGTGGCGAAGGAATTCGCAGCGATGCTGTGCTGGCTGTCCGAAACCCCGCTGGACAGGAATCGCAAGTACCTGGTCAAGCACACCACGCGCACCGCGAAGTGCCTCTTCTCGGCTATACACTATCGCGTCGACGTGAACACGCTGGAACGGCACGCTACCGATATCCTTGACATGAACGACATCGCGCATGTGGCGATCAAGGTGCAACAGCCGCTGGTGTTCGACAGCTACGCGACCGATCGTGCCACCGGCAGCTTTATCGTGATCGACGAAGCGACCAACAATACCGTTGCGGCGGGAATGATTACCTGAGGTATGCGTGCTGCTCATATAACATTGGCCATGTGTCGACTTTTCCAAACGGCAAATTCGTGACGTGAAGCGGGTGTCTGGCTCTGTATGCTCTGTCAACTCAATCCAAAGAAACAGAACACAGGTCACAAGCTCCGCTCCCTTGTCGCTGACAACTGACGATTTTTTGAATTCCCACCCGGATGCAGTTTGCGGGAAAAATAATCTGCAGTTAATCCCGTTCGCTCAGGCGCGGCGTGACGATATCGTCATCGAGGCAAGCTTGTCCCTTGCCTTCTTATATATCCACCAGTTATTTAAAAGCAACAAATAAGTATTTCACAGATATATACCATGCCTCTAGACTGCGCCTCAACAAGTCGGGTTTGAATCATTTTATTTTTCTGTTATTCGAGATAAGGAAAGGAATGCAATCTATGTTTAAGCTGATCAAGAATGGTCGTATCGTGCATGATAGTTGGAGAACCCTGACCCTTGCGGAGGACGATACTCCACATAGCGTCAGGTTGCCGGTGGGGCCTGTGTTGGTGCCGCTGTCGGTATGGCGAGTACGTCGTGCCGAATTGATACATCGCGAATATGAACACGGCTGGCCGCTCGGCATCTGGCTTGCTGCTGAAGAAAATGCGGAGGAGATTGAGCACGATATTGACGATTTCACAGTGATCGCCATCGAGTTTGATAAGTTTACCGACGGAAAAGGCTTTTCGACCGTCCGCCTGTTGCGCGAGCGTTATGGTTACGAGGGTGAGTTGCGCGCTATCGGCGATGTACCGCTCGACAGGTTGGCCTTCCAGCATCAGGTTGGCTTTGATTCCTTCACCGTGAGTGACCTCAGGAACACTAAGAGGATTGATGGAACTGTCCTGTCAGGCTGGTTCGACTTCAACTCAGATAACCAGTCGGAACGAGTCGCTGCTGCTGGCTAACCTGAGGAAACACTTGGCAACTGAGTATGCCCCTACGCGGAGCAGGGGACCGATCTCGGGAACTCTGTTGCTAAGTTTAAATTAGGTAGGGGCACGATTTGTCGCGCCCCTTTTTCTTATACCTACTGCCAGAAAACCATACCCGCCGCCCGGATTGATCGTTTCGGAAGAAGTGCGGACAACATGTCTACTGCCCCGTTGCCGGGTTATCGTGAGGTATGCTATTTCCAATTCAGAAGATAACAAGTAGCGACAAGAAGGTAAAGATTTTTGCAAAAATCGCAACACAGGAGTGACGAAATGCAAACTTTCAAGCCGGCACTACCGAAATTTCTCGGCATTGAATGACTGGAACTTGCCGATAGCAAATAGTCATGAGTGTCCGGTATCGGGCAACGAATTAACAAGATTGAATGACCGAAACGGGTGTGCGCCGTGCAAAGGCGGCGTTGTTCCAGTGGGTGTAAATCCCACCCGGCGAAATCGCTCCAGCCGGAAGTAATCGGAGCAGTCATGGAGGTAACGAAATGGCTGAAGCCTTCGATGCAACGGATCACTAAAGGTGATCCAGCGAGTGTGCAGGCCGTAATGTAGTGTGAACACTGGGCAATCCTCGAAAAGGTCGAGGCACAGGCCGACCTATTCACCCTGATGGGGAAGGCTGATACGGCTGGAGAGACGAGCGAAGTACATCTCCAGTCGCTGTGCCGGGGTAGTGGTGACAGCATGCACACAAGGAAAGCGCGCGCAACACGGGAAACCCTGTAACGTGGTCGAGCGAACGACCAACTGGACGCCCGTGAGGGACAGGCCGGACGCCTTGGGGTGACGGAGAGGCCCGTAGTACCGGCGAAGCCGAGTAACTTCGGTGGAGGAAAGGGGCCTTGGTTCAAGACAGACGCAGCAAGTAGGAAAGGGACAAGAGATTGGGAAACCTATCAACTCCGATTAGTGTTCAGAAACTGCAGATGGCGTTACACGCGAAAGCGAAGGCAGAAGTCGGCTATCGTTTCTACGCCCTGTACGACAAGATATACCGGGAAGATATTCTGGAGCACGCTTATGCCCAGTGCCGCTCGAACAAGGGCGCGCCGGGTGTGGATGCTCAAGACTTTGAGGATGTCGAAGCGTATGGGGTGCAGCGATGGCTCGGCGAACTGGCTGTTGCACTCAGAGAAGAAAGCTACCACCCGGATCCAATCAGACGAGTGTGGATACCGAAAGCCAATGGCAAGCTTAGACCGCTGGGGATTTCTACCTTGCGGGACCGTGTCTGCATGACAGCAGCAATGCTGGTACTGGGGCCGATCTACGAAGCTGATCTTCCACCGGAGCAGTATGCCTATCGCCTAGGGCTTAATGCCCAACAGGCGGTAGTTAAAGTGAATGATGCGCTGTTTCGAGGCCGCCCGGAAGTCGTAGACGCCGATCTCGCGGATTACTTCGGGAGCATTCCCCATGCCGAATTGCTGAAATCAGTTGCACGCCGCATCGTTGATCGACGCGTGTTGCACTTGATTAAGCAGTGGCTGGTATGCCCTGTGGAGGAGTCCGACAAGCGAGGTAGGAAGACACGCACGACCGAGGCCAAAGACAACGGTCGCGGCATTCCCCAAGGTTCACCCATCTCACCCTTGCTGGCGAATATTTATATGCGCCGATTCGTGTTGGCATGGAAGAAACTTGGGCTGGAACGCAGTCTAGGCAGTCGGATCGTGACCTATGCTGATGACCTCGTGATTCTATGCAAGAAGGGGAAGGCCGCAGAGGCTCTACTCAAGCTGCGCGAAATCATGGGGAAGCTGAAGCTGACGGTCAACGAGGAGAAAACACGAGTATGCAAGGTGCCGGAAGGTGAGTTCGACTTTCTGGGATACACATTCGGTCGCATTTATTCGGCGCGCACGGGGCAAGCAAACTTGGGCTACCGGCCATCGAAGAAAAGCGTCAAGCGTATGGTTGATAAGATTCATGCGCTGACTGCTGAAGCGACAGCATGGCAAGATGCCACGGTGTTGGTGGGCAAGATGAACCGGTCGTTACGTGGATGGGCGAACTACTTCCAAGTAGGCACCGTCAATAAAGCGTATCGGGCAATTGACGTCTACACAATGGCGCGGCTGAGTCGGTGGTTGCGCAACAAATACAAAATCAGGCGACGTGGCTACGGGGACTATCCACCCTCGTACATCTACGAGGCCATGGGTCTTGTGCGGTTGACTCGTATTGGGCGCGACAATTCGTGGGCGAAGGCGTGAAGTCTTGTCCGAGAGCTGGATGCGGGAAATCTGCATGTCCAGTTGTGCGTCCAGCGAAGGCTGGCGTGTTCAGCAGGAAATAGACCTGCCGGGGGAAGAGTCAGAAACCCCGTAGCTTGGATAGCAGGGTTGCGGGAAACCAATACTCTGAAGCCTATCGACAAGACTTCCCTTGGGGAAGCGCGAGTCACCGGGCCGTAACGAAAGTAAACGCAGAAGTGGCCTCGAAAATGCAAAAATCCGAAGGCCGATCCCGTAACCGGAGGGAGAAGGCAGCATGGGTAGTCGAAATCTGGCCGATACGACTATTCCACTTTGGCGGGGTGGTAGCGACAGCACGGTGATAAGGACACGCTAAGCAACTGGAGAAACCCTACTCGCCCCGGCGCGAAATCGCCGGAGCAAGGTAGAGCCTATAACCGGCAAAATCGGGAAATGGTTCGAAGGCGGGAGGGAGGCGGACGGGTTCGCAGTAGCGCTGAAGCGGCGTAATGGCCGTGGAGCGAAGGAGCCCTGCTGCATTGTAATTTCTCTAACGACATGAAAGGCAAGGACGACATGATAAAAACGTCCGTTAGTTTGCAAGATCTGAGAAGGAGAATATACGTCAAGGCGAAGACTGAACCGTCCTGGCGTTTCTGGGGTTTGTACGTGCATGTCTGCAAGATGGAAACGCTGCTGATGGCGTATGAGATGGCTAAGAAAAATGACGGGGCGCCGGGAACTGACGGCATCACGTTTGAGGACATCGAGGCGCAGGGCGTGGTGACATTCCTGGAGCAGATACAGGGCGAACTGAGTGGGCGCACATATGTGCCGTTACCGTCACGGAAGAAGGAAATACCGAAGGGTGATGGTAAAGTCAGAACCCTGTCGATCCCGGCGATTCGTGATCGGGTGGTGCAAGGGGCGCTCAAGCTGATACTGGAACCAGTCTTCGAGGCGGATTTCCAACCGGGGTCGTTTGGCTATCGTCCAAAACGGGCGGCGCGTGAAGCGGTGAACCGAGTGGCACAAGCAATTGTTCAGAACAAGACACGCGTGATTGATCTTGATCTGCGCGCCTATTTTGACACGGTTCGACATGAACTACTGTTGAAGAAGGTAGCGCAACGAATCAACGACGATGACGTGATGCACTTGCTGAAAGTGATGCTGAAAGCATCCGGTAAACAAGGCGTCCCGCAAGGAGGTGTGATTTCACCCGTGCTCAGCAATCTTTACCTCAATGAGGTAGACCGGATGCTGGAACGGGCGAAGGAAGCCACACGCAATGGCAAATACACCTATGTCGAGTATGCAAGATTTGCCGATGATATGGTGATATTGGTCGATGCGCATCGGCGGCATGACTGGCTGATGAAGGCGGTGGAAAAGCGACTGCGGGAAGAGTTTGGCAAACTACAAGTTGAGGTCAATGAAGAGAAGAGCAGTATTGTGGACTTAAGGGCACTTCTAAAAATTGCTGACGAAATCAGCTTTTTGTCAGATGGAGGATGTTAGTGGAATTCGCAGTGGAAGTGAATGTTGCATCTGTCTTACGTAAAAAGCTGGGCGCAACATTCCATTGCTGTCCGCTGTCGGTAATAACAGTGACTGTCTTTTTGTTATAACGAGTCAACATCCCCGTCAGTTCAGGATGACCTTCTGGTTGGAATGAAACACGGTCGCCGATGCTAAACTCGAGCATTCTAGAGTGGGCGCGAAACTGCTGTATGAATTTGAGCCGTGCGACGATTCGATTGTTCAAATCGATCAACTCATCTTCAGTCAGTTTATCGATGTCTAACTTCATGTGACGCATTTAATTGGCCTGATCTTGTTGACGACGGTACACGAACTGGTTGGGTGTCGCGTTATATGTAGAAGCCATTTTAAGGTATGAGCGTGCAGGATGAAACATAAAAGGCAACCTGGTTTTTTTGATGTTACCGAACGGACCGGCAAACTGACCAAGATGGGCGACCCACTGGTTGGGTTGAATGCGCATATCGACTGGGAAGCCTTCCGTACTGACTTGAACCGAATTCATGACAAAGCGCGCAAGAGCAACGCGGGAGCGAAGCCGATAGACGTTGTGCTGATGTTCAAGATACTGGTGCTGCAACAGCTGCACAATCTATCGGACGACCGCATCGAATACCAAATCCGGGATCGCCTCTCCTTCATGCGCTTTCTGGGACTGCAACTGGAAGACAAAGTGCCAGATGCCAAAACTGTCTGGCTGTTTCGTGAGCGACTGAAAGAACAGAAACTGATGGAAGAGCTATTCAACCGATTTCATGAGCAACTGGCGCAACGCGGCTATGTTGCGCGTGCGGGACAAATGATCGATGCCACCTTCGTCGAAGTGCCCAGACAACGCAACACACGAGAAGAAAACGCGCTCATCAAGGACGGTGCGATACCCATTGAATGGGGCAAAGAGGAAAATGAAAGCAAGTTGTCACAGAAAGACACAGAAG
Organism: uncultured beta proteobacterium; assembly: GCA_963842555.1. Classification (GTDB taxonomy): domain Bacteria; phylum Pseudomonadota; class Gammaproteobacteria; order Burkholderiales; family Gallionellaceae; genus Gallionella. The sequence goes on from CAWJHB010000004.1 coordinate 100,234, forward strand.
CACGCTGGACCAAGAAGAACAACGAAACCCACTACGGCTACAAGAACCATATCAACGCTGATCAAGCACACAAACTGATCCAGAGCTACGCCGTCACGGATGCGGCGGTGCATGACAGTCAAGCCATTGACGACTTGCTGGACAAAGAAGCGGATGCCAATGGCGACAAACGCCCCGTCTATGCTGACAGCGCATACCGCTCAGAAGATCGTGAAGCCGATTTGGCGCAACAAGGCATCACCAGTCGAATTTGCGAGAAAGGAAGTCGCGGTCATCCGCTTAGCGAAGAACAAAAGGCCGCCAACCACGAAAAGTCCAAGGTCAGATCACGTGTGGAACACGTCTTTGGTGCGCAGGCGCAGATGGGCGGACACTGGGTGCGCACGATTGGGCTGCTGCGTGCGAAGGTCAAAATCGGAATGATGAATCTGGTATACAACATGATGCGCCTGGTGCAGTTGGCCAGACGTGACAGGATAGTTGTGCCTGCAATCGCGTAAAGCAGATGAATTACCTTGGAAACCAGAGGAAAACGAGCAAAGTTGCCCCAAAATATTGCCAATATTTGTAGTTGTAAAAATTTTACTCATGCATCGGTTCTCGCATGCAGAAAATTAATTATTAGAGGCCCCCTTAAGTCGCGGGGAAAGTTTCGGATTTCTCGGGTTTGACTTCCGTCGCACCCGCAGCATAAAAGGGGTGTGGCGACCGCATTATGCGCCGAAGCTGAAAAAGCGCACGGCGCTGTTGCAAAAGCTCAAGGAGGTGTTCCGAAAACATCAGTCCCAACCGGTTGATCGAGTAGTTCATTTGATCAATCCGATTCTACGGGGCTGGGTAAACTACTTTGCGATTGGGCACTCAAGTCGGTTCTTCAACTACATTCAAGACTGGGTAGAAAAGAAGATACGGCGACATTTGATGCGATCCCGGAAACGACGGGGCTTCGGCTGGCAGCGGTGGAGTAGGCAATGGCTTTATGATGGACTGGGGCTGTTTCAGGGCTACCGGGTGTCACGAGCAGGGCCGAAAGCAACGCCAGCAGGATAGGCCACATAAACCTTGATGTGAAGAATGCAGGGGAGCGCAGTGCGGGAAATCCGCCCGCTGCGTTCGACGTGGAGGGAGTTGGAATCGTGGCGATGACAGCCGGACTGAGGACCACTGCGAAAGCTGTGGAAGAACCACCGGAGCCTAATGCGCGCGCGCCAATTCTCGACCCTACCGATGAGGGGGATGTGGAAACGGGGTTATGGCTAGGCTACTAGGGCACCGCCAGACGAAAGAGGCGGACAACAGACAAACTACACCTACTGCTACCGCGCTACATCTCTACTCTACCGACGTTTGACGGATGAAGCAATTAAAATCGAATGACCGAAGTTTCATTGCGACTTCGGTCACTCGCTTTTCTTTTCATCGGCCGGCAAACGTCGACCCATAACGGACATGCCAACAATATCTAAACCGACAGTTGCGTGTCCATTCCACACCTGAATAGTCGCGCCTCAAAAGATCCACTATGTGGCGAAGTAGCGAAGATTGGACGGAACGCCTGGTATTTGTCATTGCCTTGAGGTCTTCGCATCGTGCGACATGCAAGTCAATGCGGCGTGAAGGTGAACGCGTCGGCGTGAATCTCCTGAATGGACGCCCCCGCAAGGTAGATCCTGCTCTGCAGTCGGCGCACGATCTCCGGGTCCCCGCACAAGTAGGCGCGCCAGCCCCTAGGATTTGGCAGGGCCTGCATGACGACATCGTCGATGGCGCCGATGGCCCCCCCGGGCGGGGCCTCCCCGTGCAGCACGCAGGGAATGAAATGGATATTGTCATGCATGGCTGCCAAATGCTGCAACGCTTCCACCAAATACAGGCCGTCGCGATGCAGGCTGCCGTGGAACAGGCGAATCTCGCCCGTATGCCCGTGCTCGATGGCATCGCGCAGAATGCCATACAGCGGTGCCAAGCCGGTGCCCGTGCCAATCAGCAGTAGCGGCTGGTCCGGCCTTCCAGGCACATAGAAGCAGTCTCCGGCAGGGCCGTGGAACTCAACGCTATCGTTCAATCTCAACTGCTGGTGAACCCAGGAACTGACGCGCCCATCGGGAACGTGCCTCACATGCAGTTCCAGTTCATCCTCGCCGGGCAGGCTGGCGAGCGAATAGCTGCGGGCGACATCCTGGTGCAGCAGGTTGATGAACTGCCCTGCCTGGTAGTCGACAGGTCTGGTCGGCCGCAGGCGCAGGCACATGATATTGGCATTCATGCGCTCCATGGCAGAAACGGTGGCGCGATGGCGCAGGCTCTCGACATTCGCCTGGCGAATCTCCATATCGTGTTCGGGGCGGCAGATGCAGGCCAGGAAGTAACCCTGCACCTTCAGCGTATCCTTCAGGCCATTCTGGGCCTGTTCGGGAATGTCGCCGGAAACTGCATGCATCATGCAAGTTTGGCAGACTCCGTTGCGACAGGAGGAAGGAAGGAGCACGCCATGCCGAGTCAGGCAATCGAGTACCGATTCCCCTGGCTCGAAGGCATAACTCCTCTCTTCATAGACGATCGACGCCATGACGCGCGCCTTCCTCTTCCGTCAGCGGTCCAGCACGTCATTGCGGGTCGACTCCGCCACGCCGATGACCGTCTTGATCAGCTCGGGCTTGACGCCGAGTTCAGCCAATGTTGAGCGCAGATGGCAGATAATATGATCGACATGAGTATCATCAAGACCCATGTCGCGTACCAAATGCCTGTGGCCCTCGCGCATATCCTTGCCAGTGTAGTTGTTCGGACCGCCGGTGACCATGATCAGAAAGCCCTTCTGCTTGGCTGACTGTTTGGCCATGTCCACGCCCTCGAAAAAGCGCTTGACGTAGGCATCGGCCAGTACGCGACGGTAAAAGATGTCGACCGCAGCATTGATGGCAGTGTCGCCGCCCAATTGTTCATAGACTGTGCTCATAAAACTCCTCCTAGGTGTGAAATATAGGGTTATTAAGACGTACTGCCGCTTTGCGAGAATACAGTTTCGGAACGCTGAAGCTGATAGCTCCAATACATGTATTCAAAACATATGTTAATGGTGTTAATTATGTATTGTCAATGCATGTTTTGTTATAATTCGCTCAGGATGATGAAATCAGATGCGCCTAACCCTGTACACAGACTATTCGCTACGCGTCCTGCTATACCTTGCAGCAAGTGAAAGCGGTATGGCGACGATCAGTGAAGTCGCCGATTTCTATGAAATATCCAGGAACCATTTGATCAAAGTGGTGCACCGTCTTGGCCTGAAGGGCTACATTCAGACAACGAGGGGCAAGAACGGCGGCATCTGTCTTGCGCGTCCGCCGGAACAAATCTCGATTGGTGAAGTTGTAAAGAACACCGAGCCTGATCTCCACCTGCTCGATTGCTTTGACAAGAAGACCGATCACTGCGTCATCTCTTCGGAGTGCAGGTTGAAAGGCCTGCTGTACAGGGCGAAGGACCAGTTCATCAGGGAACTCGAAAAGGCCACACTCGCCGATGTCGTCGTGCCTTTGAAACAGGTCTGGAATAACAAGATAGCTATCCCTGTGAAGTTACTTTGATGGCTGTTGATCATGGCAAAGTGTGGCTCAATTGCTGATTGAGTTTCTCAGGCAGATATTCCATCCAGAATGGGCATTAACCATGTCCATCCATGTCTTTATTTTCGGCGTGATGGGTCTAATCATTCCCGCTATGCTGATCAGAATATCGAAGGGACACACAGGCAGAAAGGTGTTTTTTGATACGCTCGACAAACTGGCTGTGGCCGCACATTGCCCGTTTGTATTTGCTTACACAAACGTCTGCTTCTCAGCTTAATTTCGGTCATTCGCTTTTCATTTCATCGTCTGGCAAGCGTCGACCCGAAAGAGACACTCGTCAATTTCAGACCTCCACCCGCTGTGCAGTGCAATGCTGGATTTGGCAAGATGCAGTCTGCAAAATAGCTAAGCGTTCCTAAGTGTTACGAGGACTCAATGTCACAGATACCATCGCATATTCAGCCGTATGCGGCACTTCTGATTTATAGTGATATCAATTTTGTGGCATTCTTTATCGTAAAGTTGATACCACTTTCATGCCGCAAATATACAGCCATGATGATTGGGGCTTCTAGCAGCGTGTTTGGTACTATGAGATTGAACATTTAAATGAATCGGTCGCAACTGAACAGCTTCTGCCTGATCTCTATACTTGTTCAGCACTTCCCTAGTAAATTGGATATAGACTTACATGGATAGACATCATCTGAAGAATTTTTTGAGCTCCCCGCTGGGGGGGATGTTTGTGATCGCCCTGTTGATACTGACAGCAGAGTTCCTGATCAGGGTGCTGATCGAGATTGTCTTAAAACCGACTTTTAGCAGGGATGTTTCGCCAGTTTTCTGGGAATTTTTCGATCCGATTTTGCTTGTTATTATCCTGACACCCTGGATTTATATCTTGACTGTGAAACCCCTGGAAAGGCAACAGGCGATGCTCCGCCGACAATATAACGAGCTGAGCATCACTGCAGTCACGTTCGAATCACGTGCAGGCGTGGTCGTCACCGATGCCAGCAACAAGATCCTCAGGGTAAATCGTTCTTTCACGGAAATAACCGGCTATAGCAACGGTGAGGCAATCGGCAAGACACCCAGCATGCTTCAGTCGGGGCGCCATGACAGGGAGTTTTACCGCAACATGTGGCAAATCTTGGGTCGTGACCGGTTCTGGAGCGGCGAAGTATGGAACCGCAACAAAAGTGGTAGGATCTATCCAGAGTGGCTGACTATAACCGCCGTGCTGGGAGCCGAGGGGCAGGTGACCAATTATGTCGGCATATTCTCGGATATTTCCGAACGCAAGGCAGGCGAGCAGCAATTGCGCAAACTCACCGCGCATATCCAGACCGCTAGAGAGGAAGAAAAAACCAGGATCGCGCGCGAGATCCATGACGACCTGGGCGGCACGCTGACGGCGCTCAAAATGGAGACTTACCGACTGCAGTCGAGACTGTCCGGCTGCGAGCCGGCGGCACCTTTGTTGGAGCACATTGAGTCGATGACGCAATTGATCGACAATGCGGTGGGCGTCACGCGGCGTGTGATCAGCGATCTGCATCCGGCCATACTTGATGACCTCGGCATGACGGCGGCATTGGAATGGCAGTGCGGGCAATTCAGCAAACGTACCGGGATCGCATGCAAGGTCAACGGCGCTGACGCAGCGCATGATAAGGATGATGAAAGAAAGTTGGACAAGACACAGGCGATCAATCTCTTCCGCATCTTCCAGGAAGCGCTTTCCAATGTGGCGCAGCACTCCGCGGCTACCAGCGTGAGTGTCGAGTACCACCAGGACGGCGATGAAGTCATCCTGTCGGTCAGCGACAATGGCCGCGGCCTGCCCAAGGATCACGTCATTGCGCAGACTTCCTATGGACTGCGCGGCATGCGCGAGCGCGTTGCGCAGCTGGACGGCCAGATCCTGTTTGACAGCCCGCAGGGCGGAGGCTTGCGCGTAACGGTCATATTGCCCGCCGATCGATCCAACCAGGAAAACATCGCGTGATACGCATACTGATTGCCGATGATCACGCCATAATTCGCCATGGGTTGAAGCAGATCATCGAAGATAGCGGGGAAATGCGGGTGGTCGCGGAAGCCGAAAGCGGCATCGTTGCGTTGCGCAAGATACGCGAAATCGAATGCGATGCTGTTATTCTCGACATTGCCATGCCGGATATGAGCGGAATCGATGTACTCAAGCAGATACACGCGGAACGACCTCACCTGCCGATACTGATACTCAGCATCTATTCGGAGGACCAATACGCCGTGCGTCTCATCAGGGCCGGCGCTGCGGGATACATGACCAAGGAGAGCGCCCCGTCTGAAGTGGTCAAGGCATTGCTCCGTGTGGCCGGCGGCAAGAAATATATCAGCCCGGTGGTGGCCGAGATACTTGCGAACGAAATCGGCATGGACGAGCAAAGGCTTCCTCACCAATTACTCTCGGATAGGGAATACCAGATATTCCTGCTGCTCGCATCGGCCTGTACCGTTTCCGAGATCGCCGACACCCTGGCATTGAGCGTGAAGACCGTCAGCACCTACCGCAGTCGCATCCTGGAAAAGATGCATCTGAACAACAACGCCGAACTGATGCGCTACGCCGTCGACAACCATCTCGCGCAATAAACTTACCCGACCGTAATCTGGGCGGCCCGTTCGGGTTTCGCTCAGACCCGCTTTTCTCCGCTCTGCTCTCCATGTCTGTCAGACAAACACTGACAACGGATACTGCCAATTGCCCACATCAGTTTAAGACAAACCACGCTATCACCTCCGATAGCGTGGAAACATAATCTGCCCAACGTATTTGCGAACCGACTTGCGTGAAGGCGAGATGATCAATGTGTTTATTGTGGAGGATTCTGAGGCGATGCGGGAAGGCCTGCGCTTGATGCTATCCGAATTTCCAAATGTCAGGATAGTCGGTTTTGCAGCAGACGAGGCGGGAGCGATCGAACAGATCAATGTGACCATCCCCGATGTCGTGATCCTCGATCTGAACCTGCAAGCCGGAACAGGCGTTGCGGTGCTGAAAAATGTCAAAAGGCATCATGCGGGAATAAAAGTCATGGTGTTGACCAACTGCAACGGCGATCTTTACGTGGACGCCTGCAAGCGCGCAAAAGCGGATTATTTCTTCGACAAGTCATTTCAGTTCATGGAGGTGCGTGAAGTGTTTGCCAATTGGAATAATGCCGGTCACGTTGATAGCGGAATTGCCAGCAGGTTGCCAGAGTAACGGCAAAAATTTTGGAGAAACTGATGCCTAAGCACATATTTCGTTTGTTGGTTCTGATTGTGGTATTTGCCATCGTTGCGTTCTCGGCAAAAAAATTGCTGACCCCGGCCTCGTTTTACCAATACGGCCATTACCGCGGTGCAGCGGTGGCGGAGATTGCTTCAAAAGTTCCCAAGCTCCAAGGCTCGGCCTCCTGTCAGTCATGTCACAAGGAGGCTTACGCAGAATGGGCTGCTGGCATCCATCGTAAAGCGACCAAGGATAACGTGATTCAGGGTCTGGTCGTCAAAAATGGCCCAGGTTGCGAGGTTTGTCACACCGGTCCGGCAGGCAATCACCCGTCAAGGGAGGCCATGCCGCTTTCGATCGAGGATAGGGTGACAACGATCACGCATAAACATGTCGATCATCCCGCCGATGTGCCGGGCAGGAATCTGATGCTGACCGCGCAAGATATGCGGAATCTATGTCTGAATTGCCACGAAAAAATGGCGGCGCGCCCCAAAGCGCAGCCACAGATTGCGGTTGAAAGTCATAGCGGCACAGAGCTATGCACAACTTGCCACAATCCGCACTCACCAACAATCGATTTTGCCGCAGTTCCCAGGCCGCCATATGACCCGGTCACGGGCAAGCTTGTCACAGTGGCCGCAGCAAAAATGGGGGATCCGGGCGCAGGTAAGACGGTGGCGGCATTATGCGCAGCATGTCATGGCAAGGCCGGGATGAGCGTCAATCCGGTGTGGCCGAACTTGGCCGGGCAGCACGCAAATTATCTGGTCAACTCGCTTGAGGCGTTCAAGTCGGGGAGCCGTAAGAACGACATGATGAGTCCGATGGCGTCGGGGCTGACTGATGCGAATATGCGCAATGTGGCCGCATATTTTTCCAAAGCCAGTTGCGGAGTGACCGGTGGCGACAAGGCAAAAGCCGAACTGGGCAAAGCCAGGGTTGCCGAGGCGGGCTGCTCAGCATGTCACAGCGCCGGCGGACTCCGCGGCAAGGGTGCAGCCGGAATCAGCGCAAGTAAGTCCTGGCCGAACCTGGCCGGTCAAAATGACGGATATCTTTCCGTGGCGCTTAAATCGTTCAAGGATGGCACGCGTAGCCAACCGGTGATGTCGAGCGTTGCAAAGACATTGTCTGACGCCGATATCGAGAACATATCGGCCTATTTCGCCAGCGTGAGTTGCAAATGATCAAATCAGCGAGTGAGGAAAAATATGTCTATCCATAATGAAATGCTTGAAGCGCAAGAGGTTCCCCTGTCACGGCGGAGGTTCTTGGGGCTGCTGGGCAAGAGTGTGGCGTGTGCCAGTGTAGTGGCGGGCGCAGTTGGCGCAGGTAGTGCGGTAGGCGCATCGCAATCGGGCAACGGCAAGCACGCATACCAACAGAATGATCAGCAGTATGCCGAAGCCGTCAATGATCCGCCCAAGATACCCGAATATAACTGGAACGACCACCAATGGGCGATGGGTGTCGACACGACCCGCTGCATCGGCTGCTTGCGCTGCATGGAGGCATGCAAGATGGAAAACAGTGTGCAGATGGACGCGAATCACCATCGTACATGGGTCGAGCGTTATGTCTATCTGGAAGGTTCGAATACGGCCCTGATCGATAGCCAGACCGATCCGAAAGATATCGCAAATGCCGGGTCTGAGACAAAATTCCGTTTTGACAACCGCTACAAGGATGTCAAGGTCGACAAGGCGTTCTTTGTGGCCAAGCTATGCAACCAGTGCGAGCATCCGTCCTGCGTGGAAGTATGCCCGACGGGCGCGACCTTCAAATCTAAGGACGGCCCGGTCTTGATCGACACGACGTACTGCATTGGCTGCCAGTATTGCGTCCAGGCATGTCCATATGGTGCGAGAAGTTTCAACGAGTCCAGGGGTACGGCAGAAAAATGCAATTGGTGTTACCACCGTATTACCAAGGGACTTAATCCTGCATGCGTCGAGGTATGTCCGACCGGTTCGCGCATTTTCGGCGACCGCAACGACCCGGAAAGTCCGGTCAGCGTTTTTATCCGCAATAACCATGTGCAAGTGCTGAAGCCGGAAATGGGCAACGCGCCCAACGTGTTTTATGTAGGCCTAGACAAGGAGGTAGTGTGATGGAACACGTATTCGAACATGTCACCCCTTATATCGGATATGTTTATCCGAACGAAACCGATTTTCCGTGGAGTCAGCTGATCGTAATCTACCCGTATATCACCGGCCTGGTGGCCGGTGCATTCGTGGTATCCAGTCTGCACCATGTGTTTAACATAAAAAGTTTCGCACCGATCTCCAGGTTTGCGCTGCTGACCGCGCTGTGTTTCATGATCTTCGCGCCGTCGCCGCTGCTATTTCACCTGGGCCAGCCGACCCGCGCCTTCAACGCTGTGATTACCCCGCACTGGACGTCGGCGATGGCGGCGTTCGGATATGTTGCAGGGTTCTATGTGTGCCTGCTGCTGCTGGAAACATGGTTTGCATTCCGCGCGGACATTGTCGCTATGTCCAAATCCAGGACCGGCATCATGGGCAAGGCATATGGCATTCTGGCGCTGGGATCAGATGACTTGTCGCCGCGCGCGCTGGCTATCGATCACAAGTTTGCGCGCATACTTGCCATGATCGGCATACCCAGCGCATGCGGGTTGCACGGTTATGTCGGTTTCGTGTTCGGATCGCTGAAGTCCCGCGAATGGTGGTCGTCGGACCTGATGCCGGTAATTTTCCTACTGTCTGCAGTGGCTTCAGGGGTTGGCTTGCTCATCGTGTTGTATGTGATTGTGTCCAAGTTCCGCAAGACGCCGATTGTCGACGAAACGATGCGTGGCTTGCTGTATGTATTGTTCACCGGCATCACCATCGTAATGGTAATCGAAGGTCTGGAAATCTTGGAGATATTCTACAAGGCGCGCGAAGGTGTCCAAACTGTCAGGGAGTTGATCGAAGGCCCGATCTGGGCTGGAATGGTAATTCAATGGGTGATGTCCATCTTTGTCATTACAGTCACATCAACGTTGCTGATATTCGATGTCCATGGGAAACGCTTGGTCAACTGGCTGTTCATGTGCGGGTTGGCCATCATGATAGGCGTCCTGGCGATGCGCTGGAACGTGGTGATCGGTGGGCAGGAACTGTCCAAGACTATGAAGGGATTGCTGACCTTCTATCCGGAAATGTTCGGGCGCGAGAGCTTGTTCACGGTGTTGCTCATTTCCATATGTCCTTATGCACTGTTATGGGTGGTAACCAAGGTGCTGCCTCCGTGGAAGGATAATATCGATACTGGAAGCAGGACGTTTGATGTGCACAAATTAGCGTAGCATGATCCCCGGGAATTTATCGCGAATCTTGGGCGTTATTCAATTCAACAAGCGAAAAAGGAGAATCAAATGAAAACCGGTATCTTGAGTGTGATCGCAACTGCCAGCCTGGTCATTTCGGGTGCCTCCATAGCGGCGGAGATGCCTGCAGTTGCAAAGTCCAAGTGTAATATGTGCCATTCCGCCGACAAAAAAGTTGTCGGTCCTGCATATATGGATATTTCCAAGAAATACAAGGGAGATAATAACGCAGCGGCCAAAATCGCAGCCCACATCACCAGTGGCGGTTCATTCGGCTGGAAGCTGGCCAATATGCCGCCAAGAGGAATGGGCGCAACAGATGCCGACATCAAGGCGATGTCGGAATATATTGCAGGATTGGCCAAATAGGGTTTCTTCTTTCTCGAGGTTGCATCATCCTGCTGTATGATGATTTCTGCCGAGATTGGAGAATTATTGTTTTGTAGTATAAAACTTACTGTATGAGGCGCTGTATGAAAAACAAAATATTGATGGGAAGCATTGTTCTTACGGTTTCATCATTTCTCGTTGCGGCACTTCCCGCGCTTGCTCTCGGAGACGTCAGTTACAAGAACGATATATATCCGATCCTTCATGACTATTGTTTGAGCTGCCACCAGCCTGGAGGCAAGGGTTATGAGAGAAGCGGGCTCGATATGCGCACCTACCAGAGTCTGATGAAGGGCACCAAGTTTGGGTCAGTCATCAAGCCGGGTGACACTTTTTCGAGCGTTTTAATTGAACTGGTTGAGGGGCGCGCCCACCCCACTCTCAAAATGCCATATCAGATGGATGGAGGCCTAGCCAAGGATAAAATCCAACTCCTGAAAACATGGGTGCAGCAAGGAGCCAAAAACAATTAAGTGTAAGGAAATCATTGCACGCAGTAAATCCCAGTGCTCGTGGAAAAAAACGAGCCTGCGGAATGCGAGTAGATTGACCTGCACTTGTAATGTAGCAGTCGTGACTTCATTTGGCAGTTACCCGATTTAATTGAAGTAACTGTCAGTTAAGATTCGAGGGCGTAAGAAACTTTATGACACGGTCATTTGGCAGAAAACTGACGCCACTTTGAAAGGGTTTGTATTGACCGTAGCAAAAGCACTGGCCTCGCATTTAATCGACAGCCTTCTGTCTGGTTATAAGAAACCCTAAAAGCTGATCGGCGAGAGCGGACTGCTCAAGCAACTCACCAAGGCGCTGGTCGAACGTGCTCTGGATACCAATAAGTCAAACGACTGCGCAAAAACGCCCTTCGATCATCGCCGCTTGCTGGATACAGGCTACGCTCTGGTAATGTCATGATTTATGGAAAGCTCAATGGGAGCCTAAATGATCTGCAACCTCTGTAATGCAAAACTCGGAACCGGTAAACGGTGGGTATTGTTGGATGAGACCCAGAAGTGCATTTGGGGAGCACCTAACGAAATGCCGGAAGTTGATAGGGATTTAGGTTAACAAAAGATACTTGGGGCTAAAGTTTGGAAATTTTAATTGACTAGCGACTTATGGGGTACAACTAGCGCTTTATGGTGTACCCCACATGAAAGCGCCATCACTCAATTTTCAGCATCACCCGCACGCCCCGATCGCCCCGCAACTCGTACAAAATTCGCAGCCGTCCTTCTTGATCAGCGTGGCGTTGCCGCATTCCTTGCAATGCTTGCCGGCCAGGGTTTTGGGTCCGGCGGCCTTGCTATTCTTGTTCGGCATTTCCATCACGCCCATGTGCACGATCGGATAGCCGTTCTCGTCCAGGATGCCGAGCATCGCGTAGCGGTGGATGATCAGCTTGGCGACGTAGGAAACCGTCGAGGGGTAGCTTTCCATCTTGATGCCGCCGGGCACGCGCGCCATGAAGTCGCCGAGCGGCTCGCCGAAGTTGAGCAGTTTGCGCAGCTTCATGCCGATCCAGGCCGGATCGATCACGCGCATGTCCAGGCTCAACACCTTGCACAGCCCGTCGAGCGCGCGCGGATACACGCCGGCCAGCCACATCGAGTAGGGGCGGCGCTGCCCGTCCGGCAACACCAGTTCCTTCAGGCCCAATACAAAATCGTCGCCGGTCCCGGCATTGGCGATGTCCACGGTCCAGCTCATCGTGCCGTCGGTGCCGGTCTTCGGCTCCTTCTTCGCGAACAGCGCATCCATCATCGGCGTGGTTTCGTCCGCGCTGGCTTCCAGCGCGCCCAACGCCTCGATGCGGTATTTCAGCAGGTGCGCGAACGCGGACACCAGGCTCGGCATGCGCTTGATCTCGCCGTCCGGTGGCATCGGCATGTCGAACGCGTCGTCGCCGGCGGTCTTCATCAGCATTTCCAGTTTCATGCGCACCCACACCGGGTCGCGCGCGCGCATGTCCATTGACAGCGACTTTGCCAGCGCGCCGAGTCCGCGCGGCTGCTCCGCGCCGTTCACCCACACCTCGAACGGATGGTTGTGGCCGTTGGTGGTGTGCGAGACGAAGATCACGAAGGTGCCGAGCGGATGCTTGACCACCTGCGAGACCCAGCCCTCGCTGCCGTTCGGCAGGTTGGGGCGGCCCGGCCAGCGCAGCGAGGCGAGCGCGGGTTTCGGTGTCGCCTCCAGCGTGATGCGCCGGTCCTGGTCGAAGATGAAATCCTGCGGTTGCTCGGTTTCTGCGACTTCTGGCTTCGCCTGCTTGATCTCCGGCGTGACCGACAGCACCGAGCCCAGCACATTGTTGGGGCGATAGGTGGCCAGGCCTTTCAAGCCGGCTTTCCATGCCGCGGTGTAGAGACCCTTGAAATCCTCGTAGGGATAGTCGGCGGGCACGTTCACGGTCTTGCTGATCGAGGTGTCGATGAACGGCGCGACCGCGGCAACCATCTTCATGTGGTCGAGCGCGGAGATCTCCAGCGCGGTGACGAACGCGGGCGGCAGGTGGTTGGTGTCGCCGCCCATGTGCTTATACAGGCGCCAGGCGTGGTCTTCCACCGCGTAATCCTTGGTGCCGCCCTCGGCCATGCGCTTCTTGCGCGTATAGAACCACGAGAAGGCCGGCTCGATGCCGTTCGAGGCATTGTCCGCGAACGCGAGGGAGATGGTGCCGGTCGGCGCGATCGACAGCAGGTGGCTGTTGCGGATGCCGTGCGTGCGGATCTGGTCCTTGATCGTGTCGGGCAGGCGCGACGCGAAGCGCGGCGCGGACAGATACTGGCCGGCATCTAGGAGCGGGAACGCGCCGCGCTCCCGCGCCAGTTCCACCGACGCGAGATACGCCTCGTCGCGCATGATGCGCGTGATGTCCGAGGCAAACGCGCGCGCCTCGTCGGTATCGTAGCGCAGGCCCAGCATCACCAGCGTGTCGCCCAGCCCGGTGAAGCCGAGCCCGACGCGGCGCTTGTTCCGCGCTTCCAGTTGCTGTTCGGGCAGCGGCCATGCGGTGACATCCAGCACGTTGTCCAGCATGCGCGTCGAGACGCGCACCAGTTGCTTGAGCGGCTCGTGGTCGAAACTTGCCTGCGCCGAGAACGGGTTCTTGACCATGCGCGTCAGGTCGATCGAGCCCAGGCAGCAGCAGCCGTAGGGGGGCAGCGGCTGTTCGGCGCAGTTGTGGACATACAATCCATTGGCGTCGAAAGCATGCACATCGGCGATGGTCACGTCATACACATCTTCCACGCCATCCTCTTCCAATGACCGCACGGTTGCGACGAAACGTTCCGCATTCGGCTTGCGTTGATAATCGCACAGCAGGCCATTCAGCCTTTCCATCTTGTCGCAATCCGCAAAGCCGATCAGGTCGGCATAACGCACGACGTTCTGGCCGCTGATGACCAGTTCATGCAATGCCTGACAGGCATATTCCATGGAGCCGCCTTTGCCGTCAGGCAGTACCTTCCTGCCTTCGGGGCGGCGATTCAGGTAGATGGTGGAGATGATGCCGAGGCGCTGCAGCATGCGCTGCACGGCCTCGATGTTGCCCAGGTCGATCTGTGTCAACCGAACGCTGATGCCCTTTTCCTGCGAGCCTTGCACCGAACCGTCGGCATCGAACATGCCGCGCAATACGCCGCGATAGAAATCGGACGAGCCGGTTTCCATCGCCGCAGTGAAGCGTTTGTTGCCGGGAGTCAGGCCCAGCTCCAGTGCCAGCGTGCGCAGCGCGCCTGTCGCCAGCCGGTATTCGCCGCGGCCCGCAACAGGCTTTTGCCAGCCGTTGAAATCAGCGCGGTGCGGCAACGAGCGCGCCGCCTGTTCGGCCGCATTCATCACGCCGGTGACGCCGGCAGATGGAAGCATGTCGCTACCGTTGGCAATTTTCAGTGCGGCGGCATCCCATACGCTCAGCACGGCCTTGTCGTTCTTGAGCGTACCATCGCCGATCAGCAGGCCGATCAGATAGCCTTCGCTTTTGCTGTGCGCGCCGCTCCAGGATTGCAGCGCGCGATGATCGTGCAATACGATTTTGTCATCGCTGCGCAATTCGCCGGCCTTGACCCATTTCGTTTCGCGCACGTCGCGGGTCATGCGCGAAACGCGCAACACCGGATGGTCTGCGGTCAGCCGCAGCGTATGTCCTTCGGCGGTTTTCAGGCGCAACACCGGTTTGAAACCGGTATGAAAGAAACCCTGTGATTCGGTGGGATAGGATTTTCCGTCAACCACGGCAAAAAATGTTTCGCCGATCAGGTCACGCACCTGGCGCGCACCACGCTCGGTCATCACCCAGGTATCGGCGGTGACGCAGGGGTTGGTGGCCTCGATCTGCTCGCAATAGGACAGGTTGTTGTCGCGGTTCATCAGGTCGATGAACAGCACGCCCGGCTCGGCATGGTCGTAGGTGCTTTCCATGATCTGTTTCCACAGGTCGGCGGCCTGCACCTTGCGGTATACCCATTTGCCGTCGGCGCGCTTCGCTGCGCCCTGCGCCTTGAGCGCCTCGGAGGGCTCCGCGCTGTGCACCAGCTCGAACGGCAGGTTGCTTTCCACCGCATGCATCAGTGCATCGGTCACGCCGACCGAGATGTTGAAGTTGCGCAGGTCGCCCTGGTCCTTGGCGTGGATGAATTTCTCGATGTCGGGATGGTCGCAGCGCAGCACGCCCATCTGCGCGCCGCGCCGCGCGCCGGCCGATTCCACGGTCTCGCAGGAGCGGTCGAACACGCGCATGTAGGAGATTGGTCCGCTGGCACGGGAATTGGTGCCCTTGACCTGGGCGCCCTCGGGGCGGATCGACGAAAAATCGTAGCCGACGCCGCCGCCGCGCCGCATGGTTTCCGCGGCCTGCTGCAGCGCATCGTAGATGCCGGGCTTGCCGTCGATGATGCCGGAGATCGCATCGCCGACTGGCTGCACGAAGCAGTTGATCAGGGTCGCCTGGCTTTTCAGCCCGGCCGCCGAGTTGATCCGGCCTGCCGGCACGAAACCGGCCTCCAGCGCGCGGAAGAACACTTCTTCCCAGTGGGCGCGCTGTTCCGGTTTTTCGGCCTGGGCGAGGCCGCGCGCGACGCGGCGGCGCACGTCCTCGACGGTGTGCTCGCCGGGCTCGGCGTATTTTTCCAGCAAAACTTCGGTGCTGATGTCTTGTGTCAGTGCTTTGGGTGTCATCGCCTTGGGTGTCAATGCTTCAGGTGTCATGGGCGCGCTTCCTGTGCCAACTGAATTCTGCGCCATTTTTTGGGTTATTTCGCCAATTATCTGCTGCGCGGACAGGGCATTTTCCGGATCTCCGCTGGCGGATGATGGGCCCGTGGAGGATGAATGGGGAACGCTTTCGATTTCAAACATGTGATTACTCCCTTCGGTGCGCGGGATGCATTGTCCCGGAAAAAGAAAAAACCACTACAGGTAGTGGCTTGCCGATTTATTTGAACTAATTGTAGGGGGCAAAGCGATTTTTGCAAGGGAAATATTTGGCCAATATTTTTTGGCGTGGCACTACAGCAACTTAGGCGAATCAATAAAAAACAAGGCACAGAATTTGCTGACAAGCCGGAAGCCCGAAAAACGTGCAATCCGGCCGGCATGCCCCAAATCAGTGCCTGGCGGGCCCCGCTGGCGCGGTTTGGCTGGCAAGCTCGCTGCGAAACTCTTCGAGCTTGCGATGGAAGTCGTCCGCCTCGCCGTAATCCAGGAAATGTTTATAGCGGGCGTGCGCACCGAGTACCCTGCGCGCGTGCTTGATCGGGCAGAAATACTGCTCGGTGCGCGCGGTGATTTCCTGCGCATAAGCGAGCAGGCCCACCGCGTACGAGCAATAAAGACAATGCGCCTTTTCGATCAGGTTCAGGTACTGCAACTGCCGATGGTCGAACAGGATGTAGTCGGCATGCCTCACCCTGGCGATGCGATAGACCGGAAAGCAGACCAACTGATAGAGGGATACACACAGGTCGAGCAATACCAGCGGCACACCCATTCCATAGATGACCGGCATGGTCAGGTAGTTCTGCGGACGCACGGTCATGAACCAGCGGAACACGCCCTGTTTGACGCGCCGGTGCGCTTCCCGGTAGGACTGCTCGAAAGCGACGCGCTTGCCTTCGATGCGGTAACCGATCCGGTTTTCACCGGCCTCGGTCGCGGCGATCAGTTCGGCTTCCAGCTTGGCGATCTGGTCGATGATCCGGCGTATATTTTCGTTCATGGCGATCCTTTCGGGTAAGTGAGGCATGATCGTGCTGCAACACGGGATTGCCGGCGAGCCGGCTACGGGATCAATTGGGGGATCAATTGGCGAACAGGTTGACCAGTCCATCCAGCCCGACGAAATTGAAGGCATAACTGGCCTGTTCGCGCACCACCGGCTTGGCATGGTAGGCGATGCTGATGCCAGCTTGCGCCATCATCTTCAAATCGTTCGCGCCGTCGCCCAGCGCAATGACCTGATCGTGCTTGAGGTGCAGCAGCTCGCGGGTGTTGACCAGACAGTCGGCCTTGCCCTGGGCGTCGAGTATCCTGCCCAGCACCCTGCCGGTGAGCTTGCCGTTGGCGATTTCCAGTGTGTTGGCGTGAGCGTAGTCCAGGCCCAGTCTGGCCTTGAGGCGCTCGGTGAAGAAGACGAAGCCGCCCGATACCAGCAGTGTCCTGATGCCGCACTCCTTCAATTTGGCCAGCAGGCTTTCGGCGCCGGAATTGAGTTGCAGGCGTTCATCATAAACGCGCTGCAGCGCGTCCTCGCCCAGGCCTTCCAGCAGCGCGACGCGGCGGCGCAGGCTTTCGGCGAAGTCGATCTCGCCGCGCATCGCTTGCTCGGTGATCGCCGCAACCCTGGGCTTGAGTCCCTGCATGTCGGCAATCTCGTCGATGCACTCGATCGAGATCAGCGTCGAATCCATGTCCATCACCACCAGGCCGAAATCCTTCAGCCTGCGCTCGCGCGGAACGAAAGCGCAGTCGAGCCGGTTCGCCATGCAGTAGGGGGCGATGGCCTCGTGCATGCGCGCCGCGGATAGGCGCCACGCGTGCTCGGCGATCTGGTCGCATTGCCTGCTCCGCGCCAGGCCGGCGAGATGGTCGAGATGCATCTTGGCGATGGTGCCGGTGGACTGGATGACGAGGTTCATGTGTTCGGCACGTAACAAAAAATTCATGTTGGGATATGCCGGTGTATTCTAATTCAATTCCCGGTTCGCCTTGCCGGTTCGATCAGAACTTCATCAAGATATCTGCGGTGGATGGAGGGCGGCAGCGCCTTCGTGTTAGAATGCGCCCCTTTTGATTTTTCGTGGAGAGAGACATGTTTATCAGCAATGCCTATGCGGATGCCGCCGCCGCGCCGAGTAACGGGATGATGAGTTTTCTGCCGCTGATCGCATTGATCGCGGTATTCTATTTGCTGATATTGCGTCCGCAAAGCAAACGCGCCAAGGATCAGAAGGCGATGATTGCGGCATTGCAGCGCGGCGACGAGGTGGTCACGGTCGGCGGCGAAGTGGGCACCGTCAGCAAGGTCTTCGATCAATACGTGGGCGTCGAAATTGCCGAGAACATCGAGGTGAAGGTGCAAAAGAGCGCGATCCAGACTGTGCTGCCCAAGGGAACGATCAAGTCAATAAAATAATCGTATTCGGCAATCAATTCAAAGTCCCGGATTCGTGTGCCGGTCTGACACGAACGCAGCAATCAAGAGGTTTTCATGAACCAATATCCGTTGTGGAAGTATCTGCTGATCCTGGCCGTATTGCTGGCAGGATTGATCTATACCCTGCCCAATCTTTACGGGGAATCTCCCGCGGTGCAGGTCTCGCCGTTGCGCAGCAACCTGAAAGCGGATGCCGCATTGCAGGAACGTGTCGAGAATATCCTGAAGGCGGCCAACGTCGATGCTGAACTGGTTATGCTGGAAGACAGCAGCGTCAAGGCCCGTTTTGCCAATACCGACACCCAGCTGAAGGCCAAGGATGTGCTGTCGGCGCAGCTGGGCGACGATTACGTGGCCGCGCTCAACCTGGTGCCGCGCTCGCCGCGGTGGCTGACCGACATGCATGCGCTACCGATGTATCTCGGCCTGGACTTGCGCGGCGGCGTGCATTTCCTGCTGCAGGTGGACATGAATGCCGCGCTGACCAAATCGCTGGATTCGGCCACCGAAGACATACGCAGCACGCTGCGCGACAAGGATATCCCGTATACAGGGGTGGACCGCGACGGCGATATGCTGGTGGTGAAGTTTCGCGATGCCGATGCGCGCAGCAAGGGCGAAAACGAGTTGAAGCAGCGCTATTCCGACTACCTGCTGAATGACAGGGATCAGGGCAAGGAAGCCCAGCTGCTCGTCACGCTCAAGCCGGAAGCGGCGAAGCGCATACAGGAATCCGCAGTGCAGCAGAACCTGCTCACCCTGCGCAACCGGGTGAACGAGCTGGGCGTGGCCGAACCAGTGATCCAGCAGGAGGGTGCCGACCGCGTGGTGGTGCAACTGCCCGGCGTGCAGGACACGGCGCGAGCCAAGGAGATCCTGGGGCGGACCGCCACTCTGGAAGTGCGCATGGTGGATGAAACCCGGGAATACATCCCCGGATCTGCTCCGCCGTTCGGCGATGATGTGTTCAAGGATCGCGAAGGCAGGTCGCTGCTGGTGAAGAAGCGGGTGATACTCACCGGCGACCGGATCAACGACGCGCAACCCGGTTTTGACAGCCGCACCAACGAACCGTCCGTGAACATCAATCTGGACGGCGTCGGCGCAAGACTGTTCAAGGACGCGACGCGCGAGAATGTCGGCAAGCGCATGGCGATCATCCTGTTCGAGAAGGGCAAGGGCGAGATCGTCACCGCCCCGGTCATTCGCGAGGAGATCGGCGGCGGCCGCGTGCAGATCAGCGGCAGCATGAGCAGCACGGAAGCGCAGGACACTGCGCTGCTGCTGCGTGCCGGCGCGCTGGCCGCACCGATGAACATCATCGAGGAGCGCACCGTCGGACCCAGCCTGGGCGCTGAAAACATCACGCGCGGCTTCAATTCCACCAAGATCGGTTTCATCATGGTGGCGGTGTTCATGATGGCTTACTACCTGATGTTCGGCGTGATCTCGATGCTGGCACTGGCGGCCAACCTGCTGTTGCTGATCGCGCTGCTATCCATGCTGCAGGCCACGCTGACCCTGCCGGGCATGGCTGGTATCGCGCTGACGCTGGGTATGGCGATCGATGCGAACGTGCTGATCAACGAGCGCATCCGCGAGGAGCTGCGCAACGGTGTCACGCCACAGGCCGCGATACATGCCGGATACGACCGGGCCTTTGCCACGATTCTGGACTCAAACGTGACCACCTTCATCGCGGGGATCGCGTTGTTCATGTTCGGCTCGGGTTCGATCAAGGGATTCGCGGTGGTGCTGTGCCTGGGCATCCTGACCTCTATGTTCAGCGCGGTGCTGATCTCGCGCGCGATCGTGAATCTGATGTATGGCCGCAGGCCGAGACTGGCGAAAGTTGCAATAGGCTAAACCCTCTCCCTGGCCGTCTCCCGCTCGCGGGAGAAAGGACGATGACTCTCTCTTTCTTTGGGGAGAGAGTTGGAGAGAGGGTGAATTAATGAGGAACAGACAACATGGAATTTTTCAGGATCAAGCACGACATTCCGTTCATGAGCTACGGGCGGTTCACCACTTCGATCTCGCTGGTGACGTTTTTGTTCGCGGTCTTTTTTCTCGCCACCAAGGGGCTGAATTTCGGTGTCGATTTTACCGGTGGCACGGTGATGGAAATGCATTACGCCCAGTCCGCCGACCTTCCCAAGGTGCGCGCGCAGCTTGCCGAGTCCGGCTTGCCGGATGCGATGGTGCAGAATTTCGGTTCCAGCTATGACGTGCTGATACAGGTGCCGGCCAAGCAGAGTGCTTCCGGCTCCAAGCTCAGCGACCAGGTGCTGGCCGCCCTGCGCAAGCAGGACAGCAGCGTGGAAATGCGCCGCGTGGAATTCGTCGGCCCGCAGGTCGGCAAGGACCTGATCAACAATGGCGAGCTGGCGCTGCTGCTGGTGTCGATGGGTATCGTTGGCTACCTGTGGATCCGCTTCGAGTGGAAGTTCGGGCTGGCCGCCATCATCGCCAACCTGCATGACGTGGTGATCATCCTCGGTTTCTTTGCGTTCTTCCAGTGGGAATTCTCGCTTTCCGTGCTGGCGGCCGTGCTGGCGGTATTGGGTTACTCGGTGAACGAGTCGGTGGTGGTGTTCGACCGGATCCGCGAGAATTTCCGCACCATGCGCAAGACCGAAGTTTCGCACATCATCGACAACGCGATCACCCGCACCATGTCGCGCACCATCATCACCCACGGCTGCACGCAGATGATGGTCGGCGCGATGTTGTTCCTGGGCGGCGAGACGCTGCACTATTTTGCGATGGCGCTGACGATCGGGATCCTGTTCAGCATCTACTCGTCGGTACTGGTCGCGAGTCCGCTGCTGATGATATTCGGCGTGTCGCGCGAGGATTTCATCAAACCGGAAAAGGCGGAGACCCAGGAAATACTGCCATAGGGAACTTCTCATCAGGCCCGTCATGAATCGACCGGAAACTCGCTGATGCTTACGGCATTGTTCGACATCGTCCTGCACCTCGATGCGCACCTGCTGGCCCTTACCCAGCAGTACGGCGTGTGGGTGTATGCGATCCTGTTCCTGATCATATACAGCGAAACCGGTTTGGTGATTGCGCCTTTCCTGCCCGGCGATTCGCTGCTGTTTGTTGCCGGCGCTCTGTGCGGGATGGGCGCGCTGCAACTGGAGTGGCTGGTGCCGTCGCTGGTGCTGGCGGCATTCGGCGGCGACAACACTAACTACTGGGTCGGCCGGCTGGTCGGGATGCAGTTGCTTCACCGCGCCGGCACCAGACTCATCCGGCGCGAGCACATCGAAAAGACCCATGCGTTTTATGAAAGGCACGGCGGCAAGACTGTCGTGCTTGCGCGTTTCCTGCCCATCGTGCGCACCTTTGCGCCTTTCGTGGCGGGCATCGGCCTGATGCGCTACCGGAAGTTCGTGTTGTTCAGCGCGCTGGGCAGCGTGGCGTGGATAGGCAGCCTGTCCGTTGCGGGCTATCTGTTCGGCAATATCCCGTTGGTGAAGAGCAACCTCACCCTGATCATACTCGGCATCATCGTGATTTCATTATTGCCCGCGGCGAGCGGATTTTTCCGGCGCCTCAAAGGCAACCAATCCACTTGATTGGACAATAGCGATCTGCCCAATAAACAGGCCCGGCATGTTCCGGGTCTTTTTGATTTATTTGAGACTGCAGATTGACCTTTTTGACTGGCTGTTTATCCGAATCGACCCGTAATGTAGTCTTCGGTCTCTTTGCGCTTCGGGTTGGTGAACACGGTGCTGGTTTCGCCGAGCTCGATCAGGTCCCCCAGATACATGTAGGCGGTGTAGTCGGAGATGCGCGCGGCCTGCTGCATGTTGTGGGTGACGATCACGATGGTGAAGTCCTCCTTCAGTTCGTCCACCAGTTTTTCGATGTGCGCGGTCGAGATCGGGTCCAGCGCGGAGGTGGGTTCGTCCAGCAGCAGTATTTCAGGTTTGACCGCAATCGCGCGGGCGATGCACAAACGCTGCTGCTGTCCGCCGGAAAGCCCGGTGCCGCTTTGATTGAGTTTGTCTTTCACCTCATCCCACAGTGCGGCCTTGCGCAACGCCCATTCCACGCGGGCTTCCATGTCATGCTTGCTGAGGTTTTCGTAAAGCTTCACCCCGAACGCGATGTTGTCGTGGATGGTCATCGGGAACGGCGTCGGTTTCTGGAACACCATGCCGATCTTGGCACGCAGCATGTTCAGATCCTGTTTTGGGTCGAGGATATTCGCGCCGTCCAGTAGGATCTCCCCGGTGGCTTTTTGTTTCGGGTAGAGCTGGTACATGCGGTTAAAGGTGCGCAGCAGCGTGGATTTGCCGCAACCGGACGGGCCGATGAACGCGGTCACCATCTTTTCCGGGATGTTCAGGTTGATGTCCTTGAGCGCGCGGTAATTCCCGTAAAAGAAATTCAGGTCCTTGATGATCATCTTCGGATTGGCGATGGTTTCGATATTCATGTGCTTGCCTTGTTATTGAACTAGTTTGATGCCTGGATTCAATTGGAAGAAGCGCTTTGCCGGAACAGCACGCGCGCCAGGATATTGAGTGTCAGCACGCTGGCGGTGATCAGCAGCGCACCGGCCCAGGCAAGCCTTTGCCAGTCATCGTAGGGGCTCATCGCGAACTGGAATATCACCACCGGCAGGTTGGCCATCGGCTGTTGCATGTTGCTGTTCCAGAACTGGTTGTTCAGCGCGGTGAACAGCAGCGGCGCGGTTTCTCCGCTGATCCGCGCGACCGCCAGCAATACCCCGGTGATGATTCCGGCACGCGCGGCGCGCAGCGTGACGAAGTTGATCACTTTCCATTGCGGCGCCCCGAGTGCCGCCGCGGCTTCGCGCAGGGTGCTGGGAACCAGGCGCAGCATGTTTTCGGTGGTGCGGATGACGATCGGAACCACCAGTATGGCCAATGCGAAGGCGCCTGCCCATCCGGAGAAGTGCCTGACTTGGACCACATAAACCTCGTAGACGAACAAGCCGATCACGATGGACGGTGCGGACAGCAGCACGTCGTTGATGAACCGCGTGATGGGAGCAATCCACCCGCGGTGTCCGAATTCGGCCAGATAGGTACCGGCCAGAATGCCGATCGGCGTGCCGATCAATGTACCGAAGACGGTCATGATCAGGCTGCCCGCGATGGCATTGAGCAGGCCGCCAGAATTGCCCGGCGGCGGAGTCATCTGTGCAAACACGGCAGGGGTGAGCGAGGTCAGCCCGTGAACCAGCAATGTATAAAGGATCCAGAACAGCCAGAACAGGCCGAACAGCATGCCCAGCACCGAGATGGTGAGACCCGCTAAGTTGATCATTCGCCTGCGTGCGTATAGATTGACCATGATATTTATGTAACCTGGCCTTCGCGCAAGCCGAGCTCGTAGAGCATGAAGCGCGCGATGGACAGGACCACGAAGGTGATGAAGAACAGGATCAGGCCGAGCTCGATCAGCGAGGAGGTGTAAATGTCGCCGACCGCCTCGGTGAATTCGTTGGCCAATGCGGAAGCGATGCTGTTTCCGGGCACCAGCAGCGACTTGCTCAGGTCATGCGCATTGCCGATCACGAAGGTGACCGCCATGGTTTCGCCCAGTGCGCGCCCAAGCCCCAGCATCATGCCGCCCGCGACACCCACCTTGGTATAGGGCAGGACGATGTTCCACATTACTTCCCATGTGGTCGCGCCGACTGCGTACGCGGACTCCTTGAGCATCGCGGGAACCACGTCGAAAACGTCACGCATCACCGAAGCGATGAACGGGATGACCATGATGGAGAGTATGATCCCGGCGGTCAGCACGCCTATGCCCATGGGCGGTCCTTTGAAGAACGGGCCGATCAAGGGCAGCGTACCCACATGCCGGTTCAGCCACGGTTCGACGTGGTCGGCAAACATCGGCGCAAACACGAACAGTCCCCACATGCCATAAATGATGCTGGGAATGCCCGCGAGCAGCTCGATCGCGATGCCGAGCGGACGACGCAAGATGCGCGGCGAAAGTTCGGTCAGGAAAACAGCGATGCCGAAGCTCACAGGTATAGCGATAAGTAGCGCGATACCCGAGGTAACCAGTGTCCCGACTATCGGTATCAGCGCGCCAAATTGAACTTTGACTGGGTCCCAGTCTGAACTTGCCAGGAAACCGAAACCGAATGCATGGATGGCTGGCATGCTGCCGATCAGCAGCGAGGCCATGATTGCGGTCAGCAACATCAACACCCCGAATGCGGAGATTCTGGTCAGATTGCGGAACAGCAAATCAAACATTCCTTGTCGTTTAAGGCGCGCTTCTTGCGAGAACGTCGGCATGATTATTTACGCGGGTATGTATGTGGTTAATATAAGAATAACGCGGGGGCAAACGGCCCCCGTGATTATAGCTGAAGGATTCGCGGTGTCAGCCACACTTGCCGTGAGCTTATTTCCAGACTGCTTGACCCGACTTGTCCTTGATTTTTTCTTTCCATTCGCGATGAATCAATTTCACCAAGCTATCCGGCAACGGAACATAATCCAGTTCGGATGCCATATTGCCGCCGTTGGCGTATGCCCAGTCGAAGAACTTCAGCACTTCCTTCGCGGTTTTCGGGTTGTCCTGCACCTTGTGCATCAGGATAAAGGTCGCGCCGGTGATGGGCCAGCTTTCCTTGCCCGGCTGTTCGGTCAGGAGCAGGTACATGCCAGGGGCCTTGTCCCAACGAGCTCCTGCCGCCGCAGCTTTAAAGGAGTCGTTGTTTGGTTTCACGAAATGACCATCCATGTTTTTCACTTGGCCGTAAGACATCGTGTTTTGCAAGGCATAGGCATATTCCACATAGCCGATGGAACCCTTGATGCGCTGCACATAGGAAGCCACGCCTTCGTTGCCCTTGCCGCCAGTACCCGCGGGCCAGGCTACTGATGTGCCCTCACCGACCTTGGTTTTCCACTCCGGGCTGACCTTGGACAGGTAGTTTACCCAGATGAAGGTAGTGCCGGAACCATCCGAGCGGTGAACTACGGTGATGTCCTGATCGGGCAAATTGACCCCCTTATTAAGTTCGGCAATCGCCGGATCATTCCACTTGGTGACCTTGCCCAGATAGATGTTGGCAAGCAATTCGCCGGTGAACTTGAGTTCGCCGGGACCGATGCCGTCCAGGTTGTAAACCGGCACGTCGCCGCCCATTACTGTGGGGAATTGCATCAGGCCGTTCTTTTCCAGATCTTCCGCCTTCAGGGGCATGTCGGATGCGCCAAAGGCTACTGTGTTTTCTTCGATCTGTTTGATACCGCCGCCGGAGCCGATGGATTGGTAATTCAGGCCTATGCCGGTTTTTGTCTTGTAAGCATCAGCCCACTTGGCATAAATAGGGTAAGGGAACGTAGCGCCGGCACCGGTGATGTCGGTGGTTGCCTGGCTTGCGCCCGCATAGGCTACCGCAGCGGTAGCCGCGATGCCGATTAGGAGTTGCTTCAGTTTGCTATTCATTATAAATGTCTCCAATTGTGTTTTACGTTTGTGCATCTCGCCGATTGTGAATGCTAGTTAAGACAGTAAGGCTTTGTTGCGATACCCATGTTAGGGAAGGTTTATTACAGCCATATTACAGCTGTTTGACATCCGCCGCGATATTCGGGAACCGGATTCGCAAAAAGTGGGATTAAAAAGTCGCGCCCTGCTGCCGTGGGAAGCTACTAAAAGTTATCGCCCACTTCGCGTTCGATCTCTTCGGTCGTTACATGGCGCACATCACGCCCTTTCACCATGTAGACGACATATTCGGACATATTCTTGGCGTGGTCACCTATGCGCTCTATGGCCTTGGCAACGAGCAATATTTCCAGTGCGCTGGAAATGGTGCGCGGGTCTTCCATCATGACGGAGACAATATTTCGCAAGATGATGCGGAATTCCTCATCCACTTGCTCATCCTGGCGCACCACCTCGGCGACCTTGGAAATGTCCATCTTGGCAAATGCGTCCAGCGATTTGTCCAGCATCTCCAGTGTGAGATATGAAACTTGAGCTATCCTGTCAAAACGCGGCAAGGAAGGTTTTTTTGTCTGCGCCAGAAGCTTGGCCGTGCTTGCAATCTTTTTCGCCTCATCGCCGATGCGCTCGAGATCGGTAATGGTCTTGATCACCATGATCACCATCCGCAAGTCGACAGCCGTCGGTTGGCGGCGGGCGATGATCTGGGTGCAACTTTCGTCTATGGCCACTTCCAGCCCATTGACAAGGTGGTCATCCGAAATGATGCGGTCGATCATTGCGGGATCACTTTCGCCCAGCGACGCGACGGCAAGCCGGACTTGCCTTTTAACCAGGTCGCCCATCTGAAGCACCCGTGCCCGCACTGATTCAAGCTCAACGTCATACTGCTTCAAGGTGTGTTCGCTGTAGTACATCCGATGATTCCTTCCCGGTTGGGATAAACAGGTCATGGTAATACTGGATCATGACGATTTTGTTACAGCGGGGCTGCGGCCTAACGCGACAACGCAACCCAGTTACCTTATCCAAGCCCGTTTCACATGCTCGGACCTTGCGGAGAACCGGCGATAGAGATCGCCTGTGGTTCGCATATCAGTTGCGCAGGTCAGCCGGCAACTCCCCAAGCAAACGTCTCATCATGAGACAGGTGAGCTTGCAAATGTCATCACCCGGTCATAAACGCCCGCTATAAGCATCATTCATGACGGGGTTTATATTGTTCCTGATGGCATGCGTGACCAGCAATCCGGCCTGGCCTGAAATTCCGCAAGATGGATTGCAGGTCGAAGTGACCCGGAAGGATGACTTGTATACGCTCAAGGCCAGCATCGATACTTCCTTGACGAAATGTGCGGCCTACCACTACCTGACCGATTACGACGGCGCCAGGGATTTGCCGGGCGTGGTCAAGTCCGTTTCATATCGTGAATCGGCCAGCAGGGTTAAAGTTGACCGCATCGCCGACGAACACATTCTGTTTTTTGATGTCCGCCTGCATTCGGTGGTGGAATACACGGAAGAGCCTTTTGATCGCGTTGCGTTTACGCAACTGACGGGCGACTCCAAGGTATTTCAGGGGAGCTGGGATATCGTGCAAAACCAGCAAGGCAGCAGGCTAAAGTTCAGCGGGCTCTGGGAGCCGGATTCTTTTATACCTTTTTTCATCATCGATCATTTTGCGAAGCACGAGTTGATGGACAAGTTCAAAGCGATCGCACTGTTGATCGAAAAGCGCAAGGACATGCTGTCAAACGTTTGCACATACTGAAAAGCGAAATCATGAAACATTTTGTTTATAAAAAATTAACGCAACTCAAGCCGGGACGACCAGTCTGAACCAAGCCCGGTCCGTCAGGGGGATGGCTGCAAATTAATTTTTTCAACATCACTTTTCAAGGAGATCAATAATGAAGTTCATTAACGACCGCTCTGCATACCCGCAAGATAATGACAACATGTTCAAAACCGGTACCGAGGCCAACCGCGACAATCATACCCAACTCGACGTCGACACAGGGTTCAACGTCCTGTTCGGCTGGCTTGCTGCCATGTCTGTGTCGATTGCTAGCGCTGCACTGGCAGCCCTTTCATAAGGGCCGGTCATGCTGCAGATTGCTCACAGGGGGCTGTATCCCGCCCCTTGTCATTGCGATGTCAAAGCGAATAACGCGGATACCTTCCGGATTCCGCATTTGGATTTCCATGCATTCGGTTACAAGCTGATTAAAGGGGTCACCGGCGTGTTTCGGCAGCCAGTTGTTGCAGTGCCTCTTTCGGTGACGGGTCTGGGCTGCCCCGCCATTCGATGAGTTCCAGCCGGCCATCCAGATGCTCGACAATCGCAGTGCAGCTATCTACCCAATCACCGCAATTGACATACAAGAGACCGCCGACATCCTTGATGGCGGCGCTGTGGATGTGTCCGCAAACCACTCCATTCAGCCCGCGCTCCCGCACCGAATGGATCACCGAATCTTCGAAATCGAACACGAATGCGACTGCCGATTTGACCTTGCGCTTGGCATATCCGGCCAGCGACCAGTAGCCGCCGATATGCAGGGTGCGGCGCCACCAGGACAGCCATCCGTTGATGCGCACCAGCAGGTCATAGCCGACGTCGCCCAAAACGGCCACCCAGCGATGGTGCCGTGTCACCTGGTCGAACTGGTCTCCGTGGGTAAGCAGCAGCCGCTTTCCATCGGCTGTTTCATGCAGCCATTCAAACGAGATCAGGATGTCCCCGAACAAGGTGCCGCTGTATTCGCGCAGAACTTCGTCGTGATTGCCGGGAATGAAGACCACCTTTTCGCCGTGTCTTGCCCGGCGCAGGATCTTCTGCACGACCGTATTCTGCATTTGCGTCCACTGTACGCTGCGGCTCATCGACCAGAAGTCGATGATGTCGCCCAGCAGAAACAGGTGATCGCTTTCAAATTCGCGCAGAAATTCAAGCAACCGGTCAGCCTGGCAACCGCGAGTGCCGAGATGGACGTCAGAGAGGAATATCGAGCGAACTTTCACGCTGCCAGATTAGCTTTGGCATATGACGATTTGATTAAGATTATGTTGCGGGGATGTTTCAGACAAGGCAGGCCGTATCCGGCAACCGTCTGGAAAATTGGAAATTAATTCTTCCAGACTGTCATATTAGTTTAACCATTCTTTAATATGATGAGTGGTATCAACAGACATTGAAATTCATTTGAGTCATGAGCAATCAGCAAGCCAGTCCGCCCCAGGTTGCCGAGCTGCATCCCTACGCCGGATTGCTGCAAGAACTGGAAGAATTGCGCAATGAACTGAAAGCGCTTGAGCAACTGTTCGCGCCGTCACTGCAGCAAGTCAATCCATTCCACTTGGAAAGCGCCATTAATCTGGTCCATTACCTTGGCATCAGGCGGCGGGACATGCGGCCTTTGCAGCAAAGACTGGCGGCTGCGGGCCTTTCATCGCTGGGCAGGATGGAATCCCATGTGCTGGCGAATTTGAATGCCATCATCGACCTGTTGCGCGCCGCGCTGGGGAAGAATCCTCCTGATGAAATATTGCCCGCCAAAGGGGCGGCAGGCGCAGCGCAGCTGGAAATCAACACAAATAACCTGTTTGGCAAGCCTCCCCTGCAGCGCCGCGTCCGCATCATGGTCACGCTTCCCGGTGAAGTGGCGGATGATTATGGCTTGATCCGGGACATGCTCACCCACGGCATGAATTGTGCGCGCATCAATTGTGCGCATGACTCGCGGGAAACATGGGCGCGCATGATCGATCAGATCGATCTGGCGCGCCGTGAAACAGGAAGGCATTGCCGTATCCTGATGGATCTGGGCGGACCCAAGCTGCGCACCGGTGAGCTTGGCGAGGGGCCGGCGGTGCTCAAATGGAAACCGAAACGGGATTTGTTCGGTAATGTGGTTGCTCCGGCCCGCATATGGCTGTATCCCGAATCCGACGCCTCTGCCAGCCCGGCTCCGGCCGACGCCAGCCTGCCGGTAAACGGTGACTGGCTGGAAAAGGCTTCGTCGCGCGACATTATTGAATTGGCTGACGCACGCGGGTCAACTCGCAACCTGCAGATCGTCGAGCAGATCGGGAACGGTTTTTGGGCCGAGTCTGGACAAACCACCTATATCACACCCGGAATCGAACTCAAGCTGTTGCGGGTCCCGATTTCCGGACATCCGCGCAGGGTGGGTCGCACCGGCAGGGTGGGCGCCCTGGCGCCGGTACCGGAATCGATACGGCTGCATATCGGGGACAGCCTCACCCTGACACGCGATCCGCTGCCGGGCAAGCCCGCCGAATATGATGCCGGCGGACGTTTGCTTCGTGCAGCCAGCATTGCCTGTTCCCTGCCGGAGGTGTTTCTGTCGGTGCAACCGGGAGAACGCATCCTGATCGACGATGGCAGGCTAGAAGGGGTTATCCGCAGTGTCAGCAAAAGCAAAGTCGGGGTCGAAATCACGCAGGCCCGCGAAGGCGGGGAGAAACTGCTCGCGAACAAGGGCATCAATCTGCCGGACAGCAGGCTGGGGTTGAATGGCCTGACAAAGCAGGATATAGAGGACCTGGAATTCGTCGTGCAACATGCCGATATGGTGGGGCTTTCGTTCGTCCGGCATCCCACTGACATCCAGTTATTGCAACATCATCTGAAACGGCTGAAAGCAGAGAAGCTCGGCATCGTGCTGAAAATCGAAACACGCGCCGCATTCGAAAATTTTCCAGAGCTGTTATTCAGCCTGATGCAATCGCCGACCATCGGCGTGATGATCGCCCGGGGCGATCTGGCCGTGGAGTGCGGTTACGAGAGATTGGCGGAATTGCAGGAAGAAATCCTCTGGCTGGCCGAGGCGGCGCGGTTGCCGGTGATCTGGGCGACCCAGGTACTGGAAAGCCTGTCCAAGAGCGGCAAACCCAGTCGAGCTGAAATTACGGATGCGGCGATGGGTGTGCGTGCCGAATGCGTGATGCTGAACAAGGGGTCGCATATTGTCGAGGCCATCCAGTCCTTGGACGATATCCTGCATCGCATGCAATCCCACCAGCAGAAAAAGAGCTCATTGTTGCGGCGTCTGCACTGGTGAACGCGTTCGGATCGATTGCTCTGCTTATACAGGCATGCAAAGTCATCCGGGCCGAGCAATGCAAGGTGCGGGGCACCGATATATGTTGCCGGTCAATACGTTAAGTCTGCTTGTCGTACGCGCGGAACGGATGCATAATATTTTCCAAGCTGGCTTCCTGAATCCGCTCCTGGCTGTTCCGCATTGCGCTAGTTTGTCGGAGCGGGAAAGCTGAATATTTCAATTGCAAGTGACATTCAAAAAAGATAACCTTTCAAATTCATAATGATTCTCAGCAACAAAGAGCATGGTCGGCCATTTCCGGCTTGACTGAACTGGACAAGCAAGACAATTAAAGGGACGGATCGCATAATGACGAAAGCCAGCAAGCCAAATTATTTAGCCAAGGTTAAGCAATTATCCAAGGTCGAAATCGAACGGTTGTTATCCCGAATGGGCGGCAAAATCGACCGCAGACTGGAGAAGGGCAAGCTGAGTCAGGAAGAGGCGCTGGCCAAACAGTTGGAATTGGAAGACGAGCAGCTTCAGGAGTGGCGCAGGGTCATGCATAGCCTGAAGAAAAAGGAAGAAGCCAAGGAAGCCAAGAATAAGGAAAAGGCGAAGGCCAAGGAAAAGGCGCCTGCCAAGAAGGCAAAGGCTCCGGCCAAAGCAAAAGCGGCTGTCAAGAAAGCAACGGCGCCTGTCAAGAAAGCCAAATCGCCGGCCAAGAAGGTAAAGGCCCCCGCCAAAGCACCTGCAGTGGCCAAGGACGAAACGGCAAAATAACCTCCTATTCGCCGGCGTCAGTAACCGCAGCGGATCGTTCCGTATCCGCGGCATCAAAACTATCGTCCGCCTCTTTTTCTGTGCTCGCCAGGCGAGCACAGAGAACTGCCCCTGCAATAATCAACGCTGCTTCAGGATCACAGATTCAGCCAGTCCCGGACCTGCTGCGATACCCACACGCCATCGTCCAGCGGCAAATCATGACCGGCTGCGGGATGCAATCTGATCGGGCAGCCCCATTCGTCAGCCAGTCTGATCGAACACTTGACATTGACCAGACGGTCCTGCTGTCCCGCCAGCAACAACACCGAAGCGGACGGCGCCGCCGGCAGGGCCCGATAACGGGCTGCCGCCCACAGTTGGCGAAGGATATTGGCGCGCGTGATCGGACATTCCCGCGCATAGGCGATCCACTGATCCAGTATCGCCTGTTTGTCCACATTGCTTGTCATTGAACTGGTCAGATCAAGGACCATGCTTTCGCGCTCGACGACCGAGCCAAGCAGCAGGCGGCCTAACAGGACAGGATAATTTTCGGGACGCAGCCTGTGGTAAAAAGGGTTGTAGGGCGACAGGCTGGTATTGATCAGTACCAGGTTCTCCAGTTCGGACGGATGCCGTTCGTTCCATGACACCGCCACCATCGCCCCCAGCGACAAGGCCAGCAAATTGTAAGGTGGCGGGCAATCCAGTTTTAACAGTTCCCTATGGCAGTAGTCCGCCATCTGCGCCACACTGGCGGCGCTGAGTTGCGTGTGCAATCTCCCGTTGCCGGGAAAATCCAGGGTTACAACATGCCGTGCGCCGATGATGCCTTGAAACAGGCCGGGAAATTCGCCCCAATGGCGTGTCTCGCGCATCAGGCCGCGCAACAACACCCAAGTGGTCATGGCTTGTACCAGCGCGCGACGGCGCGCTCCTGCAAACGGTCGCGGGCGGGGCCCTTGGTCAGCCAATTGTGATGGCTGCAGGCGGCGCGCATCAGAAAGTCCAGCCACACCATATGCCTGCGCAGTACCCGGTGCAACCGATGTTCTACGGAGGGATTGAACAGGCCCTGACGGGAAAACAGTTGGCGCGGATTTTTCTTCACCCACAACCACGAACCCATTTCCAGCGTCAAGGGCAGAAAGATCCTGCTCTTGTCCTGTTGTGCCTGCAGATAGAGGTAATCCCATATGTCGCCATGGGTGCGATATTGCAGGCTTTGCGGTTCGAACAGGTAACCGGTGTTGGGATAGGATTCGTGAAACAGTTCTTCGAGCGTCAGGATGTCTGCCAGGTGCTCGATCGGATTTGCGGTATGCGCATGGGGGAACCAGACCCGGTCGCGCAAGCCGAAGCCCGAATGGCAATCCACGGCGATGCTGAAGGAACGGGTCAGCAATTCCTCCTCGACGGTGCGGCACAGCGCCTGATTCTCGATCTCCATTGCTACGCCGGCCGGCCCGCGAAACCAGGGCAGGTGCGGACTGATGCGGTGTCCGCCGAGCAGAAACGGAACGCTGCCCTCGGCTTCTATCGGCGCGTTGCGCATCAGGTCCACCCCCCGTGGATTGCAGCGCGTCGATTGTGCCATTCCGCCCGGATTGATCAGAGGCATGAATACCACCCGCACTTCCTGGAGCATGTGGTGCAGACTCTTGTCCCACTGTAACCGGATGAGCAGGCTGCGCAGAAAGTACAGCAGGACCTGCGTGCCGATGCGTTCCAGTCCATGGATGCCGCCAAAGAATCCGATGGCAGGCAATTGGGGATCCGGATTGCCCAGGGTCAGCCGGTAAAGGGGAAAGCATTTGTCTCCCGCGCTGACTTCGCATTCAACACGCACACCCAGCCGGCCCCGGCCAAGTTCGAGCAGACGTTCCAGTTCGCTTAATTCCGGGAGGCTGGGCATGGGGGACATACCATCGAATTGTCCATGTGTCCGGTTATAAATGCGGTTTCAACCGGTCGACGCAACACCTTGGTTAAACCGTTCAGCCGGTGTTTCGAAGTTTAACGTCTTTCGTGGACGTCCATTTAGTCTACGAGCGACCGCATTGAGTTTCGATTGAGAGTGTACCGACAAGTCTGTTCCTTTGGGGAAGTACTGCCTCAACAATCCGTTGGTATTCTCATTCGTGCCGCGTTGCCATGGATTCTGCGGATCACAGAAATAGACTTTGATATCGGTAGCCAGCGTAAATCGCGTGTGGTCGGCCATCTCCTTGCCCCGATCCCAGGTCAGCGATTTGTAGAGTTCGTTCGGTAGCTTATGAGCATGTTTAATCAGCGCGTTGATGACGGTTTCGGTATCTTTACTGGCGACCTTCACCAGCATCACATAGCGTGTTTGGCGTTCAACGAGGGTCGCAATCTGACTGCTGCCACTGCCGCATAACAGATCCCCTTCCCAGTGTCCCGGTACCGCTCGGTCTTCCACCGTGGCCGGACGCTCGCTAATCGACACGGTATCGGTGATCCTGCCGTGATCGCCGGTCTTCTGCGTGTGATGACGTGAACGGCGCATGACTCGCGTACGTCGCAAGTTCGCCAGAAGCTCCTTCTTCAATGCGCCTCTGGCTTGGATATAGAGGCTGCGATAGATTGTCTCGTGTGACACCTGGTAGTCCTCATCGCCCGGATAAGCATACTTCAGCCATCCGGCAATCTGTTCCGGTGACCACTGCCATTGCAGCTTATCTGCCACAATGTGTGCCAATGCTCGGTTCTCCGCCAGTTTACAGGTCTTGGGGCGAAGTGTCCGATTCCAGGCCGCCTCGTCAGCTATACTCGCACGATAGCATTCCTGCCCTCCGTTGCGCTTGATCTCGCGACTGATGGTCGATGGCGCCCGCCCGAGGGACGTTGCAATCGAGCGAATCGTCTGACCTGCCACTACCGCACGCGATATCTCTTCGCGTTCAGCCAAAGTCAGGGACAATCTCGAACGATGTCGTTGGGCCGGTCGTATCCCGCCACTCTCTGCCAGAATGCGTTCTATTGAAGGGTGGTTTCGATCAAACAACTGTGCAATCTGCTGGAGAGATTCACCTTTACGCCAGCGTTCCCACATCAATGCTTTCTGGGTTTCAGTGTAATAGATCCGTGGTCTTTGTTTCATCTGCAACACTCCTTCTTCTGCTTACGCAGATTCTAGTATGTTGCATCGACCGGTTGAAACCGCAAACCTTTTCAGATCATGCCGGCATATATTTATCGGATGCCGCGGTTTTCATTCTTGCTGCGCTGCAACGTTTGTTTTGAGCCCACGGGGATTTCGCCGCATTACGGCAAGAATTGTAAACGGAGATTGAAAAAACGGGTCTCATCAGAGACCCGTCAGGTATTGATCGCCGAGTTGTGCAGGGACGAAGGGCTTTTTGCAACGCCTTTTCCGGGAATACTTACGATTTCAGGAAATGCTTCGCATAACGGCTGCTCAGGCGCGACATCGGCAGCAGGATGAACAGGTCGGCCGTATTGAATTCCGGATCCCATGCCGGTTCACCGCAGATGTAGGCGCCCAGCCGGAGATAGCCTTTCAGCAGCGGCGGTATGGGCGCTTCGAGATTCTGGTTGAGCGCCTGCAGCGGCAGCGGGCAACGCGGGAACACGCTGTATTCGACCGGGGCCGCATGCAAGCGGTGCAGTTTGCGATAGATGCTGGCCGCAACGTGTCCGCCGTCCGCCATGCTGATGCTGGCACAGCCGATCAGATATTCATGGCCGTGCTGCAGCATGTATTGGGCCAGTCCGCCCCACAGTTGGGTGATGGTTGCCCCGTCGCGATAATCGCGATGCACGCAGGATCGCCCGACTTCCACCATCCGGTCGCCGAGGTGCAGCAGGCGGGTCAGATCGAATTCGGTTTCAGCGTAATATCCGCCGATTTGTTTCGCCTGATCGGGCGAGAGTATGCGATAGGTCCCGATCACTTTGTTCCCGTTGCTCTCGCGCACCAGCAGATGTTCGCAGTAATTGTCGAAGATGTCGCGGTCGATTTCTTCATTCGCACTGGGCAGCGTTGCACCCATTTCTTCGGCGAAGACTTTATAGCGCAGTCTTTGCGCCTCGATTACATCCTTGTTGTTGCGGGCGAACGCGGTGATCAGATGTCGCTGGGAGGAGGGTTGTGGTTGTCGGTCGAGTTCCAGCATCATGTTCCCTTTTTGGTTGAAGACAGGAACAGGATAGGAGCATGATGTTGCAGGGCGATGAAGCTAATGTGAAGGAACTATGAATCCTTTGCGGGCAACTGGCTCAGCATCGGATCGGCGAGCAATTCATATGCGGATAGCGAGGGGAGCGGGGATTTTGGCTTGTCAGGTTCCTCCAGCGGCATGGCGATCTGCGGGCGTGAACCGACGGTTTGCAGCGCATGCGAAATGGCTTCATGTGCGGTGCGCGCCAGCAGGCGGCGATTCGCATTTTCGGCCGCCAGCGCCGGGGTGAATACGACCAGTGCATTTTGACCGCTGCAACGCAGGATCTGCCAGATGGACTGGGCCAGCGTCATGTCGCCAATAAATGCGGCGGCGGATTCGGGTTCGCCATCCTTGCGCTGATAGCGCAGCGCCATCGGCAGCAGCCGGATTCCAGCGTCGATCGCGGGCTGGATGAGGGCAGAGTGAAAGTGTCCGACCTGTTTCCCGTCTGTTGTCGTGCCTTCGGGAAACAGCGCGATGGAAACATCCTGCTGGAGCAGCTGGCTGATACGCCGGTTGACCACAGAGGCATTCTGGCGCAGCGATCGTTCAATGAAAACGGTGCCGCAGCGCCTGCATAACCAGCCGATGACGGGCCAATTACGCACTTCCGATTTGGCGATGAAACGCGATGGATGGATCGCATTCATCACGATGATGTCCAGCCATGAGACATGGTTTGCGACGATCAGGCATCCGCCCCTGCCCTGCGCGGGCTGCTGCCCTTCGATCAGGATGCCGATGTTGAATATGGTCAGCAGTTGTCTGTTCCAGTTTTTTAGGATGCGGTTTTGCCGGGCCTGACTCAGGTGCGGATAAATGATTGCAAGCAGCAATCCGTACACCAGGTGCAGGCCAACCCGGCAGCCCCTGAAGACGCTTGCCAGACTATCTGCGGATTCCGCGGTTGAAGCGCAAACAGCAGGCTTCATCCTAGGTTTGGATCGGTTGCAGGCTGCAGATTGGAAGTGACATGGCGCGGTTCCTGTCTGGAAGCCAGATTCGCAAGGGCATGCTCGAATTCATCCACGATGTTTTGCCAATCGAGTTTCTGCATGGTTTGGTGGGCCTGCCTGCGCATTTTGTCGACCAGCGCACCATCGTTGGCCAGCGTGCATGACACCTGGATGAATTCATCGGCATTGCCGTACTTGGCAAGCAAGCCGTTCTCTCCATGCGCGATATGTTCGGCTGCCGCCGCATAACCGTAGGCCACCACGGCAAGGCCGCTTGCCATTGCTTCCACGGTCACGTTGCCGTAGGTTTCGGTCATGCTCGGAAACAGGAAGATGTCCCCGGACGCATAATGCGCTGCAAGATCCTCGCCGGTTCTCATGCCGGCGAAAATATAGTCGGGATTTTTCCGCTGCAATTCCGCGCGCACCGGGCCATCCCCGACCATGACCAGTTTCAGTTTCGGGTTGATCGCCTGCATGGCCTTGAATGCGCGCAGCACCAGCGGCAGGTTCTTTTCTGCCGAGATGCGGCCCACATAAATCACTGCCAGGTCATCATTCGCTACCAAGCCCCATTGCTGGCGCAATTCTGTGCTGCGCTTGCCGGGATGGAACAGCGCGGTTTCGACCCCGCGCGCGACGACCTGCAGTTTTTGGTAACCCTCCTGCTCCAGCGTGTCGCGCAACTCATTGGTCGGGACCAGCGTCGTGTCGGTACGGTTGTGCAGATTGCGCAGATAGGCCGCAACGGTCTTTTGCAGCCAGCCGAAGCCGTAATGCTGGCTGTAACTGTGGAAATTGGTATGGAAATCGCTGCTGACCGGGATGCCGAGTTTGCGTGCCGCGGACAGCGCCGAAGAGCCGAGCGGGCCTTCGGTTACCAGATGGACCACGTCGGGCCGCTGGCTGGTCCACAGTTTGACCAGCCGATGTTTGGCCGGGAGGCCCAGCTGCAAACCCTGGTAGCGGGGAATAGGGAAGCCGCGCACCAGGATTTCCTGCATGCTGGCATCCTGCACGGCATTGTCCTGCGCGCTTTGGCGCGGGCGTATCAGTTCAACCACGTGCTTTTGGCGCAATCCTTCCACCATGCGTCTGATGGTCATCGCCACGCCGTTGATCTCCGGCGGATAGGTCTCGGTCACTACTGCAATGCGCAGCTTACGCTCGGCCATATTGATTCCTCTGCTCGTGGATATTCATGCCATCGACTTTCTCATTCCATCAAGACGGTTTGATGAAGGATTTGTGATGGTTTTGTGACGGCTTCAATGCAGCAGGATAAGCAGCCAGACCAGAACGACGTTCAGCAAGCTCAGCAACACAGCCGCGCTGCCGATGTCCTTGGCGCGTTTCGCCAGTTTGTGCTGGTCCAGTGAGGTGTGATCAACGGCCGCTTCCACCGCGGAATTGAGCAATTCGACGATCAGCACCAGCAACACGCTGGCGACCATCAGCGCCTTGCCGATTCCATCAACCGGCAGGAATATCGCGGCGGGAATCAGAATGCATGCCAGCAGCACTTCCTGGCGGAATGCATCCTCATGGCGGATCGCAGCGCGCAATCCGGCCAGTGAATAGAACAAAGCACTCCAGACGCGCTTCAAACCGGTCTTGCCTTTATATGGGCTTTCCATCATTTATCCTGTAAATTGTCGTCAGTGAATCCCATGGGAGTGGGCTGGCGGGAGCTTATGTCAAGAATGTTTCAGTTTGGTTACGACATGGAAGGCGGCGATATTGACGATACCCCGCAAAAAATCAGGTTGAACATTCCGGCCGACTTCGGTAGAATCCGCGCTCTTTTGAAATCGGTTGGAGTAGAACCATGGCACGTGTCTGTCAAGTAACGGGGAAAGCCCCGATGACCGGGAATAATATTTCCCATGCGAACAATAAAACCAAGCGCCGCTTTTTGCCGAATCTGCAGCGCCGCCGCTTCTGGGTAGAGAGCGAGAACCGCTGGGTCAGCATGCGCCTGACCAATGCGGCCCTGCGCACCATCGACAAGAACGGTATCGACGCGGTGCTGGCCGAAATGCGCGCCCGCGGCGATAAAATCTAAGGAGCCGGAAAATGCGCGAAAAAATCAAACTCGAATCCAGTGCCGGAACCGGTCATTTCTATACAGCAACCAAGAACAAGCGCACCACGCCCGAGAAGATCGAAATGAAAAAATACGATCCCAAGGCCCGCAAGCACGTCATGTACAAGGAAACCAAGCTGAAGTAGTTCGGCCCGGTTTCATCATGCAAACGACATAACCCGCGAAAGCGGGTTTGTTTTTTGGGGTAGCCATGACGTGAATGCAGTGCCCGGCGGAATTGCCGCCCTGGTCGGGATTCAGCCGCGAAACATGCGCTGGCACCCGCTTAACAAAATGAAAACAGGGATGAAATCAAAAAAATGATTAAAACGATTGCCGCCGCCGGGTTGCTGGGATTGTTAATTGCCGGTAAAGCCATGGCGACCGAGATGCCCGGTTTGGCAATAGAACACAAGTGCAATCTTTGCCATTCAATCGACAAGAAAATTGTTGGACCGGCCTGGAGGGATGTTGCCAACCGGTACAGGTCCGTAACCACATATCAATACAATGGCAAGACTTACCCTTTGCGGGAAGGTCTGCTGTTGAAGCTGTCCAATGGCGGCGCCGGAAATTGGGGAACCATGCCGATGTATCCGATAGATCCCGACGATTTGAGCCAGGGTGACACCAGGCAATTGATCGATTTCATATTGAAATTGCCCGATTGATTTTTTCGGCTGTAGCGGGCCCTTGTTCAGCCATAATCATACAGCCATCCCCTGCATGCCCGCGCGATAGGCGGCGGACTGTTCCGCTGCCCGTATGCGCTCCTGGCGGCTTATCCACAGGCTACCCGCGACTACTCCGACGGATACGACCGCCACCGTGATTGTCGCGATCGCATTGATGGTCGGATCCAGTCCCAATCGGGCGCGCGACAGGATGACAAGAGGCAGGGTCGTGGAACCCGGTCCGGACAGGAATGCGCTGGTCACCACATCGTCCAGAGAGATGGTAAAGGTCAGCAGCCAGGCTGCCATCAACGATTGGGCGATCAACGGTAGCGTGACTAGGCAAAACACCTGGAAGGGTTTGCAACCCAGATCCATGGCCGCTTCCTCGAGCGATTTGTCCATTTCCAGCAAGCGCGACTGTATGATCACTGCGGCGTAGGACAGGCCGAAAGATGTGTGTCCTATCCAGATGGTGAACAGGCCGCGCTGGGGTGCGCCAAACAAACGTTCGCACATCACGAAAAAGAGAAGCAAGGACAAGCCGGTGATCACCTCGGGCACCACCAGGGGCGCATTGATATGGGCAAAAAATGCGGTGCGTCCGAAAAACGTTTTGTAACGCACCATCACAAAGGCGGCGAACATGCCCAGCACGACCGAAGCCGTGGCGGTCAGCAGTGCGATTTTCATCGATAGAATCAATCCATTCACGACTTCGCTGTCGTGGACAATTACGCCATACCATTTCAGGCTGAAACCGCCCCACAGCGTCACCATTTTCGATTCGTTGAATGAGAAAATAATCAGCGTCAGGATCGGCACGTAAAGAAACACGTAACCTGCGATCAACCACGACTTGCCGAGTTTGCTATCCATGGTTTACAACCCCCGCAGGCCGCCGGAATCGGCTCGATATTTGTTGAAGATGGCCAGCGGAACTAGAATCAGCACCACCATGCTCACCGCGACCGCCGACGCCATCGCCCAGTCGTTGTTGCTGAAGAATTCATCCCAGAGCACGCGCCCGATCATCAGCGTACTGGGCCCGCCCAGCAGTTCAGGGATGACGTACTCGCCGACACTTGGTATGAAAACCAGCATGGAGCCGGCGACGACGCCATTTTTCGACAACGGCACGGTCACCAGCCAGAATGCTTTCCACGGCGTGGCCCCGAGATCCTTGGCCGCCTCAAGCAGGCGCAAATCCATCTTCACTAGCGTGGCATAGACGGGCAATATCATGAACGGCACATAGGTATAAACCATGCCTATGGTCATGGCGAAACCGGTGTACATCATCTTGATCGGATGATCGATGACATGCAGCCAGAGCAGGATGTTGTTGATCACGCCATTGTCGTCTAGCAGGCCCTTCCAGGCATAGACGC
The DNA here is from genome assembly GCA_963842555.1 of uncultured beta proteobacterium. Classification (GTDB taxonomy): domain Bacteria; phylum Pseudomonadota; class Gammaproteobacteria; order Burkholderiales; family Gallionellaceae; genus Gallionella. Next base: position 141,083 of record CAWJHB010000004.1, read on the forward strand.
GCAGCAAATAGGAAGTCCAGAACGGCAACGACACCATCATCAACAGGGCCGGACGCATTGCGGCGGGCGATCTCGCCATGAAATAGGCGAACGGGTAGCCAATGATCAGGCAAATGAAAGTGTTGATGGCTGCAAACTTGATCGATGACAAGTAGGTCTTGATGTACAGCGGATCCGTGGTCAGAAAAATATAATTCGACAGCTTGATCTTGAGCTCTACGATACCATTGGCATAGCTGGTGAGGTCCTGAAAATGAATCCCGAGCTCATCCGTGCTTGACACGCTGATTTTCAGCACCACCAGAAACGGTACCGAGAAAAACAGGATGAGGAAGCCGTAGGGGATGCCAATGACGGTGCGCCGTCCCCAACCCCGCTTAAGGGATTGTACAATGCCATTGTTCCCGATGCCGTTTGCAATGTTCATGGTCTTCGCTCCGGCGGCTAGTTCGTCAACGCGACAACATCACTGCCGTCCCACCACGCGTATACCTGCTGGCCGCGCACGAGTTGTGTTTCTTTATGGCGCGCAACGTTCTCGCGGGAAGCCTTGATCAGCATGCCGCTATCCAGCCTGATCTGGAACTGCGTGAATTTGCCGAAGTAGGCAATCCCCTCTATCGTGCCGTGGGCAGCGTTGTAGCCTTGCTCCGCAGGGGACTCGCGCTGTTCGATGGTCGGCTCATGATCCTGCAGGGATATCTTCTCGGGACGCAGGGCGATACTCACCTGCATGCCGATCGTTCCGGCGATACTGTGTGACACGAAATGGCGGCACTCCGGCGTATCGATGACAACATGGTCCGGCTCATCAACCACGACCTTGCCCTTGAAAAGATTCACATCGCCGATGAAGCCGGCCACGAATGCGCAACTGGGCGTCTCGTATATCTCGCGGGGATGCCCTACCTGCAAGAAATTCCCTTCCTGCATAACCGCGATCCGGTCAGCCATGATCATGGCTTCTTCCTGGTCATGCGTCACCATGACGCAGGTAACCCCCACCTTCTTGATAATATTGACCAGTTCGAACTGCGTCTCCTCACGCAGCTTCCGATCCAGAGCCCCGAGCGGTTCGTCGAGCAACAACAGCTTCGGCCTCTTTGCCAGACAGCGCGCCAGCGCGACGCGCTGCTGCTGGCCTCCCGAGAGTTGATGCGGTTTGCGCTTGGCATACGGCTTGAGTTTGACGATGCCGAGCATCGCTTCGACTCGCTCGGCGATCTGATCCTTGGGCATGCGGTCGCGCTTGAGACCGAATGCGACGTTTTCCCATACGGTCAGGTGCGGAAACAGCGCATAGGACTGGAACATCATGTTGATCGGGCGCTCGTACGGCGGCATTTTGGCGATATCTTCGCCATCCAGGTACATATTGCCCGAGGTGGGGATCTCGAATCCGGCCAGCATGCGAAGCAGCGTTGATTTTCCGCAACCCGAAGAACCGAGCAGCGCAAAGATTTCACCCTTTTTGATCTCGACTGAAACATCGTCGACTGCTGCCACCTCGTCGAAATGCTTGCTCAACCGGTCGATCGAAAGAAAAGGAGAAGCATTTCCGCGACCAGTCGAATTCGCAACAGAATCTGCCATGCGCTACGCCCCTTTTTTTCCTAACATAGTTGTGTTTGAGTGGCTACAAGTAGCTACTCCCTGCGGTTCTAACCCCGATAATTACAGGCCGGTTTTGAATGTGGTGTAGAGTCTCGTGCGCAGGCGGCGAACGTCTCTTGACACCATGTCAGGCGGAACCATTCTGGCCAAATCTTTGGGTTTCATGAATACGGTTTGGTCGGCACGGATTTCGGGTTTGATGTACTTGGCCGCGCTTGGCACCGGGTTGGCGTAGAAAACCTTATTGACCAAGCCGGCATTGACATCCGGGCGATAAATGTAACTCATCCACTTGTAGGCGTTTGCCACGTGCGGTGCATCAACCGGGATCGCCATTGTGTCAAAGAACAGCACGGCGCCGGTCTTGGGCAACAATACCTGAATATGCACGCCGTTGTTTGCTTGCTGCGCGCGCCGTTTCGCGATACTCATATCGCCATTCCAACCGAGCGACACGCACAGGGATCCGCTGGCCAAGTCGTTGATGTAGCCGGATGATGAAAACAGGGTCACGTAAGGACGGATCCTTTCAAGCAACTTGGCGGCTTCCTGATAATCAGAGGGTTTGTTGCTATAGGGTGGCTTGCCCAGATAACGCAGTGCGGCTGGAAAGATTTCGTCAGCCGAATCAATCATCGATACGCCGCATGACTTGAATTTGCTGGCATATTCTGGCTTGAATATCAGATCCCATGCATTGTCCGGCATCGGCAGTTTACCCAGGGCTGCCTTGACCTTATCGACGTTGATCCCGACTGTGGTGATTCCCCACAGCCAAGGAACCAGGTACTGGTTACCTGGGTCAATGGTAGCAAGTTGCTTCATGACGTATGGATCGAGGTTGCGGTAGGTGGTGATCTTGCTCTTGTCCAGTTTCATGAAGAGGCCGCCTTCAAGCTGTATCTTGGCCCAATTCGATGAAGGCACGACAATATCGTAACCTGTGTTCTCGGCGACCAGCTTGGCGTGCAACGTTTCGTTGCTATCGAAGGTATCGTAGTTAACCTTGATGCCGGTTTCCTTCTCGAAATTCTTTATTGTGTCTTCGCCGATGTAATCAGACCAGTTGTAGACATTGAGTACATTGTCTTCGCCAGCCACTGACAGGCTAGGCGCGCCAACCGACAACAAGACTGTTGCCAGCAGAGCGCCTAGCAGTCCCACTCGAATCGTTTTCTTGCTACCGAACATATATTCTCCTTGATTACATTGGCCAACAAGGCCAAATACCATAAGCACTCGGCTCATCAGGCAGCATGTGACTTGAAAGTTGATTTAGACGCGAAAGCCGTTTTTACAGCGCAATGACCACAGTTATTTCACTCAGGTTATTTCAACCCATAATTGATGCAACCACTATGCTGTGCCCACAAACATCCAAGGCTCAAGGATCCATTATTTGCCCAATGAATCAAAAATTTCAAGGAAAATCAAAGCTTGCTAAGCGAAGCATAAGAATCAGTCTAGATTGGCAACGCGAGTTCAAATTTGAAGTGCAACGCCTGATTTGAAGAATACCTGATACGGTGTTCGGTATTCAAGTCGGTTCTGTGTCTGTTGTTCAATCATTCCAACGCTGCATCAATCCGCTGTTGTTTAATAGTGGTGAAATCCCGGTTCTTCAGGAGGTGCTGTCGTGTCAATCCATTCGTGTTTTTGTTGGCGTCATGCTATACGTAGGGATGCGCGAAGCAGAATTCAGGCTGCAGCTGTTTCGCTATTTGCGACTCCCCCATGGTTCCGGGGCCGTCTCTCGCAGATGGGTGCTTAACTTCGATTTAATTCGACGGCGATCTGGTTTTGCCTCATGCGGACTCTTTCAATGCGCAAATCTGGTATCGTCCTTCTCGGTTGGTATTGTGCACTTCATTATTTGCAGTTTCGGCTGGATCATCAAAAAGTCACGGATGCTACCGGCTCCCGCTGATCTGACCAGCGTTGATCGCATTTTGCGCCGCATCCCAAATTCGTCGATAAACAATGGATGGAATTAATCATGGGGACTCTTGATTTTTGGCATGGCCTTGAATAATTTGTTACGCTTAAGTCTTATTGCAGCAAATCAACTGCCCTTTAGTGCGGCAGTTGCTGTCAAATACAGGATTCCCAGATGCCCCAAAATCGCACGCCCGTCGTACTGCTGCCGGCTGATTACAGGCGGCTCGGAGACCATCCCTTTCATGTCGTTGGTCACAAGTATGTCGATGCCGTCATGCAGGCGGCGCGGGCCTTTCCGCTGGTCGTTCCGGCGCTGGGTACGGCAAGCGAAATAGCGGTTGTGCTCGAAGTCGCCGACGGTATCCTGTTGCCGGGGGCGGTATCCAATGTCCATCCTTCCCATTTTGGCCAGGATGTGGGTGATCCGACTTTGCCGCTTGATCCCGAGCGTGACGGTTTGACTTTGCGCCTGATCCCAGCAGCGGTGGATGCGGGCATTCCCGTGCTGGGTATCTGCCGCGGCTTGCAAGAGATCAATGTCGCGTTTGGAGGCAGCCTGCTCCAGGCGGTGCATGAAACCGAAGGAATGGTGGATCACCGTGAAGCAGAAACCGGGTCGCTCGACGAACGTTATGGTCAGGCGCATCCGGTGCGGACGGTGGCGGGCGGCAAGCTAGCCAAAATCACGGGATGCACTGAAATCATGGTTAATTCCCTGCATGGACAGGGTATCGATCGTCTTGGCGCCGGGCTGGTGCCCGAAGCCTATGCGCAGGATGGATTGATCGAAGCTGTCAGCATCTTAGGCGCAAAATCATTCGCACTAGCTGTGCAGTGGCATCCGGAGTGGAATGTGTTGAGCAACAAACCCTACCTTGCGATTTTCCAGGCATTTGGCGAGGCTTGCCGGGCCAGAGCTGCACAGCGTAATGGTGGAGCTGATCAAAGAGGACTCATGGAGAACATAAATGTCTGAACGCAAAGCTTTTTATTCAGGGAGACGCTGGATATGCCCGCTATCTAGGGTATTGGCTTGATACGGGCGGGGGTGTTGGTGATCAAGCGGTTTTCGCAAACCACAATCGATTAAGTCCCAGCATATAAAGAAAATTTCTTGCGAGGCTGTGCCTGAAGGAGAGCTGATTGATACACTTCATGTCATCCCAGCCCGCTTGTTGCTGGCAGGGTGCCCAAGAGTTAACTGTTGCTGATGGACTTCCTGCTGGTGCGCGGCCCATTGCTGCTCATCTTTCAGGTATCTGGTGAAATCCAAACCCTGGTCTCCTTCGGCCGCAATTGACGTGAGTGCTTCGGCAATACAACTGAAGATGCGATCGATCTCGTTCTTTTCGACGGTCAGCGGAGGCGAGATCGCGATCACGTCGCCGGTATAGCGAACCAGAACGCCCATCTCGTAACATTTCAGGTAGGTGGCAAAAGCCCTCGCACCGGGTTTGCCCGGGGTCGGTTCCAGTTCGATGCCGGCTACCAGGCCGATGTTGCGCACGTCCCTGACAAACGGTATTCCCTTAAGGGCATGCGCAGCCTGTTCGAAATGCCCGCTCAGGCCGGCGGCACGATCTACCAGCTTTTCCGCAGCAAATATCTTGTTCGTCGCGATCGCCGCTGCGCAGGCAACCGGATGGGCGGTGTAGGTGTAGCCATGCGGAAGTTCGATCGCATTGGCCGGGCTGTTGGACATGAAAGCATCGTGGATCTCGCGCTTGACCGCTACCGCGCCCATCGGCACAGCGCCATTGGTCAATGCCTTGGCACACGTGAGGATGTCCGGCACGACGCCGAAATAATCGGATGCGAAGGGCGCCCCGAGCCGGCCAAATCCGGTGATGACCTCGTCGAAGATCAGCAGGATGCCATATTTGTCGCAGATCTCGCGCAAGCGCTTCAGGTAGCCGACCGGGGGCAGAACCACGCCTGCCGAGCCCTGCATCGGTTCGATGATCAGCGCGGCAATGGTTGCGGGATCATGCAGCGTGGTGATGCGCTGCTCGAATTCGTTGGCAAGTACAACTCCGCCGTCCTTCGGCAAGCCTCTGGTAAACGCGTTGCGGCCGATATCCAGCGGATGCCGGATATGGTCCACGCCGGCCAAGCCGTTGCCGAATGATTTGCTGTTGCTTGCAATTCCGCCAACCGAAACGCCGCCAAAATTGACGCCGTGATAGCCGCGCTCGCGGCCGATCAGTTTGTTACGCAACGGGTTGCCGGTCACGCGATGGTAGGCCAGTGCGATTTTAAGCGCCGTGTCGGCGGATTCGGAACCTGACCCGGTAAAGAATATCCTGTCAAGCCCGTGCGGCATGAATTGCGCCAGCCGCTCGGCCGCCTCAAACGCTAGCGGGTGGCTGTTCTGGAACGCGGGTGCATAGTCCAGCGTGCGCAATTGGTGAGCCACTGCGCTCGCTATCTCCTCGCGGCCATGACCACAGGCCACGCACCACAGCCCGGCGGTCCCATCCAGCATGGTGCGGTCGTTGATGGTGGTGTAGTAGTTGCCTTTTGCAGCCTTGAACAGCCGCGGCATGCTTTTGAACTGGCGGTTCGCGGTGAACGGAAGCCAGTAATGGTCGAGATTCGGTAGGCTAGACATGGTAACTCCTGTGTTGAAGGGGTGCGAGTCTCGCTGCGATCATGCTGCGCCACGAGGGAGAAGAAGGCGGGTTAATTGTGTCCGGGCACCTTGAGGTGTCGGTCGGAGCAACGAACCGCATGTTGAATTTCGGAGATGCCTCTTATTTTAACAGCAGGCAGCCTCATCGGTTTCGCAATGCGGGCTCGGAGCCCTGCGCGCTGGTCAGCTCCTGCAGTCTCCATCATTCTGACTGCAGGCTCCTTGTCCATGCATCAATGTCGAATCGAAAGTTGCTTCAGGCATGGCTTTGCCTGCCATCCAGATCCCAGTAAATCACTTTGCCGACCTTTAGGTCCTAGGACTGAACCCAGGCCTTGGCTTCCTCGTAATCCGTGAACACGCGTATATCGGCATCGACGAAGTTGCGCGACAGCCATGCCGTCCAGGTGAGCCACTGGTTGTCGGTCACCACGGCGATCTTGGTGAAGTCGTGGTTGTGTTCGCGGCGGAAGAACTTGATCTCTTCCCAGGCTACATCGATGGTGTAGCCGACCATGGCGCGCAGGTCGAACAACAGATCCAACTCGCCGGGAGATTTCAGTTTGTAAAGGGCTTGTTCCTCGAATGTCTTGAAGTCGGCAATGGTGAATTCCCCGAGGACGGCGACGTTGACGAGGTTTTCGGTTTGTTCGATGGTGATCATTAATGCTGCTCCTGATTTATTTTTCTCGATGGGTGTTGTGGCGTCAGCCATAAGCTTAACATACCCCCCACGATGATGAGCGACACGCCCAGCCAGCTGGCAAGCGGCAGCACTTCCTTCCACAGCAGCATGCCGAACAGGCTGGCAAACACGATGGTGCTGTATGCCAGGCTACCGACCACTAATGTGTTGCCGGTGCGGTAGGCGTGTGTCATCGCGAGTTGCGCCAGGGTGCCGGTGCTGCCCAGGCCGAGCAGGATAGCAAAGCCTTGCGGGGTGATCCCATGCGCCGTGTCGAACAGCAGCCATAAACCGCTGCCGACCGAGGCGGTCAGGCTGAAATAGAACACCGTGCGCAACGACGGTTCGCCGAGGGTGCCGAGCTGTTTGACGTTGATGTAGGCGATGCCGGCGAGAAAGCCTGAAATCAGCCCCAGAAACCCGGGCAACATTTGGTCGCGCGCCATGGTCGGATGCAGCAGCACCACCACGCCGCAGAATCCGAGCAGGATCGCGAGGGACATGGGCAGGTGGAATCTTTCCTTGTATACGATCATCATAAACAGGGTGAGAAACAGCGGCGCGGTGTAGTTGAGCGTGACCGCAGTGGCGAGCGGCAGCACGGTGATGCAGTAAAAGAACAGCGCGAGTGACACACCGCCGGAAATACCGCGCCACAGGTGGGCGCGCCAGTGAAGCGTGACCGGGCTTACGCGCTTGGAGCGCATGATGGCATAGACCAGCAAGAGTCCGAAGAACGAGCGGTAGAACACCAGCTCGACATCCGAAAAGTGGGAAGCGCCGAGTTTGACGAACACGCCCATGCAGGCAAACAGGACGCCTGCTGCCAGCATCCACAGAGAGCCGGTTAATTTCAGCATTCCAGCGGTGTCAATCAGAGGTGAGTTGCAAGATTGCGGCGCAGATACTCGTGGAAGTGCAGCATGCCGTCCTCGGTGGGCGACTGGTAAGGGCCGTGTTCCTCGATACCGCGCTGGAACAGCGATTTTCGCCCCCGATGCATCCTCAGACAAATGTTATCGTCTTCTCTGGCGGTTTCGTTGTAGGCTTTTTGCTCCGCCTCCACGTATTCGCGCTCGAACAATGCTATATCCTCGAGATAATAGAACTCGACGATGTTGGTGCAGGCTTCAGGGCCGCGCGGCACCAGGGTACTGATGACCAGCGTTCCGGGATACCACTCGACCATGATGTTGGGGTAATACGTCAGCCATATTGCGCCAAATTTCGGCAGATTGTCGCCGTGATAGCGCAGCACCTGCTCCTGCCACCTGGCATACACATCGCTACCGGTTTTGCGCAGCCCGTTGCGGATGTCGACTGTCTGCACGCTGTAGTGTTCGCCGAACTCCCACTTGAGATTGTCGCAATCAACAAAATTGCCTAGGCCGGGATGGAACGGGACGACGTGGTAATCCTCCAGATAAACTTCAATAAAGGTTTTCCAGTTGAACGCGTATTCGTCCACTTGCACCCGATCCAGCATGTAGCCCGAGAAATCCAGGTCTTGCATTACGCCGACCTTGGTCAGGTCTTTCGCGACATCGCGCCGGCCGGAAAACAGCAGGCCATTCCAGTTTTGCAACGGTGTCTTGTTCAGGTTCAGGCAGGGGTTTTGCGGGAAATGCGGCGCGCCGAGCAGTTCGCCGTCAGTCTTGTACGTCCAGCGGTGCAGCGGGCACACGATGTGCTGTGTATTGCCGCGACCTTCCAGCATTACCGACTGGCGATGACGGCAGATATTGCTGAGCAGTTCCACGCCGTTCTGGTTGCGCACCAGCACCTGTCCCGCACCTTCCAGCACATGGTAGTCGCCGTTGTTCGGGACCATCAGTTCATGGCCGACATAATTCGGTCCCGGTTCGAACAGCAGGCGTTGCTCGACTTCCAGTACTCCCGAGTCGAAGTACCAGCTGAGCGGAGGGTGGACCGGAACCCGGATGAACTGTTTAATGTTGGCGATATCGGACATGACCGGAATATAAGTGTGCATCAAGGTGTAAGGGATTGTCCCCGAATTTTATTTGTCGGGCAACAAAAATTGGCCCAGTCGGAGCGGGTTGGGTAAAATGAGCAGCTTTCGCTGGTATGGTTCTGTATATAGCCTTCATATTTACGCTGTTGATCAGCCTTGTGTGCACATGAACCAAAATAATGCGCAATATCACCACATAACCGCTCATACGCCTCATGTTGAGCAAGTATAGATTCGAACATCATTCATAGTTAAAGGTTCCTAATGGTTGGCAAATCGCAAAAGACGCCCGGTTTCGAAACGGCAATGGCAGAGCTGGAAAAAATCGTCGCCGATATGGAGTCGGGCAAATTGTCGCTGGAAGATTCGCTCGCTGCCTACAAGCGCGGCGCCGAATTGCTGTCGTTCTGCCGTACTCGTCTTGAGGATGCGCAAGCACAGGTGCGTGTGCTGGAAGATGGCGTACTGAAGGATTTTCCCGGGACCGGCGGTCCCGGACAGTCTGCTTCTCCGGGTTCCGGGCAGGACTGATGCAAGCGGACTTTCAGAGCTGGGTATCCGCACTACAGGCGCGCTTCGAAGTCGAGTTGCGCGAATTGTTGCCGCAAGCGGCAACGGCCCCGCAACGGCTGCATGAGGCGATGCGCTACGCCGTGCTGGATGGCGGCAAGCGCGTGCGGCCGTTGCTCGCGTTCGCCGCGGGCGAATTGTCCGGTGCAGCGCCGGAGCGATTGAAAATAGCCGCTGCCGCGGTCGAGCTGATCCATGCCTATTCGCTGGTGCACGACGATATGCCGTGCATGGACAATGACGTATTGCGCCGCGGCAAACCGACCTGCCATGTTCAATATGACGAGGCGACCGCGTTGCTGGCCGGCGACAGCCTGCAGACACTGGCGTTCCAGTTGCTCGCCGAACACCGTTTGAGCGACGATGCTCAGCGCCAGCTGGACATGGTCAAATTGCTGGCGATGGCCTCGGGCTCACGCGGCATGGCGGGCGGGCAGGCGATAGACCTTGCCAGTGTGGGCAAGTCGCTCACACTGCCGGAACTGGAATTCATGCATATCCACAAGACCGGCGCATTGATCCGCGCAGCGGTTTTGCTGGGAGCACATTGCGGATCGGTTTCCTCCGCACAACTCGAAAAGCTGGATCATTTTGCCAAGCTGATCGGCCTGGCATTCCAGGTCGTGGACGATGTGCTGGACTGCGAGGCGGATACCGCCACGCTGGGCAAAACTGCGGGCAAGGATGCGGATAACGCCAAGCCTACATACGTCAGCCTGCTCGGCATGCAGGGCGCGCGCGACATGGCACAGCGGTTGCATCGGCAAGCCGTGGAAGAACTGGCCGGCTTCGGTGATTCCGCCCAGCGCTTGCGGCAGCTTGCCGACTTCATTGTACTGAGAAAGTTCTGATGTATAAGTTGCTTGATACCATCAATACACCCGCCGACTTGCGCGCGCTGGATCGTGGCCAGTTACCTCAATTGGCGGGCGAGCTGCGCGAATTCCTGGTTGAATCGGTCAGCAAGACCGGGGGGCATCTGTCCTCGAATCTGGGCACGGTCGAGCTGACCATCGCGCTGCACTATGTCTACAACACACCGGAAGACAAGCTGGTCTGGGATGTCGGCCACCAGACCTACGTTCACAAGATACTGACCGGGCGTCGCAGCGGAATGAGCAAGCTGCGCATGGCGGGCGGCATCTCCGGATTCCCGAAGCGCGAAGAGAGTCCGTATGACACTTTCGGCACCGGTCATTCAAGCACCTCGATCTCGGCGGCGCTGGGCATGGCGGTCGCTGCGCAACTGCGGGGTTCAGAGCACCGTGCCGTGGCGATCATCGGCGATGGCGCGATGAGCGGCGGGATGGCCTTCGAAGCGCTGAACAATGCCGGCGTGATGGACGCGAATCTGCTGGTGATCCTGAACGACAACGACATGTCCATTTCGCGGCCGGTCGGCGCGCTGAACAATTATCTGGCCAGACTGATGTCGGGGCGCTTCTATGCCGCGATGCGGCGCGGCAGCGAGAAGGTCTTGAAAGGGATGCCCCCGGTGCTGGAATTCGCGAAGCGCGCCGAGGAACACTTCAAAGGCATGGTGATACCGGGCACGCTGTTTGAGGAATTCGGCTTCAATTACATCGGCCCGATCGACGGGCATGACATGGATGTGTTGCTGGATACGCTCGGCAATATCCGCAAGCTGAGCGGGCCGCAGTTCCTGCATATCGTCACGCAAAAGGGCAAGGGCTATGCGCTGGCCGAAGAAAATTGCCTGCTGTATCACGGCGTGAGCAAATTCGACCGCACCCAGGGCATCGTTGCCAAGCCCGACCAGGGCAAACCCAACGGACAATTTGCCAGGCCGACCTACACCCAGGTTTTCGGGCAGTGGCTGTGCGACATGGCGGCGCAGGACGAGCGCGTGCTGGGCATCACCCCGGCGATGTGCGAGGGCTCCGGATTGTCCCAATTCGCAGAGCGTTTCCCAACCCGGTATTTTGACGTGGGTATCGCCGAACAGCATGCGCTGACCTTTGCCGCGGGTTTGGCCTGTGAAGGGTACAAGCCTGTGGTGGCGATCTATTCTACATTCCTGCAGCGCGCTTACGACCAGCTCATCCATGACATTGCGATACAGCGCCTGCCGGTGTTGTTCGCGATCGATCGAGCCGGCCTGGTCGGTGCCGACGGTGCGACGCATGCGGGCAGCTTCGATCTATCCTATATGCGCTGCATTCCGAACATGACGGTGATGGCACCGGCCGACGAGAACGAATGCCGCCAGATGCTGTATACCGCCATGCAGCTGAATTCGCCCAGTGCGGTACGCTATCCGCGCGGCACCGGTCCGGGCGTCACGATCAGCGAGGAAATGAGCGCGCTGCCGATCGGCAAAGGTGAATTGCGCCGCCAAGGCAAGCGGGTCGCGATACTGGCATTCGGCAGCATGCTGACGCCCGCCCTGCAAGCCGGGGAGAAACTCGATGCGACGGTGGCGAACATGCGTTTTGTCAAGCCGCTGGATGAAGAATTGGTCATGCGTCTGGCGCGCGAACACGAACTGCTGGTCACGGCGGAAGAAAACACCGTGCAGGGCGGGGCCGGCAGTGCAGTCACGGAATGTCTGCTGCGGCAAGGGATCGACGTGCCCGTGCTGCAGCTCGGACTGCCAGACCGGTTCATCGACCAGGGCGACCATGCGCAAATGCTTGCGGATTGCGGGCTCGATGCCAATGGTTTGATTTTGATGATTAAAAGAAAATTACCATAGTAATATCATCGGGATTGGTTATAATATTTTGCCAACTACGTCGATGAGGAATTCAGTCATGAACAGTCCCAAGCCAGACTTCATACCAGATGTGCAAAGTTCGGCCGATACACGCCACCTTGCAATCGACCGGGTCGGCATCAAGGGCATACGTCATCCGGTTAAAGTCAAAGACAAGAGCGTCGGCGTGCAGCACACCATCGCCGCTTTCAACATGTATGTTCATCTTCCCCATAACTTCAAGGGCACCCACATGTCGCGGTTCGTCGAGATACTGAACCACCACGAACGCGAGATATCCGTCGAATCCTTCGAGCAAATACTCGGAGAAATGGTGGAGCGCCTGGAAGCGAAATCCGGATACATCGAAATGAGTTTTCCGTATTTCGTGAACAAGCGCGCGCCGGTTTCGGGTGTGCAAAGCCTGCTCGATTACGATGTCACGCTGATCGGCGAAACGGTAAACGGCAAACCCAGCGTCACGATGAAAGTGCTGGTGCCGGTCACCAGCCTGTGCCCGTGTTCGAAGAAGATATCCGAGCGCGGGGCGCATAACCAGCGGTCGCATATCACGCTGTCTATACGTACCAACGAATTCGTCTGGATCGAGGACGTGATCCGCATCGCCGAAGACCAGGCTTCCTGCGAACTGTACGGCCTGTTGAAGCGCCCCGACGAGAAGTTCGTCACCGAACGCGCCTATGACAATCCGAAATTCGTCGAGGACATGGTGCGCGATGTGGCTGCGGTGCTGGACAAGGACAAACGTATCGACGCCTATATCGTGGAGTCGGAAAATTTTGAGTCGATACACAACCATTCCGCCTATGCGCTCATCGAGCGGGATAAAACGAAAACTTGATCGTCATGATGGCTTGCTTGTCAAAGGTTGACAAAAAAAAGTCCCTGCCGAAATTTGTCCGCTTGGCTATAATGGCGCAGCTTCCGCTGCACTGGAAACGATGCGCCGGCACAATGCACCGGTAACGATCAAACCAAATACAACATTTTGATATAGGAGAACTTGATGAACAAACTGATTTCTTTGGCCTGTCTGGGTTTTGCGGTTGCTGTTTCTGCGCCGGCTTTTGCGGGTTCGCAGCAAGACAAGATGAGGGGATGCAATGCGGAAGCCAAGGCTGATAACCTGAAGGGTGCGGAGCGCAAGGCCTTTATGAGCAAGTGCCTGAAGAAGGATTACGTGTTGAAGGCTGACGCGGCCAAGGGCGCAGCCAAGGCGGATGCGAAGGTTGCCACTGGTGCTGCTGATTCCGGAAAGACCAAGCAACAGGACAAAATGAAGTCTTGCAATGCAGATGCCAAGGCAAAGGGGCTCAAGGGCGCAGATCGCAAGGCATTCATGAGCTCATGTCTCAAGAAGTAAGGTTTTCCCGCTCCAATAGAAACGCGCTGCAAGGCGCGTTTTTATTTGGGACTGTATAATCTTCACCTTTCCGCATCGGCGTTTCATTTCACATTCTAAGGTTGCATGATTAAAAAATTCCTCAAGCGCGTATTTAGCCAGTCTGCCGGAAAGCGGGCGGCGGGAAATGCCCAGGTGATCCCGTTCAGGCAGCATGGCGTGGCGCGCGAACAGATCAGCTACGGTGCACTGAAGGTCACCGATGGCCTGCAGGCGGCCGGTTATCAGGCATACGTGGTTGGCGGCGCGGTCCGTGATCTGTTGCTGGATCGCAAGCCCAAGGATTTCGATATCGCTACCGATGCGACGCCGGAGGAGGTGCGCCGCGTGTTTCGCCGGGCACGAATCATCGGAAGACGCTTCAGGCTTGTGCATGTGATGTTCGGGGAGGAGGTGGTGGAGGTATCCACCTTCCGTCGCATGATCGAAGCGGAAGATGCACAGACGGACGAGCATGGCCGGTTGCTGCGCGACAACGAATTCGGCGACCAGGAGCAGGATGCCGCGCGCAGGGACTTTACCGCCAACGCGCTGTTTTACGATCCGTCATCACAGGAGATCTATGATTTTCACGGCGGTTACGCCGATACCCGCAACCGCCTGTTGCGCGTCATCGGCGATCCGCTGGTGCGTTACCGTGAAGACCCGGTGCGCATGCTTCGCGCGGTGCGACTGTCAGCCAAGCTGGGCATGAAGCTGGATGCGGCAACCGCCGCGCCGATATCGGGCATGAAATCGCTCCTCGACAATGTGCCGAAGGCGCGCCTGCTCGATGAGGTTCTCAAGATGCTGTTGTCGGGACATTCGCTGGAATGCATCCAGCAACTGCGCAAAATGAACCTGCATCATGGCCTCTTGCCCTTGCTGGATGTGATCTGGGAACAGCCGCTCGGGGAAAAATTCATCATGCTGGCGTTGCGTAATACAGACGAGCGCCTCAGCCAGGACAAAACTGTTTCACCGGCATTTCTATTTGCCGCCCTGTTGTGGCATGAGGTGCTGGCAGCGTGGAATCTCCGCGTCCAGAACGGTGCGCGTCCGGTGGGTGCAATGCACGAGGCGATGGATGAGGTGCTGGCCAGGCAGCGGGCGCAACTTGCCATCCCTCATCGGCAGGACGCCGTGATGAAGGATATCTGGCTGATGCAGCAGCGCTTCGAGCAACGCTCCGGGCAGCGGCCGTTCCGCCTGCTCGAGCAGCCGCGCTTTCGCGCCGGTTTTGACTTCCTGTTGTTGCGCTGCGCCAGCGGTGAAGTGGATGACCAGCTGGGTCTGTGGTGGGACGAGTTTCAGGATGCCAGCACCGGTCGCCAAACCGAGATGTTGCAGCCGGAGGTCGGCGGAGAAAAAAAGCGCCGCCGCCGCAAACCGCGCAAGAATCAGGGGGCGGCAGCCGGGGATGAGTTGGCCACAAACGAACATTCAGCATAATTCCGGAAGCCGTTTCCAAAGCAATGCCACACATCGCCTATATCGGACTCGGCAGCAATCTTGAAGAGCCGCACAGCCAATTGCGGCGGGCCTTCGCCGACCTTGATGGCTTGCCGGGCACCCGATTGGCAGCCACGTCTTCGCTATATCGCAGTGCGCCGCTTGGTTGCCCCAGCCTGCCCGATGCCCAGGCGCAGCCAGACTTTGTGAATGCCGTTGCGAAAATCGAAACGGATCTGTCGCCGCAAGCGCTGTTGCATGCGCTGTTGGGCATCGAACACCAGCATGGGCGCAAGCGCACCTTTCGCAACGCGCCGCGCACACTGGATATGGATGTGCTGTTATATGACGATGTTCAACTGCGCGAACATGGCCTGACGATCCCGCATGTCCAGATGCACAGGCGCGCATTTGTATTGCAACCGCTGCTGGAGATCGCGCCGGATATCAGCATACCGGGTTTCGGAAGTGCGGTACTTGCACTGGAAAAGTGCCGTGATCAAGTTCTTCACAGGATATCCAATGCTGCCTGAAAGATATCGTTATGTGGTTGTGGAAGGGCCGATTGGTGTCGGCAAAACCAGCCTCGCCCTTAGGCTCGCCCAGCATATCGGTTCTGCCACGCTGCTGGAAAAGCCGGATGAAAACCCGTTCCTTGCCCGGTTCTACCAGGATCCGCCGCGATATGCGCTGGCGACCCAATTGTTTTTCCTGTTCCAGCGCGGCAACGAAGTGCGCGATCTTGCCCAAATGGATATGTTTCGCGAGCACACCGTGGCCGACTATCTTTTCGACAAGGACCCGCTGTTTGCCCGCCTCAATCTGAATGAGGAGGAATTTGCGTTGTACCAGCAGATCTACCGCTCCCTGCAATTGCAGGCACCCGTGCCGGATCTGGTGATCTATTTGCAGGCCGCGCCGGAGACGCTGGTTGAACGCGTGCATCGGCGCGCGCAGCCCTACGAGTTCGGTATCGCGGAAGGTTATTTGCAGCGACTGTCACAAAGCTACAGCGATTTCTTCTATCATTACGATTCGGCGCCGGTACTGATGGTGAACAGCGAGCATCTTAATTTTGCCGATAACGATGAGGATTTCGCCCTGTTGCTGAAACGTATCGGGGAGATGCGCGGCCCGCGCGAATTTTTTAGCAGGGGGAGTTGATGCGCACTACGCTTACCAAATTGCAAGCCATGAGCGGCAAAGGCGAAAAGATTGCGGTGCTGACCTGCTATGACTCGAGCTTTGCCGCGCTGCTGGAGAATCAGGGCATAGACGTGTTGCTGGTCGGCGATTCGCTCGGCATGGTGTTGCAGGGGCATGAAACCACGCTGCCCGTCACGCTGGCCGACATGATGTACCACACCGGCTGCGTGGCACGCGGCTCCAGCCAGGCGTTCATTGTCAGCGATATGCCATTCGGTACTTTTCAGGTCAGTCCCCAGGAAACCTGCGCGCATGCCGCAAGCTTGATGGCGGCCGGCGCGCAGATGGTCAAGCTGGAAGGTGGCGCCACCATGGTCGAAACCGTGCGCTTCCTCACCGAACGCGGCATTGCCGTGTGCGGGCATGTCGGGCTGACCCCGCAATCGGTGCACCAGCTTGGCGGCTATAGAGTACAGGGCAAGGAGTCCGCTGCCGCGCAAAAGTTGCTGTCCGATGCGGTCGCTCTCGAACAGGCGGGTGCCGGCATGATCGTGCTGGAAGCCATCCCCGCGCTGCTGGCGGCCGAAATCACTTCGCAACTGACCATACCGACCATCGGCATCAGCGCCGGCGCATCTTGTTCCGGCCAGGTGCTGGTACTGCATGACATGCTGGACATCTATCCGGGCAAGAAGGCGCGTTTTGTCAAGAATTACATGGAAGATGCGCCCGGTATTGCGGCAGCAGTGGCGAATTATGTCGCCGAGGTAAAGGCAGGCACTTTTCCGTCCAAGCATCACAGTTTTTGATGCAGGTCGCATTGACCATTGCCGAATTGCGCGCGCGACTGGCGCAAGAAAACGCAATCGCGTTCGTGCCGACCATGGGCAATCTGCACGAAGGCCATCTCGAATTGATGCGTCGCGCGCGTGACCATGGGGACTGTGTGGCGGCCAGCATTTTCGTCAATCCGCTGCAGTTCGCTCCCAACGAGGATTTTGACAGATACCCGCGCACGCTGGAAACGGACTGTTCCAAGCTGCAAGGTTTGGCGGACGTCGTGTTTGCACCATCGGTCAACGAAATGTATCCCGAGACGCAGATGGTGTTCGTGCAGCCGCCGCCTATCGCGGATGATCTGGAAGGAACCACGCGTCCAGGCCATTTCCGCGGCGTGGCGACGGTAGTGCTCAAGTTGTTGAACATTGTCCAGCCACAGGCGGTACTTTTCGGCAAGAAGGATTACCAGCAATTGCACATCATCCGCCGGATGGTCGCACAACTGGACCTGCCGGCAAGCATCATCGGCTGCGACACGGTGCGGGCTGCAGACGGGCTGGCGCTGAGTTCGCGCAACCATTACCTGAGCCGGTTGGAACGAAACGAGGCAGTCTTTCTGTACCAGACGTTGAATGGGATGCGCCAGGCCATGCTGCAGGGCGAGCGTGATCTCGAGCGTCTGCGGCGACAGGCAATCGAGCAGCTATCCGGGCGGGGATGGTCGGTGGATTACGTCGAAGTCCGCAACCAATCCGATTTGCTGCCGGTAACCTGGAATAAGCCGGATTCGTTACAACAAGATTTTGTGGTACTGGCTGCAGCTAGGCTGGGCAATACCCGATTGATTGATAACGTCGAAGTCAGCATCGCCGATCTATGATTGCCCGCCGCATGCCCATGGGTTGCATGAGCGCCTGCAATTCATTCCGAATCCACTGAGTAAGTGTTTCTTTCGCAAACATCCTGCTTGCAGTCCGGCTGCATCGTGTGCATTTAACCAGCGCCGGGTAGCACGACGATGTTGCGCCTTGCCTGCTCTATCTTCGCTTGTTATCAGCCGCGGATTACAGAGATAGCTTTAAATGACGTGATAACCTTGTTTGACGCCTTGGCGATATCGGCCAGCGTATATTTGTCGAGTATCTCCAGGAAGCTGGCCTGGGCATTGAACAAGACGCCCTTCAGGCTGCAGGACCGCGAAATGACGCACTTGTCCGTCGCAGGGTTGAAACATTCAAGCAGGTCGAGGTCAGGTTCGGTTGAACGCACGACTTCACCGAGACGTATCTCCTTGGCCGGACGAGATAGCCTGATGCCGCCGTTTCTGCCCCTGCTAGTCTGGATATAGCCCTTCAGGCCGAGATTGTGCACCACCTTGACGAGATGGTTGCGCGAAATCTTGTAGAAATCCGCCAATTCTGTGATCGTCACCGATTCGTCTTCGCGTCCGGCCAGATAGATCAGGACGCGCAGGGAATAATCGGTGTAAAGGGTCAAGCGCATGTCGTGCCTTTCCGGGTCTAACTTAGGCAATTCTCCGGGCGTATTATGCCCAACTCCGCATGATGGTTTATAGCATAATTCTCGCCGATATCTTCCCCGCCTGAAGGCACCCCGACATAACTATTTACAATTTGATCGGACATGCATCTTGACGGCGATTTCAGTAGGCGTTTAAGATGTATTATGAATACATATTATAATTGTGTTTTTCAAAGGCAGTTCGAATATGGATTCTGAACGGGGTTGAAGGTGTGCCGAAAATATCGGCAGCAATATTAAATTAATCTGGGCAATCAACATGAGCTTATATGAACAATTGGGTGGTGAAGGTGCGGTAAACGCGGCAGTGGACATTTTTTATCGCAAGGTCTTGAAGGATGACCGTATCAAGCGTTTCTTCGAGGGCGTCGATATGGAAAAGCAGGCAGCCAAACAAAAGGCCTTCCTGACCATGGCTTTTGGCGGGCCTAACAAGTATACCCATAAGGACATGAGAGACGGACACGCGCATCTGGTGAAAATGGGACTTAACGATGCGCATTTTGATGCTGTGGTGGAGGATCTGGGAGCCACGCTGAAGGAACTCAAGGTTGCCGATAACCTGATCGCACAAGTCGCCGCACTGTGCGAAACCACGAGAAAAGACGTTCTGGGCAGGTAGGGAAAAAGCACCCATGTCCAAAGTGACTTACGGCGGGCAGTCATACGAGTGCGGGAAAGATTCGGTTCTCGACTGCTTGACCGCCCATGGGGTTCCCGTTCCTTCTTCCTGCCATTCCGGCATCTGCCAGTCCTGTCTGATGCGCGCGGTCAAGGGTGCGGTGCCGGAGACGGCGAAGGCCGGGTTGAAGCTGACCCTGGCTGCCCAGAACTATTTCATGGCCTGCTCGTGTTATCCGGAACAGGACATCGAGGTCGTTCTTCCGGAAGCGGGGATGGGTAAACTTTCGGCCAAGGTGACCAAGGTCGAATTCCTCAACGCGGACACGCTCGGCATCCGGCTGAAACCTTCCCGGCGTCTCGAATACAAGGCCGGGCAGTTCATCAGTCTTTACAAGGAGGAAACCCTTTCACGATGCTATTCTCTGGCAAGCGTTCCGGATCTGGGTGAAGAGCTCTTTATCAACGTGAGGAAGGTTCCGGGTGGCCTGGTTAGCGGCTGGATATTTTCGAATCTTAAGGAGGGCGACGATATCACGATATCGGAGGCGACCGGCGACTGCTTTTATGTCCCTGGCAATCCGGAACAAAATATTCTTCTGATAGCCACCGGCTGCGGCCTGGCTCCCTTGTATGGCATCATTCGTGACGCGCTATTGCACGGACATCAGGGCAAACTCAGTCTCTACCATGGAAGCTATAACACCGGCGGGTTTTATCTGGTCGACACTTTGAGAAATCTCGCGCAAACCCATTCCAATTTCAGCTATGTGCCTTGTGTGTCAGACGGGGAAGCGCCGCCAGGCTATGTGCAGGGTATGGTGCTGGATGTTGCGCTTGCCGATATTCCTGACCTTTCCGGCTGGTGTGTATTTCTATGCGGCAATCCGGACATGGTCAATGCGGCTAAAATACAAACGTTCTTTGCGGGTGCCTCGATGAGCCAAATTCACGTCGACCCATTTCAGTCTGCCTACTCAACCGGTATTTGCTGAAGCTTGCCTTCCAGTTTTTCCGGTTGACGTAGCTACGCGCAACAATAGGGATTCAAGCCGCTTCTCGTATATTTTGCCCAGCCGGATTCATTGACCTCACCAGTGTTCGCAGGTAGCATTCGGCCATTCAGCTGCTAAGGGACGGAATGGGGATGCGCCGCAAACTTGTCGTGGGAAACTGGAAGATGCATGGCCGTCTGGCGCGCAATCAGGCGTTGCTGCAAGCGATCCTGGCCGGGGTGCGCGACCTTGGCAAAGCCGACTATGCCGTGTGTGTTCCCTTTCCATACCTGGCGCAGGCGCAATCCTTGCTGAAGGGCAGCAATGTGGCCTGGGGGGCGCAAAATCTGAGCCAGCACGAAGAAGGCGCGTTTACGGGCGCCGTGGCCCCGGGCATGCTCGTCGACTTTGGTTGCAGTTATGTAATCATCGGCCATTCGGAGCGGCGCGGGCTCTTTCATGAGAGCAACGAGATCGCCTCCGCAAAGTTTGACACGGCCATCAAGGCGGGCCTGAAACCGATTTTTTGCGTGGGTGAAACCTTGATGGAACGCGAGTCCGGTATCACCGAACAAGTGGTTGCCACGCAGCTGGATGCGGTGCTGAATCATGCCGGCGCGCAAGCCTTATCCAAGGCAGTGATTGCTTATGAGCCGGTTTGGGCGATCGGAACAGGCAAAACGGCCACACCCCAGCAGGCACAGGCGGTCCATGCGTTCATTCGTCAGCGCGTTGCACAACATAATAGCCAGGTAGCACAGAGCTTGTGTATACTCTATGGCGGTAGCGTAAAGGCGGCCAATGCAGCCGAGTTGTTCGGAATGCCTGATATAGATGGGGGCCTGATAGGCGGCGCTTCACTGGTGGCTGAAGAGTTCGTGGCAATATGCCGCGCAGCTCAGTTTTAATTCATGAATATGGAGTAGTTTGTGGAAACAATAGTTTGGATAGTGCACGTTTTGACGGCAGTGGTATTGATCGGCTTGGTGCTGATGCAACACGGCAAAGGAGCTGACATGGGCGCGGCTTTCGGGACAGGTTCGGCAGGAAGTCTGTTCGGCTCCAGCGGCTCGGCGAATTTTCTCAGTCGTAGCACGGCGGTCGCTGCGACGCTGTTCTTTGTAACCAGCCTGTCGCTGACATACCTGTATTCACATCCGGCGCAACCGCAGGGGATAATGGACAAGGTCACTCCGGTTACCACGCAAGCTGTCCCGGTCGTTCCGGCGACCATACCGGCAGGGTCCAGCCCGGTCGACAACTCGGGGTCCAAGGATATTTCCAAGGATATTCCAAAATAATTCTCAGGATATGGCGGTTGTGGTGGAATTGGTAGACACGCAAGCTTGAGGTGCTTGTGCCCGCAAGGGCGTGGGAGTTCGAGTCTCCCCATCCGCACCAAACAAAAAAACGGCAAACTGCTGTCGATGCGACGATAAGAATAATAGAACTTGACGGGTTGGCTCACGAACCAATTGCAAGAATAAGGTGGGGGATTCTATGCTGGAAAATTATTTCCCGGTTTTGCTGTTCATCTGCGTTGGTATTGCGATCGGCGTAGTGCCCGTCGTGCTGGGCAAGCTGCTGGCGCCCAATCGGCCGGACGATCAGAAGCTGTCGCCATACGAATGCGGTTTTGAGGCGTTCGAGGATGCGCGCATGAAATTCGACGTGCGCTATTACCTCGTTGCCATCCTGTTCATACTCTTTGACCTTGAAATTGCGTTTCTTTTTCCTTGGGCGATCGTGCTCAAGGAAATCGGCACATTCGGCTTCGTCTCCATGATGATCTTTCTGGCCATTCTGGTGGTGGGTTTTATCTATGAATGGATGCGAGGGGCACTGGAATGGGAATAGAAGGCGTTCTGGAAAAGGGTGTCGTCACAACCACCCTTGACACCATCATAAATTACACGCGCACCGGCTCGCTGTGGCCGATGACGTTCGGGCTGGCCTGTTGCGCGGTCGAAATGATGCATGCCGGCGCGGCGCGTTACGATCTTGACCGTTTTGGCGTGGTGTTCCGTCCCAGCCCGCGCCAATCCGACGTGATGATAGTCGCGGGCACACTGTGCAACAAGATGGCTCCCGCCTTGCGCAAGGTCTACGACCAGATGGCCGAGCCGCGCTGGGTGATCTCGATGGGTTCCTGCGCGAACGGAGGCGGCTACTATCACTACTCCTATTCGGTGGTGCGCGGCTGCGACCGGATCGTGCCGGTGGATGTATATGTCCCGGGTTGCCCGCCGACCGCCGAGGCTTTGCTTTACGGGATCATCCAGTTGCAAAAGAAAATCAAACGAACCAACACGATCGCGCGCTAGGATGGGCTATGACTGCTGAATTGGGCGCCTTGCGTGCCAACTTGTCGACATTGCTGGGCGACAAACTGGCCAGCCTCGAAGAGAGGCTGGGTGAATTGACGGTGGTGGTCAGGGCGGCGGAGATGCTGGAGGTGCTGGCTCGCATGCGTGATGACAAAGCGCTGCGTTTCGAGCAGTTGATAGACCTGTGCGGGGTCGATTACTCCGCTTACGGCAGTGATATTTCCGAAGGCGGCGCTTATTTTGGGTCTGACATTCCTGCATCGACCACGGCGCACCCGCATCGATTCGCTGTGGTCTATAACTTGCTTTCCGTTACAAACAACGTTCGCATCCGCGTGCGCATTTTTGCCGAGGACAATGACTTTCCGGTTTTGTCTTCGGTGATCGACATCTGGCCGTCCGCCAACTGGTATGAACGCGAGGCTTTCGACCTGTATGGCATCGTGTTTACCGGGCATCCTGATCTGCGCCGCATCCTGACCGACTATGGCTTTGTCGGCAACCCTTTCCGCAAGGATTTTCCGCTGTCGGGCAATGTGGAAATGCGTTATGACCCCGAACAGCAGCGTGTGGTGTACCAGCCGGTTTCGATCGATCCGCGCGAAGTGACGCCGCGTATCGTGCGTGAAGAAAATTACGCCAGCAATCCGGAGAGCAAGTGATGGCGGAAATCAAGAATTACACAATGAACTTCGGGCCGCAGCATCCGGCCGCGCATGGTGTGTTGCGCCTGGTTCTGGAACTGGACGGCGAGGTCATCGAGCGCGCAGACCCCCACATCGGATTGCTGCACCGCGCCACCGAGAAACTCGCCGAGCACAAGACCTTTCTGCAGGCTTTGCCATACATGGATCGGCTGGATTACGTCTCGATGATGAGCAACGAGCATGCCTATGTACTGGCGGTCGAAAAACTGGCGGGCATCGAGGTGCCGTTGCGCGCACAATATATCCGCGTGATGTTCGATGAAATTACCCGGCTGCTGAATCACCTGCTTTGGCTGGGCGCGCACGGGCTGGATATCGGCGCGATGACCGTATTCCTGTATTGTTTCCGCGAGCGCGAGGATCTGATGGATGCCTACGAGGCGGCGTCCGGGGCGCGTTTGCATGCTTCCTACTATCGCCCCGGCGGGGTTTACCGGGACCTTCCGGATAGCATGCCTCAATATCAGGCTTCCAAGATACACAACGCCGCAGCAGTAAAAAAGCTCAACGAGAATCGGCAGGGGTCGCTGCTCGATTTTCTCGATGACTTCACCGACCGCCTCCCCAAATGCGTGGATGAATACGAGACCCTGCTGACCGATAACCGCATATGGAAACAGCGAACCGTGGGTATCGGGGTGGTCACGCCGGAGCGCGCGCTGGCGCTTGGTTTCACCGGACCGATGCTGCGTGGCTCGGGAGTGGAATGGGATTTGCGAAAGAAGCAACCTTATGAGGTGTATGACCGCATGGATTTCGATATTCCGGTCGGAAAAACCGGCGATACCTATGATCGGTACCTGGTGCGCGTCGAAGAAATGAGGCAAAGCAACCGTATCATCAAGCAATGTATCAATTGGCTCCGCGGCAACCCCGGCCCGGTGATGACCGACAACCACAAATTTGCCCCGCCGAAGCGCGAATCCATGAAGGAGAACATGGAAGAACTGATCCACCATTTCAAGCTGTTCACCGAGGGAATGCATGTGCCAGCAGGGGAGGCTTATGCAGCCGTCGAGCATCCGAAGGGGGAGTTCGGCATCTACCTGATCTCCGACGGGGCCAACAAGCCTTACCGCATGAAGATACGCGCGCCCGGCTTTGCGCATATTGCCGGACTGGACGAGATGGCACGCGGGCATATGATTGCCGACGTGGTGACCATCATCGGCACCCAGGACATCGTTTTTGGCGAGGTGGACCGCTGATGCTATCCGAAGAAATACAAAACAAGATCAACCGAGAGCTGAGGAAATATCCGGCCGATCAAAAACAATCTGCGGTGATGGCTGCTTTGCGTTTCGTGCAGGACGAAAAGGGGTGGATCGCCACCGGTGACATGACAGACATCGCGGAATATCTGGGCATGCCGCAGATGGCCGTATATGAAGTGGCGACTTTCTACCACATGTATAACCTCAAACCGATGGGCAGGCACACGATCACGGTGTGCACCAACCTGTCCTGCCAGTTGAGCGGAGCCAATGAAACGGTTGACTATCTCAAGCAGAAGCTGGGCATCGGACTGGGCGAGGCGACCGCGGACGGCAAGTATGGATTGCGCGAGGGCGAGTGCATGGGTGCGTGTGTCGATGCGCCGCTGTTCACGATCAGCAATAAAAGAATGTGCGGCCGTATGACGCCGGAAAAGATCGACCTGATTTTAGCGGAGCTCGACAAGAAATGAACGGCCCGGTGATTTTTACCACGATGGATTTTGACCAGCCTTGGGCGCTGGAGAATTATCTCAAGGTTGGCGGTTACCAGGCTTTGCGCAAGGTGTTGACCGGGAAGATGACGCCGGACGAGATTATCGCCGAGGTCAAGGCGTCGGCACTGCGCGGGCGCGGCGGCGCGGGTTTCCCGACCGGCTTGAAGTGGAGCTTCATGCCGAAAAATTACACCGGGGAAAAATATATCGTCTGCAATTCCGACGAGGGCGAGCCGGGCACCTGCAAGGACTGGGACATCCTGCGCTACAACCCCCATCTGTTGATCGAAGGTATGGCCATCGCCGCTTATGCGATGGGCGTGAAGACCGGCTATAACTATGTGCACGGCGAGATCTTCGAGGCCTATGAGCGGATGGAGGAAGCCTGCGAACTGGCGCGCGCGGCCGGATATCTTGGCGACAAGATCATGGGCACGGACTTCTGCTTCGACCTGCACAACCACCTCGGCTACGGCGCGTATATCTGCGGGGAAGAAACGGCCTTGCTGGAATCCATCGAGGGCAAGAAGGGCCAGCCGCGATTCAAGCCGCCGTTCCCGGCCAGCTTCGGCCTGTACGGGAAGCCGACCACGATCAACAATACCGAGACTTTTGCGAGCATTCCCTACATCATCAAAAACGGCGGCCATGCATTCCTGAACCTGGGCAGGCCCAACAACGGCGGCACCAAGCTGTTTTCGGTTTCCGGTCATGTGAACAAGCCGGGCAACTTAGAAGTACCGCTCGGAACGCCGTTCAAGAAGCTGCTCGAGATGGCCGGCGGGATGCGCGGCGGGCGCAAGCTCAAGGCCTGCATACCGGGCGGCTCGTCGATGCCGGTGTTGCCGGGCGAGATCATGATGGATCTGGACATGGACTACGACTCGATTGCCAAGGCGGGTTCGATGCTTGGTACCGGCGCGGTGATCATCATGGACGACACCACCTGCATGGTGCGCGCACTGGAACGCCTGTCCTATTTCTATTACGAGGAATCCTGCGGCCAATGCACGCCTTGCCGGGAGGGGACCGGCTGGCTGTATCGCATCCTGCACCGCATCGAGCATGGCGAGGGACGCACGGAAGATATCGAGCTGTTGTTGAGCCTGGGAGAGAACATCGCCGGGCGCACCATCTGCGCACTGGGCGAGGCCGCAGTCTGGCCGGTGCAGGGTATGCTCAGGCATTTTCGCGGTGAATTCGAATATCACATCGAACACAAACGTTGCTTGGTGTGAAGCTGACAGGTCAGGTGAGTAATGATCAACATAGAAATTGATGGCAAGCCGGTCGATACCGAGCGCGGTTCCACGGTGATGGACGCGGCTGACAAGCTGGGCGTCTTTATCCCGCATTTTTGCTACCACAAGAAGCTGTCCATCGCGGCCAATTGCCGCATGTGCCTGGTTGAAATCGAGAAGGCACCCAAACCGATGCCGGCCTGCGCGACCCCGGTTGCCGAGGGAATGAAGGTGCACACACACTCGGAGATGGCGGTCAAGGCGCAGCAGGGCGTGATGGAGTTCCTGCTGATCAACCATCCGCTCGATTGCCCGATCTGCGATCAGGGCGGGGAATGCCAGCTCCAGGATCTGGCAGTCGGTTATGGCGGCAGCGCATCGCGCTATCACGAGCCCAAGCGTAGCGTGATGCCCAAGGACATCGGCGAGTTGATTTCCACCGAAGAGATGAACCGCTGCATCCAGTGCACGCGTTGCGTCCGGTTCGGACAGGAGATCGCCGGGATCATGGAACTGGGCATGGCGTTCCGCGGCGAGCATTCCGAGATCATGAGTTTTGTGAACAGCTCGGTGGATTCCGAGCTGTCCGGCAACATGATCGATCTGTGCCCGGTCGGCGCGCTGACCAGCAAACCGTTCCGCTATACCGCGCGCAACTGGGAGTTGTCGCAGCGCAGGTCGGTCAGCCCGCATGATGGCCTGGGTTCCAACTTGGCGGTGCAGGTGAAGGACAACAGGGTGATGCGCGTGGTGCCGATCGAGAACGACGCAGTCAACGAATGCTGGATCTCGGACAAGGACAGATTCAGCTACCAGGGACTGAACGCGCCGGAGCGCCTGACCAAACCGATGATCAAGCAAGACGACAAGTGGATCGAGGTTGAATGGCAAATCGCGCTGGAATATGTGGCGAACGGCTTGCGCCAGATTGCCAATACGGCAGGCGCGGATCAGATTGCGGCCCTCGCGACGCCATACTGCACGCTGGAAGAACTGTATTTGCTGCAGAAGCTGGTGCGCGGCTTGGGCAGCGGCAATGTGGATTTCCGTTTGCGCCATTCCGATTTCACCGCGGACGGCAAGCGGGCGGGTGCACCGTGGCTGGGTATGCAAGTCGCGGAAATCAACACCCGGGACCGCTTCCTGATCGTCGGCAGCTTCCTGCGCAAGGACCACCCCCTGCTGGCGAGCCGCGTGCGCCAGGCCGTCAAGAAAGGCGCGCAAGCCAGCATTGTTCATTCAAGCGATGATGATTTGCTGATGCGCGTGACGAACAAGTCCATAGTCGCCCCGGGCGAACTGGCAAACAGCCTCGCCCAGATCCTGAATGCGGTGGCGGCCGAAAAGTCCGCAACACTGTCCGTCGATTTGCAGAAGATCGTCGGAGCGGCGCAGCCGACCGCGCAGACACGCGCGATTGCGCAAAGCCTGGCGAGCGGTGAACGAGCTGCGGTCCTGCTGGGCAATTTCGCGCAACAACACCCGCAGGCTGTTCAGATATCCATGCTGGCCGAGCAGATCGCCGCATTGTGCGGTGCAAAATTCGGCTATCTGGGCGAGGCGGCGAACAGTGTCGGCGGTTACGTGGCCGGGGCGCTGCCATCCGGCGATAAGGGGATGAATGCCGGACAAATGCTGGCATCGCCGCGCAAGGCCTACCTGCTGCTGAATGTCGAGGTGGAGCTCGATCTGCATGACCCGCAACAGGCGATCGCGGCGATGCACGCTGCCGACATGGTGGTGGCCTTGTCGGCATACAAGCATCGCGCGGCAGAATACGCCGATGTGATGCTGCCGATCGCGCCGTTCACCGAAACGTCGGGTACCTTTGTCAGCACCGAAGGCCGCGTGCAAAGTTTCAGAGGCGCGGTCAAGCCGCTGGGCGAAGCGCGACCGGCATGGAAGGTACTGCGCGTATTGGGCAACCTGCTGGCGCTGTCGGGTTTTGATTATGATTCCGGCGAAGCGGTGCTAGCCGAAATACTGCCCGGGAAAGCCGGGGAAAAGAGTATCGCCGACAAACTGGATAATCATATCGAAGGCGCAGCACTGCAAACAATCGCAGCCGGCCATCAGGGCTTGCAGCGGATCAGTGATGTGCCGATCTATGCAGCCGATGCGGTGGTGCGCCGCGCAGCGGCACTGCAATTGACGCGGGATGCCGCCACACCTTGCGTGGTCATGCACAGCAGCGAGTTGCACAGGCTCGGCCTGCGGTCCGGCGACACCGTCAGGGTGAAACAGGATGGCGCAAGCGCGGATCTGGTGGCGCGGGCGGATGACAGCATGCCTGCCGCTTCCGCGCGCGTGGCGGCCGGACATCCGGCCACAGCAGGACTGGGCGCGATGTTCGGGACGATCAGCGTGGAACCAATGGGCGGGGACCGGGCATGATGGATCTACTGCAAACGCTGGAACAGGCGGGCCAGAACCTGCTCGGTCAGTACTGGCTGACGGTCTGGACGCTGCTGAAGATCATGCTCATCATCGCGCCGATCATGGGTGCCGTGGCCTATCTGACGCTGGCCGAGCGCAAGGTCATCGGCTACATGCAGATCCGTATCGGACCGAATCGCGTCGGTTATTTCGGGTTGCTGCAACCGATCGCCGACGGCGTGAAATTGTTCCTCAAGGAAATCATTATCCCGAGCGGGTCGAACAAATTCCTGTTTATAATCGCTCCCGTCATGGCACTGGCTCCGGCGCTTGCGGCCTGGGCCGTTGTGCCGTTCGACGACGGCATGGCGCTGGCCAATGTCAATGCCGGGCTCCTGTATATCCTGACCATGACCTCATTGGGGATATACGGCATCATCATCGCCGGCTGGGCATCCAACTCGAAGTACGCATTCCTCGGTGCGGTGCGCTCCGCGGCGCAGATCGTGTCATACGAGATCGCGATGGGTTTTGCGCTGGTATGCGTGCTGATGGCCTCGCAAAGCATGAACCTGACCGATATCGTGCACGGCCAGCACGGCCACTGGGGCGCGCTGAACTGGTATGTGATCCCGCTGTTCCCGATGTTCATGGTGTATCTGATCTCCGGCGTGGCCGAGACCAACCGGGCGCCGTTCGACATGGCCGAGGGCGAGTCCGAGATCGTGGCGGGTTTCCATGTGGAATATTCAGGCATGGCATTCGCGCTGTTCTTCCTGGCCGAATATGCCAACATGATCCTGATCGCGTTCCTGACCTCGATCATGTTCCTGGGTGGATGGTTGTCGCCGGTGCCGTTCCTGCCGGACAGTTTCATCTGGCTGCTGGGCAAGGTTGCGTTCATTTTGTTCCTGTTCCTGTGGTTCCGGGCTACATTCCCGCGCTATCGCTATGACCAGCTGATGCGCCTGGGCTGGAAAGTGTTCATCCCGCTCACCATCATCTGGGTGGTGGTGATCGCCGTGTGGATGCAGACCTCGCTCTGGATCTGGTAAAGGGCAGAGGAGACGAATATGCAAATGATCAAGAAATTCTTCAAGACCTTTCTTCTATACGAACTGGTCAAAGGGATGGCACTGACCGGGCGCTATTTCTTTGCCCGCAAGATCACGGTCCAGTTTCCCGAGGAAAAAACGCCGCAGAGCAACCGGTTTCGCGGGCTGCACGCGCTGCGCCGCTATGCCAATGGCGAAGAGCGCTGCATCGGCTGCAAGCTGTGCGAGGCGGTTTGTCCGGCGCTGGCGATCAAGATCGAAGTGGCCGAGCGCGAGGATGGCACGCGGCGCACCACGCAATACGATATCGACCTGGTCAAGTGCATCTTCTGCGGATTCTGCGAAGAAGCCTGTCCCGTGGATGCGATCGTCGAAACGCGCGTGTTCGAATACCACGGCGAGAAGCGCGGCGATTTGTATTACAACAAGGAAATGTTGTTGGCAATGGGCGACAAATACGAGGCGCAGATCGCCGTAGACAGGGCGGCGGACGCCAAGTACCGGTAATGGGGCAGAGCAGGGGTGACGAAGCAGGGATAGAGGGCAAGTGAATGAATTTTGAAGCCATCGTGTTTTACATGTTTGCAGCACTGATCGTGATTGCCGCATTGGGCGTGATCACCTCGCGCAATCCGGTGCATGCCGTGCTGTTCCTGGTGCTCGCGTTCATCAGCTCCGCCGGCATCTGGATGCTGCTGGAAGCCGAGTTTCTGGCCATCGCGCTGGTGCTGGTGTATGTGGGCGCGGTGATGGTGCTGTTCCTGTTCGTGGTGATGATGCTGGATATCAACCTGGTCAGGCTGCGCGAAGGATTCTGGCGCTGGCTGCCGTTCGGAGCGGCACTGGCCGGGCTGATGGCATTCGAGATGATCTGGGTGGTCGGTTCGACGAAACCGTCCGGCGGCTCGGTCGCCGTCAGGCACGCCGCGGATTACAGCAACACTAAGGTGCTCGGGCGGCTGCTCTATACCGATTATGTCTATCCGTTCGAGATTGCCGCGGTGATCTTGCTGGTGGCGATGGTGGCCGCGATCGCGCTGACCTTGCGCCGTCGCAAGGACGCCAAATCGCAGGTGGTCTCGGAACAGATCGCGGTCAGGAAGGCGGATCGATTGCGCATTATTCCGATGAAATCAGTGCGCAAAGAATAATCAAGGGAGCGTGAAGCGTGATAACACTGTCGCATTATTTGGTCCTGAGCGCCGTGCTGTTCGCGATCAGCGTGATCGGTATATTTTTGAACCGCAAGAATCTGATCGTGCTGCTGATGGCCATCGAAATGATGCTGCTGGCGGTGAATACCAACTTTCTGGCTTTTGCGCACTATCTGAACGATACCGCCGGACAGATCTTCGTATTCTTCATTCTGACCGTTGCCGCCGCCGAAGCGGCCATCGGCCTGGCGATCCTGGTGGTGCTGTTCCGCAATCTGAGCACCATCAATGTCGATGACCTGGACAGCCTGAAAGGTTGATGCTGATGAACATGCAAACCCTTTATCTGCTGGTTCCGCTGACTCCGCTGGCCGGGGCGATCATTGCCGGCCTGTTCGGGAAATGGCTGGGCCGCACCTGGTCGCACCGCATCACGATCGCGCTGGTGGCCGTTTCCTTCTTTGCCTCCCTGGCGATATTCAAGGATGTCCAGGAGGGTCACCGCTTCAATGGTTCGGTCTACACCTGGCTGACATCCGGCGATGCCAGGTTTCAGGTCGGTTTTCTGATCGACAGCCTCACAGCGTTGATGATCCTGGTGGTCACCTTCGTTTCGCTGATGGTGCACATCTATACCATCGGCTAC
Source organism: uncultured beta proteobacterium (assembly GCA_963842555.1). Lineage (GTDB taxonomy): Bacteria > Pseudomonadota > Gammaproteobacteria > Burkholderiales > Gallionellaceae > Gallionella. The sequence goes on from CAWJHB010000004.1 coordinate 172,368, forward strand.
ATGGCGGATGATCCGGGGTACCAGCGCTTCTTCAGTTACATCTCATTGTTCACCTTTTCCATGCTGATGCTGGTGATGGCCAACAATTTCATGCAGCTGTTCTTCGGATGGGAAGCGGTGGGGCTGGTTTCCTACCTGCTGATCGGTTTCTGGTACGACAGGCCGACCGCGATCTATGCCAACCTGAAAGCGTTTCTGGTGAACCGCGTCGGGGACTTCGGCTTTCTGCTCGGCATCGCGCTGGTGCTGATGGTGTTCGGCACCCTGGATTATGCCGCGGTGTTCGCCAATGCGGCGGGCCATGCCGGTGACATGGCGCCCATCCCCGGCTTGCCGGTGAATTTGCTGACGGCGATATGCATCTTGCTGTTCATCGGCGCGATGGGCAAATCGGCGCAGTTTCCGCTGCATGTCTGGCTGCCCGATTCGATGGAAGGTCCGACTCCGATCTCCGCGCTGATACACGCCGCAACCATGGTCACCGCCGGCATCTTCATGGTGGCGCGCATGTCGCCGCTGTTCGAGCTGTCGGATGTCGCGCTGTCATTCGTGATGGTGATCGGCGCGATCACCGCGCTGTTCATGGGCTTCCTCGGCATGATCCAGAACGACATCAAGCGTGTTATCGCCTATTCGACCCTGTCGCAGCTCGGCTACATGACCGTGGCGCTGGGCGCTTCAGCCTATTCCGTGGCGATCTTCCATCTGATGACCCACGCCTTCTTCAAGGCGCTTTTGTTCCTGGCCGCCGGCAGCGTGATCATTGCGATGCACCATGATCAGGACATCCGCAACATGGGCGGTCTCCGGAAATACATGCCGGTCACCTGGATCACCTTCCTGGTTGGCTCGCTGGCCCTGATCGGCACGCCGTTCTTCGCCGGGTTCTATTCCAAGGACAGCATCATCGAAGCCGTGGCGCTGTCTCACCTGCCGGGCGCGGGATTTGCCTATTTTGCCGTGGTGGCGGGGGTGTTCGTCACCGCGTTCTATACCTTCCGCATGTACTTCCTGGTGTTTCACGGCAAGGAGCGTTTCGGCAAAGCACACCATGATCACCACGGCGATCATGCCGACGAAGAGGTGTCTGCGGACCACCACCACGGTCTCGCGCCCGGACAGAAACCCCACGAATCGCCGTGGGTGGTGTACCTGCCGCTGATCATGCTGGCCATCCCGTCGGTATTCATCGGCTACTTCACCATCGATCCGATTCTGTTTGCCAACTATTTCAAGGAATCGATTTACGTCTCCGCCGTTCATCCGGTGATGGCCGAACTGGCAGCCGGGTTTCATGGGCCGGTCGAGATGGTCCTGCATGCGCTGCACGGATACCCGTTCTGGTTTGCCCTGGCCGGCGTATTGACTGCCTGGGTGTTCTATTTACTGCGCCCGGGGATCCCCGCCGTATTGCAAAGGCGATTCCATTTCATGTATACCCTGCTGGACAACAAATATTACTTCGACCGCTTCAACGACTGGTTCTTTGCCGGAGGAGCCCGCGGAACCAGCGGCTTTCTGTGGAAGTTCGGCGATATAAAACTGATCGACGGCGTGATGGTGAACGGAACGGCGAAGTTGGTGGGCCTGTTTTCCCGAGTGCTGAGGCGTCTCCAGTCGGGTTATATCTACCATTATGCGTTTTCCATGATCATCGGCGTGTTCGTGCTGCTGACGGTGCGCAACTGGTTTTGAGTGATGGCTTGTTAGGGCGGCGCGACAGCGGCGGGAAAGTAAAGGGATAACAGCATGTTTTTGGGATTACCTGTGATTAGCGTTGCGATCTGGCTGCCGATCCTGTTCGGCATTCTGGTGCTGGCAACCGGCGACGACAAAAATGCCCCGCTGGCGCGCATTCTGGCGCTGGCCGGTTCGGTGCTGGGCTTTGTGGTGACCATCCCGCTGTATACCGGTTTCATCCGCGACACTTCGGACATGCAGTTCGTCGAGATGCACGACTGGATCACGCGCTTCAACATTCACTATCACGTCGGCGTGGACGGCATTTCCGTGCTGTTCATCCTGCTCACTTCCTTCTTCACGCCGATCGTGGTGCTGGCCGGGTGGCGGGTGATCGAAAAGCGGGTCGCGCAATATATGGCGTCATTCCTGATCATGTCCGGAATCATGATCGGGGTGTTCGCGGCACTGGATGCCATCCTGTTCTACGTGTTCTGGGAAGCCATGCTGATCCCGATGTTCCTGATCATCGGCGTCTGGGGCGGGGCCAATCGCGTATATGCCGCGGTCAAGTTCTTTCTCTACACGCTGCTCGGTTCCCTGCTGATGCTGGTTGCATTGATCTACCTCTACAATCAAACGGGCGGCAGCTTCGAGATACTTGATTTTCACCGGGTTGCGATTCCGATGACCGCGCAAATCCTGATTTTCCTTGCGTTTTTCTTCGCTTTTGCGGTGAAGGTGCCCATGGTCCCGGTTCATACCTGGTTGCCGGATGCACACGTCGAAGCGCCGACCGGGGGATCGGTGATCCTGGCGGCGATCATGCTGAAAATGGGCGCTTACGGATTCCTGCGCCTGTCCATTCCGATCGTGCCCGATGCAAGCCATCATTTGTCCGGGATGATGATTGCCCTGTCGCTGATCGCGGTGGTGTACATCGGCCTGGTGGCACTGACCCAGACCGACATGAAGAAACTGGTGGCCTATTCGTCCATCTCCCACATGGGCTTTGTCACGCTCGGCCTGTTCATCTTCAACGATTACGGCATGGAAGGCGCGCTGCTGCAAATGATATCGCACGGCTTTGTGTCCGGCGCGCTGTTCCTGTGCATCGGGGTGCTGTACGACCGGATGCACTCTCGCAACATTGCCGACTATGGCGGTGTGGCCAACACCATGCCGGTGTTTGCCGCATTCTTCATGCTGTTCGCGATGGCCAATGTCGGATTGCCGGGCACCAGCGGCTTCGTCGGCGAATTCATGGTGATACTCGGAGCGGTGAGAACGAATTTCTGGTATGCATTCGCCGCCGCCTCCACGCTGATCTTCGGTGCGGCCTACACGCTGTGGATGTACAAGCGGGTGATTTTCGGCGCAATTGCCAACTCGCAGGTTGCCAAGCTGACCGACATCACCCTGCGCGAAAAGGCGATTTTTGCGGTTCTGGCGCTTGCCGTGCTGGGCATGGGGCTGTATCCGTTGCCGTTCAGCGAGATATTGCATGTGTCGGTCAATGATCTGCTGGTGCACGCGGCACGATCCAAATTGCCGTGATCGGGAAGCCGTCCCTGACCTCGGGTAAGCAGTTCAAGAGACCTGCCGCTTGCAGCCAGAGACCAACGACTAACGACTGGGTTTGAGAAGAATATGGACTTGATGACAAACTTGATGCCTGCCGGCGCGGAAATATTCCTGTTGGTCATGACCTGCGTGATCCTGATCGCCGATACGCTGATCAGGCAAAACGGCAGGCTGATCACCTATCTGCTGGTGCAACTCACTCTGATGGGTTGTGCGCTGATCACAGTGGGCACGCATGTGAGCGGCATCGCGCAGGTCTTTCACCACATGTTCGTGGACGACCTGATGTCCGATGTGTTGAAGCTGCTGACTTATCTTTCGGTTTCCATGATGCTGGTCTATTCGCGGCAGTACCTGACTGTGCGGGACCTGTTCAGCGGTGAGTTCATGGTGCTGGCGCTGTTTGCCACGCTCGGCATGATGGTGATGATCTCCGCGGATCATTTCCTCACGCTTTATCTCGGTCTGGAACTGCTTTCGCTGAGCCTTTACGCGATGGTCGCATTGCAGCGCGATTCGGCCCTCGCAACCGAAGCGGCGATGAAATACTTTATCCTCGGCGCGCTTGCTTCCGGTCTGCTGTTGTACGGCATGTCCATGCTGTATGGCGCGACCGGTTCGCTGGAACTGGATGCGGTGTCAAACGCGATTCTATCCGGTCGCGCTGACAAGACCTTGCTGGTGTTCGGGCTAGTGTTCGTGGTGTCCGGGCTGGCTTTCAAGCTCGGTGTTGTGCCATTCCACATGTGGCTGCCCGATGTGTATCACGGCGCCCCGACCGCGATCACCATGTTTATCGGATCGGCTCCAAAGCTCGCCGCTTTCGCATTCGTTTCGCGTCTCCTGGTGTCGGGTCTGCAACCGCTGGTGCAGCACTGGTCGGGTATGCTGATCATTCTTTCCATCGGCTCGATGGCGCTCGGCAACATCACCGCGATTGCACAAACCAATCTGAAGCGCATGCTGGCGTACTCGACCATCGCGCACATGGGCTTTCTGCTGCTTGGATTCATCAGCGGCGACAAGGAAGGATATGGTTCGTCGATGTTCTACGCCGTGATCTATGTGCTGATGACGCTGGGCTCCTTCGGCGTGATCATGATGCTGTCCAGGGTCGGTTTCGAGGCGGATAACCTGAATGACTTCAAGGGCCTTAACCAGCGCAGCCCGTGGCTTGCCTTCCTGATGCTGCTGCTGATGTTCTCCATGGCGGGCGTGCCGCCCACCGTGGGTTTTTACGCGAAATTCTCGGTGCTCAATGCGGTGGTGCAATCCGGGCACGTCTGGTTGGCTGTCGCGGCGGTATTGTTCTCCCTGATCGGCGCCTTCTACTATCTGCGCATTGTCAAGCTGATGTATTTCGATGTGCCGGAGAGTCATGAGCCGATCATCTTCGGCCAGGATACCGCGCTGCTGATCAGCCTGAACGGGCTTGGTTTGTTGCTGCTCGGTATCCTGCCTGGCAAGCTGATGTCGGTATGCGCGGTGTCGGTCCAGCAATCCCTGTTGCTGCATTAGGGAACCTCTATAGATTCATTTTACGGGCGAATCCACCCGCAAGGAGTAGGCCGACGGGTACCCAGCTACTGCGTAGCGACCCTCTTGCTCGCTGCGTCACGTGCTCGCTCAATCCTCGTCTGCTGCCATGATACGGTGCGCGTGAGCGTCTGGCGCGGGAATGGCAGCAGGGGCGGCCGCTCCGGCAAGCGGCTGGCTTTGCCAGTAACGTGTCGCAGCCGCTATTCGATATGGCTCGTCGTTCGCTGCGCGGCTCCTTGCGCTTCATCCCGCAAATGTGAATTTCTAGAGGCTCCCTTTAGATATGCAATGTAGGTCGTGGATTAGGTTCAACTGAAAACCCCAGGGGCGGGGTGCTCCATCCTGGATTTTGATCGCAGGGCGATTTACGGTATCATCGCGCCCCATGACCAAGTACATCTTCATAACCGGCGGCGTTGTCTCTTCTTTGGGAAAAGGCATCGCCGCCGCGTCGCTTGCTGCAATCCTTGAGTCGCGCGGCCTGAAGGTGACGATGCTCAAGCTCGACCCCTATATCAACGTCGATCCCGGCACCATGAGTCCGTTCCAGCACGGGGAGGTGTTCGTGACCGAGGACGGCGCGGAAACCGATCTGGACCTGGGTCACTATGAGCGCTTCGTTTCCGCGAAGATGCGCAAATCCAACAACTTCACCACCGGCCAGATCTACGACAGCGTGATCCGCAAGGAGCGGCGAGGCGAATACCTCGGCAAGACGGTTCAGGTGATCCCCCACATCACCAATGAAATCCAGGAATTCATCGAGCGCGGGGCAGCCGCTTCCCACGACGGCAAAGCAGATGTGGCGATCATCGAGATCGGTGGGACGGTCGGCGATATTGAGTCGCTCCCCTTCCTCGAGGCGGCCCGGCAGATGGGTTTGCGCATGGGGCGCAATCAGGTCGCTTACGTGCATCTGACGCTGGTTCCGTATATCGCCACAGCCGGCGAGCTGAAGACCAAGCCGACCCAGCACAGCGTGCAAAAATTGCGCGAGATCGGTATTTTCCCCACGGCATTGATCTGCCGTGCCGACAGGCGCATTCCCAATGACGAGCGCGCCAAGATATCGCTGTTCGCCAATGTGCGTGAAGATGCGGTGATTTCGATGTGGGACGTGGACAGCATTTACAAGGTGCCGCAAATGCTCAACCAGCAGGGTCTGGATCGCATCGTTTGCGAGGAGCTGAGGCTGGATCTGCCTCCCGCAGACCTGTCGGTGTGGGCGAAGCTGGTGACTGCACAGGAAAATCCGAAGCACCGGATCACCATCGGCATGGTCGGAAAATATGTCGACCTGACCGAATCCTACAAGTCGCTGATCGAGGCATTGCGCCATGCCGGGATACATACCGCAACGCAGGTGAACATCGAATACATCGATTCGGAAGCGCTTGAGACCGCCGGCATGAAAGGCTTGGAACATTTCGATGCGATACTGGTTCCGGGCGGGTTCGGCAAGCGCGGCACGGAAGGGAAGATTGCCGCGATCCGCTTCGCGCGCGAAAACAAGGTGCCCTATCTCGGTATCTGCCTGGGCATGCAGCTGGCCGTGATCGAGTTTGCGCGCGACGTGGCCGGCATGAGTGATGCGAACAGCACCGAATTCAATCCAACAACCGAGCATCCTGTGGTCGCGCTGATCAACGAATGGCTGGACCGGGACGGCAAGGTCGAGACGCGCGACGTCGACTCCGACCTGGGCGGAACCATGCGCCTCGGTTCGCAGCGTTGTCCGATCAAGCCCGGCACGATGGCGCACAGCATTTACGGTGACGAAGTCAACGAACGCCATCGCCATCGTTATGAAGTCAATAACCATTACGTGCCGGAACTGGAAAAATCGGGAATGATCATTTCGGCCCGCACACCCAGCGAAAATTTGCCTGAGATCATGGAATTGCCACAATCCATGCATCCCTGGTTCATCGGCGTGCAGTTCCATCCCGAATTTACCTCCACGCCGCGTGCCGGGCATCCATTGTTCAAATCGTTTGTTGAAGCAGCGCTGCAACGCCAGGCAACGCATGTGAAAGAAAAGGTGTCCGCGTGAAGCTGTGTGGAGTTGATGTGCAGCCCGGACACGGTGGCGCAGAGCACCCGGCAACAAAGTCAGGCAATCCACTATGCGACACGTCGCATGCGGAGTTGGCACTGTGGGAAGGGCTTGCCCCACATCAGACTGCGAGTGTTGAATTATGAAGCTGTGTGGATTTGATGTCGGCCTGGACAAACCGCTGTTCCTGATTGCCGGTCCGTGCGTGATCGAATCGCAGCAGATGGCGGTGGATACCGCCGGCAAGCTGAAAGAAATCTGCAACGAGTTGAAGATAAACTTCATCTACAAATCCTCCTATGACAAGGCGAACCGCAGTTCGGGAAAATCCTTCCGGGGTTTCGGGATGGATGCCGGGCTGAAGATCCTCGGCGAAGTGAAGGCGCAATTGGGGGTGCCGGTGCTGACCGACGTGCACAGCATCGAGGAGATTGCGCGGGTCGCTGCAGTGGTCGACGTGCTGCAAACCCCGGCATTCCTGTGCAGGCAGACCGATTTCATTCATGCGGTGGCAAAATGCGGCCGTCCGGTGAATATCAAGAAGGGGCAGTTCCTGTCGCCGTGGGATATGCAAAATGTGGTGGAAAAGGCGCGCGAAGCAAGCGGCGCGGACAACATCATGGTATGCGAGCGCGGCGCGTCGTTCGGCTACAACAACCTGGTGTCGGATATGCGCTCGCTGGCCGTGATGCGCAACACCGGTTGCCCGGTGGTGTTCGATGCCACGCATTCGGTGCAGCTGCCGGGCGGGCAGGGGACAGTCAGCGGCGGTCAGCGCGAATTCGTGCCGGTACTGGCGCGTGCCGCAGTGGCAGCGGGGATTTCCGGCCTCTTCATGGAGACCCATCCGAATCCCTCGAAGGCCCTGTCGGACGGGCCGAACGCGTTTCCGCTCGGCCATCTCAAGGCCTTGCTGCAAACCCTGAAAGTATTGGACCAAACTGTCAAGCAGCAGGGGCTGATTGAAGAACAAATCGATTTGAAAAACGTTTAGAAGAAGGAAAAGGCAAAAGAAATGAGTGCAATCGTTGATGTGATCGCCCGCGAGATCCTGGATTCGCGCGGAAACCCGACCGTGGAAGCGGACGTATTGCTGGAATCCGGCGTGATGGGGCGTGCCGCCGTGCCATCCGGCGCATCCACCGGCGAGAAGGAGGCGATCGAGTTGCGTGATGGCGACAAGCAACGCTATCAGGGCAAAGGCGTGCTGAAAGCGGTGGAGAACGTGAACACCGAGATCGCCGAAGCGATCATCGGCCTGGATGCCGCCGAACAGGCGTTCATCGACCAGACCATGATTGAGCTGGACGGCACGGAAAGCAAGGCGCGACTCGGTGCGAATGCCATCCTGGCGGTGTCCATGGCGGTGGCGCGCGCTGCGGCGGAGGAAAGCGGTCTGCCGCTGTACCGCTATCTCGGCGGCGCGGCCCGCATGGAAATGCCGGTGCCGATGATGAATGTGATCAACGGCGGCGCGCATGCGACGGGCGGGGCAGACATGCAGGAATTCATGATCATTCCGGTCGGCGCGCAGAGTTTCCGTGAAGCATTGCGCACCGGCGCGGAAGTTTTTCATGCCCTGAAAGCGGTATTGCACAAGCGCGGTTTGCCGACCACGGTCGGCGACGAAGGCGGTTTCGCTCCTGCGCTGGGCTCCAACGAGGCGGCACTGAAAGTCATCGTCGAGGCCATCGAGGCAGCCGGCTATGTGCCGGGAACGGATGTGGCTATAGGAATGGATCCGGCGGCATCCGAATTCTACAAGGATGGAAAATATTACCTGAAGGCGGACAAGCTGGCCCTGACATCGGCGCAGATGGTCGAACTGTATGCCACCTGGGTGGACAAGTACCCCATCATCAGCATCGAGGACGGCATGAGCGAACACGATTGGGACGGCTGGAAAATGCTGACCGACCGCCTCGGCAAAACCATCCAACTGGTTGGCGACGATATCTTCGTGACCAACACCAAAATACTGCGCGAAGGCATCAAGCGCGGCATCGCCAACTCCATCCTGATCAAGGTCAACCAGATCGGCACCCTGACCGAGACCTTTGCGGCGATCGAGATGGCCAAGCGCGCCGGTTATACCGCCGTGATCTCGCATCGCTCCGGCGAGACCGAGGACAGCACCATCGCGGACATTGCGGTAGCCACCAATGTGCTGCAGATCAAGACCGGTTCGATGTCGCGCTCGGATCGCATGGCAAAATACAACCAGTTGTTGCGTATCGAGGAAGACCTGGGTGACACTGCCTCTTATCCGGGACGCGATGCGTATTATCAGTTGGGCTGATGCGTGCGGTCACGCTGATACTGGTTGCGCTGCTGCTGCTGTTGCAGTACCCGCTGTGGCTGGGCAAAGGCAGTTGGTTGCAAGTGTGGGACTTGCACCGTCAGGTCGAGGCTCAACAACAACTGAACCAGCAAACCCAAATGCGCAATGCGGTCCTCAATGCAGAAGTGCTTGATCTCAAACAGGGCACCGCGGCGATTGAGGAACGGGCGCGCAGCGACCTGGGCATGATCAAGCGCAACGAGATTTTCTTTCAGATTCTGGAAGACCAGGGGTCACAACCGAATGGCACGCCTGCCGCACGACCTGCTGCTACCGGGGTAAAGCATTGAGGGTTGATCTCCCTTGCCCCGGGTTCATGTTCTGATATTTCGTGAAATTTTTCCAGAAAGAATTTGATTTCCAAGTGACTTCATTGAATTTTGCATTCTTGCCGGGCCTTCGGGCGGCAACATTTGCCACGGCATATGGACGCTGTCTCCTGTTTCCCTGGAAGTTAATGTAATACGCTGAATTTAATCAATTATTCCGTTCATCGGCGGGCGATACAAGCTCGCTGATCGCATTTGCACTTCCCCGGATTACCGCTTATCTGGATAAATGACCGCTTATTCCCGCCGCTTTTGACTCCCCGACGTTTTTACAATATTCTGGACCCACTTGGCAAACCTGTTGAAAAGCAGGGGCGCAAAGTTACCGGCCTAAGGGAAACTATGGCAGCGGGACTGCGATACGGAAGATCTTCCGCGTGCCTTACCCACTCGCCTCCTGTGCCGTTTTGAAAGATGAATAGGAGGGCAAATGAACACTTGCATTTCTGGTTCTTATTTCACGCGTGCACAAGCAGTAATGCGAATGCTCGGATTTGGTTTGGTTGTGGTCGGGTATGCAATTGCCTATCATGTAGCTCATGCGGATACCTTTGGCCCCGGGGTTGATCTTTTTTCAATTCCGCTTGCATATTCTCTCGTCGGAAACGATCGGGCTGCGAATCTTGACGCAAACGCCAATCTTGACGCAAACAATGGCGCGCCTGACCGCTTCGGTGGCATGCCTGGCCTGCCGGTGTATTTCAACAACCTGAAAGATGTGGCGTCCTGGGTGGCCAGTATCCGTTGGCATGTGGTCGAACAGGACAGCCATGCTTCATTTTCTCCGCACCTGAGCGTGGAGTCCAGGGAAACCGAAATTTTGATCAAGCCGTTGGACCACTCGATCACAATGATGTGGCACAGAAGACTTGATTGACCGTCCGCTTGCCCTTAAGTCGTGGCTGGGGAGTTTGTCTGTTGGTTTCAGGTAGATCATAAGCCATGTTCAAATAGCGCATTTCACCGGCGCACTGAGCAGCAATATGGCGCAAACGGCAACAGCCGATGACTCTGATGCAATTCCGCATGAATGGAACAACTTTCGCAGTACCTGGCAATTAAATACCATCCCCAGTCCGGCACTGCCACCCGGTGATCCATCAAAATCACATAACAAAATAACATCAGCGCGTTCATGCTAAAAGCTAAGTCACACTTTGGGCTGAAAATTCGGCCGACAAAGTGGTGCACAAAGGATGCTTTTCCGGTAAATTGCAGCAGTTTTAGACCATAGAACGCGAGCCCTGCGGCATTAATCGCGCCGGTTCCATGAAGTTCGTGATGTTCGATAAGTTCGGGGAGTTTGAAGTTATGACGCAATACAGCAAGCGCATGGTGATCGTTCATTGGCTGACTTTGGCCTTGTTGGTCGCTGCTTGGTATCTGGGCGACAGCCTGGGCGATGCGACGGACGAGAGCAAGGCGACATTGGCCGGCTACGTAGTGCATATCGCGGTGGGAGGCACGGTTTTGTTGCTGACGCTGTTCCGGTTGTATGTCCGCCGCAGGGATGGGGTGCCCGCCCCGATTGGCAATACGGCCATGGATAAACTGGCCAAGGGCATTCAGCACCTGCTGTATGCCATGCTGTTGCTGTTGCCGATCAGTGGAATCATGACAGTATTCACCAGTACCGCCGGCAAGGCACTGTTGGCAGGAGATGCAAGCCTGTTGCCGAAGGAACACGGTTATCATCACGTTTTTGCCCATACCGTGCATGCACAACTGGTCAATGTGCTGATCGCGCTGGTGGCTGTGCATATACTCGGCGCGATCAAGCACCAGTTCATCATGAAAGACGGCCTGATGAAAAGAATGACATTGTCGAAGAAGGATTGATTTCTCGCGGATTGGATGTTCGAAGGGCTGGTCCGGTCCCGGTTTGTTTGATGATCAGAACTCGGTAGCGTGCAACCCCCATCCTATCGCACCCAGCGCACCGAACAAGATCGCCAAATGTGCCCAGCTCCACAACAGGTAGCGGCGCGACAACCTAGCCTGATCAAGATTGCTGATCAGGAACAATTCCCCGTTACGGGGCCGGCTGACAATGTGGATATCCGCCTGCGCCTCGCGCATCATGTTTGCCACCTCGCGTTTTGCGGCGGATCGCGCCAGCATCCATTCCTGCTCATTGAGTGTGCCGTCGTTGTCGAGATCGAAACGCTTGAGCAGCGCCGGCATGTCCTTGTTCCATTCGCCCAGCAGTGAGCCGAATTCCTCGTTCGAATCGAACTCGACGCTGCTGCCGCCCTGGGTGCGGAACTGGCCGATGACGTAAAGGTTGTCATGCTCGATCAGTTTCCACTCGGTATAGCGATACTCGCCGTCATGCCACTGGTCGCGGTGCAGGGTGACTATCTCCGCCTGTTTCGGATCGACCACACACTCGCCGGACTCATCGCGCAGGATGAAGGTATCGTCGCTCTCGCCATGGTCAACGAGCTTCCATTTGCCATCCGATTCGCGCTGTTCGATCCGGTAGCGATACCACAGGCAGGGCAGCCGGCTGAGTTGCCCGAGCACGGGTTCGCCGAACGGGTGGCCGCGTCCGGCAAGTTCCACGTAACCCTGTGCGGCGGAGGCGATCTTCGAAGTTGGGGTGTCGCGTATCGTGCGCAGCCTGTTCAACGCAGACAGCCAGGCAAATATGCTGACGGCGGCCATGACGGACAGGATGAGCAGCCAGCCTTTGCGCGTATGCAGGTAAATGCCCAACAACAGCAACAGCAGTTGTGCACCCGAAGTGACCAGATGCGCGTATTCGCGGCGCAGCAAGACCAGCATTGATCAGTTACCCGAAGGAATCAGCCGAACAGTGTTTTGATGTCGACATCCGTTTTTTTTTTATTGGCGGCGAATTCCAGCAGCGGCTTCTCGCCAAAATTGAACATGCTCGCGATGATGCTGGCGGGGAACACCTCGATCTGCACGTTGTTGATGTTGACCGATTCGTTATACAACTCGCGGCGGTCCGCGATGCCGTTCTCCAGCGCGGTGATGCGGTTCTGCAAGCGCAGGAAATTTTCATTGGCTTTCAATTCCGGGTAGGCTTCCGCCACCGCGAAGATGCTGCCCAATCCGGTGCGCAGTGCACTCTCCGCTTGGCCCAGTGCGCCGATGTCCTGGCGCTCGCGCGCGTCATGGACCTGTGCGCGGGCTTCGATGACCTTTTGCAGCGTGGCCTGTTCGAACTGCTTGTATTGCTTGCACACCTCGACGAGCTTGGGCAGCTCGTCATGGCGCTGTTTGAGCAGCACGTCGATGTTGGCCCATGCCTTGGACACGGCGTGTTTCACGCTAACCAGATGGTTGTACAAACTGATGCCGTAGATCGCCACGACCACAACAACGCCGAGAAAGATCAGCATGCCCATATTTGCCTCCTTGGTTTGAATGTGTGTGTTTGCTTGGGGAGGAATTGTGCCATCGATTTGGGTTGCGGGGCGATTTCTGGCAAGGATCGACCCGCGGCGATCCACTGGCTTGTCACAGTCTTGATTCGCAGCGCCGAACTTGCTAGCGTAGTGCCAGCTCAAGGCGACCCGGTCAGTTTGCCGGTCCGGAAAGACAGGCGGGAGGGAACATGAAACTGGTCATACTCGGCTGCTGTGGCGGCATCGGCGGTGCGCGTCGCACCACCGCGATGCTGCTGGACGATGATGTGCTGATCGATGCCGGCACCGGGGTCGGTGAACTGAGCCTGGAGCAAATGGCGAGGGTGGATCACGTCTTCTTGACCCATTCCCACCTCGACCATTGCGGCTTTATCCCGCTGCTTGCCGATGCAGTGGCATTCCTGCGCAACCGTCCCTTGCTCGTCCATGCGTTGCCGCAAACCATCGCGGCGCTTGAGGACAACCTGCTGAACGGTGTGCTACCGGCTGGATAGCGGGAGGGCAAGTTTCGTTTACTCGGGTGACACCACGGATTGCGAGCCCTTCTGGACGGCGCTGAACAAGATCGAGAACCTGCGCTACCTGATGATGGAGACCACATTCCTCAACGAGAACGCCGCCGCTGCCGCGCGCTCCGGTCACATGACCGCCACGCTGCTGGCACGGGGTCTGGCGCGTTTGCATCGCCCGGTGCAACTGCTCATCACCCATATGGAACCGGGCAGGGAGGATGCGATCATGGCGGAAGTTCATGCAGCCTGCGCGAAGTATCAGCCGGTGCGGCTGGAACAGGGGCAGCGATTCGAATTGTGAAATGCGGCTTACAGTATCAGCAGGTTGCCCGGGCAGCTTTGCGCACGTTCAAGACGCGCGATGCTGGGCATCAGGTTGAGGCCGGTCTCATTGCCCAGGGCCAGCGCATTTTCTCTCAACTCATGCAACGAGATTTCGACCGGATCCCCTTCGGCGGCCAGCGCGATGGCATTGCCGCTTTCGCAGGAAGGGAATGCCAGCACCCGGTCATCGAAAGCCGCTGCAATCCGCGAGATGCTGTCGTCCAGGCGGCCGTTGCTGGTGAGCAGGTTGACCGACAAGATGCCCCGGGCGCCCAGGCGCGCCCGGCAACACTGGTAAAACAACAGGGAATCCAGCTCGCCCGAACTCGCGTCCTGGTCATAGCCATCCACCAGGATCAGGTCGAATTTCCGGTCGCTGCGCGCCACGTAGTCCATCCCGTCACCAATCACCAGATTGATGCGCCTGGGGTCTTCCGGCAACTTGAAGAACTGCCGCGCGGTAGAGACCACATCGGGTTCTATTTCCACCACGGTCAGATGGGCGAGCGGAAAGTTGCGATACAGGAATTTGGTCAGCGATGCCGCGCCCAAGCCGATCAACAGCACCTTGCGCGGCCAGCTCGTATCATCGCGCAGCACCCGCAAGGGGTACGCCGGTGGGTGCCCGGCGGCTCTGCCGCCACCCTCCCGCAGCAGCAAGCAGGCCATCATCTCCCGGGTATATTCCAGTTCCAGATTCCACGGTCGCGCAATGCGCATCGCGCCCTGAATCCAGTCAGAGCCGAAGTGCAGATAGCGAACGCCGGCTTCTTCGGAAATATCGATGGGGGTGGACACGCCAGTTATACAACCGCTAGTGATGCAACCATTTGTTTAGCAAATAACGCGCCCACTCAGTCACTTCGGTCGCGGTCATGCCGATGCCGGCATGTTGTTCAGCCAGCGCGTCGCCCGCCGCGCCGTGCAGATGTACTGCCAGCAGCATCGCGTTGTCGGCACTCAGCCCCTGTGCGATGAATGCCGCGATCATTCCGGTGAGCGCGTCGCCCATGCCCGCGCTGCTCATGCCGGGATTGCCGGTGCTGTTCGCGAAAAGCCCGCCGTCGCGTGTGATACACAGACTGTCCGCGCCTTTCAATACCACGCAGCAGCCGAATCTTGACCACAGTTGCCGGGCTGCCGCCGCGCGATCCGCCTGTATCTCCTTCGTGCTGCAAGCCAATAGACGCGCGGCCTCGCCCGGGTGCGGGGTGAGCACCGCGGATGGTTTGCGGTGGCGCAGATCGTCCTGCAGATCGGCATGTTTGGCCACGATGTTCAGCGCATCGGCATCCAGCACTAATGCGGCTTTGCAATCGAGTGCCTGATACAGCAGCTTCTGCGCGGCTATCGAAGTGCCGAGCCCGCAGCCAACCGCAAGCACGTCCAGCTCGGGAAGACGCAATGCGGTGGACGCACTGTGCAGCATCAGCTCGGGCTGGATGAGATCGACGGAAGGCGGATCGTCGGCCAGCAGGCCGGCATGCACGCAGCCTGCGCCCAGTTTGATTGCTGCCCGCGCCGCCATCAGCGCCGCCCCGACCATGCCGTTCGCGCCGCCGATCACCGCGACCGTGCCGAACATACGTTTGTGGCTGTCGCGCGGGCGCTTCGGGAAGTTCGCGATGACCTGTTTGCGGGTGATGGCGGTGACGCGTCCGTTCATTTTCACGAATCGTTCATATGGGTGGTGCATAGTATAATCGCCCTCCGGGATTTTATTATGGTCAACACCATGTTTCGAGTTTCTGTCGGTTCCGCCGCGTTGTCCGAATTTCGCCTGAAAAAGCTGCGCGGCACGCTGCAAGCTGTTGTGCCGAACGTGGATATTGCAGACACGCGCCACTGCTATTTCATCGCACTGCGCGAGGATGGAACCAAAGGTTCAGCTCGTCCTGCGGCGTTCAGCAAAGCACAGGCCGGACTGCTGGATAAAGTGCTGGGTCTGGCCGATGGCGCCGGGGAGCCTGGGGAAGCCGGCACCCTGCAGCGTATCCTCGTGGTGCCACGCCTCGGCACGATTTCGCCCTGGTCCACCAAGGCCACCGACATTGCCCGGCATTGCGGCCTGTCTGCTGTGCAGCGCATCGAGCGCGGCGTGCTGTATTACCTGAGAACCCATCATGACAGGCAACTGGACAAGACTGAACTGACGGCCGTGTTGCCGCTGCTGCACGACCGCATGACCGAGTCGGTGCTGCGCCTGGGTGGAACCAAGGGTTCCGGGCTGACTGAGCGGTCTGCGAGCGTGCAAGCAGATACCGCCAGCGTCCCTTTGGGGCACCCTGCGGCGTCCCCCCTGCGGGGGCCCGATGTTATCGGCAGCGCCGCGGAAAGGATATTTCATCACGGCGCGCCGCAACCGCTGGCGACGGTGGATGTTTTGAAGGGAGGCATCCAGGCGCTGCAGATCGCCAACCGGGAGATGGGGCTGGCGCTTTCCGCGGACGAGATCGAGTATCTGGCCGAGAATTTCCAGAAGCTGAAGCGCAATCCCACCGATGTCGAACTGATGATGTTCGCCCAGGCCAATTCCGAGCACTGCCGCCACAAGATCTTCAATGCCGACTGGGTCATCGATGGCGAGCCGCAGGATATTTCGCTGTTCGGCATGATACGCAATACCCACAAGGTCAGCCCGCAGGGCACGGTGGTCGCCTATTCGGACAATTCCTCGGTGATCGAGGGCGCGCGCGTGCAGCGTTTCTACCCGCGTGCCGAAGGCGCTTATGCATACAGCGAGGAACTGACGCATATTCTGATGAAGGTGGAAACCCATAACCATCCAACCGCAATCGCGCCGTTCGCGGGCGCGGCGACCGGCTCCGGCGGCGAGATACGCGACGAGGGCGCAACCGGCAGCGGCTCCAAACCCAAGGCCGGGCTTACCGGCTTCTCGGTTTCCAATTTGAACATTCCCGGCTTCGGGCAACCTTGGGAAACACCGTACGGCAAACCGTCGCGCATCGTCTCTGCCCTGCAGATCATGCTGGAAGGACCGATAGGCGGGGCGGCATTCAACAACGAATTCGGCCGCCCGAATCTGGCCGGTTATTTCCGCACTTTCGAAGAAAGCGTCAGCGGCGAGATGCGCGGCTACCACAAGCCCATCATGCTGGCGGGCGGGGTCGGCAACATTGCGGCGATACACACGCACAAACACGAATTGCCGGTCGGCGCGCTGGTTGTGCACCTGGGCGGTCCCGGCATGCTGATCGGCCTCGGCGGCGGCGCCGCATCCAGCATGGACACCGGCAGCAACGCCGAGAATCTCGATTTCGATTCGGTGCAGCGCGGCAATCCGGAGATGCAGCGCCGCGCGCAGGAAGTGATTGACCGCTGCTGGCAGATGGGCGCGAACAATCCCATCCTGTCGATACACGATGTCGGCGCGGGCGGCATGTCGAATGCGCTCCCGGAGCTGGTGCACGGCGGCGGGCGCGGCGCGTGCTTCGAACTGCGCAATATCCCGCTGGACGAGCCCGGCATGTCGCCGAAACAGATATGGTGCAACGAATCCCAGGAGCGTTATGTGCTGGCGATCGCGCCCGAGCGCCTGGAGGAATTCCGCGCATTGTGCGAGCGTGAGCGCTGTCCGTTCGAGGTGGTCGGCGTGGCGACGGCCGATGACCAGTTGACCGTGCACGACAAGCAGTTTGGTGATTACCCAGTGGACATGCCGCTGTCGGTTTTGCTCGGCAAGCCGCCCAGGATGACGCGCAAAGTCATGCGCGAAACGCCAAGGCTGACCGCCTGCGATACCGGACAGATCGAATTGCGCGAGGCGATCGGGCGGGTATTGCGTTTGCCGTCGGTGGCGAACAAGACTTTCCTGATCAGCATCGGCGACCGCACCGTCGGCGGGATGACCGCGCGCGACCAGATGGTCGGCCCCTGGCAGGTGCCGGTGGCCGACGTCGCGGTCACGCTGATGGGTTTCAGCACGCATCGCGGCGAAGCCTTTGCGATCGGCGAGCGGACCCCGCTGGCACTGGTGAATGCGCCGGCCTCCGGCCGCATGGCGGTGGGAGAGGCGATCACCAACATCGCGGCGGCGCGCATCGACAAGATCGGAGATATCAAGCTGTCGGCGAACTGGATGGCTGCCGCCGGACATCATGGCGAGGATGCCGCGCTGTTCGACACGGTGCGCGCGGTGGGCATGGAGTTGTGCCCCCAGCTTGGCATCAGCATCCCGGTCGGCAAGGATTCCATGTCGATGAAGACGGTATGGCAGGAAGGCGCCGAACAGAAATCCGTCACCGCGCCGCTTTCGCTGATCGTGACCGCCTTCGCGCCCACCCCCGATGCGCGCGAGACGCTCACGCCGCAACTTGCACCGTTCCTGGATACCGCGCTGCTGCTGATCGACCTCGGGCAGGGCAAAAATCGCATGGGCGGTTCGGCATTGGCGCAGGTTTACAAGCAGGTCGGCGATGTCGCGCCTGATCTGGATGATGCGCAGTTGCTCAAAGCCTATTTCGACCTGATACAGGGCCTCAACACCGAGGGCAAGCTGTTCAGCTATCACGACCGGTCGGACGGCGGGATGTTCGTGACACTGTGCGAAATGGCTTTTGCCGGCCACATCGGCCTGTCCATCAATCTTGACGAGATGCATGGCGACACCATGCGCGTGCTGTTCAACGAGGAGCTGGGCGCGGTGATACAGGTGCGCAACCGCGATGTGCAGCATGTGATCGATGTGGCGCATGGCTCCGGTCTGAAGAGCGTGCAGAAGATCGCCACGCTGAACCGGACCGGCATGATCGAAATCGCGCGAGGCGGAGAGAAGCTGTTCAGCGAAAGCGGCGTGAACCTGCAACGGATCTGGTCGGAGACCAGCTATCAACTGCAGAAGCGGCGCGACAATCCGGATTGCGCGCAGCAGGAATTCGACCGCCTGCTGGATGCCGCCGATCCCGGCCTGCACGCCAATCTGACCTATGAATTGAACGAGAATACTTCCCCATTGCTGCTGCGCACCCGGCCCAGGATCGCCATCCTGCGCGAGCAGGGTGTGAACGGCCAGGTCGAGATGGCGGCGGCGTTCGACCGTGCCGGGTTTGCCGCGGTGGACGTGCATATGAGCGACATCATCAGCGGGCGCGTTTCGTTGCGCGATTTCAAGGGCGTCGCGGCATGCGGCGGATTCTCGTACGGCGACGTGCTGGGCGCGGGCGAGGGATGGGCCAAATCCATTCTGTTCAATCCGCGCGCGCGCGACGAGTTCGAGGCATTCTTCAAGCGCAACGACACCTTCGCGCTGGGCGTGTGCAACGGCTGCCAGATGATGAGCAACCTGCACGAGATCATACCCGGCACGGAGAACTGGGCGCATTTCTCGCGCAACCGGTCCGAGCAATTCGAGGCGCGCTTCGTGATGGTCGAGGTGCAGCCCTCGCCGTCGTTGTTCTTCAGCGGTATGGCGGGCAGCCGCATGCCCATCGTGGTGTCGCACGGCGAAGGCTATGCCGATTTTAGTTCCGACATCACGCCCGCAATGGGGCATGAGTCTTCATTGAAACTTCGTTTTGGCGAAGGGGATAAACTCAAGGCCGCGCAGAAACTGGTCGCGCTGCGCTATGTCGACCATCACGGCAATGCAACCGAGACATACCCGCTCAACCCCAACGGTTCGCCGCAGGGGATCACCGGCCTGACGACGCGTGACGGACGCTTCACCATCATGATGCCGCATCCCGAACGCGTGTTCCGCGCCGTGCAGAATTCATGGCATCCCTACGGCTGGCAGGAGAACGGCGCATGGCTGAGGATGTTCCAGAACGCGAGGAAATGGGTGGGCTGACCCGGACGACGCGCCGGGCTTGCAAAATGCAAAGTCCCGGACTAATCTGCGGCGGCACGGACATGGCAATGCACCGCGCATGTCCGGTTCATGAAGGGGACCAGATGAAAACAGGATACGTGTTGGTATTGGCGCTGGCCTTGCTCTGCACGGCAGCGTTCGCGTCCGAGGCGCCGTGGTATAAATGGATGAACCTTGCGGACAGGACGATCATGTGCGCGCAAACATCTCCCGGCGATACCTGGGTCAGGTATCAAGGACCCTATGCCGAATCACGCTGCACCAGGCCCGGCAATCCGCGCTAGCTTGTTAAGCCTGAAATCAAGTCGAATACTCTCCCTGAGTGACATATCAAATTGGCAGCGACCCGATCGCCCCGCTCTACCAAGTTGAGGCTGATGCATTTGCTTGGCCTGGCCTGTATCGCGGCCTTGGCGGGTTGTACCACGGTTCATCGCTTGCCTGCGCCGGAACTGATGTTCAACACGGCCGCTCCGGTAGGTTTCGATTCCGATGTGCGCTACGTCAGCATGGATCCCAGCGCGGTTGAGTCCGACTTTTCCAGGTTCGTCCAGTTGCGGCGCGCGGCTTCCATGAACGCGGCGCTGAATATCCTGGCGCTTTCGGGCGGCGGAGCCGGCGGGTCATTCGGCGCCGGTGTGCTGGTCGGCTTTTCTGAACGGGGCACGCGTCCGCAATTCGACATCGTGACGGGTGTCAGCGCGGGTGCGCTGATCGCGCCTTTCGCGTTTCTCGGACCCGCCTGGGATGCCCGTCTGGACGAGAATTTTTCCGGGGCGCACAACGAGCACTTTCTGAGGTCACGCGGCATCGGCATCCTGTTCGGTCCCGGCGTGTACCAAAGCAAGCCGCTGGTCGAATTCGTGGATCATTTCGTCACCGCCGAAATGATCAGGGAAGTGGCGGCCCAGGCCGCGCAGGGCCGGTTGCTTCTGGTGGCGACGACCGATCTGGACAAGGAGGAAACCGTCATCTGGGATATGGGGAAGATTGCCGCACACGGCGGCGAGACCGCTCGCACCCTGTTCCGCGATGTCCTGGTCGCATCGGCGAGCATTCCGGGTGCGTTCGCGCCGGTGATCTTGCCGGTTGAAAGCAGGGGAGTCCGTTATGACGAAATGCACGTCGATGCCAGCGCAACCGCGCCGTTCTTTATCGCGCCGGCATTGGCCTATGTCCTGCCGCTGGATCCGAACGGTCTCAGGGGTGCGAACATCTACGTCATCATCAACGGCCAACTGGTCGAATTTCCGCACACCACGGAGGTCAACACAATCGATATCATGGCGCGCAGCCTGAGTGCGGAACTCAACCACATGGCGAGGACGGAGATCGCGCTGACATCGGCATTTGCGCAGAAGTACGGCATGAACTTGAGGGTTACGGTCATCCCGATCAATTATCCCTTTGGCGGCCCGCTCGATTTTCATCAAGCCTCTTTGCGGAAGCTGTTCGATTATGGAGCCGAATGTGCCAGGGAAGGGAGACTGTGGAGCGCGGTCGAACAGGCGATCGCACACAGTGTAAGGGCGCTGGCGACCGAGCCTGAGAAGAGCAAGCCATCTCCGGAGAGTCAGGCGATGGTCGCATGCCCTTTGGACGATTCATCCATGCTGCCGATCATGCCGGCTCAATCGCACTGACGTCGCGCCGGACTGTCCTTGCGCCGGCAGCTGGCCGCCAGCTGCATTCGGAACCACCCGAGCTTGCCCCGCGACGTCTTGGCTGACAATTTGATGTTAGGATTTGATTATGGCGACTTTTTCAGCACGTGATCAGGTCAATACCCCCGACGTCCGGTTTACCAACCTGCTCGACGAGGATCCGCTCGGCGAGGCGTTCTGGAAACTGTGGTTCGGAACCGGGCGATACGACAAGCTGCGCAAGCATTTCAGCGCCCTTGGCGAAAGCGGCGCGCTGGCAACGGAACTTTCCGCCCGCGCCGACAAGCAGGGCCCGGTGCTGCAGACCCACGATGCTCGAGGCATGCGCATCGACCGCGTGATCCAGCACCCCGATTACCGCGAACTGGAAAGACTGTCATACGGGCGCGGGATCGTCGGGATCAAATACCAGGACGAATTTCTGGCGAAGCATCGCGCATACCGGCATCTGGCCGGATTCGGCGCGGGATACTACTTTGCGCAAAGCGAGATAGGCCTGTATTGCCCGATCTGCATGACCGATGGCGTGGGCCGGGTGCTCGAGCGCATCCCGCAAGGCCCGCAAACCGCGCTTTATGAAATGACCATCGCCCATCTTTCGGCCACCGATCCGGAACAACGCTGGCAGGGCGCCATGTTCCTGACCGAGAAGCAGGGCGGTTCGGATGTCGGGGCCAATGCCGTTACGGCGACCCGCCAGGGCAAACGCTGGCTGCTCAACGGGGACAAATGGTTCTGCTCCAACGTGGCAGCCGATGCGATCCTCGTGCTCGCGCGCATGCCGGAAGGAGCGCCCGGCACCCGGGGTCTGGGGCTGTTTCTGGTGTTGCGCCGCGAACCCGCCGGCAACTCCGCGACGATGCGCATCAACCGGCTGAAGGACAAGCTAGGCGTGCGCTCGATGCCGACCGGCGAGGTAACGCTCGAGAACACCGAGGCTTTACTGGTGGCCGGCGAAAACGAGGGCTTCAAGCAGATGGCCGAGATGCTCAACCTCTCGCGGCTCTATAACGCGGTCGCGAGCGTGGCCGGCATGCGCAGGGCCGTGCTCGAGGCGCTCAAATACGGCGCCGGGCGGCGGGCTTTTGGCCAAAGGCTCGACGAACTCCCGCTGTGGCGCGCGGCGATGGCCGATTTGGTTGCCGAGCATCTCGGGATATTCGTGCTGGTCTTCTCGACCGTTCGAGCGCTCGACCTTGCCGACAGCGGCGACGGGGAAGCGCGCAAGCTGGTGCGCATCGCGATCCCGATGGCCAAGGCCTTGAGCGGCAAGCTCGCCGTGTTCGCGGTCAGCGAGGCGATGGAAGCGATCGGCGGGAATGCCTATATCGAGGAAAGCATCCTGCCACGGCTGCTGCGCGACTGCCAGGTGCTGCCGATCTGGGAAGGCACGACTCACATCCTGACGCTGGACGCGCTGCGGGCGATCCGCAAGGAGGGGAGCCATGCAGCATTGTTCGCGCGGATCCGCGTGGCGCTGGCGAGCGCGAAGCAATTCGACACCGGCCCGGTCCGGGCCAGGCTCGAGGACGATGCGAGCAGGCTTGATACACTGTTGAAATTGCCCGACGAGCTTCAGCAGCGCGAGGCGCGACAATGGCTGGAAGGCGCGGGACGGACGTTCACGCTGGCGCTGCTGCTCGAAAACGCGTCCCACCCGCCGCTGCGGGAAGCCTGCCTTGCCGCATACCAAAGGCTATCCGTGCGCCCCACCGGTGTGATGCCGGTGTGCCACGGCAGCCCGGCCGCGCTTGCGGATACCGAAGCGGTGCTGCTTCGTTCCTCGGCCAGCCAGGCTCATTCGGATTCCGTCAACTCTCCTCCGGCACCATCTTGATCGCCCCGCACGGGCATTCCGAGACGCAGATGCCGCAGCCCTTGCAATAGTCGTAGTTGAACTTGAAGCGCTTGCCCGGGCCGAGCTTGATCACCGCGTTGTCCGGGCACACGCCGTAGCAGTTGTCGCACTCGAAGCAATTGCCGCAGGATAGGCAGCGGCGCGCCTCGAACAAGGCATTGCTCTCGTCCAGTCCGCCCTGCACTTCCTCGAAACCGGTCTGGCGACGTATCACATCCAGCATCGGGCGCACGGTTTTGGGGGCATCGGAGTAATACCAGGTATTGAGCATGTCGAATGTGATCGGCTCGTGTTTGGCGGCGGGCGTGTACGTGGTGCCGCGCAACCAGGCATCGATGTGGCGGGCCGCCTTTTTGCCGTGTCCGACGCCGGTTGTGACCGTGCGCTCCGACGGCACCATGTCTCCGCCCGCGAAGATACCCGGGTGCCCGGTCATCATGTTGCTGCCGACCTGCACCGTGCCGTCCCTGATTTCCAGTCCGGCAACGCCGTCCAGCAGCGACAGGTCGACATCCTGCCCGAGCGCCAGCACCAGCGAATCCGCCGCGATGGTTTCGAATTCGCCGGTCGGCTGCGGGAATCCGGTCTCGTCGAGCTTCATTTTTTCTATCTTCAGTTCATGTTCGCCGGCCTGCTTGATCGTGGACAGCCACTTGATCTTCACGCCTTCCTGCAGCGCTTCTTCCACTTCGAAATCATGCGCCGGCATCTTTTCGCGGGTGCGGCGATACACGATGATGGTATCGGTTGCACCCAGGCGCTTGGCGGTGCGCGCCATATCGATCGCGGTATTGCCGCCGCCATACACCACCACGCGGCGCCCCAGCATCGGTTTGTCTTCGCCTTCCATGCTGTGCAGCACCGAAACCGCGTCCATGATGCGCGCCGCATCGCCTGCCGGGATGTAGGCGCGCTTGCCGATGTTCGCGCCGACCGCGAGGAAGGCAGCGTCGAAGCCGCCCTGTTTCACGCTATCCTCGATGTTTGCCACCTTGCTGTCGAGCCTGAGCGTCACGCCGAGATCGAGGATGCGCTGCACTTCGGCATCCAGCACGTCGCGCGGCAACCGGTACTTGGGGATGCCGAAGCGCATCATGCCGCCGGCCATCGGGCCGGCTTCGTGTATCTCCACGTTGTGGCCGAGGCGCGCCAGGTGGTACGCGGCGGACAGTCCGGACGGTCCCGCGCCGACCACCAGCACCTTCTTGCCGGACGATGCGGGGGGTGCATCGAATTTCCAGCCGCGCCTGATCGCCTCGTCGCCGAGAAAGCGCTCCACCGAGTTGATGCCGACCGGGGCATCGAGCTGGCCGCGATTGCATGCGCTTTCGCAGGGGTGATAGCAGACCCGTCCCATGATTGCGGGCAGGGGGTTGTCCAAAGTCAGCACGCGCCAGGCTTTTTCGTAGTCGCCCGATTCGGCATGGAACAACCAGCCCTGGATGTTCTCTCCGGCGGGACAGCCCGCGTTGCATGGCGGTAGCCGGTCCAGATAGACCGGCTTCATGGTGCGCCACGAGCCGGTGTGATTGGCCAGCGAGGAGCCCGGGTCGAGGGTGATGGCAAAAGGCTTGTCCATTTATGCAACCTCCCGTTGTTGAACCAGACCGTACCTACGGATATTGCGGTCGGCGCGCTCCTGTATGCGCGCGACGATATCCGGTCTCGGTTTTGAACCGAACAGGTGGGCGAAGCGTTTTTGCGGTTTCAGGTATTCCTCGACCGGCAGCTGCTTGCGTATCGGCAATGCGCTGACTTGAACGCCGTGCTCGGCTTCGAATATCGGGAACAGTCCGGTCTCGTGGGCCAGCCGCGCGATGCGGATGGTGTCGTGAGAGGCCGTTCCCCAGCCCAGCGGGCAGGGCACGAAGATGTGGATGTAGCGCGCGCCGTGAAATTCCATCGCGCGCTTCACCTTGGCTTCGAGGTCGTGCAGATCGGCGACCGTGGCCGTCGCGACGTAGGGGATCTCGTGGGCCATCGCGATCGCGGGCACGAACTTGCCCTGCCCGAACACGTTGCCGGGCTGCGGACCCACCGGCATCGTGGTTGCGGTGCGCGCTGCGGGAGGCGTGGCGGACGAGCGCTGCACCCCGGTATTCATGTACGCCTCGTTGTCGTAGCAGATGTACAGCACATCGTCGTTGCGCTCGAACATGCCGGACAGGCAGCCGAATCCGATGTCTGTGGTGCCGCCGTCGCCGCCCTGTGCAACCACCCGCACATCGGTGCGTCCTTTCACTTTCAGCGCCGCCGCGATGCCTGTGGCGACCGCCGCGGTGTTGCCGAACACCGAGTGCATCCACGGCAGCTGCCACGAGGTTTCGGGATAGGGTGTCGAAAACACCTCCAGGCAGCCGGTGGCATTCGCCGCGATCAACTGCGAGTTGGTCGCCTCCAATGCCGCATCCAGCGCATAGCGCGCGCCCAGTGCCTCGCCGCAGCCCTGGCAGGCGCGGTGTCCCGAATTGATCGCGTTGCTGCGATCCCGGTGCGACTGCACGGTGAGATCTTCAGGATTCAGCAGGCGGTTGCCGACGGTGAAGGTGCCGGTCTGGTAGAACTTGACGGGTTGAAAACTCATGGCTTTTCCTTATGCGATTTTGGACGCGACGGTGCCGATATCGCGCAGTATGTTTTCCGCCGCCGGTCCCGAACGGTGCGCGTTGCGTTCCCTGGCCAGCTGTTTGTTGACTAGGTCCCACTCAAGGTCCAGAAAGGTCAGCTGCTCCAGCCCGTCCTGTTCCGCCTTGCCGAATAGCCGGTGCAGGGATTTGCGCGTGATCGCGCGCCCGCCCAATCCGGCCACCACCGTGCAGCTGGGCACGTTCAGTCCGGACAAGGCCATGCGCACATCCGTGGAAAGTATGCCGCCGATACCCACTGCCAGACTTTTCTCCAGCACTACGACGCGCCGGGCCTTGTGCAGCGCCGCACGCACCAGGTCTGTCGGGAAGGGCCGGAAGCTGGTGATGCCCAGCACGCCTATCCGGTGGCCATCATCGCGCATTTCGTCGACAGTGTCCTTGATCGTGCCCAGCACCGAGCCCATCGCGACCACCATGGTCTCGGCATCCTCGGCACGGTAGGTGTGCATCAGGCCGCAGGTATCGCGCCCGAACGCCTGCCTGAATTCGGCGGCCAGCTGCGGAATGCGCTCCAGCGCCTGCATGTGCCGGGCATGCGCCAGGTAGCGCACCTCCATGAAGGCTTCCGGACCGACCATCGCACCGATCGAAATCGGTTCGCGCGGGTCCAGGACCTGGCGCGGCTGGAATGCCGGCAGATAGGCGTCGACCTGCTGCTGCGTCGGCAGGTCGACCTGCTCGTAGGCATGGGTGAGTATGAAGCCGTCCATGCACACCATCACCGGCAGCGACAATTCCTCCGACAGCCGGAAAGCCTGGATGTGCAGATCCAGCGCCTCCTGGTTGTTTTCGGCGAACAGCTGCATCCAGCCGGAATCGCGCTGCGACATCGCATCGGAATGGTCGTTCCAGATGTTGATCGGCGCGCCGACGGCGCGGTTTGCCACCGTCATCACGATGGGCAGGCCAAGGCCGGACGCGTTGTAGACCGCCTCGGACATGAACAGCAAACCCTGGCTGGCGGTGGCCGTATAAGCGCGCGCGCCGGTGGCGGATGCGCCGATCGCGACCGACATCGCGGCGAATTCGCTCTCCACATTGATGAACTCGCACGGTGCCAGTTCGCCGTTCTTCACCATTTCCCCGATTGCCTCGACGATGTGTGTCTGCGGGGTGATCGGATAGGCGCAGACCACCTCGGGTCTGCACATGGCGACGGCCTCGGCTATGGCGCGGGAACCCTCGATTTGCTTAAGCATGTGTGGAAACCTCCTTGGTTCGGGTCTGGATCAGGTTGTAGGCTGCGCTGGCCGCGGCGATGTTGCCATCCGCGACCTTGCCGGAGAATTTTTCCGAGATCGCCTTGATCACCGACTCCAGGCGTATCAGCCCGGAGAGCGCGGCAAAACCGGCGATCAGGGGCACGTTGGGTATCGGGCGGCCGATATGTTCAAGGGCGATTTCGGTGGCTGACAGAGTGCACAGCCGTTCGGCCGGCCTGCCGGCGACCAGGTCGCTCAAGCCGAGCTCTGCGAAACTACGGCCGGTGTTGAGCAGGATATAGCCGTCCTTTTTCAGCCCGGCAAACACATCGACCTGATGCAGCAGCGTCATGTCCTGGATGATAATGGCATCAGGTTCCATGACCGGTTCACGCAGACGAATCTCCCTGTCGGCGATGCGGCAGAACGACACCACCGGCGCACCCATCCGTTCCGAACCGAAACTGGGAAAGGCTTGGGCATTGCGTCCTTCGGCAAAGGCGGCAATGGAAAACATCTCCGCCGCTGTCACGACGCCCTGACCTCCACGACCGTGTATACGCAGTTCAAACATAAGGGATCTCCATCTTCGGTTCTGCTGCCATAACGTTACTCCTATTTCATGTTCTTGCTAAGTTCCCGGCCAGCCGAGGTTGAAAGAACCCGCTTGTCGATGACGTGCAAATCGGAGTCGAACGCATACATGAGCGGCGCGCCGGTCGCCAGTTCGTAGTCGATAATCTGTTGCGGCGTCATTTGTTCGATGTCCATGATGATGGAACGCAGGGAGTTCCCGTGCGCGGAAACCAGCACACTGTCACCACGCTGAAGATATGGAACAATGCGTTCCCGGTAATAAGGAAGCGTTCTTGCCGCCGTCATTTTCAGGCTCTCGCCATTGGGCGGGGGGATGTCATAACTGCGGCGCCACAGGTGCACCTGTTCCGCGCCGTAGCGCTGGATGGCCCAGTCCTTGTTCATGCCCTGCAGATCACCGTAATAGCGCTCGTTGATCTTGTCCGAGATGTATATTTCCAGCTCCTGCGCATCGTCTTCGGCCTGGATACGGTGCCCGTACCAGTCGCTGTCCTGCTCATGCACGCACACATACTGGCTGCAATGGCGATTCTGCCTGAGGATCTCGTACAGGCTGTGCTGCGCCCGCAGCAGGGTCGAGGTGAAGGCCACGTCAAAATGCTCGCCGGCCAGCAATGCTGCCGCCTGTTGCGCTTCAATGACGCCCTGACTGCTCAGCGAAACGTCCATCCAGCCGGTGAACCGGTTCTGCTGGTTCCAGACCGATTGGCCGTGCCTGACCAGGAACAGCCGGCTCACGAGGCTTGCCTCTGCAGGATGCGCGCGCGTGCGGCAGGGACGGCGTTGCTTCCGGCCAAGGTGTGGACGCTGACGGTCACCACTGCGGCAGCCGGTTGAACAGCGAAACAGCTTGTCATGATGCCGTGCCCTTGCGCAGCATCCAGCCGATCGCGGCCAGTGCCCAGCCGTCCAGCAGCAGGCTGATGCCGACATACAGGCCGACCAGCCAAATGGAAGTCGCCGGCCACCCGATCAGGAACAGCGCGCCCAGCAGCGCCGCGACAACGCCGTTGAAGGTCATCCAGCCCCAGCCTTTGGCCGGATAGACAGACTGGGCGAGGGTGAAACTCCCCATCGCATCCAGCAACAGGTATACCGCCAGCAACAGCCCGACCACTTCCACGCCTTTTGCGGGATAGGACAGCATCATGCCGCCGATGATGAACAGCAGGGCGGGCTTGATCCAGTCCATCACATTCTTCGGACTGTATTGATAGGTGTGAACGGCCCACAAAATGCCACCGACCAGCATCAGCCAGCCGACGAAGAGCACGGTGCTCAGGGACATCACGACCGGCAGCAAAATACCCGCGGTGCCCAGCACGATCAGCAGTATCCCGGTGACCAAGGTATAGGGTCCGAATTTGTCGAGGATTTTTTTATCGAGGGGCAGAACGTTCATTATTTTTCTCCGGGGTTATGGGCTCATGCCGATCATGCACTGCCGGCGTGACAGTTTGATTTCTCATATGACTGTGTGTCGCTGTTGCCGGTGCGTCTTCCCCCGCGGCTATTTTGTTTTGGATTTGCTTGCCAGGCGCTTTTCCACCTCCAGCACGTGCCGGGTGGTGGCGAGTACCGTATCCGGATTCAGGCTCATCGAGTCGATGCCGATTTCCACCAGGTACTCGGCCATTTCGGGATAGTCGGACGGCGCCTGACCGCACAGTCCGGAATGCCGCCCGTTGCGGCGCGCGCCTGCCACCGCGAGCCGGATCATCTCTTTCACGCCGGGGTCGCGCTCATCGAAATCGAACGCAACGATCTCGGAACCGCGATCCACGCCCAGGGTCAGCTGGGTCAGATCGTTCGAACCGATCGAGAAGCCGTCGAACAGTTTGGCGAATTCGTCGATCAGGATGACGTTGTTGGGGATCTCGCACATCACGTAAACCTCAAGTCCGTTTTCCCCGCGTTTCAATCCGCTGGCGGCCATCGCCGCAAGAACCTTTTCGCCCTCCTGTACGCGGCGGCAAAACGGGATCATCAATATCACATTGGTCAGCCCCATCTCGTCGCGCACCCGTTTCATCGCCGCGCATTCCAGCGCAAATCCCTCGGCGTAGGCGGGATGCGCATAACGGGACGCGCCGCGGAACCCGATCATCGGATTGTCTTCTGCCAGCTCGAAAAAGGCGCCGCCCAGCAGGGTGGCGTATTCATTGCTTTTGAAGTCGCTCATGCGCACCACGCAGGGTTTGGGATAAACCGACGCGGCGATCGTCGCGACCCCTTCGGCAAGTGTCTTGACGAAAAAATCCTCCGGGCTGTCGTAGGCGATACTGATGGCGGCAATCTTCTCGCGTGTTGCATCGTCTACCTTTTCCGGATGTTTGAGTGCCATCGGATGCACCTTGATGTATTCACTGATGATGAATTCCATGCGCGCCAGTCCGATGCCATCGGACGGCAACGAGGCGAGACTGAATGCCTGGTCGGGGTTGCC
Organism: uncultured beta proteobacterium; assembly: GCA_963842555.1. Classification (GTDB taxonomy): domain Bacteria; phylum Pseudomonadota; class Gammaproteobacteria; order Burkholderiales; family Gallionellaceae; genus Gallionella. The sequence goes on from CAWJHB010000004.1 coordinate 202,376, forward strand.
CAGATTCATCATGATCTTGGTTTTCGGGTGCCCCAGTTGGCTGAGGTCGGTCTGCTGAATATCAAAACCCAGAATGCCATCGTAGACATTTCCGGTTTCGCCCTCGGCGCAGCTGATGGTGATCGCCTGACCGTCCTTGATAACTTCTGTCGCGGTTTCGCTGCCCACGATGGCGGGAATGCCGAGTTCGCGGGATATGATGGCGGCATGGCAGGTGCGGCCGCCCCGGTTGGTCACGATCGCGGCCGCGGTCTTCATCACGGGTTCCCAGTCCGGCGTCGTGGTATCCGCGACCAGCACTTCTCCCGGTTGAAAATCGCCGAGATGTTTGACGTCATTGATGACACGCGCCTTGCCAGCGCCAATCTTGGTCCCGACTGCCCTGCCCTGGACAAGTACAGCCGATCTTTCCTTGAGGTGATAAATCTCGAGGACGGTGCCTTTCTTTTGCGACGCCACCGTCTCCGGTCGCGCCTGCACCATATACAGCTGCCCGTCGATCCCGTCCTTTGCCCACTCCATGTCCATCGGCTTGTAAAAACCGGCTTGTCTGGAATAGTGGTTCTCAACCTTGATGGCATAGTCGGTCAGCACCATGACATCCGCATCAGAGATACAGAAGCGGTTTCTTTTTTCATTGGGTGTGTCGATGTTCTCGGTGTATTCGACCGCGATATTGCCGGTATTGAGCGTGTCGGTGAAGATCATTGTTTTTTCCTTGCTGCCCAGGCGGCGTTTCAGGACTGCGCGATAGCCCTTGCTGAAACTGGGCTTGTGCACATAAAAGCCGTCCGGGTCTATCGTGCCCTGGACGACATTTTCGCCCAGCCCCAGCGCGGCATTGATGAACACCACGTCCCTGAAGCCCGTCTCCGTGTCCAGCGAAAACATCACGCCGCTGGCCCCGATATCGCTGCGCACCATTTTCATCACCACCACGGAGAGATAGACCTTGTAGTAATCAAAGTGATTGTCGTATTTGTAATGGATGGAGCGGTCGGTAAAGTTGGACGCCAGGCAGCGTTTGTAGGCATCGAGCAGCGCAACGTCACTCGCGATATTGAGGTAGGTGTCGTTCTGCCCGGCAAAAGAGGCCTCGGGGGAATCCTCGGCGGTGGCAGATGAACGCACCGCCAGCGAAATTTTTTCACCATACTGCTGTTTGAGTCCTGCATAGGCTGTTGAGATTTCAGCCTTCAAATCGTCGGGCAGTTCACAGGCGTAGACAATCGCTCTGGCTTTTTCACCGCGCGTCTGCAAATCCTTCATGTTGTCAGGGGCGAGCCCGTCAAGCGCCTCATGCAGCGGCTGCCAGGCCTTATTGTGATCAAGCACATAGCGGTATGCCTCTGCGGTAACGGCAAACCCGTTCGGCACCCGCACGCCTTCGGCGGTCAAGTTTTGGTACATTTCACCCAGCGAGGCATTCTTGCCGCCGACCAGCGGCACATCGTTTATGCCAATCTCGTTGAACCAGCGTATGTATGAAACCTTGTTCATGTTTTCTCCATGTGCAACAGTGAATCCCGAGATCAACCTTCAGCGCTCGCGGGGAAGAAGTTCATCCACGGCTATATGTCCGTGTCCGCTTTTGCGCGCACCGCCAATACGTCACAGGGCGCGCGGTGCACCAGGCCGTACGCGGTGGCGCCCAGAATATTGGCAATGCCATGCCTACCATGCGTCGCCACGACAATCAAATCGATCGATTGTTCTTCCGCATAACGGATAATCCCGTGTCTGGCCGAACGGGTGGAAAAACTCACCTCCCGGCGCGCATCCGCACAGCCCAGGTCCTCGGCAAATTCTGCCAGCAAGGTCTGCGCGTGCTGCTTGCGGTAGGCCGCAGGCTCCCTGTCCTCCGGGGCGATCAACTGGTTGGACCTGTCTTCGGGAAAATACTCCACGACATGCAGCAGCGTCAGCCTGGCCCCGTACCGGCGGGCCATCTCGACGGCGCGTTCGGCTGCCGCCTTGCAATGGACGGAAAAATCCGTTGCGCACAATATGTTCTGGTATCCCTTCATTCCTGATAGCTCCGTTGATGAAAATGCAATCTAAAAGTTCCCGCTTGTGAGGTGCCGAGTCTGGATACGCGTCCCGCCGTGCAGCGCGGCATCGGGATGGTTCGTCATGGTCATGACTCATCTGCAGTGCCGGGTTTGGCGAGGGGCCTCATGCCGTCACCGTCCCAATGATGGTGCACCAGCACGGCAATGGCGGCGGAGAGCAGTCGGGCGGCGGGCGGGTCGGAACGGGAGGTGAGCATCAGCGGCACCCTGGCGCCGATCACGATGCCTGCCAGGGTTGCCCCGGCGAGGTATTCGAGATCCTTGGCGAGGATGTTGCCGGCATCAAGGTCCGGCGCAAGCACAATGTCCACATCACCCGCCACGGTGCTGTTGATCTGCTTGATCCTCGCCGCATCGCGCGAAATCACATTGTCGAACGCCAGCGGGCCGTCCACCTCGGCATGGGTGATCTGACCGCGCTGTGCCATCTTGCTGAGACAGGCGGCGTCCAGCGTGGAGGGGATGCTCGGCTTGACCAGCTCGATCGCCGACAGCGCCGCGGCTTTCGGCCTGTCCACCCCCAGGATGCGTGCCAGATCGATCGCGTTCTGCAGGATCGCCGCCTTGGTGGCAAGATCCGGCGCGATATTGATGGCCGCGTCGGTGATGTACAACAGTTTGTGGTAACTGGGCAGATCCGCGACGAACACGTGGCTGACGCGGCGCGCCGTGCGCAGCTGGCGCAGCACCGGCCGCATCAGTTCATCGGTGTGTATCCAGCCTTTGACCAAGGCGGCGGCCCTGCCTTCCACCACCAGCTGCACGCCGGCCTCGGCTGCCTGTGCGGCGGGTGCCATGTCGAGGATGGGGAAACGGTCGCCGGGGTAGCCCAGTTGCCTGCACACGGCTTCGATCTGCGCCCGCGGCCCCAGCAGCACCGGTTCGATTAGGCCGTTATCGCTGGCTTCCACCACCCCGGCCAGCACATGCGCCTCCTGCGCATCCACCACCGCCACCGGCAAGGGAGGGTGATTGTGCGCCTGCTCAAGAATTGCGGCAAGGCGGGGCGACAATTGCGCCAACTCGTTCATGGTGCTGATCTCCTCAAGTCGGGCACACCCGTCGCGCGGCCAGCAGCGAGCCAATCGCAGCGGGTGCTCGGTGTTGCAAAAGCGGATGCCCGAAACGAGTCCGCAAAAGCCGGTCAAAAAGCGATTTGCCGCAGATGCCGCGGACAGGAACAGCATTGATACATCCCGAATCCCGGGTATCGGCCCGCGCGTCGTCGAATTTCATCCGGCCCGCAACATTCACGCTTCGCGGCTGGTTTCGGTCGGCATCTTTTGGTACATGTACTCTCTGGTCATGGGCAGCGGATCGGCGGCAGTATTGGCCGCCTTGCACGCGAGCACCTGATAGATGTTTATCCAGCCGTGCGCAAACGCATGCGCGCTCCCGGCCAGATAGGCCGTCCAGATGCGAAAGCGCCGCTCTCCGGCGATGGCAATCGCGCGCTCGCGGTTCGATTCCAGGCGGTCGGCCCATTCGTGGCAGGTGCGCGCGTAATGACGCCGCAGCGATTCCACATCGCTCACCTCCAGTCCGGCTGCCGACATTTCCTTCAGCGCCAGGCTGAGGTGCGGCAACTCGCCTTCCGGAAACACGTATTTGGCGATGAATTCCCCGGCTCCGGCGCCGACCTCGCCGCTTTCCACGTCGCTGGTGGTGATGCCGTGGTTCAACACCAGACCCCGGTCTGCCAGCAGCGAACCTATCTTGCCAAAATACCGGGGGAGGTTCTTCAGTCCCACATGCTCGAACATGCCGACGCTCGCGATCTTGTCGTATACACCCGCGCCGGGCAGGTCGCGGTAATCGCACAGCTCGACCGTGCAACGCCCCTGCAAACCCTCCGCCTTGATGCGGCTTTGCACATAGTCGAACTGGTTTCTGGACAGCGTGATGCCGGTGGCAACGGCGCCGTATTTCTTGGCCGCGCGCAGGATCAATGCCCCCCAGCCGCAGCCGATATCGAGAAAGCGTTCTCCGGGCTTGAGCATCAGCTTGTTCAGGATGTGGTCCAGCTTCTGTTCCTGGGCGGTCTCCAGCGTGTCCTCCGCGTGGCGGTAATACGCGCACGAATAAACCATGTTCCGGTCAAGGAACAGGGAATAAAACTCGTTGGAGACATCGTAGTGGTATTCGATCGCCTGCCGATCGCGTCTGTGGCTGTGGCGCGTGAAGAAATGAAAGCGGGCCGGTTTGTTGGGGGCGATGTTGCTCACCAGATTTTCCGCGATCCGGAATATCTCGTGTATCGATCCCTCCACGCGTATGCGCCCCTCCACGAATGCGACGGCCAGCTTGTTGAGGTCGGGCGGCATGAAATAGCGCAGTGCCGACAGCGTCGGGATGTGGACCGTGACGGTGGGTTCGGCAGAGAGGTTGAACTCGCGCCCGTTCCATAACACGATCCGTAGCGGAATGGTCACCCCGGGGGGAATGCGTTTGAACAATTTCTCGAGGCGGCTTTCAAGAAACATTATTCTCCCCTTTCAACGGTTCCCGGCACATCAGCGTGGATGGCGCTGCCGAACAGACGGTCCCAGAATGCAGTGGTCACACCGTAGCAGCCAGGCGTGTCGATCCGGTAGTGGTGCAGCGCGTGCCAGCGTTTGCGCCGCTTCAGCCAGGCGTTGTCGGCGCGCCAGTGGTGGACGGCATGGTGAGTGATCGTGTACGACAGGTATCCGGCCAGCACGCCGAATGTCAGCGCGGCGGCGCGCCACGGGCCGCCTATCAGGAGTGCGGGAATGTAGATCAGCACGAACTGCCATGCCAGGCTGAAGATCGTCGGCGTGAAGATGATCGCCTTGGGCCGCTTATGGTGCTCCTCATGCCAGCTCTTGAACGGCTGCAGACCGTGCAGCAGGAAACGGTGCATCGCATACTCGATGGCGGTCCAGCCTGCCAAGCCGGCCACTGCAAGCGCTGCCAGTTCCATGCCCAGGCCGCGCGGCGCGCCTGCGATCAGTGCTGCCGCAAATGCCGCTTCGATGATGCCGTACAGCGCCAGATCAGCGCGGTACGCCGTCTTGCTGTGCTCGAGTGTGAAGATATCCATACATCCATTCTTGAGTTTGCGAGGGCTGCGATTGCCGCCAGCCGTCAATATTATTGCTCCCGACCCACTAGTGTCCGGTTAAAAATGGTCCCATGCCTCTGAAACCATTATTTGATGCCGCATTCGGAGACTTCTATGGTGTCTCCGACTTGAACGGCGAACAAGCTTTCGTGCAGTCTGGCAGCTTTCCTGCTGCTGGAGATTGCAATGTAGGTTGGCAAGCCGTTGTTCGCCCAGATCATGGACTTCCTTCCGTGGAAGACCTTTCACCGCATCGTGGCTCGGCATGGCGGCGATCATCGCATACGCACACTGCCATGTTCCGAACACTTCCGTATCCTGGCCTTCGCTCAACTCACCTATCGCGAGAGTCTGCGCGACATCGAAGCCTGCCTGTCGGCGCAGTCCGCCAAGCTTTACCACATGGGTATCCGATGCAAGGTGTCGCGTTCCACGTTGGCCGATGCCAACGAACTGCGCGACTGGCGCATCTACGCCGAATTCGGCCAGCGCTTGATTGTTCAAGCCAGAACGCTCTATGCCAGCGAAGACTTGGGTCTGGATCTGACCAACACGGTGTACGCACTGGATTCGACCACCATCGATCTGTGCCTGTCGGTGTTTCCGTGGGCGCATTTCAGAACGACCAAGGCGGCGGTGAAGATGCACACGCTGCTGGACTTGCGCGGCAGCATTCCCAACTTTATTCACGTCTCCGATGGCAAGATGCACGATGTTCGCGCACTCCACTGGCTGATCCCGGAGCCGGGCGCCATCTACGTCATGGATCGAGCCTAGGTAGATTTCGTGCGTCTGCACCGCTTGCATCTGGCTGGCGCGTTCTTCGTCACACGCGCCAAGTCGAATCTCGATGTGCACCGGATGTATTCCGCCCAGACGGATCGAAATCTGGGCATCATCTGCGATCAGACGATTGCGCTGGACGGGGTTTGCACCCGTCAGGATTACCCCGAGCCGTTGCGTCGCATCCGCTTCAAAGATCCCGAAACCGGCAAGACGCTGGTGTTTCTCACCAACAACTTCACGTTGCCGGCAACAACGGTCTGCGCGTTCTACAAGAGTCGCTGGCAGGTGGAGCTGTTCTTCAAGTGGGTGAAGCAGCATCTTCGTATCCAACGTTTCTATGGCACATCCGAGAATGCGGTGAAATCACAAATCTGGATCGCAGTCTCGGTTTACGTGCTCGTCGCCATCATCAAGAAGCGCCTCAATCTGGACGCTTCGCTCTATACTTTGCTACAGATTCTGTCGGTCACCCTATTCGAGAAAATGCCCGTCCAGCAAGCCTTGCAGGGCATCGGCGGTCAGGCAGAAAATGCCGATTTCAGCAACCAACTGAATTTATTCGATTCTTAACCGGACACTAGTGCTCCCGACCATTATTTTTTCCAGAGCAGGATTTTCGGCTCCTTTCTGGAGGTGGCCTCGGTTTTTCCGCTGGGCACCCCGACAACGATGGGGGCGATCGCGGTATATTCGTCGGGGATGCCGAGTTCGGCTTTAACCTTGTGAATATTCAACGCGGCAACGGCGGAGCCGATGACACAACTGCCCAACCCGAGGGCGCTCGCGGCAAGCATCAGATTTTCCGCAGCCAGCCAGCAGTCGGCAGTGACGAACGGGCTGGACAGCTTGGCGCAGATCACGATGAGGGTATCGGCACCATGGAAGATATTGAAATCCGGCCGGGTGAAATGATCGAACGAGTGGTTGCTCCCCTGCGCGTTGCGGTGGCGCACTTCCTCGACAAAGATCGGCTTGGCTAGATCGGACACGCGCTGCAACAGCGCATGGTCCTGCACGATCACGAATGCCCAAGGTTCCTCGTGCATGGCTGTCGGGGCCCGCACGGCCGCTTCCAGCAATGTTTGAACGGTGTCTTGGGCAAGCCCGTCCGGCGCATAAGACCTGACCGAGCGGCGCGCAAGAATGGCTTCGAAGGTATTCTTCCTGAGTGGTTTTTCGATAGCTGCTAAGGTCATGATTGAGAATCTCCTGAAATAGAGAACTGCACGTTAGCATCAATGTAACGCGGGATGAAATCAGTATCAATACGTATGGCGGCGATCCGTTTCGCGTGGCGTCTGGCGGGATTCGAACGTGTCGGCGATGCGGGCAAGTTCCAGCAGGCTGGTTGCGCCGGTCTTCTGCATCACGTGGGTGCGGTGGATTTCCACCGTCCGGTAGCTGATGCCGAGGCTTTGTCCGATTTCCTTGCTGGTCTGTCCTGCCACGGCCAGCTTCATGACTTCGCGTTCGCGGTCGCTGAGTGTTCCCAGCCGCGACGCGATCGAATGAAATGACTCTTCCTGCCGCAATGCCATTTGTACGCGCTCCAGCAATACCTGTCGGTTCACCGGCTTGGTGAGGAAATCCATCGCCCCTGCCTTGATGGCGCGCACCGTTACCGGAATGGTGCCTTTCCCAGAAAGGAAGATCACCGGCAGTTGCACGTTTCGCCTTGCCAACTCTTCCTGCAACGCGATGCCGTCCATGCCGGGCATGTCCACGTCAAGAATGATGCATCCGCGTTTGCCGGGCGTGCAGGCATAGAGAAATTCTCCGGCGTTACCGAATGCGGCAACGGCATGGCCGGCCACTTCCAGCAGCATGGTCAGCCCGTCCCGCACCGCTGCGTCGTCGTCGACGATGTACACCACGTTATGGTCGTTCATGTTGCGAAGGGCAGGCTAAAATGAAACGTGGCACCGGAGCCTTGTTGCAGCTCCACCCAGAGCTGGCCGCCATTCATTTCGATCAGCGAGCGGCTGATCGCAAGTCCCATGCCCATGCCCTTGCCCTTGGTCGTAAAGAAGGGTTCGAACAGGCGCTGTGCATCCTCGTTGCAGATGCCCGGTCCGTTGTCCTGTATCGTAACCTGGGCAAAGCCATTGTTTTCCATCGTGCGCACGGTCACAGTGATGGAAGGCGCTGGCACGCGGGCTTCCTGCATGGCCTCGATGCCGTTGTGGAACAGGTTGAGCAGCACCTTGTGCAGGTGCATGCGGTTGCACAGGACCGGGGGGAGACCGGGCTCGAGCTGGAGAATGGAATGAAACTGCATTTCATGTCCAGTCCTGGTGGCGCTCAGTACGTCGATGATTTCCCGGTTGAGGTCAAACACATCGGCACTGAATTCCTTGATGCTCAGGGACTCGAGCAATTCGCGGATGGATAGTCCGGCGCGCTGCGCTTGCTGCTCGGTTACCTCGAGGGCATGGCGGATCCTGTTGAGGTCGGGCTTTTCGGCCTCCAGCATCATGTGTGCGGCTCCGCTGTAGGAGGCGATGGCGAGCAGCGGCTGGCTCAATTCATGGGCGATCGCCGCGGCGGTCTGGGTGGCGACTTGCAGCTTTTGCAATTCGTTCATTCTCTCGCGGTACTGGTGACTTTCATGGGCCAGCTGCTTCTCTTCGGTGATGTCGATAGAGGTGGCGACGTAATGGCTGATGCTTCCGTCCGGAGCCAGGACGGCCGAGATGGTTTGCAACTCGGGGTAGATATTCCCGTCCTTGCGTTTGTTCCATATCTCGCCCTGCCAGTATTGATTCTGTCCTATGGCAGCCCACATGTCCCGGTAGAATTTTTCATTCTGCCGCTCGGACTTGAGCAGCGCCGGTGTTTGGCCCACCGCCTCTTCCTTGCTGAAACCGGTCAATCGGGTGAATGCATCGTTGACACGCAGGATGACGCCGCTGGCATCGGTGACCATGATGCTCTCCCGGGACTGGAAAGCGATGGCGGCGATGCGCTGTTCCTGCTCGGCCCGTTTGCGCGCGGTGATGTCCTGCACTGTGCCCCGGCTCATGAGGTATTCACCGCTGTCGTCATAGATCGCCGTCGCATTTACAAGGGCGTAAAATAACGTGCTATCCTTCCGGATGACCTCGAACTCGAGGTCCTTGACAATTCCCCCCCGCTCCATGAAGCGCGGAAAGTTCTCTTGGAAAATTTTCCGGCTCGCAGATGTGATCAAATCCGTCCACTTCTTTTTTCCTACCACCTCATCGCGCGTATAGCCCAGCCATGCGAGTTCGGTGTCGTTCATCTGGCGGATGATGCCGTTCTTGTCTATCGAGTGGTAGCCGCAGGGAGCATGGTTGTATAGGTCTGCAATTTCATCGGATGATTTCCTCAGCGCCTCCTCGGTTTGCTTGCGCTGGGAGATGTCCACCACGATTCCCACCCCGCCTATGATCTGGTTATCCGCATTGTGCAGCCGCGAGCCGCTGATGCTGGCCCACACGAACTTGCCATCCTTGCGGAGGTAGCGCTTCTCGAATGACACCGGTTTGCCTTCCTGCACCATCTGCCGGTAGAGATCGGTATTTTTTTGCAGGTCTTCCGGATGGGTGAAATCCTGCCATCGCTTGCCCAGCAATTCCTCGCGCGGATAACCGATAAGGTCGCAGAAGCCATCATTTACGTAGCTGAACCGGCCGGCCAGGTCTGATTGCACGATGCCGGTGGCAACCTGGTTGTAAATGGCAGCGAGTCTTTCCTCGCTTTCGCGACGGAGTCGCTCGGCCTGTCTGCGTTCGGTGATGTCGGTCAGGATGATGCGGACATGGCTGGCCTCGCCCGTCGGTCCGAAACGCATGCATGCCAGCTGCACGTCAAAGCGGGTGCCATCGCCACGCTGCATGGCCAGCTCAGCGCTCTCCTTGTCGCCGCGTTGCAGCACGTCCGAGAATAGCCGGTGCCAGCGGTCTCTGTCGGTGGCGGCGACGAAGCGGGCAAAACCGCGATTGACCAGGCGTTGCCGCTGCTCTCCCAGCAGCGCGGCGCCAGCGAGGTTGATTCCGGCAATCATGCCGCGATCGGTGAGCGTGAGATCGGCCAGCGGAGCGAATTCGTAGAGCGCGACATAGCGATCGCGGGATTCTTCCAGCGCTGCTTGCATCCGCCGCAACTCTTCGTTCTGCATCTCCAGTTCGCTCTGGTGTACCTGGAGTTCGTGCAGTAGCGTTTCTTCAGAGATGGCAGGAGCTTCCGGCAGATGGGCGTGAGCGAGCCTGGCCTTGGCGTCGGCCTGCAGCGCGGTTTTCTCTTTGGGTATTTTGCTCATGCCGCATTCTCCATCACCAGCACGACGATCTGCTCACATTCCGGGCGCCCGGCCGACGCTCCGGTCGATGGATACTACTCCATCCGGGACGGTTGCGGTGATGGGCAACAAATCCAGGCATGGTGTTGTCTCCGGCAAAACGTCCGGCTGGTTGATCGGGGGTGATATCTTTGACATGGTAGCCGAGGCCGCCGGAAGCCGGATCGCCGGCGGTAAGTACACATACGTATATACCCTGCTGTAACGCTGGCGTAACTTTGTGTGCACATGATCGCGTTTCTCCGGGCTTTTCCCCGGTGATTTTCAAGGAGCATGCAATGAAAGGAATACTGATTGCAAGGGGCGCGAAATGAACCCGGCCGGCAAAGGTGGTGCCGCAACGAGCATTCGTTCGCGTTACCGCGCCGAATGGCAAGAGCCGCCTGCGCTGACATTGGACGAACGCGGCATGATCTGCGACTGCAGTAGGGCCGGCGAAAAGCTTTTCGGGTACGGCCGCAAGGATATCGTCTGGCAGCATGTCTCGAAGCTTTTGCCGGAACTTTCGGACATCGAACTGCTGAAGGGAGGGCAGTTCAATCCGCAACTCGGTTTTCTCTGTCATTGCGGACATCACTTCCGTGCAACAAACCGGTTGGGCAATGTCTTTCTGAGCGAATTGCATTTCGTCCTGCTGAATGGCACGGACAAACACACAATACGGATGATCGTGCAGCCATTCGACGACACAAGGTCTTGACGGCCTTTTATTGGGCGGTCATGTCTATGGAGTGCAAAAGCGTCATCCAGGGAGCGGGAATTGATGGAGGCGACCATGTTACGCACATTTTCGTTGTACACAGTTTCAAGGTTCGCGCGGTTCCTCAGGGACTATCGCTACTACCGCAGGCAAGGCTTGAATTCTAGGGCAGCCTGGCATCTCGCCGGCTCGACACTGCCATAAGCGGCAAATGGGATGTCAGCCGTGGTAGCGAGCGATACACCAGAATCGATCCGGGACATCAGGGACGCGCTGTCGCGCCTCAAGCGGGCGACGGCTGAAACAGCCATTGCCAATGGCATTCCCAATATCGCACCGCTCATCAAAAGCATGGCCGATCTTGGCGGTGACAATCATCTCGTTGCATTCCTGTCCGCGTTTGAACAGGTTCTCGGCAGGGTGCGCGATGCAGAATTGCGGCCCAAAGCGGACCTGGTCGCGCTGTTGGAGATCTGTTGCGACCACGCGTCCAGAATGGCAAATCAAATTGCGCACAGGAACGAGATCTATCTCGGGGATCTGAAGAGGAGCCAGGGCCTGATTCGCCAGCTGCGCGCCTATCAGCGCAACAGGTTCGAACATCCTGCCGCCGCCTGAGGCAATCGCTTCCAGATCCGAAAGGAAATGTGATGAACCGCAATCTCACTCAACGCAGTCTCGCTCAACTTGGGGAAAGCGACCCAGTCCAGAGGGCCATGGAGAGTAATGACTTCGGCATGCTCACGCCGAGGCCGGCGGACGTCAAGCCGGACTTGCCGGATGCCGGGCGCGATCAATCTGCCGTCAAGCCGGGCTTGCCGGATGGTCAAATGCACGCGGACAGGGAGCATGGCCGTCCGGAGCCGTTGCCATACGTCTGGACCATGTAAAAGCAAGGTATTAAACGTAACCGTAATCAACCAGGGAGCATCATCATGAATCTAGTCAAATGGGACCCCTTCCGGGAACTTGAAGATATGTCTGCACGCTTGAACCGCATCTTCGGGCAGCCGTTCATCCGCTCCGGATCGGGCAATGAAATGCTGGCGGTGGCCGACTGGGCGCCTTCCGTCGACATCAGCGAAACGGACGCCGCGTATCTGATCAAGGGCGAAATTCCCGGGGTAAAGAAAGAAGACGTCAAGGTCACCATCGAGGACGGAATGCTCACCATCCAGGGTGAGCGGAAGCAGGAAAAGGAGGAAAAGGGCAGGAAGTTTCACCGTGTCGAATGCTCCCACGGCAAATTCATGCGCAGCTTTCAGGTGCCGGATGATGCCGACGAAAACAACGTCAAGGCCGAGTTCAGGGACGGCATGCTCAATGTCACGCTGGCCAAGTCGGCGAAGGCGAAGGACACGGCCAAGGCAATCAATGTCGCGGTGACATGAAAGGCGGCAACTTGCAACCTTGTGGCCCTGCGATGACCGCAGACAGCAACACAGCCAGAACGATTTGTAGTGTTCCAGGCGGTGGGGAATTCTGATCGCGTTTTTCAGGAGGGAGGCATCATGGCAACCGGTACTGTCAAATGGTTCAACGATGCGAAGGGTTTTGGCTTTATCGCGCCCGATGATGGCAGCGCGGACTTGTTTGCGCACTTTTCCGAAATCAACATGGCCGGTTTCAAATCCCTCAAGGAAGGCCAGAAGGTGAGCTTCGAAGTCGCACAAGGCCCAAAGGGCAGGCAGGCCGCCAACATCCAGGCCATCTAGCCATTGCTATCGCATCAACATGTCCTGCCGGTTCAAACCGGCAGGTGCCCAGCGAACGCCTGCCCGCTTTCATCGCGAACGGGTTGCCCCTGTGTGGCTCGGCGACCGGATGCGGGCATCGCGTCTTTTCCGGAATCGACAGCGCTGAACGCGCACTGACGGGAGCTGGGACGGGTGCTAGTGCCGGGATGGCATTGCCTATCAAGCAGGCATCGAATTGAATTGCGAATCGGTGCTGCCACGGCAGACCCCGGCCAGACGCCGCGGCGAATGTCTCTTTGAAGTAATTCTGAGTAATTCAACTGGAACAAAAAGGCGAGCCATGATGAAACTTGACGTAAAATCATTTGCGCTGACCTGGTGGATTTTCGCGTTTGACGGTGCGACCGGCGAGCGCACGTTGATTGGCCAGCCATACCGCGGTTATAGTATCAGCCCAAGCGCGGGCATCATCGGCCTGACGCATCATCGGCATGACCTGGGCATGCTTCGACAGCTTGGTCGGTGGCGCGGTGTTCGCATGGCCTTACAACGTCATTGCGTGACGGGGCCGGGATAAGAAAATTGAATGAACCAACTCACTGGAGAACATTGTCATGACCTACAAGACCATCCTCGTTCACATCGACGCCGGAAAACGGTGCGCCGCGCGCATCGAGATCGCGATCCGGCTTGCACAGCAATTCGATGCGTATCTGATCGGGCTGAACGCGCTGTCCAGGATCGATCTTCCGGGGTACGTGCTGGAAGGTGTTGGCGGCATGACGATCGAGGAGTTCCGGCAACGCTATGCCGAGGAGCAGGTAAGGAATGGAAAATCGGCCTTCTGCAAGGCGCTTGCCGCTTCCGGATTCGCCAAGTCGGAGTGGCGCACGTCCGACCTGGATGCCGTCGATGCAGTGACGCTGCACGGGCGCTATGCCGATCTGATCGTTATTGGTCAGCCCTGGACGGCGGACAATTCGGCAGTTAACAGCGGCTTTGCCAATCACGTCATGCTCGAAGCCGGCCGTCCGGTGCTGATGATTCCTTACGCTGGCAGTTTCCCCACCATCGGCAAGCGCATCATTGTCGGCTGGAACGCAAGCCGTGAGGCGACGCGCGCGGTTACCGATGCAATTCCATTCCTGCAGCAGGCCGAAGTCGTTCAGGTCATGGTAATCAATCCAAAAGCGGGCGAACACGGCGCGATGCCCGGCAACGACATCGCGCTGTTCCTGGCACGGCACGGCGTTCAGGTCGAGGTGCGCGTGGACCAGTCGAGCGAAATCGACAGTGGCAACGAGATGTTGTCGCGCGCCTCGGATTTTGGTGCCGATATGATCGTTATGGGCGGATACGGGCATTCGCGGTTGAAGGAGCTCATGTTGGGCGGCGCGACCCGCACGCTGATCGATGCGATGACGGTACCCGTGCTGTTGTCGCATTGAGGTCCGCCTCCACGACCTGCAGGGCTGCCTGGCCGGCGTCGATCATGAAGTGCACGCGACCTCCGGCAAGGCAGCATCATACGGCCCGTCATAAGGGCGAGATGAGAGTGAGGAGCGGGTTCGAGGATGGTGGATCTTTCAGGCAGAGACGGCGAGAAGCAACGGAAAACGGATGATTATGCCCTTCAGACCACGACAGAGACTTTAAGCGCGCTGGCGGTTGACCCGGCTGAGCGCGGAGGAAGTGCGCAAGCGGCTTGGTCGATTCGGGTACAACGAGATCGAGGAGCACGAGGAACCGCTCTGGCACCGGGTCTTCCGCCGCTTCTGGGGACCGATCCCGGGGATGATCGAGGTTGCGGCGGCTCTCTCGGCCATCGTGCAGAAATGGGACGACTTCGTCATCATCTCCATCATGCTGCTGGTCAACGCAGGCCTGGATTTCTTCCAGGAGCACCGCGCGCTGAATGCACTGAAGGCGCTCAAGCAGCGTCTGACAGTTGGGACCATCGTGTTGCGCGATGGAAAATTCAGAACCATCCCCGCCCGGGAACTGGTGCCCGGCGACATCATCAGGTTGCGCATCGGCAACATCGTTCCTGCCGACGTGCAATTGCTGCAGGGAGACTATCTGTCGCTGGACCAGTCGGCGCTCACCGGCGAGTCGTTGCCGGTCAACAAGAAGACAGACGAAGTTGCCTACGCCAGCACCATCGTCAAGCAGGGCGAGATGCTGGCGGTGGTGGTGAACACCGCAGCCAACACCAACTTCCATACCGTGGTGGCACTGGTCGCCAAGGCCTCGCTCGAAGAGCGCAGCCATTTCCAGAAGATGGTGATCCGCATCGGCGATTTCCTGATCCCGATCACCATCGCGCTGGTGGTATTGATCATCATGGTCTCCCTGTTCCGTCACGAACATTTTTTGGAAATTGCCCGGTTTGCGCTGGTGCTCACCGTCGCGGCAATCCCGGTGGCATTGCCGGCTGTGTTGTCGGTAACCATGGCGGTGGGTGCGATGAATCTGGCCCGCCGCCAGGCTATCGTCTCGCGTCTCACTGCCATCGAAGAACTGGCAGGGGTTGGCGTGTTCTGTTCCGACAAGACCGGCACGCTGACCAAGAAGGAAATGGAGGTGTCCAACCCGGTGGTCTTCGCGGGACATGACGAAAGCGACCTGTTCCGGGTGGCTGCGCTGGCCTCAAGGGAAGAGAACCGCGACCCCATCGAATTGCCGATCTTCGCGTACATCAGGGAAAAGCATCTTGATGCGGCGTGGAAGCCCTGCAGGCAGATTTCTTTCACGCCTTTTGATCCGATCATCAAGCGCACCGAAGCCCGGATCGAGGAGGATGGCGCTCACTTTGTCGCGATGAAAGGCGCCGCGCAGGTATTGCTGGGCATGACCGAGCTTTCCGACGAACAGATGCACAGCATCAGTCAGACCGTGGACCAACTGGCCGCCAACGGTTATCGCACCCTGGCGGCGACGCGCCGCTGGAGCTGCTGGGACTGATCCCGCTTTACGACCCGCCGCGCGACGATTCTAAGCAGGTCATCGCCGAGATGATGAATTATGGCGTCGAGGTCAAGATGATCACCGGCGACAATCTGGCAATCGCGAGGGAGATCGGCCGGCTGCTCGGCCTGAAGCAGAATACTTTGCGCGCCGCGCAACTGTCCGGCAGCGCAAGCAACGAGCTTTTGGCGCTGGCCGCCGTGTTGTCGGCGGCCATCTATCAGCGGCTCAAGCCCGAGGTAACCAGCAAGCAGGCGCAAAAGTTCGCCAGCGAGGTGATGGAGGCGGTCGGAAAAATGTATGACACCCGCCTGATCGAGCGGGAGTTCATCAATACCCACGAGTCGGCCATCGTCGAGATGATCGAGTCCGTGAACATCTTCGCGGAGGTGGTGCTGGAGGATAAATACCGTACCGTCGATACGCTGCAGAAGGGTGGACATATTGTCGCGATGACCGGGGACGGCGTCAACGATGCGCCGGCGCTGAAAAAGGCTGACTGCGGCATCGCGGTGTCCAACGCCACGGACGCGGCGCGGGCCGCGGCGGCAATCATCCTCACCGCGCCCTGCCTGGGGGTCATCAACGAGGCGATCAAGCAGGCGCGCATCACCTTCGAGCGCATGAAGAGCTACGCGATCTACCGCATCGCCGAAACCGTGCGCGTGATCCTGTTCATGACCGCGAGCATCGTGCTGTTCAACTTCTATCCGGTGACGGCGCTGATGATCATCCTGCTCGCGCTGCTCAACGACATCCCTATCCTCACCATCGCCTACGACAACACCCGGGTGAGCTAGAAACCGGTGCCCTGGAACATGACCGAGCTGCTGACGGTTGCAAGCATGCTCGGCGCGATCGGGGTCGTTGCCTCGTTCGGCCTGTTCTACATTCTGGTTGAAATGAAGCTCCCGAGCGGGGTGATCCAGTCGCTGATCTTCCTCAAGCTGGTCGTGGCCGGGCACGCGACCATCTTCCTCACGCGCACAGACGACTGGTTCTGGAAGCGGCCCTTCCCCTCCCCGCTGCTGCTGCATGCGAGCTTCTGGTCGGCCGCGCTCGGCACGCTGATCGTGGTCTACGGCTTCATGGTGACGCCGGTCGGCTGGAAGGACGCGCTCGGGATCTGGGGCTACGCGCTGGCCTGGTTCCTGGTTAATGATGTAATAAAGATTTTGGCCTATCGGCTGTTGCGCGCGCGCGGCGAAGTGTAAACAACTTGCGCCACCATGGCGGGCCAGGTTCATTGGGGATCGCATGATTTTCGGCGCTGCAAAGTCATTATCGCTTTAAGCGGCGACAGTGCAGCCGTCCCCGGTCAAAACCCGACACGGCGTCTGGTTCGAGGCTGACGCAGCCTATGCGCAGCATATCATTCTACAATCGGACATTTGAACCGGCCAATATTGGCAAACTTGCATGACTTATCGCCATTGCATTCCCCTGACTGGATTTGAAGAATCACACATTCCTGCCGGTGCCGGTTGGCCCGCGGCTGGCCCGTGCGATGCGGTGGTTGCCGTCGGAGAGAACAATCGACTGGGCGGCAGATTGATGCCATTTGCCTTGAAACCGGGGCGAGGCGATGAGTAACGCGGTCTGGGCTGCGCAGTTGTTCATCTGGTCGGGGATAGTACTGTGTATCAGCCAGACGGCAATGTTTTCGGGTCTGAACTTGGCGATCTTCAGCATTGGCCGACTGCGTCTGGAAGTCGATGCGGCAGGCGGAAGCCGCGACGCACTGAGCCTCCTTGAACTGCGCCGCAACGCGAACTTCACGCTTGCCACCGTGCTCTGGGGCAACGTAGCCATCAACGTGCTGCTGACGCTGCTTTCCGACTCCGTGTTGGTCGGCGTTGCGGCCATCGTGCTTTCGACGGTGATCATCACGCTGTTCGGGGAGGTCGCGCCCCAGGCATATTTTGCGCGCCATGCAGATTACGGCGCGGCGCAAGCCGGTATTGGGCCTTTACCGGGTATTGCTGTATCCGGTCGCCAAGCCAACCGCATTGCTGCTGGACTGGTGGGTCGGTCCCGAGGAGATCGCCTTCTTCCGCGAGTGCGACTTTCGCGCGCTGATCATGAAGCACGCAGAGAACGGCGCGGGCGAGGTCGGCTTCCTGAAAGCGACGGGCGCGTTGAACTTCCTCGACCTGGACGACATCCCGGTCGTGCAGGAAGGCGAGCCGGGCGGCCCGCGTTGCCGAGGTTCGGGCGCTCGCCATAGGATCCGTTTCTTCGCCAGCTCAATGCGTCCGCCAAAAAGTGGGTGATCATCACCGACATGGCGGGTCAGCCAAGCATGGTGATGGACGCACATCACTTTCTGCGCCACGCGCTGTTCGATACGACGGAGGTCAGGCCGGAGTCGTTCTGGCACCGGCCTGTCATCGTCACCGACATGCGCATGCATCTGGGCGACGTGATCGGCCGCATGAAAGTGACCCCCGATTCCCCCGAGGATGACGTTATCGATAACGATCTGATCCTCGTCTGGGGGCAGCAACAAAGACGCATCATCACCGGCGCAGATCTGCTCGGGAGGCTGCTGCGCGGCATCGCCCACAGGGTGCGTTAAGCGGCCTGTAAGGAGATTGCCAGCCCGAGCGGATTGCGCCGGATGAACCAATTCAAAATGGACTATCGTAGTCCGGAATTGCGCAGGTGCATTTTGTGACCATGCAATCATTATGATTCCATGATTGATGACTCCGCAATTAATCTGACGGACACATTCCAGGTTTACACTGGCCCGCGTCCGGATTGGCGAAACACCTTTCGTCTGCGCAAAGTCATCGGGGATCAGGGCATGAAATTGACATGGAAGGACAGCATCTACCTGCAACGCGAGCAGCTCGCGATTTTGCTGCGCGAACCCATCGCGCGACTGGCCGAAAAGTGCGTCCCGGCGTGGGGCGACCGCGGGCGGCTGAACACGGTACTGCTGGAAGGTTTTGCGACGATTCCGCACTGCACCTACCTGTACTGCGTGGGCACGGATGGGGTGCAGATATGCGACAACATTGATCAGTCCGGGTGTCTGCCCGAACACTTCGGGCGGGACCGCTCCCAGCGCCCGTACATGAAGGAGGCCGTTCCGAGCTGGGGATTTTTGTTGTCTGATGCCTATATCAGTCTGATGAAAGGCAGGCCGTCGCTCACTGCCCTGCAGGTCGTGGACGCGGATGCCGGAATATTGGGATATCTCGGCGCCGATTTCGACCTGCGCAACCTGCCGGTGACTTCGCAGCGCTACGAAGAGCCGGCCGCCTGGCGCCAAGTGAGGGGCGACCCGTCGATCCGGAACGCCGTCATGTATCAATGCCGCGTCGAGAGTCAGATGGACAGACATCTGGAGCAGGCGCTGTCGATACTGGAGGAACTGTTGACCAACCGGGGTGTGTTCCAGTGTTCGATCCACTTTGCCAGCAGTCAGGCGACGATCTGGACCCTGGATGATCCGTACCGCTATCGCATACTGGATGACGAGGCGCTGAGCGACCCGGACATCTGCCTGGTGTATCCGCCGCAATCCTACCCGTCGGATGCGGTCATCCCTGCGCAAGACATCGTCCGGATACTGGCAACCCTGCGCGACATGCGCATGGCCGACGAGAACATCTATTTGCGCATGTCTTCCGTCAATATCTTCAACGGCATGATCAGCCTGACCTTCTCGTGCGACGGCTCCCATTACATGCACTACGACGAATTCCTCGGCAACGGCACGCAGTCCTGGTTTGGCAGCGCCGCATGATCGGGGTCGTTTTTACGCCCGGTTGAAGCCGGGGTGGCAAACCCGTACTGCAATGCGCTGACGGTATAATGCGCACCCCGTCGCGGCGGTTCATTTAATCCATCGTCAATCTGGAGTGGCCTTGTTCAAGCTTGTCGGCTTCATAGCTGGTTATTATTTTTTCGGGTTCTTCGGCGCGCTGATCGGGCTGTTCGCCGGATCCATCGTCGATCGCATGATCGCGTACGGTCCCGGCGGGGTGAACCCGTTGCAGAACGCGCTGCGCCAGGCCGTGTTCCTGGAGACGGTGTTTATTTCGATGGGCAGGCTGGCCAAGGCCGACGGGCATGTCTCGCAGGACGAGATCGACCATGTCGAGCAGTTCATGCAAAAACTGGGCATGATCGAGACGCATCGCCGGCAGGCGATCGCGTTGTTCAAGCAGGGCGCCGATCCCGCTTTCGATATCGGCCCGACCTACCGGAGGTTCATGGCCGTTTGCGGGCACACCAGGCATTTGAAACGGGTGTTGCTGGTCTACCTGATCGTGATGGCCCATGCGGATGGGCATTTCCATCCGGCCGAAGAAGCGCTGCTCGCCAGCATCGCCGGCAGGCTCGGTTATGACCATGCCGAGTTCAGGCAATTGCTGGACATGGTGCAGAATCAAACCCATTTTGCCGCCGGGCAGGCGGGCGCGGCGTCGGCACTGGATGACGCTTACAAGGCATTGGGTGTCACCGCCGACAGCACCGATGCGGAGATCAAGCGCGCCTACCGCAGGCTGATGAGCCAATACCATCCCGACAAGCTGATCGGGCAGGGTGTGCCTGAAGACATGATCGCGATGGCGACCGAGCAGGCGCAGGAGATACAGCTGGCGCATGACCTGATCAAGAAGCACAGAAACATTTGAAATGAGGATATTTCTGGTTCGCCACGGCGAGAGCGAGGGCAACGTGATCCACGAGATCAATGATGACCCGCTGCGCATCGTCAACCTGACCGCGAGGGGCAGGGCGCAGGCTGAGGCCGCGTCCGAGATTCTGCGCCCGCTGCGTTTCACCCGTGCCTATGCCTCCGAGTTCCCGCGCGCCCGCCAGACCGCAGCAATCCTGTTGCGCAATCATCCGCTTCAACTGCATATCGACGCAAGACTCAACGAACGCCGCTCCGGTATGGATGGATTGCCGGTGGCGCTGTTCAACGACCTGGTGAGCGCCGACCCTTTGCGCACCAAGCTGGAGCGCGGGGAATCGTTTCTGGAGCAGATGGAACGGATGCGCAGCTTTCTCGATGAAGTTTCCCACCCTGATGGAACGGTGCTGGCGGTGTCGCACGAGAATCCGATCGTCGCAGCGAAAGCCTTGCTGGCCGATGACCCTGAACGGGTGATACGCGACAGCGTCGGCAATTGCGAATGGGTGGAGCTGCAATGGCCTTGAGTGCGTTCCGATCGCAAGGCCGGAAGGCCCCGTGCACACGCTGTTATGCCGGCGAAAAAAAAGACACCTTGCGGTGTCTTTTTTCATTAATGCGGGTCTTTAATTATTGCAAACCTGCCGTTACTCGATCTTGGCCTTGCTGCGCAGATCGGCAATATAGTCCTTGATGGATTGCTGCTGCAAACGCTGCGTTAGCTGCGGCTTGAGTTCCTCGAATGTGGGCACCTTCAGATCGCGCACGTCATCCAGCTTGATGATGTGCCAGCCGAATGGAGTCTGCACGGGTTCTTTGGTGTATGCACCCTTCTTGAGGCCGACCAGCGCTTTGGCAAAAGGTGCCACGAAGTTGCTGGGGACCGCCCATTCGAGTTCGCCGCCGTTGGCTGCGGAACCTGCATCCTTGGATTTCTCTTTTGCGATCTTGGCGAAATTGCCCTTCTTGCCGAGTTGCGCGATGATGGCCTTGGCTTCGGCTTCGGTCGCCACCAGGATGTGGCTGGCCTTGTATTCCTTGGTCCCGATGTTGGCTTTCAGCTTGTCATATTCCTGCTGCAGCTGCTCATCGGTGATCGGGTGGCTCTTCGCATAGTCCTGCACGAATGCGCCGGCCAGCACGGATTCCTTCGCCAGTTCCATTTGCTGGACGACATCGGGATTCTTGTCGATTCCTGCCTTTTCTGCGGCCTGTGCTAGCACCTCGAGGTTGATGATGTCATCGAGTACCGCCTTTTGCAATGCCGGAGTGTCGGGCTGACCCTGTGAAATCGCGATCTTGACACGCATGTCCACCCGCGCCTGCGGAATGGCAACGCCATTCACCGTGGCTGCCGGTTTGTCATCGGCAAAAGCCGGGTTAACCAGCAGTGCGCTCAATATTGCCAATACTGCATATGTACCAGTTTTAAACATGCTGAGTCCTTTTCGGAAAAGTATTAGTTAACAATTATATCTCGTCGGGCGTGCTCGCCTGTATGGTGAGCGCGTGTATTTCGCGCTTCATAAGTTCTCCCAAAGCGGAATATATCATACGGTGACGCACAACCGTGCTGCAGCCTGAAAACCGTGCCGAAACGATGCGCAGCACATAATGCCCTCCTCCGTCCCGGGCACCGGCATGTCCGGCATGCTTGTGGCTTTCGTCGATGATATCGAGCTGCGCCGGTTCTAGCGCGGCAAGGCGGGAGCGCATTTGCGCTTCGCACTGCTTCATTGCGGGAAGGTTTTCCTGAAAGGCTGTACACGAACCTGCGCATGTACGCCCGCTGCCACGTAAGGGTCGGCGTTCGCCCAGTCTTGCGCGGCAGCCAGCGAGGCGAATTCGGCGACGATCAGGCTGCCGCTGAATCCTGCAGCGCCAGGTTCCATTGCATCCACTGCGGGGAAAGGTCCGGCCAGCAGCAGACGCCCCTGGCCCTGCAGTTCCTGCAGGCGCGCAACATGCGCCGGCCGGGCCGCGATGCGCTTGTTCAGGCTGTCCGGCACGTCCTGCCCGATGATTGCGTACCACATTTATCGATTCCCCATCAGTTTTCTTCTTTTTTCTCGTCGATGTATCGGGACAGCCACGCGCCTTGCGCCAGGATGAATACCAGCATCAGCCCGGTGAAGCCGAACAGCTTGAAGTTCACCCAAGTGTCCGTGGAGAAACTGTAGGCCACGTAGAGATTGATAAAGCCGAGCGCCGCAAAGAATACGCTCCAGATCAGGTTGAGGCGATTCCATGCATGCACCGGCAGGGCAATTTTTTCATGGAGCATCGCGCGCATGAGGTTCTTGTGAAACAACAGATTCGAGAACAGCAGGATGGCGGAAAAGATCCAGTACAGCGCGGTAGGCTTCAACTTGATGAAGTTCTCATTGTGCAGCATCAGCGTTGCGCCGCCGAGGATGGCGACGATGGCGAAGGTCACCCATAGCATCGTGTCGACCTTGCCATGCCGGTATTTGGTCCAGATGATCTGGAGCACAGTCGCGGCGATCGCGACCGCGGTGGCGATGTATATGCCCCAGATCTTGTAGGCGACAAAGAACAGCAGGACCGGAATCAGATCGAATAAAAGTTTCATCTTGATGGTCTGTCAGGCGGGTTGGTATCAAGCACGAGCGAGGCAGAGTTGATGCAATAGCGCAAGCCGGTGGGTTGCGGGCCATCGGGGAATACATGCCCGAGGTGCGCGCCGCATTGTTTGCAGCATGCTTCGACGCGCGTCATGCCGTGGCTGGTATCGTTTTTTGTAATGACGCATTCCGGGTCGACGGGCTGCCAGAAACTTGGCCAGCCGCTTCCTGATGCGAATTTGGTTGCCGAATCGAACAGCGCGCTGTTGCAACATGCGCACCGGTAGACCCCCGCTTCATGGCAATCCCAATACTTGCCGGTGAATGGCGGCTCCGTGCCGCATTGACGGCACACCCAGTACTGCTCGGGGGTGAGTTCGTTGCGCCATTCGGCATCGGATTTTTTGACCGGTTCAACCATGATTTGCTACAGCACCTCTCCCGCGTAATCCGCCAGTCTTGAACGTTCGCCGCGCATCAGCGTCACGTGCCCGCCGTGCGGCCAGCCCTTGAAGCGGTCCACCACATAGGTCAGACCCGAACTGCCCTCGGTCAGATACGGCGTGTCGATCTGGGCGATATTGCCCATGCACACCACCTTGGTGCCGGGACCCGCGCGGGTGACCAGCGTTTTCATCTGTTTGGGCGTCAGGTTCTGCGCCTCGTCTATGATTACATATTTATTGAGAAAGGTGCGCCCGCGCATGAAGTTCAGCGACTTGACCTTTACCCGCGAGCGGATCAGGTCGCGCGTGGCGGCGCGACCCCAGTCGCCGCCTTCCTCGTCGGATTTGTTCAGCACATCGAGATTATCCTCCAGCGCGCCCATCCATGGCGTCATCTTTTCTTCCTCGGTGCCGGGCAGGAAACCGATGTCCTCTCCCACCGGAACCGTGACACGGGTGATGATGATCTCCGAATAGAGTTTCGCTTCCAGCGTCTGCAGCAATCCCGCGGCCAGCGTCAGCAGGGTCTTCCCGGTTCCCGCCTGTCCCAGCAAGGTGACGAAATCGATCTCCGGATTCATCAGCAGGTTGAGCACGAAATTCTGTTCGCGATTGCGCGCGGTGATGCCCCATACGTTGTTCTTGCTGTGGGTGTAGTCGGTCAGGGTGCACAGCTGCGCGGTCAGTTCGTTTTGTTCCAGCACGATCGCGTAGAAAGGCGTGGCGCCGTTTTCCTGGTAGACGAACTGGTTGACGAAGAAAGCCGCGCACAGCGGGCCGTATATCTGGTAATAAGTGCGGCCGTCCTTTTGCCACGACTTCATGTCCTTGCTGTGCCGGTCCCAAAAGTCGTCGGGCAGCGGCAGCACGCCGGTATAGAGCAGGTCGCTGTCTTCCAGTACCTTGTCGTTGAAATAGTCCTGCGCTTCTAGCCCCAACGCGCGCGCCTTGATGCGCATGTTGATGTCCTTGCTGACCAGGATCACCGAACGCAGCGGCTGTTCCTTTTGCAGCCCGATCACGACGCCGAGTATCGCATTGTCGGCCTTGCCCAGCTCGAGATTCTCCGGCAGCTCGTACTTGACGAAGCTGGTCTGCAGATACAGCCGTCCGGTACAGTTCTTGTGCGCGGGCGACTCGAGCGCGATGCCTTCCTCGATCTTGTGCGGCGCATCGCTGACGATCTGGTCCAGAAAGCGGCTCGCCTGGCGCGCATTCCTGGCGACCTCGGTCATGCCCTTTTTCTTGTTGTCGAGTTCCTCCAGCACGAACATCGGCAGGCATATGTCATGTTCTTCGAAGCGGTACAGGCTGGTCGGGTCGTGCAACAGCACGTTGGTGTCCAGCACGAACAGCTTGGTGTCGGTATCCTGCGTCGCTTTGCGGGTCTTGTTGCGTGGGGATGGGGACATTAGGTTCCTTTTAATTGAGGGTCTTGACGAAATCCAGCACCTGCTCGGCGTGCCCGTCCGCTTTCAGGCCGCGCCATCCGCGCCGGAGTATGCCAGCTTTGTCGAACACGAAGGTGCTGCGCTCGATACCGCGCACCTGCCTGCCATACATGTTCTTCTGTTTGATCACGCCAAACAGCTTGCAGGCGGTCTCTTCGGCATCGCACAGCAACTCGAATGGCAGCGTGAACTTCGCCTTGAAATTCTCGTGGGACTTGAGGCTGTCGCGGGATATACCCACCACTTCGCAATTTGCCTTCCTGAATTTTGCGTACAGATCGCGGAACTGCTGTGCCTCGGTGGTGCAGCCCGGCGTGTTGTCCTTGGGGTAAAAGTAAATCACCAGGTTTTTGCCGCGGGCGCCGGACAGGGTGAAGGTCTGATTGCCGGTGGCGGGGAGGGTAAAATCTTCAATTGTGTTTTCTGACATGTGTGAGCCTGCTAAATAGGGTGACATTCTTGTCAAAAAACGCGGCAAAGGCAAGCTTCATCGTACCCTCGTCAAACCGGCGCCGTTATGCTACGTTTGCAGCCCTTTCCAGATTGGTTGCACGCTTGACGGATGAACCTGACGGCCGACGAAGACTACATGCGACATGCGCTTGAACTGGCGCGCCAGGCAGAGGCCGCCGGCGAAGTGCCGGTGGGCGCGGTGGTGGTCAGGGACGGCGTGATCATCGGACGCGGCTTCAATGCGCCGATCTCGCGCCACGATCCTTCTGCCCATGCCGAGATGACGGCATTGCGCGAAGCCGCGCAGAATACCGGAAATTACCGGCTGGTCGGCTGCGAGCTGTTTGTCACGCTGGAGCCCTGCCTGATGTGCGCGGGCGCGATCATGCACGCACGCATCGCCCGGCTGGTGTATGGCGCAAGCGATCCCAAGACCGGCGCGTGCGGCAGCGTGGTGGACGCGTTCGCCGAACCGCGTTTGAACCATCATGCCGAGGTCGTGCCCGGGGTGCTGGCCGGTGAGTGCGGTTCGATGCTCAGCAATTTCTTCGCCATGCGGCGCACGCAACAGCAAAGTCGCGTTGGGCAGGCAAAGTCCTTGTGAAAATTAACGTCCATATCCCCATGCAGCAGCTTGAATTGCTGGATGACGCGGGCAAACTGCTGCGCCGCTACCCGGTATCCAGTTCCGGAAAGGGTTTGGGTGAGACTTCCGGCAGTTCTCGCACGCCGCGCGGCAAACATGTCATCCGCGCCAAGATCGGCGCAGGGCAGCCCTTGAATACCGTGTTCGTGGGCCGCCGCCCCACGGGGGAGGTCTATACGCCGGAGTTGGGCACGCAGTTCCCGGAGCGCGACTGGATACTGACCCGGATCCTGTGGCTGTCCGGCTGCGAAGTGGGCTTCAATCGCCTAGGCGAATGCGATACCATGCGCCGCTATATCTATATCCACGGCACGCCGGATTCAGTGCCGCTGGGCATACCTGATTCGCACGGCTGCATACGGATGCGCAACGCCGATCTTGTCGAGCTGTTCGATGTGGTGTCGCCAGGGACGGCAGTCGAGATCATTGGGTAATTTTTCGGGGGGCACGGTGATGGGTAATCCTTTTACCGTTAGTCTGGTGAGCTGGCATGACGGCGAGCCGCTGCTGAAATCGATACGGGAGGCGGTGTTCATACGCGAACAGGGCGTTCCTGCGGAGCTGGAATGGGATGGACTGGATGAAAGTGCCCGGCACGCGCTGGCGCTGAGCCATCAGGGAGACGCGATCGGATGCGGGCGGATGTTTGCCGATGGGCACATCGGGCGCATTTCGGTGCTGCCACAGTGGCGCAAACAAAAAGTCGGCACCGCAATCATGGAAGCCCTGCTCAATTATGCGCAGGCGCATGACTACAAGCAGGTGGACGTGGATGCGCAGACATATACGGTGCCGTTCTATCGCAACTTCGGATTCGTCGAACAGGGCAAGGAGTTCATGGATGCGGGTCTGCCGCATATCAAGATGACCCTGAAACTGTAGTTCTGCGCGATCAACAAGATCGTTACCAAGGCCACCGGATAGATGCGGGCAAGGCTCGCCCCTTGCCGGTTCATCGACGGACTAGTCAATTCAAACCCGGATCAATAGCCCGACCGAAAGCTGCACTCAAGCATCGGGCAGCGCATAGGGCAAGGGCAAGAATTCCAGAGGTTCGTCCTGCAATGACCGCCAGTGCACGGTTTGGGTCTCGCGGCCGGCAATCTGCACCGTTGCCAACACGTCATAACCC
This sequence comes from uncultured beta proteobacterium, assembly GCA_963842555.1. Lineage (GTDB taxonomy): Bacteria > Pseudomonadota > Gammaproteobacteria > Burkholderiales > Gallionellaceae > Gallionella. The sequence continues at coordinate 229,371 of CAWJHB010000004.1, forward strand.
CCGTCTGGCGCAGGCGCCGAGTTCACGATCATGCCGCTGGCCTGGCCTTCCATGTTGGTGGAGAACAACTCGTCGCCGGGCATGGGGGTATCGCCGCCATTCAGATGCGCGAGATACATGCGGCGTTTCAGTTTGCCGAGATATTGCATGCGCGCGACGATTTCCTGGCCCGGATAGCAGCCTTTCTTGAAACTTACGCCGCCGATGAGCTCCAGATTCACCATTTGCGCGACGAACTGCTCCTGGGTTTGCGGCAGGATCACCGGAATGCCAGAACGTATATTGAGCCAGTCCCAGCACGCACTGCCGACAGGCTGGCCGTGGCGGCCCAATGCAGCCCAAAGCGCGGCAGCGTTTGCCGCCGTGGTGTTGATCTGAAAGCGTGTCTCGCCTATCCTTATCATGCTGCCCTGTGCGCTGCGGTTGACGCCGAGCGGCAGCGGCGGCAGTTCACCGTATTGAGCGCGCAAGATCTCCTGTGCATTCGCGCCGGATAGCCCCAGCGAAATGATCACGTCGCTGGCATCGCTGACCTTAACCTTGGACCGCAGCACATACATGGCCAGCTTCTTTCGTATCGGTTCGCAGAGCACGCGCGGCAGCTGCAGCAGATAATCGTCGCCCTCGCGCCAGATCAGCATGGTGGCCAGCATCCGTCCCTTGGCGTTATTCAGGCTGCTGAGCTGAGTCCGGGTGCTGCTGACCTCGTTGATATCGTTGCTTAGCAGGTTCTGCAGAAAGGATAATGCATCCTCGCCGGACACGCGCAGGGTGCCAAACTGGCCCAGATCGCAGAATATCGTGCTTCGTTGGGTTGCATTCAGCTCGGCGCCGCTGTCGCCGAAGCGTTGTACGATGCCGTCGACGAAGGTCGCACCCTGCCGGGCGAGGAAATTGTGCCAGTCTGGATTCATGGTTGCTTGCCGGGGAAATCGGAATTTTCGCGCACAGTGTTGTTCAATGTCCGGGCCAAGTCAACCCGGGACATGACGCGCATGCGCTATTCCGCTACACTCGGCTTCATGAGAATCCTGCCGGTTTCACTGTTGGTTGTGCTGCTTTCCGCCTGCAACGGCGGGTTGTGGAACAACCCCTATCCGGCATCGGACCAGGGCAAGTCGATTTTCTATACCGCTTTCACCGAGCGTCCGAAACATCTCGATCCGGCGCAGGCCTACAGCGAAAACGAGTATGAGTTCCTGGCGCAGATTTACGCCCCGCCGCTGCAGTACCATTACTTGAAGCGTCCCTACCAGCTGGTGCCGCTGGCGGCAAGCGCGATGCCGGCGGTGCGCTATCTGGACAAGCATCACCGGCCGCTGCCGGACAATGCACCCGTGCAGAAGATCGCATTCAGCGTATACGAGATCCATATCAAACCCGGCATGCGCTACCAGCCCCATCCGGCGTTTGCCCGCGATGAGAAGGGCAAGCCAGAGTATGACCACCTGACGCCGGCTGACTTACGCGATATCCATGCCTTGAGCGACTTTCCGCACAGCGGGACACGCGCGGTCACGGCGGCGGACTATGCGTACCAGATCAAGCGCCTTGCCGATCCGCTGTTGAATGTGCCGATCTTCGGGGTGATGAGCGATTACATCGTCGGCCTGAAGGAGTATGCCGCGACGCTGCAGCAGGCAGTGAAGCAGCATCCCGATGCGTTTCTCGACCTGGACAGCTATCCGCTGCAGGGCGTGCAAGTGGTTGACGAGCACACCTATCGCATCGAGATATACGGGAAATATCCGCAGTTCGCATACTGGCTGGCGATGCCATTTTTCGCGCCGATGCCGCCGGAGGCCGAGCGCTTCTATGCGCAGGACGGCATGCGCGAACGCAACCTGACCCTGGATTGGTGGCCGGTGGGCAGCGGGCCGTATTACCTGTCCGAGAACAATCCCAACCAGCGCATGGTGCTGACGCGCAATCCCTACTATGACAGCGAGACCTACCCGGACGAAGGTGAACCCGGCGATGCGGCGGCGGGGTTGCTCAAGGATGCAGGCAAGCCGTTGCCGCTGATCGACAAAATCGTGTTCACGCTGGAAAAGGAAACCATACCGTACTGGAACAAGTTCCTGCAGGGATATTACGATGCCTCGGGGATCAGTTCGGACAGTTTCGACCAGGCGGTACAGGTGAATGTCGGCGGTGAGGCGACGGTGACCGACGCGATGAAGGCGCAGGGCATCACGTTGTCCACTGCGGTCGCGACCTCGACCATGTATACCGGCTTCAACTGGCTCGATCCGGTGGTTGGGGGCGGCGGTTGCGACACGTTACTGGCGAAGCCAGCCGATTGCGGGAGCTGCCGCCAATCTGCCCCAACTGTGAAAGGAGATGATGCGCAGGTTTGCCGGGGCAGATATGAAAGGGCGCGCAAGCTCAGGCAGGCGATCTCGATCGCGGTGGACTTCGAGGAATTCATCTCCATTTTTGCCAACGGCCGCGGTATCCCGGCGCAATCGCCGATTCCGCCGGGTATCTTCGGCTACCGGGCAGGCGAGGCAGGCATCGATCCCTATGTGTATGACTGGGTAGACGGAGCGCCCAGGCGCAAGTCCATCGAGACGGCCAGGCGACTGCTGGCCGAAGCGGGTTATCCCAACGGCATGGATGCGCAAACGGGGCAGCCGCTGGTGATCTACCTGGATACCACCGTGGGCGGTGCAGGGGACAAGGCGCGGATTGACTGGTTGCGCAAACAATTCGACAAGATCAACGTGCAACTGGTGGCGCGCAGCACCGACTACAACCGGTTCCAGGACAAGATCCGCAAGGGCGATACACAGATGTTCTACTGGGGCTGGAATGCCGACTATCCCGACCCGGAAAATTTTCTGTTCCTGCTGACCAGCGCGCAGGCCAAGGTGGGCAAAGGCGGGGAAAACGCGTGCAACTACAGCAATCCGGAATACGACAAATTGTTCGAGCAGATGAAAAACATGGAAAACAGCCCTGCGCGCCAGGCAATCATCGATCGCATGCTGGAGATAGTGCACCGGGACTCGCCGTGGCTGTGGGGCTACCATCCGAAGGATTATGTGTTGCAGCAAAGCTGGCTGAGCAACGTCAAAACCAACGTGATGGCGAACAACAAGATCAAATATTGGCGCGTGGATGCAAAACTGCGCGATCAGCTGCGCCGTAAATGGAATCAGCCCGTGCTCTGGCCGCTATGGACGGCCGCGATAGCGCTGCTTCTGTTTGCCGGATGGCTGTGGCGGAAGTTGCGCCAACGCGAGGAAGCGAGGTGAAGTCTGGCCGGATGACCGGGCTCGCTGTCGACAGCATGCAAGATTGCATTGTGTTGTCCGTTTGCGGCGACCGGCGCGAACCGGTGAAATCTATCTGTTGCGAAAGAAATACACGGCGGTCCATGCCCCCACGGTGAGCAGCCAGGCAATGACCTTGTACACAGTGGCATTGAATATCAGCAAGTCCATCTGCAGTATCACCGAAAATGCGGTGATATTGAAAGCGACGATGGAAAAAAGCACGAATAAAGGATAGGGCAGGAACTTGTTCATGGATGGCAATTCTTGACGGGTGATCGATAGTGGCAAAGGGGATGCGATTCCTGCCGACCTTTTTGGGAATCGCGCGGTGTTTGATCCGTTGGCGCATTGCCGCCAGCAGAAAAAACGCCACCGCAAGGTGGCGTTTGAATCCCCGGCCAGCCAAATATTATTGGTCTTATTCCTGGGACGGTTCTGGTGTATTCATCAAGTTGCCTGCGGCCCAACCGACCAGGGCGATACTTACAAATACGCAAATTATCCCGAATGTGTGGGCAAATTGAGAATCACCGAACGCGAATCCGCCCACCAGCCACAAGAACACAGAAATGATTACCGATATAACAAGCAAGCGAACTTTGGAATCCATGGATAACCTTTCAAAGAATGTATGCCGGAACCTGAAAATTGTCCGCGCAGACCGAATGATAGCTCAATGTCCGGAAAAAATGTGCGGGCAACTTGAAAATTAGGCAAATGGCCGATTACTGCGGTCGGGAAATACATTCTGCCGGCATCACCCTGCGGCATATTGTCGGCCCGGTCTGGATGGTCGGCAAGCGCGGAACGATTCCCGATGCAAACCGTTACACAAGGCTGATGCCGTTGCGTCCGGCATGTGAAACAATGAGGATGCGCCAGAGTTATCACTTGTACATGACTAGTAAATGATTGCCTACCTGATACGCCGCATTTTGTATGCCCTGCCGATCCTTGTCGGGGTTAACCTGCTCACCTTCGCGCTGTTCTTTGTGGTGAATACGCCAGACAACATGGCGCGCATGCAGCTTGGCGTCAAGCGCGTTACGCCGGATGCGATCGAAAAGTGGAAGGAGCAGCACGGCTATGACAAGCCCTTGTTCGTGAACGGGGCTGCGCCCGGTATCGACAAGGTCACCAACACGATCTTCTGGCAGAAATCCGCCAGCATGTTCGCGCTTGATTTCGGCTACTCGGATGACGGCCGCAACATCAGCCGCGAGATCGCCACGCGCATGTGGCCCAGCCTGTCGATCGCGCTGCCGAGCTTTGTGGTCGGGCTGGTGGTGTACATCAGCTTCGCGCTGCTGATGACGCTGTTTCGCGCTACCGCGCTGGACATGGCGGGTGTGGGCTTGTGCGTGTTCTTGATGTCGGTATCCGGCCTTTTTTATATCATCGGCGGGCAGTTCGTGGTGAGCAAGCTGTGGCATCTGGTGCCGATCTCGGGCTACGCGGGCGGGCTGGGCAGCTTTAAATTCGTGGTGCTGCCAATCGTCATCGGCATCATGGGCAGCGTCGGTTCCAGCAGCCGGTGGTACCGCACCATCTTCCTTGAGGAGATCGGCAAGGACTATGTGCGCACCGCACGCGCCAAGGGACTGTCCGAAGTGGCAGTACTGTTCCGTCACGTGCTGAAGAACGCGATGATCCCCATCCTCACCGGTGTGGTGGTGATCATCCCGCTGCTGTTCATGGGCAGCCTGCTCACCGAGTCGTTCTTCGGCATTCCGGGCTTGGGCAGTTACACCATCGATGCGATCAATGCGCAGGATTTCAGCGTGGTGCGCGCAATGGTGTTTCTCGGCTCGCTGCTGTATATCGCTGGGCTGATCCTCACCGATATTTCCTACACCATTGCGGATCCGCGGGTGAGATTGTCATGAGTTTCATGCCGGTGTTCCTTTGGAGCGACAAACTTATATTTTTGCTGCTGGCCGCAGGCATGGCCAGCGCGGTATACGTGCGCAAGCGCGAGCATCTGCTGCTGCCATGGCGACGCGTGGCGCGCAATCCGACCGCGATGGTTTCGTTGCTGGTGCTGTCGCTGTTTGTGCTGGTCGGCCTGTTGGACACGCTGCACTACCGGGCGGCACTGCCGGAAAGCAATAGCGGAGCAGCAGTCTACTCTCCCGAAGTGTTGAGCCTGTTCGACAAGCTGGTCACGCCGCTGCGCGTACAAACCGAAAAAACCTATTCCGCCCCGCTGGCGGTGACGCTATATGCCAAGGAGAGCATCATTGATGCCAAAGGAAACGTGCGGCGCGACTATCCACGCCTGCGTTATGGCGGCGCCCAACTGACCGATGTGCGGCAGCGCGACGCGGATGTACTGTGGCGCGGTTTGACCGGTGCGCTGGCGGGACTGGCTGCGGGGTTGCTTGTTGTGCTGGCAGGCAGGGGATGGCTCGCCCGGCGCGGGTGGCCGCTGCGCCCCCTGACGACCGCCATCCTTGTCATCTCGGTCCTGATCGGCATGACCGTCCATCTTGCCGCCGCGTATCATGTGCTCGGCACAGACAAGGTCGGGCAGGATGTACTGTACCTGTCGCTGAAAAGCATACGCACCGGACTGATCATCGGCACGGTGACCACGCTGGTCACGCTGCCGCTGGCCTTGCTGCTGGGGATCGCCGCGGGATTTTTGCGCGGCTGGGTGGATGATGTGATCCAGTATGCATATACCGTGCTGAGTTCCATACCCAGCGTGCTGCTGATCGCGGCGGCGGTGCTGATGGTGCAGGTAACCATCGATACGCATCCGCAATGGTTCGATACCTCCGCATCGCGCGCGGACCTGCGGCTGGTGTTTCTGTGCCTGATATTGGGCGTCACCAGTTGGACCGGGCTGTGCCGCCTGCTGCGGGGCGAGACGCTCAAGCTGCGCGAGATGGAATACATCCAGGCGGCACAGGCTTTCGGCGTGCCGTCGTTTCGCATCCTTACCCGCCATATCATGCCTAACGTTATGCATATCGTGCTGATTTCCCTGGTGATGGATTTCAGCGGACTGGTGCTGGCCGAGGCGGTCTTGTCCTACGTCGGCGTGGGTGTCGACCCCTCGATGATCAGCTTCGGCACGATGATCAACGCGGCACGGCTGGAGATGGGGCGCGATCCGGTAGTGTGGTGGGCGCTGGCCTCGGCCTTCGGTTTCATGCTGGTGCTGGTACTGGCGGCCAATTTGTTTGCCGACGCGGTGCGCGATGCGTTCGATCCGCGCCTGAACCTCAACGGGAATGCGGCGTGATGGGAGACATCCTCAAAGTATCCAGCCTTGTCACGCAATTGCATAATGGCGCGCGCATCGTGGACGACATTTCCTTCGGCATCGGGGCGGGCGAGACGTTCGTGCTGCTCGGGGAATCCGGCTGCGGGAAATCCATGACCGCACTGTCGCTGTTGCGGCTGTTGCCCGATGGCGTGGTCAATGCGGGCAGCTCGGCGCATCTGGAAGGCATCGCGCTGTTCGGCTTGCATGAGCGCGAGATGCGCGAATTGCGCGGCGGCAAGATGGCAATGATCTTTCAGGAGCCCGGGTTGAGCCTGAATCCGGTGATGACAGTTGGCCAGCAAATTGGCGAAGTGCTGGAACTTCACCGCGGGATGCGCGGCAACGCGGCCCGCATGCGCGGCGTGGAGCTGCTGGAACAGGTCGGCATCCCGGATGCCTCCAGGCGCGCCGCGGAATATCCATTCCAGCTTTCCGGCGGCATGAAGCAGCGCGTGATGATTGCGATGGCGCTGGCCGGACAGCCAAAATTGCTGATCGCGGATGAGCCGACCACCGCACTGGATGTCACGATACAGGCTCAGGTGCTGCAACTGCTGCGCGACAACCAGGCAGCCAGCGGGATGGCGATGCTGCTGATCACGCATGATCTTGGCGTGGTTGCGGAAATGGCGCACAGGGTGGGGGTGATGTATGCGGGACAAATCGTCGAGCAGGCCAGCCGGGCCCGTTTGTTCGACCAGCCGCTGCATCCCTACACGCGGAAACTTTTCGCCGCGCTTCCCGATGCGACGCGGCGCAATCAATCACTGACCGCGATACCCGGCAACGTGCCGCCGTTGGGCAGCATCATGCAAGGCTGCCGCTTCGCCGCTCGCTGCGACAAGGCATGGTCTTTGTGTACCGAAAAAACACCGGACTGGACCGTGCTCGAGGAAGGACGCGGGGTAAGGTGCCATCTTTTTCAGGGTGCAGGCGCGCAAGGTAATGTGCAGCAGATCGAGACGGGCACGCGCGAGCATCAACAGGAGGCCGGGACTGACTTCCCCCCTGTGCCCGGCCCCTCGCTCCTGCAGGTCCGCGACCTCAGGGTCCATTTCCCGATTCGCAGAGGTGTGCTTCAGCGCATTGTCGGGCAGGTGAAAGCGGTGGACGGGGTGTCGCTGAGTATTCCATCGGGACGCACCCTGGCGCTGGTGGGAGAATCCGGTTGTGGCAAGACCACGCTGGGCAAGGCGCTATTGCAATTGATCAGGCCAGATGCGGGTAGCGTGCAGTTCGCCGGTCGGGAATTGATCGGTTCCGGTATCAGCGGGCAGCGTTCCGCGATGCAGATGGTGTTCCAGGATCCCTATGCTTCGCTGAACCCGAAGATGCGCGTTGCGGAAATCCTCGAGGAAGGCATGACCGCACTGAAAATCGAGCTCGACAGCGCCGCACGCCAGGCCCACATCGATACCTTGCTCGGTCAGGTCGGCCTTGCGTGCGATACCAAATGGCGCTACCCGCATGAGTTTTCGGGCGGCCAGAGGCAACGGATCGCCATCGCGCGGGCGCTTGCGGTATCCCCGCGCCTGCTGATCTGTGACGAACCGACCAGCGCGCTGGATGTGTCGGTGCAGGCGCAAATCCTGAACCTGCTCAAGTCATTGCAACAAAAGTTTGAACTCAGCTATCTGTTCATCACGCACAACCTTGCGGTGGTGGAATATCTTGCCCACGAGGTGTGCGTGATGTATCTCGGGCGCATCGTGGAACGCGGCACTGCGGCGGAGGTGCTGCGCGCACCCAAACATCCCTATACACGGGCGCTGCTGTCTGCGGTGCCGCGCATAGACGGAGAAAGAAGAGAGCGCATCAGGCTGGAAGGGGACTTGCCCTCACCGGCCAACCCTCCGCCGGGATGCCACTTTGCGCCTCGCTGCGCGCAGGCCATGGAACGATGCGGCAAGGAATATCCGCCAGCGACCAGTCATTCGCCGACACACACCGTGCATTGCCATTTGTATTCTGATTCCCAGGTTGACGGCAAGGTCCTTTAGGGTTAAAAAGGATGCGGGTATTCCGCTGACAGCCGTGTAAGAGTCGCTTTCGGCGGCATTGATCGAGAACTTTAAAAGGAGTTAATCATGAGCACCAAATCAGCAGCAGCAGAACGGGACGCCAGCAAAGAAAAGCTCGTTAAGGATTTTCGTTTAGTAGTGGCTGACGCCGAGGAATTGTTGCGCGCAACGGCAGGACAGGCAGGAGAGAAGGTTGCCGCGGCGCGCGAGCGTATTCAGGAGAATCTGGTTACTGCCAAGGCTCGTCTCAATGAGGCCGAGTTTGCAATGATTGAGAAAACCAAGTATGCCGCCAAAGCCACCGATGAATACGTGCACGACAATCCGTGGACTGCGATCGGTGTTGCCGCCAGCGTCGGGGTTATTGTCGGAATGTTGATCGGTCGAGGCCGCTAGGTCATGGTCGGGCAGAGTGCCGGGTTGCTGGAGTCGCTGAAGCGCTTGGTCTCGACGCTGGCTTCCATCGTCTCGACGCGCTTGGAACTGCTCGCGATTGAACTGCAGGAGGAGCGGCTGCATTTGACGCAGCTGTACTTTTTATCTTTGTCCGCATTGTTTTGTTTTGGCATGGGCGTGATGCTGCTCACGGTATTTGTCACCGTGCTCTTCTGGGATGACCACCGCCTTGCCGTGCTTGGCGGGCTGTGCATCCTGTTCTTCGCGCTGGGTGTGCTGTTGACGTTGTTTTTGCGCAATAAGGCGCATAACAGACCGAAGTTGTTTTCCGCCAGCCTTGCCGAATTGGCCAAGGACAGGGAGCAACTGGAGCCGGGGGAATAACCAGGCCATGAATGAGAAATTGCATGAACTGACGCAACGCCGCGCTGAGTTATCGGCGAGAATTGCAACACAGCGCGAGCAGATGGCTGAAATCGGAGCGGAGTGGAAGGCCCCGTTATCTCTGGCCGATCGCGGCGTGTCGGCCGTGCGTTTTTTGCGTCAAAATCCTTTGCTGATTGCCGGCGTGGCGGCCTTGTTTGTGATTCGACGAAACAGTCTGGCTGCTTTCATGTGGGGCGCGTGGCGGGTGTGGAAAGGATACCGCTATTTCACTTCCAAGCCGGAAAAGTTGCCGACGCGGGCCGAGCTAGATTCCTTGTGAAGACTCAATTGAAGTTTCTTCCCCGCTTTGCGCCACATCGCGCGCGCGATCCCTGGATCTTCTGTGGCGGTTGTAATGCTGCTGGCTTAACCCTTCCTGGGAGATGACCAGTGTCTGGCCTATCCTGATGATTTTCAGCGGGCCGTTCCATTGTTTCAGCTTCGCGATGCTGACGTGGTAACGGCGTGCCAAGCTCCCAAGCGTGTCGCCCCTGCGCACGACGTGCCTGACCCTGGTGAGGCTGTCGGTGGGGGGGAGTTGCATGTTGAAGGCTTCGAATTCGGTTGATGACTCTTCTCCGTTGAGCGGCACCAGAAGGGTTTGTCCGGTACTGATATTTCCGTGCCGGGAAAGGCCGTTCACCGACTTCAGGCTGGCCAACGACAAGCCGAAGCGCGGTGCCAGTTTGTCAAGACGCTCTCCCTTCTTGGGCTGATATGACTGCCAGCTGACCAGGGGCTTGTCGTAGTTTTCCAGGTTGGTCCGGAAGGTTTCTATCTTGTCGATAGGCAGCAGGATAAAGTCATTCTTGTCCTGCAAGATCACGGGGCGGTTGTGCGCGGGATTGAGTGCGGCAAACTCGTCTTCCGAGATGGCGGCCAGTTGGGCAGCAAGTTTTACGTCGATGTGCCGGGAGGTGGTAATAGCGGCAAAATAGGGCTTGTCGGGGATGTCTTGCAACGCCAGCCCGAATTTGGCAGGATCGGCAATGATGTGCTTAATTGCCAACAATTTCGGAACGTAATTGCGTGTTTCCTTCAACAGCCTCAGGTGGGCGTAGTCGGTGGGCAATCCGCGTTTGCGATTGTGTGCCTGGGCCCTGAGTACCGCGCCTTCGCCGCAATTGTAGGCAGCCAGAGCCAACTGCCAATCGCCGAACATGGTATGGAGATTTTGCAGGTAATCGAGTGCGCCATTGGTCGCGCTGATGACATCCCTGCGGCCGTCATACCACCAGTTCTGTTGCAGGCCGAACTTTTTGCCGGTCGACGGCATGAATTGCCAGATGCCGGAAGCCCGGCTCCTTGAATATGCGCCCGGATTGAAGGCGCTTTCCACCATGGGCAACAGCGCGATTTCGCTCGGCATGCCACGCCGTTCCACTTCCTCGTTGATGTAATACAGGTACAGGCGTGCGCGGTCTATCATGCGCGCAAAGTATTCGGGATGGTTCACATACCATTTCTCATGTCTGGCGACCAGCTTGGAATCGAGTTCACGCATCGCGAAACCTTGGCGTATTCTGGGCCACAAATCCTGAGGCATGGGCGCGGCATTGGGGATGAGTTCTATTCTGATATCGCGGCCTGACGGAAGCCACTGCGGAACCGCTTCCTCGGTCGCGGCACTTGCCACAGGACTGGTTAGCGCGATCTTTTCCTCCGGCGGCGCGGCCAAGGGTTTTTCGGCTGCGTCGGCATAGGCCGGCATGGCTGCTGCGAATAGGCAGAGAAGTACGGAAAAAATCAATCGAATCAAGAACACGTGCATCCTTCCTGAAGTAAACCCTGTGTGATGTTATGCTAAGTTCTGCGCACAGGTCAATCTAAAATATCGGGAAGATGACAAAAGGCAGAGGATAGGGGATGGAAGGTAGGCGATGGAGGCATGCTTGCGTTGCAAACCTCCACGAGAAATAAGCAGCCTTGCGTTACCGAAAGAACTGTTCGTTCAGGACGGGCCTCCGGCAACGTCTATCATTTGTCCAGCGTGCTGCAGGGGAGATTGCCTGCCTTCTATGCAAGCATCCATGCAAGAGAAGGCCGAGACGGGTTGCTCGTGCCGCAACCCTTATCCGGAAGGTTGGTGAAGCCGCCGCCGGCTTATTTTATCGCGTTCTTAAGCTGTTCCAATATTGCCGGATTCTCCAATGTCGACACGTCCTGGCTGATCTCTTGGCCATTGGCAATCGCCCTGAGCAGGCGGCGCATTATCTTTCCGGAGCGGGTCTTGGGCAGATTCTCACCGAAGCGGATTTCATCCGGTTTGGCAATCGGGCCTATGGTCTTGCCTACCCAGTTGCGCAGATCCTCGGCTATTTGCCTGGACTTTTCCGCATCTGTCGGGCGAGCCCCCTTGAGTACGACATAGGCGACAATTGCCTCGCCCTTGATGTCATGCGGTTTGCCGACTACCGCGGCTTCCGCCACCAGAGGGTTTGCGACCAGTGCCGACTCGATTTCCATCGTACCCAGACGATGACCGGATACCTTAAGTACATCGTCTATGCGTCCCATGATCCAGAAGTAGCCGTCATCATCGCGGTGCGCTGAATCCCCCGCCAGATAGTAGCCGCGCATTTCATCGGGGAAATAGGACTTCTTGTAGCGTTCAGGATCGCCCCAGATGGTGCGGATTTGCGAAGGGAACGGGCGCGTGATGACGAGAAAACCGCCATGCTGGTCATGCACCTCGTCGCCCGCCTCATTGACGATGGCGGCCATGATACCGGGCAGGGGCAGGGTGCATGACCCCGGCTTGATTGGCATCGCTCCCGGCAGCGGGGCGATCATATGGGAGCCCGTTTCGGTTTGCCACCAGGTATCCACGATCGGGCAGCGCGCCTTCCCGACAGTGTTGTAGTACCACATCCACGCCTCAGGATTGATCGGTTCGCCCACCGTGCCGAGCAGGCGCAGGCTGGACAGGTCATATTTATCGGGGCGGTCTCCGCCCAACTTGATCAGCGAACGGATGGCAGTGGGGGCAGTGTAGAAGGTGGTGACCTTGTGGTCCTGAATCATCTTCCAGAATCGTCCTGCATCCGGATAGGTCGGTACGCCCTCGAACATGAGCTGCGTCGCGCCCATCGCCAGCGGTCCGTAAGCCACATAGCTGTGCCCGGTGACCCAGCCCACGTCGGCGGTACACCAGAAAATGTCGCTGTCTTTGTAGTCGAACACCCATTTCATCGACAGCATTGCACCGAGCAGGTAGCCGGCACTGGAGTGCTGCACGCCCTTGGGCCTGCCGGTGGAGCCCGAAGTGTAGAGGATGAACAGCGGATGTTCTGCACCGACCCATTCGGGTTCGCAATGGGTCGGCTGGGAATTGAACAGGTCGTGCCACCAGATGTCCAGATCATCGTTCCAGTCCACATCGCTGCCCGTACGACGATAGACAATCACGCTGTGTACCGATTCGCAACCGCCTGTGGCGAGCGCTTCGTCGACGATGGGTTTCAAAGGCATCAGTTTGCCGCCGCGCATTTGCGCATCGGCGGTAATCACCGCGCAAGCTTGCGCGTCGGTGATCCGTTCATGCAGGCTCTTGGCGGAGAACCCGCCGAACACGACCGAATGGATGGCGCCGATCCGGGCGCAGGCCTGCATCGCCACCACCGCTTCGATGCTCATCGGAAGATAGATGACGACGCGGTCGCCTTTCCTGATGCCGCGGGACTTCAGGCCGTTGGCGAACTGGCTGACACGGCCGTGCAACTCGCGATAGCTGACCTTGCTGACCTTGCCGTCGTCAGCCTCGAAAATTATCGCGGTCTTTTCTGCACGGTCGGCGAGATGCCTGTCGAGGCAATTGTAGGAAACATTCAATTCGCCATCTTCGAACCACTTGAAAAAGGGCGCATTGCTGTCATCGAGTGATTTGGTGAAGGGCTTTTTCCACCGCAAGGTGTCGCGGGCCAGATTGGCCCAGAAGCCGGGGTAATCCTGTTCGGCAGACTTGCACAGCGCCCGGTATGCCTGCATGCCTGACACGTTGGCCTGCTTAACGAATTCGGGTGAAGGCTCGAAGACGCGTATTTCATTCAGAACGGATTCGATGTTGGACATGGGTTCTCCCGAATTGCAATTGGATTATTGTTGAGATTGGAGCGAATGAAGCCTGCACAGGGGAATGTAGTTTTTTTTTGGGCGGTCTGTCAACCCGAAACGGATAAGCACAGCGCGTTTGTTCGGATCAGTGCTTGCCGGCAGAATCCGGATTGACCGTGATGCGGATCAATGTATCCGGCGCGCTGTCCGGCCGTGCATTTGAAAAGGTCAGGTGTCCTTCGCCCTTGTAATATGCCTCCGTGCGCTGGGTATCGCCGCCGAAATAGAAAGGCTGATACTGTTTGCCCGTTATACGGCTGTCGGAATTGCTCGGTGGCCCGATCAGTTTTTCGACCTGGTCCAGCGTCATGCCTATTTGCAACTGGGAGAATTTGCTGGCGGGAGCGGGTGTGCCGACGATTTCACCCTTGATCAGCCCGTCAGCAGACACCACGGAACGCACAGCCGGTTTCGCAGCCGGCGGAGCGCTGGTTCGCGCCGTTTTGTTCGTGTCGGTTTTGCGCATTGACGCACAACCAAACAGAGGCAGCACACAAACGGCCGCCACCAACCAGGCATTGCGATTCATAAGAAAAATTCCCATTCGGACGTGTTGCGGGGGTCTGCTGGAGATTCTACTCCGAAACGGCGCAGTTAAGAACCGGGCTTGATTGCGGATGCTTGCAAAGCAGGCTTTGCAATCTGTGGTCATGTCGCCACCGAGGCGGCCCGCCCCGCCCTATTTTTGAAGCTTGGCTATCCGCAACGGCATGTATAATGCGCCTCGGTCACTTTCGGTCATGCACTCCAATCGGCTCGCCAATGCCCACTGTCCATCAAGTTTCCTTTGCGCCTGGCCACGCTGCGTATACCGCAGAAATACCACTCGACCCGATGCTGCGGGATAGCCGGCCATTCCCTGTTTGTACCTGCATTTCCTTCCGCACAAGGTTCCCGGCGCGATGAAAGTTTCTGACTATGTGAAACCGAATATCGGCTTCAAGCTCGGTTTTTTGCTTGCCGCATTCGGCATCCTGGCAACCATCCTGACCGGCATCTACTTTTATACGTCCAGCAGGAACATGCTGACCAGGGCGGCGGAACGCGATCTCCTGACCGCCACGCAGGTGGTGGGCCGGAACATGAAGATCATCATCGATGTGATTGCCGAGGATTCGCAATTGCTGGCGGCCCTGCCCCTGTCCCGGAATGTATTCGATTCCCCGGATCCCCGTGCGGCCGAGCGTGACAAGCAGATACTTGCCGACACCTTCGCTGCAATGCTGTCAGCGCATCCGGAATATTTCCAGATTCGCCTGATCGGCATTGGCCAGGGCGATCCGGAACTGGTCCGTGTCGATCGCAATGGCAAGAGCCTGTCAAGGGTGCAAGGCGGCGATTTGCAAAAGCGCGCCGGCTATCCCTATGTCACCGGCACGTTTCGTCTGGCCAGGGGAGATATCTATCTTTCGGATATCACCATCAACCACGAGAAGGGAACGCACTCCGGCCGCGATAAACCGACCATGACGGTATCCACTCCGGTCTTTGCGCAAAATGGCAAAAGGCTGGGTTTGATCGCAATCAATATCGACCTGAACGGCCTTGCGGGTCTTCTGAAAAGCAATTTGCCGAACTCGTATAACCTGTACCTCAGCAACCAGGCCGGCGATTTTCTGATACACCCCGATGCGACCCAGACCTTCGGTTTTGATCGTGGCAAGCGCATTCTGATCCAGAATACTTTCAAGCCCGTTATGGCCTTGATTCAGGGCAATGCCATGAACCTTGTAACGCATGTCTATGAGGGGCAGCAACAACAGGACGGGCATGTCGCCGCCTTTGTGCGCCTGCCCTTTGGCGACACGATAGACAAGCGTTTCCTGATACTCGGCTTGTCGCAGCCGATACAAAGCATCACAAGAGAGACTTCACTGCTGGGCTGGGACACTTTCCGGATCATCCTGTTTTTCAGCGTTCTTGCGGTGATTCTTTCCGTGCTGATATCGCGCATTGTCACCGGCCCCCTGAATGCGGTGGTCGAGGCGATCCAGAAATTCTCGAAAGATCATGTCATCGGCTCGCTGCCGCTTGCCCGCAACGACGAACTGGGCCTGCTGGCGCGCAGCTTCCACGACATGCAGACGCAGATTGTGGCGCATTTGTCGGAACTGGACGAGAAACGCATGGCGCTCGATCATCAGGCGCAGCACGACTCATTGACCGGCTTACCCAACCGCAGGTTGTTCTTCGACCGGCTGGAACACGCCATCGCCAGTTCGCGGCGGACCGGAAATCATCTTGCCGTGCTGTTTATCGACCTGGATCGTTTCAAGGAGATCAACGATACGCTGGGCCATGCGACCGGGGACCTGGTATTGGTCAACTTCGCAAAGCTGTTGAAATCAGCCGTGCGCGAAGCGGACACGGTGGCTCGTCTGGGCGGTGACGAGTTTGTCATTCTGCTGGACTCGATCAATGATCCCCAACAGGTCATGGTCGTGGTGCAAAAACTTCATGACCTCTTGCAGGAGGTGATGCACATCGATGGACACGAATTGGCCGTGCATTCCAGCATCGGCGTCAGTATGTACCCGGACGACGGCACGGATGCCGATGAAATGATGCAGAACGCCGACCAGGCGATGTATAACTCGAAAAAAGACGGTGGCAATATGTCCAGTTTCTTCAAATCCGGGGCCAAACCGGAAACGGGCTGAACCCCTTCAACGCAGTCGCCGCTTGTAAGACACGACACCTGTTGTGACCCCCGGCAGCATCATTTCGCCAGGCCGGCGTGTTCTTGGTGTAATGGACAAGCGCCGTGATGAAAGCGGGCTGCATTCGGAAAATTCTAAAAAATCTGGAGCTTATGCAAACTACCCAAAATGACACGCTGCATCGCCAGCATCCGAGCCTTGCCCACGGATTCACATTCAACGATCTTTACGACCGGGAAGGACTGATCCGCATCGATGCGGCTTTCCGCGAATATCTGGGAGGAAGCGACCCGGAACTGCGCGCGCAACTGGAAGCCGCCCGGCTGTCCACCGGTGCCCTCTCCGGCAAGGCGGAATCCGAACTGCTGATCGCAATGGCGCCTTACCTCGAAGATTTTCTGGCGAGCCTGTTCGGTATAACAGCGCAAGTGCAGGCGTTGGTCGCGCGTCATCATGAACTGGCACCGCTTTACAGTTGCAAGCGCCTGTTCGTGCAGCGCCGGGCGATGACAAAAGTAAAACCGGAAGAAGCTGCGGCGATAGATGGTCCGGCACTCGAGGAACAGTTGACGGGCTACATCGGCGCCCCATTCACCGAACTTGCATTTGCCTTCGAGGTTGCACACTGGATGCTGGACGAAACAGTCCATGCCGCTGAATTGCAACTCGCCACGCGCTATGCTGCCTGGGCGGTGCAAACAGCAGCCGGACGCGAGCGTCATCGCGGCGGCATCCTGTTCAAGGTGCCGGCCAAGCTCGATTTCGAACACCTGGTTCCGCTGGCAACGGTGAACCTGGACGGGATCAGCGCCTATCGCCTCGGCGCCGGTCATGCGTTGCGCCGCCGCCTGGGTTTTGCGCTGACCGATGCCGGAACCGATCTAGCCGGCGCGCTCGACCAGGCCAATTACTGCATCTGGTGCCACGAGCAGGGCAAGGATTCCTGTTCCAAAGGCCTCAGGGAAAAGGCGCCCGCCGATGGCGGCGTTGCCGCGTTCAAGAAAAATGTTTTCGGCGTCAAGCTGGCCGGCTGTCCACTCGAGGAGAAGATCTCCGAGTTCCACAAGGTCAAGACCCAGGGGCATGCGCTGGGCGCGTTGGCAATTATTGCACTCGATAATCCGATGGTTGCGGCGACCGGGCATCGTATCTGCAACGATTGCATGAAGTCATGCATCTACCAGAAGCAGCAGCCGGTCGACATCCCGCAGGCGGAGACGCGCACGCTGAAGGATGTGCTAGACCTGCCGTGGGGATTCGAAATATACAGTCTGCTGACGCGCTGGAACCCGCTGCATCTGCGGCGGCCTTATCCGAAGGCACCATCGGGCCGGCGTGTGCTGATCACCGGTATGGGACCCGCCGGCTTCACGCTGGCCCATCATCTGATCAATGACGGACATACCGTGGTCGGCATCGACGGCCTGAAGATAGAGCCGTTGCCGCCGCATATCGGCGGCGTCGGCGCCGGCGGCGATCGTGTCCCGTTCGTCCCGATCCATGACGTAGCCGAATTGTATGAATCGCTCAATGACCGTGTGCTGGCGGGGTTCGGCGGTGTCGCCGAATACGGCATCACGGTACGCTGGGACAAGAACTTTCTCAAGCTGATCCGTCTGTTGCTGGAACGGCGCAGCCAGTTCGCATTGTTCGGCGGTGTGCGCTTCGGCGGAACGCTGACCGTGGACACCGCGTTTTCCGCGGGATTCGACCACATCGCGCTGGCCAACGGTGCCGGCGGCCCACCGTGCTGGATATTCCCAACGGTCTGGCGCGTGGCGTGCGCACCGCCTCGGATTTTCTGATGGCGCTGCAATTGACCGGTGCGGCAAAACAGAATTCCATCGCCAACCTGCAGATACGCCTGCCGGTCGTGGTGATCGGCGGCGGCCTCACCGCGATCGATACGGCGACCGAGTCGCTGGCTTATTATCCGGTGCAGGTGGCGAAATTCATGCATCGCTACAAAATCCTAGTTGCCGAGAAAGGCGAGGAAGCGGTCCGCGGGCGCTGGACTGCCGAGGAGTGCCAGGTCGCCGACGAGTTTCTCGCTCACGCACTGGCGATTGAATCCGAGCGCAGCAGGGCCGCCGCAGAAGGTCGCGAGCCGCGCATCGTCGAATTGCTGCAAAGCTGGGGCGGGGTCACGATCGCCTATCGCAAGCGCCTGATCGACAGTCCCTCATATACGCTGAACCACGAAGAGATCGAAAAAGCCCTGGAGGAAGGGATCAGCTTTGCCGAGGCGCTGAATCCGACACGTATCGAGGTCGATGTATTCGGTGCGGTGCATGCGGTCAGGATGTCGCAGCAATTGTGCGGCGAAGCGGGCGAGTGGCGTTCCGGCGCAGAGATCGAAGTCGCCGCGCGCACTGTTCTGATCGCGGCCGGCACCCAGCCGAACACCGTGCTGGCCCGCGAGGACCCGGCCCACTTTGAACTCGATGGACGCTACTTCAGGGCTTGCGACGAGACTGGCGCCCCGGTGCGTCCCGAGCCGGCGATCTCCAAACCGAATCTGGCGCAAGTGCTGCTTTCCAGACAAGACGATGGCCGCTTCATCAGTTTTTTCGGGGACCTGCATCCGTCTTTCTTCGGCAATGTGGTCAAGGCCATGGGCGGAGCAAAGCAGGGATATCCGTCCGTCAGTGCGGTGTTGCAGCAAGCGGGGCCGGCATCAAAATCATCCGATGCGGAATTCCTTGCGGAGATCAATCATCAGTTGCGCGCAACGGTGCACC
Organism: uncultured beta proteobacterium; assembly: GCA_963842555.1. Taxonomy (GTDB): domain Bacteria; phylum Pseudomonadota; class Gammaproteobacteria; order Burkholderiales; family Gallionellaceae; genus Gallionella. Next base: position 248,283 of record CAWJHB010000004.1, read on the forward strand.
AAGTCATACGCCTGACGCCGAATATCGTCGAGGTCGTCATCCACGCGCCGCTGGCCGCGCGCAGTTTTAAACCCGGGCAGTTTTACCGGCTGCAGAATTACGAGGCCCATGCGCTGGAGATCGACGCGACCCGTCTGGCGATGGAAGGCCTGGCTTTGACCGGTGCATGGGTCGATCCGCAACACGGGCTGATCTCGACCATCGTGCTGGAAATGGGCGGCTCGGCCGATCTGTGCGCGATGCTAAAACCCGGCGAGCCGGTGGTATTGATGGGACCGACCGGCACGCCGACCGAGATTCCCGCGAATGAGACCGTGATGCTGGTGGGCGGCGGACTGGGCAATGCAGTGCTGTTCTCCATCGGCCAGGCTTTGCGCGCGGCCGGTTCGAAGGTGCTGTATTTCGCCGGCTACAAAAAGGCGATAGACCGGTACAAGGTGGCCGAGATCGAGCATGCCGCCGATGTGGTGGTGTGGTGCTGCGACGAGCAGCCCGGCTTTGTGCCCGCGCGTGATCAGGATCGCGGCTTCGTCGGCAACATCGTTGAGGCGATGACCGCCTATGCGAAGGGCGAACTCGGGACGCAGCAGATCCCGTTTGCGGGCACCGACCGCATCATCGCGATCGGGTCGGACAGCATGATGGCGGCGGTGGCCGCGGCGCGCCATGCGTCGCTGCAGCCTTATCTGAAGCCGCATCACTTCGCGATCGGTTCGATCAATTCACCGATGCAGTGCATGATGAAGGAGATCTGCGCGCAATGCCTGCAAACGCATATCGACCCGGAAACCGGCAAGACCAGCCACGTGTTTTCCTGCTTCAATCAGGACCAGCCGCTGGATCGCGTCGATTTCCCCGGGCTGAAAGCCAGATTGCGGCAGAATTCGGTGCAGGAAAAATTGACCGCACAGTGGATAGACCGTTGCCTGATGCGCCTGCATCTGCGCCGATCCGCCGCTGCTTGATGCGGGCGATATGAATAGCTCGGCGCCGGTTTCGCCAAACGTGGCAAAATGCCCCGGAGCGTTCGAAGACGACAGAAATTAGCGAGGTACGTGATGGAAGTCTATTGGATCTGGTGGCTGGCTGCGGTGGTGCTGGTGATCGCCGAGATGAACAGCGGCACGTTCTATCTGATTGCGGTTGCGTTTGGCCTGGCTGCCGCCGGTTTGTCGGCCTATCTGGGGATGGCGTGGGGCGGTCAAGCCGCGATAGCGGCGCTGCTTTGCATTGCCGGTGTGGCGGCGGTTTATCGCTGGAAGCGGAGGCAGGGACCGGCGCACGGGCAGGCCAATCTTGCCTATGACATCGGCCAGACCGTGCAAACGGTGCGCTGGACGAACGAACGCCGCGCGCGGGTCAGTTATCGCGGTGCGGAATGGGATGCCGAACTGGCTGGCACCGCGCCGGCGGACCCGGCACGGCAAAACTGGCGCATCAAGGAAGTCGTGGGCAGCCGTTTGATCATCGAGCAGGTTCCGGAAACCAAATAATCATTCATCAGGCAGGAGCAGAGCATGGATATATTCTTAATTGTGCTGGGGGTATTCGCGGCATTCCTGGCATTCAAGACGATCAAGATCGTGCCGCAGCAGAACGCATGGGTGATCGAGCGTTTCGGCAAGTTCGACCGGACATTGGAGCCCGGCCTGAACATCGTGATCCCTTTCATGGACCGAGTAGCCTATCGTCACCGTCTCACCGAGTTTCCGATCGATATCGAGCCGCAGGTCTGCATCACCCGCGACAACACCCAGGTGCAGGTCGACGGCGTGCTGTATTACCAGGTCACCGATGCGGCGCGCGCCAGCTACGGCACATCCAATTATCTCGCCGCGATCACGATGCTGGCGCAAACCGCGCTGCGTTCGGAATGCGGCAAGCGCGATCTGGACAAGCTGCTGGAAGACCGCGAGGCGATCAACCGCACCGTGGTATTCGCGCTGGACGAGGCCAGCCCGACCTGGGGCGTGAAAGTGCTGCGCTACGAGATCAAGGACATCACCCCGCCGCAGCAGGTGCTCGCGGCGATGCAAAAGCAGATCACTGCCGAGCGGGAGAAGCGCGCGCTGATCGCGCAGTCGGAAGGCAAGAAGCAGGAAGAGATCAACATCGCCGAGGGAAAAATGACCGCCTCCATTCGCGAGTCTGAAGGCTCCAAACAGGCGGCGATCAACAACGCCCAGGGTGAGGCCGAAGCCTTGCTGCTGGTCGCCAACGCAACCGCCGAATCGATCAAGGTGGTCGCCAACGCGATCCAGAACGAGGGCGGCTTGGTCGCCGTCAACCTCAAGGTCGCGGAACGTTTTGTCGATGCCTTCGGCAATATCGCCAAACAGGGCAATACCATGATCCTTCCCGGCAACGCCGCGGACATCGCCGGTATGGTCGCAACCGCGATGCAGGTGGTGAAGAAAAGCGGATAGCCCGAGATGCGGGATAGGCGAAGCAAGTCATGAAACCGGGCAATGTACGAAGCCCTTGTTGATACGGGAATTGCAATGGATATGAAAGAGACGCGGCTGGAATCCGAGCTGATGTATGACGGTGATTTCATCCGGGTGCGCAAGGACAAGGTGCGCCTGCCGGATGGTGCGGTAAGCAGCCGAGAATACATCACCCATCCCGGTGCGGTCGCGGTGCTGGCGATACTGGATAACGGCAACCTGGTGATGGAACGGCAGTACCGCTACCCGCTGCAGCGAGAGTTCATCGAGCTGCCCGCAGGAAAGATCGACCATGGCGAAGACATCCTGCAGTGCGCACAGCGCGAGTTGCTGGAGGAAACCGGGTATGTGGCGAGCGAATGGATACATCTGACCACCGCGTGGCCGTGCATCGGCTATGCCGACGAGCGCATGGAATATTTCCTGGCGCGCGGCCTGGTTCACCAGGGCAGGAAACTGGATGAGGGGGAGTTCCTCGAGGTGTTCGAGTTGTCCCTGCCGGAAGCGATCGACTGGATACGGCAGGGCAGGATCAACGAAAGCAAGACGATCGTCGGCCTCTTCTGGCTGGAGAAATATCTGAACCGCTGGCAGGATTGAAAGTATTCCCCGGGGAATGACGGTGTTTGTTGGACCGGGTTTGGATGGAACGAACAATATAAATAATGCGCTTCTCACGAAGCGCGCAATAAAGGGGAGAAATGTGGAAGAGTTGAGAATCAGTAATGATACGTTGTTCATTTTGCTTGGCGCCATCATGGTATTGGCGATGCACGCCGGTTTCGCCTTTCTGGAACTGGGCACGGTCCGCAAGAAAAACCAGGTCAATGCGCTGGTCAAGATCCTGACCGACTTCGCGATGTCCACGCTGGCGTATTTTTTCATCGGCTACGCGATTGCCTACGGGACGAATTTCTTTACCGGCGCGGACCAGCTTGCGCAAAAGAGCGGCTACGAGCTTGCGAAGTTTTTCTTCCTGCTGACTTTTGCCGCCGCGATTCCGGCCATCGTTTCAGGCGGGATCGCCGAGCGCGCCAAATTCAATCCCCAGATGGCGGCGACCTTCATGCTGGTCGGCTTCGTCTACCCGTTCTTTGAAGGCATCGCTTGGAATCATCATTATGGTATCCAGGCATGGCTGAATGCGACATTCGGCGCGGAGTTTCATGATTTCGCCGGTTCGGTGGTGGTGCATGCGGTGGGCGGCTGGATCGGGCTGGCGGCGGTGATGATGCTCGGCGCGCGGCGCGGCCGCTATAGCAACGAGGGGCGCATTTCTGCGCATCCTCCATCCAGTATCCCCTTTCTTGCGCTGGGTGCATGGATACTCACGGTTGGCTGGTTCGGCTTCAACGTGATGTCCGCGCAAACCATCGATCACATCAGCGGACTGGTCGCGGTCAATTCGCTGATGGCAATGGTGGGCGGCACGCTGACCGCGCTGTGGATGGGCAAGAACGACCCGGGCTTCGTGCATAACGGGCCGTTGGCCGGTTTGGTCGCGATCTGCGCTGGTTCAGATGTGGTGCACCCGATAGGTGCACTGATTATCGGCGGCGTGGCGGGCGTGCTGTTCGTGTCGATGTTCACGCTGACGCAGAACCGATGGAAGATCGATGATGTGCTCGGCGTCTGGCCGCTGCATGGTTTGTGCGGTGCCTGGGGCGGGATCGCGGCCGGAATACTCGGAATGAAAGCACTGGGCGGGCTAAATGGTGCCACCATAAATGGCGTCACCATCAAGATCAGTTTTATGTCGCAACTTTGCGGCACACTGCTCGGCGTGACCATCGCCTTTGTCGGCGGCCTGATGGTCTACGGCGTGCTGAAACAGCTGGTGGGTATACGATTGAGTGCGGAAGAAGAATTCAACGGCACCGACCTCAGCGTGCACAAGATCACGGCGACACCCGAACGCGAATCGGGCTGGTAATTATCAGTGATAGCGAGGAATAAAGTCTGTCGGACGAGAATAAAGTCTGTCGGGGCGAGAGACGATTGCTGACATCTAAAATTTTGGATGATGAGTTTTCTCGGGGCTACAGGGGACGGCTTCGGGCTCTCAATCAATATTCTTCAGTGCCGAAGTTCATGGAGGCATTGCGCGCATCAGTACATCCTCCAGGAACGACTTCGGACGCATATTCTGATTCAGCTACTCTGGCCACAGTAGCAGGAGTTTCGCTTGAGAACTTTGCCCGAAAACACAGCTTGCTCCCTTTCTATCGAACAGTTTTTCGTGAGGGCGACGCTAGCCAGCGTGATACTTACAGCGTTGAGACCATAGGTTATTTCGGGACTAGGAGTTCACGCCAATCTATGGCGATGTTTTGCCCTGAGTGCATCAAGGAGGACCAAGCCTCTCCTCGAGGTTTCGCCTACTGGCGTCGATCTCATCAGATACCTGGAATTCCCTGGTGCGTAAAACATGGTTGTCAGCTAGCTAACAGCCCTGACGGAACCAAGGCGTTCGACGTTATGCCTTTTCCTGAGATGGATGCGATCTTTGAGTTCTCTGAACCGGAATTTATCGAAGTATCTACAAATCCGATAGTCCAGCGCTATGCTAGCATTGCCATCGCGTTTTTGAACTCAGGAGTTTCAATGCCCGATATTCACGCGCAGTTTCGTATTGCCGAACAGGCAAAGAAGCATCATTTGCGTGTTTGTATACAAGGACGGCGGCCAACACTGACTGACAGACTACTGGAACAAGTACCAAAATATTGGTTGAGAACTCTCTATCCCGATATCGATAAGCGCTCGTCAACAAAGTTTTTCTATCCCATTGACAACGTAACTGTAGGAGTGACTGCAGGCACAAGTTATGCGCTGGCACTAGCTACGCTTTTCGACTCAACAGAGGATGCATTGAATTATTGGCAAGGCGATATTCAGGGGCTACCAACCGAGCGTAAGACACAGCGAAATTTTGGCAAAGATTATTGGAGCAGCAGTGAGGTGTTCAAGGTATATGTTGAACACAGAGGAAATTACAGGAGCATTAGCCAAGCGCTAACGGTCAGTCCTTCTTATTTGCGTCCCCAACTAATTGCTGCAGGTCTCCCAGGTCTTGGATTGGTGAATATGAATACGACAGCGAGGGCTGTCTTGGACTTTCAGGCCGGTATGTCCCTCGGAGCAGCGTGCGAATCCAATGGAGCTTCTCGGGATGAAGTGGAAAAGCTGATTCGATCTGGGATATCTAAGCTTTCGACTGCCATAAATGAAATATCACAATCCAATCCCCGCAAGGAAAGTTCACATCAAACGAATGATGAGTAGGGCAAGTCGATGTTAGCTTGATATTTTGGAACAACGACAAATCGCTTCAAACTATCTCCGTATTGATGGTAGTTACCAGCTCGCAAAGATTGAGCTGTAACCGCACACAGCGCTGCGTCAACAAAATCAATATTGGGAAGTGTGGTCGTATCGATCCCCATATCGCTTAATATGTAGTAGCTTAATATGTAGTAGCTCAAACTTGATCTGACACAAACTGTCAGATTTTCACACTCACCTTGGCTGACTCAACTTCGTACAAATCGAAATTGAACCTCCCGAAAGCGGACGGATTTTAACGGTTGCTTTCGACACCGACTGGCCCGTCAGGAGAATTGCCATAAGGGCCGCTCCTCGGCGAGGCTGTGTAAAAACACTACACGAAGTGCATCCGCATGAAAAAATGGGGTACTAAAACCCCTCCCGAGCATGTCGCAAGCTCGTATAGCTCGATATACGAGGCCGAATAATTTCGATAGCACTTTTGGCTGCGTTTTTACACAGCCTCCGGCCATAGCTGCCGCTCGCAGGTAGCCGGATTTCATAGGCTGCGAAGGTCTGCTTCTTTGAATATCGGGCGGCAGCTCCCGACACATGGCGGCCCTTCGACTTTTCCGAAAGGAGACATTCAACATCTGTGTTCAATTGTTCCACGTAGCACCTCCTACTACAACCAAATGTTGGGCAGACTGCTCGCGGAGGAAACTAGCAGTCAGTCCGATGGATTTCACCACAACGGCAAACTCCGCTGAAAAGGCAGTTTGGCGTCATCGCGTTCATGACGGATGATCGTCGAGCACATCAAGATTGTGCAGGATTGCCTCCACCGCGCGCTTGCCTTCCTCGATTGCCTCCTTTGCGCGGTGAAAGTCGAGCAGGTGGAGGTGGGCCAACCGCGGTGACACAATTACGTCCGGTGGATCGCCAGCCATGCGGCTGCGGGAGATCCGCACCTGCATGATATCAAGGGCGGAGAGCAGCACGTCGTGCATGGGTGGCAGTCTGGACTCGTCGGGCGAACGCGCGGGGACGAGGTCGCCCACCTGCTCGCGCAGCTTGCGCTTCCATTCACCAATCGCGCTGCCGGGCGAGTTAGTCCGATGGTCCGCGTCCAGGCGGCGGCCTAGCCTGTCGGCGCCGAGATCGACTGCGATCACAACATCCGCGCCCATCGCGCGTGCCAGCGATACCGGGACTGGATTGACAAGTCCGCCATCCGCCAGCAGCATGCCGTCCTTCAGCACAGGCGTGAACAAGCCCGGCAGGGCGATCGAGGCGCGTACCGCTTCGACCGTCGAGCCTTCGCGCAGCCAGACTTCGGCACCATTGTGCAGCGCGGTGCTGACAGCTGCGAAAGGCATGGTCAGCTGCTCGATGGGGCGATCCACGAAGTTGCGCCGGAAGAACTCCATCACCCGCTCGCCCTTGAGCATCCCGCCGCTCAGGCTTACATCCATGAACCCGACCACGTGCTTCATTCGCAACCCGAGTAGCCACTGCTCGAAACGGTCCAGCTCGCCGGCCGCATAGGCAGCGCCAACCAGCGATCCGACCGACGTACCGCATACCAGGTCCGGACGGATGCCGGCCTGCTCCAGTGCGCGGATGACTCCCACATGCGCCCAGCCGCGCGCGGAGCCGCCACCTAGCGCGAGCCCCACACGTGGCCCGCGCGGTGCGCTCATGGGCGTACCCTCCGACCGGTTGTTAGCTGGCTCTGCCCGTTCGCCGCAGGTGAAGTCCATCTTGACGGGAAACTTCCCGGCAAACAGGCACTCGTATGCGCTTTCACGAGCGTGCCGCCTCGCTAACGAACGAACGCGCCTTGAACGCCAGGAATACGAGGAGAACGCCAAAGAAGATGGCGTACGCGGCGATTAGCCAAAGCACGGCGAGCGCGCCCACTCCCGGCTGCGCCATGAGGATGACGCCGAACACGACCGAGACGAGTCCGCTGAGGATGAGCAGCCACTCGCCCTCGATCTCCTTCCGCAGACGGATTGCAGCCACGATCTCGAGAACACCCGTGGCGATCGCCCAGATTGCGATGTAAAACACGAGCGCGAGCGCGGTGATACCGGGGACTATGAAAGTCATGACCCCGACACCGACACCTAGCAGCCCCTCGAGAAGCAGCAGCCCCCAGTGCTCACGTTCCTTGCGTTCCGCGATGGCGGTCCAGACGCCAAGGATGCCGTCCGCCATTGAGTAGGCGCCGAAGAGCAACACCAGCGCGGCGAGCGAGATCCCGGGTTGGAACCAGACCAGGACACCGAACGCGATGGCAACGAGACCACGCAACAGCAGCACCCACCAGTTACGAAACAAAATGGCAGCCAGTTTCTTCTCGACGATGTTCATGGTTGTACTCCTTTCGGTTGATGATTCAGAGCCAGCGAACAGTTATTCATATGACAGTTTCGTCCGGACATGTTTTGATAATACGGACAGAGCATCTAAAATTGGAATGTTGGTTTGAAGTTCCGGTTTTGGCACTGTCCGGAAGTCTACTCCTCTATATTCACCGCCGCATAGCAGACATTGGTAAAAAACATTTGCATTGCCGCAAAGCGGACGCTGGTCACGGGCAGCAGCCGACACAAACCGGTCTTTGTATTTTCTTCAAAGCTGCCGCTCAGGAGTGGTTAAAACTGAGCTTTATTAGCGGGTAGTGTCGAGGGTGGATCTACAGCGGATACAGGCAGTTGTATTGTTTGCTCTGGCGCTGAAAGCTTTCCAATCGCCTCATTGATTTGTTGTACTTGTTGATCAGCAGTCAGTGTAGCTTGCTTGACCGATTGTTCCACCACACCGGCTTCGGCTTGTACTTTTTGCTGCAACTGGCGAAACTCTTCAGCTGCCATGTCGTGCTCAATATCGGCTTTCACGCTATTCACATAGCGTTGCGCGCGGCCCCACAGATGACCCATGGTACGCGCCACTTTCGGCAGACGTTCCGGCCGATAACTACAAGCGCTACCACCATGATCAACATCAATTCGGAAGAGCTAAAGTTAAGCATTGTTGCCAGACTGCATGAACAGACTTAAATGTTGGCCATCTTCTTGTCTTTCACTTCAACTTCGATGGTCTGGCTACCTTCAATGATCTGCCCGACCACTTTATTCTGGTTAGCGGTTTCGCCCTCGGTTGAGCGCATACCTTCTTTAAAACCCTTCACCGCGCCACCCAGATCGCTGCCGATATTGCGTAGTTTCTTGGTACCGAAGACCAACGTGACCACCAACAACACGATCAGCCAATGCCAGATGCTTAATGAACCCATAATGTTCTCCTTGAAGTAGTAACTATAATAATTTCAATTCAGATCGTCTTCTAACTAATCGTGCACCTTCGAGGGTTTACACTTTTTTGCGGAAGTCGAGGTGGTCTACGACTGCACACACTATTTATACAATGTTACTGCTTTGTCCACCATAAAAAAATGACTTGTTTAGATTATTTCGATTGGCGGAATAGATTGATCTGCAATGATCTTGATTTATTCTACTGCCACTGTTCCAGGCGGTATCGAGTTTTTCAGGAACCTCGACAGATTTTCCATCGTGGGCGCGATCGGCGATCGCCGCCGCCAAACCAGACCGATGATACGTGATGCCCCAGGGGCTGTGAGCGGTCGCAGCACGACACGAGAACCAATGTCGTGAGATTGCATGCCGGCCAGTGCAGGTATCAAGGTGACCCCCAATCCTATGCTGACCATCTGGCGGAGGGTTTCCAGGCTGGTCGCACGGATCTCCTCATAGTCGAGTCCCTCCAGGCCGCAAGCCTCCAGCGCCTGATTACGCAGACAATGTCCTTCTTCGAGCAACAACAGCCCGGCATGGACCAGCTCATTAATATGAATTTCTGCCTCTGTAGCCAAGGGATGATTGGCAGGCACCGCCGCCATGAACGGCTCGCAGAACAACGGCACCATTTCCAAAGACGGATCATCTGCTGGTAAAGGTAGCGCCAGCAAACCTGCTTCCAGTTTCCCCTCGGTCAGGTGGGCAAGCACGTGAGGCGTCATTTCCTCGCGCAGCAACAGGCGCAGTTTCGGAAAGTGCCTATGGATATCGGGCAGCACATGGGGCAGGTAATACGGCCCCAGTGTGGGAATCACGCCAAGATGGATGGAGCGAACCATGGGATCCTTGGTTTGCTTGGAAAGTTCGCAGATGCGGTTGGCTTCCTCGATGATGCGCCGGGCAGAGTCGACGATTTCGAGTCCGGCCGGCGTGAGCTTCACGCATTTCAGGCTGCGATCGAACAAGGCGATCCCGAGGTAATCCTCCAGTTTCTTGATCTGGGTGGACAGCGTGGATTGGCTGACGAAGCAGACTTCAGCCGCATGGCCGAAGTGTCCTGCATCTGCCAGTGCCACCACATAACGCAATTCTTGCAGGGTCATCGCTTGCCTCAGATAACATCGATTGGACGTTTCCATAATATTTGATTCGATACATCAATTTGACAGGGTTCTTAAGTGCCATGATCGATGTGCGCCGGAACGATTTATTGCGTAAACAATTTTCTTGGTGAACGTCACATGCTCCGGAAAAGCTGAAACATAAACTGCCCGCCAATGATGTAGTCGGACCTGCATCTTTTAGAAAACGATTTCAGGATAACCGATCAAATTGGAATTATTTTTTATATTATGAATGAACGTAACAAATTATTCGATTGATTGTGTGAATAGCTTCGATTTATAAAATCTTCGATTTTGCTGATCCCCATAAATTCTTAAGGTCCCGTTAACTCCCCGCTCGTAATTGACTCCATCAATGTCTGGGATTCAAACAATTCGTTAGATTAAATAGGTCACTTGGCCTTAAATCCGCGCTGCTGGAGGAATAGTGTAACTGCAATGTAACAACCATCAGCAAATTAGTATTGCAGAGCCATGAAGTATAAAGAAGTGATTCTTGATACCTCGCAAGCTTAATCAGGTTAATTCCAATTAATGAGGAGAACAGTAATGACTGACTTTGACAAGATGAGCAGGAGAGATTTTTTTACGATCAGCGGCAAGGCCGGATTGGCTACCCTGGCGGCAACTGCAATGGGTACCAATTTTGGAATGGTGCAGGTTGCAGAGGCGGCAGTCGGCAAGGGCAAGGTCAGCCCGTTCCGATTTGCGATACTGACTGATGCGCACCTCTACAGTATGGACAATCATAAATTCGACGCACAAATGGCACAGGCGGTTGATCAGGTCATGAGCATGAATCCGCTTCCCGATTTCGTCGTATATACCGGCGACATTGCCCAGAATGGTAAGGATGATCAATTGCAGAAGGGGATGAAAATTCTTTCCAAACTGACCATGCCTGTCCATTACATACCTGGCGAGCATGACTGGTATCTGGACTTGGGTGCTGCATGGCGCGGTCATTTCGGCAGTCCAACCTGGTCTTTCGACCACAAGGGCGTGCATTTCATCGGCATGAACTCCATCTTGGTGCGGGATTTCTGGACCATGGCCGGAATGTCTGATGAAGACAGAATGAACACGATGACGATGCTCGAAAGCCCGATTGCCGGTCCGTGGGGTGTGCGGGAAGAACAGCTGGATTGGCTGAAGAAGGATGTGAAAAATCTGCCATCGGATACGCCGGTGGTTGTGTTCACCCATTCCCCGCTGTGGGACTATTACCCGCGCTGGAATTTCCAGACCGAGGATGCGCCCGAGATTCGCGAAATTCTGAAGAAATTCGAGCGCGTGATGGCATTCCACGGCCATGTGCACCAGACGGTCTACAACAAGATTGGCAACATGTCCTCGATCGGGACACTGTCCACTTCCTGGCCATGGCCTTATCCGGATGTCAAGCTGGCCTATCCATGGTCGCAAATGAACCGCTCCGATCCGGCTCTCTTTACCGATGGTGAAGGCACGCAGCATATCGACTTGGAGAAAGGCTTCAAAGGCGTGATGCAGTACGAACCGCTCGGGGACATGTTGACCCCACAAATGAAAAACGGCTTCAAAATCTAAGGAGGGAGACAGAGATGAAACTGAATACTAAAAATGTGGTTATGGGGTTGATCGCTCCGGTTGCTATGCTCGGGATGCTTGCATCCAATCCCGCGACGGCCAGGGAGCCGTATACCAAAGCCGAGCTGGCTGATATGCAGAAGCAGTTGCTTACAGCGGTAAATCAGGGTTATGAACTTTGGCACGGTGGCAAATCGACGATGTCGACCAACGGCTTGGCTTGCGGCAATTGCCATCCGGATGCGGCCGGCACGAATCCCCAGACATTCCCCAAGTTTCAGGCGGATCTTAACAAGGTTGCCCCGCTCCGTGACATGATCAATTGGTGCATCCAGGTAGTACAAGCCGGGCAAGCACTTGATATCGACGGTCCGGATATGGTTGCGATGGAAGCCTATGCGTTCAACAACTACCGCGGCCAGAGAATCGATCCGGGTTTGGAAACCAGACAGACTCCTCCTGACGTGGTCAAAGGTGGGCGCGGCTATCCATGGAACGGCTCCGGTGCAGGTTACGACCAGGGTTCCGACGAATACCCGGCCCCGGGTCCAGAGCAACGTTAGTCAGAACTGCTAGTTAAAATCAGGTAAAGCCAATTTGCTCTGTTCATGGTGGTTTATCAACCATGAACAGATCAATTTTTCGACAGGCGATCTGTGTAAAGACTTGCCGTAAGTTTGGTGTGAATAGTCTGTTAACCAGCGCTTATCCGATAGCTGAACGTGTAGCAATTCAACATGGTAAAAAAATGGCAATATTCTGCCACTAAACAAATATATTATTATTAATTATTAGGGGGTTATCATGCAAAAGAAAATTATCGCTCTGGCGATTGCAGGAATGGTTTCCGCTCCTGCTTTTGCCGATTCGCAGGTGAACTTTTACGGCGTTGTTGACGCTGCGGTGGTTAATGTCAGCGGTTCTGGCCTGGCTAGCAGCACGGTTCTTGAAAGCGGCGGACCGGATAGCACGCATCTGGGGGTGAACGTTTCGAATGACCTGGGCAATGGCGTGAAGGCGATCGGTAATCTGGAATACGGTACCGATCTGACAAACAACGGTGGCCTGGGCAGCTTTGATGCGCGTAAAAAAATGATCGGTTTGAGTAGCGACACCATAGGTACCCTGCAAGGCGGCTGGCTGCCATCGGAAGGCTATGCCTTCTCCCTGAAGTTTGATCCGTTTGCAGAAGGCGGCGCCGACCCGATGGGAGCGATGGTCAATGGCGGCGGGTTCCTGATCGGCTGGACAGGCGTGGCCAATCATGGCGATCACGCGATCGACTACACCAGTCCCAACTTCAGTGGCTTTACATTTGAAATAGGCCACCAGACGGCTGATGAAACTGGGGGCCTGGTTCTGGCCAGTGGCGGTTCGAATAACACTGGAACCTTGGCTTCGTTGAACTACGACCAGGGCCCGCTGTCCTTGGGATTTGTGTATGCCACGACCAGCCCGGTCGTTTCGACGGATGCACAAACGGAATATGCCTTGGGCGCTTCTTATGACTTTGAAGTGGTCAAGCTGCTGGGCACCTGGCAGCAAGGAAAATATAAGAACGCGACGACGGCCACCTTACCGGGAAGTACTGATCCTACCGCCAACAACACGGCGTACAATCTGAGCGCTACCATTCCGGCCGGACCCGGGTCGGTTGCAGTAAGCTATGCTAAAACGTCTATGGGTATTTACAATGACATTGATGGTTCGGCCTACGCGCTGTCTTACGGATATCCATTATCCAAGCAAGCGAAGCTTTACGCTGCCTATGAACACGTGAGCAACGGTTCCTTCGCCAATCTGTACAGCGTAGACGATGGCAAGGCAGTTGGTACTCTGTCAGGCGCTTCTGCCGATTCCAACCTGCTGGCTCTCGGTGTGACCTTCAGCTTCTGATTACGCCAAGGTAAACCCGGGTTGGCAACAGCTTCTGCCGACCCGGGTGTCCTTCGACAGCGGTTGGTAAGATGGTTATATATAAGCAGCAATTTGCCGGCGTTTTTTCCGGGCTTGGTCGAATAACCATGGAAAACCCATGACGAGGCCGACAGGTCGTAATAGCACAAGCTCCTTGTTGTGTTCGGCAAGCGGATTCGTCATCCGCTTGCATTTTTTTTTAGAGCCAGGAAAAGAGAGTGGAACATGAAGTCAAGACTATTTTTATTTCTGCTGTTGCTGGGCAGTTTGCCGTTCTGCTCGACTGCTTGGGCTGAACAGACTTGTGATAGAGACTGCTTCACCTTTTTACAGCTTCTTTCTGGCTTCAGGAATAATGAACTGCCGGGACAATGCGTGCAGCGAGACGCTGCTCAGCTCTCTGAAGGTCGAGCAGCCACACCGCATGAAGTTCGAAATACAGAACAACATTCTGTCTACCTCGTGAGATCAAGCCAGAATCGGTTTGGATAATCCCGGCTCACATCTGCTACAGGTAGTTGTTGCAACCCCCGTGACTTGAAAAATCCTTCGGCATCGGCCTGTGCCTTGACCAGCAATCCACCGTATCCCTGTTCCCGCGCCGCGGAAGTTGCGGCGGACAAGAGGCAGGCACCCGTGCCACGGTGCTGCCGATCCGGGTCGACATACAGGCCGTGCAGCAGCAGCCCGCGCTTTCCTTGGGGACAATCGCGCGCGGCCGCATCTTCCCACGCGGCAACGCCGACCACACCGCCAGCGATGTCTTCAGCGAGCAGAATATGCAGATGTTGCAGATCATGCTCGGTGTAGAGATAAGTGGGCATCGCCAGGCGCTTCACCCTCTCCGACAGGTTCCAGGTTTTCACCGCGCGTTCGATGACCTGATTAATTACTCCCAGGTTGTCTTTGTTTGCCAGACGCAGATTGATTCGTGATGGATTGCTATCAGCGTGGATCATGTATTTTCAACGCCCTTGATGAAAACTTAACGATGATTGCCTGCCGGCACACTGATATTCAGTCCTCAAGCAGGCTGCGCAGCATCCAAGCAGTCTTCTCATGCACATCCAAGCGCTGTGTCAGCACATCGGCGGTCGGCTGGTCGTTTGCAGCTTCAACCAACGGAAACAATTCACGCGCAGTGCGCGCCGTCGCTTCCTGCGCGGCAACTAGGTGGCGGACCATATCCTTCGCCTTCGGGACACCCGCGACCTCCTTGATCGAAGCTAACTTCACAAACTCCTTGTAGGTACCGGGTGCCGGATGGCCTAGCGCGCGGATGCGTTCAGCGATTATATCGAGCGCATTCCACTGTTCGGTATACTGAGTCATGAACATTAGATGTAGGCTGTTGAACTCCGGCCCGGTAACATTCCAATGAAAGTTGTGTGTCATCTGGTAGAGCGTATAGCTGTCGGCAAGCAGTGCGGATAATCCATTGGCAATCTTCTCGCGATCTTTGTCACTAATTCCGATATTGATCGAAGCGGTTTTGCTGTTCTTTGCATTCATGTTCTGTTCTCCCTCTCAGATATATATAAGCAAGGCTGAATATATTCCTCCAAAACCGATATATCAACGAACTAAATTGCTTATGTATTAGTTTGATGACAGTAATGGAAGCCACAAAAAAATCCCAACTAAAATAATAGCCGATTTGGACGATGAGGTTTTGGTTGGAGTAAGAATTGGGAGTAAAAATCAACCGAATTTTGAGTGTCTGCTCTTAGCACAAAGTGATCACCCCGCGATATCGAACGAAGCGGACTGTAGCAGCTTGGTATTAGCTTCTGCGAACGTCCGGATTGGCATATCCTACTACAGGCTGATTTTTACCGCTGGCTGGTCATTGCCTGCGTCAGAGTGCGACTGACTGTGATGCCAGCCGCACGCCATGCTAATTGCTAGATTTCAGTTTGCTCAGCAATCTCCAATGCATCATCAACCTCAATACCCAAGTATCTGACTGTGCTTTCCAGGCTAGTGTGCCCGAGGAGCAGTTGGACGGCACGCAGATTCTTGGTGCGACGATAAATCAACGTAGCCTTGGTACGCCGCATCGTATGGGTACCATAAGATGCCGGATCGAGACCGATCGAACTAACCCAGCCGCGTACAATTCGAGCGTACTGTCGCGTTGAAATGTGAGACGACTTGCTTTGACGACTGGGAAACAGGCTCTCTTCCGCCTTCAGTCCCGCCTTGGCAATCCATGCTGCCACAGCCTCTCTGGTTAGCTCTGTCAATTCAAACTGGACTGGACGTTGTGTTTTTAGCTGCATGACCATTGCCCTCGGCATGATTTGATTGCCGTGGGCAATGTCGCGTACCTGGAGGTCAACCAGATCGCAGCCACGCAGTTTGCTGTCCAATGCCAGATTAAACAGCGCAAGGTCCCGAATCCGATTGCCGAGTTGAAGATGAATACGGATGGCCCAGATGTCTTTCAGCTTCAAGGGTGACTTTTGCCCGACAAGCTTGCCTTTGTTCCATGGTTCATGTGAACGTGAGGTTTCCATGACAAACTCCTTATGTGGTTAAAGGAGCTTGTTTGACTCAGGCTACTGGGCAATGACTCATTTTTTGGACAAAACGGACCGTCGTGGGTATATGCTGATATATGTTGGGTGACGGCTATTGGTACTTTAGCTGTATGGACACTTTGTGCCATTAGCAGTCGTTGGAAAGCTCCAGCAAACACTTACCTTGACCGGAGATTGACGTACAAATATACTTTTCACGCAGATTCATGCGCAATAGAGGGGGGCCTTGTTCTGTCAAGAACCTTGCCAAAAATAATTATTTCCAATGAGAGGTAAACCGTGAAACTAATGAAATGGGTAGGAGCAAGTGTTATCACCATCGCTGCAGCGCATGCCGCTGGTGCTGTAACTTTGCCGGGGCCTTTGGTCACCGCGCAATGGCTGAAGGATCATCAAAACGAGGTGATCGTTGTTGATATTCGCGATGACCTGAAGACTTTCACCGCTGAACCCAAGTTCGATGTCAACAAAGAAACCGGCAAGAAAACCCTGGTTGAAACCGGCGGCCACATCGCTGGCGCCATTTCGGTGGACTTCGGCAAAATCCGCGAAGAACGCACCGTGGACGGAGTCAAGATCAAGGCTCAGCTCCCGACTGCGGAGCATTTTCAGAAGGTCATGGACGACTTCGGTCTGAACAAGACTGGCAAGCCGCTGGTCATTGTTTCCACCGGCGAGACCGTCGATTCGATGGATATGGCCACCCGCCTGTATTTCCAATTGCGCTATTTCGGCGAGGCGCATGACAAGATGGCCATTCTGAACGGTGGTGTCAACGCGTGGATTCAGGACGGTTATCCGGTGAGTACAGATAAAGCCACTGCGGCTAAGGGAGACTGGGCCGCCACTGGCGAAGACAAAAATATTCTAGCTTCGATGGAACAGGTTAAGGAGGGGCTTCGCAATGGTTCCGACGAGTTCATCGACGCCCGTCCGACTGCGCAGTTCCTGAGTATTGTAAAAAGTCCGGTCGACAAGACGGCTGGCCATCTGGCCGGCGCACGTTCTTTTCCGACCGATGCGATAGTCAAGCCCGTGGGTGCAGCCCGTGAATTCATGAGTGCCGAGGAATACAAGAAAATTTACGCGCAATTAAACATCAACCCCAGCGCACACAACGTCTCCTACTGCAACACGGGTCATCTGGCTTCCGGTGCCTGGTTCGTGTCGAACGAAATCATGGGTAACAAAAACTCCAAGCTTTACGCCGGTTCGATGACAGAGTGGACCAACCTGGGCAACCCTACCGTGGGGCAATAATTTCTCTGCTGCCTTGCCGCAGACAGTTTGTGGCAGTATTCAAAAGCGCTTGGATGTCCAGGCGCTTTTTATTTATACATGAACATGCATTGCGTGCTTTGGATGAAGCCGAAGGGGCGGCTATGTGTCGTGAGCTGCCGCCCGATATTCAAAGAAGCAGACCTTCGCAGCCTATGAGATCCGGCTACCTGCGAGCGGCAGCTATGGCCGGAGGCTGTGTAAAAACGCATGATTTGTTGGCGTCACAAAGTTCCTATCGCCAATTTTTAAGTTTCATGCGTAGTTTGTTTTGTGGTGGTGAAACTTTCCTGTCATGCCTGCATCGCTGCAATCATTCCTTCCACCCCCATTATCTGCATTACCCGCTTCATGTTGTACGCCAGGACATGCAAACTCATTTCGGTGCTGACCCGATCCAGAGTTCTAGTCAGGAAGTGCCGGGCTCCCATCCAGTACTTAATCGTGCCGAACGGGTGCTCGACGGTCTGTCTTCGGATACGCATTGCCTCCGGTGTCATATCAAGCCGCCGTTGCATTCTCTCCAAGGTCGCCTCATGCTCCCATCGGCTGACCCGCCGTTCTTTGCCGGGAGTGCATTTCTCCTTGATGGGACAGCGCGGGCAGTCCGAGCTCCAGTAGCGGTTGATCAAATGGCCCTTCTCGACGCTTGCACAGCGCCTGGTTAATCTGCTGCCGGCCGGGCAGCGGTACTGGTCGGTCTGCGGCTCGTAGACGAAGTCCTCCTTGTCGAAACGTCCCTCCGCCTTGGCGCCCGAGGTCATCGGTTTGGATACGTAGGGAACGATCCCCGCTTCGTCGCAGGCCAGAATCTCGTCCCCACTGTAATAGCCACGATCGGCCAGCACATTAAGTTCATCCATCTCCATCGCCTCCTTCGCCTGCCTGGCCATCCGGGACAGGTGCTGGCGGTCGGTGCCAATATTAGTGACTTCGTGCGCAACGATCAGGTGGTGTTTAGTCTCCACGGCCGTCTGGACGTTATAGCCAACCAGCCCACGGCTGGTGCTGGTCGCCATGGCCCGTGCATCAGGATCCGTCAGGGACACCTGCCCGGAGGGCGATTCCTTCAGTTGCACCTCAATCTCCCGCAATTCAGCCATATCCTTCTTCAGCGTGGCGATCTTGTCGCGCAGGCGGGCAGTCTTCGGTTCGGTGACATCCGATTGCTGGCGATCCGCCGTGTCCATCGCGGTTAGATAACGCTCGATGCACTGGTCGATCTGCCGCATGCGCTTCTCGAGCTTGCCATGGGTGAAGTTGCGGTCATGGGCGTTCACCGCCTTGAACTTGCTACCATCAATGGCAACGATAGCTTGGGAGAACAGATTCAGGCGACGGCATAATACGACGAACTGGCGGCAGACATTGCGGATCGCCTCCCCATCATCTCGGCGGAAGTCAGCGATGGTCTTGAAGTCCGGAGCGAGCTTGCCAACCAGCCACATCAGTTCGATGTTGCGTTGGCACTCGCGCTCCAGCCGCCGACTGGATTGTATGCGGTTCAGGTAGCCATACAGGTACAGCTTCAGCAGCACCGATGGGTGATAAGAGGGACGCCCAGTCGTGGCAGGCTCCACGCCGCCGAACCCCAGCGCCAAGAGGTCTAGCTCGTCAACGAATGCTTCGACAGCGCGGACAGGATTGTCTTCGGAGATGTAGTCATCCAAGCATTCTGGCAGCAGGGTGGATTGACTCCGGTTCTCGCCTTCAATGAATCGCTTCATCGTTTTCCCCTCCATGCGGACGTTAATGCATTAACGCACTAGAGGGGCAGCGGTGGACAAAATGAAGGTGTTTTCACACAGCCTCGCCGACTTCCAGACCGTCTCCATTTCGGTGCGGCCATTCAAGGTTACGATTCAAAACTTCCGATATGTGGACGAAGCTGACGGTCAGTTATGTAAATACGGCCCGCTTCCTGCCCAAAGCCGACTGACAGTGAACAAGAACCAAAGCGGTGTTAGACTACTTCTTGGTCAACAAAAGTACCGCTGGCTTTGAGAGTCGGTATCAGCTGTGTATCTGCGTAATAACACCCCGTCTCATCTATTACTCCTTGTCTGGCTTTCCCCGCCTCATCCGGTGCATGTCCTTCGTTGTTCCTCAAACGATCGAGCATCGGCTCATAACCTAGCTGCCAGGCCGCAAGGCCGTCAAATACATCTCGAAGTGCAGCTAGGATGCGCATACCGGCATAATCCAAGTCCCCCCAGAACCAGCTGCACAGCTTCACTTCAGCACGGAGCCACCCTAAAAACTTGGCTGTTTGTCTTCCCTCCATGGCTCCGTGCGCTGCAAAATAGACTGAAGCTCCAGACGGAGAGCGCAATCGTTTAGCGCTACCTTTGAATCCTGAAGCGAAAACCAGAGCCAAGCCGTGATAGCGCCCTGAAGAATCTCGTGTAGCTTGCTCGAAAGTTGCTTGGTTCTCAATAAATAGGACACCAGAGAAATCATCTTTTGGCAGATGCACCTGCAATTGAACCGGTATCTCAGGAAAAGGACACTCGTCCTGTTGAAGAACGGCTGCCACTAATTGCTGCCGACCATCCAGAACCTTCGATTGTCCCCAGAAAAGACGAGCCGATACTTCCCGAAGCAATAACGGTTCATTGACAATGGAAGGCAGCAATGCCAACTGACATACTATTTCCTCGGCACTACGCCCTGGAATCTCAATCTTGAGTCGTGATACCGCTTCTTTTATCGACTCGTCTGCATTCAGATGTGTGAATACAGCCTCTCGCCATAGCTCAGCTGATGACCGGATGCGTATGGGACGTCCAGTAATCCTGCGTAACTCTGCCTCGTTCAAGATCGATAACCGAGGATTGCACTCGTATGGAGCCTGCCCTGGCTGAAGGCGGTCAAGTTTTACTTCAAACCATCTCCACGAAACCATCTGCTGAAGGAATCCCCATAGCTGCTCCTTTTCCTCTTCCAGACTGGCCTTGTAAAGCGCTGGAAAGGATCGCCCGTCGAGTTTGATTGCCCGAACCAGTGACTTGCCTTGTGCGTCTGCAGCATCAAGCCTGTCGACAATGTAGTTCAGTAGCTGAAGCGTTCCGTTTGCCTTTAACCACAGAGGTTCACTCATACAGCCTCCTTAGCCTCAGCTTCCTCAAAAAGGATATGTGCTTGCTGGCGAACCTCCTGCCGACGTAAATCCCAGAGTTCCCGAAGTTTGTCGGTATTCAGCTCGCGCTCGTCAGCCTCGGAGATGAAGTCCACTTCACCATTACTCTCGGCTTCAGTTCTGGTGAAGCACCACTCCTTAGTGAACTCTGACTTGAGCGCGCCCGCATGCTTGGTGGGCATGGCACAAATCAGCTGCATACCTAAGTTGTCTCGGATGAATTTCATCACATCATGCGCGCGACGCTCATCCATCTTGGCGAAGGACTCGTCGTTGACCAAAAGCTTGAGGTTAGTTCCCTTCTCGAAATTTTTCAGACGGTTGGTCACAACAGCCGCGCGTACGATGTAGGCAGGAGTCTCAAGCTGCCCTCCAGAGCCAGTACCCCACTCTGAAAGGGCAACTCGAGAGCCGGAATCTGACTCCTTCCAAATCTCGTACCGCCGATAGTTTCGGTAGTCGGCAATTCGCTGAAGTTCCTTCTGGGCACGCTCTTGATCATTTGACAGCAACAGCGCCAGAAGCCTGTCACGTACCGCACAATTCTCAGGACTCAAAGCCTCCTGGTCGAACAGACCACCGGATTCCTGTGTTTCTGCCAGGTCATAGGCTGCACTGAAGAATTTATAGTATTCCTCGAATTCCGAGACCCAGTTCGACCAGTCAATACGGAACTTGTCCGTACCGAACTTCAGCTTTTCCAGTTCATGATTCAATGCCTTGAGGGTTCTAACACCGGTATCTACCGAATTCCGGATTTCGTAGCAGAACTGTTTGGTGAAGACATCGCGGAACGAATCCTCGGCCTGTCGAAGTTGGGCAAGATTCTTGTACAAGCCAATATCCTTCTGGGTCTTGAGTTGCTCGCGCACTTTGGAGTGCAACTTAACCAACAAGGCATACATGGGCGCTAAGTTGCCTTCCCTATGATCACCATAAGGAAATTCGAGCTTCTCGTCTTGCCGCGCATACTGGTTGTATTCCCCGACAGTCTCTCGCACGTCGCTGGTGAAACCGACCGCACTCAACTGCAGTTGCTGAACTGCCTCTTGCAGGTTTTGTGGTCCTTCGTTAGCTGCCAGCAGTTCATCAACCTGCACTTCCATAGCGATATGCGAAAGGCTGCCGTTTACCTCGCAAAGAGCTTTCAGCTTGCGAAGCTCCTCGAAAACGCGCTGCTTACGATTTGGGATAGCAGTCTCTTTCTGGTTGGCCGTTGACCGCAGCGAGATCAAAAGTGAATTGCATTCCCCAATACCCTGGTTGGCAATCTTGATTTGAGAATCACAGTACTGCATTTGACTATTGAGGTCAGACTTTTCGCCAAGCAAAGCCTCGACTTCAGTCAGATCCAGGCGTTTCACATCTTCCCATACCAACTCGAGCTCGGAGACAGCTTGGTTAGCAAGCACAGTGGCATCGAAGCTTGGAAGTCTTCCTTGCTTTACCAACACAAGAAGAGCTGTCAGGTCGCGGCGTTGCTGCTCGATCTTGGACAACTCGCTTACAGCCTGCTCATGCTCCGCCTCAGCAGCTGTTCGCGCGTTGACTTGCTGGGCCTTACCAAAAACCAAATTTTCGGCGTGGGCAGTAAAGAAAGTTCGGCTGCCCGCCGCACGACCATCTTTCATCAGACCACGGGGCGTATAACGTAGGGTTTCAAAGTCGTGGACTTTAACTACCGAACCATATTGTTCCACTAGATAGGCTTGAGCAACAGGATGCTCGGTAACTAATTCGTGAATGATGGAGTCACCTGAAACTAGTTCTGGTTTGGCCTTTTTCAGGCAAAGAGCTCCCTGGATAACGCGAACTTTTGGGAATCGGCCTTTGACGAACTGGGTAGCATCCTTTTCATCTGCCTCGGGCACTATCAAATTAAAGCGAGCCCCCTCTAAATAGCCTTCAATTGCCGGCATCCACTCTGGGGAAACCGGCTCAATCAGATCACAAAGAACCTGGACAGCAATACGAGGCATTTCACTACGGAATGCTTTAAGGGCGAGCTGCACCTCACGGGGGTAGTCTGCTCCACCCTCGGCAAGATTTCGCTTACGCTCGGCCGCTGCCTGCTCACGTTCCGCAGCAGGCTGTTGCAGATTCTGAAGAGCACCCAGTTGACCGTTTACTGCAGACACAAAGCTGTCGGTCGCCCCGGATATGGCTTCGTAAAGTCCATCGAAGTTGCCTACGATATTTTCTAGGTCACGTAGAATCTTGGAAACCGTCCGCGTTTCTTTGAGAGACTCCTGACGCAACACTGTCTCGATCTGAACTTTCCATTCCTGAATTGGCAAGCGCCCCAATTTGGATAGCTCTTGCCCAATCGCAGTCACAGCGGCTTGAATGTTCCGGAATTCCGGCGGAATCGGCAGTGCGATTAGCTGTGATGCGGCAGTCCTGATGCTGCCAACATTAGTTAAGGCAGCAACCAGTTCGATCAATGCTTCTCGTAGGGATTGGTTGGATCGCGTCGCCCGCTCGTCCAAACGTGCTTTCTCGTTTGCAGCTGGAATGCCTGACAACCTAGCCTCGAGTTTAACCAAACTATCGTGATGCTTTTGTTTTTCTCCGGCAGCCTGCTCCACCATTTCATTTTTCGACTGAATTGCCTCTTGGAGCTCGGAGATTTTCTCGTTAGCTTGAGCAAGCAATCGCTCGTCTTCGAGGAAAAGGCGTTTCGAAGACAACACTTGGTAGATAGTGGCCTTCTCGTAGGCTTCGGTAGCTTTCCTAATTGTGCCGCCAAGAACTTCAAGGCGAGCGATATTTTCCTTCAGACGCTCTCCTTCTTGGCGCAAGTTGTGCACTTGACGGACCAAGTCGCTGATTTGGGAGATTCGCTGCGACAATTGCTGAGGATCATATTCCAGAATCTGTGTCTTAACGAGCTCGTCTACACTACCAATGGGCTTGTGAGCAATAGCTTGGCACCAAGCCCTTGCAGCAGCCTCTGCTTCAGTGAAGGAGACGACCTTCTGACCACGGAATCTACCGTACAGCTGACAGAGATATTCACGCTTGTTATCTCGGTGATTGGTGACCGTTGGATATAGCGCCTTCAGGTGCGACTCTATTTTCTCGACTTCGACCACCTGCATGTTGCCTTCGAGGTCGAGCTTGATGAGATCGTCTAGGCAAAGCTCGGCTTCGTCAATGATGAGTAGTGCCAGCCGCTCTTGTACGGCCTGACGCCGGTCACCAGAGCCATCAATACGAGCAGCGGCGGCTACTAGAGCCGTGAAGCTCTTTCCAGTCTCCCCTTCGCTTGGCCTGAATACCAAACCAACGTAGCCATGTGCGCCATCGGGACGAGCAAACAGATTGTCCTCGGCACCAACGATGTAGGACCAAAGCGTGCGCTTGGTCTTACCATTTCTGGCACTTTGCGTTGTTTCGTCCTGACCAGGGTTGTAGCTGAAGATGTGCTGATAGACCGCAGTCATTCCAGTCTGCAGTGCATCTAACATTGTGGATTTGCCAGAGCCGGTCGGGCCGGTCAGGAGCGTCATGTTGCCCATGGGGTATTCACCCGGACGTAGTGAACCCCAGTTAACGAGGATGAGGGATTCCAGCTTCATTGTGATACTTCCTGCGTGGTGGTATCTGAATCTGATTCCAAAGGTTCTCCGCCATCAGCCTCAAGGGCAGCGGCAAGTACATCTTCACTAATGATGCCGAGGATGGTCTGCCGAATGGCAATCAGGGCATCTTCGTCAGACATGGAAAAGGTCGGGCTCAATCGAATCAGGCGATGTCGCTTTAGTTCGCGAAGAAGCTTGTCACGCTCCACTACAGACTCTGGCAGCGGTCGCCTCAACTGAGTCTGAAGTGTTGCGGCTAGCTCGTCAAAGCGAATGAGGACTTCCCCTTCGTCAGTGAGGTCCTTGCCACCATCGGTCAGACCTTTCTGATACAGGAAGCGCAAAGCCAAGGCGGCTGCAACAAAATCAGGTGTCACACGCGCTCGGAGGGAAGGAGCGGGCTCTGCATCTTCAGGGGTGATACCTGGGACTTGAGCTCCGGGCGCATACAACCGGAAGAACTCTCCTTTAATGTCATGATGGAGAGGAAATCCGACTAACCCAAAATATTCAAAGAGTAGAGCTTCGATGCGTCTGGCATCATCGTAAAACCGTTGTTCGACGCCGTCTTCGTCACGAACGATGATTCCATAGGCGAAGAGTCGGGTGACCAACTCTTGGAATCGGTCCATTTTAATACCAGCAACTTCAAGTTGTTCAAGCGCGGCGGTTGTCAGGCTCATTTTTGAACTCAATCTGGTAATCGTCTGCTGAGTAGAATTCGTTCGTCAGCTTGGTTGGCAGCTTAGTGGCTTTTATGTCACCAGCCATAGAACTTCGTATAGCCTCAACGGCCTGCATTGCTTGTAGTACATCGGCGGCCGTTTTGATCGGTAGTGTTGATAGACGGACTGGGCGGTTACGCAATCGTAGTTCACGTCGAAGGCTGTCTGCAATGTCATCATTCGATAACGCGAAAGCACCAGCTTCAGCGCGGTGCATCGCGGCAGCCAATCGCGAGTCTCTGCTAACCCGTGGTTGAACCGTAATAGTCAAGGCTTTCCTGCGCTGGGAGGCAGAGCGTAGCTTGAACGAAGCTGGATCAAGGACTCGAACCTCCGCTGATGCCAAAACCTCGCCAATACGGGACAGTAGTCTTGTTTGTTGCTCCCCTTCAAGGTCAGCAACCATCGCAATTGCTTTACTGTAGTTGTATTTTGCTTTGCCACCGCGCAGAAGCATTGCTTGCTGAACGATACTGGTCGCCCGGCGAACGTAAATATTCATGGCTTTCAGTAGTTCTGGATGCTTGGTCGTGCAGGCTGCCTCGACCATTTCCTCAATGCGATCCAGCATCCAGTCAAGCGTGCTGTTGGCTTGGCGCTCTGGATTTGCCCAGGTAGCAATGTCTTCCAGTTGCTGTTCAAGTATCCCGAATTGGCCCTGTTCAAGGCAACGTAGCTTATGAATAGTCTCGCGAATTGACTGACGATGCCGCTCAACGTTGTCCGCAGTCATTTGCTTCTTGAAGTCTTTCTCGAACCGGTCAAGAAACTCCATGAACTCATCCCACGGAGTACGAGACGCCTCTGACATCAGGCGGCGAACCAGCTCCTGGAAGTAATCTACGCCTTCGGATAGGTCGCTGATGACCTTCTCGGCGTAGTCATAGGCATCGACAAGGTCGTAGGCATCTACATTCTTTCGGGCGGCCTCAAGTGCGTTGCGGCATCCGCGAACATTGCGCTGCCGACTACGCGTACGCAGGCGACTTAACGACCACAGAGCCTCGGCAAATAACTTGCCGGGCCGGGTAAAGCGATAAGCGGTAACAAGTCCGACGCGGTCGCCGAAGGTTTCTAACCATCCATCCTTTAGCAGTGCACGTATCAAGGCACCAGCTAGCTGTTGCGCATCACTGCTATCAATGCCTCCCAGTTCGTCGTCCTCAGCACCTATCTCTCCAGCCATATCGTTAGAGTGCTCTTGGATGATTGGCATCAAAACGTCGCGAAGATTATCTCTGTGCAGGTTCTGCGAGTAATCAGCGCCAGGGCCATGAAGCCGCTCGTAGAGCGAACGAAGACAAGCAGCCACGAGTTCACGACGCTTTCCGTTCAGCGGTCGGAAGAAGTTCTGGCGTTCAGCTTCGAAGAACATGCAATAACTGGCTGCCTGGATTAATGACCGATAAAGTATAGCGCCAAACCACCACATCCAGTACGGGCATGTTTGAGCTTTGTGTATTCGGATTGTCCGCTTCGCTTTCGCAAGCGGACGGACTCTCAATAGAAGCTAGGTCAGGAACAAGCTTGAGGCGAATTATCAAGTTTCACCACTCCAATTTTAAGCAAAATGAACGGACAAGTAGGAGGTTTATATGACGATAGCTGATGCGGAAATACTTGCTCAATATGTCCGTTCCTTACCTGAGTTTGTTTTCTACAAGACCATAGATGGAAATTACAATCACATCGGCGCGACAGTGGCGGATGCCATACTTCAAGCAAACATGCGATATACCACACACGTCAAACCTCGTGTAAATAAAATATTGTCAACCTATCCAGAAGCTAGAACCACATCAGCTGTTATGAGCATCCTACAAAATATTAGTGCAACGGAGTTTCTATCCTGGAGAGGTGTTGATCGTGCGGAAAGATTTACCCAAGTACTTCGACTTTTTGCGTCAGAAACAATCGAGACGGAGAAAGAACTTCAGAATTGGTTAAATGACGATAGTAATTTATCCAAGCTGAGATCCATCAAGGGGGTCGGGCCAAAGACAGTGGATTACTTTAAGATACTGACTGGCGTCTCTACCAGTGCAATTGACCGGCATTTGCTAAACTTCCTTTCATTAGCTGGGTTGACTCCCTGCGGATACAGCGATGCTCAGAACATCATCAACTCAACTTCAGATTTGCTTGCAGTTGATAGGGCATACTTTGATCATAGTATTTGGTAATATATGAGCGGGCGAAGTGCAGTAAGTTGTGCTTCTACAGTTAAAGCTTGCTTGTGACTTAATAATAAGGATGGATAGGGGCAATAACGACTAGCTAGATAACCTGATGTCCGATTCTGACACATTAAAATTTCTTCAAGCTGAAAGCGCCCGACTAATCGCATTGCTCGACGCCAACGGAATCGAGTGGCGTCTTCCGCCACTTCCCAAAATTGTCACACAGGCTCCGACTACACAGGAACCAGTCTCATCTCGATTGAATGCTGATCAGCGAGTAAGTCTGTTTCGTCAATTATTCCATGGACGAACTGATGTGTATCCCATTCGTTGGGAAAGTGAAAAGTCCGGCAAGTCTGGCTATGCACCTGCTTGTGCCAATGAATGGCGTCCTGGGGTATGCAACAAGCCAAGGATCAAATGTGCAGATTGCAATAACCGGCTGTTG
Organism: uncultured beta proteobacterium; assembly: GCA_963842555.1. Taxonomy (GTDB): domain Bacteria; phylum Pseudomonadota; class Gammaproteobacteria; order Burkholderiales; family Gallionellaceae; genus Gallionella. The sequence continues at coordinate 275,833 of CAWJHB010000004.1, forward strand.
AGGCCGGTAACGGACGACATTATATATAACCACCTGACCGGCGATCACACGGTCGGTGTTTACCCGCTACTTGAAGATGACACCTGCCATTTTCTGGCAGTCGATTTTGATGAGGCAGAATGGCAAGAAGATGCGAAGGCTTTTGTCCAATCCTGTCATGAATTCGGTGTGCCGGTCGCATTGGAGATATCCCGTTCTGGATATGGTGCGCACGCATGGGTATTTTTTGCGCGCAATGTGCCTGCACGGGAGGCCCGACGGTTGGGTACAGCAATCATCAGTCACACCTGTGCAAGAACGCGCCAATTGAAGCTGGCCTCCTATGATCGACTGTTTCCTAATCAGGACACGATGCCCAAAGGCGGGTTTGGCAACCTGATTGCTTTGCCATTACAGAAGAAGCCACGCGAGAATGGCTGTAGTGTATTTGTTGATGACACCTTGCAACCCTATCCGGATCAATGGGAATTTTTATCTTCTATCCAGCCTATGCCGATTGAAGATATTGAACCCACTATATTTCGTGCAACTGGCGGCGTGCATCCGCTTGATGTCACATTTATAGAAGAGGAAGATCATCGAGAGCCATGGAAACGTCCCGCTCCTGTCAGCAAGAAGATCGCCGGTACGCTGCCAGCTTCGCTGACGGTGACCTTGTCGAATCTGGTCTATTTTGAGAAAGCACAGTTGCCACAAGCCTTGGCTAACCGATTGATCCGGTTGGCCGCATTCCAGAATCCTGAATTTTATAAAGCCCAAGCGATGCGCATGTCAGTTTGGGACAAACCCCGCGTGATTTGTAGTGCCGAGAATTTCCCGCATCACATTGGCTTGCCACGTGGTTGCCTTGAGGCCGCACAAGAACTCCTGAATGACAACAATATATGCTGTGACCTTAGAGATGAAAGATTTGAGGGCAATCCCATAGACGTCTCCTTTGTTGGAACATTAAGACTGGATCAGGAAGCGGCTGCTGCGGCCATGCAACATTTTGACGCTGGCGTATTGTGTGCGCCGACTGCCTTTGGAAAAACGGTGCTGGCTGCAGCCATGATTGCAAAGCGAGGTGTCAACACATTGGTTCTTGTTCACCGGACTGAATTACTCAAGCAATGGCAGGAGCGATTACAGACTTTTCTCGGTGTGGGTAAAGGCGTGGTGGGAACCATCGGTGGCGGAAAAGCCAAGCCAACTGGCATCATTGATATTGCAGTGATGCAATCATTGTCTCGTAAGAACGAGGTCAATCCGCTTGTGGAAGAATATGGGCAAGTGATTATCGATGAAAGCCACCATGTTGGAGCAGCTTCATTTGATGCCATCTTGAAACGTGTAAAAGCGAAATTTGTGCTGGGCCTGACTGCCACTCCATTCAGGCGCGATGGACAGCAACCCATCATCTTTATGCAATGTGGACCAATTCGCTATACGGCAGCCAAGCCTGAAAGCGCACCGCATGAACTGGAAGTTGTCCCATATCCCATCAACAGGCACATCGATCTACCATCAGATACAAAGATTCAGGATGTGTTCCGTCATATTGCCACTGATCATGAACGAACTGAAACGATTGTTGCCGAAATTGAGACTGCATATAACCAAGGACGTAAGGCACTGGTATTGACGGAACGAAATGAACATTTGGATGCAATCACAACTACGCTGGCAGACAAGGTAAAGAATCTATTCATCTTGCATGGGCGGATGTCCAAGAAGCAGCGGACATTGTTGATCGATAATCTTAACGAATTGCCACCGGATGCGCCGCGGGTGCTACTTGCGACGGGGAAGTTGGTCGGCGAAGGGTTCGATCATCCGCCGCTCGATACGCTGATAATGGCGATGCCAGTTTCGTGGAAGGGAACATTGCAACAATATGCAGGGCGATTGCACCGTGAGCATGCAAGCAAGACCGATGTTCGGATTGTTGATTTTGTGGACTCTGGGCATCCGGTATTGCTAAGAATGTGGGATAAAAGGCAGCGTGGATATCGAGCAATGGGGTACCGAATTAAATCGTAATTCTACGAGAATCGAAATTCGCATTTGAGTAAACGTTTGATTGTGCTAACTCCCTTATGTTTACTGGCTTCGACAGACTTTATTCCAAGGGCAATCTCGAAATCATGATTTTTTATTACCTCCGACAGACTTTGCACCTGTTTTGCTAATTTTTGAAGCCTTATAGAATCAAGGGGTGCTCCGACAGACTTTATTACTTGTGATCATCAGCAACCTGTCTCATGACAACTTGGTATTGACTTGGCCCGAAATTCAGTTTGGCTAAAGATTACCCATGCAAGTTTTTTTATTCAGAGACTGCTTCCAAGAGTGAAGCGGAAATTCGAATACATCCAATGTGACCGGCAAAAAGGCCGGCCAATAACAGTCATTTTACGGTGTCACTAATGAAGGGACTTTGAAGAAAAATATGGACGATAAACAATGCGACGAATTAACCCGCCTGGAGGTTAGACTCGGTGCCTTCGAGGACCTCAAGGCCGAAATTGAGCCGTGGCTCATGGAGGAACGCGAGGTTTCCGCTCGCGAGGCGCTCGATAACGTCATCACCCATATTGATGCTGAAATTGTCGAGTTGCATCGCCGCCGCGAGGAAATCAGGCGAGGCACCCAATCCTAGGAAGCATACGTCAGCCAAGCGGCCAAAGAATGTCTGTTTTTGGTGTGGCAAAGGACATGGGCGTGGTCGTGATATGAAGGCAGAAATCGGGCCAATAATTGCCGCTCGCGACTGGCTGCCTTATGCAAGGCAGTTTGACCACATGAAGTTAGGCTGTGTGCCACAAGCTGGCGGTCAGCATTGAGTCGAATCTGCCCACGGATATTGGAATTCCTTGGCCAGACCTTGTGAATGTCCAGTTTTGGCCGGCATTTCGGCTTCGTTTCCTTTTAAGCGCTCTGTCACATCTGCTCAACACCGCACAGTCCATCGATGCATACCGCGCTTCCCGGTCGGGACTAAGCCGCATTGCTCAGGTGCATCAGCAGATTGGGATTCGGGACTCTCAGCCGTGGATGCCGATTTCTGCCAGCAACGACTTGATGCCGTTCCAGCTGATCCCCACACCAATGCACAGCATGATGAACGCCGATAGTCTCACCACCACCTTCATGCCTGTGTTTCCGATCAGTTTGCTGATCCGATGGGCGTAGCGATACGTCAACAGTATGAACATCGCGATGATGCCGGCACCGATGATGGCGGCGACCAGCTGGATCACCGCGCTTATGATAGTGTGCGCGTGAAACGCACCAACGGTGATTGCAACCGCAATAACGCCGCCATCAATCGTCATCGGCAATGTCAGAGGAGTGATTGCCCGTCCCAGGGCGATGAGTTTGGCTTGAGCTGGATCCAGGGTCACATCGACAGCTTTGGGACTGTCGGACAGAAGATTCCAGCCGAACGCGCATACCACGGCTCCCCCGGCCACCTGCACCACAGGGATCGAAATGCCGAATACAACCAGGACGAAAGAGCCAAGCAACAGCGCTCCCAGCAGAAAGAAAAAAGAATAGAGCGCTATACGCCTTGCCAGCAAAGCGCGGGTAGCCTCATCGCAACCGGGTGTCATTCTCAGGAAAATTGGGGTGTCGCCCAGCGGGTTAACAACGGGCAGCACGGCGGCTACGATTAGCAGGATTGCACTGGTAAGTTGGGTTAAGTTTGACCAGATCATCGTGTAAGCGTAATTGAATTGGCTGGCTTGCTCATAGATGCTCCATTGGAAATGTGCTTCTTCGCAAAGGATGCAGACGCATCATTGGACATTGGACGCATTGTTGAACCTGACATTGATTGTACCCGCCGCCCGAAATTATTTAATCGAGGAAATATTTCAAATGGCTGATTCCGGCCGTTCAATACGGATAAGCCAATGAACCTTCAATCTCATCGAGTCGCACGCCACCGATCACGAGGCCCTCGCCATCCAGCACAGCCAGCGCCTCGCCAGGATGTACGTGCGAACGGCAACCTCGTGCGGCTTCGCTTTCTGCGGTATCGGCTGCGGTGCCTGACCACGCAATATCTCCCGCAGTGATCACTGCGGGATCAAGCTCTGCGGCCATGACGCGGGTAACGATATCGCTCGCAGTCACGAAGCCAAGTGGATGCAGCGTACCCTCCGACCGATCGGTGACGAGAAGCTCTGCCGTACCGGCTTTTCGCATCAGTTTGCCGGCATCCAGAACGCTCGCCTCTCGATCAATATGAGTCAGTTTGTAATTCATGATTTCGCCACCTGTAACGTCGGTGTGCCGGATCGTAATCATCGGATTTCCTTGATGTTGAACAGGGTTAAGGGAACTTGAATGTGCGGCAAACGTCCGGGTTTATCTGTGCGCTAGTCCACATAACTTCAGTTGGCAACGATATTTTCGATTGCACCAGCTCTTTTTTGGCTATCTCCTGAATAGCCGCTTCCGAGAAAATCGAGCGGCAGGAATGTGTGCCAGAAGATTCTATGGTTCAAGTCAAGCTTTTCATCAGGCGTCCAGGATCGAATTCGGTTTTATAGGTGCACATCGACCAGGCGGTCCGAGCGAGGCGCCGGGCCACAATGACAATAGCCGCAGTACTGGATAATCCCTTCCCCCGAGTGCTCATAGATTGGCCTCCAGGTCTTCGTTTTGATGGCGGACAAGGCTGCCACACGAATCCAAAATGCATGGAAAAGGGATTCGTAAGATGATATTTGAAATACGGTACGTTGTTGGATTGCACGGCATCCCCTAAAGCATTAACGGGTAAGCGCATCCTATGCTTCCTTGCAGGCATGTTCTGTGCGTTGCAGCACGGAAGCGATGTGTACGTACCCGTATCTTGCGTCCAGTGATTCGAGTTGATCGCCTTTTTGGAACCATTTGCTGATTCTGCAATCCCTTCCACAATATGGTTTCATCGAAGATCAGTTATGTTGTTTCATATGATTGTCGGCAATTTCCCAAGGAGAACGATTATGGCAAACGCGTCTGCTAGCCCAGGCAAACCCAACAAGAAAATCCAGGCTGCCGCACTGAAGAATGATATTGGTGACGGGCTTGACCGCGAAGAAATGATCTCTGTTGCGGCTAATTACCATGCCGAGCATCGCGGCTTTAGGGGCGGCGATCGGCTGGCCGACTGGTTGTCTGCCGAATCGGAAATCGATGCTATGCGCAAGAACCGCAAAGACATCAAAATCAAAGATCACACCAATTGACGTCCCGGTGCCATGAATTACACGCGGGAGCCCCCTGATTTTCTAGCAAGGACCTGATCACATGACAAACGGAACAGTTAAATGGCTTAACGATGAGATGGGGTTTGGTTTTGTCACTCCCGATCATGGCGGTGAAGATTTGTTGGCGCACCACTCCGAAATCAATATGAGCGGTTTCAAGCTACTCAAGAAAGGCCAGAAGATTGCCTTTGAAGTGACGCAAATTGCAGGCGGCAGGGAAGCATCGCATATTCGGGCTTTTGATAGCAACTCACAAGCCTGCGGAATATCTTGAGCTATACCCATTGATGAATTTTCCAGATTAATTTGCGGCTAATGAAAGGCGGCTTTCCGGCGTCCCAAATGACTGCAATGTGTCCTTAGTGCTGCTTCGCGAATGGCGGCCATGAGGAAGCGAAAAGCCGTGGCGGACTGTCCCTTCCCAGTCGACAAGCGTTGGCCAGCATGACTGCCTTGCGCCCGTGTTCGTGTCCGCTTCCGGGCGCAGGGCAGACAGATGAATATTCGCGAGAACTTCTATGCAGGAATTCATGGTCAAGAAACAACTGCTGCTTGATATGAGTCAGTGCATCACGATAACGTCATAATGGGCACAAACAAAAAAGGCAGCCTGGAGCGGCTACCTTTCTTATTGCAGATCGGGATCAGTTGTTGACCGCCTCGATCTCGAATACCAGTTTCACGTCGTCGCCGATCGCCGGCAAGCCGTATTTGACGCCGAAATCGGAGCGCTTGATCTGGGCGCTGGCGCCGGCACCGCATTCGTCTTTCTTGTTCATCGGATTCGTGCCGCAATGGAATGCATCGATGTTCAACGTGACGGGTTTGGTGACACCCATGATGGTCAAGTTGCCGTCCACGCTGGAGGGAGTGTCGCCCTTGAAATGCACAGCCGTGGATTTGTATGTAATGGTCGGAAATTCCGCCGCATTAAAGAAATCAGGAGATTTCAGATGCTCGTCGCGCTTGACATAGCCGGTGCTGACGGAATCAGACGCAATGGTGATATCCACTGAGCCGGTTTTTGCTGCGCGATCCAGCATTACCGTCCCGCTGGTCTTGTCAAACCGGCCTTGCAGTGTCGAAAAGCCCAGGTGACTGATGCTGAAATGCGGGAAGGTGTGGTTTGAGTCTACTGTATAACTGTCCGTGGCAAAGGCCGAGATTGGCAGTGCGGCGGCGATGGCAATAGCGGCGAAAAGCGATTTATGCATGGTCAGTCCTTATAAAATTTGTCAGGTTGGAAAATGAAACAAATGTTTGAGCGAGGCTTGAGGATAACAACCGGTACTTCATCTGTAAAGAACGAGCCTCTTCCAATATGAAATGAGTCTGAAGGCGGGTCGTATTTCCAACGAGAAATGAGTCTGAACGGCTAAAGTTCTGAATCGGTCATGATGCGATGCATGGTGATCGACATGGAAGAAGCGCGGCTGCAAACCCTGGCGCAGGTCAGGGCATTCTTGGACGGCACGACGGAGGTGGCCTTCAAAGTTCCCAAGGCGGAACGCAATTCATTTATCGAGCGTGTGCTCAAGCGGTTTGGCTATTCACCGCACGGCAAAGCCGACAAGGGCGTGTTGCTGCGCTATCTGGAGCGCATGACTGGCCTGTCACGGCAACAAGTAACCCGGCTGGTGCGGCGATACCGCCGGGACGGGAAGTTGTCGAAACGACAAGTTACGCCCCAGCACGGCTTCACCGGCCGCTTCACCGCCACGGACGTGGCCTTGTTGGCCGAGATCGATGCGCTGCATGGCACACTGTCCGGCCCTGCCACCAAGAAGCTGATGGAGCGCGCTTTACTTGTGTTCGGTGATGCGCGCTTCGAGCGTCTGGCGGGAATCTCGGTTTCACATCTGTACAACCTACGGGGTGAGAAACAGTACCAGAACAAGCGGCGGCATTGGACCAAGACCCGGCCAACCGGATTACCCATCGGCCAGCGTCGCGCACCCCAGCCCAATGGGATGCCGGGCTACATCCGCATCGACAGCGTGCACCAAGGCGACCAGGACGGGGCAAAAGGGGTGTATCACATCAACGCAGTGGACTGTGTAACCCAGTTTCAGCTGGTCGCCACCTGCGAGAAGATCAGCGAGGCTTACCTGCTGCCGGTCATTGGGCAGTTGCTGGATGGATTTCCGTTTGTCATCCTGGGATTCCACGCGGATAACGGCAAAGAGTACATCAACTACCAAGTAGCCGCGCTGCTGGAGAAGTTGCGGGTTGAATTCACCAAATCACGGCCGCGGCATTCCAACGACAACGCATTGGCGGAATCCAAGAACGGCGCGGTGGTGCGAAAGCATCTGGGCTATGCCCATATCCCGCAACACTGCGCCAGTCTGGTCAATGCTTTCTGTGCCGACTTCCTCAACCCATACGTCAACTTCCACCGACCTTGTTTCTTCCCGGAAACGATCACCGATGCCAAAGGGAAGGAGCGCAAACGCTATCGCTACGAGGAGATGAAGACCCCCTATGAGAAGCTGAAATCCTTGCCCAATGCCAGTGAGTATCTCAAGCCGGACATCACCTTTGAGCTACTGGATGCACAGGCATCAGAGATGAGCGACAATGACGCTGCCTTGGCGCTGAACAATGCAAGAAGGAAACTGTTTCACGCGATCTCTGCTGCAACAAGGAAACAGGCTTGATGGGTAAAACAGCAAGGCAGAACAAACAAGAATTTATCAACCCGACCGAGTCAGAACAAGATTCAGATACTCAGATCCACAAACCTTCGTTCAGACTCATTTCCAGTTTGGAAAATACTGAACGCATGATTGCATGCAGCCCGAAGAAGAACTGGTTTACGGTGTCTGTGCTGCCGCGTTACCTGACTGTCGCGAATATCACTGGCCATGGTGTATGGGCTTGTATTTAGAGCATGAATCGACGGGTAATATAACAGTGCGCTGGCCATTTTGATTTTCTCCCGCCACGCAAAAGGTGTAGCATGTCGGCTATTCGATTCAAAGCAAGCCTGAACTTTGCAATGGACAAGAAACGCCCCAAACACCTCGCGCTGCATAAAATCAAGTTGCCGCTTCCCGGTATCGTTTCCATACTCCATCGCATCAGCGGATTATTGCTTTTCATCGCATTGCCGCTGCTTTTGCTGATGCTGCAGTACAGCCTGAATTCCATTGAAACCTATACCGAATTGATGTCCTTGCTCGCACATCCGCTGGCCAAGTTGGTCATGCTTGGTTTGTTGTGGGCGTTCCTGCACCACTTTTGTGCAGGGTTGCGTTATATCGCGATCGACCTCCATCTGGTGCGTGATCTTGCGCAGGCACGCAACAGCAGCTGGGCGGTAATGGTGGCGAGTCTGGCGCTGACTGTTTTCCTGGGGGTGAAGTTATGGTGAACCGGGTCGTTGTCGGAGCGCATTACGGACTGCGAGATTGGCTGATCCAGCGTATCACGGCAGCACTGATGGCGCTGTACGTAATATCGATCGCAACGTATCTGCTGATGCAGCCCTATCTGAATTATGACGTCTGGACCGCACTGTTCTCCAGCCAGGTGGTACGCACGTTCAGTTTGCTGTTCCTGTTCGGCCTGTTCTATCACGCCTGGGTCGGCATACGCGACATCGTGATGGATTACGTCAATTCCGCGGCGGTCAGACTTGCGGTTCATGTGCTGGTGATACTTGCGTTGATTCTTTATGCGATATGGGCGGTCGAAATTCTGTGGGGAATGTAATGACAGTTGCAAAGCGATCTTTTGATGTGGTGGTGGTCGGCGCGGGCGGTTCCGGGATGCGCGCGGCACTGCAGCTGGCGCATGCGGGGCTGAAGGTGGCGGTACTGTCGAAGGTGTTTCCGACCCGTTCGCATACCGTTGCGGCACAGGGCGGCATCGCCGCTTCGCTGGGCAACATCAAGGAGGACAACTGGCACTGGCATATGTACGACACGGTGAAAGGCTCGGACTACCTCGGCGACCAGGATGCGATCGAGTTCATGTGCCGCGCCGCCCCGGAAGTGGTGTACGAACTGGAACATTTCGGCATGCCGTTCGACCGCACTGACGCCGGCAAGATCTATCAGCGTCCGTTCGGCGGCCACATGCAGGACTACGGCAAGACACCGGTGGACCGCGCCTGTGCCGCGGCGGACCGCACCGGCCACGCGTTGCTGCACACGCTGTACCAGCAGAACGTCAAGGCCAACACGCATTTCTTCACCGAGTGGATGGCACTTGACCTGATACGCGATCGGGACGGCGATGTGCTCGGCGTGACCGCGCTCGAGATCGAGACCGGCGAGGTGATGATGTTCCAGGCGCGCGCGACCTTGTTCGCCACCGGCGGGGCGGGGCGCATCTTCCACTCGAGCACCAACGCATTTATCAACACCGGCGACGGACTGGGAATGGCGGCGCGTGCCGGGATCCCGCTGGAGGACATGGAGTTCTTCCAGTTCCACCCGACGGGCGTGTATGGCGCAGGCGTATTGATCACCGAAGGCGTGCGCGGTGAGGGCGGCTATCTGGTCAACAAGGATGGCGAGCGCTTCATGGAAAAGTACGCGCCCAACGCGAAGGATCTGGCCAGCCGCGACGTGGTCTCGCGCGCGATGACCATGGAGATCAACGAGGGGCGCGGCTGCGGCAAGCACGGCGACCACGTGATGCTCAAGCTGGATCATCTCGGCGAAGACGTGATCCGTCAGCGGCTGCCCGGCATCCGCGAGATATCCCTGAAATTCGCCCACGTCGATCCGGCCAAGGCGCCGATCCCGGTTGTGCCCACCGCCCATTACATGATGGGCGGCATCCCCACCAATTTTCACGGCCAGGTCGTCGCACCCTACAAGACCGGCCCGGACGAGGTGGTGCATGGCCTGTACGCGGTGGGCGAATGCGCCTGCGTCTCGGTGCATGGCGCAAACCGCCTGGGCTGCAATTCTCTGCTCGACCTGATCGTGTTCGGGCGCGAGGCGGGCCGGCAAATCATCGAGGACCTGAACAGCAACCCGCATCCCAAACCCCTGCCTGCCGACGCCGCGGAGCGTCCCCTGGCGCGGGTGGCGCGCCTGGAGAACCAGAAGAACGGCGAGCGCGTGGCCGAAGTCGGCGATGCGATGCGCAGAACGATGCAGAAGCATTGCGGCGTGTTCCGATTTCCGGACTTGCTGGCCGAGGGCGTGGAACAGATCAAGCAGATAGCCGAACGGGTCGCGAAAACCGAGATAAGGGACAAGAGCAAGGTATTCAATACCGCTCGCATCGAAGCGCTGGAACTGGATAACCTGATCGAGGTCGCTCAGGCGACCATGATCGCCGCAGAGGCGCGCAGGGAAAGCCGGGGTGCGCACGCGCGCGACGACTTCCGGCAGCGCGACGATGTGGACTGGCTAAAGCACAGCCTGTATTTTCGCGAGGGACGCCGGCTGGATTACAAACCGGTGCGCTTGAAACCGTTGTCAGTTGAATCCTTTCCGCTCAAGGCGCGGGTATATTGATCGAACAACCAGCGAGGCCGCGCGGGCAATCTGTCGTTGCTTGCCAGGTGGCCGGTTTAGGGAGCCGCATAGATGAAGTTTCGCATTTACCGTTATAACCCTGACACAGACACCGCGCCGTATATGCAGGACTATGAACTGGATATCAGGCATGACGACAGTACCCAGGGCAAGATGCTGCTCGACGCGCTGCTGCTGATCAAGGAGCAGGATGACAGCCTGTCGCTGCGCAAGTCATGCCGCGAGGGCGTGTGCGGGTCGGATGCGATGAACATCAACGGGCGCAACGGGCTGGCATGCATCACGCCGCTGCATACCCTCAGGGAGCCGGTCGAATTGCGGCCGCTGCCGGGATTGCCGGTGATCCGCGACCTGATCGTCGACATGACGCAGTTCTTCAAGCAATACCATTCGGTCAAGCCTTACCTGATCAACAACGAGCCGCCGCCCGAGACCGAGCGTCTGCAATCGCCGGATCAACGCGCCCATCTGAACGGCCTGTATGAATGCATCCTGTGCGGGTGCTGCACGACGGCCTGCCCGTCGTTCTGGTGGAACCCGGACAAGTTCGTCGGTCCAGCGGGTCTGCTGCAGGCCTACCGCTTCATCGCGGACACGCGCGATCAGGCTACCAGCGAGCGCCTCGACGATCTGGAAGACCCGTACCGCCTGTTTCGTTGCCACACCATCATGAATTGCGTGGATGTATGCCCTAAGGAATTGAATCCGACCGAGGCCATCGGAAAAATCAAGGACATGATGGTCAAGCGCCTGGTATGAAAAACCTGTGATGAAAACCCCGTATGAAACACCTTGATCGGATACGCTGGCGGAGCAGGCGCGGTTTGCTGGAACTGGATATCGTGCTGGGTCGTTTCATAGACAAGCACTATGCCCAGCTCGACCCGGCCCGGCAACGGGCGTTCGAGGAGTTGCTGGATACACCCGACAACCCGCTCTGGGATATGATTGCGGGCAGGGAGCAAGCGACGCAGGAAAATCAGCAGGCGTTGCTGGAATTGATCAGGTCATCCTGAACACGCGTACACACTGGAGGAGCACCGATGGAAAGCAAGCAACGTATCGCAAAACTGACTCTGGATGACGGGCGCAGTATCGAATTGCCCATCCTGTCCGGCGTACTCGGCCCGGACGTGGTGGATGTGCGCGGCATCAGCAAGCTCGGTGTGTACACCTACGATCCGTCATTTACCGCAACGGCCAGTTGCACGTCGGCGATCACCTTCATCGACGGCGATGCAGGACTGCTCTATTACCGCGGTTATCCCATCGAACAGCTTGCCGAGAAGTCGGATTTCCTCGAGGTGTGTTATCTGTTGAAGTACGGGGAATTGCCGAACATCGAGCAGAAGGCGGAATTCGTGAACAAGGTCACCATGCACACCATGGTGCACGACCAGTTGACCCGGTTCTACAACGGTTTCCGCCGCGATGCCCACCCGATGGCGGTGATGGTCGGTGTGGTCGGTGCGCTGTCGGCGTTCTATCATGATTCCCTGGACATCAACAACCCGGAACATCGCGAGATCTCGGCGATGCGCTTGATCGCCAAGGTCCCGACCATTGCCGCGATGGCCTACAAGTACAACACCGGCGAACCGTTCATGTATCCGAAGAACCGTTACAGTTACGTGGAAAACTTCATGTACATGACGTTCGGCGTTCCTTCGGAAGATTATGTGCAGAATCCGGTGCTGGTGCGCGCGCTGGAACGCATTTTCATCTTGCACGCGGACCATGAGCAGAATGCTTCCACCGCAACGGTGCGCCTGGCCGGTTCTAGCGGTGCCAATCCCTTTGCCTGTGTAGCCTCAGGCATCGCCGCGCTGTGGGGGCCGGCGCACGGCGGAGCCAACGAGGCCGCGCTGAACATGCTCGAAGAGATCGGCGACATATCTCGCGTGAAAGAGTATGTGCAGGGCGTGAAGGACAAGAAATACCGCCTGATGGGTTTCGGCCATCGTGTCTACAAGAACATGGACCCGCGCGCTAGCGTGATGCGCCAGACCTGTCACGAGGTACTCAAGGAACTCAAGCTCGAGAACAACAAGCTGTTCGAACTGGCGATGGAGGTGGAGCGTGTCGCGTTGAGTGACTCGTATTTCATCGAGCACAAGCTGTATCCGAACGTGGATTTCTATTCCGGCATCGTGCTGCGCGCACTCGGTATCCCGAAGAACATGTTCACGGTGATCTTTGCGCTGGCGCGCACCATAGGCTGGGTTTCGCAATGGAATGAGATGGTCGGCGATTCCGAACAGAAGATCGGCCGCCCGCGCCAGCTATATCGGGGCGCCGCCAAGCGCGATTACCTACCTTTGGAGAAACGTTGAACAAGCCGGTCAATTTCATGCAATGGATGAAGGACAGCTCGCTGCTGTTCGGCGCCAACGCGCCTTTCGTCGAGGAATTGTACGAGCAATATCTGGTGAATCCCGGCGCCGTTCCGGCCGAGTGGCGCAGCTATTTCGACGCGCTTCCGCCGCTGCCCGCGGGCGCGCACGACCATGTGCATAGCCAGATTCAGCGCTCCTTCGCGGCCTTGCCCAAGACGGCACACGGACCCTTTCTGACCCCGGACGCCGAGCTGGAGCGCAAGCAGGTATTCGTGTTGCAGCTCATCAATGCGCATCGCTTCCTCGGCCTGCGTGTCGCCAATCTCGATCCGTTGAAGCGATTTGCAAAACCGGTCGTTGCCGAGCTTGATCCGGCGCATTACGGATTGGCTGAAGCGGACATGGATACCACTTTCGACACGGGTTCACTAGTGGGCGGGGCACGCATGACCCTGCGCGAGATACTCCAACTGCTGCGCCAGACCTATTGCGGCAGCATCGGCGCCGAATACATGTATATCGGTGATGTGGCAACGAAACGCTGGTTGCAGCAGCGCCTGGAAAGTGGCCGCGGTGATCCCGGTTATGATGCCGCGATTCGCCGCCGCATCCTGGAGCGCATCACCGCCGCGGAAACCCTGGAACGCTACCTGCATACCAAGTTCGTCGGGCAAAAGCGCTTCTCGCTGGAAGGCGGTGAAACACTGATTTCGGCGCTCGATCATTTGCTGCAGCGCGCCGGCACGCAGGGCGTGCAGGAGGCCGTGATCGGCATGGCGCATCGCGGCCGTCTCAACGTGCTGGTCAATATTCTCGGCAAGCAGCCGGGCATGCTGTTTGCAGAATTCGAGGGCATCCATGCCGATCACCTGGCATCCGGCGATGTCAAATATCACCAGGGTTTTGCCGCGGACATCGCCACGCCAGGCGGAGATATGCACGTTGCGCTAGCCTTCAATCCCTCCCATCTGGAGATCGTCGATCCCGTGGTTGAAGGATCGGTCCGCGCGCGCCAGCATAGACGCAAGGACCATGATGGTTCAAAAGTGATACCGATCCTGATCCATGGTGACGCCGCTTTCGCCGGACAGGGCGTGGTGATGGAAACGCTGGCCATGTCGCAGACGCGGGGTTACGGCACCGGCGGTACGGTGCACATCATCGTGAATAACCAGATCGGCTTTACCGCTTCCGATCTGCGCGACATCCGTTCCAGTTCATACTGCACCGATGTTGCAAAAATGATCGACGCACCGATCCTGCATGTCAATGCGGACGATCCCGATGCGGTATTGCTGATCACCGAGATCGCGCTGGATTATCGTATGCAATTCAAGAAGGACGTGGTGATCGACCTGGTTTGTTTTCGCAAGCTGGGGCATAACGAGCAGGACGAGCCTTGGGTCACGCAGCCTTTCATGTACAGCTACATCCGCCAGCATCCGGGCACGCGCGCCCTGTATGCGCAGCGTCTGGCGGAACAGGCCGTGATCCAGTCCGGCGAAGCCGATGAAATGGTTGCGAGCTACCGCAAGGCGATGGATGAAGGGCGCAACTCGATTCAGCCTGCGCTTGAAAAGAACAGCGCCAGATCCGCCTCGGACTGGACGCCGTTCAAGGACGATATCAGCTGGGATGTGGCCGTGGACACTGCCGTGCCGCTGGAGCGCCTGCAGCAGTTGGCTAAACCTTTGACCGCCGTTCCAGACAATTTCATCCTTCACCCGCGCGTGCAGAAGATCGTCGAAGACCGTGTCGCGATGGCTCGCGGCGATTTGCCGCTGGACTGGGGAATGGGGGAAAACCTCGCATACGCGTCGCTGCTCACCGAAGGATATCCGGTGCGGCTTAGCGGCCAGGACAGTCAGCGCGGCACGTTCTTTCACCGCCATGCCGCATGGCATGACCAGAAACGCGTGGAATTCGGCGACGGTGTTCATATTCCCCTGCAGCATCTCGCGCCCGACCAGGCCGACTTTGTGGTGATCGACTCGCTGTTGTCCGAGGAGGGCGTGCTGGGTTTTGAATACGGATATGCGACGGCCGAGCCCACTTCGCTGGTCCTTTGGGAAGCCCAGTTCGGCGACTTTGCCAACGGCGCACAGGTGGTGATCGACCAATTCATCGCGTCCGGCGAGGTGAAGTGGGGCAGGAAGTGCGGGCTGGTGATGCTGCTGCCGCATGGTTATGAGGGACAGGGCGCGGAGCATTCCTCGGGGCGTATCGAGCGCTATCTGCAGCTGTGCGCGGACTACAACATCCAGGTGTGCGTTCCTTCCACTCCTGCGCAGATGTTCCACCTGCTGCGCCGCCAGGTGTTGCGTCCGATGCGCAAACCACTGGTCGTGTTCACGCCCAAGAGCCTGTTGCGCAGCAAGGAAGCGGCTTCGCCGCTGGCAAGTTTCTCGCAGGGCAAGTTTCAGCCGGTCATCGCAGAAGTTGATGCGCTGGATGCAGGCAAGGTGCGCAGGATCATCGCATGCAGCGGGAAAGTGTATTACGAACTGCTCGCCGCCCGCCGCGCCAAGGGCATCGCCGATATGGCAATCATCCGCATCGAGCAGCTTTACCCGTTCCCGCACGATGACCTCACCGCGCAGATCGCCGCCTATCCGCAGGCGACCGAGGTAGTCTGGTGCCAGGAGGAGCCGGGCAACCAGGGCGCATGGCATCGCATCCAGCATTATCTGCTGCGCCATATGCGCAAGGGCATGCGTCTCGACTATGCGCTGCGACCCTCGTCCGCGGCACCTGCCGCCGGTTATCTGGCGGTCCATCAGGAACAACAGAAGGCCGTGATCGAAGCTGCCTTCCGCGACGACCTCGACAACAAACCCAATCCCGGAGCATCGCACCATGGCTATCATTGACGTCAAAGCACCGCAACTGTCCGAATCCGTATCCGAAGCGACGCTGCTGACCTGGCATAAACAAGTGGGCGAGGCTGTCGTCGAGGGCGAGAACCTGATCGACGTTGAGACTGATAAGGTGGTGCTGGAGCTGCCCGCCTCCAAGAGCGGCGTGCTGAGCAAGATCATCAAGGGGGATGGTGAAAAAGTGGGCAGCGAAGAGCTGATCGCGCAGATCGATACCGCGGCTGTTGCCGGGAAACCCGCTGCGCCGCAAACAGATGCCGCTTCGGCCGCTTCGCCATCGGTGCGAAAGCTTGCACGCGAACACGAGGTGGATGCCGGCAGCCTGCAAGGCAGCGGACGCGGCGGGCGCGTCACCAGGGAAGACGTGCTGAATGCGATGCAGCAAGGTCCGCAAGCGCCATTATCCGCCGGCGCTGAATCGGTACCGGGCATCGCGCCGTCTGGCAACCGGCCGGAACAGCGCGTGGCGATGACGAGGATCCGCCAGCGTATTGCCGAGCGCTTGCTGCAATCGCAGCAGAACGCCGCGATCCTGACTACCTTCAACGAGGTCAACATGCAGCCGGTGATGGATCTGCGCAATCGATACAAGGATGCGTTCGAAAAGAAACACGGCGTCAAGCTGGGCTTCTCTTCCTTTTTCGTCAAGGCGGCGTTGCTGGCGTTGCAGAAATTCCCGATTGTCAACGCGTCGGTGGACGGCAGCGACATCATTTACCACGGTTACTTCGACATCGGTGTGGCGATCGGCAGCGAGCGCGGGCTGGCCGTGCCCATCATCCGCGATGTGGACAAGCTTTCCTTCTCCGACATCGAAAAACAGATCACCGATTTTGGCGCGCGCGCAAAGGTCGGCAAGCTGACCCTGGACGAACTTACCGGCGGCACGTTCTCGATTTCCAACGGCGGCGTGTTCGGCTCGATGCTCTCGACCCCCATCATCAACCCGCCCCAAGCGGCAATACTCGGCATCCACGCCACCAAGGACAGGGCCGTGGTGGAGAACGGGCAGATCGTGATCCGGCCGATGAATTATCTTGCGCTGTCCTACGATCACCGCATCATCGACGGGCGCGAAGCGGTGCAGTTCTTGTCCACGATCAAGGAGGCGCTGGAATATCCGGGACGGGTGCTGCTGGATCTGTAGGGGGCGACAATTTTCATGGATAAGTTTTCCGCTTACCGCGTCTTTGAACAAGACGGCAAATCCGCAGGGCGTTTCGTCGAGCTGACGCTGGATGATCTCGATCCCGGCGAGGTCGTGATACAGGCTCATTACTCCAGCGTGAACTACAAGGACGCGCTGGCCGCCACTGGCGCGGGCAAGGTGATACGCCGTTTTCCCTGCGTGGGCGGCATTGATGTCTCGGGCGTGGTGGCGAGTTCGTCCGATGCGCGCTTCAAGGCCGGAGACGCGGTGCTGGTGACCGGCTATGACATGGGCGTGGCGCATGACGGGGGTTATGCCGAATATGTGCGCGTGCCGGCTGGCTGGGTGGTGCCGCTGCCGCAAGGGTTGTCGTTGTTCGACGCGATGGCACTCGGTACCGCGGGATTCACCGCTGCATTATCCATCCATCGTCTCGAGCAAAACGAATTGCGGCCGGAAAACGGCAAGGTGATCGTGACCGGCGCCACCGGCGGGGTGTCCAGCCTGGCGATCCAGATGCTGTCGCGATTGGGCTATCACGTGGTCGCGCTGACCGGAAAAGAAGGCGCGCATGATTACCTGAAATCGCTGGGGGCAGCCGAGATCCTGTTTCGCAAGGATGTCGCAATGGGAACACGCCCGCTGGAAAAGGCGCTTTGGGCCGGCGCGCTCGATTCGGTGGGCGGGGAGACCCTTGGTTGGCTGACTCGCACGATGCAGCAGAACGGAGCGATTGCAAGTTTTGGCAACGCGGGCGGTGTCGAATTGACTACCACCGTGCTGCCGTTCATCCTGCGCGGCGTGTGTCTGCTCGGCATCGATTCGGCCGCCACGGCCATGCCGGTGCGCAGCCGGATATGGCATCGTCTTTCTGCTGATTTGCATCCCGGGCAATTGGCCCGGATCGCGCACACCGTCCCTTTTTCCGGATTGCCGCAAGTTTTTCCCTTGATGCTGCAAGGCAAGCTGCGCGGGCGTTCAGTGGTCGAAATTAAAGCCCCCGGTTAGTGAAAGAGCAGCTTAGTGATATAATCGCCCACGATGCTGGAAGCAAACAGCGCGAAAGTGGCGGAATTGGTAGACGCACTGGATTTAGGTTCCAGCGCCGTGAGGCGTGAGAGTTCGAGTCTCTCCTTTCGCACCAGCCACCAATCAACTTAATTTCAAGGAAATACAGCATGTCCAGCGTAGAAACTGTAAGCGCGTTAGAACGTCGCCTGAACGCATCCATTCCACAGCAGCTTATCCGCAGCCAAGTCTCCCAGCGCCTGAAAAGCATCGGCCGCAATGCCAAGATAGCCGGTTTCCGTCCCGGCAAGGTGCCGGCGAAGATCGTCGAGCAATACTACGGCGAGCAAGCCCGGCAAGAGGCGTTGAGCGATGCGCTGCAACGCTCGTTCAGCGAGGCCGCGCAAAATAACAAGCTGATGGTGGCGGGTTTCCCGAAATTCGAGATCAAGACCAAGGATATGAACGCGGATCAGATCGAATACAGCGCGACCTTCGAGGTCTATCCGGAGGTGGCGGTCGGCGACCTGTCGGGCGAAGTGATCGAACGCCTGGTTTATGAATTGACCCAGGAGGATGTTGATAACACCATTGCATCGATGCGCAAACAGCGCACCACATACGAGAAAGTCGATCGCGTGGCTCAATCCGGTGACCGGGTGAACATCGATTTCACCGGAAGACTGAACGGTGAGAATTTTTCCGGCGGCGCGGCGAAGGATTATCCGGTGGTATTGGGGGCGGGGGCCATGCTGCCCGAGTTCGAGAAGGTCGTCATCGGCATGAAGGCCGGAGAAACCAGGTCCTTTGACATGACTTTCCCGGATGAATACCACAGCAAGGACGTGGCGGGCAAACAGGTGAATTTTACGATCACGCTGAACCAGGTCGAAGCGCCGAAGCTGCCGGAGGTGGATGCTGACTTTGCCAAGGCTGTCGGTATCCCGGATGGCGATTTGGGCAAATTGCATGATGAGATTCGCAGCAATCTGGCCAGCGAGATATCGCGCCGCCTGAAGGCGCGCAACAAGGACGCCGCGATGGCGGCCCTGTTGAAAGTCTCCGGGTTTGCGGTGCCCTGGGTGCTGGTGGATGAAGAGGTGCAATTGCTGATGCAGCAGGCCGCGCAGGATATGGAGTCGCGGGGGATGAAAATGAAGGGAATTTCCCTGCCCCCGGAATTGTTCACGGAGCGCGGTGAAAGGCGCGTCAAGCTGGGTCTGATTCTTTCGCATCTGGTGCAGACACAGGGCCTGAAGGCAAAACCCGAGCAGATCAAGAGTTTTATCCGGGAATATGCTCAGAGCTTTGACCAGCCGGAAGATGTGATACGCTGGTACAACTCCGATCCAAATCGGATGCGGGAGGTCGAGCATGTCGTGCTGGAAGAGAATGTGGTGAACTGGGCGATGAGCCAGGCCAAGACGGTAGACAAACAGGCAGTATTCAACGAACTGATGGAACATGCATAAAATGACACACTATGAAGAACCGCAAAACATCGGCCTGATCCCCATGGTCGTGGAGACCAGCGGGCGCGGTGAACGGGCGTACGACATCTATTCCCGCCTGCTCAAGGAACGCGTGGTGTTCCTGGTCGGCGAAGTCAATGACCACAGCGCGAATCTGATCGTGGCGCAAATGCTGTTCCTAGAATCCGAAAATCCGGACAAGGACATCAATTTCTACATCAATTCACCCGGCGGTTCGGTGACCGCGGGGATGGCCATTTACGACACCATGCAGTTCATCAAGCCGAATATCAGCACCCTGTGCATCGGCCAGGCCGCCAGCATGGGTTCGTTTCTCCTTGCCGCGGGTGAAAAAGGCAAGCGCTTCTGCCTGCCCAATTCACGCGTGATGATCCATCAGCCGATGGGCGGTTTCCGGGGCCAGGCGTCCGATGTGGAGATTCATGCGCGCGAAATCCTTTACCTGAAACAGCGGCTGAACCAGATGCTGGCCCAGCATACCGGCCAGACGGTGGAGACGATCGAGCGCGATACGGACCGGGATAATTTTTTGAGTGCCGAGGATGCGGTTAAATACGGGTTGGTAGACCATGTATTGGAAAAACGCGTTTAGGCGATCGGGTTTGCTGATAATTCGAGGGAAGGTTGATAGCGATGGCTGACGATATTAAATCCGGCGAAAAACTGCTTTACTGCTCGTTCTGCGGCAAGAGTCAGCATGAAGTGCGCAAGCTGATTGCGGGACCTTCGGTGTTTGTTTGCGACGAATGCATCACGCTGTGCAACGACATCATGCGCGAGGAGATCCAGAATGATCAGGCCAAGACCGGCAAATCTGACTTGCCGGTGCCCAAGGAAATCCGTGCGACACTGGATGAATATGTGATCGGTCAGGAGCAGGCCAAGAAGATTTTGTCGGTGGCGGTGTACAACCACTACAAGCGCCTCAGGAGCAGCGACAAGGACGGTGTGGAGCTGTCCAAGAGCAACATCCTGCTGGTCGGGCCGACCGGCTCAGGCAAGACTTTGCTGGCACAAACTCTGGCCCGCCTGCTGGATGTCCCGTTCGTGATGGCCGATGCAACCACGCTGACAGAGGCGGGTTATGTCGGGGAGGATGTTGAGAACATCATCCAGAAATTGCTGCAGGCCTGTGACTACGATGTGGAAAGGGCGCAGCGCGGTATCGTTTATGTCGACGAGATCGACAAGATCTCCCGCAAATCCGACAATCCGTCGATTACCCGCGATGTATCCGGTGAAGGCGTGCAGCAGGCGCTGCTCAAGCTGATCGAGGGCACCAAGGCTTCGATTCCGCCGCAGGGAGGGCGCAAGCATCCGAATACGGAGTTCCTCCAAGTGGATACCACCAACATCCTGTTCATTTGCGGGGGGGCATTCGATGGTCTGGAGAAAGTCATACGCAGCCGCACTGCAAAGGCCGGCATCGGCTTCGGCGCCACAATCGCCGGGAAGGATCAGCGCAAGACAGGCGAGACCCTGCGCGAGGTGGAGCCGGAAGATCTGATCAAGTTCGGACTGATACCGGAATTTGTCGGGCGCTTGCCGGTGGTCGCCACGCTCGAAGAGCTGGACGAATCGGCATTGGTGAAAATCCTGACCGAGCCCAGAAATGCGCTGACCAAGCAGTATCAAAAGTTGTTCGCGATGGAGAATGTCGATCTGGAGTTCCATGAGGGGGTGTTGCTGGCGATCGCCCGCAAGGCTCTGGCGCGCAAGGCCGGCGCCCGCGGATTGCGCTCAATACTGGAACATGCGCTGCTGGATGTGATGTTCGACCTGCCATCAATGAATAATGTCAGCAAGGTGGTCCTGGATGAAGGTGCCTCCGGGGAAATAAAGCCCATCATCATCTATGCGGACAACCATATGGCGGCTTGATCAAAGCCTCCCGGGCGCTCTTTAGTATCTTGTCCCGATGGGGCAGCTTGAATTATTTCCGGCTATCCCCATCTAACCTTCAATTCAACTGAAAGGTTCGTCATGTCAGAACAAGATATCCCAGGCACTACAAACACGATCACAAGCAACCTGTTCCCGTTGCTGCCATTGCGCGATGTCGTGGTATTCCCGCATATGGTGATCCCGTTGTTCGTCGGCCGGTCCAAGTCCATCAAGGCACTTGAGACTGCCATGGAGGCCGGCAAGAGCATCGCGCTGGTTGCGCAGAAATCTGCTACCAAGGACGATCCTGGTACGGATGATCTCTATGCCATCGGCAGCATGGCCAACATCCTGCAAATGCTGAAATTGCCCGACGGCACGGTGAAGGTGCTGGTTGAAGGAACGCAACGCGCCAATGTGCTGCGCGTATATGATGCTAAATCGCATTTCGATGCCGAGGTACAGATCGTTCCGGCCGAAGATGGCACGGACAGCGAATCCGAAGCGATGCGCCGCGTGCTGATCGCCCAGTTCGACCAGTATGTCAAACTCAACAAGAAGATTCCCCCGGAAATCCTGACATCGTTGGCCGGCATCGATGATGCCGGGCGTCTGGCCGATACCATTGCCGCCCATCTGCCGCTGAAGCTCGAGCAAAAACAGGAAGTGCTGGAAATATTTGGCGTGCGCAAGCGCCTGGAGCATCTGCTCGGACTGCTGGAGGGAGAGATTGACATCCTCCAGGTCGAGAAGCGCATCCGCGGGCGCGTCAGGCGCCAGATGGAAAAAAGCCAGCGCGAATATTATTTGAACGAGCAGGTCAAGGCGATCCAGAAGGAACTGGGTGACGGCGAAGAGGGAACCGACTTTGATGAACTGGAAAAGAAGATCAAGGCCGCGCACATGTCCAAAGAGGCCCGCACCAAGGCCGAGTTGGAGTTGAAAAAGCTGCGGTTGATGTCGCCAATGTCAGCCGAGGCGACCGTCGTGCGCAACTACATCGACATTCTTGTGGGCTTGCCGTGGAAGAAAAAAACCAAGATCAGCGCCGACCTGAAAAAGGCCGAAGTGGTGCTTGAGGAAGACCATTATGGATTGGACAAGGTCAAGGAACGCATACTTGAATACCTGGCCGTGCAACAGCGCATGGACAAGATGAAAGCGCCGATCCTTTGCCTGGTGGGCCCGCCGGGCGTGGGCAAAACCTCACTGGGCCAATCCATCGCGCGTGCGACAAACCGCAAATTCGTGCGCATGTCGCTGGGAGGAGTGCGCGATGAATCCGAGATTCGCGGCCATCGCCGCACCTATATCGGCTCAATGCCCGGGAAGATCCTGCAGAACATGAGCAAGGTCGCGGTTAAGAACCCGCTGTTCCTGCTGGATGAAGTGGACAAGATGGGCATGGATATGCGCGGCGATCCGTCGTCCGCTTTGCTGGAAGTGCTTGATCCGGAACAGAACAGCACCTTTGTCGACCATTATGTCGAGGTCGAATATGATCTGTCCGAAGTGATGTTCGTGGCAACGGCGAATACGCTGAATATCCCCGATGCGCTGATGGATCGCATGGAAATCATCCATGTTTCCAGCTATATGGAAGACGAGAAGATCAATATCGCGATGCGCTATCTGGTGCCCAAGGCGATCAAGAACAACGGACTTAAACCGGAGGAAATCAACATTTCGGAAAGTGCGTTACGCGACATCGTGCGATATTACGTGCGCGAGGCCGGAGTGCGCGGACTGGAACGGGAGATATCCAAGATTTGCCGCAAGGTGGTCAAGGCGCTGCTGCTGAAGGACCGCAATACCAAGGTCACCATCAATTCACGCAATCTCGACAAGTATCTCGGCGTGCGCCGCTACTCGTACGGCGTTGCGGAGAAAAGCAATCAGGTCGGACAGGTGACCGGTCTGGCGTGGACGGAAGTCGGCGGCGAACTGCTCACCATCGAGGCCGCGGTGTTGCCCGGGAAGGGCAAGACAACGACCACCGGGAAACTCGGTGAGGTGATGCAGGAATCCATTCAGGCTGCCTTGAGTGTGGTGCGCAGCCGTGCAAAGCGGTTGGGGATAGAAGAGGATTTCTATCAGAAAACCGATCTGCATATTCACTTGCCGGAAGGCGCGATCCCGAAGGATGGACCGAGCGCGGGCGTTGGCATGTGCACGGCGATGGTTTCGGTCCTGACCGGTATCCCGGTGCGTGCTGATGTGGCCATGACAGGTGAAATCACCTTGCGCGGTGAAGTGCTGCCAATCGGCGGGTTGAAGGAAAAGCTGCTGGCGGCACAACGCGGCGGGATCAAGGTTGTGCTGATACCTGAAGAGAATACCAAGGACTTGGCGGAAATCCCGGACAACATCAAGAATAAACTGGATATTCATCCGGTCAAGTGGATCGACCAGGTATTGGAAATGGCACTGGAACGCAAGCCCCAACCGCTTGCCGAAGCGGATGAAAAGGTTGCGGTGGTTGCCTTGGCGGGCGATCCGTCAGGATCCGATTCATCTGTCGTCACCAAGCACTGAGCCAAAATCTGGTACCAATATTGGTACGACGATGCAACAAAAAATAATTTTAGTATTCTCTTGACCAAAGCTGCGGAGCCTTGATATAAAGGCTTCGCAGGGATTTTCCTGTTTTTTAATCACTCGCGAAGGGGACATACGTGAATAAATCTGACTTGGTTGATGCAATTGCAAAATCCGCTGATCTCTCAAAGGCAGCCGCAGCCCGCGCGCTGGATGCGACTGTAGACACCATCAAGAAAACACTGAAGAAAGGTGATACCGTGAGCCTGGTTGGTTTCGGTACATTTAAAGTTGGCAAACGCGCTGCCCGTAACGGACGCAATCCTCGCACTGGCGCGACGATCAAGATCAAGGCAGCAAAGGTGCCGAAGTTTAGCGCTGGCAAGGGCCTGAAAGATGCTGTAAACTAACCAACTTTTCCGGGTGCTTAGCTCAGTTGGTAGAGCGTCGCCCTTACAAGGCGAATGTCGGCGGTTCGACCCCGTCAGCACCCACCAAAAAGTTTTGGAGTGGTAGTTCAGTTGGTTAGAATACCGGCCTGTCACGCCGGGGGTCGCGGGTTCGAGTCCCGTCCACTCCGCCAATACGAGGCGAACGCAAGTTCGCCTTTTTTACATCTGTTTCCATTAAACCAATAGTTTGGATGGCTTCGCTATGTTTGATTTTGTGCATGAAAATAAAAGGCTGGTTCAGCTCGTTCTGGCACTCATTATTTTGCCATTTGCATTATGGGGCGTGAGTTCATACGACAGGTCCGGAAACGCCGCAGACGTGGTCGCAACGGTGAACGGCACCAGAATCTCCCAAAAGGAATTCAATGATGCGCTGCATCGGCAGCAAGACCGGATGCGTGAGCAGCTGGGAGCAAACTATGACCCGGCGATGTTCGATAATCCCCAGATGAAACAGGCGGTTCTTGACAATCTGGTTTCACAGCACTTGCTGATTGAACGCGCCAGAGCGGCAGGATTGACTGTGCCGGATGAACAGGTAGCACAGGTGATTGCCGGAATCGAGGCATTTCAGGTCGATGGAAAATTCGACAAGAAGCGTTACGAGTCCGTGCTGGCAACCCAGAATTTGTCGCCGTTGGCATTCGAAGCGCGCGTGCGTGAAGACCTGCTCGGTCAGCAGATGCAGGAATCTTATGTGCAGAATGGATTTGCCGCAAACAGCGTCGCCGACAATATTATCCGGTTGAATGAACAACAACGCGTTGTGAGCATATTGCCCATATCGTTGCAGTCGTTTATGTCGCAGGCAAAAGTTGACGATGCCGCAGTAAAGAATTATTACGACCAGAATTCAAGTGAATTCCAGGTCGGTGAACAGGCAAGGGTGGAGTATGTCAGATTTTCCGCAGATGATCTGGTCAAGAAGGTTCAGGTAAGCGACGAGGAAGTCCGAAATTATTACGATGGACACAAGAATGAATTTGGCAGCCCCGAGGAACGCCGCGCTGCCCATATCCTGATCGCGGTGAAAGCATCGGCGCCGCAAGCCGAACAGGATTTGGCCAAGGCCAAGGCAGAGCAGATACTGCAGCAAGCGAGGCAGAATCCCGCCAAGTTTGCCGAGCTCGCCAGGAAATATTCCCAAGATCCCGGTTCCGCGGCGAATGGCGGTGATCTCGGCTTTTTTGGCCGTGGCATGATGGTTAAGCCTTTTGATGATGCCGCGTTTTCATTGAAGGTGGGTGAGATCAGCGGTCTGGTGAAATCGGATTTCGGGTTTCACATTATCAAGCTTCTCGCGATCAAGCCGGCCAGCGTATTGTCGTTCGACGACGCGCGTCAAGGTATCGCCAACAAGCTTCGCCAGCAAAAGGCCGACGATATGTTCGCCGAGCTGGCGGACAAATTCAGCAATACCGTCTATGAACAAAGCGATACCTTGAAACCGGCGGCTGAGCTGGTCGGTGCGAAAGTGGAGCAGAGCGGCTGGCTGGTAAAGGGCGTTGCTAGCGGAGCCCCTTGGACTGGCAAAATGCTGCAGGCGATTTTCAACGACGACGTGATCAAGAACAAGCGCAATACGGAGGCGATCGAGGTGGTGCCGAATACGCTGGTTGCCGCGCGCGTTCTGGAATTCAAGCCGGCTTCAACGCGTCCGCTGAATGAAGTGCAAGACCAGATCCGTCAACAGTTGTTGCGAAAGCAAGCACAGGAACTGGCCGTCAAACAGGGCAAGTCGTTGCTCGAAAAACTTCAGGAAGGAACCGGTCCGGCATTAAAGTGGGAGGCATCCCGGAGCGTCACGCTGGGGAACCATGGTTCCCTAGACACGGGGTTGGTACGGCAAATATTCCAGGCAAACCCGGCCAAGTTGCCCCAATATGTTGGAGCGGAACTGCCGCAAAATGGCTATATGCTGGTTCGATTGGATGCCGTAAAGAACGGAGCGGCGATCGACGAGGCAAAGCGCCTGCGTTACATACAGCAATTGCAGCAATTGACTGGCGAGGAAATGTTCCGTGCTTATCTGGCCGATGCCGAAAAAAACGCAAAAATCAAGTTGAATCTGCCTGAATCACCATCCACCCGGCCTTGATCAGCCATTTGCACGAGAATGAACGCGCAACTTCCTGGTATTGCGCTTGATTTTGCAGCATGACCGTATATCGGCATGGCTTCTTCCGGCTGGGTCGATCGGACAGGTTACCTTCCCGGTCCCTGCGGGACGCAAAATAGAACCACATGTAACAGCCCTCGATCCGACACGATTGCAATCCTTGCCATATTGTAAAAATTCATTACAGAGCGGGTGGGGCCTTGACGCAGATGGGGGAATTTGCTGTTTCAGATTGGGTCAATCGGCGCCATTGGTGTTTTCACTGTCACGCATTTCGGCATATCGTTTATAATTATTCGAATATTACTGATAGGCTCCCTAATGCTGGAAGTCAGCAATCTTGCTTGTAGTCGCGGCGACCATCGTTTGTTTTCCGGGTTGAGTTTTAATCTGCATCTCGGGCAGATCATGCAAGTGCAAGGCGCCAACGGCAGCGGGAAAACCAGCCTGTTGCGTACCTTGTGCGGATTTATCATGCCGGATGAGGGTGGTATTGCCTGGTGCGGTAAAAATATTCGCGATCTGGACGATGAGTACTATGAGCAGATCCTGTACCTCGGCCATTTGAATGCGATCAAGGACGAGTTGAGCGCGCTGGAAAACCTGCTTATATCGGCCGGACTTGCCGGGATAGAACTCGATGAAAAGGAGGCGCTGGGGGCTTTGCGGCGCATGGGCTTGCGCGGCCGGGAGATGTTGCCAGCCAAGGTACTGTCGCAGGGGCAGCGCCGCCGCGTTGCATTGGCGCGCTTGCTGGTCAGCGATGCCAAATTGTGGATACTCGACGAACCTTTGACGGCCCTCGATGTCGGAGCGGTCGCGTTGATACAGGAATTGATCGCAGAGCATCTGGCGCGGCAGGGGATGGTGATATTTACCACGCATCAACCGCTGCATGTGGCGGGAATGGAAATGCGGATCTTGTCGCTGTCATGAAAAAATCCTCCCTGCTCGATTTGCTGGTGCTGGTGGTGCGGCGCGATCTGGTATTGGCAATGCGCCGCCGGGCGGATGTGCTGACCACGCTGATATTTTTCGTGATGGTGGTGAGTTTGTTTCCAATGGGAGTCGGCCCCGAAATGGATATGCTGCGCAAGATGGCGGCTGGCGTCTTGTGGGTGGCCGCATTGCTGGCTTCCATGCTTTCGCTGGGACGTTTGTTTTCGGCCGACTATCTGGATGGCACGCTGGAACAAATGATGCTGGCACCGCAGTCCCTGTCCATGCTCGTGCTGGGCAAAATGGCGGCGCACTGGATGGTTTCAGGATTACCACTGGTGCTGATGGCGCCGGTGCTGGGACTGCAATACGACATGCCGGTGCAGTCATTGGGAGTATTGATCGTCAGCCTGTTGCTGGGAACGCCGGTACTCAGCATGGTGGGGGCAATCGGAGCGGCGCTGACGCTGGGTTTGCGCGGCGGCGGCGTGTTGCTGTCGCTGTTGGTGTTGCCGCTGTGCATTCCGGTGCTGATATTCGGCACCGGAGCGGTCGAAGCGGCAACGAGCGGGCTGGGCATTTCGGCCGATTTGTCCTTGCTGGGCGCTCTGCTGGTATTGGCCCTAGTGTTTACACCCTGGGTGACCGCGCAGGCGCTGCGTATTTCAATGGAGTGATGATTTGGCAATCAACTGGTTCAAATATGCCTCTCCCGCCACCTTTTACGGCCTGGCCGGAAAGATGGTTCCGTGGTTCGCAATTTCCGCCGCAATCCTGTTTGCGGCGGGTTTGTATATGGGATTTTTTGTCGCTCCGGTTGATGCCCAGCAAGGCGAGTTCTACCGCATCATGTTCATTCATGTGCCGACTTCGATCCTGTCCATGTTCTTTTACCTGGTCATGGCCGGTTACGCGGCACTGGGATTGATCTTCAATACCCGCTTGTCCGCCATGATGGCGAGCGCGATCGCGCCGACCGGGGCACTGTTCACCCTGATCTCATTGTGGACCGGCGCACTGTGGGGCAAGCCGATGTGGGGCGCGTGGTGGATATGGGATGCGCGCATGACCTCCCAGCTCATCCTGCTGTTCCTTTATTTGGGATTCATCGCGCTGCACGCCTCGATAGACGAACCGCGCCGTGCCGATCGCGCGGCGGCATTGCTGGCCATCGTGGGCTCGGTGAACGTGCCGATCATTTATTTTTCGGTGAAATGGTGGAATACGCTGCATCAGGGAGCAACGATCAAATTCAGCGGCACCAGCATGCAAATTACCATGCAACATACCCTGCTTACGATGACGCTTGCCTGCTGGCTGTACGCCATTGCGGTCGTCTTGGCGCGCGTGCGCAGCATCATACTCGAGCGTGAGCGGAAAACCGACTGGATCAGGGAGTTGCCGGAGCTGCGGTCATGAGGCGGTGCGTGAATGCGACGGGTGCCGGAATGACCGCAATGCACCTCCTGATGGAACGAGTAGCCAATCCACTAAGCCAGCAAGCTGGCAAGTGGCTGGTTATCCCGCAATCTGCTGGCTACGCGATAACCAGCGACTTGGCGCGCGTCGTTAGTGCGCCTAGTCGAATGGCTAGTTGTTTCATCAGTAACGTACCCGCAAGGGGTAGGCCGATGGGTTCCCCGCTGCCATGCAGCAACCCATTCGCTCTGTCGGAGGTGCAATCATGAACGGTTTGGATATCTGGATGAGGGAAAACCCGCTGACCTATGTCTGGTTCGGCTCGTATGTCGTTGCATTGATTATTTTTGCGATCGAAATCGTTTTGGTTGTCCGGAGAAGAAAAGTGACTTTGCACCAGGTCCGCCTGTTGCGTGATGCAGGAGATGGGGAATAGATGAAACCGCGCCACAAAAGATTCATGTTTATCGCCGTTGCTGTTGCCGGAGTCGGATTGGCAGTTGGCTTGGTGCTGTACGCGCTGAGGGGAAACGTGAATCTGTATTTCACGCCGACCCAGGTTTTTGACAACAAGGTTCCGAAAGACCGCAGTTTCCGCATCGGCGGCCTGGTGGTGGCAGGCAGCGTCAAGCGCGAAGCGGACGGGTTGACGACCAATTTCGTGATTACCGACATGTATAAGCAAATCCCGGTGGTGTATAAAGGCATCCTTCCGGACCTGTTCAAGGAAGGCAAGGGTGTGGTCGCCGAGGGCAAGATGGGCGCGGACGGGGTGATGGTCGCCGACCAGGTGCTTGCCAAACATGACGAGAACTATATGCCGCCTGAAGCGGCCGATGCACTGAAAAAAGCCAAGGCTATTGAAGCGGCCGATGCACTGACCAAAGCCGGTCCGACTGAGTCGGGTGCCATGCCTATGGTTGTTCCTGTTGCTAAATAATTACGTGGGAGGTTTGAAATGATTCCTGAACTTGGCCATTTTTCCTTGATCATCGCATTGTTCCTGGCGATGTCCCTGGGCGTGCTGCCGATATTGGGCGCCGCGCGCAACAACAGGGTGTTGATGGGCATGGCGCGTCCGTTGGCAACAGGGCAGTTCGTGTTTGTGATGCTGGCGTTTGCCGCGCTTGCCTATGCGTTTTTGCACAATGATTTCTCCGTGCTGTATGTTGCGGAACATTCCAATTCGCAATTGCCTTTGCATTACCGCTTTGCGGCGATCTGGGGCGGTCACGAAGGTTCGCTGCTGTTGTGGGTTACCATCCTGTCAATTTGGACCGTGGCGGTCGCGACGTTCAGCCGGCACCTGCCCGAGGAGATGGTCGCGCGCGTGCTGGGCGTGATGGGATTGATCGCGGTCGGGTTCATCCTGTTCATGCTGCTCACGTCGAACCCGTTCACGCGGCTGCTGCCGGCTGCCGCCGATGGACAGGAATTGAATCCGTTGCTGCAAGACCCCGGTCTGGTGATCCATCCGCCGATGCTATACATGGGTTACGTGGGATTCTCGGTCGCGTTTGCGTTCGCCATCGCCGCACTGATTGGCGGAAAGCTCGATGCGACCTGGGCGCGCTGGTCGCGTCCATGGACCACAGTGGCCTGGGTGTTCCTGACTTGCGGCGTGATGCTGGGCAGCTGGTGGGCATATTACGAACTCGGCTGGGGCGGCTGGTGGTTCTGGGATCCGGTCGAGAACGCCTCGTTCATGCCGTGGCTGGTCGGCACCGCGCTGATCCATTCCCTGGCCGTTACCGAAAAGCGCGGCGCGTTCAAGAGCTGGACCGTGTTGCTCGCGATCGCCGCATTTTCCCTCAGCCTGCTCGGGACCTTCCTGGTCCGTTCAGGCGTTCTGACATCGGTGCACTCGTTTGCGACCGATCCCAAGCGCGGCGTGTTCATCCTCGCATTTCTGGTGATCGTGATCGGATCGTCGCTGCTGCTGTTTGCGTGGCGTGCGCCCAAGATCGGGCTGGGCGGAAAATTCGATATCGTGTCGCGTGAGTCGATGCTGCTCGCGAATAACGTGTTGCTGTCGGTCGCTGCCGCTTCGGTGTTCATCGGGACCCTTTACCCGCTGTTCATGGACGCGCTGGGGCTGGGCAAGCTCTCGGTAGGTCCACCCTATTTCGAGGCGGTGTTCGTTCCGTTGATGACGCTGACGGTATTGATGATGGGGCTTGGGGCACTGGCGCGCTGGAAACAGTCCAGTGTGTCCGAGCTGATCAGGCGCGTCCGCTGGGGATTCGCCGCGGCGGTCGCCCTCGCGATATTGTTGCCGTTGATCTTCAGGCATTGGACGCCGATGATCGCACTGGGACTGCTGCTGTCTTTCTGGGTTGTCGCATCGCTGGTGGTGAGTTTGCAGCAACGCTGGGGCGGACCGGGACCGTTTATCCAGCGTGTGCGCAGCCAGAGCCTGAGCTATTACGGCATGCAGCTGGCGCATCTCGGCGTAGCGGTGTTCATCATCGGGGTGACGGTGGTGAAGGGTTATGAAACCGAACGCGATGTGCGCATGAACGTCGGCGACACGGTGGATTCGGGAGGCTACATATTCCGTTTTGACGGCGTGAACAACGTTACCGGTCCGAATTACACGGCCGAGCAGGCGCACTTCACCGTCACCAAGGACGGCAAGCCGGTTACCGTATTGCTTCCGCAGAAGCGCCACTTCAACGCGTCAGGGATGCCGATGACAGAAGCGGCGATCGACACGGGCATATTCCGCGACCTTTATGTTTCCATGGGCGAACCCATTCCCGATTCACAGGGAGCGTGGTCGATGCGCGTCTATTACAAGCCTTTTGTGGTATGGATCTGGGGCGGCTGCCTGCTGATGGCGCTGGGCGGCGCGCTGGCCATCAGTGACCGCCGTTATCGTATCCACAGCAAAGCTGCTGCAAGCGCAAGCGCGGGCACCGTGCCTGTCGCCGGGGTCATGGCAACAGGAGGCCGCGCATCATGACGCGATTCTGGCCGCTCATTGCCTTTGCGATCTTGGTGGTTTTCCTGTACATCGGGCTGGGACGTGACCCGCACGAAATTCCCTCGCCACTGATCAACAAGCCCGCGCCTGCATTCACGCTTCCCGAACTGTACGACCCTGCCAAACAGTTTGTGTCGCAGGACATGAAGGGGCAGGTGTGGCTGCTTAACGTATGGGCATCCTGGTGCGTTTCCTGCCGGGAGGAACACCCCGTGCTGATGGAGCTTTCCCAACGGCACATCGTTCCCATTTATGGCCTGGACTACAAGGACACGAACGCGGAAGGCGAAGCGTGGTTGCGCGAGGGCGGCGATCCCTACACCCTGGTTGCCACCGATGCCAACGGTCATGTCGGGATCGATTTTGGTGTGTATGGCGTGCCTGAAACCTATGTCATCGACAAGCAGGGTGTGATCCGCTACAAACAGATCGGTGCGATCACCCGTGAAAACCTGCAACAAAAAATCCTTCCCATGGTTGCGGAGCTACAAGCGAAATGAAATACCTGTTGATACTACTGATCAGCCTGCTGCCGGCACTCTCTACGCCGGCGAGGCCAAAGACATGGCTGAAGACCCGGTCTTGGAACAGCGCATGGTCCACCTTGCGCAAAACCTGCGTTGTCTGGTTTGCCAGAACGAGTCGCTGGCGAGCTCTCGCGCCGACCTGGCCAAGGATCTGCGCCAGGAAGTGCGCGAGAAAATGAAGCAGGGCATGACCGACCAGCAGATCATCGATTTCCTGGTTTCAAAATACGGCGATTTCGTGCTGTTCGACCCGCCGATGAAGACCGATACGTTACTGCTCTGGTATGGACCGTTCGGGTTGTTGCTGATCGGCCTGGTCAGTTTGGGATACCAATTGCGCAAACGCAAGAACGCCGTTCCGGAAGCCCATTTGTCCGCCGAAGAAGCGCAACGCGCAGCAGCATTGCTAAACGAACCGAAAGATCACAAAAAATGACCTTATTCTGGATACTCTGCGCCGCGATGTTGCTGGCGGCAGTTCTTTTTGTTGCCCTGCCGTTGTGGCGCAAATCTTCAGCGGACAACGAAGTGATACGGGATGCCGCGAATCTGGAAATTCTGCGCGACCAGGGGGCAGAGCTTGAAGTCGATCTGCATAACGGTCTGCTAACCCAGGAGGCCTACGACCAAGGCTGGAGGGAATTGGAATCCCGGCTGGTGGAGGAAGTCAAGATCACCGAGCAGCCTCCGGCAAGACCGCCGCGCAACCCGGCCAAGGTGCTGGCCGTCGTGCTGGCGGTATTGCTTCCGGTGGCCAGCGTGTCGCTGTATCTGACACTGGGCAATCCCGATGCACTGTCTCCCCAAGACCTGATCGTGGCCGATGCCGAGGGTGTTGTTCATTCTCCGGAAGCGCTGCAACGGCTGGAGAACAAGGTCAAGCACGGGTCCAAGGATCCGAACGATTGGTGGATGCTGGCGCGCACTTACACCGAACAGAAGCGATTCTCCGATGCAGCCGACGCGTATGGACGGCTCGTGCTCCTGGTGCCGAACGAGGCGCAATTATGGGCCAATTATGCCGATGTCTATGCGATGGCTCACGGCCAGACCCTCCAGAACGATGAAGTGACAAAGATGATCAGCAAATCGCTGGAGCTCGATCCTGACAACAATACCGCGCTCGCGCTGGCCGGTTCGGCGGCGATGGAGCGGGGCGACTACGTTACCGCAATGACCCGCTGGCAAACGCTGGTCGACCAGCTCGGGCCGGGTTCTGCGGATGCCCAGGTATACATCGGCGGGCTCAAGCG
Source organism: uncultured beta proteobacterium (assembly GCA_963842555.1). GTDB lineage: Bacteria > Pseudomonadota > Gammaproteobacteria > Burkholderiales > Gallionellaceae > Gallionella. The sequence goes on from CAWJHB010000004.1 coordinate 309,560, forward strand.
TGCGGCCGAATTGCTGGTCCGACAACCCGGCGGGAAGAAAAAACTTGAGCAGCTTGCGGCAGGCAGGGCGGCCGCAAATTCGGCGCTGGCGGCCGCCGCGATTACCGGAAAAGTTTCGCTGAGCCGCGCGCTCGCGGACAAGGTGTCACCCGACGATACCGTGTTCATACTCGCGCGCGCCGCCGAAGGGCCGAAGATGCCGCTGGCCGTGTTGCGCAAACAGGTGAAGGATCTGCCGATGAAGTTTACGCTGGACGACAGCATGGCGATGCAGCCGCAACTTAAATTGTCCGGTTTCCCCAAAGTCGTGGTGGTGGCGCGGGTGTCCAAATCCGGCTCGCCGATGGGACAGGCTGGCGATCTTCAGGGAATCACCGCAACCATCAAGCCGGGAACCAAGGGCTTGAACATTGTGATCGACAGCGTGATGCCATAGCTTGCTGGCACCCCGGATCGCGGCATCCGATCGCAGGGTCGGATGCCGTTTTTGTTTTCAGCATTGATGAATGCAGACGCAATGCGGGAGGGATGACGGGCGGAGGGGACGCAAGAATCGATAGAGCACCCTGTGTGCAGAGCGCGGACCGGGGTGGGCAATTATGGATTGACGATGGGCAAGGGCGGCTTTTGAAAGACTACATTCATTTGGCGGCTGGATTCTGCACCATTTCCTTCTTTATTTTTTTCATCTCATACATATTTTCATCTGCCAAGCGGATTACCCAATCCACCTCTTTTGTTCTGCCGATTTTGGTCGACTTTCCGATCGATAGCGTGATGTTCCAGGAATGCTTCTCAAAAGCTTGCTTCGCGGCCGCCTCGATCCGCTTGATCATGACTTCGCAAGTTTGTTCATCCGTGTCCAGCAGCAACAGCACGAATTCATCGCCACCGAGACGGGCCGCGACATCGACCTTTCTTGAGCTGTTCCGCAATATCGATGCCAGTTCCTTGAGCGCCGCATCGCCTACCTGGTGACCGTAAGTGTCGTTCAATGTCTTGAAATGATCGATATCGATGAACAACACCGAGTAGGGTCTGCCGGAACGTTCGCTCTGCCGCTGCTCGATCTCCAGCCGTTCCAGCAATTCCACGCGATTTGCCAGCTCTGTGAGCATGTCCTTTCTGGCATATTCCCGTTCCCGCCACAATTTGATCAAGACTCGCCCAATCACCGTGAAGATCACGCTGCGCGTAAACGTGTTCAATACGAACACGGGTATCGGGAAGTACGGCCAGGAGATGGCTACCTCAGTCGCGCTCCATACCAAAGCGAGTGTTATTCCGACAATGACCGGATTTTTTGAATCATAGCGGCGATTGGCACGGATCGAGGTCAGATGCGCCGTTTCGATAACGGGCAGGCAGAACAGCACATCAAGGGAAATATACCGGCTGAACTCAACCGGGAAGTGGCTTACGACAGCATAGTTCAGCAGACTGATTACAAAAACTTCCGCCACGATAAGTACAATGTGGGCATAGTATGAAATTTTCTGTTTCGGCATGATTGAATAAAGTTGGTGGATGCATCCGTACGCTCACGCCATGATACATATTCCATCGGTGCAAGCTTGCATACGGTTGCTTTTTACACGTTCCTACAATATGTTGCAATAAATATTATCGTATCGGTGGCGTTTTGGTGCCGCACATCGGGCGCATCATGCATCATCTGCCGATATATCAACATGGCAGGGAATGCCGAACGATTCCTTGAAGTCAACGCGCCCCGAAGCTTGCGACCATGCGCTCCGGGTCAACGCTTCCGCAATCGAAGCCGTGGAGCGAGAAGTAAGGGAGTTGCACCGTGCGAATGAGATTCTGAAGCTGGCCAGCGCTTCTTTCACCCAGGCGGAGTTCGGCCGCAAACTCAAGTCCTGAGAGATTGCATCGATCTGCATCGCGACGGGTACGGGGCCGAGCCGATCTGCAAGGTATTGCCGGCCGCCCCGTCTGGTTATTGGCGTCATGCGGCACAGCGGCGTTATCCGGTTTTGCGCTGTGCCCGCCCCATTCGCGATGACGAGCTGAGGCCGCAGATACAGAGGGTGTGGCAAGCCAACATGCAGGTCTGCGGTGCCGACAAGATCTGGCGGCAGTTCAATCGCGACGGAGTGCCGGTGGCCCATTGTACGGTCGAGCCGCTCATGAAGCGGTCAGGACTGGAAGGTGCCCAGCGCGCCAAGGTCGCGCGAACGACGGTTCAGAACAAGGCGCTGCCGTGTCCACTGGATCGGGTCAACCGGGAATTCAAGGCAGATCGCCCAAATCGGCTGTGGGTGTCGGATTTCACCTATGTCTCCACCTGGCAGGGCTGGCTGTATGTGACTTTCGTCATTGATGTGTTTGCCCGACGTATTGCGGACTGGCGGATCGGCAGCCGCGGCGATAGCTGCGACAACGCACGGGCCGAGACGATCGACGGGCTATACAAGGCCGAACTGATCCGCGAGCGGGCCCCATGGAAATCCCGGAAAGCCGTGGGACTGGCTACCCTGGAATGGGTGTCCTGGTTCAGCAGCCGCTGCCTGCTGGAATCGATCCGATACATTCGACGCGCAGTAGCCGAGTAAACTCATATCGGCAACTCGCCAGGGGGAGCCGCCACGGTGGCTTAACTTAAACCAAACAGCCTTCACTAACCCCGGGGCGATTCATAAACAATTTTCGGCAATCATGTCAGGTATGTTTCCAGAGATCAAGCGTACCTAAAGTCGATATGCGCGGCTTGTTGCGGATAAAGTTCTCCGCCTGGTTTGCGGGCAAAGGTTTGCTGATCAGGTAGCCCTGTATCTTTTCACAGCCGATGGAGTGAAGGTACTTGAACTGCACATCCGTCTCCACGCCTTCGGCGACAACATTCATGCCCAGCTTGTGGGCTAGCAGTACGGTTATATCGCAGATGCTCTCGTTGCTGGGATCGGTCTCGATATCCATTACGAAGGAACGGTCTATCTTCAGTGTGCTGATTGGAAACTGTTTGAGGTAGGCCAGAGAAGAATAGCCGGTGCCGAAATCGTCGATCGACATCGTGTAGCCATGACCGGTCAGTATCTTCATCAATTCAATTGCGTCAACAGGCGAATCCATCGTCATCGACTCCGTCACTTCAAGATCCAGGCTGCCAGCGGGAAGGTCGCAGTTGGCCATTACTTTCCGGATTCGCGCGGGAAGATCCTTGTCCGCAAACTGATGGGCGGAGAGATTCACTGACATTCTGATGTGCTTGATGCCACCTGCTCGCCATTCAGCCAATTGCCGGCAAGCTTCTTGTATTACCCAATCGCCCAGGGGTATGATCAAACCGGACTTTTCCGCGATCGGGATAAAATCGAGAGGGGGAATTATTCCGCGCTCGGGGTGTTGCCAGCGCAACAGCGCTTCGACGCCGGACAGCTGGCTGGTGCGCAAATCCAGTTGGGGCTGATAATGAAGCATCAATAGCCGCTGTCCGAGTGCGACTCGCAAATCCTTCTCGATGCTGCTCCGGTACATCGCAGCCTGCTGCAATTTCTCGGTGAAAAACTGGTAGTTTCCACGTCCTTTGGCCTTGGCGTGATACATCGCCACGTCAGCCTTCTTAAGCAGGTCATCGCCGATGATGGCATCGTCCGGATAGAGGCAGATTCCAATACTCGGGGAGGTGCGCAGTTCCTCTCCATTGATCAGGTAGGGTTCCGACACGGAAGCCAGGATGATTTTTGCCATGTGTGCGACATCGCTCCGAGACTCGATATCTGGAAACATGAGGACAAATTCATCCCCTCCCACTCTTGCCACAATATCGCTTGCCCGGGCGGATGCGCCAAGACGCCGGGATACCTGCACCAGCAGTTGGTCGCCAACCAGATGCCCCAGCTGTTCATTGATGGCCTTGAAATTGTCCAGGTCGATCAGCATCAGCGCGAGCTTTTTTTCGTGGTGCTTGGTTGATCCGAGCACTTGCACCATTCTTTCGCGCAGACCTTCACGATTGGGAAGGTCAGTTAGCGAATCATGACAGGCAAGATACTGGAGCCTATGCTCAGCGGCCTTGCGGGCGGTAATGTCGATATGAGACCCGAGATAATGGGTGACAACCCCGTCATCCCCCTTAACGGCGGAAATGGTCAGCCATTTTTTGATATATCTCGCCATTCTTGCGTCGATCCCAGATTTCACCCCGCCATTTTCCTGTGCGGTTGACGACCTCCCACATCACACGATAAAAATCCGAATCTTGCGCGCCAGACGAGAGCAATTTCGGTGTCTGACCCACTGCCTCCTCGGCTGTATAGCCCGTTTCTTCGATAAAGGCTTGATTGACGCGCAAGATCACTTTGTTCGCATCGGTAATCATCAGGCTTTCATGTGATTCAAAGGCGACCGCCGCGATGCGCAGCTCGGCGTCGATTTTCTTCCAGTCTGTGATGTCGATTGATACACCGATCAGATTGATCGGCTTTCCGGAGGGGTCATAAACCGGCTTTTTGAAAGTGTGGTATGTATGATTCTGCTTCAGCGTGGCATTCCAGATTGTCTCTTCGAAATCAACCTGACCCCCCCCCGCAAAGACCTCTTGATCCTTTGCGAGGATCAGCGCCATCTGATCAGGCGGAAAATATTGACTCCCATCCGTGCCCTGCAGGTCTGCGAACTTTACTGCCCACATCTGCTCACAAACCTTGTTCATGAAAACAATCCTGCTTGCGGCATCCTTTAAAAAAGCAGCCACAGGCAAGGCGTCGAGCAGATCCTTGATCAAAGTCGCATTGTTTGTTATGTCTGAATGCACCGTTATCCGTATAGCAAAGCTATCGCGCTGATTGACTGTTGAAGGATATTATAAAAGCTGCACTGCGAATAGGGGTATTTTGCCGACCCGGATTATTCCACGTTTATCGCCGGAAACAGTCCTTGCATCCACTTTACAGATCGGCCGGTTCCTTTCTGTCCGCCTTCGATGACTGCTACTTCGGACTCGCTCCCTCGAGCGGATCCTGTGCCTGAGGATTGGCCGCAGTTCAAAGCCCAAGTTTGAAAATGCGACGTTTTCCCGCTTGTATTCCGGTCTTTACGATTGACGCATTGCCGGTAATGTGGCCACGAATCGAAGGAGTGACCGGGTATGAAGCAAATTGTTTGCGTGATTGGCAATAAGGGGGGGACAGGCAAGACCAGCATCACTCATATGCTGTGTCACGGCCTGGGCCTGCTCGGCAAACAATCCATATCTATCCTGACTGATGCCGGGCGCGAATCGCTTGATCGCACCAACCGCCATTACACTCCGCTGGACGGACGCGATCCGGAAAGGCTGACAAGAATCGTCGCCAAACTGAGAACCATGCCGGATTGGTATGGTGTGATAGACGGTGGAAGCAACCGCCCCGATACAGATGCTCGATTGCATGAGCTGGCAGATGTGACGCTCCTGCCATTCCGCGACTCACATGAAGATATGCGCACGGTTCGCCGTGATCTCGACATGTTTCCCGACGCATATGGCATTCCTTCGCAATGGCCGACCAACCCGTGGCAACAGCTGGCGGCAGAACGCACCCTTGATGAGTTGATGCAGAGCTACCGACCGCGTTTGCTCGAGCCCGTCTACTCAGTCAGTGCCAGCAAGTTGTTGCTGGAACGCGCGATACCGGCAAGCCTGCCTTCTCCGCTCAACAATGTGAGTCGCCGCTTGGCACGGCAGGTATTGGAGATTCTGGAATCGGCACACGATGAAGCCGCTCAGGTCAAGTGATCTGCTCACCCCGGTGCGCTTCGGGTTGGGTGACGAGGCATTGTTGGGCGTAGCACCGCAATGTGGATTAAAGTTTCTTGATTTGTTGACGATAAGACAAAGGTACGTCAAATCGCTGCGGATTAATCAAGCTTGATTCATAGAAGACATACAGGAAACCATGACGCATCGAAAATACCTCCGTCTTGCACTCGTCGGCGCATGTGCCAGCGGCATCCTGCTGGCTGGGCATGCATGGTATTTCGATGCGGCGATGATCACTCAAGCGGACATTCTGCTATTCATCGCCATTACAACTTGCTGGGCATATTTGCTCAAACAATTCGGTTTCGGCATCGCTCCCTCGTCCGGTTCTGATGCGTCTGGCGAGAGTGTTGCGGCGCTCATTCACGAAAGCAATGCCTTTCATGTGCAATTGGGCAGCGAAATGGCGAGCCAACTATCGTCCGCACAAACCGAACTCGGCAATACACAGGCGATACTCAGCGATGCCATCAGCACGTTGGTGGCCGCCTTCAATCAGATGGCTGAAGATGTGCGCGCACAGCAAGCCTTGGTGATCTCCATTGCAGGTATCGATGAGGCCAGCAGCGTGAAGGACAAATTTGGAAATTTCGTGGATGAAACTGAATCGGTGTTGAGCCAATTCGTCGAAAGCACGGTGAAGAACAGTACCCGTGCGATGGAAATGGTGGACAAGATGGATGTCATCACTGGGCATGTCACCGGCATCCTGGACATTTTGAACGAAGTGGAGAGCATCGCCAAGCAAACCAATCTGCTCGCGCTGAATGCAGCAATTGAGGCGGCGCGAGCAGGCGAGGCCGGACGAGGCTTTGCGGTCGTCGCGGACGAGGTACGCAACCTTTCCGACAAGACCAATAAATTCAGTTCACAGATTCGTATGTTGGTGGAAATGGTCAATGACTCGCTGGTATCGGCTGAGAAGTCCATCAATTTGCTGGCGGCCAGCGATATGACCTACGTGATGGAATCCAAACAGCATGTGCATATGATGATGGCTGAGCTCTCAAGGATGAATGAAACCATAGCAAGTAATGCGGCCGAACTGGGCCAGATCAACTCGAAAGTCGAGCGAAACGTGGCCGTGGCGGTATCCACGCTGCAATTCCAGGATATGAGCTCCCAGCTGATCGCCCATGCACAGATGCGCATGACTGCATTGCAGGAGATATCCGGACAGATGAGCAGGGGAGTGGATAGCACGAACTTTGGTGATTATCTGAAACAAATTGCTGCCTACAATGGTTCGCTGCACGAACATGTTGTTTTTTTGGACATGAAAAAATCAAACCCGGTCTCGCAGGACAATTTTGATACCGGGGGCGTGGAATTGTTTTGAATGTATCCGGGTTTTGTAGCGACAAATTATCAATCAGAAGCGAGTGAACAAACGTGACCAAGACTATTCTGACTGTTGACGATTCCGCCTCCATTAGACAGATGGTGGCCTTCACCCTGAAATCGGCCGGCTACGGTGTCATTGAGGCGGCGGACGGGCAAGAGGGACTGGATAAAGCCAAAGCCAATGCCGTCAATCTGGTGTTGACCGATCAGAACATGCCGAAGATGGACGGGCTGACCCTGATCAAGACCTTGCGAGGGCTGCCGCAACACAAGCTCACGCCAATTTTGATGTTGACGACAGAGTCCAGCGATGCAATGAAGGCACAAGGCAAAGCGGCGGGTGCGACGGGCTGGCTGGTCAAGCCGTTCGATCCGCAAAAATTGCTGGATGTCGTCAAGAAAGTGATTGGTTAGCATCATGCGGGATTTAACGTGATGCATGTTGCCGCGCATGATTTTCCACACGCCCACTAGGAAGAGCCAATGTCCATCGACATGAGCCAGTTTTATCAGGTGTTCTTCGAAGAATCCGCCGAACACCTGGCGAACATGGAAAGCCTGTTGCTCGGTCTCGATTTGAATGCCCCTGATGCGGATCAGCTGAATGCGATTTTCCGTTCTGCTCATTCCATCAAGGGAGGCAGCGGCACGTTCGGTTTTACCGATATGACCGAAGTGACACATATACTGGAAACCCTGCTGGACGGCATACGCAAAAATGAAATTGCGATTACCGCCGAGATGGTGGATGCCCTCCTGCAGGCCGGCGATGTCCTGAAAGATTTGTTGGATGCACACCAGAATGACCGCGAAGCCGAGCCTGCGCCATCCATTGAAATCCGCGCCAGGCTGGCGCAATTGACCGCGAAAGGGTCGCCGCGCAGCAGCGGGGAACCCATCGGCGTCCCCCTTGCGGGTGCCGCGAAAGGGTCGCCGCATGGCGGAAAGCCAAAGGCGGAAGTCATCGCGGCAACGCCCCCCTCGCCCGCACAAACAACAAAAGCGCCTCCCTCCGGACAGCATGTTTACCAGATAAAGTTTTCCAATTCACCCTCCATCTTCCCGAAAAAGACCGACCTCGATAATCTTCTCGAAGAGTTGGGCAGTCTTGGCAGGATAGAAAACCAAAAAATCGCGGCCAAATCGGTAACGCTGTCGCTGACCACAGACGCCCCTGAAGGGGAGTTGCGCTCAACTTTCGCATTCTTTCTGGAGCCCGGGCAGGTAACGATCAAGTTGACAGGCAGCAATGCACAAGTTGCCGCCAGCGCCACAGAAGATGAGCAGGGTTACGGCTTTTTCGTCGAACCGGAGGCGCTCAAGTCGGCAGCCGAAAATGAACAGGGGTATGGCTTCTTTGTGGAGCCGGAGGCGCTCAAGTCGGCGGCTGAAAATGCGCAGGGATACGGCTTCTTCGTTGATGTGGAAAATCAGGCGCAAGTTCCGGCAGGGCCGGCAGATGCACCCGGGGTTGCCGGCAGCCAACCGGCAGAATTGCAGCGTCGTGCTGCCGACAAAGCGCCGGGCACAACAGCCGCGGCCGAGACTTCGATCCGGGTCAGCGTTGAGAAAGTCGACCAGATGATCAATCTGGTGGGGGAACTGGTGATCACCCAATCCATGCTGGCGGAAACCGCTTCCCATCTGGATCCGGTAATGAACGAACGATTGCTGAACGGATTGGCACAACTGGAACGCAATACCCGTGAACTGCAGGAATCCGTGATGTCGGTACGCATGATGCCGATCAATTTCGTGTTCAGCCGCTTCCCGCGGCTGGTCCGCGACTTGGCCGGCAAGCTCAACAAGCAGGTGCAACTGAAACTGGTGGGCGAAGGAACCGAACTGGACAAGGGGCTGATCGAAAAGATCAGTGACCCGTTGACACATCTGGTGCGCAACAGTCTGGATCACGGCATCGAAATGCCGGATGAACGCATCGCGAAAGGCAAGGATCCGCAGGGCACCATTACCCTGCGCGCCGCACATCAGGGTGGCAACATCGTCATCGAGGTCATGGATGACGGTGCCGGTCTCAATCGAGAACGGATACTCGCCAAAGCCAAAGAGAAGGGTATCCCGTTTGGCGACAACATCAGCGATGCCGATGTCTGGTTGATGATCTTCGCTCCCGGTTTTTCCACTGCAGCCGTGGTCACCGATGTGTCCGGGCGCGGGGTGGGCATGGACGTCGTGAAGCGCAACATCGAAGGCATCGGCGGACGCGTCGAAATTTCCTCGCGCGAGGGGCAGGGGAGTACCGTGACCATCCGCCTGCCGCTGACCCTGGCGATACTGGACGGATTGTCCATCATGGTGGGGGACCAGCTTTATATCGTGCCACTCAGCTTTATCAGCGAGTCTTTGCAGCCAAAATCGGCAGATATCAGGGAAATCAGCGGCCAGGGGCAGGTCGTGCATGTGCGCGGCGAATACCTGCCCCTGATCGCGCTGCACCGGGTATTCAATATCAAGCCCAGGGTAAGCAAACCGGAAGACGGCATTCTGGTTTTGCTGGAAGCGGAGGGCAGGAAAGTCGCGCTGTTCGTGGATGAATTGGTCGGGCAACACCAGGTGGTAATCAAGAGCCTGGAAACAAACTACCGGAAAGTGCCGGGCGTTTCGGGAGCCACCATCATGGGGGACGGACGGGTGGCCATGATCATGGATGTGAGCGCATTGGTCAAATTGGCGCAGAAATAGCCCCCTGTTCGGGTATTTGCTTGCTTGACGAGACAGGTAGGATTTATCCGGATCATGTGGTGGTTCGTCGCCATTTATTCCCAACATGGAGGCAGCGATGCAAGCAAACGATGTGCAGAAAGCCAGTGGAGGAAGTCACGAGTTGTTGACCTTCACGCTGGGAAGCGAGGAATACGGCATCGATATCCTCAAGGTGCAGGAGATCCGCGGCTACGATGCGGTGACCACGATCGCCAACTCGCCCGACTTCATCAAGGGGGTGATCAACCTGCGCGGCATCATCGTGCCGATCGTGGATATGCGTATCAAGTTCAAACTCGGCAACGTAACGTATAACGAACTCACCGTGGTCATCATCCTCAATGTCGCCGACCGCGTGATCGGCATCGTGGTGGATGGCGTATCGGATGTGATCACGCTGACGGCCGAACAGCTCAAGCCCGCACCGGAATTCAGTTCAACGATGGACATGCAATACATAACGGGTCTGGGCACGGTGGAGCAGCGCATGATCATCGTCATGGACATCGAAAAACTCATGACCAGCCGCGACATGGAACTGGTCGAGAATGCGGCGACCTGATTTATCAAGACAGAATTCATAAAGGAGAACAACATGTCATTATTCGGAAACAGCGGAATTTTGGAGTCGCAGATCAACGAAGCGATTTCGATCATGGGAAAGATGGCCGACAGCAATCTGTGCGCGGTGATCGAAGGTTCGAATCCCCTGCAGCGCGCCTTGCGAGACCTCCAGACGAAACTGGCGGCACGTTTTTCCGAGCTCAAGCATGAAGCCGACGAGAGCAGGAGCCAGTCGGCCGTCATGCTGCGGATCAAGTCGGCACTCGACAACGTCACGACCAATGTGATGATCGCGGACAATGACCGCAACATCGTTTACATGAACAAAACTGTCACATCGATGCTGACCGCGGCTGAGTCCGATATCCGAAAAGAACTGCCGAACTTCCATGTCGCCAGCCTGATCGGCAGCAACATCGACGGCTTCCACAAGAACCCGATGCATCAGCGGCACATGCTGAGCAGCTTCACTTCCACCCACAGAACTTCGATCCAGATCGGCGGCAGAAACCTTCGCGCTCATCGCCAACCCGATCATCAATGAAAAGGGGGAACGCCTCGGGGCGGTGGTCGAATGGGCTGACCGGACTGCCGCAATTGCCGCCGAAAACGAGGCCAAGCGAATCCAGAACGAGATGACCCTCATCAAGGACGCGCTCGACAATGTCACTTCCAACGTCATGCTGGCCGACGCGAATCGCAACATCGTGTTCATGAACAAATCGATTCTGGCGATGCTGTCCCATGCCGAGAATGATATCAGGAAGGCGCTGCCGCACTTCAACGTAGCCAAGCTGCAGGGCGCCAGCATCGACCAGTTCCACAAGAATCCGGCGCACCAGTCACATATGCTGGCAAGCTTCACGAATACGCATAAAACCCAGATCGTGGTTGCAGGCCGGACTTTCGCCCTGATCGCCAACCCGATCATCAATGAAAAAGGCGAGCGCCTGGGTAGTGTCGTGGAGTGGAACGACCGCACCATTGAGGTGGCTGTAGAGAAGGAGGTGGCCGGCATAGTCGATGCGGCAGTTCTGGGCGATTTCTCCAAGCGCATCGAGATGCAGGGCAAGGAAGGATTCTTCAAGCAACTGGGCGAAGGCATCAACAAACTGATGCAGACCAGCGAAATTGGCCTGAACGAAGTGGTGCGCGTGCTCGGTGCGTTGTCTCGCGGCGACCTGACCGAGAAGATCACCAACGAGTATTTCGGCACCTTCGGCCAGCTCAAGGATGACTCCAATACCACGGTGGAAAAACTCAAGGAGATCATCGGGCAGATCAAGGATGCGACAGACACGATCAATACGGCGGCCAAGGAAATCGCGGCAGGCAATAGCGATCTGTCTCAACGTACCGAAGAGCAGGCCTCCAGTCTGGAAGAAACCGCCTCCAGCATGGAAGAACTGACCTCAACCGTGAAACAAAACGCCGAGAACGCCAAACAGGCCAACCAGCTTGCCATCGGCGCATCCGATGTGGCGGGGAAAGGCGGCGCGGTTGTAGGCCAGGTGGTCACGACGATGGATTCGATCAATGAATCGTCCCGCAAGATTGTGGACATCATCTCGGTGATCGATGGCATCGCCTTCCAGACCAATATCCTGGCACTGAATGCCGCGGTGGAAGCCGCGCGCGCCGGTGAACAGGGTCGGGGCTTTGCCGTGGTGGCCGGAGAAGTGCGCAATCTGGCACAACGTTCGGCCGCGGCGGCCAAGGAAATCAAAACGTTGATAGGCGATTCGGTGGAGAAAGTCGAAGGAGGCAGCAAGCTAGTCGCCCAGGCAGGCCAGACCATGGAAGAGATCGTCACCTCGATTCGGCGTGTGACCGACATCATGTCCGAGATCACCGCAGCCTCGATCGAGCAGAGTTCCGGAATCGAGCAGGTCAATCTCGCCATTACTCAGATGGACGAGGTGACGCAACAGAACGCGGCTTTAGTGGAGGAAGCGGCGGCAGCGGCGGAATCACTGGAAGAGCAGGCGCAAAACCTCGCCGCCTCGGTTGCCACTTTCAAGGTGGATGACAACATCAGTACCGCCGTGGTCAGACGCGCGGCGGCGCCAGCGCAGGCCGCCCGGCAGCCGGCGACTCCGGCACGCAAGGGAATTGCATCTGCTGGCTCGAGCAAATCTGCATCGGTTGCCAAGCCCAAAGCGAAGTCTGATGACGGTGAGTGGAACGAGTTTTGACATCTTGTGCCGGTGAGGGACGTGCCGTCTTCGGCGTCCATCCCCGTTCCCGTGCGCTTGACCGATATGCCTAAGGTGCTATGAATGACAATCTGAAATCAAACGACGGACAAAATCGCGAGTTTGTCTTCACTGATAAGGATTTCGAGCGAGTTCGGCAACTCATCTATGATCATGCCGGCATCTCGCTGAATGCAAGCAAACAGGATATGGTCTACAGCCGTTTGGCGCGTCGCTTGCGCGCGACGGGAATCGGCAGCTTTCGGCAATATCTGGCACTGCTTGAAAGCGATAATGCAGACGAGTGGGAAGCGTTCGTAAATTCGCTGACCACCAATCTGACATCGTTCTTCCGCGAGCCGCACCATTTCCCGCTGTTGGCCGAGCATATCGCGAAACTCCGCCATCGGCACAGTCCCATTGCGCTTTGGTGTTCGGCTGCCTCAACCGGCGAGGAGCCCTATTCGATGGCAATGACCATGGTGGACGTGTTTGGCAGTTTTTCGCCTCCGGTCACCATCGTGGCCACCGACCTGGATACCAATGTGCTGGCCAAGGCCGAGGCCGGGATTTATCCGTTGGAGCGCGTGGAAAAGCTTTCGGCGGACTTGGTGAAACGCTTCTTTCTAAGAGGATCCGGCACAAACGAAGGTTTTGTGCGGGTGCGCCCCGAGCTGCGTGCAATGATCGATTTTCGCCAGGTAAATCTGCTCAGCGATAATTGGCCAATACGCGGTCCACTGGATGCAATTTTTTGTCGCAATGTGATGATCTACTTCGACAAGGCAACACAACTGAGGATATTGGAACGGTTCGCGCCGTTGCTGCAGCCCGACGGGCTGCTGTTTGCCGGACATTCAGAAAGCTTTCATCATGCCGGCCATGTCCTTACCCTGCGCGGCAAGACCGTGTATGAATTGGCGAAAAGTAAAGCGCATGCTCACCGCGCAGCAAAATAATTCGATGGCTTAAGTGGCTTGGCAGATAATCGATATGAATCATGATTGAGCATGGCTATGAAGAAATGTTATCGCCGAATCTTTATTTTGATCGCGAACACAACACCGAGGCGGCCAAAATAATGCCGGGAGAATATTATGCGACTTCGCGCGATATGGTGTTGGTGACGGTACTGGGTTCGTGCGTCTGCGCCTGCATACGCGACAAGGTCAGCGGCATCGGCGGCATGAACCATTTCATGCTGCCGGATAACGGACAGGACCATGCCAACCCTTTGGGCAATTCCGCGCGTTACGGTACCTATGCGATGGAGATATTGATTAACCAGTTGCTGAAATTGGGTGCCCGGCGCAACAACTTCGAAGCCAAGGTGTTTGGGGGCGGCGCAGTATTGCGCGGATTCACCATTACCAATATCGGGGTACGCAACGCCGAGTTCGTAGTAAACTTTCTGGAGCTGGAAAACATTCCGCTTGTCGCCCAGGATTTGCTCGATATCCATCCGCAAAAAGTGTATTACTTTCCCAATAGCGGTTTGGTCAGGGTAAAAACGCTGAAACAAGTACACAACGATACAGTCATCAAACGGGAAACAGAATACAAATTGCGCCTGCAGCACGCCAGATTGGAAGGTGACGTGGAGCTGTTTGGCTGATCGTTCATGAACATAAAAAAGCACAAGATCAGAGTCCTGGTGATTGATGATTCCGCGCTGATACGCAGCGTTATGAAGGAGATCATCGACCGGGAAAAGGATATGGAGTGCGTGGGCACCGCGCCAGACCCGCTGGTGGCACGCGAGATGATCAAGTCGCTCAACCCCGATGTGCTGACCCTGGATGTGGAAATGCCCAAGATGGACGGGCTGGATTTTCTGGAACGCCTGATGCGCCTGCGTCCCATGCCGGTGGTGATGGTTTCCACGTTGACAGCGCGGGGTTCGGAGATCATCTTCCGTGCGCTGGCGCTCGGCGCGGTGGATTTTGTATCCAAGCCGAAGATGGATATTGCGCGCGGCATGGAAGAATATGCCATCGATATCACCGACAAGATCCGGGCGGCGGCGCAATCTCAGGTGCGTAAAATTTCCTCGATACCTTTGACTCAGGAGAAATTGTCTGCAGATGCGATATTGCCCAGCGTTGCCGGGCGATTTTCTTCGACAGAGAAGCTGATCATAATCGGTGCTTCCACAGGCGGTACCGAAGCAATCAAGGAGGTATTGACCCGGTTTCCTGCCGATGTGCCGGGGATACTTGTGACCCAGCATATGCCGGAGGCTTTCACCAAGTCCTTCGCGGAACGCTTGAATGGCTTGTGCAAGATCACGGTCAAGGAGGCGGAACATAACGAGCGGATGTTGCCGGGCCACGCATATATCGCGCCGGGGCATTCACATCTGCTGCTGAAGCGCAGCGGGGCGAATTACCTGGCCGAGTTGAATCAGGGGCCGCCGGTGAACCGGCATCGCCCGTCGGTTGATGTGTTGTTCCGTTCGGCTGCTAATGTTGCCGGAGCCAATGCGTTGGGCGTTATCCTCACCGGAATGGGCAAGGATGGTGCGCAAGGCATGCTGGAAATGAAAAACGCAGGCTGTCATACCATTGCACAGGATGAGGAGAGCTGTATCGTTTTCGGCATGCCCAAGGAGGCGATTGCGGTTGGTGGCGCGTGCGAAGTGATCCCGCTGCAGAACATTGCGCGCCGCACCTTGGAATATCTGGCAACGCACAGCGGCAAAGGCAACCGGGTTTAAACATCCATAAACAGGAAGGAGCAAGTATGGCAATCAATGTGCAGGTTCATGGCAAAGTGGGGCGCATGGAGATCTCCGGCCGTTTCGATTTTCAGATGCATCGGGAATTCAAGGACGCATATACAAGGTTGACGGGTAATGCCGCGCTAAGCGAAATAGAAATCGAGATGGGCAAGGTGGATTACCTGGACAGTTCCGCGCTAGGCATGCTGATGCTGCTGAAGCAGCAAAGCGAAGCGGCCAAAAAGACGGTAGCGCTGCTGAACCCCTCAGCCATGGTCAAACAGGTGCTGGAGGTCGCCAATTTCAACAAAATCTTCAACATCAGGTCCGCCATATAATTCATGGTCGAATTGTTATCAATGTCCTGGGCAAGATGACGATGAGATTGAATCTTCCAGTCTCCAATATTGAAAGGCCGGTTCCGGAATCCGCAATTCTGGTTTCCAAAACGGACCTCAAAGGTATCATCACATATTGTAATAGTGCTCTCTGTGATATCACCGGTTACAGCGAAGACGAGTTGATCGGAAAGCCACATAGTTTGCTCCGTCATCCGGATGTGCCTGCCGAGCTGTTCGCCCAATTATGGGGGCAAATACAAGCCGGCATACCATGGCGCGGGCTGATAAAAAACCGCTGCAAGAACGGCGACCATTACTGGGTCGATGCGAATCTGACACCGCTGATAGAAGACGGCGTAAGAATCGGTTATGTGTCGCTTCGCTATCGAGCAGCACTCAGGGACGTTGCCGCGGCCGAAGAGTATTTTCATGCAGCCCATGAAGGAATGCATCCGGCACCACCCGTCAAATCGGATTCGCAATACATCGTCGAGTTGCAGCGGCGGCTAGCCCAGAAAATAGAGCGCTTGGAGCAATATCGCGATGCAAATGAGGCCGAATTGCGCATTGGCAGCGAAATCATGTCGCGTCTGTCCACTGCGCAAGGCGATTATGACTCTGCGATCAGAGCGCAAATCAAGCCTGCCCACCATTTCAGCGGTGATATCTTCATGTCCGCCCGCACCCCCTCCGGGAACCTGAATCTGATACTGGCCGATGCCGTCGGACACGGATTGATCGCCGCTTTAAACTTGCTTCCGCTCACCCAGATATTCCATGGGATGTCAAAAAAGGGATTCAATGTTTCGCAAATTGCTGCCGAGATGAATTCGAAGATTCACACGACGATGCCGGTCGATCGTTTTATTTCAGCCGTGCTGATTTCGATTGATGTTCGCGAGCGGCTTATCGAGGTCTGGAATGGCGGTATGCCGGCGCCGGTGCTGCTCGGCAGGGATGGAGAGGTGATGCAAAAATGGACCTCGTGCAATTTGCCGCTGGGGCTGCTCGATGATGGAGCATTTTCCCCTGAGGTCAACATGTTCCATTTTGATGCCGACAGCCAATTGTTTGTCTTCTCCGATGGATTCCTGGAAGCAGAATCGCCGGAGGGCGAGCAATTCGGCATCGAGCGTGTTGCTCTGTCGCTACGGCAAACTGCACCGGAAAGTCGTTTTGATGTAGCCTGGGATTGTGTTGAGAAGCATCTGCGCGGATCCCCAGCCCATGATGATATCTCTTTTGCGATGGTCGACATTTCTGAACTCTGCCGTCACGAACAGCCTGTGCCAAGAACGAACCTCCCCCGAGCAGAAGAACCGCACAGTCACTGGAAAATCAAGATTGCCTTGGGCGAGGACGAGTTGAAATACCTGGATATTGTTCCATTTATCACCGACTTGACCAGGCAGATACATCTGACCTCGGAACATCATTGCTCGCTATATCTGATATTGAGCGAGTTGTTCAACAATGCCCTCGAACACGGCATCCTTCAATTGGATTCTGCAATCAAGCAGGGGCCGGATGGATTCGAAACTTACCTGAAATTGCGCCATGAAAGGCTGCTGGCATTGGTCAGCGCATCGATCCAGATTGAAATCGAAAAGGTGAAGATCGACGATCGCTACGGCGTTAAAATCAGCCTGGTCGACAGCGGCACGGGGTTTGACCACTTGACCATTGAATCGAATGCAATGGACTGGTTCGCGCACGGGCAGCATGGTCGTGGCATCGCGATGGTGAAAAGTCTGGCACATAGGCTGGAATATGCACAGCACGGCAAGGAAGTGGTCGCATATTATGTTTGTACTTAGCTCTCGCGATGCCTTGCAATCTGGCAATCCATGTGGAGTTTGGTGCAATAAGGCGAACCTAATGTCTGAATGATCAATGTCATACTCATCGCAAACCTCCAAAGATATGTATTTGCCGACCAGCGTGCTGGAGTCGGTTGTCGCGATCACTTCCCAGCGGGACCGCAACCTGCTTGCCAAGGCCATGGTCACAGCGCTGCAAGAGATGTTGGGTGGCACCCGTATCACGATGTATTCCATTTTGCCCACCGAACAAGGCGAGGAGGCGACCCTGATGGCGGAATCATGCGCTCATTGCGAGGATGCAACCGCGCATCCAGAGGCAGGCATTGCCATTTCGGGCAGAGATGATTTCAGCACCGTATTTAATTTGGCAAGGGAATGCATACAATCATCCGGCAGCGGCAGAATATCATCCGTTTATCCAATCATCGATCGGCATAAGGTGATTGGTTTGCTCGAGGTGATCTCGGAATTACACGACGAACCGGAAAGAAATCTCATCCATGCGCTGCTCAAGGTGTATAGCAACTATTTTTCGCTGTTGGAAGAGAGCGAAACAGATACGCTCACTGGACTGCTGAACCGCCGGACGTTCGATAACAACATCGAAAGAATCATCACTGAAAGGAGCCCGGCAGACGAACCACGGATTGAGGGCGGTCAGCACGGTCCGGTAAGGCGCAAGTATGGCACCGAGCTGCCCCATTGGCTGGCGGTAATGGACATTGATCATTTCAAGCGCATCAACGATAAATTCGGCCATTTATATGGCGACGAGGTTCTGCTGTTGCTAGCACGCAATATGCAGCGAATTTTCCGTCATCGTGACAAATTATTCCGTTTCGGCGGCGAGGAGTTCATTGTGGTCCTGGATAGAGCCAGCCTCAGGGACGCCAGGAGAGTATTGGAACGTTTCCGCGATTCGATCGAGAAATGTCATTTTCCCCAGGTTGGAAAAGTGAGCATCAGTATCGGGTTTGTTCGCTTGGACAAGGTAGATGTCACTTCATCCATCTTGGGACGAGCAGACCAAGCGCTATATTACGCAAAGCAACACGGCAGGAATCAGGTCTGCTTTTATGATGACCTGATTGCGGCTGGAAAACTAGGCGTGGAGCAATTTTCCAACGATGTGCAGCTCTATTAGCGCAACCCGTTTAATCAGAATCAGGACATAATTCTCAGCCATGAAAGCCAATATCACTGAATTGGTGCATAGCATCGACAATCTGGTCACGCTGCCGGATGTATTCCTGCGCATCAACAGGCTGGTCGAAGATCCCGATAGCACTGTTTCGGATATTGCAAAGGCGGTGGGGCAGGATCCATCGTTCACGGTGCGCTTGTTGCGCGTTGCCAACAGTCCTTTTTACGGCTTTTCCGCCACTATCGACACCGTCCCCAAAGCGGTCGCTATCATCGGCACCAGTCAGATACGCAGCCTGGCGCTGGCGACTTCGGTAGCAAGTTCGTTCGATGGCCTGCCCAACGCACTGGTATCGATGCAACATTTCTGGCGGCACAGTCTATACTGTGCGCTTGTGGCGCGCGGGCTGGCGAGGCAAGTAAGCAAGTGTGACCCCGATGCGGTGTTCACCGCGGCGTTGCTGCACGATATCGGCGAACTGGTGATATTCAACCGTCTCACGCTTCAGGCCAAAGAGGCGTTGCAGCTGGTATTGGATAGCGCGGATGAGTTGCCCATTTATCAAGCCGAACGCCAAATCATGGGCTTCGATCACGCTCAGGTGGGGGGGGAATTGGCACGTCAATGGAAGCTTCCGCAGATGCTGGAGGAGTGTATCGAGTTTCATCACGATATCCGTTCTGAACTGCGTTTCTCCCGCGAAGTGGCTGTTGTGCATATTGCGAATATTCTGGCATTGATGGCAGAAGTGCAGACGCTTGATCTGGGCGATGTCTCCCCTATTGACCCGCTGGCCTGGGAAATCATCGGTCTGAATGCCGATGAGGTCATGGCATCGGCTGTCAGTGAAGCGCAACAAGCAATATCCGAAGCAGAAAGACTTTTCATTGTCGAGCGCTAATGATGAGTTCGCCCAACACGCGGCTACCCCTGCCCTTGCCCGGGTTTGAACATATCAAGCGCGCATGGAATGAAGCTTATGCGGCACATGCGGCCCGTTTGAATCCGGGCGACTATTACGTTACCAGGGACGATGAGTGCATCTATACCACTTTGGGTTCATGCATTTCGGCTTGTATCAGGGACCGAGTCAGCGGTGTCGGCGGAATGAACCATTTCATGTTGCCAGCCTCGTCAGGGGAGGGGGGCTGGAAGGATGCAGGGGTGAACTACTCAACACGCTACGGCAACTTTGCCATGGAACATATGATCAATGAAATTCTGAAGAATGGCGGAAGTCGCCAGAATCTTGAGGTCAAATTGTTTGGTGGCGGCCGCATTCTTGCGAACATGACCGATGTCGGTGCAAAAAACATTGCCTTCGCGCGCAATTATATGACGGTGGAAGGGCTGCGTGTCGCAGCCGAAGATGTCGGGGATGTATTCCCACGTATGGTCGTGTATTTTCCCGCGACGGGAAAAGTGCGCGTTAAGCGCTTGCGTTCTCTGCATAACAACATCATCGTTGAGCAGGAAAAGATATACCTCAGCACGATTGAAGACAAGCCTGTGAGCGGAGATATCGAATTATTCTGACCCGATCAGAGGGAGCCCCCGCCACCAAATGAGCGGAGGGCTGCTTATCTCGCAGTTGCATCCAAAGTGAGCTGTGCTGTCGATTGTAGAGTCCGACGGGTTAGGCAGCGCGCAGTGTTGCATAGTATCGCCGCGTAAATGTTGTGGTGACAGCTGCCCCGGTTTTTTCTGTTTCCACTGCCGGTTGTAGACGACCTCGATGTATTCGCTGGTTTCCTGTGCTGCTTCAATCTTGAATTCTTCCGGATAACGTTTGCTGCTCATGACACCTCCTTGGTAGCCTTAATTTTAGGCTGAAAGGTGTCTAGTGTTTCGCAGTTGGTTCACTATGCACAGCTGCGTGGAACTTGCAGACGTAAAATCCCTATGATTTCTGCGTTGACATTGGTGACCCGCCCAATGCGACAAACAGCCGCACGCAATCCAGATAGCGTCGATGCTGCGCTCGAATAATATCCAGCCGTGCTTTTGCATCAGAACGTTCTGCATCCTGTACCTGTATCAGCCCGATAGCACCTGCCTGATAGCTTATATGCGAGAGCTCCGACAATGAACTGGCCGTGTCTAAGGCGTTATTCAGCGCCGCAAGTTCTTCATCGTCATGTGCAATGGATGTGAGCGCGTCAGCCACTTGTTTGAAGCCAACGAGAATTGTTTGTTGATACTGCGCCAACGCTGCCTGGTAGGCGTGCTCTGCCTCGCGCTTTTGCGCAGACAATGCCCCGCCATCGAAGATCGGCGCGGTTAGTCCTGCTGCAAGTGACCATGCATTGTTCGTTGCTTCTAATATACCGGCGGGGGTCAATGCTTCTTGCATCATATTTGCGGTGAGTGTCAGCTGGGGATAAAGACTTGCCGTAGCCACGCCAATGGCAGCGCTCGCTGCATGCAAATTTGCTTCAGCCGCCAGAATGTCCGGTCGCTCTTTTACCAAGTCGGAAGGAAGGCTGACCGGCAAGGCTTGAGGCAAGTTAAAATTCGCGAGATCAAAATCCGGCAACGCCCAATCTGCAGGCGCCTTCGCAACGAGTATGGAGAGTACGTGGCGGGAGACACTCATGCGCTGCTCGATCGGGGGCAGCAGCGCCTGATCCGAATCTAGCTGGTTTTGCGCATTTAAGACGTCCACCTTCGTAGCCGCGCCTGCATCGTAGGCGTCGTGAACAAGAGCAAGTGTTTTTTCGTCTTCGGTGATGATTTTTTGGACGGTTGCAATTTCTGCATTTGCCGATGCCATTTCCAGTGCTGCGGAGACGGTATTGCCGGTGATCGCCACATAAATGGCGTCAAGTTGATGGGCCTGGTAGCTGGCCAGGGCTTTTTGTCGCTCAACGGCACGATGCTCTCCGCCAAAAATGTCGGGCACCCAGCTTGCAGAGGGGCCGGCTTCATAATAGCTAAACGGTGGTATTGCGAAGCTGCTTGGCCCGAACAATGCGACACCATATTTTTGGCGCCCCGCCGCGGCACCCAGTGACACTTGCGGTAAAAGGCCGCCATTCTCTGCATTTACGGCTTCTTCCGCCTGCGCAAGGGTTTCTTTTGCAGCCACTAGGTTGTAGTTGTGTTCGACGGCCTGTTTGACAAGTTTATCCAGTGCGTCCGATGCAAATAATGTCCACCATTCTGTTTCGATCCGCTTGCCCAATGCGATGCGCTCGTGCAAGGGAATAGCATCTTCCTTGGAGATGTATGCATCAACCCCGGGAGAGTTGGGTGCCTTGAAGTCCGGGCCGGAGCTGCAGGCAGAAAGCAGGAGCAGTGCTCCTGCCACACAGCAGCGTCTGCTCATGTTCATTCCATCACCGCCATTTCTTCTTTTCCTTGTGACCTGACCGGCGGACGCAACAGGAGAACCAGCGGAATTACGGCAATGGTAAGCACCATCATCAATTTGTAGTCGTCGATATAGGCAATCATCGACGCCTGGTCTGTGATCATGTGGTTGAGTGCGGCGATACTTGAAGGATTGCTTGGATCGATCTGGTTGAACGATGCGGCAGGCTCCGTCAAATTGTACGGCGTGATATCTTTTGCAAGTGTCGCATGCATGGTTTGAGTGTTCCGAGTAAGCAGCGTTTCAACGACAGAGATACCGATCGCGCTGCCCAGGTTGCGCATCAGATTAAAGAACGCTGTTCCTTCGTTGCGAAGCGATGCCGGTAGTGTGCCGAATGCAACGGTGGAAAGCGGTACATACACGAGGCCGATTCCGAACCCCTGGATAATGCCGGACATGACGATGAGACGTTTGCCCATCAATAAATCGAAATTCGTCATTTGCCACAGGGAAAATGCCGTCAGTCCCAGACCTGCAACCATGATTGCCCGCGAGTCAAATCGGCCAACTAGCCGACCTACAACCATCATGCCTATCATTGTTCCCAAGCCTCGCGGGGCCGTTACGATTCCGCTGAGAATGACCGGGTAACTCATTTCATGCTGCAGCATCGGGGGGATAAGCGCCAATGTCGCAAATAACACCACACCGATCAGGAAGATGAATATATTGGCGGCAAGAAAATTGCGGTCGGCAAACAGCGAGGGACTCAAGAAGGGATGCGGGTGTGTAAACGAATGGACTAGGAAGTAATACAGTGCAACGATGGACACCATCGCTTCCGTCATGATTTCGCCGGAACTGAACCAGTCCTTAAGTTCGCCGCGATCAAGAAACAACTGCAATGCACCAACGCACAGACTTAAGGTTACGAAGCCGAAGAAGTCGAATCGACTGATGAGCTTTTTCGTTTCCGGCATCGAAGCCGAAAGTCCCAGGAAAGCGATGATCCCGATGGGCACATTGATGAAGAACACCCAGCGCCAACTGTAATCTTCGGTAAGCCATCCACCCAGTACGGGACCCAGCACGGGACCGAGTGTTACGCCTATTCCCCAGATCGACATGGCCCTGCCATGATTTTCCGGCGGGTTGATATCGAAAAGTACCGCCTGCGACAACGGCACCAGCGCGGCACCCGATACGCCCTGCAAAAGACGGAATAGCACGATCTCGGGCAAACTGGTGGAGAGGCCGCACAAGGCGGACGTTATCGTGAATCCGATAATCGAGATCAAAAATACCTTTTTGCGGCCAAACCGCCTCGCCAGCCATCCTGTTAACGGAATCATGATTGCCGCTGCGATAATGTACGAGGTGAGCACCCAACCCATCTGGTCCTGAGTTGCCGAAAGTGTCCCCTGCATCTGCGGGAGCGCCACGTTGGCAATCGTTGAATCCAGGGATTGCATGATGGTTGCCGCCATGATGGAGAAGGTGATGAGAGGGCGGTTGAGTCTCGATGCGGATAAATCCGAATGTGGAGGATGCGGAACCGCAGCGCCTTCGCCGGCTTCTTCGCTGACCTCCTCGATTGGATCTGTGTAAGACGGTTGTTCGGCCATTACCAGAAATCCTTCAGGCGGCTGTGATGTGTATCCACTTTTACCACCGCGCTCAATCCCAGATGCAGCGGCGACTTTGGATCAAGATCATCGATATCGATACGCACCGGAAGCCGTTGCACCACCTTGACCCAATTGCCGGTGGCATTCTCGGGGGGCAGCAGGGAAAAACTGGACCCTGTACCTGAACCCAGACTTTCGACTGTGCCATGAAACGTGCGATCCGGATAGGCATCGAGATCAATGGTGGCCTGCTGTCCTGTGCGCATGTTGACCAGCTCTGTTTCCTTGAAATTGGCCTCGACCCAGACCGTAGTATTGGATATGAGTGAAAAAACTGGTGCTGCGGCATTTATGTATGCGCCGGGCTGCAACCGATCCACCTTGGAAACGATGCCGTCCATTGGTGCCCGAATGACGGTGTATGTCAGGTTCAATTGTGCCCTCTCCAGCATTGCCTGTGCTTGTTGGACAGTGGGGTGATCTTTGATATTTATCGCCAAATCCTTGCCCAGCAAGGAACCGATATTTTTTTGCTCTTGCGTTGCTGCATTCAACTTTTCCCTGGCATCGTCAAATTCATGTTGAGCCAATTCGAGTTGCGCTTGTGATGCAATCCCCCTGGAGGCTAAATGCTGCTGCCGTGCAAGTTCGCGAGTCTGATAGAGAAGCGTCGACTCGGCTGCGGTCACATCGGCCCGGCGTTGGAAATACGTTGCCCTCAACGCTGCAATCTGCAGCTTGGCACTTGCCCATTTGGCCTTCGCATCCTGCAATGCAATCAGGTAATCGCGGTCGTCAAGTTCAAACAGGGGGTCCCCCTGATGTACCTGCTGGTTTTCCTTCACGAATATTTTTGTGACCCGGCCGGCGATATTGGCGCTGATGTTCACGTGTGCCGCTTGAACATATGCGTCGTCGGTTGAAACAATGCGTCCGCCGGTAAGGTATAGCACGGCCGTGATCGCTAAAAACACAACCGCGCCGCCGACGAACAAGCGTTTGCGCAGGCGATTATTTACTGGTTTTGGTTCGCTCATTTGGCTTATTCACATCACGTTCAATTTCGAGCGACGGATTGTATTGGACGCGGAATGCGATGATAATACCTAATAATATACATAGATTATTCGTACACGACGAATAATCAGGTATGCCGCCGCTTTGGTATTCGTTATGCGATGGAATCCAATTATTCAACAGGGCGGACAAGCTTTTCTTTTTACGGGATGGAACTGAAGAATGCGGGGATCTGAATTTTCCGAACTGCGTGCCTTTATGGAGGTGGTCGAACACGGCAACTTTTCCCGCGCGGCCATTTACCTGGGGCTTGCACCTTCGACGCTAAGCCAGACCATCCGTTCTTTGGAGTCGCGGCTGGGAGTGCGGTTGCTGCAACGCACGACGCGTAGCGTATCTGTTACTGAGGCGGGAGAACATCTGCTCGCTCGCATTCGTCCTGCTTTTGAAGAGTTGAATCTGGCGATTGAATCGATCAATGATTTTCGCGATACGCCGGCAGGGACTTTGCGCTTGAGCGTTTCGTCCATTCCTGCGCAAATGATTCTTGCGCCGATATTGAAAGGTTTCCTGACGGCCTATCCGGCAATCAATCTGGAAATTGACGTGGACAACTCGCACATTGATATAGTCAAAGGACGATTTGACGCGGGAATCCGTTACGGCAGGGTCATTGCCAACGACATGGTGATGGTCAAGGCTAGCGCTCCATCGCGCATGATCGCGGTGGCATCCCCCGCATATCTTGCGATTCGGGGCATGCCAAAAACTCCCCAAGACCTGCAAGACCATACTTGTATTCGATTCCGGCGCGGCAATCGGCAATTATTGGCTTGGGAATTTGAGAAGCATAAGAAGAAGATCGAGGTCGTTGTTGGCGGCCAGTTGATCATCAGCGATGTCGACTTGATGGTGAAAGCGATGCGCGACGGAGTCGGGATAGGTTACATGGCGGAAGCATATATGAAGAACGATATCGATCAGGGCAGGCTCGTACCACTATTAACCGACTGGTCAACGACTTATGATAGTTGGTATCTGTATTACGCAAATCGCCAACATCTGTCCGCGCCACTTAAAGCGTTTATCCTGTTTCTACGGGATCAAAACCATAGGATTTGATCTTCTGGAGCGCTAATCAGGTTGATATGCCGGTTCGCAGCTGTATCGGAAAGGCCTTGTGTTTCTTTGGGGTCGACTCAATTGGACGCTGTTTGTGTTTGACAGTGAGCCACACAACGATCCACAAAAAAGGATACATGGAGAAGTTTTCGGGAAACTTTCAGAATAGTGATATGCTCTGAAAGTCCCGTGAATATTGGCTCCCCGACCTGGACTCGAACCAGGGACCTGCGGATTAACAGCCCCGTATATTCCTATAAAAATCAAAGCGAAATATAGTATATTGTTCCGCAAAGGTTGAAATTTATACCATCCCAAACCTAACACCGGCGTGGGCGCATTTTTATTTGCGGAATAATATCCAGCTCGACAAACTGTAAAAGGCTTCACTTAATCTGCGATCGGCAGCTCATTCCAGTCAGTTGTGTAATTCGGTGACTTTCGTTCGCTACGCATGGCCCAGCGTTGCCTGACTCCTGATGCGGCGATAGTGACACTCCCTCGCCCCATGCGCCGGTTTATCGCGTCCATTACGCGCATCCTGCTGTCCGAACTGACCTTACGCAAGCGGCAGATGTCGCCTTATTCTATTGCCGGTTAGTTCGTTAGTTTCTGACTTTTCTAATAGCTCATGCATTTTGGGTGACATGGGTGGGAATAGCGCATTGCAATACTTCCTGCTGGCTGGCGTAATATCGGTGTGTCGGCGTTGGTGAGGTTTTGAACTTGGCTTTAGTGTTAGTAGCAAAATTTCCCGCATTTCTGCGTTGACCAGATCTGCTGGGGCAGAGTGGTTTGTTTCGATATGAGGATTCATGGCCCCCACCTTCTAATGAGCTTGAAATAAGCAAATTATTCATTTTTTATAGATTCAGATTACTCTCCAACTATAAGCAAGTCAATTTACAGAATAATGGCATTACATTAGTGCAATATCGCTGCAGGAACATCCTTGACCACATCCTTTTGGCGCCGAGACGCCTTTTAATCCTTCAAGGAGGCGCCCTGAAAGGGGACTCTAATAGTGATATTCAATGCCTATCCTGCCCAACACCCAAAACAACATTACCTAACACGCCAACAAAAATCTCCATACCGTCATTCATGAGCTGTATCTGCTCTTCATTGGGCTTAGTCATGCCGATCATGGCGAGGGTCTCATCTAGCGGTAGCTCGCCGTACTTGCTTTGGTAATGCGCCACATTCAGCGCCAACAGCCTGGCACATTCAGCCAGGTCGTCCTTGCTCACTTTTTCGATCAGCTGGTCAGCGAGTTTGTTATATTGGGCAAACGTGGATAGATCAGCCATGAGGATTCTCCGGATATGAAGGGCTACCGTACATGTCATTGAAACGTATGGCAGAGAGGCGTTTATGATTCAAAGACAATCGTTGAATATGCCGATATTATCGTTCGGCATGATGTCGGTATTGGTTGCTCAGTTCTTATCCGCACTAGCCGACAACGCCATCCTGATAGCAGCCATCGCAATTCTTAAATTGCAAGGATTACCCAGTGTTGTGCCGCTATTGCAAGAGTCCTTCGTTGTTCCGTTCATTTTGCTTGCTCCCTTTGTCGGGCAAATCTCGGACAATTTTTCAAAAGGACGAGTCATGTTGGCGGCGAACTTGCTTAAATTGGCAGGAGCAATTGCCATGGCTTCAGGTATCAATTCGCTCTCTTCATACGGCTTGATCGGCATCGGTGCGGCAATGTATTCGCCTGCCAAATACGGCATTCTCTCCCAGATGTTTGGACCATCCTCATTGGTACGGGCCAACGGCATGATGGAAGGTTCAACTATCGTTGCCATATTGCTTGGCGTTTTTCTGGGCGGTTGGCTGGCCGATCACTCGTTGCATTGGGCATTTGCGGGAGTGATGATCGCCTACGGTTTGGCAGCCTTTGCCAATCTATTCATACCAAATCTGCCAGCGGAAAATGCTGCTGCAAGTGTCAATCCGTGGATGCTGATCAAACAATTTGTGTCATCGCTAGTCGTGCTTTTCAAACGTCCCGATTCTCGGTTCAGCTTGATCGGAACCAGCATGTTCTGGGGCAGTGGCACAACCCTGCGCTTGATGCTGTTCGCATGGGTTCCGGCAGCTTTGCTGATTACAGACAACCATACTCCTGCCAATCTGATGGGTGCGGTTTCGATTGGCATTGTGTTGGGTGCACTTTTTGCCGGAATATGGGTATCGCTAGCCAATGTCAATCGTGCACTGATCGGTGGGTTGTTACTCGGGCCGGCTGTCATCACGCTTGCATTGATACATAACCTGACATTTGCCACAGGTCTAATGATTGTGATTGGACTATGTGGAGGGTTATTTGTCGTGCCGCTTAATGCGTTACTGCAAGAGCGTGGACACGAAACCATCGGCGCAGGGAATGCATTGGCGGTTCAGAATTTTGTCGAGAATGCGGCGATGTTGTTCTTTGTTGGAGGATACAGTTTAGTTGCCTCGATGGGGGTTGCTATTAAAACGACGGCAATTGGGTTTGGGCTGATTTTACTGGCATGTATGAGTGCGCTGGCTATCTTTAGAATGAAGTGGGTACCCTGAGAGCGCCGGCAAAGCGAGGAACATTGGCAACGACTAAAACATTTAGCGGCATGAATTGTGTTTTTCCTGAAGCTGTTTCGCAACCTACAGTTATTTACACTGCCACCGGCAACTCACCCCAGTCAGTCGTGTAGTTCGGTGACGTCCGCTCACGACGCATTGGCAAACATTGCCTGATTCGAGATCCTCGTGACGTGTGGCTCCTAAAACGAAGCAGTCAGTCTAAATTCATGAGGGAGAAGTGCATGTAGGCCGCTCGCCAGGTATAACCCAACCACTATGAATAATCAGATATGCTTCAATAACGTTTCAAATTGCTCAATAGGCAGCGGTCTGCCGAACAGATACCCTTGGAAGTGTACGCATCCATTATTCAGAAGGAATTGACATTGCTCTTCCGTTTCCACCCCTTCGGCAATGACGTCCATGCCCAGGCCGTGTGACATGGCAATGATGGTACACACAATCGCTTTGTCGCTGCTATCTGTGGCTATATCACACACGAACGTTTGATCGATCTTGAGTTGATCAAGCGGTAGCCGTTTGAGGTATTGCAGGGATGAATAACCAGTACCGAAGTCGTCCAATGAGAACTGAATCCCGATTTCACTCAATGTATTCATGGTTGCAATGGTGTCATCAATATCGTGTAACAACATGCCCTCGGTCAGCTCCATCTTGAGCCGCATAGGATTGATGGCATGTCGTTGCACGACATCCTGAACCTGAGCCACGAAACTTGGCTGGTGAAATTGCCTGGCACTCACGTTCACTGCCAGCGTCAAGTCACGGGTCAGCGCGTCTTGTTCCCATGCCTTGAGTTGGGCGCAGGCCGTCTCCAGCACCCATTGTCCGATAGGGAGAATCAATCCGGTTTCTTCTGCCAGCGGAATGAATTTACCGGCGACACCATTCCGCGCAAAGGATGAATCCAGCGTATCAATGCCTCTGCACCCAGCGGACGATGTGAACTATCCACCTGAACCTGGTAATGCAGATGGAATTGTTGCAGTTCAAGTGCCTTGCGTAACTCACCCTCCAGTGAAAAACGACCAGTGATGTTTTCCTGCATTCTTTGGTCAAAGAAGCGCAAGGTGTTGCGACCGGCCTTCTTGGCCTGATACATGGCGATGTCGGCTTGTTTCAGCAGCTCTTCAGGCGCTTGTCGCTCGTCATTAAATAAGGTGGCGCCGATAGTGGCTGTGCATTGATGTTCGTGAGAGTATTTTCCAAACTGGAAATGAGTCTGAACGAAGGTTTGTGGATCTGAGTATCTGAATCTTGTTCTGACTCGGTCGGGTTGATAAATTCTTGTTTGTTCTGCCTTGCTGTTTTACCCATCAAGCCTGTTTCCTTGTTGCAGCAGAGATCGCGTGAAACAGTTTCCTTCTTGCATTGTTCAGCGCCAAGGCAGCGTCATTGTCGCTCATCTCTGATGCCTGTGCATCCAGTAGCTCAAAGGTGATGTCCGGCTTGAGATACTCACTGGCATTGGGCAAGGATTTCAGCTTCTCATAGGGGGTCTTCATCTCCTCGTAGCGATAGCGTTTGCGCTCCTTCCCTTTGGCATCGGTGATCGTTTCCGGGAAGAAACAAGGTCGGTGGAAGTTGACGTATGGGTTGAGGAAGTCGGCACAGAAAGCATTGACCAGACTGGCGCAGTGTTGCGGGATATGGGCATAGCCCAGATGCTTTCGCACCACCGCGCCGTTCTTGGATTCCGCCAATGCGTTGTCGTTGGAATGCCGCGGCCGTGATTTGGTGAATTCAACCCGCAACTTCTCCAGCAGCGCGGCTACTTGGTAGTTGATGTACTCTTTGCCGTTATCCGCGTGGAATCCCAGGATGACAAACGGAAATCCATCCAGCAACTGCCCAATGACCGGCAGCAGGTA
Organism: uncultured beta proteobacterium; assembly: GCA_963842555.1. Classification (GTDB taxonomy): domain Bacteria; phylum Pseudomonadota; class Gammaproteobacteria; order Burkholderiales; family Gallionellaceae; genus Gallionella. The sequence goes on from CAWJHB010000004.1 coordinate 339,727, forward strand.
AGCCTCGCTGATCTTCTCGCAGGTGGCGACCAGCTGAAACTGGGTTACACAGTCCACTGCGTTGATGTGATACACCCCTTTTGCCCCGTCCTGGTCGCCTTGGTGCACGCTGTCGATGCGGATGTAGCCCGGCATCCCATTGGGCTGGGGTGCGCGACGCTGGCCGATGGGTAATCCGGTTGGCCGGGTCTTGGTCCAATGCCGCCGCTTGTTCTGGTACTGTTTCTCACCCCGTAGGTTGTACAGATGTGAAACCGAGATTCCCGCCAGACGCTCGAAGCGCGCATCACCGAACACAAGTAAAGCGCGCTCCATCAGCTTCTTGGTGGCAGGGCCGGACAGTGTGCCATGCAGCGCATCGATCTCGGCCAACAAGGCCACGTCCGTGGCGGTGAAGCGGCCGGTGAAGCCGTGCTGGGGCGTAACTTGTCGTTTCGACAACTTCCCGTCCCGGCGGTATCGCCGCACCAGCCGGGTTACTTGTTGCCGTGACAGGCCAGTCATGCGCTCCAGATAGCGCAGCAACACGCCCTTGTCGGCTTTGCCGTGCGGTGAATAGCCAAACCGCTTGAGCACACGCTCGATAAATGAATTGCGTTCCGCCTTGGGAACTTTGAAGGCCACCTCCGTCGTGCCGTCCAAGAATGCCCTGACCTGCGCCAGGGTTTGCAGCCGCGCTTCTTCCATGTCGATCACCATGCATCGCATCATGACCGATTCAGAACTTTAGCCGTTCAGACTCATTTCTCGTTGGAAATACGACCCGCCTTCAGACTCATTTCATATTGGAAGAGGCTGTGAGTATCAAGCTGGTAAGATTTGGAAAGGGTGGCGATAATCTTCTCGCCGATAGCTTCAATCTGTGCCGCCGCATTGAAAGCCGGTCCGCTGAGATTTTCCACCATTACCACAAACTCGTCACCGCCCAGCCGGGCTATGGTGTCACTGTCCCGCACACAGGATTTCAGCCGCTGCGCGACCTGCTGCAAGAGTAGATCACCTATGTGATGGCCGAGGGTATCGTTGATAGTCTTGAAATTATCGAGGTCAATGAATAGCAGCGCACCTTGATTGCCGTTTCGCTCATTTGACGCTAATACCTGCTTTAGACGATCCAGAAGTAGTCTCCGGTTTGGAAGGTTCGTCAATTGATCGAAATGTGCCAAGTTAAATAATTCGTCTTGCTTTTGCTTTGTTATTTCATTTAGCAAATCATAGCCAGAAGCCATACCCCAATATCGATTTTCTTTGGTTATGATGAAACCGCTCACCATGTGTTGCATTCCTGAATCAAGAATTATCCGCGCGGCATCGTCAATTCCGGTATTTCTATCAACGATGATCGCCGTCTTGTTCATTAAAATTGAAATAGGTTTTTTCCCATTAAGTTCTTTTGAGTACAGTTTGCTGAAAAAATCGGTAATGTCCTTTCTGAAGACAAGACCAACAGGCTTATCTTCATTATTTATAATGGGAAATACTTCCAGATTCTTATCACGATGAAATAGTTCCAATACCTCTAGGCAACTTACCGAGTCATTGACTGAAAGTACAAGTCCAAGCAATTTCTCAACCGTATTTGTGGAAGCATTGCGTTGTTCATCTACCATAAACTTAACCCAAAAGATTTAAAAACTTCACGTCGGTGTGAATCTTACACGGCCGGCTTTGCATTTATTATAGGTGCAGGTAAGGCAAAAATAAGGACAACGGCAACTCATGACGAATTTAATCCATGCAAACTAAATATCAGATTAACTGTGAAAGTCCCTCCTGGCCGACCGGCACTTCTGGGAACCAAGGAACCAAAGCCGTGCGTTCAGACAGCTCGCTGGTCACATGGCGAATGAAAGGTACTTCATAGTCTCCACGCATCTGCAACAAAGCGTGTTTTGTGTGGCTGGCGAACAAACTCTGGTTGATAACCCATGCGTAAGGGTTAATTCCAGCACGAACCAGATCCTCCTGCAAACGCTCCGCCTCATGCACGGGAGTTGCTTCCGGCAGAGTGACAATCAATACCTTTGTGAAATTTGGATCGCGCAATCGGGGAAGTAGCTCAACCACGCTTCGAGGCATATCCCCCTGTGTACGCAGTACCTCACGATGATAGGCTTCAGCAGCATCGAGCAATAGTAGCGTATGGCCAGTTGGCGCTGTGTCGAGTACAACAAAGCCTTCGCGTCCTTCATCCACGATTTCAGCAAAGGCGCGGAAAACCGCAATTTCCTCGGTACAAGGGGAGCGCAAATCCTCTTCGAGCAAGGCTCGGCCAGCTTCATCCAGATTAGGTGCAGCACGCGCCAGCAGTTCCTCAGTGTAACGCGCAACTTCACGGGCAGGATCTATACAGCTCACTGTTAAGCGATCAATGTTGCCGGCTACAGTTTCGGCGACATGTGCGGCCGGATCGGTAGTAGAAAGATGAACAATATGGCCACGCTGTGCCAAAGCCAGGGCAATGGCGGCGGCCATCGTAGTTTTCCCGACTCCACCCTTACCCATGGTCATGATGACGCCCCGACCTGCAGACGCGAGACTATCGACCATATCGGCCAAACCTGGCGGCTGTATTAACGATTCATGGGCAGATGGTGCCACGTGTCTTACGTGCATAACTTGTTCAGGATTAATTAGCTCCCGTATTGCGTCAAGTCCCACCATGCCACGCGGAATCAAAGGGGTGATACTCCGCGATAGTTCTGTCAGGCCAACAGGTATGGCGGCAAGGGCCTCTGCACTGCGACGTGTCATGGCATCACCTACGGCGTCACCCGCTATGGCAGCGGTGAAAACGCCGTTCAGCGCAAGGTATAAATTTCTGACGCCCAGCGAATCCAACTCACCTCGTGTGCGTTCTGCTTCGCGTAAAGCCGCAGTCTCAGGACAACTGACCAATATAACGCTCGTCAAGGCTGGATCGGACAAGCGAGCAACAGTCGCGGAATAGAGTGTTTTTTGCTTTTCCAGTCCAGCCAGCGGACCTAGACAGGAAGCCCCGCCCGCCGAGGATGCAATAAAGCCGCTCCAAGCCGATGGCAATGTCAGGAGCCGCAACGTATGTCCGGTAGGCGCAGTATCAAAAATGACGTGATCAAAGTCGGACGTGGCGCTCGCGTCGCCAATCAGTTTGGAAAACTCATCGAATGCGGCAATCTCGACGGTGCAGGCACCAGAAAGTTGTTCCTCTATGCTGGCGATGGCGGCAGTCGGCAATACTCCGCGATAGGGCGCGACGATGCGTTCGCGATAGTTGCTTGCAGCCGCTTCAGGATCAATGTTCAAGGCATAGAGTTCGGATGTCCCGTTAATTAAAGTCGGTACCGAATAGAGTCGCGTCCCCAGCACCTCGTCGAGATTGGATGCTGGATCGGTGCTGACAATCAGCACACGCTTGCCGGCATCGGCCAAAGCAAGGCCCATGGCGCAGGACAGCGAAGTCTTGCCGACACCACCCTTGCCCGTAAAGAAGAGATAACGCGTATGCGCTTCTGGCAAAGCCATCTGGCTTTCCTTAACAGCAGCCAGATTTCGGTGAACAGCAGGATTGCTTTTGGATGGGCTGTACTGATGCCTCACTTGCGGATATACCCAGTTTTTGAGCGAGTTGCTCACGCGATGGATAAATGCCCGTCGAAACGATATGCCCATCTACAGCCAGAATGGGCAGGCGCTCTATACCGGCTTCCATCTCCTTGATCACCGCCGGATTGGCGGCGAAAGCCTGGGGTTCCTGGCCGAGATTATATCGCTGCACGGAAACAGCCTGTTCTGCTACCCATTTCAGGTCCGCGGCAAACTGTGCCAATACTGGATCGACATCCACGCCGCAGACACCCGTGGAACAACACATGGCAGGATCGAATACTTCGAGTTTTTTCATGATTTACTCCTTAATGTTTAGCTAGTGTTAAAGGATTATTGCCTTTGCGGTGCAGACGGGAGGATCCACCGGAATAGAATTGTGGCCGTCAGTGCGCCGATTAGTTCAGCAGTGATGAATGCTGGAGCATCATCAGGTCGGATGCCAGCGAAAGTATTACTTGCACATCGAGCCAGCGTTACAGCGGGATTGGCAAACGAGGTCGATGCAGTAAACCAGTACGCTGAAGTAATGTAGGCGCCAACGGCCCATGGAACCGCTGCTGGGCGCTGGCGAATACAACCTAGAATGATAGCCATCAGACCGAAGGTGGCGACGAATTCGCTGAACCACTGTGACGCTCCTGTGCGGACGTGGGTTGAGGCGAAGAATAGCGGAAGGTTGAACATGTAATCAGCCGCTGCGACACCAGCGAAGCCTCCGACAACCTGCGCCAACAAATAGGCGGGAACCTCGCGCCATGGCAGGTCGCGTTCCCAAGCCAGTGATATTGTGACTGCCGGATTGAAGTGAGCGCCGGAGATCGGACCGAAGACCAAGATCAGTACCGCCAATCCAGCCCCAGTGGCGAGTGTGTTGGCGAGCAAAGCGACGGCAGTGTTTCCTGCGGCAAGACGCTCCCCCATGATGCCTGAGCCGACTACCATGGCGAGCAGCAGCATCGTGCCGAGAGCCTCTGCAGCAATGCGCCGATTCAGTGAAGCGGTCACAAAGCCAGTTCCTTTTTAACAGACTGTACGAGCAGGTTGCGAATCTGGTCACGGACCTGAATGAAACTCTCCAGCGGCTCGCCGTGCGGGTCGTGGAATGGAAGATGTATTTGCGGCACGGGGCGCGGAAAGATCGGGCAGGCTTCCTTGGCGTTGTCGCAAACCGTGACCACCAGATCAATGGGTTCGTTCATGAACACATCCACATCCTTGGGATACAGTCCATCGGTTGGCAGACCGGCCAGTTTTAACGCCTCGATGGCCCCATCGGCGACCTTGGGCTGGGGACGGGTACCGGCCGACACGGCCCGTACCTTTCCGGCAAGATCATGGTTGAGTATGGCTTCGGCCATCTGTGAACGGCAGGAGTTACCAGTGCATAGTACGAGGACAGCTTTGGGAGTAGTCATGAAATCTCTTTAAGTTTGAATGATCTATCGATAGTTGCTTACAGTCCCTGTTCGCGCAGGTGGCCGATGGTGTCCAATTCCTTCTTGAGTGACATCCCATCAAGTTTGCTGAACGGCAGGCTGAGAAATATGGAAATGCGCCTGTTGAGTTGATTGAAGGCTTTTGCAAAAGCCTGGCGCTTTTGATCTTCGCTGCCTTCCGCGGCGGCCGGATCCTCGATGCCCCAGTGAGCCGTCATTGGCTGGCCGGGCCAGATCGGGCATACTTCGCCGGCAGCCTTGTCGCAGACGGTGAACACGAAATCGAGCGCCGGCGCATTCGGCGCAGAGAACTCTTCCCAATTCTTGCTGCGTAGCCCCCCGATGGGAAGGTCGGCGAGTCGCAACTGATCGATAGCGAGCGGATTGACTTGGCCCGCAGGATGGCTGCCCGCACTGAAGGCACGGAAACGGCCTTTGCCAAGATGCTTCAGGAGGGCTTCGGCCATGATGCTGCGGGCAGAATTGCCAGTGCAGAGAAACAATACGTTGTAAATGTGGTCCTTCACATGCTCTCCTTTAGATGGTTTGCTTGACTGTTCGTCGTGGCTTCAGCGCGGCGTTGACTGCTGCGGTCTTGGGCAGGCAGGCCTCTCCCTGGCAGCAATTTTTGGCCAGATAGGCGATCAGGTCGTCCATGGATGAGTAATTCGCCGAATAGAAGATGAAACGGCTCTCCTGACGGGCATTCACGAGTCCCGCCCGTGCCAAATGCGCCACATGAAAGGACAACGTGGCTGGCGGTAGCTCAAGAGCATCGGCAATCGCAGTGGCATTCAATCCCTCTTCGCCCACTTCAACCAGCAGCCTGAAAATCCGCAAACGTGATTCCTGGGCGAGCGCGGCAAGTTTATCAACGGCCTGTTTTACATCTCTCATTCTATGCTTCCAGTATTACGGAAATGTTAAAGTATTTTAGCTAATTTCTTTGCCATGTCAACAAAATTTGTTGGGGAGGTGATTATGGCTTAATAACTTGAATGTCGTGTCAGCGAATGGCTACGTGGCGATTTAAAATGGACTTAATTTCTGCCCTGTAAGCATCGATGTCATTCTGAGAAGCCTCGATGCTTGCATTAACACCCGGCTAGGCATTGATGTCGATAACAATTCCGTTGTGATCGCTCATTTTGCGGCCATCGACAGTTGTGCCTTCCCACGCCCCCACTACAGGATGAGGAGTGGCAAGTGATTTGGAAAGACAAATGTGGTCAACTGTGGCACGAGACTTCAAAAGGCCATTGGCTCTTTCTGGTAGCGTCCGGCCACACAGTAGGTATCTTTAAGCGAAAGGGTATGCATCGTCTGGTGCATATCCTTTCTTTTTGTTTTTCGGAGAACTGGGTAGTTCGAGATGCTCGGAGTAGGACCGCTCACCCGGAGTTATCGAGCGAGGTGTAAAGGGTCGTTACCGCTATGAGTCCCACGGCCTTCGGTTTGAAGTAAAACGTCCTGAAGAGACTGAGCAGGGATTCCGTATGCGAATCAACAGACGCGCTCGTGATGAAGAGGAAGGCAGCTATCAGGGCGGCGGCAGTGATCCAAATTGGCGCCTTGGACCAGACCGACGTCATCTCGGATCACTACATTCAGATACCTGGACGGGCACAGCCGCTGCGCTTGCAGAAAGAGGCTTCATTGCCATTTATCCCACGCTGGGTTGGTGGAAAACTGCCAAAAAACTTGGTCGCTACAACAAGCAAGCACGCTATGCGCTTGTCGTAACAATCAAGGCTCTTACTGCTACCGTAGACCAGTATTTTCCAAACTGGAAATGAGTCTGAACGAAGGTTTGTGGATCTGAGTATCTGAATCTTGTTCTGACTCGGTCGGGTTGATAAATTCTTGTTTGTTCTGCCTTGCTGTTTTACCCATCAAGCCTGTTTCCTTGTTGCAGCAGAGATCGCGTGAAACAGTTTCCTTCTTGCATTGTTCAGCGCCAAGGCAGCGTCATTGTCGCTCATCTCTGATGCCTGTGCATCCAGTAGCTCAAAGGTGATGTCCGGCTTGAGATACTCACTGGCATTGGGCAAGGATTTCAGCTTCTCATAGGGGGTCTTCATCTCCTCGTAGCGATAGCGTTTGCGCTCCTTCCCTTTGGCATCGGTGATCGTTTCCGGGAAGAAACAAGGTCGGTGGAAGTTGACGTATGGGTTGAGGAAGTCGGCACAGAAAGCATTGACCAGACTGGCGCAGTGTTGCGGGATATGGGCATAGCCCAGATGCTTTCGCACCACCGCGCCGTTCTTGGATTCCGCCAATGCGTTGTCGTTGGAATGCCGCGGCCGTGATTTGGTGAATTCAACCCGCAACTTCTCCAGCAGCGCGGCTACTTGGTAGTTGATGTACTCTTTGCCGTTATCCGCGTGGAATCCCAGGATGACAAACGGAAATCCATCCAGCAACTGCCCAATGACCGGCAGCAGGTAAGCCTCGCTGATCTTCTCGCAGGTGGCGACCAGCTGAAACTGGGTTACACAGTCCACTGCGTTGATGTGATACACCCCTTTTGCCCCGTCCTGGTCGCCTTGGTGCACGCTGTCGATGCGGATGTAGCCCGGCATCCCATTGGGCTGGGGTGCGCGACGCTGGCCGATGGGTAATCCGGTTGGCCGGGTCTTGGTCCAATGCCGCCGCTTGTTCTGGTACTGTTTCTCACCCCGTAGGTTGTACAGATGTGAAACCGAGATTCCCGCCAGACGCTCGAAGCGCGCATCACCGAACACAAGTAAAGCGCGCTCCATCAGCTTCTTGGTGGCAGGGCCGGACAGTGTGCCATGCAGCGCATCGATCTCGGCCAACAAGGCCACGTCCGTGGCGGTGAAGCGGCCGGTGAAGCCGTGCTGGGGCGTAACTTGTCGTTTCGACAACTTCCCGTCCCGGCGGTATCGCCGCACCAGCCGGGTTACTTGTTGCCGTGACAGGCCAGTCATGCGCTCCAGATAGCGCAGCAACACGCCCTTGTCGGCTTTGCCGTGCGGTGAATAGCCAAACCGCTTGAGCACACGCTCGATAAATGAATTGCGTTCCGCCTTGGGAACTTTGAAGGCCACCTCCGTCGTGCCGTCCAAGAATGCCCTGACCTGCGCCAGGGTTTGCAGCCGCGCTTCTTCCATGTCGATCACCATGCATCGCATCATGACCGATTCAGAACTTTAGCCGTTCAGACTCATTTCTCGTTGGAAATACGACCCGCCTTCAGACTCATTTCATATTGGAAGAGGCTAGACCTATACAACATTGTGGCGCAAGCAGTATCATCTCAAGTCGCAATTGCGACCTAAAAATGAGAGATTATTTCGTAACAGTATTAAAACGTTACACATATCCAAGTAGTAGCAGTTCTCGATAGCCTCATAGATCGGCATTGGCTGAGGTAGTCCCTGCTTTAAATGGTACCTCCGTCTACCCGCTCCCTCATTTCTTTGCCGGCCTTGAAGTGCGGCACATACTTGGCCGGCACTTTTACCTGGTCGCCACTCTTTGGATTACGTCCCTTGCGTGGCGGTCGGTAATTCAAGCTGAAGCTGCCGAAGCCACGTATCTCTACACGGCCTCCCTTCGCCAGCGTGTTGGACAGCGTATCCAGGATGACCCTGACTACAAGTTCGGTATCTTTGACATGAAGCTGCGGGTGTAACTCGGCTAGGTGTGCAATGAAGTCAGAGCGGATCATGCCGGTTGTAGTGACGTGAACGGAGGCGGATTCTCACCGAAAGCAAAATAATCTTCAATCACTTTTATAGTCAGGGCTGACTGGGGAACAAATCAGGAACTGCAAACGAATTGATGTTGGGTTATCTAATCAGGCATGGCTCAGTAGTGAAGTATCGTGGCCTCCACGAGCGCGGAAGGTGCTTCGATTGACGAACGGATTATCTATGACATCGGGCCTATAGCTAACCATCTGCGGATTGTGTAAATATGTGAGATGGCTGACTGACAGATTACCGGCTGATATAAGTTCTTATACGAAGGAGGATATATGCGCGTAGAAATTCTCGGTTGTGCCAGTGGCATCAGCGGTGACTTACGCACTACCTGTCTACTGGTGGATCAGGACATCTTGGTTGATGCCGGTTCTGGCGCGGGAGATTTGCGCCTGGATCAAGTCATCGGCATCAACACCGTGTTTCTCACCCATTCCCACCTGGATCATTGCGGATTCCTGCCTTTGCTGGCCGATTCCGCAGGAAATTTCCGTGACACGCCGCTCAACGTCTACGCCCTGCCTGAGACTATTTCCGCGATCAAACACAACATTCTCAACGGCGTAATCTGGCCAGACTACACCATACTGCCGTCTCCCGAACATCCCTACATCACCTTCACCCCGATCAGGCAGGGCGAGACCGTGGAAAAGAATGGAAGGAAATTCACCACCCTGCCCACGCGGCATTCCATCCCCTGCGTTGGTTACCGGCTTGATAGCGGTTCAGCCAGCCTGGTGTATAGCGGCGATACCACGTTCTGCGAAGATTTCTGGCAAGCACTCAACCATATCTCCAACCTGGAGTACCTGCTGGTCGAAACTACTTTCCTTAACAGCAACGCTGCTGCCGCACAGCGTTCCGGCCACATGACCGCAGAATTACTGGCACAGGGGCTGCGCCTGTTGCAAAAGCCGGTACAATTGTTCATCGTGCATATGGAGGCGGGACGCGAGAACGACACCATGCATGAGGTGCTGCAAGCCGCCGGAGAGTTCAACCCTCAGATGCTGCTACGCGGCAAGGTGTTCAATTTCTGAATAGTATCAACCGGTGTTTTAAATGGTATCCGTAACTGAAGCCCTTCAGATGTGGTAATGTTTGAAGGAACATGTAAGAGGGCCGACGGGCAGATATATGCCAGATCAACAACCTACAAGCAGTCTACCGGCAGATAATTCCAAAACCGGAATCAAGAGCCAATCCCTGCTGATTTATGGCAGGTTCTTGGACATCATCGTTACCGCCTTGATCTTTGTCATGCTACTTACGCTAATAGGCGCAGTGGCGGGATTGGTACTTGATTTTTTGACAGCCGCAAATGCCTTGTACAGTGGCGTGTTCACTCATAAATTCGCGTTTGGAATCGTTGACAGCATCGATCGGGAGCTGGTTGTCGATATTCTCTCTGTCTTTGTTCTCATCGAATTGTTTCGCACTTTTACGGACTATCTAGAGTTCCAGCGGGTGCGCCTGAGGGTGTTGGCCGAAGTCGGGATTGCATTCATTCTACGGCAGGTATTTGTCGGACTTTACGACCACAGCATGGAGTGGACTCAAATTCTTGCGCTCTCCGTCCTGTTAGCCGTATTGGTGACTGCACGGATTGCCGCCGTACAGTTTCAGCCTGGAGTAAACCGCCCTGAATAAATATAGTCGTGGAGAGTTAGCATATGATTCAGTTTCCAGATGACATCTATACCGAGCCTTCCAATGTGTATGTGGATACGCTGAAAAATCTTGGCCCCCTTCGCGGGATGGCTGGAATTTGGCAAGGCAGCCGAGGCTTGGACGTTAAACCGAAAGCAGAAGGGCCAAAAAAACAGGTTTTCGTCGAGCATATTGAACTTCAACCTATAGACCCACAGACCAACGGACCACAGTTGTTCTATGGTCTGCGTTATCACACTCATGTAGTGAAGCCAGATCAGGTTAAGACCTATCACGATCAGGTTGGATACTGGTTATGGGAGCCTGCCACAAACTGTGTAATCCACACCCTTGCGATTCCGCGTGCCGAGATCGTTATGGCCGTTGGGAAGGCAAGCTCCGATGCGAAAGAATTTGAGCTAGTAGCAACAAATGACTCCCCAAACTTTGGTATCTGCGCGGCGCCATTTCTTGACTATGCCTTCAAGACAATTGAATTCAGGATTAAGGTGACCATCAATCCTGGCGGTACATGGTCCTACGATGAGGATACGGTCCTTTTGATTAAGGGACAGGCAGAACCATTTCATCACACAGACCGAAATACATTGACCAAGATTGCGGAACCCACACCAAACCCTCTTGCTAGGAAATAATGCTAATCAGGCGTGCTACTAGTTTCCGTTTCTAAGTGATATGAATAATTGACTTGATTGCAAAGCGTCAGAGGAAAGTAGCCTATGACCAAAATTGAAGTTCAGGAGTAATGACATTTTAGCAGCCTCATTTTACGAAAAAGTCTCTCATAGCCTTTGATCCAAACAGTCAGACAGTGAAACTATGCGTCAGAAAATTCGTGGGTAATGCAAGCCGATCTACATGCAATCACAATGATTACCGACTTCAGCCATTTTGTCTGGACCGTCTTGTTAGCTGTTGGGGCATTGTTGCCTATCGTTGATCCGCTGGGCGGGGCGCCAATCTTTATCGGCATGACGGTCGGTCTCACGCAAGAAGAGCGAGTCAGAATGGCAAGGTCAGTTGCGATAAACAGTTTTCTTCTGCTTCTCGCTTCGGTTTTGATCGGGGAATATGTGCTGGATTTCTTCGGAATATCCATTCCCGCAGTCCAGATCGCCGGCGGCGTGGTCATCTGTGCCATCGCGTGGTCGTTGCTGAATAGTCCCAATTCGCCGCCTGCTCTAGCCAAGGAGCAGCCAGCAACAGTAACTGCGGATGATCTAGGCCAACGTGCATTCTATCCTCTAACGATGCCGCTTACTGCGGGTCCTGGCGCGATTTCTGTTGCTCTCACGCTTGGTGCCAACCCGACAAAGGGCCTACGCCCATTGGTTGAGACCACGCTGGGGCATACATTTGGCATCCTGATTGTCGCTGTGTGTGTGTACCTTTGCTACCGCTACGCCGATCGCATCACCAAGAGAATGGGGCCGGTCGGAACTGGCGTGGTGATCCGCCTCTCGGCATTTATCCTGCTGTGTATCGGCGTCCAGATTTGCTGGAATGGCCTGCACACGCTGATAGTCTCCACATTCCCCTCCACAGCCTTGTAAAGAGGTTTTTTTTCAGCAGCTGATTGTTTTCGCGGCTGAGTCTGATTTTTTGTGCCGATCGTATGAAAATCGCCAGGAGTGATTCCTTGGCGAAGGCGAAGAACACGAGCAAGACTTAGTTGAAAATATATTTGGTTATTTTGAAGAAATAAAATCGAGCTGACTATAATTGGGCCAGAGATGATATTGCGTTCAAAAGGAGAACCAGATGAGAATTTTTGACTTTGATGTAGATACCATGTTCCTTAGCGGAACCATGCCGCCAGCCATTTGAATGCCAAGGTAATGACTTATTCTCTTTTCCTTACGGGTAATGAACTACGCGAGCTGACTGGATTTTCACTCAAGTCCAAGCAAATCGACCAGTTACGAAAAATGGGCATTCCATTCCGCACAAACGGATATGGCAAGCCTGTCGTTACGCGCTCCGCTATAGAAGGTAAAACGGATCAACAGCCAGTACCACAACGGCTGGTTTGGCAATCGGCCATGATTCAGCGGGACAGCAAGGCGGCGTAGTAGGCCAGCTATTATGGGAAGAAAGCCTACAGTCAATTTAAATCTGCCTTCAAGGATGTGCGCTCGCGCTCGCGGCAAAAAGATACATTACTATTATGACGCCGGTGGCAAACCCCGCCGAGAGATACCTCTTGGCAGCGATTATTCACTCGCGGTAAAGAAATGGGTCGAACTACAGATTGACCAGCCCGAACCAGAAGGCACGTCTATCACATTCCGCACTGTGGCGGAGCGTTACGTCCGTGAAGTTCTACCAGGCAAAGCACCACGTACTCAAGCTGATAACTTCAAGGAACTCGCTTTTCTTTATCAATTCTTCGATAACCCACCGGCGCTGATCGACAGTATTGAGCCGCTTCACATTCGTCAGTACCTGGACTGGAGAGGAAAAACTGCAAAGGTCAGGGCGAACAGAGAGAAGGCACTTTTTTCGCACATATTCAATATGGCGCGGAGTTGGGGTCTTACTATTGGGACCAATCCTTGTGCTGGTATAAAAGGATTCACCGAGGTGGGGCGAAAGGATGTTTATGTTGAAGATGATGCGTTTGCCGCTGTTTATGAGGTGGCAAGTCAGGCATTGAAAGATGCAATGGACTTAGCCTATCTGACAGGCCAACGCCCAGCAGATGTTCTCAAGACGGCTGAAACGGACATTCGGGAGGGTGTCTTATACATTACGCAGCGAAAGACAAAGGCAAAACTTCGCATCAGCATCGAGGGTGAGCTTGCAGGTCTAATCACTCGGATCATGACTCGAAAAGCGACATTCAAGGTTCGCAGCCTGGCACTGATCGTCAACGATGATGGGAAACGACTGACTTACAATATGTTACGCAATCACTTTGATGCGGCGCGTGATGCCGCTGGCGTTGACAAAGACAGCTTCCAGTTCCGCGATTTACGCGCTAAAGCTGGAACAGACAAGGCGGATTTATCTGGCGATATTAGGCAAGCACAGCAGCAGTTAGGTCACACAACTGTTGCTATGACTGAGCAATATATTCGCGCAAGGAAGGGTCAGAAAGTGACGCCGACAAAATAGGAATTGCGGAACAACTCTCAAAATTGCGGAACAAGTTAGTTGCCGCTATCATCAAGAATCTTGTAATTTGGCTCCCCGACCTGGACTCGAACCAGGGACCTGCGGATTAACAGTCCGTCGCTCTACCGACTGAGCTATCAGGGAATGAAGAGGTGCGCATGATAGTGAGTTTGCCTTGCCCGGTCAACCTCAATCAGTCGTGCCGCGTGTTCGCCCCGATTGCAAACAGCAACGCGAGCAAAGGGCGCATCACCCTGTAGGTGCGGTAACCCAAAAAACAAATCGCCGGGTTCTTGATATGAGATACGGTAAGCGCAACGGCTGGATACAACTGGTTACTTCTCGCCGGAACGCCCGTAACAAAATGATTTAAAATCGTAATAAGAGCGCGCTATCAGATAGAATGGGCCATGGACAATAAGACCATTTTCGTCAGAACCAGCACAGGCGAAGAACAGGTGCAGAGCAGAACTTCCCATCTTTCCGGGGATGTCAAACGCGCCCTGTCGATGGTGGACGGAATCTCGACTTTCGGCGAAATCAGCAAGCGGTCCGCACCCAGCATGCGGGCCGGCCTTGGCGAGGTGTTCGAAGAACTGGAAAAAACCGGGCTGATCCAGGAAAAAGGCGTGACCGGCAAAACGGCGAAACCTGCCATGCCGCCCAACATGGTCATACCCGTCAAGATCGCAACCCCGCGCAAGCCGGCAGCGGCTGATAGAGATACCGACGAATTGGATTTCATGGCCGGGCAAAATAGCTACGCCCGCGAGGCGCCAGCGGGCGGGGGGCGGGCCGAGAAGTCGGGAGCCGAGAAGTCGGGAGACAGCGCCGAAGAACGATTGAAGCGTGAAATCGAAACGGAGAAATTGAGGGCACAGCAGGAAGCCGATGCGATCCTGCGCAAGGCGGAAGAGGAAGCCAGGCAGCGACTCGAAGCTGCAGCCAGGGAGCAGAGAGAAGCCGAGTCAGCGCGCGCCAAGGCGGAGCAGGAAGCCAGGCGAGTGCGTGACGAGCTGGAGGTCGCCAAGCTGAAAGCGGAGCAGGAAGCCAGACGTCGCGTGGAGGCGGCGGAGCGGGAGCGCAAAGAAGCCGAGGCGGCGCGCATCAAGGCTGAGCAGGAAGCCATCCGGGTGCGCAACGAACTGGAAGCCGCCAAAGCGAGGGCGGAACAGGAAGCCAAGCTGCGCCTCGAGGCGGAAGAAAAGCAACGCAAAGAAGCCGAGGCGGCGCGCATCAAGGCGGAGCAGGAAGCCCAGATGCGCCAGGCACAGTTGGCCTTACGCAAGCATGCGGAAGAAGAAGCTGAAAGGGCGCGGCAGGCGGCCGAAATTGCCGCCCAGCGGGAGCGTGAAGCGGCCAAGGCGAAGGAAGCAGCTGCGCAAACCAGCCATGCGAGCGAACCGGCTGCAGAGTCGTTTTCCTTCGGCGAATTCAAGATAGACGAATTCCAGCTTCCCGCCGAGCCGCAGAAGCAGCTGGAGCCTGCCAGAAAAGCGGGGCCGCCGAATGCCGCTCCTGCAGCCGCGAAACAGGACGCTTTTTCTTTCGATTCTTTCAATGTTGATGAAACGGTCCGCCCGGCCGAGCCGCAAAAGGCCATCCACCCCGGCGAAGCTGCCATGCCGGCGCAGCCTGCGGAGGCGGGCGAACCGGTCAGACACGCCATTCCGCCTGCAACGAGTGAAGCCGACGAGGTCAGGATCGCCAGGGAAAAGGCAGGCCGCGATGAGTTGAAACGGCAGGAGCAGGAGCGTATCGCCGAAGAAGCCCGCGCCAGGGAGATGGCGGATGCCCAGGCCAAGGTCTGGGCCGAAGCCGAGCAGCGCGCGCTGGAAGCCGCCCGGGCCAACGCCGAGCATGTTGCCTATTTGGCGGAACATTCCCACGAAGTTGCGCGTGCCGAAAAAGCGGCGCACCCCGCGCGTGCGCCGCGCAAGCCTTTTGCATGGGGCAAGCTGGCGGGGTTCTTCGTCATGCTCGGAACATTCCTGCTGGTCCTGCTAGTGGGCGCGCTGTTTATCGTTCCCTATTTTCTGCCGATGCGCGATTACATGCCCGAGGTCCAGAAAATGCTCGCCGACGAATTGCACCAGCCGGTGCACCTAGGCTATATGTCCGGGCGTTTCCTGCCGACGCCGCGTCTGGATCTGGGCGAGATTTACATCGGCGATGCGAAGCAATTCCAGGCAGCGACCGCGCAAATCAATTTCGACATCCTGGGCGTGTTCGGCGACAACAAGCCGATCGACAGTATCGATTTCCAGAATGTCAAAGTCAGGGGCATCGCGCTTCGGGACTCGGCCGCATGGTTGCAACAGCTGGCCGTCAACAAGCAATATCGGGTGAGCAGCATGACGATCAGCCAGGGCACGCTGGATGCGGATGCCTTCCAGTTAACCGATGTAGAAGGGAATTTGAGCTTCGACCAGGGCGGCAAATTCACCCATGCCAGTTTTACCACAAACTCCGGAAAATACTCGGTGGTGATCGATCCCGCGCCGGGAGATAAACTCACGGCAAGCATCACGGTGCGGGCCGCCGCCTTGCCGCTGCTGCCGAGCTGGAATTTCGACGAGCTGGATGCAAAGGGCGAGATCTCGAGCGACGCGATGGTGATCAGCGAATTCAATGCAAAGATACTGGAGGGCACGCTGCAGGGAAATGCGAGCATCATCTGGCGTTCGGGCTGGCGCGCAGAGGGCGTGCTGAATGCCAAGAAGATCGTGATGAGGGACTTCAGCAAACTGCTGGATGGATATGTCGATGGCTCCGGCCACTTCAAGATGAACTCGATCGATCTTGCGGGTCTGACCGATTCGGCGGCGCTGGACGGCAGCTTCGTGTCGAGCGACGGATTGATCGGCGGGCTGGACATCGTCGAGACCGCGCGCATGCGCAGCACCACGAACCTGCCGGGCGGCAGGACACATTACGACGGATTGCGCGGCGACTTCACCTATGCCAGGGACGTCTATCATTTCACCCAGGTCAAGATCGATGCCGGCGTGATGAATGCAACCGCCAACTTCGACATCAGCAATCAGCAGTTGTCGGGAAACATGAAAGTCAATTTGTCGCTGCATGGCCAGACCAGTGCCAACCTGCAATTGGGCGGCGCGGTCGACAGCCCGACGCTGGTATATGCGCCCTGATCCGGGCGGACCTAAGACACAGGGAAATTTTTTCGTCTTGCGGAAGCAGGCATCGCCCGCTCCTGCAAGTCGCGATTATCCCGGTTTCAGCGGGCCAAGACTGCGCCTTCGCGATCGGTTACAGCGCAAGAGGAAGTTTTGGTTCCGGCGTAATCCGCTGGTTAGCTTTGCATGGCCAATCGGCTAGGCTGACAAACGACGCCAGCAAGCCGCTGGTCAGCCTTCAGCGCAACCTTACGCCAGCGCCTTCGCCATCCGCTCCAGCGCTTTCTTGAGATTTTCCATCGAGGTGGCGAACGACAGGCGGATGTAGCCCTCGCTGCCGAAGGCAGAGCCGGGAACCACGGCCACGCCGGCTTCCACCAGCAGATATTCCGACAGCGCAAGGTCGTTGGCTTCCTTGATGACGCCCTTCCTGTGCAGGCTTGCGATCGCGCCGCTGGCATCCGGGAACGCGTAGAACGCGCCGCCCGCCAGGATGCATTTCAAGCCCGGTATCTTGTTCAGCCCGTTCACCACGAACACATGCCGCTCGCGGAACGCCTTCAGCATCGGCGCGATGCAGCCCTGGTCGCCGTTCAGCGCGGCCTCCGCGGCCACCTGCGAGATCGAGGTCGGGTTCGACGTGCTCTGCGACTGCACGTTTTCCATCGCGGTGATGATCGCTTCCGGACCGCCCGCGTAGCCGATGCGCCAGCCGGTCATCGCGTACGCCTTCGACACCCCGTTCAGCACCATGGTGCGCGGATACAGGTCGGGGCAGGCATTCAGGATGTTGACGAATTTTTCGTCGGTCAGCGCGATGTGTTCGTACATGTCATCGGTCGAGATGATGATGTCCGGATGCTTGCGCAACACCGCGCCCAGCGCCTGCAGTTCGGTCAGCGTGTATACCGCGCCGGACGGGTTGCTCGGGCTGTTGATCACCACCATCCTGGTTCTGGGCGTGATCGCCGCTTCCAGCTGTGCCGGCGTCATCTTGAAGCCCTGTGCGATGCCCGCCTGGACGATCACCGGCTTGCCTTCCGCGATCAGCACGATGTCCGGATACGACACCCAGTAAGGCGCGGGAATGATCACCTCGTCGCCCGGATTGATCACTGCCAATGCCAGATTGAAAAAGCTCTGCTTGCCGCCGCACGAGACCAGGATCTGCTTCGGCGTGTAGTCCAGTCCGTTGTCGCGCTTGAATTTGGCGATCACCGCTGCCTTCAGCGACGGCGTGCCGCCCACCGCGGTGTACTTGGTGAAGCCCTTGTTGATCGCGGCGATCGCCGCATCCTTGATGTGCTGCGGCGTATCGAAATCCGGCTCGCCCGCGCCCAGCCCGATGATATCCTTGCCTTCGGCCTTCAGCTTGGCCGCGCGCGCGGTAACGGCAAGGGTTGGGGAGGGCTTGATTGCTTGTACGCGATTCGAGAGTGACACGGCTTTTCCTTACAGGTTGAAATGGGGACGGATTATACTCTTGCCGCGGCAAGAGTGGATTGGCGCCAAGCCGGGCGATAGTTGCCCTGGCGGTTCGTCCGCTCACTTTTTCAGGCGGGCGGCCGGGGTAGAATCCGGCCCTAACATATCATTGACCGGAAGCAAACAAATGATCGGATTGATACAGCGCGTGACCCAGGCGAGCGTGAGCGTGGAGGGCAGCGTCGTCGGGCAGATCGGCGGCGGCTTGCTGGTGCTGCTCGGCGTCGAGAAGCACGATAACCATGCCGCCGCGCAGCGCCTGCTCGAACGGTTGCTGGGCTACCGCGTCTTTTCCGACGAGACCGGCAGGATGAACCTGTCGCTCGCCGACATCGGCGGCGGCATGCTGCTGGTGCCGCAATTCACGCTCGCCGCCGACACGCGCAAGGGCACACGGCCCAGCTTTTCCTCCGCCGCATCGCCGGAACTCGGCGCGGAACTGTTCGATTACTTCGTGAAGATCGCGCGCGGCAAACATGCCACGGTGCAGACCGGCGTGTTCGGCGCGGACATGAAGGTGAGCCTGGTCAACGACGGCCCGGTGACCTTCTGGCTGCAAGTCGGGGCAGGAGAGCAGCAATGAGACTCGGGATCGACCTGGGGGGAACGAAAATAGAGATCATTGCGCTCGACGACAGCGGAAAGGAGCTGCTGCGCCGCCGCGTGGCGACGCCGAAAGACAATTACCACGAGACGCTGCAGGCCGTCGCCCAACTGGTGCGCGATGCCGAAGCGGAACTCGCGCAGCGGGGGTCGCTCGGCATCGGCACGCCCGGCGCGCTGTCACGCGCCAGCGGGCGCCTGAAGAACTCCAACTCGGTGGTACTGAACGGCCGGCCCATCCTGCAGGATCTCGAAGCGCTGCTGCAACGCAAGATCATGATCGGCAACGACGCCAACTGCTTTGCGTTGTCCGAGGCGGTGGACGGCGCGGCGGCGGGCGCGTCTGTCGTGTTCGGCGTCGTCCTCGGCACCGGCGTCGGTGGCGGCATCGTGGTCAACGGCCAGGTGCTCACCGGACCGAACGGGATCGCGGGCGAATGGGGCCACAGCCCGCTGCCCTGGCCGCAAGCGAACGAACTCCCCGGCCCGCCATGCTACTGCGGCAAGCGCGGTTGCATCGAGACGTTTCTGTCCGGTCCGGGGATGATGACGCTGCATCAGCAGGAGACCGGCCTGTCCATCAGCCCGGGCGAAATCGTGCAGCGTGCGCAGCAGGGCGACGAAGCATGCGAACGCAGCCTGCAACACTACGAGCACCGCGTCGCGCGCTCCCTCGCTTACGTGATCAACATCCTTGACCCGGACGTCATCGTGCTGGGCGGCGGCATGTCCAACATCGGGCGGCTGTATCGGAACGTCCCGAAACTTTGGGGCGACTGGGTGTTCTCGGACCGAGTGGATACCAAGCTGGTGAAGAACCGATATGGTGATTCCAGCGGTGTGCGCGGCGCGGCGTGGCTATAGGGGAATTGCACGACGCACATCTCCAGACTCCTTGATGCCGGCGGGGTGAACAATGCAACGGGTTTGCCGGTAGAATACCCGGCTGACCATGGCCACCAAAACCTTCCCTAACAGCCCCTACATCCTGCACCAGCCGTTCGAGCCGGCGGGCGACCAGCCCGCGGCGATCGCGCAGCTGGTCGAGGGCATAAGCGACGGGCTATCGTTCCAGACCCTGCTCGGCGTGACCGGCTCGGGCAAGACCTTCACCATGGCCAACGTGATAGCGCAGCTCGGCCGGCCGGCGATTGTGATGGCGCCGAACAAGACGCTGGCGGCGCAGCTGTATTCCGAGTTTCGCGAGTTCTTCCCGGAGAACGCGGTCGAGTATTTCGTCTCCTACTACGACTATTACCAGCCCGAGGCCTATGTGCCGTCGCGCGACGTGTATATCGAGAAGGATTCCAGCATCAACGAGCAGATCGAGCAGATGCGGCTGTCCGCGACCAAGGCGCTGCTGGAGCGCGAGGACGCGGTAATCGTCGCGACCGTCTCGGCGATCTACGGCATCGGCGACCCGGTCGATTACCACGGCATGATCCTGCACTTGCGGCACAACGAGAAGATGCACCAGCGCGACGTGATCAAGCGCCTGATCGAGATGCAGTACGATCGCAACGACATCGATTTCACGCGCGGCACCTTCCGCGTGCGCGGCGACGTGATCGACATCTTTCCGGCGGAGAGCAGCGAGCATGCGCTGCGCGTCACGCTATTCGACGACGACGTGGAAACCCTGTCGCTGTTCGATCCGCTCACCGGCCACATCCTGCACAAGGTGCCGCGCTACACCGTCTATCCGTCCAGCCATTACGTGACGCCGCGCAGCACCGTGGTGTCCGCGATCGAAACCATCAAGGTCGAGCTGGCCGAGCGCATCGCGTTCTTCCAGCGCGAGAACAAGCTGGTCGAGGCGCAGCGCATCGAGCAGCGCACCCGCCACGACCTTGAGATGCTCAACGAGATCGGCTTCACCAAGGGCATCGAGAACTATTCGCGGCACCTGTCCGGGCGCAAGGCGGGCGAGCCGCCGCCGACGCTGCTCGATTACCTGCCGCCCAATGCGCTGATGTTCCTGGACGAGAGCCACGTGATGATTCCGCAGATCGGCGGCATGTACAAGGGCGACCGCGCGCGCAAGGAAAACCTGGTCAACTACGGCTTCCGGCTGCCCTCCGCGATGGACAACCGCCCGCTGCGCTTCGACGAGTTCGAAAGGATGATGCGCCAGACCGTGTTCGTTTCCGCGACCCCTTCCACCTACGAGGCCGGGCACGCCGGCCAGGTGGTCGAGCAGCTGGTGCGTCCCACCGGGCTGGTCGATCCGCAGATCGAAGTGCGCCCGGCGCTGCACCAGGTCGACGACCTGATGTCCGAGGTCAGGCGGCGCACGGAGCAGGGAGAGCGGGCGCTGGTCACCACATTGACCAAGCGCATGGCCGAGCAGCTCACCGAATATTTTTCCGAGCACGGTATCAAGGTGCGCTACCTGCATTCGGACATCGAGACCGTCGAGCGCGTCGAGATCATCCGCGACCTGCGCCTGGGCCAGTTCGACGTGCTGGTCGGCATCAACCTGCTGCGCGAAGGGCTGGATATCCCCGAAGTATCGCTGGTCGCGATACTCGATGCCGACAAGGAAGGCTTTTTGCGCTCCGAGCGCTCGCTGATCCAGACCATAGGACGCGCCGCGCGCCACCTCAACGGCAAGGCCATTCTCTATGCCGACAGGATCACCGACTCGATGAAGCGCGCGATCGACGAGACCGAGCGCCGCCGCACCAAGCAGGTCGCGTACAACTTCGCGCACAACATCACGCCGGTCGGCGTGCAGAAGCGCATCAAGGACATCATCGAGGGCACGTACGAACCGGAAACCGCGCGCGAACAGCTCAGGGCCATGCAGGAACAGGCGAAATACCTCGCGATGAGCGAGAAGGAAGTCGCGAAGGAAATCACCCGGCTGGAAAAGGAGATGCTCAAGGCCGCGAAGAATCTGGAGTTCGAGCACGCCGCCGCGCTGCGCGACGAACTGAAGAAGCTACGGGACAGCGTGCTGATCTCGCCGCTCTGAAACAATCCAAAATTTTCATTTGTTGGAGCGATATGGATTGTTGTATCTACAATGTTAACACATGCTCCGTGTGCGCCTAAACTGCGAGCCTCTTCCAATATGAAATGAGTCTGAAGGCGGGTCGTATTTCCAACGAGAAATGAGTCTGAACGGCTAAAGTTCTGAATCGGTCATGATGCGATGCATGGTGATCGACATGGAAGAAGCGCGGCTGCAAACCCTGGCGCAGGTCAGGGCATTCTTGGACGGCACGACGGAGGTGGCCTTCAAAGTTCCCAAGGCGGAACGCAATTCATTTATCGAGCGTGTGCTCAAGCGGTTTGGCTATTCACCGCACGGCAAAGCCGACAAGGGCGTGTTGCTGCGCTATCTGGAGCGCATGACTGGCCTGTCACGGCAACAAGTAACCCGGCTGGTGCGGCGATACCGCCGGGACGGGAAGTTGTCGAAACGACAAGTTACGCCCCAGCACGGCTTCACCGGCCGCTTCACCGCCACGGACGTGGCCTTGTTGGCCGAGATCGATGCGCTGCATGGCACACTGTCCGGCCCTGCCACCAAGAAGCTGATGGAGCGCGCTTTACTTGTGTTCGGTGATGCGCGCTTCGAGCGTCTGGCGGGAATCTCGGTTTCACATCTGTACAACCTACGGGGTGAGAAACAGTACCAGAACAAGCGGCGGCATTGGACCAAGACCCGGCCAACCGGATTACCCATCGGCCAGCGTCGCGCACCCCAGCCCAATGGGATGCCGGGCTACATCCGCATCGACAGCGTGCACCAAGGCGACCAGGACGGGGCAAAAGGGGTGTATCACATCAACGCAGTGGACTGTGTAACCCAGTTTCAGCTGGTCGCCACCTGCGAGAAGATCAGCGAGGCTTACCTGCTGCCGGTCATTGGGCAGTTGCTGGATGGATTTCCGTTTGTCATCCTGGGATTCCACGCGGATAACGGCAAAGAGTACATCAACTACCAAGTAGCCGCGCTGCTGGAGAAGTTGCGGGTTGAATTCACCAAATCACGGCCGCGGC
Organism: uncultured beta proteobacterium; assembly: GCA_963842555.1. GTDB lineage: Bacteria > Pseudomonadota > Gammaproteobacteria > Burkholderiales > Gallionellaceae > Gallionella. The sequence continues at coordinate 362,506 of CAWJHB010000004.1, forward strand.
ATTCCAACGACAACGCATTGGCGGAATCCAAGAACGGCGCGGTGGTGCGAAAGCATCTGGGCTATGCCCATATCCCGCAACACTGCGCCAGTCTGGTCAATGCTTTCTGTGCCGACTTCCTCAACCCATACGTCAACTTCCACCGACCTTGTTTCTTCCCGGAAACGATCACCGATGCCAAAGGGAAGGAGCGCAAACGCTATCGCTACGAGGAGATGAAGACCCCCTATGAGAAGCTGAAATCCTTGCCCAATGCCAGTGAGTATCTCAAGCCGGACATCACCTTTGAGCTACTGGATGCACAGGCATCAGAGATGAGCGACAATGACGCTGCCTTGGCGCTGAACAATGCAAGAAGGAAACTGTTTCACGCGATCTCTGCTGCAACAAGGAAACAGGCTTGATGGGTAAAACAGCAAGGCAGAACAAACAAGAATTTATCAACCCGACCGAGTCAGAACAAGATTCAGATACTCAGATCCACAAACCTTCGTTCAGACTCATTTCCAGTTTGGAAAATACTCTGCGGCCTGTCAGTTCACCGGAGTTACACAGCATGGAAGTCATTGTAAAAAAATGGGGCAACAGCGCCGCGGTGCGCATCCCGTCCTCAGTCATGGCTGCGGCGCATGTCGACCTGGATCAGGCCGTCGATGTGCGTGAGGAGCAGGGCCGCATTGTCATCGAGCCGCTGCGCCGCAAGAAATTCAAGCTGGACAAGTTGCTGGGCGGTATTTCCGGCAAGAACCAGCACAAGACAATCGATACCGGAGAGCCGGTTGGCAAGGAAGTCTGGTGATGGTGCGTCGCTTTGTCCCAGATGCCGGCGACATCGTCCGGCTTGAGTTTTCCCCTCAGGCCGGGCATGAACAAGCAGGGCACTGTCCCGCACTGGTACTCAGCCCATCCGCGTATAACAGCAAGACCGGCACTATGCTATGTTGCCCGATGACCACCCAGATCAAAGGCTATCCGTTCGAAGTTATTATCAATGCGAAGGGCGCCGGCGGTGCGGTCTTATCCGATCAAGTCAAAAACCTTGACTGGCGAGCCCGTAAGGCCACACCCAAAGGCAAGGTAACGATCGAAGAACTGGACGAAGTGCGCGCCAAGATTGCCGCGTTGCTTGGGGTAAGGCTTATATAATTGTTGTTGTCCCCAGTATCCTCGCGGTTATTTCCGGCCCCTTCCCTTTTCCATCGCTTCCCTGCACTCCGCGGTCAATTCGTCCTGGTGCTGCTTCAGGCATTGCACGATGCGGCCACCGCCGGGTTTGACAGTCTCGCAAAGCCGCTGCGCGTCTTCCTTGCAGGCCTGCTTCAATTTGGTGGCATTCCTTTTCGCCTTCGCGATGTTTTTGTTGCAGGCCGGCGACAATTCATTCGAATGTTCCTTCAGGCATCTGGCCACGCGTTCCCCGCCCGGTTGTATCCCGTCGCATAGCCTGGCCGCATCGTCGGCGCAGGGCTTTGCATCTTGCCGCGCCGTGGCGCCCGTCGCGATGGCCAGACAGAATATCCCGGCCAGCACCACAACCCACTTCATCTGCCCGCCGTATGGCGTTGTCGCGTTTTTCATTTGTATCACTCCTTGCCAGGTGGATTAATGATCCGGATGAAATCGACATTTATCATCCTGCACGTCACAAGCGCGAGAGGATGCGCCCCGCCTGCATGCCTATTGTATCGGGAAGTCCAATCGGCTTTGCTTGGCGACAGCAGGGCCATGCTATTCGCGCGGGTATTGTCGTGTGCACTGCGAGCGTATCCGCGCGCGCGATCTGGGTAATACGAAGCATGGAATTTGCGGTATGAGCCCGTGACACACAAGATCGGGATGGCCTTTTGGTACGGCGATTCCTGTATCGGCAGCCGCGATGACAAGAAGGCACCTGTGCAAGGAGAGGAGAGAAGTAGGGATATTATGACCAAGCACGGCTAGGCGGCTGGCAGGACAGCAAACGCTCCTGCATAACCCATTCCTCCCGCTTTACCCTTCCGCTTCCCCGTTCAACCGGACCCGCTGCGATTGATGCCGCTGCTTCAGGTAGTGCAGCGTCTGCATCTCGGTCAGGCGGCTGGCGGTACGCGAGAATTCCCCGGCGGCCATGTCATCGGTGAACACATCCTCCAGCGCCACCGCAGAGCTTGCCACTAGCCTGACATGTTTGTCGTAAAACACGTCGATCAGCCAGGTAAAGCGCCGTGCCTCGGATGCAAAATCCTCGGTCAGCTTGGGGATGTGAGACAAAAACACCGTCGGGTAGCGGTGGGCGATCTCCAGGTATTCCGGCTGCGAATGCGCGCCGCCGCACAGCTCCCTGAATTCGAACCACACCACATTGTGCCCGATCTGCTTCACCGGGATCTTGCGCCCCAGCACCTTGACATGCTCGTCCTTGCGCCGCGTCTGCCCGGCGATCTTGTCGAACAGCGCCGCCATGCGCGCCTCGTTGTCGGCCGTGCCGGCGGCATCGTGCGCCACCAGGAACAGCGGCTCGCGCGTCAGCGCCCGCAGGCGGAAATCGCTGCCTTTTTCGATGTGCAGCACCTTCAGCTCACGCTTGAGCAGATCGATCACCGGCAGGAAATTCTTGCGCTGCAGACCATGCGCGTAAAGATCGTCGGGCGGAATGTTGGAAGTTGTCATCAGCACCACGCCGCGCTCGAACAGCGCGGTGACCAGCCGTCCCAGTATCATCGCATCCGCGATATCGTCGACGTGAAACTCGTCCAGGCACAACACCCGGGTGGATTTGGCGATGTGGTCCGCCAGCGTGATCAGCGGATCGGGCTCGCCGGCCAGCGCCTTCATCTCTTGGTGCACCTCTGCCATGAAATTGTGAAAGTGGATGCGGCGCTTGCGGCGATAAGGCAGGCTGGCATAGAACGCGTCCATTAGCAGGGTCTTGCCGCGCCCGACCCCGCCCCACAGATACAAGCCCCTGGGCACCGCCGGGCTGAGCAGGCTGCGCCCCAGGAACTGGTTGCGTTTGGATTTGAAATCCACCAGTTGATGCCAAAGCACATCCAACTCTTCGATCGCCGCCGCCTGCGCGGGGTCATGGACAAAGTCCGGCAAAGCGCTGGCGGCCTGATACCAGGCCTTAGGGCTCAGGTTGTTGTCAGTTTGATTGGTCTTTGTATGTTGTGGCATGCCGGCTATTATCTCTTTTCCACTGTTCCGTGTCCCCGGATCCGGGTCTCACCCGCTTTGGTCATAAATAGTTTGCCTGAATATCGCAATATGCGACATAGTTTGACATGAGAATAATTTCCAGAAGTGCACTCATTCAGTTCTGGCAAAAACACCCGGCCGCAAAGGTGCCGATGGAGGCTTGGTACAAGGTTATCAAGAATGCCGGCTCTGCGAACTTCAATGATGTGCGGAGGGCATTTAACTCTGCCGGCTACGTTGCGCCTTATACCGTATTTGACGTGGGCGGGAACAATTTCAGGGTGATCGCGGCGATCCATTACAACGGGCAAAGACTTTATATCCGTTTCGTTTTGACCCACGCGGAATATGACGACTGGAACAAAAAACACAGGAGCAAAAAAATGAACACATTGGCGATCGATCCGAAAGTCATTGCACCGGCATGGCATTCCCTGGAAAAAGCTCTGTCCTTCAAAGTGGGCACGATCCACAACAAGACCCAATACGAGCAGGCGGTCAATTTGATGAACGGCGTGCTGGATATCGTTGGCGACAACGAAAAGCACGAACTCGCGGGTTTGCTCGAGCTGCTCGCCGGCTTGTTGAAGACTACGAAAAAGAGCACCACGTCATTCCGGATACGGAGCCGCGCGAAGTGCTGCGCTTGCTGATGGAAATAAACGGACTGAAACAAATCGACCTTGCGGATGAGATAGGCCGCCAATCGGTAGTCAGCGAAATCCTGAGCGGCAAGCGCCAGATCAACGCGCGGCAAGCCAAGGCACTGGCTGCGCGCTTTGGTGTTTCGGCTGCGGCGTCTGTATAAACAGGAGTTGGATTGTTATTGATGCTGACCATTTTGACTCTGGATGGCAGATACTAAACGTATGAAGCGAGAGTACTACTCTGATTCTATTTCCAACTTCCTTCGGTCTTCAGCCGAAGTGATTCTCGGCATACTCGTACAAAATAATGATTTCACTCTAATCCAAACCCAACGTGACGCATGGATTGCAGAAATTGCGATTCTTTACGTTGCCCTTACACCATACGAAGGTTCGATCTATTTCGAATATTCAATTCCTCGCATGGGTCGACGAATTGATGTTGTGATTTTGATTGGGCCTGTAATTTTTGTTATCGAGTTCAAGGTTGGCGACAGGGAATTCACAACTCATGCCATCGACCAAGTTTTTGACTATGCCTTGGACTTAAGGAATTTTCATGACGCTAGCCATCAGCAATTCATAGCACCTATCCTCGTTGCAACTGAGGCAAGAGATGTTGTTTCAATTGTTGCGGTAACGCCGCAAAACGACAATATCCTTTATCCAATTAAGACGAACATATCGCTACTCGGAAAGGTGATTGAAGATGTGCTTAGCTTTGTCGATGGGAACGACATAGACATCAAACAATGGGAAAGTGGTCGATATTGTCCAACTCCAGCGATCATTGAAGCAGCTATGGCGCTCTAAAACAATCCTTCTGTTTCCGAAATCGCCCGTAGTGACGCGAGTGCAACCAATCTCAGCCAAACCTCAGCCGCAATCTCAGAAGTAATTAAGTTGTCACGAGATAAATCCTATAAGTCGATTTGTTTAGTGACCGGTGTGCCAGGCGCAGGTAAAACTTTGGTGGGGCTTGATTTTGCTCCTAAGCACATTGACGCGGATGATTATTTGTATAGTGTGTACCTGTCTGGAAATGGGCCGCTCGTCAAAATACTTTGCGAAGCACTCGCGAGAGATCAGGTTCGGCGGGATGTTGAGGCGGGCGAAAAGATTAGAATTGGTACGGCTCGGAGCGATGTAAAGACATTCATTCAAAATGTTCATAACTTCCGAGATGAGTGTCTTCTTGATAAATCTGGGGCGCCTTTAGAGCACGTCGCAATTTTTGATGAAGCTCAACGCACATGGGATATGGAGCAAACCTCTTCCTTCATGCGCCGTAAGAAAAATACACCAAACTTTAACCAACCAGAGCCTGAGTTTTTGATTTCCTGCATGAACCGGCACGAAGATTGGGCTGTCATTGTCTGTCTTGTTGGCGGCGGTCAGGAAATTAATACCGGTGAGGCTGGAATTGGTGACGGGACTGACTCGATAAATCGGTCATTTCCAGACTGGCATATTCATATTTCATCCCGCCTTACAGATAGCGAATACAACGCAGAAAAAGTATTGAATGAGATGAAGGCACGACAACATGTGACGTACCATGATGAATGGCAGTGTCGATACGTTCATTCCGGGCCGAAGATGTATCCTTTCTTGTTAAACAGATGCTTGACCTTGAGGTTAATTCTGCTCGTAAGACTTATGAGAGAGTAAGAGATATATATCCGTTGGTAATCACGCGCGATTTAAGCAAGGCAAAGAAGTGGCTGAAAGGGCAGGCGCGCGGTTCGGAGCGTTACGGCATGGTCGTTTCATCACAAGCCGAGAGACTTAAACCTCATGCGATAGATGTGAAATCGCCTATGGATCCTGTTCACTTGTTTCTGGACGAAAAGGATGATGTGCGCTCGTCATACTACCTGGAGGATGTTGCTACTGAGTTTCACGTTCAGGGTTTGGAGCTGGATTGGGCGTGCATTATATGGGATGCGGATTTTAGATATTTACCAACTGGATGGAGCCATCATTCATTTTGCGGAGACCGTTGGCACAACATAAATAAGGCAGAGCGAAAGCAATACTTAAAAAATGCCTATCGAGTTTTATTGACCAGAGCGCGTCAAGGGATGGTGCTGGTTGTTCCAGAAGGCGATGTTGACGACCATACCCGGCGCGCTCAGTTTTACGATGGTACTTTTGGCTATCTGAAAGAAATAGGATTTACAGAAATCTAATAACCTAGAGACTGGGAAAAAGCCCGATATTTACTCCAGAACGCCCTTCGAAAGCCTGATATTATTGCCGGCTATGAAACGCCTTCCCGATTCCCTGCAACGTTATCTGTTCGCGGAATAAACCGGGACGGACCACGAATATTGCCCAAGCAAAACCTCGCATCGCTGCGAGATTTTTGTTTCAACACCCGAAAGCTGCTACCAAAGCCGCAATCATGTAGGCGTGGTCATGCACCCCGGCGCTCTCGCGCGCGCTGTGCATCGCCCACATCGGCGAGCCGACGTCCACGCTCGCAACCCCTAGTTGTGCAGCTACTATAGGCCCGATGGTGCTGCCGCAACCCAGGTCGCTGCGGTGCGCGTACTGCTGGCAGGGCACGCCGGCCTTTTCGCAAAATCCGATGAAGCGGGCGGCGGTCTCGGCGTTGGTGGTGTAGCGCTGGTTTGCATTGGTCTTGATGACCGGCCCGCCGTTCACCCGCACTTTGTGGCCGGGTTCGTACGCGTTCGGGAAGTTCGGGTTGTAGGCGTGGGCCATGTCGGCGCTGATGAAGAAGCTGCGCGCCATCGCACGTTGCCTGTCTTCCTCGTCCAGTTTCGCATGGGCACTGATGCGGGCCAGGATGTCGGTGATGAAACTGCTGCCGGCACCCGCGGCGCTCTCGCTGCCGACCTCTTCGTGATCGAATAGCGCCGTCACGCAGGTGGCAGCCGGTTGTTCGGTCGTGATCAGCGCGGTGAGGGCCGCATAACAGGAGGCCAGATTGTCCAGCTGGCGACTGGCGATGAACTCTTCGTTCGCGCCCCACAGGCAGCCTTTCTGCACGTCGTAAACGGCCAGCTCCCAGCTCAGCAGGTCTGCCGCATCCGCCTGCGCGGCATCGGCCAACAGTTTGCGCAACTGTGCTTGGGCGTCGTCTCTTTCGCCTGGTCTTTCACCTGGGCCTTCGCCAAGCTGACCCAGTATCAGCGGCAGTTCGGTCTGCTTGTTGAGCTTCAGGCCCTGTTCGTTGACATCGCGGTTCATGTGGATCGCCAGGTTGGGCAGCCGCAGCAGCGGCCGCTCGAAGCGCAGCAGCCGCGCTGTCTGACCCGCCGCGGTGCGCAACACGAGACGCCCGGCCAGGCTCAAGTCGCGGTCCGTGAAGGTGGCCAGTATCGGCCCGCCATAGACTTCCACCGCGAGGCGCGCGAGACCGTCGCCGGTCAGCGCTGCCTTCGGCTTTACCCTGAACCCCGGCGAATCGGTATGGGCGCCGACGATGCGAAAGCCGGCTTCCACGATCGGCCTGCTGCCCTGCACGAAGGCGATCAGCGACGCGCCGCCGCGCACCACGTAGTAGCGCCCGCCCGCCGCGAGTTGCCAGCGCGACTCCTCATCAAGCCGGGTGTAGCCGTTCTTTAGCAGGCGCGCCTCGGCACTCGCCACGGCGTGCCAGGGGCTGGGGCTGGCGTCGATGAAGTCGATTAATTCAAGGGCGGCGGTGCGGTCTGGTGCGGGTTCGGACATGGTGGGCAGCAGTGAGTGTTGATGTGGGAGAAGTATACAAGAGGCACGAAAAGAAAAAGGCAGTGCCAATGTGTGATTGGTATGGAAACGCTGATTAAATCGTCATTCCCGCGCAAGCGGGAGTCCAGATTGGTGAATTACTAAGGAGTACGTTTGTATCCGAACATTGAATTCACGATACATCAGTAGCACGATGGTTTGGCGGTACTCAATGTTCGGATACCAAGTTTCGGCTTAGTAACTGGGTTCCCGCTTGCGCGGGAACGACAAAACCATACTTAATTCAGTTTTTCCCTGCGTGATTGACAAAAGAACGGTCGTTCTCTACGATGCGGATGTCGTTCGGTGATTGTGCATAATGCGGCAAAGGGAAACGGCGATGGCGGAAAAGAAGATTATCGCGTCTGTAGAGCACATCGAATCGCGGATATTTGTTATCCGTGGGCAGAAGGTAATGCTGGATGCCGACTTGGCAGAGCTCTATGGGGTGGAAACCAAGGTGCTAAATCAGGCGGTCAAGCGGAATTTGGAACGCTTCCCGGATGATTTCATGTTTCAGTTGAGCACTGAAGAGTTTGCCAACTTGAAATCCAAAATTGGGGTTTCAAGTTTGAGGTCACAAATTGTGACCTCAAACATTCCGTCTGGGCGAGGCGGTCGACGGCATCTGCCTTATGTTTTTACCGAACATGGAGCGCTGATGCTGGGCAACGTGTTGAGGTCAAAATGCGCGGTCGAGGTCAGCCTGATGGTCGTGCGCGCCTTCGTTCATTTACGCGAGCTGGCTTCTACGCACAAAGAACTTTCGCAAAAACTCAATCAGCTGGAACGCAAGGTCGGCGCACATGATCGCGCGATAGCAGAATTGATCAATGCCATTCGCCAACTCATGACTCCGCTGGAAGCCGGGAAGAAGCGCTCCATCGGCTTTGCGCCGTGGAAAGAGAAATGATGCCGGAATAACGAGTGGCGCGAAATTCATTCCAGGACGCCCTTCGAAAGCGCCTGTGCCGGCATGTTAAAATTGCGCACTATGAAAATGAAACCCCATCCCGATTCTTTGCAACGTTTCCTGTTCGAACGATCCCATGTGCGCGGCGAGCTGGTGCATCTCGATGCTGCCTGGCGCGAGGTGCTGAAGCGGCACGACTATCCCTCGGCCCTGCGCGCGGTGATGGGCGAGTTGATGGCGGCGGCGGTGCTGCTGGCGGCGACGCTTAAGCTGAAAGGTTCGCTGATCTTGCAGATACAGGGCCGGGGCCCGGTGACGCTGCTGGTGGTGGAGTGCGACGGCGAGCTGAATGTGCGCGCCACGGCGAAGTGGCAGGGCGAGCTGGACGGGATCGGTTTTGCGCAGATGGTGGGCGACGGGCGTTTTGTCATCACGCTGGATCCGCGCGACGGCGGGCAGACCTATCAGGGTATCGTGGAACTGGCCGGCGACAGCGTGGGCGAGGTGCTGCAGAACTACATGCTGCGCTCGGATCAGCTGGAAACGCGCCTGTGGCTGGCGGCGGATGCGCAGGGCGCGGCGGGGCTGTTGTTGCAGAAGATGCCGGGCGATGGCGGCCATGCCGAGGGCAAACATGATGAGGTGCAGCATGACGAGCGCGATGCCGACATGTGGCAGCGCGCGACGATGCTGACGGATACACTAAAGCGCGAGGAGCTGCTCGGCATGCCTGCGCTGCAATTGATACGCAGGCTGTACGGCGAGGAGGATGTGCGCCTGTTCGACGCCCAGCATGTGGCGTTCAGGTGCACATGCTCGCGCGACAGGGTGGCACGCATGCTGAAGATGCTCGGATGGGACGAGGTGCAGTCGGTGTTGGCCGAGCAGGGTGTGGTGGAGGTGAACTGCGAGTTCTGCAATCACAAATACCGCTTCGACAAGGTGGATGCCGAGCAGGTGTTCGCGGCAGAGGTGTTGCTGGACGGCGGTGCCTCTGTGCACTGAGCCGAATCAATCATCAGGATCAGTCTGCGAATATTACCCATGCAAAAGCCTCGCCGTTCAGCGAGGCTTTGTTGTTCCTGCAGCTCCATAGGGAGTGATTCTGATAGTAGGTCGGCGCGCTAATAATGGGGCGGCCGCTCGTTCGCGGGCTTGCCCTCCGTCCTCGCTTCAGCCAGTGACTGGATATGTCGCGCGAGCGTTCTGCAAACCTCCTCCAGCTGGTCCAGTTCTTTTCGCTGCTGGTAGACCGTTTTGTTCAGCTCGTCTATCAGGTCTTCCTGCAGGGAGATTTTTGTTTCGATGTTGACCAGGCGTTCTTCGATCATGGGATGGCCCTTAAAATTGGGTGGCTGGGAAAGTCCGGTAACTGGGTAATTGCGGTAACTGGGTAATTGCGGTAACCGAGAAAGTTCGGCGTTTGGCAAGGATAGGCGGTGATCTTAGCGCGGGATCGGGTTCAGATGGCGGCCTGACGTAAAACTTGACCGATACTTGGCAATGCAATCCGCGCTTGATTAATCGTACTATTAAACGTACTATACAGCGCATTATCAATAACTCCATGAAGAGATATACCATGTCCAACCTGACTGCCAATGATCTGAAAACAAAAGGTGTCGCCGCCATCGAAGCCGTGCTGGCTGACCGGCCCGAAGCAATAGTCTCGGTGCGCGGCAAAGACCGCTTCGTGGTGATGGAGATTGCGCAATACCATTACCTCCGGGAATGCGAGCTGGAAGCCGCGCTCGCCGAGACGCATGCGGACATCAAGGCGGGCCGCTTTCTGAAGGAATCGGCAGCGGCGCACGTCAAACGGATCAAAAAATCACCGGCGTAGGCAATAACCCGCCATGGCCCTTCAACTGATCTTCACCGAGCAATACAACAGACGCGCCGCGCACTTCCTCAAGCGTCATCCCGGGCTGGAAGGACAATATCTGAAGACGCTGCAGCTGCTGGAGTTGAACCCGCAGCATCCCTCGCTGCGTTTGCATCCCTTGAGTGGCAGACTGCAAGGGTTGCATTCGGCTTCTATCAATCTTTCTTACCGCATCACATTGGAACTGTTGATCCACGACCAGGAGATCATCCCGATCAATGTGGGTGATCATGATGCGGTGTATTGAGGATGGTGCATCTGATTCTAGGCAATGCAACGAACTGCGCTTCGCGCTGACTGAAAATCGCCGCAACTTTTTGCGACCACAAAATTACCCTTTTTGAGAGAGACAACCGCATGCAAATCGATCCATCCCAACATTCCGCCCCAGACAACTACAAGCTGCTGACCAATCTGGTGGTGCCGCGCCCGATCGCGTGGATCACCAGCCAGAATGCCGACGGCGTGGTCAATCTCGCGCCGTTCAGCTTTTTCAACGCGGTCAGCGGCAACCCGATCTACCTGATCGTCAGCGTCGGGCTAACCGATGCCGGCGAGATGAAGGACACCGCGAAGAACATTCTGGCCGGCGGCGAATTCGTGGTGAACATGGTGACCGAGGAGTTGTTCGGCGCCATGAATATCTCGGCGGCAGACTTCCCGGGCGCGGAAAGCGAGCTGGCCGCGGCCAATCTGCACGCCGCGCCTTCGCTGAAGGTGAAGCCGCCGCGGGTGTCGGAGTCGCAGGCCAGCATGGAGTGCAAGCTGCACAGCTCGCAGGTGCTGGGCAAGAACACGCTGATCATCGGCGAGGTGGTGATGTTCCATGTGGCGGATCACTTGATGGGCTCGCGCATGCATGTGAACGACTTCGCGCCGATCGGCCGGCTGGGCTCGCCTTCGGTTTACTGCCGCACCACCGACCGCTTCGATGTCGCGCGCATCAGCTATGCGCAATGGAAGAAGCGCTGACATATAGGGGCAATGATGCACGAACTCGACCGCGTCCCGCCATGGATCCCGGTCCCGGTTAAAGTCTTGCCGGGAAATTTCGATTGTTACCGCTTCGTTAAATTCTTAATCGTGTAATGAAGCTGTAATATGAAACGGGCATCCTGCGCGCTTGATGAAAACCAACGACAGCGCAATCCCTCCCGAGAACCCCGCAGCAGGGGCGGCCCCGACTCCCTCTTCGAATCCGTTACGCGGCCAGAATGCCACCGGATACGCGTACCGCGCGTTGTTCGCGGTCAGTTCGCTGGGGCTGGGACATGCCACGCGCACGCTGGCGGTGATACGCGAGTATCTGCGCCGCGGTTATGAGATCACCGTGGTATCGAGCGGCAATGCGCTCGCTTTCCTGAAGCTGGAACTGGCGGGCGAGAACGGCGTCGAGTTCTGCATGATGCCGGACTATCCGCCGCTGGAGCGCGGCACCGGTTGGCGCCTTTACTGGTATTTGCTGGTCGACCTGCTGCAGACCTGGCGCGTGATCCGCAACGAGCACAGGGCAGTGCAGGAAATCGCGGGGGATTACGACTTCATTTTCAGCGACGGCAAGTACGGATTCCATAGCCCGTGGGCGCCGTCGTTCATCCTGTCGCACCAGATCGCATTCGTGCCGCCCAAGGGTCTGCGCGAGACAGCCTGGCTGACCGAAAGCGTCAACGTCGCGGCGCTGCGCAAGTTCGACATGCTGTTCATCCCGGACTATTTCGGGCCCAGCCTGAACCTGGCCGGCCATCTGGCGCATTCGCCGGCACTGCACCGCTGCCCGCATCGCTACATCGGCGTGCTGTCTTCCTACGCGCATCTGGGGCTGGCGCAGGACATTGATTACCTGTTCGTGATCAGCGGCTACCTGCTGGAACACAAGGAGTCGTTCGTGCGCGACCTCCTGGAGCAGGCGGGCAGCCTGGCGGGCAGGAAAGTGTTCGTGCTCGGCAATGCAAGCGGCGACGAGGCGGAATATGAACGTTACCGCCGCGACAACCTGGAGATCCATGCGGTGGCGAGCGGCCAACTGCGCCAGGAGCTGTTCAACCGGGCGCGCGTGATCGTCTCGCGCGCCGGCTACACCACGGTGATGGACCTGGTGGAGCACGGCAAGCGCGCGCTGCTGATACCGACGCCGAACCAGACCGAACAGGAATATTTGGCTGCCTATCTCGGCAGCCAGAACTATTACGTCGCGCGCACGCAGCAGCAGAAGTTCGATCTGGCTCCGGTGCTGCGTGAGTGCGAGCATACGCGGCTGTTCGAGCCGCCGTGGAAGACCGATGAATCCCTGCGCCGCATCACCGACGCGATGGAGGAAATGATGCGCAAGAATTTCATATCGATCATCGTGCCGGCCTACAACGAAGAGGCCGAGATCGAGGCGACACTGCAGTGCCTGCTGGCGCAGCGCTACCCCGCCGATCGTTACGAGATCGTGCTGGTCGAGAACGGTTCCGCCGACCAGACGCTGGCCATCGCCCGGCGCATCGCGGCGCAGGCCGGCGAAGGACGCCTGCGCATCGTGGCGATCCACGAAGGCGGCGTGTCGCACGCGAAGAATGTCGGGCTGGAACATCTGGCGCCGGAATCGGAATGGGTGGTGTTCTGCGACGCCGACACCCGGCTCGGAGCGCATTTCCTGCAGCAACTCAACACCTGGCTCAACCGCCGCGGCGGCGATGACCTGAGCGTGGGCACGACCAGCGTGCGGCCCGAAGCGGGCTGCAGCTGGTATGGCCGCACCTGGTTCCGGGCCTACGATCACATTCATCGCTTGACGCGCACGTCGTTCTCCATCCAGGTGGCACGCACACAGATCGCCCACGGCGTGCGCTTCCGCGAAGACCTGAATTTTTCCGAGGACCTGAATTTCATTCAGGAATGCCGGCGCTACGGACGCTTCTTCTTCGTGCCCACCGATCAGGTGAGCACCTCGACGCGTCGCTTCGATTCGCGCGGCTATCTGCGCCTCGGGCTGCGCTGGTCGTATGAGGCGCTGATGCCGATGCGCTGCAAGGTCAACAAGAAATACGATGTCGTTCGTTGACCTTGCCTCCCTCGAACAGATGACCGCCGTCCTCGGCGAACACGACCAATTGGCCTATGGCGTGCTGTTCCTCGGCGCATTCTTCGAGACGCTCATGCCGACATCGCTGGTGGTGCTGGGCGAGGTGTTCTTCATTCCGGGCGCGATGCTCGCGGGCATGGGCGTGCTGAATGTCTGGGCAGTGGGGGCCGCGCTTTATGCGGGCGGCATACTGGGCGACAACGCCAGCTACTGGCTGGGAAGATATTTCGGCGTGTCGTTGTTCGAGCGCCTGGCGCAGCTTCCGCTGGCGGGACGTTTCCTGCACGAGGAGAACTACCGGCGCGGGGTGGCGTTCTTCGAGCGGCGCGGCGCGCTCGCGGTGTTCGCGGCGCGCCTCAGCGGCCCGCTGTCCTGGGTGATGCCGGCGATGGCCGGCGTGTTTCGGCTGGACTACGCGACCTTCATACGCTTCAATACGCTCGGTGTGATGCTCGGCATCGGCCAGTTTATCGCGGTGGGATATTTTTGCGGAGCATACCTGCCGGCGATCGCGCAGTTCGGCGAAAACTACGGTCCCGTGATCTTTGCTTCGCTTTGCGTGCCGCTGGCGCTGGCGGTCTGGTATGGGTGGGCGAAGCGCAGGGCGCAGCCGGTTGGCTGATCGTCCGTAATCCATTCAGTTCAAGCCTTCTTCCAGCAGCGCGGTCTTCACCGCCGGTCTCGCGGCGATTTGTTCCATGTAATCCTTCAGCACCGGCCAATTCGACAGGTCGATCCCGAGGCGTGGCATCCATCTCAGCACGGTGAAAAAATAGGCGTCGGCAACGGTGAAATGACCCATCAGGTATTTCCTGTTCTTCAGCGCATCGGCTGCGAAAGCGAGGCGTTGCGTTAGGCGCGACTTGAAGGCAGCCCTGGCTTCATCGTTAAGCGTCGGGTTGAACAGCGGACTGCAGCCCTTGTGCAATTCGCTCGAGATGAAGTTGAGCCATTCCTGCAGGCGATAACGCTCCAGCGTGCCGGCGGGAGGCGCGAGTGTTTTGTCGGGGGTCTGGTCGGCGAGGTATTGCACGATCACGGCGACCTCGGTCAGGACCTGGCCGTCGTTCATCGCCAGTGCCGGGACGCTGGCTTTCGGGTTGATCGCGGTGTAGTCGGCGCCGGTCTCGGTCTTCTTGTCGTCGCGGCCGACCTTTTCCAGGGTGTAGTCCAGCCCGGTTTCGCGCAGGACGATGTGCGGGCAAAGGGCACAGGTGCCGGGGACGTAATAAAGTTTGAGCATGGTTGATCTCCGTCGGTTGGATATGCAAGTTTACCCTGCAGCGGGATGAAGCCGCGATATTAGCAAGAATCCCGCGCTGCAGTTGCGTGTCCATGTGCACCATCAAATCAAATGGCCCGAATGGCCAGGCGCGATGTGCAAGACCCGCATTCGGCGTAAGATTCTCCGTGTGACGGATATCGGCGCCGGCGCGAACGTGATCAAAGGAAAGGCGCCTTGGAATGAAAGGATAGGCATGTGCGGCCGATTTGTGTTGAGTGGGACTTACCGCGAGCTTGCCGAGCACTTCGACCTTTCCGGCGATGGGAACTGGCACCCTCCTGGAACAGCGCGCCCGCGACGCGCATTGCGGTGATCGTTGAGGGGGGTGAAAGTCAGGGCTTTTACCCTCTCCATAACCCTCTCCCCGCAAGGGAGAGGGGACGCGCTGGCAGGCATCTGCTCAGGATGCGCTGGGGGCTGATCCCGTCATGGGCCAAGGATGCTTCCATCGGCCACAAGCTCGCCAATGCGCGCGGCGAGACGGTCGCGGACAAACCTTCGTTCCGCTCCGCCTTCAGGCAGCGCCGCTGCATCATCCCGGCAACGGGCACTTACGAATGGAAAACCGAGCGGGGCGCGAAGCAGCCGTGGTATGTGAGCCTGAAGTCCGGCGAGCCGATGGCATTTGCCGGGCTATGGGAGAGCTGGCACCCCAAGGGGCAACCCCTCGCAACCTCATCTTCCCGGGGAAGGGATGAAGAAAGCATCACGAGTTGCTGCATCACCACCACCCGGGCCAACGCGCTGATGGAGACTATCCATGACCGCATGCCGGTGATCCTGGAGCGGGATCAATGGGCGACATGGCTTTCGCCGCAGGTACACGATGCGGACGAGCTGCTGCCGCTGATCCGTCCGCATGATGCTGCGTCGATGCAGGCCTGGCCGGTCACGCGCGAGGTGAACCGCGTGGGGCTGCGCGATGATGCGGGGCTGGTGGAGCGGGTGGCTTGAGCGCGTGAAACCGGCTTCCTTTGACCGGGTGCGCGCCGGCTGAAATCCATCCTTTATCCGTTTGTCTGCTGCTCCATCCGCTTGTCCGCTGCCCACCCCAAGTTTTCTGCCCAAGGTTACAATCCCCCCCGCATCTTTTTACAGGTAACTCCGCCAGGAACCAGTAATGAACGCAATCAAGTACGTGCTGCTCGGTTTGTACGGTCTCATCGGGATGCTGATCTCGATATTCGGGCCGTTCCGGGTGCCCTATGCGGAGGCCCTCGCCAAGGAACACTACCGCTATGCGATCGCCGGGGTGCTGGTCGTCCTGATGATCATTCCGATCGCGATCATCGTGTTCATCCTGTCGTTCAACGCGAACCATTTCAAAACGCAGATCGTCCAGTATGTGAAGAACCACACCCAGCGCGAACTGGTGTTGCAGGGCGACATCAAGGTGACATTCTTTCCGAAGCTGGGCCTGGACACCGGGAAGATGCTGCTGAGCCAGCGCAACAGCGCGAGCGAATTCGCTTCGGTCAACGATGCCCGGCTTTATATCGCGTGGCTGCCCCTGCTGAAAAAACAGCTGGTGTTCGATCATGTCGAAATCGACGGCGCCCGGGTCAACCTGACGCGCTTCAAGGACGGCACGACCAATTATGACGATCTGCAGATCCGCGACGAAAAGCTCGCGCCGCTGACATTCGATATCGACGGTATGCGCGTGACCAATTCTTCCGTCAATTGGCAGGACGAGATGAAATGGCAACGGGTCGCGCTGCAGGATGTGCAGATCGAAACCGGCCGGCTCGCCGATTCGGTGCCGGGAAACCTGAAGGCGAGCTTTCGCCTAAATTCCGAAGTGGCGCACAGCGACTCGGTGGTGGATATGAAAAGCCGCTTCTTTTACGACCGCAAGGCGGGGCGCTACGAGTTCGCCGACATCGAGGGCACACTGGGCGGCACGGCGGGCGGGTTCAGCAATATCAACCTGAGTTTCAAGGGCGGCCTGAACTTCTATCCCGCCCAGCAATTGCTGCTGGCCGAGAACGTTGTCGTTGCGGGAACCGGCAATTACGGGCAGCGCAGCATCGATGCAAAACTGAATGCACCCAAGCTGCAATCGGCCAAGGGCTTGCTGAGCGGCAACGATCTCTCGCTCGATGCGACCGTGTCGCAGTTTGACGAGAAATGGACCGCATCCGTGCAGGTTCCGGCCTTCGCGTCCGCCAACAAGGCGTTGAATGCGGCGGCCCTGAATGCCGATTTCGCGTTCAACGGCGGCGGGCGCACGCTGCAGGGAAAATTGACCAGTCCGGCCAGCCTCGATCTGGCCGCCGCGCCGAAGCTGCAACTCGGTGCGATCGCGCTGAACCTGACGGCCAGCGATCCGATGCTATCAGCCGGGCTGGCGGCCACGGCGACCGGCAGCATGCAGGCGGATCTTGCCGAACGCAATGCGAACATCGACTTCAAGGCAAAGATCGACAACAGCGCGATTAACGGCAAGCTGGCCTTGCTGGATTTCAGCCATCCCGCTTACTCGTTCGATCTGGCGGTCGACCGCCTGCCGCTGGAACGCTATATCTCCGCCGACTGGATCAAGCGCTACCAGAATGACGCCACGCGGATCGATCTGGGCTTCCTCAAGGATACCGAGCTAAACGGCGCGCTGCACGCCGGCGAGATCAGCACGGCGAAATTCCGCGCCGGCGCGCTGGCCGCGAACATCAAGATCGAGCAATCCGCACTGACCATCGCGCCGCTCACCGCCAGGATGTACGGCGGCGCGCTGAGCGGGAGCATCAGCGTGACCGCCCAGAGCACGCCGCAAATCGCGATCAAGCAGAACCTGGTCGGCTTCCAGATGAAGGCGCTGCTGTCCAATACCGCCAACGCCGGAAAGCTGGAGGGCAAGGGCGACCTGGTGTTGGACCTCGGCACGGAGGGCGGCAGCATCGGCGCGCTGCGCAAGTCGCTGAACGGCACCGTTTCTCTAGCGCTGTCGCGCGGTTCGCTGGAGGGTATCGATATGCGCACCGCGCTGATCAGCGGCAAGGACGATCTGGGTACCACGAACGAGGCGCAAGTCCATGAAACCCGGCTCAGCGAAAGCACCAATTTTTCGAATCTGGACGCGGTGTTCAACATCGCGGATGGAAGCGCCCGCAGCAACAGTTTCGACTTGAGGTCGCCGCTGTTCCGCATCGCGGGGGAAGGCGACTACGTACCCGATACCGGACGCATCGATTACCGGCTAGCCGCCACGGTCAGTTCAACGCTCAATCGGCGCAATGTCGGAGAGCTGGCCGAGCTGCGGGGCGTCACCGTGCCGGTCCGGGTCAGCGGGCCGTGGGCCGCGCCCGGCATCGCGTTGGATTTTGCCGCGGCCAGCGGCGAGATCGTGACCAAAAAGATCGAGGCCAGGGCAGCAGCCGAGCAGGCGGCCAAGGCGGCCGCAGCGCTTGCGGCTGCAAAGCAGGCTGCCCAGGGCAAAAAGAAGCCGGCGAAAAAGAAACCGACCATGTCAATCAAGAAAAAGCAGGCAGCGCCGGAATAGGCGCGGGCTGAATTTTGGCTTTTGGGTCTGCCTATTCCACGCTGCCGAAAGACGGGTCGCTGGCATACGGCGGCACGGGCAAGCCGGCGATGCGGCTGGCCTGGCTGACCGGCCCGCCGGGGAACAGATCGTACAGGATGCCGCGCCCGCATCCATCGGTGAATCTTTCTTCCAGCTCGTGCATGATCTCGCGTGCGTTTTTGGCATCGCCGCGCTCGCGCAGGTAGTTGATGATCGCCCAGTGTTCATCCGCGAGAACAATGTCTTCGGTCTCCGCCTGTTGCCTGGCGAACATCGGCGACCAATGCGCCAGGCCGAACATATGGCCTTCCGGATCGTTGCGGGCTGAAAGGGCCTTGTTGATATCGAACATGATGGCTTCCTCCTTTAGCGTTGCGACCAACATTTGATGCGCGGCAGCAAAAAAAGTTTTCGGATAATGCCGGTTCGCGGTTACCTAAATAATAATGGCGGGGTCGAAAGGGAGCATGGCCGCTGCAGCAACCGGTGGAAACCCGAGCAAATCTCTGGGAGAATATCTGCCGGCATATGGTGGCACATACAAGAGGAGTATGTATGGACAGCGTCGATCTTTCCGTATTGAAAACCCTGCGGGAATGGCAAGCTACCGACCTGCCGCTGTGGCTGGTGACGGTGGTGCAAACCTTCGGTTCCAGTCCGCGTCCGCCCGGCGCAATGCTCGCGTTGTGCGGCGACGGCCGGGCAGTCGGCTCGGTGTCGGGCGGCTGCATCGAGGACGACCTGGTGCTGCGTGCAAAGCGCGGCGAATTGCCGGTTGATCGCGGCGAGCTGCTGACCTTCGGCGTCACTAGGGAAGAAGCCAAACGTTTCAGGTTGCCGTGCGGCGGCGTGATACGCGTGTTGGCCGAGCCGGCGCAAAACCGTGACTGGGTGGGGCAGGTGCTGCAACTAGTTCAATCACATCGTGTTGTCAGGCGCACGCTGCAGGTCGACTCGTTGCGGGTCGACTTGGGCGATGCACGCCGCAGCGACCACATTTCCTTCGACGGCACGACATTGGTCACGGTGCACGGCCCGCGCTGGCGCATGCTGATCATCGGCGCCGGCCAGACTTCCGCTTATCTTGCGCGCATGGCGCAGGCGCTGGACTACGAAGTGTCGGTCTGCGATCCGCGCGCGGAGATGCGCGCAACCTGGGATGTGCCGGACACCACGCTGATGGACGGGATGCCGGATGATGCGGTATTGGCGCTGCAGCCGGACAGCGCGACCGCGATCATCGCGCTGACCCACGATCCCAAGCTGGACGACATGGCGCTGCTGGAGGCGCTGAAGTCACCTGGTTTCTATGTCGGCGCACTGGGCTCAGAAGCCAACAATGCCAAGCGCCGCGAGCGGCTCGCGCTGTTCGATCTCACCGCGCAGGAGATCGACCGGCTGCACGGCCCGGTGGGCCTGGATATCGGCAGCCGCACGCCGCCGGAGATTGCGGTGGCCATCCTCGCGCACCTGATTTCCATTCGTAACAAACCGGCCAGACCGGCCGGCGCGCTTGGGAACAACACTCAGATTCAAACTCTCAATCAAGTTCAAACTGGCAAGCAGGAGATATGCTCATGATCACTTTATACATAAATGGAACCAAGACCCAAGTGGATGCCGACCCGGGCACGCCATTGCTGTGGGTGCTGCGCGACAATCTGCAGCTGACCGGCACCAAGTACGGCTGCGGTATCGCGGCGTGCGGCGCATGCACCGTGCATCTGGACGGCCGCCCGGTGCGTTCGTGCGTGACGCCGGTGTCGATGGCCAGCAACAAGCAGGTCACCACGATCGAGGGTCTGGCCGATACCGCGCTCGGCAAGACGGTGCAGCAAGCCTGGCAGCAGGTGGACGTGCCGCAATGCGGATATTGCCAGTCCGGGCAGATCATGGCCGCCACCGCGCTGCTGAACGAGAATCCGCATCCCAGCGAATCGCAGATCAGCGCGGTGATGGACGGCATCCTGTGCCGGTGCGGCACCTACAACCGCATCCGCTCGGCGATCCAGATGGCGGCAGAGCAGGCCGCGACCGCGAAGAAAGGAGGTACCGCATGAAAACCGAAATCGAAATGCACATGGATAATCCGGTCGCGCAAGATCCTTCCCGCCGCCGGTTCATCAAGGGATCGGCCGCGATGATGGGCGGCCTGGTGATCGGCTTCTACCTGCCGAAGCAAGGCGGTCGCGCCTATGCGGCCGAAGCGCCTGCCGGACAGGCCAAACCGGTCTATCCGCCCGACGCGTTCATCCGTATCGCGCCGGACGACAGCATCGCCATCGTGCTGAACAAGTCGGAAATGGGGCAGGGCGTCTATACCTCGCTGCCGATGCTGATCGCCGAGGAACTGGAAGCCGACTGGAGCCGCATAACAGTGGTCACCGCACCGGTGGCCGCGGTGTATAACCACACCGGTTTTGGCATGCAGATGACCGGCGGCAGTTCCAGCATCCCGTCGTCGTGGGATCAGCTCAGGCGCGTCGGCGCCAGCGGCCGGATCATGTTGATCCGCGCAGCGGCGCAGCAATGGGGCGTGCCGGAAAGCGAATGCCACGCTGCGAACAGCAAGGTGATCCATGCCGGGAGCGGCAAGACCGCCAGTTACGGCGCGCTGGCCGATGCCGCGAACAAGCTGCCGATGCCGGACGATGTCGTGCTGAAGTCGCCGAAGGATTTCAAGATCATCGGCAAGCCTACCAGGCGCCTCGACACGCCGGCCAAGATCAACGGCAGCGCGCAGTTTGGCCTGGACGTCTATCTGCCCGGCATGCTGACCGTGGTGATCGCGCGCAGCCCGGTGTTCGGCGGAAAGGTGAAGCGCTACGATGCGACCGAGGCAAGCAAGGTGGCGGGCGTTCAGGGTATCTATCAGGTGCCGACCGGTATCGCGGTGGCCGCCAGCGGATTCTGGCCCGCGAAGACCGCGCGCGACCTGCTGGAGATCGACTGGGACGAGGTGCCGGGCGCGGCGTTGTCCACCCCGCGCATGTTTGCGGATTATCTCGATCTGGCCAAACAGCCGGGTGCCATCGCGCGCAAGGACGGCGATCCCGACAAGGGCATCAAGGCGGCGCACAAGACGGTCAGCGCCGAGTATGAGGTGCCCTATCTCGCGCATGCCGCGATGGAACCGCTCAACGTGGTGGTCGACCTGAAGCCCGATCACTGCACGATCTGGACCGGCACCCAGGCGCAGACCATGGACCGCAACATGGCGGCCAGGATTGCCGGGCTCAAGCCGGAACAGGTGGAGGTCCACACGACTTTTCTCGGCGGCGGCTTCGGGCGGCGCGCCAACCCGCGCTCGGATTTCGTGATGGAGGCGGTGCAGGCAGCGGTCGCGATCAAACAGCCGATCAAGGTGGTGTGGACGCGCGAGGACGACACGCAGGGCGGCAATTACCGGCCGATGTGGGCCGACCATATCGAGGCGGGTATCGCCAAGAACGGCAAGCCGGTGGCATGGAAACACACCATCGTCGGCCAGTCCATCGTTGCCGGCACGCCGTTCGAGGGCTTCATCGTGCATAACGGTATCGACGCGACCTCGGTGGAGGGCGCGGCGGATGTGCCCTACCTGATCCCCAACCTGCAGGTCGATCTGCACACCACGAAGAATGAGGTGCCGGTGCAGTGGTGGCGTTCGGTCGGCCACTCGCATAATGCGTTCGTGGTCGAAACCATGATGGACGAACTGGCGCATCTGGCCAAAAAGGATCCGGTCGCTTACCGGCTCGAACTGCTGCCGGCGGATTCGCGTTGCCGCGGGGTACTGAAACTGGCCGCTGAAAAGGCCGGCTGGGGGCAAGAAATCGCCGCCCGGCCATGCCTACGGCGTCGCGTTGCACAAGTCGTTCAACAGCTATGTGGCCGAGGTTGCCGAGGTGTCGCTGGAGAACGGCAAGATCAGGGTGCACCGCGTGGTCGCCGCAGTCGATTGCGGCCAGGTGGTCAATCCGGACGGCGTGCAGCAGCAGATCGAGAGCGCGATCGTCTACGGTCTCTCCGCCGCTTTGCACGGCGCGATCACGCTGGACAAGGGGCGCGTGATGCAATCGAATTTCAACGATTATCCGCCGCTGCGCTATTCGGAGATGCCGCGGGTCGAGGTGCATCTCATCGCAAGCAGCGAGGCACCCAGCGGCATCGGCGAACCGGGATTGCCGCCGATCGCGCCGGCGGTGGCCAACGCGGTGTTCAAGCTGACCGGCAAGCGCCTGCGGCGCATGCCGTTCGACCAGCAGGCGTTTTCCTGAAAGGACGGCAGATCGGGGCATGATGCGATGACAGTTGCGAACGACATCGCCGCGATTGTGCTGGCAGCGGGGGCCTCGCGCCGTTTCGGTTCGGACAAGCTGCTGCATCCGCTATCCCTGCGCGGCGCGATGCTGCCGCTCGCCGCGCACAGCCTGCATCCCTGGCTGGAGATGTTCAGGCAGGTCACCGTCGTGGTCAGGCCGGGTGCGGAAAGATTCTGCAGCGCGATCGAAGCCGCGCTGGGCGAGAGGCGGTCGGCGCAGATCGACTGGATCGAATGTGCGGATGCCGTGCAGGGCATGGCAGCCAGTCTGGTCTGCGGCGTGCGCGCCAACAGCGCTGCGTCCGGCTGGCTGGTCGGACTGGCCGATATGCCTGCGGTACCCGCGGCCGCGATCGCCGGCGTGCGCGATGCGCTGGCGCAAGGCGCGGCAATGGCCGCTCCGTCTCATTTCGGCAGGCGCGGCCATCCGGTCGGTTTTGCCGCCCATTACTACGATCAACTGCAGGGCCTGCAGGGCGACAACGGCGCTAGGCGTCTGCTGGAGCGGGACAGGGCCAGCGTCACAGAGATCAAGGTCGACGATGCCGGTATTCTTGCCGACATTGACATTCCGGGCGACCTGCAGCGTCTGTGAACAAATTGCGGCAATGGGCAACCCAGGATAAATCAAGAACACCCGGAACAGCCGGACGCGCGAGACATGCAAGTCCGCCGCGATGGGATCAAGCTGCTATTATCTGCAACCCATGAACCTCATCGATCCGAAAACAAGCTACGTTCTGAAAAACCCGGTCGCCTTCGCGCTTGTGGTCCTGAATGGATTTCAGACCAATCAGGGCCTGCTCCTGGCCGGGGCGGTTGCCTACTATGCATTGCTCTCCATAGTGCCGCTGCTGATCCTGATGGTGATCGCACTGTCGCAGGTGATCGATCAGCACATGCTGCTGGCGACGCTGAATACGGCGCTGGAATATGTGGTGCCGGGCGAGGGCAAGGCGGTGGTGGCGGAGTTGAAGGCGTTCCTCGATCACCGTGAGGTGATCGGCTGGGTGCTGTTCATCACGATGCTGTTCTTCAGCTCGCTAGGGTTCAAGGTGCTGGAAAGCGCGATCTCGGTGATCTTTCTGCATCGCATCGAGAAGCGCAAGCGGCATATTCTCGTTTCCCTGCTGGTGTTGCCCTTCGGTTATATCTTTTTCATCGGCGCGGTGCTGTTCGTGGGCACGTTCGTGATCGTCGACCTGATGGCGATAGGCGGCGAGCATATCGCCATTCTGGGGCATAGCTGGTCGCTGGGCGGGTTCTCGCGCTGGCTGATTTACGTGGCCGGCGTGTTCGGGGAGATCCTGCTCATCTCGGCGTTCTACTACTTCATGCCGGTGGGCAGATTGTCGGCACATCACGCGCTGATCGGCGGAGCCACGGCAGCCCTGCTGTGGGAATTGATCCGCCATGCGCTGGGCTGGTATTTGAGCACATTGTCGCAGGTGAGCGTGGTATACGGCTCGCTCACCACAGCCATCATCGTGCTGCTGAGCATGGAAGTGGCCGCCACACTGCTGTTGCTGGGCGCACAGGTGATCGCGGAATACGAGCGCATCGGGATTGGTGCAGAGCCGGGCGAGCGGGAGCTGTCTGGATGAATGATCAGCATCTGGAACTGCTGGTTACGCGCGAAATGCCATTCGGAAAGTACAAGGGACGCCTTATCGCGGACCTGCCCGGAAATTATCTGATCTGGTTCGCGCGCAAGGGATTTCCGCCCGGCGAACTCGGCCAGTTGCTGCGCTGATGCGGGAACTGGACCACAACGGTTTGTCGTCCCTGATCGGGCCCCTACGAAAGGGGGCGGGCGCAAGCGCTGAATCTTCGTTCCGGGCCGTCCGCTCGAACGGATCTGAATAAACCATATAAAAACAATTGGTTGTCTTAAGGTGATGTGTGTTCGACGCCGGGGCGTATAATGTTTTCCCGGAAGCGCGGAATCGCGCAATTGCGGAACATGATGAAGAGATTAGAAAATTGACGACGATTAGTTTTGCAGATTTAAAGTTGGCCCCGGAAATCCTCAAGGCGCTGACCGAATCCGGTTACGTCACTCCCACCCCGATCCAGGCACAGGCCATCCCTTTCGTGCTCGAAGGCAGCGACCTAATGGCGGGCGCGCAGACGGGCACCGGCAAGACGGCCGCGTTCGCGCTGCCGATGTTGCAGAAATTGCTGCCGGAAGCGAGCGCCAGCGCCTCGCCGGCGCGCCATCCGGTGCGCGCGCTGATCTTGGTGCCGACCCGCGAGCTGGCGATCCAGGTGGAAGAAAGCGTGAAGGCGTACGCGAAACATACCAGGCTGCGCTCGCTGGTGGTGTTCGGCGGGGTGGATATCAAGACGCAGACGCCGACCCTGAAGCGCGGCGTGGAGATCTTGGTCGCCACGCCGGGCCGGTTGCTGGATCACGTCGAGATGAAGTCGGTGCAGTTGAACCAGGTGCAGATACTGGTGCTGGACGAAGCGGACCGCATGCTGGACATGGGTTTCATGCCCGACCTGAAGCGCATCCTTGCACTGTTGCCGAAACAACGCCAGAACCTGATGTTCTCCGCGACGTTCTCGAGCGAGATCAAGAAATTGTCCGCGGAGTTCCTGACCAAACCCAAGCTGATCGAGGTCGCGCGCAGCAATGCCACTGCCGAGAATGTCACGCAAAAAGTCTATCTGGTCGAGCAGGCCGACAAGCACGTGCTGCTCGCGCAACTGTTGCGCGGCAGCGATGCGTCGCAGGTGCTCGTGTTCACCAAGACCAAGCTGACCGCCGGCCGCCTCGCCAAGCAATTGCAGAAAGAGGGCGTTGCCGCCGATGCGATACATGGCGACAAGACCCAGTTGGAGCGCATCCAGGCGCTCGATGCTTTCAAGAGCGGCGCTGTCACCGTGCTGATCGGTACCGATGTGGCTGCGCGCGGCCTTGATATCGACCAGTTGCCGATGGTGATCAATTACGAGATACCCAGCGCCCCGGAAGACTATGTGCACCGTATCGGCCGCACCGGCCGCGCGGGCGCTTTCGGCAAGGCGATCTCGCTGGTGTCGCCGGAAGAGGAAAAATACCTGAAGGAGATCGAGAAGCTGATCAGGACCGAGATCCCGAAAGAGAAAGCGGATGTGCCGCATGCTGCCCATGGTTCAAGGGCTGCCAGGGCGCCGCGCGAACATCACGAGCGCAGCCACGCACCCCAGGGTGAACATGGGGAACGCGGTCATGCGCCGCGCGGGGAACATGCAGCAGAGCGCAGCCATTCGCGTCCTGCCGCACCGAAAAAGCCCAGTCATGATCCGTGGTTCGACAAGCCTTACGAACCCAGCAGCAGCGCCACGCCTGCCAAGCAGCCGGAACCGCCGTCGAACAAGCCGAAGAAGCCGGTCGCGGCGATCTTCCAGCGCAAGCAAGGTTAGCGCTATCGCTGCAGGAGCGGGCCCACACCACATGCTCGACCTGCGCCCAAACACCCCCCCGCCCGATCGCGTCCGCCTGAAGATGCCGGTTTTCAGCGCCACGCATTTAGCGACCCGATTTGATTTTTTGTGTGGTAGATTATGTGTGCTTCAGCTTGGTGCAAGACTGATGTTCTGGCAGGCAAAAGTCTCATGTTCTCGATCGAAACATTTATATGGAGCGATAAATCATGATTTGTTCCGAAGAAACTTGCAAGGTCTGGACCCCCCGCATTCTGGGCATCATGCGCATCATCGTCGGCTTCCTCTTTTTGCAGCACGGCGCGGCAAAACTGCTGGGTGTTCCGCATATCGCGATGTTCGACGGATTGCAGTTGGTCTCGTTGCTGGGCCTGGCGGGGATACTTGAACTGGTCGGCGGTTCGCTGATCCTGCTTGGGCTGTTGACGCGGCCGGTCGCATTCATCCTGTCGGGCGAGATGGCGGTGGCCTATTTCATGGCGCATGCACCGCATGGCTTCCTGCCCATCCTGAACCAGGGCGAACTGGCTGTTGTGTACTGCTTCGTGTTTCTCTACCTTTCGGTTGCGGGAGGCGGAGCATACAGTCTGGACGGGATGCGCAAGAAAGGTTGAGTCCGACCGGGCTTCGGCTGCCTGTCAGGAAGAGCAGCTGACCTCGATCTGCCGCGCGCAATCCGGCGGCGCGGCGGCATAGCTCTCCATCCCCGGCTGTTCATCGAACGGTTTGGCGAGCAGCGCCAGCAACCGGTCGATTTCCGAGAAATCGCGTTGCTTCTCCGCCAGCCTGATCGCGTTCTGCGCGAGGTAATTGCGCAGGATGTATTTCGGATTCACCGCATCCATGCGCGCCTTGCGGTCGCGGTCCGTGCCGGATTGTCGTTGCAGTCGCATTTTATAGGCGGCGGCCCAGGCATCAAACCCCGCGCCATCGAATTCTTCGCGCTCGATGAACCGGTCGCGCAGCATTTCGTTGCTCGCATCCGCTGACGAGTAGAAATTGCCCAGGCTGCGAAACAGGTTGGTGTAATCTATCCCGCCGGCGTGCATGATGTCCAGCAGCGAGCCGATCAACTGGATATCGTCTTCGAGGATTTCTTCCAGTCCCAATTTTGCACCCATCATTTCCGCATAATGCCGGTGATATGCCGGCGCATAGCCGTCCAGCACTTCATGGGCCTGTTCCTTCGGGACCAGCGGCGACAGCGCCTGCGCAAGGCAGGCAAGGTTCCACAACCCGACCTGCGGCTGCTGGTCGTAGGCGTAGCGCCCGCGCGGATCCGAATGGTTGCAGATGTAGCCCGGATCGTAATTTTCCATGAAGCCGAACGGACCGTAATCTAACGTCAGGCCGAGTATCGACATGTTGTCGGTGTTCATCACGCCGTGAGAGAACCCGACCGCCTGCCATTGCGCCATCAGTCTCGCGGTGCGCTGCGTCACCTCGTTCAGGAACAACCGGTACTTGTCCGCATCTTCCATGAGATGCCGGAAGTGCCTGGTGATCACGTAATCGGCGAGTTCGGCGATTTGTTGATATTGGCCCCGCGAGAAGAACACCTCGAACGAGCCGAAGCGCACGTGCGACGGCGCGAGGCGGGTCAGCACCGCGGCGGTTTCGATACTCTCGCGATAGACTTCCTCGTCGCTGCCGACGATGCACAGCGCGCGGCTGGTCGGGATGCCGAGCCCGTGCATCGCTTCCGAACACAGGTATTCGCGGATGCTGGAGCGCAGCACCGCGCGGCCGTCGCCGTCGCGCGAGTAGGGCGTGATGCCCGCGCCCTTGAGTTGCACATCCCATAACTCTCCGCCGCGATTGCGTATTTCGCCCAGCAATATCGCGCGCCCGTCGCCTAGTTGCGGCACGAAGTGGCCGAACTGGTGTCCGGCGTAAAGCATGGACAGCGGCTCCGCGCCCGGCAACATGCGGTTGCCGGCAAAGTGGTCGGCGAAATCGGCGCGCGATGCCCCATCAATGTCGAGTTCGATCAGGCGCGCCGCGTTCACATTGAAACTGACCAGATAAGGATCGGGCAGCGGCGTTGGGGACAGGCGGCTGTGAAAGCTGTCCGGCAGGCGCGCGAAGCTGTTGTCGAAATTCAGACGGTCGAGTCTTTGCATGGCAGAAAAGCTGAAGCGCCCCGTGAACAGGGCGCCAGGTAGCGGGCGCGGCAGAAGGTCAAACGCAGCCGGTCGGTTTCGGCAGGCCGCCGTATTTTGTGATGGGTTTCATCGGACCAGTCATCCACAGGTCAAACACTTCCTTCTGGTCCTGCTCGATGTATTTGACGAATTTGCGGATCGGCGGCACGGTGCCGAATTCCTCGTAGAATTCGCGGGCCTTCAGGATGTGCGCCCATTTCTCGTCGTTCAATTCGTAGTTGTCAGCCTCGGCCATCGCCTTGGCGATCTCCGGTGTCCAATCATCCATGCTCTCGAGATAACCGTCGCCGTCGCGTTTTGGGATTTCCATTTGCATTACTCCTTGTCCAATAATGAATGAGTACGATGATAATTAATCCGACTGAAATGGTCAAGTAATGATTCCGGGCGGCGGCGCGGTTACAATGCTGCAGAATCAAGAAAATCAACCGGGGACAGTGCAACGTTTGGAGCTAATGGGACTATGAGGATCAGATGGCGGTGGGGGCCGGTGTTGTTGCTGCTTGCCGGTTGTTCCGGGGTGCCGAAAGGGTTGCAGCCCGTGACCGGTTTCGATGTGCAGAAATACCTGGGCCGCTGGAACGAGATCGTGCGGCTTGACCACGGCTTCGAGCGCGGTCTTTCCGACGTGACTGCAGAATACCGCAGGCTGCCGGATGGCAGGATAGAGGTGATCAACTGCGGCTACGATGCCCGCAACAACAAGTGGAAAGAGGCGAAAGGCGTCGCGCGCTTCCAGGGGAGCAGTGATGTGGGAAGTCTGGAGGTGTCATTCTTCGGGCCGTTCTACGGCGCCTACAACGTGCTGGTGCTGGACCCGCAATACCGCTACGCGTTGGTCGCCGGACCGAACCGCGATTACCTGTGGATACTCGCGCGCGACCGGCAGCTCGATGCGGGGACGCTGGCTGAACTGGTCGGTCGCGCCAGGGAATGGGGCTTTGCGACCGGCAAGCTGATCTACGTCGGTCATACACACACCAAGGCCGGTTGATTGAGATGACGAAAAAAATTTCAGTGGTATTTGTCTGCATGGGCAACATCTGTCGATCTCCGACCGCGGAGGCGGTGTTTCGCCACTATGTCGAGAGTGCAGGGATGGCCGGACAAATCTTGATCGACTCGGCCGGTACCCATGATTACCACATCGGCGACAAACCCGATGCGCGCGCGCAACGCGCGGCACAGCAGCGCGGCTATGACATGAGCAATTTGCGCGGCCGGCAGGTGGAGGAGGAGGATTTCCGCCGTTTCGATTATGTGCTGGCGATGGACAGCGCCAATCTTGCCATCCTGCAGCGTATCGCTCCGCGTGACAGCGATACCCGGGCGCGGCTGTTCCTCGAATATGCGCGCCATTACCGCGAGGGGGAGGTGCCTGATCCGTATTACGGCGGCGCGGACGGCTTCGAACGCGTGCTGGATATGGTGGAAGATGCGGCGCAGGGATTGCTGGAGGAGATTCGACAGAAGCACTTTGCGGGCTAGCATGCCCCACTTCCGCAAATAACAAAGCCGCACGACATTCATCGTGCGGCTTTGTTTACTGCAAGCCGGAATCAGCCCCGGGGCGTATGCTGCGTCTCGATCTGCACCAGCGGTTCATTCTCGACATACACTTCATGCCGGCGCGCGCCGGCGCGGTGTGTGCCGTTCCGCGGAAGCGGCGGGGAACTCCGGCATGGTCTGCAGCTTGATCGGATCGGTCTCGATCTGGATCAGGCTTGGCCCGCTGCCGGGAGTCTGGGCTTTAGCCGGGGCCCGGACCGCTGCCGGGGCATGGACCGCAACGGTAGTGGGCGGCATGGTGGCGGGCACGTTGTCGGCCACAACCTGCGGCAAGTTCGCTGCAATCACTGCCGGCAGTGCAGGCTCTATCACCGCGGGAAGGCTGGGCGTGTAGTTCGCCGGCACCGCGATGTATTCGCTGGGTCTGGCGTATCCGTCCGGGTAGGCGACATATTCCGTCGGGCCTGCCGTTGCGGGGCTTGCCGGCGCGGCACCCGTCAGTGCGTCGGATGGCTGCGGCGTGGCTGCTTCGCCATTTGCCGCGGCCGTGCTCAGCGCGGCATTTTCGCGATGTTCGCGTTCCTTGCGGCCGCCACGGCGACCGCGGCGGCGTCCGCCTTCGCGCGGGGGACTGGCTGCATCGGTTTGTTCCAGCGCGGCAACCTGGTTTTCCAGCACCGGTTTTTCTTCGCTCGCCTTGTTGGCCGTCGCGACGCCGGCAGCGGGCACGCCCTTGGCCGCACCCTGCGGTGCAGTCTCGGCAGTGCCCCGCTGCGGACGCGGTGGCCTGGGTTGACGGGGTTCCTGAACCTTGGCCTCCGTTGGTGCGGATTTCTGGCCGTTGCGCGGTTCGTTGCGGTTGCGATTGCCACTTGCAGCTTCGCTGCGTTCACCGCGTTCGTTGCGGCCGCGGCGCTTGTCTCTGCCCCCTTCGGAACGTTCACCGCGTTCCGGACGCTGCCCGCTGCGTGCCTTGCCTGGCGCGGTCCTGGTTTGCGGCTGTTCTTCCTCGCCCAATGATTTGAACCAAGAGATGATTTTTCCGAACATTGAAGGCTGGGCTGCTTCCGCCTTCATCGGTGCGGCCTTCATCGGTGTGACGCCCTGCACCACGGCCTGCGCGCGGGTGGCTTTCTGCTGTTCCTGCGCCGCGCTCAGCGGTTTTTCTTCGGCCGGTTTTTCCACCAGTTTGTAGCTCGCCTGCAACATTTCGCTGCTCATGTCGTCCTGGCGCAAGCGGTTGATGCTGTAGTTGGGCGTTTCCATATGCGGGTTGGGGATTAGCGTGATGCCGACCTTGAGGCGCGATTCGATGCGGAATATGTCGGCGCGCTTCTCGTTCAGCAGAAAGGTGGCGACATCCACCGGCACTTGCACATGTATCAACGCGCTGCTTTCCTTCATCGCCTCTTCTTGGATGATGCGCAGGATATGCAACGCGGAAGACTCGATGCCGCGAATGTGGCCGATGCCGCTGCAACGCGGGCAGGGCATGTAGTTGCTTTCGCTCAGGCTGGGCTGCAAGCGCTGGCGCGACAGTTCCAGCAGGCCGAAGCGGGAGATCTTGGCGGTCTGCACACGCGCACGGTCGTAATGCAGGGAATCGCGCAGGCGGTCCTCCACTTCGCGCTGGTTGCGGTTGCTTTCCATGTCGATGAAGTCGATCACGATCAGGCCGCCGAGGTCGCGCAGGCGCAACTGGCGGGCGATCTCTTCAGCGGCCTCGAGATTGGTGTTGAACGCGGTGGCCTCGATATCCGAGCCTTTGGTGGCGCGCGCCGAGTTGATGTCGATCGCGGTCAGCGCTTCGGTATGATCGATCACGATCACGCCGCCGGACGGCAGGCGCACTTCGCGGGCGTGGGCGGACTCGATCTGGTGCTCGATCTGGAAGCGCGAGAACAGCGGCACGTCGTCGACATAGCGCTTGATGCGGTTTACGTTGCCCGGCATCACCGTGCCCATGAACGCCAGCGCCTGCTGGTAGACTTCCTCTGTGTCGATCAGGATCTCGCTGATTTCCGGGTTGAAGTAGTCGCGGATCGCGCGCACCACCAGGCTGCTTTCCAGGTAGATCAGCGACGGTGCCTTTTCGGACTGGGCCGCGCTCTCGATCGCATCCCACAATTGCTTCAGGTAATCCAGGTCCCATTGCAGCTCTTCGGTGTTGCGGCCGATCCCTGCGGTGCGCGCGATGATGCTCATGCCCTGCGGCACGTCGACCTGCGACAATACCTGGCGCAGTTCGTCGCGCTCCTCGCCCTCGATGCGGCGCGATACGCCGCCGCCGCTCGGGTTGTTCGGCATCAGCACGATGTAGCGGCCGGCCAGGCTGATGTAGGTGGTCAGTGCCGCGCCCTTGTTGCCGCGCTCGTCCTTTTCCACCTGCACCAGCAATTCCTGGCCTTCGCGCAAGGCTTCCTTGATCGAGGGGCGGTTGCCGCTGCCTGGCTGGTAATACTGGGGGGCGACTTCCTTGAACGGCAGGAAGCCGTGCCGGTTGCCGCCGTATTCGACGAAACAGGCTTCGAGGCTGGGCTCAAGGCGGGTGATGACGGCTTTGTAGATGTTGCTCTTGCGTTGCTCTTTGCCGGCGGTTTCAATGTCGAGGTCGATGAGTTTTTGACCGTCGACAATGGCGACACGGAGTTCTTCCGGTTGTGTCGCATTGAATAACATGCGTTTCATTATATTTTCTCCCGCGCTCTGACACGGGCGAGACCAGGCTAAACGCGGTTAGGCGTTCCAGATGAGCAAACAGTGAGCAATCGTGCAAACAGTCTTGTGAAGTGCAATCGGTTGGTCAATTCGGTTCTCTATAGTTAGCTGGTCTAAAAAATTCGTTCTTTGGGACTTCTGTATCGGTGGCTGCGGCTGCATCGCTGCATTCGCTACGCCGATCGTTACAAAGGTTCCTTAGGGGGTACCGCAGCCCCGATTCAATATTGTCAGGGCTGCAACACGTAAAATCCACAGGTGCTTTGAGCGCGCAAATCTATTACTATCGCTGCTGGTTCCGGTGAGCGATATTAACCGGGCTGCGGCTGGAAGGGTGGCGGTGCCGACAACTTCTCAAACCCGCAAGGGTTTAGAGATGTAAGTGCATCGCACCGTCGCTTGTGCCAAATGATGCTTGGCGGGGATCGAGATCCCAAACTTACCCAATCCAAAACGCGCGAGCGACGAAGTATAAGCAAAATGAATGGTTTAAGCAAAGACTCTGTAACTTTTCTGACCATCGACGAAAGTGGCGAAGCGCAGCGTATCGACAATTTCCTGTTCAAACACCTGAAAGGCGTGCCCAAAAGCCACGTCTACCGCATCCTGCGCGGCGAGGTTCGGGTGAACAAGAAGCGCATAGACCAGACCTACCGCCTGAAACTGGGCGACCTGCTGCGCATCCCGCCGATCCGCGTCGCGGAAAAGCACGAAATGGTGGAAACACACATTCCGGCGGTGGAATTTCCGGTCATTTACGAGGACGACGCGCTGCTGGCGGTGAACAAACCGGCCGGCATCGCGGTGCACGGCGGCAGCGGGGTCAGCTTCGGGGTCATCGAGCAGATGCGCCGCGCCCGTCCCCAGGCCAAATTCCTCGAATTGGTGCACCGGCTCGACCGCGAGACCTCCGGGGTGCTGCTGCTGGCGAAAAAGCGTTCCGCGCTGACCGCGATGCACGAGATCATGCGCGAGGGCAACAGCGACAAGCGCTATTTCGCGCTGGTGCTGGGACAATGGAAGAACGCCAAGCAGCACGTCAAACTGCCGCTGCACAAGTTCGATACCCCGCAGGGCGAGAAGCGCGTGATGGTGCGCGAGGACGGACAGGCCTCGCACACCGTGTTTGCGCTGCAAAAAAGCTGGGCGCCGCAAAATGGCGAGCCTGGATTCGGCCTGCTGGAGGCGCAGCTCAAGACCGGCCGCACCCACCAGATACGCGTGCATCTCGCGCATCTCGGCTTTCCGATCGCCGGCGACGACAAATATGGCGACTTTGCGCGCAACAAGTCGTTGATGAAGCAGGGGTTGAAGCGGATGTTCCTGCATGCCTACAGCATCGCGTTTGCGCATCCCCTGACGGGAGAGCCGATGCGGCTGGTCGCGCCGTTGCCGAAGGAACTGGAGGGTTTTATCGCAAAGCTCGATGCGCAGGGCTCTTCGGATAAATAATCAACTGCCCGAATAGGGAGCAGACGCCTTTGCAGGGCAACATTGTGCCGGAGACATTCAATTGGAACGCCGGCAACCTTCCGCTTGCCGCTTCAGCCGGCCTTATCCAATTTGACCGCAAGCGATCCCGAGCGTATGTGCAAATCCCTTTGCGGGAACGGGATTTCGATATTTCGTTTCCTCAGTTCATCCTCGATCGCCCATAGAAACACCGCCTGGGTCTTTCCCGGTGAAGTGATCGTGTTTGGGCCCACCCACACCACCAGCTCGAAATTCAGGCTGCTGTCGCCGAACCCGACCAGCCAGACATCGGGCTCGCGTCCCGGTTCATGCAAACTGCCGGCGACGCTCTCCGCCGCAGCGATGCCGGCCTCCCTGACCAGTTCCTTTTCCGTGCCGTACGCGACACAGAACGGGACATGCACGCGGCGCACCCGTTCTCCCAACGTCCAATTGACCACCCGGCCGCTGATGAACTCGGAATTGGGGACGATGATGTCAATCAGGTCGGTCGTCGTGATTCGCGTATAGCGCAGATTGATCTCGGTCACTTTTCCCATGACTCCGGACTGCAGATCCACGAAGTCGTCAACCTTGATGATCTCTTCGATCAGGATGATGATGCCGGACACGAAATTGCTGATGATGTTTTGCAGGCCAAACCCGACCCCGACACCGATCGCCCCGCCGATGACGGCGAAGCTGGCCATGTCGAAACCGATGTAGCTGAGACCGACGACAAATCCGATGATCCAGATGGCGTAGCGGCTCATGCGACTTAACGCATACCAGCCCGGACTGATCGCTTTGTCCTGTTCATGCCCGAGCCGGGCAATGACTTTCTCGATCATCACGCCGATACGCCAGACGGCGACCAGAATGACCAACAGGCCGATCAGCCTGACGAGATTGATCTGCGTATCTGCGATCGAAAACCACGGAACGGTGGCGGCCTCTTTCAGCCTGCCATAAATATCCAGAAACACTTCCATGCTTGCTACTCCAAGTTCGAATTTCGGTGGGGCATTCTACACATCCGGGCGGCCGTTCATGCCGGCGAAATGCAACGGAACTTGCGCCGTATTCAATGCGGGTATGCCGACGATTTGCTTCATTCAAATCGGGCCGGCTTGAGTTGCGCCTTGCCGGGATCCGAGCATGGCACCCGTCGTGACCGCGGCCAATCCCGCCAGGGTGTACACGGAGAGCGGTTCGCCCAGAGCGGGGACGGCGGCAAGCGCTGCCAGACCGGGGACAACCGCCATCAGCAGGGTGACCCTCTGGGCATCGAGACTGCGGACTGTGAACGTGTAGAGCAGCATCGCGACGAATACCACCAGGATACCCTGATAGACGGCCTGGATCGCAATTTCGGCAGCGGGTGCCTGACTCATGGTGCTGGGCAGGAACAACGACCAGACAGGCAAAAACAGGATCGCGCTGCCCAGCGTGGTGCTGACCGCGGCGGCCAGCGGCGCCATCGGGTGGCGCCGCAGCAGCAGCGTGAACACCGCCCAGATCGACGAGCCGCACAGGAACAGCAGGTCACCGAGCATTTGCACGCCGGTAAAGTGCGCTCCGTTGGAAAACGTGTCGGCAGCGGTGAAGGTGATGCCGATAAGCACCAGTATCAGTGCAGTTCGTTGCGCCGGAGACGGATTCTGACGCAGCCACAGCCAGGCAATCACAGCGGTGGTAAACGGCAAAGTGCCGGGCAGCAGCACAGCCGCGTGTGCAGCCGGTGACATTCGAAAGGCGGCATAAACGGTGACCGCGTAACCCACTCCGCCGAACAGTGAAAACAGCAGGACCACTTTCAATGGCGGCAGGGTCACGCGCGGCAGAAAGAACAGCGCGATAAAGGCGCCCACGCCGAAACGCAACGCGGTCACATCCCAACCGGTCAGCATACCCTTGCCGCCGTGGCGGCTGACCAGTATGAAACCGGCCCAGTTGCAAATTGCGAATATCGCCGCGATCATGCCGGCGCGGGTTGAATGGTGTTCACTCATACGGGTTTGAAATTGCCGTTTGGTCAGGACCTTTTAGGGCTCGATGGGCAGGGGGAATACGGTCATACGCTCGCGGCGCGCTATCGCCAATACCATGATCACTGCTTTGCAACGCACACTTTATTGCGGCCGTTGGCCTTGGCTTCATATAGCGCCCTGTCAGCAAGATTGAGCAGCACGTCCAGATTTTCTTCCCTGGAGGCCATTGAAGTCACGCCGATCGAAACCGTAAAGTGCAAGGGCAGGCCGCCTTCCAGCGGCACTTTTGATTTTTCAATGAGCTCCCTCAGACGTTCGGCAACCTTGGTCGCTTCAATCAGGTCTGCTTCCGGCAGCAATATCACGAACTCCTCGCCGCCGACACGCCCGATGATATCCATCTCGCGCAAGGTCTGCCTGCATATATCCGTCAGCTTGACCAGAACGAGATCGCCGACCTTGTGACCATGGCTGTCATTGACCTTCTTGAAAAAGTCGATGTCCAGCATAAACAGCGAGAGCGGATTGTTATAACGTTGCGCCCGGCTGAGCTCCTGTTCCGCCTGAACCATGAAATAACCGCGATTACTGACACCGGTAAGGTGGTCGACATGAGCCTGGCGCTTGAGTTCGGCTTCAAAGAGCTTCCGTTCGGTGATATCGCGAAAGGCGGTCAGCCGCATGGGGATCCCGCCTTGCACGATGGTTTGCCCATGGGCTTCCACCAGAACGCGCAAACCATCCCTGCGCAACATTTCATGTTCTATGTTGCTTTCAGTACCGGATCGGATGTTTGCGATCACCTTTTCGCGATCTTCGGGTGCGACGAAATTGATCAGGGGTTTTCCAATCATTTCATCCTGTTCATAGCCAAGGGTCTTGGCCAACTGGCTGTTTACATCAAGGCACTTGCCCTGCGAGGTGATCGCGATTCCTTCGAAGGCTGCCGATGCAAGGATCTTGAATCTCCTCTCGCTGTCGCGCAGTTCCTCCTTGGCGACATTGATCGAGCGCACATGCATCATCCCGCCGAACACAAACAGGATCAGCAGGCTGCCCAGAGTGGCGGTAAGCAGGAAATACAGCATTCGTTGATGCCTTAAGTCTGCAAATCCCGGCAGTTCGCCTTCTGCATAGACCGTGAGGCCGAATTCGGGGAGTTTCTTTTCAGCAATGATCTGGGGAAAGATTTCTCCCTGGATTTTGAGAAGGGACGGAAATTCATTTTCGCCCCATGATGCGATGTGCAACTCGGGGATGTTGTCCTTCTGGTATACGGCCAACCTGTGCGCTGCGGACATCTTGCTGACAGCTGATCCCGCCAGCGAGAGCATCTCCTTGTCCTTGTCATGAGCAAGGATGATCACGCCATTTTCATCCGTCAAATAGGAGTCTGTCTGTTTGATCAGGAATGTCAGGTTCGGGACATCGACCTTGGAAATCACGGCCCCCATGAACTTGCCGTTTACGATGACCGGCGCGGAAAAGAACAGTCCGGGGATATGTGTGGTCTTGCCGACCGCGTACTGCTGACCGCATTGTCCGCTCTTGCTCATCCGGAAATATTCACGCTCGGCGTAGTTGGTGCCTATGGTTGTGTCCGGCGAATTCCAGTTGCTTGCCGCAATGGAGTCACCCGCCGCATTGACAACATGTATCAGGTCCACATGGAAATTGGCACTGGCGAAGGACAGGGTTTGATCGAGATCTTTCAATACCGGATCTCCCGTCCAGCGCTCTCTGTTGATCTCGTTGGGCAGCTTTGAGGGGCTATCGCCAGATCCGAACAGAGACAATGCTTTGCGGATGCGTACCGCATGGACGAAGAAACCGGGAACGCCGCCCAGATAATTCAGGTTTCTTCGGATGCTATCGGCCATGTCCTCGGCGCGATCGTTGGTCAGTCGTGTCTCCTGCCGGATCTGTTGATCGATACGGGCGTTGGAAATATTGCCTGAAATAATCCATGTCGCCACGCACCAAAGCACGATCAATGTGAACGCAGCCAGCATCTTGACATGGATACTTCGCATCATCTGGTTTCTTAAGGTGCTTTCGTCCAGGTTATCTGCAGTCAGGCGATAGTGCCATCGTGCAGGCCGGCCGACAAATGAGTTGCAAACGGGCGTTTCGTAAATTGGCGCATGCGGATATTAACCCTTATCTGGCACTGACGATCCCGCATAAACATGCCTAGCCCTTGGTCTTCGTCAAGAAGACCGTCACTTCCTCGCGGTCGTGATAAAGCTGTTTGGCCATCATGCGGTAGTTGATGCCTTCCTGATCCAGCTGTTGGCGGATGCCGCCCAATGCGCTGTCGACAGCGGCGACGCGCTGTTTCATCGGCAGCTTCAGGTTGAAGATCGCGTGCTTGCACCAGCCGGCCGCGAACCATGTGCCGATCAGCGCGGCGACCCGGGAGGGCTTTTCCACCATGTCGCACACCAGCCAGTCCACCGCCTTGCACGGCGCGTATTTGAAGCCGTCCTGCTTGAGATGCTGCACCAGCGGATGATTCGCCAGCGCGCCCTTCATCGGGCCGTTGTCCACCGCGGTCACGCGGATGCCGCGCTTGACCAGTTGCCAGGTCCAGCCGCCCGGCGCCGCGCCCAGATCGACCGCCTGCATGCCTGGTCTTAACAAACGCGCCTGTTCGCCGCGATCCATGAACACGGCAATCGCCTCGGCCAGTTTCATCGTGGAGCGGCTCGGCGCCTCGGCGGGCATGGACTGGCGGACGATGCCCATGATCGCATCCGCGCTGTTGTGCGGATCGCTGCTGCCGATCAGCACGGAAGACTTGTCGGGAAAGAAAACATGCAGGCGGGGCGAATGCGGATCGTCCAGCAGCTTTCCCCGCTCCCGCAATGCGCTCTCCAGCAGCGGCTGGAAACGGCGCGTGAAGGCAGACAACAGCTTGCCCGCGTTGTTGTCCGGCACCTCCAGCCACAGCGTGCCGAAGTTGCCCGGCAGCGCAGCGACGGCATCGAGTATCGGCGTCAAACGGTCGCGCTCCGGGAGGGTTTCGATGATGTGATGCAAGCGGATCAGCTGGCGCGCAAAGATCAGTTCGCGGTAATTCAGGATCTGACCGTTGAGCACGACAACCACATAGGCGCTGTCGGGGACGAGGGCAGACTGTTCTGTGGCGACGATCGGCCTTTGCTGCTTCGCCTGGCGCAGCGCCTCCTGTGCGCAATCCTGCTCGAAGCCGGGGCGGCAATACAATAACCAGTTTTGTGGGATGGACTTTTGCATGCGCGCATTGTTGCACAGGTTGGGCAGGGAGCCGGAAGGTGGTAATATCCGCGCCTTCTTTTTGGCCGTGATGCAATGAGCAAGCGCTACGATTTGATCGTGTTCGACTGGGACGGCACGGTAATGGATTCAACCGCGGTGATCGCCGGTTCGATACAGGCCGCCTGCCGCGACCTGGGCCTCAATGTTCCCGACGATGAAATCGCGCGCCATGTGATCGGCCTGGGTCTGGATCAGGCGCTGCGCCATGCGGTGCCCGATATGCCCGATGCAATGCGTCCGGATCTGGTGGAACGCTATCGCCATCATTTTCTGGCGCAGGACAGGGCGATCCCGTTGTTCGACGGTGCCCGGGAAACCATCGCGGAGTTGCACGGTGCGGGCTATCAGCTGGGCGTGGCGACCGGCAAGAGTCGCGCGGGACTGGACAGGGCGCTGGAAGCCACCGCGATGAAGCGCTATTTTCACGCGACGCGGACAGCCGACCAGACCCTTTCCAAACCGGATCCGGCGATGTTGTTTGAACTGATGGACGAATTGGCGGTCAGTGCCGGGCGCACCCTGATGGTGGGCGACACCACCCATGATGTGCAGATGGCGCAGAAAGCCGGGGTGGACGTGGTGGCAGTGGGGCATGGCGCGCATCCGCCCGAGCAGCTGCAGGAACTGGGCCCGCTTGCGTTGACGGGGAATTTTGCCGACTTGCGGGCCTGGCTGAAGATTAACGCTTGAAAAATATATAAAGGAATCACGATGTCTGATCAAAACGGTAACTGGGAACGCAGCGTGCTGGAGAAGCTGGCATATTCTTCCCTGCAAGAACAGCGGCGCGCGCGGCACTGGGGGATATTCTTCAAGACCCTGATGCTGGGATTCCTGTTCATCCTGCTGTTCATTTGGATGGGCTGGATCGGCAAGAGCGATGTCGAACTGGGCAAGGGCAAACACACCGCGCTGGTCGATCTGCAGGGCGTGATCGCTGCCGACAGCATGGCGAGCGCGGACAACATCATTCCCAGTTTGCAGGATGCGTTCAAGGACAAGAATACCAAGGGCGTGATCCTGCGCATCAACAGCCCCGGCGGCAGCCCGGTGCAGGCCGGACAGATCAATGACGAGATTCGCCGGCTCCGCGCGCAATATCCTAAGATCCCGCTGTATGTGGTGGTCGACGACATCTGCGCATCCGGCGGCTATTACGTGGCGGTGGCCGCGGACAGGATCTATGTGGACAAGGCCAGCCTGATCGGCTCCATCGGTGTGCTGATGGACGGGTTCGGCTTTACCGGCACCATGTCGAAATTGGGTATAGAGCGCCGCCTGATCACGGCCGGGGCGAACAAGGGGTTTCTCGATCCGTTCTCGCCGCTCAATCCGTCGCAAAAGGCATACGCCCAGCAGATGGTCGAGGAGATCCACCAGCAGTTCATCGACGTGGTGAAGCAGGGCCGCGGCAAGCGCCTCAAGATCACGCCGGATACGTTCAGCGGTTTGGTCTGGAACGGCCAGCGCGGCGTCGAGCTTGGTCTGGCCGACGGCTACGGCACGGTGGACTCGGTGGCGCGCAATGTGATCAAGGCTGAAAATATCGTCGATTACACGGTGAAGGAAAACTTTGCGGACCGTCTGGCGAAACGCTTCGGCGTGGGCGTGATGAGCGCGCTCGGATTTTCGACACAAGCCGGGGTGACGCTGCGCTAGTGCGGGGTCCAGGCCGGGGCGGGCAGTCTAAACCAGCGCAGACAGCAGCTCGTCGACGTCAGTGATCGGCGGCAGACATTGCGTGCCGCGGCACAGCCAGGCGGTGGTCTGCTCCCCGCTGGTTTGTTCCGTGCGCGGTTTGTCCAGTACCTCGGGCAGGTTCGCAACGCGCCCATTCAGCACGATCGTCATCACGCGGGGCAGGTAACGCTCGCGCAACCTGTCCCGCCATGCGCCGGTATCCTGCCCTGCTCCGCGCAAAACCAGCAGGGAAGGCGGTTGCAGATACTCGGCGAGTGCGGTGCACAGGCTGCTGTGATAGCCGGCAGCCTGCTGCAATGCCGGGAAGAACAGCTTCAGGCAGCGTTCCGCGGCTTCCGCGTATTCGCGCCTGCCGGTCAGTTCGGCTAGGCGCAGCAATGTCTGTGCGGCGATTCCGTTGCCTGATGGCGTTGCATTGTCCGGCCCGATCTTGTTGCGCTGGATCAGCACTTCGTGGTCGTGGCTGGTGAAGAAGAAACCGCCATCCTGCCAGTCTTCGAATCTTGCCAGCAATGCATCACCGAGCTGCACTGCAAAGGCCAGGTCAACGCTGCGGAATTCGCCCTGCATCAATTCCAGCAATCCGTTCAGCAGAAACGCATGGTCGTCCAGGTAGGCGTTCAGGTGGGCTTTGCCATTCTTGTAAGTCGCCAACAGTTTGCCCTCATGCCACATCGTATTGCGCACGAAATCCATCGCCAGCAGCGCCGAATGCAGCCA
This sequence comes from uncultured beta proteobacterium, assembly GCA_963842555.1. Taxonomy (GTDB): domain Bacteria; phylum Pseudomonadota; class Gammaproteobacteria; order Burkholderiales; family Gallionellaceae; genus Gallionella. The sequence goes on from CAWJHB010000004.1 coordinate 404,032, forward strand.
GTCCGCACGGTCGAATACCCGCGCGGCACGCGCCATCCCGGCGATCATCAGGCCGTTCCATGCGGCGAGGATCTTTTCGTCGCGGCCCGGATGGATGCGCTGCGCGCGTGCCCCGAATAGTTTTGTATGTGCGCTGTCCAGCAGTCCGGCGGCCTGTTGTTCCGACAGGTTGAGCTGCTGCGCGATATTCTGCAGGGGGGTGCTGACGCGCAGGTTCCATGCATGGCCTTCGAAATTGGCAGGACGATCCAGGCCGTAATAAGGCTCTATCAGCGCGTATTCATCGTCGCTCAACAAAGCGCGAACCTCGTCGCGCTGCCACACGTAGAACTTGCCTTCCTCGTGTTCCGAGTCTGCATCCAGCGAGGAGTAATAGCCGCCCTGCTGCGATTGCATCTCGCGCAGCACCCAACCGGCGGTCTGTTCGACGATGCGCGCGAACAGCGGATCGCCGCTGTCCTGCCAGGCGTCGCTGTAAAGCGCGAGCAGCAGGCCGTTGTCGTACAGCATCTTTTCGAAGTGCGGGATGTCCCAGCGCTCGTCGACGCTGTAGCGGCAGAAGCCGCCGCCGAGCTGGTCGTACAGTCCGCCGTGGGCCATCTGTTGCAGCGTGAACCGCACGACATGTTGCGCCTGCCGGTCGCCGGTTGCATGGCCGCGGCGCAGCAGCAGGTTCAGTTCCGCGGGATGCAGGAATTTTGGCGCGCCGCCCAGGCCGCCATGCACCTTGTCGAAATGTTCGATGTTTTGCTGCACCGCCAATGCGAGCGGCGCGTCATTCAACGACACTTCTGCATTTCCCGCTTTGGGCAGGGTCTCGCCGAGCGCCGCGATCAGGTGTTGACCCTGTTCGGCAAGCTCCGCACGGTTCTCGGCATACACCTGCGCGACGCGCTTCAACAGGTCGGGAAAGGCCGGCAGGTTGTAACGCGCCTGCTTGGGAAAATAGGTGCCGCCGAAGAACGGCGTGCCGTCAGGGCTGAGGAACATCGTCAGCGGCCAGCCGCCATTGCGCCGGGTCAGCAGGTGATGCGCGGTCTGGTAGACCTGGTCGAGATCGGGGCGCTCCTCGCGGTCCACCTTTATATTGATGAAATGCCTGTTCATCACTGCGGCGACTTCTGTGTCCTCGAACGATTCGTGCGCCATCACATGGCACCAGTGGCAGGCCGAATAGCCGATAGACAGCAAGATCGGCTTGTCCTGCTCGCGGGCGAGTCGCAGCGATTCGCGATTCCACGCGTGCCAATCCACGGGATTGTCAGCGTGTTGCTGCAGGTAGGGGCTGGTTTCCAGTGCGAGGCGGTTTGCCATGTCGATCAGCGCAACAGCGGCTTCAGCTCACGCAACACATTCTGCATGATGTGCGGCTGTGCTGCGGCGACCGGATGCAGGTTATCGGCCTGGAATTGATCCGCGTTGACACCGTCCAGCAGGAACGGAAGCAGGGGGATGCGGAATTTTTTTGCGAGGCGCGGATACACGTCCGCAAATTGCGCGGTGTAACCGGGGCCATAGTTGGGCGGCAGTTTCATGCCGAGCAGCAAAACCTTCGCGCCGGAACGCTGAGATCGTTCGATGATGTAATCCAGGTTGGCTTCCATGTTCCTGATCGGCGTGCCGCGCAGTCCGTCGTTCGCGCCGAGTTCCACGATAACGATCCCGGGGCGGAACTGTTTCAAAGCTCTGGCGATCCGCTGTTTTCCGCCGGCGGTGGTCTCGCCGCTGATGCTGGCGTTCACGACACGATATCCCGGCCGGGTGTGCTTCAAGTCCTGCTGCAACAAATGCACCCAACTTTTGTCTATCTCGAGGCCGTATCCGGCTGATAGACTGTCGCCGAACACCAGAATGTTCTCTGCAGCATGTGCGCCGAGCGGCAGCCACAGCATAATGAACAGCAAAATAAATTTTGAGGACGGATTTTTCATGGGTGTGATTGTGCAGGCAGTTGATCTGACGAAGCAAGTTTTAAGCGGCGACCAGCCGTTGACCATCTTGCACCAGGCAAGTTTCAGCGTCGAAGCCGGCGACAGCCTGGCGATACTCGGCGCATCGGGTTCCGGCAAGACCACGTTGCTGGGTTTGCTGGCCGGACTCGACTTGCCGAGCAGCGGCACGGTGTATCTCGACGGCACGGATATCTTTTCGTTCGACGAAGACAGCCGCGCGCGGCTGCGCGGACGACTTGCAGGCTTCGTGTTCCAGTCGTTCCAGTTGCTGCCCGCGTTGACCGCGCTGGAAAACGTGATGCTGCCGCTGGAGCTGCACGGCGCGCGGGATGTACGCGAGCGTGCTGCGGAAGCCCTGGATCGCGTGGGTTTGATGCCGCGCGCGCATCACCTGCCCAAGCATCTTTCCGGCGGCGAACAGCAGCGCGTCGCAATCGCGCGCGCCTTCGTGGTCCGGCCCAAGATTCTGTTCGCCGACGAGCCGACCGGCAACCTCGACGCCGCCACCGGAAGCCAGATCATCGAACTGATGCTGGAGCTGAACCGCGCGCAGGGCACCACGCTGATCCTCGTCACCCACGACGAGGCACTGGCGCGGCGCTGCCACCGGCAGTTGCACCTGGCCGATGGCCAAGTGCAACAATAAGGGTGCCCAATCGGATGAACCTCCTGCTCTCGATGAAACTGCTTCGACGCGACTGGCGCGCCGGGGAGTGGCACGTGCTGCTGATCGCGCTGGTGCTGGCGGTGGGCAGCATCTCGACCGTCGGATTGTTTGCGGACCGGGTGCGGCTCGCGCTGCAACAGGAAGCGACCAGTCTGATCGGCGCGGACTTGCGCATCTCCTCGACGCGGCCCTTGCCGCCTGCCTACCGCCAGGCCGCGCAACAGCGCGGGCTGCGCGTGATGGAGTCGGATGCCTTTCCCAGTATGGTGGCGGCCAAGAACCAGAATCTGCTGGCAGACATCATGTCGGTGGAGCAGGGGTATCCCTTGCGCGGGAAGATCATCATCGATGATGGCACCCAGCATGTCATCCGAAACGAAAACAGCATCATCCCCGCGCGCGGCACGTTGTGGGCGGATGAACGCTTGATGCAGCGCCTGGGATTGCAACTGGGCGACGAGGTGGGCATCGGTGCGCTGCATTTGCGGGTGGCGGCGCGGGTGGTGCGTTTCGTGGACCAGTCGGTCGGTTTTGCCAGTTTCGCGCCGCGCGTGATCCTGAATGCGGCCGACCTGCCGGCCAGCGGATTGGTGCAGGAAGGCAGCCGTATCGGTTACCGTTTGATGGTGGCAGGCGATGCCAAGCAAGTGGCCGGCCTGCGTGCCTGGCTGCAAAGCCGCCTCACGCTGGGAGAAAGGATGGAGGACGTGCGCGACGCACGACCCGAGATACGCAACGCGCTGGACCGCGCCGAACATTTTCTCGGCCTGGCCGCGTTGACCGCGGTGGTGCTGGCGGGCGTCGCATTGGCGCTGGCGTCGCGGCATTTCATCTCGCGGCATCTGGACAGCTGCGCGATGATGCGCTGCCTGGGTGCGAACCAGGCCCAGGTGTTGCGCATCTTCCTGTACCAGTTCCTGCTGCTTGGATTTTGTGCCGTGCTGCTGGGCGAGTTGCTCGGCTATCTGTCGCAGGCCATGCTGGTGAATTCCATTCCTTCGATGCGCGACGCTGCATTGCCCGTACCTGGCTGGACGCCGATGTGGCAGGCTGCCGCTAGCGGCATGGCGTTGTTGCTGGGCTTCGCGTTCCTGCCGTTGTGGCAATTGAAAAGCGTTTCGCCGTTGCGCGTGATCCGCCGCGAACTGGGTGTGCCGCAAGCGGGTGCGTGGTTGTTGTATGCCTCCGGCGGCGCCGTGCTGTGCGGGCTGTTCCTGTGGCAGGCCGGTTCGTTGAAGCTGGGCCTGACCGTGCTGGGCGGATTGATCGCGGGCCTGCTGCTGTTCGGTTTGCTGGCCTGGGTGATCGTGCGCGGGCTGGCCAGGTTCGGGAGTCATGTATTCTCCAACATGGCACGGCATGCCCGCAGCAACGCGGTACAGACCGTTGCACTCAGCCTGGGCGGCATGGCCCTGCTGCTGCTCACCTTCGTGCGCGCCGACCTGATGGACAGCTGGCGTTCGCGCTTGCCGCCCGACGCGCCCAACCGTTTCATCGTCAACGTCCAGCCCGACCAGCGCGCCGCGGTGCTGGATTTTTTCATGAGGCAAAAATTGCCGCGCCCGGAATTGTTCCCGATGGTGCGCGGGCGCCTGGTCGCGATCAACGGGCGCGAGATCAGCGGCGACGATTACCCCGATCCGCGCGCGCGCGCATTGGTCGAGCGCGAAACCAACCTGTCCTGGCTGGATCATGTGCCAACCGGCAATGTGTTGGTCCAGGGGAAATGGTTTTCCCCAGCACGGAAGGCGGAAAGCCAAGCACAGAAGACGGATGGCACAAGGCGGAAAGTCGGAGAATTGTCGGTGGAAGAAGGTCTGGCCAATACGCTGGGCATACACATGGGCGATGCGCTGACCTACGACGTGGCGGGCAACCGGTTCAGCGCGAAGGTGGTGAATTTGCGCAAGGTGGAATGGGATTCGATGCAGGTGAATTTTTTCGTGATTGCCGCGCCCGGCATGCTGGAGGATTTTCCGGCCAGCTATATCACCAGCTTTTATCTGCCGCCGGACCGGGGGCAAGCCATGAATGCATTGGTCAAGCAATTCCCCAACCTGCTGCTGATCGATGTCGAGGCGATGATCGCGCAGGTGCGCCATCTCATGGACCAGATCTCGCAAACCATGACCGCGGTGTTCATGTTCACGCTGCTGAGCGGCCTCGCGGTGCTGTATGCCGCATTGCTCGCGACACAGGATGAGCGCATCCATGAAGCCGCGATCCTGCGCACGCTGGGTGCCGACAGCCGCTATCTGCGCCGCCTGCACCTGGGCGAGTTTGCGGTGCTTGGATTGCTGAGCGGCCTGTTTGCGGCCGGAGGCGCGGTGTTGCTGGGTTGGGTTTTGGCGAGCCGCGTGCTGGATATCCCTTACCAGACCGGCATCGACATCTGGCTGGCCGGGGGACTGGGCGGCATGAGCGTCGTGATGCTAGCGGGGTGGCTGGGCACGCGCCGGCTGGCTCTGCTGCCTCCGCTGGCGATATTGCGCGAGTAGCTTCTTGTCATGACCGGGCGTCACCATGGAAAAATTGCGGGTGTGCTGGGCCTGGCAATCGTTGTAATGAGCGCCGGATGCAGTCCGGATATGGCTCAGCGAACCGCCTATGAAACGATGCAGAACGTACGCGAGCAGCAATGCCTCGGGAATTCGGCGATGGAATGCGGGAAGCGGCAGCGTTACGATGATTATCAGCGCCAGCGCAAGGCCTTGGACTCGACCGAATGATCTGGATTCAGGTTTCAGGCTTCAGCGCAGCCGCGAACTCACGGGTTCCTTCCGCCAGGCCCAGCCCGCTTCGCAGCAGCGGCTGACACTCGGCGGGCAACCTTCCGGTTCGATGCCGGTCAAGGTTGAGTGAAGTGGCGTATTGATGTTAGAATACCGGCCGGTTCGGGAAAGTCACTTGTTGTCTATTCCTCCCGGGCAAATTTCCCGTTCGCACAAGTTGGGGTGCTCGAAAGAGTCAGGCTGGCGAGCGGCAGTTAATAACCCTTAACAATTGGAGCAATCATGGCTGTAACTATGCGTCAAATGCTGGAAGCTGGTGTGCATTTCGGACACCAGACACGTTTCTGGAATCCCAAGATGGCACCGTTCATCTTCGGTCACCGCAACAAGATACATATCATCAACCTGGAAAAAACCGTCTCGATGTTCGCCGAGGCTGAAAACTTCGTGCGCAAGCTGTCCGCGAAGAAGGGCACTATCCTGTTCGTCGCGACCAAGCGCCAGGCACGCGACATCCTGGAGGAAGAGGCGGTGCGCGCGGACTCGCCGTTCGTGAACCACCGCTGGCTGGGCGGCATGCTGACCAACTACAAGACCGTGCAGGAATCCATCAAGCGTTTGCGCGAACTGGAGCAGATGACTGCCGACGGCGCCGCCGAAAAGATCTCCAAGAAGGATGCGCTGATGATGAAGCGCGAACTGGAGAAACTGGAGCGCAGCCTGGGCGGCATCAAGGATATGAAGGGCCTGCCAGACGCGCTGTTCGTGATCGACGTGGGCTACCAGAAAGGCGCCATCGTCGAGGCGCAAAAACTGGGCATTCCGGTGGTCGGTGTCGTCGATACCAACAATTCTCCGCTGGGCGTGGACTACATCATCCCCGGCAATGACGATTCCACCCAGGCGATCCGCCTGTATGCCCGTGCCATTGCCGACGCGGTGCTGGAAGGTCGCGCGCAGGCAATGAACGAGCTGGTCGAGCAAATTGCCGAGCAGCCGGCCGAACAGGCTGCCTGAATTTAACCAAGCCGCAAAAAGGGGCGCGAGCCCCTTTTTTTGTAAGTAATTTTGCAGGGCAACGTCATGCCAGACAACCATAGAAGCCGTATTGTCACCCAGGGAGTGCAGCGCTCGCCAAACCGCGCGATGCTGCGCGCAGTGGGATTCGGCGACAAGGATTTCGACAAGCCCATCGTCGGGGTGGCGAATGCGCACAGCACCATCACCCCTTGCAACATGGGCATCGGCGCATTGGCCGGCCGCGCCGAAGCCGCGTTGAAGAAGGCCGGCGCGATGCCGCAGGTGTTCGGCACGATCACCATTTCGGACGGCATCTCGATGGGCACCGAGGGGATGAAATATTCGCTGGTGTCGCGCGAGGTGATCGCGGATTCGATCGAGACCGTTTGCAGCGGCCAGAGCATGGACGGCGTGCTTGCGATCGGCGGGTGCGACAAGAACATGCCGGGCGCGATGATCGCGATCGCGCGTTTGAACATCCCGGCCATCTTCGTGTACGGCGGCACCATCAAGCCCGGCCACTACCATGGCCGCGACCTGACCATCGTGAGTTCGTTCGAAGCGGTGGGGCAGTACACCGCGCACAAGATCGACGAGATCGAGCTGATCGAGATCGAGCGCCATGCCTGTCCCGGCGCGGGTTCGTGCGGCGGCATGTACACCGCGAACACGATGTCGTCTGCCATCGAGGCGATGGGCATGAGCCTGATGTATTCCTCCACGATGGCTGCGGAGGACCTGGAGAAGGCGGAGAGCACGGCCAAGTCCGCCGAGGTGCTGGTGAACGCGATCAGAAAACAGATCCTGCCGCGCCATTTGTTGACACGCAACGCGTTCGAGAACGCGATCGCGGTAACCATGGCGGTGGGCGGTTCAACCAATGCGGTGCTGCACCTGACGGCCATTGCCCATGCCGCGGAGGTGAGCCTGACCATCGATGACTTCGAATTGATACGCGCCCGCGTGCCGGTATTGTGCGACCTGAAGCCCTCCGGAAAATATGTCGCGACCGATCTGCACCGGGCCGGCGGTATTCCTCAGGTGATGAAGATATTGCTCGCGAACGGTGCGCTGCACGGCAATGAGATGACCATCACCGGGCAGACCATTGCGGAAATATTGAAAGACGTGCCGGCCGAGCCGCGCAAGGACCAGGATGTGATCCGTCCGTGGAACGATCCGATCTATGAGCAGGGACATCTCGCTATCCTGAAGGGGAATCTCGCCCGGGAAGGTGCGGTGGCCAAGATCACCGGCGTTAAGCTGGCAAAAATCACCGGTCCGGCGCGCGTCTTCGATTCGGAAGAGGCATGCATGGAAGCCATCCTCGCGCGCAGGATCAATGCGGGTGATGTGGTGATCATCCGATATGAAGGCCCCAAGGGCGGGCCCGGCATGCGCGAGATGCTGTCGCCCACCTCGGCCATCATCGGGGAAGGTCTGGGCGATTCCGTCGGACTGGTCACCGACGGCCGTTTCTCGGGCGGGACCTACGGCATGGTGGTGGGTCACGTCGCACCGGAAGCAGCGGTGGGTGGCACGATCGCGCTGGTCAGGGAAGGTGATTCCGTAACGATTGATGCGGAGCAGCGCCTGTTGCAATTGAATGTGAACGACGAGGAAGTGGCGCGCCGCCGGGCCGCATGGCAACCGCCCGCTCCGCGCTATACACGCGGCGTGATGGCGAAATATGCCAAGCTGGTGTCAACGGCAAGCAAGGGTGCCGTCACGGATTGACATAAGCTGGAATCAGCACCCTGTTGAGAGTTTTCGGAATATCGGAATATTTGTTTAATTTATGAATGGAGCAGAAGATGTCTGAAGTTACCGCAAGTATGGTCAAGGAACTGCGCGAGATGACCGGTCTCGGCATGATGGAATGCAAACGCGCGCTGGTCGAAGCCCAAGGCGATCTGAAAGCGGCCGAAGAGCAGCTGCGCATCAAGAGCGGCGCGAAGGCCAGCAAGGCAGCCAGCCGGGTGACTGCCGAGGGCGTGGTCAGCACCTATATTTCAAACGACGGCAAGAGCGGCGCGCTGGTGGAAGTGAACTGCGAGACCGACTTCGTCGCCAAGAACGACAACTTTGTCGCGTTCGCAAAAAATGTGGCCGAGACCGTGGCAAAGCACAACCCAGCCGACCTTGACGCGCTGTCCCGCAGGGCGATCGCCAACGGTTCCGGGACCGTCGAGGAAACGCGTAAGGCGCTGGTGATGAAACTGGGCGAAAATGTGACCGTGCGCCGCTTCGAGCGCTACGCGACCACGACCGGCAAGCTGTCCAGCTACCTGCACGGCAGCAAGATCGGCGTGCTGCTGAATTTCACCGGAGGAGACGACGCACTGGGCCGCGACATTTCGATGCATATCGCCGCCAGCAAGCCGAAGTCGATCGATGCCGGCGGCGTGAATGCGGAAGACATCGCGACCGAACGCCGCATCGCGATCGAAAAAGCGCGCGAAGGCGGCAAGCCCGAGGCGATGCTGGACAAGATCGCCGAAGGCACGGTGCAGAAGTTTCTTAAGGAAGTGACGCTGCTGGGCCAGGTGTTCGTCAAGGCAGAGGACGGCAAGCAGACCGTCGAACAACTCCTGAAAACCAAGGGCGCTTCGGTCACCGCATTCCGGATGTTCGTGGTCGGCGAGGGTATCGAGAAGAAGGTCGAGGACTACGCTGCCGAGGTGGCCGCCGCCGCGGCTGTAGCGGCAAAGGGGTGATCTCCGTGAGTTCTCCCGCCTATAAGCGCATCATGCTCAAGCTCAGCGGCGAAGCCCTGATGGGCGACGACAGCTACGGCATCAATCGCGAGACGATCGAGCGCATCGTCGCCGAGATCGCGGAAGTGGTCGGTCTGGGTGTGCAGGTCGCGATCGTGATCGGGGGCGGCAATATCTTCCGCGGCGTGGCTCCTGCAGCGGCGGGGATGGACAGGGCGACGGCGGATTATATGGGCATGCTGGCGACGGTGATGAATTCGATGGCGTTGCAGGATGCGATGACGCGTGCCGGCCTGGATTGCCGGGTGCAGTCCGCGCTGAACCTCGAACAGGTCGCCGAACCGTTCATTCGCGGCAAGGCGCTACGCTATCTGGAGGATGGCAAGGTGGTGATCTTCGCGGCCGGCATCGGCAGCCCGTTCTTTACCACCGACACCGCCGCCGCTTTGCGCGGTGTCGAGATGTCCGCCGAAGTGGTGATCAAGGCGACCAAGGTGGACGGTGTGTATACCGCCGACCCGAAGAAGGACCCGCACGCGATCCGCTACCAGAGCCTGAGCTTCGATGAGGCGATCAGCAAGAATCTCAAGATCATGGACGCGACGGCGCTGACGCTGTGCCGCGACCAGAAGCTGCCGATCATCGTGTTCAGCATATTCAAGCCCGGTGCGCTGAAACGGGTGGTGTTCGGCGAGGGGGAAGGCACGCTGGTTCGGATTGACTAGGGTTTTCGATGAGCAGGGTGCGTGTTGACTGATTCAGGAGAAAAATCGTGATTGCTGAAATAAAGAAAACGACCGAACAGAAGATGCACAAGTCGCTGGACGCGTTGAAGGCAGACCTGGGCAAGGTGCGCACCGGGCGGGCGCACACCGGTTTGCTGGATCACGTGATGGTGGAATACTACGGGAACCCCACGCTGATCAATCAGGTTGCCAACGTCACGCTGATCGACGCGCGCACCATCGGCGTGCAGCCATGGGAAAAGAATATGGTCGGCCCCGTCGAACGCGCGATACGCGATGCGGATCTGGGCCTGAACCCGGCCACCAACGGCGACTTGATACGCGTGCCGATGCCGATGTTGACCGAAGAGCGCCGCCGCGACCTGATCAAGGTGATCAAGGCTGAAGGCGAGACAGCCAAGGTGGCCGTGCGCAACATCCGCCGCGATGCCAATAACACGCTGAAGGATGCGCTCAAGAACAAGGAAATCGCCGAGGACGAGGAACGCCGCACCCAGGACGAGATCCAGAAACTGACCGATCGCTTTGTTGCGGAAATCGACAAGGCGCTGGCGGCAAAAGAAGCCGACCTGATGGCCGTCTAGCGCGGCGTGCAAAACTGTTGCGCTCGGCATAACCATGTTGCTCAAGGACAAAAAATGCGATATCGCACAGCGATAAACTTACATATAGACCGCATCTGCGACACGTTACTGGCGAAGCCAGCCGATTGCACCCGCAAGGAGTACGCCGGTGGATACCCCGTCGCTGTGCGACGACCCTTCCGCAGCGGGAGCAAATGCAGGCCGTTCTTCCCGCACCAGGATGTTACGCAACACCGTGTCAGAACGGCTACCCTTTTGTTCTTGCGCGCCTTTTTCTGCCATGGCTCGCGACGTTCTTTCCAGCCACGGTAGTGTCCATTCCCATGTCGCCTTCACTCCCGTCCAGTTCCACCCGCACGATACCGGAAACCAGCGGTATCCCGCGCCATATCGCGATCATCATGGACGGCAACGGGCGCTGGGCGAAACAGCGCTTCATGCCCCGCGTGGCGGGACACCAGCGCGGGGTGGAAGCCTTGCGGGAAGTGGTGAAGGCATGCCGCGAAATGGGCGTGAAGTACCTGACGGTGTTCGCGTTCAGCAGCGAGAACTGGCGGCGCCCGGCCGAGGAAGTCTCCTTCCTGATGTCCTTGTTTCTGAAAATGCTGGAACGCGAGGTCGCCAAACTGCACCATAACAATATCCGCCTGCGCATCATCGGCGACCGTGCCCGATTCGACGAAAAGCTCAAACGGAGCATACTGGAGGCCGAGCGGCTTACCCAGGATAATTCGGCCCTTACGCTGACCATCGCTGCGAATTATGGCGGTCGCTGGGATGTGATGCGCGCGGTCAAATCGATGCTCCGCGAGCATCCTCATCTTGCGCAAACCTTTGCCGAGGAGGATTTGCAGCCATACTTGTCGATGAACGACGCGCCCGAACCCGATCTGTTTATACGCACCGGGGGCGAGCAGCGCATCAGCAACTTCATGTTGTGGCAATTGGCCTATACCGAATTGTATTTTACCGGCACGCTGTGGCCGGCCTTTGACCGCAACGAATTGAACAGGGCGATCACCTGGTATCAGCAGCGCGAGAGGCGTTTTGGCCGGACCAGCGAACAATTGGTCGGTGAAACCGAAGGAGAGCGAAGTGCATAGGGCATGTATGGCGAATGCATGCAGGCGAAATATCCATGGCAAAAGTTCTTGGGAAACGACCCGATGCTTAAGTCCCGCGTGATCACGGCCGTTATCCTGCTGGCACTGTTCTTGTTGGCATTGTTCGGGTTGCCCGATGCCGGTTGGGCCCTGCTGGTGACCGTGGTGGTGTTGCAGGGCGCTTCCGAATGGGCGCGATTGTCCAGGTTCGGCCATCGAGCCGCGAACATTTTCTGGGGGCTGACGCTGCTGGCGATGGTGGGATTGATCTGGTTCGATGCCTATCATAGCTTTGAGCAGGCTCTATTCACCCATCTCGCGGTTTACAGTCTGTCTATGGTGCTTTGGCTGGTGGTTGTGCCGGCATGGCTGATCGCGGGCTGGAAGCTGGCATTGCCCGCCCCTGACTCGTTACCGGACAAGCACGGCGAAAGCGGAAGACATGGAAGCATCCCGGATGCTGCACGGTACCGTGTCTCGCCGTCCGTGCTGATGGCGCTGATCGGCTGGGTAGTGCTGATCCCAACCGGTTTGGCGATGCTGGATTTGCGTCTGGGGCACCCGTGGTGGCTACTGGGCATGATGAGCCTGGTATGGGTAGCGGATATTGCCGCTTACTTCGCCGGCCGCAAGTTTGGCAAGACCAAGCTCGCGCCCAGCATCAGTCCCGGCAAGACCTGGGAGGGTGTGGCGGGCGCGATGCTGGGGGTGTCGGTTGTAGTCATCGTGGCATGGAGCTTCAGTCCTTACTCGAAACATGTCGCGTTCCTGCCTACCGTGCTGATGGCTTCCTGGTGCTGGGTTGGCCTGGCCGTGATCGGCGATTTGTTCGAGTCGGTGATCAAGCGCCAAGCGGGTGTCAAGGACAGCGGCGCCCTGCTGCCCGGACACGGCGGACTGCTGGATCGCATCGATGCCCTGACATCGACCCTGCCGCTCGCCGCACTGGCGATATTGTTGCAACATATCTGACGATTCATGCGACAGGCCAGACTGCAGAACGTCACCATCCTCGGTTCCACCGGCAGTATCGGCACCAGCACGCTGGACGTGGTGGCCCGCCATCCCGACAAATTCAGGGTCCTTGCGCTGACCGCGAACAGCCAGGTCGATTTGCTGTTCAGCCAATGCCTGCAATTCAAGCCGGCCTTTGCGGTGATGCTGGAAGAGGCTGCCGCGGACGAGTTGCGCCGGCGCGCCCGCGAGGCGGGACTGGATACCGAGATATTGAGCGGCATTGCGGCACTGGAACAGGTCGCGGCGTTGCCGGAAGTGGATGCGGTGATGGCTGCCATCGTCGGGGCGGCGGGATTGCGCCCCACCCTGGCGGCGGCGAGGGCCGGCAAGAAAATCCTGCTCGCGAACAAGGAGACGCTGGTGATGGCGGGCAACGTGTTCATGGATGCGGTGCGCGCGAGCGGTGCCAGCCTGTTGCCGATCGACAGCGAACACAACGCGATATTCCAGGCTTTGCCGCGCGGCTACGACGGCAATCTGGCAGCCAACGGCGTGCGCCGCATCCTGCTGACCGCATCGGGCGGCCCGTTTCGCGATATTCCGCTGGACGAATTGCACGACGTGACACCCGAACAGGCTTGCGCGCATCCCAACTGGGTGATGGGGCGCAAGATCTCGGTCGATTCGGCAAGCATGATGAACAAGGGGCTGGAGGTCATCGAAGCGCACTGGCTGTTCAACGCTGCTGCCGATGATATCCAGGTGGTGGTCCATCCGCAGAGCGTGATTCATTCGCTGGTAGAATATGTGGACGGGTCGGTGCTGGCTCAACTCGGCAATCCGGACATGCGCACACCGATCGCGTACGGCCTGGCTTATCCGGGACGTATTGATGCCGGTGTGGCTCCGCTGGATCTGTTCAAGGTGGCGACGATGAATTTTGCCGCGCCGGACTTCGAGCGTTTCCCCTGTCTGGCTTTGGCATACCAGGCGCTGCGCGCGGCGGGTACGGCTCCTGCAATATTGAATGCGGCAAATGAGGTGGCGGTGGCGGCGTTTCTGGACAAGCAGATATCTTTCCTGGCCATACCGGCCGTGATCGGCGCGGTTCTGGATGCGTTGCCGGTCGCCGCGGTCGGCAGCCTGGACGATGTCCTCGGTGCTGATGGCGAGGCGCGCCTTGAGGCGCAACGACGAATCCAAGGAATGAAAAGATGACTACCCTGTTTGCCTTTGTGCTCGCGCTGGCTGTGCTGGTGGTGTTCCATGAATACGGACACTATGTGATGGCGCGCCTGTTCGGTGTCAGGGTGCTGAAGTTTTCGCTGGGCTTCGGCAAGGCGATCTACAGTAAGCGCTTCGCCAACAGCGAAACAGAGTGGGTGATCTCCTCGGTTCCGTTGGGCGGATACGTGAAGATGCTGGACGAGCGCGAAGAAGCGGTCGCGCCGCAGGATTTGCCCTATGCCTTCAACCGCAAGCCGGTGCTGCAGCGCATGGCCATCGTGATCGCCGGGCCGCTGGCGAATTTTCTGCTGGCGATCCTGCTCTACTGGGGGTTGTTCGTCCACGGCGTACCCGGGTTGAAACCGGTGCTGGGCGCCGTGCCGAAGGGCACACCGGCTGCAGTTGCCGGGATGCAATCCAAAGAGACCATACTGAGCGTCAATGGCGAACCAGTGCCGAGTTGGCAGGATTTGCATTGGTTGCTGATGGAGTCGGTGGTCCGGCAAGACCGGAACGACGCGAATCACGGTATGGTGAAAGTCGAGTCGACCGGTGCCGGCGGCGCAAGGCTGGTTCATTCGCTCGATATAAGCGGTCTGAAAGCAAAGGATCTGGATGGCGATTTTCTCGACAAGCTCGGTTTGCATCTGTATCAACCCGTCGTGCTGCCCGTCATTGGGAATATTGCCGAAAGGCAGCGTGGCGCAGCGCGCGGGCCTGCACCGCGGCGATCGTATTCTGAGCGTCAATGGCGTGCCGCTGACCAAATGGATGGACATGGTGGACGCCATACGTGCGCATCCCGACCAAACCGTGCTGCTGGATGTCCGGCGCGGCACCACCAGTATGCAGGTCAGGTTGGTTCCGCAAGCGGTAGATGAATCCGGCAAGACCATTGGCCGGATCGGCGCGGGCCCGGAAGTCGACGATGCCGCATGGCAGGCTATGCTCACCTCGGTGAGTTACAGCCCGCTCAATGCATTGACGCAATCTCTGCGCAAGACCTGGGAAACTTCCGCGATCAGCCTAGGGAAACACCGATTAAGTCCACGTGATGAGCATCAAGTGCGTTATTGATCCGGGCTATGCACAAGGGCAGACGAGATGAAACAGACAACGCTGGCAGTAAATGGATTCGAGGCGCACCGCAAGGCAACCCGCAAAGCGGAGTTTCTGTCGCGCATGGATAAACTGGTGCCATGGTCAGAATTTTGCGCGGTAATCGAGCCGTATTACCCCAAGGCTGGAAATGGACGCCCGCCGGTTGGACTGCAACGCATGCTGCGGATGTACTTCATTGCCAACTGGTTCAACCTGTCCGATGTGGCCTGCGAAGACGCGCTGTACGACGTACCGGTATTTCGAGAGTTCTGCCAGTTCGACCTGGGACGCGAGCGAATCCCGGACGCCACGACCCTGATGAACTTCCGCCACTTACTCGAGCAGTACAATCTGGGTGCCGCAATGTTTGGAAAGGTGGGCGAGTTGCTTCTCGCCGATGGGATGAAACTCTCAGGCGGTACCATCGTGGATGCCACCATCATTGCCGCGCCAAGCTCGACCAAGAACGCCGACAACGCCCGCGATCCCGAGATGCACCAGACCAAGAAGGGCAACCAGTGGCACTTCGGCATGAAGGTACACATTGGCGTGGATAGCAAAACCGGCCTCGCTCACAGCGCCACGGTCACACCCGCCAATGTCCACGACAGTCAGGAACTGCCGAACCTGCTGCATGGCAACGAGACTCGGCTGTATGGTGACAGCGCCTACATTGGCCAGAAAGAAGTACTCAATCAGGTTGCGCCAAAAGCAAAAGACTTCACCAACAAACGCGCCAGCCGCAGCACCCCATTGACTGATGCCGACAAGGAAACCAACCGCAGGAAATCGCAGGTGCGTGCCAAGGTCGAGCATCCGTTCCGGCCACTCAAGAACATCTATGGATTTGCCAAGGTGCGTTACCGTGGCTTGATGAAGAATGCCAACCGAGCCTTTGCATTGCTGGCACTGATCAATCTGGACAAATGGGGAATGCCGCTGCTGACAGGATAGGTGTGTCCAGCGTAGCAAAAATCAGGGGAATATCCCCTGAATGAGACGACATGCTGAGCCATTACAGATGAAAAACGACTTTTTGTTCAACAATCCGGATTCGTCAACACAACTCCTGCTCAGTGCAGGTGGTTGTTCGGCGTTTCCCTAGATATGATGGGCAAGATGGTGATGGGCGAGGTATCGGTGAAAAATATCAGCGGCCCGATCACGATCGCGGATTACGCCGGCCAGTCGGCGAAAATGGGCGTGGTGGCCTACCTGAGTTTCCTTGCGTTGATCAGCATCAGTCTCGGCGTGTTGAATTTGTTGCCCATCCCGTTATTGGATGGCGGGCACTTGCTGTATTATGTCGTTGAACTGGTCAAGGGAAGTCCGGTTTCCGAAATGGCCATGGAGTTCGGACAGAGGATAGGCATCGCGTTGCTGGGCACGCTGATGGTTTTTGCGATATATAACGATTTGAACCGCTTTGTTTCAGGCTAAATAATGTACACAAAAAAGCTGGCGGGATTGATGTTCCTGCTCTGTATCATCTCGCGCGCCTGGGCAATCGAGCCATTCACCATCAAGGACATTCGCGTCGAGGGAATCCAGCGCACCGATCCCGGCGCGGTGTTCAGTTATCTGCCTGTGAAGGTCGGTGACACGATGAATAACGAGCAGGGCGCCGCGGCGATCCACGCGCTGTATGCCACCGGATTCTTCAAGGATGTCCGGCTGAAAGTGGATCACGGGGTCTTGATCGTGCAGGTGGTTGAACGGCCCACCATCGCCAGTATCGAGATAAACGGGGCCAAGGACTTTCCCAAGGATCAAATCAAGCAAAACATGAAGTATGCCGGGCTTGCCGAAGCAAGGATCTTCGACAAGGGCGCTCTGGAAAAAGCCACCCAAGAGCTGAAGCGCCAGTATATCGCGCGCGGAAAATACGATGTCAAGGTGACGAGCACGGTGACCGAGCTGCCCCGCAACCGGGTCAGCATCGTGTTCAACGTGATCGAGGGCGAGGTTTCCAAAATAAAGCAGATCAATGTGGTCGGCAATCATGTCTACCCAGAATCGGAGCTGCTCGACATGATGAAACTGGGCACACCGGGATGGTTTGCGTGGTTCAGCAGCAACGACCAGTATTCTAAGCAGAAACTGTCCGCAGACCTGGAAACCCTGCGTTCGTTCTATATGGACAACGGCTATCTGGAATTCAATATCGATTCAACGCAGGTTTCGATCACGCCCGACAGGAAGGATATCTACATCACGATCAATCTGACCGAAGGCCCGAAATACACGGTTTCCGGGGTGAAGGTGTCCGGCGACACGTTGGTGCCGAAAGCGGACATTGAAAAACTCGTGCAGGTGAAAGCGGGCGATACCTTTTCGCGCAAGGCAATGAGTGAAACCAGCAAGAAGATCGGGGAACGCCTGGGCCAGGACGGATACGCGTTTGCCAATGTGAACGCGATTCCGGAGATTGACAAGAAAAATCACACGGTCGCATTCAACTTCGTCGTGGATCCCGGCAACCGCGTGTATATCCGGCGCATCAATATATCCGGAAACAACAAGACCAGCGATGAGGTGATACGCCGCGAGTTCCGCCAGGCCGAAGGCGAGTGGTTTGATGTGGACAAGATCAAGAGATCCAAGCAGCGCGTAGACAAGCTGGATTTCTTTTCCGAGGTCAATGTCGAGACTCCGCCAGTACAAGGGGCCGCTGACCAGGTGGACGTGAACATGTCGGTGAAGGAAAAATCGACCGGCAGCATCTCCTTGGGGGCGGGTTTCTCGAGCGGTGAAGGCCTGATCCTGACCGGCAGCGTAGCCCAGGCCAACCTGTTCGGGAGCGGCAGGTATCTTTCCACCCAGGTCAACACCGGCAGGATCAACCAGGTCTACTCGGTGTCCTACACCAATCCCTATTTCACCGACAACGGTGTCAGTCGCGGGTTTGATGTTTACAAGCGCAACCTTGATTCTCAAAGCACTGCGGTCAGCCAATATTCGTCGCATACTCTGGGGACCGGCGTGCGGTTTGGCGTGCCGATCAGCGAGGAACAGACCATCAGCTATGGTTTGGCAGCCGAGAACACCCAATTGGGCCTGTTCACGTCCAGTCCGACGCGCTTGATCGAATATGTCAACGTTGCCGGTGCGATCAGCAACAGTTTGCTGGGAACCGTCGGCTGGAGCAGGGATAGTCGCGACAGCGCGATCTATACCACGTCGGGGTCGGTGCAGCGCGCGACCGCGGAAGTTTCGATGCCGGTTTGGAATTTGCGCTACTACAAACTTGACTACATGCACCAATGGTTTCATCCATTGAGCGAGGATCTGACCTTGTTGTTGCATGGCGAGGCGGGTGTCGCGGGCGGATATGACGGCGAGGTATTGCCGTTCTTCAAGAATTTCTATGCGGGCGGCCCGGGTTCGGTGCGCGGCTATGAAGCAAATTCGCTGGGCCCGCGGGACTCGACCAATTCGGTATTGGGCGGTCCGCGCAGGGTGCTTGCGGGACTCGAGGTGTTGTCGCCTCTTCCCGGCTTGGGCAAAGAGCAGTCCGTTCGGTTGAGCGAGTTTATCGATGGCGGCGCGGTCTATGGACCCGGTGATCTGCCGGGCAGTGCCGGAATGCGCTATTCTGCCGGCGTGGCGTTTACCTGGATATCCCCGGTGGGGCCGCTCAAATTCAGTTATGCTTTGCCTATCGACAAGCAGCCGCAGGACAGATTGCAGAAATTCCAATTTACTTTGGGATCGGTATTCTGACAGCTACCTGCCGCAGGATAATGGGCAATATTTCGGTCGCCGGACATGCTTTAGGCATTGCGTCATCCGGGGCGACGATTCGCCGGATCCGGATAGTGCGCCAGGCGTGCACTATGTTTGAACGGGTGAAGGCAACAAAACCAGGTTGCCGCGCGACAATTTGAATGTAAGGTTGGCACAGCCACAACTGCATGGGCGGGTAGTCATATGATGAAGGGAAAAAGGGCAATGAAGACAATGATCAAAGCGGGCATGTTGGCCATATTGCTGAGTGCCGGCGCGGCGCAGGCAGGAGACTTCAAAGTGGGCGTGGTGGATACCGAGCGCGTGTTGCGTGAGTCCGCCCCGGCGATGAAGGCGGAAAGCAAGATCGAACAGGAATTCTCCGGACGGGATCAGGCGATCAAGAAGTTGATGAAACAGGCGAAAGATTTGCAAACCTCGCTGGACAATGATGACGGCAAGCTGTCGGATGCCGATCGCCGCAACAAGGAGCGCGAGCTGACGGCCATGAATGTGGACCTGCAGCGCATGCAGCGCGAATTCCGCGAGGATTTGAATTTGCGCAAGAACGAAGAGCTGGCCATCGTGCTGGAGCAAGCCAACAAGGCGATCCAGGCGATTGCAGAGTCGGAGAAGTATGATCTGATCCTGCAGGAGGCGGTATATCGCAATCCGAAAATCGATATTACCGACAAGGTGATCAAGATGCTTGCCGACACCAAACCCGACAACAAGGCGGACAGCAACCCCGGCAAATAATCCGGATATTTCCGCATGACCGTTTCCTACCGATTATCCGAGATTGCCGAGCGCCTGGGCGGGCGGGTACTGGGGCGGGCCGATACATGCGTCTCCCAGGTTGCGACGCTGGAGGCCGCCCAGCCTGCCCATATCAGCTTCCTCACCAACAGCAGGTATCGCGCCCAGTTGGGCAGCACCAAAGCCGGCGCAGTCATCCTTGGCGAAGCAGATGCCGACGCAACCAGTTTGCCGCGCATCATTTCTGCCAACCCTTACGCCTATTTCGCCAGGGTTTCCGCACTGCTGAATCCATTGCCGCAAGTCGAACCGGGCATCAATCCGCGGGCAGCCATCGGTGCAGGCGCCATGATCGACCCTACGGCCAGCATCGCGGCGACTGCGGTGATCGGCGCGGGGGCAAGGATAGGCGCACACAGCGTGGTCGGTGAAGGTTGTTATATCGGGGAAAACGCGATCCTGGGCAGCCATGCGCGGCTCTATCCCCGCGTGGTGGTGTATCACGGCTGTGTGATCGGAAATAACCTGATCGCCCATTCCGGTGCGGTGATCGGCTCCGATGGCTTCGGTCACGCGATGGATGAGGGGCGCTGGATCAAGATTCCGCAAATAGGCCGGGTCGTGATCGGCAACGATGTGGAGATCGGCGCGAACACCACCATCGACCGGGGCGCGCTGGACGATACGGTGATCGAGGACGGCGTGAAGCTGGACAACCAGATCCAGGTTGCGCATAACGTGCGCATCGGCGCGCATACCGCCATCGCCGCCTGTGTCGGCATCGCCGGCAGCACGAGCATCGGGCGCTACTGCCAGATCGGCGGCAGTGCCGGGATACTCGGACATTTGCATATTGCGGATCATGTCGAGATTGCGGCGTTCACGCTGGTCGGCAAATCCATCCGTGAAGCGGGGGCATACGCCGGGATCTTCCCGTTTTCCAGCGCGGACGACTGGCGCAGGAATGCCGTGCATCTGCGTCATCTCGACGATCTGGTGAAACGCATAAAAAATCTGGAAGCGGAAATTAAAACCTTCGGCCCGAAACGTCCGGACGGGCATCAATAACCGGGACATACTGATGACTACACAGATGGATATTCACGAAATTACCAAACTCTTGCCGCACCGTTACCCGTTCCTTCTGATCGACCGCGTTTTGTCGATGGAACCCGACAAGAGCATCGTTGCGCTGAAGAACGTGACGATCAACGAACCGTTTTTCCCCGGGCATTATCCGCACCATCCGGTGATGCCGGGTGTGCTGATCATCGAGGCGATGGCGCAGGCCGCCGCCTTGTTGTCGTTCAAATCCATGGGTGCCGGAGCCAGCGAAAAATCGGTGTATTATTTTGCCGGCATCGATGGCGCGCGGTTCAAGCGTCCGATCAGTCCCGGCGATCAAATGATCATCAAGGTGTCGCTCACGCGCAGCATGCGCGGCCTTTTCAAGTTCAGCGGGGTCGTCGAGGTCGACGACCAACTGGCCGCCGAGGCGGAACTGATGTGCACGGTAAAAGCGGTACCCTGAATGCGCCATCCCACCGCGATCATCCACCCGAACGCCAGACTTGCCGATGATGTCGAAGTGGGCGCCTATTCCGTCATCGGCGAGCACGTCGAGGTTGGCGCGGGAACCTGGATCGGGCCCCATGTCGTCGTCGAGGGGCACACCCGCATCGGCAGGGCCAATCGCATTTTCCAGTTCAGCTCGGTGGGCGCCATGCCCCAGGACAAGAAATATGCGGGCGAACCGACGCGCCTGGAGATAGGCGACAACAACACCATACGCGAATTCTGCACGCTCAATACTGGTACGGCCCAGGATGCGGGCGTCACGCGCATCGGCAGCGGCAATTGGATCATGGCTTACGTGCATGTGGCGCACGATTGCCAGATCGGCAGCCACACCATCATGGCGAACGGGGCGACGCTCGGCGGCCACGTCCATGTGGGCGACTGGGTATTCCTGGGCGGACTGTCCGGGATACACCAGTTCGTGCGCGTCGGCGCGCACGCAATGACCGGTTTCCAGACGCGCCTGTCGCAGGATCTGCCGCCTTATGTCACGGCGGCAGACAATCCGGCCGTGGCGCACGGCATCAACTCGGAGGGTTTGAAGCGGCGCGGATTCTCCGGCGAGTCGATCATGGCAATCAAGCGCGCGTACAAGACCCTGTATCGCTCCGGCCTTAGCCTGGAGGATGCCAAAGCCGCATTGCAATCGCAGGCGGCAGACCATCCCGAGGTGAAATTGTTGACGGATTTTCTCGCCGCTTCAACGCGCGGCATCATTCGCTAAATCCCTATTATTTGTTAATTTCCTTTTTCTTATGGCACAGAATGTTGTGATCGGCATAGTCGCCGGCGAAGCATCGGGCGACCTGCTCGGCAGCCACCTGATCGAAGCGCTCAAGGCAGCGCGTCCCGGACTGAAATTCGTCGGCATCGGCGGACCCAGGATGAAATCCGCCGGAATGCAAATCCTGTTTCCGATGGAAAAGCTCGCGGTGCGCGGCTACGTGGAGGTGCTGCGCCACTATTTCGAGATCGCCGGCATACGCCGCAAGCTGCGCGCCTATTTTCTGCAAAATCGTCCGGATTTGTTCATTGCGATCGACGCGCCGGATTTCAATCTTGATCTTGAACTCGTGCTCAAGCAGCACGGCATTACCACTATCCATTATGTCAGTCCGTCGATCTGGGCCTGGCGCGGCGAGCGCATCCACAAGATCAAGCGCGCGGTTTCACACATGCTCGCGTTGTTTCCGCATGAGCCCGAGATATACCGGCAGGCCGGGGTTACAGTGGATTATGTCGGACACCCGCTTGCCGATCTTTTTCCTATGCTGCCGAAGCGCGCGGAATTGCGCGATACCATGCGCATCCCGCTGAGCGCCAGGGTATTCGCATTTCTGCCCGGCAGCCGCCAGAGCGAGGTGCAGCATCTCGCGTCCACCTACATTGACACCGCCCGACTGATCCTGAAGAAACTGCCGGACGCGCGGTTCCTGGTGCCGCTGGTAAGCCGTGAAACGCGGACCATCTTTGAGCAGGCCATCCACGACAGCGAAGCGCATGAGCTGCCGATCACCCTGCTGTTCGGGCATGCGCAGGAAGCCATGATCGTTGCGGACGGGGTGCTGGTCGCGTCGGGAACCGCCACGCTGGAAGCGGCCCTGCTCAAGCGACCGATGGTGATCACCTATCGCATGCCGGCACTGTCATGGTGGCTGATGAAGCGGAAAGGCTACCAGCCATATTACGGCTTGCCCAACATATTATGCGGACGCTTTGTCGTGCCTGAACTGATGCAGGATGATGCGACACCGGAAAACCTTGCCCAGGCGCTGCTGAACCTGGTCAATGATGCCAATACCGTGGCCGAGCTCGAACAAACCTTCACGGAACTGCATATGAAGCTGCGCCAGAACACCGCGCAAAAGGCGGCCGCGGCGATCCTGCCATATCTGCCCAATGGCTGACAGAACCGCTGATGAAACGACCAGCCATCCCGCCAGGCAACCAGAAAACGGTGGCCAGGTGATCGCTCATGCTCATGACACCATGCTGGTCTGCGGCGTGGATGAAGCCGGACGGGGCCCATTGGCCGGTCCGGTCAGCGCGGCAGCGGTGATACTCGATCCGGATACTCCCATCGCCGGTCTGGCCGACTCCAAGAAACTTACCGAACGACAACGCGACCAGCTTGCTCCCGTAATCCGCGAGCGCGCGCTGGCATGGGCGGTGGCCTATGCGGAAGTCGACGAAATTGACCAACTCAACATCCTGCAGGCCACGCTGCTGGCGATGAGTCGTGCCGTGCAGGCGTTGCCCGTCAGGCCCCGGCAAGTGCTGGTGGACGGGTTGTATTGCCCGGATACCGGCATCCCCAGCGTTGCGGTCGTGAAAGGCGACAGCAGGGTCGCCGCGATCTCCGCCGCTTCTATCCTGGCCAAGACCGCCCGCGATGGATTGATGGTGGAGTTGCACGAGCTCTATCCGCATTATGGATTCGCCGCCCACAAGGGCTATCCCACCGCGGCGCATCTTGCCGCATTGCGCGAACATGGCGTGTCGGCCGTGCATCGCAGGAGCTTCAGGCCGGTGCGCGAGTTGCTGTTTCCGCGACAGGAGCAGGGCGAGGAACGGGGCGAGGAAGCGGGCCGGGACCAGGGGTAGGGAAATGCGCTGTTTTCAGGTATCGTGTCAAACATTCAACCAACCTTGACGGATGACTATCATGACCCTGTTCAAATTGATCCATCTGCTTGCCGTCTTGATCTGGGTGGGCGGCATGTTCTTCGCCTATGTGGTGCTCCGCCCAGCTGCGGTGGAGGTGCTCGACCCGCCGCAGCGGTTGCGTTTGTGGGATACGGTATTTCGCCGCTTCTTCGTCTGGGTGTGGGGTTCGGTCGCAGCGCTTCTGGTCAGCGGGTTGTATATGATCTATCTGTTCGGTGGCATGGCGCATGTAGGGGTGCACATCCATATCATGCTGACGATGGGCTTGGCGATGATGGTGATCTTCGGCTATGTGTTTTTTGCTTGCTATGTGCCGTTCCGCCTGAACGTGGCCAAGCAGCGCTGGAAGGATGCGGGGGATTTGCTTGGAAAAATACGCAAGTTAATCGCCGTGAACCTGGCATTGGGTCTGCTCACGGTGGGTGTGGCGGTGCTTGGCATCGCGTGGGCGTAGTTTGGCTATGCTGACCCAGGTTTGAGGCAACCTTGCGGCTGGGGTGCGCGCCATCGCCGGGCTGATGGCGACCTGTATTCCCGGCATGAAATGGTCAGCGCTGTTCGATTCTTGAAGATCCGGTCTGGAGAACGAGGTTATGGAAGAAGACAAACCTGTCGCTCAGCTCAAAGCGCGTCTTGACAGGGACAGCGACGATATCGATGCCGCGATCGCTCTCGGCAATATCTTTTACGACCGGGGTGATGCAGCACAATCCATCGTCTATTACGGGCGCGCACTGGACATCAATCCCGATCTCGCGGGTGTGAGGACCGATCTGGGCACGATGTACTGGCGCAATAACGATATCGCGCTGGCCGAATGGGCTTTCCGCGAAGCGATTGCCCGCGATCCAGGCTTCGGCCACGCATACGTGAATCTGGGTTTGTTGTTGCTTCGCGCCAAAAATGATGTCAGCGAGGCGCGCGCTGTCTGGCAAAAGCTGCTGGCATTAAATCCCGAACATGATGTGGCGACTCAGGGCCAAGGAATTATTGCAGGAAACGGCAGCGATGGTCCACCAGCTTTGAATGGTCCGGTGTGCCGGCGTTCGCCGGCACACCCTGAAAAATCCGCTGATTGATCGGGCAAGCGCCGATTCACGCGGCTTTCCAGCCCGGCTACTTCCCTTCGCCAAGATCCAACTTGCGCACATAGTGGCAGGTATAGCCGCCGCGATTCTTGACGAGGTACTTCTGGTGGTATTCCTCGGCGCGCCAGAACGCGCTGAACGGCACGATCTCGGTCACGACCTTGGCTTTCCAGTCTCCAGAGTCATCCACGGTCTTGATGACTTCCGCAGCGGCGTTTTTCTGTTCCCCGTCCAGATAAAAGATCGCCGAGCGGTATTGCGTGCCAACATCGTTGCCTTGCCGGTTCGGCGTGGTGGGGTTGTGCATGCGGAAGAATTCGAACAGCAAATGGCGGTAACTGAGCTGCTGCGGATCGAACACGACCTTCAGAGATTCGGCGTGTCCGGTTCTGCCGGTCCTCACCTGTTCGTAACGTGCTTCCGGTGTATCGCCGCCGGTGTAGCCGACTTCGGTTTCCAGCACCCCGGGGATTTGACGCACCAGTTCCTCCATGCCCCAGAAGCAGCCGCCGGCAAGGTAGGCGGTTTGCGATTTGACAGATTCATTCATCGTTGCTCCTAATGCCGTTCCTTTTTCATGGCCTGAGCGGCTTCACGTTTGGAATCCTTTTCCTTTTCGGTCGCGCGCTTGTCATGCTGCTTCTTGCCCTTGGCCAGGCCGATCTCCAGTTTTACGCGGCCGTTCTTGTAGTGCATGTCGAGCGGCATCAGCGTGTAACCGGCACGCTGCACCTTGCCGATGATCCGGTCGATTTCCAGTTTGTGCAGCAGCAGTTTGCGGGTCCGGACCGGATCAGGATGGATGTGCGTGGACGCGTTCAGCAACGGGCTGATATGCGATCCGATCAGATACAGCGCGCCGTCCTTTGCGATCACGTAGGCTTCCTTAAGCTGGGCACGACCGGCGCGGATGGCCTTGACTTCCCATCCTTCCAGCATGATGCCGGCCTCGTATTTATCCTCGATGAAGTACTCGTGGTAGGCCTTTTTGTTCTGGATGATACTCATATCAGGTGAGTTTTGCGGTGTGTTAGGCTATTCTACCAGCCTTTGGAATCACGGCTTCCCGAATAGCAATGGCGTTAGTGGAAAAAACGGTGTTGGTGGCGCACAGCGCCGAGCAGATGTTCAAGCTGGTGGATCGCGTGGAAGATTACCCGGGGTTTTTGCCCTGGTGCGGGGGAGCCAGCGTCGCTGAGCAGGAAGGCGATGTGGTACATGCCACCGTGCATATCGATTACCACCATATCAAACAGAGCTTTACCACCGAGAACGTGCGCAGGCCCCCGCATCAAATCGACATGACTCTGCAGCAAGGCCCTTTCAAGCATCTTGAAGGTACGTGGCGCTTTATCCCGTTGAGCGAATCGGCCTGTAAAATAGCGTTTACACTGCACTATGAATTTTCCAGCAAGTTGCTGGAAAAACTGGTTGGTCCGGTGTTTCATTACATTGCAAACAGTTTCGTGGATGCCTTCATCCAGCGCGCAGAAAAGGTTTATCCGAACAAATGAACGACAAGATCAATATCGAAGTGGTATATGCGCTGGCTGGAGAGCAGACCCTGCTCCGGCAATCGGTGGCGCCGGGCACGACGGTGGCCGGGGCGATCCAGTCCAGCGGGATCCTGCAAAAATGTCCCGAGATTGACCTGACGGTCAACAAGCTGGGCATATTCGGCAAGCTGGCCAAAGCCGATGCGGTGGTTCGCGACAAGGACCGCATCGAGATCTACCGGCCGTTGATCGCCGATCCCAAGGAGGTGCGCCGCAAGCGGGCCGAACAGGGCAAGGTTATGAAGAAGGGGGGCGGTGACGCTTGAGTACCTCTGTCAATCCATTGCGCAGCCGGATTGCGACGTCGCGTGCTCGTTCGTTCCTCGTCTGCCTGTCAAGGCATGCCTCGTCGCTCACCGCGCGGTTCCTTGCCCTCCGGCTTGCTCATCACGATTGCCGGGGGCACTCAGATGCTTGATTACGACCTGCATTGCCATTCCAGCATTTCCGACGGTACGCTGACACCAGGCGAATTGGTGGATCGCGCCGCCGGACGCGGCGTGAAGGTGCTGGCGCTGACCGATCATGACGATGTGGACGGGCTGGACGAGGCGCGCGCGGCCGCAACACGACACGGCATCACCTTCGTCAACGGGGTGGAAATCTCCGTGTCCTGGCGCAGCCATACCCTGCATGTTGTCGGCTTGAACATCGCACCGGCCTATCCTCCGCTGGTCGAGGGCTTGCGTGTTGTGCGCAGCGGTCGCGGCGAGCGCGCAAGGAAAATGGCCGACGCGCTGGCCAGGGCCGGTATCAGCGGCGCGCTGGAAGGTGCATATCAATTTGCCGGCAATCCCAACATGATCAGCCGCACCCACTTTGCGCGCTATCTGGTCGAGTCCGGGCATTGCAAGAACGTAAAAGGCGTGTTCAACCGTTACCTGGTGAAAGGCAAGCCGGGCTATGTGCCGCATAAATGGGCGGAACTGTCCGATGCGGTCGGGTGGATACGCGGCAGCGGCGGCGTGGCGGTGCTTGCCCACCCCGGTCGCTATATGTCGGGGCGCGTCGGCATGGGCAAGAAAACCATGCATGAATTGCTGGCCGAGTTCGTCGGGCTTGGCGGCCAGGCGATCGAGGTCGTGACCGGCAGCCACACTCCCGACCAATATGCCGAGTTTGCGCGCTATGCCGGGGAATTCAATTTGCTGGCTTCGTGCGGCTCGGATTTTCACGGCCCAGGGGAGAGCTATCGGGATATGGGGCGTCTGCCGGACTTTCCGCTGGGCTGCCGTCCGGTTTGGCAGGCTTGGGAACATCCCGCGGCCGGGAATGAGATCTGATGTCCCAGTTCTTTACCATCCATCCCGACAACCCCAACCCGCGGCTGATACGCCAGGCCGCGGAATTGTTGCGCAACGGCGGGGTCGTGGTGTACCCCACCGATTCCAGCTATGCGCTGGGCTGCCATCTCGACGACAAGGATGCCGTGACGCGCATCAGGCAGATCCGCCGACTGGACGAACAGCATCATCTGACCTTGATGTGCCGCGACCTGTCGGAAATTTCCCGATACGCCCAGGTGGACAACACAAAATTTCGCCTGCTGAAAAGCAACACGCCGGGCAGCTATACTTTCATCCTGAGGGCGACCAAGGAGGTGCCGAGACGCCTGCAACATCCCAAACGCAGCACGATCGGGATCAGGGTTCCCGATCATCCGGTCGCGCTCGCGTTATTGGAGGAACTGGGCGAGCCGATGTGCAGTACCACGCTGATCCTTCCGGATGAAGAGGGGCCGTTTAATGATGCCGCACACATACGCGATCTGCTGGAAAAGCGCGTTGATCTGGTGATCGACGGCGGAGCGGTGGGTCTGGATTTCACCACCGTGATCGATTTGACCGGCGATGTGCCGGTGTTGGTGCGGCGCGGCAAGGGCGGGATCGCGCCCTTTGGGATAGAAGATTGATGAAACTGACAGGAACCCGATGCAAATTGACCAACTGATACAAACCGTGGCCATTGGCGCCATTCCGGTGCTGTTCGCGATCACCATACACGAGGCGGCGCATGGCTATGTGGCGCGGCATTTCGGCGACATGACCGCCGACAAGGCGGGCCGCATCAGCCTCAATCCGCTGCACCATATCGACCCGTTCGGCACGGTATTGCTGCCGTTGCTTACCCTTTGGATGGGCGGTATCCTGTTCGGCTGGGCCAAGCCGGTGCCGGTCAATTTCGCCGCGCTGCGCCACCCCAAGAAAGATATGCTGTGGGTGGCGATCGCCGGACCGTGTTCGAATCTGGTCATGGCACTGGGTTGGGCATTAATGTACAGGATCGGGATGATGTTCCCGGAGAATTATTTTGCGGGACCGCTGCTGGGCATGTCACAGATCGGGATTCAAATCAATGTCGTTTTGATGGTGCTGAACCTGTTGCCGCTGCCGCCGCTTGATGGCGGACGCGTCGCGGTCAGCCTGCTGCCGCATCGCCAGGCATTCCTGCTGGCGAAGGTCGAACCTTACGGCATGTTCATTTTGATCTTTCTGGCCGTCACGCCGGTGTTGAGTCTGATACTCTTGCCGCTGGTAAACCTGGTGTTTAAATTGATTTTGATGATATTCGGGATTTAGTCATGTTTGCTGAACGTGTGTTATCGGGTATGCGCCCCACCGGAAGTTTGCATCTGGGGCATTACCACGGGGTGCTGAAAAACTGGGTGCAGATGCAGAACGAATACGAATGCCTGTTCTTCGTGGCCGACTGGCACGCGCTGACCACACATTACGATACGCCCCATATCATCGAACAAAACGTGTGGGACATGGTGGTGGACTGGCTGGCCGCGGGCGTCAACCCGGCGCGCGCCACATTGTTCATCCAGTCACGCGTGCCGGAGCATGCCGAGCTCCATTTGCTGCTGTCGATGATCACCCCGCTGGGCTGGCTTGAGCGCGTTCCGACCTACAAGGACCAGCAGGAAAAGCTCTCCGAAAAGGATCTGAGCACTTACGGTTTCCTCGGCTATCCGCTGCTGCAAAGCGCGGACATCCTGATCTACCGTGCCACCCAGGTGCCCGTTGGCGAGGACCAGGTCCCGCATATCGAATTCACCCGCGAGATCGCGCGCCGCTTCAATCACATTTACGGGCGGGAACCGGGTTTCGAGGAGAAGGCACAAGCAGCGGTCAAGAAGCTGGGCAGCAAACGGGCCAAGCTTTACAACGAGCTTCGCACCCGCTTTCAGGAGCAGGGCGACGACGAGGCGATCGAGTCGGCCAAGGCACTGCTGGACGAGCAGCAGAGCCTGAGTCTGGGTGACCGGGAACGTCTGTTCGGTTATCTGGAAGGCGGAGGCAAGATGATCCTGTCCGAACCGCGAGCCATGCTTACAGCCGCCGCGAAAATGCCCGGACTGGACGGACAGAAGATGTCGAAGTCCTACGGCAACACCATCACCCTGCGCGAAGACGAGGCCAGCGTGAACAAGAAGATCCGCACCATGCCGACCGACCCGGCGCGCATCCGCCGCAGCGACGCGGGCGATCCCGACAAGTGCCCGGTCTGGCAACTGCATCTGGTTTATTCGAACGAACAAACCAGGGAGTGGGTGATGCGCGGTTGCAAGAGCGCGGGGATAGGCTGCATCGAGTGCAAGCAGCCCGTGATCGCCGCGGTGCTCGAGGAACAGCGCCCGATGCGTGAACGCGCGCAACAGTACCTGGATGACCCGGTGCTGGTGCGCAACATCATTGCCGACGGCTGTGAAAAGGCGCGCAAGCTGGCATCCGAAACCATGCGCGACGTGCGCGAGGCAATGGGGCTGGGTTACAGCTGAGCGGCGATGCCGGAAAGACGCGACGAACGATGATCGAAACGCCAAAATCCGCGGTTCCCTACGCGCATATCAACGGCGAGCCACTGCTGGAGTGGCCGCACGACCTGTATATTCCGCCGGACGCGCTGGAACTGGTACTGGAAACCTTCCAGGGACCGCTGGACTTGCTGTTGTACCTAATCCGCAAGCACAACCTCGACGTGCTGGATATCCCGATGGCGGAACTGACTGTCCAGTATATCGAGTATATCGAGGTGATGCAGAAACACCGCCTGGAACTGGCGGCCGATTACCTGCTGATGGCGGCGGTGCTGATCGAGATCAAGTCGCGCATGCTGCTGCCGCGTCCTCCCAGGGACAGCGGGGAAAGCGACGAAGACCCGCGCGCCGAATTGATGCGCCGCTTGCTGGAATACGAGCAAATGAAACTTGCCGCGCAGAAGCTCAATGAACTGCCGCAAGCCGGACGCGACTTCGAAATTGTCCAGGTGCTGATCGAAAATACCGTGCGCGAGCGTTTGCCCGAAGTCAGCGTGGAAGACTTGCGGCTGGCCTGGCTGGGATTGCTGGCACGCGCCAAGCTGAACACACACCACAAGGTCAGGCGCGAACAGCTGTCGGTGCGCGAACAGATGACCCACATCCTGCGGACCCTGCATGGCGGAGAGTTCGTCGAGTTCGGCAATCTGTTCGATGCGGACAGCGGCGTGCAGAAACTGATCGTGACCTTTATCGCGATCCTGGAACTGGCGAAGGAATATCTGGTTGAAATCCAACAAAGTGAAACATTGGGGAATATTTATGTCCGAACAAGCCGAGCCATTACCGCTGAGTAATCCAGTCGCGCCGGGTGATGAGTTGCTCGACATGGGACAACTCAAGCTCGTGCTGGAAACCGCACTGCTGACAGCTACCGAACCGCTGCCTGTAGCGGAGCTGAAAAAACTCAGCGACGCGGCGGTCGATAACCGCCAGATCGAGGCGCTGCTCGAAGCGCTTGCGCTGGAGTGGCAGGGACGCGGAGTCGAATTGGGCCGCGTTGCGAGCGGATGGCGGTTCAGGGCAAAGCCGGAGATGCAGCCGTTTCTCGACCGGCTCAATCCGCAAAAGACGCCGCGTTATTCCCGTGCGGTGCTCGAAACCCTCGCCATCATCGCTTACCACCAGCCTGTCACGCGCGGCGACATAGAGGAAATTCGCGGTGTGGCTGTGTCCTCCCAGGTGCTCAAGACGCTGGAAGGGCGGGGTTGGGTCGAAGTGGTCGGCACGCGCGATTCTCCGGGGAAACCCGAATTGTTCGCCACCACCAGCCAATTGCTGGACGATCTGAATCTGCGCGCGCTGCAGGAACTGCCGTCGCTGCAGGAAATCGGCGCGTTGCTGGAGCAGGACACGGCTGCTCAGGCATAACGGCAGTCGGGGAATGAAATCGATCCGGTCCCGCGACAATCCTTTTTACAAGGAGCTCGCCAAACTTTCGGGTTCTGTCCGGCAGCGCAACAAATCCGGGCAGACGTTGCTGGACGGCGCGCATTTGCTTGATGCATATCTGGATAGCGGCAATCGGCCGCAACACATCTTGCTGAACACGGCGGCGTTGCGCGACGCCGAGATTGCCGGATTGATGCAACGCATACTGGGCGTGCCGGTCACCCTGCTCGATGACAGCTTGTTTGCGGAACTCAGCGAACTGAAAACACCGACCGGTATCCTTGCATTGATCGATATCCCCGGGCCCCCGCAAGGGGGGCGCCCAAGGGTACCCCTAGCCTATGGCTCGACCCTTTCGCAGTCGGATGTGCAGGTTGCGCAAGGCCGCTTTGCGTTGCTGCTTGAAGATATTCAGGATCCGGGCAATCTGGGCTCGATGTTGCGGTCCGCCGCGGCGGCGGGATGCGATGCGGTGTACCTGTCGCGGGGTTGCGCCGATGTATGGTCGCCCAGGGTGCTGCGTGCAGCGATGGGCGGACACTTTGCGCTGAATATCCATGAGCATGCCGAACTGGCGGATGTTGCCGCCAGGTTCGACGGCGCCACCTATGGCGCCACCTTGCAGGCAAGCGAAAGCCTATATGGACAAGACTATACCGGCAATGTCGCGTTTGCTTTCGGGAACGAAGGCGCCGGGCTGTCCCGGGAACTGGTGGATGCGGTTCATCACGCGATCCTGATTCCGATGTCCGGGAAGGTGGAGTCGCTCAATGCCGCCGCAGCCGCAGCAGTATGCCTGTTTGAAGCTGCGCGCCAGAGAGGCTGGAAAGGCTAGCGCTTCAGCCCGGCCTGGAACAGTATGGTGGTCGCGATTTCTTCCACCGACATGCTGGTCACATCGAGGCAGCTTACCCCGGACTGGCGCAGCAGGCTCTCCGCCTGCTGTGTTTCAAAGCGGCAATTCTCTAATGACGCATAGCGGCTGTTCGGCGATCTTTCCGAGCGTATCTGCTGCAGACGCTCGGCTTGTATGGTCAATCCGAAGATCTTGTTCTTCAGCGGTCTGAGGGCGGGTGGAAGGGCGTTGGAAGAAAAATCCTCGGCGACCAGCGGATAGTTTGCGGCATACACGCCGAACTGCAATGCGAGATAGAGCGAGGTCGGTGTTTTCCCGCAACGCGATACACCGACCAGGATCACATCGGCGCTGTGCAATTCCTTCGAGATACCGCCGTCGTCATGGTTCAGCGCGTAATTCACCGCATCCATCCGCGCGCTGTAATTGGCTCCTGCCGCATGGGACCGACCCACGGCATGGGAGGATTGCTGCCCGAGTTCAGTTTCCAGCGGCACGATGAACATTTCGAACAGGTCGAGGATCAGCGCATCGCTCTGTCCGACGATATTGAGCACCGCGGGCATGGTCAGCGTGCTGAACACGATGGGACGCTGGCCATCCCTGATCGCCGTCTCGTTGATTCGAGCCACTGCATCGCGCGCCTTTTCCACCGAATCTAGGAATGGCAGGGTGATTTTATCGAAGCTGATTCCCTCGAACTGGCTCAACAGACTGCGTCCAAGACTTTCCGCGGTGAGGCCGGTTCGGTCCGACACAAAAAATGCGCTGCGTCGTTTGCTCATTACTTCACCTCGTTCAATATGGTTTATTATAATCGTCTGAACGAGTTAAACGGGAAGCATTATGACGCAATACATCGCCAGCTTCACTTCTTTGCGCATGACGGATGTGGGCAGCGTCGGCGGCAAGAACGCTTCGCTCGGCGAAATGATCAGCCAGCTTGCCCATCTCGGCGTGCGCGTCCCCGGCGGCTTCGCAACGACAGCGGATGCCTACCGCGAGTTTCTTGCGCAAAGCGGTCTCGACAAGCGCATACAGGGTCTGCTGGATACGCTCGATATCGAGGATGTCACCGCACTGGCGAAAGCCGGAAACCAGATACGGCTATGGATCACCGAGACGCCTTTTCCGGCTCACCTCGACAAGGAGATACGCGGCGCCTACGAAAAGCTGCAAGCAGAGGCGGGCGCCGATGCGACCTGGGCAGTCCGGTCCTCCGCTACCGCGGAAGACCTGCCCGATGCTTCCTTTGCCGGGCAGCAGGAAACGTTTCTCAATATACAGGGTGCAGACCATGTGCTGCATGCCATCAAGGAAGTGTTTGCTTCGCTGTATAACGACCGTGCCATCGCTTATCGCGTCCACCAGGGATTTGCCCATCATGACGTGGCTCTGTCGGCAGGCGTGCAGCGCATGGTGCGCAGTGATCTGGGCTCCAGCGGCGTGATGTTCACGCTGGACACCGAATCCGGTTTCGACAAGGTGGTCTTCATCACCTCGGCATTCGGTTTGGGCGAGACAGTGGTGCAGGGCGCCGTCAACCCGGACGAGTTTTATGCCTACAAACCCGCGCTCAAGGCGGGCAAGCGTGCGGTCATTCGCCGCAACCTCGGTACGAAGGCGATCAAGATGGAGTTTGACACCGCGCGCCAGGCGGGCCGCTCGGTGCGCACGGTGGATGTGCCGCCGGCAGATCGGAACCGTTTCTCGATCAACGATGCCGAGGTGGAAGAGTTGGGCCGCTATGCGCTTGCCATCGAGCAGCATTACGGCCGCGCAATGGACATCGAATGGGGCAAGGATGGTGTCGATGGCAAGCTCTATATCCTGCAAGCGCGGCCGGAAACGGTGCGAACACGGGACAAGCTGGAGACCTTGCGCCGTTACCGGATCAAGCAGCCGGGTACCGTGCGGGTCAGCGGTCGCGCGATCGGTCAACGCATCGGCAACGGACGTGTTTGCCTGATCGCCCATGCCAGCGAAATGAGCAAGGTGCAGGCGGGCGATGTGCTGGTCACCGACATGACCGATCCGGACTGGGAGCCGATCATGAAACGCGCTTCCGCCATCGTTACCAATCGCGGCGGGCGGACCTGCCATGCGGCGATCATCGCGCGCGAACTCGGCATTCCGGCCGTGGTCGGGTGCGGCGATGCGACCGTGATACTAAAGCAAGGCGAAGAAGTCACCGTCTCGTGTGCCGAGGGAGATGTCGGCAAGGTGTATGCGGGCAAGATCGATTTCGAGGTCATTGATTTGGCGCTGGACAAGATGCCCGTGCCTCCGGTCAAGATTTCCATGAATGTCGGCAATCCGGAGCTGGCGTTCGAGTTTTGCCGCTTGCCCAATGCCGGCATCGGGCTGGCACGCCTGGAGTTCATTATCGCGCGCATGATCGGCGTGCATCCCAAGGCGGTGCTCAACTATCCTGATTTGCCAGCAGGCTTGAAGGCCCAGGTTGAGGCGAAATGCGCGGGTTATGCTACACCGGTGAATTTCTACATCGAAAAACTGGTCGAGGGTATCGCGACCCTGGGCGCCGCATTCGCGCCCAAAGCCGTGATCGTGCGGCTGTCCGATTTCAAGTCGAATGAGTATTCAAGCCTGATCGGCGGCAAACAGTACGAGCCCGAGGAAGAGAATCCGATGCTCGGTTTCCGCGGCGCGTCACGTTACATCGCGGAGAGTTTCCGGGATTGTTTCGCACTGGAATGCCGCGCCATGAAGCGTGTGCGCGACGAGATGGGGCTGACCAATGTCGAAGTGATGATCCCGTTCGTGCGCACCGTGGATGAAGCGCGCGGTGTGATTGCCGAGTTGGAAAAGAACGGTCTGAAGCGCGGCTTGAACGGATTGCGCGTGATCATGATGTGCGAGATTCCGTCAAACGCGCTGATCGCGGACCAGTTTCTCGAATACTTTGACGGCTTCTCCATCGGCTCCAACGATCTGACCCAGCTGACGCTCGGCATCGACCGCGATTCAAGTATCGTCGCCGGCAGTTTCGATGAACGCAATCCCGCAGTACTGGTCCTGCTGAGTGCCGCCATCAAGGCTTGCCGGAAGGCGAACAAATACGTCGGCATTTGCGGGCAGGGGCCATCCGACCATCCCGATTTTGCACAATGGCTGGTGGACCAGGGCATAGAGTCGATCTCACTGAACCCGGATACGGTGGTGCAAACCTGGCTGCTTTTGAGCAAGACGGCGAATGCTTGACGGGGCCGCATAAACTCCTTGACCTGTAAGCCTATTTCGCTATAATGCGCGCCCCTGTGAGGCTGTCCTTTATTTGTGACATGGGTTATTCGTGTCATGGGCGGTTTCACTTACCTTGCTCCACCGCACCGCAAGCGGGGGGCTTTAACCACAAGGAGAAGCAATGCGACATTATGAAATCGTATTTATTGTGCATCCCGACCAGAGCGAGCAAGTGCCCGCGATGATCGAGCGATATCGCACGCTGGTCACGACCAACGGTGGCCGCATCCACCGTCTGGAAGACTGGGGCCGCCGTCAACTGGCATACCCGATCCAAAAGATCCACAAGGCGCACTATGTGCTGATGAATATCGAATGCAACCAGGAAACGCTGGACGAACTGGAGCACGCCTTCCGCTTCAATGATGCAGTTTTGCGTCATCTGACCGTGAAGACCAGGGCTGCTGTTGTAGAGCCTTCTGCGATGATGAAGGAAGAAAAGACCCGTGCCATGCCGACCGAAAGCAGCGTTCCAGTGACTGCCGCCCCTGCTGCCACGGCAGAAAGCGCGACGGAAGCTTGATCCGGCTGGCAATTGGCGCTTAACCAGGTTGTCATCAGCGGAGAATTGATCGCGCTGGATAGTTTGCGTTATACCCCGGCAGGAGTGGCCAGAGTGGCACTGACCATCAGTCATGTGTCCCAGCAGCCGGAAGCAAACGGTTTGCGGCAGGTGCAGTGCGAAGTGGATGCGCTGGCATTTGCGGAAGTGGCCGACAAGGTTTCCCGCTTTGTAGTTGGACAGAACGTAAAAATGCGCGGCTTTTTAGCCCAGCGGAGCATCCGCAGCAGACAACTGGTTTTGCATATAAACGACATAATTTTGGAATAAGGAAATATCATGGCTCGTCCATCAGACAAAAAGAAAGATGACAAGAACAAGCGTTCTTCCCGCAACAATCTGTTCAAGCGCCGCAAATTCTGCCGCTTTACAGTCGAGAAGATCGCCGAAGTTGATTACAAGGATATCAACATCCTCAAGGAATTCATTTCCGAAAACGGCAAACTGATCCCGGCACGCATCACCGGCACCAAGACGCGCTATCAGCGCCAATTGAGCACCGCGGTGAAACGCGCGCGCTTCCTGGCCTTGATGCCTTACACTGACCTGCATTAAGGAGCCTATACATGCAAATAATTCTGATGGAAAAAGTGACCAACCTCGGCGCATTGGGCGAGGTCGTCAAGGTCAAAAACGGATTTGCGCGCAACTTTTTGATTCCGCAAGGCAAGGCGAAACGTGCCACTGACGCCAATATGGCCGAGTTCGAGGCGCGTCGCGCAGAAC
This sequence comes from uncultured beta proteobacterium, assembly GCA_963842555.1. Classification (GTDB taxonomy): domain Bacteria; phylum Pseudomonadota; class Gammaproteobacteria; order Burkholderiales; family Gallionellaceae; genus Gallionella. Next base: position 440,835 of record CAWJHB010000004.1, read on the forward strand.
TCGAAGCTGCCGACAAGGCGAAATTGGCAGAAGCGCAGACGCGCGGCGAAAAGCTGGCTGGCCTGACTGTGCAGATTGTGCAAAAGGCAGGCGTGGACGGCAAGCTGTTCGGCTCGGTCACCAACGCCGACATCGTGTCAGCTCTTGCTGCACAAGGCTTCACAGTCGAAAAATCGCAAGTGCGCATGCCTGAAGGCCACCTCAAGCAGATCGGGGACCATCCCGTAAACATCGCGTTGCATACCGACGTGGTGGTGGGTATAACCGTTTCGGTGCTTGGCGAACAGTAATCCTTTGCCGCATCAACGCAATACAAAAAAGGACTGGCAACAGTCCTTTTTGCTTTTAGGCTTTTATCCATTGGCAGGTTAAAATGCCTTTCGCTCAACAGTTCTTGTAATTTACTTCATGCAAAACTTTTCCAGCACGGACGCGCAACTCGACCAGATCAAATTGCCGCCACATTCGGTGGAAGCCGAGCAGTCGGTGCTGGGCGGGCTGTTACTGGAAGCGAGCGCGCTGGACAAGATCACCGACCTGGTGAACGACGATGATTTCTATCGCCAGGAGCATCGCCTGATCTTCCGCCAGATCACGCGGCTGAGCGAGCAGGCCAAGCCGGTTGATGTGATCACCGTTGCAGAAGCATTGGAGATCGCCGGCGAATTGGACAAGGTCGGCGGTCTGCCTTACCTCGGGGGTTTGGCGCAGAACGTGCCGTCGGCAGCCAACATCCGCCGGTACGGCGAGATCGTGCGCGAGCGCTCGATCATGCGCAAACTGGCGGAGGTCGGCAGCGATATCGCCAGCAGTGCGTACAACCCGACCGGACGGGATGCCGCGCAATTGCTCGACGAGGCGGAAAGCAAGGTGTTCGAGATCGCCGAGGCGGGCTCCAAAGGCAAGCAGGGCTTCGTTGCGATGCCTCCATTGCTGACCGAAGTGGTGGAGCGCATCGAGACGCTGTATGGGCGCGACAATCCCAGCGACATCACCGGAACGGCAACCGGATTCACCGATCTGGACCGCATGACCTCGGGCCTGCAGCCTGGCGATCTGGTTATCATCGCGGGCCGTCCGAGCATGGGCAAGACCGCGCTTGCGATAAACATCGCCGAAAACGTGGCCATGGACAGCAAGCTTCCGGTGGCGATCTTCAGCATGGAAATGGGCGCGACACAACTGGCGATGCGCATGCTCGGCTCGGTCGGCAAACTCAACCAGCAGGATTTGCGCACCGGGCGTTTGCAGGACGACGACTGGGGCCGGCTGACGCACGCGCTGGGCAAACTGAATGATGCGCCGATACACATCGATGAAAGCGCCGCGTTGTCTGCACTGGATCTGCGCGCCAGATCGCGTCGCCTGCATCGCCAGAGCAACGGGCTCGGCCTGATCGTGGTCGATTACCTGCAGCTGATGAGCTCCAACGTGGGAAAGGCCAGCGAGAATCGCGCCACGGAAATTTCGGAAATTTCCCGCTCGCTGAAAGCGCTGGCCAAGGAGTTGCAGGTGCCGGTGATTGCATTGTCACAATTGAACCGCAGCCTGGAGCAGCGTCCCAACAAGCGGCCGGTGATGTCCGATCTGCGCGAGTCGGGTGCAATCGAACAGGACGCCGACCTGATCCTGTTCATCTATCGCGACGAAGTCTATAACACCGATTCACCGGATAAAGGCAAGGCCGAGATCATCATCGGCAAACAGCGTAACGGACCGATCGGAATGGTGGCGCTCGCGTTTCGGGGTGAATACACGCGTTTTGACAATCTGGCGCCCGGCAGTTATTGACATGGTTGCGCCCGGAACAGCTTGCTATCCCGATTCGATGCTGACACGCCGGCGTGCCCTTATAGGCCGCGGGAATATTCTTATATGCCTGCACTAGATATTCTGGTTTGCCCGTCGAAGAACTGACCATGCTTCCCGTCCGTCAAATTATCCGTGCCCGCCCGCGGTTGACATTTGCAGTCGCCACGGGCTTTGTCGCCGAGCTCGTTATCCCTTTGCAGTGGAATCCGGTTACACGGATATTGATAGGCTGGAATATCACGGTGTGGTCCTATCTGTGCCTGATGGGATGGCTGATGATGCGCGCCAGCCATGACAAGGTTCGTGTGATTGCAGAGCAAGAGGACAAGGGATCGGTCGCGATTCTGGCTATCATGTCGGTCGCCGCGATCATGAGTCTCGTTGCGATTGTTCTGGAGCTTTCGTCGGCGAAGGAGCTGACCTTCGGCGGCCGCCTGGTTCACTACGCATATACCGGCTTTACGGTGATGGGCTCATGGTGCCTGGTCGCAACGCTGTATACCTTTCACTACGCACGCATCTTTTACAGGTCGCCTGTCGCAAGACGGGCGCTCCGGTTTCCGAATGATGAACAGACGCCCGATTACTGGGATTTTCTTTATTTCTCCTTCACGATCGCGGTTGCCGCGCAGACCTCTGATATCTCGGTCATGACACGTTCGATGCGCAAGACAGTGCTTGCCCAATCGATACTCAGCTTCTTATTCAATGTTGCCATCCTTGGCTTGACGATCAATATCGCGGCCAGCCTGGTTGGATCGTGATTAAGCCGCCAGACGTTATGGTCTGGTGGCACAGCAAGCGGGGAATTGAACAGGAATGGAGGGCAACTTTGCATTGATGCCGGCTTATGTCGGGGCACTGCGAAAAATATCAAAGCTGGTTGCCTTCACCCCAACGCCGCTAACTCACTGAATCTCAGGAAGCCATGGCACGCCGCGACCATTACCACGTCTATGTGATCGAATTGTCAAAAGACGTTCTGCACAAGAGTCGTTTCAAGAAAGCAAATCCGGATTACGTCACTGGCAAGCCGTGCGTATACGTCGGCATGACCGGGTTGGATCCCGATGTGCGCTTCGACAAGCACAAGGCAGGCATCCAGTCCAACCGTTACGTTCAGGAATTCGGATTGCGCTTGTTGCCAGAGCTATACGAATTCTATAACCCGATGCCCTATGACGGAGCGCGCGACATGGAGGTGGAATTGGCGATAGGCCTGCGTGAAGCCGGGTATGGGGTATGGCAGGCCTGAAAACCATGCGCCGTTTGTAGATGGCAAATCCGCGCATTTCGTTTGAAGCGCGATACCCTTTCGGGTACAATCCTAACCCGGTAACAGGCGCGTAGCTCAGCTGGTTAGAGCACTTGGTCGACATCCAAGGGGTCGATGGTTCGAGTCCATTCGTGCCTACCAAACAATCAAGGGGTTAGGCCACAAGCCTGGCTCCTTTTTCTTTCCCTGTAGTAGAAAACGTACCACTTTCCGGTGCGATCTCGGGCAAAACTGCTGGCCTACGATCTACCCATTGCGCGAGATGCTCCCTGGACAGGTGCGCATACTTTTGCACCATCTCCGGCGATGACCATCCGCCCAATTCTTGCAATACGTGCAGCGGCGTGCCTTCCCGAATGTGCCAACTTGCCCAGGTGTGCCTGAGGTCATGCCAGCGGAAATTCTCGATGCCCACCCGCTTTAAAGCTTTGTGCCATGCCTTGGTGTTCACCTGATGCACAGGCTTACCCCGGAAGCTGAACACATTGGCCTGATGCTTGCCGATCTGCTTGCGTATCACTTCAACTGCCACGCTCGACAGTGGCAGCCAAACGGGCCACGGCGCAATTCAAGCGGTGCGGCATGTTGTTCGAGATAGAAGAGATCGTCCATACAATCGGCCCGATCACGCCCTTTCCTGATTTCATCAACGATCTGTTGGAGCGCAACCCTTCGCCATACAGCCTGGTGGCGATGGAATGGTATTTCGGAGGGGACATGAAGAAGTATTTTCTGACCTCGCGCTCTAAAAGTTCGTACTATCGTTATCGCTCTAAACTGCTTGAGTTCGGGATCGACATTTCAAAGAAGAGTGATGTCATCTTGCTTGGGCGGGAAACTTACTGCAATTAGCCAAGAATGGATGGTCAAGGATGTCGCGACGAACTACCGCTCCTCGGTGCGGTTTCAACCGGTCGATACAACACATTGGTTAAAACGTTCAGCGAGGGTGTAAGCGAGTACGTATAGAAGGAGCAAACCAACCACGATTGCAGAGTAAGCCGCTTGATGGCCAACAGGTCGAACCGGCGCTGACAGAACCCGAGAATGACCGTGGCTTAAAGCCTGAGAAAGCGATAGGGAGTCAGCGCGCGAATAGCCCATCAGGGTCCTGCATCTCCAAAGCAGATGCAGCAGTAAGAGACCGGATATACGTGAGCAGTCGAACCCCCCAGCCAGAAAACGGAATACTTGCAAACGGGGAGGAGTCCATATACGGTCAGTCACGTTAGCAAGACAACCTCTTCCCAGTGCCCATTAGATTTATTGCTTCGGGCGCACCACATCCAGAAAAAGCCTACTTCTTAAGAGAAGTAAGCCTCTTTTTTGCTTTTTATCGAGAAGATAAATCTGGGCACCTCCCTCGTTTTATTCGAGCTTGAAATGTAACTTTATGCGCTCATGTTTCGAATTATGTCATGCTTGCAGCTGCGCAGTGTTATCGCTGGTATGCGAAATCGATCAACGAATTATTTGGAGACGTAATGAGCCAGAACAACGAAGGGGCCAATCATCAGCGCAGGCGTTTACTGCAGAGCTTCGCGGCATGGATGCTGAGCATGACGTTGCCCGCAGTGAAAGCGATTGCGGCCACATTTACGCCGCCACCTAGATTGCCCGTTACACAATCGGTGTATCGCGTGTCAGGCCGGGCGTGGGTGAATGGCAACCGAGCGGATACTAATACGAGTATCAAGCCAGGCGACACAGTCAAAACGGCTAAGGATAGCGAGATCGTGTTTGTGGTGGGCGACCATGCGATGTTGCTGCGTGGTGGCAGTCATCTGGTGATAGAGCCGCGCGAAAATAGTAAACTGGGTTCGCTGTTGATTAGCGGCTTGAGATTGTTCTCAGGCAAATTGCTTTCAGTGTCGCGCAATAAAGGGATGAGCATTCAAACGCCGAATGCAACGATCGGCATACGCGGTACTGGAGTCTATCTGGAAGCGGGGCCGGACAAAACCTATTTTTGCACCTGTTACGGCGAAGTGGATGTCGTCTCCAACAATGATCCAACAAGCAAGGAGACCGTTCTTTCCTCCCACCACGACAAGCCACTTTATATCGATAGCAAGGGGCAGCCCGGTCAGTGCATACATGATGCACACCGTTCCGGCAAACCTAACCATACGGATCAGGAATTGATATTGGCTGAAGCGCTGGTCGGGCGTGTGCCGCCATTTGTGCAATAGGCTGCAGGGTAAGTTTTCTAATCAATGTTGACTTCAGTGTGCCAGTGCCCATACATGGACGCCCACTTTTGCCAAGCTTTCAATCAATGATTTTGAGAAGGTAAAGAGATTGCAGCCATACATCCGGACTTTATGTGAAGCATATTGCTTCTGTCCCTGATGGAATCCGCTGAGTAGCACCTCTTCAGATTTGCGTACTTTTTGTACGTTGGGCACTACAGGTTCAGCCACTCACGGTCTTACCAGTTTCGCCATCATTTCATGATTGCCTGTGCAATCGGTACTCCTCCTTCAACTCGTTAATAGCTGGTTTTATTCAACCGCCACGATTACATTCCGGCAACTACGGCTGCCGGGGTGTGGTCGGGGCGGAATGTTCGATCGTTGGCCAAGAGCGCCCACACGACACGGGCATTCTTGTTGGCCAAGGCGACCGCCGCTATGTTCTTGTTGCGCCTGGCCATCAGCTTTCTCAACCAGCTTTCTGGCTCTGCCTTGTTCTCGGCAACTCGAATCACAGACCTCGCTCCATGGATCAGCAATGTGCGTAGGTAAGTGTCGCCGCGCTTGCTGATGCCCAGCAGATTCTGCTTGCCACCACTGGAATGCTGCCGAGGCACCAATCCCATCCACGCCGCCATTTGACGACCGTTCTTGAATTCGCGGACACGGCCCACGGTCGCCACAGTCGCACTGGCTGTAATAGGTCCGATACCACCTATCTCAGCCAACCTTCGGCTTGCTTCATTCTCCCGGTGCCAGAGCATGATCTGCTTCTCCAGTTCATCCACCTGACGATCCGTCTCCTGCAGGTTCTCTGTCAGTCGTTTCAATAGGTTGCGCGTAGTGCCAGGCAATCCGTTCTCGCCGTCTTCCAGAATCTCCGGCATCTGCTTCATGACCGAACGAATCCCCTGCGGTATCACGATCCCGAACTCTGAAAGCAAGCCACGTATCTGGTTACCCTGCGCCGTGCGGGCTTTCACGAATCCCTGGCGTGCCCGGTGCACCGACAGGATCGCTTGCTGCTCGACCGTCTTTACCGGTACATAACGCATGTTCGGTCTACTGACCGCTTTACAGATTGCTTCGGCATCTGCCATGTCGTTCTTGTTCGTTTTGACATAGGGCTTTACGAACTGGGGTGCCATCAATTTGACGGTATGGCCCTATCCTTCCAGTTTCCTGGCCCAGTAATGCGTACCGCCGCAGGCTTCCATGCCGATCAGGCATTGCTCCAGGTTGGCGAAGTAACTCGACATCTCTGCGCGCTTGAGTTGCTTGCGCACTGCCACCCTGCCGCGCTCATCCACACCATGAATCTGAAAAACTGCCTTTGCCAAATCGATGCCAATTGTCGTAATCTTCATTTTGCATGCCCCTTTCTATGTTTAGTGGTAGTAAAGCCACCACTACTTTGGCACTTAGATGCCGTATTAGGAAGTGGGCGTCCATTTCCATTAGATTAATCGCTCCGGGCGCCGCAAAACGGGACTTGGCAAAGGGCAAGAATGTGGAGATTCTATGGTTTCTGTCAAGCCTTTTGCCAGCCTTTTGCCAAGCGTTCGGGATCAAATTCGGTTTTGTAGGTGTACATCGACCAAGCGGTTCGAGCGAGGCGCCGGGCCACAATGACAATAGCCGCAGTACTGGATAATCCCTTCCCCCGATAATGCTCATAGATTGGCCTCCAGGTCTTGGTTTTGATGGCGGACAAGGCTGCCACATAGAGTAATCGCCGCAGTTCGGAAGGGCCGCGTTTGGAGAGACGCCGTTTGCCTTGATGTTGTCCCGAGTCATCCGGCCGGGGATCCAGGCCGGTAAATGCGACGAAGGCATCTGCGCTCTTCAAGGGGATACGCTCAAGGGAATTAACCGTTGCAGCGCTGACAACATGGCCGAAACCGTTGATCGTGCGCAAGTGCGTAACGTGTTCCTTGCGATCGGGGTTGGCCTCGACCAGTTCCTTTACTCGCTTATCGATACGCGCAATGACCTGATTAAAGCGCTGTCTCAGTGCCTTGAGATCCGTGGAAAACCCAACCATGCCCTTGAGCGACATGCCGAGTGCCTGACGCAAGGAAGTCAGTTTGGCACGGCGTTTGAGCAGTCGGCTAATCTCGCGTTGCTCCGGTGTAGGCGGCACCCAGGGGTGCAGATCGGCATGTTCTTTCGCGACCATTCGAGCGATAAGTTCTGCGTCTATGCGATCGGTCTTGCCACGCCTCCCGACGCCCTTTGCATAGTGGCGGACGTCCTTCGGGTTGAGCACATAGACGATGAAGCCGAGCTGGTGGGCAAGGCTGGACAACAACTCATGATAGACACCGGTGGATTCCATGCCGATGCGGCTGCCTGGCGATAGGCTCTTGAGAAAGGCCCGCAACGAAGTGCGCTGATTCGCGAGTTTACGCACTGGAAAGCTTCCCTCCGAACAGGCAACGACGATTTCGTCCTTGGCGACATCGGCGCCGATATTGAGTACTCTGACTGGAGTTTGCATGATGTGTCTCCCATGATTAACATAAAGGTTGCTGGGGTGGACACACCTGCGTTAGCTTGCGGTCAAATCGGCGGTCAGGGCCGCTAGATTCCTCATCGACGCTGGCGGTGTGGGTGGGGGGATTCTAACTGAGTTTGTCTCTCGGTAAGGAGAGCAGATGCGGACGTTAGCCCCTCCACCCCGGCTTCTTAACTGTGACATAAGGAAGCCGATACCACCAGCCAAACCATACAGAAGCCGTCGTTCGCGAATAGAAATCTTAAGTACTCATATCGTCTAGCTCTACAAGAAAGCGTAGAATTCGAGCTCAAGCCCATATTGATGCGGTAAGAGATCATGGAACTGTCGAAACAGAAAAACACTACCGTTGCAGCTCTTTCATTGGCAGCATTGGGGGTTGTTTACGGCGACATCGGAACCAGCCCACTATATACGTTGAGCACCATATTTGCTGGTGGACACCATGCGGTCCCGCTTACTCCAACTAACATCCTAGGGATACTCTCGCTGATTTTCTGGTCATTGATGATCGTAGTTACCCTTAAATATGTTTACTTCATCTTGCGAGCTGACAACCACGGCGAAGGCGGCATAATGGCATTGATGGCATTGGTACTCCACCGGTCGGGAGGCAAGTTAAAACACCCTGGCTTCATAATCACTCTCGGATTAATCGGGGCAGCACTGTTCTACGGTGATGGCGTGATTACCCCGGCCATCTCGGTCATCTCGGCTGTCGAAGGGCTTGAAGTGGCAACTCCAGCCTTCAAGCCTTTTATCATTCCGATCACCGTAGCGATTTTGATTGGACTGTTTGTTACCGAGCGGAAGGGCACTGCCGCTATTGGTAGGTTGTTCGGCCCGATCATGATGGGCTGGTTTGCTGCCTTGGCATTGCTGGGCATTATCAACATTGTCACGTCTCCAGGTGTATTGAAGGCATTGAACCCGCTGTATGGGTTTACTTTTCTTCTGGCTGATCCAACCTTGGGATTTTTCTCGCTGGGCGGCGTGGTGCTGGCCCTAACAGGCGCAGAAGCGCTTTACGCTGACATGGGGCACTTTGGGCGAGACCCAATTCGCTTCGCTTGGTTCGGCCTGGTAATGCCTGCCTTGGTACTCAACTACTTTGGTCAAGGGGCATTATTGTTGCGTGATGCCAAGGCGATCGAGAATCCTTTTTACTTGTTAGCTCCACATTGGGCGCTATTTCCTCTTATAGTTCTTTCTACTATCGCAACGGTAATCGCATCGCAGGCTGTAATATCAGGTGCCTATTCAATGACCCAACAAGCAATCCAGTTGGGCTACTCACCCCGCATGCAGGTTCAGCATACTTCCGACAGGCAAATTGGCCAGATCTATTTGCCAGGAATCAACTGGACGCTAATGATTGCAGTGATTGCATTGGTTATCGGCTTTGGCTCATCAGCCAATCTGGGGGCGGCCTATGGAATTGCCGTGACCGGCACAATGCTGATCACCAATCTGCTGGCATTTTATGCCGCTCAGTATTTGTGGAAGTGGAGCCCATGGCGTGCCCTGTTGGGCGTTTTACCATTTATCGTCATAGATTTCATATTCTTTGCTGCCAACATCGTGAAAATTGCAGCGGGAGGATGGTTCCCGCTTGCTTTTGGCCTAGTCCTCTTCTTGTTATTGACCACATGGAAACAAGGGCGAGAATTGTTCAGCAAACGAATTGCCTTAAATGCTCTTGACCTAGTGACGTTCGCAACTGATTTCAGCAACAGTAGTAGTACGTTACGAGTACAAGGTACGGCGGTGTTTTTGACACCTAACCTGAACGTCGTTCCCAATGAGTTGTTGCACAGCATGAAGCACTATAAGGTGCTTCATGAAAGAATAGTCTTTGCGCTGGTAAATGTGCTGGGGATTCCACGCGTGCCAGATGAGGAGCGTGTTCAAGTTGAGGCATTGCCCAATAATTTCTGGCGAGTAAAAATTACCTTCGGTTTCATGGACGAATTGAATGTCCCCAAGGCCCTAGAGCAATGCTCAAAATATGGACTTGTCCTCGACATGATGGATACCTCGTTCTTTATTGGGCGGGCTACACTGCTTGCTAAAGAACGGTCTGAAATGTCGTTTTGGCGTGAGAAATTATTCATTGCAATGTTCCGCAATTCGAGTGGTGCCGCCAATTTCTTTAAATTGCCGGCCAATCGGGTGATTGAGCTTGGGGCGCAGGTAATTCTATAAAATTTGTCCATAAGTTGAATCTAATATTACTTGCGATGCCCATGCTTTCATTACAGATCTTCTGAAAAGCAGTGCTGCGTGAATTAAAGCAACCTGCTCCTTATGGTTCGTTACATGCGTTAGCGCAGCAGCCAGCACTCAATCGGGAAGGCTGTGGAATCATAGAGCATGGCAACGAGGTTCTGCTTTCGGGCATCGAACTTGACACTATGGTGTTCGGCTTGATGCCAACTACGGACATTCGACACTGTCCTCCAATTAGGCGACTTGTCTTGCTCCATCCCTTCGCTATACGTGCCAATAATACATAATCAATTTGGATATACCGATACACGTCATTGCTTCCAGGAAAGAATCATGGGTTCCTTCCTTGTCGTGGCCGGGGTGTCTCCAACCGGCACGCCCACGATGATCGGCGCGATCGCGGCATATTCGTCAGGTATGCCAAGTTCGGCTTTGGTCTTGTGAATATTCAAAGCGGCAACGGCAGAGCCGATCACACAACTGCCCAGCCCGATCGCTGTCGCCGCGAGCATCAGATTTTCCGCCGCTAGCCAGCAGTCGGCGGTTACGAATTGGCTGGACGGCTTGGCACAGATGATGATGAGGATATCGGCGCCATGGAAGATATTGAAATTTGGCCGGGTGAAGTGATCGAACGAATGCCTGATTCCTTGCGAATTGCGGTGGCGCATCTCTTCAATAAAGATCGGCTTGGCCAGATCGGACAGGCGTCGCAACAGTGCATGATCCTGCATGACGACGAATGCCCAAGGTTCCTCCTGCATGGCTGTCGGGGCACGCACGGCGGCTTCCAGCAATGTTTGAACGGTGTTGCGGTCAACTTGGTCAGGTCTGTAGGACCTCACGGAGCGCCGTGCAAGAATGGCCTCGAACACGTTTTTTTTGTGTGGCTTTTCGATGGCCGCCAAGGTCGTCATCATGATAAATACCTCCTAAAACTAGACAATTCAAGATAACATCAAAATATCGCGGGATGGAATCCGTATCAGCACATATGCGGGTGATGCATTTGTCATGGAGTCTGATGCGATTGAACCGTGTCGGCCATGCGGGCGAGTTCCAGCAGGTTGGCTGCGCCGGTCTTCTGCATGACGTGGGTGCGGTGGATTTCCACCGTCCGGTAGCTGATGCCAAGGCGTTGTCCGGTTTCCTTGCTGGTATACCCCGCAACGGCCAGCTTCATGACTTCGCGTTCGCGTTCGGTAAGTGCCGCCAGTCGCAAGGCGATCGACTGAAATGCCTCACCCTGCTCCAATGCCTTTTGCACGCGGGCTAGCAATACCGATCCGTCTACAGGCTTGGTCAGGAAATCCATCGCACCTGCCTTGATGGTGCGCACCGTCACCGGGATGGTGCCTTTCCCGGAAAGGAAGATCACCGGCAGTTGCACGCCGCGCCGTATCAGCTCTTGCTGCAACGCGGGTCCGTCCATGCCGGGCATATCCACGTCAAGTATGATACATCCTTGGATGCCGGGCGTGCAGACATCGAGAAACTCCCTGGCACTGCCAAATGCAGCAATAGTATGGCCGACCGCTTCCAGCATCATGGAGAGTGAATCTCTTATCGCTGCGTCATCGTCTATAACGAATACCATGGTACTGTAGCTCATGTTGCCAAAGGCACGGTAAAGTGGAAAGTGGCGCCAGGACTGTCTTGCGGGTCAATCCAGAGCTGGCCCCCATTTGCTTCGATCAGCGAGCGGCTGATGGCAAGCCCCATGCCGATACCCTTGCTCTTGGTGGTGAAGAAGGGTTCGAATAGGCGCTGAAAATCCTCTTTCTTAACGCCCGGCCCATTGTCCTGTATCGTCACCTGGGCAACGCCTACATCCTTTATCGTACGCACGGTCACTATGATGGAAGGCAGTGGCACGCCAAATTCCTGCATGGCCTCGATGCCGTTGTGCAGCAGATTGAGCAGCACCCTTTGTACGTGGGTGCGGTTGGCCCGGACCAAAGGTAGCCCCTCTTCCAGCCGGAGAATGGCATGGAACTGCAATTCGTGTTCTGACCTTGCCGTGTCCAGAACGTCGAGGATTTCCTTGTTGAGGTCAAATGCCTCGGTCGGAAACTCATTCATACTTAAAAATTTGATCAGCTCGCGGATTGAGTCGCCGGCACGGTGGGCTTGCTGCTCGCTACTCTCGATGGTTTTGCGGATTTTGTCGAGTTCTGGCCTTTCGGCTTTCAACAGGATGAGCGCAGTCTCGCTATATGAAGCGATAGCCATCAGCGGCTGGTTCAATTCATGGGCGATGGCTGCAGCGGTCTGGGCGGCAATCTGCAGTGTTTGCAACTCTGCCATTTCCTTCCCTCTTTCCATAATTTCCTTTTCCAGTTTCTTCCGTTCGGTAATGTCGCGATTGATGCCTGTCATGCGCAACGCGTGGCCATCAGGGTCGCGCTCGATTACTGCACCCGCGCTGCATACCCACATGAATTCGCCGTTGAGCTTTCTAACGCGATGCTCAACCTGATAAGCAGAAGAGTTGTGTCCCTTTATCGCCTCAATGATTGCTTCCTTCACGGCGAGCCGCTCTTCCTCGGGAACAAGTCCGGTAAGGGCGTTTATCGTGGTGATGGTCGGCACTTGCGCGCCACCAAGGAGTTGCGACCAGCCTTCCGACAGATAAACCTTCCCTGTCGTCAAGTCGTAGTTCCACAAAGCCAGGCGTGCTGCCGCGATTGCATCCTTGGCGCGAAGTTCGCTCTCAGTTAATTCCTTGGCCAGTTGATGGCTGCGTTGCGTTTCCAGCTTCAGCCATTTGAAAAGAAAGAACAGGACGGCGGTAACCATGGATGCAACCAGCAAGGCGGACACAAGGCCGGTAAGCAAATAATTGAAGGTAACCTTTCCCCTGAGCAGCACTTCCATGCTACAGAAGATGATTTCAGTGGCCGCAACCGAAACGAAAACGGAGGCCAGCCCGAGCTTAAAGGTAGATAACCCCTGGACTTGCTGCAGGATGGACGTGCGAACGGCCATATCTGGCTGCACAATGCCCGAGCTGATCGATGATGGTGCGGAGGATACAGCCGTTTTCGTGTAGTCCTTTTCCATTCTTGTCGATGCAACCTTTTCTGATCCTGTCGAAGAAACTTGTGCGGGCGCTGGCGGAGAGATGTTGGACTTTTCCAAGTGGGAGTTGCTACTGGTCAATCTATCTTCCGGAAGCATCGGAATTTCTCCATGGTTTGCCCAACGACCTATTGGAAGGGGACCGGAAATGCTACACAGCCGCAGAGGCACCCCAACTGCGCCCTTGACGTCAAACGGCGTCCATCATTTATGGTCGCGTTTATTTGGAGCATACACCTAGATCGAAACCAGTCGCAACGTATCGCTTCTCCGGTAGATACTACCGAGGATGCACCGGGTATTCCCCCACTTTCAGCAAAATACGTATTTCCACTTAGGAATTCGTACGTATTTAGTAAATTGAAATGCTACTGTAAATTCATGCTCACGTAATTGACATTCCATGACATTGTAAGGATCGCGAAATGAATACACCCTGGCACACTTCATGGCAGGAGCCGCCGGCGCTGACATTGGACGAACGCGGCATGATCTGCGATTGCAGCAAGGCCGGCGAAAAGCTCTTCGGATACGGCCGGAAGGATATGATCTGGCAGCATGTCTCAAAGCTGTTGCCTGAACTTTCGGAAATCCAGCTGGTAAAGAATGGGCAATTCAATGCGCAGCTTGGATTCCTCAGCCGTTGCGGCCAGCCGTTCCTGGCAATAAACCGGCTAGGCAACATCTTTCTGAATAATTTACATTTTGTTCTGCTAAATTACGCAGGGGAATACGCCATAAGGGTGATAGTGCAACCCTGCTGACAACAGAAAAATGATAACCGCCTTATATTTTTCCATCGTGTTTCTGGAGTTTAAAAGCACTATCCAAAAATCAGGAATTGAAGGAGGCAATCATGTTACGCACATTTGCCCGATTCGCGCCGTTCATCCGAGACTATCGCTATTACCGCAGGCGAGGCTTGAATTCCAAGGCAGCCTGGCATCTTGCCAGCATGACGCTTCCATAACCAGCGACAACCGGCAGTGACTTTCAGGAAATAAATATTGACAGTTGTTGCTGGCTATTTTCCAAGGAGAACGAGCAATGCCACACACTTCTGCAAACCCGGGAAAAACCGGTCAAAAATCCAAACCTTCCGCCACTCCGCATGAAATTGGCGATGAGACTGACCGCGAAGAAATGATTGCGGTCGCAGCTTATTTCCGTGCCGAGCATCGTGGCTTTGGTGGGGGTGATCCCGTCGAGGACTGGCTGGCCGCCGAAGTGGAGATTGATTCAATGCTCAACAGTCGCAAATCCATCAAAGCTCACTGATGATAGGTGGAAGATAGCGTTTAGATGACAGGAAGAATAAAACATGAGTGGCAACAGGATATCCAATGACTTGATCAGCGACACACTTGTATTGATGCAAGGCATCAAAGATGTATTGCTGCGCCTTCAGCAATCACCCGCTGATACTGCCATAGCCAATAGCATCCCAAGTGCCACAACGGCCATTCACAATATGACCGGCGTTTATGGGTGCAAGCATGTCGTTGCTTTCATGTCTGTGATTGAGGGTGTGCTGAGCAAGATACGCAATGACGAATTGCGACCCAAAGGGGAACTGATCGCACTCTTGCTAATCTGTTGCGACCATGTTTCCAGGATGTTGGGTCAACTTGTCCATAGGGATGAGATCTATCTGGGGGATGTGAAAAGGAGCCATGGGCTGATTCGCCAGTTGCGTCCCTATCTTGGAAACAAGCTTGGATATGCTACAGCCGCCTGATGCAATATGTTCCATATGTAAAAGAAAATATCATGAGCAAAATTCTCGACCAGCTTGAAGAGGCTGATCATATTTTGATGTCAAGAGCAGGCCATGTTATGGAGGTGAAAAAGCCAATTCCAGATAATGTTCAGCCAAGTGAAAAACCGGAGATTAAGCGCGATAAATTAACCGCGCCCAGTTTCTCGGATGATGAAGTGCACAAGAAACCGAAGCATGGCTGTCCGGATTCATCCATACGTTTGGAGCATGTAACAAAATAAAGTATTAAACGTATTGGCAAAGTGGAAGTTCGGCTTTTCCGAAAGGAGGGTTGGCGGCCAGTTAAATTCGTTAAATTACGGCGGCAATCTCAAATAACCGCTCTTGGCCGCTTGTTGCCGGTCACGAGCGTCCGCTTTCTCCCTGGATATATTACATCTCGACCGGCAGCAAATGGTACGTAGCGGCTGTAGCGCAATGTGAACAGCATGCCACAAAGCGGACCCTCATAGTTACCTCAGTCAAAACTGGAGCGAAAGGCCGCAATGGCCGATAAACGGGGAGCCAAGTTCTAAGCATCAGACAACTTGCCATACAGCCATATATCCGCAACAATCCATTCCGGATCTTTAACCACCACTAAGGGAGCAATAGTAATGAATCGCAAAGAACTAATTGACGCGCTTGCAGACAAGATTGGCAGCAGCAAAGCCGATGCAGACCGCAATATCGCTGCATTGATTGAAGTCATCACTGCCACACTCAAAAAAGGCGACAGCGTTGCACTGGTTGGGTTCGGGACATTTGAGGTTCGCAAGCGCGCAGCACGCAATGGACGCAATCCAGCGACCGGCGCCCCTCTCAAGATCAAAGCATCCAAGGCTCCGGCATTCAAAGCGGGCGCAGCACTAAAGGCTGCTGTTAACGGTGCCAAGAAGTAATCAACTGGATACGATTCGTAAAGAAGACCGGTGATCATGCCGGTCTTTTCCTTTTGAAGACACAGAGAGTTTAATCGTCTCGCATATCCCCGCACACCCAAAGAAGCTTCCAAATCACAATAAGCCGGTATAGGGTGAATAAAGAATAAGACACTTGGAGAAACAAAATGGCAAACATTGCATCCGTACTAAAGGAAGAAATTACCCGCCTGGCGCGCAAAGAGCTGAAGAGCGAAACTGAAAGCCTGAAGAAGGCGTCGGCACAATACCGGTCAGAAATTGCCGCCTTGAAACGGCGTACGGCGTCACTCGAACAACAATTGTCTCGGCTTGAAAAGACGGCATCCAGAAATGCTGTGGTTCAGGTCAATCCTGAAGAGGGAACCAAAGCGCGGTTCACTGCAAAGGGGTTTAAGACCCTGAGGCAGCGGCTTGGGTTGACCGCTGAGGCGATAGGCGCGCTACTCGGGGTGTCGGCACAAACGATCTATAGCTGGGAGGCTGGGAATACCCGACCTCGTGAACAGCAAATGGTCAGGATTGTCATGCTCAGAGGGATGGGTAAGCGGGACGTCGATGCCATAATGCAAAATCTTGCTGAGTAGGTGTTTTGCAACATTGCCCGTTCATTATGAAATCGCATAACGGCCTTCGCGACCTGCAGCTTTCCGGAAATTAATATGTGAACATGGAGTTTCTCAACGTGCCAATTGCAGTTACTCAAGGCACAAAGGAACAATTTATGTCCGCAGAGAAAATCATGTTACTTCCTCCATCCTGGCTCTGAACGTTCCGACTGGACTACGACAATGCGTCCCATACTTCTCCTACTGACTGCCTCCATGTTCCTTTGGTTTTCAGTGCCGATTCTCGCGGCCGAATCCACCTATCACGTTACACACCATGAAGCTCTGCCTGGGGATGTCAAATGGGATTACCTTAACTACGATGTGGTTAGCAAGAGACTGTTCATCACTCGTGGTGACCGTGTCGATGTCTATGACACTGTACTCGGCCAAGTGGTGGGGACAGTGGCAGACACTCCAAGCGTGCACGGTGTAGCTCTGTCTCCTGAACTCAATAAAGGATTCACCAGCAACGGCCGCAACAATACAGTCACCGTTTTCAACCTGTCCTCGTTGAAACCCATTGGGGTGTTACCGGCGGGTAAGAAACCTGATGCAATTGTCTACGATTCTTTCACGCAGCGAGTTTTTGCGGCGAATGGCGAATCAGGCACCCTTACCGTCATTGACGCCGTCAGGAACGAGGTTATTGGCACAATTGTCGTCGGCGGGAAGCTCGAATTCATGGCGGCGGACGGAAAGGGGAAGCTCTATATGAATGTCGAGGACCATAATGCTTTGGCCGTCGTTGATACCGTCACGCTGTCATTGATTGCCCGGTATGACCTGTCGGTAAGTTGCGATGAGCCGACCGGGCTGTCCATAGATTCTGCTACGGAGCGCCTTTTCGTGGGTTGCCGCAATCAGAAGATGGCAGTGGTGTCAGGTAAAACGGGAGAAATTTTGGCCACAGTTCCTATTGACAAGGGTTGCGATGCCACGGCTTATGACAGTGCGTTGAAAGTTGCATTTAGTTCGAACGGCGAAGGAACGCTCACGATCATTTCGGCAGTGACTTACTCTGTACAGCAGACGCTAGTTACCCAGCCGACTGCTCGCACCATGGCTCTCGATGCTACCAATCACCGCATTTACACCGTTGCTGCGGATATTGAAACGCCTGGCTCAGCAGGCGTAAGACCAAAACTTAGACCTGGGACGTTTTCACTGTTGACGGTGTCACGTTAATGATGCCAAACATTTTAAGTATCCTGAATAGAATGTTGAACTGCGGCAAATTTAGTACCACTTGTTGAGATCCTGACGGAAACCAGCAAAGAGCCGATAACATATTTTATGCCGCATAGCTTCATATTAACCAACCCCCATTCCTGTAACTACTGCGGCCAGCACTACAACGAGCCAAGGGGGAATTTTCCAGAATACCAGCAACAGAAATGCTACAGCTGCCAGGCTAAAGTCAGTTGTACTCTGGATTGCACTTGTCCAAACTGGGCTGTAAAAGGCAGCGAGCAAAATTCCGACCACTGCGGCGTTAATCCCAAGCATTGCCTGTTGTATGGCCTTATGACGGCGAAGCCGTTCCCAAAATGGGAGAATCCCAATAATCAGCAAGAATGATGGCAGGAATATCGCAACGAGAGCGATTCCCGCCCCCACCCAACCGGAAGGTGCTTGTGTGGAGACAGCGCCGAGATATGCGGCGAATGTGAACAACGGCCCTGGAACGGCTTGCGCAGCACCATAGCCAGCAAGAAAAATATCATTGGAGACCAAGCCAGAAGGTACAACCTGGGACTGAAGAAGGGGTAGCACAACATGTCCGCCACCAAAGACCAGGGAACCGGCACGGTAAAAACTATCGAAAAGCTCAACTATGTGATTGCTTGATCCGGCTGCCGCGACAGGAAGTAGCAGCAGAAGTAACGCAAAGACCAAAAGCAGTGCCGCTCCGGTGGCCTTGCTGGTCGTGGTTTGGATAAAACTATGGGGTAGCGCTGTTGAAGTCTGGAGAAATGCCCAGCCGAACAGACCGCTGGCAACAATTGCACCAACTTGTCCAACGGAGGACGGGATTAGCGTTGCCATGACGGCAGCACATAAGGCGATGCTTGCGCGAACTTTATCCGGGCTGAGGTTTTTCCCCATACCCCAAAGTGCCTGTGCCACCACCGCCACGGCAACTATCTTGAGACCATGCAGCCACCCGCTTCCGAGATGGTCTCCCACAAAAGAGAGTCCCATGCCGAAGAGCACGAGCAGAATAGCGGACGGCAATGTAAAGCCGAGCCATGATGCAATCGCGCCAGAGATACCACCCCGCGACAATCCAAGGGCAATGCCGACTTGGCTGCTGGCTGGTCCAGGCAAAAACTGACACAGTGATACCAAATCAGCATAGGTATGCTCGTCAAGCCACCTTTGTCGCTCTACAAACTCATGACGGAAATACCCAAGATGCGCAATTGGCCCTCCAAATGAGGTCAGACCCAACCGAAGAAATATAAAGAAAATTTGAATGGGATGTGTGTATGCCTTAACAGGCTGTTGAATTTCATCCACGAGTCAATCCAATTTTTTACAGTTGGTTTAGGGGATGTGCCTCGGAAGCGTAATCGTAAAACACGTTCTTCCCTTCTCAGACTCGGCGGTGATCGTGCCGCCGTGCATTACGACGATAGACTTGGTGATTGTCAGCCCCAGCCCCACGTTCTCTGTTTCCCCCTCCCGGCGGGATGGGTCGGCCCGATAGAAGCGTTCAAAAATCTGGAATAAATGCTTAGCAGGAATTTCCTGCCCCTGATTCGCAATGGAAATCATCGCTTGGTCCGTGTTTTGTCCAATGATCACCTCGACCGCCATGCCTTCAGGAGTGAAACGGATGGCGTTCGACAGCAAGTTGGACAAGGCACGCCGGATCATCAAACGGTTCACACAAACCGTTGCTTCTCCTCTCAGATGGAGCTGAACATGGCGCTCCCCGACTAGAGCATCATAGAAGTCAAACAATTTTTCCATTTCCGTGTGTAGATAAATCACCTCTCGGCTTGGAACGATCATTCCATTATCAGCCTTGGCGAGAAAAAGCATGTCCGATACCATTCGCGACAGACGTTCGAGTTCCTCCAAATTGGACTGTAAATTGATGCAGTATTCCGCCGCATTGCGTTCACGGCTCAAGGTGACCTGCGTGTGTACCATCATGTTGCTAATCGGCGTGCTCAGTTCGTGGGCAATATCTGAGGAAAATTCGGAAAGCCTCCGGAACGCATTGTCGAGCCGCGCCAGCATGTTGTTGAATGCTGATATCAGACAATGCAGTTCTCGCGGAATGCCTGCTATCGGTATCGGTTTGTCCAGTTGCCGGGTCGAAATGTTCGCCAGCATCGCCGACACATCATTCAACGGCAAGAGACCCCTCCGCGCAACCATCCAGCCCAGTAGCCCCATAATCAGCGTGCACAAGCCAATGCCGAACCACAGGTATATTTTGAAGTCATCGATAAATTCGTGGTCGCTGGTTATGTCAAGGGAGATCGCCACATAGGCAGGCGGGCTGCCCGGTATGCCAAGGGTAAAGCTCTTCGTAGCGATTCGGTAGGTATGCTTGTCGAGTGACCATGTTACTGGTTGTGCCATGGCGACTTTGGAGCCTTCAAGCAAAAGTTTCGCCATCTGCTCTTGCCCAACTGAAAACAGCAATGTTCCGTTTTTATCAACCACCGTGATTGTCATGTCCGGATGCCCGGCTACGATCGCATTGCGTAAGTCCGGCCGTAATGCCTTCATCGTTTCGTAGGACGTAGCATTCTTGAGCACGTCACGAATCATATCCATCTTGCCGTTCATTTCCTCAGTATCGTGCATATGAAACTGCTTTTCGACTGCGCTCTCAAACAACAAACCGGAAACGAGCAGGACGCAGGCCGTCGCGCCAGCGAAAAGCAGACTGAGGCGTACCGTTAGTGAAATCGGGACTTTCATGGTTCAGGGGCTTCCAGGATGTAGCCCATTCCGCGCATCGTGCGTATGAGCTTGACGCCAAAATTGTCGTCGATCTTGGAACGCAAGCGGCGCACGGCGACGTCAATGACATTCGTGTCGCTGTTGAAATTCATGTCCCAGACTTGCGACGCAATCAACGAACGCGGCAGCACTTCCCCTTGCCGACGCATCATAAACTCAAGCAGCACAAACTCCTTGGCGGTAATGTTTATCTTCTTGCCAGCCCGCATCACACAGTGACGCAGCAGATTAAGCTCCAGATCGGCGACTTTAAGAACGTCGAGTGAGTGGCTGACGCTTCCCCGCCGCAGTAGTGTGCGCACCCGTGCCAATAGTTCGGAGAAGGCGAAAGGTTTTACAAGATAATCGTCTGCACCCAGTTCCAGCCCCTTGACGCGGTCATCGACTTGATTGCGCGCAGACAAGAACAGGACAGGGAGCTGGTTGCCAGCACGCCTGATCTCGCGCAGGACATCCCATCCATTGATCGCGGGTAGCATCACGTCGATTACGGCGAGGTCGTAGCTTTCTGTCAGCGCCAAATGTAGTCCGTCACGCCCATCTCCAGCCAGATCAGCGACGAAGCCTGCCTCGATCAGCCCCCGCCTGAGATACTTTCCCGTCTTGGGCTCGTCTTCGATGATCAGTATTTTCATATCATGCCTCGCCGTTGTGAGAGGGTAGGGTAGTTTACATGGATAGAAAGCTAATTTTGAAGATTACAAATCTGTAATGCTCGGGTCACGAAACTGACTGAATACAGGAGGCATGATTAGACGCCATGAAAGTTTTGCCAAAGTGGAGATGTTGACTTGGATGAGGTCAAGTTCGAGTGCATCGGTATGGTGGGCGCCTAATCGGGATAAACCTGCTACACCGAAATTTCTGAAAAATAAGTTTACTGGGGAGGTAATCATGCGAACCAAGAAAATACTACTGTCGATTCTGGCACTATTGTCGATAACACTTTGGACACCGGTAGCGCAAGCTATACCTGCGTTTGCCCGTCAAATGGGAATGGCCTGCGATGCCTGCCATTTCCAACACTTTCCTGTCTTGAACAGCTTTGGTCGCACCTTCAAGGAAGGCGGCTTTACCATGGTCGGTTCTGAAGAAACAATTTCTGGTGATTTGGGCCTTTCCATTCCAGTCGTTATCAATGCGGCGATTGAGGCCTACTCCGGATACACAAAAACCAATGGCCCAAGCACTGCTACCGCCACCACCAAAAACACCAACGACGGCCAGTTTTCAGCCTTGAGTTCAGCCAGCGTTTTCTTTGGAGGGCGGGTTAATGAGCACATCGGCTTTGAGGCTGAATTGAACATGTATCCAACACCAGCCGGTTTGCTCAACTATAAACTGCCATTTGTTTATGATGTGGGTGATTCAAAAGTCGGTGCCGTTATTTATTCCACCTCTGTTTATGGGCCGTCTTTTGGCCTAGAGGTGATGAATACCGGAGCTAACGCGGTTCATCTGTTCAATCAATTTAACATGCCGGTGATTTCGGCACAGCAGTTCCTCAACACTGGAACCCCTGCTCAAGGCATTGATCTGATCGCGAGTAACGATATGGGATTCGCTGTTTTGGGGAAATGGATGCCCGATACACAGCCCGGTTCAGGTAGCCCGTCGTCCAATTATCTCCGCCTCGCCGCTACTCCTTCGGACCTCATTCCGGGTTTTGATTTTGGCATAGGGGTTCAGTTTTATAGTGGCACCGCCGCTTCGACGTGCAATGTACCCGGTATTGTCGGCGGCAATTGCAACAGCCCCACCACGCCTTATCTTTTCATTGGCAATCCCGTCGGAGCTTCACCAGTCAATGGCGTCTTTGATACCAAGTCGAGTGGAATCGACGCGCAATTAATGGGAGACGTAGGTGGATTGCCAACGCTAATAATAGCGTCCTACGCAACTGCGCCTAGCAGCGGGGCGCCATCAGGAGTCCCCGATGGTTTTCAGGGTAATATTTTCAATCCGGGAACCGCAACGCGTTCATCGTTCAACATGGGGGCCGAAGTCAGCGTTACGCCAAGAGTTACCCTGCAGGCAGGTTTTCGCCGGGCCAATAGCGGGTTTGCTATTGGGTCAATCAGCAATGCGACTGACAACGCTTTTCTTATAGGTGCGACTTATAAATTCAGCCTGAACGTCAGGACGGATTTAACCTTTGCTAAATATAGCGGCGATATGTACGGTACGGCATCGCAACAGATTCAAGGAGCAGGTTATACGGGAGACAGTATGACCACGCTATATCTAATAGCTGCATTCTGATGTCCTCTGCTCACCTCAGTAAACAGATGTTCTGACACTTAACTCCCGTCGGGACTACATTTCCCCCAGGTCCATCCCTGGGGTTTTTATTTGCATATGACAAGGTTCGATAAAGGAACGACTGGTCTTCACTTTTTTAACGGCTTCGCGAAAGTAGATTGTCGCTAGCGACTGGGAAGTGAAAAAATCGCTGTGGTTTGCTTGGGCGATGGCGGCTCATCCTAGAACAAAACGACTCATCCAAAGTGGCTTCATTGAAGGAACTTTGAAGGAACTGGGGTGTAAAAAACACTGAAAAACGGTAGTTGAAGGGGATGTGGGGTGGTTAATAAATCAAATATAATCAGTACGATAAGATATGGTCTGCGAATCAACATCCAAGGGGTCGATGGTTCGAGTCCATTCGTGTACCAAACAATCAAGGAGTTAGGCCAAAAGCCTGGCTCCTTTTTCTTTCCCTCTAGTCAAAAACGTACCACTTTCCGGTGCGATCTCGGGCAAAGCTGCTGGCCTACGATCTACCCATTGCGCGAGATGCTCACTGGACAAGTGCGCATACTTTTGCACCATCTCCGGCGATGACCATCCGCCCAACTCTTGCAATACATGAACGGCGTGCCTTCCTGAATGTGCCAGCTTGCCCAGGTATGCCTGAGGTCATGCCAGCGGAAATTCTCGATTGGGGTTTAATTGGCTTTAAGACGGGTATAAACACTGAATAAATTGAGTATAAATCTGCAGGAGTTATGCGTTCACGGGTACGTTCACCGTACAAAGTCAGTACGTTCCTGGTACGCCGTTTGTACATCATCCATACGGTGTTTGTACGTGATTTTGTGTGCTTTATGCGAATGTTATGCGGTTGTGCAGCGGTCATCATTGAAGATTTTATAGGGTTTTTATACCTGCCCTTTCAATCTTTACACTATTTTTATTTGGGATCCCCTACCATTCGCGATCTTAAGTTCTTATGAGGAGGAATCGAATGGACTGGATCTATCTACTGCTGACCTTGGCCTTCTTCGGCCTGAGCGTCTTGTTAATTCTCGGCATCGAAAAACTTGGGAGGCCATCATGACCGGATTTTACATTCTGGGCGGCATCATCGCCCTTGGGCTGTTTGTTTATCTCGTCATCGCCTTGCTTAAACCGGAGATGTTCTCATGAGTGCCAATGGATTGCTGCAAATCGCGCTATTCCTCGGTGTGCTGATCGCCTTGGCGAAGCCACTCGGCTGGTATATGGCGCGCGTGTATGAGGGGGAGCTGCCCACGTTCGTGCGCTGGATGGTTCCGATTGAAAATCTTTTCTATCGCCTGTGTGGCGTGGACAGCAAGCAGGAGATGTGCTGGACCCGCTATGCGCTGGCGATGTTGTGGTTTGCGTTGCTCAGTGTCCTGGTAGTCTATGCGATGCAGCGCCTGCAGGGCCTGTTGCCGCTGAATCCGCAAGCTTTCGGCGCGGTCAGCCCGGATTCGTCCTTCAATACGGCCATCAGCTTCATGACCAATACCAACTGGCAGGGCTATGGCGGCGAAACCACGATGAGCTATCTTACCCAGATGTTTGGGCTTGCCGTGCAGAACTTTCTTTCCGCCGCAGCCGGTATGGCTGTACTAGTAGCCTTGATACGTGGCTTTGCGCGCCACACGATGGAAACGATCGGCAACTTCTGGGTGGATATGATACGCAGCACGTTGTACATCCTGCTGCCACTCTCCATCGTTTTAGCGTTGGTTTTGGTTAGCCAAGGGGTGGTGCAGAATTTTTCGGCCTACCAGACCGTGCCGACAGTGGAAGCGACCATATACGATAATCCCAAGATAGATTCCGCTGGCAACGCAGTCAAAGACGCTGCCGGTAATCCGGTCACAGAGAAGGCGACCACCAAGGAACAGACCCTGCCCATGGGGCCGGCCGCCTCTCAAATTGCCATCAAGCAGCTAGGAACGAACGGCGGCGGCTTCTTCAACGTCAACTCGGCTCACCCGTACGAGAATCCTACGCCCTTCTCCAATTTCATGACGATGCTGGCGATTTTGCTGATTCCGGGTGCGCTGTGCTATACCTTCGGCATGATGGTCGGGGATAGGCGCCAGGGCTGGGCTATCTTCGCGGCCATGACGCTATTGTTCGTCGGTTTCCTCGCCGTGACTGAATACGCCGAGCAGCAGGCCAACCCCGCCTTTGCGACATTGGGTGTTGACCAAACTGTTTCCGCCGCGCAGTCCGGCGGCAACATGGAAGGCAAGGAGACCCGCTTCGGTATCGTCAACTCGGCCCTTTGGGCCACAGCCACCACTGCAGCATCCAATGGTTCGGTGAATAGCATGCACGATTCCTTCATGCCGCTGGGCGGACTGGTTACGATGGCGCAACTCCAACTGGGCGAAGTGATCTTCGGCGGAGTCGGTTCGGGGCTCTACGGCATGCTGATCTATGCCGTGATCGCAGTCTTTTTGGCTGGACTGATGATAGGCCGCACGCCGGAATATCTGGGCAAGAAGCTCGAAGCCTTCGACATCAAGATGGCTTCGCTGGTGATCTTGATCCCGCCGCTGATCATCCTTGGCGGGACTGCGTTGGCAGTGATGGTGGACGCAGGCAAGGCCGGAGTCGCAAACCCTGGAGCTCATGGCTTCAGCGAGATTCTGTATGCGTTCTCGTCAGCGGTCGGCAACAACGGCAGCGCCTTCGCCGGCCTGTCCGCCAACACCCCCTTTTACAATACTGCGCTGGGCTTTGCCATGTTCTTCGGGCGCATCTGGCTAATGATTCCGGTACTGGCTCTGGCTGGTTCAATGGCAGGCAAAAAGCGTATTTCAGCCAGCATTGGCACGATGGCTACGCATACCCCAATGTTCATTTGGTTGCTGATCGGCACAGTGATTCTGGTTGGCGCGCTGACCTTCGTACCTGCATTGGGTCTCGGCCCCGTGGTCGAGCACTTGACCATGATCGGCGCACACTAGGCTTTATTGGAGAAATGATATGAATGACGCAACTGTGAGATTCAAAAGCTTTTCCCTGTTCGAGCGTGAGATTATGCTGCAGGCGCTGTGGGATTCGTTCAAGAAACTGATGCCGCAGCAGCAGATCAGAAACCCGGTGATGTTCGTGGTGTGGATCGGCAGCATATTGACGACGCTGCTGTTTATCCAGGCGCTCGCCGGACACGGCGAAGCGCCGGCCGGCTTCATCCTGGCGGTGACGTTGTGGTTGTGGTTTACCGTGCTGTTTGCCAACTTTGCCGAGGCGATAGCTGAAGGCCGCAGCCGTGCTCAGGCAGCTTCGATGCGCAAGGCCAAGCGCGATATCCAAGCCAAGAAGTTGGCCCGCCCTCAGTATGGCGAGAAGCATGCTCTGGTGCCAGGCTCTGCTTTGCGCCGTGACGACGTGGTCCTGGTGGAGGCGGGAGATTTCATTCCTGGAGACGGCGAGGTGATCGAGGGCGTCGCTTCGGTGGATGAAAGTGCCATCACCGGCGAGAGCGCGCCGGTGATACGCGAATCCGGCGGCGATTTCAACGCGGTAACCGGCGGTACACGGGTGCTGTCCGACTGGCTGGTGGTGCGCATCACCACCAATCCGGGCGAGTCCTTCCTAGATCGCATGATTGCGATGGTGGAAAGCGCCAAGCGCCAGAAGACCCCCAACGAGATCGCGCTCACCATCCTGCTGGTGGCAATGACGGTGATCTTCCTGCTCGCCACTGTCACCTTGTTGCCGTTCTCGCTGTATAGCGTCGAGGTAGCCAAAGCAGGTGTACCGGTTACGCTCACCGTGCTGGTGGCGCTGCTGGTATGCCTGATCCCGACTACCATCGGTGGCCTGCTTTCTGCCATCGGCGTGGCTGGTATGGGGCGCATGTTGCAAAAGAATGTCATCGCCACCTCCGGCCGCGCGGTGGAAGCGGCAGGCGATGTGGATGTGTTGCTGCTGGACAAGACCGGCACGATCACGCTGGGCAATCGCCAGGCTAGCAACTTCCTGCATGCCAGTGGTGTGACCGAAGCTGAGCTGGCTGACGCCGCACAGCTCGCCTCTCTGGCTGATGAAACGCCAGAAGGGCGCAGCATCGTGGTGCTGGCTAAAGAGAAGTTCGGGCTGCGCGAAAGGGATATTCATGCGTTGGGCGCGACCTTTATTCCCTTTAGCGCGCAGACGCGCATGAGCGGCGTGAACATGGGAAGTCGCCAGATACGCAAAGGCGCGGCAGACGCCATCCGTAATCATGTCATCAGCCTGGGCGGAAGCTTTCCTATCGAGGTGAATACCATCGTGGACAATGTTGCGCGACGCGGTAGCACGCCTCTGGTGGTCTCGGATGGAGTGAAAGTGCTGGGTGTGATCGAGCTAAAGGACATCGTCAAGGGCGGCATCAAGGAACGCTTCGCCGAACTGCGCCGTATGGGTATCAAGACCATCATGATTACCGGCGATAACCGTCTCACTGCAGCTGCCATTGCTGCAGAAGCTGGAGTAGATGACTTCCTTGCCGAGGCAACACCGGAGGCCAAGCTCAAACTGATCCGCGAGCACCAGGCGCAGGGTCGGCTGGTGGCCATGACGGGCGACGGCACCAATGATGCCCCGGCACTGGCCCAAGCCGATGTCGCGGTGGCGATGAACACCGGCACGCAGGCAGCCAAGGAAGCGGGAAACATGGTGGATCTGGACTCCAATCCTACCAAGCTGATCGAGATCGTGGAAACGGGTAAACAAATGCTGATGACACGCGGCACCTTGACCACATTCAGTATTGCCAACGACGTCGCCAAGTATTTCGCCATCATCCCGGCGGCCTTCGTGACCACTTATCCTGCGCTGGGCGCACTGAACGTGATGCACCTGGACACGCCGTCCAGTGCGATTCTGTCGGCGGTCATATTCAATGCGCTGATCATCGTCGCCCTAATTCCGCTGGCGCTGAAGGGGGTGAAATACCGTGCCATCGGAGCGGTGGCGCTGCTGCGCAATAACCTGCTGATCTATGGATTGGGCGGCATCATCGTCCCCTTTGTCGGGATCAAACTGATCGACATGATACTTGTCGGTTTTGGCTGGGTATAACGAAAGGAATTGCCATGTTAAAAGAAATTCGTCCCGCTCTTGTCAGCTTTCTGTTGCTGACGTTACTTACCGGAATCGCCTATCCGCTCGTCGTGACGGGTATCGCCCAAGGCCTGATGCCGAGACAGGCCAATGGAAGCCTGATCATGACAGACGGCAAGCCAGTCGGCTCCAGTCTTATTGGCCAGTCGTTCTCCGATCCCAAGTATTTCTGGAGCCGTCCCTCAGCGACCAGCCCGATGCCCAATAATGCCTCGTCTTCCAGCGGATCAAACCTGGGACCGACCAATCCGGCGTTAGTCGACGCGGTCAAGGCCAGAGTGCAGGCCTTGCGCGATGCCGATCCCGGCAATCACCAGCCGGTTCCGGTGGATCTGGTGACCGCATCCGCCAGCGGACTGGATCCGCACATCAGTCCGGCTGCGGCGGAATACCAGCTGGCGCGTGTGGCGCGGGTGCGCAATCTCAATCCGGATACGTTGCGCAAGTTGGTGGCGGAGCACACCGAGGGGCGCCAGTTCGGCATTCTGGGCGAGCCTCGGGTGAATGTGCTGGAACTCAACCTGGCCCTCGATGCATTGCGCTAAACTGTTCTCATGAATGAGCAACGTCCCGACCCCAACGCACTGTTGGAAAAGGTACAGCGTGCCGAAGCCAAGCGCCGCCGCGGCCGCCTGAAGATTTTCTTCGGCGCCTCCGCCGGTGTGGGGAAAACGTTCGGCATGTTGCTGGCTGCGCGCGAGCGGCGCGCGGAAGGACTGGATGTTGTGGCGGGATATGTCGAAACACACAAGCGTGCCGAGACAGAACAGTTAATGGAAGGACTGGAAATACTGCCGCCGCGCCTGTTGGAATACCGTGGTACGCAAGTACGCGAGTTTGATCTGGATGGCGCGCTCAAGCGCCATCCTGCACTGATTCTGGTAGACGAGCTGGCGCATACCAATGTGTCTGGCTCACGTCATGCCAAGCGCTGGCAGGATGTGGAAGAATTGCTGGACGCGGGGATTGATGTCTATACCACGATCAATGTCCAGCATATCGAAAGTCTCAATGATGTGATCTCGCAAATCACCGGCATCCCGGTATGGGAGACCGTGCCCGATGCGGTGCTGGAGGGGGCAAATGAAATCGAGCTGATAGATCTTCCTCCGGACGAGCTGCTGCAGCGACTGAAGGAAGGCAAGGTCTACCTGCCCCAACAGGCTGAGCGCGCAGCACAGAACTTTTTCCGCAAGGGCAACCTGATCGCTCTGCGTGAACTGGCGTTGCGTCGAACAGCGGACCGGGTAGATGCGCAGATGCGCGATTATCGCGAAGATCATGCCATTCAGGACGTGTGGCAAGTGAAAGAGCGGATGCTGGTTTGCATCGGGCCGAGCGGCTCCGCTGAAAATCTGGTACGTGCGTCGTATCGCCTGGCGCAGTTGCTAAAGGCGGAGTGGATTGTGCTGTATGTCGAGACGGCGAAGCTGCAACGTCTTTCCAAGGGGCAGCGCGACGCCGTGCTGCGTGCGTTGAAACTAGCGGAAGAACTAGGTGCGGAGACGGTAACGCTGAGTGGCTATCGTCTGGCCGAGGAGGTGATTTCGTATGCCCGCACCCGTAATGCCACTCGCATCGTGTTGGGCAAGCCGACACTGTCGGGATGGAAACGCTGGCTGCTTGGATCATTGGTTGACACGATCGTCCGCCAAGCGAACGACATGGACATTCATGTAGTGGGCAAGGAATCCGATTTCATGTCGCAGACCAGGGCGAATCCCTATTTTTCGCGCAGCCGCTTATACCTGGGGCTGGAATCCGGTGAACAGCGTCCGTTGTTCAAGTGGCGCGCAGCCTACCTGTGGGCGGTTGCTGTGACGGCAATCTGTACCGCCATAGCTTGGCCCATGCTTGACCATTTCGATCTGGCCAACTTGATCATGGTTTACCTGTCTGGTGTTGTAGTAGTCGCCGCGCGTTACGGACGCGGGCCATCGGTGCTGAGCTCATTCCTGAGCGTGGTGTTGTTTGATTTTTGCTTTGTTCCGCCACGCTTCAGCTTTGCCGTTTCGGATAGCCAATACCTGATTACTTTTGCCGTCATGCTGCTAGTGGCGCTGGTGATCAGCAGCATGACGGCAAGTACCCGCCACCAGGCCAAGATAGCCAGTCATCGTGAGCGCCGTATCGCGTCGCTCTACGCCATGAGCCGGGAACTGGCAGCAACACGCGGCGAGGAAAACATACTGCGCATCGCGGTCAAACATGTAGCGGAAGTATTCGAAGCGCAGGCGGTTGTGTTGTTGCCCGATGAAACGGGGCGCATTGCTTATCCCAAGGCAGAAGGAACTCCGCAGTCCTGCCATGGCAGCGACCTGAGTGTGGCACAATGGGTCTATGACCACGGACAGATGGCCGGGCAGGGCACGGACACCCTGCCCGGGGGCGACGTAGTTTACCTGCCGCTCAAAGCCTCTTTCGAAATGATAGGCGTTTTGGCCTTATTGCCGCTTAACCCGGCACGGATTGCGCTGCCCGAACAGCAGCGGCTGCTGGAAACCTTTACCAGCCAGATTGCTTTGGCGCTGGAGAGGGTCAGTCTGTCCGCGGAAGCACACAATGCACAGATAAAAATGGAAACCGAGCAGTTGCGCAACTCCTTGCTGTCTGCCATATCGCATGACCTACGCACCCCGCTGGCCGCGATTGTGGGCGCATCCAGCAGCCTGGTTCGAGACGACGACAAGCTCGACAATCATGCACGCCATGAACTCAGCCTGACCATACATGACGAGGCCATAAGAATGGCTGGACTGGCCAACAACCTACTGGATATGGCGCGGCTTGAGGCAGGTGCTGTGGTGCTGAACCGGCAATGGCAACCGCTGGAAGAGGTGGTTGGCGGCGCGCTGGCGGGGATGACCACGCGCATGGTCGATCATCCGGTAACCGTCAAGCTGCCGCACGACTTGCCTTTGGTCGAGATAGACAGCCTGCTGATCGAGAGGGTATTCGCGAACCTGCTGGAAAACGCGGTGAAGTACACGCCGACCGGAACACCCATCGAAATTTCAGCCGCAACTGGCCAGAACGAATTAGTGGTGACTGTATCCGATCAAGGCCGCGGAATTCCTCCAGGGGAAGAAAGCCGAATCTTCGAAAAATTCCATCGGGTCGACAGTGAAGGCAACCAAGGCGGAGCGGGTCTAGGCCTGACGATTTGCCGATCCATCGTGGAGGCGCACGGCGGACGGATATGGGCGGATAATTTGCCTTCCGGAGGAGCCGCATTCCACTTCGCTCTGCCATTGACCGAATCACCCCCCGTGATTGAGCACGAAGAAATAATCGCCGAACTATGAACAATTCTGCCACTATCATCGTCATCGAAGACGAAGCGCAGATACGCCGATTCCTCCGAACTACGCTTGCCGCCGAAGGCTATCAGGTCATCGAAGCAGAAACCGGCAAGCAGGGCATGACCGAAGCCGAAACACGCAAGCCGGATTTAATTATTCTTGATCTCGGCCTGCCAGATATGGATGGGGTTGAAGTCGTCAAACGGTTAAGGGCGTGGTCTTCGGTACCTGTCATCATCTTGTCCGCACGCTCGCAAGAAAGAGACAAAATTTCCGCCCTGGATGCAGGTGCAGATGATTATCTGGTCAAACCTTTCGGCGTAGGCGAATTGCTGGCACGGATACGAGTGGCTTTACGCCATGTTTCTTCCCCTGCAAATGGTGAGGAAGTAGGTGTCTTCTCGGTGGACCAGCTGAAGGTGGACATGGTTCAACGCAACGTTACCGTTGGCGGCGCGGAGGTTCACCTCACGCCGATAGAATACCGCCTTCTGACGGTGTTGGTAAAGCACGCAGGAAAGGTGCTGACGCATCGTTTGCTGCTTAAGGAAGTATGGGGGCCAAACTACGTGGATCGCGCCCACTATTTGCGCGTTTACATGGGCATCCTACGGTACAAACTGGAAAAAGATCCAGCTCGCCCGCGCTTTTTACTTACAGAAGTCGGGGTTGGTTACCGACTGGCAGCAGTCTAAAAGCGCGTTCCATATTTTTTCAGCTTAATCGTGGTGCAAAAAATGACCTCAGTTCACCCCGGCCGACGCAAAACTCATCTGACTGCCAGGTATTCACAGATTCAAATTTGCTTAAGCCAAAAATGAACGCTCAACCATGTCTACTACTGCCAGCCATACCGTTTTATAAAAAATCCCTTCATGGCTTGAGTTAACACCATATAGCAGAGCAGGATGGCGAGCAGCCACGGGAAGAACTGCATTGGCAACGCTTCCAGCTTGAAGACATGCGCCAATCCGGACATTGGCAGGAAGATACCAGCCCCCATCACAAGTGAAGTCATCAGTAGTAGCCCGATCGACGCGCGGCTTTGAATGAAGGCAATCTTCTGGGTGCGGATCATGTGTACGATCAGGGTCTGCGACAACAGCCCCTCGATAAACCAGCCAGATTGGAAAAGCGATTGGTGTTCAGGAGAATTGGCCTTGAATACAAACCACATCAAGCAAAAGGTGGTGATGTCAAAGATCGAACTGATGGGGCCGAAATAGATCATGAAACGGCCAAGATCTTCGGGTTTCCAACGCTGCGGCAATTTCATCTGCTCCGCATCCACGTTGTCCCATGGAATGGCGATCTGCGAAATGTCATAAAGCAGGTTTTGCGTCAGCAACTGCAGCGGCAGCATCGGCAGGAAGGGAAGAAAGGCGCTTGCCACCAGCACCGAGAAAACGTTGCCGAAGTTGGAGCTGGCAGCCATCTTGATGTATTTGAGCATGTTGGCAAAGGTCTTGCGGCCCTCCAGCACGCCTTCTTCCAGCACCATCAGGCTTTTTTCCAACATGATGATGTCAGCTGCCTCCTTGGCGATATCCACGGCGGTATCCACCGAGATACCGATATCTGCGGCACGTAGCGCGGGCGCATCGTTAATGCCGTCCCCCATGAAGCCAACGATGTGACCATTGTTCCGCAGCGCACGCACGATGCGTTCCTTGTGGATCGGAGTCAGCTTGCAAAATACATTCGATGTTTCGACCGCCTGAGCCAATCGCCCCTCATCCATTGCTTCAATGTCGGAGCCGCGTACCAACCCCGTTATGTTCAAACCAACCTGGTGGCAAATCTTTGCTGTGACCAGTTCGTTGTCTCCCGTCAACACCTTGACTGCTATACCGTGTTCCCGCAGCGCATTGAGCGCGGGTTCGGTGGTTTCCTTGGGCGGATCGAGGAAGGCGATGTAGCCGATCAGGTTCAGTCCTGATTCGTCGGCGACGCCATAGACCTCCTTCTCAGGTGTCATTTCTTTTGCCGCTACCGCGACCACACGCAATCCTTCCTCGTTGAGTGAAGCGGTTACGTCCTGCATTCTCGCAAGCAGGTCAGGGGTAAGGGACTGCACTTCCTCTCCATGCTGGACATGGGTGCAGACCGAAAGAATCTCTTCCACGGCTCCTTTGCAGACCAGCAAGTGATGAGTATCCTGTTCGGCCACCACAACCGACATGCGGCGACGCTGAAAATCGAACGGAACCTCATCCACCTTGCGAAAGTTCGAGGCAAGGTTGAGCTCTGAATGTACTTCGGCATGTTCCAGCACAGCAACGTCAAGCAGATTCTTCAGCCCGGTCTGGTAATAGCTGTTCAGATAGGCATATTCCAGCACCTGCTCCGATTCTTCGCCGAACACGTCAGTGTGGCGTTCCAGAAAGATCTTGTCCTGAGTCAGCGTGCCTGTCTTGTCGGTGCACAGCACGTTCATCGCGCCGAAATTCTGGATGGCGTCCAGCCGCTTTACGATGACCTTTTTGCGCGATAGCGATACCGCGCCCTTGGCCAGCGTGGTGGTCACGATCATGGGCAGCATTTCCGGAGTCAGTCCTATTGCGACAGACACGGCAAATAGAAAGGCTTCCAGCCAGTCGCCCTTGGTGAAACCATTGATCAGAAGTACGACCGGCGTCATCACCATCATGAAGCGCATCATCAGCCAACTGACCTTGTTCACTCCCGCCTGGAAAGCAGTTGGTGCGCGATCGGTTGCCGTGACCCTTGCTGCCAGCGCTCCGAAATAGGTACGGTTCCCGGTCGTGACAACAACGGCGCGGCCGGCGCCACTGACCACGTTGGTGCCCATGAAGCCGATGTTATCAAACTCGATCGGATTGCTGGTCGAGACGTGCCGGTTGAGGGCAAATTTTTCAACCGGCATAGATTCTCCCGTCATGGCTGACTGGCTGATGAACAAGTCCTTGGACAACAGTATGCGCACGTCGGCAGGGATCATGTCGCCCGCTGAAAGCTGTATCAAGTCGCCGGGCACCAGCAGCTTGATCGGCAACTCCACGCGTTTGGCGTCTTTCGTGTGTATCCGCACACCGAAATACTTGATGGCATCGGGCGCCGCGTTTTCAGAGGGGTCACGCCTGATCACCGTGGCGGTGTTGCTGACCATTTCGCGTAGTTTGTCGGCGGCCTTATTGGAGCGAGCTTCCTGAATAAAGCGCAGCACGGTCGAGATTACGACCATCGTCCCGATGACAAGGCTTCCGATATGATCATCGGTGTAGTAGGAAATGACCGCCAGCAGGCTGAGTAGCAGGTTAAACGGATTCTTGTAACAATACCAGAGATGCGTCCACCAGCGCGGCGGCTTCTCCTGGGCAATTTCATTCAGCCCGACGCGATCCCGGATAAATTCCGCTTCCGTTTCGGTTAAGCCGTCTGAATGACTGTCCAATTCTTGCAGTAGCTTATCGGGATCGTTATTGGCTGCAGCGACCAAGGCTTGCAGCAGTGACGGTGGAAGATCGCCGGTGTTCTTCTGACCCTTTACCAGATCAAGAAACGCAAAGCGGCGGAAATGTCGGCTCCAGCCTCGTGTGCGCACGAATCCGACAAACAATTCTTTCAAGAAATTCAACTGCATTGGATTGCTCTCCAAATTCATGGGTGCCGCGATGTGTTATCGGTCTTTATGTAATATCCTGTTGGACGAGATTCATCATCAAGCAAGTAGGCCGTTTTTGATGCTGTAGCAGGAAGGCGCTACTTGACGCATATTTTGCCTTAACTAAGTTTGCATACCGGTTCCTTTGCATAACGGCCGGTTTCAAGCGGGAAACTTGATTATGTTCCGCTTCCTGAAGCAACAGTCAATCTGATCGAAAGCTATACCAAGACCAAGCTCGGCGTGTGATTTGCCGAAAGCTGTGACTGGAAGAACCACAATACTGCCTTTTCCCTTTTCATGTTCCAGCATACCTTAATCGTCATATTAGCGGAAAAAAAAGCCCCCAAGCCTAGGCGTGGGGGAAGAACGTAGCCCTGCTGTAGATTCGGAACACCTGCTCAAGGGAGGAGTGAGGAGGCGCAAACGTTTGCTTGTTATGCCACGTGACCAAATTATCTAATAGAAATATTACAAATAAATTAAGTGACCGCCTTATTGGTATTGGTGTAACAAGCATTTGCCAACTTAAAGCCACTGCAGAAAGAGCGGAAAAATGATGATGCGGGACTTGACACAAATTTACCTTGCGGATACTCATGGTATCAA
Organism: uncultured beta proteobacterium; assembly: GCA_963842555.1. Classification (GTDB taxonomy): domain Bacteria; phylum Pseudomonadota; class Gammaproteobacteria; order Burkholderiales; family Gallionellaceae; genus Gallionella. The sequence continues at coordinate 476,133 of CAWJHB010000004.1, forward strand.
ACTCGATGCGTAAAAGATGCCGGCTGTAACGCCGAGACCGAGATACTTACTCTACCTTGTGGCGGTTTCGAAAGTTCGCTTGAAGCCCGGATCAAATGTCCCTTTTCGGGATTTTTGCTAGACGCGATAGTGCTTCGTTGTCCACTGCGGGAGAGAGCAGGCTGCGACAAGACTGGTAGGCTCTGTAATCGAAACCGTACCACTTTCAAGCTCTGATGACTTTCCTATAGCTGTTTGCGACTGCTTTCGAGTGTGGAGAACACTCGTAACGTATTGATAAATATAGGCAGTGATTGTTGCTTGCTCTCTCGACTTCCAAGGAGTCGATGGTTCTAATCCATTAGCGAATCTGATTTTCTTCGCTGTTGCTTTGCGCCTGTTGTTCGACCGTAAACAATACGGCGGCTTTGACCCTGGAAGACAGGTTGAGTTTGGTCAGGATATGCCGCACATGCTGCTTGACGGTGTCATAGCTGATGGAAAGTGTTTGCGCGATTGCCTTGTTGCTTTCTCCACGCGATAACAGCTGCAGTATCTCGCGCTCGCGCTCGGTAAGCAGCTTGAGGGAATTCTTCGGTTCGTCTTCCGGTTGATCGCCGCGCAGCATCTCGATCATCTTGATCGTCATGGTAGGCGCCACCACCAGTTCCCCGGCCGCAACCCGCCGGATGGCATCAACCACGTCTTCAGGCGCCATGTCCTTGAGCAGATAGCCGCGCACACCCGCGCGTATCGCGTTTGCCAGATCGGTTTCAGAATCGCTCATGGTCAGTATGACGGCAGGCGTGGCGCATCCCTCCTTGCGAATCTGCTCCAGCATGGCCAATCCGTCCAGCGGCTTCATGCGCAGATCCATGACCAGAAGGTCCGGTTCTTCGTTCAATAACACGCGCAATCCCTCGATACTTCCGGTTGCACCAAGAACAGAAAAGCCATAGCAATTGCCCAGCAGTTCACTCAAACCGCTGCGACAAAGATTCTGATCATCGACCAGAACGACTTTTAACTTTTCATTCATTAGCTTCTCTCCAGTCTGGCCTCGGCTCGGGGAAAAACAGCCTGACGCGGGTTCCGGATCCCCGGATACTTTCCACCATAATTTCTCCGCCAATACGTTGCGCACGCTCGCGCATGATCTTCATGCCATAGTGTCCTTCAACGGGTGAAAAGGTGCAACCGCCGCTCCCATTATCGTCGATAGTGAACACATAATAGTTGCCCGACAATTCCACCGCGAGGCGCGCGTGCGTGGCTCCCGAGTGTGTGGCGATGTTCGCCAGTGCCTCCTGCACTATATGGGACACCTGTATTTCATATTCAAGCGGCAATTCGAGCTTGGCGACCAGATTGATGTATTCGAGCTCGATATCATTCCGTTGGCGGAATTCGTCGACGATCACTTGAAGTACGTGGAGAAGGCCGGATGGATCAACGGCACAGCGAAAATCCGTGATCAGTTCTCGTACGGTTTTTTGGCTGTTTTCCAAGGCATCATCGATATCGTTGGCATATTTGGTGACCATGGTTTCGTTCTGCGTGCGTATCGATTCAAGCAACAAACTGGTCCGCATCCTGGTATAAACGAGTGACTGTGCCAGAGAATCATGAATCTCGTTGGCGATTGCTTGTCTTTCCGCGATCAAGTCTGATCGGTTGGCCTCGCGGGTTGCCTGATGGTGTTCGACGAGGGCGCCAAGCAGTCCCGCGAATGACTGGACCGTTTTGGAAATATGCTCGAACGGCCCCTGCGGTTCGCTGAAAAACAGCGTGATCATGCCGACCGGATGTTTGGATATGACATGACTTTCAATCGGAGCGGTGATCAGCGATTGAATCGGGCAACCTACATTGGGACAGTCCAGACGCTTTTTGCATGTTCTCAGGTCGGTAGAATAGATTCCGCGCCCGATCGATGCTTTGCAGCGCGATTCACAATGCAAATCGAGGTCGCTGCCTAGTTTGAGCAATTCCGCGGTAAAGCCGACCGAATTGAACAATTGATGGATCCGGCCGTGGGCGGGAAGTATTCTGGCAACTCCCGATGCTGCATTTACGCTATTGATAAGGGTCTCCAGCAGTTTTTCAACTACAGACCTGAAATCGCCTCCTTGCGATAAGGCCGGCCCGAGTTTGTCATTTGCTGGCGTAACCTTGCAATTTTCAGTGGCGCAATGTTCAGCCGGGGAGAAATGGAAATCTTCGGCCCACGAAAAATCGTCGGGTAACGAGTTCAGCATTGAGCGTGCTTTCTTATTCATAAAATTGACATTGCGCCTTAATGAGTTACGCTTGCCTATCTGGACAACAGGTGGCAACAGGATAGCGTATTTGATTCGAGTCATGCCCAATCTTTGTGCAAACCCGCAGGATAATGATTGCCGCAGGTTGCTTGATTTGACGAGCTTGCAAGTATACCCCTCATTCGGGTTATATCAACGCTAACCCATTATGGTTATAGACACTAAAATGGCTACATGGGTTTAATTAATTGATTGAAAATAATATAATTTATTGAAAATAGTGAACATTCCCGGGTATCTTTTAACGCGAATTCCAAACAATGAAAATCTGCATCGTTTCCGACAGTCATGACCGTGCAGAACCGCTGGCGGCGGCGATCGCCGAAGCGCAAAAGAGTGGAGCCGCAACGGTCATCCATTGCGGTGACCTGATCGGTGCGAATACCCTGCGATTGTCGCTCAAATTGAATATCTCCCTGCACGTTGTACACGGCAACAATGTCGGAGACCAGGTCGCGATGTACAGATTGATGGCAAAATCGGGCGGAACACTTTTCTATCATGGACCGGATGCCGAGTTGGAACTTGGCGGGCGGCGGATCTTCGCAACCCATTACCCGCACTATGGTCGTGGCATGGCGTGTACTGGCGATTACGATCTGGTATGTTGCGGTCATAGCCATGCCGCCGACATCGTCAGGCAGCCCAACATCAAGGGCGGGCATACAACGCTGGTCAATCCCGGGTCGGTTGCCGGTATCAGCGCGCCCAATGTGGATGAGGCATACACCTGGATATTGGGCGATCTGGCTAACATGACATTCGAGATACGTACGCTGAAGCATTGACCATTTCTACAGCCTGTAGTATTCAGTTGGGGAAGGTCTGAACAAGTAACAACCAATGAGAGCGACCCACGCGCATTCTATAGCGCAACGAAATAAATAATCGGAACGTGCAAGGCAATTCCGGGTGCATTCAATCAATCTTCAATAACGCGGGATATTCGGATCGGGAAAGGAGGGGTGGCGAGAGACTGACAGACTATCAGCCGATAAAGCACGAAGTTCTATTAGAAAAATAGCAAAGCAGGTCAGCAACCATTAAAACGCAATCAACAAGGGAGGGTTTCGTGATGGAAAAGACTCAAGATGCTTGGAACGAAAGTGGAGAACCGCAGAAAATCCGCAGCATGGGATGGAAGGAGCTGTGGCTTAAAGAGGACTGGTGGGCGATCTATCTTGGTTTGGGTATTATCGCTGTCGCCTACCTGTTTTTTGCAAACGGCTCGAGTATTAAATGGATTGCCATCACGCCACCGGCCAAGTGGACCGATTTCTCAGTAGTTACACAACACTTTGCTGACCACGCAATCCAATATATCGCCCAATTCGTCATGTGGTCGGTCGTTTTTGGTATCAGTATAAAGGCGCTCAGGTTCAAGCTTTCGGAGTTCTATCCGTCGTTCCTGTTCATCTATATTTTCTCGATCATCATTTTGGTGGTCGGGCAAAACAAATCGGTGACGAACCTCAATCTCGAGCCTCCTTTGCTTGCATTGCTGCTGGGGTTGATCATTTCCAACTTCATTGGCACGCCAAAGTGGATGGATACCGGCTTTCGGGTTGAGTTCTACGTCAAGACCGGTATCGTGTTGCTCGGTGCCACTTTGCCGTTCACTTTGATCGTGTGGGCCGGACCAACCGCGATTGTGCAGGCATCCATCGTTTCGATTACGACGTTTTCAGTGATCTTTTTTACTGCCACGAAAATGGGGCTTGACCGTCGTTTAGCGGCTACCATGGGTGCCGGTGGCGCGGTGTGTGGCGTATCCGGTGCGATTGCGATTGCTGGTGCCGTTGGCGCCAAGAAAGAGCACGCGCCGATCGCGATTTCCCTGGTCATCGTCTGGGCCATCGTGATGATCTTTGTGCTTCCACTCGTATCCAAGTCCATGCATTTGCCTGTCGGTGTGGCCGGTGCCTGGATTGGGACATCCGAATTTGCCGATGCTGCCGGTTTTGCCGCTGCGAGTACCTATGACGGTTACGCAGGTCAGCCAGGTATCGCCGGCAATGCGGGGGATGCAGTTCAGGCATTCACCTTGATGAAGGTTGTCGGTCGTGACGTGTGGATCGGTATCTGGGCTTTCGTTCTTGCCTTGATTGCCACCACTCGTTGGGAAGTAAAGACTGGAACGAAGCCAAATCCCACCGAAATCTGGTGGAGGTTCCCCAAATTCGTTTTCGGCTTTGCTCTTGCTTCCATTTTTGTGACACTCGTTGCCAGTCACTATGGTGAGGCAGCCTACGGCAAAGTGGTTAAACCGGAAATGGTGATCCCGATCCTGAACCTGCGCACATGGTCCTTCATCTTCTGCTTTTTCAGCATCGGACTGACCACGCGCTTCCGCGAACTGGTGAGTGCAGGCAGAAAGCCATTGATGGCATTTACTACCGGCGTGGTGGTCAACGTCATCCTAGGCTTTGTCCTGTCTACAATCGTGTTTGTGGATTATTGGTCGAATCTGAGCCACCACTGATCCGCATGCCCGTCCCGACGAGTCAATGCTCGCCCGGGACGGGATTCTCACTTGCCAAGGAGATTTGACGATGGCCCAATCCAGTGGCGCCGAATGTTGTTTCGGATGTACGCACTTCAGTAATTCGCCCGAATATCTGGAAAGGATCTATCCGGGCATCAAGACCATGAGTTCGGGGCATGCATCAGTGCGCAAAGACGATGGAATCTGCTCTCTGCACGATCTGTATCTGTCGGCGGATGCATATTGTGATCAATACTCCGCTGACGGTACGGAAAACGGCTAAAGCGATGCCGCAGCTTCGTAAGATCGTTGTTTGATCCATACATGGGTGTTCTTTCCGGCGAGCCGGCATGGGGATTACCTAAACAGACATAAAGTGCCTATAATTTGGCCTCAGGCAAAATCACCCGGAGTTCACAGACCACCATGCAACACATGACACCGAAGCAGGCATTCGAGTTCTTGCAGGCAAATCCAGAGGCTGTTTTTATCGACGTACGCAGCGAGATGGAACATATGTTTGTCGGCCATCCCAAGGGCTCTATCCTGATCCCTTGGGTCGACGGACCCGAGTGGGACATCAATCCCCATTTTGTTTCCCATGTGAAGAAGGCCGCCAGCGTAAATCGTCCGGTTGTACTGATCTGCCGCTCAGGGCGCCGTTCAGTGGATGCAGGGCTGGCTTTGGAGCAGGCCGGGATTGCTGAGGTGTATAACGTGCTGCACGGTTTTGAGGGCGATCTGGACGAAGGTCATCACCGAAATTCACATAATGGCTGGCGGTTCGAAGGATTGCCCTGGGCGCAAACATGACCATGGACATAAGTATCCCTGATTTCACCGAAGCAGAGCAGAAACCGGTTTTCGCTATATTGTTCGAGCGTTGTGGCAAGGTGGTGCCTATGCAAAAGGCGGACAGCGACTTTCAGCTTGATGAGCTTTCGGATGAGCTGACCTTGTGTCCGACCATATATATATTGGCCGAACGCGGCGTGCAATTCGCGGTGTGTGCAAAGTGGCGCCAGAGCGTTACCGCTGCCAGTTCTTCTATTCCGAAACAGAGCAATACGGGACCGGCCATGAACAATATGACAGCCTTGGGGGCTGCGTCGTGACCTTGTTGCAGGTGCAATCGGATCATGAGCGGCAAATGGCGAATATTTCCACCGGCGCCACGCTGGCCAAGGACGATGATGACTACCACGGCCCGGTTGTTATTTGACGTTTGGTATTTTACGCCCTGATGTTGGTGGGGATAACCTTTCTGGCGGCACGTTACTTTGGGACGATCTTTGGTACGATGCCCCTGTTTTGGGGGTCATCACTTTATTTCGGGTAAACATGTTCACAGCCGCCCCGGAATCCAGTAAAGTGCCAATTCGTTCCTAACTATAAGAGCAAAAACATGAGTGAAAAAGGACAGCAACTGCAAGACCCGTTTCTCAATATGCTGCGCAAAGAGCATGTACAGGTTGCGATTTATCTGGTCAACGGGATCAAGCTGCAAGGCCAGATCGAGTCGTTTGATCAATACGTGGTGTTGCTGAAGAACACGATCACCCAGATGGTATATAAACACGCTATTTCGACTATTGTCCCTGCGCGCGCGGTCAGCATACCCCACGAAGACGCCGAGTAATGCAGCGCCAGCCTGCCGGCTCGGAGGGCGCATTATTGGTCAGTATCGATTTTGGCAAGAGTGACCATAGTGAAAGTTTGGCCGAGCTGAAGCTGCTGGCCGAAACTGCCGGCGTTCGTGTCTTGGCGATCATCGAAGCAAGGCGGCAAAGACCTGATGCTGCATTGTTCGCCGGCAGCGGAAAGGTGCAGGAAATCGCCGGACTCGTCGAGCAATTGGACAGCCCGCTGGTGATCTTCAATCATGATCTTTCTCCCGCGCAGATGCGCAATCTGACCGCCAAACTGAATACGCGCGTGATCGACCGGACCATGCTGATCCTGGACATTTTCGCCCAGCGGGCGCAAAGCCATGAGGGCAAGGTTCAGGTGGAGCTGGCACAACTCAAATATCTTTCAACGCACCTGGTTGGAATGAACCAGGACATGGGCCAGCAGAAACACGCTGTTGGTGCAAGGGGTCCCGGCGAAACCATGCTGGAGCTGGACAGGCGCAAGCTGGAAAAGCGCGTTCATCTGTTGAAGGATCGCCTTGAAAAACTCAAACGCCATCGAACTGTACAGCGCCGTGCGCGCAGTCGTCACGATGTGCTGTCTGTATCAATCGTCGGTTATACCAATGCTGGCAAGTCAACACTGTTCAACAGGCTGACCCGGTCCAGCGTGCATGTGGCCGATCAATTGTTCGCCACGCTGGATACCACGTCGCGCCGCATGTTCATCGAAGAAGAGAGCCTCCCGGAGGGAGATGCAGAGGATGTGAGGCATCATCAGAATGAAGAAATCGTGATCTCTGACACGGTGGGTTTCATCCGGCATTTGCCACACTCGCTGGTTGCCGCGTTCCGCAGCACACTCGAAGAAACGATGCAGGCTGATTTGTTGCTGCATGTGGTTGATGCTAACAATGCGATGCGCGACGATCAGATCGCCGAGGTTGATAAAGTATTGAGCGAGATCGGGGCAGCGGATATTCCCCAGCTTCTGGTATTCAACAAGATCGATCTTCTGGACATGGCGCCCGGCGTGCACCGGGACGAATATGGTAGAATTACAGATGTTTCCCTGAGTGCAAAAAGTGGTGCGGGACTGGATGGTTTACGGCTTGCCTTGAAGGAATTCAGGGCATTGCGCCAAGCCTCGGAAGTAATTGTGGACAAAATCAACCAAGCGAGTGAGTGACAAATATGGGACTGAATGACCCGCAATGGGGCAACAAGAACAGCAACAGCGGCCCGCCTGATCTGGAAGAGATGCTGCGCAGGTTTAATGCAAAGATTTCTTCCCTGATGGGCGGCAAAGGCGGTGCCGGCAAACCCAGCAGCGGCCAGCCGCCGCACGGTTTTGCGGGCGGGATTGGGTTGATCGTCGCGATAATTTTGCTGATCTGGGTAGGCAGCGGCTTCTATATCGTGGACGCGGGCCAACGCGGTGCAGTGTTGCGTTTCGGCAAGAACGTGGAGATAACCGACCCGGGTCCCCATTGGCATTTGCCTTTCCCCGTTGAGGCTGTGGAAATCGTAAACGTGAGCCAGGTCCGGACGGTGGAGATCGGTTATCGCGATAACGTCAAGAACAAGATATTGGATGAATCGCTGATGCTGACCGATGATGAAAATATCATCGACATCCAGTTCGCCGTGCAGTACTTCGTCAACAATCCGTCCGACTACCTGTTCAACAACCGTGACCCAGATGAAAACGTGCACCAGGTCGGAGAGTCGGCGATACGCGAGGTGGTTGGCAAGAACAAGATGGATTTCGTGCTGTATGAGGGCAGGGAGCAGGTGACCGCGGAAACCTCCAAGCTGATGCAGACCATCCTCGATCGCTATAAGTCGGGCATTTTTATCAGCAAAGTCACCATGCAAAATGCGCAGCCGCCCGAGCAGGTACAGGCCTCGTTCGATGACGCCGTGAAGGCGGGGCAGGATCGAGATCGCCAGAAGAACGAAGGCCAGGCCTATGCCAATGACGTGATACCCCGGGCAAGCGGCGCAGCGGCACGTTTGATGGAGGAGGCGCAAGGATACCATCAAAGCGTGATCGCGAATGCCGAAGGAGATGCGAGCCGCTTCAAGCAGATATTGGTCGCATACCAGAAGGCGCCTGCGGTGACGCGCGAGCGCATGTATCTGGATATGATGCAGCAGATGCTCACCAATGTCAGCAAGGTGATGATCGATCAGAAGAAAGGCAACAGCCTGCTTTATCTGCCGCTTGATAAATTGTTGAAATCCACACAGGGCGCAAATACAACTGAATTGCCGCCTCCGGGAAAGGTCGATGCAGCGCCTGCGACAACCCAGGGGAGTGATAATGCCGCAGCACAGGGTGATCGCGATTCACTGATTAGCCGCGACCGGGAGTCAAGATAATGAAAATGAATATGACTAATCTCCTGATCGGGTTGGTGCTTGTGCTGGTCGCGGCCAGCTTGAGCATGTTCGTGGTAGATCAACGGCAGACTGCGATCGTGTTCCAGCTGGGTGAAATGGTTAGCGTGAAAACCCAACCGGGGCTGTATTTCAAGGTGCCGCTTACGCAGAATGTGCGTTTCTTTGATTCACGCATACTGACATTGGACTCGGGAGAGCCTGACCGTTACATCACGTCGGAAAAGAAAAACCTGATGGTGGATTATTTTGCGAAGTGGCGCATCTCGGACGTCAAGCAATACTATGTCAGCGTCGGCGGCGATGAACTGAGGGCCAGGACACGTCTGATGCAGACGATCAATTCGAGCATGCGCGAGGAATTCGGCAAGCACAACATTCATGATGTCATATCCGGCGAACGCGATCAGGTGATGCAGGCGGTGCTTCAGAAAACCGAAGCCGATGCCAAATCGATAGGCGTGCAGGTGCTGGATGTGCGTCTCAAGCGCGTCGACTTTCCAACTGAGATCAGCGATTCGGTATACCGGCGCATGGAGGCCGAGCGCAAGCGCGTCGCGAACGAACTGCGCGCAACCGGCTATGCCGATAGCGAGAAGATCCGTGCCGATGCCGACCGGCAGCGCCAGGTCATCTTGGCGAATGCCTATCGCGATGCGCAGCGCATCAAGGGCGAGGGCGATGCAAAGGCCTCTCTTATCTATGCCGCAGCCTTCGGCCGAAACCCCGAGTTCTATTCGTTCTATCGCAGTCTGGAAGCCTACAAGCAGAGCTTCAAGAACAAGAGCGACGTGATGGTGCTGGATCCGAGCTCGGCCTTCTTCAAATACCTGAAAAATCCAGGCGGGGCGGGTAAATAGTGTGCTCGAATATTGGCTGCTTGGCCTTGCGATGATGCTGGTGGTTGAGGGCATGATACCCTTCGTGTTGCCCGGACTATGGCGGGAAACTTTCCGCAAACTGTTGACATTGACGGACGGGCAATTGCGCTTCGTGGGCCTCACGGCGATGTTGTCCGGTTTGCTGTTGCTGTATTGGATCAAGTGATGCAAAACTGGCTGCTTCCCGAACATGTAGAAGATATGCTGCCCGACGAGGCGTGGAGCGTTGAACGGATGCGCGCGCAAATCCTTGAACTGTTGCGCAGGTCGGGATATCAATTAGTCGCACCGCCGTTGCTGGAGTACGCCGAATCGTTGTTGATCGATGGCAGTGCTGACATGAATTTGCGCACTTTCAAGCTGGTCGACCAACTGAGCGGGCGCACCCTGGCACTGCGCGCCGACATCACGCCGCAAGTGGCGCGCATCGATGCGCATCTGTTGAATCGCCAGGGCGTGGTGCGCCTGTGCTATGCAGGCAGCGTGCTGCACACCCAGCCGATCGGGTTGACGCGTACCCGCGAGTTGTTGCAAATCGGTGCGGAGCTTTACGGCCATGGGGGTTTGGAAAGCGATCTGGAAATCCAGCAGCTGATGTTGCAATCGCTGGCACTTGTCGGCATCAAGGACGTGCACCTCGATCTCGGCCATGTCGGGGTGTTTCGCGCGCTGGTGAGCCACGCAAAACTCGACAAGGATATGGAAAGCGCCCTGTTCGTCGCGTTGCAAAGCAAGGACAGCCCGACTTTGCTGAATTTGTCCCAAGCGCTGGGCGCCGGCTTGCGCAAGGCGTTGCTGGCATTGCCGTCTCTGTATGGGAATTGCGCGAAGGTACTGGCCGAGGCTCGCAAGTTGTTGCCCGATTATCCGGGCATCATTGTGGCACTGGATGATTTGGAGAACATCTGCGGAAAATTGCAGCCGCTGGTTTCGAGTGTGGGCATAGACCTTGCCGATCTGCGCGGCTATCACTATCACAACGGGATGGTGTTCGCCGCCTACCATGCCGGCAGCCACGATGCGATCGCGCTGGGCGGACGCTACGACGGTCTCGGCAGGAGTTTCGGACGCGCGCGCGCCGCGACCGGTTTTAGCATGGATTTGCGCCAGCTGTATCGGCTGTTGCCGCCGCAGACAGCCAGGCTGGGCATAAGGGGGCCCCACTCCGAGGATGCAGCGCTGCGCGACAAGATTGCACAGTTGCGCGCAACCGGCGAGGTGGTCGTCGTGGATATGTCGGGCGATGAGGCATTGCGCGGGGAATTGCAATGCGACCGCGAACTGGTTTTGCGCAACGGGGATTGGCAAGTTGTTGCGCTTTGAATTCTAAATTGGAAAGAAGCTAATGGCTAACAACGTGGTGGTGATCGGTACACAGTGGGGTGATGAAGGCAAGGGCAAGATCGTCGACTGGCTGACAGATCACGCGCAGGGCGTGGTGCGTTTTCAAGGCGGCCATAACGCCGGCCATACCCTGGTGATTGCCGGCAAGAAAACCGTGTTGCACCTGATTCCTTCCGGGATCCTGCGCGAGCATGTCATGTGCTACATCGGCAACGGCGTGGTGCTGTCGCCGTCCGCCTTGCTGAAGGAGATGGACGAACTTCAAGAGGCCGGGATCGATGTATACAACCGCCTGAAAATATCCGAGGCTTGCCCATTGATCCTGCCCTATCACGGCGCGATCGACATTGCCCGCGAACTGGCCAAAGGTGCTGCCAAGATCGGCACCACCGGACGAGGCATCGGCCCGGCCTATGAGGACAAGGTGGCGCGCCGCGCGATCCGCCTGCAGGATATTTTTTTCCGCGAACGATTTGCCGCCAAGCTGGGCGAGGTGCTGGACTATCATAACTTCGTATTAAAGAATTACTTCCAGGCCGATACTGTCGATTTTCAGAAAGTACTGGATGACACGCTGTCGCTGGCGGAACGCATCAAGCCGCTGGTGATGGATGTGCCGCGCGCGTTGTATGAAGCCAACCAGTCAGGCCGGAGTTTGCTGTTCGAGGGCGCGCAGGGCGCCTTGCTCGATATAGATCACGGCACCTACCCGTTCGTTACCTCCAGCAACTGCATTGCAGGGGCAGCCTGCGCCGGTGCGGGGGTGGGCCCGCAGATGCTGCATTATGTGCTGGGCATTACCAAGGCTTACACCACGCGTGTCGGTTCCGGCCCGTTCCCGACCGAGCTTTATGACGCGGTGAACAAGCGCGACCCGATCGGAGAGGGGCTGGCCAAGCGCGGGCACGAATTCGGCTCTACCACCGGGCGGGCGCGCCGCTGCGGCTGGTTCGATGCCGCAGCGCTCAAACGCTCGATCCAGATCAACGGCGTGTCCGGTCTTTGTGTCACCAAGCTGGACGTGATGGATGGAATGGAAACCGTGCGTCTTGCCGTAGGTTATCGCATCGATGGCAAAGAAAGCGATATCCTGCCCGCGGGTGCCGATGCGCTTTCCGATTGCCAAGCCGTGTATGAAGAGATGCCCGGCTGGGCTGAAAGCACCCTCGGCGTGCGGCATTATGAAGCGCTGCCGAAGGCGGCACGCAACTATCTGGAGCGCATCGCCGAAGTGTGCGGCGTGCCGGTCGACATGGTTTCGACCGGACCGGATCGGGATGAGACCATCGTGTTGCGCCATCCGTTCGAGTAGCCGGGCGGGCAGCAATCGATAGAGAAACCGCGCCACAAAGTCGCGGCCCCGGCATCCGCTGTATCGGGCGCGCAAATGGAAATGGCCCGCTTGCGCGAGCCATGTTTTGTACTGGTGCCACAAGAAGACCCGAATTGCATTCCGTGGTTGTTCGCCTTATTCCAAAATACCACTCTGCAAGCCTTTATATAAGCCAATCGTCAGCAGTCATCATCTTCTGCTTCCAGTTAGGTGCATTGACAGCCGGAGTTGTTTGGAATAGTTTATGGCATAGTAATTTGCTGAGACCCAAACCTATGCCAAAGCGTGTAATTGAATTATCGCTTAAGCGGATAGATGCTGCGAAGCCTGACAATACCCTTTATGACGGCAAAGGACTTGAACTGGTTGTTGATGGTTCAGGCAATAAGCGATGGGTGTTGAGGTATACCCGACCAGATGGAAGACGAAACATGATTGGGCTAGGGACATATCCCGCAGTCATGCCTTCTGCTGCCCGAACAAGAGCTCGTGAAGCCAAAGCAGGGCTAGTTCAAGGTGTTGACCCAATTGCAAGAAAGAAGGAACAAAAACGAGAGGAGAAGGCTGCCTCTCGGGGCACTTTCAAATCAGTAGCAGAAGAATGGTGTGCACATAAGACAAAGAGCTGGGCATCTGAGACTGCACGTAAAGCACGCGACACTTTAGATGATTACATCTTCCCCAAGTTGGCTTCCAAGTTGATTGCTGAAATCACAACAGCTGATATTAAGCCTGTAATTCTCAATGTTTACGAACGTGGCCCTCGGCTTGCAATAAAGGCGCGCCAATATTGCAACCAGATAATCGAATATGCTATTCAAGAAGGTTTGCGGGAGGATGGTAGATTGCTTTCTCTGCGGGGAGCTTTGCCAAAGGCCACCAAGGGTCACTATGCCGCTGTTACTAAGTCGGACGATCTTCCATTGCTGCTCAAAACCATAAATGCTATTGGCTCACCTCAATCCAGAGCCGCCATTCTGTGCTGTCTTTACACCGCTTTGCGTCCAGGTGTGGTGGTGGGAGCACGCTGGGATGAATTCGATTTCGATGTAATGGAGTGGCACATTCCGGCTTCACGCATGAAGATGGGCAATGACCATATCACGCCAATACCTTCGCAAATGCTGCCACTGCTGCAAATGCAACGAGAATTAAGTGATGATTCTCCTTTCGTGTTTCCAGGTGCGAGAAATCCAAAATCGAAGCATATGCACCGTGATAGCTTGAGCAAGATACTTCGTGAGAGTGGGTTACGCGGTGTAACTGTCACGCATGGTTTTCGTGCCACATTACGGACAATTGCCCGAGAGAAATTTCGGGTCGATGCTGATGTATTGGAAGCACAGCTTGCACATGCCAAAAGGGACGAAATACAAGCAGCTTACGACCGAACGCAATTTCTAGAAGAACGGCATAAATTGGTGCAAAACTGGGCTGATTATTTGGAGACCCAGGCAACTTATTCGGACGGTTTGAAAGCGAGTGCTGAAGTAATCAATTTCAAAGCGGCATAGTACGTTTTGCAGCCGAAACATCGATGCTAATGAACGTCCTTCGAAGTCAAAATTCCAGGCACTGACTTTGGTATGCGGTTGCGACAAGCTCCGGCTTGAGCCATTTTCCAGTTGTCGGGCCAGCAGAAAAAACGCCCTGTTTCAGCAGGGCGTCGAAAGGAACTCATCAACACTCATCCACCACCAAGGGAGGAGGAAGAAGATGAGTGCTGACACGCTACTCCATCAGCTAATCCACGTGAATAGTAGCGGATTACGACATTGTTGACCTGCCCGATTGATATTTTCAACAGGCACGATTGGACTCCAACTTAGAGATTTGCGAATCTCTGCGGTGCAGGAGGTCGAAGTGTGGATAGTCACCACTTGCTTGCAGTATGAGCAGCAGGCGCTGGAATAGGCGTTATGTACGGGGGGAATATATGGCCAAAGCCTCCTCACTCGCTCAAACGAATCCCCACCAAAGTATAGGACCGCTTGTCTTGTAGCCGAGAAGCTAATCTCCTTTGTATTGCTACCGCATGAAATTGGCAACTACGCTAACGTACTCGCAATAAATTCCCGTTTCCTTTGCTAACTGCCTCTATGTTGATTAATATACTCATCAAAAATATCGGCAATTTGAGGGCCCGCTTTGGAAGATATTTTCAAGGAGTTTTTTGAGAAATCCATCTCGCCGTCGGCTATATCCGCTGGCCCCCAATATGCGTTTGTCTTTGTAAATGAAGCTTGGGTCCAATTGTTCGGCTTTACTAAAGATGAGACGCTTGGGCGAAACTCGTACGAGTTGGGCATCAATCCCAACGCTTACGCTAGATCACATACCATCGATCAAATAAATAATTCGGGTTCATTGAAAGGAATGAAACTCGAATTATTTTCCAAGTCAGGCAGGAAAATTCATGTCGTAAACGACATAACCAAGCTCGAAAAGGATAGCAAGGTTTATATTCTTTCTTCCTTGCACGACATATCTGAATTCAGGCTGGCGGCAGAAGCAAGGAAACAGGAGGATGCAAGCTTGCTTGAAAGTCTGACGCCACGTGAACTGGATATCATCAAGTTAGTTGTCAGAGGACATGGTAATAAGGATATTGGAAAAATTCTTGGCATTAGCTACCGCACAGTAGAGGTTCACAGAGCACACTGCATTGAAAAATTGGGCACAAAGAGTTTGCTCAATATCAAACGAATCTCAGAGGCCGGTAATATATGAAATAGAGATATCCACCCAATAAGGGAACTTTGTATTCAGGAACGATACAAACGTGATGTTTCAATCATTACAAGGAAAATCCATGGAATACCAACTCGCACAACAACAAGCGGCGCAATTGCAGCAGCAATCACAGGATATTATGCAGCAGCTCCAGCTCCTAGCGCAGCGAATGCAGACAGAAGCGAAGGATCCGACGACTGCTCAGCAGCTCACGATGTCCTTGAAATCGATTGCCCTTGCCATACAGGGCTACAATCAGATGAGCGGTCAAATGATGCAGCAGATGGCGCAATACATCCAGATGCTGGAGCAGCAGCTCCAGTCCTATCCCCAGGCGACAATACAGCCACGTGGCTGGACTAGCGGTATGGGAGGTGGATTCGGCAGCGGAGGCTTCATGGGCAACATGGTCAGCGGTCTTGGTCTTGGCGCAGGTATGGGAGTCGCCGAGAATCTGGTCAACGATCTGTTCCATAACCTCTAGGGACGACAACGGATCTCTACTCGCTACACGTCATTCCAGATATGCCCGGTGATGTCGAAGCCAAGCGGCAAAAATAACCAGAAGAATCCGTACGAATGTGTGCGGCAAGACGCTTATGCAAGAAAATAAGGATACGGGGAGGATCGAGACATTCAGTGATAGCATTTTTGCAATTGCTGCCACTCTCCTTGTGCTTAGTATCAAGGTGCCCAGTCATGAGTCAGTTGCAAACCTTGGTCTTGCACACTCACTTGTTGCACTCTGGCCAGCATACCTAGCATTTTTTAGTAGCTTCGTCACAGTCTTTGTCATATGGGTGCAACACCATGGAATATTTTCCCATGTCCAAAAAGTTGAACATACGCTGCTCTACTGGAATGGTCTATTGTTGCTCGTAGTCACATTGGTTCCCTTTCCAACAGGATTATTAGCGGAACATCTGTCGCATATAGATGCAAAGATGGCAGCACATATGTACACAGGTAATTTACTGGTAATTGCTATGATTTTCCAAGGACTGTGGCGGCATGTATCGAAAACAACAGGTTCGATACAATCGGGTTCAATTAGCTTAAAACATGATGAAACGGCGCGCATCACTAGGCACTATCGAATCACTTCTTTACTCTATCTGGTGGCGTTTGGGCTGACATTCATTTCGGAAATCGCAGGCATTGCGACTTGTATAGTGCTTGCATTCTATTCCGCTCACCAGACTTGGCCACTTCAAGAGAAGTGATTAAACAGTTTGGGCAATTTATGAGTGAATCAGTGCGATGTATCGATAATTGAAAACTTGCACCATACGGCCAGTCACTTCCTCAGCCCCAACAAACTCATCCTCATCCCCAATAAACTCATCGATCAGAAACCCACGTTTCCCCAACTCTACTGCTCGTCCAGTAAAAGCCACAGATGTCCGAAGAGGAGAATGGCAGGTGAGCATGGTAAGCGAAGTGCGTGTAATGCCTTGTGTATACGTTACTTTATAATGGCGCTCTTCCACCGTTCGGGTAGGCTTACCCCTTACCAGAACGTTGAAAATCGATTGCAGAGGATTCTATCGAGGCCGGGACTTTGGGAGCCCGTGGACTGAATACCCTGTTTAGGCACTTGCCCCTGTTTCGTAAGATTCGGAGGCATTTTTGTGGGAACAATAAGCGATGCCTGACTCTATAACTGCCCGAGAAACCTGATTGGGGAGCCAGCCAAGCTGGCCTTACCTAACGCAGCCTTCACCGTCCCGCCCTAATGCTTGTGTGGTAATTACAGTTAACCGGCATCTGACGATTTAGTTTTGCATAGCATCGCATCGATGCTGTATGCACCTCCTCCAGTGACTGAAAGATAGAGAAAGACGAAGCAGTACACGACAGCCAGTTCACCGTGGTTCAGGATAGGCAGCAGGCCGCCCGGTGCATGTGCCATGAAATAAGCCACTGCCATCTCACCCGACAGAATGAAAGCTACCGGCCGTGTAAACAGTCCAAGCAGGATCAACGACCCACCTACCAGCTCCAGAATCCCGGCCAACCCCATCAATGAAACCAGGTGAAGGCCCTCGAACATCGTGTTGTGGGGAATGCCTAAAAGCTTCTCCGTTCCATGCTGCAAATAAAGGAAACCGACAATGATTCGCATGATGCTCAGAATACGGGGTGTCCAGACTTTACAAGTTGCGTCAGAACAAATCATGATTAATCCCTCCAGAAATGTTAGTGCCTTAATTTTCAACTGGCTTACCACCAGCCTTAATTTTTGCATCCTGTGCCCTAGATAAAGACCAGCACTACTGGCGATTGCTACGACGGTAACCCTGCGTTCATGGACCTGGCTAGCCCAACAACCTGCGACAGCATGACTTCAGCGTGCTCCACAGTCGATGTATCAATCAATCAAAGCCGAGCTTGCGCCCAGCTTTGATTTAGTGTCAGATCATTAGAACTGGTAAACCACGCCCAGGGACGCCAAGCCTGTGGTTGCAGACGGGACACCACCGCTGTTGCCAACACCGTAGCTGTCATAATCAATCCGCAAACCCCAGGCTGGCGTGAAGTTGTACTGGCCGCCGATGCCCCAAGTGACATCATTGCGGCTGATGTCGCCGTAGGGCTGTGAGTTATAGGTCACGGACTTGATGGTGGTATCAGCTGCACCCACCCTGAGAAAAACAGACCATTGATCGTCGAACGGGTAAGTACCGACCACATTCAAGCCATATCCGGTAATTTTATTGGGACTGGTGCCCAGCTGGGTGATCGAGCCAAAGTAGGTGTATTGCACTTCCAGGCCAAAATAGGGGTTGAACTGATAGCCAAGCAAGCCGCTATAGCCAGTATCGGTTTTGCTGGACAGGCTATAGGTATTGGTGCTGGACTGCCCTGCATTGACGGCGACGTAGACACCTTCATCGGCCGCAAAGGCGGAGCCGGCTACAGCGGAAAGCAACAGTATTGAAACGATCTTTTTCATTTTATTTCTCCTGAATTTGAGTTACTAACTTTTTCTTTTTTTTGAACGGGATCATTTAGTGCTCCTTTGTAAATGGTCCAGGAAGTTTAATCTTTGAAAATATATGCTACGTATTCAGTGCAACGAAAGGAATAAGCACGGCTACTTATTGCGCTCGTACGACGACTAATTTCCCCCCACGTTCCAGTGGGCCAACGACCAATCGGTTATCAACGCGGCCACAATGAGTATAAGTATCCCCCCAAACAACAGAATTACCGCCTGCGGATCCACAAACCCTGCTTGCTTCTTCATGTGCTTCTCCTCAAATAGTGAAATCATTTGCAAAGAAAAGAAGAGTAAACTCACCCTTTTCGTTTGGCCGCCAACACGAAGATAACTGTCCAGTTTATTTAGCGTGGCGGAATTGCCGGTACGAGTTGCCATGCAGTCGGGCACGAAGGCACATATGGGTAATAAGCATTAGCGGCGGGGCAGAAATACCAGTACTGCACCGGTGAGGGTGCCACGCTAGGGGCATAAACCGGAGCAGGTTGTGCATAGACCGGATACGGATAATACGGATAGTATGGATAATACGGATTAGCCAAGTCATAACCAATAGCGCCGCCTATCAGAGCCGGAAAGATCCAACCACCTCCCCAACCCCAGCCACCGCCATGACCGCCACCGTAATGCCCTCCACCGCCATAACCCCCGCCACCACGACTACCTTCAGCGTAGGCCGATGTGGTCAATAAAATTGCAAGCAATGCGATAAATAATATCTTTTTCACGATACCTCTCCTCATGAAATTGTTACTTTTTGCAAGACTGTCTATAGATTAAGTTGCCTCTATATTTTTCTGTTAGCCGCACCATCCGTCGTAATCTTGCTTTTAATTCACAAAGATTGGACCGACTTGATAAACCAGCGTTCCATTGGATTTGATTCCCACCATGACCTCACCGTTGCCCCCCGGTCGCCTAATAACACATGTTAATTAACACATATTTTTCATTCAACGCATATTCGTATAGATACCTATCCAGGTGAACCTAGCCCATCATGAATAATGAAAGGGTGTGATGATAATCATGTAGCCGGCCTCCTAGCTGCGTAGTTGCAGCAAGGGTAAAGTTAAGGTGCGAACCACTTTAACCCGAGGAGACCGACATGAAGAAGTATATCGGAATTGATTTGCATTCGAACAACAGTGTTGTAGTTGTAACAGATGAAGAGGATTGGATTCTTTATCAAAAGCGTCTAGCAAATAATCTGAATGAAATACTGACGGCGCTGGCGCCCCATCGAGATGAAACCGTTGGCGTGGTGGTTGAATCGACGTATAACTGGTATTGGTTGATTGATGGTTTGATGGATGCGGGGTATCAGGCGCACTTGGCACACCCATCAGCGATGAAGAAATATGAAGGACTGAAGTACAGCGGAGATTTTGCCGATGCTGCCTATCTGGCGCAAATGCTGCGTTTGGGATTGTTGCCGGAGGGCCATATATTTCCCCGCGAATTGCGTGCCACACGAGATCTGGCACGTAAGAGGATGCAACTGGTTCGTTGCTGTACGATGCCGATTCTATCCATCGAGAATACTCTGGCGAGAGAAACCGGCGGACGAATGGATAAACGCCAAATCAAGCGAATGACAACTGAAGGAATTGAGGCGTTAGGGTTGAAATCCGATGTGACTCTGGCTATGGAGTCTAATCGAGTCGTTTGCCAAGCATTGCAACAACAGATTGCAGCGTTGGAGAAGCGATTGGAAGCACAGGTTAAATTGCAGCCTGGATACCAATTGGTCAAGGCTATACCGGGCATAGGGCAGATACTGGCAACCACGATCATGCTCGAAACGGGGACAATTTCGCGATTTGCTGATGTTGGAAACTTCAGCTCATACTGCCGGTGTGTGGATAGTCTGCATGAAAGCAACGGCAAGAAGAAAGGATCGGGTAACACCAAGAACGGGAATAAATATCTGGCGTGGGCATTTTTGGAGGCAGCAAACTTTGCATTGCGGTTTTGCCCGGAAGCGAAACGATTTTATGAGCGCAAATCGTACCAATCGCGTCGTGGCGCTCAAGTCTGTTGCGCACAAACTGGCGCGGGCATGTTATTACATTCTGCGAGAGCAGCAGCCTTTCGATGTGAAGAGATGTTTTGTTTAGAGTTTGGCCAAGGGCGGTGAGCCAGGAATCGACACTGGAGTTTCAACCACGGTAAATGATTGGACGCCGCCTTTGTGCCATCTGTTTTATGCAACACTGAATCGCCCAAGTCGTGAGCCACTTTAGCACTGGAGTCGCCATAGCGATAACCACGGAAATGTGAAACAACCCATTGGACACGTCTTGGAACCAGCGTTTCTCTGGGGTGGCAAAAGCCACCAGGGCCGTCGTAAAACATCACGACAGGTTTGATCTCGATGGGTGTGTGGTGCGATTCATTTCGCAACCGATTAAATGAGAAAACGGGCGCGGTTAAGTTTGCAAGAAACAAGGTGGCATGGCTTTATGCTTTGTTGTAGCGCAACCAGATTGCGATGGTTTTATTTTGCCCTTGACTACCGGCCGACTAATGGGTGTGCCGAAAGCTGATGTCACGAAGTGCGGCTTTATGGAACCGAATTACACGGTCTCTTACCCAGCTTGATTTACCCATTCACAAACCAGCCATTTCCCAGTCGTTTGTGATGCAAAATTTTGGTATATAGTGTCCATGCTTCACTTCCTTTAATCATAGCCAAGAAGGGAATCATCATGAAAAGCACAGCAACAACCGCTTCAGCGGCCAAAAAAGCAAGCGACACAAAACCAAAGAAGAAAGTTGCCCCTAACGATCCTTGCACCTGCGGGAGCGGCAAAAAGTACAAAAGTTGTTGCGGGGCGGGAAAGTAAAACACAAGCTTTCTGGTTGATGGGCGGCTGCTTTTTGGCCTCTCGTTGACTGCATATGGTCGGGGTTTGAGTGACAAAGATTATTTTGTCACGGGTTCACGCGGCTGTGCGGAAAGAGAATAATATGTCAAGCAAACCCCAAATCAAATGGCTGGCGACTTCTGAGGACCAAGATTACCCTGCGGCAGAATCTTATTTGAGTCTGATCTATGATTCGAAAACTGCAGCCAAACTCTCGCGTAAATTGAAGAAAGCGCCTGTGTCTCAATTCCAAGCCAAGGATATCTTCAGAGCTTCCGGCCTATCTTTATTGGGCGTCAGTAACTCCCATGTGGAAAAAGACCACAAAAAGATTTTAGCGGGACTTTCTCTCTCGCCGTTACTTCTTGTAAGGGACCCAGCCAACGGCAAAGTTGTAATTGCAGATGGTTATCATCGCCTGTGCTCGGTGTATAAATTCGATGAAGACGCCGTCATTCCCTGCAAGATTATTGATGGACCCTGATCGGTCACAAATAACCTCCAACAAAAACATCTGAATGCACTGTGCTTTGGTGTGGCGCCGCCTTGCATTTCCTACTCAAGCAGTGGCAGTAGGCGGCTGTTTATGTATTTGAACGGGAGATTGGAATGACAAGGCACATGTCTGTCGTGCTTTACATTATGGTGATGATTGCCGTTATCGTTAGTGTAGATTTTCTGATCTTTGAGAATCGATTCTGGGAACGGCTGATAGTGAACATCGGCATTGTCTTGGTGTTTGCAGCCTTCTATTTGAGATTCCTAAAGAATCCGTAAGTTATGCGCCGCAGCACCAGTTGGTTGCCTAATACACACATCGAGTCCGACGGCTCATGTGCAACGTTAAATGTCCAGTTGCGGGAAGTAGTGATGACCGTTGCGGTCGGCCTTGGCCCTTTCGCATGACAAAGCCCATCTGACTGCTTGCGGGTGAACAACGGACAGAGGAAGATGCGCCTGGCCACCGGCAAAATTCGGCGTGCGCCGTGCAAAGGTGGCGCTAATCCAGTGGGTGCAAATCCGACCCGGCCAAAGTGCTCCAGCCGGAAGCAACCGGAGCAGCTATGGAGGTAACGAAGTGGCTGAAGCCTTCGGGTAAAGAGTGTCACGAATTGGTGACAGCGCGAGTGTGCAGGCCGTAACGCGAGTGAACGCCGAGCAAGCCTCGAAAACGACGATGCGCAGGCCGACCCGGTAGCCGCTTCGGGGAAGGCTGATACGGCTGGATGGATGAGCAGAGTAGTACCGCCAGTCGCTGTGCCGGGGTAGTGGCGACAGCATGTACACAAGGAAAGCGTACGCAACACGGGAAGCCCCTTGGTGTGATCAGGGATGATCAACCGGACGCCCGCGAGGGACAGGCCGGGCACCCTGGGGTGGCGGAGAGGTTCGTAGTACTGCCGAAACCGGGTAATGCCGGTGGAGGGAAGGAACCTCAGTTCAGGATAGACGCAAGACGTAGTGAGGACGTGGAGATTGGGCAACCTAACAACTCCGATTAGTGTTCAGAAGCTGCAGATGGCGTTACACGCAAAAGCGAAGGCAGAAGCTGGCTATCGTTTTTATGCGCTGTACGACAAGATCAGCCGCGAAGATATTCTGGCGCATGCCTATGCTCAGTGCCGCTCGAACAAGGGCGCGCCGGGTGTGGACGGACAGGACTTTGCGGATGTCGAAGCGTACGGCGTGAAGCGATGGCTGGACGAACTGGCGCTTGCGCTCAGGGAAGAAAACTACCAACCGAGTCCTATCAGACGAGTGTGGATTCCGAAAGCCAATGGCAAACTCAGGCCGCTGGGCATTTCCACCTTGCGCGATCGGGTCTGCATGACAGCAGCGATGCTGGTGCTGGAACCGATCTTCGAAGCCGACCTCCCACCCGAGCAATATGCCTACCGACCGGGCCGCAATGCCCAGCAGGCGGCAAGGGAAGTGGAGGAACGCCTGCACCGGGGTCAAACGGACGTCGTCGATGCCGATCTCGCGGACTACTTCGGCAGCATCCCGCACACCGAACTGATGCAGTCGCTCGCGCGACGCATTGTGGATCGGCGTGTGCTGCATCTGATCAAGAGGTGGCTGGAATGCGCAGTCGAAGAGACCGACCAACGAGGACGGACAACACGCAGCACCGAGGCCAAGGATAAAGGACGCGGCATACCGCAAGGATCGCCGATCTCACCGTTGCTGTCGAATCTGTACATGCGGCGGTTTGTGCTGGCGTGGAAGCAGCTGGGGCTGGAGCGAAGACTTGGCAGTCGGATCGTCACCTACGCGGATGATCTCGTGATCCTGTGCAAACGCGGCAAGGCGGAAGAAGCCTTGCAGTGGATGCGTCTGATCATGGGCAAGCTGAAGCTGACGGTGAACGAGGAGAAGACCGGTATCTGCAGGGTTCCGGCAGGGGAGTTTGATTTTCTGGGTTACACGTTTGGAAGGAGATATTCGGCGAAGACAGGGCAGGCACGTATGGCTCTGTGGCCGTCAAAGAAGAGCGTAAACGCATGGTCGAAAAGGTCTATGAGCTGACGCTTATCTCAACAGCATGGCAAGAGACCACAGAGCTGATTGGCAAGTTGAATCGCATGTTGCGCGGCTGGGCGAACTACTTTAGTGTAGGCACGGTCAGCAGCACCTATCTTGCGCTCGACAGCTACACAGCTTTGCGGTTGCGCCGGTGGTTGCGCAGCAAGTATAAGGTCAGACGAAGCAGGGGCGGGAGCTATCCACTCTCCCATCTTTACGGGTACTTCGGTCTTGTAAGTCTGAGCGGGCGCGACGTGTCGTGGGCGAAAGC
>CAWJHB010000005.1:0-288930 GCA_963842555.1 uncultured beta proteobacterium
TCCCTAACGGCAACTCAGACAGTTGCCGTTACAGCCGCCGCATCAGGAAAACAAACAATCTCCGGATTAGAGGGTGCAATAAAGATATTAAATTCGGCAGGCGGTACACAAATTAACGATTGCACTTCCGCAGGCTTCACTTATAACCCATGCTCGGCGGTCACAGTTATCATATCTTACGGACAGTCCGGTTATGGAGCATATACAGCCAACCGTTCAGGTTTAAAGAATCCAGTTCCATCTGGATATACGGATGAAACTGAAAATGCAAACGGGAATAATATTTTCGTAATGAAGGATGCTTCTATTTCAACAACAAATCCGTTTGACGATATTGTTTTGCCATTGAATGCCAATAATTTGTTATCGCCGCTTATTACCAATGGATCAGTACAAACCTACAATGCGGTTCTTAATAACGACTTTGCTATATTGTTCTTCTTTTACGCCTTCCAATATCAAATCGAATTAATGGCAATTATTGTTATAACAATGGGCACTATAACGGAGACAATCAGTATCAACTTCCTTCAGGTAACGGAGGAATTCCTAGTATTGTTGGGTTGAATATACCACCATCGGTTGCATATGACCCTTGGGGAAATCCGATTCAGTATTACCCAACTACAACATCAATTGTTGTTTGCACCAATACTTCTAATCCCGCATACAAACTGACATCGTATGGGCCAGATGGCATTCTAGGTAATGCCGACGACATTTCAGTGACTATTTTTGTGAATCAATTGCAGCCAGCATTTACGATTTCTGGTTGGTAGGAATAGAACTTTACAAACTATTGGAGGGAACATGATCTCAAATGATATTAATCCTCGGAAATCTCCTCTTAAAAAAGCGACTGTATCTAGCGCTGCCACTTATCCCCGCTTTCACTGGACTTTGTTTTTTTATTGCCATACTTTCTCCTTTATCATGGAATGATAAGGGGGCATTTAATCCTCTTGTGGGTGTTATTGCGATTGGACTCGGTATTGTCTGTGCGTATTGTATTGCAGCCTTTGTCGAGACTTTAAAAGTTTTATAGAGAAGGTGAAATATCTAAAGCCTATAACCGCTTATTAGCGGATCCATTTATGACATGGAAATTTAATTGAGTGCATTCAAAAATGAATAAGATTTCCTACTTGTATAAATGGGTGCTATTTGAGTTTCAGAATTTTTAATTAGAAATTCACAAAGTTTAAGATGATTGAAAAGCTAATCTTAAAGCTGCACACTTATGTTGATTCTCTACAGAATAAAACCAAGGCTACCCAACTCTACGATGAGGCATTGGCTCATTACAGCGCGAAAAAATACAGAAATGCATTTCCCATCATGAGAGAGGCTGCACAGCTAGGAGAGAAAAACGCAATGGCACTTCTAGGTTCCATGTATCTTCTAGGGCAAGGAACCTATGAAAACGGTGAGTTAGCCTTAGACTGGCTTCACAAAGCCGTTGATGCAGGACAAACTGATGCGATGGGCGTTTTGGGTATGGCGTATGCAACTGGGAAAGCCAAGGTTAAGAGAAACAAGGAGCTTGCCCTTGAATTTCTGAATAAAGCCGCCCAGCTTGGGGATCAGAAATCTGTCAAGATGCTAGATATGATCCAGAAGAAAGAAGGAATGTTTCGCCACGACTAATTGATAGTAGCATCCATTCGTCAATATCGGCTCTGCCAGTTGCGGGCTGTCGAGGTGTAAAATATCCACCATGAAAAATGACCGCCTCCGGCAACCGATTAAGCCTGACTACATGCACGCACTCGGCACAGCTAACCTCTCGGTCAACCGAACCGGTTACCTCAGACATTAGCGGCCTAAGAACCATGCAGCTACGAAACTACAATGAGTACCGATTCCCACAACTCCAAAAGGAGAGTGTGTCGCGTAAATCCATTCGCAAGCTTTACTACGTTCACGACGGTCGCAACGCTTGGCACTCCACTTGGGTGCAGCGATACTTGGATGGGTGCATGCATTCATCGCTATTAAGCGCCAAGAAATACGCTGAGAGTTTGCGGGTACGCGGCTCAATTTTTTTCATCTACGAAATCCCGGCTCTTTTTCTGGAATCCGAGTCGCTGGTACTTGCGGTCACGCAGATCAATTGCACTGACGTGCTATCCGGCTATTCGTCCAACACTGTGGCGAATGTGGCCGCGAGTGGCACACAAAAAATAGGAAATCTGCGGCGTAACTACCTGACCAAAGGCAGCCCGATTGAAGGAGTATTTTTGTCCTTTGAACCTGAGAGTCACTTCTGGAAAAATACCCCTCCCCAGCGTGACTCGATAATTCGCGTTCTATGCGAGGGTTCTCTTCGGGACTTTGAGCCGATTGGCAAAGCTGCGCTAAGTGGATACAAGTCCATTTCAAGGGGCTCACTGTATTTGCTTGAATGGTCGTCTTACGAACACAAGATACAAAGCGATTCCCTCCGCAGAATTATGAAGGAACGCCCACGTAAACCGCTAACCCGACGCCCCATCGGATCGCCCAAAGCTGAAACTGCTACCACCGTGAGGAAAAATGTAGCGCACTTTGCGGAAGAACTTGGTCTGCCGATTACCTTGTTGCTGGGGCAGTTGCAAGCGGCTGGTATCAGCAAGAAGCACGGATCAGACACGATCTCAGAACGGGACAAGGCGAAACTACTAAATCATTTGCGCCAAACACATAGTGCTGGTTAACTTGCGAAGGGAGGTCTCAATATGAGAATGCCTGTTTCCCTCATTCGTCGCTGATAGTCAGCTTTTTGGTGTGCTCGCCTTCCGCTTCGCGCCCTGAGGTACTCCGTCAAGTCATTTTTGCAGATTCCGACAGGTTAGCCAGCAGTGGCGATCCTCGATTTTTTAGCGCTTTCAAATAAACGGATTCGTCGTACGGGGTTCGTGTCTTCCAGCAGCGATAGATTATTCGTATCCATTTGAACGCAAGAGCGCGTACCGCCACTCGATGAGAGCAACCTTTGCTGCGTTGCTGTCGATAGTATGCTTCGGCCCAGAAGGATCTTGGTATGGTTGAGCCTGCCCACTCGACAAAGGTCTGGCGGAGGAATGTGGGACAGGCGATACGCCAATGCACCCAGCTCTTGTTACCGCTGCGCTCAACCACTGGAGCAACCCCAGAATAGCGCTGTATCTCTGCGGCACTTGCATAACGATCCCGATCTTCGCCAAAGGCGACCAGCAATCTAGGCGCCTGAATGTGTCCGGCACCTGGCAAGGCTGCGAACAGATCATAGTCGGGCAGGCTCTTGGTAACGACATCAATCTCGGCATCGAAGCGATCGATAGCCTGCAAGAGGACTCGTAACTGCTCGACCAGCACTTGCACGACCATCTGGCATGGGCGGATAACGGACTCATCCTCTGTGAGGGCGGTGGCAGCCCGGATACCCTGGATGCGCTCCTCGACGAGATGTGCTCGGCGACCATTGTGCTGGTGGAAGAAGGACTCCAGTGTCGAGCGCCTTGCGCGCTTAACTTGTTTTAGCGTTGGCCAGTGCTCCAAGAAGTCGCAGAAGATCAGGGTATCCCGGTGTTCGAACCAGTCCAGCACCTGTGGGTAGTATTGCTTGAGTGCGCTGGTCATACGGTTAGTGATGCTGGTCACGTGATTGACCAGACAACGTCGCTCCTCAACGAGCGTGGTCAAAGTCCGCATGGCAACGCTTTGCAGTTTGAGGGGCTGTAGCTTGTCGGGATGGCGGAGCAAAATATCCAGCGCCATTTCAGCATCAGTCGGATCGTCTTTGGCATGGCTGGGTACGAAGGCTTCTCGGTATTTGGCAAGCGTTGATGGGTGGACCGGGAAGAGAACGAGGAATTCAAATCGTTGCAGCGCATAGACCAATGGACCCTTGGCAAGTTCGAGACAGATGGCAATGGGACCACCAAACCGATCTCGCAATGAATACGCCCATTTCGCGATTTCTTCCGGGGAATGATCCATGGTGCCAAACACACGCTGGTCTGATCCTGCCGCCTGTATACAGAAATCGTGTTTCGTGTCGGCCCAGTCGATGCCAACGAAGGCCGTGAAGGAAGGGGTAGATTGTGACTTCATAATCACCTCCATAAGTGGTAGATTACAAATATGGACATGCATGCAAGGGTCCTGCGAAGACAATATAGAGAGCCGGTTGTGCGGCGCGCCCTGAGTATTCGTTAACGATTGCGACACGAGGTCGCTTGTAAAAGTTGTTTCCACTTTGAGAGGAGGAAACCACCAGTGTCACCTGGTGAATCTAGGAGTCTGAATAAAGAGCGACTCTGACAATGTAACGAAGTGCCGCAAGGCATGGGGTATCAATCGCGAGAGGCGTACCCTTCAGGCAGCCATAAGCCGGATAAGTGCTAGATAGTCGGTACGGTGAAAACATTTGAATCTGCGATAAAGATCGTCAGAATAAACAAGCGGAAATGGCTTTTACGCTTGAGCCAAAACGGCAATGAAGGTGGGAACAGCGTTTTCGTTATACGCTTTCGTGACCCATACACCTTCCGGTCGATAGCAGGCACCTAACCCGATGTACTTCTGCAAGTGGAACGTGGAAACCCCGTATCGCTCCCCTTCGGGGACAGCTGACTGCAAAGTCTGCCTATGGCGGTGCGGGAATAGGATCGAGGTAAAAAGCGAATGCCGTTCTGTAATGGCACGGATAGGGGTTGAAACATCACTCCACGCGAAAGCGGGCAGACTTCCTTATGGTCTCTCTTCACAAGAGAGTTGATAGAACCATCTAAACGGAGGGAGAGCAAATGGACGCTGCAACACTGGCGTGTGCGCCCTTCGACATGACGTGGAACGGCATCAGTTGGATTGATGTTCAGCGACATGTAAGACGGCTGCAAGCGCGTATTGTGAAGGCAACACAGGTCGGCAGGCACAGCAAGGTGAAAGCCTTGCAATGGTTGCTGACCCACTCGTTCAGCGGTAAAGCATTAGCCGTCAAGCGGGTGACTGAAAATAAAGGCAAGAACACCCCCGGTGTGGACAAGGTAACGTGGAAAACACCGGAGGCAAAGATCAACGCGATAGCGTCGATGAAGCGGCGGGGTTATTCGCCGCTTCCGCTTCGGAGGGTGTTAATTCCGAAGAAAAATGGCAAGACAAGGCCGCTCGGCATTCCCGTAATGAAATGCCGCGCCA
The DNA here is from genome assembly GCA_963842555.1 of uncultured beta proteobacterium. Lineage (GTDB taxonomy): Bacteria > Pseudomonadota > Gammaproteobacteria > Burkholderiales > Gallionellaceae > Gallionella. Next base: position 5,161 of record CAWJHB010000005.1, read on the forward strand.
TGCAAGCGTTACATCTGCTGGCGTTGGAACCCATTGCGGAAACCACTGCCGACCTGAATTCTTATGGGTTCAGGCCGGAACGCGCAACTGCCGATGCAGGGGCACAATGCTTCATTGCCCTTGCAAAAAAGGCAAGCGCTGGATGGGTGCTTGAGGCTGACATCCAAGGCTGTTTCGACAAAATCAGTCATGACTGGATGGTCGTCAACATCCCTACGGACAAGGCGATTCTAAAGAAGTGGCTCAAGGCGGGATTCGTGTATCAAAACGAACTCTTCCCCACAGAAGCCGGTACCCCGCAAGGGGGAATCATCAGTCCGGTTCTGGCAAACATGACACTTGATGGCCTCGAAGCGATGCTGGCGGAGAAATTCCCGAAAGCGAAGAAGACGGGTCTGAAAATGAACATGGTGCGTTACGCGGACGACTTCATTATCACCGGCAATTCGAAAGAATGGCTGGAGCATGAAGTCAAACCCGCAGTAGTTGAATTTCTGGCGGAACGCGGGCTAGTCCTGTCGCCGGAAAAGACCAAAGTAACGCACATCAGGGATGGGTTTGATTTCCTCGGATGGAACATTCGCAAGTATGACAACAAGTTGTTGATGAAGCCGTCGAAAGCGAACGTCAAAGCGCATCTTGATAAAATCCGTTAGATCATCAACGGCAACAAGACGGCTAAACAGGCCAATCTGATAAGGCTGCTCAATCCGGTTTTACGGGGATGGGCGAATTACCATAGCCATGTGGTCGCCAAGAAAACCTTTAGTCGGGTTGATACACAAGTCTGGTCAATGTTATGGCAATGGGCGGTAAGAAGGCATCCCAATAAAAATGATCGATGGGTTAAGGATAAATATTTTAAATCCAAAGGTCTTCGGAACTGGGTATTTGCCGCAACAGAAAAAGAAGAGGATGGCACGCAAAGGGAATTCATCTTGCTGCGAGAATCGGACACGCCAATACAGCGGCATGTCAAGATTAAAGCCGACGCAAACCCGCACGACCCACAATGGGAGCAGTATTTCGAGTCCCGTTGGGGCAAGAAAATGCTGAATTCATCAAGAGGTCGTGCGAAGTTTCACCGTGTATGGCTAAGGCAAGATGGCCGGTGTTCTACCTGCCAGGAACCAATCACAAAGGGCACCCCTTGGGATGTTCGCTATATTGTGAAAAGAACCGAGGGCGGGTCGAACGCGGCAAGCAATCTTCGAATGCACCATCTCAATTGCCGTAGGAATCATCATTAAAGTTTGCCGGAAAATACAGTTGTGAAACCGGGTGTCGAAGGATGCCTTTGTAGAGGCTTGAGCCGTGTGCGGTGAAAGTCGCAAGCACGGTTCTGAGGGGGCTGGACGCGGGCAACCGCGTCTGGCTACCCGGCACCCAAGCGCACCTGCGGATTCGAAACCAAAGCGGTAAACATCGAATGTTGGTGTCAATTATTCGTAATCCGCAGGTGCATGTCCTGCCTTCACTGACAGATACCTGCCAGCTGTGACTAGTATCACTGAAAACAGGACGGAGTGACTATATCGTGTCGATAGTAACAATTGGCAAACGTCTGCTTCAGAGCAATGAAAATATTCTAGTGCACAAAATACTGAACTGCCCGACAGCGGACATCCCCCGGCGTCAGACTAGTTGTCGCCTCAAAAATTTAACTTTGAGGTGTGGAGACAACAATGGGATCACGATATTCAGCAGCATTCATCGAGCAGGCGTTATTCAAGGTATATTCTCGTGGCCAGCGGTCGGTTAAGTCGGTCGCGGAAGAGTTGAACGTCAACTATCACACGGTAAAGAATTGGATGAAAAGGAAAGCAGTGAACGCGGTTGGTGTGGTGGCGACAAAAGAGCGCCGCCCGCAGGACTGGAGTGCAGAGGAGCAGTTGCTGGCCTTGCATGCAACGCATGGTTTGTCGGGAGAAGCGTTGCAGACCTGGTGTCGTGAAAACGGCTTGTTTGCCCATCATCTGACGAGTTGGAAAACTGCTTTTTGTGCGGAGGTAAAGGTTGCATCGGGCAGTCGTGAAATACGGGTGTTGAAAGATGAGAACGACCAGCTCAAGCGTGAATTAGTGCGCAAGGAACGCGCATTGGCGGAGGCTGCTGCGTTGCTGATTTTACAAAAAAAGTTCCGCGCGCTCTGGGAGGACGAGGTCAAATGACCTCACTCGTAGAGCGCGGCCATATCCTCGCAATGGTGCAGGAGGCCATGGATTCCGGCGCACGCCAGGATCGTGCCTGTGCCGTCATTACCCTCAGTGAACGCACCTTGCAGCGCTGGCAGATTGACCAGTCACGCGGCGATCAACGCCCGGAGCGGATTCAAACACCGGCAAACCGTCTGGGTACGTTGGAACGAGAACGCCTGTTGATGGTTGTCAATTCAGACGAATTCGGCAGCCTGCCGCCGAGTCAGATCGTGCCGATACTGGCGGATCGGGGAGAGTACATCGCCTCTGAATCCACCTGTTACCGTGTCTTGAGAGCCGAGAATCAGCTCAGGCATCGGGGAGCAGAACGCCCTGCGCAGCGACGTCACAAACCGCGAGCGCTCTGCGCTACGGCCCCCAACCAGTTGTTCAGTTGGGACATCACTTATATGCCGACACCCGTGAAGGGCCTCTATTTCTACCTGTATTTGTTCATGGATATCTTTAGTCGCAAGATCGTCGGCTGGCAGATCTACGAGGTGGAAAGCAGTGAGCTGGCGAGCGAGGTCATGCGCGACATCTGCATACGGGAAGCCATCGCGCCGAACCAGGTGGTGCTGCATTCTGACAATGGCAGCCCGATGAAAGGCGCCACCATGCTGGCCACCTTGCAAGCGTTGGGGGTCGCCCCTTCGTTTAGTTGTCCGGCGGTCAGCAATGACAATCCGTACTCGGAATCACTGTTCAAGACCTTGAAATACCGGCCGGCCTATCCGCGTCAGGCGTTTGAAAGTCTGCTCGCTGCACGGCAGTGGGTTGGTACGTTTGTCCAATGGTACAACCACGAACATCGGCACAGCGCCATCCGCTTCGTTACCCCGGCAGAACGCCATGGGGGACTCGACACCGCATTATTGGAGAAGCGCACCGCCGTCTACGAGGCAGCAAAACGACGACATCCGGCTCGTTGGAGCGGTGCCACCAGAAACTGGCAACCCGTCCGCGTCGTGCATCTGAATCCGGATCAGCACATCACTGAAGAAAGCAAGAAAATGGAAGGAGATATAGAGCTAAAAATGGCCGCATAAACGCAAGCATTCAGGCGACAACTAGGTTGACAATTTCCGACATTGGCGAACTCACACAATCGACACAAACCTGCTATAGCAATAGGAACTTGGGACTGTCTACCTCGGGGTGACTTGAGGCAGTGCTACTGCTTCTGCTTCTTCATCCTCTGGGCTAGCTCAATGAAGAGAACTGTTGCTCCAGAACTAATGTTGTCCAGTGGGTGGGCCTTACAGTAGTTGTCCATCTGTTCGCGCCGACTGAATATTGACCCACCGTGCCGATTGAATATTGACCCAGGTCCGGTCGCTGTATTTTGATCCAACAGCTGTGGATAAGTGTACCAATAGCTGGTTCTTGAAGTTCTCCTTTTTTGTGTTTCACAAGAATGCGAGAGAGAACTCAGAATGGGTGTTGCCTGTTATGGATTCCCTCTCGCCCCAGCTCAGAACGGCTCTTCAGCCGGAACCTCTTTGCTTCCCTTGTGTTTCTGCTCCCGTGACTTGATGCGCGACTTCGCCGCCGTACTGCTGTGCTGGAACCGGTATGACTCGTTGCCCGTTTCCACGATATGGCAGTGATGGGTGAGCCGATCCAGCAGCGCCGTGGTCATCTTGGCATCGCCAAACACGCTGGACCATTCCGAGAAGCTCAGGTTCGTCGTGATGATCACGCTGGTGTGCTCGTACAGTTTGGACAGCAGGTGAAACAGCAAGGCACCGCCGACCTGGCTGAACGGGAGATAGCCAAGTTCATCAAGAATGACCAGATCCATACGCATCAAGCTCATGGCAAGCCGTCCGGCCTTGCCATCGCGCTTCTCCCGCTCCAGAACATTGACCAGATCGACCGTAGAGATAGAAACGCACACGCTTGCCCTGCAAGGCGATGCCGGACACCCCGATGGCGGTGGCCAGATGCGTCTTGCCGGTGCCGGGGCCGCCAATGAGCACCACGTTCTGTGCCGTATCGGTAAACGCCAGCGTCGCCAGTTGCTTGACCAAGGGCTTGATCGACCGTGGACGAGTCGAAGTCGAATCCCGCCAGATCACGATGCACGGGGAACTTGGCCGCATTCATCTGGTGGCTCACCGAGCGCATGGCGCGATCCGTGTGTTCAGCTTGCAGCAGGTGCTCGATCAACCATCGGGAGGACTCCGTCGACGTCGTGCCCTGGTCCATCAAATCCTTCCAAGCACGGCCATGCCGTGCAACCGCAGCTCTTTGAGTTCAGTCGTGACATCAATCATGGTTGACCTCCGCTACGTCGGTTACTGTTTCGTCTACCTCGCGCAGGCTGTCGTAGCGACCTGTGTTGGCCAGCGGTGCCTCCTTGAGTTGCAAGCTCGTCTCCACGCACGCAGGCAGTGGGCTGGCGTTCAGCCGCGCCAGCACATTGAGGACGTGCTCGGCACTGAGTGCGCCGGATTCGATCACCAGTTCCACCGCCACCAAGACCGCATCCAGCCCGGCAGTGGGTACGGCGCCAGCACCTGCGCCATGATCCTGTCGCCCACCCGCGTGGCGCATCAGACCCTGCCGCAACTGCTTGAGCGGTGCCGGCATGTCGGCAAAGGGCGCACCGTTTCGCAGTGCTCCCGGTTTGCGTTCCACCAGCGGGATGTAGTGCTGCCAGTCGTAGCGGATATGTTCACGTTCGGTCAGGCGGTCATGGTTGGCAACCACGGCGTCTCCGACCACCACGCTGATCTGATGCGGATAGAGCCGGGTGCTGACCATCTGTCCGACCAACTCACACGGCACCGAGTAACGATTGCGATGCGCGGTGATCAGGCACGTACTGGATACGCGCGCCAGTTTCTCCACATAGCCGTCAAACGGCGCGGGCATCGGCATCATTTCGGCGCGCTCCTGCTCCAGCACCTCGGCCACGCTGAATTCCTTGTACTCTGGATGGCGCAACTCACTCCAGAGAGACCGGCAACGCTCGCCCAGCCACACATTGAGTTCGGCGAAGGAGCCAAATCGTTGGTTCTGCGCATCCAGCCAGATGCGCCGCCGACTATCCTGGACGTTCTTCTCCACGACGCCTTTCTCCCAGCCCGAGGCCACGTTGCAGAAGTCAGGGTCAAACAGGTAGTGCGCGCACATCACGGCAAAGCGCGCATTGACGATCCGCCCCTTGCCCTTGTTGACCTTGTCGACGGCCGTCTTCATGTTGTCGTAGATGCCACGCCGGGGAATGCCGCCCAGTGCGGTGAAGGAGCGTGTGTGGGCATCGAACAGCATTTCGTGTCCTTGGCTCGGGTAGGCGACCAGCCAGAAGGCTCGGCTGGCGCACAGCTTGAGGTGCGACACCTGGATGCGCCGGTAGATGCCGCCAATCACCAGCCCCTCTTCGCTCCAGTCGAACTGGAACGCCTCACCCAGTGCAAACTTCAGCGGGACGAAGGCGCGCGGCGTCTTGCCTTCCCGACCCCGCCAGTCGCGGATGAAATCGGTGACGCGGCTATAGCCTCCCGCGTAGCCATCCTGCTTTGATTTGCGCAAACAGGTCCTTGCCGGTACGCCTGTTTTGCTTGATACGGTGGGCATCGGCTTTGAGTGCCTGTTCCAGCAGTCATGAAACGCGCTCAGTTTGCAGGGTCGCTCACTTCGGCGGTAGGTCGGAGGGGCCGTCTCCTTGGGACTTCTCAGCCAGTTGCGTATCGTGTTGCGCGATAAACCTGTGCGCTTCGTTATTTCATGCAGCGACAGTCTGTCGCGTAAATACATCCGTCGTATCTTTCCAATCATTTCCATAGTGATCACCTTTTATCTCCTGCCTAAAAGTTAGGCAGGGCAAGTAGAACACCTGGGTCAATTTTGGATCGGCACAGCTCCTATATGTGGGTCAGTTTTCGGTCGGCCTCAACAGTCCATCCAGAGAAATACTGACTCACCATCTGTATCCCTCAATATGTCTCTATTTGAAATTATAGCCATTCCGGAGAGCAACCCAGTTAGCCAAGCCTCCTCTGAATACCTTCCGACACTATTCGAAGTGTGATCTGAAACCCATTTTCCACAGCTACTGTCTCCCATAGTATCCAGAGCATAGCTACTAGAAGTAAACACAATAGCAAGAACAACCACTAGTAATCGAACTAACTTCATGTTCCTCTCCTGAATATCAGTTGGCATTTTTTCTATAACTGTTATCCGTTAAAAACCGGTGCCTTTTCATTTTCCGAATCAAATAACAGGGGGCAATATAACTGTTGAGCTTCCGTTATTGGCACGCAGCGGCTGTGGCACCATGCCAATAGCATGCCACAAAGCGGACATCTATAGCCAATGAAGTTCAGACTGGCGCCAGCGTCCACTAAGGTTAAGGGTTGTCGGATGTCAGCCCTTCGACTGCAGCTCGGCCAGGATGCAACAGACCTTTCCGGGCTGACGTCGGGCAACCGCTCCAAGGAGGAAACCGCGTGAGTTACTGATGCACTTTGATCAGCGTGCAGGCTATGGGGATTAGACGGTTTGCACCGCTCGTTGAATCGTCAGTCTGTCTGCTCAGTAAGCGCAGCAGCTTGTTCCGACGCTCAATGACGCGTTCATTGACCTGACTATAGAGCTTGCGTGCCAGTGTCGTTGCACCGTTATTGCAACACAACACAAAGCCGCAGCTTGCCGGTCCAGACCGGCAACTCGTTGTAGGGTAGTAAAGCGCCGTTACGTTCATGGCGGCCCCCGCAGATGAGGCGGCGCCCGTATCAGTTGGATACGGGCCAGTGTTTCGATCACCCGCATCGCAGCACCGCAGTGGGGACAGACGAAGGTGGGCTGTACAGCTTCGTCCGGCGCATCGATCTCTTTCGGTTCCACCGGCACGACATGCAACAGCTCACGTGCCCGCGCCAAATTCTCCCGCCGTCCGCCATTGGCGATCAGCCCGTAGTGGCGGATGCGATGAAATCCACTGGGCAGGACATGTAACAGGAAGCGACGCATGAACTCGCCTGTGCCGAGCGTCATGGACTTATGGCGAGTACTCCCCTCGACACGGTAATCCTTGTAGCGGAAGGTCACCCCGCGCTCGTCCAGGGCAATGAGTCGTGAGTTGGAAATCGCCACCCGGTGGGTATAGCGCGACAGATACGCCAGCACTGCCGCCGGACCGGCGAACGGGCGCTTGGCATACACCACCCATTCGCACTTTCTGAGCGGCGCGAGCCAGTCGGCAAAGGCCGCCGCATCAGCAAGCGGCGCGTACTCACCGAAGAACTGCAACTGCCCCAGGTGATGAGCCTTCTCCAGTTCTTCGAGGAATCGCCGCCGGAACAACCGCGACAACACCCGCACCGGCAGGAAGAATCCCGGCTTGCACGCAACCCAACGCTCGCCGTCGAATGACAGACCGCCACCTGGCACGATGCCATGCACATGGGGATGGTGCGTCAGCGCCGATCCCCAGGTGTGCAACACCAGTGTTGTGCCGATGCGCGCGCCCAGATGTTTGGGGTCTGCGGCGATGGTGCGCAGCGTCTCGGCTGCGACCTCGAACAGCAGGCGATAGATCACCGCCTTGTTGGTATAGGCGATGCTGCTGATCGGTTCCGGCAAGGTGAACACCACGTGGTAATAGTCCACCGGCAACAGCTCGGTCTGACGCGCCTCGAGCCAACGCCTGGCGGCACTGGCCTGGCACTTCGGGCAATGCCGGTTACGGCAGGAGTTGTAGGCGATCTCGTCCTGTCCACACGCCGGACAATGCAGCACATGTCCACCCAGCGCCGCACTGCGGCACTGCTCGATGGCCGACATGACCTTCAGTTGACTCAGATTCAGGTGACCGTGCTGACTTTGTCTCCAGGCAGGTCCGTAGCTGCGGAAGATATCCGCAACCTCCAAGGCAGGGCGTTGCATGACTGCACGCTACTGGGTCGGTAGCACTTCCAGTGGACTGATCACCTCGCGCAGCAGGTCGGTGGCAACCTGAACATAGCGTGCGGTCGTGTCCAGCTTCCGATGACCCAGCAATACCTGGATCACGCGGATGTCCACCTTCTGTTCCAGCAGGTGGGTGGCGAAGCTGTGGCGCAAGGTATGCATCGAAACGCGCTTGTCGATATGCGCTGCATCCGCGGCGGCGTGAATGACGCGATTGAGTTGGCGTGAGCTGAGCGGATCGATGGGATCCTGTCCGGGGAACACCCACCCACCTTCGCGCATCTTGCCTTGTGCATTGGCATATCGCCACCAATTGCGCAGTTGTTCGAGCAGGACGGGTGAGAGCATGGCATAACGATCTTTGCTGCCTTTGCCTTGTTCGATACGCAACGCCATGCGCTGGCTATCGATATCACTGATTCTGAGTCCACACACCTCGCTCACGCGCAGTCCTGCGCCGTAGGCAACAGATAACGCCGTTTGATGTTTGAGATTGCCGGAGGCTGCAATCAGACGCGATACCTCGTCGCGACTCAACACCACCGGGAGTTTGTGGGGAACCGGTACCGACTGCATCTTGCGCATCAGTTCGGGGTGATCGAGCGTGTGCTCGAACAGGAACTTCAAGCCGCTAAGTGCGTTATTGATCGAGACCGCCGATGTGCCGTGATCGATCATGTATAACTGGTAGCGCCGCAACTCCTCGGCAGTCGCGGTGTCGGGTGATCGTTTGAGGTACGCTGCGAATTGCCGTACTGAGCGGATATAGCTGATCTGGGTCTTGGGGGATAGTTTGCGCATCCGCATGTCGTCCAGCATGCGTTGACGTAACGGGGAAACGGACGAGGTAGTTGCAGTCATGATTCTGCTCCTCTCGGTAAATGAGGCGGATTGCCTCACTTACCAAATTAAGCAACAGAACTTTGGTGTCAACCACCTACATACTTAAGATCTATCCCAGGCTCAGGAACGGAGCGCCCATACCGCGTAGCGGTTTAGTCCATGGCCGATGAGAGGAAGGTCGTAGCGATTCTACTGACGGTCTGTTCATGTCACACAGCGGTAAAACTTTCCTATTAATGACCGTTGTAAGGGTTAATCACCTTCGATTACACGCTCCCTAAGCTCCTTACCAGCTTTGAAGTGCGGCACGTATTTCGCGGGCACTTTTACTTGGCCACCAGTTTTTGGATTACGCCCCTGACGTGGTGGTCGGTAATTCAATCCAAAGCTACCAAAGCCACGTATTTCGACACGCCCACCTTTTGATAACGTGTTGGACAGCGCATCCAGAATTACCTTGACTACGCTTTCGGCATCTTTGGCGAAAAGCTGTGGGTGTAGCTCGGCTAGGTGTGTGATCAGGTCAGAACGGTTCATGCTGGTTGTCGTTACGTGAGATGCTTTTGATTCTCACCGAAAACACAATTACCTTCAATCACTTTATGGACAGATTGAAATGGTGTGACAGGCCAGTTTCGCCCGAAGGAGACGGTCGCGCCAAATGTCAGAAAGACTTTATCCCGTCGCACGGTGGCATCTTCGATGGGCCAATTACAGCACAGGCGGCCAAGCTGCTGGGAATTTCGTTTGACAGGATCGACTTGGAAACCAATAAGGTTACGGTAGCAAGCCAAAGGCCTAAGACAGGGTCTTTCTCTCTTGGGCGAAGCACAATAGACTTCCCATTGTGAAGCTGATTAAACGTGCTATTGTAAATCGCGATAAACGTGCTATAGTAATGCACAATAAACTTGCCGAGGTCTATCATGGCTGCCCCAAATGAAAAGCTGGCTGAGTCGCTGAAACTCCTGAAAAGCGCACAGGATCGGGGTCTGCATGTATTTCAGAGCGGAGACTTCAGTCGTGTTCATCGTGATCGACTGGTTGCTGCAGGCTTCATAAAAGAAGTAGTCAAGGGTTGGTATATCGTTTCCAATCCGGCAGACAAAGCGGGTGAATCGACCGCATGGTATGCGTCCTTCTTTGAATTCGTCACCGCATACTGCAACGTCCGGTTCGGCAATGACTGGTATCTGTCGCCCGAAGCGTCGCTACAAAGGTACGCCGGCAACACAACGATCCCTCGCCAGTTGATGGTCCATACCAAGACCGGATCGAACAACAATCTCACACTTAAATTCGAGACAGGTCTTTTTGATTACCGTTCAAAGGACTTTGCCTCGGGTGCTGATATTGTCGTCAAGGACGGGATTCGTCTGCTCTCGTTACCGGCATCGCTGGTGCGTGTGTCGCCGACCTTCTTCACGACGAATCCGATCGATGCGCAGATTGCGTTATCGCAGATATCGGATGCGTCAGAGATCCTGGCCAAGATACTCGAAGGTGGCAACTCAGTCGTCGCCGGACGGATCGCTGGCGCAATGCGCGCGATCGGGCGCGCCAATGAGGGTGACCGTATCGTCAGAACTATGCGTGATGCCGGTTATACGGTCACCGAGAACGATCCTTTTCAGGTTCCGCCGGCATCCTTGCCGACTCTGTCGCGCGCGGAATCACCTTGCGCGATCCGTATCCGACTGATGTGGGAATCGATGCGGGAGGCAGTGATCCGCGCATTACCGCCGGCACCCGGATTGCCTGATGACATCGAGTCCTACATCGCGGACGTCAATGACCGTCATGTGGAAGATGCCTATCATTCGTTGTCTATCGAGGGGTATCGTGTGACAGAAGCCCTGATCGCCAGGATCGCGTCCGGTCAATGGAATCCTGAAGAGAACAGCGAAGACAGGAATGATCGCAACGCGCTGGCAGCCAAAGGCTACCATCAGGCGTTCATTGAGGTTCGCAAGAGTGTGTCGAGCATCCTGGGACGGAAAGAGCCCGGCGAAGTGATTCGGCACGATCATCATGACTGGTACCGGAAACTCTTCGAGCCTTCCGTCATGAGTGGCATCCTTGAACCCAAACATCTTGCCGGCTATCGCTCCTGGCCGGTATTCATTCGCTATGCGCGGCATGTGCCGCCATCCTATGAATCTGTAAGAGTTGCCATGCCGGTCTTTTTCGACCTGATCTCGAAGGAGCCGGAGCCGGCAGTCCGCGCAGTGCTCGGCCATTTTGTCTTCGTCTATATACACCCTTATGGGGATGGCAACGGGCGCATGGCGCGGTTCCTGATGAATTCAATGCTCGCGTCCGGAGGATACCCGTGGACGGTCATTCATGTTGATGATCGAGACAGCTACATGGCCTCGCTTGAACAGGCCAGCGTGAATGGCAATATCAAGCCGTTTGCCGACTTCATCGGCGCATCTGTGCGCAGACAAATGGATGAAGTGCCGGCGGTATCACCGTTCCGTCCTTGAGAAACTATCGCCATCGCATCCTTCCACGATGCCGCGGAGTTGATCGAAAGAAATCATTCAATCTCGATTCAAATTCCGCCGGAATTCCACCGGAAAGTTGAGATGCCATTGCTCTGGCAGACAGCGCCCCGTCCTCGCTCGGGGGAGAGGCAAGAGGGGTGGAATACCGTGCATACCGCCAAAACCCTCAACGTGAGTGGTGCGCGCATGCCACGTTGTGAGTAACGCCGATGCCAGATTATCGGGTTAGATCGAACCGAACTGGTTAACATCTCCTGCTGGAATAAGTGACCATGAATGACGGAATACGCAACCGTGCGCGGTGATACAATAACACCCATCAAGACACGTCAAGTAGGCAGCGTAGGGTGGCAAAGCTCCGCAAGCCGCACCTACACTAGAAAATAGGCGGATTGCAAATCCGCCTATCCCAGTTCGATTCTGGGTCTCGCCTCCAAATGCCTGCCCGGGTGGTGAAATTGGTAGACACAACGGACTTAAAATCCGTCGCTTGGGTAAAACCAGCGTACCGGTTCGATTCCGGTTCCGGGCACCATCAGGTAGTTCAACGAAGTCCAAGAAAGTTCACAAAACCAGCATAAATAAACGCTTGTCGGTTTTTTGTTGTCCAGGTCAATGCAGTAACATTTATTGAAAATCACGGTAAAATGCAGTAACATTTGCAGTAACTTGCATTGTTACTGCATTTCGTTTGAGGAGTTACTGCAATGGCGCGACACAAAATCAAGTCGGATGCGACTCTCAAGAGCATTAAGCCCCTTCAATCCACGCTTCGCGTGAGTGATGGTGATGGACTTTACTTGCTGGTCAAGCCGGATGGAGCGAAGTGGTGGCGATTTGATTACTCCATTGGTGGCAAGCGTAAGACGCTTTCCTTAGGTGTATACCCTGATACATCGTTAAGTTCGGCACGGAAAAGTGCTAACGAAGCGCGCGAGCTGGTAGCAGGGGGAACAGACCCAAGTGATATACGCAAGGCCGATAAGCAGGTAAAGGAGAAAAAGCTGGAAGCCGAACGGCGGATAGATAATGGCTTGCCTGTTGCTGGCTCTTTTGAAGATGTTGCACGTGAATGGGCATCTGTGCCAACGGACAGACGATCCGACAAGCAAACGGAAAAAATTATCGGATGGATGGCAAAGGATATTTTCCCTTGGCTAGGGAAACGACCGATAAATGAAATCACTACGCCTGAAATAGATGCAGCCGTCCAGCGCATTGTAGACAGAGGCGCACTGGATATTGCCCGCCGCGTTCTTTGGAATTGTGGCCGAATATTTGGATATGCCGCCAAAAAAGGATACTCGCAAGGTGATCCGACTGCGCGTTTATCCGAATACATGCCCAGCCAGAAAGTAGAACATCACGCTGCCATTACTGATCCCAAGGCAATAGGCGAGTTGCTTCGTGCCATTGACGGCTATCAAGGCAACTTTGTTACCAAATGCGCCCTGCGTCTTGCACCTCTATTTTTTGTGCGCCCCGGCGAGCTGCGCAAAGCGGAATGGGCAGAATTTGACTTGGATGAAGCAGAATGGAATATTCCTGCCGAGCGGATGAAGATGCGTGAGCCGCACCTTGTCCCGCTATGTACCCAAGCAGTAAAAATCTTGCGAGAACTTCAGGCACAGACAGGTAGTGGAAGATATGTGTTTCCGGGTGCGCGCACCAATGGCAGACCCATGAGCGATAACGCAGTGCTGGCTGCCCTTAGGCGCATGGGCTATGCCAAGGATGAAATGAGCGGCCACGGTTTTCGAGCAATGGCGCGCACCATCTTGGATGAAGTGCTACAGGTGCGCCCCGACTATATCGAACACCAGCTTGCCCATGCCGTACGCGATCCTAATGGACGCGCATACAACCGTACCTCACACCTGGCAGAACGTCGAAAAATGATGCAGCAATGGGCGGATTACTTGGACTCGATAGAATCAGGCGCGAAGGTGATCCCACTGCTGAAAAGAAAAAAGCATTAGCCCGGATCAAATGCAGAGCCCACAATTATCTCTTTATTCAAAACACGCAATAAAGCGGAATGAACCAGCGCATTAAAAACAAATCCGAGCTGCCCGAATGGTTCAGCCTGGAAAAATATCATCCGGCAAAGAACCTGGATGCCGCCGGGTGGTATGTGCAGCTCTACATCAGGGCTTGCTGCTTATCATTTCTGTCCGACGGTCGAATCATTTCCGGAATACTCAACCTCATCCGTGCAGCACCCATCATAGACGTCACAACAAACAATGACTTGAGTTTTCATTACCACCGTGGCATGTTTTACGAGGAACCCATCATTGAGCAATCCAAGCACGGCGTTCACTCACTGACGGTTCATGAGCTCTATATGGCTGCAATTAATATGGAAAAAAGCAAAAGTATTCAGGCAAAGGCACACTTTGAAGTCATACTTGGTATACCACCGGAAAACCCAGAGGCACCGCCCCTAATTAATCGAGAAGTTATAGCGCTCCTCCATGAGCCGGTACATCACGTTTTACGCAAGCCGCTTGATCAAGCCCTGATTGGTGTCAACCTGTTGCTTCCGGACAGGGAGTTGGTTGAGCAATTCGAAGCGTACTTGCCGATACTGCGGAAAGAATGCGACGCACCAATTTTTTCAAAAAAATGGCACCGGCCGGATTTCGCCGAATGGGCAAGACTGGGCATACTGCCCTATCTGGACTTGATGCTCTGGAAGCAGGAGAGCGAGGTAACAATTCCCTACAGAGTGATGGAAGAAGCTGTTTTCCCCAGTAGTGATGGTAGCGAGGACAGGGTCAGAAAAACCACCGCGCCCAAGGCAAAAGAATTGATTTCAAAAAAGTCACTGGCCGTGTTACGCGTCCAGGCCATACGTGAACAAGGAGAACAACGCCCAGGATAGGTAATACAGCTTTCCGGAAGCATATCGCCTGCATTCCATGCCTCGCTTCTCGCTTCGAGGTTCTGCACCATGCATTCATGTTCAATCACTACCCGAGAGGTATATAACATGGATGCCATCCTAAGACTCCCCGCTGTCAAATCCCGAACTGGTTTAAGCCGCAGCAGCATTTATGCCAAGGTGCGCACCGGTGAATTCCCCAAGCCCGTTTCCATCGGCCTTCGTTCCATTGGCTGGATCGAAAGCGAAATCCAGCAGTGGATCACTGACTGCGTAAAGGCATCCCGCAAAGTTGCCAAATAGTATCGTGCGGGATGAATAGGTTCAAAACATCTGTTTGCACAGGCAACACACAACAGAACACACCGGGAACACACAGCCAACACACCAGGTACACACAGATAACACACAAGGTACACGCAAGCAAACACACCTTGTTTGGATGAATAAATGCGGAGCATTCTGCATTGCAGAAATATTTTTATGGAGAAAACATCATGACTGAACAAGAATATTACAAACCGGATGTTTGGGATCGGCTCTGGTCGATACTACACGAAAGAAACGGCAACGATATTATCTATGTGTACCGTGTGGGGTCGGATGGACGCCCAGTTAAACCATCCTTGGTTAAGAGCGTGGCATTTCCGAACTTTCCAGAATGGCTGCGCGATAATCATGGCCGAGGGGAGTACCGTCTGCTCATCAGACGTGGCAGGAAGATGATTTTTTCGGGAAATATCAGTTTAGGGTAACGGCACGGAGGTGTCGTGAATTTTATGAAACGAAATTCATTAATGCTGCGGCATACGTTCATCGAATTGAATAGTAAAATTGTTAAGCGCGAGTGGATATCTTACGCGGTTACTATTTTCATTCGTCTTTTATGCATCGCATGGCGCGATAATGCACAACGAGATACAATTTTTATGCTTCGTCAATTTTGTTTGCGAGGGAATCCAGCAGCAAATGTATAGTTCATGTGTTGTGGGAAGTTACGTCTGAATGTGCCATATCGTTTGTGATTCACTCAGGAGCATGAGATGGAGCGTTTGCAGCGAATTTATCGGCTACATCAGGTTCTTGCGGGACGAAGATATCCTGTGGCGCATCGGTTATTGCAGGAAAAACTCGAATGCTCCCGCGCCACGGTCAATCGCGTCATTCAGGAATTGCGGCTATTCTTCAACGCACCGATTGAATATGACCGCCAGCGCAACGGCTACCACTATGCGCCGGGCGACGGACAACCCTTCGAGCTTCCCGGACTCTGGTTCAGTGAAACCGAACTTTACGCACTGCTGACTGCCCAGCAACTGCTGGCACACGTTCAACCCGGCCTGCTCGATACACAGCTCAAGCCCGTCAAAGAACGCATCGAACAAATCCTCGCGGCCGGAAATCTGGGCAAGAGCCATCTGGGCAGCGAAGAAATCTCCAAACGAGTACGCATCCTGCGCATGACCGGACGCAATGTCGAACTGGAATGTTTCCAAACCGTAGCGGGCGCATTGCTGCAAAGAAACAGGCTGCGCATTAGCTACCACGGACGCGGCAACGACGAAGCCAGCAAGCGCGAAATCTCCCCGCAGCGGCTTATCCATTACCGCGACAACTGGTACTTGGACGCCTGGTGCCACACCCGCAACGCGCTGCGCAGCTTTGCCGTCGAACGCATCCGCGCTGCCAAAGCATTGCCGCAGCGTTGCCGCGACGTGCCGGAAAAACAGCTCGACGCTCATTACGCGAGTTCCTACGGCATCTTCGCGGGCAAGCCAAAACACACCGCCGTGTTGCGCTTCACTCCGGAGCGGGCGCGCTGGGTGGCCGATGAACACTGGCATCCACAACAGCAAGGCATCGTGCTCGAAGATGGCAGCTATGAATTGCGCATACCTTATTCCGATTCACGCGAACTGGTGATGGACGTACTCAAGCATGGGGCTGATGTGCAAGTGATCGAACCGAGAAGTTTGCGTCAACTGGTTCACGAACAATTGGCATCGGCTTTGGCTCAATATCGAGCAATGTAAAAGAATGAATGACAGGCTCAAGTTTTGAGTCACCCATGGGTATACACTTCCCGACAACCGAAAAATCAGGAACCAAAAACGTCAAACATGCCAGAGCAACGAGGGAATACGATTTTCAACTACTGGGGCAAGGCCGACCCAGCCTACCCGCTCGAATAAAAATGGCATCCGCTCGCAGGCCATCAAGGGGTGACGTAAGAAAAATGGATCAAGCATTTGCAAGCCTCTGGGCAAAAACGGGCAAGGATGGGGACGCAAGATGGCATCCCCTCATTCTCCATATGCTGGATGTAGCTGCCAGTTCGGATGCCATTTTGGCACGCGAACCGAAAACAACTCGCAGCAGGATGGCGGCATGTTTGGGGATGGATTGGGAGAATGCTCGACCATGGTTGTTGCTCGTGATCGCCTGCCACGATCTTGGGAAGGCCTGTCCGGGTTTTCAGTGCAAGTGGAAAAACCTGACCGGGATGGATTCTGGGCGCAGTCCGAATACCGAGATCAACCACGCCTTCGTGAGCCAAATTGCACTAACGGAGTTATTGCGGGAAATGAACTGGCCGGATGAATTGGCGGAACTCGTAGCCGATGCGGTGGGATGTCATCACGGGAGCAGGGCATCGCCAATAACCCTCAATGACCTAGAGGGGGATAGAAGCGCCCTTGGCAAGGATGCTTGGACGCAAGTCCGCAAAGGACTTGTCAATGCCTTGCTTGAGGTTTTCAAGCCTATCAAGATTCCCACCAAACAAAGTCTCACCGGCCCCGACTTCATGTTGTTGTCAGGTCTCACCAGTTTTGCCGACTGGATCGGCTCCAATGAAGATTGGTTCAGCTTCGGAACCACCGAAGACTGTGATGATCTGGATGGATGGCTCCAAAAACGCAGAATACTTGCTGAGCAGGCTTTAGATGCAATCGGCTGGGAACCACGCACACCACTTTCTTCAGGACCAAAATCCTTCGAACAGGTTTTTAAATTCCCTCCACGTCCTTTGCAGCAAGCAGTCGCTGATATTGTGGCTGATCTGAACGCACCGGCTATCCTGCTGATGGAAGCGCCCATGGGTGAGGGTAAGACCGAGGCCGCCTACTTCGCTTACTTGGAATTGCAACGTCATTTCGGGCATCGTGGTTTGTATGTGGCTTTGCCGACCAAGGCCACGGGTAATGCCATGTTCAAGCGCACCCTTAAATTTCTGCGCGACCAAGGTTCGGATCGAAAGCTTGACCTGCAATTGCTGCATGGCGGGGCGTTACTCAATGACACCTTCCAGAAATTGCGCCTTTCGGACATCCATGATCCCAACATGGGTGGCGAGGTTCGTGCGGGGGAATGGTTTACCAACAAGAAACGGGCGCTCCTCTCCAAATACGGCGTGGGGACTGTCGATCAAGCTTTGCTGCCTATTTTGCCCGTGCGACATAACTTCGTTCGCATGTGGGGCCTTGCAAACCGCGTAGTGGTTTTCGATGAGATACATGCTTACGACGCATACACCGGCACACTTCTGGTTCATTTGCTGCGCTGGCTGCTGGCATTAGGCTCATCGGTAATTCTTCTATCCGCCACACTGCCACCGTCAATCCGCAAAGCGTTGGCGAATGTGGTAGGCGGCGACTTGCCCGAGCAAGAGAAGGCGTACCCACGTCTCTCAGTATTCTGCCCCGGAGAAGAGGCAACTCAAAAACATTTCGAAGCCGATCCTGCACGGCGACTGACTATAAAGTTACAGGGCATCGGTGCGGATTTGTCCAATATGCGTACTGCACTGGAAGAACACCTTGCCAATGGTGGCATGGGCTTGGCGCTGGTTAATACCGTACAGCGAGCACAGGATTTGTATCGGCTTTTCCCCGAGGGTGAGCCGTTGGAGCGCGAAGGCCAGCGTATTGGCAAACGCCTTGCCGATGGAACAGAAGTCTATCTCTTCCACGCCCGCTTCCCTGCCGAGCGGCGGCAGAAACGCGAAGATCATGCCTTGGAGACATTCGGGGAGTCGGGGAATCGGGCAGACCGAAAAATCCTTATCGCAACCCAAGTGGCGGAGCAGAGTCTTGACCTCGATTTTGATCTAATCGCAACCGATCTTGCGCCCATTGACCTTGTGCTTCAGCGCGCAGGGCGCTTGTGGCGGCATGCACGAAAATCCAGGCCTATTTCGGAGCCGATCCTGCTGGTTGCAGGACTTGCTGGCGACGAGCCGCCTTCATTCGAAAAACCGCTCTGGTGGGGCGCGGTGTATCGCGAGGATATTCTGTTGCGCACTTGGATTCTTTTGCGGACAAAACAGAGCCTGACACTACCGGAGGAAATCGACACCTTGGTGCAAGCGGTGTACGAAGAGAAGGTAGATATACCGGAATCCTTGCGGGAACGTCTGGAAAAATCCCTAGAAGCCGAAGACGGTGAAGTTATCGCCCACAAGGGGCAGGCGAACCAAGCGATCATAGGCTTTCCAGACGATGCATCGTGGAATGATCCAGCGCGATTCGTTCTTTACGATGAAGACGAACCCGGTGTGCATAAAACACTGATGGCCAAAACCCGGCTTGGTGAAGATTCGGTTATTGCCATTCCGTTATTCTCGGATGACGAATTCAGTTCCGAAGTGATACCCGATTTCGACCAAGCAAAACGATGGTATCTCCAAGCCGTAAGTATTTCGCGTAAAGATGTAGTCAGGAAACTTCGGGTGCCGGGAGTGCCGGAAGGATGGAAGAAATCTCCGCTCTTGCGCAATTGCTTTGCACTTACACTGGATACGCAAGGATGCTGGACGGAGGATGCGAAGGTGCGACTGGATGATGACTTGGGAATAGTGTACGAACCAAAGGAGGCAGAATGAGCCGATTCAACCTGATAGACGAGAAATGGATTCCGGTGCGATTCGCAGATGGTACCCGCGACGAACTGGGCATCCGCGACACCCTGCTACACGCCAAGGAAATCGCCGCCATTGAAGACTCTTCACCGTTGGTGGTGGCAGCCCTGCACCGCTTTCTGCTTGCGGTGATGTACCGCGCGCTGGAGGGGCCGACTGATATAGATCAGGCCAAGGCATTGTTCAAGGTTGGATTACCAAGCGAAAAAATCACGGCTTATTTGGAAAAATGGCGGGATCGGTTTTGGTTGTTTGATGAGAAATATCCGTTTGGTCAGATTCCAACATTCGAGCCGAAGGCTTGGAGAGCGTGGACGGCGCTTGCTGCCGAGCACAATGCCGACAATGCCAAGGTTCTTTTCGATCATGTGGATACGACTGCATCTGGCAGCATCAAACCTGCTGCTGCCGTTCGGTGGCTGCTTGCCACCCAGACCTTTGCCGTGTCCGCAGGAAAAAGTGAAATCTCACATACCGGAACGGCACCGTCAGCTGGCTCCGTGATGGCAATTCCTGTTGGGTTGAATCTGCTCGACACCCTTCTCTTCTGTCTTGTTCCTCAAAATCGGGCAGTCATGCAATCCGATATTCCCTCGTGGGAAAAAGAACCGGAGTCTCTGGTGTACCTGAAAACCGCGATTAAAGTGCAAGACAAGAAATCAGGAAAAGAAAAAGATCGAGCTACAGAGAGGGGGGCTACCGGAATTGTCGATCTCTTTACGTGGCGAACCCGCTCAATTCTTTTTAAGGGACTACCTTCAGGCGAAATATCCGAGTTGGGCTTTGCTTCTGGCATCGGATACAAAGCATCGAATGAGCAAGATCCGATGCTCGGATATGCCATTGTGGAGGTTACTGATGGAGAAACAAAGGAGAAGGTAAAAAGAAAGGTGTCTATCCATTTTGAGGAAAAGGGATTTTGGAGAGATTTTGACTCTCTTCTTCCAGATGATGCGCATCTCGCTCCTAGAGTCATTGAACATGCCGTAATGCTCACCAAGATGGATCGCCAAAGGTTACCGAGAGGTGTGATGGTTCTTGGGCAGAGGTATTTTCCACCTCGACCTAATATTGCCTTCTGGAGAAATGAACACTTTGCCCTTCCTGAAGCAATTTCGGGAGATCGCTACATTCGTCACGATATTCGAGACATTTTGATCGAAGCTGAAAAAGCTGGGAAAGCTTTGTGGAATGGAGATGAAGGAATTAAGGCATGTCTCTCCAGCAGTATCGGGGTATATGCAAAGGCCCTTCTTTCCAGAGGAGAGCGGGATGTTCCGTTATCCGATATTAAATGCTTCGCTCAATCGGCAAACGCAGTTCGTTGGTTCTGGTTAACCCTTGAATCCAGTTTTCATGAAATTCTTCGTGAATACACTCTCAACCGGGATTCCGAAGATATTCGTTGCCAGTGGCTGAAGACCGTTCGGGACACTTTGCGGGCGGCGTGGGCACAGCATAGCGCCTCCGTTTCCACGGGAGATGCCTGGGCCATCCGAGCACTGGTGAAAGCCGAAGGGCCGGTACTGCGCAAACTGAAGGAACTGAATGACGAGATTTTGAAACTCGAACCACGGAAGGAGGAGGCATGAATGGATTTATCGAATGGCTGGAAGGCCTGAACGAAAAGGACACCAAAGTAAGAGCCGTGTTACGGCGAAGCTTGGCTTTTGATCCGGGGAAATTTGCGCAAGCCTATCCCTATGTCGAACCTTTCCTTAAGGGAGAAGAAAATTCCTGGCGGAGGGAAATGTTGTATCTGGTAGCGGGTCTTTGGGCCGTGCACTGGAGTGAGGGTCGGAACGGAGCACCGTTACCCATCGGGAAGGCATGTGCGGCACATCTGGTTGCTAGTGGTTCTACGAGCACTGAACGCCGCTTCATCACACTGCTGGATTCCGACCCCGACCAGTTGCCAAACCGCTTGCGCCAGATGGTTGCTCTCCTCAAAGAGCAAGCCATCGACTTCAACGATTTATTGAAGGGGCTTCTGTACTGGAACGATGACCAGAAGCGCACACAGAATGCTTGGGCTCGCGATTTTTACCGAACCCTGAACCACGAATCAGCAAATGAACATCAAAACGAAAAGGAGATCAGCGAATGAAAACAATTATCGAGATTCATGCCTTACAGAATTTTGCCCCGTCGAATTTGAACCGCGACAACACCGGCGCACCGAAGGACGCTCTTTTCGGCGGCACACGTCGTGCCCGTGTTTCAAGTCAATGTCTCAAGCGAGCCGTGCGCCAGCATTTTGCGGAACTGGTGGGACAAGACGCCTTGGCATCGGATGATGTTGCCGTTCGTACCAAACGTATCTTGGATGCCCTCACCAAATCCTTGGTCGAAAAGGGGCGCGTCGAAGCCGAGGCCGCCGACAAGGTTCGCTTGGCATTGGCAGCTATGGAACTTACGGTGAAGGAGGATGGGAAAAGTGAGTATCTTCTGTTCTTGGGGCAGCGAGAAATTTCCAACATAGCCAACATTATCGACGAGAAATGGGATTCCATTGTGGTATCCGATACGGCACCAGCCGAGGGAAAAAAGGCAGGCAAAACCAAGAAGCAAGCCGCCCAGAATGCTGATCCCGAGTTGAAGAAAGCTCTTGACAAAGTTTTCAACGGTGGCAAAGCCGTGGATGTGGCGCTCTTCGGGCGCATGCTGGCCGACATGCCCGAGAAGAACCAGAACGCCGCTTGCCAGGTAGCCCACGCCATTTCGACCCATTCCGTGGAGCGTGAATTCGACTTCTACACCGCAGTGGACAACCTCAAGCCCGAGGATACCGCTGGTGCCGATATGATGGGCACGGTAGAGTTTAATTCGGCTTGCTTCTACCGTTATGCGGCAGTGGACTGGGACAAACTGGTATCCAATCTCCAGAATGACACGGAGCTGGCGAACAAAGGTTTGCGGGCCTTCCTTGAAGGTTTTGTGGTGGCCGAACCCACCGGCAAGCAGAACACTTTTGCGGCTCACAATCCGCCGGAGTTCGTGGCTGTTTCGGTACGCCGCAATACAGCCCCCAGAAATTTTGCCAATGCATTTGAAACAGCTATTCGAGTAAAAAAGGATGAGTCCTTAACCAGAAAATCAGCGGAGGAGCTTGCCATGAAGGCCAAGATTTTGCAGTCCGCATTTGGTGGTGAGGAAAAAACCTGGGTGCTAAATTTGACGGATGCCAAGCTTGATGGATATGGAAGCGCTGCGGCATCTTTGCAGGAACTTCTGGATGGAGTTCTTGCGACCATACAGGAGTAAGCCATGCCTACCTTGTTACTTCGCCTGATGGGGCCCATGCAATCGTGGGGAACCACCAGTCGCTTTGACCAGCGAGATACAGGAAAGGAGCCGAGCAAGTCAGGTGTCATCGGTCTCATAGCCGCTGCCATGGGAATAGCTCGCGAGAACTGGGTTGATCTTAAACCGTTGACACGTTTGTCCATGGGGATTCGTCACGACAGACCGGGAGTGCCCAAACGGGACTATCAGACGGCGGGGTGCGCTACAACCGACACCATCATCAAGGCAGATGGAAAACCCTCTAAAGACGGAGTCCCCTCCCAGCGTGATTATCTCGCCGACGCGGCCTTCCTTGTGGGGCTCGAATGCGAGGATCGCTCGTTGCTGGAACGGATTCATGCCGCCCTGCAAAACCCGGTATGGACTTTGGCATTAGGACGAAAATCCTATGTGCCTTCCGAGCCAATCTGGATCGAGAATGGATTGTTGGATGCACCATTGCACGAAGCTCTGGCACAGTGGCCCTGGATCAGCTCATTACGAAAGTGTGAAGTACTCCCTGAGCAACTTCTGGTTTCCTTTGAGTCCGCTGATGAATCAGGTGTGCTCAGGATGGATCAGCCTCTGTCTTCATTTGCCGAACGACGTTTCGGATCGCGGTTTGTACGGTCAGAGTTAATCGACTTCCCACAGGAGGTGGCGCATGTTTCTGCATAGAATTCACCTTGATCCACGTTGCCGGGAAGCTCGGCGCGATCTATCCGATCCGTATCAGTTACATTCCACCCTGTGCAGGGCATTTACCCCACCAGACAAAAAGTGCCCCGAGGGCGAATTCCTGTGGAGGCTTGAACCAGAAACAGATACCGCTGAATGTCCGCGCATTCTTGTGCAAAGTAAATCCTTGCCGAACTGGGATGGAATTGGTGTGCAGGGTTGGCTGGCTGATGCCGATTCACCTATTGACTTGAAGGCGCGGCTCAAGCTCGATTCACTCAAAGCCGGGCAACGCTTTCGTTTCAGGCTGCGTGCCAATCCTTGTGTGACGCGGGATAGTAAACGGCTTGGGTTACTGCGGACGGATGAGCAGGAAGCATGGCTTGAGCGAAAAGGAAAACACCACGGGTTTTCGCTATCTCAATTAGCATCCTTCGACTTTTCAGAAGCGCCGCAGGAGCGTATTGATGTACGGATTTCTCAGGAGCAGATGCTCAAAGGAAAGCAACACACAGGCAATGGTATCCGGATTCATTCTGTGCTGTACGACGGAATTCTCATGGTTACCGAACCAGACAGTTTCAAAGCTGCATTGCAAACCGGCATCGGGCATGGCAAGGCCATGGGGCTTGGGCTTTTGTCGGTGGCTCCAGCATCATGAGAAGGTATCTGCATCGGCCCCGCCAAAGCCTTCGGCCTGCTGCTTGTTCGGCGGTTATAGCGGCTTGCATTTGAATTGGGTTAGGGTGATACTGCATCGCATCTGTAATGCAAAGAGGAATGAATGATGAAAACGGTGACTAAAACTTCCACTATCCCGCCGCTGCGGGTGAACGAGGGGGTGCGTGCCGCTGCCGAGGCTGCGCTGATGGAGGGTGAGACGCTTTCCGGTTTTGTGCTGGAGGCGATTCAATTCAACATCCAGCGACGGGCGATGCAGCAGGAGTTCGTCGCGCGGGGACTGGCGGCGCGGGATGAAGCACGCAAAACGGGGAAATACGTTTCCGCAGACGAGGTGCTGGCGGGGCTCGATAAAACGCTGGCGCGTTCGCGCAAGGCGGCTGCCCGCAAGTGAACTACATAGTCCGGTTTACGCCTGCCGCCGCGAGGGACTTGCAGCGCCTGTTCGATTTTCTCGCGGAGCGGGATGTGAAAGCCGCCAGGCGCGCCCGTATGGCTATTGCCAAAGGCATCGAGTTCTTGCGTACCTTTCCATTCAGTTGCCGCAAGGCGTCGCCGGAACATCCCTTGCTGCGCGAGCTGATTATCAGCTTCGGTGCGAACGGTTATGTCGCATTGTTTGAAATCGAAGACAGTAAGACCGTGACTGTGCTGGCGGTACGTCATCAACGTGAAGAAGATTTTTTTTAAACCAAAAAATCCGTTCGCCCTGAGCCCGTCGACGGGAGGCTCATGGTTAGACAAGCTCACCACGAACGGCTTTTTACGCTTATTCTCGCTTAATGGATTCTTTGGGTAAAACTTACCATGGCCGATCTGCTGCCTCCGCTCAAACCCATCCCGATCAAGGAACGGCTTTCCATTCTTTTTATCGAGAAGGGGCATCTCGACGTGCTGGACGGTGCGTTTGTGGTGGTGGATAAAACTGGCGTGCGTACTCATGTCCCGGTGGGTGGGGTTGCTTGCCTGATGCTGGAACCGGGCACGCGGGTTTCCCACGCGGCTGCGGCGCTGGCGGCGCGGGTAGGCACACTTTTGGTGTGGGTGGGTGAAGCGGGGGTGCGGCTTTATTCTTCCGGCCAACCCGGCGGTGCGCGTGCTGATCGTTTGCTGTACCAGGCCAAGCTGGCGCTGGATGACACGTTGCGGTTAAAGGTGGTGCGCAAGATGTATGCGATTCGCTTTGGTGAGGAGCCGCCCGCACGGCGCAGCGTGGAGCAGTTGCGCGGCATCGAGGGTGCGCGCGTGCGCGAGACTTATAAGTTGATTGCCAAGAAATACGGTGTGGAATGGAAGGCGCGCAACTATGATGTTACGGAATGGGACAAGGGTGATCTTCCCAACCGTTGCCTTTCATCCGCGACGGCATGTTTGTATGGCGTGACTGAGGCGGCGGTACTGGCTGCCGGCTATGCGCCTGCTGTTGGATTCATTCATACCGGCAAACCATTGTCTTTTGTTTATGACGTGGCCGATATTTACAAATTCGAGACTGTGGTGCCGGTGGCGTTCAAGATCGCCGCGAAAAGTCCGCATAACCCGGAACAGCAGGTGCGCCTTGCTTGCCGCGATGTCTTCAGGGAAACGCGGCTGCTTGAGCGTATTATTCCGGGGATCGAGGAAATGCTTGCGGCGGGTGAGATAGCGCCGCCAACAGCACCGGAAGAGGCTGTGGCACCTGCAATACCTAATTCGGAAAGTCTGGGCGATGCTGGTCATCGTGCTTGAAAATGCACCGCCCAGGTTACGCGGGCGTTTGGCGATCTGGCTGCTGGAAATTCGCGCTGGCGTTTATGTCGGAAATTATTCGGCCAAAGTGCGCGATTACATTTGGGATCAGGTGGAGAAGGGGATCGAAGAAGGGAATGCGGTGATGGCATGGCGTACCAGCAACGAAGCAGGATTTGATTTTTCGACGCTGGGAATAAATCGTAGAATTCCTGTTGAAATGGATGGCGCCAAACTGGTTTCGTTTTTGCCGGAAGAAGCAAAAAGCGATCTTTAAAAATTTGGTAGATTTACATTGCGCTGAATTTCGCCGGTAATTCAGCGAGAAGGAAGAAGTGTGTTCCCCACGCGCGTGGGGATGAACCGGTAACGCGAAAACTCATGCCGTCAAAGTTATGGTGTTCCCCACGCGCGTGGGGATGAACCGGCAGGGCAATATGAATGCTGACAATCTATTGAGTGTTCCCCACGCGCGTGGGGATGAACCGGTTATCCAGGCAAGCTGCCGCTTCAGCTGTGGGTGTTCCCCACGCGCGTGGGGATGAACCGAGCCGTTGAAGAACGACATCCCGAGGTTGGATGTGTTCCCCACGCGCGTGGGGATGAACCATGACCGGAGGGGAGTCGTTGATTGGAGTTGCTGTGTTCCCCACGCGCGTGGGGATGAACCGGGATGCCCGTTGCTTGCTATCCAGTAGTGCATGTGTTCCCCACGCGCGTGGGGATGAACCGTTTATTCCTCAGATCAAGTCTGATCTGGCACAGTGTTCCCCACGCGCGTGGGGATGAACCGGGCCCAGAACGCAGAAAACCACTCACGGATAGGTGTTCCCCACGCGCGTGGGGATGAACCGGAAAAATCATGGGAAAATCCCTCATGCGCACAGTGTTCCCCACGCGCGTGGGGATGAACCGTGCCAAAACCGCTAGCGATCGTCGGCGCTCCGGTGTTCCCCACGCGCGTGGGGATGAACCAGCCCATGCCGATGAATTCGTAATCGCTAACCTGTGTTCCCCACGCGCGTGGGGATGAACCGGCGGACAACGATCAGGCATCATTGGCCATACTGTGTTCCCCACGCGCGTGGGGATGAACCGCGTTTTTGGCAATGATTAGCCATTTTGAGAGCGTGTTCCCCACGCGCGTGGGGATGAACCGCGCCGAACAGCGCGGCCAACAAAACAATGGTAGTGTTCCCCACGCGCGTGGGGATGAACCGGGGTAAGGGCAAGTGCCGATGAAATTTATATGGTGTTCCCCACGCGCGTGGGGATGAACCGTTGGCGGCATATACGCCTGCTGTGAATCAATAGTGTTCCCCACGCGCGTGGGGATGAACCGGATCAGCCAGGCGGCCAGGATCAAGCTGGAAAGTGTTCCCCACGCGCGTGGGGATGAACCGATGTGCTCGCGCAGCGCAATGTTTTTGACTGAGTGTTCCCCACGCGCGTGGGGATGAACCGACATATCTTGGCATCGTGCCCCCGGTGCAGGAGTGTTCCCCACGCGCGTGGGGATGAACCGACCTGTCCAGACAGTTTCTCCTCTTTGACATAGTGTTCCCCACGCGCGTGGGGATGAACCAGGTGATGAGACTATAACGCGAGCCGTGAGGTGGTGTTCCCCACGCGCGTGGGGATGAACCGATCAGGTCGGGGCTCAGGTCAGGGCTCAGGTCGTGTTCCCCACGCGCGTGGGGATGAACCGGAACTCCACCGAATTTCAGCAAATTCCCTAACGTGTTCCCCACGCGCGTGGGGATGAACCGCGCAGCTGCGGATTGCTCAGCCGGTCTGGGTCGTGTTCCCCACGCGCGTGGGGATGAACCGGAATATACCTCCGCCGCCAGCCGCCAGCTTGAGTGTTCCCCACGCGCGTGGGGATGAACCGGAGGCGGTCGAGATAGCTTGCTTATTCGAGCAGTGTTCCCCACGCGCGTGGGGATGAACCGTGATCGAGGCAGAGCAACCGGACGCTATTATTGTGTTCCCCACGCGCGTGGGGATGAACCGCTTTCTTTGAGGTTGGCATAGAGCATGGCTTGGTGTTCCCCACGCGCGTGGGGATGAACCGATTGACGGCAGAATAGTGTCCCTGTTTTTGAAGTGTTCCCCACGCGCGTGGGGATGAACCGCCTTCAGATTGGCATCATCCCATTCAGGATGTGTGTTCCCCACGCGCGTGGGGATGAACCGCGACCGGATGAAATGACTGATGAAGAACTTTTGTGTTCCCCACGCGCGTGGGGATGAACCGGCGAACACAAACACCCAGATCCAGCCGATCACGTGTTCCCCACGCGCGTGGGGATGAACCGGCCAGCACGCCGATCACCACCACCGCGATCAAGTGTTCCCCACGCGCGTGGGGATGAACCGGAATACATCGCGTGTTGCTGGAGCTGTCTGACGTGTTCCCCACGCGCGTGGGGATGAACCGCGGATCACATCATCAGCACGCCATCTGGATATGTGTTCCCCACGCGCGTGGGGATGAACCGCCGTAGCGGTACGGCTGGATGAACTGCAAAAGGTGTTCCCCACGCGCGTGGGGATGAACCGGCCAGGGAATCTCTGGCAAAAAAACATCGTCCGTGTTCCCCACGCGCGTGGGGATGAACCGTTGATTTCGCCGCGCTCATATCAGCTTGCTGCGTGTTCCCCACGCGCGTGGGGATGAACCGATTGACATCGAAAACTACGATCCCAAGAATCCGTGTTCCCCACGCGCGTGGGGATGAACCGAATCTGGAACGCGCCCGCTGCGGTCGATTTTAGTGTTCCCCACGCGCGTGGGGATGAACCGAGCAATCCGAAATCATCGGCGCGCAATCATTCGTGTTCCCCACGCGCGTGGGGATGAACCGTTGCCGGCCACAATATCGCTCAATGCGCCGATGTGTTCCCCACGCGCGTGGGGATGAACCGTCTTATATTCTTTCCAGAAAGATAATGCTCCTGTGTTCCCCACGCGCGTGGGGATGAACCAAGGGTGGATATATCGAGAAAGAAAGCAATTTAGTGTTCCCCACGCGCGTGGGGATGAACCGGCCCGTTTCCGGTTAATCCTGCGCATTATTTCGTGTTCCCCACGCGCGTGGGGATGAACCGACGTTTGTGCAGAATGGATTGACGCTGCCAATGACGCGCGTGGGGATGAACCGATATGATTAACTATCTCAAGGTGCATGACAAGGTGTTCCCCACGCGCGTGGGGATGAACCGGTTTTTCTATGGTTTCCCCCTAGATTTCGAAGGTGTTCCCCACGCGCGTGGGGATGAACCGGCGCGCGATCGCAATAGTCGCAACGATACGACGTGTTCCCCACGCGCGTGGGGATGAACCGTCGATGGGTTCCATCGTTTCAGTGAGGCCTGAGTGTTCCCCACGCGCGTGGGGATGAACCGGAACACGCATCGGAAAACCGCCACAACCAGGAGTGTTCCCCACGCGCGTGGGGATGAACCGCAAGAAGTCATCCACATATCTGATGTAGTATTGTGTTCCCCACGCGCGTGGGGATGAACCGCAATACAAGAGCAGCGCGCCGGATGGGCTGTTGTGTTCCCCACGCGCGTGGGGATGAACCGGACAACAAGTTCCACCTGTCCATCCCGGCATCGTGTTCCCCGCCATCAGAGGACAAGCGATCGGGAAAGGCAGTAACATTTGCAGTAACTTGTTTTGATCGAGTAGCAATCTGTTGCCTGGCATTGTTTGTGATTCCGGTTCCGGGCACCAGTGACGCGGCTTCAAGCCATTCAGGTATCTTGCTTCCCATCACCTGTTTGACCGACCGTAGCCAAATCGTAGCCTACCCCGACAGACTCCAACCTTGCAGCCGCTTGGGCTAAATGGTCGGGCGCTACATGAGCATAACGCTCCACCATTGCCGCCGTCTTCCAGCCCCCCATTCGTTGCAGCTCGTGGGTTGGTATACCCCAATTGGCGCAGCCATGTAGCCCAAGTGTGTCTTAAATCGTGCCAGCGCAGGTCTTGGATATCTGCACGAGCCAGAGCACCTTTCCAGGTCAAATTGACCACCTGGGAGATCGGTTTGCCCTTATAGCTAGATGATCTGGATCGTTTGGCCGTGGGTGGCAGCGTTGTTCTCGCTCAGAATGTCATCCGTCATGAACTGAGCGGTACTAAAATGACAGCAGCTCAATGAGTTGAAGGTGGCTGCAGACAACTGCAGGCTGGCTCGTAGCGTGCAACTCCTGTATTCTCAGAGGAAAGAA
The DNA here is from genome assembly GCA_963842555.1 of uncultured beta proteobacterium. GTDB lineage: Bacteria > Pseudomonadota > Gammaproteobacteria > Burkholderiales > Gallionellaceae > Gallionella. The sequence continues at coordinate 35,053 of CAWJHB010000005.1, forward strand.
ATGAGAGCATCTCACTAGCAACTGAGCAGCAACGTTGAAACCAAACTATGGACATGACTCGAAAAAGTTCGGCAATATCTGAAAGCGGCTGGCATGGTGGACCGGAGCCACTATTGCGCTGCATGGGCAGCCAAAGCGACTTCCCTGCGCTTTCCAGCATTATTGGCGAAATTAATAAAGTCGTCGCATCTGAATCGGAAAGTGTCGGCAAGCTCGCTCAGACCATCCTAAAAGATTTTGCGCTGACCAACAAATTGCTTAAGCTTGTAAACACTGTTACATACAGCCAATTTGGCGGAAAAATCAATACGATTTCCAAGGCAGTCGTTATCACTGGTTTTGAAACAGTGCGTAATATCGCGATGACGCTTACGTTGCTGGAGTTCCTGCAAAACAAAACACAGGCGGCCGAACTCAAGGATGAAATTATTTTTGCCCTCTTCGCAGGTGAGGTTGCCGCGCAACTTTCAACTGACGCGCAGCATGAATTGGCTGAAGAGGAGAGGATTACCTCAATGTTCCATAGCTTGGGCAAATTGTTGGTAACCTTTTACTGCTTTGCAGAAAGCCAGAAAATCGCCAGACTATCTGAAGAGCAAAGCTTAGGTGACGAACAGGCCTCACTCAAGGTGCTCGGCATTTCCTATGACGATCTTGGCATTAGTGTATTAAAAAGCTGGAATTTTCCTGGGCGAATGATTGTTGAAATGCGCAAGCTGGAAAAGGGGAAGATAAGAAAGGCGCATGGGAATCTTAATCGCTTATGTGTAGTTGGCAATCTCGCCAATGAATTGAGCAAAATTGCGTCCATTATGTCGGCCAAGGACAAGGAAGGGGCGATGCGACAGCTTTGTGTCCGCTATGATGATGTGATGCCGGATATCTCCGCACAGATGCTTGCAGATGCCTTGAAAAACGGTGTGCTTGCGTTGTCCAACAAATCCGAAATTCTCGCAATTGATACGTCAGATAGCCCGCTGCTGAAAAGGATTTGTGAGTTTATTGACTACGATGGACCAATTGAGCTAGCTACTAAATCTTTCGCTGCACAGTATGAAAATGGCCTGGATGCTCCGGCGTTGAAAGATATAGAAGCGATCGCAATCGGCGACAAGGAGGTTGATCAACGTAGTCCGGAATACATGCTTAGCGCCGGAATCCAGGATGTAACGAACACCTTGATGGGTGAATACAGGCTGAATGATGTGCTTTATATGGTGCTGGAAACTATCCACCGTAGTTTGGGCTTTGACCGGACACTGATCTTCCTGCGCGATACAAAACAAAACCAAATGGCTGGGCGTTTCGGATTGGGGAGTGATGTCGATTTAGTCATCCCATATTGCCGCTTCCCGTTGGCCTTTGAGCCGGACGTATTTCACTTGGCCATTGGCCAAGGAAAGGATATCCTGATCGAGGACACACACGCTGGCATTGCCATCAACAGAATTCCAGCATGGTACCGGGATTCGGTTAATGCAAGGGGATTTTTGCTCTTGCCGATACTAGCCAACGGCCAAGCCTTTGGCCTTCTTTACACCGATATTCTGGAGCAACGAAATTTGCAAATTACAAAGCAGCAGTTGATTATGTTGCGTACCTTGCGCAATCAACTGGTGCTCGCATTTAAGCAGAAGATTTAGGTTGCTTGTCCGCATTGTAAAAAAAGGGACCATCTCCTTGCTGTCGCACTTCACCATTGGCAACTTCGAGCCAAGAGCATTAACTCCGGTATTGGTGTAAAAAGCCTTTTGGACCTACCTGAATCGAATTGTTTCTGGCGAACGAAGCTAGGGAAGGCCCCAATGCTGCGCCGACCGAAAATGAAATTAACCCAAGTACCTTTTTTCTTTTACCTCTCTTTGTGGTGAGCATGCGTAAAAAAACCTGGCTTAGTTGGAGTAGTGGCAAGGACAGTGCATGGGCACTGCATGTATTGCGCCAATCAACCGAATATGAGGTGGCAGGACTATTCACCACCGTCAACGCTACATTCCAGCGTGTTGCCATGCATGCCGTCCGCATCGAGTTGCTGCATCGGCAGGCGCAGGCTGTCGGCTTGCCATTGCACCTGATCGAAATTCCTTACCCCTGTTCCAATGAGCATTATGCCGCCGTGATGGCGGATTTCGTTGCACATGCGCGTATTGGTGGGGTGCGCTGTATGGCATTCGGTGATTTGTTTTTGCAGGATGTTCGACGTTATCGCGAGGAAAATTTGAAAGGCACCAGTGTTGAAGCGATATTCCCGTTGTGGGGTATACCGACGTGTGAACTGGTCAGGGAAATGCTCGCGGGTGGCTTGCGTGCCTGTCTAACGTGTGTCGATCCGCGTGTACTGCCAGCCGAATTCGCCGGGCGCGAGCTGTCACAGGATTTGCTGGATGGCCTGCCACCTGAGGTTGACCCATGTGGTGAGAATGGGGAGTTTCACACCTTTGTGTTCGCCGGGCCCATGTTCACTCATTCACTCGACATTGAAATTGGCGAGACAGTCGCACGCGATGGTTTTGTCTTCGCCGATTGCTGGTTGAACATCACAGAATTAAATCAATTGCCATTGGGAAGCGCAGACGATGACGACTGGTTAACCAGAGGGCGAATATAATGACCGCAATGACGGCACTCGATGAAATCTCCATTTTCGTCGCGCTCAATACGTATATCAGTATTGTCAGTACGCAACGAGCCATCTTGAGCGTAGGTGAATCCAGCTAACAGGTGTTTGCAACTAGGGCATGATAACGTTGAAACCTTCACCATTGTGTAAACCTCCTTACCAAGTATTAAAGTATCGTCAGTTCAGCATCGTGCCGTGAAACAAATGTAATAGAAATTTGAAATTCCAAATTGCCACTGAGGGCCTGGTAGTACATTATCGAAAGCTAGAAGGATAAAATGCACAAACGCAATGAAGGTGAAACTTAGGATGATCCATTATATTGATCCTGCTCGACATTTATCCTCTTCCTTAACTCATTACCAGACCTGAAATTCAGCACAGCCTTTCCCGGCACATGAACCTCCTCACCGGTGCTAGGGTTGCGTCCCAATCTTGCTGGTCTGGAACGAATGCTGAAAGTGCCAAGCCCCCTCAATTCGACTCTGTGGCCTTGAGCCAAGTGGTTAATGATGGAGTCAATCAGGGTTTTGACGGCAAGTTCAATATCAGATGTGGTGAACTGAGGATGCTTCGTAGCGAGAATGAAAACTAGTTCTGAGCGGATCATGTGTATGGGGTTATGTTATAAATTATACTTGGCGTGAGTGAAGGGTTGGACAGGTCAGAGGCAAATGCTGGGAATCCAGGTTTTCACCGGGTGAATGGGCTGCCCGTCCATCCCAACCCACGCAATATAACTGCTGGAAATTCTCGGCGGATCCTATGTAAAGTGCAGTATTTGATTCTGCATATCATCTATTGGCATCTTTATCGATACATATAACATAGGGAAACACCGAATAAGTCTACCCGATAATGGCTTGGTGCGTTAATGGCTTGGTCCATTCAATGAAGGTAAAGAGATGAAACAGCAGACACTGGCAACGAGCGGATTCGAGGTGCACCGAAAGACGACGCGCAAGGCGGAGTTTCTGTCACGTATGGACAGCTTGGTACCATGGGCTGAATTCTGTGCCGTGATTGAACCCTATTATCCGAAGGCGGGTGATGGACGCCGTCCGGTCGGATTGGAACGGATGCTCAGAATGTACTTCATCGCCAACTGGTTCAATCTGTCCGATGTGGCCTGTGAAGATGCGCTGTATGACGTACAAGCCTTTCGCGACTTCTGCCAATTCGATCTGGGCCGCGAGCGGGTACCGGATGCCACGACCCTATTGAACTTCCGCCACCTGCTGGAGCAGCATGATCTGGGTGCCGCACTGTTCGCCAAAGTAGGTGAACTCCTGCTATCGAATGGCCTGAAGCTCTCAGGTGGCACCATCGTCGATGCCACCATCATTGCCGCCCCCAGCTCCACCAAGAACGCAGACAATGCGCGAGACCCGGAGATGCACCAGACCAAGAAGGGCAACCAATGGCACTTCGGCATGAAGGTACACATTGGGGTAGACAGTAAAACCGGACTCACCCACAGCGCGAGCATCACTTCCGCCAACGTGCATGACAGTCAGGAATTACCCAATCTGCTGCATGGCAATGAGACCCGCATGTACGGTGACAGCGCCTACATCGGCCAGAAAGAAGTGCTCAAACAGATTGCGCCAAAAGCCAAAGACTTCACCAACAAACGCGCGAGTCGCAACACCCCATTGACGGATGCGGACAAGGAAACCAACCGCAGGAAATCGCAGGTGCGCGCCAAGGTTGAGCATCCATTCCGTCCGCTCAAGAGCATCTACGGATTTGCCAAGGTGCGCTACCGCGGACTGCTCAAGAACGCCAACCGCGCCTTTGCTTTGCTGGCGCTGATCAATCTCGATAAATGGGGAATGCCGCTAACAGGACAGGTGCGTCCGGCCTGAGCAAAATGCGGGAGAAATTCCCAGATAAAGGCCCTGAATGGGGCAAAGTGCAGCAGAAAAGTAGAATTTTTTAACAACAACAATGAAGCGCCAAATGGTCGTGATGAAAATCTGACTTGTTCAGCGCTTCCATAGCATTGAATGAGCGATATATAAGTAGTAACACATATATGATGTATCTACAGCAGGCAGGCAGAAGTCCGAAGGCAACAATCGCCAAACTGCGCTGAATAGCCCAAAACGCAGAGCTGTTAGAATCAATGCAACCGGCGACTAGGGGTCCCGATCTGTTCCATTGCTTGCACCACGGGCATGGCGCTAGTGCGCTAAAGGATTTCCATCAGTATACTTTCATGACCAAGGTCGAGATGCGGCACCAGCGCAAAGGCCATGCGGGTGGCTGTTGGACATAAAATTGAAAACAACTATCAATAATCGTCATGTCTGCCAGAAAATAATCCTCTATGAACCCGTCTATCAGGGTTCTCCTACAAATCTTGTGTTCACCGCTCGCTGCCGTTAGGCTGAAAAAAAGGGCTGTAGAAGCAATTGATACTGCTAACGTGGTAAGCAATTTGAGGCATTGTTGAAGCGGGATGGATCATTCGCTAAAGGTTAGGTATGGCTGGCAAAAAACCGTGTATGGCCTCTTCGCCACAAGAAACTTGGCTGTCTGAGATATGTCAACTTTGTTGAATAATTCTTCTTGATAGCTCGAAAATCATCGCTTCAAAAGCACATATCTTCAAAGACAGCATCCTTGTGTGGGATATTGCCGATGTAGATGGGATTGCGGAGAATCCTGTACAGATGCCCCGGCTGAAGGGTTTTCCACCAATGGCATCCTCACCGCGCGTTTTGCTCAAGGGAGTGTGCCAACTCAGGCGGTCGAGTTCAGCCTTCAGATCCTGGGCACAACCGAGTTCCACATATGAATAAGAAATAGGCCGGAATGGCCGAAAAAAATGCCCTTCGCCATGGCAATCTCCGCCCAATTCGAATATCCACAACAGAATGTGCGTTCGTCGTTTTATTTGCTGTTACTTGTGCGGGCCTTCCCTAGCGAAGTTTTTATGTGTATCTTTATTACCGGATTCCGATATACAAAATGAGCATTGGAAAATGAGATTTAGAAATAAACTATTGCAAAAGCTGGATCATCTTGACGCTTTGCCATCGATTCCAAGCATAGCGCAGGAGATTCTGTCGCTGAACACGCACACCGACGAAGGCGTAAGGGCACTGCTTGAATTGGTAAACAATGACCCTCTTATTTTGGCCAAGATTATCGGCATGGCCAATTCGCCGTTGTTTGGCAGCGGCAGAAAGATACTGAACCTGAATGATTCGGTTTCAGTGTTGGGGACAAATCGTATCAGCATGATTGCCCTGAACTTCGCCCTGCAGTCATCACTGATAGGCAGTCAAACTGGGGTACTCAACATCCAGCGTTTATGGCAACATAGCTTGGCTGTGGCAGTGACTATGGATATTCTTGCTCATTTCATGCCAAACGATAAACGGCCATCCGATAACGAGATATATCTTGTCGGACTACTCCACGACATTGGCTATCTGGTGCTGAAACATGTTGATCCCAAGCTTAGCGATCAATTGCACGCTCGCATAGCAGCGGAGCCTGATGGCGTTTTTAAACAAATTGAAAGGGAAACTTTGGGTGGGTTGGATCATGGAGAGCTTGGATCGATGCTTGCACAGCACTGGAAGCTGCCCGAGTCCATCATCGCAACCCTGAAATATCACAATAGAACTGGTGACGAGCTTGACCCGGGTGTCAATCAAATGGTTGCCATGATTGTCCTGGCAGAAAAACTATTGCCCGTTTTTGAAATTGCCGAGCATGCAAACAGAAATATTTCCATCGAAGAATGGCAATTTCTGGACATTGACCCAATGAGAGCCGATGAAATCATCGACAAGGTCGATAAACTTGACTGGAATTTTGCCAACAATTAAAACCATTCGCTTTAAAGATGCCGTTCATCAGTTGGAGCTACCGACGAAGCGTTCATACCGGGTTCTATAAAACAGGGACTCCGCGCTAGGCCAGCCTTCTCCATTGCGGACGGGCGCCACCAGCTGCTCGATTGGTTTGATCAATTGTTTGTATCGAACTCCATAGAGGAGCCTATTGTTCCTGAGCAATGCTATTGGCCCAAGCAAACGCTTCAAGTTGCGCCGTGTTGACCTGGGATACGTCAAGCGGCGCCAATTCATCGAGCATACTGGTTGCCGTCTCCATATCATTCTTTTCCAGGAGTTCGATGAGTTGCAGTAATTTCCCAAGCTGCCCGGAGTGGGACAGCAACGCATTACGAACTGAAGGTGGCGCGTTGAGTGGCGAGATGATCTCGGTGATCGGCATGCTGAGCAGCGTATCCATCAAAGACATGATGCCGACCATGTATGCCTGATCTTCCAGTTCCCTGTTGTTCTTGTCGATTTGCCTTGCCAGCATTTCCATGAATTTGCCGCGTGTCGCGGCCAGTTGCAACAAGGGATTAGGGAAGACTGCATCTTTGTCATTTGCGTACAGCAGCATTTGCAGCCAACGCAGTAACTGGCGTCGGCCGAGTTCCAGGATTGCATGACGGACCGAAGTTATTTTCTTATGCGATCCGCTGGCTACAGTGTTGGTGAGGCGCAACAAATTGAATGTCAGGCTGGGGTTCCTCTTGAACACCGTTTCGATTTCCACGGTTTCCGCCTCGTTTGTCACCATCCCGATTAGGCGTATCAACTCCAACTCAGCATGAGAAAGGCGCTTGCCGGTGATGATAATCGGTTTGGAAAAGTAGTATCCCTGAAACAAGTCGAAGCCAAGATCATGGCAGTGTTTCGCTGTTTCCCAGTCATCTACCTTTTCTGCGAGCATCTTTGCCGGCCATTCCTTGAACTGCTCCATGATTTTGGTAAGGGCGTCACGGTCCATTTGCAAAAGATCCACCTTGACCACATCGGTTACGCCACGCAACGGTTCAAGATACTCGGAATAATGCTTGATGTCGTCAAGTGCCAGCATATAACCAATGGATTTTAGATGCTTGCAGCGTTCGACGACTTCGGTATCGACCTGCACATCCTCCAGCAGCTCCAAAACCACTTGATCCTTGGGCAACAATTCGATCATGTCGCCCATCAACACAACCTTACTAACGTTGATGAAGCCGTGGTATTTGCCAAGTACCGCCTTGAAGCCCAGCTCGTTGAAAGCGTGATTGATCACCAGGCTGGTGGCGGTGTCGCCATCCTAGAACTGTGCCGCATTCTGCTGACTGGAACGGAACAGCAATTCAAACCCGGCCAGATTCCGATTGCGATCCAGAATTGATTGTCGTCCAAGGAAGAATGTGCTGGCGTTAGTCATTAATTAGCTCAGATAGCTAATATAGTGGTTCGCTGCATAAGAGTCGTAGCCATTCATCCGGTGAGTAAAATGATTAATTTTAATAACTATATTGTTAATAATGACATCTACTTGACACTTGTCAAGCAAGCATATGCAGCTTGAATGACCCCATTTGACAGATTCTCCCATGATTGACATGATGGCTCGTCAGGCTCGTGAATGTCTGTTGCCTGGTCAATTTGCGTAGAAGTGCCATGTGTCAGTCTGGCATGGAAACAGTGTTTCAATTGCAGGCGAACGGCAACGGATAGATAGGAGCCAAGTGATTGATCTGAAACGTGACGAAGAATTTTACCGCGCCATCGTTCACAACACGATGGACGGTTTCTGGATGGTCGATACCCAGGGACGATTGTTGGATGCCAATGAGATTTATTGCCAGATGATAGGTTACAGCCGCGAGGAGCTACTGGTCATGACTATCTCGGATGTGGAAGCGATGGAAACGCCCGAGGAAACGGAGCGTCACATTAAGAACGTAAGAGCACGCGGTTATGACCGCTTTGAAACCCGCCATCGTCGGAAAGATGGAAAGCTACTGGACGTCGAAGTCAGCACCCATGCCGTACCGGACGGAAAGGGCGCACGAATCCTTGCGTTTCTCCGTGACATCACTAAGCGCAACCTAAGCGGCACACAAAAGTTAAAGCGTATCGCTTTACAGCGCGACGTGCTGGTGCGAGAAGTTCACCACCACATCAAAAACAATTTACAGGGGGTCGCCGCACTTTTGCAGCAACAAATGGAGGAAACTCCGGCGGCCGCCGCTCCTCTGCAAAAAGCTATCGCCAGGGTAAAGGCGGTTGCAGTGGTGCACGGCTTGCAGGGCGAAGTTAATTCCCAGATTGCGTTGTGCGATTTAGTGCGTGCGATCAGTCTGGACTTGAAGGAACTGACAACACTGCCGCTACGACTGGAAACGGCGGCGCACTTCAAGCCAGTATTGATAGATAAATTGGAATCGGTGCCGATCGCGCTGATCGTAAACGAATTACTGTTCAACACGATTAAGCATACCAAATTGAAAAAAGCTGATCAAGAAATCACCATCACGATCAAGGGTAATCAAAATGAAGTGAGTCTTGTCATATCCAGCAAATACGGGCTGTTACCGCAAGATTTCGATTTCTCCGCCGGACGCGGACTCGGCACGGGACTGACCTTGGTCAAATCGCTGTTGCCGCCCGCAGGCGCCAGCCTCAGCATCACCAATTCCGATAGTGGGGTACGAACCGAATTGAGACTGACACCGCCCGTGTTGATCGACATGCTGACATGACTATGGAATCCCGGCGGCCCCGAATATTGGTTGTGGACGATGATCGCCTGATCCTTGCCACTTTGACGATGGGACTGGAAAAGGCTGGCTTTGACACCCTCCGCGCCGCTTCGGGAGAAGAGGCAGTCAATATCTGCCAGAAGCAGCGGCCCGATTTGATCGTGATGGATATTCGAATGTCCGGCATCTCCGGGCTTGAAGCAGCCCAACGCATCCATGCTTTGGTCGAGGTGCCGGTCATATACTTGAGCGCCTATGACGATGTCGAAGTCGTCGAACAGGCGGTTAAGCAAGGCGGCATAGGTTATATGGTCAAGCCTGTAGAAGTTCATCAACTGGTTCCGGAAATTCGAGCGGCACTGGCGCGCGCTGCCGACTTGAACCAACTCAAAACTACCGAAGCGCAATTGAGCCGTGCATTGAACGCTGAGCGAACTACGAGCATCGCGACCGGTATCCTGATGGAACGACGGAAAATGAGCGCTGCGGATGCTCTCGAATTGCTGCGGGCACAAGCGCGCCCCAACCGCAGAAAGATGGTCGATGTCGCCAAGGAAATCATTAGCTCAATTGAAGCGGCCGACCGACCAAAAAAAGACCCAAATCCGATTGTCTAATACATATGTTGCTTGTATGATGCCCCGCACCTGGCTGCAAACGAAATCGCAACAAGCGTACAGGACAACGACAGTTTCAAGAATGTCATAAAATACCAGCCTCTGTTCAACCGGAGGCAATATGTAGCATAACGGCCGCGACCCCGCCATTATTTTAGAGACCAAATCTCTAGGATGGGTCATGATCAGCGCGGCCACACACTTAGTACATAGTTGTTCCAATCGGCGCAAATGCCGAATCAATTGCTTTCAAGGCGAAGCCAATCAGCCGATGAAAGCGAAACTCCAATACAACGAAGATCGCTTTGAGGCTATGTGCTGCTCCAACATGCCTGGCATGCCTGCGGATCTGCCCATCGACGAACTGACGAAGCTCGCCTCGCATATCCAGGAGGCCAAAGAGGAAGAACGTCTGCGCATCGCGCGCGAGATTCACGACGAAATCGGCAGCCTGCTTACGGCCATCAGGATCGATTTTTCATGGCTAAGCCAGCGCCTCCCCAAAGGAAACCCGCTGCTGGTGGACAAGGCGGCCGCGATAACCGAATTGCTGAACAAGACCATCACCTCCGCTGGCAACCTTGCCCAGAGCCTGAGGCCCGGCTTTCTGGACGATTTTGGCATCATCACAGCGATTGAAATCGAGGCTCAGGAATTCAGCGCCCGCAGCGGCGTTTCCTGCACGATCATCAAATCGGAGGAAGCCATCGATCTGCCCGAAGCCGCCACCATCTCCCTGTTCAGGATCTTCCAGGAGACCCTGAACAACATCATGAAACACGCCCAGGCAAAGAATGTCCAGATCGAAATCGTCAAGGGGGAAGACCATCTTGAACTGGTCATCTCGGACGACGGCGTGGGCTTCACTGAAGAAGCGCGCAACAAACCGCGCTCTTTCGGCCTGCGCGGCATCCGTGAGCGCGTTGCTCATCTCGGCGGCACGGTCAAGATCGCCAGCAAGCCCAATGGCGGGACACAAATTGCGATATGCATCCCGCTTGATGCGGAAAGCACACGCTGCAGGAATCCGCACAACAACAACTTTTTGCCAACAAAACAACATGATTAACATCCTGGTGGTAGATGACCATGTGCTGATCCGCAAGGGACTGAAGATTCTGCTCGAGGAAAACCCCGACTTCAAAATCAATAGAGAAGCAGAATCGGATGAGATAGATAAGGTTGGGAAACAATGAAGCCAAAATCAATAATTTCGGATTATATGACGCAAGAGAGGCTGGTCACCGCCGAAAGTATTACCCTGCGCAAGAAGTTCCTCGAATTCTCCGATGTTGACATCGAGATATTAGGCGAGATTCATCAGTATCTGGAAAGAAATTTAGCCGTTATCGACTCTTTTACGGACACATTTTACCGGCACATGTTCAGCTTTCCGGAATTGAAGAAGATGCTTCCCGATGAAGCCACAATCAATCGGCTCAAGGCTATCCAATCCCGATATTTTATGGAACTCACAGCAGGTGTTTACGGCGATGACTACATTTCAAGCCGGCTGAAGGTCGGCTACGCGCATCAAAAGGTTGGGCTAGAACCAAAATGGTATACCGGGGCTTACCGGAAATACTTATCCTCCCTGTTGCCAATTTTGCATCAATTATTCCGGGATGACAGTGAGAAAATGATTGCCGCTTATGATGCGATATTGAAAGTGGTGTTCTTTGACATGGACTTGGCACTGGACACTTATTTCCATGCCAGCATGCAAAAAACCCTCAGGCTCGCCAATTATGATTTTTTGACCGGACTGCCCAACCGCAATCTGTTCCATGACCGCTTGGAACATGAGATCAGGAAAGCGCAACGTAATAAATCTTGCCTGGCACTATTGCTGATCGACCTTGATCAGTTCAAGGAAGTCAACGATACATTGGGGCACCATGCCGGTGATTTGCTATTGATTGAGTCAACGCGGCGTATCAACGGATGTGTACGGGATACGGACACCATTGCCCGGCTGGGGGGAGACGAATTCATCATCATCCTGGCTGAGCTCGATGGGTATCCCCATGTTGAACGTGTCGCAGAAAATATCCTTCAGGAATTGAACAAACCTTTTACGTTGGAAAACAATACCGTATATAACTCGGCCAGCATCGGGATTACCATTTATCCGGATGATGCGCAGGACGCCGAAAGCCTGATGAAACACGTCGACCAAGCCATGTATGTGGCCAAGGCGCAAGGGCGTAACCGCTTTGGTTACTTTACGGAGGCCATGCAAGAGGAGATCAGGAAAAAGCAGGCCCTGACCACAGATTTGCGTCAGGCCCTCTCTGCTAATGAATTGCAGCTGCATTACCAGCCCATTGTGGAGCTTTACAGCGGGAAGATATTCAAGGCGGAAGCCCTGCTGCGCTGGAATCATCCTGTTCGCGGCATGGTCAGCCCGGCCGACTTTATCCCCCTGGCGGAAGAGACCGGACTCATCCACGAAATCGGCGAATGGGTTTTCCAGCAAGCCATTAGCAACGTCAAGGGATGGCGCGATCAATTCGCGTTCATGATCCAGGTCAGCGTGAATAAATCCCCGGTACAGTTCGAGCAGCAAAAGCAGGTGAGCTGGATAACCCAGTTGAAAGAACTGGGCTTGCCCGGAAATGGAATTACCGTGGAGATCACCGAGGGATTGTTGCTCAAGGGGTCTTCCAAGATCAATCAGCAGTTGCTGGAGTTCAGGAAAGGCGGCATCGAAGTATCGATCGATGATTTCGGAACCGGGTTTTCCGCACTGTCCTACTTGAAACGATTTGAGATCGATTACCTCAAGATCGACCGTTCATTCATAAAGGATATAGAGTTGGACGGGAACGACAAGGCGTTGACCGAGGCGATCATCGTGATGGCGCACAAACTGGGCATCAAGACCATTGCAGAGGGGGTCGAAACAGAGGGGCAGCTCAGCTTGCTGAAGTCATTCGGATGCGACTATGCACAGGGATTTTTATATTCGCCTGCAGTGCCTGCGGTGGAATTCGGGAAGATGATTGCACGCCAGATGTGATCGTCTGCTTTTCGTAATCGCGGCCAAAAGCTGTCGGTAACAAGCGGTCGTTATCGGGCAATGAGAACCCTTGGTTAGAGCTATAACTTATCGTTTCCGTATATTCAGCCTATTATCTCGTCGATTTCATGCTGGCCGGCACGATCAATGGCATCCAGTTCCTGAATCAACTCGGCCAAAAATCAGGCAAGCCGATTAATGCGGTAATAATGACCGCGATACCTCAAATGATTTCATTCGTAATGCGAAAGCATATGGTTGGCCGGTACTGCATAAACCAATCCATACATCAAAATTAATCGATGAACTCATCGCGCATGAGTCATGAACGACCGCTTGGGCAACGGACTGAATTGGTCGCATGTCAAATCGGCATCCAGAGCAATAACAGCACGTTTACGACAATAACGACGAATTCATCTGGAACCGCCAGTGTCCTGACGGAAAGCTACATCGTCTGCTCGCAGGGCATTTTGGGCGAATACGCCAAGCAGCTTGATACGATGATGGATGACGGCAGTACAGACACCGGGTCAATGCGTGTAAACGACCCGATTGTGCCGGGCATGTCGGTCGCGACAGCAAATATTTCAGACGACCGCTTGTACATCGTCTGCATTGGGTTTTAAAGAAATCTTGGCTTGAAGCTAATTTAAAGAAGATAGAGAGCATAGGTACTACTAATATGAAACATTCAAAATTCCTGCTTCTATTATTTCCTGCTTTACTGGCGATGTTTCTTTCAGTTACCTCGTTTTATTTCTCATGGAAACTACACTCCATTTATGTTGATGAAGTTTTAAAATACGAGCATGTTGACGAGAAAATATCCTCCATGCAATCTATTAGTACTATTGATAAAAGGCTAATGATATCAACAATAAGGAATAATCGTGAATATACGCAAATTGAGACGCAGCTTCTCTCAGATTTTGGAATTATGCTGAGCGGTTTATCTTTCGTTATTGTGATGCTTACTTATAGAGCCAGGAAACAGCTCGAATGTCCAGCAAGCCAGAAGTGGACGGAGTATTGCCAATCACAACGGGCAATATTCGGCCAAGAGATAGCGACGACCGGCAGCTATCTGGCAACGAAATTTCCTGAATAAAGAAGTTTCTCCACATCACTTAAGACAATATCCAAAGCTAACAAATTATGACGGAAACTAAATCGCAGCTAAAGCGCTATCAGGCAATAATACAAAACGTTCGTGATGGCATTCACGTAATGGATAGTCAGGGGGATATTGTTGAGGTTAATGATGCCTTCTGCGATATGCTGGGTTATACCCGGGGAGAGGCTGGCAAACTTAACATTGCCGCTTGGAATTCGCAGTACTCGAAGGAAGAGTTGCGAGTTAGGCTTCAGGGTTTCGTCGGCAAGAGCGCAAGGTTCGAGACCGTGCATTGTCGCAAGGATGGCACGCCGATCAATGTTGAAGTCAACACTGCGGGTGTCGATATAGAGGGCCAGACCTACTTCTTTGCATCAAGCCGTGACATCACCGAACGAAAAAAGCAACAAGCTGCGCTGGAAATAAGCGAAAGTTACCAGCGTGCAATTTTTAATGCTACACCGGATGCCACAGTCGTTTCCAATACCCAAGGGGTCATCACCATGGCCAATGCAGAGGTCGAGCGTACGCTTGGTTATAAGGCTGAGGAGCTTATTGGTCAATCAATCGAAATTCTGCTGCCTGAACTTTTGCGTGCATCCCATCCTGCATTACGTACCCAGTTTGCCGCCTCACCTAAGGTCAGGCCGATGGGAACAGGGCGATTAGTGCGGGCGCTGCGTAAAGATGGTAGCGAGATCGACGTGGAAATTAGCCTAAGTCCGATTCAAACTGCACAGGGATTGTTTTTTGCCAGTTCGTTGCGGGATATTACCGAACGAAAAGAATTGGAGCAGAGCCTGAAACTGGCGCAGCACTCTCTCGATCTTTCTCAAGATGCTATTTTTAGAATAGATCGGGATGCAAGGATTACGTACGTCAATGAAGCTGCTTGCCAGCACCTTGGCTATTCCAGAGATGAACTACTGGCGCTGTCCATTCCAGACATTGATCCAGGTTTTCCCATGGAGGTTTGGGATAAATATTGGGATGAGATGGAAAGCACTGGTCAGAATAGATTTGAGACGCGCCACAAATTGAAAGACGGCACAATAGTGCCGGTAGAAATTACAACTAAATTATTTGAATTTGAAGGGGCTCAAATTAATCTGGCATCTGCCCGCAATATTAGCGAACGCAAGCAGATTGAAGCAGAGCTGTTTGCTGCCAAACAAGCGGAAGAAGCCAGCCAGATAAGAAGTAAATTCCTAACGAGCATGAGCCACGAATTGCGCACCCCGCTGAATGCGATACTCGGATTTGGCCAGTTGCTGGATATGGACGCCAATTTCAGCACATCAGAACAACGGGAATCGGTCAGCCATATTCTGACCGCAGGGCATCAGTTGCTGGCGTTGATTAACGACTTGCTGGACTTTTCCCAGATCGACATCGGCAAGCTGCGCCTGAACATTCAACCGCTGCGCATTGCCGATATCGCCTCGAGTTGTGGAGCCCAGGTTGCGGCGGCCATGGCGAGTCAAAAAAATATCGTGATCGAGAACACTCTCGCTGACCCTGCACTGATAGTGCTAGGGGACAACCAGCGTGTGCGGCAGGTGCTGATCAACCTGCTCAGCAATGCAGTGAAATACAACCAGGACAATGGCCGGGTCACAGTCAGCGGCAAGATTGAACAGGAAGGCCGTCTGCGGATCAAGGTCCGGGATACCGGCCTAGGCATCCCCGACGACAAATTATCCCTGCTGTTCACCCCCTTCGAGCGCATCGACCAGAGTCATGGCACGATTTCCGGGGTCGGGATCGGGCTGCATATCACAAAGCAGTTGGTTGAGGCGATGCACGGCACCGTAGGCGTAGAAAGCGTACTGGGGCAAGGCAGCACCTTTTGCTTCGATCTCCCCCTGGCGGAGCAAGTCAGTGAATCAGACATGACGCCAGAGAAAGACGCGAAGCCCATGCTGCACGAAGACGCCAGATTAGTGGTGCTGTATATCGAAGACAACCCGGTGAATCTCAAGCTGGTGCAGGCCGCCCTGAAAAATCGCCCCGGTATAGAACTGCTCACCGCCGTGACCGCAGAAGAAGGAATGACGATTGCAGAAGAACAACGCCCGGACCTGATCCTGATGGATATCCAGCTGCCCGGGATTGATGGCATCACCGCCACCACTGTGCTGAAGGAGATGGATGCAACCCGGGATATTCCAGTGGTCGCGTTAAGCGCCGATGCCCATAAGAAGGAAATTGACCGGGCGTTAAATGCCGGTTGCAGCGCTTACCTGACCAAACCGGTCCAGTTGCAGGCGCTGTATGAGTTGATCGATAGAGTGCGTTTGGAAAATAAAAATGTTTAATTTGCGAAGCCGCCTCAACCAGGTGGTTCGCTGCGCTTGATGAATGGCAGTTATCGGGCAGCGAATTTAGCTGCTCATTTGTCGCTTAAGGGTCGACGTTTGCCGGATAGAGAAATGAAAATCGAATGTCCGAAGTTGTCAGCAGACGCTGGCATTCTGGAATACTAACTGGCAGAATGCGGCGATTAAGAGTCTTTGCGGTTGGCATCGTGCGGATTTGTGGAACAGGCTGATTGTCCAAGAGGTAGCACTCAACCACTTGCAGCGCCATAGGTAAAGTGACAGGATAAGGTCAAGTGATATTTACGCCATATTCGGCTAGTTCAAATGGAGCCTAGCATGATCTGCAAAAGCGATTACCGGTACCTGGGTTGTTCACCTGGGCAGATCATCCTTCCCGGGCGACGTTAATTTTTCTTTCAATGTCAGAGCCAACCAAATTCGGCAGGTATGAAATAAAGCGTGAGCTTGGCCGCGGCGCCATGGGCATTATCTATGAAGGCATGGATCCTTTCATACAGCGCACAGTAGCCATCAAGACTATTCAGAAATCCTTGATCGATGAATCCGAGGCAGAGAACATATTTATTCGCTTCCGTCGTGAAGCGCAGGCCGCCGGACGGCTTACGCATCCCAATATCGTTTCCATATATGAATACGGCGAGGACAATGATATCGCATTCATCGCAATGGAATTGGTCATCGGCAAGGAACTGAAGCAATATTTTGACACGGAAGTGCGTTTTGAGATTCATGCCTGCGCGGGCATCATGCAGCAGCTTCTGGGCGCGCTTGAATATTCTCACAGCCGAAGTGTAGTGCACCGCGACATTAAACCCTCAAACATACTTATTACAGGAGACGGCCAAGTTAAAGTGGCCGACTTCGGCATCGCCAAAATCGAATCGTCGGATCTTACTCAAGTGGGCGATGTACTGGGAACACCAGCCTATATGTCCCCCGAACAGTTTATCGGTGTTGAAGTGGACCATCGTAGCGACATCTATTCCGCCGGAGTCATTCTTTACCAATTTCTAACTGGCGAGCGCCCGTTCACTGGCAGCATGACCACCATCATGCACAAAGTATTAAACCAGGCGCCCGTGCGTCCCAGCACCCTCAATCCAAGCGTGTCAGCTATCCTTAATGATGTGGTCGGCAAAGCGATGGCCAAGCGTCCCGAGGACAGATTTCAGACAGCGGCCGAGTTTATGCAGGCGCTCAGGCAGGCGGCAATTGCGCCCCATGCCTCTGCTGGCAACAAACCGCTAGATCAGGATGCAACCATCAAGTCGCCCGCAATGGCATCCACCCCTGACGCTGCAACCATTTATATTTCAAGAACCAAAGATGGAGGCTCAAGACCTGATGATCTTGAATTCTGGAAGCGCATCAAGACCAGTTCGAACCCGGACGATTTCAGAAAATTCATCGGTGAACGCCCAGGCAGCGAATTTATCGAACTGGCAAGACAACAGCGAGCAAGACTTGAAGAGTCAATTGCTCGGACTGGCGCTGAAGAAATGCACCAATTGGCAGCCGAACTCAAACACAAGCAAAAGGCAGAAGAGCAGGCCAATCGCGCGCAAAGATTTGCCGCGCTCAAGGCCGCCGCAGATGCAAAGCTTAAAGAGGAAATGGCTGCGCAAGCACGCCGTGCACAAAAGCTTTCTACCGTTACCGCGAAAAATGAAGTCATGCAATCTGGGATAAAGGCTGGAACCAGTGTTGCCGAAAAAAATGGAGCCATGCAATCTGAGATGAAAGCTGGAACCAAACCGGCACGCAACGGTATAATTAAATCCATTCTGAACTTTTTCAGATAAGAGGCTAAACCCGGGTAATCAATGCAAAAAAATAGCATGCACACTTTGCGCAGCAATGAGTCGGGTGCGGCATTTATTGTTTGGTCTAGTGGACTGTAACGTTTAAATAGGTAGTATAATCGTTCCCACGGAGGGCGCGATGAAACTGACCAAAACCGAACGCATGGAACTGCAACGACAAGCGGGTGCACTAAACGGACGGGCAGATGCCGCACGACATGCTCGTTTGATTCTGCTGATAGCCGACGGACTGACGTGGGCTGAGATTCGCGCCAAGCTGGATTGTAGCGACAGCTATATTTCGCGCTGGAACAAACGCTTTGAAGAGGAGCGATTGGCGGGGTTGTTCGCGCGATATGCCGGGCGCGAGCGTTACAAGGTCAATGACCGTATCGAAGCGCGAGTGTTGGCGTGGACAACGAAACACAAGCCATCGGACGGATCGACGCACTGGTCCTCTCGCAAGCTCGCGGCTGAACTCGGGGGAGGTACTCGCACATGACGATCACGCGCATCTGGGCCAAGCATGGACTCAAGCCGCATCGTTTGGAGGGCTACCTGAGTTCTAACGACCCGGATTTTGAGACGAAGGCCGCTGACGTGATTGGGCTGTACCTGAACCCGCCGCAAAACGCCGCTGTCTTCTGTGTCGATGAGAAGACGGCGATCCAGGCACTGGATCGCAAAGACCCTGTACTGCCCCTGTCGCCAGGCCGCGCCGAGCGCCATGGTTTCGAATACTACCGGCATGGGACGCTGTCGTTGTATGCCGCCTTTAATACCAAGACGGGTGAAGTTCTTGGCAAGACTGCGGATCGCCATACGTCGGCCGAGTTCGTGGCCTTCCTGACCGACATCGTCGTCAATCAGCCCAAAGGGAAGGAGATTCACGTGATCGCCGACAATCTCTCCGCGCACAAGACCCGGCACGTCGACGCATTTCTGGCCGCCCATGGCAATGTTCATTTGCATTTCACTCCGACATACTCATCTTGGCTGAACCAGGTGGAACTGTGGTTTGCAAAGATTGAGCGCGACGTGATTGCTCGTGGTGTCTTTACCTCAGTCCCTGACCTCAAAAGAAAACTCATGCGCTATATCCGTCAGTACAACAAACAACCCAAGACCGTGAAGTGGAAATACTTCGATCCTTCACGCCGCATTACTCCCGAATCAATTGTTACAGTCCACTAGTACCTGTAGATATCCACGTGTCGCCTTTGGTTCGGCGCTTGCCGGATGAAGAATTGAAAATCGAGTGACCGATGTTGAGCGAACTGCGGACGGTTGTGTTAGCGTCTACAAACATGCCAAATTCGGCCAATAACGGTCAGTGCATCCGTCTGCTTTCGGGTGTTGAATCTTGTTACCACAACCTTAACATCCACTTTTCTCGGTGGAAGTGGCTCATCCTACAAGAGTGTCGCCATTTTTCGAGACGCCCCACTGATTGAGCTAATGTAATTAGCCGGATGAGATTTTAAAAAAGGATTAGCATGAAAAAATTCATTACAACATTCATTCTTGTTGTGGGAATGTTGTCGTCGAATTTGGCTGCGGCTGAACGCGATGTCAAGGCCGGGGAAGCAGTCTTTAACCATGCCTGCAAGTTTTGTCATGGCGTGGGGAGAATGGGCGCACCCAAAATAGGCGATAAGTCGGCGTGGTCAGGACGCATCGAGCAGGGCGAATCAAAGTTGACGGACCACGCTTTCTTGGGTTACCGCAATATGCCTGCACGAGGGGATTGCAATACATGTAGCGATCAAGATATTGTCAACGCCGTTTCCTATATGGTCAATCAATCAAAATAGCCTTTGTTTGGCGGCGAGCGTGGTGCACAATCTCAACCGTTCGGAGATGAGCTAGATTTATCATGTCGGGCGCGCCCGAAGAGATAAATCTGGGCAACGGGTTGCGACATGTATTCTACCCCTAACGAATTAAATCAGCGGCCGCGTGGCTTTTCGCGCAGGTACCTTTCCACACGTAGAAACTCTTTTCTCTTGGAAAAATTTATCGCGTGCCACCAATTGGTGTCGGGGTAGTATCCAGGGGCCTTAGTTGTTTTCCGTTTGCGCTGTTGCCAGATCGGCGCGATTCCACCAGCCGCCGCCGAGCGACTGGAACAGTGCAGCCGAGTCGGTATAGCGATTAGCCTGAGCCTGGATAAGGCCGAGTTGCGCCTGCTGGAAATTTTGCTCGGCCATGAGCAAGCTCAAGGGGGACGCGGCGCCAGTTTGGAGATTCTGCTTCGAAAGATCGAGCGCGGTCTTGGCGGCTTGCACTGCATAAGCCGCAGCCTTAAGCGCGTCCGCATCCTGCTGGATTGCCGTCAGCGTATCCGCAACGTTCTGGAATGCAGAGATCACCGTACTTCGGTACTGTTGCGCAGCCTCGTTATAATAGGCTTTTGCGGCTCTCTCTTGATGCAACAGGGTGCCGCCCTGGAAGATAGGTTGCGTCACAATGGCACCCAGGTCCCAGAATTCCACGCCTGGTTTTAACAAATCACCGATCGCCAACGCCATGGTTCCCACATCGGCAGTCAAGGTAAACGTCGGAAATCGCTTTGCCCTTGCCATGCCTAGCTGTGCGCTGGCAACGTGTAAATTCTCTTCTGCAACACGCACGTCAGGCCGCTGCTTGACAAGTTGTGATGGCAAGCTAACTGGCAGTTCCAGGGGCAACTGCAAGTCGGAAAATTCCACTTGCTCGGGCAATTGCTCTCCAGGCAATTTTCCCGCAAGCGCTCGCAATGAATCGCGCTGTTGAGCCAATTGTTTCAGCAACGGCGGCAACATTGCTTCAGATTGGGCTAACTGCGATTCCTGCGAGGCAACGTCAACCCTCGATGCAGCGCCTTTGTAAAACTGCATACGGATTAGCTGCAGCATGTTGGAGTTAACTGCAATTAGATTACGCGTGGCAGCGATTTGCGCTCGCAGAGCGGCCTCCTGAATTACCCCTACGACAAGATTCGTACTCAGTGTAATGTGCGTGGCGATGAGTTGAAATCTTGCGACCTGTTCCTGGGCGATCAGCGATTCCTCGGCGCGGTGGTTCATGCCGAACACGTCAGGATCGTATGACACGCTAACCTGTGGCGTGAACAGGCTGTAGTACATTGCGCCGGAATTTGGAGTCGGTGCGATCTGGGACGATGTCCTGTTGCGCGTTGCCGAGAAGCTGGCGGACACGCTTGGATAGAATGCGCCTTGTCCTGCAAGACGGTTCTCATTGGCGGCGATTAGCGCCGCCTGCGCCGATTTCAGGTCGGGGCTGCTTTCAAGTGCGCCTGTAATCATCTCGTTCAGGGCCTTCGAGTGAAATAATGTCCACCACTCACCAGGAATATCCATGCGTTCAGTAAAATGCTGCGCTTCTCCACCTAGCGTGTTTGCGCTGGCGGTAGTGCTGGAGAGTGCGCTCGAGGTGTAGCCGGCCGCAGTCGGTGCAGCAGGTTTTCGGAAATCGGGGCCGACCGTGCAACCTGCAAGTAGAAGGGTAAGTATAAGGGCTGAACAGATCGGTGTACTGTTGCTGCGAAGTTTCGTTCGCAGCGGCGCTATTGGTTTGTCCAATCCGTTCATATTCATGTTATTCAATTCTTCTTGTGACCCAGGAATATGATCTTCATTGCGGGCACCACCAGCAAAAGCATGATTGAGCCGAAGAACATTCCGCCGACGACAACCGTGGCGAGCGGTCGCTGGACTTCGCTACCAATGCCGTGCGAAATGGCAGCGGGAAGGAGGCCAATTCCTGCGGAAAGGCTCATCATCAAGAGCGGGCGCATCAGCCCTGACGCTGCGGAAAACATGGCCTCGGCCGGCGTCGCGCTGGTCTTCAGTGCCTGATTGTAATGAGTCAGCAGCAATATCCCGATCATTACCGAGACGCCAAACAGCGAAATGAAGCCAATGGCGGCAGATATGCTGAAATTGACCCCGGTGAAATAAAGGGCAAGCACACCACCCGCGATGGTAAACGGAATCCCTAGCAGTGAGAGCAAACACTCCCGGATGGAATTGAACAAGCTGTACAGTAGCCCCAGTATCAGGACGAGGCTGACAGGCACAATGATTTCCAAACGTCTCTTTGCAGCCTGGAGCTCGCCGAATTCGCCCGACCAAACCAATCGATACCCGGTCGGAAGCACCACGTTCTTCGCAATTCGAGCCTGCGCATCTGCGACGGTGCCGCCCAGATCGCGTCCCCGTATGCTGAACTTAACTGGGATAAAGCGCTCGCCATTCTCGTGGTATATCCATGCCGCCCCCGTGTCCAGCTTAATTGTGGCAAGTTGGCTCAGCGGAATATAGGCATTCGTGCCATTGCTCGTCTGGTAGGCGACTTTGATGTTGCGTATCTTCTCAATGCTGTCGCGGAATTCTGGCGGGTAGCGAACCGTGACCCCGAATTGCCTGTCGCCTTCGAGTATCGTCGTTGCGTTGGTACCGCCAAGCGCGGCTTGAATGACCGTGCAAACGTCCCCAGTATTGAGGCCATAGCGTGCCGCGGCATCTCGATTTACAGTTATGTCCAAATTAGGCTGACCGATGACCGGAAAAACGCCAAGATCTGCGACGCCCTTAACTTGTTCCATTTGGGCACGAATCGCATCCGCCAGATGCGTCAGCGTTTCCAAATTCGGGCCCACGATTTTGATGGAATTTTCGCCCTTTACCCCGGAAATTCCTTCCTCGATGTTGTCCTGGATGTATTGTGAGAAATTGAAGCTGACGCCGGGCAACGCGTCCTGAAACTGCGCAAGCGCCTCGTTGATCAGCTTTTCTTTGGTCATGCCGGACGGCCATTCCGCATAAGGTTTCAGCGGCACAAAAAGTTCGACATTGGAGAACGGCGACGCGTCACTGCCATCGTCTGGCCGGCCATGTTGCGATACCACCGTGATGACTTCCGGATACTTGGACAGGATTTGGCGCATCTTGGCGGTAGCGACCTCGCCGGCTTCCAATGAGGTTGTTGCCGGCAGTTCTGCGCGAATCCACAGATTTCCCTCATCGAGGGCTGGGAGGAATTCGCTTCCAAGCCTAGCTCCAAAAAATGCCGTAATTGCAAGAAAGGTGATGCCCGCAATCATAATACTAGCTCGGTGCTTCAACGCGAAATGCAACGCAGGATTATAGATGCGATGCAACGCTCGTACCACCATGGTTTCCGATTCCTCCAGATGCTCCGGAAGCATAAAGGAAGCGAGTACGGGAGTGACGGTGAAGGTTGCGATCAGGGCGCCCGCCAAGGCATAGGCATACGTGCGCGCCATTGGGCCGAAAATCGCCCCTTCGACTCCTTCCATCGTGAATAATGGCACGAATGCCGCGACAATGATCAATATGGAGAAAAGCACGGCCTTGTCGATTTGGACGGCACTGATGAAGATGAGCCTCAGGCGCGGGGCCCAGGCATTCGCCACCGGAGCCTGATTGGGGTCATGTGTCGGTTCCT
The DNA here is from genome assembly GCA_963842555.1 of uncultured beta proteobacterium. Lineage (GTDB taxonomy): Bacteria > Pseudomonadota > Gammaproteobacteria > Burkholderiales > Gallionellaceae > Gallionella. Next base: position 58,622 of record CAWJHB010000005.1, read on the forward strand.
GCCTTGAATCCACGGTGGGGTCCGGCCCCCATGCTCCCGCCTCAAGACGCGAAAGCAGGCTTTGTTTTTCTCTGGGCGACTTCTGGAAATTCTTGAAGATGTTTTCGACCAATATTACTGCCGAATCGACGATGATGCCAAAGTCGACAGCACCCAGGGAAAGCAGGTTCGCGCTTTCTCCTCGGGCGACCAGGATTATGATTGCGAACAGCAGCGCGAACGGGATATTCAATCCGACGAGGATGGCGGTACGCAAATCGCCGAGGAAGATCCATTGGATTAGAAAGATCAGCAAACAGCCGAATATTAGGTTATGCAAGACCGTATGGGTCGTAATGGCAACGAGGGAGCCACGGTCATAATACGGAACGACCTTGACGCCCGGGGGCAGGCTGCCGTCGTGATTCATCGTGTTGATTTGAGCCAGAACGTCGGGCAGCACCTTGTCGGTCTCGTATGTGCGATTCATCACAACGATGCCGAACACTATATCGTCTTGATTGTCGCGGCCCGCAATACCGAGCCTCGGGCGGTTGCCAACGCTGACGGTCGCAACGTCCTTTATACGCACCGGCACGCCATTGCTTTGGGTGAGCACAACCTGTTGTATATCGCTAATCCTGTAGCCTTGTGTCAGGTCGTCATTTCCGCCATCGTCTATCTGGCCGACGCCGCGAATGTTGATGGATTGCTGGCCGATCGTGATCTCGCGTCCGCCAACGTTTATATTCGCGTTGCCTAGAGCCGTAATGATTTGCGGTATCGTTAGATTGAAGGCCTCAAGCTTGTGCGGATCGACTTCGACATCAAACTCCTTCGTTGGCCCCCCCCAACTATTGACCGACGTCACACCGTGTACCTGCAATATCCTTCTACGCACGATCCAGTCTTCGATGGTACGAAGATTGGTGAGGTCTAGATGGGGCGGCCCTGTAACCTGATACCGCAGAATTTCGCCGGTTCCGCTGTTCTGCTGAATGTTTGGCTGCACATTATTCGGCAGGCTGACGTTTTGCTGGAGCGCTATGGCCGTTTGCGCAAACGCGAAGTTGTAGTCGACGCCATACTTGAACACGACCCGGGTGAATGACAGGCCGTAAAATGACGTCGATCGGATGACCTGCACTCCGGGGACGGTGTACAGGCCATTCTCTATCGGGATGGTGTAATAGTGTTCGATCTCGCTCGCGGACAAGCCAGGCGCCTGCGCCGTAATTTCCAGTATTACTGGCGTCGGATTCGGGTAGGCTTCAATGTCCAGCTTCTGAAATGCCACGAAGCCCGCGCCGCCAAACAGGATCAATCCGAATATGACGATGGCGCGGCGACGAAGGCAGAACGCAATTACGGAATTCAGCATTTTATAATCGTAAGTCGTGTGATGGGCGGTGTTGGATGGCTCTTGACCGATGGTCTCATGTGTACCGTCAGGATTCAGTCACTTGGTGTCGCGTTGAGCATGTTGTCGAGGAATACCGCGCCATCGGTTACGGCCAGATCTCCCGGCCGAAGGCCATTTAAAATCTGTGTTTGGCCGTTCTCACTAAGGCCAGTCTGAACCGTCCTTTGCGTGAAGTGCCTTTTGTCCTTCGTGACCCAGGCCGTAATTGTTCCATCACCTTCACGGACCAATCCGTTCACAGGCAGGGAAATTGAGTGGGTGGGGCCGCGGACTCGAACGGAAAAGTCGGCCAGCATTCCGCTACGCAATGAATTTGAGGGATCGAAAATGGTTGCGCGGACACTTGCGCGATGCGTGACCATGTCAACCGTGGGATAGATTTTTGAAATTGTCCCTTGAAACGTACGACCGGAGAATTCCGCCACTTTCACTTCAACCTTCTGGCCTGTGTGAATATCCGAAACGTCACTTTCGGGCACATTGGCCAATAGCCATTTGCGTGTAACGTCTGCGACGGCGCATGGGGCCGGCACGCCCATCGGCTCTACCATAAGTCCTGGGGCCGCATTGATGCTGGTAATCTGCCCTGCAATCGGACTGCGCACGGTCATTTGCTTGGGGACGGGGCCCGTTACATCTATTGAATAAAGAGGGGCGTCTTTCCGGACTTCATCACCAAGTTCGACGAAAATCTTCGTGATTCTTCCTTCCTGAAGTGGGGAAACCTGTCTCGAAAGGCTGGCGTCGGAGTACAGGTTATTCTCAAAATCGATCGTGCCAATACCTGTCGTCCATACCGCGAACGCGTAGGTGCCTACAGGTTCAATCTTGATGGAGCTAAGCTGATTATCAGTCAACTCCACTGTTGGGGCTGCGCGTGACAGGTTAACGACATTGGGCGATGGGGTGGAGTCTTGCAGCTGTTCAGCGTTCGCAGGGCCTCCGCATGCGGATAGCAGAACGAGTGCTGCAATACTGGAGGCTGCTCGCGTGACGGAACAAATTCCGTGCATTGCGGCAATGTTGACGTCTGCAAGTGTGGTCCTGCGATTCGATAATCGAGAGGTTTGCTTAAAATGGAATTTTCCACGCATATCTTGAATCCAATATTTTATTCAAAGTTGTCATTCACTCTGCCACGCTGAAGGCATCATATGGCGTTCCTGTTTATCATCTCGGGATTTGGAGAGGCGTAATTATGCAATTGCGATTTAGTTGGGAGAAAAGTGCCAGGAAAAACCGTGCGTGTTGGCTGTGGACCTTGCTAGCTTGTCAGAAAAAGGGTTGTAAACACCGGTGCAAAAAAAAGTAAACATCGCAACTCCAATAACAATCACAATTTGTGTTCTTTGAGCTAACCCCTTCGCATTACCGATAATTTCGTTAGTAGGTTTGTCATTGTGCTGCGGCATATCTACTATCTCCTTCGAGACTTGGAAGCGTTGTAGGCTGCTGGCCCTGAACAACAAGCGGGCGTAGTGTAAACGAACAACCTTGCAGGACGCTGACAATGCAAAATGTTTCTTGAGCAGATTCTTTCTGATGTATTTTGGCAAGAAAACCTTTGTGTCCTGTTGCATAATGGGTTTACAAGTAAAACATGATTATTTGATGGAGTTGTGAGTGCGCATACTGTTAGTGGAAGACGATCTGTCGCTAGGAGAAACAACGGCTCGTGCATTGCGTTCCCAAGGCTGGGTTGTCGACTGGATTAATAATGGTGAATCGGTTGCTAAAGAAACTAGGCTGGTCACCTATGACCTGATCGCACTGGACGTAGGCCTGCCGGGCATCGATGGTTTCGAGGTATTGCGGCGCCTGCGGGCCGAAAGCAAGGCGATGCCCGTATTAATGCTTACCGCAAGAGATGCGGTCGAGGATCGCGTACGTGGTCTCCAACTTGGTGCCGATGACTATTTGGTGAAACCATTTGTCTTAACAGAGTTGTTTGCTCGCATTCTGGCGGTCACTCGCCGCTTCCATGCTCATCACCATAGCGTAATTCTGCTTGGCTCAGTGCGGGTGGACTTAAATTCCAAGCGCGCATTTCACGGTGACAAACCGATAGAGCTCTTACCACGGGAATGGGCTGTACTCGTATACCTGCTCAATAACATAGGCAAGGTGGTTAGCAAGAACCAGATTCTGGAAGCGATTTCGGGATGGGACGATACCCTGTCGGGTAATGCAATTGAGGTTTATGTATCACGTTTGCGCGCAAAACTTGGCAATACCGGTATTTCAATTCGGGCGATCCGAGGCTTTGGCTATCTGTTGAATGAGTCTGCAGATGACATCCAGCCTTAAACGACGTCTTCTGCTGTGGTTATTGGTGCCTCAATTGATAATTATGCCAATTGTGGCAGCGATCCAATATGGACTGGTACTCATCCCGGCTAAACAACAGATAGATCAGCAACTCGGCGATTACGCAATCGCAGTCGCAAGAATCTTAAAGGTTGAGGGAGATGAAGTTCATTTTGACATGACACCGCAAACCGAACGCCTACTGCGCACGGATCAAGTTGATATGGAATTCTTTCTGGTCGTCGGCCCCGGCGGGAAAATTCTCGCCGGTGATTCCGGTCTGAATACATTTGAAGAAGATATTGCAGCTGGACAATCGAGATTTGTGGATCGGAAAGTAAACGGGCGATCCATCCGCATGCTGATATACGGAGTTGCTTGCGGAAAAGATACCTGTCAGGTACGCATTGCAGAAACGCTGTTCAAACGAAACAAGCTTCAGATCCAGGCATTGATTGCAACATTAGTATCAATTATTGCATTGGGACTGACCACTGCTGGAGTTGTGCTGCTTGCCGTGCGACAGGGCTTGCGTCCACTACAGGATGTTGGTACCCAAGTCGCGGTTAGATCCTTGGACAACCTCCGTCCCTTAGAGTTACTGAAAATTCCCAGAGAAGTGCAGCCCCTAGTTACTGCGCTTAATCAGCTATTCAATCGTCTCAGTAAGGCGATTATGGTACAGAAGGCATTTCTTGCTGATGCAGCGCATCAACTTCGCACTCCACTGTCAGCGCTTCAGGCGGAATCTGAGTTAGCACTATTGGAGCCACATCCTGAGACCCTACATCCAACATTGGAGAATCTGAATCGCTCCGCTAAACGGGCAACAAAGTTGGCGAACCAACTTCTAACTATTGCCCGTGCAGATCCGAATGTTCAGACAAATACCGATTTTGTCCCTGTTAACTTGAAAGAAATTGGATCTTGGGCGGCAAATGAATGGTCACATTGCGCCATTAATGCAAACGTAGATCTGGGTTTTGATCTTGAGGCAGCGCCTGTGAGCGGTAATTTTGTTCTTCTTCAAGAGATGCTGTCAAATTTAATACATAACTGTATACAGCACGCTGGAAATGGCTCAAAAGTGACTGTACGGACTTATACCTCGGGCCAAGCGTCCATTCTTGAGGTTGAAGATGATGGGCCAGGAATTTCAGATGAAGATAAGAAAAGCGCTCTTCAACGATTTTTTCGTGGCAGAAATGCCAAGGGAAATGGGAGTGGGCTTGGCCTGGCGATTGTAAGTGACATCGCACGCATTCATAGTGCGCGGGTTAACTTAGCGACACCAAACAAAGGCCAAGGCTTGCTTGTACGGATTTCTTTTGAAGCAGATAATTTTCAAAGCTGAATTGCTTCGATAACTAGACGAATCACCTTTATCGTTACAACCTGAAATGCAGTATTTCAATATTGTGGTGTAGCTAATTGCCTACTGCGACATGTTTATTGATAAATCCTACAATCTCCAACGTGACAGACTGCGTGCATGGATAGTTTTCACTATAGCCATCCAGCTATAAAGTTTTCTAAAGTTAGCAAGAGCTACGCGGCAGCCAATGTGTTTCATGAAATCTACCTCGAGCTGGGATCGGGAAGCATTCTTGGGCTGACTGGACTGAATGGTCCAGGTTGGACGTACCTCGGCTTTGCTGCGATGAATTAGCAAGGCTGAGTGTCGCAAATTGGGTTAGAAGCGTGAAGTCAAAAAGTTATAAACCGCACACTCAAACATACTTAACCGCCCATTATCTTGCAGAACCGTCAGAGTCCGCTTCGGCCGGCAGCTGACCTCCATAGTTATTGTGCCAATGGGCCGCTATAGAGTGTCGTTAGTGCTACTTCGCGAATGACCGGTATCTGGAAGCGAAAAACTATAGCCGACTGGCGGTTCGGGTCGGTGTTTGCCGAATGAAGAATTGAAAATCGAGTGACCGATGTTGACCCAACTGCGGACGGTTGTGTTAGCGTATACAAACAGGCTCAGGTCGGCCAGGAACAGACGGTCAAGGATAGATTCGCATTTTGATTATTGCATTTCTGCTAGAGGTTGAACTCTCAGTGAGGATAGGCAAAATAACTTTTGTTCGATGCCTGGCTCAATATCAGAAAGTATGCCCAGGATGATTTTACGAATGACTGCTGATCCGGAATGGTGATGCATTATCAGGAGATGGATATGGATCGAGCCGCGGGAGCGATAATGGGAGCCCTGATCGGTGATGCACCACTGGTATTACGATATTTCGGCGTTGCGACGTGATTATGGCGACTGGATTACCGGCTATACGACACCCAAACCGGATCGATATCACGGTGGAATGAAGGCGGGAGAACTCTCGCAGACCGGCCTCATCTTTGTCATGCTGCTGCGATCCGTAACCGAGCATGGGGAATACCGTGAAAACGATTTTACGCGCCGGCTGGATGAGGAACTGTTTCCTTTTCTGAATGGCGAACCCGCATACGGACCGGGCGGGTATACCAACCAATCGATCCGCGAAGCCTATCGCCGGCGTGTGGAACAAAAAAAGCCATGGGGCGAAACAGGAGGCCATGCGGATACGACCGAGGCGGCCGAGCGTGCCATCGTGCTGGCAGCGCGTTACGCAAGAAATCCGAAAATGGCAGCCGTGACCATTTCATCCAATTGCCGCCTCACGCAAGGCGATGAAGCGATCATCGCCATGAGCACGGCCTACAATTTGGTCCTGTCGCAGCTGATCGCGGGAGAAAAGTTGACTCCCGCGATTTCGGAAAAGCTCATGGGCCTGGTCCACAGCAATGAATTGCCGTTTCATGCAGTGACAAAAGTCGATTTGTCAGCGCCCCGCCCGGGTGATCCAGACCCGCCGCTAGGCGGGCGTTTCTCTTCCCCGGATGCGTTGCTGACCCCGCATTATGCCGCCTTGGCCGCCCTAGACCCGGATATCAGGATTGAACCGGCCTGGAAGGCCTCAATTGTTTACGGCATGCCATGCGCCATTTACCACCAGCTTCCTGCAGCTTATTACCTCGCGTCCCGTTTTGCGGATGATTTTGAAACGGCCGTCCTGCATGCCCTTAACGGTGGGGGGCAGAATATGTCCCGCGCCATGCTGACGGGTGCGCTTGTAGGTGCGCAGGTTGGGCTGGAAGGTATACCCAAGCGATTTATCGACGGTCTCGACAAAGGACAGGAATTGGTGGCACTGGCCAAAAAACTCGGGACACAGGTTCCACCGGTATTTCCAGGTGGCGCTTCAAGGGCATAAGTGATGGTAAACAGAGCGAAAGCGGCCAATAAGTGCCGTTCGCGACTGGCAGCCTTCCTGCAATTAATATGGGAACATGAAGTTCCGCTTGGTGCCATGATGCAGACGGTCAAGGAAAAAAAAGTATCCGGCAACAAGGGCGACGCTCGTGACCGGCAACAAACGCCAATAAGTGCCGTTCGCGAGTGGCAGCTTGTATGGTTGCGCTGGTGGTATCGGCTTTCTTGTGTAACAGTTAAGAAGCCGGGGTGGAGGGGCTAGTGGCAGCATCTGCTCTCCTTACCGAGAGACAAACTCCGAAAGAATCCCCCCACCCACACCGCCAGCGTCGATGAGGAATCTAGCGGCTCCGACCGCCGATTTGACCGCAAGCTAACGCAGGTGTGTCCACCCCAGCAACCTTTATCTTAATCATGGGAGAGACATCATGCAAACCCCAACCCAAGTACTCAATATCGGCGCCGATGTCGCCAAGGACGAGATCGTCGTGGCCTGTTCGGAGGGAAGCTTTCCAGTGCGCAAGCTCGCGAATCAGCGCACTGCATTGCGGGCCTTTCTCAAAGGCTTACCCGAAGGAAGCCGCATCGGCATGGAATCCACCGGTATCTATCACGAATTGTTTGCCAGCCTTGCCCACCAGCTTGGTTTCATCGTCTTTGTGTTAAATCCCAAGGACGCCCGCCATTATGCAAAAGGCGTTGGGATGCGTGGCAAGACTGATCGTGTGGATGCGGAACTTCTCGCTCGAATGGTCGCGAAAGAACATGCAGATCTGCACGTCTGGGTGCCGCCTACACCGGAGCAACGCGAGATCAACCGATTGCTCAAGCGCCGCGCCAAACTGAGTTCCTTGCGTCAAGCGCTTGGCATGTCGCTCAAGGGTATAGTTGGATTTTCCACCGATCTCAAGACGTTGAGACAGCGCTTCGATCAGGTCATTGCGCGCATCGACCAGCGAGTAAAAGAATTGGTTGATGCAAACCCTGATCGCAAAGAACACGTCACGCACTTGCGCACGATTACCGGAGTCGGCCCAGTCGTCAGCGCTGCACTGGTCAACACCCTGGAGCGTATGCCCTTAAAGAACGCAGATGCCTTCGTCGCATTCACCGGCCTGGATCCCCGGCCGGATGACTCTGGGAAACATCAAGGCAAACGGCGTCTGTCCAAACGCGGTCCCTCTGAATTGCGCCGGTTACTTTATTTGGCGGCGATGTCAGCCAAGAAGACAAAAGCCTGGAAGCCACTCTTCGAACATTACCGTGCAAAGGGCCTATCCACCACTGCGTGTTTCGTCATCCTGGCAAGGCGCATCGCACGCACTGCCTGGTCGATCTACACTTACAAAACCGAATTCGATCCTGGACGACTTACAAAAGGCTTGACGTAAACCATAGAATCTTTCCGGCGTCGAACTTTGAACCCAAGAAGTTCAGCCAACGCAAAGCCACTGATGACTTATCACTATTTGGCCAAAAATCAACTACGCCATATTTGATGTGCTTCAATATGTTCTTTGTTTCGGTGATTGGGGAATATGCTGGTCACGCCTATGACGTAAATCGTTTGGCAATCAATACCGCATTGCTTCCTCCAAAAGCGAATGAATTGGACATGACCGAGTTGAGATGGACGTCTGTCCTGCCGTGGTTAGGTACGTAGTCAAGATCGCATTCCGGGTCGGGTTCATGAAGGTTGATGGTCGGTGGTATGGCGTTTTGTTGCAAAGCAAGTACGGCAGCCATGAACTCTATTGCGCCAGTTGCGCCCATCAGATGGCCGTGCATGGACTTCGTGGAACTGACCGGGATGTTGGCGGCGTGTGCGCCGAACGCATTCTTAATTGCTTTGGTTTCTTCGATATCGCCTGCCAGTGTGGCGGTGCCGTGCGCATTGATGTAGTCGATGTCCTTGGGTAGCAATTGCGCCTCGCGCAAAGCATGCAAAATAGTGCGCGTTTGCCCGGCGGCATCTGGTTTGGTGATGTGGCTGGCATCCGATGAGCAGTCGTAGCCGACCAGCTCAGCATAGATCTTCGCACCGCGTTTGACGGCGCGTTCGGCATCTTCCAGTACCATCACCGCAGCACCTTCGCCAAGTACAAGTCCGCTACGGTTCTTTGCAAAAGGTTTGCAGGATGCACCAGCATCGTTTGGGTCTTCCTGTGCCAGTGTGCGCAGAGCTTCCCATGCTTTCATTGCACCCAGCGTAAGCATCGCTTCGGAACCGCCCGCCAACATGACGCTTGCATAACCATGCTTGATCTGGCGGTAGGCTTCACCTACGGCAATAGCCGAAGAAGCACAGGCCGTCGCGTAAGTGATGTTCGGGCCTTGCAGATGATATTTAATTGAGAGATGCGAAGCGGCGGCATTATTCATGCTGAGCAATACGGTGAGCGGTTTGATGCGCGGATTTTCTTGCTGGAATAATTCCTTATATCCAATTTCAAGTGTACTTACACCGCCTTGGCAGGAACCCATAAATACTCCGGCCAATGAGAGTTCTGCTTCGCTTAATACCAGTTGTGAATCCTGCACGGCCTGTTCTGCAGCAACAAGCGCAAATTGGCTAAAGCGTTCGATTCCGGCAAGTTGTATCTTGCTGAAGTATCTTCCAGGATCGAAATTTTCCACAGGGGCACCGATGCGGACAGAAAGCTTCTCGGTGAAATCAGTTTGAAGGCGCCTTATTCCGGAATGACCCGCCATCAGGTTGCCAAAAAACTCTTCAGGACTATTTCCAACCGGGGAGATTACACCTAGTCCGGTAATGACGACACGCCGTGCCATTCTGAGTGTTACTGCGTAGTATTTGTTTGCGCGGCAATGATTTTGTCAATGATATTGGCGACATCGCCGACGGTCTTGAAGTCTTCGACGCGATCATTCGCTATTTTGATATTCAGTTCGTCTTCGAGGGAGAACATGAATTCGATGACGGAAAGCGAGTCCAGTCCCAAACTTTCTAGTTGTGTATCCGGGCCAAGATCTTCAAGTTTGAGGTCGAATTGCTCAGCCATCATGCGTTGTATCGTTTGCAACGAGCTCATAAAATAGCCTACTTCATAATAATATGTTTTGATTATACCATTTGAAATAGTATGTCTTATGTGATGGTTGCATGGACCGAATTGAAAAATCGGATGGTATCGGCGGCGACCTGTTCACGCTCATTATCTATCGTAAGCATGTGATAGCTGTCATGCAACACGATGCATTCCACGATTTTGGAACCAATGTTTGAGGCGACAAACTGCGCACTGCGGGGTGTGGATATGTCGTCCTCGACTGCATGAATAATCAAGGCAGGAGCGGTAATGCGCCGCATGGATTTTTTTACCGACCTAATCAACAGTTCCGCTTCGTGGATGGCGGGCAATGCGAGTTTGGAAGCACCCGCAATCGAAGAATCCTTGTGTTCCATTTCGCGCGCGACCCATTTACGCAATTGCTTATTCTTCAGACCAAAAGGTTCACGCTCACGATAACTGTAGATGTAACGGAACGGTGTGTAATATCCAATAGGCAGCAAAAACCGATACCATGGGATACTCCAGCCATCGTAATATAGCGTGGTGGCAAGTAATGACAAGGCTGTTAACTCGTCACCCAGTTCTGCGGCGATACTGAGCGAAAGTACCGCGCCGATGCACAAGCCCCCAACAGAAACTGTTTTATAGGATCGCTTGAGGGCATTGAACTCGGCCAATACCGTGGTGTGCCAATCTTCCCAATGAGTGATGGAGTGTGCATCATCACCGTGTTTGTAGCCATAGCCACGTATGTGCGGCACATGCACGGTATATCCGGACTGATTTAGCCGCTTCGCCAGCGGTTGCATTTCAACGGGGCTGCTTTGCAGGCCGTGAATAAGCAGCACGGCATGTTCGCCGCCCGCCAGTGTGATTGGCTTCATGGAAGGTTAGTAAAAAAAGTCGCGCATTCTAGCAAATTGCAACATGCCTGGCTGTTTGATTGCATCGGCAAGCTTGTGAAGGGCAGAATTATCATATGTAATCAATTAGATGTTAGGGCGGAAGATTGATTGTGAATTGAAATCTAAATATGACAAACTCAGGTTCAGCTTTTATTGTACTACTGCCACATATCAGGCAGAGTCTTCAACGCTTTATGCTCGGTTTCATAATCATTATAGTATTAGATAGCAATATCGCGCAGGCACAAACCAGTGAGTCGCTCGTGCGCATCGACGGGGATATCGGCTTGGGCAGCTACTACACCCAGAGCATTATCCGCGGCGATCCTGATCAGCATCAAATTCTGCCCTATGGAAATTTCGACTACGGCAGATTGTCCATGCGGGTAGATACGCTTAGTATTAAAACAATGAAGTTAGGTTACGGCTACCTAGAGATCGCAGCTAGGTTCAGCCAGGATGGCTTTAGCACCAGCGTGAATAACCTGCATGGCCTTGGCAACAGACAGACATCAATCCCAATGGGTTTGGGTACCTTGCAAATTACGCCCATAGGCGCGTTTTACATAAATTGCTTTCACGACATCAATAAATCCAGGGGAAATTTGTTTGAAACGATCTACTTCGCCGAACTGGATACACCACAGGTAATATTTTACCCGCTGGCCGGTGCCGAATATCAGACCAGTGATTATGTACGATACTATTACGGAGTCTCGGTCCAGGAAGCCGCGTTCAGCCAGTATCCCGCCTACCAACCGGCTGGTACGTTCAATCCTCTTATCGGCTTGATGATTGATGCTAAGCTGACTGAGATATACCACCTCAATTTCTATCTGCGCCATACATGGCTGGGCAATGCCATACAGTCCAGTCCTATAGTTGGCAAAAGAACCATGGATACGGGGTTTATCGCACTAAGCTACCGCTTTGAATAAAACATACTGATCTCAGTTTTGCACCAAAGAGCAAGGAATAAGTCACGTACTTGAGTATGATCTACGGCGCCTTCGCCTTTCGCCCTGGTGCCGCTGGTGGAATGAACCCGGACACCCGGCATAGTATCCCCTCGATTTTCTTACCCTTCTCAAACCTGATTGAATCACACAACACAACCTCATGCTTAGCAGCAAGCTCAGCCAAGTAGTTACGTGTCTTTGAAAGTGAGAGACCGGCACCTTCAGCAATCTCGGCATCCAGCTTCTCGCCATGCTTCTTTAGGTATTTCAGGATTTCATTCATTTGATCGACGTTTACTCCGAAGTTAAAAAAGCCGGCTTAACACCGGCTTAATTATTATGCTAACCCCGTCTTTTAAGAAAGGCCGGCCCAGCAAGCGATTGAAACGGCAGCAGCCGCAAGCCAGCCAAATGCCATATGAAACTCGCTGTCATTAGCGGTTGCATTGTTGTTTGTTTGGACGCTCATTCTTAATCTCCATAATAAAAATTATCGTTATCCCAACGATCAGGATCACTCTAGACTGTAATATTGGGGAATGGTTCCATCGGATTTAAAGAGTCGATTGAATTAATTGTTAGAAATATCAAGTTACAAATTTTTGCCTCTGACCCTGTGTAGGTTTTTGCTATATAGTTGCTTGGGGTTTATATAGTTATCATTCGATATTGCTTTTTGATTTGGGGAGCTTATGACAGCTAATCTAAAAGTGGTACAACCCGATTCGACACTTTCTCGCATTTCGAAAAATGAGTTTTGCTCCCCGATTATCTGCAATGATTGCGGAATCCATGGTTTGTGCAGTGAGGTGAATGGTTCAGAGGTCGATCTGGGTCTGCCCGAGACCATTGTCAAGAACCGCAGGGTCATCGAACGTGGCGAGTTGCTTTACAAGACAAATGAGCCGGTGCGCAGCATCTATGCAATACGAACTGGTTCCGTCAAAACCTACGTCCTGACTACCGATGGCAGGATGCAAATCACCGGCTTTCATATTCCCGGCGAATTGCTCGGTTTGGGCGCGATCGCGGCCCGTTGCTTCACCACCGAAGCGATGGCGCTCGAGACCACGATGGTGTGCGAAGTCCCCATTGAAGTGCTGGAAGGTTACAGCAAGCAAATCCCATCGATCCGTCAGCAGATGCTCAAGATTCTGAGTCGTGAAATCATCGACAATCAGGAGTTGATGCTGTTGCTAGGGAAGAAGAATGCCGAGGAGCGTTTGGCCACATTTTTGTTAAACATATCCGAACGCTTCCGGAGGCGCAATTACTCGGCTACTGAATTTAATCTGAGCATGTCACGCAGCGACATTGGTAATTATCTCGGCATAACCGAAGAAACAATATGCAGAGTATTTACCCGCTTTCAAAACGAGGGTCTGCTGACAGCTCAACGGCGTCAAGTGCAACTCATTGAACTGAAAAAGCTCAATAAGATTGCCAATTCATAATCTCAAGTGGAGTAGTTCAGACTTAAACTGACTGACTGTGTTTATTTTGAACCATGAAATTTGGTCAAATAAATAGCCGCGAATGGCTGCGGAAGTAAAAAACATTATGGGTAGACTTTCACCGTGGCTGATTGGTGTCCGCTTTGCGGCAGGCAATATGTCAGCACAAAATGCCGCTGCCAAGCCAGTCGCAAAGTTAATAATTTTGCAACATTTCACGAACCATTAAACAAATCAGGAATGATTATGCGTATTTTGCTTCTTGCTGGCTTCTTGGTGGTAATGACTGGTGTGATATCTGATTCAGCCATTGCAGACGATTTGTTTAAATACAACTACGTCGAGCTTGGTTATGGCAATACTACTACTGAGGTCCAGGGCTCTACTCAAAAGGAAGATGATTCTGATACTGCACTTCCCGGAATTCAAGCCAGTTATGCTATTCACGACCTTGTCGCTTTTCAAGCGAGCTACTCTCCAGTAAAAGCAACATTTAATGGGGTCATTAACGAAATCCCGGTTGCCTATAACACAAGCGGGGACTACTTATCTTTAGGCATTGACGTTCACAGATTGATCTCTGATAGCGGCGAGATAGGACTTGATTTGGAACACAATCGTGAAAGGTCAAGTGGAACAATGACTGTAGCTGGCTTCCCTGTCGCGATACCCTCATCCACCGACATTACTAATTCCTTCGCAATCAGAGGGCGTATTGCTCTCACTTCAAAGTTCCGGCTTGAAGCCTCTGCAGGAAGAACAACCGGGGGAAGCGAGGCTGCGAGTAATGACTACACCACTAGTGCTGAATATATACTTATCAAGAAACTTAGCATTATCATTGAAGACGATTTAAGCACAATGCCGACTGGAAATTGGAGAAGTTATGTCGTGGAAGGTAGATATTATTACTAGAGAAATTCTGAAAAGATGAGGCAAGATTGCGTATAAATTCTTTCAGGATTGGATCTAGGTGAAGGGCAGGTTTTGGGAAGTGGATCTGGGTTCTCATCTGTCGCATAAGGGTCGATTTTTGCCGGTCAGATGGCATCATCCTAGGAATTATTACGACTGCTTTGCGGTGCATATCGGGCATCCAGGGCAGAGAAACAGTTTCAATACTGTGCACATTAGATTTATCTGTTTGGGCGCACCACATAAAAAGCAAAAATCAAAAGCAGTCTTCCAAAAATAGCAGGCCGGAAGCTTTAAGTTTTTCCTGAAATTTTCCGACAAGTTTGCGGACAGCCCATGCGGGCTAGTGCCAACGTCCAATTCTTGACCGTAGCCAAAACGTAACTATCTTGAAAGGAACCTCAAGTATTGAAGGGCTCTCTGTAGCTGCCAAGCAATCAATGCGGATGATGCAAGGCATTGATTAAATATCAAACAAAATTTTCATTTGATTCTTAAAATCCGTCGCTTGGGTAAAACCAGCGTACCGGTTCGATTCCGGTTCCGGGCACCATCAGCGACAATTCAGGACCACTCTGAAACCCGCTTCCCTGTCTGCCCAACCCCAGATCGATTAAGTACTATAATTCGCACAAGATTATCAAACGCCCTTGACGTGACTCTGCAACCAGTCCATACAGGGCATCTGCCCGCATCGCCCAGAGTGAAAGAGCGCTGGGCGAAATCACGATGAAGGCTAGCGGTGGCTTGAGTGAATCCGCTCAGGGCTGGAAAGCCACGCAATGGCGCGGCGAACTCGATGAACTGGACGGAAAGGGAGCAGTGCCGTTCCACCTGTTGAAGACTGTACCGTTGACGCTCGGGGAAAATTCCATCGAGGTTGGCTCCGCGGAGGCGGCTGTAGCCGGAGGCCAAATCGTATTTTCCGGGACGCAATGGACACCGGAGCGCTGGCACAGCGCCGGACACTTCAGCGGGCTCAACATGCGCGCGGTGAACATGCAGGATGATCAACCCATGCCTGATCAAGCCGGCTACCTACAGGCATTCGATAGCGTGCGGGTAGGCGGTAAATGGGACGCAACCGCCGATGAGCACCTTCATGGCCGGTTCGAGATCCATCGCGAAAGCGGCGACTGGATGGTGGGCAATTCAGGTGAAAGAATTGGATTGCGCAACATGCGATTGTCGGTGGACGTCGCGCAGGAAATCTTGCATGCGCAACTGCTTGCCAGCGGCGAGCATCTCGGCGAGATAAGGGCGCAGGCCAGCATGCCGCTGACACGCACCGAAAACGGCTGGACGATTTTGCCGGATGCACCGCTTGCCGGTCATCTGTATCTGAATTCCGACGATTTGTCCTGGCTCGGGCCGATGCTGAACAGCAACCTGCAAACCGGGGGGAGATTGAAGCTCGATGCCGTTCTGGCCGGCACGCGGGGATATCCACGCCTGCAGGGCAAGGCGACGGGGGACGCCTTGAATATTGCCTTTCTCAACCAGGGTATCCGGCTTGAACAGGGCGAATTGAGAGCGCGCTTCGATTCCGATTCCGTGCATGTCGATCATCTTGAATTCTCGGTACCCTACCGGCCTTCGCCACGCGACAAGTTGCTCGCGAATTATAGCCTTCCCGCCGGTACCGGGCGCTTGAGCGCCAGCGGGCGTATCGATTTGGTAGATGACAAGAGCGATCTGCAAATCACCTCGGAACGCGTGCCATTGGGACAGCGCGCGGACCGCTGGATCATCGCGTCCGGCACGGGGCATGCCCGGCTATGCGAATAAAATTCTGCTGCTGGATGGCGACATACGGGCTGATGCAGGCCTGATCGATCAGCCGCTCAGCGATCGCCCCAGCCTTTCCGATGATGTGCAGATCGTCGGAACTGAACATGCCGGTCGGACAGCGCTGCCGATCAGGGTGAATGCCACACTGGATTTGGGCGACCACTTCTATATACGTGCATCGGGATTCGAGGGGCGACTTGCCGGTCGCCTGGATGTGCACGGCGAACCCGGAGAACTGATGCATGTGACCGGCAGTATCGCGGCGCAGGATGCAATATTCAATGCCTACGGCCAAAGCCTGCAGGTGGAGCGAGGCATAGTGAATTTCCAGGGGCCGCTGGATGATCCCGGATTGAACATCCTTGCCGTGCGCAAGGGTCTGGCTGTCGAAGCGGGCGTGGAAGTAACCGGAACCGTCCGCCACCCATTGGTGCGTCTGGTATCCACCCCCGACGTGCCGGACGCGGAAAAATTGTCCTGGATCGTGCTGGGGCGCGTGCCGGATACCGGCGGGGTGGATTCGGCTATGCTGGTTGCCGCCGCGGGCAGCATCCTGGGCGGACAGTCCAGCGGGCAATTAGGCAAATCGCTGGGCATCGACGAGATTTCCCTGGGCCAGCAAACCGGAACGAATTCTCAGCAGGTTCAGACCATGACGGTTGGCAAACAGTTGTCATCGCGGGCCCGCATCAGCTACGAACAAAGCCTGAACGAAGCGGGCAGCATTGTGGTATTTACCTACAAGCTGACCCCGCGCATCTCTGTCGTCACCCGGACCGGCACTGAAGATGCACTGGACATACTCTATACCTTCAGTTTCTATTGATCAGATTTGGTGTCCCGGAACGATGAGTTGCCTAAATACAGGATGCGCTTGCGCTATAATCCGCGCATTCCGGCAACATCGCCCGGTTATCGGCACGAGCACGTAGACCATTATTCGAACCATGGAAAGAAGCACCACCTATATTCTGCAGGTCAGGCCCAAAATTCCGGCGCGTCTGGCCCGTATCGAGGAACTCGCGAACAATCTCTGGTATAGCTGGGATCGTCCCACCCGCGCACTGTTTGCACGATTGCACCCGGGATTATGGAAGGCCACCGGACAAAGCCCGAAGGCTTTTCTGAAACGCGTGGACGAACAGCGCCTGCTTGATGCCTCCGAAGACCAGACATTCATCGGCAATCTGAACCGCGTTTTGGCGGCCTACGATACCTACCACGGCCATCATCTGCAGGCCGGCGGCTCGGACTGGCTGCACAAGGATGACCTGATCGCGTACTTCTGCGCCGAATTCGGTTTTCACGAGAGCTTTCCGATCTACTCGGGCGGGCTGGGCATACTCGCGGGAGACCACTGCAAGGCAGCGAGCGATTTGCGCCTGCCATTCGTCGGCGTCGGGTTGTTGTATCGCCAGGGCTACTTCCACCAGACCATAGACGGGGACGGCAACCAGATCGCAACCAACAGCGATTCGTATTTTGAAGACCTGCCCATCGTTCCGTCAAAACTCGCGGACGGTTCGGATGCCTGCACGTCGGTCGATTTGCCTGGCCGAAAACTCAATATCAAGATTTGGGAAGCCAGGATCGGGCATATCGCCCTTTATTTGCTGGACACCGACCTGGCAAGCAATAGTCCGCATGACCGCGATATCACGCACCGCCTGTATGGTGGCGACAAGGTGATGCGCATGGAACAGGAGATCGTGCTGGGCATCGGGGGGGTGCGGGCGCTGCAGCTATTGGGATTGAAACCGACCGTTTGGCATATCAATGAAGGTCACGCGGCATTCCTGATCCTGGAAAGGATACGCCAGAAAATCCGGCATGACGGACTGGACTTCGCTTCCGCGCTGGAATTTGTCGCCGTGAACACCATCTTTACCACACATACCCCGGTACCGGCGGGACATGATCATTTCAGCGACAACATGGTGCAGGCTTATTTCGAACATTACTATCCTGAAATCAGGCTTACCCGGGATGAATTTCTGTCATTGGGCCGCACCAGGGAAACTCCCGATTTCAACATGACCGCACTGGCCATCCGCGGGTCCCGATTCGCCAACGGCGTATCGCGTATCCATGGCCAGGTCTCGTCGGTGATTTGCGGCGACATGTGGCCGGAAATCCAGCCCAATGAGAACCCGATGACCTATGTCACCAATGGTGTCCATGCGCCGACCTTTCTCGCCTCCGAATGGATAGAGGTCCTTGAGCGCCATCTCGGACTGGAATGGAGCGCACGCATGAACGACGTGGAATTCTGGGAACGCGTGCAGAATATTCCCGACCACCTGTTCTGGAGCGTGCGCCAGTCGCTGAAGGCAAAGATGCTGAACATGGTTCGCGAACGCATCAGCGCCCAGCATTTCCGCAATCACGGTTCCGAGGCGCATCTGGACCGCCTGCTCAAGCACGTGAACCCGGAGAACCCGAACGTCCTCACCATCGGCTTTGCGCGCAGATTTGCAACCTACAAGCGCGCGACGATGCTGTTCGGCGACCTGAACTGGTTGCGCGCAATACTGGATGGCTCTGACCGTCCGGTGGTCTTCATCTTTGCCGGCAAGGCGCATCCGGCCGACATCCCCGGCCAGGAACTGATACGGCACATCACGAATATCGCCAAGATGCCGGAATTCATCGGCAAGATACTGATGGTGGAGGGCTACGATCTTGCCCTGTCGCGCAAACTGGTTTCCGGCGTGGACGTCTGGCTGAACAATCCCTTATACCCGCTGGAAGCAAGCGGCACTTCCGGCATGAAGGCGGGCATGAACGGCACCATCAACCTGTCCGTACTGGACGGCTGGTGGGGGGAGAGTTACGATGGGCGGAACGGCTGGGCGATCAAACCGGTATCGGAAGCGTTGAGCGAGGAGGTCCGCACGCGCGAGGAGACCCGCACGCTCTACGAGCTGTTGCAGGACCAGGTCCTGCCCCTCTACTACGAGCATGGCAACATGGGTTTCTCGCCGGACTGGGTGAAGATGGCGAAACGCTCGATGGCGACCATCATGCCGCGCTTCAATTCCAAGCGCATGGTGGGCGAATATTTGGCCAAGTGTTACCTGCCGGCCAGCCAGCAGCATCGTCTTTACAAACAGAGCCAATTCGAGAATTCCCGTCTCGTCGCCGAATGGAAAGCACGCATACGTCATGCCTGGCCCGGTATTGCGCTGCATCGCCTGGATGCCGAGCAAAAGGAAATCACCTATGGTGAAAGTTTGCGATTCGAGGTCGGTATCAGTTTGAATGGCCTCAAAACTGACGATGTCGTGGCTGAACTGCTGATAGGTTTGTACACAAAACGCGAGAAATTGCAGAGTTCAAGCCGTTACCGTTTCGAAGCGACAGGCACGATGACCGAGGCAGGGGAGAACATATTCGCGCTGGAAGTGGAACCGGAGCAATGTGGCAAGCTGGAATATCGCATTCGCGCGTACCCGTACCATGAAATGCTGACTCATCCGTTCGAGATGGGCATGATGCGCTGGCTGTAAAACCACCTGGCCATGGTTTGCAATCTCCCCGAAATCACCGGCATAAGGACCGAGGTGCCGCCCAAGGATAGCTGCAAGCATCATTGACCAAACTCCCGCTCCGCACCTTGTGCGAGTGCCCCCGAAAGAAAAGCCAAGATGGCCGAATTGAACGTCCTGTTTGCAACTTCTGAAATTGCTCCCTTGATCAAGACCGGGGGATTGGCCGATGTCAGCGGCGCGCTGCCGGCCGCCCTGCGCGCCATTGGATTGGATGTGCGCGTGCTGGTGCCGGGCTATAGCCATGTCATCGAGCAACTTGAGCAGCCGCAAGTCGTCGCGGATTTTGAAGACTTGCCTGGTTTTCCGATCGCGCGCCTGTTGTCCGTCACGATGGCCAATGGTGTTCCGCTGCTGGTCCTGGACTGCCCGGTTTTATACCGGCGCGATGGGGGGCCCTATCAAACTCGCCAAGGCGATGATTGGGCTGACAACGCGATGCGTTTTGGTCTGCTCTCGAAAGTGGCTGCGGTACTGGGCAGCGATGCGACACCGCTGGGGTGGCACCCCGATCTGGTGCAATGCAACGATTGGCAAACCGGCCTGGCTCCCGCATATTTGCATTTCGCACCGGGAGGCGTTCCCAGCGTGATCGCGATCCATAACCTGGCCTTTCAGGGCAATTTCCCACCGGAGGCCGTGCAGGTGCTCCACTTGCCCCCTTCCTGTTATGGCATCGACGGGGTGGAATTTTACGGAAAAATGTCGTTCCTCAAGGCAGGCTTGGTCTATGCAGATCACATCACCACCGTCAGCCCGAATTACGCTGCCGAGATCCAGCAGGAAGAGCTCGGATTCGGCATGCAGGGCTTGCTGGCCGCGCGCCGGGGCAGCCTCACCGGAATACTCAACGGCATCGACACGGATGAGTGGAATCCGGCGACCGATCCTTATCTCGCCAAGCCCTACAGCAGCGCAAACCTCTCCGGCAAACCTGCCAACAAGAAAGCACTGCAAAGCAAAATGGCCCTGAATATCGAGCCGGACGTGCCCTTGCTCGGCGTGGTCAGCCGCTTTACCGAACAGAAGGGGCTGGATGTGCTGTTGGAAATTGCACCGTTGTTGTGCGAACTGCCCGTCCAACTGGTCATGCTCGGCAGCGGTGATGCCCGGATGCAGAAGACCGCGCGTGACATGTCTCATCTCTATCCGGGCAAGATAGCCGTGCATATCGGTTTCAGCGAGGAGCTGTCGCACCAGATCGAGGCGGGAGCGGACATGTTCGCGATGCCATCCCGCTTCGAACCCTGCGGACTGAACCAGTTATACAGTCAACGATACGGCACACCGCCAATCGTGCATGCGACTGGCGGTCTGGCTGATTCGGTGGTTGATTGCACGCCCAAAACGCTCATGGACCGTCGTGCCAGCGGCTTTGTGTTCAATGGAATGACCGCGGTGAACCTGTATGCCACAATACTGCGTGCGGTCAACTTGTATCATGACCCGCTCAAATGGAACATGCTTTGTGCCAACTGCATGGTCAAGGACTTCAGCTGGGAAACCAGTGCCCAAGCCTACCGGAATGTGTACCTGAAGGTGCTGGGACGATAAGATATCGGTAATCACTGGCATCAATATTGCATAAATACCAAGCAATCATCAATGTGCGTCTCTATCATCATGTTCCGACAAATCGCTAATATTTGAATCAAAATCTCATGGCAAACAAACAGGCAATCAGAAGCACCCCGAAAGACACGATCACCGAACTTCCTCCACTGGGGATGGATCCGGACAGCATCGCGCTGGATTTTCGCCGTTATTTCAGCCACACACTCGGACGCGAGAAAAACTGCAAATCCGTCCATTACCTCTATACCGCGCTGGCCTATGCGCAACGCGACCGGCTGATGGAACGCTGGAAGGACACCCACTATGCTTGGGACGAAACTGACGGCAAGCGAGCCTACTACCTGTCGCTGGAATTCCTGATGGGCAGGGCGCTCGGCAATGCGATGCTCAATCTCGGCAACCATGACGAGACCACTCGTGCCATGTTCGATCTCGGCATCGAACTCGAGGAAATCGCGGAACGCGAACATGATGCGGGGCTTGGCAATGGTGGCCTCGGCCGTCTGGCAGCGTGCTTCCTCGACAGCTGCGCGACCCTGCAATTGCCGGTGACCGGATACGGGATCCGTTATGAATACGGGATGTTCCGCCAGCATATCGAAAACGGGAACCAGGTCGAGGAACCCGACCATTGGCTCAGGGACGGCAATCCGTGGGAACTGGAGCGCCCCGAATTCACCCAGCGGGTTCGTTTCGACGGCTATACCGAGCGCTATCACAACCATAACGGAGAATTGTGCGTGCGCTGGGTGGGCACCCATAACGTGCTGGCCATCCCCTATGATGTCCCCGTGCCCGGATACCGCAACGGCACGGTGAATACCTTGCGCTTGTGGCACGCGGCCGCAACCGACGAATTCGACCTGGGCGAGTTCAATGCGGGCAGCTATACCGAATCGGTTGCCGCCAAGAACGATGCCGAGCACATCACCATGGTGCTCTATCCGAACGACGCCAGCGAAAACGGCAAGGAGTTGCGCCTGCGCCAGCAGTATTTTCTGGCCTCGGCGAGTCTGCAGGATGTTTTGCGGGATTGGATAGACCGGCACGGCAAGGACTTCACCCATTTTGCCGCGAAGAACCACTTCCAGCTCAATGACACCCATCCAACCTGTGTAGTGCCTGAACTGATGCGGCTGCTGATTGATGAACAGGGCCTGTCCTGGGACCAGGCCTGGACGATCACCAGCAGCACGGTCGCCTATACCAATCACACCCTGCTGCCCGAGGCCCTGGAAAAGTGGCCGGTGCGGATATTCGGCAGCCTGTTGCCGCGCCTGCTCGAGATCATCATGGAGATCAATGCGCGGTTTCTGACCGAGGTATCACGCCTGTGGCCCGGTGACACGGATCGCCTGAGGCGCATGTCGATCATCGAGGAAGGGCACGAATCCCAGGTCCGGATGGCCTATCTTGCCATCGTCGCCAGTTTTTCGGTCAACGGTGTGGCTGCGCTGCATTCGCAGTTGCTGGAACAAACCCTGTTTCGCGATTTTTACGAGTTGTGGCCGAACAAGTTCAACAACAAGACCAATGGCGTCACCCAGCGCCGCTGGCTCGCCTGGGCCAACCCGTCGCTTGGCAAACTGATCACCGCCACGATCGGTGACGGCTGGATCACCGATCTTTCACAGCTGAAACGACTGGCCCCTCATGCCGACAATCCGGCATTCAGGAAGCAATGGAACGAAGCGCACCAGACCAACAAGGTTCGCCTCGCCGCGCTGGTGCAGCAGGATTGCGGCGTCACCTTCGATCCGCGTGCCCTGTTCGACGTTCAGGTCAAACGCATCCATGAATACAAGCGCCAGCTATTGAATGTGCTGCATGTCATCCATCTCTATGACCGCATCAAACGCGGCGACACCGCCAACTGGACGCCGCGTTGCGTGTTGATCGGCGGCAAGGCGGCTCCGGGCTACGCGATGGCGAAGAACATCATCAAGCTGGTATGCAACGTCGCCAAGGTCATCAACAGCGATCCGGCCGTCGGCAATCTGCTCAAGGTGGCGTTCATTCCCAACTACCGCGTGACCGCTATGGAGATCATCTGTCCGGGGACAGACCTCTCAGAGCAGATATCCACTGCTGGCAAGGAAGCCTCAGGCACCGGCAACATGAAGTTCATGATGAACGGATCGCTCACAATCGGCACCCTGGACGGGGCCAATATCGAGATGCGCGAGGAAGTCGGCGAGGATAATTTCTTCCTGTTCGGGTTGACGGCTGAACAGGTGGAAGCGGGAAGGGCACAACACGATCCGAATGCCGTGATCGAGGCCGACGAAGACTTGCGCCGCGTGATGCAGCTGCTGGGCTCGGGTCATTTCAACCAGTTCGAACCATATATTTTCGACCCCATCATCCGCTCGCTGACTTCGCATGGAGATTACTGGATGACGACAGCGGATTTCCGCAGCTATGTCGACGCGCAACAGCGCGCGGCGGACGCCTTCCGCAACCAGGAACAATGGACGCGCATGAGCATACTCAATACCGCCGCCAGTGGAAAATTTTCCAGCGACCGCACCATCAGGGAGTACAACGAGGATATCTGGAAATTGAAGCCCGCGAGGCTATGATCAGTTATATCCGGGGCCGGGAATGACATGGCCTGGCTAGCGCATGCGTTGCAATGCCGAACATCCCACCTGTTGTGGAGAAATCACACAGCAACGGCAATTCCGGCCGCCCGGTGTCCGGCCACCAGATGATTCAGCCGGTTCGGCCAAAGCATCCTCGCCACCTTTCCCCGGATCCAAGGGGCTTTTACGAATATTGCAGACAGAAAGCGCATCCTGAATATGGCCATCCGTGTAGCAATACATCACAAAACCACCTACCGATACGACAACCCGGTACAACTGACGCCGCACATTTTCCGGTTGCGGCCGGCCGTGCATTCGCGCACGCCGATTTCGGCCTATTCCCTGAAAATCCTCCCGGAAAAACATTTCATCAATTGGCAGCAGGATCCCTTCGGCAATTTTCTGGCACGGGTCGTATTCCCGGAAAAGTGCAGCGAGTTGTCTATAGAAGTCGACTTGATTGCCGAGATGACGGTATTCAACCCCTTCGATTTCTTTCTGGAAGACTACGCGGAGAAATATGCTTTCAGTTATCCGGAGCAATTGCGCAAGGAACTTGGACCTTATCTGGAGATAGATGAACGCGGTCCGCTGCTGCAGCATTTTCTTGAGGATACCGACATCAACCCGCGCGGCATCGTCGATTTTCTGGTGGACATCAACAGGCGGGTGCATCACGCCGTCAATTATTCGGTGCGCATGGAACCCGGTGTGCAAACCTGCGAGCATACTTTGGCAAGCAGGATCGGCTCCTGCCGCGACTCCGGTTGGTTGCTGGTGCAGATACTGCGCCATCTGGGATTGGCGGCCCGCTTCGTGTCAGGATACCTGATCCAACTGGCGGCCGATGTCAGATCGCTGGACGGACCTTCCGGCACCGACAAGGATTTCACCGACCTGCATGCCTGGGCTGAAGTGTATATCCCCGGAGCCGGCTGGATCGGCCTCGACCCGACATCGGGATTGTTTGCGGGCGAGGGGCACATACCGCTGGCATGTACCGCCGATTACGTCAGCGCCGCGCCGGTCACCGGCGGCTTCAGCGGCAATGCAAAGACCACGTTCATCTTCAGCAACAGCGTCACGCGCATCCATGAGGACCCGCGTGTCACCAAGCCCTATTCCGAAGCGCAATGGACTGCGATAAACGCGCTGGGCGAAAAGGTGGACAAATTGCTGAAGGATAACGATGTGCGCCTCACAATGGGAGGCGAGCCGACCTTTGTTTCCATCGACAACATGGATGCGCCGGAATGGAACACCGATGCCCACGGCGAGCAAAAGCGCAAACTCGCCGGACTACTGATGCGGCGATTGCGCGACTGTTTTGCACCGGGGGGACTGCTGTATCTGGGTCAGGGCAAATGGTACCCGGGTGAACCATTGCCGCGCTGGCAACTCGCCGCATTCTGGCGTAAGGACGGCAAGCCGGTCTGGAAGGATCCCGCCTTGCAAGCCGACGAGGGCAGGGATTACGGCTTCAAGCGGGAGCATGCAGAGCGTTTCGTTCGCGAACTGGCCAAACGCCTGGGGTTGAAGGGCAGGCATATCTTGCCCGGTTATGAAGACCCGCTGCATTATTTGCTGCAGGAAGGACTGTTGCCGAACAATCTCGATCCGTTCAAAGTGGATTTGAAGGATGACATCGAGCGCAAGCGGCTGCGCAGGGTTTTGAGCGAAGATCTAGGCGAACCGGTCGGTTACGCGCTCCCGCTGCACTGGAGCCACAAGATAAGCAGCTGGAGCAGCAGCAAGTGGGAATTCCGCCGCGGCGAAATGTTCCTAGTGCCGGGCGACTCGGCGATGGGTCTGCGCCTGCCGCTGAATAGCCTGCCATGGGTGCCTTACGAAGATCGCGACCACGAGCACGAACGCAGCCTGTTCGAGACAGTGGAACCTTTGGGAGACATCGATTCCGAAGTAAGCCGCCGATACAGCAAGACCACCAGCAAAGCAGCGGCACATCCGACCGAAATGGAGTCAGCCGACAACGAAGACACGCCTGCCGATCCCAAATACACGCCGCATACCGCACTGACGGTGGAAAGCCGCGATGGCCGGCTGTATGTATTTTTGCCGCCCACCAACGCGCTGGAACATTACCTCGACATCATCGCATCCGTCGAAGCGACCGCCGGCGAGTTGCAACTGCCCGTCATCATCGAAGGCTACCAGCCGCCGCATGACTTGCGTCTGTCCCGCTTGCCGGTCACACCTGATCCGGGGGTTATCGAGGTCAACATTCATCCCGCAGCAAGCTGGAAAGATCTCGTGAATAACACCACTACCCTTTATGAACTGGCACGGCTGACACGGCTGGGGACCGAAAAGTTCATGCTGGACGGACGCCACACCGGCACCGGCGGCGGCAACCACGTCACGCTGGGCGGTATCACGCCTGCCGACAGCCCCATGCTGCGCCGCCCCGATCTGCTGCGCAGCCTGGTCACCTACTGGCAGCATCACCCGGCGCTTTCCTATCTGTTTTCCGGCCTGTTCATCGGCCCGACCAGCCAGGCACCGCGCGTGGACGAGGCGCGCGACGACAACCTGTACGAACTGGAGATCGCCTTCCAGCAGATGCCGGACGGCGACGTGCCTGCCCCGTGGATCGTGGACAGACTGTTGCGCAACCTGCTGGTGGACATGACCGGCAATACCCACCGCAGCGAATTCTGTATCGATAAACTCTATGCGCCCGGGTCCGAAACAGGCCGTCTCGGCCTGCTTGAACTGCGTGCCTTCGAGATGCCGCCCCACGCCCGGATGAGCCTGATGCAGATGTTGCTGCTGCGTTCCCTGGTCGCCTGGTTCTGGGAACAACCGTACAAAATGCCGCTGGTGCGCTGGGGCAAGCAACTGCATGACCGCTTCATGCTGCCGCATTTCATCGCCGGCGACATTCACGACGTCGCGCGCGACCTGCAAGGCGCCGGCTTCGATTTCAACCCTGAATGGTTCGCACCGTTCATGGAATTCCGCTTCCCTCTGATGGGGGCATTGCAGGTCGGCGACCTGCAACTCGAACTGCACCAGGCCATAGAACCATGGCATGTGCTGGGCGAGGAGATCACCAGCACAGGCATGGCGCGCTATGTTGATTCCTCGGTTGAACGCCTGCAGGTGAAACTGAGCGGTGCGACGGGTGAGCGCTATACGCTCACCTGCAACGGACGCCGCGTGCCATTGCGCGCAACATCGACGCCGGGCGAAATGGTCGCAGGTGTTCGGTATCGCGCATGGAATCCGCCTTCTGCCCTGCATCCCACCATCGGTGTACAGGCGCCGCTGATGTTCGATATCGTGGATACATGGAGCTGCCGATCGATCGGCGGCTGCACCTACCATGTCAGCCATCCGGGCGGGCGCAACTATGACACGCTGCCGGTCAATGCCTACGAAGCCGAAGCCAGACGCGTCAGCCGCTTCTGGGATCAAGGTCACGCACCAGAAGAAAATCCTGCCGGGTTGCCGCCGGAAACACCCAACAAGGATTTTCCGTTCACGCTGGATTTGCGCTGGCATGCACCCAAGAAAATTTAGTGTTTGACAGCAGGACTGACCCGGCATGTTGTTGTCATGGGCTGGCAATTCGACAGCTATCATGCGCCCCCGCCCGCAGGATCTTGTCCCTATGAGTCTAATTCCGTCTTACGGACCCAGCGTTGCCACATCCACCGACACCTTGAGCTCGTGCTCTTGACCGCCGAAGACCACGCCCTTGAGCGGGGTGACGTCGCCATAACCCCGGCCCCAAGCGACGATGATGTGCTGATCGCCGGGTATCTGGTTATTGGTCGGATCAAAGTCCATCCAGCCGACATCGGGCAAGTAAACCGAGAACCATGCGTGCGAGGCGTCCGAGCCGACCAGCTTTTCCTTGCCTAGCGGCGGCAGTGTTTCGATATAGCCGCTGACGTAGCGTGCCGCCAGACCAAGGGAGCGGAAGCAGCCGATGGCGAGATGGGCGAAATCCTGGCACACGCCGCGCCGATGCTCCAGCACGGTTTGCACCGGGGTGGACAGCGTGGTGAATTCAGGATCGAAAGTGAAGTCCCTGTGTATGCGCTGCATAAGATCGTGCGCGGCTGCAAACAGCGGCCTGCCAGGCGTGAAAGAAGGTTTTGCGTAAGCAGCAAGTTCAGGACTGGCTGTGATATCGGGGGAATCCAGTGTGAACTGGCGAGCATCCAGCACTTCAGCATGTGTATCGTGCTGCAGGATGCCCTTGACATCCTCCCAAGAGGCACTCCTGGAAAGATCGAGTTGCGCGGCGGTGCCAAGCACATCCACCTCGCTGGTGGCCGTGATGGTGAATGTGCTGTGCGGTTCCGTTATCGCGAAATAGGCTATCTTGTTGCCGAAAAAATCTTCCCGGACACGAAAATCGGCTTCCTTGGGCCTGATCTCGAGATGCGCCGAAATCAGGTGCTGATGTCGGCACTCGCGCGGCAACAGGCGGGCTTCGTTGTAGGAATGTCCGACCAGTCCGCTATATTGGTAAGTGGTGGTGTGGGTGACGCGGTAACGCACGAGTCCGCCTTTAGGGTTTGATTCCGGGTAGTGGGGATTGCCAGTGTGCCTGCAGATACATTGTGTGTCGCCTGAACATCATTTCAGAGCGGTTGCGGGCTGCTGTCGTGGCGGAAAAATTCTGCAGTTATCGTGTCAGACAAAGTTTTCAGCAGGTAATAGAGCCGGCTCAATTGCTGGTCGAGGTTCTCGCGGACACCATCCCCGGAGATCACCAGCAGATCGCTCAGGTTGGCGAGATCGAGCATGGAACTTGCCTCCAGCATCAAACGCTGTTCCGCGCTCGAACGCGGTCCTTTTCCGGCATTGGGCAATTTCGCGACATGGGCTTTCAGGCAGTCGATCTGGAAAGCAAGCGAGCGTGGATTGTTGTCGTCGAGCAGCAGCAACTCAAGAAAGGCAGACACTTCGAAATAGCTGCGATATTGCTGGCGGTAACAGATTGTGTTGTCGCTGGTGTCCAGCAGGGACTCGATAAGTTGTGCTTCAACACCGTCGCGATGATGCGTGGAAAGGATGTTGCGCAGCATCGAGATGATCAGCATGGCGCGTTCCAGGCGGCGGCCGATGTCGAGGAACAGCCAGCCGTTTCCGCGCGTCATGTTTTCCATCGAAAGTCCGCTGAAAGCGCTCAATGTGGTGATTTGGCTATCCATGAGTTCCTGCAACTGCCATAGCGCGTTGGCTCCCAGCTGCTGAGGCTGCGCCAAGTGGTCATCCATATCGTCAAGCACGCGCCAGATATCAGTGGACCAGAGATCCCGCACCGAATAGCCGGTCCGCACCACATTGCGCAGCAAACTGGCAATACTTCCGCTGCGCTGTTCATCGAGCACGACGGAGATCAGTTCGGAGTCCGGCGATTCCAGCAAGGCCGCATGATCCTCGTCGAGAAAGCCGGGCCATGTGCCGGTCAGGTTAGTCACCCCGCGCAACAGGCATTGCAGGCTCTCCTGATAATCGGGATCGTCGGCTATGGGATTGATGTACAGTTTTCTGACTGTTGCACGCAGCAGACGAATGCTGCATTCCGCACGCTCGGCATAGCGTCCGACCCAGTAGATGTTGTCGGCAGCCCTGCTGGGCAGTGCATGTTCGTTTGCGCTGCTTGCCGACGCGCCGATGTTCCTGGCAGTTTCATACCTGGTCTCCGGCCCGGTCGCGATGACCCATGTATCCTTGCTGATGCTTCCCGCCCGTCCGGAGATCAGCATATCGCCTTTTTCCGGCGCACTGCTGCTCAATCCTCCCGGCATGACCTGGTAGCCGTTCCGGTCAGCGGCTGCAAAACAGCGCAGCATCACCTTGCGCGGTTCGAAGCCCTGAGGGGTGACACAGGGTGCCGTCGAGAAACTGACATATTCCTGCCCGACATAAAAGGCAGGGTTGGCGCGAATGCGTGCGCGCAATTCGTCCAGTTGCGCTTGGCTGAGCAGATGGCCCAATACCGGTATGGTTCCGTGGGCTCGGTAAATCGGTTTGATGACGAGCTTGGCAAGGTTCGCCAGCACGTGATCCATCTCCAGCGGCTGGCCGCACCACCAGGTTGCCGCAGACTGAAGTTTGAGCGTTTCGCCGAGATAGTGCCGGGCAATACCGGGCAGGAAAGGCTGGATGCCGGGGTTTTCCAGAACACTGCTGCCCAAGGGATTGGCGATGGCGACGTTGCCGCGACGTGCAACTTCCAGCAGGCCGGTCACTCCCAATCGGGAATCTGCCCGCAACTCCAGCGGGTCACAGTAGGTGTCATCGACGCGGCGAATGATCACGTCCACACGCTTCAGCCCGGTCAGCGATTTCAACCAGACATAGCCGTCGCGCACCGTGAGATCGTCGCCCTGTACCAGCGGATAGCCAAGAAAGGCAGCCAGATAGGCGTGCTCGAAGTAGGTCTCGTTATAGGGCCCCGGCGTGAGCAGCACGATGCGCGGCGATTCTGCATGGGGCGGCGCGATTGCTGTCAGTCCCGAATGCATGGACTTGAAGAAGTTTGCAAGACGTCGCGTCCGGGAGTTGCGGAATATATTAGGCATCACGCGTGATACGGCAACGCGGTTCTCCAGCGCATAGCCGGCCCCGGAGGGTGCCTGGGTTCCGTCGCTGATCACCCACATCTTTTGGTCGGGACCGCGCGCGAGATCCGTCCCATGCAGCACCAGCTGATGATGTCCGTGCAGTCTGACCTGGTCGCAGGCGCGCAGAAAGCCGCCATGGTTATAAATCAGTTCATGCGGCAGCAGATTCTTTTTGGTGAGTTCCCGCGGGCCGTAAAGATCGGCCAGAATCATGTTCATCAGTTCTGCGCGTTGCAGCAGGCCGGCCTCGATATCGCGCCATTCTTCTCCCGAGATCATCAGCGGCACCGGGTCAAGTTGCCACGGACGATTGGAGCTGCCCGAATCCCCGTAGACGTTGTAAGTGACGCCATTCTCGTGCAGCAATTTAAGCGCTTCCTTGCGCCGCAGTTCCATCTCAGCGCTGCCCAGCTGCTGCATCTCCTGCATCAGGGCGGACCAATGGGGACGCACATGACCCAGACTATCCAGCATTTCGTCATAGTCTCCCTCACCCAGCAAATAGGAGCCGGGGGATTGGATCTGTGTCATTGGAGTGTTCATGGCGCGAAGTTTAACCTCAGTTTGGTCAAATTGCTCAAATTCCGGGAGCCGGATGCGCGATGAAAAACAGTTGCAATGCGGATGGGTGGCGTTAATCAAATCTTCGCATGCAGGAGTCGCGGATCAGGAACGCATCAACGGCTACACAAATATGTTCGTCCGAATCGGATTTAGAATCCGATATCTTCGCCGGTCAGTTCTTCTCAAAGAAGCGCAGCGCATTGCGGCCTGCATTTTTGGCCTGGTACATGGCGTGGTCGGCTTGCATCAGGATAGCCTCCGAGGCAAGTTGATGGCCGCTGAACAAGGTTGCGCCGATGCTGCCAGTGCTGAAGTACTCGTGTTCGGCGAGCTGAAAGGGCCGGTTGAGCATGACAAGAATTTTTTCGCCTACCGTGCTCGCCTGCATGACCGACTCGATTTCGTTGTCGCTCAGGTTTTCCAGCAACACCAGGAATTCATCGCCGCCAAACCGGGAAACGGTATCGCCTTCGCGAACGCAGTTCTCAAGCCGTTGTGCAACCTGTTGCAGCAGCAAATCACCGATGCTGTGTCCAAGAGTGTCATTGAGGGATTTGAAATAATCCAGGTCAATGAACAGCAGTGCTCCGAATCTGCCGCTGCGCGCACTGGACGACAACGCATGCTTGAGCCGGTCCATCAGCAGCTGGCGATTCGGCACCAGCGTGAGATGGTCATAGAATGCCATTCTCTTGATTTTTTCTTCCGATGCCTTGTTCATGGTGAAGTCGACGATCGTCGCGACGTAATTGGTGACGCCGCCGATCGAGTCCCGCACCGCCGTGATGGCAAGACGCTCAGGATAGACTTCGCCGTTCTTGCGCCGGTTCCAGATTTCGCCATCCCAGCTGCCGTTGCATCGGATATCACGCCACATGGCCGCAAAAAAATCGGCATCATGGCGGCCGGAGCTGAGTATCTTCGGATCACGGCCGACCGCATCTTCAGCGGTGTAACCGGTGATGCTGGTGAAGGACCGGTTCACCCGGAGAATCAGGTTATCGGCGTCGGTGATCATGATGCCTTCCTGCGCTTCGAAAGCGATCGCGGCGATCTGCAACTGCTGTTCGGCTTGCTTGCGTTCGCTGATATCAGAGTGCGTGCCGATTATCCGCAATGGATTTCCATCCTTGTCACGACTGACCAGTTTTCCCCTGGACAGCATCCATTTCCATGATCCGTCTTTGCAGCGTATCCTGAATTCGACGGAATAAAACGGTTGCTTGCCGGCAAAATAATCCCGAATTGCGGTTAACACGCGGTCCTTGTCATCGGGATGCAGATGTTCTATCCATGCTTTCCGGCTATTCGGGAATTCCTGCTCGCCGTAGCCGATCATTTCCTTCCAGGTTCTGGAAAACATGACTTGGTCGGTCTGGGGATTCCAGTCCCAAACACCTTCCCGTGCGCCTTCCAACGCGAACTGCCAGCGCTCTTCGCTCTCCTGCAATTGCCGAGTTGAAATAAAGACGCTCAACGTGTCCGAAATGCGGTGTGCCAGCGACGTAAATAATTGGAGGTCGTCGTCGTCATGGATCACCTCACTTTCGCAATGGTGCAGGCCGAATACCCAGGCATTGCCGACTTTCGGCCGCATCGCGATCATCAACTGCGACTTGACCGAGAAGTGTTGTGCAACCTGCGGCGGGACGGGATAACCGGTGTGGGTGCCGTACTGAATCGTGCCGTTGGCCTTGAGCAACTCGCTGAAAATTCCGGATATATCGTCATCCATCGGCACGTCGACCCCCTGCGCGAACAGCCCGGGCCATTCCGGCCTCGCGCGTTCCAGGGGAACCATCCAAGAAGCGGCCCCCGGATCGCATGGAAACAGGAACCATGCCCGATCCGCCCTGAAAACCTCAAGCACCAGATCCAGCACGCCGCGCATCACCTCTTCCATGTTCTCGCTGGCAAGACTGATACGCGTGATCCGATCCAGAACATCGAGGAGCCGAAGGCGATAGGCGAGATTGCGAGGAAGTTGTGGCTCTATTTTCATGTTGGGGGTTGACATGCCCGGACGGGTACCTAACGCTGCCGGTTCTAACGCTGCCGGTTCAGGATAAGCGATATCTCGAAAAACGTCCAATTGTCATCCGGCATCAGGCGGCGCTGAGGATTCCTGCAACTGGCAGATTGCCGATCGATTTCAAGCTGGCTGCGATTGGCCCAGCACGCTCAGGAACTCCTCGCCATAGCGTGCCAGCTTGGCTTGTCCGACGCCGCTGACATGTGCCATTTCGTCCAGCGTAGCGGGTCGGCGGCTGAGCATGTCGAGCAGGGTACTGTCGTGGAAGATCACATAGGGCGGTACACCCTGTTGGCGGGCGAGTTCCATGCGTTTGGCTTTCAGGGCGAGCCACAGCGGATCATCGTTCGTTCCGACAAACGGCTCGCGGGGCCTGTTATTGCCGGGCCCGACACGTTCGCCACGCTGCGCCTTGCGTCCGGCCTTGCGCATCGCCGGATCGTCTTCCCGGCGCAGACACAGGGACGAGTCGCCGCGCAATATCGGGCGCGCGGCTGCAGTCAGCCTGAGTCCGCCATGGCTTGCACTGTCGGCTTCCAGCAGGTCACCCGCCACCAGCTGGCGAAACACGCTGCTCCATTGTGCGGCGTTCAATTCCTTGCCGATACCAAATGTGGATAGCGCATGATGATTGAATTTTTCGACGCGGACGGTGGCCTTGCCGATCAGCACGTCGATCAAATGCCCGGCGCCGAAGCGCTGCCCGGTTCGATATGCACAGGACAGCGCCATTTGCGCCGCCTGGGTCGCATCCCAGGTTTCCACCGGTTCCAGGCAATTGTCGCATTCGCCGCATTGGCCTGGATGCGCTTCGCCGAAATAGCGCAGCACGGTCTGGTGGCGGCAACCGGTGGATTCGCAGTAGGCGAGCAATGCATCGAGCTTTTTTCGTTCCACGCGCTTGCGTTCTTCGGACGCCTCGCCGCTGTCTATCATCTGGCGCATCGCAACCACGTCACCCAGACCATAGGCCAGCCAGGCGTTGGCAGGCAGGCCGTCACGCCCCGCGCGCCCGGTTTCCTGATAATAGCCTTCCATGCTTTTCGGCAGATCCAGATGCGCGACGAAGCGCACATTGGGTTTGTCGATGCCCATGCCGAATGCCACGGTCGCCACCATCACCACGCCTTCTTCGCGCAGGAAACGGCTCTGGTTCACGTTGCGCGTCTCGCTATCCAGTCCCGCATGGTATGGGAGTGCAACCCAGCCGCGCTGACTCAGCCAAGTGGCGGTTTCCTCGACCTTTTTGCGTGATAGGCAATAGACGATACCCGCATCACCCTTATGTTCTTCCTCAATAAATGCTTGCAACTGATTGCGTGAATTATGTTTTTGCTTGACGATGTAACGGATATTGGGACGGTCGAAGCTGGACACGAATTGATTGGCCTGCTCCAGTGCCAAGCGTTCGACGATCTCGGCGCGTGTCGGCATATCAGCGGTTGCAGTCAGCGCGATCCGCGGCACGGCAGGGAAGCGCTCGTGCAACACCGTCAATGCACGGTACTCTGGACGAAAATCATGGCCCCACTGAGAGACGCAATGCGCCTCGTCGATCGCAAACAGCGCTATCCCATGCGTTTTCTGCACTTGATCCATTAACGCAAGAAAACCCGGCATCAGCAGGCGTTCGGGAGCGACATAGAGCAGGTCGAGTTCGCCCTGCCGCAGGCGGCTTTGGACCTCGCGCACGGCGTTGGCGCTGATGCTGGAATTGAGAAATGCCGCTTTCACCCCGAGTTGGCGCAGCGCATCGACCTGATCTTGCATCAGCGCGATCAGCGGCGAGATGACGATGCCAACGCCAGGACGCAGCAGTGCGGGAAGCTGGAAACACAGCGATTTTCCGGCTCCGGTCGGCATCAATACTAGCGCATCACCGCCCGCCACAACATGTTCGACGATGTCCTGCTGATCGCCGCGAAAATCGGAATAGCCGAAAACATCATGGAGTATCTGTTTGACTGACTGGTGGGCTGAAGGCGAAGTCATCGGCGATTTGGTTGGCCTGGTTGAGGGGAGGCGGACTATAATTAGCGAAGATGACGGGTCGTATCCCGGTGGTAGTATTTTAGCCCAACAGACAGCGCAACAGGAGTAAAGGAAATTGAGGCAGGCTCAGGAAAATATCATCGAGGTCAACGATCTGCATTTCGCCTATGGAAAGCGGGAGGTGCTCAAGGGCATCAACCTCACCATCCCGCGCGGCAAGATCGTCGGTATCCTAGGCGTCAGCGGATGCGGCAAGACCACTTTGCTGCGTCATTTCGGCGGCCAGTTGCGCCCGTCGCGCGGCTCGGTCAAATTCAACGGCAGGGTGGTCCACGAACTCGGCAATGACGAGCTATACAAGTTGCGCCTTGAAATGGGCATGATGTTCCAGGTAAGCGGCCTGTTCACGGACATGTCTGTATATGACAACCTGGCCTTCCCGATGCGTGAGCATACCGACTTGCCTGAAGAGTTGATCCACGACTTGGTGTTGATGAAGCTGCACGCCGTGGGATTGCGCAATGCCCGCAACCTGATGCCGGGAGAACTGTCGGGTGGCATGGAACGGCGTGTCGCGCTGGCGCGCGCAATTGCCACCGATCCGGCGCTGATCATCTACGACGAGCCTTTCGCCGGGCTCGACCCGATTTCACTCAACACCATCGCCAACCTGATCCGCAAGCTGAATGATGCGCTGGGCGTGACCTCGGTTGTCGTGACCTACGATCTGTCCGAGTCGCTGAAAATTGTCGATTATTTGTATTTTATTCATGACGGCATGGTGGTCGCGTCAGGCGACGTTGCAGAAATGACCGGCTCGAAAGACCCCTTTGTCCGGCAATTCATCCATGCGGAGCCGGACGGGCCGATCGCGTTCCAATATCCCAGCAAACCCTATGCAGAGGACTTGGAAATTGATCTAAAGCCTTCCTTACGGCGGGCTCTGACGGGCTAGCCGCGGTCGCGGTAACACCCGATCAACCCGTTCGTCGATGCATCATGGCCGGTAACCGAAGCCGCGCCGCGCAATTCCGGCAGTATCTTTCCCGCCAGTTGCTTGCCCAGTTCGACGCCCCATTGGTCAAAGGGGTTGATGTTCCACACCACGCTTTGCACGAATACCTTGTGTTCATAAATCGCGATCAGCATGCCCAGCGTATGCGGATCGAGTCTGTCGAACAGTAGGGTATTGGTTGGCTTGTTGCCGGGAAACACCTTGTGCGGCAGCAATGCTTCCAGTGCCTCGCCTTGCAGTGCTTGCGCTTGAAGTTCGGCGCGCGCTTCCGCGGCGGTCTTGCCGACCATCAGCGCCTCGGTCTGGGCAAAACAGTTGGCCAGCAGGATGTTGTGGTGTTCACCGAGTGGATTCTGGCTGTGCAGCGGGGCGATGAAATCGGCCGGTATCATGCGCGTGCCCTGATGGATGAGCTGGTAGAAGGCGTGCTGTCCGTTGGTGCCGGGTTCGCCCCACATCACCATGCCGGTGTCGTAATCCACCGGGTTGCCGCCGCGATCCACGCGCTTTCCGTTGCTCTCCATCTCCAGTTGCTGCAGGTAGGCCGGAAAACGGTGCAGGTATTGGTCGTAGGGAAACACCGCATTGGAGCCTGTTCCGAAGAAATTGCCGTACCAGATGCCCAGCAAGCCCATCAGCACCGGAATGTTCCTGTCCGGCGCGGCAGTGCGGAAATGTTCGTCCATCGCATATGCGCCGCCCAGTAATTCCTCGAACCTGTCCATGCCGACGTACAGCGCGATGGGCAGCCCGATGGCCGACCACAGGGAATAACGCCCGCCGACCCAGTCCCAGAATTCGAACACGTTTTGCGGATCGATACCGAACTTGGCAGTTGCATCAAGGTTGGTGGAGACGGCGACAAAATGTTTGTTCACAGCCCGTTCATCGCCCAGTTTCGAGACCAGCCATGACCTGGCGGAATGGGCATTGGTCAGGGTTTCCTGGGTGGTGAAGGTCTTCGAACTGACGATGAACAGCGTGGTTTCCGCATCCAGATGTTTCAGTGTTTCGACCAATTGCGTGGCGTCCACATTGGATACGAAATGTGCGCGCAGATTTTGCCTAGCATAAGGCTTGAGTGCCTCGCATACCATCAGCGGGCCAAGATCAGAGCCGCCGATGCCGATATTCACGATGTCACGGATCGCCTTCCCGGTATGGCCTGTATGTTTTCCGTTGCGCACTGCATCGGAGAAGGTACGCATTTGTCCGAGCACCCGCCGAATATCCGGCATCACGTCCTTGCCGTCTACCCGAACAGGCCGCGCCGAACGGTTGCGCAATGCGGTATGCAGCGCCGCCCGATGCTCGGTGGAATTGATCCTGTCGCCGCCGAACATGCTTTCGATCCCGGCCTGCAATCCGGCTTGTTCGGCCAG
The DNA here is from genome assembly GCA_963842555.1 of uncultured beta proteobacterium. Lineage (GTDB taxonomy): Bacteria > Pseudomonadota > Gammaproteobacteria > Burkholderiales > Gallionellaceae > Gallionella. The sequence goes on from CAWJHB010000005.1 coordinate 95,950, forward strand.
CGCAACCAGCAATCTGATCGTTTCGCTGCTGATGCGATTCTTGGAATAATCAAACAGCAGGTCACCCAGCCGCAGCGAAAACTTGTCGAACCGCGCCGGATCATCGAGGAACATCTGGCGCATATGGAGCGGCTTGATGTCAGCATAATGCGCGCTGAGCGCTTGCCAGGCGGCAGATTGGGTAAGTTTTGGCATTTTGATCAGTTCAAATCAACAGCAAGAATCAGACTTCAGGCACCAGAATTATCCCTGCCAGCGGCGGCAAGGCAATCTCGGCGGAGTAGGGCAGCCCCATCCACGGAATGGCTTCCGCAATGATCAACCCGGCATTGCCGATATTGCTGCCTGCGTAGTACTGCGAATCGCTGTTCAGCACTTCACGATATTCCGCCTGTATGGGCAGCCCGATCCGATAGTGGTTGCGCGGCACGGGTGTCAGATTCAGCGCGATGATGGCGCTGGAACCGTTGCGGGCGCGGCGCTGGTAAGACAGCACCGATTTCTCCGCATCATTGCAGTCTATCCAGGAAAACCCCTCGTGCTCAAAATCCAGGTCGTGCAGCGCGGACAACTTGCTATACAAACGGTTCAGGTCATGGGTCAGGTTTTGCACGCCACGATGCAACTCTTCCCCCAGCTGCCACCATTCCAATTCCCATCTGGATTGCCACTCGCGTCCCTGTGCAATTTCATTGCCCATGAAGTTGAGTTTCTTTCCCGGACTGGTCATTTGATAAGTCATCAGCAGGCGTAGGTTGGCGAATTTCTGCCATGCATCACCGGGCATTTTCGACAACAGCGAACCTTTGCCATGCACGACTTCGTCGTGGGAGAACGGCAGCAGGAAGTTTTCGGTATAGGCATATAGCTGGCCGAAGGTCAGTTCATTATGGTGGTAACGGCGATGCACGGGGTCATGGTGGAAATAGCCAAGTGTGTCGTTCATCCAGCCCATGTTCCATTTGATAGAGAATCCCAAGCCGCCCAGATAGACTGGGCGCGACACACCCGGCCAGGCGGTAGATTCTTCTGCCATGGTCAAGGCGCCCGGAAACTCGTCATGCACCATGATGTTCATCTCGCGCAGGAACTCCACCGCATCGAGGTTCTCGCGCCCGCCGTACTTGTTCGGTATCCATTCGCCCGCCTTGCGCGAATAATCAAGGTACAACATCGAAGCAACCGCATCGACGCGCAGACCGTCGAAGTGAAATTCGGCCAGCCAGAAATGCGCGCTGGACATCAGGAAAGACTTAACTTCATTGCGCCCGAAGTTGAATATATATGTACCCCAGTCCTCGTGAAAGCCAAGACGCGGATCCTGGTGTTCATAAAGTGCCGTGCCGTCGAAGCGCGCCAGCGCCCAGCTGTCCTGCGGAAAATGGGCCGGCACCCAGTCGAGGATCACGCCGATGCCCGCCTGATGGCAGGTGTCGACAAAATTGCGCAACTCATCCGGAGAACCGAAGCGGCTGGTCGCGGCAAAATAGCCAGTGGCCTGATATCCCCAGGATTCATCCAGCGGGTGTTCGGAAAGGGGCATCAGTTCGATGTGTGTATAGCCCATGCCCTTTACGTAGGGAACCAGGTCGGTCGCCAGCTCATTGTACGTATAGAAACGTCCATCCGGATGACGCTTCCACGACCCGGCATGCACCTCATAAATATTGATCGCACCATGCAGCCAGTCCCATTGGCCGCGTTGCAACAACCATTGCGCATCGTTCCATTGGTGCAGATTGGCAGCCGCGGCGAGGGCGGCCGTCCCGGGACGCAATTCGTATCCCTGCGCATAGGGGTCGGATTTGGTCAATATCTGGCCGGTTTCACGATTGCGTATTTCGTACCGGTATAGCGCATCTCGTTGAATTTCAGGGAGGAACAATTCCCAGACACCGCTGGAGCCGAGCGAACGCATCGGGTGCAACCGGCCATCCCACTGGTTGAATTCGCCGACCACGCTGACCCTTTCAGCGTTCGGCGCCCAAACGGCAAACCTGACGCCTTTTACCCCATTTATTTCAATGGCATGCGAGCCGAGCATCCGATAGCTCTGGCGCAAATTGCCCTCGCTGAACAGATACAGATCCTGCTGTGAAATAGTGGATGGAAATTGATATGGATCGAATATTTCATGGGTCACGCTGCCATAGCAAATGCGCAAACGGTAGGGAAGGGCAGGTTCAGTCCCGCCGCGCCATTCGTATATCCCCGTCGGATGTACCCGCTTGAGCGGTTCACTATCGCTCTTGCCGATCAATATCACCTGGGTTGCATGAGGTTCGTAAAAGCGGATGACCCAGTCTGTCCCTTGGCGGTGCAGGCCAAGCAAACCAAAAGGGTCGTAGAGACGGGTCTGCAACAACGATTCGATCAGTTTGTCCACTAAAATACCTCATGTATCTTGTCTAGTAGGGCAATTGTAAACGATAATGGCTGCAGGCTTTATAGTTTATCGGGAGTAACGAAAATGAATGCCGAGTTGGGTTATCTGCAAAAAAAATATCACGTTGCTGTAGATAGTCCTGCACCGCGCTTTGTCAGCCGCATCACCAAAAACACCTACGCGATGGTATTGGCAGGAGGCCGCGGCAGTCGTCTTCACCAGCTTACCGATTGGCGCGCCAAACCTGCCGTGCCATTTGGCGGAAAGTTCCGCATCATTGATTTCGTGTTGTCAAATTGCGTGAACTCCGGGATCCGCCACATCGGCGTGGCTACGCAGTACAAATCACACAGCCTGATACAGCACATTCAACGCGGCTGGTCATTCCTGAATGGTCAATTCGGGGAATTTATCGACCTGCTGCCTGCACAGCAAAGGGTCGACGAAAGCCACTGGTATCAGGGTACCGCGGATGCGGTCTTCCAGAACCTCGATATTTTGCGCTCGTCCAACCCAGACTTCATATTGGTGTTGGGCGGGGATCATGTGTACAAGATGGATTACGGCAAGTTGCTCGCTTTCCATGTGGAGAGCAAAGCCAATATGACCGTGGCGTGCTTGGAAGTGCCGGTTGCCGAGGCGGTCGCTTTTGGAGTGATGAGTGTCGACGAACATTCCCGTGTTGTCCAATTCGCCGAGAAATCCCCCAACCCGGCAACCATGCCAGGCAAGCCTGGAATGTCGCTGGCCAGCATGGGCATTTATGTGTTCAATGCCAAGTTCCTGTACGAACAATTGATTCGCGATGCCGATGACAAGCGCTCCAGCCATGATTTTGGCAAGGATCTAATCCCGCATATGATCAATAAATATCATGTGTTCGCGCAAAGTTTCGAACAAAGCTGTGTCGGGATGGGTGACGGCAGCGTGCCCTATTGGCGCGATGTCGGAACGGTCGATTCCTATTGGGAAGCCAATATGGAACTGACCAAGGTTGTCCCCGACCTGAACATGTACGATCAGGATTGGCCGATCTGGACTCATCAGGAACAATTGCCACCGGCGAAATTCGTGTTTGACGAAGAAGGCCGTCGCGGCATGGCTATCGACTCGCTGGTTTCCGGAGGTTGCATTGTGAGCGGCTCGGTCGTGCGGCGCTCGCTGCTTTTTTCCGACGTGCGGGTGAACGGCTATTGCACCATCGAAGATTCGGTGTTGTTGCCTAATGTGGATGTTTGCCGTGATGTCACATTGAAACGCGTCATTGTGGACAAAAACTGCAAGATTCCGGACGGTCTGGTCGTCGGTGTCAATCCTGAAGAAGATCGCAAACGCTTCCACGTCACCCCCAACGGCGTGACGCTGATCACCCCCGAGATGCTGGGGCAAAAGACTCATCAGTTCCGCTGATTACTCACCGGTCAGAAATAAAGTCTACAATTCTGGAACTAAATGCTAACACGCAAACTCCAATTGCTCATGAAAAAAGATGGGCGAACTCATGATCGAAAGACCAAGCAAACCATACGCATGATGGCGGTGGAGCGCATTCTTGAGGGCGAGGATGTAGCGGTGGTGATGGAGAGCTATGGACTGTGTCGCACCACGGGATACAAGTGGCTTGCCAAGGTGCGCGGGCGGGGTCGCGGAAAACATTGTCTGGTTGCGCGTAAGGGCGCGGGACGCACACCCAAGCTCACCCGCGTTCAGAAGTCGCAAGTATTCCGCTGGGTCAATGGCAAGAACCCGATGCAGTACGGTTTTGACTTTGCCTTGTGGACGCGAGCTGTCGTGCGAGAACTGATTCTTCAAAAATTCAACATCAGCTTGAGCGTGACCTCGGTGGGCAGTCTGCTCGCCGAACTTAACCTTACGCCGCAGAAGCCGTTGCAGCGCGCGTACCAACGCGATCCGGACGCCATTGAACGTTGGCAGCGCGACACCTTCCCGGCCATCGCGAAGCAATCCAAAGCGGAAGGTGCCGAGATCTATTTCTGGGACGAATCCGGCTTTCGTGCCGATGCGGTGCATGGCAAGACTTGGGCTGAGCGGGGCAAAACGCCGGTGGTCAATAGACCTGGGCAACGCCAAAGCATTAGCGCAGCCTCTGCGGTCAATGCCAAAGGCGCGTTCTGGTTTGCCACTTATCAAGGGGGGTTGACCGGCGAATTGTTTGTTGAACTGCTCAAGCAGCTGATGCACCGCCGCAAGAAACCATTGCACTTGGTGGTTGATGGGCTGCCAGCACACAAGAAGACGTTGGTTAAGGAATATGTGGCCAGCACGGAGGGACGTTTGACGCTGCATTTTCTGCCTGGGTCTGCGCCAGACCTGAATCCGGATGAGCTTGTTTGGAGTCATGCCAAGCGTACGGGCGTAGCCAGAAGGCCGCTGAAGAAAGGCGAAAAGTTGCAGGATCGTGTGCACGAACAATTGCAGACAATCGGCAACAACCCCAAGCTGGTGCGTTCGTTTTTTAAGCATCCTTCTGTAGCCTATATTACTGACTTATGAGTAATATTACCCTCTGCCAACCCGGCGTGGTATCCCAATAATTGATGAATAAAACCGTTGATCTAGTTTTTCTCTGGCATATGCACCAGCCGGATTACCGCGATTATGCAAGCGGCGAATTCGTGTTACCGTGGACTTATTTGCACGCCATCAAGGATTACACCGATATGGCATATCACCTTGAGCGGCATCCCAAAGTCCATGCTGTGGTGAATTTTGTACCCGTCCTGCTCGACCAAATTGAAGATTACGTCGATCAGTTTGCCACCGGACAGTTGCGCGATCCACTGTTGCGCCTGTTGATACATGATCATTCCGCCCGCCTGTCCGAACTGGAGCGGCAATTGGCCTTCGATGCATGTTTCCGCAGCAATCACACCAAAATGATCGCGCCGTATCCGTCATACAAGCGCCTTTGGGAATTGTTCAATCTGCTGCAGGCCGAGAGCGTATCCGCGTTGTCTTACTTATCGCATCAGTATGTGGATGATTTGCTCACCTGGTATCACCTGGCCTGGTGCGGCGAAAGCGTGCGCCGTGAACATGCCTTGGTGGCACGCTTGATGAGCAAGGGCCAGGACTTCAGTTTCGAAGACCGAAAAGAACTGTTCGACCTTATCGGCGAATTGATCGGTGGCATCATTCCCCGCTATCGCAAGCTGGCCGAATCCGGCCAGATCGAGTTGTCTGCGACGCCTCATTACCATCCGCTGGCTCCGCTGCTGATCGATTTCATCAGTTGCAAAGATGCAATGCCCGAGGCGCCTTTGCCGACTTCGCCGCATTACCCAAAGGGCAAGCTGCGTGTTGCGGCGCACATCGAGTATGCCAAGAACAGCCATCGCATCCGTTTTGGCACCGAGCCTCAGGGGATGTGGCCCGCGGAAGGGGCCATATCGACAGAAACACTTGAAGTGTTTGCTGCCGCAGGTTGCCGCTGGGTGGCCAGCGGGGAGGGTGTACTGGTCAACAGTTTGCAACAGATGCAACAATCTGTTCCGGATACCCTGCAATACCTGTATCGCCCCTATCAACTGGAATCGGGTGCGGATAGCTTGAATTGTTTCTTCCGCGATGACCGATTGTCCGATTTGATCGGTTTCGAGTATTCGCGCTGGAGCGGTAATGATGCAGCAACCCATTTTGTCGCACAGATGGAATCGATCGCCCAGCATGCTCCGGCGGAAGAAACGCCGGTAGTCAGTGTCATACTGGATGGTGAAAACGCGTGGGAATATTACCCTTACAACGGCTATTACTTCCTCGATGATCTGTATGCGAAACTTGAAATGTCCCCCGATATCCGCACCAGCACGTACAGCGGCTATCTGGACGCCAGCAAGACCAATCCTCGCAGCGCGAAGAAACGCAACTTGTCGCGCATCGTTGCGGGCAGTTGGGTTTACGGCAATTTCGCAACCTGGATAGGTTCCAAGGACAAGAATCACGCTTGGGATCTGCTTTGCGTCGCCAAACAGAGTTTCGATCTGGTCACATCGAGCGGCCGACTTAGCAAGGAGGAACAAGATGCCGCCGAGAAGCAGCTTTGTTCCTGCGAAAGTTCGGATTGGTTCTGGTGGTTCGGCGACTATAATCCCTCGAACTCGGTAGCCAGCTTCGACCGCCTGTTTCGGCACAATTTGACCGAATTATATCGATTGCTCAAGTTGCCGGCGCCTTCAAACTTGTCCGATCCGATCAGCCTGGGCACCGGATCTCCGGAAGCCGGCGGGGCGATGCGCCGTGCCTCCGAATAAATCTTGTTTCTGAATTATTTTTCGTTATGTTGACCAAACGCGCCAGCGGGATATTGTTGCACCCGACATCGTTGCCGGGGCCGTTCGGAGCCGGCGATTTCGGACCGGATGCATACCGGTTTATCGACTGGCTGGTCAGTGCCGGGCAAAGCTATTGGCAGATTCTTCCACTGGGCGAAATTGGACACGGCAACTCGCCATACATGAGCATGTCCGCTTTCGCCGGCAACATCCTGCTCATAGACTTGACTGATTTGTCGGCAAAGGGATGGCTCGACGCCGGTGATCTGACACCCCATCCAGATTTCCGACCGGACAAGGTGGATTACCAACTCTTGTGGTCCTACCGGATCGAGAGACTGCGCAACGCTTCCAAGCGCTTCTTCGCGAGCGCCCATGATGACATGCACCGGTCATATACCGAGTTTTGCATTGCCGAAAGTGCATGGCTCGGAGATTATTCGCTGTTCATGGCCATTGCCGAGCGTGAAAGCTGGCGTGAATGGAACCTCTGGCCCAGCGAATTGGTGAAAAGGGAAGCGCAGGCGCTCATTCAATTTCAAACCGCAAATGCAGATCAAATCGGATTCTGGAAATTCTGCCAATGGTGCTTCGCCCGCCAATGGTCGGAGCTGCGGCTTTATGCCAACGAGCACGGGGTCAAGATTATCGGTGACATCCCGATATTCGTTTCCTTGCAAAGTGCCGACGTTTGGTCACATCAGGAACTGTTCGAGTTAGACGATAACGGCCGCCCAACGTTTGTTGCAGGTGTGCCACCCGACTACTTCAGCGAGACCGGGCAATTCTGGGGAAACCCCCAATACCGCTGGGATATCCATGAAAAGACGGGTTATGCCTGGTGGGTATCACGTCTCGGACATGCGTTGCAACAGGCTGACATGGTCCGTATCGATCATTTTCGCGGTTTTGTCGCATACTGGGAAATACCCGCGGATGCACCCAACGCGATCAGCGGAAGGTGGGTAAGCGGTCCCGGGGAAAAGCTGTTTGACACCTTTTTAAAAGTTTTTCCACATCTGCCCATCATTGCCGAAGACCTGGGTTTGATCACAACGGACGTGATCGTACTGCGCGACAAATTCGATCTTCCGGGTATGCGCATCCTTCAATTCGCGTTCGGTGATGGCGAAGGCAACATTTTCCTGCCGCATCATTATGTTCCAAACACTGTCGCCTATACCGGAACACATGACAATGACACCATCATCGGCTGGTGGAAAACTCTGTCCGCGCACGAAAGGAATTTCGCCCAGCACTATCTGCACACTGACGGACAGGACATCCAGTGGGTTATGATGCGGGCAATTTCGAACTCCCGAGCCAATCTGGTCATCTTTACGATGCAGGATGTGCTTGGCCTATCGGGTGAGCATCGCATGAATTTGCCGGGCCAATCATCCGGCAGTTGGGAGTGGCGCTTTTCCTGGGATCAGGTTCAGCCCGTTCATTCCATGAAATTGGCGGAAATGTCTCGGGAATATGGTCGAATTCCATTTCACCCGGAACAACTTCACCCCGAACAAAGTACCTAACCGGTTCCTTGCTTCACCAATTTTTTACATATCAACGGCGAGCAGGGCCAAAACTTTTCGCTTATCAATCCCAAAAACATTTAAAGCTTAATTTGACATAATATACATTATGCGTATCAGGAAGGTAATCGGGGGTGAACGGGTTGTGACCTGGTTTCGACGTCGAGTTACCAAAAATCCAACACGACAACTACTCCGAGCTAATTCTCTGGCGTGCTCCGCATACTCCCGTCAAGATTATTCAAGACCTCAAGGTCTAGATTGTAAGCATCGAATAAGAAGCTTTATATTATTTGCGCTTCGCCCTCATAAGTTTTGGTATTCAGTGTCATTAATGTCCGGACTTTTAATTGAATAGATTCAGTTGGTTATTGTCTTGCAGTGTGTCCATTTGTGGCTCCATGTTTTTAAGCAATTGATCGAGCGGTGTTTTCTCGAAAAGAGTGAGGCTCAAAATCTGTAGGATGGTGTAAAGCGAAGCCTCGGTATTGAGCCGTTTTTTCACGATGGCGACCAAGACGTAAACCGTGATGGCGATCCATATTTGTGTTTTGACTGCATTCTCGGTGGTGCCGTAGAACTTCTTGATCCGAAGATGCTGTTTGATCCACTTGAAAAATAGTTCGACCTGCCAGCGGCAACGATAAAGTTGAGCGATGGTCAGCGCAGGCAAGTCGAAGTTGTTGGTCAGAAAGACCAGATGCCTGTCGTGTTCGGCATCGTAGAACTTGATGCGTCGAAGGTGCTGCGGATAATCTTTGAGAGCCTTCGGAGCGGTCAGCACAATGGTCTGATCGCAGCGCAGTCCCGTGGATTTGTCCACGGGGCGAGAGTAGACGCGATGAAAGAGCAGATTGGATTTGCCACGGATGACAAAGAACGCCTGCGCTTGATGCAGGGTAAACCAGCGAGCGAAGTCGGTGAAGCCACGATCCATGATGTAAAAGCTGCCAGCTTCGTGTATCAGGATGTCGAGCACATTGACCTCGTGCATCTTGCCGTCGGTGATGTGGATGAAGGTTGGGATATTGCCGCGCAGGTCGAGCAGCGTATGCATCTTGACGGCAGCTTTGGCCTGACGAAAGCGTGCCCAAGGAAAGACGCTCAAGCACAGGTCGATGGTCGTGGTATCGAGTGCGTAGACAGTTTGTTCCAGCTCCACCGCAAAGCTGTCTTGCGAATAAATGTTGCGGGCAAGTTTGATTTGACTGAGTGCGAAATCCTGATAGATACGCCAGTCGCGAGATTCGTTGGCGTCGGCGAGAGTGCTCTTGGCGATGTTGCCACGAATGCCCAGATGATAAAGCTTGGCCTGATGTGCACGCAGACAGGTTTCGATGTCGCGCAGACTCTCGCGGTAAGTCAGTTGCGCAAAGGCTAAGCAGAGAAACTGATCGAGATGCGAAAATGTGAGTGTGGGATATCGGCTTGGATATTTGGCTACGCACTGACGGAATGTATACAAAGGCAGATGCCCCATCAATTGAGCGAACACCAGTTTCCCTGCGTGCATATCCAGACTCCCGACAAAAGTCAGGAGTCTGCGGCATGTTGAAATCGGTTACAGAAAAATATGCCATTTAGTAAATTGCATTCAATTAGTTACTATGCGCTTAAACTCGCATCTCCGGACAGGTCTGATTCAGTGTGTATTCGCAGCATAACCCCGGCAACTAAATGCGGAAATCCATTTTGGTCGCTTCTTTACATCTACGATCAGTGTATTGAGATCAGTGTATTGAGTTAATTCTGCAAATCAACAATTCCCACAGAACTTCGATTCAATTACCAATGTGAGGAAACTTCTTAATTAATAACAGGACGTCGGCAGCAATTTCTGCAGGAATTCTATTTTATTAGGAGGAAATGATTCCGGATTAGATAGGTATTCGTTAGGTTTTATAAATCGCGCAACGCTATTATCGAGGCGATCAAATATTTTCATTTCTAGACATCGAAGCCACCCCATTCACGGCATAGCCAATCCAGCGCTTGCATTGATTTTTTTGCTGGTTAACTGCGAGCACGGAACATGGCGGTTCACGGCAACACATTGTTTATTAGATACTTCACCTATTGTACTGTCCATTATGTTACTTCATATACTGTCTAAACAAGACAAATAAAATTAAATACCTACAAGGAATTATTTAATCAACGTGACTAAATTAAATAATTACCTTTTTATCTATATATAGATATATATCTTAGTTATAAAACAAATCACTTGACATAGACTGTCTAATAACTATAATGTAGACAGTCTATTCAATGCGAGTCTGTCCAAATAATCATGTTAATGAGCTTTGAAGTAATGCGAGCAGCGAATATTTCACGGGCAACCTTAAACAACTATATCTCGCTCAAACTTCTTCCCCGGCCACTGGTTAAAAATCCGGAACCAGGTGCGCCTACCAGTGCAAGACAAATCGGGTTTTTTCCTGACGAAGTTCTGGCACGCCTCGATCGCATAAACCAACTCAAGAAGGAAGGTTATGCAATGGCGGATATTGCCGGGCAACTTGAACAGGAAGGATTTCCGGCAACAGAGAAAATTGGTGTCATTGATACCTCGCATGGGCCCAAAACATCGTCACCAAACAGTGAGTCATCTGTACTGCCGAAATCTGAAGCCGTACAAAAGATAGCGGCAGTGACAACCGGCAAACCGAATGCACTTCGAATCACGGTTGACTACATCCCCTACCCTGCTTACATGGTCAACTACAATTACGAAATCACCTGGTTCAATGAAGAGGCACAGATCAAGTGGCTGGGTGCATTCGAAAACCTGCCCGCTGATATCAAAGAACGAAACGCCATTTCACAGTTGCTCAAGGGCAGGCTCGGGCGCTACAGCGCAAATCGGGAAGCTTTGCTTCAGTTTTATTTGTTGCTAGGCAAGGGTCGGTATTCGCGAAATGATCTGATGAACATATTAACCGGTCAGACAATTGCAATCCCGAAGCAGAAAAAAGAGACCTTGGCCGAGTTTCGCCCGAATGGCACCGTGATGCAATTGCCGCTTATATTGCATCTGGAAAACGATGAAATAGCCAACTACAACGTCTATGCATCCTATTACCGCGAAGGCATCCTGTTCATCCATCTGCCTAGCAACGCCGATAGCGGCAGTTTGCTCGGACTTCTGGAACGACGTGATGAAGTGATCCGTAACCTGCTGAAAAAACACCTTCCTGTACTGACCGATGTCGCTGTGCTTGTGGCGGACCTGCAAAGCTCGGTACGCATCTGCTCCGAATTACCACCGGAGGAATATTTCGAGCTGATTAACCAGATATGGGCCGCCATGGAGCCCATATTCCGCAAATATTATGGGACGCACGGCAAACATGTTGGCGACGGCATGGTCTACTATTTCTTCCCGCAGCCGGACTGCAACTATATTTTCAATGCGCTGATGTGCGCGCAGGAAATGAAGGCAGCCATGCTTAACATCAGCAAGGAGTGGCAATTGCGCAAGAACTGGATGAACGAGTTGTATCTGAATATCGGCCTGAATGAAGGATACGAGTGGCTCGGCATTTTCCAAAACGAAACCAAGGTCGAATTCACGGTGTTGGGCGATACCATCAACCGCGCTGCGCGCCTATCCGATTTTGCGCGCGATGGTTCCATTTGGGCGGCCAAGAACCTGCTGGGCAAGCTGCCAGCAAAAAAGCGGCAACGAATTAAATTCGGCATACGCCGACAAAATGCGGATAGGCATGAAGTATTCGTCAGTGAATTCTATTCCCGCGTTTCCGAATTGGCTTATCTCAATGCGTCAGCAAGCAACGAAATAATGAACGACATCGCGGCACTGCCAGTGACCGAAATCATGGAAGTGGAGGTGTGACCATGCAATCCATATCCAACTACACTACTGAAATGCATGCTGAGATCGAACAGCGCATTTCTTCAGCTGCCTTTGAAACCAGCGATGCGATCATGATCATCGATGCATATGGCCATATAGTTCGTGTCAATCATGCACTTCTGAGTATCACAGGCTATAGTGCCAATGATTTGATTGGCAAGAATGTCCGAAAATTGAATGCCAGGAGGCACGACAAGATTTTTCTTGCCGAGATCGAGATGTGGCAACAATTGATCCAGTCGGGCTCATGGATGGGGGAAATATTCGACAGGCGCAAGAACGGCGAGATATATCCGAAGTGGATGAAAATCACCGCGGTAAAAAACCAGCAGCAAGACACCACACATTATGTCGCCATCTTCAACGATCTCAGCGAACGAAAAAATAAGGAAGAAGAAATCCACAACCTGGCTTCCTATGACAAACTCACCCGGTTGCCCAACCGCAATTTGTTCCTCGAGCGCTTTGTTGAGAAATTGGCCAATACGATTCGCCCCGGCAACTTTGGCGCAATCTTGTTGATCGATCTGGACCGATTCAAGATACTCAACGATACCCAGGGTTATGATTGCGGAGACATGCTGCTCATCGAAGTTGCAGCCAGACTCAAGGACAGCGTGCGCGAGATGGACACAGTGGCCAGGCTGGGTGCGGATGAGTTCATCGTGATGATCGAGGATATCAGCGACAACGAGGATGAGACTTCCCGCAGGGTCGGGCTGGTCGCCGAGAAAATCCGCGAAAGTCTGGCACGCCCCTACTTCTGCGACGGGCATCCGATGCGCAGTTTATCCAGTATCGGTATCAGCTTGTATCGCGGCAACGAAATTCCGGCCGACGTGCTGATTCAGCATGCAGAAATGGCGATGTATCAAGCCAAAAGTGCGGGACGCAATTCGATCCGGTTTTTTGATCCGCTGTTGCAGGACAGGATAACGGCACACGCAAATCTGGACAACGATCTTCGCCAGGCAATTGACCGCGGCCAATTTCATCTGGTTTATCAGATGCAGGTGGACAACAACCATCGCCCGGTCGGCGCAGAAGCCTTGTTGCGCTGGGATCATCCCGGACGGGGACTGGTTCTGCCCGGCGTGTTTATACCGATTGCTGAAGAAAGCTCGCTGATACTAGAAATCGGTGACTGGGTCATGGACAAAGCCTGCGGACAATTGGCTGCATGGGCGCAAAACGACAAAACCCGCAAATTGACACTGGCGGTCAATGTCAGCGCAAAACAGTTTGCTATTCCCGGTTTTGTCGACAACGTATCAAATGTGCTCAAGGCGCATCAAGTGGACCCTTCACGCCTGAAACTGGAGCTGACCGAGAGCGTAATGCTGGAAGACATGGATGGCACCGTCGAAAAGATGCACGCGTTGAAGGCGCTCGGAGTCGGGCTTTCGATAGACGACTTTGGTATCGGCTATTCGTCGCTATCCTATTTGAAACAGCTGCCGCTGGATCAACTCAAGATCGACCAGAGTTTTGTGCAGGGCATCACCAAGGATGGCAGCGATGCGATGCTGGTGCAGACGATTATTGATCTAGCAACGAATTTCCGGATGAATGTCATTGCCGAAGGTGTCGAAACGCAGGCGCAACTGACTTTCCTGAAACATCACGAATGCATGGCATTTCAGGGATTCCTGTTCGGAATGGCATTGCCGGTACAAGAATTCGAAAATTTGCTGAATCGAATCGCGGGCGGGTTAACCGGCGCCTTTCGCGCCTTCAAGCCGGCGTGTTGATAATGGCGATCCTTGCATTCCGTGTCCCAATAATCTGCCAAACATCACGAAATCATCGCCCGCAAAGAAATCCCCAAGCAATATAATTTATATAGTAGGACGGCCGCTGCAACCCGACGGCAGGTGAGCAATATTTATTTGAACGGGATTCATGTGACTGTAACATTACCGTCATAAGATCCACGCCATGGCCCACTACCAAAATACTGAGCGATTGGTGATCTTCGACGCGGACGGTACGACCATCGACGCATTTCATGCGATTCAGCTGACGTTTCTGCGACACGGCATGGACATCGGCGATCTCGAGCGATTCCAGAAGCGCCGCAAACTATTAAAGTATCTTGGTGGCCTGCGGGAGTTTCCGATGAATCTTCGCCGTCAGTTCGGCAAGCAGAGCCGCAAGAAACTTTTGGCGACATTGACTGATGTCTACCGCACGGAGGCCCGTTTGTATCCGGGAATCGGCTCCATGTTGCGTACCCTGCTCGCGGCGCCCGATATCCGAGTGGGTTTGGTTACCCGGAATGTGACAATAGAGCCCAGAGAAACACTGAAGCAATTGTTTTTGCGCCATGGCATAGACACAGCCGAGTTCGACTACTTTGCCTGCATCCCGCTGAGCGAGCACAAGGTCGAATATCTGAAGCAAGCTCGCCAAACCTTTGCGATCAATCCGGCGCGTGCATATTCCTGCGGGGACGAATACAGCGACTATCTTGCGGCGATCGGAGCCGGATCTCATCCTTTTGTTGTGGCCTATGGCTTCGAGGATAGTGTTCGCCTGAGCCAGAAATTCGGCGTGCCGCCGGAACTCATATCGATTACCCCCGAAGACTTTACCGGCCGCCTGCTCCACGCGCTGGATATTCCGAACGCGGAAAATCAACCAAAGATGCTTGGCTTTCAAGAATACGTCCAACCCGCCTCCGGTTAAAATCCACATGACCCAACCATCTGCACCTCATCAAAGTATCCATATCTCCTGCATCATCTGCGCCTACAACGAAGCACCGCGAATCGCCGCCGTGCTTGCCGTCGCCGCTGCGCATCCGCTGCTGCACGAGGTGATCGTGGTCGACGATGGCTCGACCGATAACACCGCCGAGATCGTCAGGCAATTCCCAACGGTAAAGCTGATCTCGCAACCGGTGAACCGCGGAAAGAGCATCGCGATGGCAACCGGTGTCGCGGCCGCGCAGAACGAATTGCTGATGCTGCTCGATGCGGACCTGACCGGCCTGGCGACAGAACATATCAACGCGCTGGCCTTCCCGGTACTGGCGGGCAAGGCGAATATCAGCCTGAGTCTGCGCCGGAACAGCCTGATGATCTTCCGTGCGATCGGGCTGGATTTCGTTTCCGGGGAGCGGGTGATCAGGAAGGATCTGCTCGGCAATGTGCTGGAGGAAATGCACGGACTGCCGCGCTTCGGAATCGAGGTGTTCATGAACCGCCGCATCATCGCGCAACAGTTGTCGATCGCGGTCACGAACTGGCCCACTGTCACGCAGTCGCGCAAAACCGAGAAGCTCGGCTACTGGAAAGGCATACGCGCCGAATGGCGGATGCTCGCCGACCTGTTCCAGCTCGACTACCCGCTCGCGCTGATTTCGCAGACCTACCAGCTGCTGCTGTTGCGGATCGACCCCCCTGCCCCGGTCGCGTTTGCGGTGTGGCTCCTAAAGCTGCGCGACAGCCTGCCTTGAGTGCCGCAGATCATTTCGCGGCACCCCCGTTCCCGAGCAGCTGCCACAGAGCCTTGCCCACGAACAGGAAAAATACCGGGGCGCACGCGATCAGATACCAGTAATAGAGCGCGAAGCGCCACATCAGCAGTACCGCACCCAGCGTCGCGTGATCGAGCACCGGCGCGAGCAGCGCGGTGAAGCTCAGTTCGACGCCGCCGCTGCCGCCGGGCAGCATCGTGAAATGGCCCGCGGTCTGCGCCAACATCTGGACAAGGAAGCTGTAGGCCAGGTCTACATGGCTATCCATCCCGATAATGATGATGTACAGCACGCTGTACCGCAGCACCCAGTGGCCGAGGCAGCACAGGAAGATCCCGAACAGCCTGGCGCGGGAAAACCCCAGCACCAGATGCAGCGCCTCGCGGAAGCGCAGCACCGTGCGTGTCAGCCTGCGCCGGTTTGTCGCCGATACGCGCCGGATCAACTTGCGCCGGCCTATCCACAGCAGCACGGCACGGTAATTTTTTGCGCCGGCCCAGCCGAGCGCAACCATGGCGACCAGCAAGCCGGCCAGCATCCCGATCTCCCAGCCGAGATGCAGTTGTGCGGGATGAAACAACAAGGCCAGCGCGATGATGACCAGCGCGCTGCTGAACACCAGCATGTCCATCATGATGTCGGTCGCATACATCGCGGCCGCGGATGTCGCGGGTGCGCCGTGCCGCTTCAGCAGGTATACGTAGCTGAGCAGGCCGCCGCTGCCGGCAGGCGTCGCGTTGATAGCAAACTCGGTGGCCATCACCGTGGCCAGCGCGCGCCCGTGGCCCATCGGTTTTGCGATGCCGCCCAGCATCAGGCGCAAACGGCCGGCGTTGCAATTCCAGCAGGCGAAGATCATCGCCAATGCCAAGCCAAGCAGGGATAACGGAAAATCGGCGATGCGCCGGAACAGGCCGCTGCCGCCATAGATCAGCGCGATGCCCAAGCCCAGCAACAGCCCGAAGGCGCCCAGTGCGAGCGTTCGTTTCATCGGCGGCTGCACTGCGATGCCGGGCAGGCGCCCGGATCTTGCGGCTGCATCGTCCGTAGCTGACATGTGTATATAAGGGAGGATTGATAATCCGGCATGGGAATCTCGGTTGCGGGTGATTGCAGCGCACGGCGCCGGGTGCGAAAAAATCCCGCCAGGGGCGGGTGATCAACCGGGGAAGACGCCATTTGCAAACAGTAATTTTTCAGATGTTCAATTATAACAACAGTCTGCTTCACCCCTCTTGCCGCTAACGAAACGATCGCAGCTAGGCTGCAAGTGGCAGGGTCATGGTGCAAAATTTTTGCCAGAATTATTTTAAAAATATCGCAAATCTACATTGACAATTTTCTGAAGTTATCAACCTCAGCAAAATTGCGGGTTTGCACCGCTTTACCCCGTCACAAATTCTTCAACTTACGATATCCAATTGATTATATACAACATTACACGCAAACAAAAAATAGGCAAAGTAACGAGAACCCTTGATTTTCGCTACTTTGGCACCGTTCTTATTTATCTATCCACAAAGTTATCAACAGGTTTTGTTGATAAAAATAATACTCTTTAATAATTGCCATCTTATAAAATCCATTTGGCGGACAGCAATGATTACAGCATCAAAACAACTATCAAATGCAATAGAAAAATATAAATTTCAAATCCGATGACAATTCAAATATCCCCGAGCCCAAGGTTTCAAAATAGCACTATGAATTTTGGAATGGTAAATTGTGCAAAGGATGAACGCTGCACATGCACTCACAAATGTGTATCGAGATTGACCATTAATGCATTGCCTTCGGGTGACGGAATTGATGGGAGAGAGAACCAGACGGAATATTTTGCATCACGCTAATGTATGCAGCGAACCCACGCAGGCTGAACACACAAGACTATAGGACATTTCCGGCATATTGCGCCAGCAAGGCACCGGGCGAAAAAAAGGCCCGCATCGCTGCAAGCCTTTAAGATTTGGGGTGACTGATGGGACTCGAACCCACGACAACCGGAATCACAATCCGGGACTCTACCAACTGAGCTACAGTCACCATCGATCGAACTAATGGTTAATACGCATTGCCTGAAGAAATATTGCTCTTACGCCCGGCAGGCACTGGTGTGCCCGACAGGAATCGAACCTGTAACCCCCAGCTTAGAAGGCTGGTGCTCTATCCGGTTGAGCTACGGGCACAATTCTTTTCTTGGGCAATTTTACACTGACTATATCTGGTCGGGGTGGAGAGATTCGAACTCCCGACATCCTGCTCCCAAAGCAGGCGCGCTACCAGGCTACGCTACACCCCGAAGGCTGCGCATTATACAGACCCAGACCCATAAATCAATTTAGTTTGCGATGTTTTCTGAGTCTTGGTGACGCAAGCATCAGGTAATAGCCCATCGACCAGATTGTGAGCAATGCAGCAAGGTACAACAGCCATGAACCGACAGTCTGGCAATTAATCCCGAATAATCTGTCGTGGTATAGCAACAGCAAGATTGCCAGCATCTGCACAGTGGTTTTCAGTTTGCCCAGCATGGAAACCGCGACGCTCCTGCTTTCGCCCAGCTGCGCCATCCATTCGCGAAGCGCAGAGATAGTGATCTCGCGTCCGATGATGATGAAAGCGATAATTGCGTCGGCACGTTCCAGCTTGACCAGCACGATCAATGCGGCTGCGACCATCAGCTTGTCGGCCACCGGATCAAGGAATGCGCCGAACGCGGAAAACTGGTCCAGTTTGCGCGCCAGGTAACCATCCAGCCAGTCGGTGAGCGCAGCCAGAAGGAATACACAGGTGCTGATCACGTTTTGCAGGTGTGGGCGCAGCGTATCGTTGGATAGATAAAAAAACGACACGAACACGGGGATAAGCAGGATCCTTAGCCAGGTGAGCAGATTGGGGATATTAATCGGCATTGTTCTAGTGTAGCTGCTGGCAAATCCATTCAGCAACAAAATAATGAATTTAGTTAATGGAGTTGCCGGTAAATCTTCTCAGCAAGCGCTTTGCTGATCCCTTCCACCTGACAGAGCTGCTCGATGCTGGCCTGACGGATTTCGCGCAGTCCGCCAAAGTGAGTCAGCAGGCTGCGGCGCCGCCTGTCCCCCACCCCGCTGATTTCCTCCAGCGAGGAGGCTGTCCGTGCCTTGCCGCGTTTGGCGCGGTGCCCGGTGATTGCAAAGCGATGCGCTTCATCGCGGATATGCTGGATCAGATGCAGCGCCGGATCGTCACTGCGCAGCTGCCGTGAACTGCCATCAGGGTAAATCAGCTGCTCCAGACCGGCTTTGCGTTCCTCGCCCTTGGCTACGCCGACCAGTGCCAGATCGTTCAAACCCAATTCGTGCATCACATCCATCGCGATATGCAACTGCCCGAGACCGCCGTCGATCAGGATCAGGTCGGGGCGTATCGATTCAGCTTTGGCACCCTCCTCTTTTTGGCCGTCTTCGGCAAGCTTCCGGTAGCGGCGCGTCAGTGCCTGGCGCATCGCCGCATAGTCGTCGCCCGGCGTGATGCCGGTGATGTTATAGCGGCGGTATTGCGAAGAACGCATGTCGAGATTCTCATACACCACACAGGAAGCCTGTGTCGCCTCACCCATGGTATGGCTGATGTCGAAACATTCGATACGCCGCAGGTCCGGCATGTCCAGCAATTCGCGGAGCTTGTCCAGACGCAGCTTCTGTCCGCCCTCCTGGGTTTCTCGCTGTTGCAGGGCCAGCAACGCATTGCGTTGCGCCATTTCCAGCCACTGCTTGCGTTCTCCGCCAGCCGCCAGGCTGATCTTCACCGGATGTCCGGCCTGCTCGCTCAACAAATGTGCCAGCGTCTCGTCGTCGCACTCGGCATCCAGCACTAACAGCGGAGGCACGCTGCGTTCCAGGTAATGCTGCGCGATGAAAGCCTGCGTGATCTCGCTTGCGGTCAAATCCTCGGCATGATCGGGAAAAAAACTCTTGTCGCCGAGATGCCGCCCGCCGCGCACCATCGCCAGATTCACGCAGACCAGGCCATTTTTCAACGCCAGCGCGATGATATCTGCATCAGTCGCGCCGCCTGTGGATTCGACAAATTGCTTCTGCTGCACGGTATGCAATGCCCGCAACTGGTCGCGCAACATGGCGGCCTGTTCATAATGCTGTTCCTCGGCAGCCTGTTCCATGGACGCGCGCAGGTGTTGTTCGACTTCCTGGTGACGGCCCTGCAGCAACAGCACCGCATTGCGGATGTCGGCATGGTAATTCACCTCGGATATCAGCTTAACGCACGGTGCCGTGCAGCGGTTGATCTGGTGCAGCAAACAGGGTCGTGTGCGGTTGTTGAACACGCTGTTCTCGCAGGTTCGGATGCGGAATATCCGCTGCAACAGCTGGATGCTTTCCTTGGCTGCATAGGCGTTCGGGTAAGGACCGAAATATTGACTCCGGCGATCGGGTGTGCCGCGGTAATAGGTCAGGCGCGGGAACTGATCACCGGTCAGTACAATATACGGGTAGGACTTATCATCGCGAAACAATATGTTATAGCGTGGTCTTAAAGTCTTTATTAAGTTGTTTTCGAGCAGCAATGCTTCTGCTTCGGAGCGCGTCACCGTGGTTTCGATACGCGCGATGTGCGTGACCATCAGCCGGATGCGCGGCGAGACATTGGCTTTCTGGAAATATGAGGCAACCCGCTTTTTCAGTTCCTTGGCCTTGCCGACATACAGCACCTCGCCGTTACCGTCGAAGAATCGATAGACGCCCGGCAGCAACGGCAGGCTGTTCAGTACAGGTTGGGAATCAAACTTCTCTGCAGCCACGATGACTACCCTCAGGAATCCAGGTGTTTAACGATATTGCCGATCACTGTCTCGAACATCTCCGGCGTCAGGCGTTTGGTTTGCGTGTTGTAGCGGCTGCAGTGGTAGCTGTCGAATAACGTTAATCCGTTCGGCAGGCTGTGCTGCGCGCCATGCCCGAACGCGAAACTGCTCTTGCGCAATTGCAATGCCATCAACACCGCCTGGTGCGCGATCGTTCCGAGCGCCATCACCGCCGAGCCATGCGGCAATATTGCCAATTCCTCGGCAACGTAGCCGTTGCAATTGCGAATTTCAACCGGTTCCGGTTTGTTCTGCGGCGGCAGGCAACGTACCGCATTGGTGATGCGGCAACCGCTCAAGCGCAATAGCGGGTTCGCATTTCCCGCTGCATCCAAGGGTTCGGCACTGCTGGCAAAGCCGAACTTATGCAACGAGCCGTACAGCAGGTTCCCGGCATAATCGCCGCTGAATGGTCGGCCGGTGCGGTTCGCGCCGTGCATACCGGGCGCCAGTCCGACGATCAATAACCTGCCACCGGTTTTGCCGAACGAGCTGACGGGCAAAGCATGGTAATCGGGATGTTCGGCGCGCACCTGATCGAGGAATCGTGCCAGGCGCGAGCACAAGCGGCAATCCGTGGAAAATGGCACTGACTGCCTATCCCCTGCCATGCCCGAAGAAACCGACATACCACAAACCGATCAGCACGAGGATCGCCATCGCGATCATCAGGTAATAGGGCCAGACCACCCGCTTCTCGGCAAAAGGATCAACCAGCGAGCGGTTTGCATCCTTCGGTAATTTTGCCAACCCTGTCAAAGAGGTGCCGAACGGGATATTGATCAGCGCCCGGGCATTGATCGCCCACCCGTTGGCATCCAGTATTGGCCCGAGATTTCGCCGCTTGAGCTTGAACCATGCGAGCAGCATGGATGGGCATGAGACCAGCAGCATCAGGCCAATCACCGCCAGCGGTATTTGCCAGTACTTCAGCCCCAGCAGACCGCCGATGAAGGCGGCAAGAATGCCGCCGATCGCACCGATCGCCAAACCGATCGCCGCAAATATCCCCGCGAACTTGCCCACATCAAACGGCGGTTTGGGCGGCGCGGCGGGTGCTTCGGCTGCCGCCTTGCCGCTTTCCACCACGGTCTTGAGCATCTTCCCCTGAACCGAATCTGCCTTGGATGCGGCAAACTTCTGCAGCTGCTCGCTGATCAGCTTGGTCAGCTTCTTGTATGGAGACCAGAACGCTTGGCGTATGCTGATCGGATTGTCGACGATGCGCACGATGGTGGCATCCCAGTCCCGGCCCTTGCGGTCGTAGAAAACACCATTGCGTCCGACCATCAGGAAATCCGAATCTCCGGCCGTGAACGCGGCAGCTATGCTCATCGTCTCCTTCCCGCCGTTGCGCACGCAATCGCAATAGGCCAGGCATATTGCGCTGGTGCCGGCGAAGGATGCATGCTTGTTCACGTCTTCGATCCGGACGCACAGGTCGCAGCTTCGTCCGTCCAGATACAGCCTGCCGACCTGGAATATCGCCTTGTCCTTGCCGGTGTAGAAATTCCGGAACGACACGAAGTTGTTCACCAGGTTGAACAGATCGCGGTTGTAGCGCAGCAGTCTTTCCACCGAACGTATCGCCTTCACCTCGGGTTCGACCGCCTTGTCCCGAGCGATAAGGTCATCGATCAACGCCCTGTCCTTGCCGCCCAGAATCTGGCGTATCCGGGCGATACCCAACTGCTCCACGCTGTTTGCCGGTTTGGCGGCTTGCCACGCATCGTAGGCCGCAAACCTGCTACAAAGCGCGTTCCATTCCACCCTGGTCAGGCTGTCCCTGTTGCCATGCAGCGGTATGATCGCCTGGTCGCACAATGTTTTCAGCCTGCCCTGCCAGGCGGGATTGATGCCTGAGACCAGGGGCAGCGGCTTGTTCGCTTCCACCGTGGCCAGCGGAAAATCGGCAACCTCCGGGTTTTGCACCGACAGGCTTTGCGCGGCAAGATGCAGGTAATCTTCGGCCGAACGACTCAGCGGGACCGCTGCGCGCGCATCATAAGCAGCCAATTGGCAGCGGGTAAAAAAATCCTCCACCTTGTCCCTGACTGCATGTAAGGCCGCTGCCGCTTCCGGCGTCCTGTCACCTGCAAACAATATTGCCGGATCACCCTTGCTCTGGTCCTGCCATGCCGAATAGGCAGCCGCCTCGTTAAAGAACTTGTCGCTGATTTCCTGGTTGATGCCAGCCTCGCCGCTCAGATCGGCTAGCGAACCGAAGCACTTGACGATGTCTTCGACCGTTGCGCGCAGGCCGCTGTCTTGAATCTGCCGGGCGCTCACCACTCCGTCACCGTTATAGTCCAGGCCCCTGACCAGCTTGTCGATATCGGCCACGTCCGCAAGGGAGATCGATGTCGCTTCGGACTTGCCCTGGCTCTTCAATATGCGGCGTGCGGAGGCAAGCACCAGTCTGCCCTCCGCACTGCTGTCATCGATATCGGCGAGGTGCAAACTGTCCGAACTTCGAACCATCGAATCGGCGTCTTTCAACAGCCCGCCAGCCCACGCGATCGCTGCCAGCACTTCATTTGCGCGCACCCGCCCGTCCGCGTCTGTGTCGATCATATCCAGCGTTCTGGCATCGAATTCGATGCCGCGTGTCGGGCAACTCAGCGCCACCCAGAGTTTTTGATCCAGATCCTCGAGGGCAAGCAGATCCGAACCGCTATCCAGTTTCACCTGGTCGAAACCGCCCGCGCGGAAGAAATTCCATCTATGAGAATCAGCCATATGACACCCCCTTATGATTTTGAGAAACGTTGGCCGCGAATCGATTATACAAGCCCGCCCGGCGCGTTTTCATAAAATTCGAGCGTGAATGCGGCACTGCTGTCCCGTCCCAACACATCGACCAGGTACGGCATCACCTGCTGCAGTTCGGCATGCAAAGTCCAGGGGGGATTGAGAATGAACATGCCGCTGCCATGCATGCCGAAGCCGTCTGCGCCGGGTGCTTGCACGCTCAGCGCCACATGCAACCAGCATTTCACCGGCAGCTGCTTGAGTTGTTCGGGTAATTGCCTGGCTTCGGCGCGCTGCAATTGCGGGTACCAGACCGCATACACTCCGCCGGCGAAGCGCTTCAACCCGTCACGCAACGCCGTGACCACGCGCTGGTAATCCTGCTTGTCTTCATAGGGCGGATCGATCAGCACCAATGCGCGGCGCGGCGGGGGCGGCAACAGGGCTTTCAGCCCGGCAAAGCCGTCGGCCTGCTGCATCAGCACTTGCGTGCCATGCCCGGCAAAATTCTGCCGCAGGATTTCATGGTCGGTGGGGTGAAGCTCGAACAGCCGCATCCGGTCCTGCTTGCGTAACAACTCGAGCGCGACCAGGGGAGAACCCGGATAGAGCTTCAAGTACCGGTCGGGATTGATGCGCTTCACCAGCGCCACATACTCGGCCACGGATGCGGGCAGATCATCGCGTTCCCAAAGCAACGCGATGCCTGTCGCATATTCGGCATTTTGAACGGCATAGCCCTCGGCTAGCGAATAGCAACCTGCTCCGGCATGGGTATCGATGTACCAGAATGGCTTGTCTTTCTGGGCCAGATAGCGCAGCAACTGCACCTCGATGCAATGCTTCAGCACATCAGCATGATTGCCGGCATGAAAGGCATGGCGATAACTCAGCATGAAATCGAATCAGGAGTCGTGCGGGATGTGATTGTGACATGCCTATGCAGCGCGGCAAACAATTACGGCGGATGCGGCATAAGAAAGCCGGCACGGTAGGTCCGCACCGGCTTGGTCGGGAAATTCAACTAGAGCGCGGCTTCGTCAGTTTCGCCGGTGCGGATACGCACGACCTGTTCCACTGGCGTGACGAAGATCTTTCCATCGCCGATTTTCCCGGTATGTGCCGACTTGACGATGGCATCGATCGCTGTTTCCAGCAGTTCGGCCGACACCACAACCTCGATTTTGATCTTGGGCAGGAAATCGACCACATACTCGGCACCGCGGTACAGCTCGGTATGCCCTTTCTGGCGGCCGAATCCCTTGACTTCGGTAACCGTCAGCCCGCTGATCCCGACCTCGGAAAGCGCTTCGCGTACATCATCCAGTTTGAAGGGCTTGATAACGGCTTCGATTTTTTTCATGGCGGTTCCCCAATGACGTTGTTTTGTTTTTAAAATATTTCCCGGATATCCTGGCCGTCCGGCACATCCGTTGCTTCATGGACTCCGGCTCGATGCCTGGTCATCCCTCAATGCCTTTGCCCAGCTATAGCGATCCGAAGCATTGCGCTCGTGGAGCATGATCAGGTAAATGATGTCGGACGCGACTTCCCGGGGGAAGCCCTGGCGATTGGTGCGCGTCGTCGTCGTCAGGTCGACCATGCAGGATTCGAACTCCGGCGTATTCCATACTGCAATGATCTTTTCAAACACGCGCGGAAACTGCTTTTCCAGTTCATACGGATAGTTTTGTTCGCTGCTGTTCAGAAGCTTCAGTAGTCCTGCATCCATGATCAGTAGGGTTCGGTCATTTACCGGAATGAATGGCACCTGTTAGAGGGAAGCAACATAACAAACTTCCGATCCAGCGTAAAGCGCCGTTGCGTTGCGACCTTGCACCCGGCATCCGGCTGTCAGGCTCAATCCAGGATGCAATAAACGACCTCGACCACTTCCAGCTCGCTGATTCCGGTCGGGGTGCGCAATGTCGCCACCTCGCCTTCCCGTAACTTGAGCAGAGCCCGCGCCAGCGGAGAAACCCAGCTGATCCGCCCGGCTGACACTTCGGCTTCGTCAACGCCGACGATACTGTATGTGCTGCCGCAACCGTTTGAATCGCAAACTGTCACCGTCGCGCCGAAGAATACCTGATCGCACTCACCGCGTTGCGCGGGATCAACAACCTCGGCTAGTTCCAGGCGCTTGCGCAGAAATCGCACGCGCCGGTCGATTTCGCGCAGCCGCTTTTTTCCGTAAATGTAGTCACCATTTTCCGAGCGATCGCCGTTGGACGCTGCCCAGGTTACGGTCCTGACCAGTTCCGGGCGTTCTATTTTCCAAAGATGATCGAGTTCTTCCTGAAGCTTGCGGTAACCGCCAGGCGTGATGTAATTTTTCACGCCCGCAGGCAATTCGGCCGCAGGAAGCATTTCCTCGTCATCGGTATCGGTTTCGTGTGTGAATGCTTTACTCATAAGAGGATTTTACCGCATTGGAGTGGCGCCCGGCCTGATGATCCAATGCAGAGACAACAAGGGGGCAGATTGATTTGCCCCCTGGAATGTGGCGTCCCCAACGAGATTCGAACTCGTGTTACCGCCGTGAAAGGGCGCAGTTTGATAACCCTGTAACCCGCATGGATAATAGTGCATAGCATTTTCGCTTTGAATTATTGGACCAAATAGGACTAAATCAATAATGGCAAAATTCCCGTGCAGCGTCGATAAAAACATTTTTCAACGAGGAGAAATGTCGTTCCGAGTGAAAATGATGTCAGCTGGACGAACTATAAATAAAACATTCGATACCCTCTCCGAAGCGCAGGTTTACCGCGATCTTGTAAAAGCGAATGCTGCACTTGACGTGAACGAAGAGCGCATTTTTACAGCCAGGGCCAAAAAAGCCGAGTCCAAAACTTTTACGCTTGCCGATGCTATAGAGAAATATCGAACAGAAAAGAGCGAAAAGAAAAAAGGTTGGGAAAAGGAAAAAAGCCTACTTAACAAGATCTCGCGTTGTGAGCAGATCGTCAAGATGCCTCTATACCAGATCAAAGCCGATCACGTCTTACAGCTTTTGGAGTGGATCCGCACCAGTGGCAATTTAAAAAGCAAGCGCATCACGAGCGAATCAACTCAGCGCCGCTATTTTAATACCATCCGCCATATCTTTCAAATTGCAGTCGATGAGTGGAAGAAAATAGAAACGAATCCCTGCGCTGCTATAGCAAAATCAGCTAGACCAAAAGATGGAAAAGGCCGAGACCGGAGGTTGCGCGGGAATGAATACGAGTTAATGCTGGGGCAGCTTACCGGGCATGCAAAGATCATGTTTATCCTGGCTGTTGAAACTGCAATGAGACGCGGCGAACAGCTCAATATGCGCTGGGAATATCTCGACTTGAAAAAACGTAGCTTGAATATTCCAGACACTAAAACTGGCGAAGCGCGAACAATCCCCCTATCACTCACCGCTGTGGCAGCTTTTAAGAGCCTTGGCCTTGTTGGCATCAAAGGAAAAATTATCAGCATCACCCCTGGCCAGTTGCGTTACGCATGGAAACAAGCCAGAACAGCTATCAGCGCACCGGGCCTGCGAATTCATGACTTGCGCCATGAGGCGACGAGCCGACTGTTCGAAAAAGACTTTGGGGATATTGAAGCTTCAACAATGACTGGACATAAAACGATGGCGATGTTGAAAAAGTATGCCCACCTAAAGCAATCACACATCTTGGAGAAGCTTGACCGCCCTATCCGCGCCACGGAATAATGAAGAAACAATAAATGCTGCAGCGATTCAGCTTTCATTAACTCGTCTGGAAACCGTGGTCAGGGTACTAATTGCGTCCTTCATGGATCTAACTACTTCTTCGCCCCATTCACCGCAGCTTTCAACGTAGCCCCTGCCTTGAATGCCGGAGCCTTGGATGCCTTGATCTTAAGGACAGCACCGGTCTGTGGGTTACGCCCTGTTCTCGCGGCACGTTTTCTAACTTCAAAAGTACCAAAACCGACCAGGGCAACGTTGTCACCTTTTGTCAGAGTGGTTGTGATGATGTCAATCAGTGCTGCGATAGCTTTGTCTGCGTCAACTTTTGTGCTACTTGTCTTTTCTGCCATTGCAGCTATTAATTCTGAGCGGTTCATGATGGGTCCTTTCTGGCGGTTTTGGTTGGGGTTAAGCGTTGGCACTATATCAAAATCATTCCGCTTGTCATCTGTGCGTAACATTGGCATCCAATAATCATCGATGATGTAAAAGCGTACGCAGCTTATTAAAAGATGGCAAAATCCGATCTGGCACAACGGCCAAATCAATAATTAATGGGACGAAATTGATAATGACAAAAACAAGCAAGCCAAATTATTTGGCCAAGGTCAAGCAGTTGACCATGGAAGAAACCGAACGCTTGTTATCCAGAATGGGTAATAAAATGGACCGCCGACTGGAGAAGCATAAGATAAACCAGAAACAAGCGTTGGCCAAGCAGTTGGAACTGGAAGATGAACAGCTCCAGGAATGGCGCAAAGTGATGCTTGCTTTGAAGGCAAAGGAGGAAGCCAAAAAAGCGGCAATGGCCAAGACACCATCCAAGAAAAAATCCCCTGCCAAGGCAAAGACACAAGCAAAGGCCAAGGTCGCTAAAAAAGCCAAGGTCGTGCCGGGTAAATAGCAAGAATGTGAGCTAATCGCTATCGAGCCATTGCTGAAGGTTCAAGCGTCAGTAAGCAGATAAAACAATCCCCAAGCCTGGACTTGGGGAAAGAACGTAGTCCAACTGGAGAGTCAGAAGGCCTGTTCATGTGAAACATTGAGCAGACCTAAACATTTGCTTGTTATGCTACGTAACCAGATTATCCAATATTAATGTTACAGACGAATTACAGGAGCACTGTATTCATTCGCGTATAACAAGCATTTGCTAACTTTAAACCACTTCAAGAAGGGCAGGAACATCATGGATATGCCACCGCTTTATGGGGAACTTGTTATTACCACGCGCAATGAAAATCAAGCCGATATGCTAAAGGAAGCAAATGTGATGAAAAAGCAGCCTCGGTTAATGATAGAAGAGGCTGCTTATTATCTTGCGGAAAAAAGAGGCTTTGCGGCGGGCCATGAAGTAGAGGATTGGCTTCAGGCTGAAGCGCAGATACTGAAAAAATAATCGTGTCCTATTTCAAAGCCCAGACCAAAACCCAGATACAGACATGTCTGGACGAACTGAAATCGCAGGGCTTGGAGAAATCTAAGCTCGAACGTATCGCTGAAGGTGTCAGTGCCGAGTCCATCAAGTACGGCTCGGCAAATATATATTCAAGCGTAATGCTACTGTAACTATGATTCTCCATAATTAACGTTTTTCATCAAGCCGTTATTAAGGAGCACGACATGAACCCAGCCAGGGAAAGTAATGCCGTAAGCGAGATTCCTCTACCTTCCCGCGTCGAATGGCAGGAGCCGCCGACGCTGACAGTAGACGAACGTGGCATGATCTGCGATTGCAGCAAGGCTGGCGAAACACTTTTTGGCTATAGCTTAAAGGATTTGGTCTGGCAGCCTGTCTCCAAGCTGTTACCGGAACTTTCGGAAATCCAACTGGTAAAGAATGGGCAATTCAATGCGCAGCTTGGTTTTCTTAGCCGTTGCGGCCAGCCGTTCCTGGCAATAAACCGGCTAGGTAATATCTTTTTGAATAATTTACATTTCGTTGTGCTGAATTACACAGGGAAATATGCCATCAGGGTAATAGTGCAACCCTGCTGACGAAACGAAAATCGTATCGCTGGTTCCCGCCGACCCTATTCCGGCTTCCTGCATCGTGGGACATTTCACAAATCTCCATGAAACTCTAATCAGCCTACTTGGTCTCACCTATGGCTGAGGAAGCTAGTATTTGATTATATCAATGTGCTAGTGAGGAATTTATGCAAAATGCGGGCTTTCGATATCACATCAAATCCGATGGTGACAGCAAAAATGTTTTGATTGTCGATCTGGAAACAGGAGCAATTTGACATCCCTCCTGCGGCCGGATTCTCGCCGCCTATTACGATTATCTTGTGGAGTGTGGCCGAATTAATGAGTCGCAGAAAGTGCTGGCTGAAGCCATGTCTCTTCCGCTAACAGTCTAGTCGACATAAGGTGAAAGTTCATGGGCAGTTTAACTGATTACATGCAGACAATCCCATGGAATTTCAATTAGCAAACCGCCAAGACCTGGTGGCACGTGCGCTCCTGCTGGGCGACCGGCTAGACTTGAAATTATTCAAGATCTCCGATTGTCTTGCCACTACACCACTAACATTGAAGGTGGATGCAAGTGGCGGAATCGCCGTGTTGTTCCGTTATGGCGTGGTGGTATTATTCGGGGTCAGCAGCGTAGAAGAAGTCAGCTTCGTCGAGTCGATCAAGTCGCTGCTGACTAATCCCTATTCGACCCCAGAAACCGAGGAGCTGAAAATCTACTCAGGCAGTAACAGCATCGGCGTGCAAAGCGGAGCGATTACGCTGGAGAACATCTCGTTGGAAAAATTGCAGGTAATCGCCGATGCCTTGAGCAAGAATTTAGTGCTTACGCTCTACGAAAAAAAAGTTGCCGGGGAGTTCGACAAGATAGAGCCGCTGGCCCAGGAGTTGGCTACGCACGGTAAGGTGAGCGCCGGTTCCAGGAATCTCCTGTCCAAGATCGGCTCCATGCTGCTCATCGAGCACCGTATGGTGGGGCGTGCCGAAATCGGCGACAAGCCGGAGACGCTGTGGGACTTTCCACATCTGGAAGGCCTGTATGCCAGCCTGGAAGATGAATTTGAACTGAAGGAGCGGCAATCGGCGCTGGAGCGCAAACTGGGGCTGATCTCGGATACGGTCCAAACGCTGGCCGATGTATGGGACAACAAGCAGCTGCACAAGCTGGAGTGGTATGTGATCGGGCTGATTGTTTTCGAAATTTTCATTAGCTTATTTGGGCTAGGTGGTAAGTTTTTACACTGATGTGTTCGTAGGTGACTTATCAAGGACAGACTGAGCGAACAGGCTTTAAGGTGAAAATTCTATATCGCACTTGAATGCGATTTTCAGGAAACTACATACCGGGGACGGCATGAAGCTTGGAATTATCATCTATTCAAATGATCCAGAGACTATCTGGAATGCTTTCAGACTGGGAGTATTCTCCCGGAAACAAGGGGAAACAGTTTCCGTCTTTTTGCTGGGCAAGGGAGTAGAGGCAGAATCCATAGACAACATAGATTTTGAACTCAATGAACAGATGTACAGCTTTGTGGAATTAGGCGGCACATTTTTAGCTTGCGGCACATGCCTTAAAATCCGCCATCTTGATGGATCAGAAATCTGCACCGTGTCCACGATGCAGGAATTGCATGCTTTGATTCGTGACTCGGACAAGGTGGTGAGCTTTTAGGATATTACCCCACCCTAATACTCATCCAAACAAATTAAATAAAGTAGGTGGCAGTCTAGCAACCAACATCTGGGATGTGTTCAAAAACTACAAAGGGCGGAGTGCCCGCCCCTTGATTGTTGCCTGAAGCAGTAAGCAAGCTACATCAAATTATTTCCAATGCGGCAGCCGCAATCATTACCGAAAACGCCGCCATCCAGCCGAACGACATATGAAACCGTGATTCTGCATCAGTCATCGTAGGCTTATTTTCTCGGGTGTTGTTTCTGTTGTTTTCAACGTTCATTTTGAATCTCCTTAATGAATCGGTAATCGGAAAAGCATAACGACAAGTAATTGCGTATTCCACGCGCATGTAGCCACCCATTCCACGCTGATGTAGCCACCCTGGTCAGGGCGCGACGCTAGGTAATTTGACATAGCATCCGCCCCGTTTTCGGAAGGGGGGCGGTGATGGAGCGATTATCGATGCGTAAGATTCGAGAAGTATTGCGATTGAAGTTCGAGCGTGATCTTTCGGAGCGGCAAATTGCGAGAAGCATTACTGCTTCCAGAAAGTTCGCCGAAATACTAACAATTCACTTGCTCCAGTTTTGCCAAATCAGATCACATACTTCAGTGCATTCTCTGAAGTGATTTGGCAAAACTATAGTGCTCAGAAACACTTTGAATCAAGACAGCGATTCAGTTCATACCCGTATCATCACACCAATGTTCGGTCATCCCTTTTGCTTCACCATTCCGAATAGGGTGTTCCGTCCTCTGCCACGCCCTTTGCACCGCTTTTGACATCGTAAACCCTGCCCTTTTCAGAATCAGCTGGCGTTACCGCGACCCACGTCAGATTGCTGCCTGTTATCGGGTCGGGCGGGATGCTGCGCAGATATTGTTTTGCCACCAGATCATCCAGTGAATCGGGGTACTTCCCGGTATCGCCGTAATATTTGTCTATCGCATCGCGGAATCCCCTCAGGTCCGAATGCAAGGCAGCCTCTTTCGATTTATCGACGCTGTGAAAGTAACGCGGCATGGACAGGCTCAACAGCATGGCAATGATCGCCATCACCACCAGTAATTCAATCAGTGTGAATCCTTTATGGCGGATACTCATCACCACTCCCGGTAAGGAATGCCGTTAAGGCCGATAGCGTCGGAAAGCGAATAGACATCGAACACATCCGCTCCTTCCTGAGGTGCGTCCGGGCTGCTCTCGTAACTTCTCAAACCCCATGTCTGTTCGGCCGGAACGCTTGCATCCAGGTAAAAGGGATCCCTTGGGATACGCCTGAGGAAATAGATCTTGCTCTTTTTCGGGTCGTCAATTTTTTCGGCCCCATCGACCAGAACTCTAAGCGATCCCGGATATCCTGAACCCCCAACCTCCTTGGCAATGTGGCCATCGTCGACAGCCTGCTTGTACGCATCGATTGCCCCGCGTATCTGTTGCAGGCCATCCTGCAGTTTCTGCTCGTTGTTTCTTTGCACTACCAGTTGGGACATCGGCAATGCAATGCTGGCGAGAATGGCGACGATCGCCACGGTGATCAGCAGCTCGATCAGGGTAAAGCCGCGCTGCCGTGCGAAACTTTGCTGGTGTTTTTTGAGATTACGCAAAATCATCGGTCAGCATTGGCTCTGGGCGCGCTCGCTGGTTTTGCATCGGCGGCGGTGGCCGCGACCGCGGAAACAGCGGCGACGGAACTAACCGGCATGACCGACACCGGGGCCATCTCAGCCGGCTTGACGGGAACGGGCGGCACGGCCGGTCTTTCGGGACCTGTCGGCGTGATAGCTATCTTGACAGGAAACATGGGCGAAGATGACCTTAGTACACTGCCGATATTGCTGTCCGTACCGGAAGGAAATTGACTCGAAACTTCGTCTGGTCTAGTCACGTCGCGAACAATATGTGGGGTGATCAGCAATACCAGATCGGTTTTTTGCTTGTTCTTGTTGTCGTTGGAAAACAGCCTGCCTATCAGGGGCACATCCCCCACGCCCGGAATCTTGTTTACCGTTGAACTGTCGTTATCCTGTATCAGGCCTGCCAAAATCTGCGTATCGCCATCCTTGAGCCGCAAAACGGTATCTGCATTGCGTGTGCCCAACTGGTAGACTTGGGTCCCGTCAGACAGTGTGATTGTCTGGTTCACACTGCTGACTTCAAGCTTGACCTTCATATCCACCTCGTCATCCAGCCGTATGCTCGGTTCAACATCCAGCTTTAGTCCGACATCGATGTAATTCACTGACTGCGAGCTGCCAACGCCGGCCGTCGATACTGTGGTCAGGACCGGCAACCGTTGCCCGATTTGGATGCTGGCTTTCTCCCGATTAGTTACGCGGATTCTCGGATTGGCAAGCAAGGTGACGTCCGTATCGGTATTTTGCAGATTGAGCGCAAATGCGGGGTCAGTCACGTTCAGGTTCACAAAGTTGCTGTTCCGGTTCAACCATTGATTCAGCGTAAACGACCCTGAAGTCCCCACTCCGGCACTGACTTGCTCTGGGAATTGCAGACCTAAATTGGTCAAATGCGAGGTGTTGATTTCAAGTATCTCGACTTTAAGCTCGACTTCCGGATTGGGAAAATCTTCGGACGCGATCAGTTTTCCGGCAAGACGAACGACTTCCGGCGTATCCCGCAACACCAGCATGTTCTTGCTCTCGTCAATGAACACATCCTTGACATTGAGGATGGTTTTGATCATCTCCAAGGTTTTTTTCACGTCTGCATTGGCCAGATAAAAGCTCTTCACCTCTTGTTGCTGGTAATCCCTGACCTTCGCGGGCGTATCCGGGTAAATGATGATGGTATTGTTGTCTAATATTTGCTGTCTTAATTGATTCGTGACGAGCAAAAGATTGATCGCGTTCTCGATCGTCGTATCCTTGACGAAGATGGTGGCTTTCAGATCCGGCTTGATATCCTTGTCAAATGCGAAGTTCAGTCCCGACATCCTGGAGATCACGTCGAACACCGACTTCAGGGTTGCATCCTTGAACTCCAGCGAGATGGTCTTCTGGATAGCCGACTTGATGACCGGTGATGATGCCGCGCGATGTTCTGCATCCTTCTCGTCTATCCGCTTCTGCAGCGCCCTGGCTTCGCGCAAGTCGGGATCTTCGGCGATTATCCGGCGCAGCCTAGTCCTGGCACCCTCCTCATCACCCTTGTCGAACAATGCCGTTGCCTCTAACAACTGATCCTTGCGCTGCCTGTCATGCTGCACCCCGTCTATCCCGTCCATGGCGCGCTGATTGTTCGCATCAATGCCCAGCACGCGCCTATAGTCGGCAATGGTATCGTCAAAAGCCTGATTGTTTCGCTCGAGTTCGGCTTTGGCGAGCAACTGGTTCACAATCTTCTCGCGCTGGTTGAACAGGTATTGCCGATATTCCACATTCTCGGGATCCCCCTTGCTGGCCTGCTCAATCAGCGCAAGGCCCGGTTCGACCTGCCCCGCCGACAGCTTCTCCTTGCCCGCCTGAAAATCACGCATCGGTTGCTCGTTGGCACATCCGCCCGCGCCCGATAGCACCAGGAGCAACAGCAACAGCTCAACAGATCGAAATTTCAATTTGCGTCTCCAATTTGCATCGTTTGTTTTATTTCCAGCGGTATATACGTTAGCGTCATGACCGGCGGCCTGATCGTGTCGATACGGTAATTCGATCCGACCGCATCGTTCTCCTGAACAAGGTATGTCCGGTTCTGGCTTTCCAGAATCACGGTCGGATTCTTGCCTGGTTCCATGATTTTCCCGATGTAGACGAAGGGCAATGGCGGTGCTACGGGTGCCGGCCTTATCTTGGGCGGAGGTGGCGGCACATACCAGGATTTGGCCGGGAACATGTCCTTTACGTTGTCCGGCATGGCGGGTCTTTTAAGGTTTTTCAAATTGATATCCATGACCGTCGCGGCGTCGGCCAGGCGTTCCGGATCGCGTTGGCGCGGATGCTCCCTGGCATCTGCCTGAACGACCGGACTGTCACTGTTATCCTGGTCGCTTACCGATACGACGGCCGCTATCGTCAACAACAGGGCCGCACCCAGCAGCAAGCGGCGACGTTTTGTCGAAAGGCCCATCAAGCGTCCCGCAAAAAGACAGTAAAGCGGATATTCGCCTCAAGCTCCGCGCTCCCGATGGTTTCGCGCTTGAAACTGATCTGTTCCAACGCCGCCGAAGGGACGCTGTTCAACACCTTGACGATGAACTTCCTCAACTGGACGTAGGAACCTTTCACCGGCAGACTGACATGATACATGCCCATCCTGCCGGCCTTTCCGGCGGTATATTGATATTCCCCTTCCGCCAGGCTGATGGATTCGGCGCGAGCCGCCTTGTACATGACACCCAGGATTTCAGGCGCGTTCTGCCGTGCCGGGAAAAATTCGTAAAAGGTGTGCAGACGGCCGGCGGTGGAATCGGTATCTTGCGCTGGTTTGATCTTGGCTATCTTCTGGCGTTGTTGCGCTGCAGCCACATCTTGCGTCAGTTGCTCCAGTCTCGAAGCGTCCGGAAGGATCATGCCCGCATACACGGCGATCGCCATGGCCGCCAATGCAAGTCCGGCCATCCCTGCCATGCCGAGATGCTTCATCCATCTGGATGCGATCCACAGCGCCCGGTTCATCGCTGCAGACTCCAGGATGCCTGCAGCATGAAACGCACCGGTTTCTGCGGATCCTGTTCCTGTATTTGGTGGTGCAGCAACACCACTTCCCGGAACAGCGGGACCTTCTGCAGATAGGCTATATACGCCGGCAAGCTTTCCAGCGATTTGGCTTCGCCGCCGATGCGAACCAGACCCTTCTTGGCATCCGGCTCGATGGACAGTACTGCTATATCGCCCTTCTTTACCGCCTCGAAAGCCCCGAATAATTCTTTCCATGGCAGGTTGAGTTCGAGAATGATCTCGTTGGCCTGTTTAATCTCGGCGGCGACCTGCTCGTTATCCTTGCCCTCGCCCGTCTCGTCGCGGTGAATCGCGCTGCTGCTGTTGACCCTGGCAAATAGCATTTCCTGCCGGGATATCTCCTCGCTTCCCAGCTGGTAGGCCCAGACCGCGAACAGCATCACGGACAACCCCGCCATAAGTGCGGCTATCCCGATTCGGATGTCGCGTCCGTCGGAAAGATAATCGAGCTGCAAAGGCGCGCTGGTCCTGCTCATATCGTGGCCATCGCGTAATGTGCCCTTTCCGCCTGCGCGATCTCAGGCGTTACAGCCTGACCGAGGCGCTGGATCATCCATGAGCCGCGTTTGGCCGATTCCGGGCCGGTGACTTCCGGTGCGCATACAAACACCTTGTTGCGCTTACTGCCGTCGTCTGCCAGCAGCGCCTCGCGCTCCAGCAACAGCATCGCTTCCTCGAACCAATCCGTCACGACACGGCGCTGGCGGATGCTGGACCACTGTCCCTCCCTCAGCAGACCGACACAGAACGTGTCCCGCTCCGCCAGCACGAACCAACCCTCCTGATTGCCGAGTTCATTGCGGCAGGCATTGAAAGCAGTCATCAGGTAGGGTTGCACCGACTTCAGGCGCAGCGGCGACGGGGCGAAAAGCGATTTCAGCCGGTCCAGCAACTCCAGCGGGATTGCGCTGGCCATCGATGGCGCGCCGAACGGTCCCTCGCTGATGCGGAATTCCCAGCGCTCGCCGTTCTCGCCGTAAACTTCGCTGTAGCGTAGTTGCACCAGAGCCATCTGTTCCGCATCAGTCAGCCTGGCTTCGTTCCAAGGCAGTACCAGAAAGCGCACGAAGTGATTGGACAGGATCACCTGCGCATCGGCCCGTTTCAAGTCCCCGCTCTTCAATGCACCATCAAGCAGTGCAACCACCGCTTTCCAGCCCGATTCGTTATCGGCACAGTGGAATATTCTTTTCGACAGGATGCGCGGACGCGACCCGCCCTGCATCTGCACGACGATCAGACGGTCCCTGCACAAGACGATGCGAACCCTGTCACGCCACAAAGGTAACACGGTTGATCTCCTGTAACGTTGTCTCCCCGGACTTCACCAGATCGAGCGCAGACTCGCGCAGGTATCGGGTCCCGTTGAGGCGCGCGGCTTCCTTGATGCGGCGGATCGGTTCACGGGCCACGATCAGTTCCCTGATCTCATCGTTCAGATGCAGCATCTCCGCGATCGCCTTGCGCCCCTTGTAGCCGGTGCCGCGGCATAGGCCGCAACCGCGGCTGGCCATGAAGCGGTATTCGTGCACCGTTTCCGCTGCGATACCGGAACTCTCGAGCAGCGCCGCATCGGGCACCATCGGCTCAATGCAGTGGGGACAGGACAGCCGCACCAGCCGCTGCGCCAGCACGCCGTTCAATGCCGAAACCAGGCTGTAGGGATCGACGCCCATATGCGTGAAACGCCCGATCACGTCGAATACGTTATTGGCATGCACCGTGGTGAACACCAGATGCCCGGTCAGTGCCGACTGAACGGCAATCTGTGCGGTTTCCGAATCGCGTATCTCGCCGACCATGATCTTGTCCGGGTCGTGGCGCAGGATCGAACGCAGCCCGCGGGCAAAGGTGAGCCCCTTCTTCTCGTTGACCGGGATCTGGAGTATCCCGGGCAACTGGTATTCCACCGGATCCTCGATGGTGATGATCTTGTCCTCGCCGTTGTTGATCTCGCTGATCGCCGCATACAGAGTAGTGGTCTTGCCGCTGCCGGTCGGACCGGTCACCAGCACCATACCGTAGGGCTCTCGCGACAGGCGGCGGAAGCGCGCCATGCTGTCTTCATCGAAACCCAGTATCTCCAGGCGCAACCCCTTCATCTCGTCGGAAAGGTTGCGCCTGTCCAGTATCCGCAGCACCGCGTCTTCGCCGAAGCTGCTGGGCATGATGGACACGCGGAAATCGATCTCGTGCCCCTGCGTGCTCACCTTGAAGCGGCCGTCCTGGGGCACCCGCCGTTCCGAGATGTCCAGTTCGGACATCACCTTGATGCGCGAGATCACCTGCTCCGCCGTCTCCACGCCGGGCACTTCACTAACCGCGTTGAGCACCCCGTCGATGCGATATTTGATTTTCAGGCCGGTCGCGTAGGACTCGATATGGATATCGCTTGCCCCGACCTTCAGCGCATCGTAGAGCGTCGAGTGCACCAGCTTAACCACCGGACTGGTATCCTCGCTGATACCCTTCAGGGAAAGATTCTCGACATGGCCCGTTTCGCCGGAATGATCCGCGCCGCTGGCAACGATGGTGTCCATCGCGCGCATGTTTTCCTCGTAGCGCGCCAGATACGCGGCAAAATCCGCTGGATGAACGAGATGCCAGCTGTAGCTAAGCCCGGTGACCGACTCGGCCCATTCCTGCAGCTCGACCTCGAAGGGATCGCAGAACGCCGCCAAAAGATTCCCCTGCTCATCGCGCAGTACCATGCATTCGCGGCGGGAAACATCGGCGAACGAAATGCGCTCAAAGTCGGGTGCGTATGTGTTCAGCGCCTGCATGTCCATGACGGGGTAATGGAACACTAGGCCGATCGCCGCCATCGCCTCATGCGGCGCCAGGGAAAATTCCTCCTCCAGCACTTCGCTGATGTGCAGGCCCAGCCGAATGGCATTGGCACGCGCCTTGCGAAAGTCTTCCGCCGCCAGGCCGGCGCCATGAAAATCGCGGGGCATGTTCATTGGACACTCCCGGCAAGATCAAATATCGGCATGTACATCAGGATCACGATCACGCCGATCACCACCCCGATCAACGCCATCAGCAACGGCTCGAACAGCTTGGTGAACCACTCCACCCACCTGGCCATTTCCTCGTCATAGAAAGTGGCGATGCGCTCCATCATCTCGCCCATGTTGCCAGTGCGTTCCCCCACGCGCAGCATGCGCAGGGCGACCGGTGTGGTCAGCTCGTGTGCTTCCATCGCCTGCGAGATCGTGCGTCCCTCGCGGATGCTGTTCGAAGCCCGTTTCAATTGTCCGCGCAGCGCGGGCTGCAGCAGCCCGTACACCATATCCAGCGCGGCGACCACGGGGATTCCACCTTTCAGCAGCATGGCCAGTGTCCTGTAAAAGCGCGCCAGCTGGTAGACATGCATGCGCTCGCCGATCGCGGGAACGTGCCACAACTTGAGTAGCACCACCTCGCGCACCGATGGGCGCGACAGGC
Organism: uncultured beta proteobacterium; assembly: GCA_963842555.1. Classification (GTDB taxonomy): domain Bacteria; phylum Pseudomonadota; class Gammaproteobacteria; order Burkholderiales; family Gallionellaceae; genus Gallionella. The sequence goes on from CAWJHB010000005.1 coordinate 134,657, forward strand.
CGTAGATGGCGCCGCCCGCCGCGGCAACCAATGCCGCCATGATCAGCTCGCCGTGATTCTGCAGCATCACCCCCCAGTTGAGCAGCTGCTGCGACATCCAGGGCAGCGTGGTACGCGTCCCTTCATAGACAGCGGAGAACTTCGGCACCACATATCCCATCAGGAACAGCATCACCAGTCCGCCCACGCCCAGCAGAACGACGGGATAGATTGAGGCGCTGATGATCTTCTTTTTGACGAAATCGAGCTGCAGCTGATAGGAGACGAACCGTCCCAGCGCCTCGCTCAACCCTCCGGTCTTTTCGCTGGCGCGTATCGTGGCGGTATATAGCGGCGAAAAGATGGCAGGAAATTCCTGCAGCGAAACCGAAAACGCCTGACCTTCGTACAGGCGTGCAATGATCGTGTCGAAAACCTTTTTCGATTCGGGATGGCGCTCCTTTTCGGCAAGCGCTTCCAGCGCTTCGATCAGGCTTAGTCCCGCATCCAGCAAGGCCAGCAATTCCTGGCTGAACAGCACCAGCGGAAACGGCTTGCGCGACATGAAGCGGGTCAGCCCGGCGCTTATCACCTTGACACTCAGAACCGAGTAACCCTGGTTCTTGACGGAATTCGCCGCATCCGTTTCATTCAGTGCCGCAACCGAAAGGACGCAGACCCCTTCTCCACTGCGCAGCGCCTTTACCTCGAATTGCATGAGAATGCCCTACCAGTTGGTGACATCGGCCGAATCGCCTGTGCCGCCCGGCTGTCCGTCCTTGCCGTAGGACAGCAGATCGTACTCGCTGTGCTCTCCGGGCTGCTTGTATATGTAGGGTCTGCCCCACGGGTCGAGCGGCACCTTCTTTTTAAGGTACGGACCGTCCCACTTGGGTTCGTTCGGCGGCCGGGTGAACAGTGCCGCCAGTCCCGTCTCGGTGCTGGGATAATGGCCGACATCCAGCCGGTACTGATCCAGCGCCTTGCCGAGCGCGTCGATCTGGGCCATTGCGGTCTTGGTCTCGGACTTGCCGATCTGTGCGAAGTACTTCGGCCCGACATAGGCGGCCAGCAACCCGATAATCACCATCACGACCAGCAATTCGAGCAGGGTAAATCCGGCCATGCGCTTATGTTTGATGATGAATTTTTTGACCACCTGAGACCCCCGGTTGCTACATTTGCTCGTTGCGCGGGAAAACCTACGGAAGTTATCCCAAAAGAAGATGCATCCTCGACACGATGATGACACTGGAACAGGACACCGCCAAAAGACTGGACGCTTGGGGCAGAAAAAGCAGACCCGCGCCAGCCGTCATGTTCAGCCGTGGAAGTATAGGTAGCGAAGATTACAGATTAATGAATGGGGACCAGAACGAGCGGCGGCGAACAAATTGCCTGCAGCATGAACGATTGCCCATGCGTTGAAACATTACTGGGGAGTAAACGGAATGGCTAATGATCCGTTTGCCGGCAACTTGGGGTCAGGCATCGCCAACTTGCCCGCCAGCTCGTTCGTTGCCCGGCTAGCTTGCCATGGCGACATTTGATCCGGACCGGACAAAGCTCCGATCCAGGCAGCGCTGAAATTCTTGGATCGGCATCGGTTTGCCAAACAGATACCCTTGGTAGTGTGTGCAGCCCCGGTCCAACAGTAGATCCCGCTGTTTTTCGGTTTCCACACCTTCAGCGATGACGTCCATGTCCAAGCTGCGTGACATGACAATGATGGTTTGCACGATTGCCTTGTCGTTGTTGTCGGAAACGATATTGCGTATGAACGACTGGTCGATCTTGAGTTGATCGAGCGGCAAACGCTTGATGTATTGCAGCGATGAATAGCCGGTACCGAAGTCATCCAGCGAGAACTGGATACCGATCCCGCTCAATACATTCATGATCCGTATTGTATCTTCGATATCGTTCAGCAGCATGCCTTCGGTCAGCTCCAGCTTGAGCAGCGTCGGATTGATCGCATGGCGCTGAATGGCATCCTGCACCTGAGCTACGAAATCAGCCTGGTGCAGTTGTCTGGCACTCACGTTCACCGCCAATACCAGGTCGCGCGTAAGCGGATCCTGTTTCCATGCCTTGATCTGGGCACAAGCCGTGTCCAGCGCCCACTGCCCGATGGGCAGGATCAGCCCGGTTTCTTCCGCCAGCGGAATGAATTGGGCAGGCGAGATCATTCCCCGTTCAGGATGCATCCAGCGTATCAGCACCTCAGCGCCGATTGGCCGGTGCGAGCTGTCCACCTGGATCTGGTAATACAGCTGAAACTGCTTGAGTTCGAGCGCCTTGCGAAGTTCGCCTTCCAGGGAGAACCGGTGGGTGATGCTTGTCTGCATTTGCTGGGTGAAGAATCTCAGGGTGTTCGGGCCGGACTTCTTGGCCTGATACATGGCGATGTCGGCCTGTTTCAGTAGTTCATCGACTGTGGTCGAGTCGTCATGGAACAGAGTGGCACCGATGCTGGCGGAACCATGATATTCGAATGTATCAAGCAGATAAGGTTGCGCAAGGGTACGGAGAATCTTCTCGCAAACCGTCCGAATCTGGTCCATAGACTCGTCCACCTTGTCGCTCAGGTTGGCCAGCATCACCACGAATTCGTCGCCGCCCAAACGAGCCACCGTATCGCCTTGGCGCATGCAGGAAGAAAGGCGCTTCGCGGCCCGCGTCAGCAGCAGGTCCCCGATATCGTGGCCGAGCGTGTCATTGATGTTCTTGAATTTATCCAGGTCGATGAATAACAGTGCGCCTCGAATGCCATTCCGCAAATTCGAGGCGATCAAATACTGGATTCGGTCAACCAGTAGCCGCCGGTTCGGAAGACCGGTCAACTGATCGAAATGTGCAAGATTGAACAGCCTGTTCTGTTTCTGAACCGTTATTGCGTCGAGCAAATCATAACCGGTCGCCATCCCAAAAAACTTCTTTTCCCTGGTGATGATGAAACCGCTCACCATATGCTGCATTCCCGCGTCGATGATAATGCGGGCAACATCTTCGATTTCGGTGTCCCTATCGACAATGATGGGCGCCGTGTCCATCAAAGCAGAAATGTGCTTCTTTCCATACAATTCCTTGCTATAAAGCTTGCTGAAAAACTCGGTTACTTCCTGGCGCAGGATAATGCCAACCGGCAGTTCTTCATTATTCACGATGGGCAAGGCGATCAGGCTCTTATCAGCCAGAAAATATTCCAGCACCTCCAAACAACTTGAAGACGCATTGACTGAAATGGAAAATCTTAATAATTCCTCCACCGTAAAGCTTGAATCGTTACGTTGTTCGATTTCCATTAGTTCATTCATGTTGACTATTTGGTTGATTCAACGATTATGGGTGTAAATATATCATTGGATAAAATTCCCTCAAAAATCAAATGCAAAATACATTATCAATGTGTTTGTTACATGTTGATTACAAACTTCATGTTTTATCTAATACAGGTTTTCATCTATCTGGCCACATGGTGGTTTTATCACAATCCCTCTTGATTTTAAGTTCAATAATTGATTGATATTCAATTGAATTGGAGATTAATCACGCTCCATTTCGAGCTTTTGGATTTCAGCCCGCAATAATTACCACCAAACATGATCGCAGCATGCTCAAATGAGGCTCGAAGAAATGATTCACGGCATATCAATCGATAATTGATTTTATAGCGGTGATTTAGTCTTTCGGCAATGACTCAGGCCAAGACATCAGGAATGACATCGTATTGACCCTGGGACAGGATTTCCCCAACACTTCAGTCACACATCCATCAAATCAGGGACACCACATAAATTTTTTTCGGAAAAATTGGACAGCCTGGCCGGCGATTTACATGCTTGCGTTAATTGTATATACGATATATATTGTTTATGCTGTTTATACTGGTAAAGGAGATGCGCCCATGAAAGCAAAGATCATTGCCGTGGTTAATCAGAAGGGAGGAGCGGGAAAGACTACGGTTGCCATGCAACTTGCCGGCGCGCTGGGCAGGCGCGGAAACAAAGTGCTGGTGGTCGATGCCGATACCCAGGGCACCTCGACTCGCTGGGCAGCATCTGCCGATGACAACAAACCATTTCCTGCAACCGTGGTTGGGATGAGCGCCGCGCAGGGCAAGCTGCACCGGGAAGTCAAGAAATTAGTGGATGATTATCAATATATCGTCATCGATGGTCCTCCAGCCGCAGATTCTCTGGTAGCACAAAGCGCCCTGATGATAGCGGACCTGGCCTTGGTCCCGATCATTCCTTCCCCGCTGGATATGTGGGCCTCGATTGGCATCAGAAAGGCTATCGAGGATGCAAGCGACCTAAACGAGAATCTCCAATCCAGACTGGTGATAAACCAATGCCAACCCAACACCCGCTTGGCCAGGGATGTACTGGATCTGCTGGGTGAATTTGGGATACAGATGGCTCGGAGTCAATTTCATCAACGCACCGTATTTCGACAGAGCGCGGTATTCGGCCAAACCGTACATGATTTCGGTGCCAAAGCGGAGCCGGCCATTAACGAAGTGGACTTGCTGGTCGAGGAAGTTTTTGAATTGTTAGGCGTCAAGAATCGCCGGAAAAATGGATAATCAATCAAATCAGAAAGGAGAAGTGAAATGGAAAACAATACCCAGAAAACTGCATTGAACGAGTCGCTCAAAGCAGAAACTAAAAAGGTCATGACAAAGAAGCCGGCCACGACCGGAAAGAAAGCGACGCGTAAGCCGCAAAATCCCAAACCGGCTGTCGCCGGCAAAAAGGAAGCCAAATCCTCCAAATCTGCCTCAAAAAAGCGGCCGGTCGCTGTTGCAGCCAATAAATCTGAAAAAAAACATCATAAGGGAAAGATCGTCCGCGATAGCTTCACCATTCCTGAAAATGAATACATCGTGCTTGCGGCACTAAAGAAAAGGTGCCTAGCAGCAGGGGTTGCCGTCAAGAAGAGCGAACTGCTAAGGGCGGGGCTAAAGGCATTGTCGGATATGAGTCAAGCCGGGCTTAACAAGCAGTTGTCGAAACTTCAAGAAATCAAAATGGGCAGACCTTCAAATGCCAGCAAGAAATGAGTTTATGGCGATTGATTCCCTCCCCAGATTTACCGTACCCGCAGCCAGACTATGGGCAACCATTCCCGGCACTGCGAAAAAAACCATTCTCTCGAATGTTTGGTGCGCAAGGTGCCGCCATGACGTAACGATCACCAATTACTCCGGCACCGTAAAGGCAGGGAAACTGTTGTTGGTGGGTTTATGCGCGGAATGCCATGGAGATGTCGCCAAAGTGATCGATGCTGGCTAACCGTCTTCGTATCTGGTGGCAAAACGATTGTAAGAATACACAACGCGTTTTGTCACCGCATTGTCTTCAAACGGAGAGACATCTGTGCGTCCGCCCCCCTAAAATATCACCCTTACAAATGGTGCAGCTTGTCACGTACTTTCTTGCTGACAAGCACGCTCAGATAGTCCTGAACTCGGGCGTTGGGTTTTAGGTTTTTAAGTACTGACGCGTAGATATTGTTTACATCTTCGACGGGATGATCTATTTCTTCGGCAAGCGTTTTGATCGCTTCAAGATGTATAGGCTCCAACCCCGAATCTTTACCCAGGTTATCCATGATTTCCTTCCTACGCTGCACCAAATGATGGCGGTGAGGGACAACAATTATAATCATAATTATCTCAATTTGAAGTATTTGTTACATTCTGACAAATTTAATTGTTTCGATTGGCCGCTGGCAGGCCGGCCGGTGCTGCCAGTTCATTAATTTCATTGCCATATTCCAAATCAAGTGGTCGTCCTGAATGGTCAGTGAATTACGAGGTGAACGACTACAAGGCAAGATCGACTATATGGCCTGTCCATTCTGATCAATTCCAATCGTCATAGTCCTAAGTAATAAGGGTGACATGAAGATTAACTACGATATCGAAACGCCAATTTATGGCTCCTCCAAAGGGCTAATCCGTAGTGAAAGATATCGCGAACAACCCAATTCCGTCCGGTATCAGCAATCGCGCTGCAGACCATGATTTCAAGTCTGTGGACAATGTCGAAAAACACCTGCGGGCAGAGCTTGAAATCGAGCTTCGCGACAAAACAATATTTGTGAGTCCATCAGCCCAACAGGATACCGTCAGTCGGCTGGATACCTTTGGCCACTATGACCACCCATCCATTGAACGCAGGATCAACCGAAGGATGCATATCAGCGATTGTTATCCCAATGGCAAGCTCGCATTGCGCGGCACTCTCTCAGACTTTTCCCGAACGAAAAGCAAGGACACCCACCGAGCGTTTCTCAGGCATCAAGGCAATATAATGACTATTCTCTCTATCAATTTTGAGACTGGAGACTGCCAGACTTGTGGCTGGATTTCAATTCTTACGAATGCGACCGGAACCCTTGGCTTTTAAAACCCATATCGTGCCGGAAGGGCAGTGAATTCTGCTTAAAACCGTTCCATCAAACTTCTCTGGCGCTGTCAAAACTGGTGATGCGATGCAGGTAAGTTGTGTCCAGTATGCCGATAGCGATCAAGATATGTTGAAATGTTGCGTCGACGGCGCTGAAATTTTGTCCGTTGGAAGCGCCCGTAAAGGAGAATGACAGTATGTCCGATATTGCCGAAAGAGCCCTGCACACCCGCATCGCAAGATCGGTCGACGCGATCCGCCGCTCGTTCGTCGACAACCTGTTCTATGTCACCGTCAGAACCTTCGACAACGCGACCCCCCTCGACCACTACACTGCACTGGCCTACACCATACGCGACCGCCTGCTGGGGCGACTCATCGCGACGGACGAATACTACAAGTTCAGGGACGTGAAGACGGTGGCCTATATGTCCGCGGAATATTTGCTTGGGCCCCATCTTGGAAACATTTTGCACAACTTGGGACTTTGGGACAATGTGCGGCAGGCCATGAAGGAACTGGGCCTGGACCTTGAGACCATTCTGGAAGCCGAGGAGGAACCGGGGCTGGGAAGCGGCGGTCTCGGCCGTCTTGCTGCCTGCTACATGGACTCCCTGGCGACGCTCGAGATCCCCGCAATCGGCTACGGCATACGATACGAATACGGCATCTTCGAACAATCCATCAAGGATGGTTGGCAAGTGGAAGTGGCGGATGCCTGGCTGCGCAATGGCAACCCCTGGGAACTGCCGAGGCAGCAGCGCTATCCGGTAAAATTCGGAGGCGCGATCGAACGTTACAATGATGATAAAGGCAACCCTCGCAGCCGCTGGGTGCCGGAGACCACCATTTATGGCGTTGCCTATGACACACCCATTCTTGGCTACGGCGTGCTCAACGTGAACCTGCTGCGCCTGTGGAAATCGGAGGCGCGCGAATCATTCGATTTGCAAGCCTTCAATACCGGCGATTACTACCGCGCCGTCGACGACATGATCGATGCCCAGAACATCAGCAAGGTGCTCTATCCCAACGACGAGCCGATGGCCGGCAAGGCACTGCGACTGCGCCAGCAGTACTTTTTTGTCTCATGCTCATTGCAGGACATGATACAAATGACACTGAGCGTCCCAACCGGCCAGAATCAGGCTGCCCGAACCAGCCTGGACCATTTCCCGGACAGGTTCGTGGTACAGCTCAACGATACCCATCCCGCCATTGCCATTGCCGAATTCATGCGCCTGCTCGTCGACGAGCACCAAATGGACTGGGAGCACGCCTGGGCGCTCACGCAGCGGAGCTTCGCCTATACCAACCACACCCTGCTGCCGGAAGCCCTGGAAACATGGCCTGTGGAGCTGTTCCAGCGCAGCTTGCCGCGGCACCTCGAAATCATCTACGAGATCAACGGCCGATTTCTGGATGAGGTGCGCATCCGTTTCATCCATGACAATGCCCGGCTGACCCGCATGTCGCTGATCGACGAAGGACATGGCGGCGGCGTTCGCCGCGTGCGCATGGCCAACCTCGCCTGCGTCGGCAGCATGGCCATCAACGGTGTCGCGAAGATGCACAGTGAATTGCTCAAGCAAACGGTGCTGAAGGATTTTTACGAGATGTGGCCGGAGAAATTCCAGAACAAGACCAATGGCGTAACGCCGCGGCGCTTCATCGCGCTGGCCAATCCGCCGCTGGCCGCACTCATCGATGAAACCATCGGCGGCGACTGGCTGCGCAATCTGGAGAAACTCGACCAGCTCGAGCCCTACGCCGGCGACAACGGCTTCATGGACCGATGGCGCGGGATCAAGCGCCAGGCAAAAGAACGTCTGTCGAACTGCATTCATCGGAGCTGTGGCATCGGTCTGGATCCGGACAGCCTTTTCGACATCCAGGTCAAGCGCATCCACGAGTACAAGCGCCAGCATCTCAATGTGCTGCACATCATCAGCCTCTACCACAAACTCAAGCAAAACCCGTCGCTGGAGATCACGCCGCGCACCTTCATCTTCGGCGGCAAGGCGGCGCCCGGCTATCACATGGCGAAGCTGATCATCAAACTCATCAATTCGGTGGCCGACGTCATCAATCGCGACCCGCAAGCCAACAAGGTGTTGAAAGTAGTGTTCGTGCCAAACTTCAGCGTCAAAATCGGGCAGCATATCTATCCTGCGGCCGATCTCTCGGAACAGATATCTACCGCCGGCAAGGAAGCGTCCGGCACCGGCAACATGAAATTCACGATGAACGGGGCGCTGACCATCGGCACGCTGGATGGCGCCAACGTCGAGATTCGCGACGCAGTGGGCGAAGACAATTTTTTCCTGTTCGGCAAGACCGTGCAACGGGTTGAAGAGATATGGGCGGCAGGCTATCATCCTCGGGACATCTACCAACAAAACGAAGGCCTGCGCGACGTGATCGACCTGATCAACTCGGGTCATTTCTCCCATGGTGACAATGGCCTTTTCCGGCCGCTGACCGACCGTCTGCTGAATTGGGACCCTTTTCTGGTATGCGCCGACTTTCAGAGCTACATCGACTGCCAAACCCGGGTGAGCGATGTCTACCAGGATCAGGAACGGTGGTCGCGCATGTCAATTCTTAATGTGGCGCGCTGCGGGCGATTTTCGTCAGACCGCGCAGTGCGCGAATACAACGAGGAAATATGGCATGTGCCGCCAATGTCCGTGAAAATGCCCAAGGCATGACCGGTTGATGTCGGCTGTCCGACTGTTAATTGCAATTGTTCATTCGACAAACGGTGAGTCTCGCGGTTTGCGCAGTGAAAAGATCGCCGCAATACATTTGATTGCGTGGTAAACCCGCGTGGTGTTTGGAGGGGATTGGTGCATTTTTCAGATTCGGACAGCAAGGCAGAATATTCGGTTCGCTGTCGATAACAGACATGGCGAAAGCTGTTCAACCGCAAGTGCCGCATACCCTAATACACAGCCATCCGGTATTTGCGGTACAAGCCCATCACCTTGGGCACATAGGCCCGGGTTTCCGCAAAGGGCGGGATGCGCCCGCCGTATCTGTCCACATTCTCGGCGCCGGAATTGTATGCGGCTAGCGCGAGCGGCAGATTGTTCCCAAAACGCAGCAGCAGGTTGCTCAGGTGCCGCGCGCCGGCGCGAATGTTCTGGCCGGGATTGAACGGGTCGACCGCGCCGTAGCGCCGCGCCGTTTCAGGCATCAGTTGCATCAATCCCATCGCACCCTTTACGGATACCGCATGCGCATCGAATCCAGATTCCGTTGCGATGACGGCATGCAGCAGCGCGGGGTCCAGGTGGGTTTCCAGCGCGGCACGCCTGATTTCCGCAGAGAGCGTTCGCTGATCGATCCGATCGATACCCGTTGCCGACTCAAGCCTGGTTTGATTCAATGCATCTGCCGTTTTCATCGCCAGCACGTAACGCGAGTCGGTCGGCACGTTGGTGAAATTCGGCGTGCCGCTGTCGTCGGTGTACATGTAGATATCGGCGCGAACATCATTGCTTGCCGCGCACAAAACCGCCAGCAACCCGGCCGCGGCCAGCCATGCATTACCCGGGTTGCCCCGGCTGCGACGATCAGGGGCGCTGTGCATCCTGTGCCGGATTGCCCATGTCCGCGACTGCACTGGCGGGCGTGAATTTCGCCGCATCTGCCTTGTCGCGGTATTCCTGCAGCAGGCTTTCAACCCTGACCTTATCTATCCCGGTAAAGGGTTCCTCCTGCAACAGGGCAGCGATCACGCCCTTTGATTCGTATTTTTGCATCATCTCAACGCTGATCCGGTAAAGATCGGCATTCTTTTTTTCGCAAACGTGAATGTCATCCCCGAGCTGCTTCTGCAGCTGCTCCTTTTCCAGTTCGGTCTGCTGCTGGCTTTCGTTCATCGCGGTGAACAAGTCAGACATCTGCTGCAGGTTGTTGTCCGCATCCTGGTATTTCTCGGTCAGGTCGGCAACCAGCTTGCTCTGCCCCTTGGTCTTCTTCTCCAACGCCGCACCCTTCGACTCGGTCTGGCTGACCTGCTTTTTCAATTCCACGACCTGTGCGGACAGCGCCTCGTTTTGCTGCTGCGCGGCCGCCAATTTGGCCTGCACCTGGCGCATTTCGCGCTTCATGCGCGTCATCTCCATGTCAGAGTCGGCAAAGGCCGCGGAGGACAATACAGCCACCGTCACCGTTGCTGCAGCCATGAATAAGATCCAGCGCGCCACCATAGTAGTGTTCATTTGGTTCATTCCTCGCAATCAGAAGCGCGTATTCAAGTCGATCTGCAGCGTGTCGATGGCCAGCGGCGCACCGGATATCTGGTCGGTGCTGATCCAGCGCACTGTCGTCCAGACATTGTCGTCCAGACCATAGCTCCCGCCCACAATGAAGCCCTTGGCATTGGTGCCGCCCAGATGGAAGTCCGAATCGGTCAGCGCATCCAGCACCGCATCGCTTTCCAGGTACTTGTAGGCGACATTCGCCTGCCAATCGCCGGCGCGAAGGATCTTGGGCATGCCCACGGTCAGCGTGACCTGGTAGGCGTTGATCTGCGGTGGCGGCGCGGCAAGGCCGGTGCGTTGCAAGATGTCCTGCTGGTTATAGCCAAGATTGCGGACAAAGTCCCCGGCCAGCAGCACATGGAATGGATCCAGCGATGCCAAGTCCATCTTGGCCGTGACATCCAGTTCCCTGAATTTCGACGCGATCCCATACAGGACCGGATCGCCGACCGCATTTACGTACATCAGCGTGTTGCCCTTTTGCATGCCCTGTGCCGCCGTCTGATCATAGAAATGCGTTCCTTGTGTCGGATTGGTTATCCCCTCCACGTGCATGAAATCGTACAACGCAACCCCAAATTGCACGTTGGATGTATCTGGGGCCGCCCAGGCCATACCCAGCTGCGAGCCATACAGCCACTTCGGATTGGCATAGACCGTATCCGATTTCTGGATGTACTGATACGGAAAAGCACCGACTGTGATGAAGCCTGCCCATGCATCGTTCAGTTGCGACTTCGCTTGGCCTGCCGCCCCCTCGAAATTGACATCGGCATCCCAAACAAGGTCGGTGCTTAACCAGGGATTGGGTATCTTGCCGCCGTTGAACGCCAGCCAAGGGTAGACATCGCTATGCACAAATGCGCGATCCAGCACCAGCGAGGATTTATTGAATCCCGTGCCCAGCGTCTGGTTAGTGGAATCAGGGTTGGTCGTGGTGCCGCTGCTGATCCGGAAGTCGGTATAGGTTGAATCGCTTACCTTGGCCTTCATGTCCAGGCGTGCCTGGATGCGCATGTAGTTGTTCCGCTCGGTGGTATCTGAAATCAGCGTCAGTCCGGCCGGATTATATTGGGCGGGCGTGGCATTGCCCGATGGAAAACCGTCACTTTCCCCGCGCAGGCGAAAATCCCCGGCAAGGGAAATTCGGTTCAGCCAGCTGGGTAAGGAACCGGGATCCCCCCAGCGCTCGCCCCTGGCTTGCGCCAGCACTTCCTGCCTGATCGTCTCGGTGATCTCGTCCTTCACCGCTTGCGGAATATAGGGCACCCGCACCTCGCCTGGCGCCAGCGGTTCAACGCTGGGCAGCGTTGCCTGTACGCCGCTCTGCGCAACCGGACTCGTCGCGGTAACCCCGCTTTGTGCTAGGCCATTAGCAGCCGCACCGGAGTTCTGTGTCTGGTTCTGGGCCTGCTGTTCAGCGAAAGCCGGGGCGCAGATCATGCCCAGCAAGGCTAAGACGGTTATTACGCTTTTCAGATTCATACTTGGGGTTCCGTTCTTTTCCAGTGTGTTTAAGTTATTCATTCGGTTCAGCTCGAACTGATGCGCAATTTGATCGGCTGCGGCATGTCGGAGGGCGGCTCGTCGAACCTGGCCCCGGACAAGGCGCTCTTCATCAGCGCATCCAGTTCCTTGTCCCCGCTGCTGCTGAGCAATTCGATGCGGCTGACCGCCCCGCTCTTGTCCAGCCACAGCGCGACATCGACCTTGTATTCGCGCTTGTGCAGTTTCTTGTTGCGGTCCAGCTCATCATGTATGCCCTTTTGCACACCGCCTAGGTAATAGCCGAAACGGCTGCTGCCGCTGCCCATCCACCCGCCACTGCCGCCGAATGACGTGTCGCCATTGCCGTAACCGGCACCGCCGATGCCCGGCGGCGGCTGGTTGGTCTGCACCGTTTGCGGCGGCGGCTGTTCCTGCTTGACCTCCTCCTTGATATCCTGCGGCCTCGGTTCCGGCGGCTTCACCTCGGGTGGCGGCGGAGGTGGTGGCGGCGGCTGGATCAGCGATATCTGCTGCACCCTGCGCTGTACCGGCTCATCGGAATCGGAGACGAAGCTCCTGATCAGCATCACCACCACGACCACAACCAGGATGATCAAACCGCCGAAGACCATCAGCGGCAGATACCTGCGATATCGCTTTCGGGATGCGCCCGCAACTGAGAGCCTGGACGGTTGCACAGCCTATTGCGCCGCCTTCTGGGTGACCAGGCCAAGATGCGTGATATTCAGCCGTCCCAGCAGGTCCATCACATCGATGATCTTTTCATATTGCACCTTCGCATCGCCCTTGATGATCACCGGCAGATCGGGCGTCTCGGCACTGTATGCGCGCATGCGCGTTTCCAGTTCGGCAAACGTGACCGGATAGGTGTCGAGGTAGATCTTCCCGTCCGCAGTCACGGTGATCGCCTTGGTCTTGGGTTTGCCCAGTGCGGGCGTTTTGCTGGCCTGCGGCAGATTGACCTTGATGCCCTGTACCGAAGCCGTGGTCATGATGATGAAAATGATCAGCAGCACATAGGCCAGGTCCAGCATCGGCGTGATGTTGATCTCGTCGAACGGTTCGTTGTCTTCCTGGGCTTTCATGTCCTACTCCTGGCGCGAATATGTTTCGGTGATCCTGCTGATGTATTCATCGACGAAGATATGCATGTCAGCGGAGGTGTTCTTGATCAGGCTGCCGAGGTAGTTGTAGCCGAACAAGGCCGGGATCGCGACCGCCAGTCCCGCCACCGTCGCGACCAGTGCCGCCGCAATACCCGGCGCGATCGCGGCCACGTTCACATCCCCGGTCGCCGCGATCGCGGCAAAGGTGATCATCACGCCGACCACCGTGCCCAGCAGGCCCAGGAAAGGGCCGCCGCTGATCGCGATGGTGAGCAACACCATCAGGCTGCTCAGCTTCTGGTTCTCCCGCACCAGCGTTGCATCCAGGCTCGCCTTGATCGAGCCGATTGCCTGCGGCGTCAGAATCTGCTGCGTTGCCGCGTTGTCACCGAAGCGATTCTTGATCTCCTTCATGCCGGCGTGATAGATATGGTAAAGCGTGGAATCCTGATAATGGTCATGCTTGCCGTACAGCGCGATCAGCAATTGCGAACTCTCGATCTCCGCATCTTCCTGGCTTTCTTCCTGGCTTTCTTCCTGGTCCAGATTGCCGGTATCGGCGAGCGACAGCTTGCCGTAGTCGGCCAGAAAGGCCCTGTTCGCTTTTTTCACCCTGCCGATGACCGTGGCCTTTAGCACCATCACCGCCCAGCTAATGGCCGCCATCACCATCAATATACCGATCACCACCCAGCCATCCATGGTCACGGAATGCAAAATGGTCCCGAAGTACGAAGTGCCGCCGGACTTGTTCGCCTCGTCCTGTCCGTAGCTCAATAGCAATGCATCCTGGCCCTGACCCAGCGCCTCGACCTTGATCCAGTCCGCCGGGCGCGCCGTACCCGACAGTTCGACTTCATCCATCTCGCCGGCAAAGTCATTGCCCACGGTCATCTCGCCCTGCATGCCGGCCAGCGTGAGCGGCGCCTGCCCCGCCTCCTTGCCGTCCAGATACAAGGTCAGCAACGACTGTGACGCGGTCAGCGCCACGTGGTGCCAGGTGCCCGCCGTCACGTCGGCGGTCTTCGGTGTTTCGGTGCCGTCCACCGCCGCATAGAGTTTCCCTTCAGAGATGCCCAGCGTGATCGTATTCGTACCGTCCTTCTGCTGCACCAGAACGATATTGCCGGGAATGGCATCGCCCGGAGTGCCAGCTGGATTGCCGTTGCCAGGGTTGGACGCCACCTTGATCCAGGCCGACACGGTGTAGCCCTGTGCCGCGTCGATCTTCAGCGCGGGCGATGCGGGCACCGTCATCAATGACTTGCCGTCGAACAATGCGCCGCGGCCGATCAGCGAACCATCTTCCAGCTTCGCGGTAAAACTGGAAGCATTGTTGCCGTTACTGGTAACATCACGGGGCAGCGTCCCGTCTGCCTCGGAGAAGTGGTACACCGCCATCTGCTTCGCATCATAGGTCCCCTTGGCATCGTCGGCAGGCGTCGCCTTCGGATTCCCCGAATACATCCAGAACACAGCGGGTTTCCCCGCGGCGAGTTTCGGCACCTGCACCCAGATCAGCGCCATCTCGTTGATCGAATCAAATTTTTCGATGTGATACTTGAGCGGTGTTTTATCGTCATCCGCAATGAAGCGGATGTCGCCGCCGTTTTCCTTTGCATTCAAGAAATCGAAATCGCCGGTGTGCAACCGCACCAAGACCGGAACTTGGCTCAACGCATCCTTGATACCGAGCTGGTCGGTGTTCAGCGTGATTTTCTTGCGGGTGTTCCAGTCGTCGTTCCACCATGCATGGGAGATGCCGGGCAATAACGCCAGGGCCGTGACGCAGAATACAGAGAAGGATTTGATACGCTGTGCAGTTGTCGATTTCATTTTTTATTTTCGCTATTTCAGTTATTCGTTATTTCAGGTTACAGGCAATCTTCGCAATTTCAGGTTACAAGTTGGTGACCACCGGGCATGTTCCCGGCGGATCGATGGTTTTGGTTGTTGAAGCCGCTATCGATCGGGGCCTTATTCTCCCAGCCCGATCAGTTCGACCGACAGGAAAGTCGGCATGAAGTCGCTCGTGTTCGCCATGTCATTCATGCTTCCCAGGCCCTGCGTCGCCTGCTCGGCGACCTGACTGGTATCCAGCAGGTTGCCCAGCCCGACGCTGACCGGCGCCGGCGCCGCGACCGGCACGCCGGCGGCCACGCCGCCGAAGTTGATGTTGTTGGCCCCGATCACCTGCTGGGCGCCCAGATAGATATTGCCGGCGGCGCCGATCCCCGCGTCGCCGGCGTTGATCGTGCCGTCAGGCGCGAACAGGTCGACCGTACCCGGCACCACGTTGGGGTTGCCCAGCAACACGCGGATACCGCTGCCGACTATCGATGCGGTGGCGTCGACGGAAAACTCGCCGGTCTTGGGATTGACCACCAGTATCGGCGGTGGCGTCGAGGTTGCCGTCTTCGATCCGTTGCCCGCATCGAGGTTGCCGTAGGACGACCACATCAGGATGTCGCCGCCCTGAATGGTGAACACGCGCGACTGGTTGACGGTAAAGTCGTTGTTCACGAAGGCATTGATGTTGCCGCCGCCGACCGTCACCACCCCGACCTGGCTTGCCGGTTTGGCGGTGTTCGCGCTGGCCAGGCCGGCATCGACGCCGCCGCCGGGTGTCAGCAGATTGATATCCCCGCCGCTGACCGTCTTGATCTGGCTGTTGTACATGTTGATGTCGCCGGAATAGCCGGAGCCTGCCGTTCCGGAACCGGGGAACAGCGTGGCGATCGCCGCATACCCGGCACTGTAGTTACCCGTGCTGATGGCGCTGCGGCCGGACGTCCTCAGTTCATCGAACAGCACCTGGTCGACAAAGGCCGTCTGCAATGCAGACGGCATCGCCTTGAAGTAGGCGTAGGCCTGATCGGGCGTAAGATTTTGCGGCGCCCCGTAATTCTCGATATAGGCGGCCAGATCGGCTTCGTAGCTCAAGTCCGCGCCCGGGTCGAGATACTTGCTGATGAACGCGGCAGTATCCTCACCTGACTGTCCGGCACCGGCCAGTACCGTGATGCTGGCGCCTCCGGAAGGCAGCGCTGGATTGTTCAGGTTGCCTTCAGTCACCACGCCGGCAGATATGCCGAGGTCCACGTTGCGCCCGGCCTGCAACACCACCTGGCCCGGCCCGCTCACGGTGATCCCGGAAGCATTTTGCATGGTTGAAGTGAAGCTGATGTCGCGTCCGGCTATGAAGCTGGTGATGTCGGTCGGCTGCTGGTTCTGGATGTCGGCCGAGACATTTATGATGTCCTGGCCCGCGCTGATCTGGGTCTGTTTCGGCAGTTCCAGAATCGGGATGAGGATGCTGTCGCCTTCGCCGCTGACATTGCCGCCGGCGACGATGGTGATCGGCACGGGATCAGCGGCATGCACCGGGACGATCTGTCCGGTCGAATCAATGACCATGCCATGCGAGGTCGCGCTGATGCTGGGCGCATGTCCCGTCCCGCCGGCAGAATTTACCGGCAGCAAAGATGCCGGCGACATGTCTGCCATGCCGAAACCGCCGCCCAGATTGATGTTGTTCGCCGCAAACATTTGCACATTCCCGGTGCTGGACGGGAACAGTTCGAACGAAGCGGCGCTGCTTGAGATTCCACCGCCGAGAGCGGTCATTTCAAGCGAGGCCGGATAGACGTTTGACGCCTGCGGCGTATTGATGAAGAACGGCGTGGTCGCATATTGGCTGACATTGTTCGACGAGCTCAACGTGTTGACGAGCTGGATATTCCCGTCCAGGCTCGTCAGCGAAATGTTCCCGGCTGCGTCATAGGTATAGAAGTAGGAAATATAACTGTTCAGGCTGATTTTCGATATCTGCGAAAAGCTGTAGCCCAGCATGGTCGGGTTCGCTATGGTCTGCAGGTTGAGATCGCCCGCCGTCTGCACGTTGAAGCCCCCTTGGCCCAACAGCAGTATCGTATCGTAAGGGGTATTAACTGCTTGCCCCAGCGAGCCGCCCGCGCTTATCGTACCCTGCCCGTTGCCGACATAGAAAATCCCGCTGTTGACGCTGCCGCCGGCGGTGACGTTCAGGTTGCCGCCGCCCAGCATCACGGTATTGCCCGAGCTGTCCACATAGCCGCTGCTCGGCACCACGGCGGAAAGATTGTTGATGTTTCCGCCTGCGCTGATGTCCACATTGCCGCCGCCCAGCGTGCCGATTTCCTGACGGAATGCACTGTAGTTGATCCACCAGGCCGGGACGATGTTGGAAGCGACATTCCCCTGCCGCCATAGCCATTCGGAAACCAGTTCGTTGACCGGATTCGTGCCGCTCGAATCGCCGTTGATGTTGCCGTTCGCAAAAATATTGATGTCGCCGCCGCCGGTCGGGAACACATAGGAACTGCTGAAAACGCTGAGCGAAATGTTGGAAGGAATGGCCGATGCAGTGCCCGCCGTATAGATCGCCGAATCGCGGTTGCCGAGATTCACGCTGCCGCCGGCTGCAACGTCGATGAAGCCCGTCCCGGTGCGTACCTGGTCCATGGTCGCGGTAACGACCTTGTTTGAACTAGTCGGTGTGGTTTCCTTCCCCGCCGCGATATTCACATTGCCGTTCGCGCCGGTATTGTCGACCGCCATCACGTTGGCGGCACCCATGTCCGCGCCCGCCACCAGCCGGTAGGACCAGGATGGGACATTGGTTGTCAACAGCGTATAAGACGTTGCCGAAGTGAACCCGTCGCTCAGCGACGCGATGGTGGTACCCGAACCGATGTTGATGTTTCCCGCCGCCTTCAATGTCAGGATGCCGGGCACGATGAGCCCGTTGCCTTCATTGAAGCGCCAGGTGGAAAGATCCAGACTCGAGCTCAGCGTCAGGTCACCCGTGGAATTGATCTGCACACCGGGCAGCACCTGCATGAAGGAACCCGACATGCCCAGCCGGGTCATGATCGTTGACGCATTATTGGCAAATGCCTGTGCGTCGGTGAAATAGGTCGTCGCGGTCTTGGCCGTGCTGCCGTTGATCGTCGTTGCGGTGTAGTTATTGTAGCCCTCGACCGTGACGTTCGCGCCGGCACTCGCATCGATGGCAGTTCCGGCCGCCGTGTTCACCGCGACATCCGTCCCGCCGTTGATCTGCGGGGCGCGCAGCAGCACGTTGCCCTGCGCGCCGCCATTATTGGCGCCGCTGGACGCAGGACCGCCGCTTACGTCAATGTATGATCCAGTCATCAGGTTGACCGAACCATTTGCGCCATTGGCCGGATTGACGTCAGTATTGGATTCGAGCGCAACGGTGCCGCCCGCATTGCCGCTGCCGGTGGCATGCGCATCCAGCACCGCGCCGCTCTCCAGCGTCACGTTGTTCAACGCGGCCAGCAGGATATTCCCGCCCGTTGCGCCGGACGCGTCGATGTTGCCGGCGACATCGATGCTGCCGTTGTCGGCGGCAAGCTGGTAACTGTCAGCCGTTACCGTGCTGCCGGCATCCAGCGCGAGATCGCCGGAACGCACGCGAATGTCGATCGACTGGTTGAAGCCTCCGGATTGGTTCGAAATATCGGGCATCAGCAGATCGTCCAATGCCGTCAGGGTCGTGCCGAGCGCATACGCATCCAGCGCAAAGTTGCCCTGCGCATAACCGGTTGCTGCCGCACCCTTGAGATCACCGGCGATGGTCGCCGTCCCGTGCGTGGCGTTCACGTTCACACTACCCGCATCGCCGCCGCCCGCAGCACCCGAAACATCCACCACCGCACCGCTCGCGATATCGACGTTGCCGTTATTGGAAGTCAGCGTGACCGACCCCGCCGGCGCATAGGCGGTCTGTCCGGCGATGGTTTTTGCCGTTCCGGACGCGATAATTTCCGACCCCGCTGCAAGCGTCACGCCGTCACCGCTGCCAGGGCCGGTTGCATTCAGCGTGACCGTGCCGGTCGGCAGGTTGATGATGCCCGCGTCGGAAATACTTTTCCCCGCTACCGTGAGGTTCGCGCCCAGCGTATCCCCGGCAGCGGTGGCAGCGTTACCCGCGCCCATGCTGATATCGTAATTTGCAGCAGTGAGGGTCTGGTTCGATCCGGCCGCACCGGTGATCTGTCGGGCATTGACCTGCAGGGTATGCGCGTTGGCATCCGCAGGTGCCACGACGGTCAGTCCGCCCGTGCCCTGGCCCTGGAGCGATCCGCTTGCATTCAGGTTGACCGCATCGTAACCCTGGATGGCCAGGCTACCGCCTGCCATGACGATGTTTCCGGCATTCACGGTCAGCTCGCCGTTACCGGTTGGCGTGGCAGAAGTCGTGCCATTGTTGTTCATCAGGGTCAGGGTAGACGCATTGATGGTGTTGTTCGCGTTGTTCGCGCCGGCGTCGACGTTTCCGCTGATGCTCTCGGCATTCAGCGTCAGGTTGCCGATTAGCGGTTGCTGGTTCGCATCCAGCCCGCCCAGCGATGCAGTGCCGTAAAAGTCGATGTCACCGTAGCTGTGCAGCGTGAGGTCTTGTATTCCTGCCAGCTGGTTCAGCAACGTATCGGTGAGAAGAAGTGTCGATGGCGTTGTCGAGGCTGGGTTTCCGATCGCGATGTTCTGCGCCGAAACGCTGAACGAGCCGGCAGAAAGTTGGGCGCCACTCCCGATATGGGTCGCGGATGAAGAATCCAGCAGCACCGATGCTCCACCCACCGCAGCGCCGCTGGCAATATCCAGGGTAGCCGTGCTGCTGACTGATAGATTATTGCGCGTGACCGTGACCTGCGGACCTGAAGAAACGCGCAGCAACGCGCCATCTCCGCTCGCGCCGCCGCTTGCCCCGATGGCGAGATCGTTGGCCTGTCCGGTGTAGGTGCCGCTCGCCTGGATGCTGCTGCCCGCCGTCACGGTCACCGCATTGGTTGCGGCAAGGATGATCTCCGGGCCGCTGAGCACGCTGCCGGCATTGTCGACCTGCACGGTGCTGGCGCCGACTGCGATGTTCGTGCCGCTGCCCGACTCGCTGCGCACCCCGCCGATCAGCAGGCTTTGCACGCCCAGCTTATCCAGCGCATTCGTGTCCAGCTGAACCATGCCGTTGGCCGGCACGCTGCCGTTCACGATGTCGAACCCGCCGCCCACCACGTTGAGGTCGACTTGCGCGCCCTGCCCACCGGAGGAAGGTTGCGCAACGAAGGTCCCGTCGAGCGTGAGTGTCGCGCCGCTGCCGTTGGCTGTCACCACCATCTGGCCCGCATCGACCGGCAGGGGCGGGGGCGCGGTCCCGTTGGCGGCAGCCTGCGCTGCAAAGAAGGTATTGGCGTAACTGTCCTGGAACTGGGATTCGGTGCGCGCCAAAGTGCCGGGTGCAACCTCGAATCCGGACCAGCGCGCATCCATGATGCCGGTCCCGGCCACCGCCTGCTTGCCCGCGATGATCTCGGCGCCGCCCGGCAACTGGATCGCGCCCAGCCCGGGCAGCATGTCCTGGTGACCGGATACCATGGTGACCATGTACGCGCCCGGCAGCAATGCATAGCTTGCCGGGAGCAGCGCATAATAGCCGGCGCTCAGGCCATCCCCGCCGGACAGGTACACCATGCTGCCGACGCCCAGCGTCGACTTCGAACCGCTTGCAGAATACTGGCCGGTAAGCTGCGGATCATACGGTGCGAAACCGGACAGTCCCGGGATGATCGCGTAGGTGTTGGCCGGACCCTGGGTCGGGTCGAGCACATTCAACGAGCCTCCCGTGCCCGGGATGAACTGGTTGGCATACAGATCGCCGCCGCCCTTGAGGTTCACGACCGCGCCGCTCTGGATGTCGATATTGTTTCCGTCGATGCTGATCTGCTTTTGCGGCGGGGCGGCCATGTTGACATTGCCGTAGGTATTTGCCGTGATGCCCGCGACCCCGGCCAGGTTGTATATCCATCCGGTTCCGCCCAGCATCGAGCCGAACGGGATGGTCTGGCCGTCGGCCGAAACCGAGGTCAGGCTGCCTGCACCGAGGTTCACGTTCTGGGTACCACCCGTTGGAGCTCCCAAGTTGATCGACCCCAGCGGTGCCTCAAGCACGCCGTTCTGATTGATTGTGGCAGCGCTTAGCGTGACCTGGCCTCCGGCCGACAATACCTGAGACGCGCCGCTTGCCGGGTTTGCCGGATTGTTCGGCTCGATCGTGACGGTGCCGGCCGGGTTGCCCGAGCCATCCACCACCGCCAGCGTGTACTGGCTCATCGTGGTGGGATAGACCTGGTTGGCCTGCAGCGTGATGTTGCCCTGCGTGTTCAGGCTCCCGGTCAGCGCGGTACCCGCGGTGTTCAGCACCCCGTTCAGGCGGATGTCGCTGCTGCTGCTGATCGACACCTGGTCCACGCCCGAGATGGATTGGTTGCCGGTCAGGTCGACCAGCTGGCCGGTAACATTCAGCGTACCGGTGCCCGCAAGCGGCCGGGTAAAGGTCTGGTCTTGCAGATTGCTGTTGGCGAGATTGACATAGGCGGCGGAAATGTTCGTGCTGTTTCCCGTCACGCTGCTTCCGTTCACCGAGATCACCGGCGCATCCAGCGTGACGCTTTGCACTGCCTCCAGCGCCGACCCATTGGCCAGCGCGATCGAGCCGTTAGGGCTGCTCAGCGACACCTGGCCGAACCCCGATTGTTGCAGCGCGCTGGTATCGACATATGCCAAGCCGTCCGCCCTGGTCAGGTCGGTCTTCCCGGCCAGGCTGTCGCTGACCGGCTGAAGACCTGTACCCTGGGTGAAAAAGCTGCCCGTGCCCGATGGCTCGACCTGGATTTCCCAGGGCGGGGTTTGCGGAAAGGTGGTCAACGCAGCCAGATTGGAGGCTTCCATGCCGGCCAGCGTCAGCGAAAAACTTCCCGGCGCCGCGCTGCTGCCGGATTGCACGCCGGCTTTCATGCTGCCGTCCAGCAGCGCGCCCTCGGTCGCCGTGATCGCGACGGAACCGGCATTGCCGGCCACCCGGCTGTTGCGGTATACCACCGAACCGGATTGCAGCTGCGGCAGGTCGAGGTTGGCTGCTGTCCCGGAAACGTCCATCAGCGAACCTTGCTGGGCCACCACGAACATGTTGCTGTTCAGGCTGATGTTGCCGCCGGAAAGTACCTGCCCCTGCTGCAGCCCAGAGGTATTCGGCGTCAGGACCGTGGTGCCTTGTGCTAATAACTGGCTTGCCGAACCCAGCCAGATGCTCGCATCGCCGTTATAGGCGTTATTCTGTGCGGCGGCCGAATTCAGCGTCAGGCCGATATTGCCGGCAGGCGCATCCAGCGTCCCGAGCACCGTCAGTTGGGAATCCGATACCAGGTTGATGCTGGCCTTGGGATCGACCTGGATGGTCGCGCCCGCCCCCACGGTCAGCGATCCCAACCCGTTGCCGGTCTGCTTCAGCGTGATGCTGACCGGATTGCGCTGCCAGTACGGCAACTCGCCGATCTGCGCAATGCTGGAAATATCCGTACCGCTTGCTGCCAGCGGCGCGGAACGATCCAGTATCAAAGTCTGGTTCGCCGGCGCGATCACCGCGCCCGGCGCAACCAGTAGCAGATCGTTCAGCCCGTTATTTGCAGTGAGAGCGTAGCTGGTAAATCCACCGCTGCTGAAGAAGTCGACCGGAAGATTCAGCGCGCCGTCAAGGGCACCATTCGTGATGCTGCCGCCGATCACGATGTCGCCGGCATTCAGCGAAAGCGCGCCGCCCTTGCCGCCCGCCGCGCCGTAGCTGGACAGGTCAAGGTGGTCGAGTTGCCCCGTGTAGGGATTGATCGATTGATTGTAGTTGCCGGTGATAGCGATCGATCCGCCGTTGCCGCCGTGAATCTTGTTCGACGCATCGATCATCGCCCCGCCGGAGGCGTCGATGGCCGTACCCGCCGCGACAACCAGGTTTCCGCCGGAGTTGATCGTGATATTGCCGCCGTTGATGTAAGCCGGGTCTATCGTGGCGGCGGGATCGACCAGCGGTGAGTCATTCACCCACAGGCCGCTGGTCGAAATGGTGCTGGGCGAGCCGCCGGCATTCGGCGTCGTCGCGCCGATGCTGATGCCGCCGGGCACCCGGCCGGTGGATGCGGCGGTCTCGACTGCGCCGAGATTCACGGTTCCGGAAGGAATGTAAACGGAACCCAGCATGTCGACCGTATCGCCGCGCAGCGTCAGGCTGCCCCCCGCGGCAAGCGCCAGCGTCGTGCCGGAACCGACCGTGATCGCACCGTTGGTATAGACGCCCACATTGTCGATGCCGCTCGCTCCCGCCCACAGGGCCGGGTCGAGATAGATCGTGTTCGTCTGCGGCAGCGCTTCGTTCCACGCGAAATTGGCGGGAAGCGGGTTGGGATCGGCACTGAACACCACGCCGGCATCGGTGATGTAATCATATTTGTTGGTATTCGGGTCCTGGATCGCGCTGCTGTCGCCAATCACCAGCGATCCGCCCATCGGCAGCATCTGCCAGGTGTTTGCGTAATCGGCCGTCTGTCCGCTTGCGGCAAGGTTGACATAGGGCTGGGTCTGGTAGCTTCCCGCCACGGTCTTCGCGACGATGCTGCCGTCGACCGCCGCATCGGGCGCCATCACCGTCACGGTACCTGCCGCCTGCCCTTCCCCATAGCCCGGATCCCACCTGCCGCGGATATCGCCGCCGGCCATGGTATTGAAGGTCTGGGTAACGCCCCATTTCGCGCTGCTCACGGTGTAACTGCCGGCGATGCCAACATAGACCTGGTCGGGGGACGCATCGGCAATGTTGACCACGGTTCCGTTCGACGAAATGAGCGAGGATGTATTGACGTAAGCGCCGGTGTAATCGACCTGCCCGCCGGACACATTGATGGTGGAACCGGCCTTGGTGACCACGTCGCCGGTAGAGTAGAGGTTCACGTTGCCGCCTGCGGAGGTCAGCTGGGCCACGCCCATCTGGATTTGCGCCTCCTCGCCGGAATAGTTGGCCAGCGGCGTTCCCTGGCGGATATCCACATAGACCGTCTGGCCGTAAAGCGGACCGCTCTTCTGCAGCGGCGCATCGGCAAGCTCGGCGCCGCGCAGCTGCACGGCAATGATATCCTGCGCGACCGACACGCTCGCGGTGCTGCCCGACACATCGATCAGGCTGCCGCTGTCCAGGAAGACCCTGGCGGTATCGCCGGCCGGATTGGGTGCGGGCAGGTAGTTCGGGTTCAGGAAGCTGCTCAGCGCGAACGAGGAATCGATGGTCTGGTAGACATTGTTGTTGACGCCCGGCAGCACCGCCGGGTTGATGCTGCCCAGCGCCGCCAGCGTCACCTGCCCGCCGGGGGCGACGATGCTGCTGCCGCTCTCCATGTCGATGGTCGAGCCCATCACCTCGACAATCGACGGATTGAACCCCTGGCCGGCAGTGACCGTGGCGGTGCTTGAAGTATCGGGCGCGATCGTGATCGCGCTGCCGCTGCCCAGGGTCACGGTGCCGGTCTGGGTCGCGCGGTTGTCGTAGGCATATGTCGTGCCGGCGGAGCTCGCAAGATAAGGGTTGGAGTTGCTGGACAACGCGGCGAGGTTTGCCACGTCATAGCGCGCCTCGAGCTTGATCGTGCCGTTCTCGTTGACCGCAGTGGTCGCCGACAGCAGGCCATCCTGGTTGACCGCAAAGCCGACCAGCGTGATGTTGCCGCGCTGCGCCAGCACATTGCCGAGCGCGCCATTGGTCACCGTTCCCGAGGAATTGTTCTGGACTTGCCCGGCCAGCGCAGGATCGATTGCCCCGGGATTGGTCACATCGACCTCGACCAGTAGGCCGCGCAGGTTCGGGTCCTGGCTGGCCTCGAGATAGATGTTGTTGCCCGCCGCAAGCACCGTTTGCCCGTCCGGTGTCGAGATGCTGCCGTTGTTTTCCACCACCGGCGCGAACAGCATGATGCGGGAACCGTTCAGCACCGCGCCGGTATCGACGCGCACAAATCCGCTGCTGCCGGTGAAATCCGGGGTCATGCCGTTGGCATTGACGTTGGTCAGGTAGCCGGCCTGGTACAGGCTGTCGCTGATGCCCAGCGACGAGGCGATCAACGTGCCGGCATTCACCTGCGCGCCGTTGGCGAAGATGATGCCGTTCTGGTTGACCAGGTAGATCTGCCCGTTGGCGGTGAGCGACCCGGCGATGGTGCTGGGATTTTGGTCCCAGATCTTGTTGAGCGTGCTGGCGGTGTTGCTCGGCTGCACAAAATTCACGCTATAGCCCTTGGCGATGTTGAATTGCTGCCAGTTCAGGATCGCGGTCGGCGTTGCCTGATCGAGCGTCAGGGTGGTACCGCCGCCGACCGGCAGGCCGGTGGCCGGATCGAGGCTATTGGTCGTGACAACACCTGCCTGGACAAAAGGCAGTGCCGGGGTATTCGCGGCAGGCGAACATCCGCCGCAGGGCAGCCCCAGCGGTATCGGCAACGGCGCGGCCAGTGCAGGCGGCAGGGCCAGGGGAGACATCACGCCGGCCGCAACCAGCACGCTCACCAGCATCTTCAGCCTGGCAAAATGCGGGGCGCGCGCTTGCTGCGCTGCGGATATCTTCCTGTATTTGTTCATTGCCGTTCCTTCGCAATTTTTTCCACAAAATTTCCATGCTCTGCAGGGAGCCATCGCTTAATTCAGCACCCTCTCCCTTAATCCCTCTGTGAGGCTACTAGCCATTCGACTAAGCCCGCGAACGGCCAAGTCGCGGTTATCCCTCAAAGGGAGAGGGACATGCTCTTTAAAACCCCATGCTCGCCTTGAACCCGACATGCGCCTTGCCCGCCGTGGTGTAGGTCGTGGTCTTGCGCGGCCAGCCCACATCCAGCCGCATGTTCAAATACCTCCATGCCTGCAGGCGCAGTCCGACACCGGCACTGGCCAGGTTGGATGTAGCGGCCTGCGAGGGCAGCGCCTCCCTCACCCTGAGATGCGCGGCATCGTAGAACGCCAGCACATGCAAGTCGTTCATGCCCCCGCTTGCCCACTGCGGGCCGCGCAGCTCCAGCGTGCCGTGGCTGCCGTCGTCGCCGGACTGCTCCGCCTCCTTGTAGCCGCGCACGCTGTCGGCTCCGCCGGCGATGAACTGCTCGTTGCTGATCAGCGGGCCGCTGGCCATCTGGCCGTCCAGCTTCGCGTACAGCGACATCCCCTGCGCCAGATTCTGCGTGCGGTCGATGCCGCCGCGCAGGTAAAAATAATCCGGCGTCGCGCCATAGCGCATGCACTCGAACTGCGACACCGTCTGCCCGGCACAGTCGGTGCTCTTGTCGCCCAGCCCGCGCAACTCGAAATTCAGCGTCGCATTCGCGCTGGTCATTCCGGCCTTGTCCGGCATGCTGGCGTTGTAGCCCAGCGAGAACGGGATGTAGCTGATCGGCGTATGCCCGGTATTCGAACCGGACAGAAACTGGTCGTTCTTGAAATTCTTGTAGTCCACGCCCGGCGTGATGCTTTGGTACAGGCCGGGCAGCGGCCACAGCGGCACCACCCAGCGCGCGCCGGCGATATTGCCCTGACCCAGCAACGTGATGTCGCCGACCGCCGCCACGTTGCTGTGCGACAACACCGCGTACATCGCGAGCTGCTCGCCGTTGTCCAGCGGCATCAGGTAGGTGCCGGACAGCACGCGCACCTGGTCCCATTGCTGCGGCGAGGTCTGGTACTGCAGCGACAGGCTGTGTTCCTTCTGCCACAGGTTGTCGTAGCGCAGCATCGTGCTCAGCCGCAGCGGCTCGGTACTGGGGCCGGCATAGTTGTTCAGCTCGATGCTGCCATGCAGCGGCAGCTTGTCCTCGACCCTAAGGTCGACATCCACTTCGCCCGGCGTCTGTGCCGGGCGCAGCACCGGCGTCAGGCGCAGGTCGGCCGTGCGGTTCGCATCCGCCATCTCGGTCTGCACGCCGGGAAAATACGGCACGCTGCCCGACGCCAGTTGCGGCACCTTGTCCCGGATGCGGCCCAGGTCGTAATAGTGCGAACCGACCACGCGCAGCTTGTCCACGCTGCCCGGCGCCACCTTCAGCCGCACGATCCCGTCCCTGATGGTCTGCTCGGGTATGCCGACCAGCACCGTCAAATAGCCCGCATCGCGGTACGCCTTCTCCAGCGCGCTGCGCGCGGCCTCCACATCGGCGATGGTCTTGTCCTCGCCGAGATAGGGTTGCACGGCCTCTTCGATGCGCGCTTCAGACAACATCCGGTTTCCCTCGATGCGGTACTCCATCACGTTGAAACTGTTCTTTTTTGCGGGGGCCGCCGGCTGCACCGGTTCCGCCCTGCCGGTGCAGACCACCATCAGCCCTGCACACAGCCATAAAATTGTGGTCAATCTCATCTAACCTTTACCGGGTATGCTTGATCCATGCCGCCGATCTCTAACGGTCTATCCATGCGGCGATCTATCCATGCGGATAGCGAAGCTAATGCAACCAGTCCGGATTTCGACCCGTAAACAACGTCATCCAAAATACAAAATACTAGAAACCAGACACAACAAATCCGCCCGGATAGATCCAGACTGAACTACCGGCTACTGCGTAATTGCTGAACAAGAAACTTCGTTCTGGGTGATTTTAGGGCCGCAACATGAAACTAAGGATACAAGCAGAGTGTCCTGACTAGTCCGAACGGACTATTGTTGAGAAACTTCACGCATAAGCAAGAAGGTCAGGAATTTGATGCTCGTAAATTTCCCAGTCAAATTTTTTCAAACCGGGAAAGAAAAACCCCGGCATTGCACCGGGGTATTCTGGAGGGGATTAAAAGCTGATGTGTTATTGCAGTTGTTGCATCGGCGCGCAGTTGTTGCCGAAGTTTCCGACACGAGAGACAGGAAAGGTTGGGTCAAATGCGCCAGTCGTCAAAGTGGTATTGCTTGGCGTCCATCCGTTTTCGCCGAGGCCCAATACCCCAGGAATGCCGTAAACAAGAGTAGTTGGGTTTTGATATGAACCCAGCACTTGCGGGCTGCCAGCCTCTGTATACATCATCGTGTACAGATCGAACTTCGGATTGCCTGCACCGAGCGCAGTCAGCGCACTACCGGCGTTGAATGTGCTTTCAACCAACATGCCGTTGCCGATCGAACCATTGGCCAAGGAAGCGGCAGAGCCATTCAGGTTGGTGTTCTGGTAAATGTCGGTACCCACTGCATGATCCAGCCCCATCACGCCGATCGCGTAGTAGGTATTCTTGGTTGCATCCAAAACCACGGAATTGGCAGAACCAGGAGCTACCAGGTTACCGGTAGTTACGTCGATCGCCTTTGACCCATTGCTGCTGTTTGCATAGGTCATGCACTGAGCCACGTTGCCGGAAGCTGAATTCTCGATCGTGATCGTGTTGCCACCAGTGACCGCAGTTTTGGAACCCAAAGTGACGTTATTCGAGGCATAAGTCAAAGGTGCACCGCCAAAGCTAGAGCATGGCTGCCCGAACACGTAATCGTTGATGGATGCTTGCGTGCCGGAGCCGGGTTGGCGGCGGCAAACGACAATGCTTGAGGAGCCGGCAGTGATGTTCGGATCAATCATGTTCCAGTCAGTCACCGTGCCACCCATCAGACCAGAAGCTTGCGGAATGGTGAGGTTCAGCATTGGAGTCGTTGCCGGATGCAGGGAACCCTGAGCGGCGGTGCCGTTGACAGGAACGCCAAACACTTGGGCCAGAACCACATGGGAGTTCAAGTTGGCCAATTGGGTGGAAGTCAAGCGCGGAAAGGTCAGCACCCCGGCAACGGAAGCCGAGTTGATGGGCGCGTTGTTGGTTGTGGGATCGACGTCGGAAATACCCCCCTCAGTCACAGCATTGGTGGTGCCTGTGCAGCTATATACGGGGATACCGGTCAGCGGGTTGTTCTCGACGGAAGTGCTGCTGCAAGTTGTTTTGTCAAGAAACGCAATGCTGGAACCCAGCGCAACCGGAACCACGCCGTACACAGAACCACCTTGAGCGCGGTAGTAAATCATGACTTCCTTGCCGGCGATGCTGGAAGGTACTAGGGTGCCGTCAACTAAAGATCCAGTCTTAACTACGCCTATGTAGGCGCGCTGATTGCTTCCTTTGGTACCTGCGGCGGTACTACCGTCGCCATCCCACAACTCAACAACCTGTCCGGGTTGGAACAGGCTTTCGGCAACCATACTGGCCGCATTCTGCAGGGCAGAGGAACCGGACATGTGCAAGACAATTGTCGGGTTATCGGTTGGTGCCACTGCGAATGCTTGACCAGCCATAGCCAGCGTGAGCGCGGCAGCGAGCGCTTTGATTTTGAATTTCATTTTGGTTTCCTTAAAGTAAATAAACAATTCGCGGCCTTATTTCAGGCAAATGTCAATGCGCCACCGGAGTGCTTGCGGCGGCTGGCTATGAATCCGATCAGGCCGAAACCGGACAGCATTAACAGCCACTCACTGGCTTCAGGAACGGCAGCAACCGAAGCTGCAGTTACAGTCAGGTTGCCCGTCGAGCTGAGTGTCCAAACATCGGCCGTTGTTGCCCCGCCGAAGATGGCAGCGGATGCCGTTTTAAGACTTGAGTTACTGCTCGGCGTGACATAGAACATATCCATTCCGGTGCCAAGTCCAGCCGTGTATCCGAACTTCAAGTTACCATTGGCGCTAATATCCGTGGCACCAGTAGTGGATCCGGAAGTCAAACCATTGCTCTGATACGAAAGCGAATCAACGTAGTAAGTATTAAAAGCTTGAATTGCAGGAGCCAAAGTGCCGTTTTGTTGCGACGAAGGCAAAGTGGTGACGTCCGTCGTAACCATGAACGCTTCCGGACCAGTAAGGCTCATTGCGCCGGTTTGAGCAGCAGATACGCTCCAGGAAAGTGAGTCGCCTGCACCTACGCCACTCAGAAAGCTGGTCAGGTTTGTGTCAGCAGCAAAAGAACTGTTGCCGGCAGAAGCAGCTGTCGTTCCACTAGTTACCAAAGACTGGAAGCTTGCCATATTGACGCCAAGGTCACGGCTGTAAACCGTAAAGGTGCCGGCCGTCGTATTGCTATCCACAACTGTTAGAAACAGATCCGACGGTGTGCCTAATGCAAAAGCCTGACCAGCAGTTGCAAGCGCCAGAGCACCAGCCAAGATGGTCATTTTCATTTTCATTTTCATAGTAAATCCCTTTCAATAACTCCCTAAACGAGAGAGGTTTGTTAAGAAAGCCCGAAACCGCAGAGCGGCGTCATAGCGAACAAGCTACGGACAATGTTCAGTCCGCTACTACAAGTGCAACCCGGCCATCTATCCTTATGCCCTTCAGGTACCTTGCGTTCCCCGATGGTCTTGCGGTCAGATCCGTGGCTTTCCGCCCCCGCCTCACGGCGGGTTTAGCCTTACAACATGACCCACAACATTCCTGTGCAGCCGTACAACAATTTACATATATACGGTTACAATTTATCTATCGGGAAACATGTTAGGCATAAGCCGTTCAGACTATTTTGATGCACTCCGAACCGCGCTTAGGCAAGTTGGACCTTAGCAATGCAACATGAAAGGAATTGCAGGAGAGATCGCCTTTTTATAGTCCGAACGGACCAAACTTGACTAGTCCGTTCGGACTATGTTTTTCCGGACGATTCGGATGGGCAACGCATACCAGGAAGACGCATTTTCATCCTGACTCGGGTCAAACCGATATTTATTGATACTGGACAACAAGCGCGGGCAACATCGCGTTGACCGAGCTGATGCAGATCGCATAGCGCTGATTGGCTGAAGCCATGCAAACCGCACCTGCTTCGGCACCGTACCGGACGGCCACTGCTGCACAGATTCTCATGTCATTGCTGTTCAATAACTGGCAGAACCGTTGCCGGTTCTGGTCGGGCGTAGCATCCGGCGGCAGCGGCGGCGGAACCGGGGCGGCAGGCGGAACTGAGTTCGCTGGCTGGGCCACCGGAACAATTGCGGGACTGGAGGCCGCCGCACTGACGAGCGTTGCACCGCCGACGAATTGCCACCCGGAAACATGCTTCTGATCGGCGAACGAGTCATCCTGTTTTGTAAAGTTGGCGGTCTTGAAAGGCACAGCATCGGACAGGCTGTGCACGCCGGTGATGCCGCCGTCCGCGCCTTTGATCAACCCCCATTGCGTGCCGCCGGTCATCGGGTCGTAAAAGATCTTGCGCAGATAGCGCGTGACGTTGGGATAGCGCCTGTCCAGCAACAGGTCTTCCAGTTTTCTCGGGTATTGGTGGGTACCGTTGAAGTCCTGCCGGTAATAGGCCGCGATTGCCTGCCGAAACTGGTTGCCGACGAATAGCAGCTGCTTTTCCTTTTCGCGCTGCTGCGCGGTGTGCCAGACGGTGCCGATGGTCGCTAGCAACACGCCCATGATGACGATCAACAACATCAGTCCGATGTAGGTGAAGCCGGACTGGTCAGGCCGGGCCGATGCCTTGCAACGTGATGAGACCAACAGTGCTTGATCCCGGAACATGCGCTACCCGCCGTCTTGCTCAGGATGCATGCGCTACGCGAATTCTGAGCGAATTCCGAGTCAGGACCTTGGCGTGGTGTCGAATTTGGGCATGGCGTCATCCAGCATCTTGTTGATCAGTTCACTCGGCTGGTTGCCCAGCAGTAGCTTGCCATTGGTGAACACGATACCCGGTGTGCCGGTGATCGAATCCTTGTCGGCAATTTCCGCGATCTGCTTGATCGGCGTATCGCAGGTCGTGTTGCTGTCCTTGGGCTCCTGCTGCTTCAGCAGCATGTCGTCCCAGGCCTGCGCCCTGTCTTTCGCGCACCAGATCAGTTCCGCCGCTCGCATCGCGCCCGGATGAATGGTGGGGAGCGGCAACAAGAAGGTGTAGATGGTCACATCGGTAACGGATTGCAATTGCTTTTCCAGCGCCTGGCAGTAAGGACATTCGGGATCCGAGAACAGCACCAGGGTGCGCTTGCCGTTGCCCTTGACCCTGACGATGGCCTTGTCCAGCGGCAGTGAGGCAAAATCGACCACGCTGATCTTGTCCTTCTCGGCCTTGGTCAGGTTCTCCCTGCTCTTGAGATCGACCATGTTGCCGAAAATGCCGATCCGGCCGTTCTCGTCGGTGTAAAAAATATTGAAGCCCTTGGTCACCACCTGGTAAAGCCCCGCGTAGGGCAGCTTGGTGACCGACACCACCTCCACGCCCGGCGCCGT
The DNA here is from genome assembly GCA_963842555.1 of uncultured beta proteobacterium. Lineage (GTDB taxonomy): Bacteria > Pseudomonadota > Gammaproteobacteria > Burkholderiales > Gallionellaceae > Gallionella. The sequence goes on from CAWJHB010000005.1 coordinate 167,038, forward strand.
TTCCGCCAGTGCCTTCCTGATCTCCGCTTCGCCGGCATGGGCAATGCAGGTTGTTGCCAGCAAAATTGCCGCGGTTGCGATTCGTGCAAACTTAAACATTCTGATCTCCTTGTGATTTGTTATCCAGCTTAATCAATCCAAACTTCAATCCCTTGGTCACGGCATGGCCGCGAGATTTCACCTGCAATTTTTTCATGATGTTCTGCACATGGTTCTTGACCGTCAGCGGGCTGATGAACATTTCCGCTGCGATGATCTGGTTGGTTTTGCCTGCCATCAGGAAATGCAGGATTTCGATCTCGCGCTTGCTCAACAGCTTGAGAACTGGCAATGCCTTCTCGGCTGTTTTTTCCTGATACGCCAGCACGCGTGAAAGCGTCGCATCGACGATCGGAATCAGCACTTCCAGGAGATATACGATACGGGCGTTGAGTACATCTGCTATCCGGGCGAAGACGAAATAACTCTTGAACACTCCATCCGACCCGCTCAGCCCGTATGCCGCGACATTCCGCAGTTCGCAACTCTCCAGTAACGGCAGCCACGCCGGATCGCAGCCGCCAATCGTTACGCCGGGACTCAGCACGCAGGGCGTCCCGGTCCTGCGCGTCACGCTCATCATCAACGCCAACAAGCCGTTGGAAGGGTCGCACACCCGGTTGAAGTGCTCGATACCGAAATAGCGCGTGCTGGAAAACCGGTAGTAGCGCAATGCCGCATCCGAATTCGACCTGATCGCGCATATCAGTATCTCGTGGGAGAGCAGGTATTGCAGCGCGCTCTGCGACCATGAGAAGAACTGCTCTTCGTTCGACACTCGCAGCGAGCTGTCGATTACCGAAGCCAGACGTTCCGCCTCGTCGCCTTCCAGCGCCATTTCGCTCCTGATGAAATTCATGGTCAGCTGCGCGCCAGCAAGATAGCAATTTTCCGGTCGGCGCTCATCGATTCGCCGTTCCGGTGCCGCCGAGCAACGGCACGATATCCGTCCTGCCCAGTACGCGCGCCCAGTGCTGCAGCGTATAACCGTTATTCAAGCCGTAAAGCACGGCACCGGACTTGATCAGGCGTTTTGCGATGTCGTCATAACCGAGATATATCGCGTAATACAATGCCGTGCTGCCATCCCTGTCCTTCGCGCTGGGATACGCATTCCTGCCCAGCAGCATATCGATATAATCAAGCCGCCCGCCCTGAACCGCCGCCATCAGCGGAGTCTCTCCCATGTCATCCGCAAGATCAGGATCAGCTCCTGCGCCCAGCAAAATAGCCACGTTGCGGTCGCGGTTGAATCGGATCGCGTTCAGCAGTGGAGTCCCGCCGCCATAATCGCGCACATTCAGTTGCGCGCCCGCATCGATAAGCATTTTCAGGATCTCATCATCGTCGCGCATTGCCGCGACGCCAACCGGCGCATAGCCGATCGTTCCCCTCACATTGATGTTGACGTCGCCATGCAGCCCGATCAGCCTGCGCACCATCTCACGCCTGCTGTAAAAGGCCGCCATCAGGATAGCGCTGTTGTTGCCCTTGTCGAGCGCCCTGGGATTCGCGCCCATCGCGAGCATCATGTCGAATATCCTTTTGTCGCCGCGGCCCGATGCCGAAATCAGATTCATGTCATCATCCGTCAACGCAAATACCGTTGTGGCGTATATCATGCTGAACAGCACCAGAGCGGCAGCGAAGAATCGCTTATTGAGATTCATGGATTCCCTGGCAGATCGGAAGGTGAACATTGCTTGACCAATTTTGCTTTGCCAATTTCTGACGGACTGCCATGCTATTTTTTTTATGTGTCACTAGAATTAATACTTCGTTACATTTTTTATTTTGCTTACTAGTCCTATAGCCCATAGTCCTATAGAAGCTGGAACGACCAATCTTGACCATTCCTGAGCTTACCGGCAAATCCGCCCCGGAAACCAACTTGACTCCAGACTACCTATCTATAAGTCATTCCTATGTATACGTTTTTATTCTTCCGTGCCGAAACTGAACACACTCCTTATATTCTTGTTCCGGGAAAATTCCTGTTCGACACGCTGAGCACCGGGGCGATACCCATGTAGGCAATATCGGATTAAGGCGCCTCGGATAACTTTATCCATGCATCCAAAAAAAATACGGCAGGGCCGACAGGCCGTGCCGCAAATGGAGTGTTCAAATTCTTTCCTTCCGGCCTGCAACTTATTCCAACCTAGCCAACAACTTGAACTTGGAAAATCAGGCGTGCCTCAGCACCACATAACTGATCAGGCCGGAAGCAGGCCTGATTTGATTCTGGGACTGGCGGCAAAAAAACCGACCAGTCCCAGACCGAAAACCAGCATCACCCATTCTCCGGCCTCAGGTACAGGAGAAATGTTCATAACGCCCACGTAGTTGCCACCGGCTAGTCCAACCACATCCCCGCTGATTTCCAGGATATAGTCACCGGCACCCAAAGTGAACGGATTGATCACGGCAACCGTTCCGCTGCCCCCCAGGGATATCATGTTGCTCTCGGCCAGAAGAGTTGCGTTGTTGCTGACACCATTAGCGGTAATATCAGCCGCAGTTCCGCTATAGACGCTGGACTGAAGATTGGTTATCCCCAACAAATCGCCCAGGCCGATCGTCGTTGTAATCGAATCGACAGATGCCGTTGGAATGCTGAACAGGTAATCATCATAAAACTGGGTCTCAGGAGCGGGAAATGTATCCCCGTAATTTATGCTGGTTATAACAGACTGGTTTCCCCCAGTCTGTCGTCGTTGCCATTGCCTGCGCGGATAGCGCCAGCACGGCCGCTATTCCGAGAGCAGCACGAAAAAGGGACATCAGTGACTTGTTTTGCATGGCTTTTTCCGATCGGACAAGCAACTGTTGAATCGAAACGTTTGCAAACTAAAACCCGGAATGCATTTCCGGACAGCACCCACTCTAGCGTGGGAATGTGACCATAAATGTATTAAGCACTTCTGTTTACCAGTCCGAACAGACTATTCCATCGCTAAACCCGAAGATTTTTTTGGCTTTCCATAAATTACGGGCAGCAACTGCGGCATAATTGCCACTGTCAAATTTGAAATGGCCCGCAAAACTCGATCGGTTTAATACCTCGGGTGATTTACAGAACATCTGGAAACTGCATGCATGACCAAACAAGAAACATTTTCCTGGCTTCATCAACAAGTTCATATTCATCATCACAACATCATGTTCCGACTATTAATATTATCAGTGCTTTCATGCTTGTATGTGGTCGCTGCGCATGCTGCCAACCCTCAATTCCTTTTGCCCAAAACCAGTCTGGGGGGGAAGGACGTTGCGGTTATCATCAACGACAACGACCCGCTTAGCCGAAAAATTGGCCAGTATTACCAAGAACGCCGTAACATCCCCCCGGAGAACATGATCCATATTCGCTTCCATGCGGGGACAGCGATCATGTCCCGGACCGAATTCAGAAGTGTCAAAACCGAGGTTGACCGAAAAACGCCAAGATCGGTACAGGCATTTGCATTGACCTGGGCGGCACCCTACCGGGTCGATTGCATGTCGATCACTTCAGCCTTTGCTTTCGGCTTCAGCAAGGCATATTGCTCGCACCAATGCAGCCAGACCAAACCCAGTCCCTACTATGACTCTTCAAGTACCGCTCCTTACACCGACCTGAAAATCCGCCCGACGATGGCGCTTGCCGGACTTGATTTTGCCAGCGTCAAGACATTGATAGACCGCGGGATCGCAGCGGATGGCAGCCATCCTACCGGCACCGGTTACCTGCTCAGCACCAGCGACAGGGATCGCAATGTGCGCGCTGCCGGCTACCCTCGCCTGGTTCTCGAAACCGCAAATCTGGTCGATGTAAAATTGATCAACAGCGACTTCATCAAGGACAGGAATGATGTGCTGTTTTATTTCACCGGCTTGGCGAGTGTGCCCGACCTGAGCACGCTGAAATTCAGACCGGGCGCGATTGCCGATCATTTGACTTCCTTCGGCGGCCAGCTTATCGACAGCGGCCAGATGAGCAGCCTGCGCTGGCTCGAGGCGGGTGCGACAGGAAGCTATGGCACCGTGGAGGAACCTTGCAACCTTCCTGCCAAGTTCCCCGATCCGGCGCTGGTCATGTATTGGTATCTGTCTGGAAATTCATTGATCGAGGCCTACTGGAAAAGCGTACGGTCTCCGGGTGAAGGCAACTTCATCGGCGAACCGCTGGCCAAGCCGTATGGCGGATTCAGCGCACATATCGACAAAGGCGAAATCGTGCTGCGCACCCAGGCTTTGTCCCCCGGCATTTATGGTTTGCTGGGGGCAAATTCAATCATCGGCCCCTATCATCCCGAATCAAAACCGGTAACTGTGCATCTGGGCATGAATGAATTGCACTTCGACAATCCGGACATGGCAGTTTACCGCCTGGTGCGTATCCGCTGATCTCCCCCGATTGCGCGACGCTGCAAATCACCCGAATGTCCGGCCTATATTTGCTCATCACTTGAATTAGCGCTGCTAATGACGTTTGCGCAATATAGGAGCATCCCGTGAGTGTCATGAATTCAAGAAACATCAATACTTTTGCGAGCACGTCAGATTACACAAATATGACAGGTCAACTGCTGCATTTGTTGCAACGCAATATCGCAGTTTAATATCGCACTTTAAAAGTGTTGCCCGTTGCTTTTTGAGCAGTCGATGTTCATTTCCTTGCCTTCCTAACAAAAACGTAACATACCTCAGCGATGATGCACGACCCGGCTGAGTGCAATCTCCCGGTCGCGTTGCATGCATATGCCCGCAGCATAAGGATATCTTTTGCAGTCGAAATAATTGTGGTCTCATCCATATTCAAAATTGAAAATCATGACAACACAATTTAAAGCACCATCGTCCTTTCGGCGCGCCGCTTCACTGACGATAGAACGGACCGGTCTGCTGAATCTGATCGAAGCTTTCCTGGATCCGCTGACGATCATTTTTTCGCTTTTTGTTGTAGTGCTGATTGAAGAATCGGAAATAACACCGCCCTACCTGATTCTTTCGTTGTTGATATTCGCCATCAGTTTCCCCGGTAATGCGCAATTGAGCATGCCTATCTGGAGCAGGATACGCCACATCTATTTTGACTGGATCATCAAGATCGGGCTGCTAGGGTTTTTCGGCTACGCCAGCCGCTATCTTGAATATTTCGACACCAACGTACTCATGATATGGCTCTTCGTGGCGCCAACCAGCCAGGTTGCCACGCATGTCCTGATGCGCAAGTTCGCCCCCGCAATTCTGAAGATTCAGGGAGAAACCAGGCTTGCAGTAGTTGCAGGCTTGAATGAACAGAGCGCCGAACTTGCGTCACGCATCAAGGATGATCCCTATTCGGACATCCGGATCCTGGGCTTTTTCGATGATCGCACCAAGGCTAGAAAGGAGCATCCGAATGAATGCAGGGTACTGGGCAACCTTTACGACCTGCCCCGGTTCGTCAACGAAAATAAAGTACCGTTGATATATCTGTCATTGCCGATGAGTTCCCAGCCGCGTATCTTGACCTTGCTGGACAAGTTGCGCGATACCACCGCCTCGATCTATTTCGTGCCTGATATTTTTGTAACCGACCTGATACAGGGTCGGCTCAGCACTGCTGCCGGATTGCCCGTCGTTGCCGTATGTGAATCACCCTTCACCGGTTTTAACGGCGTTATCAAGCGCAGCAGCGACATCATATTGACGCTGCTGATTCTCTGCCTGATCTTGCCGATTATGCTGCTCATCGCCATCGGAATAAAGCGGTCCTCTCCCGGTCCGGTCATTTTCAAGCAGAGGCGATATGGTCTGGATGGAAAGGAAATCATCGTCTACAAATTTCGCTCGATGACCGCATGCGAAGACGGCGACAAAATCCGGCAGGCACAAAAGACAGACAGCCGCATCACACCATTCGGCGCATTCCTGCGCAAAACCTCGCTGGACGAGTTGCCCCAGTTCATCAATGTGCTGCAAGGCAGGATGAGCATCGTCGGGCCGCGCCCTCACGCGGTGGCCCACAATGAAGAGTATCGCAAACTGATCAAGGGCTATATGGTGCGGCACAAGGTCAAGCCCGGCATCACTGGCTGGGCACAGGTCAACGGTTACCGGGGAGAAACGGAAGTACTCGACAAGATGAAGAAGCGCATCGATTACGATCTGGATTACCTGCGCAACTGGTCGCTGCAGCTCGATCTTTACATCATCGTCAAAACGATACTTGTCGTGCTCAAGGACCGTAATGCATATTAGGCGTCGGCCTGTGCCCGCGCAGACATTTACGACGCATTGAAAGGCAACCCATGCAACTACTCCCGGTGATATTGAGCGGCGGTTCCGGCACCCGTTTGTGGCCATTGTCGCGCGAACAATACCCCAAGCAGCTATTGGCCCTGACAGGTGACCTGACCATGCTCCAGTCCACTGCGTTGCGCCTCGACGCTTCCATCGACTGGCCCGGTATCAGGATAGAAAGTCCGTTGCTGGTCGGAAACGAGGAGTCCCGCTTCATCACTGCCGAACAATTGCGCCAGGTTGACGTACAACCGAATGGAATCATTCTTGAACCATTCGGAAAGAATACCGCGCCTGCATTGACCCTGGCAGCCTTGCACGCGCTGCAGGACGGAAACGACCCGATACTCGTGGCGATGCCTGCCGATCACGTGATCAACGATCTCGCAGCGTTCCGCAACGCGGTGAGCCTGGGAGTTTCCCCTGCACAACAAGGGAAGGTGGTCACATTCGGGATTGTTTGCAACCTGCCGGAAACAGGCTATGGCTATATAAGAGCCGCATATCCGGCCTCAGACACCTATTTTCCGGTTGCCGAGTTTGTGGAAAAGCCGGACAGTGCCACGGCAGAGCGTTACCTGGCCAGCGGGGAATATTTCTGGAACAGCGGCATCTACATGGTCAAGGCTTCTGAATGGATCAGGCTGATCGGGCTGCACCAGCCCGGCATTCTCCGTGCCTGCCAGCGATCGTTCGCCGATGCGACTCGTGACGATATTTTCATACGGATAGCGCCTGATCGATTTGCACAATGCCCGTCCGATTCGATCGACTGCGCGGTAATGGAAAGGATTTGCAGTCCGGTCGCCGGCCAGTCCCTGGGTATCGTCATTCCGTTGGATGCAGGCTGGTCGGATGTCGGGGCATGGAGCGCGCTGCTCGACATCGGTGAAAAGGACAGCGATGGAAACCTTTTGAGCGAAGATGTGGTAGCGCTCAAAAGCAGGGATAGCCTGGTCATGTCCGGCGGCAGGCTGGTGACATGCATCGGCATCAACAACTTGATCGTCGTCGAAACACCCGATGCTGTACTGGTGGCCAGCCGCGAGCATACAGATCAAGTCAGGGAACTTGTATCCATTCTGAAGGAAGCTGGTCGACCTGAAACAGTCGCGCATCGCAAGATCCAACGTCCATGGGGTAACTATGACAGCATCGATAGCGGATTGCGCTTCCAGGTGAAACGTATTGTCGTCAAACCAGGCGCAAGCCTTTCCTTGCAACTGCACTATCATCGTGCCGAACACTGGATCGTAGTCACCGGCACGGCGCGAGTAACCCGGGGAGATGAAGTGTTTATCCTGGCCGAAAACCAGTCCACCTATATTCCCCTTGGCACGACGCACCGTCTGGAGAATCCTGGGATCGTGCCGCTCGAGATCATCGAAGTGCAATCGGGCGCATATTTGGGCGAGGATGACATTATCCGATTTCAGGACAATTACGGGCGCAGCCCGGTGTAGCGCCTGCTCATATCCGCAGCATTCCAACCATGAGTCTGCTCAAACATTTCCACTCATCATGGAAGTCATTGCCATTGGTGTTTTCTGGCTCGCATCTAGAGTCAACCCCGTCTTCCTAAAGCTCGATCATTAAAATCCGAGGGAAACAATGCTGTAATAATCACGGACTATGATGCGATGCTCGCTGCTTTGATCATCCACGAAGAAAGATAGAAATTAACATGGCACATAACGTTCGGCTCGGTTTTATGGTTTTATTCTCTGCTGTTTTGCTGAGCGCTTGCGGCCATAAGGAGGGGGGGACTCAAGTCGTTGCAAAAGTGAATGGCGATGAGATCACGGTGTATCAGCTCAATTATGCAATGGCCCGGCTTGGAAATATTCCGAAAGAAAAGCAGGATGAAGCGGCAAAACAGGTTCTGAAAGGCCTGGTCGACCAGCAACTGCTGGTGAAGCTGGCACTTGATAAAAAACTCGAACGCAACCCAAATGTGCTACAGGCGATCGAGGCTTCGAGAAGACAGATCCTGGCGCAAGCTGCCCTCGAACAACTGGTGCAGCCGCTCAGCACCAAGCCGTCTGATGCAGAGATTCACGATTACTACGTCAAGTCACCCGAGCTGTTCGCGAATCGCCACATATACAAATTCGCCGAAATTTCCATAGATGGTACGGACAAGATCGATCAAATCAAACAATTACTGTCCGGCACCAAGAGTCTCGATGAGTTTGCGGCCAAACTGCACAAGGAAAACATCCCGTTCAAAGCCCAGACCGTTGTCAAGGCCGCAGAAGAATTGCCGATAGCCCTGTTGCCAAAATTCGCCAAGATGGCAAAGAACGAAGTGGTAATAGTCCCGGTTGGCGACAATCTGTCCATCCTGCAAATGCAGGATTCCAAGGAACAGCCGGTGACTGAAGAACAGGCCAAATCATTGATCGGCAAATATTTGGTTGAGCAACAGCGCAAAACGCTGATTGAATCAGAATTGAAGAAGATGCAGGATGCGGCCAAGATCGAATATCTGGGCGCATATGCCGGCATAGACAAGGCGAAGAGTTCTGCAGCAGCGCAACCCGCTTCGGCGGTTAATGCCGCGTCGACGACCGAACAGGCGACCCCCGGTCAGGCCAGGCAAAACCGATGCCGCGAAAAACAGCGATATGAAAAAAGGACTATCCGGCCTGTAGCCAAGCTTCGATTCTGGAATCGGCTGCTATCCGCGGGTGAACCAATTGCGGCCACGCATATGGCTGGCAGATGCCGTCAATAACGGCGTGCCAGTACGGTCGGCACTTTAGCCCTGTTTATTGAGTTTCCGGTAATCCCCGTCATGCGGCCTCCTGTCATCAAGGCGCCTCCGTTATTCAAGGCATCCCCGGTCTTCAAGGAACCCCCGGCCTTCAAGGCAAAAGTCTCGCGGTCGATATTGCTGGCGGCCCTGGCCAGCCCCGGTCTTCTCTGGGCCGCACCCGGGGACACCGTGCAACCCTATGTCAGTTCGTCCATCGCATATGACGACAATCTGTTGCGTCTTTCAAGTGAAGTTAATCCGATAACAGTATCCGGGCAGCCTTCCGCAGCCGACACCATCAAGCAAGGCACGGCTGGGGTGAAGGTAGACTGGAAACAAAGCAGGCAGGAAGTCTTCTTGGACGCCTCTGTCAGCGAATCACGATTTAATCGCTTCACGATACTTAATTACCAGGCTACCAACATACAATCGCGCTGGAACTGGCAAACGGTCAATAATCTGAGCGGGGACGTCGGCTATAACCGGAACACCACACTCTCCGGTTTTGACCAGATACAAAGTTTGGTCAAAAACCTGAGCACAAATGAAAACGAGTTCTTCGATACTGCTTGGCAGCTCGTACCCGGCATTCGCTTGAACGGTTCCGTGACGCACAGCGACTACAATGTCCCGAGCGATTCAATCTACGGCAACAATTACATGGCCTACACCGCCGGTGCCTACTTCACGCCGCGCAGCGGAAACGAAATCGGCATCAAGGGCACCCGCCAGGTCCAAAGTTATCCTGTTCTGCAGTCTTACTCCGGGGTTCTGGTCGACAACGGTTTTACCCAGACTCAACTGCTGGCAACCATCAACTGGCTGTATAGCGGCCACATCCGGCTCAACGGCCAAGCCGGCGTGGTGAGCATGGACCAGAACGAGTTCAAGGAACGCAACTTCAACGGCAAAACGATGCGCGGCACACTGTCCTGGATAGCCAGTGGCAAAACCCGGATCGATCTAACCGCATGGAACGAGATTGATGCCTACGATGATCTGACCACCAGCTACACGCAAAGCAAGGGGGTCAGCCTGGGACCGACCTGGGCAGCGACCGGCAAGATCTCCGTTTCGGCACTGATGCAGCACGTGAACCGGGCTTTTCTCGGCGATCCGTTGCTGGTGCTATACCCGAATTTGCAAATTGCCGAGCGACAGGACACCATCGATACCAGCAGCATCGGCGTCAATTACCAGCCCCTGAACGCCGTCAGCATATCCGGCAGCATCCAGTTCGAGCGGCGCACTTCAAACCGGCTGGATACTGATTACGCAGATAAAGCCTTTAATCTGAATTTATCCATCCTGTTCTGAGTCCTCTCCCGCAGCAGGTCACACCCGGTCCACTACAGGTTATGCCTGGTCAGTTGCAAGTCATGAAAGGGTAGCAATCCTGTAACAATAACCCCCTATAGTCTTCTGTCTTTTCTGACGAATGACATGCCAATGCAATCCAAGCTGATTCGTACATTCCTGCTGGTTTTCTGTTTACTGGCATCCTTTTTAGCTCATGCCGACTATCTGCTGGGGCCGGGGGACATGGTGCGCGTCTCGGTATATGGCAGCCCCGATCTTGCTACCGAAACACGGATATCACAGGAAGGAACCCTGACCTTTCCACTGTTGGGCGCTGTCCCGGTCATTGGGTTGTCTGTCGTGCAGGCGGAAAACAAGTTGGCCTCCATGCTGGAAAAAGGCGGCTTCGTCAAACAGGCGCAGGTCAATATCCTGCTTACGGAGTTCGTCAGCCAGCAGATTTCAATACTTGGCGATGTGAACAAGCCCGGCCGATATCCGCTCGAACATGTCAGCACCCTGGTTGAAGCGCTCGCCCTGGCCGGTGGCATTAACCCGAATGGCTCCGACATGGTGACGGTCTTGGGCTGGCAAGAAGGTAAGATCCAGCAGCACGAATATGACCTGCCCGATTTGCTGCTCAAGGGACAGGGAGTCAGCATCATGATCAGTTCCGACGACATCATTTATGTTCCGCATGCGCCTATGTTCTTCATCTATGGCGAAGTGCAGCGCCCCGGACAGTTCAGGCTGGAACGAAACATGACGGTGGCGCAGGCCCTGGCAACCGGCGGCGGATTAACGATGCGCGGCACCGAACGGGGCTTGAAAATCAAGCGGCGCGATGCGGCCGGCGTGGTGGAAACGATCGATGCCAATGCGGATGACCTGGTCAAAAAAGATGATGTACTTGTCGTTTCTGAAAGTCTGTTCTAAGGATAGCCATGAACTTCGCCCAATTTTTGCTGGTCCTGCGCGCGCGCTACAGGATCGTTCTGATCACTTTCGCTGTAATAGTGCTCGGCACACTGATCGTCAACCTGGTACTGCCCAAGAAATACACCGCAACGACTTCCCTGCTGCTGAATTACAAGGGTGTTGATCCGGTGACCGGACTGACCCTGCCGGCCCAGCTGATGCCCGGCTACATGTCGACACAGGTTGATATCATCACCAGTCACAATGTAGCGGCAAGGGTAGTGGACGACCTGAAGATCGCGCAAGACTCCGAAGCTCAACAGCAATTTCAGAACAGCGGCGGCAAGGGCAACATCCGCGACTGGTTCGCCGACTTGCTGCTGAATAACCTCGAAGCGAAACCTTCTCGCGAGAGCAGTGTAATCGAGATTTCCTTCAGCAGCGCCAATCCCGGTTTCGCTGCCATTGTTGCCAATGCCTTCGCAAAGTCTTACCAGCAGCTTACCCTGGAACTCAAGGTAGACCCCTCTCAAACCGCTGCAGATTTCCTCAGCGCACAGACCAAGATCCTTCGCGACAACCTGGAACAGGCGCAGGCCAAACTCTCCAAATTCGAGGAGGAAAAGGGATTGACCAGCGGGATTCAGGGATTGGACCTAGAAAATGCAAAGCTGAACGAACTGTCGGCGCAACTGGTCATGGCGCAGGCACAGGCTATCGAGGCTGCATCGAAGCGACACGGAACGCTTGCCAACGCGGCGGAATCGCCCGATGTAGCCTTCAGTCCTGTGGTGCAGGGACTGCGGGTGAGCATTGACAATTCCGAATCCAAACTGGCTGAACTCTCCCAGCGTCTGGACAAGAATCATCCCTTGTACAAGGCGGCCCAGGCTGAACTGGACAAACTCAAGGCACAATTGCAGGAGGCCATCCGCAATACCACGGCCACGATAGGTGGTGCCGCGAACAACCAGCAACAGCGCGTCAACGATCTTCGTGCCCAGGTGGCCAAGGAAAAAGCCCATGTTCTTGAACTCAATCAATCGCGCGACCAGTTGACCGTAATGCAGCGCGATGTTGACAGCGCACAGCACGCGCTTGAAACCGTCAACCAGCGCTACACCCAGACTAGCCTGGAGGGCCAGACCAACCAGACCGACGTGGCGGTGCTGAATGCGGCGATTGCGCCGCTTCGTCCATCGGGACCCAGGGTAAAGCTTAACGTGCTGCTGTCAGTTTTCCTGGGTGGATTGTTGGGAGTCGGCTTTGCCCTGATGGCCGAAACCATGGATAGACGCGTTCGCAGCCGCGAAGATATCACTGCGGCATTCGATATCCCGGTGTTCGCCGTAGTCCGTAACAAGCCGCCCAAACAACGGCGCTTCAACTTCAATTTGTCTGCGTTGATCAAGCGCATGCAGCCATCGGTGTCAACATGAATATCATCAACCCAAATTTTTCCGTCCATTCTGCGGAGGGTTCCGCCGTCAATCCGGCGCGGGACGCGAATATAGGTCGCCTTTTGCTCGACATGGGCAAGCTCACCCCGGAAGATGCCGAGCGCGTGCTGCGCCTGCAAAAGATCGAAGGACTTCGCTTTGGCGACGCCGCAAAAAAACTGGGCCTGGTCACCGATGCTGACATCAGCCAGGTACTGTCGTTGCAATTCGACTATCCCTATCATCAGCCGGAACAGGGCAATTTCGATCCGGAACTGGTGGCAGCCTACCAGCCCTTTTCTGCGCAGGTCGAAGCACTGCGTGCGCTGCGCAGCCAGCTGTTGCTGCGCTGGTTCAATGAAGGCAGCAAATCGCTCGCACTGGTCAGCGCCAAATCCGGAGAAGGATGCAGCCATCTCGCCGCCAACCTTGCGGTGGTATTTTCGCAACTGGGCGAACATACCCTGCTGGTCGATGCCAATCTGCGCGAACCGCGCCAGCACAAGATCTTCAACTTGGGCGAGGCACGCGGGCTTTCCGATATCCTGGCCGGACGAGCCGGCATGGAAGCGATAAAACGAGTGGGTTCCTTCGTGGACCTTTCTGTTCTGGGCGCCGGCACCATCCCGCCCAACCCGCAGGAATTGCTGGGGCGCCCCGCTTTTACCGATTTGATGAACCACGCGATAAATCACTACGATGTCGTCCTCTTCGATACATCGCCGGCAACACATAATTCGGATGCGCTGTCCACTGCGGTGCGATGCGGTGGGGCATTGCTGGTGTCGCGCCTGAATCACACGCGCATCTCCGAATTGGCTCACGTTCGCGACCAGATCGCCAGTTCGGGCGCCCATATCGTCGGGGCTGTCGTCAACGATTTCTAGAACGGGAAATTGTTTGCAGGAACCGGGGCTGAGCGATCGTGGCAGCATCCGGCCTGCAGTGCCGTCAACAACAGAACCGGCAAATGTGTCCAACCGGTTTTTGGCAAGCCCGGCGGATCATCATGCGAATTAACAGTCGTGTAACTTGATTACTGCAATATTTCAGGATTGCCTCATCATTTTCGGATTTCCGGATTATTTTGGAGAATTTTTATGACCAAGGTTGCTGTCCAGGACCTGATGGACGCCAGCGGTGTCCGCTTCGGAACCAGCAGGCTACGCGGGCTTGTCACCGGGATGACCAACGAGGTCTGCTTCGCCTATACCCTGGCATTTCTGCAAGCGGTATCCGGCGCGTCCGTCAGACGCGTAGCCCTGGCGATGGATTTGCGGCCGAGCAGCCCGGCGATCGCCTCCGCTTGTGCCGCGGCGATCTGGCATGCCGGGATGGAAGTGGAATTCTGCGGTGCAATCCCGACCCCGGCGCTGGGCTACCGTGCCCAACAGCAGGAACTGCCCGGGATCATGGTGACAGGAAGCCATATTCCATTCGACCGCAACGGCATCAAATTCTACGGACTGGCCGGAGAAATCACCAAGACGGATGAACTTGCCATCAAGAGTGCAACCGTGGCCATGCCAAGGGAAGGACTTTCGATTACCCTGCCGGAAATCAATCCGGCAGCGCGGCTGGCCTACATCGCGAGGTATCTCGACTATTTCGAGCCCGGATGCCTGGACGGCATGCGTCTCGGATTCTACGAGCATACCAGCGTGGCCCGCGACCTGCTGAGAGAGATACTCGAAGCGCTTGGTGCAAAGGTGATCAGGCTCGGGAGAACCAACACATTCGTTCCCATTGACACCGAAGCCGTGAGCGAGGCCGATGTCGAACAGGCTCGCCGCTGGGCAAAAAAGCATGGCTTCGATGCGATACTTTCAACCGATGGCGATGCAGACCGTCCGCTGCTCGGCGACGAGAACGGCGTGTGGATGCGCGGCGATATCGTCGGCCTGCTGTGTTCCCAATATCTCGGTGCACAGTTCGTGGCTGCTCCGATCAGCTGCAATACCGCCATCGAGCAATGCGGCGCTTTTACCGGGGTGGTGCGAACACGCATCGGCTCCCCCTATGTGATCGAAGCCATGGAACAGATGATCGATTCCGGATTTCGAGAAATCGCTGGTTTCGAGGCCAATGGCGGACTATTGCTGGGCCCGGGGTTCGAGAAAAACGGCAGGATTCTGGCGCCCCTGCTGACCCGGGATGCAGTGCTTCCCCTTCTGTCGCTGCTCGCGATGGCAACGGAAAAGGGATGCAAGCTATCCCGATTGCCGCAGGATTTGCCGGCCCGCTTTACGGCCAGCAGCGGGCTGCAGGCCGTTCCAACAAAAACCAGCCTTCAGTTGCTGCTCGGCCTTGCGGCATCCGGCAACGCCACAAACGAATTATTGGCGCCATTGGGCGTGTCTGCTAACGGTCTGGATCACACCGACGGACTGCGCATCACGCTGAATAACGGCGAGATCGTGCATTTGCGCGCTTCCGGCAATGCGCCGGAACTGCGCTGCTATGCCGAGGCAGACAATCAGGCACGCGCAGAATTGCTGTCCCGCGAATTGCTGAATCTCATCCGCGACAGGAACTGCAGAATCCCCCTTGCCCGTGAAACGCCCCATGAAGTGGCCAGTGCAACAGCCAATTGAACACGGGACACCGCAGATGAAAGACAACGCCAAATTTCTATCGCCTCGCTACGCATATCTGCCATGAACAATCCGTCCACCGCTTCGCTCGTGACCACAGCCCGCGATATCCGCGCACACTATGTTGCCAACACCGGCCTGTGGCTGATGTTTTCCGGGCTTGCGGTGATGTTCCTGCCGACGTTATGGGATCTGATCGTCAAGACCGGCCTGTGGCTGGATGACGAGCATGCTCATGGCCCGCTTATCCTGAGCATCTCGATCTGGCTGCTGTGGAAGCGGTGGCGCAGCGCGCCCGATCTGGATGACCTTAAGCCGGCACCAATACAGGCTTGGGTCTGTTTGCTAGTCGCGGCCGCCCTGTACGTCCCCGGAAGGGCACTCGATATCATCTACTTCGAGGCAGGCGCCTTTATCTGGGCAATGGCAGGCATCGTCCTGATGGCAGGAGGCTTCAAACTGCTCAAAGCGGTGAGGTTTCCGCTGTTCTTCATGATCTTCATGGTCCCGCTGCCCAATTCGCTGGTTGGCCCGATCACCGAATGGCTGAAGCTGGCCGTATCCTCGGTCACAGTCGATGCGCTTGGCTGGGCTGGTCTGCCGGTTGCCCAGTCGGGTGTGTTGATCAGCATTGACCAATATCATTTGATGGTCGCCGATGCCTGTTCAGGCATGCGCACCCTGTTCATGCTGGAAGCATTGGGAATACTCTATCTCAACCTCGTGCTCCACAAATCCATGTTGCGCAATATCGTTCTGCCTGTCCTGATCATTCCCATTTCTTTTGTGGCCAACGTGATCCGCGTGATGGTCCTGGTACTGATCACCTACTATTTCGGATATGAGGCAGGCATGGGCTTCCTGCATGGCTTTGCCGGAATCGTACTGTTTCTGGCTGGCCTGCTGATCATGGTGGGTGCTGATTCCATGTTGCGTCTTTTGAGCGAGAAACTCCATGCCAAATGAATTGAACACGGCTGAAATGAATATGCCGCGAGTCCGGAAACCCAGCCTCCAGCAAGGCCTGGCAGCGATCTTCATGGCGGGCTGCTTTGCGGTGGCGGGGTTGATGGCGCCGCACAAGACCTGGTTCGATCATATCGGCAGACCGGAATTCAAGAATGTCATACCCAAACAGTTTGGCGACTGGGTCGATAACGGCGACCCGAATGCCGGCTTTGTCATCGATCCGCAACAGGAGGACGCTCTCGCCGCTCTCTACACCGAGGTGGTCAGCCGCATCTATGTGAACAAAGCAACCGGCCGCCGCATCATGCTATCGCTTGCCTATGGCGATATCCAGACCTATGCCCAACAGCTGCATCGGCCCGAAGCGTGCTATTCGTCGCAGGGTTTCAATATCCAGAACCTGCACGAGGAACAGCTCCGGGCAGCAGGCGAACCAATCAGCGTGTACCGCATGACAGCGACCGCAGGCGGACGCCTCGAACAGGTAACCTACTGGATACGCATCGGCGACAAGGTAATCAGCGGACCGCCGACCTCCCTGAATATTGCGCGCATGACCATGGGTCTCAAGGGCTACGTGGCCGATGGCTTGTTGTTCCGGGTTTCTGAACTCAGCGACGATGCGAAGTCATCAAAT
The DNA here is from genome assembly GCA_963842555.1 of uncultured beta proteobacterium. Lineage (GTDB taxonomy): Bacteria > Pseudomonadota > Gammaproteobacteria > Burkholderiales > Gallionellaceae > Gallionella. The sequence goes on from CAWJHB010000005.1 coordinate 183,961, forward strand.
CTGCTGCAGAATCAATTCATCAACGATCTGCTGCATGCGCTCAGTCCGGCCCAGCAGGCGATGCTGATCGCACAAAGCACTGCAAAATAGCGTGAAGCACCTTTCGAGAGAAGATCATCATGTGCTTTAAATCTCGCATCATCATCGCTGGAGAACCCTGGTTCGGTTCGACGAGTTTCGGGATTGCACAAGGCTTCCGGCGTTTGGCTTGGGAAGTTGCCGAAATCGGTACAGCTGGCGCATTCATGCAAGGCAGATCGCTGGCAGTACGTGTACTCGGTAGATTGCTCAACCCGATCAATGTCGCCGTGTACAACAAGGAAATACTGCAAACCGTTGACCGATTCGATGCCAAGATTCTGTTGACTGTTAAGGGCAATTACATCAAGCCGGATACGCTGGACGCCTTGGCCGATCGCGGCGTCCAGACGATCAATTACTATCCGGATTTCAGGTTCAGTTACGACAGTATCGATCTGTCCACCTTCCCGTTGTATTCGTTGTTCGTGACCACAAAATCGTTCCAGGTGGATTTCCTAGAACGTATGCTGGGCAAGGAAAAGGTCAGATTCCTGCATCATGGATACAGCCCCGATGTGCACTACCCGCCAGACACACGTCTGCTTGACGAAGGTCAGGCACCTGACGTGCTATACGTCGGAACCTATACCCCGCATAAGGAACAATTGTTTTCTGCGATCAGGTATGCGTTGCCGGAAATACATTTCCGCATCTTTGGCAATGGCTGGGATCGACTTGGCATCAGCGAATCACTCAAGCCCTGTCTGGCAATGCGCCCGGTCTATGGACTGAATTACGCGCAACTGGCCAATGCGGCAAAGATCAATCTGGCGATCCACATGGGCCAAGCCGACGATACTGGCTGGCAGGACACGGTCTCGACGCGCAGCTTCGAATTGCCCGCATGCAAGGGTTTCATGCTGCATGTGGACAATGCCGAGATCAGGCAGCTATACGATGCAGGGCAGGAAATCGACGTATTTTCTGCCGCAGATGACCTGGGCGAGAAGATCCGCTTCTATCTGGATAATGAACCGACCAGAATCCAGATGCTTGAAAAGGCATATCAACGCTGCGTGCCCGCCTACAGCTACGATCAGCGCGCCCGCGAAATAGCTGCATTCATCGAATCCAGATAACCACACAGAGCGCAGACCACCATGGGAAATCAGGATAAAACAATTCGGGTGGCAATCGTCGTTTCTCACCCTATTCAGACCTTCGTGCACTTATACAAAGCGCTGGCAAGGCAGGATGCAATCCAGCTGAAAGTATTCTTTGCGTCGAAAATTGGCGTCAAGCCATACTTCGACAAGGACATGGCAGTCGAAATCAAATGGGCTGGCGATTTGCTGGGCGGCTATGATCACGAGTTCCTGCCTGAAGCGGATAACATTCGTGAAACTGGATTCAGCCAAATCAACAACCCCGGCATCATCCCGGCGCTGAAAGAATTCTCGCCGGACGTCGTGCAACTGCATGGCTATGCGCAACTGACCATGTTGCGTGCCTTGCTGTGGTGCAATTTCAATCGTATTCCTGTGCTGCTGTCGGCTGATAGCTCGTTACTGTTCCGGCGTGCAGCCTGGAAGCAGTTTTTCAAAGCCATGCTATTGCCCTGCTTCCTGCGTCTTTTTCACGGCGTAATCTCGACGGGCGACAACAACACAGCGTACTTTCTGCGATATGGCGTCAAACCGGATCGTATCTTTCACTGCCCGTTCACGGTCGACGAGGCACAGCTAGGCCGGGCCAGAGATGACAAACTGGCATTACGTGAACAAGTCCGCACCGGATATGGCGTTGCCACTGACGAAGTCGTTCTGCTGTTTGTCGGCAAGCTCGCCCCCTGGAAACGCCCGCAGGACTTGCTCGATGCACTTGAAATGGCGCAAGCAAAGTTGGGTAGTGCGATAAAGCTCGCCGCCTTTTTTGCCGGCGATGGCGTCATGCGTGATGAGCTTGAAGCCTTGGCAAAATCGAAAAACCTGCGCGCCATATTCGCGGGCTTTATCAATGTAGATGTGTTGCCATCCATCTACGCGATGGCAGACGTGCTGGTGTTCCCTTCCGAAAGGGAACCCTATGGATTGTCAGCGCGCGAAGCTATCTGTGTGGGCCTGCCACTGATCGTCAGTGACCAGATCGGTTGCATCGGCAATACGGATGCGGCACGTCCCGGTTCTAACACGCTGGTTTATCCGAGCATAAATGCCGGTTTGCTTGCACAGGCCATCGTGTCGCTGACCAGCAGCGCGCAGGAAATGAAGGCCATGTCCGAAGGGTCGTTGCAAGTCGCTGCCGACATCGGACAAGACAAGAGCGTAGCCGGCTTCCTGGCTGCGGTCAGGCATGCCTGCAGTAAAAGAGATGGCAAACCGATTGAACATTATGCATAACGGTCGCCTGCCAATAATGCAATGCCAAGGGTGCTGCGCATGAAGCGCAGGATCATCGCCGGCATGGGCGCCAATTCGTTCGGAATGGTGATCAGCATCGTTATCCAGCTGGCATCGTTGCCGCTGTTCCTGCATTACTGGGATACCTCGACCTACGGGGTATGGCTGATGCTGTCGGCGATCCCCGCCTATCTTTCGATGGCGGACGTGGGCATGGTCACAGCCGCAGGCAACAAGATGACGATGGCGATGGGCAAAGGCGACTTGCCCGAAGCCAACCGGGTATTCCAGAGCGCACAGCTGTTCATGGCGATAGTCTGCGGTCCGATTGCCCTGCTCGTTGTTCCGCTGGAGTTGTGGGCGCCGTTTCCCGGGCTGGAAACCATGGACCAGCGTGTGGCGTTGTCGGCGATGTCCCTCGGGATACTGGCGGCACTGATCGGAGGATTGAGCGATACGGTATTCAAATCCACGCAGCGTTATGCCGGCGGCACGATGATAGCCAATTATGTGCGCCTGGCTGAATGGCTGGGGACCATGCTCGGATTGATGCTGGTGGGCAGCTTCGCTGCCGTTGCGTTGTCTGGTTTCGCAATGCGGCTGATCGGAACAGTGACGGCGATGGTGCTGGCAAGCAAGGGCAACCACGGTTTGCGCTGGGGTATGCAGGCGGCAGATGCCGCCGAAATCCGCGCCATGGTCAAACCGGCCGTCTCCTTCATGGCTTTCCCGCTGGCCAACGCGCTGAGCTTCCAGGGCGTGACCCTGCTGGTGGGTGCGCTGTTCGGGCCGGTTGCGGTCGCGCTGTTTAACACCTATCGCACCATCGCGCGCGTGGCGGTGCAGGTCACGGCAATCTTCAGCCACGCGCTGTGGCCGGAGTTTTCCCGGCTGTTCGGCCAGGGCAGCTTTGCCGCACTGGATCGGCTTTACCGTCGCACATCCTTGCTGGGTGCCGCGCAATCATTATTGCTCAGCCTGGTGATCTATTTCATGTCGCCCCTGCTGTTGCGAATCTGGACGCACGGCGCGATCGAATTCGTTTCATCGCTGATGCTGCTGATGTTGCTGTATGCGGCCGTTGCCGGTGCCTGGCACATTCCGCGTGTTTTGCTGATGGCCACCAATCAGCATGTCAACCTGGCCTATTGGTCCCTGGCCACAGGGGTGCTTACCGTCCTGCTGGCATGGCTGATGGGCAGCACCCTCCATTTGGACGGCGCCGTAGCTGCGATGCTGATGAGCGAACTTTTCATCGCCATCGTCTGTGCCTGGCTGGCTTTCGTTGCAATCACGGACCAGACCAACAGAAAGGCCGTGCTGCAATGAAGATCGCGCTTTCCACACCGGGAAAGTTCCATACTTTCGATCTGGCACGCGAGCTTTATGCGCGCGGTGCTTTGGCGGCAGTTTTCTCCGGCTACCCACGCTTCAAGCTGCGCAATGAAGGAGTGCCACAGGAGTTGATACACACGTTCCCGTGGATACAAGTTCCTTATATGGGTTTCCCATTGAAGCACCGTTTACCGCAGTCAGTTATCTGGCAATTGGAACTACTCACTGCGGTTCCATTTGGAGCATGGGTGGCACACAATCTGCCGGAGTGCGATCTCTATGTGGGACTGTCCGGTTCGGGTCTGCCCACAGGCAAGAAGGCACATCAGCGCGGCGCCCGTTATGTCTGCGATCGCGGCTCCGCCCACATCCGGGTTCAGGACCGGTTGCTGCGCGAGGAGCATGATCGTTGGGATATTCCCTTCCCGGGCATCGATCCCCGCTCCATCGCCCGTGAAGAGGCGGAATACGCCGAAGCGGACCGCATCACGGTGCCTTCGATCTTTGCCTACCGTTCGTTTGTTGAGCAGGGCATCCCTGCTGAAAAATTGCGCCTGCTGCCTTACGGTGTCAATGTCTCCCGCTTTCAACCGGTGGCCGAGCCTCATGAAGGTCGTTTCGATGTGCTTTTCGTGGGGGGCATGAGTCTTCAAAAAGGTATCCAGTATCTGGTGCAGGCCTACGAGAAAATCAGCCATCCCGCCAAATCGCTGACTTTTGTTGGCATGCCGTCCCAGGAATTGTTCGAAATGTTGAAGAGGCGCGGCCTTTGGCCATTAGATGCGAGGGTGATGGGTCATATGCCCCAGACCGAACTCAAGAACGTGATGAGCCGCAGCCATGTGCTGGTATTGCCCAGTATCCAGGATGGGTTTGGCATGGTGATGGCGCAAGCTATGGCCTGCGGCTGCCCGGTGATCGCCAGCCGCAACACCGGCGGAGAGGATCTGTTCAGCGACGGGGGCGAAGGCTATTCCGTGCCGATCCGCGATGTCGACGCGCTTGCCGAGCGTCTCCAACATCTCGCAGATCACCCCGAAGCAAGAGCGGCAATGGGCAAACAGGCTTTGGCGCGTGTCCTGGGCTACGGCGGCTGGCACGATTATGGCGAAAAGGCGATGGCGATTTATCAGGAGCTACTGAAATGATCTCCATTTCCACAAACAAATATCAAGCCAAGATGCAAATGGCCATTCTATATTTTGGCATGGCAGAAATGTGTATTGGATTTGCCGGGGTTATCTTGGCAGACTTCGTGCCAATTTTCGATACGCTGGTGGTTTTGTCCGGACTTGCGGGCTTGCTTGCATTCGCGTTTTGTATTACTCACCCAGCAAACATAAAGACTTACGATTTGCTCGGAATGGCGTTAGCTATTGCCTATGGTACAGGGTCCTTAAATTCCGTGGTCTCCTATGCGTTGGACAACAAGGATTTATTGACTGATTTATCGGTGACCGAGTATTGGCTTACACGCACCCTGGGGTTTTCAACTGCTGCTGCAGGATTCCTGCATATCGTGGGCAGATTCGACAGTAATGGATATACATTCCCTAAATTTGATTCGATCGATTTGCAGTCTAAACGTGCTTTATGGCTTGTCGGCATCACCGCCTCGGTAGCTGTGGTATTTATTGCAACAGGCCACATTGGATTTATGGGCGGTTTGGCGGCCGTACAGGGCAGCGTTCAGGTCTCCCCATCTGCAGCAATCGCACTCGACTTAATGTTACCGGTAGGAGCGCTGGCACTATTTCTGGGATTGAAAGACGAACAACACAATAGAAAAATCATATTTATTTCGCTGGCCCTCATGTTGTTGTTCCCACAGTTCGGCTTGGGCAGGAGAATCTTTGTATTTTCGCTTCTGATTTACCTCATGGCTGCGCTTCTGGCGCGAAGACCCAAACAGATATTGTCGGTTCGTAATTTCGTAATTCTTGCTGGCGTTGTCATGTTGATACAGGTAGCAACCACCGGCTTTTTCACCCTGCGTCTGGCGAAAATTGCGCTGAACCGTGAAAATGGCACTCCTTCAATCGTTCAACTGATACCTAAAGCTGTAAGCATTTACGAAGATCGTGACAGGCTGCATTTGGCTGAACAAATCCATGAAAATGTGAGCTCTCGAACCTTCGTGCTTGAATATCTTGCTCTTCTGTCCACTCGCGCGTCACAAATAGAACCTACTTATGGAATGGATCTTGCAAGAGCTCTGGTTATGGCTACACCTTCCATCCTATATCCATCGAAGTATAAAAATCCCCTATTTGAGGCAGAGGAAGATTTGTTAAACCCGCATTTCAGACTGCCAGTTTGGGACGCAGCAAATAGCGTGCTGACAGACAGTGTAGGAGATTTTGGTGAAATTGGATTCTTTATATTACCGGTAATCATTTGTTTTATTTTTTCGATGATATTACGTCTAACTTATTATGTGGCGCCGCCAGTTGCCGGATTGTTGGTCTCGTTCCTCATATGCAAAACTCTTCTTTCAGTGGAAGATGAGGTAACTGCGTACTTCATATCGTTCAGATCAATCTTCATTATTCTTGGGATTTCATGGTTATTCTTCGCGTATAAGAGTTTTCTTGGGCGTCCATTAAATGCTTCAAGCAGTTCGGTTTCTTTGGATACACACTCCAGATGAACATCGTCCTGTTCTCCCACCCCGCCTTCATGAATTCGCAAAGCATGCCGCGCTTTGCCCGCATGCTTGAGCAGGCCTATCTTGCGCGCGGACTTCGGGTGCAGGTGTGGTCGCCTCAGGCAAGGATCTACCATTGGTCGCCTTGCAAACGTTTCGCCAAATGGGCGGGTTATGTCGACCAGTACGTGCTGTTTCCATTCTGGGTGTGCAAGCAGCTGAAGCTGCAGCCGGCCAACACGCTGTTTGTGTTCAGCGACCAGGCGCTCGGCCCCTGGGTATCTCTGGTCAAGGACAGGCCTCATGTCGTGCATACACACGATCTGCTGGCCTTGCGTTCTGCGCTGGGCGACGTGCCGGAAAACCCCACGTCCTGGACTGGCCACCTGTACCAGCGCTTTATACGCCATGGTTTCCGGCAGGCGCGTAATTTCATTTCCGTTTCCAAAAAGTCGCGCGATGACCTGCATCGGTTCGGGCAGGTTTCACCTGACATATCCGAAGTGGTATACAACGGCCTGAACTATCCCTACGCGCCGATGCCAGCCGACGAGGCGCGCAAGGTGCTTGAGGAAGCCGGTTTGCCCGTGCCGGCTTCAGGCATGCTGCTGCATGTGAGCGGCAATCAGTGGTACAAGAATGTTCCCGGCGTCATTCGGCTTTACGCACGGTATGCGCGAACACGGCACGAACCGTTACCGCTGTGGCTGATCGGCCCCAATCTTGATGAAGAATTGCAGGCGGCGCTCGATGAAGTTCCCGCGCAGGGCAAGGTACTGTTTTTTCACGGTCTGGAAAACAGCGTGCTGCAGGCTGCCTATTCGCTCTCACGCTCCCTGCTCTTTCCCAGTCTGGCCGAGGGATTCGGCTGGCCGATCATCGAAGCAATGGCCTGCGGCTGCCCGGTGATCACCACCGGCGAACCGCCGATGAACGAGGTCGGGGGTACGGTTGCAAGATATCTGCCCCGGTTGCGGACCGAAGATGACCTGCAGTCATGGGCGAAGCACGGGGCAGCTTTACTAGTTGAATTGCTAGATCTCGATGAAGCCGATCGAACGGCTCTCGTGGCGCAAGGAATTGCATGGGCGAAACACTTTGATCCCGATGCCGCGATTGAAGGTTATTTGCGTATCTACCGGCAGGTGATGGAGCGGGAAAGCACGCATCAACGTTAGATTCATTTCTGGAACTTATATATGTGCGGTATTGCCGGAATTTATTCATATCATCAAGATGCCCCGCCTGTAGACCAGGCCGAGCTGATGCGCATACGCGAACGCATGATCGCGCGCGGGCCGGATAATGCAGGGCTGTGGGTTTCCGACGACCAGCGCGTGGGGCTTGCCCACCGGCGTCTTGCAATCATCGATCTCAGCCCGGCAGGCGCGCAGCCGATGCACGATCCCGAAACCGGCAACTGGATCGTGTTCAACGGCGAAATCTACAATCATGTGGCGTTGCGCGAGCAGTTGAACCGCGACGGCGTCGAGACGCGCTCGCATTCCGATACCGAGGTACTGCTCAAGCTGTACGCGCAAAAGGGGTCGGCGATGATGACTTTGCTGCGCGGCATGTTTGCCTTCGCGATCTGGGATGCGCACAAGCGGCAGATGTTTCTCGCCCGCGGCCCGCTCGGCGTCAAACCCCTCTACATTGCCGATGATGGCCGGACGCTGCGTTTCGCTTCGCAGGTCAAGGCGCTGCTCGCCGGGCAGGTTGATACACGACCGGAGCCGGCCGGCCACGCGGGATTTTTGCTGTGGGGCTCAGTGCCGGACCCCTATACCTTGTATCGCGGCATACGCGCGGTTCCTGCCGGACACTGGATGCTCGTTGCGGATGGTGTGGCAGGACAGCCCGTTTGCTACAACAACCCGACCATGGGTTTGCGCAATGTTGCCAAGGCCGGGCCGGATGCCACGGAAGCTGCGCTCCGCCAAATCGCGGCGGCCGTGCATGACAGCGTCGCCGCGCATATGGTGGCCGATGTGCCGGTCGGGGTGTTTCTGTCAGCCGGGCTCGATTCCACGATGATTGCGGCCTGCGCCGCAAGCCTCGGCACCCTGCGCACCCTGACATTGGGGTTTGCGGAATACGAAGGCACGGTCCACGATGAGGCGGCCCTTGCAGGCGAAGTGGCGCAAAGCCTGGGAACCAGGCACACAGTGCATCGCATCTCAGCTGCGGATTTTGCGGCTGATCGGGAGCAGTTGCTGTCCGCGATGGATCAGCCAACGATCGATGGCATTAATACCTGGTTCGTCGCCAAGGCGGCCGCGCAGCAGGGATTGAAAGTGGCGCTTTCCGGGATCGGCGGCGACGAATTGTTCGGGTCCTATCCCAGCTTCAGCCAGATACCGCGTTTGCACAATGCCTTGAAGGGTATCAGCGGGTTGCCCTTGCTGGGCCGCATGGTGAGAAAAGGATTGTCACCACTTTCCGGATTGTTGCCCTCCCGCAAATATGCCGGGCTATTGGAATATGGCAGTTCGCTGGAAGGTGTTTACCTGTTGCGCCGCGCATTGTTCATGCCCTGGGAGATCGGCTCAATAATGGACCCCGAGATGGCCGCCGAGGGTTTACGGGAACTGGACACGCTCTCATGTCTGCACACGACCACCGAAGGGTTAAGCAGTGAGCGCATGGCGATTTCAGCGCTCGAGATACAGTGGTACATGAAAAACCAGTTGCTGCGCGATGCGGATTGGGCCGGCATGGCGCATTCGCTCGAGATCCGGGTGCCCTTCCTGGATATGCCCCTGTTCGAGAAGTTTGTGGAGATCCCTTCGCTAGATGCCACTCAGGAAAAGCGCGTGATTGCCAGAACGGTGGCGCCGCAACTGCCGGAAGCCGTCTTGAACCGGCCCAAATCCGGTTTTGCCGTGCCTACCCATCAATGGTTGCACCCCGATGCGCAGGACAAAATCACGAACAACCGCGAATGGGCGCAGGTGCTGTACCGATCATTTACAAACACATGAGCCGCATCTGATGAAGATCCTGCACATTCTCCCTTCTGTCGATCCCCAAGGCGGCGGCCCGACGGAAGGCGTGCGACAGCGCGGCCTGCGGCTCATCGAAATGGGACATCAGGTTGAGGTGTTGTCGCTGGACGATCCTGCAAGACCCTTCCTTGCCGGTTATGGCTTGCCGGTGCATGCGCTGGGACCGTCCAAAGGCGGTTATCAATACAATTCCCGACTCGTCCCGTGGCTGCGCGAACACGCGAAGGAATATGACGCTGTTGTAATCAACGGACTTTGGCAGTACCACAGCTTAGGCGCATGGCGCGCGCTGCATCGCATGAAGGTGCCGTATTTCGTGTTCACGCACGGCATGCTGGACCCGTGGTTCAAGCATACCTACCCGCTCAAGCATCTTAAGAAATGGCTGTACTGGCCGTGGGCGGACTATCGCGTGCTGCGCGATGCGCAGGCGGTGCTGTTTACCAGCGAAGATGAGCGCTTGCTGGCGCGCAAGTCGTTCTCGCTTTACCGGGCGCACGAGGCCGTGGTTGCCTATGGCACCAGAACGCCGCCAAGTAATGCCGAATTATTGCGAGCGCAATTTTATGCGGGCCATCCTGAATTGCGCGGAAAGAGGCTGCTGCTGTTCATGAGCCGTATCCACGAAAAAAAGGGCTGCGACATGCTCATAGAGGCTTTTGCCAAAGTGGCCGGGCAGGATGCAAACCTGTACCTGGTAATGGCCGGGCCTGATCAGACCGGATGGGTTGCCACACTACAAGCACAAGCTAAGCGATTAGGCATTGCCGAGCGCATCACCTGGCCGGGCATGCTGCAAGGAGTCATGAAATGGGGCGCGTTTTACGCGAGCGAGGCCTTCGTGCTGCCCTCGCACCAGGAAAATTTCGGCATTGCGGTAGCCGAGGCACTGGGCTGCGGCCTGCCGGTGCTGATTTCCGACAAGGTGAATATCTGGCGCGAGATCGAAGCGGATGGTGCCGGCATCGTTAATCCGGATACGCCGGTTGGTACTGAAAAATCATTGCGGCTATGGTTAACGCTTGATACTGCCGAACGCAGAAGAATGGCTCAACAGACTCTGGTGACTTTCAAGCAGCGATTTACGGTGGACCAAATGGCCAAAAGTCTGGTTGAAACAATTGAAAGACGTACGCCATGATAATTCAAGGCAACGATCCCTATACGCAAGCATCCTTTTCGCTGACCAACCGTATGGCGAGAGCGCTGTGGGGCGCAGTGTGGATGTTGTTTTTTCGCCCAAGCCCACCCCCTTTTCATGCGTGGCGCAGGCTACTGCTGCGAATGTTCGGTGCGCAACTTGGCAAGAACGTCAATGTATATCCCGGCGCAAAAATATGGGCGCCCTGGTCTCTAACTGTCGGCAACCGAGTGGGGATTGCCAGTGGGGTTAAGCTTTACAACATGGCCCCCATCGCTATCGGCGATAACTGCGTGATTTCCCAAGGTGCCCATCTTTGCTGTGGATCACACGACATCGACTCACCAAATTTTCAACTTGTAGCAAAACCGATCACGCTGGCAAACCATGTCTGGGTATGCGCAGAAGCTTTTGTTGGGCCGGATGTAAGTATCGCTGAAGGGTGTGTGTTGGGTGCTCGTACTGTTGTTATGAAAAGCATTGCCGATCCATGGACGGTTTGGATCGGGAACCCTGCAGTGATGAAAAGAATGCGCAAAATGAGAATAAAGCAATGATTGCCATTTCAGTGCTAGTTTTGACGAAGAATGAGCAGCAGGATTTGCCAGGCTGTTTGACCAGCGTTGCCTGGTCAGACGATATTCACGTGCTGGATTCGGAAAGCACAGACTCAACCGTGAGCATTGCCGAAGATTTTGGAGCACATGTAACGGTGCGTCCTTTCGATGGCTACGCCTCCCAGCGCAACTTTGGTTTGCAGCTTCCTTTCAAGCACCCGTGGATATTGATACTGGACGCAGACGAGCGTATCCCTGCTGCGCTTGTGACCGTGATGCGTGACTTTGTCCGCTCTGCCCCGCCGAACGTCGCCGCAGCCCGATTCAGACGCCGTGATATCTGGTGGGGGCGCTGGCTCAAACATGCCCAGATTTCGCCTTTTTTCGTGCGGCTCGTGCACGCGGGCCAGGCGCATTACGAACGCGAGATCAACGAGGTGCTGGTGGTCGATGGCGACATATGCGATCTTTCGCAGCCATTCGACCACTACCCGTTCTCCAAGGGTCTCGATCACTGGATCAGCAAACATAATGTGTATTCGCATATGGAAGCCGAGGTGATCGCAAAGGGTGGTTTACTCAAGCCAACATGGCGAATTGCCTTGTTCTGCAAAGATTTCAATGTACGGCGCAGGCACCAGAAAGCGATCTTCTACCGAATGCCGGGCCGCCCGTTGATCAAATTCGTTTATATGCTGGTGGTGCGGCGCGCGTTTTTCGATGGCTGGCCGGGGATACGCTATGCCATCCTTCAGGCTATTTACGAGTACTTCATCGTGCTCAAGACCAAAGAGATTCAGGCCGATACCCAACAACGTAAATGATGGTGCTGTCATTTAAGACTTATTCCGATCGCTTATCGATTGGATATCGCCCATCTTATCCTTGGCTTTAATCCGGTGACGATCGCTACCAGCCTTAAATCAAATCGATACAAAAGGAAGGTATTTTCGCCGGGGCGTCGGTTGATAGCGATCTTCTTGCAGATTGCAGATCTTGCCAAAAGTTGCCCTGCCTCAGTCATTGGGAACCATTCACACATGGCGATTTGCGTAATACCCCGTAACTGGAATTCGTTACAGTGAAAGTTAAGGCATATCCGATTTGATTATCCATACGCTCCCGCTTAAATAGTCCGTTCGGACTACCCATCAGCCTTTTTTCACTGCTAATTTTTTCACATTGAACTCATAGAGTACGTGCAGATTCCTGCTTCTTGTAATTCCTCATCAAAAAGCAAGAAAGAGCTTCCCTTCTGAAATGAAAATTTCTGAATTGTACTGACAAGTCTGCAAGATAGAGGTTCTCTGTGAAAATCCTTTTATATAGTGCCAATTTTGCGCCGGAGCCCACTGGCATCGGCAAATATTCCGGTGAAATGGCTGCATGGCTTGTTGCTCAGGGCCATGATGTGCGAGTCGTGGCTGCGCCACCTTACTACCCCAACTGGAAACTTGAAGAGGGGTATGCCTGGCCCCTTTACCAACGCGAGCAGTGGCAGGGAGTGGATGTCTGGCGTGCTCCTTTGTGGGTGCCACGCAAGCCCGGTGGGCTCAAGCGGCTTTTGCACCTGTTTACGTTCGCGCTGTCATCGCTACCGGTGATGCTAAGACAGGTTTTCTGGCGCCCTGACGTGGTAATGACGGTGGCGCCCTTCTTCGTGTGCGCGCCAGCCGGCTGGCTGACTGCTCGCCTTTCCGGCGCTCATTCATGGCTGCACATACAGGACTTCGAGGTCGATGCCGCTTTCCAGATGGGTCTTCTCAAAGGAAAGCTTCTCCAGCGCATGGCGCTGGGCATGGAGAAATTGATACTCAAACGATTTGACATCGTTTCGTCCATATCCGGCAGCATGCTGGACAGGCTGCGAAAAAAAGGGGTGAAAGAGGGACGGACGGATTTCTTCCCCAATTGGGTAGACATTGCCCATGTATATCCATTGATCAATCCCAGCGATTACCGTGCGGAGTTGGGGATAAAAGCGGGTACCAAAGTTGTGCTCTTTTCCGGGACGCTGGGCGGCAAACAGGGCTTGTCAGTGATCCCCGAAATTGCTCAATTGTTGTCGCACCGCGATGATATTGCCTTCGTGATATGCGGGGATGGTGTCATTAAACCCGAACTGGAAGAAGCCACAGCAGGACTCACCAATGTCCATTTTTTACCCTTGCAACCCTTTGAACGACTTGGACAATTACTGGGACTGGCTGATATTCATCTGTTGCCGCAAATTTCCGATGCTGAAGATCTGGTGTTACCTTCAAAATTATCCGGGATGTTGGCCAGTGGCAGGCCAGTCGTGGCAACCTGCCGAAAAGGAACTGAGATTGACTATGTGGTATCGCAATGCGGGTTAGTAGTGCCGCCTGAAGATGCCGCCGAATTGGCGTCTGCGATTGAGCGTTTGGCCGATGACACTTCACATCGAGAATTGCTGGGAAAACAGGCCCGGATATATGCCGAGAAGAATCTTGCGCACAACAATGTCTTGGGCCGGCTTATGGGTCAATTTCTTTCGATGGGTGGGCTGCAATCAGGGAATTTTATGAAAAAATCCGTGGAGTTCCCAACCGGGAAATATCGAATAATTGATATCGATTCTTGATCGCGCCCAGCTGCTTATATTTGTTGTTTCCATATTCGCGCTGACAGCCAACTGTTTTGCGGCCAATGCCGCTGACGCGCCAAACCTGGCACCAAATGCTGCCGCTTCGCTCAGTGCTGAATCAGCATCGGCACTTTTCAATCGCAGGGCCTCTCTCAAGCGCATGAGCGCGCCCGGCTACTTTGGCGACTCATATCAAAAAGCCAGGAGCTATGATGTGCTGGCCGCAACCGCACTCGAAGGCTGCGGCCCCGCAGAGTGGCCCGCCTATATGGCGAGCCTGTCCACCCTGCCAGTGGGCTATCCTCCGGATGGCCCGGTGGAAATGTTCAGCCTGCCGCCATTGGTGCGGTATCTCTACCAATTCGGCGATTGCATGACCGCAGCACAAAAGCAGAAGCTGCTTTATGGATTCACCTCGCAAAAACAGTATTTGACAGGTCATGGCACGCTCAATCACGCCATCATGCGGGCAACCTCCTGGTATCTTCTCGCACAGTACTTCCCCGATGCAAAATGGACCCACTGGGATGGCAAGGTCTACACCTCCCCGCAGCTGATGGCGGAACTAAAACGTTTGATGGCCGGCAGAAAATCGCGTTTTTACGAGTCGGGGCAATACGAATGGCTGTCTCCCACCTACGCGATGGTCAATGTTTTCCCGCTGTTAAATCTGATCAATTTTGCCGCCGATCCCCAGGTACGGAAAACGGCTGAAGAAGAGGCTACGCTCGAAGTGGCGGTGCTGAGGGCGCATTCATTTCACGGCGTGATCGTGCCGCCGCTGACACGAGAAAACCTCGACCAGCACAATGGCACCGATAGTCCGCAGGATTACACACCCGCGATCACACAGGACCTGCTCTGGTATTACTTCGGTGAACCTGCGGGCTTCAGTGCGTATGACTTTCGTCGAAATGAACCTTTTTATGCCACTATTCTGGGCATGTCGAATTGGCTGCCTCCCGCGGATGTTCTGAATATGGGCCCGCCACAAACGGGAGGCTACGCCATCAGGCTGGTTACCCCAGGATTTGGAATCTGGGATGCCAAAACGGCTCCGGAGATTTACGGAGATTCCTATATTGCCGACGATTTTGCGATAGGTACCGGCAATCAGTTGTTTGACCCGGGTGGTTACTCCGGGCATATCAAGACATTTTCCATCCTGGTCAAATCAGACCAGCCGAAAAACCAGATCGAGTGTTATCAGCCGTTTTGGAAAAGCAATGCGGGTGAAGATGCCTGGGGAGGCGACCGGTCGTCACCCTTTCAGGAAATGTATCGCTACGACAAATCAAGCGTCGTCATGCTGTTCGACATTCCAAAAACCGATCCTTGGATATTGGACGATAACAACCATACCTTTGCCGAACGCAACCTGCACAAGGATGCGCTCTTGCAATTGGCGGAATGCCGCATCCCGCGAAGCTTTGACGAGATCATCACGGAACCGGATTGGGTATTTGTTAAACAGGGCAAGGTTTTTGTGGCAATGGCGACAATGGGTGGTGTAAATGAATACAATCAAGCGCCGATCAAGCTGACATCGAAGTATCTGATCGTGAAGATTCATCAACCCAGAACGGCGCTGTTTTTCCGGGTTGAACGGGAAACTCCGGAAATGAATTTTGCACAGTTCCGCGTGAGCGTTCGCAAGCACCTTCCAGCATATGATCGGCTTACTTCATCTGTCGCGCTGACCGAGCAATCGGGTGTTCGCACACAAGTGATCTACAAATTGCAGCCGGACACCGACGGCAAGCGCTGGGCGGCAATCCCGGAGGTGCTGCACAACGGGAAGCCCGAACCACGGGACAACCGCTACGTCATCGACTCACCTGTATTGACACTCAAGAACGGGGTGTTGACGATCAACCCGATTCCGCAAAGGAAAGAATAATGAATGATTGGGAAAAGCGCCTATATGACGGCTATGTATCGACGGAACAAGCTGCAAACCCGCGGCATTTGGACGATCTCGAGCATCCCTATAACGATAAACTTATCGCCGACCATCTACCCAGCAGTACCGACATAGCCATCGTAGACTTGGCATGCGGTCATGGAAGATTAATCTATAGCCTAAAAAAACGCGGCTACAGAAATGTTTCCGGAGTTGATGTTTCCGGGGAACAGGTCGCCGTTGCGCATCGCCTCGGAATCACCGAAGTGCAATGCCAAGATATAAACCAGTTCCTGAAAGGTGTGGGAGAAGAATCATTTGATGTGGTATTTTTGATGGATATTCTCGAGCATCTTGGAAAACAGGCAATATTCGATCTGCTCGACAATGTGCGTAGAATTATCAAGAAGGACGGAATGTTGGTGGTACATGTTCCAAACGGGGCCGGAATCTTCGGGATGAAAGTTCGTTACGGGGACTTCACTCACCAAAATGCCTTCACGCAGCAATCCATGCAACAAATACTGCATGCCTGCAATTTCGATGCGATAAAATGCTTCGAGGATAAACCCGTTATTCATGGGTTAAAAAGCGCAATTAGATTCTACCTCTGGGAAATATTCACATTGTTCCCGCGCCTGCTGCTATTGGCTGAAACCGGTGTTTCCGGACACTTGCTTTCTCAGAATATTCTCGTCACAGCCACAAGATCGGCAGACTCAAAACACGCAGCAGTCACGCAGCACTCAAGCCAGCTTGCCTGACAACAGCGTATCGTCATATTCAAAGATACATTGTCAAGTTCATTTTCATGGCAAAACGTTAGTCAGGTTTTTTCAAATGTGCACTCGCCTGGTTGCCGCTGAATTCGTGATCGCCAGGAAGGTCAGCCTCATCCGCAACCAAATGGAAGTGCAGATAGTCAATTTCCTGAATCTCGGGACCATTGGTGTACAGACGGTAGGCCTTCAGGTGTTCCCGTGAGACAAGCTCGCGGGCCAATGCAAAGCAACCCAGGACGTATGGTGTATCGGCTGGCGTAAGGCTGGTGATGTTCCTGATGTCGTGCTTTGGAAACAGAACGTAATGAATCTTCGCTTCGGGCCTGGGATTTCGAATAGCGAGACACGTATCCGATTCGAGAACGACTCCGGGAATTATAAATGGCGCACGAAGGATGGCTGCCGATGTAACAAGGCCGGCGATCTCGGCCGGCTTGTAGCAGCGTTCCTTGCAACTTTCGAAGGGGAGGAAGTTTCTTGGCAGGGTTTTGGAAAAGAGGTAGCCGCCACACAAGACACCCGTCGTGAAGAACACCAACGCAATCATGTAGTGCTTAAAGGGAATTTTCATTATCTGACAGGTCTTCATCAGGCCCACTTGTCTTTATTCATAGAATCGCAATGAATCCAGTTCCATCGTGCGAAAGTTGATTCATTTGCGGCTCCGCAATTCCGTTCCGGAAACGCATCATGGTACCTGCTCGTTGCAGAAATATGAAACTCGTCTGTTCTATCCCGCTTCAATAAACCCCTTCATTCTGCAAATCAGATTGTTATACCCTTGACCACCATGACGTTACAAATTCGGCAGATTTCAATCTGCCATTACATTTACTGTCACATTCATTCCATATCATGCTGCACATTACACTTGGTGAAAGATCACAATGAAAATTGCCATTGCAGGAACCGGCTATGTGGGTATTTCCATGGCTGTGCTGCTTGCCCAACACAATGAGGTTGTTGCCCTGGACATCGTGCCCGAGAAGGTAGATATGATCAACCGCAAGATTTCGCCGATCGCCGATCCCGAGATCGAGGACTATCTCACGAACAAGCAGCTTGATTTGCGGGCTACGCTGGATAAATGGGATGCCTATCAGGATGCCGATTTCGTCATCATTGCAACCCCTACTGACTATGATCCTGAAACCAACTACTTCAATACCAACTCTGTTGAGGCCGTAATCCGGGATGTAATGTCGATCGCGCCCCAGGCGGTAATGGTAATCAAGTCCACAATCCCTGTGGGCTATACCGCGACGATCCGGCAGCAATTGCAATGCGATAACCTGGTTTTTTCACCGGAGTTTCTGCGGGAAGGCAAAGCCCTGCATGACAATCTTTATCCTTCCAGGATCGTCGTGGGCGAAATATCCGATCGGGCAATGACTTTTGCTCGTCTGTTGAAAGCAGGTTCACTCAAGCCGGACGTCGCCGTACTACTGACTGATTCTTCCGAAGCCGAGGCTATCAAGCTTTTCGCCAACACGTATCTGGCGATGCGGATAGCTTATTTCAACGAGCTCGATACCTATGCCGCAACCCACGGCCTTGATACCCGGCAGATCATCGACGGGGTCGGCCTTGATCCGCGCATCGGCTGTCATTACAACAATCCGTCATTTGGCTATGGCGGCTATTGCCTCCCCAAGGATACCAAGCAGCTCTTGGCGAACTATGGCGATGTACCGCAGAACATGATCAATGCCATCGTTCAGTCCAACATCACCCGCAAGGATTTCATTGCCGAGACGATACTCAAACGCCGGCCCGAGGTTGTCGGTATTTACCGGCTGATCATGAAGAGCGGTTCCGATAATTTCCGCACCTCCAGCATTCAGGGGATCATGAAGCGGATCAAGGCCAAGGGTATCGAAGTGATCGTCTATGAGCCGGCACTCGACGAAACCGAATTTTTTCATTCACCCGTCTACACCGATTTGAATGCATTCAAGCGGGAAGCAGATGTGATTGTTTCCAACCGGATGACCCATGATTTGGCGGACGTCAAAGACAAGGTTTTCACCAGGGACCTGTTTGGCACTGACTGATGCCGCAAGAATGCCGCTTAATCAAGGCGGACGGCCAAAGAAGCTGAAATTTCTCCGTGGTCAAGATGATCATCTTATTACCGTCATATTTCAGCGCTAACATCCAATTGCTTCAAGTGATGATGCGTGCAAGCATCGATTTGGCATGTTTACGGAGAGATCATGAAGAAAATTCGCAAAGCTGTTTTCCCGGTTGCAGGCTTGGGGTCGCGCTTTCTGCCGGCAACCAAGGCCAGCCCCAAAGAAATGTTACCGATTGTGGACAAACCACTTATCCAATATGCGGTTGAGGAAGCCGTGGCTGCCGGCATGACCGATTTGATATTTGTCACCGGTCGAAGCAAACGCGCAATCGAGGATCATTTCGACAAGAGCGCCGAACTGGAAGAACAGATGAAGCTCAAGAACAACCACAAAATGCTGGAGTTATTGCAGAACCTGTTGCCGAAGAATGTGAATTGCATCTACATCCGCCAGGCCGAGGCGCTTGGCCTTGGTCATGCGGTTCTGTGTGCCCGCCCTGTCATTGAAGATGAACCTTTTGCCGTGATCCTTGCGGACGATCTGCTGGATGGACAGCCGCCGGTAATGCGGCAGATGGTCGATACCTACGACTATTACCGCTGTTCAGTGCTGGGTGTGCAGGATATCCCCCGTGACGAGACCAAGAGCTACGGCATTGTGGCGAGTCGACCGGTGGCAGAGCGAATCGATCAGATCAGTGCGATCGTTGAAAAACCGGCACCGGAAAATGCACCTTCCACACTCGCGGTAGTCGGGCGGTATATCCTGACGCCGCGCATTTTTCATCACCTGGAAAACGTCAAGCCAGGGGCAGGCGGCGAGATCCAGCTGACGGACGGGATCGCTTCGCTGCTGAAAGAGGAGCAGATACTGGCCTATCGCTATGACGGAGTACGTTATGACTGTGGATCAAAGCTCGGCTATCTGGAAGCGACAGTCGCCTTTGGGCTGCGCCACCCGGAAATTGGCGAAGGATTTGCAAGCTATCTGGAGTCAATGGCCAAGAATGCAGGGTTTCGCAAAGGTGGGCAATAGACTGTCCGTTGGTCCGCGTGGCGTCCAAATACGGTTTAACAGCCCTAACGGTCCGCGACCCAGAGCCTCCATTCCAATCTTCCGGATGCAGACCTTCAGAAATTTTTCCTCTGCTCCGTTTACAGCTGGGTGTAGACCTCCCCTGTTGCCGGCTAGAAACTTGGCAATGAAATTGCAGACAATTTTCCAAATTACTCCTTTCGGCGGATTGAGCTTTTGTTCGGTGTGGCGACAATGTACCACTGAGCCAATGCAAAGCATGGATTCCTTTTCACTGGTAACTTAGCCGAGAGGCGCACCAAAATGAGATTCAAATCTATGAATAAAGGTGTAGATATGTTAATTGTCGCCTTATTTGCCCTTGGATCGCAAGCAGTCTTGGCTGACACGTTTGATGTTAATGCATCATTCAATTCTGTTGCGCTTGGAACCTTTACGGTATCCGGTCAGGTAACCGAGACTGGCGGTCTGGTCACCGGGATGACGGGGGATTTGGGCGGCACATTTGGCAGTCAATTCGGTACGATAACAGGCATCATCGCTGGAGGTCCTTCTGCTTTTAGCGTGCGCAATTCCGGCGGTGACGATTTGATCGCAGACAATGTGTGGCAAGCCGGATCGCAGAACCTCGATAGTAATGGCATCGATTTTGTAACCGCTTCGGGAATGGTCTTTAATTTGTGGCAGAACTCGGCCACTTCCTTTGCTCTCTTCAGCGGCTATGAAGATAATAACTATCGATTTGGCACAGACGGCGTTTACGTAGGAACGTCCACTGTTGCAGGTTATTATGAAAATGGAACAGGTTCCCTTGTGCTGGCAGTCCCAGAACCCAAGCCTTATGCAACGCTGTTCGCCGGATTAGGGCTTCTCGGATGTATAACACAACGCAGGAAACCAAATGCTGGCTAGCACTGCAGCGACTCTGTGAGAGGCCCCGCTTCCGCGGGTTTTTTATTTGCGGCGGATCACAAATTGAAAAGCGACCCGGCATGTCCGCGACTGGCACCCCATAACTGCCTTTCGCCAAGTTCCGTTTGGCGGGTCCAGCAATCGGGTTGGCAATAGACCATTCGGGCTATTATTTGCAGGCAAGATTTCCTCACACTGTCACATTCCGGCATTAACTTGCGCACATCCATGCGGGTATCCAGCTTGTGTTGCCAGACACAAGTTGGTGGGTTGCTATTGCCAGGAAAGCCGGCATCGCCGGGCTTACGTCAACATACCCTATGCGACCATCCAAAAAATCCCTGGAAATTATTCTCAAGAATGTTTGGAGAGATCAGTCAGGCAAAAGCAGCGATATCGGCCGCAGAATCATTTTGGATTTCCGTGCAGCATAATCGGCCGCCACGATGCTGTAAAGCGCAGCCGCAATCCCCAGAACCAGCCGTCCACCATTGTCCAGAAAAGCGGTCCATGCAGTCAGCGGTGACCAGCTTCCAGGAGCCAAATTGTCTAGAAACAGGCTCCATAACTCGCCCGTAAGCAGGAGCGGAATGTCCAGCACTGTTTCGATCAGACACAACAGCATCAGGAATGGAACGCGCAACAGAATGATGCGCCAGGAACGGGCTGGCCATGCCAGAATCGCAATCAGCCCGACTGAGAACGGCTGCAGAATGTACCCGCTCAGGGTGCTTGCATTCGCAACGCCGTGCGGGTTGGGAAAAACGAGATGGTCCCCAACCACGATTGCATGGGCAATCGTAACGTTCAGTCGGATCACCCTGTCCGCCCCTTCGGTCGTCAATCCAAGAAACAGGATGCGATAGTCGTCTGCGAGCCCTTCCAGCACCCAACTGTACAGCGGCAATAGCACCGTTGCGATCGGCTTGGCAAAGAGTATCGCCAGGGGCAACACCAACGCGGCAGAGATAACCATGCGGACAAGCATTGCCTTCGGTGTAAAAGCGTCATGCACATCCACCGGCACCCGCTTCATCAGTCTGCCTGACCCGGCATCGGAACATCGCGGTGACCTCCGAGCCAGATGACATAGAATCCCGTGGCAACAAGGACCAGCAGGATGGGCGTGATCGTGCCATGGAGCAAGTCGAACAAGGATCCATCGGTCCGGTAGGCATAAAAAAGCGCCAGGATACGCAGCTGATTGCAAACATAGACCATGCCGATGCCGATCAGCGCACCCAACAGGCGCCACTGAACGGAAATCGGCGCAATTAGCATCGCCGCCACCAGCAGGAAGATCACGTCCATTCCATCGCAGCCATTGAGCAGATAGATCCCTCCACCGGGGGCCTTGAGATGGGATCCGGACGCCTGAACCCGGATCTCTGGCGTTATCCGGTTTATCAACCATGCAGCGGGCCTGGCTGTCGCCTCGTCGATGACAAGCCGCTCAACAGGGGTGTTGCGCGCGTTGCTCCAGCCATATTGCATGATGGCAAACAAACTGATGAAAAAAACGGCTAGGACGAACCATGATCTAGGGCGCGGCAAGTTCCCAACGTCACCTCCTGGAACGCTGCCGAGCTTGTATATGTGACTTCTGGAAATGGGTGAGGCGCGCATGTTCGCGAAGGCAAGGAGAGAATGAAAAGATTCTAGGCTGGCCATGTTGCACGGATATGACCGTCGCAAGATTGGTCTCGCACACTTGCCGGGTCGAATTTGAAAGACCGATCAGATCGTACGTCTCATGGCGAGCATCAATCCTGCGCCGAGCAAGACCAGCGACCAGGGCGGCAGGGGCGCATCCCCCTCTGATGTAACTGTCTCGCTGAAGCCGGCCGATGTGCTGGAACCTGCATTGTTGAAGTCGCCTGAGTAGATTGCTGTGACCACGTCGCTCCCAATAAGCGTCAGCTGGGTCGTCGTCAGGGTCGCCACTCCGTTTACCAGGGTCGCTGGCGCACCAAAGTTCACGCCGTTGATCTGAAACTGCACCGTTCCCGTGGGGGTGTTTCCTGACACCGTCGCTGTCAACGTGACGGATTCTCCCTGGCTAATCATCGCAGGTGAAGCACTGACCACTACCGAGCTTTGAGTGAGCAGGGTCGTGGCTGCGACGTCGAAGCTGCCGAATCCTGTCGTGTAGTCCCAGCCTGCCGTCGCGCTGTACCCGCCGTTGGACCCGGACGTGACATCCTGGAATGCAGGCGTATTTTGTGCGCCGTGGCTATAAATCCATGTCGCCGGAAATCCGAGCCTGGCGTTGTTGGCTGACTGGATGCGAGCCCAACTACCAACAAATAGCGGCGA
This sequence comes from uncultured beta proteobacterium, assembly GCA_963842555.1. Classification (GTDB taxonomy): domain Bacteria; phylum Pseudomonadota; class Gammaproteobacteria; order Burkholderiales; family Gallionellaceae; genus Gallionella. The sequence goes on from CAWJHB010000005.1 coordinate 206,703, forward strand.
CGCCAGGCTGGTTCCGCCCCACTGCTGGGATGAGCCATTCACGATCACGACTGCACCCGAGTTGGGATCGGCATCGAATGCGATATCTGGCACCCCTCGATACGAACCCGAAACAACTGCATTTTGCCAGCCTGGCTTGGGTTCGATCAGGCTGGGGCTGCCTCCGCCGCCGCTCCAGACAACCTCGCCTCCATAGCTGCCATCGCTGTTCGTATACAGCGTGGTTCCACCCACTGCAATCACGTATGGCGAACTTGCCGGGTAGGACGCCCCGACCGCACTTCCTTGGGGACTGCCGCACTCGCTCGATCCTGTATCACCGCTGCTGACCGAAATGGTCTGTCCTTGTGCAATTGCCGTCTGGAATATCTGATCATCTGCGGCCATGGAACCATCACTGTTCGCGGTACTTTCACACTCGCCGAGCGAAACGTTGATCACTGCCGCGATATTGTCGGAGGCCGCCTTGTTCAGGGTTTTGGTAATGTTGGCATCCGTCAATGAATACGCCGTATAGAAGAGCATCTGCGCCACCTGCCCGCCTGCCATCCCCTGAATGTCCTGGCTGTCGATATCCCATTCCATCGTGTTTGCCGTGTCGCTGCTCGCCTTGCCAACCTGGACCACAGTGGGATTGATCGTTGACAGGCTATTCTGGCTCTCGAACAGATGCAGATCGGCGATGGTCTGGGTCATGCTGCCTTCCGTGATAATTCCAACGGCTGTTGACGACGCGGACGGCAAGCTGGAAGCATCATACGCGACCGGAAAATTGACCGGATTGATCCCATGCACCGCACCGGTGACAAGCACACTCGCCGCCCGATGCGCCATCGTGTGCATCTGGTCCAGCGTCTGCAGTCCAAGCACCGACAGGATCGTGCCGCTCAGCGCGGAGGGCACTTCGACATCCCGGGTGTTCGCGATTCCCTCATGGCCGTCCCGAATATAGTGCTCCAGTTCGGTATGAAAGGCCTGGCGGACCGCAATGGAATTTCCTGCTGCCGTTACAAGCAGGTGATTGGCCGATATCTTGACATTGGTGAAGCCTGCACTGGCCAGATAGTTTGCCACCGCCTGGGCGCGCGCTGCGGTAGGCAAATACCTGGCTGCGATCTCTTTCCTGCTTAGCCAATGCCGGAATGAAGGACTGCCCGGTTCGATAAGCTTTTTGACGGCCGCGTCCAATTTGCCGCGGTTACGCAGCCTGAGCACAACCGTGATCTCGACAGACTCGTCAGGCGCCAGGTGACGGAGAAACGCTGCCGTCCCAAGCTGATGAGCCCGGGTGTTGGCCTTTTCAAAACTGGATTGAGCATAAGCAGAGGCTGGCAGAAATCCCAAGCCCGCCATTGCTGCAGCCGCGCCTGGCAGCATAGTGAGCACGAATTTAAAGAAGCGATCATATTTGGACATATCGAAAACTCAGAAATATTTCCCCGTTTTAGTACCGTGCGACGGGCAACAAAAAACATGCAGGTGATTAGATGTGCATTGCTCAATCCAGTGAGAATCAGCGCTTGTTTCACCATATGAGCCGGTCAAGGCATCTTTGTGCCTGTTCCAGGCCACAACGACCGTCAGCTAAAGCGACTTTGAATAATGCCAGCACGAAGACGTGAATCTGGAATTCACATTACCGGGGTTCAGCGCCCCCGCCTATCCGCTGATCGGCTCATTTTTATTGCGGGCGGCGTAACACAAGGTTTACATTTCAAGCATTATCCGGAGCCTGCGACTAACCGTTGTGGAGACATGTAGTCCGCTGTAATCTCAAATGCCAATGACGGCTTTGTAAATCCGGCTGCCAGAACAAAGCCAGGCTTGCCTAGCCATTAAATAAATAGTCCGAACAGCTCATTTTGAGCAAGGCCATTGTCGATTTAACTTCATAGTAGCCTGCTAATATTGTAGTCCTTTCGATATGTCTTTTTCATCAATTGAAATATCCATGAAACAAAGGCCGAACATGCGCACAAAATTTCCATTCCTTGCAGGTGCTATTGCGCTTGCTCTGGCAGGTAACGCCACCGCAACAGAAGGTGAAGCAGTTTTTTTATCCTTTTCTGGCCTCACCTCATCTGGCGGATCATCAAGTACGTCTGTGCAATATTTCCCTGGCGAGCGCACCTACCCGCGGGATCCCTCTCTGGACTTTTCAGGCCGAGATCTGAACAATCAAACTTTCCACGATTTAGCCCATTCCCGCGATAACACCGACTTTTACGGCAACGCGGACCGTGAGGTTCCCGGCAGCTCGGGCGGTGCTTTAAATCACAATACGTTTTTCTGGAATTTCAACAATGACAATGAATTTGCTGGCCATTCAAGCGATACGAAAGACCACCTTAATTGCTCGATTCTCGCTGTCCCGGAACCATCTGAATGGCTGCTGATGCTTTTCGGCATTGGAGTGACCATTCTTATCGCAAGATTTCGCCGACAGCAATTTTTCTGTCACTGATCGGAAGGTGAGCGGGCATATGCATTAGTGAAAGCCTGCCTGCATCCTATTTTCCGGCCGGCTGGAACGGTCATCCTGCAACAAAATGCAAAAATCCCCAATCTCTTGCGCGAACAAGCCACGGCGAAATGAACAAATCAGCCTGTTTCATCCATCGATATTTTTTTCATCACAAATGTGAAACGATAATTTGCTAGACTGGCTATAGGGTAGCTTGGATAAGCATGTCGTGCTTGAGGCGTTGCCACAGTTTCAGTCCATCCCGGCCATTTGCCGTATATTTAGTTACCTGACCGATCTCGCCATGTTCGTTCCGGCAGACATCAAAGTTCGCATGAAACCCTAGCAATTCAGGACATAAAAGTCGCAATCAATCATTTGATTCACTCACTATTATGCACAGCCAATTAACCGCAGACAGACTTCCTGTAGAAACCGCGTTCGTGGCGAACGAACGATCCGACAATCCCACTTCAACCGTAGAGCAGCTGCTCAAGGACATCCCATCAGTTCATGAGTCGGTCTCCTGCATCGAGGTCCTGGATATGTTCCACCAGGATAAAAAGCTCTTTGCGCTACCGGTTGTAAACGACAAAGACAGGCCGGTTGGCCTGATCGTCAGGCAGATACTCACCGAGTATTTCAGCAAGCGATACACCAAAGAGTTAAAGGGCAAGAAGCCGATTTCTTTCATAATGGATGATGAGCCGATCATTGTCGACAAAGGCACCAGCGTTGAAGATCTATCCCACATCATCCTGGCAACCGGCATGGAACACATGGTCAGCGGCTTCATCATCACCAAAGACAAGAAATATCTGGGCATGGTCAACGGTTATGACCTGCTCAAGGAAATGACCCGCCGAAACCAGGAATACCTGTTTGGGCTGGCCCATTATGATCAACTAACCGGCCTGCCCAATCGAACATTGCTGATGGATCGTTTGAATCAGGGAATCTCATTATCAAACCGCACATTACGCCCGATCTTCCTGCTATTCATCGACCTGGATGGATTCAAGCTCGTTAATGACACCTACGGTCACTCCACCGGTGATAAATTGCTGAAGGAAGTGGCAAATCGTCTGCATTCCTGCCTCAGGGAAGGCGATACCGCGGCTAGACTGGGTGGCGATGAGTTCGTCGTCATCCTGCTTGATTCCGACTTTGATCGGGCAGTCATGGTTGCGGAACGGATATTGGAAAACTTGAAACTAACCTATGAACTGGGCAGGAAGAATATCTCGAACATTTCAACAAGTATCGGCATCGCCGGATATCCTTCACATGCGTGCGAATTCGAATCCCTGCTGATGGCAGCCGACAAGGCAATGTATTCCGCTAAGAGAAATGGTAAGGATCGATATGAGATTTACGTCCCGCCGGGTAATGAATGAATCTTCAGTCAGCCAAATGATGACCCGACCATCGACAACGATTACCGGTGCCGGAAAATCAGCAGATTTCCGATGCCTTCATTTTCATACCCACTGCCCCCGGTGGCGTATATCCGGATATCCGGCAACGTATCCCTACGACTTGCTGCCCATCCTGAAACCTAGTTGACTGGCACGCCACGATTTGCCCCTTGGCCAACAACTGTGCCAAATGGACATGTGCATTGTGAAGCGGCAAACCGACAGCTTCTGCTATCTCCGCATCAAATCTCTCTCCGTTTGCCCTTAAATATTGCAAGATTTCATTCATTCTAGCTCCCCTACTGCAGTTACTCGATCACCCGTAGTGCAATATAAAGTCACACTGTTACATTTGTGTGTCTATGACTAAGTGGGTAAAGTCGACTTCACAGAAATCAAACAAGCAAGACAGACAAGACTATGCATCCCGGTAACACAATCTTCACCCTCTACTGTTAGATTTGTTTTTGCCGATCGGATTAAAGCGAGGAGAAAGCAAATGTCTGCAACAATAACTGAACACTTGTATGGCGCATCCATTGTCATTGCGACGGGAGAAGACGGTGAAGACTCCGAAATAAACATCACGCAAACCGACAGCCAGGAAGACCGGGGGCAAATTGATTATGAATTATTCCACGGCCATGCGGTTTTCAACTACGCGCTACTTGGCGACCGGGATGCAGAGGAAGAGGAAGTATCAGACGTTTATGACAGCGAGGAAGAATTCGCCTGAAGAATAGTTGTTGCCTGTATGCTTATGAAGCAGGAAATTCGAATAAGCGACCAAGTCCATTGCCTCCACAGATCTTGGCAGAAACGCCTTGAGGTACGCCTTTAATAACGTGCTTTGCACCAAGCTGTCCATGCATGATAGAAACTCCGCCTTGCGTGTCGTCTTGCGGTAAGCATCGAATCCTCCCACCGACAGTGTCTGTTGTTTCATCTCTTCACCTTCATTCAATAATGACCTGTGCCTTTAACGCGCCAGCTCATTATCAGGTAGAGTTATTCGGTGTTTCCTTAGATTTATGCGACATTGTAATAGGGGATTATTTGCTGGGTTAGCAGTATGATGCAGTCCGATTTGGAACTAATGACTGACTGGTTTTGGAACGTTATGTCATCTGCGCGTAACAGTGGTAATGAATAATCCCTCTAACGCAAAGGGTTATGTGACCTGATTAAACCATGTTAGAACACATATTCAATCAGAAACCCTTCCCGCCAATAAAAAATGCTTGCAGGAATTGCTGCCGAGGTCATATTGCTAATTGAGAAGTTTCCACATATCGGCAATCCAATCGTACTCCGGTGGGTATCGTCGATCAGAAGAATTACCTCAACACGCTGATCATAGATGAAAGAGGCGGCCGCAAAGGTTTCCCAAACTTAGTTGCCGGCGCAATCCGGCGAATACACAGTGAACACCATGCTAATCAGGGCGAAACGTAACCAAAATAAGTCTTTAAAATGAGTTCGAAATCATTTTCAAGATCGTCAGCCAGTGGAGAAGTTGTTATGAGCGAGAAGATCTACAACGTGCTGTTTCTATGCACGAGAAATTCTGCAAGAAGCATTATGGCTGAAGCTATCCTTAACCACGTCGGCAAAGGGCGTTTCCGGGGTTTTAGCGCCGGTAGCCAGCCCGCCAATCAGGTTGATGCTTTGGCGATAGAGCAGATACGTCGAGCAAACTTGGCCGTTGAGGGACTCCACTGCAAACATTGGAATGTGTTTGCGTCATCGGAAGCACCGCAAATGGATTTCGTGTTCGCAGTTTGCAATGATCTTCCGCAAAATGATTGTCCAGTCTGGCTTGGACAGCCTATAACAGCGAATTGGGGGATCGACGACCCAGTCTCAGTCGAAGGAAGTGAAGAAGAAAGGCGCCAAGCATTTTCAAATGCATTCACTCAGATCAACTGGCGCATATCAATATTTACGCATCTTCATCTTTCAAAATTAAGCGCTATAGCACTAAAAAATGAGTTGGAAACCATTAGCCGGCTTTATGAGCGTCGAAAATCTCCTCGTCCTGTGTCGCTATTTACGCCTAGATGATCAATCATCAAAATTTCTCAGGCGTCTCAACAAGCAGATGCAGGACAATTTCGCCAGGTGGTTACATGAACTGCAATCTTAAAGCAATATTAAACAAATGCTCTTCTGTGCCGCTCTGTCTGATGTTCCTTGCATTTGTTGGGTTATATCCTCAGGCCAGTTTCGCTTGGGGAGCTACTGGGCACAGGATAATCAGTTCTGTCGGCATCAAATCGCTTCCCGATGACATCCCAGCCTTTCTTCGCTCTGACGATTCAGCTTCATTAATTGGAGAACTTGGTCGAGAACCGGACCGCTCTAAAGGATCAGGCCATAGCCATGACAAAGACCTCGACCCGGGCCACTATCTCAACCTGGGAGACAACGGCCTGATCGGGGATGCCGTACCCATCGATTCCCTGCCGGATTCCCGTGAAGCTTATGACACCGCCCTGAGAGAAAAGGGATTGGATGAATACAAAGTGGGTTTTCTCCCTTATTCCATTATTGATGGCTGGCAGCAGTTGACGAAGGACTTTGCATACTGGCGTGCGGATGACGCAGGAATCAGGTTTAGCAGCAATGCCACCGATAAAGGCTGGTATGAACGCGACAAGCGATTGCATGAAATGCTCATCCTGAGGGATGCCGGGTACTGGAGTCATTTTGTGGGAGATGGCAGCCAGCCGCTTCATGTCACGACACACTTCAACGGATGGGGGAATTTTGACAATCCTGAGAAATTCTCCAATTCAAACACGGTGCATGCGGACTTTGAGGGGAAATATGTTTCAAGGTATATAAAGACTGCAATGGTATCTCAAAGCCTGCCCAAGCCAGTGAACCTGGGGTGCGATATTCAAAAGCAAACAGCAAGCTACCTGATTGAAACCAATAAACAAGTGGCTCCCTTTTATCGGCTCATGAACACCAATACGTTGAGTTCCGAGAGTGACGAGATAAGCAAATTTGCCATTTCGAGACTAGCTTCAGGCGCTGCCGAACTAAGAGATCTCATTGTTGCAGCATGGAAATGCAGTTTGGATGCTTCAGTAGGATATCCGCCGGTACCAGTTACTGATATTGAGTCTGGCCAGAAGAATCCTATTCGTGAGTTGGATGGACTAGACTAGCTTCAACGTAAAGTCCGGCGACTGCCTAATCGGATATTGGTGCCATTGATGCCCATCGCCAGCAGCAAAGCCGCGCGCGGCTATGTCCTATGCAGCAGTGTGCCGGCATTGCCTGTCAAGGCGGCAGCCCCCGGCCTGACCCCAGCAATGAGCGCGAATGTCGCGTTCAAGACAATTATCAGAAATTGTGTTGTACATCTGCAAGGAAACCAGGAAGGCATGCTGCTCGGTCGTGACCCGAATACTTGCACCAAATGCGGGTTGCGCTGCGCCGCCTGAGATCCGCGCAAAGCATGTTTGACAGCGTGATCCCGCGCGCAACTTATCCGCAAATTTCGGACGGTTTGAAATGCCTTGCCGAACAACTTGCACCTGCACGTGACTGGGACGTATTTGTAACGGAAACGCTGCCGCCGCTTATGGCACAGTTCCCCGAACAAAAGGCACTGGCTGCGATGCACCACCATGTACTTGCACAGCAGCAGCACTATAAAGAAATCGCACGCGCAGCGGTGCGTTCACAGCGCTATGCAAAACAGTGGCTGGCGTTGGGCGCGTGGCTTGAAAAGGACGAATGGCGTGTGCATCTGACTGGCACGCAACAGCAGGAATTGGAAGTGTCGGTAAGCAAACTGGCACGACGAATGCTGCGAAAGCGGCATAACAATTGTGCAAGCGCGGCCGCAATTTGATGCAGCTCGGCATGGCACAGCGCCATGCGGTGCGGATAGCGGCCAAGAAGCTGCGTTATGCGACAGAATTTTTTGCCGAACTATATGAGGCCGGCCAAGTGGAGGGTTATGTGAACGCTTTGGCTGGCTTGCAAGATGCGCTGGGCGCACTGAACGATGTCGCCACGGCCCATCGGCTGCTGGCGTCTTTGCACATGCCAAGATCCAGCGCAGCACAAAGCGAAGCTGTGGGAATAGTCCGTGGCTGGCTAGCTTGCCGAGCTGCGCGTCTTTCGGTAAGTCTGGGAGAGCCATGGGAAGCTTTATCTGCAGCGGGAACCTTTCTGGGAAAATAAGCTTCCACTCTAAGGAGGCGTTTTTCGATTCCTTGACGTCTGTCATTTTGCGGCAACATTTCACCTATAAAATTGAAAAATTAAATTCTGGAGTATAAGAAAAATGAACTCCCATCAACGCCACATTCTGATGGCTTTTGTTTTGTTTTCTTCCCTAACGCAAGCTATTGCGGCGGAACAACCTCACAATGTCGTACTGTTTGTGGCGGATGGTTTACGTGCCCTTGTGGTGACACACGAGACAGGACCCGCAATGACGTCGATCGCCAGATCCGGGGTCTGGTTCAAGAACAGCCATTCGCTGTTCCCGACCTTCACCATGCCGAACAGTTCTGCACTTGCAACAGGCCATTATTTGGGTGACACCGGTGTTTTCGGCAACACGATTTATACCGGCTTTCCCGTGCCGAATGCGGCAGGAAGCGTGACACCTTTCTTAGAAAACGATCAGGTCTTTGGCGACATCGATGAACATTTCGCGGGAAATTTCTTGAATGAGGAAACGCTCCTCGCATCGGCGCGCAAGAACGGCTTTTCAACCGCCGCGGTCGGCAAATTGGGGCCGATCGCGATTCAGGCTGAGGGCGATAGGTCGGACGAACAGACTATCGTTGTGGATGACCTGACCGGTCGCAAGGGTGGTATCGCTTTGAGCACCACATTGACGGCTGACTTGCAGCAGGCAGGGCTGTCCACGGAAGCGCCGACGCGCGGAGACAACGGCAAAGCTGGGGACGCGAAGACTCCAGGCACCGCCATTGCGAACATCGAACAGCAAAAATATTTTGTAGACATCACAACCAAGGTAATACTGCCGCGCTTCAAAGCAGCTGGGAAGCCGTTCGTTCTTGTGTTCTGGTCGCGCGATCCTGACGGTACGCAACATAATCAGGGAGATAGCCTCGGCAAACTAAAGCCTGGAATTAACGGGCCGACATCCATGGCTGCGATCAAGAATGCCGACACCAACCTCAAAGCGATCATGACTGCGCTTGAATCACTTGGGCTGGATAAGACAACCGATGTCTTTATTACATCAGATCACGGCTTCTCCACGATTTCTAAACAAAGCAAGAGCAGCCCCGCAGCCAAGATCGGTTACTCAGATGTCCCTGCCGCTCAATTGCCCCCAGGCTTCGTTGCGATTGATCTGGCCAAAGCACTTGATCTGCCACTGTTTGATCCGGACGCCCAGAATGAGCCTGTTGACTACGAAGCGGGAAATCATCCAAAAAGAGCAAACGGGCTGCTCGGTCAAGACCCAGGTCAGCCGGATCTAGTGGTTGCGGCAAATGGCGGCTCTGACCTGGTTTACCTGCCGAAAGCCAACGCCAAGGCACTCGCTCCCAAGGTGGTGGAGGCGCTGCTTGCACAAGACTATGTGAGCGGTTTATTCGTCGATGATTCCCTAGGCAGTATCCCCGGGACGCTTCCGCTAAGTTCGATCAATATGAAGGGGTCGGCGCTGACGCCTATCCCAGCAATCGTGATTAACTTCAAATCGCAAGCCACCGGCTGCAAGGTTCCGGTGTTATGTACGGCGGAAGTCGCTGACACCGGTTTGCAGCAGGGTCAAGGTATGCATGGAAGTTTCAGCCGAGCCGATACGTACAATTTCATGGCTGCGATCGGCCCAGATTTCAAGAAGGGATTCGTGGATAAAGCGCCAGTTAGCAACGCAGATGTCGGAAAAACGCTCGCGGAAATCCTGAAGCTTGATATTCCCATCAAAGGCAAGCTGATAGGGCGTATTTTATCAGAGTCAATGCCAGGCGGCAGGGTGCCGAAGTTTGCTTTCAAAACCAAGAGATCGGCATCTGGCTTGCATGGATGGCGCACGGTGCTCAAGTATCAGACGGTTGGTCAGACCACATACTTCGATGTGGGCGGCTTCCCTGGGCGATCGGTTGGAATGGACGTCAAATAGAGCCGCTTCTTAATGTGCGTGCCTCGGCCGCACAGCCTTGCCAGACCCAATCTGCCGAACGGACAAAGGTAATTCCTTATAAGAAGGAAATAGAGCCGGCGCCAAATTTAGGGGATGAATCAATATGGAGGGTGCCCCGAATTTTATGTATACGGGATTTCACTACTGCTGGGGATCCGATCGTCGGACTGGATAGTAAACCGATTTAGCGCAACTTTCCAAGCTCGTATTCGTACCGTCCATTTCTTGCTGATGTTATTCAGCGCCGAGTAGAACAATATTCCAGCACGCTGCATTGAATTACACGATGCGACCAAACAGCAAGATTAACTTCACAAAAATTTAATGCAACGGAAGCTAGGTCGTGCTGCCTAATGAACGCCCACTTTGTTTCGGGTATGGCTTTTCGGTATACATTTCCAGTTATCGTTTCATTAAGGAGAATCAAAATGAACATTAACAATATCAGAAACAACACCCCACAGAATAATCGCACTATGAATGATGCAGAAACAAGTTTCCATATGGCGTTTGGCTGGATGGCGGCATTGTCGGTAATGATTGCTGCTATCGCATTGGAAATCATCTAATAAAGTCTGCCTGCAATTTCACGTTGCAATTAAGGGGCGGGACGACCGCCCTTTGTCGTTTCACCCCCCCAAGCCGACGCCCGAGGCCATAATTAGCGTTCATGCATTTTTTGGACCGCCGACAATATGAAAAAATTCTCAGAATACAAAAAAGTCTGCTAATGACTGGGGCTTGAAGGTGTTGTGCTGAATTAGAGAAAATTATTTCAGTATCTGCGCTTCAGCGTGAAGCCAATCCTCTAACTCATAGCCAGGCGAAAATCCTATTTTTTTCAGCCAGGTAACATGCAGCCTCTTCTATCATTAATCGAGTCTGTTCTTTCATCGCCTTTACTTCATCTGGAATACCGGATTGATTTTCATGGGATGAGGTGATAACAAGTTCACCATAAAGCGGTGTTATCTCCTGAATCATGACGGCCCGTCCTTGCTGAAAGGACTTCAAGTTACCAATTGCTTGTTACAGGATGAATACTGTGCTTCTTTAACTTGTTTGTAACACCACTATTGGACAATCTGCTTACGTAGCGTAACAAGCAAATGTTTAGGTCTGCTCAATATCTCCCTTGAACAGGCATTCTGACTCTCCGTTAGAACTACGATTTTTCCCCAAGTCTAGGCTTGGGGATTTTTTTTTCCCAAATCTCAGCATCCGCCTTTTTAAAATGACGACCCTTTTCCGAGTTCTTGGCTGTCATCGTTCTCTGGATTTCGATACCAGTAGCTAATCCTTGCAGGATTTTCTCCTTTGCTTCACCATTCATTTGTGCGATGCGATTCTGCATGTCGGACATTATTTCATCCCACGGCAACGCTGCCAGTTGTGCCGCCTTAACTTCATAGTCGTCAATAATTTCCCCCAACACGCTAACAGTTAGTTCGTTTCCATCATCATTAATTTCAGTATAAGCCATACTGTACGCTGCAACATCCAGCAATTCATCATTGGTGACATTGCGTCCAATTAACTCTGCTTTGTACTCTGTAAAAAGAAGCTTGGTATCCTTTGTTCCAATCCCAAATGCCAAATCGGGTTTAAACGCCCTGTCAACAATGTCGATATTCATTACACTCCCTTCAGTGTTACTAAATGGGGATCACGCCAGCAGGCTTGGGGTTATTTTTTCTGCTGATATGACGATTGAACGGACTGTTTTGCCCAGAAAGTGCGAACCCGCTATTTGCTCGGCTCAACTTTGACTTTTTTAGCGACCTGGGGCTTTGCTTGTGTCTTTGCCTTCGGAGGGGATTTTGTCTTTGATGCAATCTTGGCCTTTGCTGCTTTCTTGGCTTCTTCCTTAGCTTTCTTGGCTTCTTCCTTAGCTTTCTTGGCTTCTTCCTTAGCTTTCTTGGCTTCTTCCTTAGCTTTCTTGGCTTCTTCCTTTGCCTTCCAATTAAGCACTACTTTGCGCCACTTCTGGAGTTGTTCATCTTCCAATTCCAACTGCCTGGACAGCGCTTCCAGTTGACTTATCTTGCCCTTCTCCAGTTGGCGCTCCAGTTTACTACCCATTATTCTGGACAGCAGCCGTTCGGCTTCTTGCTCGGACAACTGCTTGGCCTTGGCTAAATAATCTTGCTTGTTTGTTTTCGTCATGATTAATTTCCTCCTATTAATTATTAGAACTTTTGACCTGGGTGTTTTGCCTGAATTGTGCATGATCGGATTCAACCGCCGACTGAGATTATTCCGAAGTTTCAAGCATATGCTTTTATGCAAATCACTTACAAGTGTAATGTTTAAAAAGGCGTGTTCTGCTCGCATTGAATGGATCCTGGACGCAAACATCAGCTCGTACCTTGACACCATCGATCACGACTGGATGCTTAAATTCCTGCAACACCGTATTGCGGACAAGCGCGTCCTCCGGCTCATCAAGAAGTGACTCAAGGCCGGTGTTATCGAAGACAACATTACCTACCCGTCTTTGGAAGCCCGCACTGGGGCATGTTGCTGGGTCAGGGTGATTTGGATTTTCGGGCTGTAGGGGGCTCGGGTAAATACTTCCGGCATATCCTAACGAATTCGGCTTTAGATTCTTTGTACTCGTTCAGGTCATCATGCGAGTTTTGAGGCCGCAATGCTTCAAATAAACAGAGCAGGCTTTCTTTCACTGAAGCCAAGGAATTCCCAAATGTCTCTATATGGGCACCTGAGCTTTTCTCGCCCCGTAATCGTTCGATGGCCAGTTTTGCTTGCGTCTGTATCGCCATAAGTAAAGTCCACGCCTCGCCGCCTGTGATTTCAGGAATATCGAGTTCACGCAGAACTGCAGGCGGAAGATCGCCAGGGTTAATAAGGGCAGCCAACTTTCTGGAGGCTTCCTCAATGGGCTTCAAGGCAGCGACGATATGAGCTGGCAAGGGCCTCGGCGCAACACGTCTAAGCATATTGGAGGAAAACGTAAGCGCCTCTACTATTGAGTCGACGGCCTGCTCAAGCCTTTCGACTTCTGTACCTGAGTCAATATCTAAGCATTCTGAAATCAGTTGACGATCAGGCCCACTGATCTTAACTGGAATCATGTAGGAATCTGCGGGCTGCTTAGGCTTGGTTTTTGTGGGCATAGATCAGTCTTTAGTATATGCGTTTATAGTATCTTGGGCTATTTAATGCCCAACTGGCAAATCAGTACTAAACAGACAATAGAAACTTCTGACACTTTGCTACCGACACGCCCGAACAGTGCCAATTCTAACTTTTGATAAAGCAATTTATCGTTAGTCACGGTTTTATTTGGTTGATGAATACACTCTCTCAATGAGTGGTACTAAATTGACCGCGGATCATAGCCACAATCGATCATCCCATCCATGTGGAAACCGCGTATTGTGGTTCTACACGTCCGACGAACTTTCCGCTCCTTGGCCAATTTCCATAGCGTTCTTTGGTCACTTCGCGAAACGAGTTGTTGTGATTCCTCCGAAAATAATTCATCAGCGTTCAAAATACCTCACCACTTCCACCATCGCCTGCGTATCCAGCTCGCAATACTTGAACAGGTTATGGATCTTCTGTTCGCGCTCTGTCTGACCAGTCGCCGGATTGCTGATGTCGAGATGAGCCAGTTGTGCCAGCGTGCCGTTTTGCACCTCGCCCAGTTGCGTGTAGTCGAGATGAGCGGCAATGGTCGGGAGCACCGCCTTGATCGACCATGAGCCTTTCATTGCCGGATGGTAGTAGCTGTTCTGCAGCCATGGCAGCAGATTCACCAACCGGTCAAGTATGTCGTCCAATTTTCCTTCAAGGTCCGGACAGAAGCTAATGAGGGTCTTGATGATGGTGCTTTCGAAACTTCCATACACAATGATCGGCCCCTCATTCTCGACTACCGCAATCAGCCTTTCAGCAAAGCCGCGCATAGGGGAGTTGCCGGTGGTATCCAGGTATTCAAAATGCGCCAGCACCCCACCCCCTTGTTCAATGTGGCATGACCACTCGGACGGCAGCTGCTGGTGCGGTCGGGTTCCCGCCCACCGCGGAATGACGAAGTTGATGGTTTCGAAATCCAGATAAAAACGCGGGTACGGCAGTTTGGCGAATTCTGCCTTCAGTGCCAGTGAAATAAACGGCTGGTTGTTTCGGGTTGCCTGCCAGACAGTGATGTGGCGTTCTTTCTTGAGGACGCCAACCGGGATGTCCCGCACATCCTCGATGCCTGCATTCTGCAGCTCGGTGATAAGTTTCCGGCCATTGGGCAGGATGGACACCGGATATTCCGGCTGATCCTGCTTGCAGTAGCACGCAAACTCACAGTCCGGCTTGCCCTGTGACCCCATCCGGACCATGGGCATGGGGTTGGCCAGGATGTAGCGGTGGGAGGCCAGCCATGCCGGCACCTCGGTCAGCAGCGCCCTCACCGGCTCGGTGACATCCTCCTCGACAAACAATTGGTCATAGTTGCCGTCGCCTGCATAGACGAAGCCGATATCGACGTGTGCGATGCACACCTGCCGGATTCTGACAACCGCCCCCGCCCATACCCACAGCTGTATGGCACAGTCGACCAGGTGATGGTCTTTGACGCTGCCCGAGGATTTCACCTCGACCATGCGCCAACCGGTATCGGCCGGCACCAGTATGTCACAGCGCACCAGCGCGCCGGCATGGGCAAAGGCCGCTTCGAACAATGGCACGGGTGGAATTCTGGCCATCAGGGATGCAGCCTCGGCCACCACCAGGCCGGGTTGCTCTATATGCCCGATCAGTATCCCGTCCGGATAATTCAGTCGCGCCATTCTGCCCACCTCGATGCCGTTGGCCATCGTGAGCTGCGCGGTGGAGGACGGTTGCGCTGATTCCGGCTGATAGGTTTGCAGCCAGAGCCGCTTGGGACATCTGAGTCCGGAGAGGATGCGGGATTTTGTGATGGGTCGGGTCATGTCCGGATTATGCAGCAGTCAAGCAAATCCCCATGAATTTTAAATCGGCCTCGCGCACAAGCTCCTGCGCATTCGTGATTTCTTTGGTTTAACCTGAGAGTGCCTTGGACGCGCTGAGCGTCTTTGAATTGACGTTGGCCACGGCCGGCAAGAGGGATCCAATTGTTTCATCCTTCCGCAGAAGCTTCTGGCTGACCCTTGGCATGGTGACATGCCTGGTCTAACTGAAGTCTCTGAATTCCTGGCATACAGCGCTGGTTGCCCGAGGCAGGTTGTACAGCTCGTGCATGGATGTCTCGGGGGTGATAAGGGCTCCAGACGAGAAACGCGCTAAACCTGTATGACTTTTAGGTTGAACAACAGACACTGGCGATCTGAATGCCATTCAGTCACTAACGGCCCGCCATAACCACCTTTCATTTTCAGCGCAACAAAGGGGCTAGGCCTAGGCCTAATCGGAGAAGGACGGTGATCCTATATTTCGTTGACTGGCAGACAAGTCTTGTCGACAACCCGTCGCAGGACAAAGCTTGAATGCACCCCCGTAACGCCCTTTATCCGGGTAATACGGTTGAGCAGAAGTTCCTGGTATGCATCCATATCCTTGACAACAACCTTGAGCTGGTAATCAGCAGCCTGGCCGGTAATCAGCAGGCACTCCATTACTTCAGGAATCTCACTGATCTGCGACTCAAAATGCTTGAAGCGCTCCGGGGTATGTTGGTCCATGGAAATGTGAATCAATGCCATCAATGACAGCCCCAGCGCCTTGGCATCCAGGAATGCGCGATATCCGACGATGACACCAGATTCTTCAAGTGCACGAACCCGCCGCAGGCAGGGCGAAGGCGAAAGTCCGATCCGATCCGCCAGGTCCTGATTGCTGATACGTCCGTCATCCTGAAGTACGCGAAGAATCTGCTTGTCGTAACTGTCCAATTCCATCCAATTGCCTGATAGATAACTAATTAGCCATTATATTACTCTGTATTGCCATTACGAGCAACATTATGGCTAATATCATGCGTGTAACACCATAATACGCAATCAAATTCCGCTCCTTTTTGAATAGAATATCGCTCGACAACACTTATATTCTACTCAACAGGAGCCGCCATCATGTTGCACCAGCCTGCCACGAAGTACCGTCCGTTTCCGCCGGTGGATCTCGCCGACCGCCAGTGGCCGAACCGGACCATCACGACACCGCCCATCTGGATGAGCACGGACCTGCGCGACGGCAATCAGTCTCTGATCGAACCGATGGATGGTGAACGCAAGATGCGCATGTTCCGCATGCTCTGCGAGATAGGCTTCAAGGAAATTGAGGCCGCCTTTCCTGCCGCCTCCCAGACCGAATTCGATTTCGTGCGCCAGCTCATCGAGGGCGATCACATTCCATCTGATGTCACCATCGAAGTGCTCACCCAGTCTCGCGAGCATCTCATCCGTCGCACCATGGAGTCTCTGAGAGGTGCACGCCGTGCCATCGTCCATGTCTATAACGCCACATCGAAGCCCTTCCGCGAAATAGTTTTCGGGATGAGCAAGGCAGGGATCATCGACATGGCCGTCTCTGCCGTGCTCCTGGTCAAGCAGTTGGCAGCCGAACAGCCGGAAACTGAATGGGTGCTCGAATACAGTCCGGAAACCTTCTCTGCCACTGAACTCGAATTTTCTTGTGAGGTCTGCGATGCGGTAACCGCCGCCTGGTGTGCAACGCCTGAGAATAAGGTCATCATCAATTTGCCTTCGTCGGTGGAGGTGGCAACACCGAACATCTATGCCGACCAGATCGAATGGATGCATCGCTGCCTTGCACGACGCGACAGTGTCATTCTCAGCCTTCATACCCACAATGACCGGGGGACCGCGGTGGCCGCAGCCGAATTGGGCTTGATGGCCGGTGCCGACCGCGTCGAGGGCTGCCTTTTTGGTAATGGGGAGCGCACCGGCAACGTGGACATCGTCACGCTCGCCCTTAATCTCTATACCCAGGGCATCGCTCCGGGACTCGATTTTTCGGACATCAACGCAGTGGCCCGCACCGTAGAACACTGCAACCAGTTGCCCGTACACCCCCGTCATCCTTACGTTGGTGACCTCGTCTTCACGGCCTTTTCCGGCTCGCACCAGGATGCCATCAAGAAGGGGTTTGCCGCGCAAAATCCGGACGCCATCTGGAATGTTCCCTATCTTCCCATCGACCCGGCTGATGTGGGCCGCAGCTACGATTCGGTCATCCGTGTTAACAGCCAGTCTGGCAAAGGTGGAATCGCGTACTTGCTGGAAACTGAATACGGCGTTGTGTTGCCCCGCCGCCTGCAGGTCGAATTCTCCGGGGAGGTGCAACGTCATGCGGATAGCCACGGCAAGGAAATGAGTGCGGCCGATATATGGCAATTGTTCTCTCAAACCTATCTCGCCACCAGCAAACCACTGCACTATGTTGGACACCATCTCTTCGAACGCGGCGCGGTAGAGGGAATCCGCCTGACGGTTGAGCTCAATGGCGCGACTCACATACTTGCCGGGGAAGGCAACGGTCCGATTGATGCAGCCGTTCATGCGCTACGCAGTCTCGGTGCCGAACTCCATGTTCGAAGCTATGAAGAGCGCTCCATGGGCAGCAGCCGCGAATGTGGCGATGCCCAAGCCTGCGCCTTTATGGAGATAGCCCGGCCAGGCAGCGGGGCAGAATGCTTTGGGGTAGGTATGGATGCCAACATTGTGACTGCTTCGATCAAGGCACTGGTGAGCGCGGTCAATCGGCAAGGATCGAATTCTTTCTTTGAAAGCGGGACGCGGGAAGCTGGATCCCAAAATGAAGGATCGCTATTAAATAACAGCCAACTGCTCGCCAAGGAGAATTATGGGTAATCGCTACGAGGAATTGTCCGAAAAACACATCGGGTTTATCGCCCAACAGAAGATCTTCTTTGTGGGGACGGCAACGGTGGACAGCCGTGTGAACATCTCTCCCAAGGGAATGAACTCGTTTCGGGTTCTGAGCAAAAGACGCGCAGTGTGGCTGAACGTCACCGGCAGTGGAAATGAAACCTCCGCTCATGTTCAATACAGTCCGCGGATGACCATCATGTTCTGCGCCTTCGATGGATCGCCACTCATCCTCCGCCTTTATGGAACCGCGAAGGTGACTCACCGGGGTGATCCGGAATGGGAGGCTTTGTTTTCGGTGTTTGAGCCGCTGCCTGGAGCACGGCAGATTTTTGATCTGTCGATTGATCTGGTGCAGACATCTTGTGGCATGGCCGTCCCCTGTTACTCATATTTGGGTGATCGCGAGTTGCTGAATGACTGGGCAGCCAAAAAGGGAGAGAATCAGATAAGGCAGTACTGGGAAGAAAAGAATCAAATCAGCCTTGATGGAATTCCCACAAACATTATGGCAAAGAGTGTCTGATCCGTGCCAGCGCTGGAATCGATAAATATCGAATAGGCAAAGTCCGTCCAATTACTGACCTTATAGAACGGCGGCTTTGTGCCGACCAAGATGGCCGAATGTCTTGCGCTTATCGGTTTTAGTCATTACGATTTCAGCACTATGTTCGATAAGCCAAAGAAACGCCAGAAGTCAAAACCTTCCTGGAGTGACATCAAAAGCAAACTTGCCGATTTTGATCGAGCGGGACTCCAGCAGCTCGTCTCCGACCTGTATGCCTTAAGCAAAGAAAACCAGGCTTTCATGCATGCGCGTTTCGCACTCACTGCAAATGCACTGGATGATTACAAGAAACGAATAAACCTGGCATTAGCTCCCGACATAAGTCTCCGCAACGCCAATCCATCCGTAGCAACCGCCAAAAAAGCCATCTCTGAATACACCAAGGCCGTTGGTGATCCGCTCGGAATACTTGAATTGAAGCTGTTCTGGTGTGAAACGGCCGTGGGGTTTTCCATGGAATGGGGCTTTGCCGATATCGGCTATCTTGAAGCGCTGCTTCGACAATACCGGGATATTTGCCAGCTGCTTCCTGACATTCCCGAACCACGGCTTACGGAATTTATCGAGCGGATGGAGGATGCGCGCGCTGATGCAGCGCAAATTGGGTATGGCGTTTTTGATGAGATGAATGACCTGCTGGGTGATGTGCTGGTGAATTTGCCTGAATCAAATGAAGAAGTGCGTATACCAATGATAGGCGAAAAATTGGGTGTCCATGATTTCTGAGGCTTTGACAAAATATGCCATCCAAACTGTTACAGGTTGCAACATGGTAACCAAGCGATCAAAAAGTCTAAGGCAGAAGCTCAGGCAGATGGCGGGGATTGCATACGAGCGCGAGCTTGCGACTGCATCGGAGGCGCTGCGACAGGAATTTGATCGTTGGAAAAACAAAGAAATTGATGTATTCGAGCTGAATGACCGAATCCATGAATTTCACCATGGGATTTCACGCGAACTCTATAATCGCTACACCGGAAAGGAAATGGCCGACAGCATATGCGTTGCAAGTGCGTTACATAGAGGTATCCTGAGTCGCGAGGAAATTGGAGAGGATGTGTTTCTTTCCGTCGAGGAAATCACCATGGCATTGTCTGCACATGACTGACTTACGGGCAGACAGTTAACAATTGCGAGGTGCTTCATCGTGCCGGAGGCATTCGCGAATATTTCCCAAAGAGCCTACACCCCTCTGAATTCCCGCCGATAATTCGATGGCGAGATTTTGAAGGTGTGATTGAAGTGCTGACGGAGTGAGGCAGGCGATCCGAAACCTGACATCTCAGCGATCAAATCAATCGGCCTGTCCGTCGTTTCGAGCAACTGCTGAGCCAAGACCAGCCTCTGGCTGAGCAGCCAATCCCCTACCGTTACACCCATGACCTGCCGGAAGCGCCTGGTAAACGTGCGGCGCGTCATCAACGCCCGTTCGGCGAGCGTGTCAAGGCTATGCGGTTTATCCAGATTTCGCCTGGTCCAATCCAGCACTTTCGCAAAGTGGTCGATGGTTGAAACATCGCGAACAGGTTGCTGGATATATTGGGCCTGTCCTCCCTGGCGATGCGGTGACACGACCATCCGCCGCGCAACCTGGTTTGCCACCTTGGCGCCGTATCGCTGCCGCAAAATGTGCAGGCAGCAGTCAATCGCTGCAGCCGTGCCGGCTGACGTGATGATGTTGCCATCATCTACGTAAAGAACATTGGAATCCACGCGAATAAGCGGATAGCGCCTGGCCAGCTCATCCGCCCAGAACCAGTGGGTGGTTGCGGGACGGTCATCGAGCAATCCGGCAGCAGCCAAGACAAACGAACCCAGGCACAAGCCCACAATCTGTGCGCCGCGCTGGTGAGCTGAGCGCAGCGCATTCAACAAGCGCTGAGGCGGCGTTTCAGCGGGGTTGCGCCAACTCGGCACGATGATGGTCGCAGCTTTTGGCAAGTCCCTCAGGCCATGGCGCGTCTCGATCGAAAATCCCGCTGTCGTTTGCAGCACGCCTGCCTCGGCTGCGCAAACCAGCAGTTCAAACCTGGGTATGCTCGCACCGGTTGTATCTTCGCCGAAAACCGCGCAGGGAACAGAGAGGTGAAACGGGCTGATACCGTTGAAGGCAATCACCGCAACCGTATTTTCACGCATAGCGCGCCTTTCGCAATATGGCCCGAATATGTCGAATTATGTCATTCAGGCCACTGTTCCGCCAGAACAAGAATCCAGATAATTACCAGCATCATCCTCGGCCAACCCAATGGAGAATACATGCCTAACCAACTTTGCCGCGCATTGATCGTTATTGATGTCCAGAACGAGTATGTAACGGGAAATTTGCCAATCGAATTCCCCGATATTCACATGTCGCTTACCAATATTGGCAAGGCCATGGATGCTGCCAAGGAAGCAGGCATACCGATTATCGTCGTACAGCAATTCGCACCGGCCGATTCGCCCATTTTTGCGCAAGGAAGCAATGGCTGGGAATTGCACGAGGTCGTGCGGTCACGTACGCGG
Organism: uncultured beta proteobacterium; assembly: GCA_963842555.1. Classification (GTDB taxonomy): domain Bacteria; phylum Pseudomonadota; class Gammaproteobacteria; order Burkholderiales; family Gallionellaceae; genus Gallionella. Next base: position 227,662 of record CAWJHB010000005.1, read on the forward strand.
AATCACTATATTGAAAAGAAACTGCCCAGCGCATTCGCGGGGACAAATCTCGCTGAATGGTTGAGCGAGCATCAAATCGACACAGTAACAGTCGTTGGTTACATGACTCACAATTGTGTTGACGCCACCATTAAGGATGCATTTCATACCGGCCTTGCAGTGGAATTCCTGTCAGATGCGGCCGGTTCCCTGCCTTATACCAACAAGGCTGGATCAGCCAGCGCGGAGGAGATTCACCGCACCTTCTCGGTCGTAATGCAGGCGCGTTTCGCAGCAGTGATGAGTACCGAGGAATGGCTGAATATGTTGCGCACAAATAGCCCAGTTGAACGAGACGGCATATTCAAATCCAATCAACGCGCGCGTAAGTCACGCAACCGTGTGTAATGGGCGTAAATCGAAAGGCCACGCAAATAAGCTGACTTTACGGCCTGACGATGCGGCACTGACCAGTTTGACTAAAGCGTAGGGCATGCCCTGGATGAAGACCGGACCTTTGTTTTTTATGAGCAGGTGCTCTCCCTTTGCAAGCACGAAGTCGCCAGGCTGCCCTTCGACGGTGACCCAGACCATTCCTTCGTTGCATTCGATCCGGATATCGCGGGCATCCCGAATCGTCAGCATCTTCCTTTCGGCAAGCTGAATTACCATGTTATCCAGTGACATTCTCATGATCGTTACTCCTATAGTTAGCAATGCAACTATATACTCAAAAAAACACTTACTTAAGGGCGGAGCGCACACCACTAATCTTGGACACCGTGTCAGCAAAGACATCAATTCCCAGTAACTTTTTCAGCCGCTTGCTTACTTGCCCGCTGGCTTCATTTAACGACGCATGCATGGCAATGGCCGGAGCAGTTGGGAAAATGCACTGCTCACGGCCATCATGGCCAGAACTCCTGCGTTCGATCAACCCCTTTTCCTTGAGTCCATCCAAAGCCCGGGTTGCCGTCGACCTTGCAATTGCCATCGAATTGGCAATCTCGTATTGCTTTAGACCGGGCTGGTCCAATACCGCTCTGAGCATGAATGCCTGGGGCGGCGTCAACTCGAAAGGCTCAAATGCCCTGGCCCACTCGCTTTCGAGCTGTCGAGCCAGGGCCGTTGTGTTGAAATAGAGACAGTGATCAAACATGGACGCAATATATACCACACTAGTTAGCTATGCAACTACTATTTTATGGTTAAAGACAACCAACCGCAGACTGACGCCGGTTTTCTCGATTATGGTCAATCGTTCAAGACGGACTTATACTCCGTCAACCATTAGCAATTTCCGGGGGCATATTGAAGCTCAGGCAATATCAAGTTGATGCTTTCACCGACAAGGTTTTCGGCGGCAATCCTGCCGCTGTGGTTCCAATGACGTCGTGGCCAAGTGATTCGATTCTTCAAGCTATCGCAGAAGAAAACAATTTGTCGGAGACGGCTTTCTTCGTGCCAACTGAAAATGGTTTCAAGCTGCGCTGGTTCACTCCGTTACGGGAGGTTGATCTATGTGGCCACGCTACGCTTGCAACGGCTCATGTTATCTTCGAAATTCTCGGCTATTCCAGGCAGACAATTTCCTTTGTAACACATAGCGGCGAGCTTATTGTTGAAAAGAAAAGCAATAAGCTGGAAATGAACTTCCCAGCATGCCCGCCCAAGCCACACCAAATTCCAGACCTTTTAGTTAAAGGACTCGGTCAGCAGCCTATCGAGGTATTGGCGGCAGACGATTACATGGCAATATTCGATAGCGAAGCAACTGTTCGTGCCATCACTCCCGACCAATCCCTACTAGCCAAACTCGATTTGCGTGGAGTCATCATTACGGCTCCCGGAATCGACGTTGATTTTGTCAGTCGTTTTTTCGCACCCAAGTATGGAATTCCTGAAGACCCGGTTACCGGATCTGCCCATTGTGCACTTGCGCCGTACTGGGCAAGCAAACTTGGGAAGAATTCTCTAAGCGCCAAACAGGTCTCTAAGCGTGGTGGCACCCTCAATTGCGAGCTAAACGGAACCAGGGTAATGATTTCTGGGAATGCAGTGACCTTCATGGAGGCGGAAATTTCCTTTTGAGTCATGCTGACAGAAAGTATTAACTTCAATGCGATACCGTGGCAGAGCACCCTATCTGGCGCTCGCTCTAAAACCTTCCAGCAAGATGGCAAACAATTGCGGATTGTGGAGTTTACTGATGAATTTGTTGAGTCAGACTGGTGCATAAATGGCCATGTTGGTTATGTCTTAGAAGGTACACTGGAGATCGACTTTAATGGTCGCCTTGTTATCTACCCAAAAGGCTCTGGCATATTCATTCCTGCCGGCGCCGAGAATGCGCATAAGGCAAGAGCGATCACACCGGTTGCCCAATTGGTTCTGGTTGAAGAGTTGATATGATATGTCCGGCATATGTGAAAGCAGCAGCCGTTGGCATTTGTGAAGTCAGGCAGGCAACAATCGCCAAGGGACACAATCATTTCCTATCAGGAGGTTAAAGCTGAACCGTACTGAGCACATCTGTCTGCTGGCAACGTACAACGAATGGATGAATACCAGGCTGTATGAGGCCGCCATGAGCTTATCTGAACAGGAGCTTGTCAGCGACAGGAAGGCTCCCTTTGGCTCCATGATCGGGATACTTAATCACTTGGTCGTTGGAGATACACTTTGGCTCAAGCGCTATGCAGCCCATCCGGCCAATTACGCGGCACTTGAACCAATACTGAACCTTCCGGTTCCGACAAGCCTCGACTAGATTCTCTTCCCAGATATTCAAAGCCTTTCAAATCACCGAAAGTTACTCGATCAGGTCATCACGAAATTGGGACGCTCGATAACAGACGATGATCTAGAACAGGTGCTGACATATACAAGCGTGAAAGGTGTGGTTGCACACAAGAACTTCTTCAGCCTTTTGATGCATTTTTTCAATCATCAGACTCACCACCGAGGCCAGGCGACAACTTTGCTTTGGCAATCCAATGTTGATATAGGGGTCACAGATCTGCTTGCCCTTGTACCGAATGAAAACGTGGCGCCATAGCATGGACAGGCTGAACTAAAATCTGGCCGATGTTTAGCCAAATTACGCTGGGCGATTAAATCCGCATGAACATACACCTTGCCGCACTCGGAATATCCAATGAATTGATCGCTTCTCGCGGCTTACGAGAGTGCGAGGAGGCTGTACGCCTCGAAAGTGCCGAAATAGGTACCGACGGCAGAAATCACCTGCTTGTTCCCGCTGCTGCCGAAGCTTGGCGCAGCCTCAAGGCAGCGGCGCTCGCCGATGACATAGCGTTGTTCATCGTCTCAGCCTTTCGCAGCATCGACCGGCAAGCCGAGATAGTTCGCCGAAAGCTTGAAATCGGGGACTCAATCGAAAACATCGTTACCATCTGCGCACCACCTGGCTATAGCGAACACCATACCGGGTGCGCCGTAGATATCTCAACTCCTGGAAGCAATGCACTTGAAGTTGAATTCGAACAAACGGCTGCATATGCTTGGCTCATTAAACGCGCTGTCGAATTCGGCTACCGTCTCTCTTATCCCATTGGCAACCCATGGGGTTACCAATATGAGCCGTGGCATTGGTGTTTCCAAGAAGGCTAAATGGAAATCAACTGGCTCAAGTAGAGTATTTCAGACATTTGTGTGCTAATTGAAGCCGTTCATGAGATTTCCAGATAGGACGTTCAGGAAGACGCCGGCCGTCGCCGGCGGTTCCATCTTGCTTCGGACCAAGTGCTAATGATCGGATAGCCCCAGCGCTCATCCCACACTGAACGACGAGGCAACAGGTCGCGTCAACAGAATAAAAAAGCCGCATCGCTGCGGCGTTTATGATTCGTGAGCTGTTTGAAATCAACAGCCGTTCCAGTTATAGGTGCTGTCCCAGATGATTCCGCCAACTGTCTTTTTCACGCCATCGGCACCGACCGAACTGTCAAGATCCATTTCGTAGCGAAAGTTTTCTTCAGTAAAGTGTATTCCGGCGATGCGTATCTGAAGTTTGTGGCCGGAAATATTTTCGACATACCCGGTGAAATGATCGTATCCCTTTATCGTGTGATTGTTATATCCCACAATGGCGCCATCGTTGATCATGATGGAGGCAGGCACGTTCTCACAGACCATGTCGCCTACCTGGCGGTTTTCCTGTTCGAGACGTTGTGATGCTTCCTCAAGTTCTTTCTGCTTTTCTTGCTCAGCCATCCTGGCGAGGTTCATCTTTCTTTGTTCTTCCTCCAGAACCTTCAGCCTCTCCCTCGCTTGAGGAAGGAGGTTATCCGGGTCGTCGTTCTTGAATTTTTCCACCAGCGTATAAAGCTGAGCATAAGACAGCGATTCCGAAGACAGCTCCCGGTATTCCGCCTTGCGCTCGGCCAGAGCCTGGGCGGCGGCTTTGGCGGCCCTCGCAGTCTTTAGCGCTGCCGAATCAACAGTCACCCCAATCCCCTGAAGGTCACTGTATGGCGTGATCATGAATTCGCCGAGATAATTGCCCTCCTTTGTTGTGCATATCATTTTGTACCCATACTTCTGCGCATTACCATCCGATGCGCCGCCCATCGATTCGCAAAACCTGCTGAACCCATCGGCGATCGCGTTCACGGTAGCCCTGCTCTCCGAATCGTTGTGGGTCCTGATTACGGCAGCTGAATTCAATTGTGGCCGGATCCAGTCGTTATAGAATCCCTCGAAGTTGCCCTTGTCTTTCTGGATAATCTGGTCCGTCGGCGGCACTGACATCGACGGTGCCGATGCGCACCCGCTCACCGTGGCGATGGCGGCCAGGACAGCGGCTGCTTTGGGCAATACCTGACTTTTTTTCATGGGCGATCCCTTGTCTGTTTTCGTTATGCGCAGACCGGGGTATCCCGGCCTGCGTGAGCACTTCTTGTTTTGGCTAGTGGACCGGCGGCTTGTAACGCACTTCGTTCGCTCTGCTTGAGAACCGGTCGCTGACCATCACGCCACGAGGCCTCAACACATAACGCTTCCCGGCCTCGACGACGATGTCGATTTGAGGTCCCCTCCTGCAGGTTGCGGTATTACCGCAATTGAATCCAAGCTGCACCACATACTCGCCGGGCAGAACGTCGATGGAGGGCGATGCGGGGAAACGGGGCCTTCCATTCACATAGGAGATATACGCCACCGATTGCCTGTCGGATACGCCGGGGGCATCCATGTCTTGCCCATAATCGCTGGTCCTGGAAGCGATCAATGCGTAATTCTTCAGCTGCGCTTGGGGGATCGATTGGCAGCCGCCCATGCAGAATGCCATGGCCGCCAGTACGACCATGCCGATGGTTTGAGTGTATTTCATGAGATTCCTTATTTTGGTTGTTTATATTTTGGTTCGCTTCCAACTCGTTCGCTGCTTCATGTCATGAGCACCTCCCCCGGTCCCCGAATTGTAAAAATCAAGGCTGATAAAGCCCATCGTTCAAATGTCACCTCAATTGATGGCGTGACGAAAAAGTCCCGAGTTGCATAACAGGATTGCTGGATCGCCATCAACATGACTCTTTGTTCCGCTGCTACCAGATGGTAAAACCGGCTTTGTAGATTATATTCCGTGGACTGTCAATCTCTACACCCGCATCGTAGCGCCCATGGAAAAAAGCATGGTGCAGATTTGCCGGGTATTGGGCGACAACGTGAAAGCGTTGCGCCTGTCGCATGGGCTGTCGCAGGAAGAGCTGGCGTTCCGCGCCGGGCTGGATCGAACCTACATCTCGCAGATCGAGCGCGGCATCAGCAATCCTTCAGTCCGGATACTGATGGGAATTTCCCTGATCCTGGGTGTTGAACTCGCCGAGTTGTTCATCAAGCACAAGTGACGCCTGCGGCATCCGCTCCGTTATCCCCGCCCCGTTCCCATGAGACCACGCATTTCAGTCATGATGAATATGATCACTACTGTCAATCCGAATGAAACAAGGTGTAATAGCTCGAGGTGATATCCCAACGCCCTTGCGCAACACTGTCATCATCGTTTCCAAACAACCTCCTCTTGTGTTCAAATCTGCCATGGTAAGGACGACTGTCATCTTGAGTAAAAAACACCAGTTCAATTTCATCCCATAGTTCTTGCAGTTCTTGCAGTTCGTGCAGTAAAGCGAACAGAATTCCATACGCTCCCGCCGCCAGCAGCATCACCCTGGTCCATGCGATTTCCCGCCAGGATTTAACCCGGATGGGGTTCATGCGGTAGGGCTTGAATCGTTTTTTGCGTTTGAACATCATTCCTCCTAGTCTTTCCAAAAGTCCTTAAACCGGTCCGGGGACAGATGCGTATAACGAACCGTGTGCTGGATATTCTTGTGCCCGAGGTAATGCTGGATGGCCCGGGTGTCCTGGCCGGCCTGCGCCAGTTTGTAGCCGCAGGCGTGCCTCAGCATGTGCGGGTGAACCGTGAACGGCAGCTTGGCCTCCCTGCCCGCCCGGCCGACGATCTTGCGGATCGCATCGTCGGTCAGTGGCGCCTTGCGCTCGCTGCAAAACACATAGGGCAGCGCGGGATAGTCACGCTGCAAGCGTCTGAGTGCGCGCAACTCCGGTCCGCGTACCGGATGCACGCTGGGATTGCCGTGCTTCAACCGGTTGATGTGCATCAGGCCCTGCTTCAGGTCGACCTGCTCCCAGCGCAGGCTGACCAGTTCGGTGACGCGCAGGCCATGGCGGTAGGACAGCAGAATCAGGGTGGAGTCCCGGTGGCCGTGCCGCCCTACCCGTCCGGCAGCCCCCATCAGCTGCTCGACCTCAAGCTCAGTCAGGTATTCCCGGCTCCTGTAGTCCGCGTTCTTCAAGCGCTGCGGAACTTTCCGGTTTACGATGGTTGGCGCTTGCCGGACAGGGAACTGCAAAACCGCATTGCTACGTGATGCCATGGTGGTAACTCTCCGTATAAGGGGCTTTTTACGGAAAGTTTTGAAGCACCCCTCCGCATCGACCTGATATCAATCTACACAGGTCGACCAAAAAACCATGGAATATTTTTACCGGCCCGGTCAGTCGTTCTGGTTTGCTGTTTTGCATCCACCTCCGCCACGGTCCTGCGCCCTGCCTTTACATCCTGCCGGCCGCAAAATTCCCGCCAACAATCCATCCTGGCTGGCTTTTATTCCACGCCAGCACCTCATTCCCCTGATTCTTTAAAGACCGGCGGTGCGCGGCTTTGCTGCCGGCAAAAATAAAAGCTAGGAAATTGGTCGACCTGTGTATTCTGAATTAACACTTTTTGACGGGACCGACATGCGCACCAGACCTTCACGCACGCCCAAAGCCGCGCCAACCCCGTGGTACCGCTCATGGGTATTCATCACACTGGCTCTTTTCATCTACCTGCCGGTGTGGTTCGTCTGGTCGGGCAGTACCTCACGGGTGCTGGACACCCAACCGACCCACTTGAGCCTGCGCAGCGATATCTGCGGTTTCCTGAAGGCCAGGGACGTCGCTACCACCGCCATCGCACCCGGTAACTGGTGCTCGGTGGTCGTGCCGTACCGCAACAACGTGATCGGCCGGGGTGGCGTGATCAAGCTGGGGGACCGGGAGATACAGGTCGCCGGCGACCAGCTCATCGAAGTTGGAGCGGTCGTGGACCAGCCGTGGACACCGGAACAGACCAGCTCGGCGCTGTGGATGGGGATCCGTTCCCTCTTTCTGGTGGCGCTGCTGGGATGGATGATCGTCAATTGATATGAAGCGCATGGCAGGTGCCATGCGGCCATGAACTGGTGAGATTCATCCCCTGCCGGAAACCAACAACACATAAGGAGCGACATGAGTAAAGAATCCTGCAGCAAGCCCGGATCATCATCCGCCAAGTGGTACGCCTCGCCGTTATTCGTGCTGGTGCTGCTGATGGTTTCATTCGTGGCGTGCCTGGGCCTGGCGGGCAAATCCTCAATTGACTCCGAGACAAAAATGACCCGCCTGGTCTTGAAGCGCGAGGGGTGCGATTTCCTGAAGTCGAACGGGATCGCTATCCAGGATTACGGGACAGGCAACGGCTGTGCCGTGCTGGTGCCGTTCCGGCAGAGCCTGTTCGGCAATGGCGGACTGATCATCCTGGACAAGCAGCAAATCCGGATCGCGGACGACCAGGTCGTGATCATCGGCTCGATCGAGGACATGCCATGGACAGCGGAATCCATCTGGACGGATGTTGGACTCGTGATCAGCATGCTGGCCATGTTCGGCAGCCTGTTCTGGATCGTCAGCCTGATGTGCTGATTTGTTTAAACAACTGAAAGGAATCCTTACAACATGCACCTGCTCAAGACCCATACCCTCCCCACCCCAGAAGCCGACACCTTCCGGGTGTACTGGACCAACAGCCCGGTGCGTCCCGGCGGATTGCTCAGGGTGCGTGTCGCACCGCGGATGGACGATGCACCGATCGCCGCCGAGCTGGCCGCCCTCCAGTACCTGCTCGAGGACAAGGGCGTGCTGGGCAATAGCGTCGCCGGCAATGCGATGACAAAGTTGATCGTCTCGGCTGGGGCGATCCGGAAGCTGCGACGCCGGGGCTCGGACAAGCTGCACCTCGCACCCTATGCGAACTTCCTGACCACGCGGTTTGCCGGCTGCCCTTTGACCGTTGACAAGGATGCGCGCTGGTTCGAGGGTTTTGCGCCGGAGTCGATCGAGGACCTGGTGGTGGGCAGCCCGCGCAGGGAAACGGTCAAGGTCGCCGGCCTGGGCGAGGTATCGGTCACGCAACACGTATTGGAACGGTTTGCTGACCGGTTCCTGTCCGATACCGCCCCAGACCAGGTTGCACAGGCAGCATGGAAGAAGCTGACAGATACGGCATCCGACCCGTCGCTGCGCGAAGTCGCCCGGCGAGGAATCTGGGCCAAGGCGAACTATGCACGGCAGGGCAAAGCGGAAGGACGCTACTTCCTGAACGCCCGGCGCAATCTGGTACTGGTCATCGCAGAGGACCGGCACAAGGGACTGCAGCTGGTGACGGCCTATCCTGCCACCGGACGGTTCCACCCGCTGCCCGATGCAACATGAGGAGAAAGAAGGAATGACGACCGCGCAATATAAGAATCTGTTGGCGCTGCTGCACCTGCCGCTACTGACCAGGCCTCAGCTCAGGCGGTTCATCGCCAGGGCGATTGGCCCTAACCCCCGGCCAGCCGCGCGGCGATGGTACGTCTCGCTATGCTGGACCTACCTGGAAGCCATCTTTCTGGTCGCGTGCGGCATCACATTGGGGGTGGTGCTTGTGGTGGTCCTGCATTACACCGGGATCGAGGCCTGGATGGAATCCATGCATAACCTTCAGTGATGGACAGGGGACAGACGATGTTGTTACCAATGATGATCGGCTCGATCGGGATGCTGATCGTGAGCACGCTACTGTGCCGCCAGGCTTGGGCCGATGAGCCTACAGAGAGCAAGAGGAGCAACCATGAATAGACGACGAAATGCGCTCGTAACCAGGGCCCATATGCAGAAGCTGATTAAATCGGGTCGCTCAGCTATTGAGTATCGCATGCTGGGAGTGATCATCCGGCCCAGAGTCCTGAATGATGCAGACAACGCCGAAATGGATGAGTTGACTGCCTTGCTGCGCAAGTACAACGAATTAATGGCTGCATTTGAGGCGCCGGTCGACACTTCAAAACCAGCCAATGACGAGAACGGAGGCAAGGAATGAACCCGCAGTTGAATTTCCGCTATCGCCACTCGGACCACACTCGCGTACTCAGGGATGTGCGCCACAGCCTGTTGCCCGAGGTCAGCTGGGCCCGGTTTTATTTTACAGGACTCCGGATCGACACCGAAGAGGGTGTTCTCTATCGCCACGCGTTGATCGTGGCGGATGACTACGATGCATTTGCTGCGGGGATCAGCGATGAGCGAAACGCGATCCTGGAGCAGCATTCAGCGACATCCCGCGATGCCGTCGCACTGGTGTTTGTGCGCAATCTGCTCGTGCAGGATTCGCAGATGATCGACTCGATCAGCCATCATCACATCGACTCCGATATCGAGCAGATGCTGTCCAAACGGGACAACAATCGGTTCAGCGTGTTCGGGAGGCTCGGAGAGGCTATCTGTCTGATACCGGTGACGGCGCGCGATGCGCTGGCCGCGATCCAGATTGCGCGCTATCAAAGTGCCCTGCTGGCCGGAAAGGACTTTATGCCGCTGGAAGTACGCCAGGCTCATCCGGTCACAAAGGAGTTTGATGCGTTGTTCCAGTCGACGGCAAAGCGGATCCAGTGTTTGATCGATAGCGTCCCGGCAGAAGGCGGTCACCGGCACTGAGATTCAGGCGTTGTCGACGCGCTCGCGCAATTCCTTGCCGGGCTTGAAGTGGGGTACGTACTTGGCCGGCACCATGACGGCGGCACCGGTCTTCGGGTTGCGCCCCTTGCGTGGCGGACGGCAATTGAGACCAAAACTGCCGAATCCGCGGATCTCGATCCGCCCTCCCTTGGCCAAGGACCGTGACATGGCGTCGAAGATCGTGCGGATGGTCAGTTCGATGTCCTTGGCGGTGTACTGGGGATGGCTTGATGCCAGGTGCTGGATGAGTTCTGTGCGAGTCATGTCAGGTTTTGTGTGCCGAACGGGGGCGCAGCATTTTTATCAACGGGCAATGAACCCGCATTATATAGGAGGATATTGACATGCTTCGCTGTGGCAATCTGATCACGCTGCATCAACAGGATGCCGACCGCCTGTTCCAGCTCACCGGCGTCAGACCCGCCGGGATCCGCACGGTGGACGACCTGAACCGTTTCATAGACCGGCATCTTCAGGATTTTGAGGACGGCACGCCGGAGTCCCGGTTGCTGAAGCTGATGCTGGCCGGCGAGAAAATCACGCCCGGGAATGAAAGCAGCAATCAATCGTAGAGCGGAAGTCAGACAGTAAAGAGCCCGGCATGCCGGGCTCTGTTTGGGGTTAAATAAAGACTTGGGCTTACTTGAAGCGCAGGGCTTTCCACAAGCCTGTTCTCGCGTACAACCTGCGACGAGTGATGAATATCCTGGGTATCGAAGGAACAATGGAGGCAATAAGGATGGTGGGGGCGTAAGCCTTACACCTATTTGCCCACTTCAATCCAGGCAATCCAGTATCATCCAATCGCTGAAGTTAGAAATGTGTTTCCACACAACCTCGACCCATTATAGCGCTGTACGAATTCATTACCCGAAAGGAGTCATTCGCGACACGCAGCTATCGACATGTCGCTGCCATTGGCGAATATCCGCAACCCGGCAAGTTATACAATGGAATTAATTTCTCCAAACTACCCTTTATTGTCATTCATAGGTTGACACCGACGCGGCGTAACAACGGCAGAAGTGCGGTGTAGCATCCAGCAGTTGCGATAACAGACAACACAAGACTGATCCAGAAATTCACACCATGCTTTAGAAGGAAGGGGAAGAGCAGAAATAGGAGAAGCGAAGGAAGAACAAGCCAGAAAATCTGGCTGGAAAGTTCGGCAATTTACTCAGAAGGCGAGGCCTCAAGGTGGAGCCAAACAAAAGCAAGCAATGATATAAGTGGAAGTGAAGCCACCAACGCTGCGAATCCAGTAGAACGTTTGGCGATTTCAGAAACGGCAACGACAAGTAGAGCCGAGATCAAGACCTTGAGTGTGTAATAGAACATGGATTGTAAGTTTGTTTATTAGGCTGACGTATGCAAAGCACTACCGAAGTACCCAGCCAACTATTAACCTTCCGGCAATAACAGTAAACAAACTGTTGAACCGCCCCGGCTGGCGTGTGGTGTGCTTCCTTTTCATGCTCGACTAGCATGAAGGCATCGCCAAATTCATCGTGTAGGGATTCAGGGTTATATCGCATCACCGGCAGGCCACTGCATTTTTCTGGCCCTTCTTCGGCAAAGGTGGCAACGATCACATGCCCACCAGGTCGAACAGCTTTCATAACCCGCTCGACATAAGCATGGCGATCAGCCGGATCAGTCAGAAAATGGAAAACCGCTCGATCATGCCAAATGTCGAATCGGTGAATGGGAAACTCTGTACGGGTAATGTCACCAACGATCCAATTTATGGCATCTGCATGTCTTCCTAAACGCTGCTTTGCCACAGCAATCGCAGTTGCAGACAGATCAAGCACGGTCAGGTCGGTATAACCTTCGGCCACAAGGTCATCCACCAGTTTCGAAGCGCCGCCACCAACATCAATGATGGCTGCATCTTTACCAAGCCCCGTGTTGTGGATCATATTAAGGGATAAGTCGGCGTGTTCCTGGAACCAACTCACCGAGTCAGAAGACTTGGTGTTGTAGACTTTTTCCCAGTGTTGTTTGCGATCCATGGCTAAATTCCTAATGGTTAAAATTCACGCAAGTGAAGCACAATCTTCCAAATTTCGTCTTGTTTCAGATTGCTCTTGAATGGTGGCATTCCAGTTCTCAATGGGACTCCCCCTTCAGCGATTGTCCAGTAAAGGTATCCGTCAGTTGCCATACCTGTCTTGCTGAAAGCCTCGATGTTTGAAGGCGGTGGATTAAGGTTCTTTCCAGCATCGCCGTCGCCTAAACCGGTTGGCCCATGGCAAAGGGCACAGTTCTGTGCATACAGCCTTTTGCCAGCCTCGATATTCTTGGCGGTATGTTCCAGTGGGTTAGATTTAGACGCGTAGTTAGGATCGACGCCGTTCTGCCTGACAAATTGATGGCGAACCGTCGACATGCCCATCATGCCCCCTCCTGGCATCATGCCCATCATCTGACCAGACGCGGTCGTTGACAGGAGTAAAGCGGCTAAAATCGAATAGTTGATGAAATGGATTTTCATGGTTTCCTCACTTTCCACAGCAAGTTAGAACGTGCCAGAGTTGGCATGCATTCGAGATTGGCCAGTATGGCTAGGTCAGCACCCAATGATGATTGTAAATTAGACTGTCTGCAATACGTTCTATGTCAGCTTCGCCAATCATCGCAACGGATTGCCAGACGTTCGTAAACACGTACAACTAAAGATACAAGCGCAATTGGAAGTCCGTCCGAGCACTTTTTGCTAGCTGCCAATATCACGTTTCTTTTGGTCAAATTCATCTTTGCCAATCTCGCCCCGGGCATAACGCTCCTTGAGAATGTCGAGGTCGGTTTTCTCACCAAAGCCAAATGCAGGTCGTTTGGTTAAAAACACAGCAAGCGCAACGACCAGCACGACAGGTATCAGCCACATCAAAAACATGAGAAGGACGCCTCCAAACATTCCTGAACCATGCATCCATGGACCATATTCAGAACCATACATTGCCATTCTTTATTCTATTAAATGCTGCGGATTACCTGCCTCAGCTATTTTCTGTTCCACGCCCTATAGGTCCTCTCTCGCAAACAGGTTTAATACTCCCATACAGGCAGGTTTGTAGCGTACCTAATATCCCTGCATCATGGGACCGTAGCCGCGACCGCCCCAATTCTGGGCTTTGTCACGCTGTTCCTTGGTCAGGATACTGTTGATGCGGTTATGAGCCTCGACCGCGTTATCCACCATCTGGAGACGCAAGTCCTCGATCACCTTGTATTGCTTGTTGATTGCGGCTGCGTCCTGGTTGTCCGCGTCGTACAACTCCTGCAATTTGTCCTGAGCATCCATCATGTCACCCATTACCGCCCATTGTTTGGTTCGCATTTCATGCCGGATTTGCGTGATCTTGGCCTCTTGATCCTTGCTAAGATTGAGTTCCCGAAAATTCCCCCAACGCATCATGCCGGGCCCCATGCCATATCCCGGCCCATAACCGCCCATCATTCCCGGCCCCATGCCATATCCGGGTTCATATCCCCCCATCATTCCGGGTCCCATGCTGTTTTGCCACCCCGACTGCGGGTCAGCAGCAGAGAGGTTGGCCATAACCCCAAACAAGGATGCAGCCAGAACGATACAAAATACTCGGAATTGGTTTCTCATCATATTTCTCCTTGGAAGTTAAGTTTGTTCTTCAGCTTGAACGTTAGGTGGCATTGATGGCATTAACCCTGGTTCATATGCGCCGAAACGTCAAAATCACCCCATGACCCTATACCCGTGCGATCAAAATATCAATACGACAAAATACATATATATCAAATTTGCTTATATTATTAGCAACTACCGTAGGGGAATAAAGCATGACGTGTAGCCGCTTCCGAGGTCCTTTCAGCAATCGGTATTTGGCACCAAGCTTAGTGAGATGTTTCACCTTTCATAAGCTAGAAACCAGCCCTATCGTTCCATTTGCTTTAGACCCATTATTCAGCCCGCCGGAGCAGCGGATATTGAGGACTCTTGAACGCCAGACACATGTGGTAATCCAAAGGACGAGTGGGAATTAAATTTGTTTTGGGTCTCCACGATAGTTACGGCTTTGCAGCTTAAGCGTAAGCTGGTTGGATTTTGAATAATCGACGAATAGCCTTGGCAAAATATTCCGCACTGGCTACATGTCGCACGGGGCGTCCCCAAAACTTACCATTGCAATAACCTCGGCGAAAGCGGCGATTCATCGATGACCAGCTAAGAAACTAGAACTCTTTGTGCAGACCAACCGTGAAGCCGTGAGGCAAGATACCCAAGATAACTGGACTCTCCTTGTTGTGAGCGTAGTACCCTGTCAAGGTGCCCAATGCGAAGCCGGCCAACACATCCGTCTGCCAGTGCCCCCACACCTTCATCCTGGCGATACCGTCATAAACCGGAAGTAACTCGAGTGCATATACGGATGGATCATCGTGGCGATATTCGAGCACAAAGGGTGTCACAATTGCACTGACAGCCGCAACCTCACCGCTCGGGAAACTATAGTGAGCCCCGCCCTGGAACCATAGATTGGGGTCATTGGCCTGCCCTGGTCTGGCTCGGGTGAATGCATATTTCAGCCCTTGCGCCGAGATGCCGGCAAGTACTGATGAGTCTATGGACTGCCAGAAGGTTTTGCCCAGTCGCGTTTCGCCACCTTCCCAGATTCCACCTGCAAGTTCCCCAATAACCATGACATCCAGCAGGGCGAGTTGGTTTGAACGTTTCCAGATCCCGCTATCGTCATAACCCAAGCGGTGGTCGATTCCAAGCGGACCTCCGGCTGCATACGCACCTGTGCAGATGAGGAAGAGCGATGTCGTTAGTAGTGACCGCAAAATGCCATTGCACACGATTACCGCCTTCCCCAAGTCCCAGCATGTTTACGTTCAAATTACGCGAACTCGCACAAGGCTGCAAACTCTGCAGGACTATCAGCCATTGCAACGGAACTCTATGTTGCAAATTGACTGCTCGACACTGGCCATGCTGGCTTCGCCAAATAAGATCTAGAGGCCTTCCTTCAGCCAAGCCCAAGCCTGTTCCGTTTTAGAGGCGACAAAATACCTCACTTTTGCCTTGGTAAATGGCTTCCAAAGGTCGGCCATCCATTCTTCCCATTCACGGTCACCAACCATTGCAATACGCTCGATGTCTGAGTAATGCTTGACGCCAAACTTGAAGTCATCCCATGCCCCGTGCAAGTCCCAGCCATGAAAGTCATCCAGCTCAACGAACAGGCGCACCTTGCCATTTGCAGCAATGACTGCCGCGTCCACGGCAGGAACGAAGGTTCGGTAATCCTCGTCATGCAATTGCCCGCTCAGTTTGAAGCCAAGGATTTTCGGGTCGTTTGTCTGAATTTCACTTATCATCGTTTCGTGTCCATATGAGGTGGTCGGCCGAAAGGCATTCTATACTAGACATATTACTCAACGAGTCTTAGCTGGGGCGAATTTTTGCCTCTTTGCGCCATTCAACTTTGAAATAACATTGCCGCATCGATGTCGTTTCCATTAATCCGTCAGCACTTTGTTTGATTCGCAATGCTGTGGTTAATGCGCTTTTCTAGCAGGCTTATGCGTAAAGGAAAAGATGAGCAGAATAATCAGCGCCACAAGGGTCGCAGACGCTGAATAGCGGCTTAATGCCAAACCACCATTGGAAATGGGTTTGTCGAGGAAATCGCCGACGACAGCGCCTAGCGGCCGAGTAAGGATGAATGCCGCCCAGAATAACACCGTATGGGAAATCTTTGTCCGGTAGTAGGCTGCCGCAATCAATGCCAGCATAGTTCCAAACAATAGCGCACCACCACCATAGCCAAGACCAGCCGTATCGGCCGCCCAGTCACCCAACGCCGTCCCCAGGGTTTGCGAAAACATGATGGTGATCCAATAGAACATTTCCGACTTTGGCGAGCTGACCGTATCAACGGCAACCGAACCGAGTGTGCGATACCAAGTCAGCAGTGACAACATAAGCAATGTGAACAAAATTGCCGTTCCACCCGCATAACCGATTCCAAACGAGCGATCCGCGAAATCTGCCAGCGTTGTTCCGACGGTTGTCGTTGCAATGATGGTTGTCCAATACACGACCGGGTGAAATTTCTTGGCCAGAATCTGGACCGTTACTGCGGCAATGAATATCACTGCAAATATTCCGGTACTCACGAGATAACCGAGGTTCATGGACATCGACAAGGTGTCGCCGCCAGTCTCACCCAGGGTAGTGGCTAAAATCTTTATGATCCAGAAAATCAGAGTGACTTCTGGGACCTTGGTTAAAATTTCTTGCTGTTCTGTGTTCATCGTTTCCCTCATTTCTATGCACGTAACCGGCGGTTGGTGTCAGCTCGTGGCCAATAGTTCCCTTATCGTCGATTCGTGGCTGCCGGACAGAGACGATTTTGTTCCATCGCTCCCGCTGTCCGAAAATACTCTGCCAGCAGCCCAATCGTCGTTGGGGCAGTCATTTTAAAACCTCAGATATCTCAATTAGGTTGAGGTCAGGGTCTCTCACGTATACTGACCTGATCCTCGATGTTGCTCCCGTGCGAAGTACAGGACCTTCTTCAATCGGCCAGCCAACAGCTTGGAGCAATCGCATAACTTGTTCGAGCGGAACGCTGGCGATAAAACACAAATCCAGAGCTCCGGGTGTAGGCAATTTGGCTTTGGGCTTGAATTTGCTTCCTTTGAGGTGCAAGTTGATCTTCTGGTTGCCAAATTTGAAAGCCTTTCGCTCAACTGGGGGTGAGCCACCCATAAAGCTTTCCAATTGCATTCCCAGGACCCGTGTATAGAAGTCGATACAAGCCTTTTCATTGGCTGTTGTAAGAACCAGGTGATCAAGATGTTCAATCATATTTGGATCAAGCAATCTTTATCTGCGTGAACATCCCAGTCAGTGTCTGAAGTTGGATACATTCTGCCCGTTCAACTATGTTTAAGCCAACGTCCGAAACACCAAGCAAAGCCGTCACGCATAAAGACTCCGTACATGTCTATTGCAAAGAGACCATTAGGACAACAAAACTATTGGGAATGATTGCGGGTCTAGGCTTTGGCTGTTCTCTCGTTGCTGGCGGAGTCTCGCCAAACGAGGCCGTCACCAGATATGCACGATGGTTATTTGAGTCATAAGCCATGGTCCGTGCCCCCTTTTGGGTAATGACATTTTGCAAAACGGAAAAGTGATCAGGATCATTCTCCTTTACTATCGTCAGCGTTCCATCTCCATTTGAGCTAAATGCAATGCCCAAATCAGGGTCGAAAGCGGCCGAATCGGGTTTCGCACCAATATCAACTTCAGACACAATGTTGCCAGTCTCGGAATCCAGAATTTCCATTTTATTGTTAGCGCAAACTGAAAATAGTCGATTATGTTCCTTATCAATGGCCAACCCCGTGGGTTCAACACCGCGTCCAATTGGGAAACTCTTCAATACTTTGTTGGTGCGACTATCAATGACAGCGATTTCATTTTTATCTTCAATATTTACAAAAACGTTGCCTGCCTTGTCGCTTACTGCAAGCTCGGGTTTTCCGGGCAAACTAATCGTATTGACTTCTTTAAGCGTGATTGCATCAATCACCGTGGCATTGGCGGAATGACCATTGAAAGTGAATATATGCTTTGAATTGGGTTCATAAAGAATGGCATCGGGATTCAAGCCGGAAATCTTAAGGGTTTCGATTACCTTCAGCGTCGACAAATCAAATACGGTGACTGAATTGCCTTTTCCATTGCTGGTGAACCCAAAATTCAGGTCATCCGCAAGCGCGATTCCATGCACCCCTTCAGTGCCCGGAATATCGCCGACAACCTTTCCAGAATCTGCATCAATGACCTGAACATGGGTTGAACGGCTGATGAACAGTCGATGGTGCTTTGCATCGAAGGCGAGGAGATCCCAACCTCCATCACCGCCGACATTGTAGTGATTAGCGACCGTGAATCTGATATTTTTTGTGGGTTGTGCTGACTGAGCCAATTGGCTATTCAACAAGCAGACACAAACAATAATCCGAATCAAATATTTAATGGGCATGGTTTTATCCAAAATAAATATGCGATGAAGTGGTAATCAGAAGGGTGTCGTCGATCTTCCAGCCCGTTCATCAGGAATCAGCCAAAACATTGCGTTGGCCAGGACGCAGAACCATCAACGCCATCGACGCGGTGAGCGCAAGAAATGCAGCCACGAGGAAAGCACTTGCTGGTTGAAATAGCCACAATGCCCCGGCGATCAGCGATGCGGGCAGGTAGATGAGGCCGGTCACGAAATTATAGAGTCCGATTGCGGAAGCCCTTCGCTCCAGCTCGATATCAGCAATAAACGCCTTGCTTTGGGCTTCATCAATCGCAAAGAATATGCCATAGACGATGAAAAGGACAATCACTTCCCATTGCATAGCTGCGAATGCGAAGCCGATGCACATCAATAAATAAATCAGATAGCTCAGCATGATCATGCGTGCCCTTCCAAAACGGTCTCCAAGTATTCCAATCAGCGGGGCGGCAACGACAAACGAGATATTGAACAGGGCATAAAGCAACACAACATCCTTGACAGCAAAACCGACGCCTTTTGCACGCAACAGCAGAAAGCCAAAACTGAAATAGGCCAGAGAAACAATTCCTGCTATGACAAGGTATCGCTTGAATCCCGGACTGAGGAATTTCCATGTTTCGAACATATTTTCACGCCGGTGATGAATGCCTGGCTTATCCTTGACGAGACTCAACACAAAGATGCTGAGTACGGCCGGAATGAAGGCGACCCAGAACAGGATCCGGTACGTCGATGCCCCGTCCCCAAGCCACGAAAGCAATCCGTACGCCACCATAGGGCCAAGAACGGCACCACTCTTGTCGAGAGCCTTATGTACACCGAATGAGTATCCCCTGGTATCTTTGTCCGCCACCGCTGAAAGCCATGCATCCCGCGGCGGTCCGCGAAATCCCTTGCCCAACCGCTCAACGATGCGAAAAACACCCAGGCCAACTACCGAGCTGGAGACCAACAGAATGATCTTGGCCAGCGTGGAGAAGCCGTAACCAGCCAAAGCGAAGACCTTACGCTTTCCAGTCCGATCCGATAGCCAGCCAGCAAGGTAATTCAAAGAGGATGCGGACAAGTCGGCAAGGCCCTCGATCACCCCTAGCAGGGCGGCTGACGCTCCTGCGATCGTTGTAAAGAAAATCGCAAAAACTGAAAATATCATCTCAGAGCTAACATCCGTCAACAGGCTCACAAGACCCAATCTGACTACGTCTGGATGCACTCCAAACATTTGCTTTGCCGGGACATCAGTTGAAATGGGGTACTTCGTCATTATCGTCGGCAAATCCTGCGGTGAATCAGATGGATTATCAAGTTGAAGTTCCGCTCCTGGCCGACATTGACCGTTTGTCGCCGCAGCTGCCAATGTCTGATCCCCGCCACACCGGAGTCATAGTAGCGGTTTTTTGTAAGTCAAAACAGTGCGTCGAATTCCCTCAGCATAAGACGTGGGTTCGACATCAAAAGCCTTCGAGAACTTGGTCGAATCAAATATGTATTCGGAATCGTTCTGATAGAGCATTTCATAAGACTCACGAATATCCGAATTGAAAATGCCAGCAATCTTGATGAGTGGCCGACTGAGAACTTGATACCGCGGTTCAACACCAAATTCGTCTGCCGCCATCTGAATAAATTCCCGCCCTGTTGGCGGATTGGAGGCCGTTAAGACGTGCCATGTTTGATTCCAGGCCGATTCGGCATTCGCCAGCATTGTCAGGCTTTTCGCCGCATCCGGCGTAAAGGTATATGAGTGCGGCAGGGAAGCATTGACCAGCCACGCAGCTTTGGCTCCCTTCGCAAATTTGTCGAATACCATAATGTTCGCAACGCTCGTCCTTGCGTTTGGACCATAGAAATCCGCTGAGCGTGCAATCATCGCGTTGAGATTCCCTGCCTTGATTTCATCGAGCAGCGCAGATGCGATCTGCGCGCGGATTTCCCCCTTCTTCGTGCAGGGATTGAAGGGGGTATCCTCGGTCATGGGTCCGGTGACCTTCCCGTACATGTAAACGTTATCAAAAAAGATCAGCTTCGCATTTGCCCGCTTGCAGGCTTCGATCGCGTTACGCATGATGCGAGGCCACAGTTCGCGCCAGACTTTGATATCGTATTTCAGGCCAACCAGCAAGTACACCACTTTCGAACCTGAAACCGCATGGATGGTTTGATCCAGATCCGAAATGTCCGCGGACGCCACTTCAGTCGCCCCTGCGACGAGAGTAGGATTGCGACCAACCAAACGCACCTGTTGCCGCGATAGTCCAAGTTCTCTTACCAATTCCGTGCCAATTACTCCACCAGCTCCAAGTATCGTTTGCATTTGGTCCCATTCCTTGTCCGCAACAGTATTTATCGGAGTGTGGCTAACATCAATGTTTGCGGAACGTTCAAATTGGAGGACGCCAACGTCTGACCGCTATTGGCCGACCTGAGTCTGTTTGCATACGCTAACACAACCGTCTGCTTCTCGTTCAACTTCGGTCACTCGATTTTTAATTCTTTATTCAGCAGCCGTCGACCTAAGGCGACATTTGACTATCTAAACTCGCTGCCCGTTAGCGGCCATTGTTGACATGCCGCAATCGACACGGAGCCATCCTACAAGGTGGAACTTCTGAGCAGCTGCTTCGCATCCAAAATCAGCCACTCAGCTATTTTAAATTGTTTGTGGCTAGTGCAATTTCGCGGAGGAAGCACAATAATCCGGCAATCAACGTCAACATTGCTACGACAAAAAACATGGATATCGTGCTTGATGGATCCTTGCCCAATTCGGCGCCTATGAATAATGCCGCAATCACTATGCAAATGAACAACGCGCAGGTTGTGCAAAGACTGATCGCCCAATGAATCCATTTAACCCGGCGCAGCACAATAGCCCTTTCCAGTTCATATGAAACTTGTTTATCGGCATCCATCTCGTGCAGCACGCGGGAACGATCAATCAAGCGTCCCAGGCGCCCTGAAAGTACTCCCAAAATAGCCCCCACGCCGGTAAGCAGAAAGACCGGGGCAACGGATTGCTGGATCGCATGAGTGACAGTGATGATGTCTTCAGGTGGTTGCATGAGTGATACCTTGAGAGATTACCCGATGGGAAAATATTACATGAGAAAGCAACACGCATATAGCGGTAGCCTCTTCCAATATGAAATGAGTCTGAAGGCGGGTCGTATTTCCAACGAGAAATGAGTCTGAACGGCTAAAGTTCTGAATCGGTCATGATGCGATGCATGGTGATCGACATGGAAGAAGCGCGGCTGCAAACCCTGGCGCAGGTCAGGGCATTCTTGGACGGCACGACGGAGGTGGCCTTCAAAGTTCCCAAGGCGGAACGCAATTCATTTATCGAGCGTGTGCTCAAGCGGTTTGGCTATTCACCGCACGGCAAAGCCGACAAGGGCGTGTTGCTGCGCTATCTGGAGCGCATGACTGGCCTGTCACGGCAACAAGTAACCCGGCTGGTGCGGCGATACCGCCGGGACGGGAAGTTGTCGAAACGACAAGTTACGCCCCAGCACGGCTTCACCGGCCGCTTCACCGCCACGGACGTGGCCTTGTTGGCCGAGATCGATGCGCTGCATGGCACACTGTCCGGCCCTGCCACCAAGAAGCTGATGGAGCGCGCTTTACTTGTGTTCGGTGATGCGCGCTTCGAGCGTCTGGCGGGAATCTCGGTTTCACATCTGTACAACCTACGGGGTGAGAAACAGTACCAGAACAAGCGGCGGCATTGGACCAAGACCCGGCCAACCGGATTACCCATCGGCCAGCGTCGCGCACCCCAGCCCAATGGGATGCCGGGCTACATCCGCATCGACAGCGTGCACCAAGGCGACCAGGACGGGGCAAAAGGGGTGTATCACATCAACGCAGTGGACTGTGTAACCCAGTTTCAGCTGGTCGCCACCTGCGAGAAGATCAGCGAGGCTTACCTGCTGCCGGTCATTGGGCAGTTGCTGGATGGATTTCCGTTTGTCATCCTGGGATTCCACGCGGATAACGGCAAAGAGTACATCAACTACCAAGTAGCCGCGCTGCTGGAGAAGTTGCGGGTTGAATTCACCAAATCACGGCCGCGGCATTCCAACGACAACGCATTGGCGGAATCCAAGAACGGCGCGGTGGTGCGAAAGCATCTGGGCTATGCCCATATCCCGCAACACTGCGCCAGTCTGGTCAATGCTTTCTGTGCCGACTTCCTCAACCCATACGTCAACTTCCACCGACCTTGTTTCTTCCCGGAAACGATCACCGATGCCAAAGGGAAGGAGCGCAAACGCTATCGCTACGAGGAGATGAAGACCCCCTATGAGAAGCTGAAATCCTTGCCCAATGCCAGTGAGTATCTCAAGCCGGACATCACCTTTGAGCTACTGGATGCACAGGCATCAGAGATGAGCGACAATGACGCTGCCTTGGCGCTGAACAATGCAAGAAGGAAACTGTTTCACGCGATCTCTGCTGCAACAAGGAAACAGGCTTGATGGGTAAAACAGCAAGGCAGAAACAAACAAGAATTTATCAACCCGACCGAGTCAGAACAAGATTCAGATACTCAGATCCACAAACCTTCGTTCAGACTCATTTCCAGTTTGGAAAATACTGCGGTCATTGACGAATGGCAACAATTCGCCTGTTTAACGTCCCAATGCCACCGCATATGTTAACGGCTGCTACGCGGCGTGGAGCGGTCATTAAGTTATCCCTATTCGAAATTCCGTTCATGGCACGAAGCGGCTTTAGCGCAATGCTAACAGCATGCCGCAAAGCGGACGCTCATAGTTAACTCAGGCAAGACTGGATCGGCAGTCCGATACGGACGAACGCCAGTTCGTGGCGCTATCCTACGTAGCGCGGGCAGCTCAGCCTGGCCCCTTTAATTAACATATCTCTATAAAACAACCTCAAAGCATTCGAGTTGTGGCGGGCCCATGTAGATATCTTTTCGGCTTCCAGCACTTGCATGTGCTTTCCTGAATGCTTCGGATTTTGTCCATGCTTCGAAATCGTCGCGTGACTCCCATGTGGCGTGGGAAGAGAACAGCGTGAAGTCATTGTTGCTTGGCCCTTGTAAAAGATGAAATTCCTTAAAGCCTGGAACGGTATGGAGATATGAATCACGGCCTTTCCAGACATCAACAAAGTCTTGTTCGTAGCCGGGTTTGATTTTGAATCTGTTCATTGCGATAAACATCGTAACCTCAATTTGTCCTATGAATGTTGCAGTAATGTCGCTTAACGTTAAAGCTCAGGCGCGCCGCCTTTTAAAACCCCTTAATTGTTCCTGTCGGCATATTCATAATAGTACGGGCAGCGGCAAATGTCTCCTTCTGGCTGCGGTTTCAACCGGTCGATGCAACATACTAGAATCTGCGTAAGCAGAAGAAGGAGTGTTGCAGATGAAACAAAGACCACGGATCTATTACACTGAAACCCAGAAAGCATTGATGTGGGAACGCTGGCGTAAAGGTGAATCTCTCCAGCAGATTGCACAGTTGTTTGATCGAAACCACCCTTCAATAGAACGCATTCTGGCAGAGAGTGGCGGGATACGACCGGCCCAACGACATCGTTCGAGATTGTCCCTGACTTTGGCTGAACGCGAAGAGATATCGCGTGCGGTAGTGGCAGGTCAGACGATTCGCTCGATTGCAACGTCCCTCGGGCGGGCGCCATCGACCATCAGTCGCGAGATCAAGCGCAACGGAGGGCAGGAATGCTATCGTGCGAGTATAGCCGCGCATCCAAGAGTGTTTGGCCGTGATCAATTGATCTGTGACCCATGGCATTACCTGCCGGTGCTGGAAATGAAGCCGGGTGCGCTACGCAATGGTGCGCCCTTCGTGGTGTGGGACTTGCCCAGACCCATTCAGATCGTGCGTGACCGAATTCTGAAACAACCCAAGGGGGACCGCGCCTTTGTCGAGCTGCTGATGCTCGCAGGGGAAGCGGGTCTCGATGCGCTAACGGTTGCCTGCGAGTTGACGCTGGAGTGTGGTGTCATCAGCGCTCCCATCGTGATGAATGAATTACGCAGGCTGATCGCGCCCCATTTGCCCGCAGCGGCGATCAACGTGCCGGATGGGATTGCCTTGACGATTGAACCGCTCGCCAATTGCAACCGTTATGACTATTTGCTGGGAGCGGCCAATGTCCATTGATCACGCGACGGGGTTAAAGGCGCTGCAGCTGTACGGCATGGCAACGGCATGGGGTGAATTGCAAGCAGAGAAACCAAAGCAGGCGCATCGGCCGGAGAGTTGGATGGCGCGACTGATTGCGGCAGAACAAACGGATCGCCAGCTCAAGAGCCTGCGCTATCAGCTCAAGGCCGCGCGCTTCCCGATACACCGTGACTTGCTGGGCATTGACTGGGCTGAAACTTCGCTGTCGCAAGCGGTGGCTGAGCAATTGGCCAGCGCTGCCTTCATGGAAACAGCGCATAACCTGATTCTGGTTGGCGGTACAGGTACGGGCAAAACGCATCTGGCCACGGCGATCGGGGTGGCGGCTATCCATCAGGGCAAGCGTGTCCGCTTCTTCAATGCGGTCGATTTGGTCAACCAGCTAGAGCGCGAGAAGAGCCTGGGCAAGGTCGGCAATCTGGCCAAGCAGCTGTGTCTGGTGGATGCCGTGATCATGGATGAACTGGGCTATTTGCCGTTCCCGGCATCCGGCGGTGCGTTGCTGTTTCATCTGATCAGCCAGCTTTACGAGAAAACCTCCCTGATCATCACCACCAATCTGTCGTTTGGGAAGTGGGTGCAGGTATTTGGGGATGCAAAGATGACGACCGCTTTACTTGATCGGGTAACCCATCATTGCGACATCCTGGAAACCGGTAACGATTCCTACCGCTTTAAGCACCGTAAAAATAGCTCTCAGGGAACCGGAAAAGTGGAAAAGATTGGACGCTGATTAGTGGAAAGTATTGGACGCTGTTTGACAGCTAACGGGTTCCATAATATGGGAAGTTCTGATTTCAATAATCATAAACATTTTAGATAACCGGACATATCAGAAATATGGGATGGGGGAGTGGGGTTATATTCTGCTTTTTCTAGCGTGGTATCTTGCAGAGAACCGAAAGCAGAATAGATATCTAAAAGCCAAGTTTGGCGGCGAATATTTGAAGCGAGGATGGCTTAGGCCTTTAGCTGTTGGCCTACCTGTATTTTTAGTCTGGATCATTGCATTGTCGAGAATAAACGATAGTTATTGAGCAATGTTAGGGGTTCACGACAGGCAATGTTTGGGATCATATTCTTCTGAACGAAAAGCACCAGTAAAATTTGCAAATTTATTGGACAATTCTTATTGGAATGCTTCAAGATTGGCCGAAAAATGTATTAACGAATGTCTTTAGCCGCATCGGGGCACCGGTGAGCTTCAGATCTTGAACGTCAATGTAACCCGTCCATATGGGTTGAAACCTGGTTTGTGACAACAGCTTGGGTCTCTCTAGCACTCTTGTAGTGCGACAGGAGGCCTATGAAGTCATCCTCCGCCTTCGCATTTTTATGGTAGCAGGAGGGCTGCTTGGAGGGATTTTTCGAATCGCCAAACAAATAGCTTTTAATAGTATCCTGTGCTGCAGGGGAGAGCGTCCAGCCAAGTGGCGGCTGCACGGCCTTTGAATTATTTTGGCACATGCGGAATTCAAAAGAATTGCCGCCGTTCTTCTTTGCCCATTCTTTCAGTTTATATATTGCTTCAGCACCACGTCCACCACGAACACGTTCGTAAGTCCTGAATGTACTGCGCACCTCATAGCCAAATTGTATGGGATCCAATTTGGGACTGTCGAACAAGTCGTCCGGTAGGGACGGGTCACTAGTAATTAATATCACAACTGGAATAATGTTCTGCTTTATCTTTTTTGTCTCTTTATCTGCTTCTGGGCAGGCGAATCTGTGGCACGCAAGATCAAGAATTTCCAAGGCCGTTTCGGCACCGTAATTCTCGAACAGCCCTCCATCCTGCAGACGGCCGGCTATTTTCCCATTGTGCTTCCACATCCCCGGCGGACTGACAAACGGGAACCGTGCGCTATTGTGAGCAGCTGTCGATAGGCGCAAATCGTAACCAAGTTCGTCGAGCTCATCGTTCGAGAGAACGAAAGATGCCGCTTCATCCGGGTTGTCTTTCGAATACTGAACGTTGCTGGCCACAATGCGCCTGCCGTTATCCACCCAAGTCGCGTTGAGAAAAAGTGACGGCACCCCTGCCCTTACACCCAATGCCCCTAATGAGCCCGTCAGCGCTTTAGATCCGCTGATATTATAGAAAGAGTCTTCCAAACTCTCTTCCAGCGCAGCAGCACGATCTGGGAAAATCGGCATTGGCCAAAAGCGTTGGGCGAGATCAGGAAACAGCATGGCCGCAGTCAGCGGCCCCAGAAAATCATTGCCGAGAATAAGCTGGGCGCAAACCTTCATTTTATTATCGCAGGGTTTCCTAAGTTGTTCCGGTGGAACATCAAGCAAGGCACGGTAGACGGTTGCTCCGACCGACCCGCCTGAAACGCCGCTCAAAGCAAAGGTTCTCTGGGGAAAATTGTCGGCACGGTCATGTATGTCTCCCAGCACCGTTCCGGTCCAATAGGCCGCTCGGATGCCACCGCCTGCTGTAGCCACGACCACAAACGGTATCGCCTCATCGCCTTCCGTCCTATTGGCTTCGCCCCACACATCAAGTGCTTGGGTCACACTGGGGCGAGACTTCACATCAACTCCATTTTGAGCATGGCGTATTTCATGGTTGTCATTGGTGTAGCTGGATATGAGCGCCGCAACAACAAGCAGGGCTATCAAAGGGTACCCATGCTTGTCTGCGATATAACTCATCCAGCTACCGAGCGGCAGCAATGTGGAACCCCACAGGAAGAACAGAATCAATGGCCCCGCCCTGTTGCCCAGCCAGACAGGCTCAAAATGGCCCACAGCATACAGAAACACGAATCCCAGGATCATTGCTAATGCGACAGGCGTACGTAATTTCCAGCTCTTCAATGTTAAGAGGCTGTTTGGTCCATGTAACCCCAGCATTTCCCAAAAATTCTCATGCGGCGGTTTGCTTTCTGGGCCTATGTCTTCAATTTCAAGTGCGCGAGCAAGCATCCTGGGGAACTCGCCAGATGACTTGCCAAGTAGTGAAGCCAGCTTGCGTCCTGCAGCGCGTCGCCAGGTAACCAAAACGAGAAACACAGCGAATCCGCCCAAACCCCACCAAACCAAAAAAAACTGATCCGTCTGGTAGGCGCTGAACACAACCACAACGAATGCCAAAGAACCCAGTAAACGAGCCAGCCATTTGCGGCTCCAGTTATAGCAGCTAGTGCAGCTCGGCTGCTCATTGTAATGAACATCAAGCAGCAGACGGCTCCAGCCCCAAATACTGAAAGCCCAGATTGCTTCAGCAATAGCGACACGCAATATCTTGTTTTTTTCCTCGGAATAGGCTGTCAACACATCCTGCCCCTGATCGGACAACAAAAGCGCCAGCCCGGCAATCAGCACAATTACGCTAAATCGGCTACGGTTTAGGCAAAACACAAAGGCATAAAGCCGGCCGGCGGGTGTGGGGGCACTTCCAGAAACCGCTGTTTTACTCATTCACACCTCAACTATGTTGATTGTGCCACTGATTACATACGTCACTGCATCACCGGAAGTAAATTATGAACGGTCCTTCTGATTGAGGCCTCTGGCGCTATGTTGTTAACGGTCAAAACTACGTAGCAAAAAGTGACATCATTCCAAATGGTTTCAATAGAAAATGGTACAGCACCGCGGATTTAGCGACACATGCAAGACTGATGCGGCCGACTGCATCTTTTTTCGCAGCCTATTATGACCCAGCTGATCCGAAACGAGCCGTTCTGGACGGTGCGGCCTGGGATTTGGTGGATTGGATATTTCTTTGCGCTCCAATTCTTTTTGCAATTGCACTTCTAAGGGGTAGCGATGCCGGCTATGGGTCGACCCTTGCCAGATGGAGAAATGACAAGTGAATGACCGAATGTGGCCGACTGCGGAAGTCTACTCTGCAATATTCAATGCCGCAAAGCAGACGTCGCTAAGAATTATTTTTCACTTCCGGTTAGCGGACCCTGGTGAATTACCGAACCCGGTAGAGTAGAGATGTGGCGCGGTAGCAGTAGATTCAGCTTGTCTGTTGTCCGCCTCTTTCGTCTGGCGGTGCCCTAGTAGCCTAGCCATGACCCCGTTTCCACATCCCCCTCATCGGTAGGGTCGAGAATTGGCGCGCGCGCATTAGGCTCCGGTGGTTCTTCCACAGCTTTCGCAGTGGTCCTCAGTCCGGCTGTCATCGCCACGATTCCAACTCCCTCCACGTCGAACGCAGCGGGCGGATTTCCCGCACTGCGCTCCCCTGCATTCTTCACATCAAGGTTTATGTGGCCTATCCTGCTGGCGTTGCTTTCGGCCCTGCTCGTGACACCCGGTAGCCCTGAAACAGCCCCAGTCCATCATAAAGCCATTGCCTACTCCACCGCTGCCAGCCGAAGCCCCGTCGTTTCCGGGATCGCATCAAATGTCGCCGTATCTTCTTTTCTACCCAGTCTTGAATGTAGTTGAAGAACCGACTTGAGTGCCCAATCGCAAAGTAGTTTACCCAGCCCCGTAGAATCGGATTGATCAAATGAAC
Source organism: uncultured beta proteobacterium (assembly GCA_963842555.1). Classification (GTDB taxonomy): domain Bacteria; phylum Pseudomonadota; class Gammaproteobacteria; order Burkholderiales; family Gallionellaceae; genus Gallionella. Next base: position 256,713 of record CAWJHB010000005.1, read on the forward strand.
TACTCGATCAACCGGTTGGGACTGATGTTTTCGGAACACCTCCTTGAGCTTTTGCAACAGCGCCGTGCGCTTTTTCAGCTTCGGCGCATAATGCGGTCGCCACACCCCTTTTATGCTGCGGGTGCGACGGAAGTCAAACCCGAGAAATCCGAAACTTTCCCCGCGACTTAAGTCCACAATACTGCTCTTCTCTTCATTGACCTCAACTTGTAGTTTGCCAAACTCTTCCCGCAGTCGCTTTTCCACCGCCTTCATCAGCCAGTCATGCCGCCGATGCGCATCGACCAATATCACCATATCATCGGCAAATCTTGCATACTCGACATAGGTGTATTTGCCATTGCGTGTGGCTTCCTTCGCCCGTTCCAGCATCCGGTCTACCTCATTGAGGTAAAGATTGCTGAGCACGGGTGAAATCACACCTCCTTGCGGGACGCCTTGTTTACCGGATGCTTTCAGCATCACTTTCAGCAAGTGCATCACGTCATCGTCGTTGATTCGTTGCGCTACCTTCTTCAACAGTAGTTCATGTCGAACCGTGTCAAAATAGGCGCGCAGATCAAGATCAATCACGCGTGTCTTGTTCTGAACAATTGCTTGTGCCACTCGGTTCACCGCTTCACGCGCCGCCCGTTTTGGACGATAGCCAAACGACCCCGGTTGGAAATCCGCCTCGAAGACTGGTTCCAGTATCAGCTTGAGCGCCCCTTGCACCACCCGATCACGAATCGCCGGGATCGACAGGGTTCTGACTTTACCATCACCCTTCGGTATTTCCTTCTTCCGTGACGGTAACGGCACATATGTGCGCCCACTCAGTTCGCCCTGTATCTGCTCCAGGAATGTCACCACGCCCTGCGCCTCGATGTCCTCAAACGTGATGCCGTCAGTTCCCGGCGCCCCGTCATTTTTCTTAGCCATCTCATACGCCATCAGCAGCGTTTCCATCTTGCAGACATGCACGTACAAACCCCAGAAACGCCAGGACGGTTCAGTCTTCGCCTTGACGTATATTCTCCTTCTCAGATCTTGCAAACTAACGGACGTTTTTATCATGTCGTCCTTGCCTTTCATGTCGTTAGAGAAATTACAATGCAGCAGGGCTCCTTCGCTCCACGGCCATTACGCCGCTTCAGCGCTACTGCGAACCCGTCCGCCTCCCTCCCGCCTTCGAACCATTTCCCGATTTTGCCGGTTATAGGCTCTACCTTGCTCCGGCGATTTCGCGCCGGGGCGAGTAGGGTTTCTCCAGTTGCTTAGCGTGTCCTTATCACCGTGCTGTCGCTACCACCCCGCCAAAGTGGAATAGTCGTATCGGCCAGATTTCGACTACCCATGCTGCCTTCTCCCTCCGGTTACGGGATCGGCCTTCGGATTTTTGCATTTTCGAGGCCACTTCTGCGTTTACTTTCGTTACGGCCCGGTGACTCGCGCTTCCCCAAGGGAAGTCTTGTCGATAGGCTTCAGAGTATTGGTTTCCCGCAACCCTGCTATCCAAGCTACGGGGTTTCTGACTCTTCCCCCGGCAGGTCTATTTCCTGCTGAACACGCCAGCCTTCGCTGGACGCACAACCGGACGTGCGGATTTCCCGCATCCGGCTCTCGGACAAGACTTCACGCTTTTGCCCACGGAAAGTCGCGTGTACCAATGACGATGGTGTGACAGCCGAGCGCGCACTCTGCTCCATTGGTCATGACACTTCCCGCAACTACCACGCCACCCGTCTCCGGCCAGCAAGTTCCTCGAAACAAGTTCGAGTTCTCCCTTCGCTTCCACATGGTTTGCATTTCGCAGCTCTTGGAACTTACCGAGTTTTGTAGGGTTGCCCCAATCTCGACTCCATCATCACTTCCTGCACCCTCCTTGAACCAAGGCCCCTTCCCTCCACCAGCATTACCCGGTTTCGTCAGTACTACGGGCCTTTCCGCCACCCCATCTCGCCCGGCCTGTCCCTCACGGGCGTCCAGTTGGTCGTTCGCTCGACCACGTTACAGGGTTTCCCGTGTTGCGCGCGCTTTCCTTGTGTGCATGCTGTCACCACTACCCCGGCACAGCGACTGGAGATGTACTTCGCTCGTCTCTCCAACCGTATCAGCCTTCCCCATAAGGGTGTATGGGTCGGCCTGTGCATCGTCCTTTTCGAGGATTGCGCAGTGTTCACACTACATTACGGCCTGCACACTCGCTGGATCACCTATAGTGATCCGTTACATCGAAGGCTTCAGCCATTTCGTTGCCTCCATGACTGCTCCGATTACTTCCGGCTGGAGCGATTTCGCCGGGTGGGATTTACACCCACTGGAACAACGCCGCCTTTGCACGGCGCACACCCTTAAGAGTCATTCAGGGTTCTACAAAGCGGAGTGTCATTTAATCAATCGGTCTGGTACTAGGCCAGCTTGACCTGACTGGCGATTTCCGTACCGAATTGCCCCGTCCTCGAAGGAAGCTTTGCATGCAGCATTTCGACCTTTGACCGGCGGTAAACTAGGTCATCCAATGTCGCCTCCAACGGGTGGGCTAACGAGGCTGTAGAGCAACCCCTTGATGGCTCGAACCAGTAATTTTTTTCGGATTTCACTGAACCTAGACTTATCCACAGCAGCCTAGTCCACTCGGCCGCAAAATACCAAGTCGAAACTCAACGCGCATAGATAGCGCGTATTAAATACCCGTTATCATTCTATAATTGTTTTCAAGGTCTGCGATGGAGGCTCCTAAGTTCTCTAACACCTTCTTCTATCTTTTTTAGCCCGTTATCAACAAGTAGCTTACTTGAAGGACTGCCGGCTATGCCGGCTATGGTAGTGGAGAACACGATCGATTGTATGCCATTCAGCATAGTATTGGTTGCATTAAGGCAGGCTGCGTATGTTTCGGGCACAGGGCCCCGACCCGTTAGCACGGGAGGCGGGGTCCCTGATAGTATGGCTTCGATTGCTTGTGTTAGTGACATCCCTTGCGACATAAGATACCCGACATACCATGCGAGCAAAACTAATCCATCCGGTGTATACGGTGACTCCACGAACGGTCCACCGGGACCTTCGGGCGGGGTTTTTTCAACAAGAGCTGTGACAGTGTAAAGCCCAGAGGCATAGACGGTCTGCCCAGTCCCTATCGATGTCAATGAGTTCCAAACCATGCCTGAAAAACTAGCTCCATATGACCAAAGTCTCTTTCCACTTGAGTCCAAGGCGTACACCACGCCATTTATGTCTCCGACGAGAACGATGGAGTTTGAGTCAACTGAAGGCGTGCAGAGAGCACTTGATGACACCTGAGCCTTCCACGCTAGGCTCCCATCCAAGTTCAGCGCAACCAAAGCCCCATCTATTGCTGGAACGTAAACCTGATCTAAGTTAGAGTCGACTGCAAGAGCTCCGCTAACGCCGATTTGATAATTCCATCTCTGCGATCCGTCGGACGCAGAATGAGCCGTCACTCCATTCGCGGTTGCAGCATATAGACTCGTTCCTGACGGGTCCTGAGCGTTTAATGTGAGCGGGTAGTAACCTACTATATTAGGCAAGATCTCTATCACCTCCCATAGCAAACCCCCGGCCGAGTTCAAACAGACAATGGAAGCAGGAGTAAGTGTCCCAAAGTAGATTTCACCTTCCCACCCTATCGTTGGGGGTGTGCACGGTTGATTCTCAAGAGTCGAAAAGTCAATCGGGATTGACCAATTCAAATATCCTTTTGAGTTCACAGACCATACACCCAACTGTCCAGTTACCACAATTGTCCCATCGGGCGCGACGTAAGGATCCCAAAGGATATCCCCAGTAAGCGGGATATTCCAAAGCGTGTTGCCGCTTTTTTTATCAAATGCCGCTAGGTTAGTCACGCTTACAGCGTAGACAGTCGATTCCTTGTTCGAGACTACCGGAGCCGGAGTTGGCCACCATGCCGCGAATCCATTCGAAAGCGGAGCGCTCCAATTCTCTGTTCCATTGGATGGATTGAGGGCATGAAGAGTCCCGTCGAGGGATGTGACGAAAATATTTTCCAGGTCCACAATTGCGACCGATAGTTGCGATAGGCTCTGGTATTGCCACTTCAAATATGGGGTTGTCGGTGCTTGATAAGATCCCAGACTCGAATGTGCCGAGTCATGCTGGGCCATGGGCCAGGGCTCAATCAAGGGACTCGGTGTTATAGGTTCCTTATTCCAAGAAGGAACCTCCATCTTCGGGGCCGACTCGTTTAGTGTATTCTCCATGGCTCTTAGCAATGATCTCCATTTTGTTCGTAATCAGACAACTAAAGATTCAAACTACACGTCTAAGTCCGCAACTTTTCACCCGCGCGACATGCCCGCACCTGACTCTAACTGCAGCAAGGCCACCGCCGCTGCCGACAAATCTGCTCATTTTCGAGGTTCAAAAAGCTCCCACGAACGTAAGCTTCATCACCCACTCGCCCTCTATCACCGGAACGGAGATCGGGTTTCCGCTTCCGCTGGGGTCGACCATTGTGAAGAGGGACCCCCAATTAACACTGGGGTCACCGGCAAAGGTTCCAGGGACTCCATGACCAGATTGCAAGCCAGCGTTCATGTTGTCGAAGTATATGTCGCCATAGTTGCAAAGCAGAGTCTGTTCAAGTGTTCCGTTAACCAGAATCGCTGGAGCCTCCACGATCCACTCTGCAGAATTCCCCAAGAGGTTAGCCGGCTGTCCATCGGTGGGAGCGGATACGGTAAAGGACGTGGCGATTTGGGAGGTCAAATTTCCAATTGCGATCTGGACCTCCGTGTCAGACGTTGCCGTTAGCATGCACCAGACGCAGTCCCCAGGGGCGGCAGTCGGAGAGCTGAGTTGGACGGATGGCTCGTTTCCCCCAGGACTCAACCACTCCCACCACAGGTAGGTTTGCGTTGGGTCAGACATGTACTCCAAAGTTGCCGTGCACGAGCACCCCGCTTGGACGAGAGGCACGTTGTCGCCGATCCCGTCTATACCGATCCAAGCGGCCACAAAGAACTGTGTACCATAGGGACGAATCGCTCCACCGACCCTGCTTCCGTAGACGTGGGGAACGGTCCACTGCCCCGCAACTTGGACGACCGGGTCGTCGTTGGGCAAGATAGCGGCGCCCGACCACTGCGTATCAAGGATGTTACCAGCCACGATAGCTTTATGCTTCCTCGGCGGGATGTGCGCTGGCCTTAGTTCGAACCGGGGAACGACAATTTTCGGCCGCCGAGAAAACATTCGCAACCAGTGCTGATGAAGACGGGCGGCTTTGCGCGGGTCGGGCCGCTGAGGTAGACCACGAAGGGAAAGTGCTCGAGGGGTTGCGGCGAGGAAATCGAAGTCTGGCGGCGGTGGTGCGTACGTGGTAACGTTGTATGGACCAACGCTTAGTTTGCCGCCAGCCGAGGATTGATCTTTCTGAGTCCCACTGCTAGCCTTTTTGCTCATGATAAAACCCTCCTTTATCACACAACGCTAACACCATTTCGAAACGACTACCCATACCAACGTCTTCGTTAAGTGGGGACCCGCACGAATCTCAAATGATGGATTTTCACAGTCTGCCCGATTCAGGAGTGACCTTCTAACTAAGCTCAGCTGCAAACGTCCAATTTTGGCACACTGCGGCGAATCGATCTTTGTATTCATCCTCCTAATTAAGCACAGAGAAATACATCAGCCCACATTTCGTCATCCTTGGCATATAAAACAATTTTACTTTTACAATTAAAATGCCGTTCAGTCTATACGCATGCATACATATATAAAGCAACGATGTCAGCTAAAATCAAGCGTGAGGCCGATCAATGTATTCTTGAAAATTTGCTCTTAGGTTTGTATTCAGATTCGAAACCAATCACAATTTGGGACTGAATTCCCGTTTGTTGCCGGTCACGACCGTCGGCTCTTATGCTGCGTATGTTACACCTTGACCGTCAGCAACTGGCACTGACCGGAAGTCTACTCGTCAACATTCACCGCCGCAAAGCGGCCCTTGGCATCAATTAATTTGTATTGCCTCAAAGCAGACCGTGGCCACAGGCAGCAGCCGACCCGGAAGCGACATTCAGATGTGGTTTTGCGCTTCCCGAAACTGGTCATTCGCCTAGTTCAGCAATTACTCATAAGTCAGAAATATAGGCTACAGAAGGATGCTTAAAAAACGAACGCACCAGCTTGGGGTTGTTGCCGATTTTCTGCAACTGTTCGTGCACACGCTCCTGCAATTTTTCGCCTTTCTTCAACGGCCTTCTGGCTACGCCCGTACGCTTGGCATGACTCCACACCAACTCATCCGGATTCAGGTCGGGCGCATAGCCGGGCAGAAAATGCAGCGTCAAACGCCCCTCGGTACTGGCCACATATTCTTTAACCACCACCTTCTTGTGTGCAGGCAATCCATCAACCACCAGATGCAATGCTTTCTTTCGGCGGTGCATCAGCTGTTTGAGCAGATCAACGAACAACTCCCCCGTCAGCCCACCTTGGTAAGTGGTAAACCAGAATGCACCTTTGACATTGACGGCAGAGGCTGCGCTGACGCTCTGACGTTGTCCCGGTCGATTGACCACCGGCGTATTGCCACGCTCAGCCCAGGTCTTGCCATGCACTGCATCAGCGCGAAAGCCAGATTCGTCCCAAAAATAGATTTCGGCACCTTCCGCCTTGGCTTGCTTTGCGATGGCCGGAAAGGTGTCGCGCTGCCAGCGTTCAATGGCCTCCGGATCGCGCTGATAGGCGCGCTGCAACGGCTTTTGCGCCGTGAGGTTGAGTTCGGCAAGCAGGCTGCCGACCGAGGTCACGCTCAAGCCGATGTTGAATTTCTGGAGGATGAGTTCACGCACGATGTTTCGCGTCCACAAAGCAAAGTCAAAACCGTACTGCATCGGGTTCTTGCCATTGACCCAGCGGAATACTTGCGATTTTTGAGCGCGCGTCAGTTTCGGCGTGCGCCCCGTGCCTTTACGGGCAACCAGACAGTGTGTTCCGCGACCGCGGCCCCGCACCTTGGCGAGCCACTTGTATCCCGTGGTGCGGCACAATCCATAACTGCCCATCACCACCGCTACATCCTCGCCCTCAAGAATGCGTTCCACCGCCATCATGCGGATGGCTTCTTTTGTCTTTCGATCATGAGTTCGACCATCTTTCTTCATGACCGATTGGAGTTCGCGTGATAGCATTTTGTTCCAGAATTGTAGACTTTATTTCTGACTTATGAGTAATCCAATCCAGACATCGGTATTCCTGGGACCCGGACATCAAAGGATGGAACTGACAGGAAGCGGGCCAATCTATTCAGGTATCTGCAATACTCGCACAGTGGAGTGCGCACCGTCTGATTCGGTATACGCGAAAAGCTTGTCGCCTAGGAAGGCGAGCGAACTGCGGGCATACCTCGGCAAACTCCGGTGCCAGATTTCCTTGCCATCGCTCGTGCGAAGGACGTACACGGCATCCTTGACATAATTATCGCGGATGGCGTTAGTCTCGCTGACGGCAATGTACGTGCCGCTCGGATCGACTTCGACGGCGGTGATGCTACGGCCCTTCAATGTGTGATGGGTCTCCCGCTCGCCGGCCAGCAACCAGGCGATCCGGTAGGATTCGAAATCCTCCGGGGTAGCATCCCAGGCGACCCAACCGGTGCCCACGCGCAGCATGGAGGTAAATTGCGCGTTCAATCCTTCGGCGACGACCGGTTGACCGCGCCGCTCGCCATCGAAGCCGAGCACGGTAAGTGAATTGAGCCCACTCGGGTACGCGTGCTCATAAAAGGTCAGTTCCTGTCGCTCGATATCTGCGGCAAGGAGCACCCATGCCGAGTGGGTCTGGTCGGGGATGTCCACCAGGCGCGACCGGTCGTCATCGAGTGATTGGATGACGGCGCGGCGACGCTTCGTCCCATCCGGAATCATTTCTACCCACGCAACCCAGTTCCCATCGTTAGAAAGAACGGGCGTGCCAAACCTTGGGTCCGCAGGTGCGCGCGACAGCGGTCGCAAGGATCCGTTGCCCACCCACCAGTGCGTTAGTCCCGTTTTGTTGTCCCAGCTCTTGAGCAGGTAGACGCCAGCCGGCGAAACGAAATGCAGGTCAACCGGCGTGGCGACATCCGGCTTTTTTATCAAGCGAATCTGGCAGCCAGGCATGGAAAGAACCGCATACTCCCCTTTCGCTCGCAACCAGGCTTGCCCGGCGCGTGCTAGCGATGTGTCAGGAGGAGACCGGGTCTCGCGCCGGATTTGAGCCAACTGCATATCGGGCACGGTGCACACCGTTTTCCAGTCTCCCAGATCGGAAGCAGTGTCCGGCTCAGTCATGAATCTAGAGAGACGTGTGCTTAAATACGTCCCGTTGGCGACAGCTAACGGATCAGCTATTGCACGTCCATTGATAAAAAGCAAACAGGCACAAACCAGCATCCACATTTTTAGCGAATTATATATTTCGTTACGTCCTGAATTGCTATTGAGTTGGCAGCGCATTTAGATTCGCCTAATTCTCATCGAATTAATTACCTGAAAGCTGCCGTAGGTGACTGGCGCAAAGTGGCACCATTCTGCCTGTTTGCCTTCGCTCACTCAATCGGCTGCTTATCATCGGCCACCCGCTTTTCGTTTTTTAATCCGGCAAATGTTGTTTCAGGGCGAACGGTAGACTTGCTCAGAAACAGGTTGTAATTATATCAACTTCATATCGTGATACAGCCAACTTTAAACCCTTGTAAGGCGTTTAACGTCCCGATATGCTGATACTCTTTATTTGAGGGGCAGCTTACGCTATGAACATCCTTCGAGTACTTCAGATACTGATCATAGTTTTTATTATCTTCGTTGCTCATTCCATTTGGAAGGGTCAGTCATCTAAGCACCATGCAGTTACCCTGCCAACAGCAGCGGCACGTAGTCATGTAATTGACCGGGCTAGTGTAATTCCGCCACAGGATCTACCTCGCTTTGAAGATTACATGAGCTGGATCATGCGTGAGTCTGGGGTAGACGTACGCTTTGTATTTCTTCCCAATACCGGAGGAAAGACGATTGAGACGCTTGCGGTAGACCTGATGGACGAGTTGCAGATCGGGGGACGCACAGGTCAGGAGCGAGGAGTATTGCTCCTTTATGACATGCAGGGCCAGCAACTCAAGGTAGAGGTGGGCTATGGACTGGAAGGCTGGTTTCCCGATGCATTCGTAAATTATCTGGTCGATGACCATGCTCGGATGTTTTTTTCCTCTGGTGATGTATCGCTAGGCCTGCGGCTTCTGCTTCGCATGTTGCAAAATCGCATACGGGAAGCGGTTATTGGTAACGATTTCGATCCACGGGTCCTGGACAAGGTTTATCCATTGACGCATCTCTCCGGCGGGGCCGGGGTAAGCAAGAAACTCGAGTTGGGTGATCGTGCTGCAGTTACCCCAGAGGTGATACCCGTCGACCCATTAGCTTTTCCAGCGGGAGACTCGCCTGCTGACGCTTACAATACGTACCTTGGATGGCTTTCCCACTGGCCGCTCAGCCCACAAGTGGACTTGCTTACCCCGGAGTCGCGCAACTATTTTGCCTCGTTGAACCTGAGCCCGGCCTACTTGGCATTTATCCTGTTTTCGGAATATGGGAAGAGTTTTGAAATTGTGGAACGGGGTGATTTGGCGCTTCTATACTTCACTGGCACGCCCTTCATTTCCCCTCATTTTTTCATAAAGCAAGATGGTCGCTGGCGCATGGATTCAGTGGCAGAGGTTCGCAATACTCGCGAGCGTGTCGGTGGTGAATATACTTGGGACTATCGTGGGCAGGGCGATAAATACACCCTCGCATTCGGCGATCTTCTAACTGACGTAAAGGGTTACCGCCGTATTCGGGATGGCGACAATCGAGCCCTTGCTATCCGCGGAACTTTCTGATTTTGTCCGAAATCCCTAGGATATATAAATGACCGTTAGTGGCGCTGAGCGGAGTTTCAGGGTATCAAGTTCTGCGCCCGAAAGCTGCCGGTCACCACTGACCACTTTTGGCCGGCTTTTCCCTTCGATCATCTTACCTGCGAACGTCCACTGCGCACCAGTTTTCTGCCGTTCAACTTTCAATCTTTCATTCGGCTCAGCGCAATTCGCAGTTCGTGACACACACTGGTCACTGGCGCAACGTCGCGATGTGCCGTGCCCGCGCAGCCCCAAATGTACTGTATCAACGACACTATCGTTGAACTAACTGGTAGATGCCAACTATGATCAGGATGACCGGCCACCACTCCGTAAAGAGATGGCCAAGACGCGGTATCCATCCGAAATTTGAGAGGAGGAATAGAACTCCCAAACCAATCAGAACCAAAGAACCCATTTTTGATTTCGACATCATAAGACCTCCTTGCAATATTCTACTGCCAAAAGGAATGCTTTTTTATGGTGTGCGCGTAATCCAATAGGAGCCCAAGTTCAAGTTCCGCTGCTGGCACGAACCCGAACTTCATCTTGCCAAGCTGCCTGCCGAAGCTGCCAGTCGTGAACGGCGGTTACTGATTATTGCTGAGGTAAAAAGAATAAAGGAGCAGGCACCTAGCGATGCCGGCCCCTTAGTTGAAATAATGCGACAGTTGGTTACAATTGTTTTGCTTAACGCGAACTGGTTGCCGACTGTTATTCGAGGTCAAGTCCAGGTAAGACTGGAGTGCCTTCCTTCTGTACCGCTTGCAGGCTCTTCGGATCGGATCCCAATGCTTTCAGAATGGTCGGCGCCACCTGAGTGGTTTCAACAAAACTATTGATCGTCCGTGCATCCAGGTTCGGGTTGGATACCAGCATCATCACGTTGGTGTCGTCATGAGAAAAGCCACCATGCTCCGCCAGCTTCTTGGCGCTGCCGGTATACACAACACCGGTCTGCGGCTCCACGATGATGTCCGGCGTACGAGGATCGCCGTAAGGCGGCAGACCGGGCGCATTGAACATCGTCTGCAGCGAGGCACCGTAGAATATCTGGCCGATATGTGCCGCGTCCGCGTTTTCCTCCAGCGTGGCGAGAGAACTTGAAGTGTCATCGGAGTTGGCAAGCCACAGCAGCGAAATGTCATCTTCCGTCGGACCGATGCCGTTCGGATTGAGCGGAGACTCCGAATAAGGAAGGTTCGCAGCGATCAGGTTTGCAGGCGACGTGCCGTTGGTTCCGCTGTGACCCGGGACCGGCAAGAAGCGATTTGGATCCACCGGTGACTGGCCATGCTTGGCGGTGACGATGATGAGCGTCGAGTCCATCAACCCACGTTGCTTGAGTTCCGTGACCATCTGGCCGATGGCGCCATCGACAAACGCGATCTCGTTCTGCATTGGGGTTGTTGGCGTTCCGGCTGCATCCGTGTAACCACCGGTCACCGTCGAGCCGTCACTGAGTTTCTCGATCAGCTTCTGGCCAACGCTCACGGCCTGGAAATTCATGCCGAACAGATTTGGCACGGGCGCCTTTTTCTGTCCGTTATGAGTCTTGCCGTCTATTTCGTTGACGATGGCATTGACCTTCAGCGTGTCGTAACACTGAATGTTATCGAAGCTGTCGGTCCAGGCACCAGTCTGGCTGGTATCGCGAATTGTGGAACAGGACACCCCTGTAGGAGTGGTTACTCCAGGCAGGGCGATCACGGTGGAATTGATTTCCGGGGAATAATAATCATCGATGTTGCTGGCATTGTTCCCAGGACCGGAGACTGAAGCGTAGGCCGGATGCTTGTCTGACCATGCGGTATAACCATGTGCAGCGTGGATCACGCCAAAGATGGTATTGGTACGGACGAAATTCCACGGATAAACCGGCGCGCAATTGTTATATGGATCGCGTGGCAAGCGGGTCGGATCTATTGATTGATCCCGCCGTCCGTGAGGCTGTATGCGCCGCCTCCATTAAGCTGAGTCTGGTCTAAATCGATGCCTTCCTCGAATTCGGTAGTCGTGCCATTGGGTACGCCAGCATTGCACGTTCCACCCGCAACGCCGTTGCCCGTGGTATTTTGTGGTGGCGCCAACACACGATCGTAGGCTACGTCATAGTAGGCCCCGACAGTACGTGGAGTGCCGCCTGTTACGAGCGCCATCAGACCTGGGAATGAGTCCGAGGGTTTGGAAGTGGAAGTGCGCGTATAGTCCACGCCGGTTTTACCAAGCGCAGCGAGGTTTGGACAATAACCGCCGCTCACGCAATTCTCATAATCCAGCGCATGCATGCCGTCAATGCTGATCAAAAGTACGTGTTTTATGTCATGCACGCGGGACAAATCCTCAGCGTGAACCTGCGGTGCAATCAAGCCAGCCAGTGCAATGGCGATGCTGATGGCAAGTTGTTTCTTTTGCATAACAATCTCCTTAATCTTGAATCGCGACCGAGTGGTCTTACGTGTTGCATCGACCTGCAGCGGTTATGCTGAATTGTTGATCGTACGAACAGGCTGCCAGGCCGAGATAGTGAGTTGGATAGATCCGACCACTTGCAAGATCTTCCAAGATCACAATAGCTGTGGATCATTTCAAGGTGATGACGCAACAATGATCCGAAAGGATCAAAAAGCACTGCAGGTACGCTTGTATGCCGAATCTATATATGTGCATAAGTTCAGGTATACGGCCGGGCCAAAGCTGATAGACACAACCCACTATTCCTTCAACTTTTTTTAACAGCTGTGCATGATCTACTGGCTACGGAATTACATTCTTCCTTCACGATACTGAAACAATACTGGCGAATCATGTGCCGCAAGGCGGAGTTTCGTTTGGCCGCCGATCCAAGGATATTTCAAAGACGCTGTTGCGATTTGTGATATTCGTTCCCGTCCTGATAGCAACATGGCACGATAATATCCCCTTCCTCGCGTGCCAAAATACTTTGGAGAGCAAACAAAATGAAATTGATAACCAAATCGCCCGCGAGGCCGGCAAAATTTGCCCGTTCTCGCATGGGCCTTGTTGTTTTGGCCAGCTTGGCCCTGCTGAACGGGACTGCTGCATTTGCCGGTTCGATGCCAGAGGAATTGCTGGTATCGACCAGCTACTACGGCGGCAATACTTCTACGGTCACGCCAGGGATTACCAGCACCGGCGGCGTCACTGACACGTATGATGGAAGTTTTCCCAATGTATTCCAGAATAACGTGGCTGACGGCAGTTTCGGTGTCACATCGGCAATCACGCTCGAAACCTTCAACACTGCCAACAACCAATTGATCGACAGCACCGACATCACCACCCCCGCCGGCCTTCATGGAATCACTTTATCGACGAGTTTCTCGTCGAAGTCTGAGCTGGCGCTAAACCTGTCTTCCGATGGCAAGTCGCTAACCTTCATGGGATACAACGCTCCTATCAATCAGCTGGACGTATCGAATTCCAACACGCCAGGTGTAATTGACACTACCAATCCGGTGACCTCCAACACGGCGCGCGTCATTGCCCGCGTCAACCTGCTCGACAACTCATTGCATTTGACCACCGTCAATGCATACAGCGGCAATAACGGCCGCGCTGTAGTTCGCTCCAATGGCAATTATTACATGGTAGGCAATGCCGGCAATTCTGGAAGCAATGTCAGCAACAGCGTCCTGGATGAGCTTAGCGCCGATACCGGCGTCCAGATGATCAATCCGAAATCGGCCACTGTTTCGGAAGGTGCCTATAACACCACGGTAGTGGGCAATCAGGTCTGCCCCAGTTGCGCTGGCACCGGCAAAGGCAACCAGTATGGCTATTCGATCACGCAATATGGTTATGCTGCCGACAAGACCGGCAAGGATGACAACTTCCGCGGCATGACGGTGTTCAACAACACCTTGTACGTCACCAAAGGCAGTGGCAGCAACGGCATCAACACCGTATTCCAGGTAGGTGGTGCCGGCGCGCTTGCCAACGGTGGTACGATTCCGAGCAATGCCCCGATTACCATTCTGCCTGGCTTCAGCACCGCCTCTGAAAAGGCTCTCGAAAAAGGGGCGTATCCCAATGGCATGTATCATCCTTTCGGCATCTGGTTTGCGAACGCGAATACCTTGTATGTGGCCGATGAGGGCGATGGCGTGGTGGCCGATGCGTCTACCAGCCCCTATGCCGGTTTACAGAAGTGGGTTTTCGATGGCAGTCAATGGCATCTGGCATACACGCTGCAAAACGGCCTCAACCTGGGTCAGAACTACATGGTTGCAGGTGGTTTGAAAGACGATGGCAGCGTCAACCCGAATGGCACAGGCTACTCTTACACAACAGCGACTGATGGTCTGCGGAACATTACGGGGCGAGTCAACATGGACGGTACGGTGACCATCTATGCCGTAACCTCCACCGTCAGCACAGGTACCGGCGATCAGGGAGCGGACCCCAACATGTTGGTCAGCATCACCGACAACCCGGCCTATACGACCCAGGGCGAGGCTGCAGGCGAGAGTTTCACCAACTTGCAGACGGCCGCCTATGGACAGGTATTGCGCGGTGTTGCGCTTGTTTATTCTGAAGATTTGTTTGAACATGGTCTCAAGTTTTTCGGCAACGACCATGCCGAACGCTCGGAATAAGTAGTTCAACCTTGGTTAGTTGGTATCACGCAGAACATGCCACTTGTCTGACATAGCTGCCAGGCCAAGGATTAAAGTCATGCAAGGGCAGAACCCGTCGAGGGTTCTGCCTGAACTGTTGTTAGTCTTGCACCGCTTGCAGGAAAAGTCTTTGCCTCACACCTCAATCCATCATGGGGTGTAATTCTGAATGGCCTTGTTGATTCAGTCTTCGGGGGCTGGCGGCTTGCAATCTGCCGGTATGCCGGGTTCCAGAACCTGATTTTACCTTCCACTTGAATCACGAAGCCGAACTGTATGTGGTCAAACTGCCGTCCACAAAGTCACTGGCGAACGGCCGTTCATGGCCGCATTCTGCCCGTTTATATTGGCTTACACAAACGTCCGCTTCTCGTTCAACTTCGGACATCCGTTTTTCATTTCTTTATCCGGCAAACGTCGGCCCCTTCCGGTCATTGGGCCTCGTTAATAGCTTGCCCCAAACCTGCCAGTCGCGACCGACGAGAATCGACCTAAAGGAGCCATGTGAGCAGTAAAAATTTTGATGTTTACCTGGAGATGGACATAAACCCGTTATTCTGGGCGATCTTTAACGTTGAGGTTATGTCGTTACCAATCAATGAAGCCCCTTTCATGTTGGGGCTCACATTAACCGTGATGTTGGAATAATTGAATCCTGCAAACGACAGGATTGAAACCGTTACGCGGCAGTTTCCCGTTATCCCGTTGGCGGTGTTGACCTGGCCTACGATCTGGCAAGTGCGAAGGCCAAGGCGATAAGCAAGCTCTCCGGATAGGGTGGTATTCGTGGCTCCGGTATCTATCAAAAACTCGGTAGGCTGATTATTTACCGAGCCCCCTACGGCATACAGTCCGTGTTCGTTTTTCCTTAAAGTAACGGTGATAGCCGGGGCATCCAGTATTGAAGTCAAATCATTTCTAATAGGTAAGCTGCCAGACTTGCAGGGTGTTTCCGTGTAAGTTACCTTGCCGTTGTCCATACACTTGTAAATCCCATTGGAGGCATGCCCCGCTGTTCCGGGAGAAGGGGTTTTTGGTGCAAACGCTAACTCGAGTTTCCTGAAGAATGGAGGCGCGTCTTGGTGTGGCGGCTCGACCGTCGACTCGGAAGAAAGCGCTGCCGGAGACAACTTCATTTCGAATCGGCTGAAATGGGGACCGCCTGCTGCGTGAGATGTGTCGGATATGGAATCGGCGCGAGGAAATAATTGGGTAAATGCAACAAAAGACAGCACGCCAACGAAAGCCACGAAAGCGATGATCGCTTTTACTGGAGTAGGGTCATTTCTCTTTCCACGCCTTGTCATGGACTGTCTTTCGTGTAGTATTTTTATTGGAGCAGTCATGGTGTGTGTTACCCACTATACTATCCAACATGACAACCTGCGCTACGAAATCTGAAGATCCAGTCACAGGAAAGACTTTCGCGATCCCCGTTGTCGTGGATTTGGACGGAACGCTGATCGCCAGCGACACCTTGGTCGAAGGAGCAATCTTGCTGCTCAAGCGCGATCCTCTGAGCGCGGCAAGCATTCTCGGTTGGCTGGCCCAAGGAAAGGCACTGCTCAAGGCTCGCATTGCCGATGAAGTGACCCTGGATGTAACTCACCTTCCCTATCGGACGCATGTGCTGGATTACCTGCAGACCGCCCGGGCGCAGGGCAGGCGCATTGTGCTGGCCACTGCGGCCGATTCTAAGGTAGCCAAACAGGTTGCCGACTTCCTGGGGCTATTCGATGAAGTGTTGGCGAGCGACGGCGTGCTCAACCTAGCCGGGGAACACAAGCGACAGCGCCTAGTGGCAGAGTTTGGCGAGAAGGGCTTCGACTACGTAGGCAATGCCCTGTCCGACGTCGCGGTATGGCGCTCTGCGCGCACGGCAGTGGTGGTGGAAGGCAGTTCAGAACTGTATCGGCGTGTTGCAAAGGTTACTCAGATTGGTCAACTTATCAAGGGGAGAAAGGCAGACCCGGTCGACTACGTCAGGGCCCTGCGGCTGCACCACTGGCCGAAGAATCTGCTGCTATTCACGCCTCTCGTCGCAGCCCACCAAATCACAGATGTTGCGTTGCTTGTCAAAGTCCTCTTGGCCTTTCTTGCTTTCAGCCTGTGCGCTTCGGGGGTATATTTGCTGAACGACATGACGGACCTAGAGGCGGACCGTCATCACCCGCGCAAGCGGTACCGCCCTATTCCTTCTGGTCGGGTGTCCCTGAATCTTATACTCGTCGGATTGCCTACGCTCCTGGCCGCCAGCTTGGGACTGAGCCTCATGTTGTCGTGGGGTTTCGCCGTGGTCGTCGGCAGCTATCTGGTCATGAACCTCGCCTATTCCTTCTACCTCAAGACCGTACCGATACTGGACGTACTGATCCTGGCCGGACTCTACACTCTGCGCGTCATCGCCGGCTCGGTCGCTACCGGGGTGTTGCTGTCGTCGTGGCTGCTGGCCTTTGCCATGTTTTTGTTCCTCAGTCTGGCCCTGGTCAAGCGCTACACGGAACTCATGACGATGCGGGCCATGGAGGGCGCTCGCGCCTTGGCGCGCGGCTACCAACTCGATGACGCCGAACTGCTGGCAGCCTTCGGCACCGGCGCGGGCTATATGTCGGTGCTGGTGCTGGCGCTCTACATAGGGAGCGGGACCAGCTACGCCCTGTACGCGCGGACGCAGGTCCTGTGGGCGTTATGTGTGCTGCTGCTTTACTGGATCAGCCACGTCTGGCTGATGGCCCATCGCAGGCGCATGGATGACAACCCGCTGGTATTTGCCTTGCGGGATACCGCAAGTCGCATCGTGGTAGTCATGATGGCACTAGTCTTGTTGGTCGCGGTCTGACAAAGTATGATCCGC
Organism: uncultured beta proteobacterium; assembly: GCA_963842555.1. Lineage (GTDB taxonomy): Bacteria > Pseudomonadota > Gammaproteobacteria > Burkholderiales > Gallionellaceae > Gallionella. Next base: position 274,117 of record CAWJHB010000005.1, read on the forward strand.
CTTTTCATCGGGATACTGCTTGCTACATGCGCTCTGGGGGTGCAGCACCTGGCCCTGTCCGACGACATGGGGCCGGGCGCCACTGCCCAGGAACAGGCGAAGCAATATGCTGCCGACGTTCCAAAGACCATCGTCGAACTCCAGCAGTTTCGCCGCACTCAAGAGCAGCCTGTAGTCGGACCCGCAGGGCGCCACGGCACGGCCACCCTGATCAACCTCAACCCGTTGATCAACGACTGGTATCTGCTGGTGTTGGATTGGGGCGATGGCATCAAGGCCTACTATCATCTGCAAAATGCGGCCCCCGACACCCAGGAGGTTACGCTTGACTCCGGTTTTCATGCTGGCCTGATGCTGAGCAGCGGCGCTGAGCGCCATTCTTGCGATTTGTGGGGCGGGCCTACGCTGGATGATGCCACGGCCAAGCCCATTCCTTATGCGCCCCTTTGCGACGCTCGGCTGTACCTGCACAACGCGGTGCGTGGGCGTCGCAGCAATCTCGAAGAGGCGGTGGAATTTCTCCGCGATCACGTCTGGGGGGGCGAGAAGCTGGTTACAATCGCCAAGCAGACTGTCCTCAGGAATGCCGGGCGGGAGCAGGCTGCGCTGGGCGGTGGCACCACGGAGATGCTTTCAGAGGCAGCGTCCATGCCCGCGCCAGCGCGGCTCAATTCGGCCTTCGCCGAGACCCAAGTCAACCGCGGCAGTCTGGGTATCTCCGTCGCCGCGCCTGACGGCGCCGAGTTCGCGGTGGGCCAATGGACGCCGACAAGGGATGTGAAGGGTGCCTACCTCAGCCTCATTGCCCCGGAGGCCATCGCGCCGGAGATCCTCAGCAGCAGTCGGGACCGGGCCAATACCTTGGACGCCAAGGAATCCTCAGCACTGGTGTACCTGATTGCGTTTGATCTACACCGGTTCGAGTTGGGCTTCGGCGTGGGCACCGATCACCCCCGGGTCGATTGGTCGGCTCGCCTTCCCGATGCGGTGCGGCTGAAGACGCTGCCGGGCCCGGACGGCATCGACAGCGTGAGGCCGCTGATTACCACTGGCATGATTCCCCCGGAGGCCACAGCACGTGCTGTGGCCGCTTTCACCGGCGGCTTCAAGCGTTTCCACGGCGCCTTCATGTACGGCGATCTTGCCATGCGTAACCACGGGAGCCACTACGGCTTCATCCAGGAAGGCGTGGTGCTGAGCAAGCTACAGCCCGGGCTCTCGACGTTGTATTCGCTACGGGACGGCTCCGTGCACATGCATGCCTGGACCGAGGCGGACAACCACCAGCTGGCCGAGGTGCGCTACGCCCGGCAGAACGGCGTGCCGTTGGTCGAGTGGGACCCAACTGCCGGGGAGCCCATACCCGGGGAGCTAGTCAAACGTTGGGGGGCCGGCAATTGGTCCGGTTCTGAGGAGGAATCCCTGCGCACGGTGCGAGCCGGAGTTTGCCTGCAGCGGAGGCCAGGTGCCGAGTACCTGATTTACGCCTATTTTTCCAACGCCACGCCGTCGGCCATGGCGCGGGTGTTTCAGGCCTACAGCTGTCATCACGCCATGCAGTTGGACATCAATGCCCCCATCCTCACCTATCTGGCAATCTACGCCGGCAACGGGCGTGAACCGGAGGTACAATATTTGGTGCAGGCGATGTCCGAAGCCGACCAGAAGGTCCGGGAGCGTACCATTCCCCGGTTTCTCGGCCTACCCGACAACCGGGACTTTTTCTATCTCTTGCGGCGTGGAGGTGAGCCATGAAGAGCAAATATGGGTGGGTGTGGCATTTACGTGGTGTGCTGCTGGGGATGCTGGCGTCGGTCGGTGTGGCGAGTGCCCTTACCTTGGCGCAGCAGAATGAGGCCATGCTGCAAAAGCTGCAGCAGGTCCACGGGCTGGGCAGCGCGCAGATGGCCAGAGTGCGAGAGATATTCCGGCGTTCCGGCTTCATTGGTCAGGGCAATCCCGCCATCTCGCAGCATCCCGACACCCCTCAACAATGCCTGAACAAGCTCAAGGACCTCGGCGTGGACTACGCCAACCCCGACTTCCAGCGCATCTGCGGCGCCAAGTACATGGCGCCGTTGTATGACCCGTCCAAGGAAAGTGCCGAGGATGCCAAGGCCTGTATCGATCAGTTCGAGTTCCCCGATATTCCCTGCGAATACCCAGTGGTCTGGGTCAAAGCCCGCGAGGCGGCTGAACTGTGCAAGGCCGAGGGCAAGCGCTTGTGCGACGCACATGAATGGGAGGGTGCCTGCGCCGGCGAACTGCTGGCGCCGGACTACCGCTTCGACCTGGCGCAAGGGGTGAGCCCCGAAATGGCGGTGGCGCGCATGGCCAAGGCCCACAATGCCAAATATGCGTCCAGCAAGTCTTGGAGCTACGGCCCAACCTATCAGAATGGCATCTGCGCGGCAGGGAGCCAAAAGACACCCGGCTGCCCGGGCGGAGGCTGGGCGCAGTGCGGGTCGAACACCTATCCCACGGGCGATTTCCCGAACTGCAAGAGCAGCCTGGGTGTGTATGACCTCAACGGCAACGCCGCCGAGCACATGAACCTGCCGCTCAATCCTGGCGAGATGGCGAGCCGCGGCAGCAAGGTGCTTGGCTACACGGAGATGAAGGGAAGTTGGTTCATTTTCGACACCTACCGGGCCCACGCGGACTGGTGCCGCTGGCGCGCGCCGTTCTGGCACGGTAGCCGGGTGATGGATCCGCACAGCCATGCGAACTACCATCTGGGTTTTCGCTGCTGCAAGACTCTGCAATAACGTCAGAGCGCAGGCGAGTGAGATGATTCGGCGAGACTGGCGTCGACGCGGTGAGTTACGCCTTATTCAGCGGGTTCCAGACGCGCTACCTGGGTCGCCGGCTCCGGAATGAGCTGGGAGATAATCGCCACTTGGCCCTCATCGCTCAGGATGGCCGCCATGTCGGGATCCTGCAGCACTTGATGCACCGAGGCGGATTTACCGTCGATGTACATGGTGTCGCTCACCAGTCGAATGCCATGGCTGTAGTCCGCGTAATTGGCACCGTGCACCGTGCTGAGGGGCTGAATTGGCCGGCCGTCCAGTTTTTGCCAGCCATAGATGGCGATCCGCCCCGGATGGCTGGCGAGGCGGTTGGAGATGACCACGTCCTTCTTGTGGCCCGAGATCAGATCGCCCAGTGGGATGCCAAGCGAGAGGCGCTGTTCGCGAATGATGCTGTTGTGCTGAGTGTAGTAGGCGGTGGAGCGCATCTGGGGTCCGGCCTGCATGGGCTGGGGGGTTAGGTGGGCCGCAGACTGTTGGTAGATCGCATCCACCATCTTGGGTGTGGGAAGCACGAAGCCGAAGTGTTTGGCGATGTCGACGGCGGAGTGAAGATTCATCGGAATACGGAGGAAATCGCTGTCGGCACCGATGGCCAGGTAGTCCGGCATGACGCAGATGGTTGCCGTGACCTTACGTCCGTTGGGAAGCACCACCCTGAATATTACCGGCTTGAGCCCGCGCAGGAAGCCCGGCAGATTGCCGTGCAGGATTTCGTACTCAATAGCTGCTTCACGCGCCTGCGATTCCATGGGTGCGACCATGGCGGCGAAGTCGGTGCCGTTGGGCGCCGACGCTTGCCGCGTCGGGATATTTCTGACAAGGGTCGACGGGCAGGTCACGTCGTCGCCCGCAGCAGCGCTCACCAGCCCTGGCCAAATGGCAAACAAAAATACTATTCTTCCGCGCATACGGCGTATTAAGGTCCAGCCCAATACTCCTCCCCAAATTATTTGTTTGTCGGATGCATTCGAGATACCGATATGCTTATACTGTGGGTGTCGTAGCCAAGGCAACTTAACGATTGCACCCGGCCCAGCATTGCTCACTCTTCTCCTGCCAAGATGGAGGCCGGCGAGCAGGATGCGCTGGCGAAGACGCATATTATATAGGAATTTGAGATGGCGTATCCCCTGTTTGTTGTGTCCCTGGTTCTCAATACGCTCGCCAACATGCTGCTCAAGGCGGGCGCTACAGGTCTTGGCGGACAGGCAGAGCTGCACCCGGTGAAGCGGGTGCCAGGTAATTCGTATCTGTTTCTGGGGCTGCTGATGTTCGCCGTCAACGTGGTGTTTTACGTGCCGGCATTGACCCGGCCAAACCTGTCGATCGCCTATTCCGTAATGGTTGCCTGGGAGTGGGTGGTCTTGATCCTGGGGGTCGGTTTTCTGGCTGCAGGAAACCGTCACAGCGATGAAGTGGACTGGCATCACTCTGCCGGTGGTGGGGTTCGTTCTGGTCACATACGGGCCTAAGACATGAGCACGTCGCGCTGTCTGGTCACCGGAGGCGCCGGCTTCCTGGGCATCAACCTGGTGCGGTATCTGCTGCGCCATGGGTATACGATACGCTCCCTGGACATTGCACCGTTCTCATACCCGGAACGTGACAGCGTGGAGGTGATGCAGGGTGACATCCTGTCCGCAGGCATCGTGGACCGGGCGATGACCAACGTGGATATCGTGTTCCACTGCGCAGCTGCGCTGCCCCTGAACCGGCCGGAGGATATCCGCTCCTCCATCGTAGACGGGACACGCGCCGTGCTTGCCAGCGCCCTCAGGCACAGCGTGCAGCGGGTGATATATATCTCTTCTACTGCCGTGTATGGTATCCCCGACCACCATCCCCTGCTGGAGGACGACAATCTGCACGGGGTCGGGCCATACGGTGAGGCCAAGATCGAGGCCGAGGCCTGCTGCCTGGAGTTCCGGCGCCATGGCCTGTGTGTACCAATCTTGCGCCCCAAAACATTTGTCGGCCCGGAGCGTCTGGGTGTGTTTGCCATCCTTTACGACTGGGCCTGTGACAGCAAGAACTTCCCCCTCATCGGCAACGGCAGCAATCGCTACCAGCTCCTCGATGTGGAAGATCTCTGCCAGGCTTGCCTGCTGTGCGCCACCGCGCCCGCCGTGCTCGCCAACGACACTTTCAACGTGGGCGCCAAGACGTTCGGCACCATGCGGGAGGACTTCCAGGCGGTGCTGGACTCCGCCGGCCATGGCAAGAGAATCATCGCCTTTCCCAGTTGGCCGGCCATCCAGGCCCTGCGCTTGCTGGAGGCACTGCACCTCTCGCCATTGTATCGCTGGGTGTATGAGACGGCATGCACCGACAGCTACGTCTCCATTGATCGCATCGAAGCCAGGCTTGGCTTCGAGCCGCAGTTCTCCAACCGTGACGCCCTGCTGCGCAACTTTCGCTGGTACCTGGAGCATCGCGAGGAGGTGCGTGCCACCAGCGGCGTGTCCCACCGCGTGCAGTGGCGCCAAGGGTTCCTGCGTCTGCTCAAGGTTTTGTTCTAAGACGTTGACGGTTGCTCACTTAAGAGGTGGATGCTGACCAATTGTAGCCGCTAACAATCAAGGTATTTTACAGAGTTAATTTTCAGGGAAGCTCCGCCGCCCACACAACAGCGATAGCAAATTTACGAAGTGCGGCCTATGGATGCCCGTTGGGGCGGGGCATAGCCTCAAAATCTTGCTCTACTTTGACTGCTTCCGAGTGGTAAGCATTTACGCAGCTATGCGCCCACACGCACTTTGGCGCGCCAAATTGTAGATGGCGCAACTGAGGTGAGGATTTACGGCGAAGGATTACCATTACCTTCGATGAAGTGCAGGTCCTGGCACGAACTAGATATAGCACTCTGCAATTTCGTTGCCCGAATGCAGGCCGTCACGACGGGCAGCTTTCTTGCTGGATATTTTGCACCTCGACCGTCTGCAAATGGCACATAGCGCCTATATGAACATCCTAACTGGGTACCAAAAAGCGGCTATTCGTAACGCTCAACACGCGACACATTCCGCTTATAGCAAGAGAAGCTTGCGAATTTCTGCTTCACCCCCAACAGCATTCAACGTAAAGTCCGCATCTGTTCAGGTCGAAAGTTTGCGTCCAAGTTTCTTTTGCACAGAGTCGACCTTGGATTTCAGGCGGCCGCCCGGCCCGGCCCGGTAATCGATCTTGATCTGGGTTTCAACCCGATCGCAGTCCGCCCGCATGGTCTCGAAACAGGCAGTCACTACGGCCATCACTTCGGCCCATTCGCCTTCGATGATGGTACCCATGGGAGTAAGTTGATAGGGTAATCCACTCTTGTCAATGATATCAAGCGAGCGTGCAACATAGGGGCTCACGCTTTCTCCTTGGGTCATTGGCGACATCGAAAATTCAAGCAGTACCATGGATATCCTTTAAGTTAGTGCGGCGTATTCATGGTTGCATCGTGCCGTGAATCAGGTTGATTATCAAGTTGAAGTTCCGCTTTTGGCATATTGTGTTGAAAAACTCTTTTTTAGGTCGTGTTGAAAAAGTTCTAGCCTCATAGAGGGCTTTAATAATTTTCGATACGGGAGGATACCCAAGCCATCCTTAAACTCAACCATGAGCCGTTAAACTTCACGCCTATGGACGAACAAGTTGGATTTACTGATGCACCTGCAATTCGCAAAATTTCCGAGGGGTGCGAAAAAAGAGTTTTTCAACACAATAGGCACACAGCCAAACTTCATGTGGTCAAACTGCCTTCCATAAAGCTGCCAGTCGCGACCGGCTGTTGTTGGCCGGTTTGCGCCCTTCGATCATCTTACCTGTGAAGGTCTGCAGTACACCAGTTAGCTGCCAGTCGATCTTCAAATCTTTCTGCCGCGGCCTTAATGAGCGGCATGCCATAACTAAGACGAAGCAAACACAGCACGCAAAATCAACAATACAAATCCCAAGATTACTAATCCGATAATCCATGTGAGGCTCTTATCTGACAATCGCCATTCAAAATCACGATTGGCACCAAGATTACCCATAGTAGATTCAAACTTATCTACATCTACCGGTGCCATGACTTTGTAGTTTGCGTCATTGAAAAGATGCTTAGCTTCTTCAATCTGATCGTCTAAGCAAATTTTGATGCTGTACCATTTAATCAGCCCGGCTAAGTTGTTGGATGCAACCCCATAACCTCCGCCATTTTCTATAGTGTAATCTGGCGCAATGAAAACGGGAATGCCGCCCGCCCTAAAGCGCTCCTTGATTTCATCAATCTCCGACGAACGAACTGATGCCAAATAAATCAACTACACCTCCAGAACATTTATTAAGCAAGACCAATTCCAACCGTCTGCTTTTGGCCGATCCGAGCCAGTTTGTATACGCTAACACAACCGTCCGCAGTTCGCTCAACATCGGTCAGTCGAGTTTGGGTGATTTAGATTGCCCGTTGGCAGCATTTCACGACATATGGTCAACGATCATATTTTTTGAATAAATAGCCATTTGACACCTGGGGGTTATCGGACTAGTGTGCCTTACGGCGAAAGCCCTAACACGTTGCCACCTTCAACTTGAGCGTGTTGTCACAACTCCCCTTAATTTATTTTGGAGGTGCTACCGTGATTTCTCTCCCGTTTTTCTTAGTAATGTTGCCTTTTATCATCATCAGTCTGATGATCCTATTTGCCGGTAAACCCACTGACTAGATAAGTAGGCATTCGCGTTAACAGAATTGCGAATGGTAGGAACGGCCTGGCAAATGCCAGGCCTTTTTTTTCAGAAAGCTAATTTCATCGAAAATAGCAATGGCAGTTGAATGTCAGTTCTGGTTGCACGCACCGGACGTCTAATCTTCAATATTCATTGCCGCGAAGCTGCCGTTCCCCAAGGTCCGCAATTGGCTGATATTGACCGTTTGACATCGCAGATGCCAATGTCCGCTCCCAGCCACATCGGAGTCATAGTAGCGGTTTTTTGTAAGTCAAAACAGTGCGTCGAATTCCCTCAGCATAAGACGTGGGTTCGACATCAAAAGCCTTCGAGAACTTGGTCGAATCAAATATGTATTCGGAATCGTTCTGATAGAGCATTTCATAAGACTCACGAATATCCGAATTGAAAATGCCAGCAATCTTGATGAGTGGCCGACTGAGAACTTGATACCGCGGTTCAACACCAAATTCGTCTGCCGCCATCTGAATAAATTCCCGCCCTGTTGGCGGATTGGAGGCCGTTAAGACGTGCCATGTTTGATTCCAGGCCGATTCGGCATTCGCCAGCATTGTCAGGCTTTTCGCCGCATCCGGCGTAAAGGTATATGAGTGCGGCAGGGAAGCATTGACCAGCCACGCAGCTTTGGCTCCCTTCGCAAATTTGTCGAATACCATAATGTTCGCAACGCTCGTCCTTGCGTTTGGACCATAGAAATCCGCTGAGCGTGCAATCATCGCGTTGAGATTCCCTGCCTTGATTTCATCAAGCAGCGCAGATGCGATTTTCCCACGTATTTCTCCCTTCTTCGTGCAGGGATTGAAGGGGGTATCCTCCGTCATGGGTCCGGTGACCTTCCCGTACATGTAAACGTTATCAAAAAAGATCAGCTTCGCATTTGCCCGCTTGCAGGCTTCGATCGCGTTACGCATGATGCGAGGCCACAGTTCGCGCCAGACTTTGATATCGTATTTCAGGCCAACTAGCAGATACACCACTTTCGAACCTGAAACCGCATGGATGGTTTGATCCAGATCCGAAATGTCCGCGGACACCACTTCAGTCGCCCCTGCGACGAGAGTAGGATTGCGACCAACCAAACGCACCTGTTGCCGCGATAGTCCAAGTTCTCTTACCAATTCCGTGCCAATTACTCCACCAGCTCCAAGTATCGTTTGCATTTGGTCCCATTCCTTGTCCGCAACAGTATTTATCGGAGTGTGGCTAACATCAATGTTTGCGGAACGTTCAAATTGGAGGACGCCAACGTCTGACCGCTATTGGCCCAGACCGTGTAAAAACTCAGAATCATTGAGCCACTAGTTTCACTCACAAAGTCATGCGGATCTGATTTTGAATTACGTCGGCACAAATTACATGAGAAGCAAAAAGCCCTTAGGCCCTCATGGCCTCCATTAATCCTACAGTTCCCATTATCTGCATCATTCGCTTCATGTTATACGCCAGAACGTGCAGACTCATCTCGGTACTCACATGTTCCAGCGTGGTGGTTAGGAAATGGGCGGCTCCCATCCAGAACTTGATCGTCCCGAATGGATGCTCAACCGTCTCTCGACGAATGCGCATGATATCCGGGGCTTGATCCAATCGTTCCTGCATCTCTTCGAGCAGTGCTTCATTCTCCCAACGTTTGATACGTCGATTCGTGCTGCCCGTGCACTGCGACTTGATCGCACAGTTCCTGCAGTTCGAGCTCCAGTAACAATGCAGCTTCAAACCATTCTCCATGGTTTCAAACCGCCAGATCAGGGCCTCCCGGCAGGACAACGATATTCGTCACGCTCCGCATCGTAGATGAAATCCGCCTTGGTGAAGCGTCCCTCCACTTGTCCACTCGATTTGTCCGGCCTCGCCACATACACGTCGATCCCGGCTTCGTCACATGCCTGGATCTGCTCGCTCTTGAAGAACCCCCGGTCTGCAACAGCGGTCAGGTCTTCTACGCCCATCGCCTCCCGTGCCTTGATTGACATCGAAGTCAGTTGATCATGATCACTGCCCTCGGTAGTCACTTCATGGGCCACGATCAGGTGGTGTTTGGCATCCACCGCGATTTGAACGTTGTAACCCACGATCCCGTTGCCGCGTGTCTTCATTGAACGGGCATCCGGGTCGGTCAGCGAGATCTGCTTGTCCGGTGTTTCATTGAGCTTTACTTCGACTTCCTTGAGTTCACGCATCTGGTTCTTCAGTGCCTCGATCTTGTCCTGCAGGCGTTCGGTCCTGTCTTCTGCGATTGAAGGTTCTTGTCTGTCCGCCGTATCGAGTGCAACCAGATAGCGGCTGATGCTGGACTCGATCTCTTCCATGCGGCGCTTCAGCTTGGCATTGGTGAAGTTGCGGTCGCGGTTGTTGACCGCCTTGAACTTGCTGCCGTCGATGGCAACCAGTGCCTCCGTGAACAACCCCAACCGCTGGCACAGCACCACGAACTGCCGGCAGACGCTGCGTATGGCTTTGCCATTGTCCTTGCGGAAGTTGGCGATGGTCTTGAAGTCGGGCATCAATCGGCCGGTCAGCCACATCAATTCGACGTTGCGTTGTGCTTCCCGCTCCAGACGACGGCTGGACTGGATGCGATTGAGGTAACCGTAGATGTAGATCTTCAGAAGTACTGCGGGGTGGTAAGCGGGTCTGCCGGTCCCGGCAGGATCGACGCCTTCGAATCCCAACTGACCCAGGTCCAGTTCATCCACAAAGACATCAACGACCCGGACCGGGTTGGTCTCTGCTACGTAGTTATCGAGTAGTTCCGGAAACATCGTTGCCTGGGTTCTATCCTCGCCTTGTATGAATCGCTTCATGCATGCGCTCCCAACAAATCCTCGATGTTTCCATCAACGCATCACCGGAAATTACGTGTACACTTTCGCTACGTTTTTACACAGTCTGGGCCGGTTTCAGCCCCATGTATGTCATATCTGCCAACGTCCGCTTTCCCGCCTATTCTGTTGAAAAACTCTAGCATATTTTGATGCTGATGATGGTAAAATATTGAACATCAAAACAGCGTGGGAGCCTTGTTATGATGGGGTTTCAGAGTAATATCCAAGAGCGACTTTTCTACTCTTTCAATCTAGAAGAATACGTCCCACAGAATCATCTCCTTCGCGGCATCAATCAGTTTCTTGACCTGGGCGACCTCCGCCAACACCTCTCAGAGTTTTACAGCCACACCGGAAGACCCTCCATCGACCCGGAGCTGATGATCCGCATGCTGGTCATCGGCTACTGCTTTGGAATTCGATCTGAGCGAAAGCTGTGTGAAGAAGTGCATTTGAATCTAGCCTATCGCTGGTTCTGCCGGCTTGGGCTTGAAGATGCTGTACCTGAGCATTCCACCTTCTCCAAGAATCGACATGGCCGCTTTCGTGACAGTGACGCCTTCCGCCATTTGTTTGAGAATGTGCTACAGCGTTGCATGACTGAAGGGCTGGTGCGTGGCGAAGGCTTTGCGACGGATGCCAGCATCATTAAAGCCGATGCACAGCGTCAGCGTGGCATGTCAGGTGATCAAGTGATTGATTGGTGTAATCGCGAAGAAGCATCTCGTCCGGTACGCGAGTATCTGAAGGCTCTAGAAGAAACAAACGATACGCCTGAGCCATCGAAGTGCGTTTCACTCACTGACCCATCCGCGACTTGGACGGGTGCGGCGGGTGGCCCGGCCTTCTTTGCTTACTCGACAAACTATCTGGTTGATCTGGAAGCTGGCATCATCGTGGATGTCGAAGCATCCAAAGTAGGTCGGAACGATGAAGTGGAAGCCACGAAGACGATGATTGACCGTGTCGAGGATCGATTCGACATGAAACCGGAACGACTAGTTGGTGATACCAATTATGGCACGGCCCCGATACTTGGCTGGCTGGTTGATGAGAAGCACATCGCACCGCATGTCCCCGTTTGGGACAAGTCGGAGCGCAATGACGGTAGCTTCGGTCGCTCTGCTTTCACCTTCGATGCTGAGAACAATCGCTATGTCTGCCCGGCAGGCAAGTTTCTGAAGACCGCTTGGCGTAGCAATAAAAAAGACCCGTTTCGTTATCGGGCCAGCCAACACGACTGCCAATCCTGCCCGTTCAAACCACAGTGCTGCCCTAACGTAAAAAATCGCAAAATCGATCGTAGTCCGCAAGAGCCTGCACGTGATGTCGCTAGGGCAATTGGCAAAACGGATGCATTTCAGAAATCGAGCCGGCAGAGGAAGAAAGTTGAAATGCTATTTGCTCACCTAAAACGCATACTCAGGCTGGACAAGCTTAGACTAAGAGGATTCAGGGGTGCGCAAGATGAGTTTTTGCTGGCGGCGACTGCGCAAAATCTGCGACGAATGGCGAAATGGCTCACCCCGGCAACAAAGGAACCAAGCCTGATACCTGCATAAGGGCAGATAGGGGCACTCGAACACAAGAAAAATCAGATCAGGTTGTGAAATTTAGCTGCGTATGAAAATTTGCAGCATGCATCGTTGAAAATTTCGACGAGTTTTTCAACAGAATACTATACATAACGGCCATTACTTAGGCCGATGTGATTTCAATGCTCGACCGCTCGGGAATGGAGCTTAACTCGACGCCGTGAAGTACGAATGCCTCGCGGTGTGGCACGGGCCGCGACTCCCAGAACACGAATGCTTTGTAAGCGGTGGTGTGCAACTGGCTGCCATCGGGTCTGAACACCGTGGCTTTCAGAGCACGGAAACTCGACAGGCCGCTGGTGGGCTTTGGAAGGAACACCTTTACACCTCCGCGAGGTGACTCCTTTGCTTGAACTATTGACTGACGTATTTCAACAGTACCCATAAGCGATCCATACCCTATCTGCGAGACACACAGTTTCGTCTGCTTTTGGCCGACTGCGGAAGTCTACTCTGCAAAATTCAATGCCGCAAAGCAGACGTAGGTAAGAATTATTTTTCACTTCCGGTTAGCGGACCCTGGTGAACTGCCGGACCCGACCCTTAAGAGACAGTCAATTTCTTATTCACATAGCCCGAAAGCTGCCGTTCGCTACCTGTTTCAACGTCAAAGATTACCTAGCCAGCCGCACAATATTGATCAACTCATATAGCGCTTGAAACTCAAGGGGTTTGGTCAGATAGGCGCTGCAGCCAGCCTTGAGTGCCCGGTCAACATCTTCCTGATGTACAGCGGCGCTTAACGCCACCACGGGGATATCGCAGGTCGCGCTGATATCCTTCAGAATATTGGTGGCTGTGACACCATCGATTCCTGGCAGCCCGATGTCCATCAGAATCAGATTGGGGTATTCTTCTTCCGCAATCTTCAACCCATCTTCCGCGGTGCCGGCGACCAAAAGTTCGATGCCGGAGTGATTCTTCAGGGCGGCCTGCACCAGCTTGACATTCAGCGGATTGTCTTCGATATACAGCACCACAAAGCGGGTGTTTCCGTTCATAGCCGGCTGACTGCTGGTTGCTGCTCCGGCTGTTCCACCAAGGGCATCTGTTTCACATCCGGTGCGTAAGTTAGTTTTGCCTCGGCAGCTTTCCGCAACTTGCCTTGTACCTTTGGCTTTTCGCTCATAAGTCCATTTCGGCCCGCCGTGTGGGATAAATGAAACCGTCCGGTTGAAACCGCAGCACCTATTGGACATTCGGTTTTTTCTAAAAACGGACATTCGAGTTGTTTCCTGATTCTAAAAGTAAGCGTCACAATAATGAAAGATAATCCAATCAGCATAAATCCAAAATCTGAGAGAAGCTCCGACTCCATTCGCGTATATTCACCGTTATTCCGCATTTCAGAAATTATCAATCTTTTATCAATAGTACTAATGGATTGCGCCGACGGCATTTTCTCTTTAACACGCTGGTAATTTATAACTTCATCAACAGAAATGGAGTGTAGTTTCCAAGAGAAATAAAACGAGTTAAATGAAAACAAAATCGCCAGTAAAGCAGGAAATAATAGAAGCAGGAATTGTGAACGTTTCATATTAGCAGTCAGACCTGTCCGGAGATGCGAGTTTAAGCGCATAGTAACTAATTGAATGCAATTTACTAAATGGCATATTTTTCTGTAACCGATTTCAACATGCCGCAGACTCCTGACTTTTGTCGGGAGTCTGGATATGCACGCAGGGAAACTGGTGTTCGCTCAATTGATGGGGCATCTGCCTTTGTATACATTCCGTCAGTGCGTAGCCAAATATCCAAGCCGATATCCCACACTCACATTTTCGCATCTCGATCAGTTTCTCTGCTTAGCCTTTGCGCAACTGACTTACCGCGAGAGTCTGCGCGACATCGAAACCTGTCTGCGTGCACATCAGGCCAAGCTTTATCATCTGGGCATTCGTGGCAACATCGCCAAGAGCACTCTCGCCGACGCCAACGAATCTCGCGACTGGCGTATCTATCAGGATTTCGCACTCAGTCAAATCAAACTTGCCCGCAACATTTATTCGCAAGACAGCTTTGCGGTGGAGCTGGAACAAACTGTCTACGCACTCGATACCACGACCATCGACCTGTGCTTGAGCGTCTTTCCTTGGGCACGCTTTCGTCAGGCCAAAGCTGCCGTCAAGATGCATACGCTGCTCGACCTGCGCGGCAATATCCCAACCTTCATCCACATCACCGACGGCAAGATGCACGAGGTCAATGTGCTCGACATCCTGATACACGAAGCTGGCAGCTTTTACATCATGGATCGTGGCTTCACCGACTTCGCTCGCTGGTTTACCCTGCATCAAGCGCAGGCGTTCTTTGTCATCCGTGGCAAATCCAATCTGCTCTTTCATCGCGTCTACTCTCGCCCCGTGGACAAATCCACGGGACTGCGCTGCGATCAGACCATTGTGCTGACCGCTCCGAAGGCTCTCAAAGATTATCCGCAGCACCTTCGACGCATCAAGTTCTACGATGCCGAACACGACAGGCATCTGGTCTTTCTGACCAACAACTTCGACTTGCCTGCGCTGACCATCGCTCAACTTTATCGTTGCCGCTGGCAGGTCGAACTATTTTTCAAGTGGATCAAACAGCATCTTCGGATCAAGAAGTTCTACGGCACCACCGAGAATGCAGTCAAAACACAAATATGGATCGCCATCACGGTTTACGTCTTGGTCGCCATCGTGAAAAAACGGCTCAATACCGAGGCTTCGCTTTACACCATCCTACAGATTTTGAGCCTCACTCTTTTCGAGAAAACACCGCTCGATCAATTGCTTAAAAACATGGAGCCACAAATGGACACACTGCAAGACAATAACCAACTGAATCTATTCAATTAAAAGTCCGGACATTAAT
>CAWJHB010000006.1:0-543837 GCA_963842555.1 uncultured beta proteobacterium
AATCGCGTCCTTTCCGCCGATAGACTCGTAGAACTTGGCGATGTCGATACTGTCATCCCCGATCAGTTCCGGGTGAGCGATATATTGACGATACACGTAACAGGTCACAGGTTCGTGAACAAACTTTTCAGGGTCGGCATAAATGCTATTCAGCCGCGAAATGCTAATACCAAACAATTGGCACATTCCCATTTGCGACAATCCGTTCCGGAACATGAAGTCGATCAGCATTTGCCCGGAAATACGATTACTCACGGGTGGTTTGGGCGACTTGACCGCAAGCGACTTAGCTAGTGGTTTGACTAGGACTTTAGCTTTTTGTTTGACTTTTGCTTTTTGTTTCGTTGTCATTTGGTGTCTCCTCATAATACAAACAATCTCGGAATTCGCAATGCGCCAATCCCCATAATTACTTTATTGTTATTACAAGAATATCTATTGCAATAATTGACGCATGCTACATTTTAGTGTAACTTTAGTCAATACAAAAAACAGCAAAGGAGGCAGCCATGTTAAAAAAGCCAAAAACAATAGTTAGTGTGAAGCGAAAAAAGCCGGAGAATATCAGACTGTTTATGCCGTTATTTCTTGATGACGATGCAGTTCTTTCGAGCGGTAAGATTGATATTGATATTTCCCAGATTCTCGCCGGCAACTGCTTATATGGCGACGATTCCAAACGCGAAGGGTTGGCTGATGCCTATACTTACGCAAAGAAAAACAAGAAAGTCATCCGCGTGCTGGATGTGAACATATCCTTGTTCGGCAGCGTGCAAGGCCAGCACAGGCTAGACGAGTCAGATCTGCTTTCCGGCAAGTATGGGATGTTGAGATACGAGAGGTACTCGACCAAGGCTGACTTAGCGGACACCGTTTCTTTGCTCATCGAAGAACGCGCGAAGACTATCCACCCGAATCTAAGGAAGAGAAAGGCGGATGAATGGCTGCAACTCGACCCATCCTTGGCGCGCGTCCTGTTTGAACGTTATCCAATCAGCCTGGTGATCGTCAATAGTCACGTTCCTTACTCCAAGCGGATCTTTTCCGTTGCCGTTATCAAGGAACAAGGCTGGCAAGACAAGGTGAGCGCCAACCTGCTCTATCTCAAGAACGTCAAGGTCAACCTGGTCGAGTAATCCAACTGCCCGGCCAGCTATCCTGTGATGAAAAAACAACCTTAATGGTTGTTTTTTTGCATCACATCGTTTTTACATGTATTATTTATCCATAAAACACATATTTTGGATGTGGGGATAAAAATGGCATGGCCTGAAATTCAAAGTCTTGGTGGATCTCTCCGGAAAATCAGAGTCACCGGAATGATCCGTGAATATGAAATGGAATCAGGGTTGGCGCTGATCGTAGGCGAGTCGCATTCGCTGAATCTCGAAGAAGCTGCTGCATTCGGCTTTACCGAGACAGACAAAGGATCGGCGATCATTTCGGCAAGCGACCTCTCTGATGCGTGGCGAAGCGGTTCTGTCCGGGTATTCGTCGCGCCAAAAACGACGTTCCTGCTTTCCGATCTGGTCAAGTTTGCACCGGGATTCGACCGGAGCATGATCACCCAGGCCAATCCTCCCGTGGCGGATGTCAGCCTCAAGGCGGCAACGCAAGTCGTTATGAAAAAGCAGGTTCCTTCAATGAAGGAATTGATGGAGGCGGCAGCGAAGGACGAAGAGAACGCAGTGCCAATCCCGGCCAATAAAAACAAAGTCGCCTTTCATAATGACGGGCGATTTATCCGTATTTCCGCCGCTCTCGTCCCTGCCGCCATCTTCGGCGCAAAATTTGAGGCCGAGGCCAAGGATTATTACGAAGGACTAATGAAGGCGGGCGACCCCCAAAAGTTTGTCGATGACTGGCAGTCCGCGCTCAAGGCGCACACCCGGCAGGTGATGCAGAATGTCCGTGCCGACGCAGAGCAAGAGCAGGCTGCGCAGTCTGTCGCGTCCCCCGCCGCCGATTCCGTGCCGGAGTCGCAAGCAAAACCCCCTGCCCCGAAGAAAGAAAAGAAAGAAAAGATCGTCGATGCCGGCATCAAGATCGGTCGCGCCCGCAAGGATTTTTATTCGCGCAGGATTGTGAGCAGCGATGTCGCGGACATGACCGACAGTGAGCGCAATACCTTCATCAAGAAAGCGAAGCTGTGGACGTATTCGCCATCGGAGGCGCGCGAGAATGGGGTGGAGTATGGCGTTGTCGAGTTTATTCAGAAGATGCGCGCCAACCTGCCGGAGTTTGATGCTGTCGGCGGTTCCAGTTACAACAACTCGATGAAACTGGAGCTCTATGTTGACTTTTGCAACGTCATGGCCGAGCACCTGCATGTTGGGATCAAAAGCAAACATCAGCTTTTCGAAGCGTTGACCAAGCTGCATGAGAATTTGGTTTTCAAGAACGCCCTGCAAATGATCGAAACGGGGAGTTATGTTTCGCGTGAGTTTCGCAAGATGAGGAAATTCAGCGAACTTGCAAGCGACGCCCCTCGCCGGATGAAGAGCGCAGACGGATTGCCGCTGGAACAGGTCAAGCCTGGCGACCTGATTGTGTACCGGTACAGCGACCTGATTGGCGAGCTGGCTCCGTCCACGGATGATGACGATGCTACCGAAAAACGGAAGGTCAGACACCTGAATGCGGCTTGGGGCAAGCTGTGCAAGACGCGCAAGACTGTTACTACATCCGAGTCAGTAACCGAGACGAAAAAAGCGCAAAAACCTGATCGTCCGCATCTCGATCACCTGCAAAACGCATGGATCAGGAAGAATCCCGATGGCAGTGCAGCGGATATTAACGCGCAAGACCTGATCGACCGATTCGGCTTCCGTGGGGTCGAGTTCGGAGAATGGCTGCCGCAGGACGAGCGCCAGACCGTGCTGAACGAGTCTTACGCGGCTTGTGCTGCGCTGGTCGAGACACTAGGGATTCCCGATAGCATGGCCTCCTTGAACGGAGAGCTGTCGATCGCGTTTGGCTCGCGCGGCAAAGGACGGGCGGCTGCGCACTATGAGCCCGACCTCAAGGTGTTCAACCTGACACGAATGAACGGTGCGGGCAGTATGGCTCACGAATGGGGTCACGCACTGGACTACTACCTCGCCAAGGAAGAGCACCTCTTGCGGAACAATCAGACCAGTATCGCCCCCATCGAATCCCTTATAGAGCGGGTGCAGTCACCCCTTGCCCCCATAAGCGAGGAAGAGTGGCGCGAGCGTAGCGATGCTGCCAAACGCGATGGCATGCACAACAAGGTACTTTCCGGGGTGATGCAGATGGTGCGCGTCGCCATCGAAAAGTCCTTTCAGCCCGATCAGTCGATGAACGACTTGCAGGCAGCAATTGGGAAACACCTCGATTTTGCGGTGTCGTGGATCGCAGATTGGAGCAAGTACGGCGGTATGGTCAAGCTGACCACCGCCTTGCGCGAGGCGGCGATGCACATTTATGGGCTTGAGGCGGACGAGAAAGACCTGCCCGAAGTCAAGCATTACGCCGTGTCATCTTTCAATTTTGCCGACCGCTCAAAGATTCGCGTTGTTGACGTGCAGCATACATCCAGCGCATACGACACGGTGAGCAAGTCAATAAAATACATTGTGAACAAGCTCGACCAGACGGGTTGCATTGACAAAGAGAAACTGGCAAAGGCAAAGAATTCGCGTAACTTTGAAAGCAACCTGCGCGCGGCTTTTAATAGTTTGGGTGACTATCGCAGGTATCTCGTCAGCCCAGACAAGGCACCCCCTCTCACCAGCCAGTTCGTCCGCGAGGCCGAACACCTGGACAAGAGCAAATCGAAGTCGTATTACGCAACGGGCAAGGAACTGTTCGCACGCGCGTTCGAGAGCTACGTTTTCGACAAGCTGCACGATGCAGGGATGCCTTGCGACTACCTGGTGCATTCGGTCGAGGGCTCAAAGTTTGCCGACAAGGACACCTTTACTGGCAACCCCTACCCGGAAGGCTCGGAGCGCCAGCAGATCAACGAAGCGATGGAAAGGTTGGCGTGCATCGTATCGGAATACGCCACCAAGGCTGGATGGGAGTTTAGCGTTACCACGCCCGTCAAGCTGAGAGCGTAGTCAATCAAGTGAAACAAGGCATCGTGCGCGCGCATCCTTATCCAAAGAACGCTGACCCGATAGCTTGTTTCCGCGACAACAAGCTGCTGAAAAAGCATGTCGACTACAAGGCGGCGAAGGGCGGGAATGTCGAGGCGGCGATCCGACTGGTATCCGAACTGGTCAAGCCGGAAAGCCTTGCGGCGGCCAAAGCCAAGTTCGGTAACGATGCCGTTTACCTACCCGTAATGGCGCAGGAGATGACGGGCATCAACCAGATACCCAATGCCCTTGCGGCGCATTACGCGGCCAATACCGGAGGGGTGAAAGGATCGGGGATATTCCAGATCAGCAAGGCATACCACACCGGCGCGGACGCGATGGAACGGCTGATCGCGCGCGACGAATTTGATGGCGATGTCGTGCCCGAACAGCGTTATGTGCTGGTCGATGATGTTTCCACGATGGGCTGCACGCTGGCCGACCTTGCTTCTTACATTCAGGACAGTGGCGGCGAAGTTGTGGGTGCCATACTGCTGACAAACGCGAGCCGCGCAAGTACAATATATCCCAATAAAAAAATCATCAGCAGTTTAGGAGAGCGTCATGGACAAGAAATCAACAACGTCTTCGGTATTGAGCCAAGCGCACTTACCCATGACGAAGCGCAGTACCTCATCGGTTTCCGAACGACTGACGAGCTCCGAAGTCGAGCAGCTTCGGCAATCTCAAATCGAAGCAGACGTATTGCTGCAAAAACACTATCCCGAACTCATAATCATTTAACGACTCGGTTTCCTACCGCCGTTCTGGCAGATCAATCAACCGCAAAGCTGCTGAATCACGGCATGGCAAGCCACTTTCAGGACAAGTCCTGGGAGAATGCCTATGTCCATGCTGAACTGCCTGACGCTCTTCAGTATCTGTGTCGCGCGGTTCGGGACGGATTTGATAAAGAACTGGTCGGAATCATCCCCACCGCCGAGCGGTTCGATACATTCAACGGAATCAACTACGGCGGAAAGATCTACGTCAATCTGCGATTCGATGTTGGATTTACAAACATCGTAGGGCACGAACTCTACCACCAGATAAAGAAAGATCGCCCCGACCTGCATGCCTGGTTCGCCTCGAGGGCGCGGCAGTATTACTGCAACCTTCCGGAGTATCTGTCCAGACTCAATAAGTTGCGCCAGGATGGCGAGCAGGAAATCTCACTTGATGCCGCAGAAGAAGAACTGCTTGCCAATTTCACGGGGGAAGCGCTCGCCGATCCCAAGTTTCTTGCCACCCTGGCAAAAGCCAACGGCGGCAAGTTCCGTCAGCTTATGAAAGCAAGCTCAAGATGGCTCGAGCTGGTTGGACATAAGCTCCAGGGCAAAGACCTGGGATCGTCGCAATACTTCAATGAAGTTGAAACTCTACGCGAACACCTGAACCAGGTGTTGACAGCATACTCGCGCCAGGATGGCATCAAGCAGATTGCCGCGATAGACAGCTCCGCCATCACCTGCTTGCCGTTGTTCGCGCACCAGCAATCGCCCTACCCCAAAGAAATAAAGCCTTTCAAGGACGGCATGGCCAATTTTTTTCAAAACAAGAGGCTGGGCGATGGAATGTCGAACGACGTTATGCATGAGAGGATCAAACCATGAACAAGCAAATCGAATCCGCAGTTGTTGCAGAACAATCCGCCGAACAGTTCATCAAGGACTTGCAGGCATTGCATGCCGGCATCACCGACCCGCTCGCATCGCATGTGCTGCTCAAGAATATCGAACAGGCCGTCAATCTCAAGCGTAGCGTCGGACTGGTTCGTGAATCGCTAGTCGAGCATGCGATCGCTCCTGTCCCCTCTTCCACCATGAAAATGAGATAAGGAGAAAGTGACATGAACCAGCAAGACCATCGACACCTGAAAAATCAGATCAGCGACCTCATCCTTGAAGTCGTCAATTTGTTCGATGATGTTACGACAAGTGACCTGCAAGGCATTGCCGATGTAAAGTCCACCGAGATCATCAAATTGTGCCTTGGCAAGGATTCTGGCTCTCCGTCATTCGACATGAAAATGGAGATCAGCAATCTGATTCTTGAAGTCACCGATCAGTGCAGCGAGGTTACACCGGGCGACCTGCAATGTATCGCCGAGGTGAAAGCCGCCAACATCATCAGCCTGTGCCTTGGCGACGATTCTGCATCTCCATCCATCATGAAGCTGAAATAAGGAGATACCCATGAACGCTACCGTACTCAAACCAAGTCTCAAGAAATTCGATGAAGCCCAGCCGGGCGATTTTGTCTATGAGCCGGAATACGGCGACCCGATGACCAAGCAGGAATTCATTGATCTGGCCGAAGGCAACCTGGTTGTTTCGCGCAACCTGTTCGACTGCTGTGAATGGCAGCATCCGGCCACGCTGATCGATGAGCATGACGGGCTGGATTTTTTCCGTCCAGAACCAGTGGACGTCGATCGCCAGATGGCGGAGGCTATTGCGCAGCAAGACACGAATTTCAAGCGCACCCACGAAGCAATCGGGTTGCATGTCACGGCTCTATCCAAGTTTATGCCTACCGCGCAATTGAAGACGATGATCGGGCTGGTCAATGGCGAGGAAGGCGCATTCTTTTCCGAAAAGCTGGACGAACTGCACATGCTGGTCGATACCATGCCCAAGACCTACGGACAGGACGGCATGGGCGACGAAGCTGTCGCCTACCTGCATTACTTCAAGAATGGCGCGGACTGGTACATCACTGAGCGCGACATGGAAGATGAGCAGTTGCAAGCGTTCGGGCTGGCAGATTTGTTTGGTGATGGGGGCGAGCTAGGCTACATCAGCATCGAAGAACTCAAGAGCGTGGATGCCGAGTTTGATCTGTACTGGACACCCAAGACGCTGCGCGAGATCAAGCAACCGAAGAGCGCCCCGAGGGGATAATGTAACGCTACGAGACCTTTGCTATGTTAAGTTATGCTGGTTATGAAGCTATATGGGTTTATCAGGTTGTCGATTTTTTTTAGCTTTGTTGCTTCGACAATTTCGAAAAAGTGACGGCTGGATTAGCCATTGAAATTTTCGAAGACGAAGGTCTCAAAACGACCGAGGTTGTGTGAAAACGCATCCATGCTGTAATCGTGGAAAGCCCATCATGCGTTAATACCACCATGAATGTTTGGTGGAGGCGAAGCGATGAAACGATTCATTCAAAGTGAAAGCCGGAGTCAGATTACATTGCTGCCGGAATGTCTCGACGACTACATCGGTGAAGACAACCCGGTTCGAGTCATCGACCTGTTTGTCGATGAACTTGATCTGGCCGAACTGGGATTCCACAGTGCAGAACCCGCCTCCACTGGCAGACCCGGCTACCATCCCTCGCTGCTGCTCAAGATATACATCTACGGCTACCTGAATCGCATCCAATCCAGCCGCCGCCTGGAACGTGAAGCACAACGCAATGTCGAGTTGATGTGGCTCACCGGGCGACTGGCCCCTGATTTCAAGACCATTGCCGACTTCCGCCATGATAATGGTCAAGGTATCCGCAATGTCTGCAAACGCTTCATCTTCATGTGTCGCCAGTTGAATTTGTTCACCCAAGCCATCGTTGCCGTCGACGGCAGCAAGTTTAAGGCGGTCAACAATCGTGACAAGAACTTTACCCCACATAAGCTGGAACAGCGGATCAAGCAGGTCGACGAGAGTATTGAACGTTACATGAATGAACTGGAAATCGCAGATCGAACCCAACCCCATGAGGCTGAAGGGCGCACCCAGCATCTGCAGGAGAAGCTGGCCAAACTCAAGAGCCAGATGCAAGCCTTCAAGGCAATCGAGCAACGGCTGAAACAGCAACCCGACGAGCAACTATCCCTGACCGATCCGGATGCACGCTCGATGGCGACCAGCGGGCGGGGCACGGGCATGGTCGGCTACAACGTGCAGACGGCGGTTGATACCAGGCATCACCTGATCGTCGCTCACGAAGTGACCAACACAGGACACGACCGGACGCAGCTATCCAACATGGCCTTCCAGGCACGAGACGCGGTAGGTAGCGGAGGTTTAGAGGTGATCGCGGATAAAGGCTACTACAAAGGCCCGGAGATACTGGCGTGCGAAGAAGCAGGCATCAAGACCTTTATACCGAAGACCATGACGTCGAATAACAAGTCTCTGGGCAAATATGACAAACGTGATTTCATCTACCTCAAGCAGGACAACGAATACCAGTGCCCTGCCGGGAAAAAGCTGACGTATCGACACTCATCAATCGAGCACGGGATGAAGATCGACGTTTACTATAATTCAACCTGCCAAAGTTGCAAGCTCAAGGCCAAGTGCACCACTGGCAAGGAAAGGCGTGTCAGGCGATGGGAGCATGAAGACGTATTAGATGCCGTTCAAGATCGCCTGAATAAGAGCCAAGGCAAGATGAAGCAGCGACGTTGTACCGTTGAGCATGTCTTCGGCACACTGAAGTTCTGGATGGGGTCTGCGCACTTCCTGATGAAAACGCTAAAACATGTTGGGACGGAGATGAGTTTGCAAGTTCTAGCGTACAACCTGCGACGCGTGATGAATATCCTGGGTGTTGAAGGAACAATGAAGGCAATAAGGATGGTGGGGGCATAAGCCTTGCACTTTTTTGCGCACTTCAATCCAAGCGAACCCGTTTCATCCAATCGATGAAGTTAGAGATGTGTTTCCACACAACCTCGACCAGAAGCAGCCGCTCTGTATGCCAAGCGGTGGTAAGATTGCGCTCCAAATAGCTTTGGAGTTGCCCTATGCCCTTGAAGCCACTGCACTCGCTCTTGCCGCTGGCAGTGCTTCTGCTTGCCAACTGCTCCAACGAGCGAAGTGACCTGGTGGTATTCGACAACAAGGATAAGTCGTATTCCATAGGCTTCTACAAGGACACAGCACTTACGACCGTGGATGAGGACGACCACGTCCATCGTCTTGGGATCAGGGGCTTTGAACGCTTCGAGGGGAAGACGGACAAGGCGCTATGGGGTTTCGAGTGTGGTGCTGCTGGCGGCACATATTCGACACTGGGAGAGCAACCTGACGACCCTGACGAGATGATTACCTTCGACCACGGAGAGTGGGTGCGTGGCGGAAAGCGCTTTATGGACCATGTAGCGGAAGAAGCCTGCAAGATCGGTGAGGCGCAGGAGGCGGAGATGAAGAAGCCATGACGGCCCCCACCCGGTTGGCGCGACTTCGATCAGAACTGGCAAGCCGCGCGGTGCAGATCGTGACCGCGGCCCTGCTGCTTTGGAGCCCTGGCCAAGTGGCCGATTGGCTACTACGAATTCTTGCGCCTGGTGGTCTGCGTCTCAGCAGGTTTCCTTGCGTGGCGGGCTACAACCGCCCCTGGTCGGACACCGTGGGTGTTCCTCATGGGGCTTTGGTCTTGCTGTTCAACCCAATCTATCCGATCCACTTCAAGCGGGGTACCTGGGTCTGGCTAGATGTTCTGGCGGCGTTACTATTCCTTGCCTGTCCGCCAAATAGAGAGGTGCGTCATGACAGGAATTAACCGGCTTTTTGTCGCCTTCTGTTTGTTTGGGCCACTGGCTGCGCTGGCTGCCACTTCCGGTACGCAAACACAGAACCCGTTCGCAGGTGGGCTGCTCGTCGCTTGGGCCATTGCACATTTCTCTCGACGCCGGCCCATCGGCGGCTGGCTGCTGTACTGCTACATCCAGATGTACTTCAGCCTGCTCATCTCACTGATCTTCGTACCACAGATCGCTGACAACCTGAATCCGAGCGGCTGGGACAGCTCTTTGCGGTACGTGATGTTCTTCCTCTCAACGGTGCCCGTCATCCTTGCGGAGCTCTTCGAGGTCTACGCGGCGACCCGCTTGCTGATTCAGCGCACCGAAGCCAATCTGCGTGTGGTCCAGCGCGCCATGATCGCGCTGGTAGTGACGGGTGCCATTTCATTCGGACTGGACGTGAGTTACTTCCAGGACGCAGTCACCATCACCTTCGACACGCTGACGCTTATCTTCGCAGTGATCTGGGCCATCTACTTCCACAGGGCTCAGCGCGTGCGCAGGGTGTTCATTGAGCATAGCTGGGACGGCAGCCAATACGACGTGCCACCGCGGAAGCGCACTCCGGAGGAGAAGCGCTATCTCCGTAAGCGCACCTTGTGGTGGTCCATAGGCACGTTCGTGGCCTTCCTGGTGTTGATGGGCACGTCGCTCGGCGACAAGAAGCCGGATGCTGGCATCTTCTTCGTGCCGATCTTCTACGCGGTCATTGCAGCACTGATCGCCTGGTACGTGCCGATCCGCAAGAAGAAGCTCGCTGAACTCGGTGTTACGCTGCCTGATGGCTCACAGCAGAGTTGAGCAACAAAGCTGACAGGCGCCTTGGTTCCGCTACCCGGCGGGCTTAGGTTCGAAATTCACCCGCAGGAAGTCCTGGCCTGGAAACTGTTGTGCCAAGGCCTCACGCAGGCGCTGGTCTACCTGCTGCGCAAGCTTGACGCCATCATCAACTGTAGCGATGAGCTGGTCCGTCAGCGCAGCAAGCCGGTCATACTGCAGCGCGTAGGTGTGCTTGATAGCCTCCAGCGGCAGATTGTTGATCTGGTGCGAAGCCATGGCCTGGTGCAATTCGTCGAAAGCTCGACCGCGCATATCCACAGTGCTAAGCACGATGGCGTAGTGCCACTCCAGGTTTTGCAACTCCAGGAGCGCCTGTGCGGAGACATCATCATTAGCGTCCAGGAAGTAGCTGATGCTGTCAAAGTCGAAACGAACCGCCTGCATCATGCCAGGCTGAGGCGAATTCATGAGCAGCGCGCGGTTCGGATGATCGCGCACCCCGTTCGCGTCCGCTGAATACTCGCGGAGGTTCTTGAACGCCTCATGCATCACGAAGGCGGCAAAGAGTGCCTTGTTTGCGGCTGAGATTCTGGATTTATGCTCTTCCTCCTCCCTCCGCCTACGCTCGGCAGAGAAGGCCGACCAACCTCCGGCCCATGCAGCCAAGCCGGTGCCCAGCACCATTACGAGCAGCTCGGTAGATTTCTCAGGGTGGCTCGCAACCTCGGCCACGTAGATGTACCCCAGAGCGATCATCAGGATCGCTACCAGTACAGACGTCAGGGACGATGAAGAGAGCCAGCGTTTCAATGGCATTTTCATGCTGCTATGCTGCCTGATCCGGGCGCCAAGTTCAATATGAATCGCCCCAGCTTTCATAGGCATTTCTGAACGGCCGCTGTCGAGCAGATCGGACGACCGGAATGGTTAAGGGTTGTCGGATGTCAGCCCTTCGACTGCAGCTCGGCCAGGATGCAACAGACCTTTCCGGGCTGACGTCGGGCAACCGCTCCAAGGAGGAAACCGCGTGAGTTACTGATGCACTTTGATCAGCGTGCAGGCTATGGGGATTAGACGGTTTGCACCGCTCGTTGAATCGTCAGTCTGTCTGCTCAGTAAGCGCAGCAGCTTGTTCCGACGCTCAATGACGCGTTCATTGACCTGACTATAGAGCTTGCGTGCCAGTGTCGTTGCACCGTTATTGCAACACAACACAAAGCCGCAGCTTGCCGGTCCAGACCGGCAACTCGTTGTAGGGTAGTAAAGCGCCGTTACGTTCATGGCGGCCCCCGCAGATGAGGCGGCGCCCGTATCAGTTGGATACGGGCCAGTGTTTCGATCACCCGCATCGCAGCACCGCAGTGGGGACAGACGAAGGTGGGCTGTACAGCTTCGTCCGGCGCATCGATCTCTTTCGGTTCCACCGGCACGACATGCAACAGCTCACGTGCCCGCGCCAAATTCTCCCGCCGTCCGCCATTGGCGATCAGCCCGTAGTGGCGGATGCGATGAAATCCACTGGGCAGGACATGTAACAGGAAGCGACGCATGAACTCGCCTGTGCCGAGCGTCATGGACTTATGGCGAGTACTCCCCTCGACACGGTAATCCTTGTAGCGGAAGGTCACCCCGCGCTCGTCCAGGGCAATGAGTCGTGAGTTGGAAATCGCCACCCGGTGGGTATAGCGCGACAGATACGCCAGCACTGCCGCCGGACCGGCGAACGGGCGCTTGGCATACACCACCCATTCGCACTTTCTGAGCGGCGCGAGCCAGTCGGCAAAGGCCGCCGCATCAGCAAGCGGCGCGTACTCACCGAAGAACTGCAACTGCCCCAGGTGATGAGCCTTCTCCAGTTCTTCGAGGAATCGCCGCCGGAACAACCGCGACAACACCCGCACCGGCAGGAAGAATCCCGGCTTGCACGCAACCCAACGCTCGCCGTCGAATGACAGACCGCCACCTGGCACGATGCCATGCACATGGGGATGGTGCGTCAGCGCCGATCCCCAGGTGTGCAACACCAGTGTTGTGCCGATGCGCGCGCCCAGATGTTTGGGGTCTGCGGCGATGGTGCGCAGCGTCTCGGCTGCGACCTCGAACAGCAGGCGATAGATCACCGCCTTGTTGGTATAGGCGATGCTGCTGATCGGTTCCGGCAAGGTGAACACCACGTGGTAATAGTCCACCGGCAACAGCTCGGTCTGACGCGCCTCGAGCCAACGCCTGGCGGCACTGGCCTGGCACTTCGGGCAATGCCGGTTACGGCAGGAGTTGTAGGCGATCTCGTCCTGTCCACACGCCGGACAATGCAGCACATGTCCACCCAGCGCCGCACTGCGGCACTGCTCGATGGCCGACATGACCTTCAGTTGACTCAGATTCAGGTGACCGTGCTGACTTTGTCTCCAGGCAGGTCCGTAGCTGCGGAAGATATCCGCAACCTCCAAGGCAGGGCGTTGCATGACTGCACGCTACTGGGTCGGTAGCACTTCCAGTGGACTGATCACCTCGCGCAGCAGGTCGGTGGCAACCTGAACATAGCGTGCGGTCGTGTCCAGCTTCCGATGACCCAGCAATACCTGGATCACGCGGATGTCCACCTTCTGTTCCAGCAGGTGGGTGGCGAAGCTGTGGCGCAAGGTATGCATCGAAACGCGCTTGTCGATATGCGCTGCATCCGCGGCGGCGTGAATGACGCGATTGAGTTGGCGTGAGCTGAGCGGATCGATGGGATCCTGTCCGGGGAACACCCACCCACCTTCGCGCATCTTGCCTTGTGCATTGGCATATCGCCACCAATTGCGCAGTTGTTCGAGCAGGACGGGTGAGAGCATGGCATAACGATCTTTGCTGCCTTTGCCTTGTTCGATACGCAACGCCATGCGCTGGCTATCGATATCACTGATTCTGAGTCCACACACCTCGCTCACGCGCAGTCCTGCGCCGTAGGCAACAGATAACGCCGTTTGATGTTTGAGATTGCCGGAGGCTGCAATCAGACGCGATACCTCGTCGCGACTCAACACCACCGGGAGTTTGTGGGGAACCGGTACCGACTGCATCTTGCGCATCAGTTCGGGGTGATCGAGCGTGTGCTCGAACAGGAACTTCAAGCCGCTAAGTGCGTTATTGATCGAGACCGCCGATGTGCCGTGATCGATCATGTATAACTGGTAGCGCCGCAACTCCTCGGCAGTCGCGGTGTCGGGTGATCGTTTGAGGTACGCTGCGAATTGCCGTACTGAGCGGATATAGCTGATCTGGGTCTTGGGGGATAGTTTGCGCATCCGCATGTCGTCCAGCATGCGTTGACGTAACGGGGAAACGGACGAGGTAGTTGCAGTCATGATTCTGCTCCTCTCGGTAAATGAGGCGGATTGCCTCACTTACCAAATTAAGCAACAGAACTTTGGTGTCAACCACCTACATACTTAAGATCTATCCCAGGCTCAGGAACGGAGCGCCCATACCGCGTAGCGGTTTAGTCCATGGGCACAGAGCGGAAGTAACACACTGAGATTTCTAAAGTCCGCTTCGAGCGAGGAACAGTCACTCCCTGTGGCACCCTCGACCGTCTTCCACTGGCACGAAGCTGCACTACAAGCTTGATATTACGCTTCCCGACAGCGGACGCTCACAAAAGGCAATGACTGGCCGATAACGGTCAATCGCTCACACAGATCCATAAGCCTATCCATTACAAGAGCATGGTGTAACAGTGCCGTATATATTCCCCATCTGACGACATACACCAAGGCTGGCAAGGCTAATAGATTTTCGAGTATGGCCACAATCCAGCAATTCCGAAAACAGGTCAACAGCGACATATAGCTCGAATTTCGTACTCTGGGCACCCTGAAAGCAATCATTCGGAGCTGTAAGTCAACTTAAAAGGCATTGCCGGTCTGGAACGACAGGATGCGCTGGTGCTCTTCGGCCAAGATTTTCGCATCGCATTCTCGTTGCACATTAAACAATTCCTGGTCATTTTGATAGTTCACTTGTGCTCTCCAGGGTTTGCGACTGGTGTTGCCTTGTTTTCGGTTGCCGCCAATATTCACGCATTAACATTACTTACACAATAATTATTGCCGGCATCTTCTATTTTGGTGGTAAGATAAAATCCTTATATAAACAAAATGCAAGGAGGCATCATGCAACTCAAGAATTTTCCAATCCAGAATGGCAACTCATACTGCGTTCGCGGTGGTGATGCAATGATCGATCTTGAAATTGATTCTTCTCCGGCTCTAAACAGCGGTTCCATCAGGCCGTTGAGCACGGAAGGTGCTGACAAGTTCAGAACCGGCAAGCTCGGCATTTACGAGAGTGGTGAGCTGCTGAAGGACTGGCGGGTGCGCGTCACCGAGAGCGGCACGGTATTCTGCAATGACGATGACTTCTATCGCGCGCTTGATCTGTTCGCGTCGCTGACCGGCAGGTAACCATCAACAGACTTCTCGCCTTGGCAATAGCCGATCTAGCCATACTCATCGCACAAATTACTGACATACAACCGTAGCTGCCCGCCAAAGACATCGAATTGGTGGTTAGGCTGATATTAAAGGAGATGTCCAATTCCTTTGCCAATAGTCGGCGCATTAAGATCCGTGGCTTCGGCAGCTTTGAGCTCAATTATCGTCCACCCCGTGACGGGCGCAATCCCAAAACAGGGGAAAGGGTGCAGATTTCCGCCAAACACGTTCCGCACTTCAGGTCGGGAAAAGAATTACGCGAGCGGGTGGATAGCCTTGGGTTGCCATACAGTGAACATCGATAACGTTTCCCATGTGGAATGCAGAAGAAGATTAGCACGGCTTTCTTACCCTAGGAACCTCATATTTATCCTAAGTAGAGAGCACCCTAGAACGGCAGCTTCACCCAGCAGACCATGGAGCGGGTGATTTTACCCTTGATTGTGCGTCCGCTTATGCTTATTGCTGCCAGTCGAAATCGCAGTGATTGAGATTTGTATTGCTGGCCAACTTGATATTCTAAGTGGTGGCGATTGGAATCGGTGGCGGGTTTATATCGGAACAGATGGTGGTTTTGTGATTGGAACGGGTGGCGGGTTTGCTGTGGAATACGCAACTTTGTAGATTCCAGACTTCATAACCATGTCTCCGGGTTTGAATTCTTCTGACATTTCGTCCTCCTTGTGGTTGATGGAAACCCCATCTAAATAATATAGGGTGCCACGAATACAAATAACTATTCATTTTAAAAGGCTACTCTCATCACATACTATTGGCTATTACCTAGCCGTCTGCCGTCACAAATAAACCCCACTCGCATCTTCTTTCAGGAACCGGATGAAGTGATGATCCGCTCCCGACAAGTGAGACGAAAACCAGTCGAGCATCAGCATTTTTCCTTTGAAGGCCAGATAGCGAAACTCTGACCCTCCCTCTTCGATCTGCCCTGTCAGGTTGCCAAGATCGGCGGCGAACCGACGGTGATCCTGGACATGACTTTCCGCCAGCGGGTATTTGTGTTCGGACATCAGCGCCTCTTCGATGGGGAACACCCCCTCGCTGTGCCATTGCAGGAATTTCAGGATGCGCAGCATCGATTCCCGATTCCCGTGCGCGACGCTTAATGTCAGCTCGTTGATCTTATTGACTACCTCGTGATGCGCCACGTCCAGATCGTCGATGCCAGAATGGTGTTTTACGCTCCATTCCAGTTTCGATGTCATCTCGCTCGTGCCGTAATGAATGCCGGATGATTTGTAATCCTCGCACCGACGGAGATAAACGTGGGTGGGCGCGTCGTCAGGAGCGATTTCTGCGCATTGCCGGAACAGGGCGTGCGCATCGTCAATGTCGTGCATGTGGTAGAAGGATACCGCCTTCTCAAACAGGTCGCGGCTCTGGTGTTTTGCCCCACGCATTGCCTCGCCATCACAATCGAATACCTCGTAGATCGATACCGGTTGGGAGCGCCCCTTGACCTTAATCCGGTCAAGGAACCGGATACTGTAATCATTCTGGTTCGACAACCCGCGTAGCGTGCTGTGACTGATGACGACAGGAATGCGGTACGTCTTGGTTTCTGCTTCGAGCCTTGAGGCAAGGTTGACGGCATCGCCGATCACTGTGCTGTTTATCCGGTTTTCTCCGCCCACGATGCAGACCATCACAATCCCGGTGTTCAGTCCTATCCCGACATTGATCGGGGGGTAACCGGCGCGGACACGCCCCTCGTTGTAATGGCGGACACGCCTGATCATCTCGATCGATCCTCGCAACGCGTCATCCGAGCCAGCCGGAAACAGCGCCATGATCCCATCGCCGATGAACTTGTCCACGATCCCGCTGTGGCTTGCAATGACAGCATCCATTTGTCCGAAATAAGAATTGAAGAACCGCAGGCTTTGCGTGGTCGTCATTCCCTCGGCAATCGACATGAAATTCCTGATGTCCGAAAACATGATGGTCATCGGCTTTTCTGCATGATCGCCCAGCCTGATATTCAGGATGTCCTGCGGCGCGCCGTCATTGCCGCCGCAAAGCTCCAACAAGCCGACCGGAATCAGCTTGCGGTATGCAAGCTCCGTCTGCTGGAGTCGTGTAAGCGCGCGCCAGTGTGCGTCCTCGGATTGCCGGAGCGCCGCAAGAACATGATCGCCGTTCTTCATCCCTGCCCGC
The DNA here is from genome assembly GCA_963842555.1 of uncultured beta proteobacterium. Taxonomy (GTDB): domain Bacteria; phylum Pseudomonadota; class Gammaproteobacteria; order Burkholderiales; family Gallionellaceae; genus Gallionella. The sequence goes on from CAWJHB010000006.1 coordinate 17,076, forward strand.
ATTGCTGTTCTGCCACATCCATCGCGCGCCCCTTTTTGCTATTTTCGTATTGCGTATTCTTGCACCATATTTTATAGTCTAGCACAAATGTTTTTGCGTCGGACGGAAGGGATGGTGAAACCGGACTGATGGACGTTTCATGCAAGGAAAAATAGTATCGTTAAAAACAAAATGGAGATTTTTTAATGAGCAGTCAGTCAACATGCAGGGGTGAGCGGATGGCAAGCCGAAAAACATATTGGGCAACTTTCATATTGTTGGCCAGCTTTCAGGTTTTCGCGTCCGACCTGCCCAACCCATCACTTACGCCAGGCACGATCGATCCGTCGATCACGCAAGAGAACATCCAGTCCACGGTTTGCGTCAAGGGATACACCAAGACGGTTCGCCCGCCGGCCAGCTATACCAACAAGCTCAAGAAGCGGCAGATGCGTCAGTATGGTTATGCCGACACCAACCCCAAGCATTACGAGGAAGACCACCTTATTCCGCTCAGTATTGGCGGCAACCCGCAAGATCCTCGGAACCTGTGGCCGGAACCCAGGATCAGCGAATGGAATGCGGCCAAGAAGGACACGCTGGAATATACGCTATACCGCATGGTGTGCGATGGAGAGATCACGCTCAAGGAAGCGCAGAACGAAGTCGCCTCCAACTGGATCGAGGCGCACAAGCGGTACGTTCATGGCAAGACCCGGCATGGATACCGTCGGGTAGATTGATTTATCGACTACTTCTCTGGCTTCCATTGCCCATATTTTTGCGTTCAGCGGGGCACCCGAATACTATTATTGTCATCCTATAACCAAAATAAAAAACGTGTCATTTTTATTGTGCAAGTTTTATTATTGCGTTAATATGAATCACCGCATACCTACAGAACGGTGAGAAGCATTTACACCCACTCGCACCTAGTTCGCATCCTGAAAAGGAATAAGTGAAATGAAAAAAACCTACACCCTCGACGAAGCCTGCGCCTACCTCAATGTATCGAGCGGATCGATGGCCGACCTCATCGCCACAGGCGAACTGCCCGCCGCCAAGATCAGCAAGAGCTGGGTACTGCGCGAGAGCGATCTGGACAGCTACCTTGCCGAGCAAGTGAGCCTACAAACCGAACAACGCCGCGCGGCCTATCAAGCCGGGCGCGTGGTCAAATTCAAGCCAGCCGTGGCGGAAGTGCGTAGAAGGCTGCGAGAGAAGCCGGTGTTGCCGGCAATACCGGTGGCGATGAGGTCATGAGAGGTAGAGCAGGATAGCTGATTGCAGCACTGGTGGCGACGGCTGGTCTTCCGGTGCTGGAATTTCGGAAACGGGAAGATGACGATCCGGTGTGGCCGATGAAACTCGAACCAGACAACCGAGGGCGAAGGGCGAAGAAGGACGCAATCGCCCTCGCCAAAACCGAAGCGAAGCGAAATCGGAAAGGCGCAGAGGCTGGCTGCCACATCGCATAACGCAGAATAGACGGCTCACCATAGCCGCTCCGCCAAGTTCGACCCGCGCAGGTTGGCATAGCGCATCAGCATTTTCATGGACGAATGGCCTGAGATTTTCGCTATCTCCAATTCACCAAGGGTGGTGCGCTCGAACAATCTGCTCACGGCTTCATGCCTTAAGTCGTGGAATCGTAAATCTGCGCATCCGGCCGCACTGAAGATTCTCGCCCACTGCTGGGATACCTTGGTCGTCGTAGCCTTCAATGCACCAGCAGTCATCTTCCCATCCCAGAACGGGAATATCTGATCCCCTTCGTGGACTGTCAAGTAATCCTTTAGAGTTGCCAGCGCGACTGAACTCATCGGCACTTGGCGTTTTGATCCATTCTTTGTTAGATCAAGAAATATGGTGCGCTGCCTAATATCAACCTGATCCCGTGTCAGCGTATATATCTCCCGCATTCGCATAGCTGTCTCTAGTGCCAGCACAATCATCAGCCTCAAAGCATCAGCATGGGGCAACGCTAAAGCCCTTTCCCTGCCCTCCGGCTTCTCTTTGCTGATGATGGCCAGGATACGGCTTTCCTCTCCTTCCTGAAGCCTCCTATCGCGTTCTACGTCCTTCAGCCCATTTGCTGTGGTTGAATAGCGTTTAGGCAGCACCCTGAGCGGGTTGCTGTCCAGCATTGTATTCTCTCTCCGCAACACCCAATCCAGACACCGGGCAAGTGCTCCTACCCGCTTACGGATTGACGAAGGAGACAATCCGCTAACCTGCAACTCCTTAATCCATTCCTCAGCCCATGCGTACTTGACCCTGGAAAGATCGATCCCTTTTAGAACCATGTGAAAACTGTTTAGTATCTGTATGTCCTCGTCCGTCACATGAACAGCATCGAGATATTCCGCTATCGCCATGCTGAGTGTGGTGACTGGCTTGGTTTTTTCCTTAAACTCGTCCGGCACAATGCCTTTTGCCAGCAGCTTTTCAAGATGGGCGACATACGTATCCCCTTCGACTTCATCATGGAATGTCAAGCTGAGTGGTTTTGGAAGCACACCTTTCTTCTTGACGATGTACTCCCAACTCCCAGTGCCACGCTGCCGCTTCGATGCCATTTGCTATCCTCGGTTATGATTATTACAAACTTGCGTGAACGGATTTTCGTGCGAAAGTCGGTTGGTTTTGCCACCCCGCAGGGTGGATTTGGGGTGGATTATGAGGGTTTATTGAAGAAATACGCAAGCTTTTTTAATGGTGCCAGAAAGCAATAACCACGCCGTAAGTGGCGTGGTTATTGGGTTTGTATTTGGAGGCGAGACCCAGAATCGAACTGGGATGGGCGGATTTGCAATCCGCTGCATAACCATTTTGCTATCTCGCCGCGCTGCGAATCAACAGCCTGAAATGATCGAGGGAAAGCCAGAATGCTTTCCCTCAGAATTGGAGCGGGAGAAGAGTCTCGAACTCTCGACCTCAACCTTGGCAAGGTTGCGCTCTACCAACTGAGCTACTCCCGCGAAACGAGTTGCGCATTATAGGGATATTCACATTCCTGTCAATAATTTCGCGCCCGGCAATTAGTGGAATGCATCGCCCAGCTTGAACAGCCGCGCAAAGTTTTCAGTGGTGCCCCGGGCGACTTCGTCCAGGCCGATGCCGCGCAGCGTGGCAATCTCTGCGGCGACATGTCTCACATAAGCCGGTTGGTTAAGGTTACCGCGATGCGGGACGGGGGCCAGATACGGCGAGTCGGTTTCGATCAGCATGCGCTCCAGCGGCACGCGCCGGGCGACCTCCCTGAGTTGTGCAGCATTCTTGAAGGTGACAATTCCGGAGAAGGAAATGTAAAAGCCCATTTCCATCGCGGCTTCGGCGACATCCCAGGTTTCGGTGAAGCAATGCATCACCCCGCATGCCTCGGCAGCATTTTCTTCCGCCATGATGCGCAAGGTATCGGCTGCCGCTTCGCGGGTATGGATGATGAGCGGCTTGCCGCTCTCGCATGCGGCGCGGATGTGGTTGCGAAATCTGGCGCGCTGCCACTCCAGATCGCCCTTGAGGCGAAAATAGTCCAGGCCGGTCTCGCCGATGGCAATGATTCTGGGGTGCTTCGCCAACGCCACCAGGCGGGCGACATCGGGTTCACCATTTTCGTGTCCAGCGTCGCCTTCATAAGCGGGATGCACGCCCACCGACGCATATATCTGCGGATGCTGTTCGGCGAGCGCCAATACCTGCGGAAAATCCGCCAGATTGACCGAAACGCACAATGCGCCGACCACTTCGCTGTCGCGCATTTGCGCGAGCATATCGTCCATGTTGGCGGCGAGCTCGGGAAAATTGATATGGCAGTGGGAATCGACGAAATGCATGGTTATTCAAGCATGAGTTGGCGGTATGAAAGGAACACTGATTCAAAAAACAACTTGGGATTGAGCGTGTGTCTCGCTTCCCGTTTTGATGTTTGCAGGTGTTTTTGCAGGCGCGCCAGGTTCAATGGAGTGACAGATTCAACCAGTTTTCCGATGACCACTTCTTCACCGGGGTGATAGCGCAGCTTGCCCGCCAGTTTCATCGCGGTCAGATCGTAACACCATTGTTGCAGCCACTGCACGACCATCACCTGTTCGGTTCTTTGCAGCGCATCGGCCAGTGCGAACACGTCAAGCGAATCGGGTTGACGCACGGATCGCAGCATCAGGTCCCGTTCAGCCCAGCCCGGTTGCTGATCCAGTCGGGCCGCCTGCAATGGCGAAAATCCGGCGGCTGCAAGGGCTTCGTATGGATTCTTTACCCCCTGCCCTGCCAGCCAGTTCGTTGCACTCGCGGTATCCGGAGCCGGCAATGCGAAAGCCAGACAACGGCTCAGGATGGTCGGCAACAATTGCTGCGGTTTGTGCGATACCAGTATAAACAACAGTCCCGCGGGAGGTTCTTCGAGGTTTTTCAGCAACGCATTTGCGGCATTCGGGTTCATGCTCTCTGCAGGATGAATGACGATCACACGCCTGCCGCCTTGATGCGCAGTCATGCCGAAAAAATCCGCCAAACCGCGGATCTGCTCGACAGAGATTTGCTTGCTGGGCTTTTTTCCGGATTCCGTTTCCTCGCCATCCAGACTCAGGATTTCAGGCTGTATCAAACGAAAGTCGGGGTGCGCGCCTTGCGCGAACCAGTGACAGGAGGGACATTCCCCGCATGCAAAATCCGCGCCGTCAGGATGTTCACACAACAGACTTTGGGCATAACTGATCGCCAGATCAAGCTTGCCGATACCTAGGCTTCCCTTGAACAAAAGCCCGTGAACTGGAGTTTTGCGCAATGTCTGCAAACGTGCCCAGTCACTATTCTGCCATGGATAAATATTTTTCATATCATAAGGTTAAGATTATCTTTTCGAGTTGTTGCTTAACATTTTCAATTTTCTGTGCTGCGTCGATGACAACATATCTTTGCGGATGTTCCTGCACCCGTTTGTGATATCCGGCCCTGACGCGCTCGAAAAAATCGGCCTGCTCCTGTTCAAAGCGGTCCAGCGAGACATTGTTCGCCAGGCGTTGCCGCGCAACGTCGACCGAAATGTCGAAATACAACGTGAGGTCGGGCTGTAAATCGGGATGCACCCATTGTTCAAGCTGGCTTAATTTTTCCCAGCTCAGACCTCTTCCACCCCCTTGGTAGGCAAAACTGGCATCGCTGAAACGGTCCGAAATCACCCACTTGCCGGCATGCAGCCCGGGTTTGATGACTTGATCGATGTGTTCCAGGCGTGCGGCAAACATCAGCAAGGCCTCGGTGCCGATGCTCATGGGCCGGTTCAGCAAAATGTCGCGCAATTGTTCGCCCAGTTGCGTGCCGCCGGGTTCACGCGTGACCACCACTTGAAGACCGCGTTTCCTCAGGGTTTCGGCAAACCATGCTATATGGGTGCTTTTCCCAGCTCCGTCGACACCTTCAAAGGTAATGAATTTGCTCATTTATAACAGTCATTATTTGTTCGTTGATCGCGATTACCGATTACCGCGAATAGGCATTGTTTTAAAGCAGAGCGCAAATGCCGACGGTCGATACTCGCTTATTTCTGGTATCGGTTCACTGCACGGTTGTGCGTCGCCAAATTGTCGGAAAATTGCGAGCTGCCATCGCCGCGCGCAACGAAATACAGCGCCTCTGTGTGCGCCGGGTGCAAGGCGGCCTGCAAAGCAGCCGCGCCTGGCAACGAGATCGGTGTGGGTGTCAAACCCCTGCGCGTATAGGTATTGTAAGCGCTATCGGCAAGCAAATCGCGCTTGTGCAGGTTGCCGTCATACTTGTCGCCCAAGCCATATATTACCGTTGGATCGGATTGCAGCATCATGCCCTTCCTCAGGCGGTTCACAAACACGCCGGCGATCATGTCGCGGTCGCTGGGAGTTCCGGTTTCCTTCTCGATAATGGAAGCCAGTATCAGGGCCTGATAGGGCACCTGGAATGGCAGATCCTGCTCGCGCGTCAGCCATTCCTTTTGCAGATGATTTTGCATGGTCTGGTAGGCGCGCTTCATGATCTTCAGGTCACTGCTGCCTGCCGCGAAGTAATAGGTATTCGGGAAGAACAAACCTTCAGGGTGGTCTTCAGTGGCGCCGATACGCTGCATGATTTCCGCGTCGCTCAGCTTGATCGTATCATGTGTGATATCCGGATCGGCATTGAGCGCGTCGCGCATTTGCTTGAATGTCCATCCCTCGATCAAACTGATCTGGCTTAGGCTGACTTCCCCTGAACTGATGATCTTCAGCAGTTGCAGCGGCGAAACGGGATGTTCCAGCGAATAGTTTCCGGCCTTGAGCTGCCCCGATTTTCCCAGCAAACGCGCCAGCCAGACGAATTGCCAGTCGTGCTCCAGCAATCCGGATTGCTGCATTTCCCGTGCGGTGCTTTTCAGGCTGCTGCCCTGTTTCAGGGTGAATTCAAACGGGTTGCTTGGCAGCGATAATGGAACGAAGGCGTAATAGGCGACACTTGCGATGCTTAGCATCAGCACCAGCGACAATAACGTCAAAAGTCTTTTCATTGGTTTGCATGCTCCGTTGACCAGGCCTGCCATTGACCAGCATCGCAGCGGGAAACTAAACCTTGCGCAACACCAGCGTGCCGTTGGTCCCGCCGAAGCCGAAATTATTGTTCATCGCGACATCGATCTTCATGTCGCGTGCAACATTTGGGCAGTAGTCCAGATCGCATTCCGGGTCTTGTTCAAAAATATTGATGGTAGGAGGAGAAATCTGATGATGAATTGCCAGCGCACAGAAGACCGACTCGATTCCGCCCGCACCGCCCAGCAGATGGCCGGTCATCGACTTGGTCGAATTCACCACTACTTTCTTCGCGTGGTCGCCGAACGCCAGCTTGATCGCTTCCGTTTCATTCTTGTCACCCAACGGGGTCGACGTGCCATGCGCATTGACGTACTGCACATTTTCCGGATTCAAGCCCGCATTGCGCAGCGCATTCAGCATGCTGCGCCTCGGGCCATCAGTATTCGGAGCGGTGATATGGTAGGCATCGCCGCTCATGCCATAGCCGGCCAATTCAGCGTAGATCCTGGCGCCGCGCGCCTTCGCGTGTTCATATTCTTCCAGCACCATGACCCCAGCGCCCTCGCCCATCACGAAACCGTCGCGATCCTTGTCCCATGGGCGGCTCGCCGTGGCCGGGTCATCGTTGCGGGTGCTCAGCGCACGGGCCGCGGAAAACCCGCCCACGGCCAATGCGCATATCGTGGATTCGGAGCCGCCTGCAATCATCACATCCGCATCACCATATTCGATGATGCGAGCCGATTCACCGATGCAGTGGGTACCGGTGGTGCAGGCAGAAACCATCGCCAGATTCGGCCCTTTAAGCCCGTACATCACGGAAAGGTTGCCGGAAATCATGTTGATGATGGTGCCCGGGATGAAGAAAGGCGATATTTTGCGCGGGCCCGCCGCGAGGTAATCGTTGTGGGTGTCCTCGATCATCGGCAGCCCGCCTATCCCGGAACCGATATTCACACCGATACGCTCGGCATTCTGTTCGGATACTTCCAGCCCGGAATCCTTGAACGCCTCGATCCCGGCAACCAGTCCGAGATGGATAAACCTGTCCATGCGGCGGGCATCCTTGGCGGGCACAAATTGCGTGACCTCGAAATCTTTGACTTCGCCGGCGATTTGCGCCGCCATCGAACTGGCGTCAAAGCGGGTAATTTTGGTGATGCCGGATTTTCCCGCGACGATATTCTGCCAGACCGTGGGAATCCCTATCCCGACCGGGGAAACGACCCCCAGCCCGGTTATGACGACTCTACGCTTAGACAAATTGGCTCCGCCAAACAGAAAGGATGGAAAAACAGAAAATAAAGCTAAATGAAATAAAGAAGCAGGTTACTTCTGGTGTGCCAGGACGTAGTCGATGGCTTGTTGTACGGTGGTGATCTTTTCTGCGTCTTCATCGGGAATGTCGCACTCGAACTCTTCTTCCAGTGCCATGACCAATTCAACGGTATCGAGCGAGTCCGCTCCCAAATCGTTGACAAAAGACGATTCATTCTTGACTTCAGATTCGTTTACGCCCAGTTGTTCGGCAACGATCTTCTTAACACGTTGTTCAATAGACATCTTAACTCTCCCACCCTGATTAAAGTTCAAAAAAACAGCGGCATTGTATCAAATTTGCAAAAAAATCCAAACAACTTGTGTCGTTCGAATTGCCGGGACTATATACATCCGAACGACCCGATTGTTCCCGATTGCCGAAATCAGTTTCCGGGCACTTCCTCGGCGGTCGGCTGGGAAGGGGCATTTTCAGGCTGTTCGGCCTGCGGGGAGATTTTTTTTAGCCTTTTCTCCTCCTGCTTCTTTTTCTTCGCGATCTCTTTTTGACGCTTTTCGAACGTGTAATTTGTCTTGGCCATTTGCAATCCTTTTTCAGTCAGAATTAAGTTCGACGGTTGCCATGATATCAGGTGTGGCGGCTTTGTTTTTTTATCCCGGCGAACAAGCCTGTGCAAAACCTCCCGGCATGTTTGAAATTGCACCGGACAATATCGTTCGGCATTTGCCGATTGGTGTTCGGACTTGGTTTGCTTATGCGACAGAACTGGAAAACAACAGTTGTGGAAATTCTGCGGTTGCATCTGGCCAACGCGAATTCAAATCGGGCGAAAATCACTATTCCATATACATTCCACCATTCACATGCAGCGTAACGCCCGTAATATAAGCAGCCCCCTGCCCAGCCAGAAAAGCCACGGCGGCTGCGATATCGGCGGGCTGGCCGAGTCGTTTCAGGGGAACCTGTTCGACCAGTTTGCTGCGCTGTTCTTCAGTCAGCGCATGCGTCATGTCGGTCTCGATAAATCCCGGGGCAACGCAGTTCACGGTGATGTTCCTGCTGCCGATTTCCTGGGCGAGGGACTTGGTGAAACCGACCATGCCCGCTTTGGAAGCGGCATAATTGGCCTGTCCCGCGTTGCCCATGCTGCCGACTACCGAGGAAATGCTGATGATGCGCCCAAATCTGGCCTTCATCATCGCGCGCAGCACGGCACGGCTTAGCCGAAACACCGATTTGAGGTTGGTCGACAATACCTCATCCCATTCTTCGTCTGTCATGCGTGCCAGCAAATTGTCGCGGGTGATGCCCGCGTTGTTCACCAATATGGAGATTTCACCGAATCGCTTGCGCAATCCAGCCAGAACCTGTTCGGTTTGAGCCGTGTCATTGACGTTCAAGGCTATGCCGGCCCCCTTGATGCCGGCAGCATCCAGGTACGCACTGATCGCTTGTGCGCCGGATTCGCTGGTGGCCGTGCCGATAACGGTAGTGCCCTCCTTGCCCAGTTCCAGGGCGATGGCCTGGCCTATGCCGCGACTGGCTCCGGTCACTAATGCGATTTGCCCTTGCAGTGTCATGTCTGGTTTCCTTATGTGAGTGTGGACAGCGCCTGTTCCAGTGCCGCGCCGTCGTTCATGGCCAAGGCCTGCTGGTCGGTTGAGATGCGTTTATTCAGTCCCGCCAGCACTTTGCCGGGCGCGCATTCCACGTTGTGGGTGACGCCTTGTTTGCCGAATTCCAGCACGGTTTCGACCCAGCGCACCGGTGAATACAATTGCCGCACCAATGCATCCTTGATTGATGGTTCATCCGAGTAGCTTTTTACATCGGCGTTGTGGAGTACCGGAATGGAAGGGCTCTGTATTTTGATATTTTTCAAATAATCGCCCAATTGTTCCGCCGCACCCTTCATCAAGACACAATGCGACGGCACGCTCATCGGCAGCATGATCGCGCGCTTGGCGCCTCTGGCCTTGGCCAGTTTCATGCCGCGCTCGACCGCGGTACGATTGCCGGCGATCACAACTTGCCCCGGAGAGTTGTAGTTTACTGCTTCCAGCACTTCTCCCTGCGCACCTTCCGCGCATACAGAGCGCACCGCTTCGTCATCCAGGCCGAGTATCGCGGCGATACCGCCCGCGCCTTCCGGAACGGCCTGCTGCATACACTGTGCACGATAGCGCACCAGGGGCAATGCGTCGGTAAAACTCAATGCTCCGCAAGCGACCATTGCGGTATATTCCCCCAGACTGTGTCCGGCCATAACTGCTGGTGCCGCCCCATGCCGGCTTTGCCATGCGCGATACACCGCAACACCCGCGGTCAGCATGACCGGCTGGGTGTTCACGGTGGCACCCAGGTCTGCATCGCTGCCTTCCCCGACCAGTTGCCATAGGTCTTGATGCAATATATCGGAGGCTTCGATAAATGTGTTGCGTACCGCAGGGAAATCGGCATATCCGTTCATCATGCCGCGAGATTGAGAACCCTGGCCGGGAAATACGAATGCAAATTTGGTCATATTTTAGGCAGTATTGATTAGAAGACGTTAAACGTGGATTGCAGATTGGCGCGAATACCTCTATTTTTTACCTGAAACGTGCGTCTGTCAGACGCGCACAAATTACCAGCGTATGAGCACTGCACCCCAGGTAAACCCGCCGCCCACCGCCTCCAACAGGATATTCTGTCCCGGCTTGATTCGGCCATCGCGCACTGCAGTATCCAATGCCAAGGGAATCGAGGCGGCCGAGGTATTGCCATGGGAGGCGACCGTAACAATGACCTTGTCCATGCTCAGGCCGAGCTTCTTGGCGGTGGCTTCCATGATGCGGATATTGGCCTGATGCGGAACCAGCCAATCAACGTCCGATCCCTTCAGATGGTTTTCTTCCAGCAATTCCTCGACCACTTCACTCAGCACCTTAACGGCAAACTTGAATACTGCCTGACCCTCCATCTTGATAAATGGATCGCCCTGCACTTCCCCGTTGCGAATATTTCCCTCGGCTTTCAACATATCGCGATGGCTGCCGTCCGCGTGCAGTTTGCTTGAAATGATGCCTGGCGTCTGGGCAGCCTGCAGCAATACAGCGCCGGCCCCGTCACCGAACAATACGCAAGTGGTCCGGTCATTCCAGTCCAGCATGCGCGACAGCACTTCCGCGCCCACCACCAATGCCGTTCTGGCCTGCCCGCCGCGTATGTACAAATCCGCCGTATTCATCGCGTAGACAAATCCGCCGCACACCGCCTGCATGTCGAAGGCCGCGCCCCGATTCCTGATACCCAGCTTGTCTTGCAGGATGCAGGCCGTGCTGGGGAATATCTGGTCCGGCGAGGTGGTTGCGACTATCACCAGGTCGATATCGTTTGCCTCGATGCCCGCTGACTCGATTGCCCTCAGGCTGGCTTGCAGCGCAAGGTCGCTGGTCAGTTCATCCTTTGCTGCGAAATGCCGCTCGACGATGCCGCTGCGCGATACGATCCAGTCATGCGAGGTATCGACAATTTTTTCCAGATCGAAATTGGTCGACACCTTTTTCGGCAGATAACTTCCGGTACCGATGATCTTAGAATACATCAGGAAGCCTCCGCAGCTTTTTGCTGGTTGGTGTGGTGCCATTTCTCGATATGTTCGCTGATATGCTGGAGCATCCCGCCGCGCGCTTCCTCCGCGGCGCGCTCGATGGCGCAGCGAAAGCCGAGGACATCTGCAGAACCGTGACTTTTGACCACGATACCTTTCAAACCGAGCAGGCTTGCACCATTGTAACGGCGCGGATCCACCCTGCGTTTGAAGGCTTTGAGGACCGGCAACGCGACCAGGGCAGCCAGCTTGCTGAAAAGATTCCTGCCAAATTCTTCGCGCAGGAATCCGCCCAGCATTTGCGCCAATCCTTCGGTGGTCTTCAGCGCAACATTGCCGACGAAGCCGTCGCAGACCACCACGTCGGTGGTACCTTTGAATATATCGTTGCCTTCGACGTTACCGTAAAAATTCAGGTCGCTGGGACGCAGCAATTCGGCGGCCTGTTTGACCACTTCGTTGCCCTTGATGTCTTCGCTGCCGATATTCAGCAGGCCGATGCTGGGATTGGATTTTTGCTCCAATGCGGTAACCAGTGTGGATCCCATCAAGGCGAACTGAAGCAGGTGCTCGGCATTGCAATCGGTATTGGCACCCAGGTCGAGCACGCAGACTTGACCGGTCATGGTCGGCAAAAATGACGCAATCGCGGGACGATCGATGCCCGGGATGGTTTTCAGCACATATCGAGCCGTCGCCATCAGCGCGCCGGTATTGCCGGCGCTGATACAGGCCAATGCTTCACCGTTCTTGACCAGGTCGATGCTGACCCGCATCGAGGAATCCTTTTTGCCGCGCAAGGCGGATTGCGGCTGCTCATCCATGCCCACCACTTCGCTGGCGGGATGTATGCGCAAGTGCACGCCGGGTTTCATCCCCAATGCGCGCAAACCGGTTTCAATGGCATCGGGGATACCGACCAGAATGATGGTATCGCCGGGGAACCGCTTCAGATACTCGACTGCTGCGGGGATAGTAACCGTCGTACCGTGGTCGCCTCCCATCGCATCAATAGCTAATGTGACATCCACTAAACGATCCTCGGCAGGTCTGACAAAAAGAAAACGCAGCCGACCTTGAATGATCGGCTGCGCTACTTGAAGGTTTATTCGCCCTTGGTCTTGATTATCTTCTTGCCACGATAAAATCCGGTTGGACTGATGTGGTGGCGCAAGTGGGTCTCACCCGTGGTTGGCTCGATCGCGGTCGCCGGGCCGGTCAAAAAATCATGGGCACGGTGCATACCGCGCTTGGACGGGGATTTCTTGTTTTGCTGAACTGCCATGGTATCTACTCCTAAAAAACTGCTTAATTACGCTTCAATTCCGCTAAAACCGCAAAAGGATTCTGTTCTTCCCGGTGCGAATTTTTTCCATCTGTCGCCTGACAGGCTCCCAATTCGTGTTTGGGCGCGATCGGCAGGCTTAACAATAACTCCTCTTCCAGCAATTCGAGCACATTCAAATTCGAATCCGCCGCAATGCTATCGAACTCATCTTCATTGTCGCCGGCCATATCCAGCGCGTTGAGGCTTGCCTGATCTTGCAGCAACAAGCGCGAATCAAGCTGAACCGGATAATCCAGGCCCTGCAGGCAACGCTGGCAACGCAACCTACATAGACCAGTCAAGCTCACATCAAGGAAGTGCATGCCCTGCTTATCCACGCCGCCTTGCACTGCGTAATGCAAAACTCCCTCGGAAGATTCCAGCATTTCCTGCAACCGCCGCAATTCGGCTATGGGCATTTTGCCGCTGATTTCACGCCGTTTTCGGGCAAAATCCAGACTGTCGATGAAAGGCCGTGCATACATGAGGCGCGCATGATATATTTTTCGCGGCTTCATGTCAAAAATCCTAAGGAATATCTTTGAATTCTCAGTTGCTTGTCCTTGCCTCCAGCTCGATCTACCGCAATGAACTGCTCAAAAGGCTGCAAATCCCGTTCGAGATCATGGCGCCGAATGTTGATGAAACGCCCTTGCCTGATGAATCTGCTCGGGCAACTTCGGAACGCCTTGCCCGGGTCAAAGCCAAGGCGGTAGCCGACCATTATCCCGATGCACTTGTCATCGGCTCCGACCAGGTTGCCCTGCTGGACGGCAAACAACTTGGCAAACCGATCACCCACGACAATGCGGCAAAGCAACTGCGCGCCATGAGCGGGAGGACCACGCACTTCTATACCGCGCTGACGCTGCTGAACAGCAGAACCGGACATATGCAAACCGGCATGGCCGAAAATTTTGTAACCCTGCGCGAACTCAGCGACGAAGACATCGAAGGCTATCTGCTCAAGGAACAACCCTACCACTGCGCCGGCAGCGCAAAAACCGAGGGGCTTGGGATTGCACTGATCAGCCGGATTTCCGGCGACGACCCGAATGCGCTGATCGGACTGCCACTGATCCTGCTCACTGAAATGCTGCGCCGCGAAAACGTTCGCCTGTTCTGAGATGGCGACGCAGCCGGGCACGCTCTACCTCATTCCAACCACGCTGGGCGATACCCCTGCCGATCAGGTGTTGCCGCAGCATGTGATCGGACTGGTCCGCAAGCTGCGGCATTTTGTGGTCGAACAACCCAAGACCGCGAGACATTTCCTTTCTTCGCTCAAACCCGAGCAGCCGATCCAGACCATGCACTTCGCCACACTTAACGAACACACGACGGCTGAGGAATTGCCCGAGCTGCTTGTGCCGCTGTTGGCCGGGCAGGATGTGGGCATCCTTTCAGAGGCGGGTTGTCCGGGGATTGCCGACCCGGGAGCGCATCTGGTCAATCTGGCTCACCGCAACGGCATTCGCGTCGTACCGCTGGTGGGTCCCTCGTCCATATTGCTGGCATTGATGGCTTCCGGACTGAATGGACAGTGCTTCGCCTTCCTCGGATACCTGCCTGTCGCTGAGACCGATCGAAAACGGGCCATTGCCAATCTGGAGGCGGAATCCATCAAGCGCAACCAGACACAGGTGTTCATTGAAACACCCTACCGCAACGACAGAATGTTGGCCGCCCTGCTCGGCCAGTGCCGTCCGGAAACACTGCTATGTGTCGCCACCGACATCACGTTGCCAGGGGAGCAAATCCAGACTCGCACTGTTGCCCAATGGAAATCGCGGCTCATGCCGCAACTGAACAAGCGGCCCAGCCTGTTCTTGCTACTCGGGAAAAGTTAATTTCAGTGTCGCGGGTTTTTAGAATTGTCCGGTTCTGTAGCACATGAATTGTCCGCTTTTTCTGCCTTGTTTGGGAAGCGGTGTAGGGCGTAGCCCGGAGCCGATTCCCAAACATGGCGGCACGCTTGGCGGACGGTTCAAGCGACCTGTTTCAAGTTCTGTGTAAGTATTTTCCTTCATGGTTGTAACCGGCCAATTTGCGCGGTCCGTGGAACACGGCCAGATGGTCATCGGCGTAGCAATGCACTCGCACACGGGCTTTGACGTAATGGCAGCGATGGCGATCTGCCGGGATCTGCAAGATCAATCCGTCCAGGCGCACGCAGTTATCGTTACCCACTGTACGTTCATGCTGTTCACACAGAATGTCGTCGAGACCGCCGCCGATCCATGGCACGAAGGCTGAACCTTGCTCCGATGCCTGGCAGGCGAACTCGGTGTTGAACGCCGATTGATAGATCTCCTGCAGGTAGCAGTTGGCGGGTTTCCATGTCGCTGATGCCCGCTGCGGCCAATTCGTTGGGCAAGCGCCCCTGGTGGGTGCCGAAGGCGCGTTCTGATCGACCCCGCGCTTCCGGCGAATAAGCTGCGATCTTCTCGATGCCCAGATGCCGCAGTGCGCGACCGAACTGGGTGGGATTGTCCTTGGCGACCTTGCCGCCCGCCTCGGGCGTGTGCCAGTAGTGGCTGCCCCGGTCGCTGTAGAAGGAGCTGAACAGGCCGCGCGCTTCGATCACGTCATGCACGCCCCGGAAACTGCTTGCCGTGCCTTCCTCTTCGACGAAGAACATCGAGTAGTGCTCGCTGGTGGCGTCATCCATCGTGACGATCAAATCCCACTTCTGCCCGGCTACCCATTCGTGGGTGCTGCCATCCTGATGGATCATCATGCCCGGCAGTGCGGAGCGCTCACGGCGCTTCCGGTGCGCGCCCCGTTTCTTGGCCTTGGCCACCAGCTCCGCTTCCTGCAGCCGCCTTTTGACCCAGGTGTAGCTGAGCGTGCCACCCGTGCGTGCATACCACTATGAAAGTGTTTGACTTTCCAGCCCATATACCGGCGCCGATACTCGTCGGTCAGCGCCATGACCTCGTCCACCGGTACCTGCCGGTTAGAGGCTTGCTCCAGCCGCCGGTCGATCAGCCCATCTATCCCGTCTGTTTCATAGCGCCCCAGGTAACGGCGGAAACTGCGCTCACAAACCCCCAATATCCGCGCCGCCTCGGCTTGCCTGTCCCGCATTCCATCCTTCATACGCTTCCTCGAATCTCATCTTCCGTATCTCCTGTAGCACTTTCGTCGGCTTCATATCACCCTCCTCGGGCAATAGGACAACCGGACAGATTGCGTCCTACAAAACCGGACAGATCAAAAGCTCGCGACAGAAAAGTTAATTTCAGTTGCCCTGAAACCCGCTTTCTGGTATTAAATCGGATTGAGTTTTTATCCCGTATGGAGAAGTGCAATGCAGGTACAGCCACAAAAACCCGTCACGCCCTACAAACCCAAGAAAGGCGAGACTTACATGAACCCCAAACAGCTGGAACACTTTCGCCAGATCATGAATGACATCAAGGCTGGCTTGGGCAAGGACATTGATCGCACCGTGCACACCATGCAAGACGAGGCAACGGTATTCGCCGACCCGAATGACCGCGCCTCGCAGGAATCCGACATGGGCCTGGAATTGCGCAACCGCGACCGTGAGCGTAAATTGATTAAAAAAATCAATGAGATGCTGGCCAAGATCGATAGCGGCGAGTACGGCTACTGTGAAAATTGCGGTGTGGAGATCGGCCTGAGCCGGCTCGAGGCAAGGCCTACCGCCACGCTATGCATCGATTGCAAGACACTGGACGAGATACGCGAGAGACAGGTCGCCAAGTAACTTACTGCCGGAAATAAAAAAGCCCCGCCTGATTGGCGGGGCTTTTTTATTTCCATCCGGCTACTCGGCTGCATGAGTGGACGCAGGTGGCGCCAGCAACGCTTTCATGCTCAGCTTCATGCGGCCCTTGTCGTCGACTTCAAGCACTTTCACTCGCACGATCTGACCTTCCTTGAGGTGGTCGGCTACACTGGCCACGCGCTCATGGGCGATCTGGGAAATGTGCAGCAGGCCGTCCTTGCCCGGCAGCACATTCACCAATGCGCCGAAGTCGAGCAATTTGACTACCGGACCTTCGTATATCTTCCCGACTTCCACGTCTGCGACGATGTCTTCGATGCGTTTTTTGGCCAATTCACCCGCTTCGCCGCTTACGCAGGAGATCGTGACGTTGCCGGTATCATCGATATCGATCGTCGTGCCTGTTTCCTCCGTCAAGGCGCGAATCACCGCGCCACCTTTGCCGATCACATCGCGGATCTTTTCAGGGTTGATCTTCATCTTGATCATGCGCGGCGCAAATTCGGAAACTTCCGTACGGGCATTGGGCATGGCCTGCTTCATCAAACCCAGAATGTGCATACGCCCTTCGCGGGCCTGGGTCAGCGCAGCCTGCATGATGTCGCGTGTGATACCGTTGATCTTGATATCCATCTGCAAAGCGGTAACACCGGTTTCAGATCCGGCCACCTTGAAGTCCATGTCGCCGAGGTGATCTTCGTCGCCGAGGATATCGGTCAGCACGGCAAAGCGGTTGCCTTCCTTGATCAGTCCCATCGCGATGCCCGCCACATGCGCCTTGAGCGGCACACCGGCATCCAGCAACGACAGGCATCCGCCGCAAACCGAAGCCATCGAGCTGGAACCGTTGGACTCGGTGATTTCCGATACCACCCGCATCGCATAACCGAATTCTTCCTCGCTGGGCAACACCGCCACCAGCGCACGCTTCGCCAAACGGCCGTGGCCGATCTCGCGGCGTTTTGGCGTACCCACGCGCCCTGTCTCGCCGGTGGAATAGGGAGGGAAATTGTAATGCAGCATGAAGCGGTCGCTGAATTCGCCCTGCAGCGCATCGATCTTCTGCGAATCGCGCATGCTGCCCAAGGTCGCCACCACGATAGCCTGCGTTTCACCGCGGGTGAACAGCGAGGAACCGTGGGTGCGCGGCAATACCCCGTTACGTATCGTGATCGGACGCACGGTGCGCGTGTCGCGGCCATCGATGCGCGGCTCACCGCTGAGGATCTGGCCGCGCACGATCTTGGCTTCCAACGCGCTGAACAGATCATTGACGTGGTTCTTTTGCGTGGCAAGCACTTCAGGTGACATTGCCGCCATCACTTTGTCACGAATCGCATCAACCGCTTCGGTACGCGCCTGTTTGGAACGAATCGCGTATGCCTTGCCCAGGTCCGCCTCTGCGAGGCTGGCAATCTGCGCGATCAGTGCTGCATCCTTCGCCGGCGCAGCCCATTCCCAGGCATCGGCACCCACGGCATCGGCCATCTCGTTGATCGCCTGGATCACGACTTGCATCTGTTCGTGGCCGAACATCACCGCGCCCAGCATCACGTCTTCGGGCAATTGTTGCGCTTCGGATTCCACCATCAGCACTGCACGCTCGGTACCTGCGACTACCAGATCCAGTTGGGAAGTCAGCAATTCGGTGGCGGTCGGATTAAGCAGATACTGGCCGTTGGCATAACCCACGCGCGCCGCCCCTATCGGGCCGTCAAACGGGATGCCCGACAAAGCCAGCGCGGCGGAGGCCCCAATCATCGAGGGGATATCGGAGTCGATCTCTTCATCGGAAGACATCACTGTCGCGACGATCTGCACTTCGTTGTAGAAGCTTTCCGGAAACAGCGGGCGCAGCGGGCGATCGATCAGCCGGGAAGTAAGGATCTCCTTTTCACTGGGCCGGCCTTCGCGCTTGAAGAAACCGCCGGGTATCTTGCCGGCAGCGTAAGTGCGTTCCTGATAATCCACCGTCAACGGGAAAAAGTCCTGCTCGGGCTTAGCATCCTTCCTGCCGACCACGGTGACCAGAACCACGGTGTCATCCAGACTGACCATCACGGCGCCGGTAGCCTGACGAGCGATCTCACCGGTCTCCAGGGTGAGTTGGTGATTGCCGTATGCGATTGTTTTTTTATAGTGACTCAAGATAAACCCCTCTAAGCATGGTATGTCGCACAATCGCGGCATACGTTGTGGCCAAACAAAGTTGAACGGACATAAACAACGCGGGTCGCTTATGCGACCCGCTGGGTGAAAATTCTTATTTACGGATGTCCAGGCGCTGGATCAACGTGCGATAGCTTTCGTCATTGGTGCGCTTGAGATAATCAAGCAACTTGCGGCGGCGGCTTACCAAGCGCAACAAACCGCGACGGGAATGGTGATCCTTGACATTTTCCTTGAAATGCTCGGTCAGATAGGTGATACGTGCCGTGATCAAGGCTACCTGTACTTCCGGGGAACCGGTATCGGTCTTGGCGCGTTGAAAGTCGGTTACGATTTGCGCTTTTTGCGCGGCGGTTATTGCCATTGCTTTCGTTCTCCTGAAAAAAGTGCAGCATTCTACCCTTTAACGGGGTTGTTACTCAACCCCAATATTTGCCGCGGAAATGGCTTGCGCGGCCTGCTTTGCCACATCGGACAACAGTCGTTCGGGAGACAGGCGGCGGCCCGCCAGCAGCCCTATTCCGATGAATCCATGCGGGCCATGCAGACTGACCTTGCCGTCTGTCAGGCCGCTGTCCATGCCCAGCCGTTGTCCCTGGGCCAGACGCTGGACCTGCACGGCATCCAGTTGCAGCCTGGGTATATCGGGCATCAGGCTCTCCAGAGGGAGCAAGCAAGCATCGCGTTCCGCATCGCTCATCGCAGCCAACTGTGGCATGGTATAGCCTGCTTGCAAATCGAAATGCGCGATCGCGGTGCGGCGCAGACCGATCAAATGGGCTCCGCAGCCGAGCGCCGCACCGATGTCTTCGGCGAGTGTGCGAACGTAAGTGCCCTTGCTGCAACGCACGGTGATATCCATTTCGTCACCGGAAAAAGAATTCAGCTGCAATTCGTGTATCGTCACCGTGCGTTGTTCGCGTTCAATGGTTACGCCTTGGCGGATATATTCATAGAGCGGCCTGCCGGCATGCTTGAGTGCGCTGTGCATCGGCGGTGTCTGCAGCATGTCGCCATGGAATCCGCGTAGTATTCTATCGACGTCGGCTTGCGTAACGTTGACCGGAAGCTCGGCCATGATGTCGCCCTCGGCATCGCCCGTAGTGGTCGTTATGCCCAGGCGCAACACCGCGCGATAGGTCTTGTCGGCATCCAGCAACGCGGCCGAGAATTTGGTGGCCTCGCCGAAGCAGACCGGCAGCAGCCCGGTGGCAAGCGGATCCAGCGTGCCGGTGTGTCCGGCCTTTTCGGCCCGGAACAGACGGCGGACTTGCTGCAGTGCGGTATTCGAACTCAATTCCAACGGCTTGTCGAACAACAGCACGCCGTTCAGCTGGCGAAAATTTCGTGCCATCGGTGCAACCTCTGGAGACTACTGTTTATCGTCGTGATGATGATCGCTGGCGACCGCCTGATCAATCAGCTGCGACAAGTGGCTGCCGCGCTCTACGGAAGCGTCGTAAACGAAATGCAACTGCGGCATCACACGCAGCTTGATGCTGTGAGCCAACTGGCTGCGCAGGAATCCGCTGGCATGCTCCAGGCCTTGTTGCGCTTCGTCGTGCTTTCCATCCAGGCGCGTAAAGAAGATCTTGGCATGGGAATAATCGCCCGCAACTTCAACGCCGGTGATGGTCACCAGACGCACGCGCGGGTCGTTGATCTGCAGGCGCACCAGTTCCGCGATTTCGCGCTGCATTTGCTGGGCAATGCGATCGGTCCGGGCGAAATTTGCCATCAGAGCGCGCGCGCGACCTCGATGATCTCATAGGCCTCGATTTTGTCGCCCACCGCCAGATCGTTGAAATTCCTGATCGACAAACCGCATTCGAAATTGGCCTTGACTTCCTTGACGTCGTCCTTGAAGCGTTTCAGGGAATCCAGCTCGCCGTCGTGTATCACCACGTTGTCGCGCAGTACACGCACTTTCGCCCCGCGCTTGATGGTTCCTTCAAGCACGTAGCAACCGGCGATCGTTCCCACTTTGGAAACGGTGAACACTTGGCGAACTTCAACCATGCCCATGATGCTTTCGCGTTTCTCGGGTGCCAGCATGCCGGAGAGCGCCGCCTTGATCTCGTCCACCATTGCATAGATGATGTTGTAGTAACGGATATCCACACCGGAAGATTCCGCGAGCTTTCTTGCAGCCGCATCGGCCCGCGTGTTGAAACCGATGATGATCGCCTTGGAAGCCAAGGCTAGATTGACATCGGATTCGGTGATCGCCCCGACGCCGCCATGGATTAGATTGACCTTCACTTCGTTGGTGGAAAGTTTCTGCAGTGATTGCGCAATCGCCTCCGCGGAACCCTGCACGTCGGCCTTGACGATCAGCGAAAGGACTCTAACCTCGCCTTCAGCCATCTGTTCGAACATGTTTTCCAGCTTGGCCGCCTGCTGCTTGGCAAGTTTCACGCCGCGATATTTTCCCTGGCGGAACTGTGCGATTTCGCGGGCGCGCTTTTCGTCAGCCAATACCATCAATTCCTCACCGGCGACAGGCACTTCGGACAAACCTTGTATCTCTACCGGAATCGAGGGTCCGGCCTCGTTGATCGCTTTGCCGGTTTCATCCAGCATTGCGCGAACCCGGCCGAACACCGACCCGACCAATACCGCGTCACCGCGCTTCATCGTGCCTGACTGCACCAGCACGGTCGCGACGGGCCCTTTGCCCTTGTCCAGACGCGCCTCGATCACCAGACCCTTGGCGTGCGTGCTGCGCGGCGCCTTCAACTCAAGCACTTCCGCCTGCAGCAATACACCCTCGAGCAACTGGTCGATTCCCTTGCCGGTTTTTGATGAAACCTCGACAAACATCGAATCCCCACCCCAATCTTCCGGGGTGACACCTTCCGCGGCCAGTTCCTGTTTCACTTTTTCGACATTGGCTTCCGGTTTGTCCACTTTGGTGATGGCGACGACCACGGGCACGTTGGCTGCCCTGGCATGCGCGATGGCTTCCTTGGTTTGCGGCATCACACCATCGTCTGCGGCAACCACCAGGATCACGATGTCGGTCGCCTTGGCGCCGCGTGCACGCATCGCGGTGAACGCCTCGTGGCCAGGGGTATCGAGGAAGGTGACCATACCGCGCGGAGTATCGACGTGATACGCGCCGATGTGCTGGGTGATACCGCCCGCTTCGCCCGATGCGACGCGCGTGCGGCGGATGTAGTCGAGCAGCGAAGTCTTGCCGTGATCGACGTGGCCCATCACCGTGACGACCGGAGCACGCGGTTCCAGAACGACATCCTGATGTTCTTCCGCGTCCATCAAATAGGCATCCGGATCATCCAGCTTGGCAGCCTTGGCGATGTGCCCCAGCTCTTCCACCACGATCATCGCGGTTTCCTGATCGAGTACCTGGTTGATAGTCACCATCGAACCCATTTTCATCAGGGTCTTGATGATCTCGGAAGCCTTGACCGACATCTTTTGCGCCAGTTCGGCGACGGTGATGGTCTCCGGAACAGCCACTTCATGCACGATCGGTTCGGTCGGCAAAGAGAATGCGTGTTCTGGTTCAGCAACAGCGTGCTTGGCGTGCCTGTCATGGCGCGGTGCGCGCACGGGAGTCGTCCAGACGCCGGGTTTCTCGCCGGTCTTGACTGGCGTACGCTTCTTGTGCCCCTTTTCGTCCCACGGACTGTTCTTGGCTTCGGGTTTGGGCTTTTTGCTCGGCTTGACGATCTTGTCGCCGGGTTTGGGAGCCGGTTTGTGCAGGGTGCCTTCAGCCAGGCTGGCCGGCGGGGCCGTGGTGCCCGGGGCCGCTTGTTCAACCTTTTGCGTGGCGACAGCGGGCTCGGGCTCCGCAGTTTTCGTTGTGGTCTTGCGCTTGCTGCGCTCCTGTTTGGCTTGCACTTCGGCTGCCTGGCGTGACGCCAGTTCGGCTTGCAAACGCGCCTCTTCCTGGCGCGCGGCCAGTTCCTGCTCATCCACAACCTTGGCGGCCTTGCCTTTCTTCGGCGCCTCAACGGTCTCAACAGGTGCGGCTGCGGTAGCTGCTTCAGCGGCAGCATTCGGAGCAACCACGCGGCGTTTGCGCACCTCCACCTGGATGGTGCGTGCGCGTCCGGAGCTGTCGGCCTTCTTGATCTCTGTTGTTTCGCGGCGTATCAGCGTGATCTTTTTGGCCGGTTTTTCACCGCCATGCGCCTGACGCAAGTGTTCCAGCAATTTGGCCTTGTCCTTTTCCGACATCGGGTCGGACTCCTGCTCCTTGGCAATACCCGCCGCCTTCAACTGCTCAATCAGCAGTGCAACCGGTAATCCCAGTTCAGTCGCAAATTGCGCTACATTCAATTTTCCCATTGCTATCCTCTAATCACCCTGTCAAGCAAACCAGGGTGCGCGTGCCGTCATAATCAAAGCGTTGGCACGTTCGCTATCCATTTCCGACAGCTCAACCAACTCATCCACATCCAGGTCTGCCAATTGTTCTTGTGTAGTCACACCCTTGGCCGCCAAAGTGCGCGCCGTTTCCTCATCCATACCCTCGAGCTTGAGCAGATCCTCGATACCGTGCTCAACTTTTTCCTCGCTGGCGATCGCCGCCGTCAACAGCGCATTTCGGGCGCGGCTGCGCAACTCGTTCACGGTCGCTTCGTCGAATGATTCGATTTCCAGCATTTCTTCAAGCGGAACATAGGCGACTTCTTCCAGCGTGCTGAAACCTTCCTGCACCAGGATATCGGCGACCTCCTCGTCCACATCGAGCTTTTCCATGAATATCGCGCGCGTGTTGGAAAACTCTTCATTGTGTTTTTCGCTGGACTGCTCGACCGTCATGATATTGAGTTCCCACCCGGTCAATTCGCTGGCCAGGCGCACATTCTGGCCGCCGCGTCCGATCGCCTGTGCCAAGTTCTCTTCCTCGACCACCACATCCATGCTGTGCCGTTCCTCGTCCACGACGATGCTGCTCACCTCGGCCGGGGCCAGCGCGTTGATCACATAGGTGGCCGGGTCTTCCGCCCACAGTATGATATCCACGCGTTCGCCGGCGAGTTCGTTGGTTACGCCCTGCACGCGCGAACCGCGCATCCCGACACAGGTGCCGATGGGATCGATACGCGGATCGTGCGACACCACAGCGATCTTGGCGCGCGAACCGGGGTCGCGTGCGGCACTGACGATCTCCAGCAGCTTTTCCTCGATCTCGGGCACTTCCAGCTCGAACAGTTTGACGATCAGCTCCGGCGAGGTCCGTGACAGGATAACCTGCGGTCCGCGCGCGCTGCGATCGACGCGCAGCAGATGCGCCTTGACGCGATCCCCGACGCGTAGGTTTTCCTTGGCGATCATCTGGTCGCGCGGCAGCAATGCCTCGATTTTGCCGAATTCGATGATCGCGTTGCCGCGCTCAAGCCGCTTTACGGTACCCGATACCAGATGTTCCTTGCGTTCCATGAAATCGGCCAGCACCTGTTCGCGTTCCGCGTCCCGGATCTTCTGGAAAATAACCTGTTTGGCGGCTTGTGCACCGATACGGCCGAAATCGATGGATTCCAGCGGTTCCTCGATGAACTCGCCGATCTGAATACCGGGTTTGCGCTTTTGCGCCTCTTCCAGCTTGATGTGCAGGTCGGGGGTCTCGAAGGTTTCGTCGTCCATCACTTCCCAGCGGCGGAATGAATCGAACTCGCCCGTTTCGCGATTGATCGCGACACGCACGTCCGCTTCATCCGAAAAACGCTTCTTCGTCGCGGAGGCCAAGGCCGATTCAAGCGCTTCGAACACAACCTCCTTGTCCACGTTCTTTTCACGGGACAAAGCATCCACCAACAACAAAATTTCACGACTCATACCATTCTCCGGCTATCCGCTGACCCGAGGTTCACTTCGGGTTGGCTTTCACTAAAAACTAAAAGGTCGGCACCAAACGCGCCTTGTCCACATTCGACAACTCGATCGTTACCAGGCTGCCATCCATATTCAATTGCAATATTCCATCGTTTACGCCGGCGATCCTGCCCACAAAATTCTTGCGCCCTTCCATCGGCATGCGCAGCTTGAGCTGGACCTTTTCACCGGCAAATCTGGAAAAATCAGCTTCCTTCTTCAGCGGCCTGTCCAATCCCGGCGAGGACACCTCCAGGCGGTCATAATCAACGTTCTCGACCGTGAACAGCCGTGTCAACTGGTTGCTGACCACCTGGCAATCATCCACCGAAATGCCTTCAGGCTTGTCAATGAACACCCGCAACAGGCCGCGGCCGGAACGTTCCATATCCACCAACTCATAGCCCAAACCGCCGACGGTAGTCTCAACCAGCTTCACCACATCCATAAATTCGCGGCCCACAAAAGAAAAACGGGCTCGAAGCCCATCTCAAAACGCGGCGTATTGTATCAAAACCTGCGGGGAAAAGGAATCAGATTAATGCAAATTCCTAGAAATCATCCTGATAACGCACCGTGATTGGATACCGCCAATCCTTCCCATAGCTGCGTTCGGTGACGCGTATGCCCACCGCAGCCTGGCGGCGCTTGTATTCGCTGATGCGGATCAGGCGCACCACCCGGCGGACATCGGCTTCGGAAAAGCCGCGCGCGATGATTTCCGGAATCGGGAGATTCTGCTCGACGTAGCAGGCCATGATGTCGTCCAGCACATCATAGGGCGGCAGGCTGTCCTGATCGATCTGGTCCGCGCGCAATTCTGCGCTGGGCGGACGCGTGATGATGCGCTCGGGGATTACCCGCCCCAGCGAGTTGCGGTAGTGCGCCAGACGGTACACCAGCGTTTTTCTGACATCCTTCAATACCGCAAAACCGCCGGCCATATCGCCATACAGCGTCGCATAGCCCACCGTCATCTCGGACTTGTTGCCGGTGGTCAGCACCAGCGAGCCGAACTTGTTCGACAGCGCCATCAGCAGGTTCCCGCGTATGCGCGCCTGCAGATTTTCTTCGGTGGTGTCCGCCGGCAACCCGGCGAAAGATGTCTTCAGCGCGGCCAGATAACCCTGAAACATCGCCTCGATGGAAATTTCGTCATAACGCACGCCCAAGGTTTTCACCATCTCGCGCGAATCGTCCAGGCTGATCTGCGCGGTATAGGGCGAGGGCATCATCACGGCATGGACCTTGTCCACCCCAAGCGCATCGACCGCGATCGCTAGGGTCACGGCGGAATCGATCCCGCCCGACAACCCGAGCAATACCCCCGGGAAGCGGTTCTTGTTGATGTAGTCGCGCACGCCGAGACAAAGGGCCCGGTATACGTCTGCCTCTTCGCCCGATTCGGCAACCATTTCACCCGCCGGCCTCAGGTCGCCGTCAAGCTCCAGAATGGACAACCCCTCATCGAAGACCGCGCACTGCATGGTCAGATCCCCATTGCGATCCATTGCGAACGAGCCGCCGTCGAATATCAACTCGTCCTGGCCGCCGACCATGTTGGCATAGACCACGGCCATGCCGGTCTCCGCGATTCGCTCGCGGATCACGCGATGGCGCCATTCCAGCTTGCCAATCGCATAAGGCGATGCGTTCAGCACCAGCAGTACTTGCGCGCCGGCGTCGCGCGCGAGCCGCGCGGTCTCGGGTTCCCAAACATCGGCGCAGATATTCAGCGCAAAATGGATGCCCCCGATTTCAAACACGCAAGGGTGGCTGCCCTGCTCGAAATACCGCTTTTCATCGAACACTGAATAATTGGGCAGTTCATGTTTGAGATAAGTCTGGGCTACCACGCCGTCCCTGAGCAGCGAGGCCGCGTTGTAGCGCTTGCCATCAAGTTCGTGGGGATGCCCAACCACAACGGCGATACCCGAGATTTTTCCGGCAAGCTCCTCCAGTGCACGGGCGCAGGCACGGAAAAAGCCATCTCGCAACAGCAGGTCTTCAGGCGGGTATCCGCACAGGCCGAGTTCGGGTGTCAGCAATAACTCCACGCCCTGCTGCCTGGCCTGTTCGGCGTATTGCAAAATCTTGCCCGCATTCCCCGCCAGATCGCCTAATACGGAGTTTATTTGTGCAATTGCCAGTTTCATCGTCGAGCTGAAAAATATTTTGAAGAGGGCCTGTATCTTACCATCGCGATACATGCTGTTATGAAAAAAAGACGGGCTGCAAGCAGCCCATTTTATAGGAAATTTTTTCGACCTTAGCATGGCTCGAATTCTACTGTATGGCTAATGCTTCGATCCTGGTGAGCTTAATCGCTCCTGTTGCTGCGGAAAACTTGCCTAGCCGGCTTATTAGGCAGATTTGGAGACGTTGTCGGCAGGAAGTTCATCCAAAGCCGAATCAATCAGCTTTTGTGGCAGGTGCTTGCTGGGCTTTACGCCCAGTTCTTTGAGCATTTCTGCTTGGCGGATGACATTGCCGCGCCCCCCTGCAAATTTGTTATATGCACCTTCATAAGTCATCTGCGCCTGTTTCAGCTTGGTTCCGATGCTTTCCAGGTCTTCCACGAAACCGACCAGCTTGTCATAGAGTTCAGCACCCCGGCTGGCAATTTCCTGCGCGTTCCGATTCTGCTGTTCCTGTCGCCACAGATGAGCCACGGTGCGAAGCACGAACAACAAGGTGCTGGGGCTGACCAGCATCACGTTCTGCTTCAAAGCGTCCTGCCATAAATCACTGTCATGCGCGATGGCCAGCATGAAAGCAGGTTCAACCGGAACGAACATCAGAACGAAATCGGGCGACTTCAGACCATAAAGTTGCTGGTAATTTTTTTCTGACAACTCTTTAATGTGGCCGCGCACCGAATCCAGATGTCGTTTCATCGCGGAATCACGCTGATGATCGGTTTCAGCATTGGCATATTCCTCATATGCCCTCAGCGAAACTTTGGCATCAACGATCAGATGCCTGTCTTCCGGGAGATGCACGACCACGTCCGGTTGGGCGCGTGTTCCATCGGCACGGGTATGGCTTTCCTGAACATCGTATTCATGCCCCTTGCGCAAACCGGACGCCTCCAGCACACGCTCCAGAATCAGTTCGCCCCAATTGCCCTGCACCTTGGCTTGGCCTTTGAGTGCACTGGTAAGATTATGGGCGTCCTTTGACAACTGGTTGTTGAGGGTCATCAGTTGCTTGACCTGTTCTGCCAGTGCCGAACGGTCTTTGCCTTCCTGCACATAAACCTCCTGCACCTTGCCTTGAAACTCGGTGATCTTGACCTTGAGCGGTTCCAACAACTGGTTTATGTTGGTTTGATTTTGCGCAGTAAAACGCTGGGATTTCTCTTCCAGAATATCGTTTGCAAGTGTTTTAAACTGGTCCTTGGCATTGTTCAGGATCGTGAGATTCTTCTCAGCCTGATTGCGCTCGGCATTCAAGCTAGTGGTCAGTTCGGTCACTAGATTACTCAATCGCTGTTGCTCTATGGTGGATTGATCACGCAGTGCTACAAGATTATCTTTTTCACTTGTTAGACGCTTAACACCTTCTTGTGATGCGGCCAGTCGTTCATTTAGACGGGCTATTTCGACTTGACTTTCACCCTTCGCCTTTTCCACAACAGATGAAATGCGTTCACGCAGAACCAACCATATGGCACTCGCACCCACAATCAGGCCAATCAAGAAATAAACGAAGATGTTGACTAGCGGCTCCATGAACATGGGTTCCCAATATGACCTTGTGCCAGTATAAACCAATACGTAAGTCCAAATTAAAAGGGACGCCTGAGCATCCCTTTGACTCCGCACGACGACCACTGAAAATTACAAACCGCGACCTGCGCGCTTGCGTTCGTTCTCTGTCAAGAATCGTTTGCGCATACGAACTGACAAAGGTGTAATTTCCACCAATTCATCATCGTCGATGAACTCGACTGCGGATTCCAGCGTCAGCCGCACCGGCGGGGTCAGGCGCACCGCCTCGTCCGTGCCGGAAGCGCGCACGTTGGTCAGCTGTTTGCCCTTGATCGGATTGACGACCAGGTCGTTGTCGCGGCTATGGATGCCGATGATCATGCCTTCGTACAGTTTGTCCCCGGGCGACACGAACATGCGGCCGCGGTCTTCCAGCTTCCACAACGCGTAAGCCACGGCTTCGCCCTGCTCGGCCGAAATCAGCACGCCGTTGCGGCGACCGGGCATCTCGGCTTTTACCGGCGCGTAATCATCGAATACGTGCGCCATGATGCCGGTGCCGCGCGTCATGGTCATGAATTCGGATTGAAAGCCGATCAGGCCGCGGGCCGGAATGCGGTATTCCAGACGCACGCGCCCGTGCCCGTCCGGCTGCATGTCCTGCAGGTCGCCGCGGCGGCGGCCGAGTTCTTCCATCACCGCGCCCTGGTTGGTGTCCTCGACGTCCACGGTCAGCACCTCGAACGGCTCGCATTTCTCGCCGTTGATTTCACGGTAAACCACACGCGGTTTGCCGACGCCCATTTCAAAGCCCTCCCGGCGCATGGTTTCCAGCAGGATGGTCAGATGCAATTCGCCGCGGCCGGCCAGCAGGAACACATCGGTGTTGTCAGTTTCTTCGACACGCAACGCCACATTCACCAACAATTCCTTGTTCAGGCGGTCACGTATCTGGCGGCTGGTGATGAACTTGCCTTCCTGTCCGCACAATGGGGAGGTGTTCACCATTAGGTTCATGGTCAGCGTCGGCTCATCCACCTTGGGCATCGGCAAGGCTTCCGGCTTGTTCACGTCGGCGATCGTCACACCAATACCGATCTCCTCGATGCCGTTGATCAGCACGATGTCGCCGGCCAGCGCCTCATCCAGCGGCACGCGCTCGACACCGCGAAACCCGAGCACCTGGTTGATGCGCGCGCGCTTCGGGGGTTTATCGCCGCTCATCACCATCACATCCTGGCCGGGCTTGACGCGGCCGCGGCGCACTCGGCCCACGCCGATGCGGCCGACGAAGCTGGAGTAATCCAGCGCGGAAATCTGCAATTGCAGCGGCGCATCGACATCGGTATCCGGCGCCGGAACGTTCTTGAGCACGGCTTCGAACAACGGGCGCATGTCCGTGCTGGGCTTGGCCAGATCCAGCGTGGCGTAACCGTTCAAGGCCGAGGCATATACCACCGGGAAATCCATCTGGTCTTCGGTCGCGCCCAGCTTGTCGAATAGGTCGAAAGTCTGGTTGATCACCCAATCCGGGCGTGCGCCATTACGGTCGACCTTGTTGATCACCACGATGGGGCGCAGGCCGAGGGCAAGTGCCTTCTTGGTGACGAACCGGGTTTGCGGCATCGGGCCTTCGACCGCGTCCACCAGCAGCAGCACGCCGTCCACCATGCCCAGCACGCGCTCCACTTCGCCGCCGAAGTCGGCGTGGCCGGGTGTATCCACGATGTTGATATGCACGCCTTCATAGTCGACGGCGCAGTTCTTCGCCAGAATGGTGATGCCGCGCTCTTTTTCCAGATCGTTGCTATCCATCACGCGCTCGGCGATATGTTTATACGAAGCAAAAGAACCGGCTTGACTCAGCAGCTTGTCCACCAGCGTGGTCTTGCCGTGGTCGACGTGGGCGATAATGGCGATGTTGCGGAGTTGGCGGGACATGGATACAGCCTTGCTATTGAAAAGGGCGCGCATTCTAGCACAAGGCAGGTAATGACAAACTTTTACTGGCTTTTATTTTTTCTATCCGTATAATGCGCTCCTTGTCGCCACTAAGGCGGCATTGGTTCATCGTTTTCTGACCTATCTCTCGCGCGTATGCAAATCGCGCCTGTCTAAAAAAGCCCCTCAAGATTCTCTCGGGTTTTCCGGTTAGCAACGATGTTTTATGCGCCGGTTAATCCGTCTGCCCGTTTTACGGGCCGTTATTACTGACTGTGCGCGCACCAGGGAACTTTACAAGTTCGTCATGCCCGATACAAATCGGCATTCGGCTTTATCTAGCCGGATATTGGTTTGTATCCGAATAACGAAGTGGATTCCCTTTGATAATAAAAAGGAAGCAAGATGTCATTTGAAGATCTGAATTTGAACGCCGCAATACTCAAGGCAATCGCCGATACCGGCTACACCGAACCCACGCCGATTCAGGCGCAGGCTATTCCCGAAATCATCGCCGGCCACGACCTGATGGCTTCGGCTCAAACCGGCAGCGGCAAGACCGCGGCCTTCATATTGCCCGCGCTGAACCGCCTGGCGACGCCCTCGGCACTGCCCGGCAAAGGTCCCCGCGTGCTGGTGTTGACCCCTACCCGCGAACTGGCCCAGCAGGTCTGCGATGCCGCGACCAAATACGGCAAGAACATGCGCTTCAAGATCATCAGCATCCTGGGCGGCATGCCCTACCCGGTTCAGAACCGTATGCTGTCCGGCCATGTGGATATCCTGGTCGCCACACCCGGCCGCTTGATCGACCACCTGGAGCGCGGCCGCATCGACTTTTCGCGGCTGGAAGTGCTGATCCTGGACGAAGCCGACCGCATGCTGGACATGGGTTTTGTCGACGATGTGGAACGCATCGCCCAGGCCACACCGAAAACGCGGCAGACATTGCTGTTCTCCGCGACATTGGAAGGCGTGGTCGGTAACCTGGCGTCGCGCCTGCTCAAGACACCGAAACGCATCAACGTTTCGGCAGCGACGGACAAACACGAAAACATCGAGCAGCGCATGATGTTCGCGGATGACGTGGCGCACAAGAACAAGTTGCTCAGCCATCTGCTGACCGACGTGGACATGAACCAAGCGTTGATTTTTACCGCCACCAAACGCGACGCCGATTCGCTGGCAGACAGATTGTCCGCACAGGGTCTTTCAGTGGCGGCACTGCATGGCGACATGAACCAGCGCGAACGCAACCGCACCCTGCTCAACATGCGCAACGGCAACGTGCGCATCCTGGTCGCTACCGACGTGGCGGCACGGGGTCTTGACGTGCGCGGCATTTCGCATGTAATCAACTTCGACCTGCCCAAGTTTGCCGAAGACTACGTGCACCGCATCGGCCGCACCGGCCGTGGCGGTTCGTCCGGTATCGCCATCTCCTTCGCTTCCAACCGCGATGCGCAGTTGTTGAAGCGTATCGAACGCTACACCGAACAAAGCATCAAGATGCACACCATCGAAGGACTGGAGCCCAAGTATAAATTGCGCACCGGCCCGTCTTCGGATCGTCCGCGCAGCAACAGCGGTCCGCGCCGCAGCGGCGGTTTCGGCGGGGGCAACAATACCGGCTTTGGCGGCAACCGCACGGGCGGTTTTCCCGGAAAGGCCGGCAATGGCTTTCACCACAGTACACCGGACAGCCGGCATAGCCATGCCGGACGGAAGGAAGGACACGGCCAATGGCATGGACAAGCTAACGGCAATACCCTGGGTGTCGGTGGCGGCCAGGGCTTTGGCGGTAACGGTGCCGCGCAGCCGCGCAGCCAGGATCGCAGCTTCGGCAACAGCCGTGGCGGCAACAGCGCACCGCGCCGCAATGGAGATCGCCCCGGCCATGCACTCGGGCGCGGCAACAACGGCAATACCCGCTAAGACGATGCGCTGAGGCAAATCAACAAGCGCTGAAAACAAAAAGCACGCCTAACGGCGTGCTTTTTTATTGGCTGCTTAATGTCAGAGATGTGTTTTCATGCGTGCCAGCACCGTTTCGCGCGGGAACAATGCCAGCACGGCATCCACCGACGGCGTGTGTGTCTGGCCGACCAGCATCACGCGCAACGGCATCGCCAATTTGGGCATCTTCAATTTATGCTTGGCCAGCAATTCCTTGATCAGCGCGGCCAATGCGGGCGCCTCCCAGGCGACATCGGCAAAACATTCGGCAAGTTCATGCAACGCTGGTAAAGCTTCTGCTGAAAGTTGTTCATCCAGTAATTCCTTGGCCGGATGAAGGTCGATATAAAACACCTCGGCTTCATCTGCAAGTTCATTCAGCGTGGCCACACGCTCCTTGTAGAGGGCCACGACATCTTCCAGCGCAGGCGTAACCCCCACCGAAACCCCGCGAGCCTCCAGTCTGGGCCTGACCAGCGCAGACAGGCGCGCATTGTCGGCCTGTTTGAGGTAATGCTGGTTGACCCAATTCAATTTTTCGGTGTTGAACTGCGCGGCAGATGGCGTGATGTGACTGAGATCGAACCACGAGCAGAATTCCTCCACGGTAAATATCTCGTCATCCCCGTGTGACCATCCCAGTCGTGCCAGGTAATTGATCACCGCTTCCGGCAGGTATCCATCCTCATCGTATTGCATCACGCTGACCGCGCCGTGGCGCTTGGATAACTTGGTGCCATCGTCGCCAAGGATCATCGACAGGTGTGCATAGTGCGGTGCGGTTGCGCCGAGCGCCTTGAGGATATTGATCTGGCGCGGCGTGTTGTTGACATGATCGTCGCCACGAATCACGTGGGTAATGCCCATGTCCCAGTCGTCTACCACCACGCAAAAATTGTAGGTCGGCGTACCGTCTGGTCGCGCGATCACCAGATCGTCCAGTTCGCTGTTCTCGAACACGATCCTGCCCTTGACCAGGTCGTCCCAGGCAGCCACACCGTGGATAGGGTTCCTGAAACGGATCACCGGCTTGATGTCCGCAGGCGGGACTGGCAACACCTTGCCCGGCTCGGGCCGCCACTGTCCGTCGTAGCGCGGCTTCTCTCCGCGTGCGCGTTGCGCTTCGCGCATGCCATCCAGTTCCGCGGGGGTGGTATAGCAATAATATGCGGTACCCTCTGCCAGCATGTGCTGCAACACCTCCTTGTAACGGTCCATGTGCTGCATCTGGTAATAAGGGCCTTCGTCATAATCGAGGTTCAGCCATTTCATGCCGTCAAGAATTGCCTGTACCGCTTCTGGTGTGGAGCGCTCCACATCGGTATCCTCGATGCGCAAAACGAAGGTGCCGCCGAACTTGCGCGCGTATGCCCAGGAGAATAAAGCGGTACGGGCGCCGCCGATGTGCAGGTAGCCGGTAGGACTGGGAGCGAAACGGGTGCGTATGGTCATGACTGGACAATCAAGGCAAAATGAGGCGGCATTTTACGGACTTTACCCATTGTGCGCACCAGGTTGTGGTACGGCATTGACCCCGATAGTCAGGTTATGCTCTAATTCGCGCCCGATTTTCCCGTTCGGGCTCGGGCGGTTAGCTCAGCGGTAGAGCACTGCCTTCACACGGCAGGGGTCACTGGTTCGAACCCAGTACCGCCCACCAAATGGAACATTCTCTGGAAGTGAATTGGTTGCTGCCAAGGAAGGCGCTCGTCAAACCGGTGAAGATGCAATTCGGCCGGTGATGGGACCAAACCTGGCGAGCCTTCAAATTAGCGATTGATGCTTATTGTGTCCTTTGCAGAATCAGTTCCGGAGCATGCGGAATTATTCAGGCATGTTCCGGCAAAAGGGGTACCACCCGCAATGGCATTAAATACGTCTGGACTGGTGATGTTTTGTTTGGCTGTAATAGCTACACTGACTGCGACAGTAATTGGTACAACTGCCGATGCTGCAGTAATGCATGATCCTGTTACGAATGCTGTACCTGCAGCATTTGTGATGTCTATACTAGCCGGATAGTTGCCACAGCTACTATAACCTGCACTTGAGCCTTCAGTGCTCGGAGCAGGAAATGACAGCGTCCAAGTGCCGTCGTACGGATTGTTGCTGCCGCCGCCGCAACCTGCCAGAAATAATGAAACAGTGAATACTGCAAGCAATGTTGTTTTTAATTGCATTTTTTACACTCCCCATTACTCTGGTACGTACGTTATACAAGTTGAATTAGCTTAATTAAACCCAAGTCTGGCGAGCAAGTATATGGCAAATTGACTTCGCTGCAAAATGTTAGCCTCTTCCAATATGAAATGAGTCTGAAGGCGGGTCGTATTTCCAACGAGAAATGAGTCTGAACGGCTAAAGTTCTGAATCGGTCATGATGCGATGCATGGTGATCGACATGGAAGAAGCGCGGCTGCAAACCCTGGCGCAGGTCAGGGCATTCTTGGACGGCACGACGGAGGTGGCCTTCAAAGTTCCCAAGGCGGAACGCAATTCATTTATCGAGCGTGTGCTCAAGCGGTTTGGCTATTCACCGCACGGCAAAGCCGACAAGGGCGTGTTGCTGCGCTATCTGGAGCGCATGACTGGCCTGTCACGGCAACAAGTAACCCGGCTGGTGCGGCGATACCGCCGGGACGGGAAGTTGTCGAAACGACAAGTTACGCCCCAGCACGGCTTCACCGGCCGCTTCACCGCCACGGACGTGGCCTTGTTGGCCGAGATCGATGCGCTGCATGGCACACTGTCCGGCCCTGCCACCAAGAAGCTGATGGAGCGCGCTTTACTTGTGTTCGGTGATGCGCGCTTCGAGCGTCTGGCGGGAATCTCGGTTTCACATCTGTACAACCTACGGGGTGAGAAACAGTACCAGAACAAGCGGCGGCATTGGACCAAGACCCGGCCAACCGGATTACCCATCGGCCAGCGTCGCGCACCCCAGCCCAATGGGATGCCGGGCTACATCCGCATCGACAGCGTGCACCAAGGCGACCAGGACGGGGCAAAAGGGGTGTATCACATCAACGCAGTGGACTGTGTAACCCAGTTTCAGCTGGTCGCCACCTGCGAGAAGATCAGCGAGGCTTACCTGCTGCCGGTCATTGGGCAGTTGCTGGATGGATTTCCGTTTGTCATCCTGGGATTCCACGCGGATAACGGCAAAGAGTACATCAACTACCAAGTAGCCGCGCTGCTGGAGAAGTTGCGGGTTGAATTCACCAAATCACGGCCGCGGCATTCCAACGACAACGCATTGGCGGAATCCAAGAACGGCGCGGTGGTGCGAAAGCATCTGGGCTATGCCCATATCCCGCAACACTGCGCCAGTCTGGTCAATGCTTTCTGTGCCGACTTCCTCAACCCATACGTCAACTTCCACCGACCTTGTTTCTTCCCGGAAACGATCACCGATGCCAAAGGGAAGGAGCGCAAACGCTATCGCTACGAGGAGATGAAGACCCCCTATGAGAAGCTGAAATCCTTGCCCAATGCCAGTGAGTATCTCAAGCCGGACATCACCTTTGAGCTACTGGATGCACAGGCATCAGAGATGAGCGACAATGACGCTGCCTTGGCGCTGAACAATGCAAGAAGGAAACTGTTTCACGCGATCTCTGCTGCAACAAGGAAACAGGCTTGATGGGTAAAACAGCAAGGCAGAACAAACAAGAATTTATCAACCCGACCGAGTCAGAACAAGATTCAGATACTCAGATCCACAAACCTTCGTTCAGACTCATTTCCAGTTTGGAAAATACTATGTTGTTTTCGGCGAATATTTTTTGCGAATGGCACGATAGCTTGTTGCGGATTCACACCTTCAAAAGGGACCGGCATCCTCAACCAATACCCTCAACAGACGCGGGCAACAAAAAAGCCCGGCACTCACGCGCCGGGCTTTCCTTATTGCTCAAGAACCGTTTTTAGGCGGCGTCCTGGATGTTCGAAGCCTGCTTGCCTTTGGGGCCCTGCGTCACTTCAAAGCTGACCTTCTGGCCTTCTTTGAGGGACTTGAAGCCGCTCATGTTGATCGCGGAAAAGTGCGCGAACAAATCATCGCTGCCATCGTCCGGGGTTACGAATCCAAAGCCCTTTGCATCGTTGAACCATTTAACTGTACCTGTTGCCATGTGTATTACTCCTACTATATAAAACGGGGAAACCCCCCGCAAAACCATCTGAATCGAAGATTGCACATGGAAAACCAGTACTGCAAAAACTTTGAGTCAAACGCCAGATAGCGTTGTACGCGGGTTCGGCCGATAACGCAAGCTGAATCAGATATTTATTTATGGGTATCAGTTAAGATTGCAACCTCCACCACACGATATATTCAGAGCATGGACGTATTGAGTTTGCTCTTTCTGATACTGCTGCCTATGTTTGGCTGGTTCTGGTTCGACAGCATGCATGCGCTCGAGATCGCCCGAAAAGCGGGCAGGCGTGCCTGCGATGAGGCGCATGTGCAATTTCTTGATGATACGGTCGCCGGAACCGGGCTTGCGCTGGTGCGGGACAGTTCGGGACGCAGGGTGTTCCGCCGCACTTACCGGTTCGAATTCAGCGAGACCGGCAACACCCGGCTGGAAGGTCAAGTGACTTTGCTGGGGGACCGGCTCGAGTCGGTGACGATGGAACCCTACCAGATGCTGCCCGACGAGCCCAAGAACAACTTGGCTGCGCAGGAATTGCCGCAACCGAACCAGATGCACCGGCCCGATTGCGATTAGCTGCCGACCCCACTATATTAACCGGTGCGCATCTCCAGCATCAGATGATTGACCCGCTTGACGAAGCCGGCCGGGTCGTCCAGTTGACCGCCCTCCGCCAGCAAGGCCTGATCGAACAGCACAGCGGACCAATCATCAAAGTACCTTTCTTCTTCCTTCAGGCGCATCACCACCGGATGGGTCGGATTGATCTCCAGGATAGGCAGGGTTGACGGAATCTTCTGGCCTGCGGCCTTGAGCATGCGCGCCATGTTGCCGCCGATGTCATGCTCGTCGGAAACCAGGCAGGCCGGCGAGTCGGTCAGGCGGTGCGTCACGCGAACTTCCTTGACACGGCCATCGAGGATCTTCCTGATCTTGTCGGTCAGCTCCTTGTGATCGCTGGCCTGCTTTTCCTGTTCCTGCTTTTCCGACTCATCTTCCAGCTTGCCCAGATCGAGCCCGCCCTTGGCCACGGAAACCAATGCCTTGCCGTCGAACTCGGTCAGCGAACTCACCACCCACTCGTCCACGCGATCGGAGAGCAGCAACACCTCGATGCCCTTCTTGCGGAACACTTCCAGATGCGGGCTGTTCCTGGCCGCATTGAAGGTTTCGGCGGTAATGTAGTAAATCTTGTCCTGGCCGTCTTTCATGCGAGCGATATAGTCAGCCAGCGAGACGTTTGGCTTATCGGTGTCGGCATGGGTAGAGGCAAAGCGTAACAGCCCGGCAATCTTGTCCTTGTTGGCGAAATCTTCGGCTGCCCCTTCCTTCAGCACCTGGCCGAACTCGCCCCAGAATTTGGCATATTTATCCTTGTCGCTGGCCGCCAGATCTTCCAGCAGGCCCAGCACCTTGTTGGTGCAGCCCTTGCGTATCGCCTCGATATCCTTCGATTCCTGCAGGATCTCGCGTGACACATTCAACGGCAGGTCGCTGGAATCGACCACGCCGCGCACAAAACGCAGATAGTTCGGCAGCAATTGCTCGGCATCGTCCATGATGAACACGCGGCGCACGTACAGCTTGATGCCATGGCGCGCATTGCGGTCCCACATATCGAAGGGTGCGCGCGCAGGAATATAGAGCAGCTGGGTGTATTCCTGGCGGCCTTCCACGCGCGCATGCGTCCAAGCCAGCGGGTCATCGTAGTCATGGCCGACATGCTTGTAGAACGCCTTGTATTCGTCGTCCGAGATCTCGTTCTTGGCGCGGGCCCACAATGCCGAAGCCTGGTTGACGGCTTCGTCCTCGTCGGTGATGACCTGGGTACCTTCTTTCCATTCTTCCTTCTTCATCACGATGGGCTGGACGATGTGGTCGGAATATTTATGGATGATGGAACGGATCTTGTAGCCGTTCAGCAGGTCATCCTGGTCGGCGCGCAGGTGCAGCATGATGTCGGTGCCGCGTGCCGTCTTGTCGACCATCTCGATGGAGAACTCTCCGCCGCCATCCGATTCCCAGCGCACGCCCTGATCGGCTATTTCGCCGGCACGGCGCGTCGTGACCGTGACCCTGTCGGCCACGATGAAGGAAGAATAGAAACCGACGCCGAACTGGCCAATCAGGTTCGCATCCTTCTGCTGGTCCCCGCTCAGTTTGGTAAAGAATTCGCGCGTGCCTGATTTTGCGATCGTGCCGAGATTGTTGATGACCTCGTCACGGTTCATCCCGATGCCGTTGTCGCTGATCGTCAGGGTGCGGGCATCCTTGTCGTAACTGACGCGTATCCGCAGGTCGGAATCGTTTTCGAACAGGCTGTCGTTGTGCAGCGCCTCGAAGCGCAATTTGTCGCAGGCATCGGAAGCGTTGGAGACCAGTTCCCGCAGGAAGATTTCGCGGTTGGAATACAGCGAATGGATCATCAACTGCAGAAGCTGTTTGACTTCCGTCTGGAATCCCATCGTTTCGCGATTGGCGGTAGTACTTTCAGTCATATGAATCCCTTGATAAATTTGAACGGATATATTTAAACGAAAACCGTCATGAAAATGGAGCCACTTTGGGTTATTTCAAGAGGCAAGCAACATATTAGAATGCGGTTTTCCGGGTTGCGCCTTGTTCTGCGTGAATTCATCCCTGGCTTAAAGTCTGGCCTTGCCCAGCCGCAGCGCATTCGTGATCACCGATACCGAACTGAAACTCATTGCGGCCGCCGCGATGATGGGCGAGAGCAGCAGGCCGAAGACCGGGTACAGCAGTCCCGCAGCGATCGGCACGCCCAGCATGTTGTAGACGAACGCGAAGAACAGGTTCTGCCGGATGTTGCGCATCGTGGCCTGGCTCAGGCGGCGCGCGCGCACGATGCCATCAAGATCGCCCTTGACCAGCGTGATGCCGGCGCTTTGCATCGCGACGTCGGTGCCGGTTCCCATCGCGATACCCACCTGCGCTTGCGCCAAAGCGGGGGCATCGTTGATCCCGTCTCCAGCCATCGCGACGATACGGCCCTCGGCCTGCAGCTGCTTCACGATTTCGACCTTCTGTCCCGGCAGCACTTCCGCAACCGCGCGCTCGATGCCCAATTGCCTCGCGACCACTTCGGCGGTGGCACGATTGTCGCCGGTGATCATCACCAGCTCGAGCCCGGCGGCCTGCAACGCTCGCACCGCTTCCGGCGCGGAGGTCTTGATCGGGTCGGCCACGGCAAGCAGGCCGGCCGATTTGCCATTGACGGCGACGAACATCACGCTCTGCCCCGCCGCGCGCAGCGCATCTGCACGAGTGATCAGTTCATCCGTCGCGATGCCCAGGTCGCCAAGATATTTCTGATTGCCGATTGCGACCTTGCGTCCCGCCACCAGTCCGGCGATGCCCTTGCCGCTGGCAGATTGGAAATCCCTTACTTCGGACAAAATCAGGTCGCGCGCTGCCGCCCCCTTGACGATGGCATCCGCCAGCGGATGTTCGCTGGCGCGTTCCAGGCTGGCGCCCAGTTGCAATATCTCGCTTTCCTCAAAACCCGGCAATGCCGCGACCGAGACCAGTTTGGGCTTGCCCTCGGTCAGCGTGCCGGTCTTGTCAGTCACCAGCGTGTCGACTTTTTCCATGATCTCCAGCGCCTCGGCGTTCCTGATCAGCACGCCTGCGGTCGCGCCGCGCCCGGTGCCGACCATGATGGCGACCGGCGTCGCCAGACCCAGCGCGCACGGACAGGCGATGATCAGCACCGACACCGCCGCCACGATGGCGTGGGCGAACCTGGGTTCCGGCCCCCATATCATCCAGACGGCAAAAGCCAGCAGCGCGACGAATACCACGATGGGCACGAAATAGCCGGACACGACGTCGGCCAGCCGCTGGATAGGCGCGCGCGAACGCTGCGCCTCGCTGACCATGCGCACGATCTGCGCCAGCAGGGTATGCGTGCCGACTTTTTCCGCGCGCATCAGCAAGCCGCCGGTGCCGTTAAGCGTCGCGCCGATCAGGCGCTCTCCGGCTGTCTTCTCGACCGGTATCGGCTCGCCGGTCACCATGGATTCATCGACCGCGCTGCTGCCCTCGATCACTTTGCCATCCACCGGGATTTTTTCGCCGGGACGCACGCGCAGCATGTCGCCGACCTGCACCTGTTCCAGCTTGATATCTTCTTCCTGGCCGCCCTTCCCATCGACACCAGGATGCACGATGCGCGCGGTCCTGGGTGCGAGGCCCAGCAACAGTTTGATCGCGGTGTTGGTTCGGCTGCGGGCACGCAATTCCAGCACCTGTCCCATTAGCACCAGCACGGTGATCATCGCGGCGGCTTCGAAATAGATCGGCAATGTACCGTCCGCGCGGCGCAGCGATGCCGGAAAGATATCCGGCAGGAAGGTGCCGATCACGCTATATGACCAGGCCACACCAACGCCAAGTGCGATCAGCGTGAACATGTTCAGGTGCCAACTGACCAGCGAAGACCAGCCGCGCTGGAAGAATGGCCAGCCGCACCACAACACCACCGGCGTCGCCAGCAGGAATTCCAGCCATTGCAGATGCTTGAACGAGATCAACTGCGGCACGATACCCGCCACCATATCGGCGGACATCGCCAGCACGAACACCGGCACGGCCAGTGCGAGGGCGATCCAGAAGCGCCGCGACATGTCGTCCAGTTCGGGGTTGTCTTCCCTGGCCGCCACTATTCTGTGTTCCAGTGCCATCCCGCATTTCGGGCAGGCACCCGGTTCGCCTTGCACCACTTCCGGGTGCATCGGGCAGAAATATTCGTCGATATCCGGCTGGGGCAGCGCATCCTCCGGTTCCAGCGCCATTCCGCAGATCGGGCAGCTGCCGGGTTTCGATTCTCGCACTTCCGGGTCCATCGGGCAGGTATACACCGCGCCCTGAATCGCAACCTCCGGTTCAGCCGCAACAGGTTGCAGATATTTTTCGGGATCGGCGGAAAACTTCGACAGACACTTCGAATTGCAGAATAGGTAGGTCTTGCCCCTGTAATCGTGGCGTAGCGGGCTGTCCGCCTTCACCGTCATTCCGCATACCGGATCCTTGATTGCGCCGCTTTCGGTGACTCCGCCGAAAATATACTTTTCCGGCATCGCCGAAAATTTCGCCAGACATTTTGGATTGCAGAACAGATAGGTCTTGCCCTGATAGTCATGGCGAAGCGTGTTATCGGGCTTCACGGTCATTCCGCACACCGGATCGATGTTCTCGTTCGGGTCGAAACTTGTGGCGGGAGTGGCGTTCACGGTATTTCCCTCTGCAAAAATTTCTGGTCAGCGCACATGCGCCCGATCTGGATGGCGGCGTATCATGCGGAGGCTGAACAAGGGCTGATCGCGCCCTGCACTACCATGGTCCGTCCGCCGTGATCGCTGTTGCAATACAGCGGCAGCGCGGCTTGTTCGGGTTTGTTGTCGGCTGAGATGGGAACGGGGTGGCAGCATGCACGGTATTTTACCGCTGAATCCCCGCAAAGATTCATTTACACCGGAATCGGTCAGTCCGCGGCAGCATGCAGGGCTTGCTGGTTCTTGTGCAGGAACCACCTATCCAGCACAACATGACGGGTAAACCATTTGCTGTTCAGCAGCCTGCCCGCGATGAAGTTGTGCAGGAATGCCGGTCCGTTTTCGCTGGATGCCCGGCTGGTGACCGAAGCGCTCGGCCAGCCGGCCCGCGTATGGCTGCAGCCGCGCGATGCTGTAGTCGCGGTCTGCCTCCATAATCGTCGT
The DNA here is from genome assembly GCA_963842555.1 of uncultured beta proteobacterium. GTDB lineage: Bacteria > Pseudomonadota > Gammaproteobacteria > Burkholderiales > Gallionellaceae > Gallionella. The sequence goes on from CAWJHB010000006.1 coordinate 59,073, forward strand.
GGCGGCCATCAGGCCCGACTCGACCGCCGGCCTTATTCCTTCGCCGCTTTGCGGGTAGGCAAGACCGGCCGCATCGCCGACCAGCAGCATGCCGTCATCGAGCATTTTGCGTACGGCGTGCCCATGCAGCAGATAGGCGTGACCATGAAATTGGTCCGGGATGTCTTGCGGTATCCTGCCGTGCTGCTTCAGGAAATCGCAAAAGTGCTTGAGGTGTTCCGACAGCCCGTGGCTTCCCTGCCAGCCCAGCCCGATATTCAGATGGTTGCCCTTGCGAAAGCACCAGCCATAACCCTTCAGATCCCGGCAGAAATAAAGCTCCGGCGTATCCCCGCGCACCTCGCACCTGCCTCGTTGCAGTTCGTCCATTTCGAATTCGATCTCTTTCGCCGCAACTGCCGGTTCATCCGCCCCGAGTTTCGCGCCCATGAAACGGGCCACCGGACAGAAATGCCCGCCCGCGCCGATGACCAGCGGCGTCGCGATGGAATCATTGACGACCCACTGCCTGCCGTCCCGGCGCAAGGATTTGACCGCTTCACCCAACCGCAAACGCGCCCCGCAGCGCCGCAGCAGATAGTTGTCCAGTTCGCGCCGGCGTATCCCGTAACTCACAATTCTCGGGTAACGGGTCTCCAGGTCGTTGCCGTCGATCATCCCGGTACGGAACGCGGTGATCGGCTGCAGCACATGGTTGCGGCCATAATCCGCGGTGTCCAGTTGCAGTTCCTCGACCACCTCCGGCGTGATCCATCCGGCACAGACCTTGTCGCGCGGGAAGTCCGACTTGTCCATCACCACCACATCCAGGCCGTGCCGGCGCAACTGCCAAGCGCAGCTCGAACCCGCGGGACCGCCCCCGACGATCAGTGCGTCACAAGCTTCCATCCTATTCTCCCGGCATTGTCATCTGAGCATGATACGGAGATTGCCGCGCCCTGCGCTTTCGCGCGGCCACGGTCAGCGGTTGCGCTGGTACAACCCGACCAGCTCGGCCTGACCGATCAAATGCGCCCGCAGCGACTTTTCCAGATTCGCCTTGGTCGGGTGGTCCAGTCCGGCCAGCATTGTATCAAGCGCATACAACTTGAAAAAATAGCGGTGTCTGCCGGCCGGGGGGCACGGTCCGCCGTAGCCGGGCCGCTTCCAGTCGTTGTAACCCTGCAGCGTTCCATCGGGAAGTTCCGTCGCGGCAATTCCCTCCTTCAGGCCGCTTGCACCGGGAGGGATGTTGTAGAGCACCCAGTGTACCCAGGTCATCGTCGGTGCCGCGGGATCCGGGGCATCCGGGTCATCGACGATCAGGGCGAGGCTTTTGGTACCGGCCAGGCACGCCACTCCACTTAAGTGTCGGAGAGATGTTCGTGCCGTCGCAGGTATGGCGCGATGGGATCGCGCCGTTCTGCCCGAACGATGGCGAAACGATTTTCATCGTCATGACGATTTCCTCCTTTCCGCGGCGGTCAGGCCAGCGTGACCGGCCTGTTGCAGCTGCTTTCCACCAAAAACGTCCTGTCCGCGCCCATCATCTATCGTCGACAACCGGCAGGTACTCGTCATCACCGGCATCACCGGCTTCCTCCGGGATTTCGTCCGGACTCTCTTCCGCGCGCTTCCATGTCTTGTGCGTCTTGACGTCGCCGCGGAGCTTGCGCGCATAGTCTTCAAGCTGGCGTTTGGCCGAATCGAATGCATCGCGCAGGGCCACATAGACATCTTCTGCATGGTCGTGATTCACCACGATTTCGCTGCCCGGCACGCCGATGTCGATGCGCACCTTGAACTGTTTGCCCTGCTGATGGTGTTTGTGCGGCATCTCGACCACCACCCTGCATGACATGATGCGATCGAAGAATTCGTCGAGCTTGCTCGCCTTTTCGCGTATGTGCGCTTCCAGCGCGTCCGAATGCTCCATGTCGCGGATGGTGATTTGCAATGGTATTTGCATGATTTTCTCCCGATATTGATATCAAGCGACCCTGACAGCCAGAAGGATTTGCCTGCCGGCTCATAACACCCATGATGCCCGCTGCGCGAGTTCCGCTTAGCGGCGGCTGGTCTTTTCCTTCTTTTGCTCGTTCCTCACCAGTTTGGCCAGCGCCAGCAGCTCTTCCGCAAGCAACTCCAGCAGATCGTCGAGTGCAACAATCCCCACCAGGCCGCCGTTTTCGCCGACCACCGGGACACGGCGCACGGCTTTGGCGCGCATGTATTCGATCGTTTCCGAAACCCCGGTATTTTCCCTGACCGAGACAAGTTCGGCTGTCATGATGTCACCCACGGTAATGACTGTCTGGTCTATTGCCGGTGCCATGATCTCGACCACCAGATCGCGGTCGGTGACGATGCCGACCGGGACCCGTATTCTGCCGCGTTCTTCGACCACCACCAAATCGCCGACATGGTGCTGGCGCATCAGCTGGGCCGCTTCGAGTATGGTGCAGCCTCGCGGCACGATGACCACCTCGCGGTTGCAGATTTCACCGATCGCCATGATGTTCTCCCCTGTCAGTTGTCAGCAGCTGCAGTGCATCAGCGCATTCCCCGGGCAGACCATCCGGCACCGCATTCCGGTTGTCGTACAGATATTCCCGTGTCCAGGGGATATCGTTGTTTCCTGCGCGCGCAAAGCTGACCTGGAACAATTGCAACAAGCCAGTCTTGAAGGAGGTCAGCGATCCGGCGAGATACAGGCGCCACGACCGCGCGAATTCGGGATCGAACATTTCGGTGACGCGATCGAAGCTGGCCTCATAGCGCTGCAGCCAGTGCTCCAGGGTCCTGGCATAGTGCAGCCGGAGATTTTCCACATCCAGCACCGAAAAATCGAAGGGCTCGAAGATCTGCATCATCTGCGCCAGGCTGGGCGGCGCTGCGCCGGGAAAGATATGGCGCTCCGTCCATGGATCCATCGGTCTGGGGTAATTCAACCCGATGCTGTGGATCAGGCCGCGGCCGGTCTCCTTCAGGACACGGTCGATGACTTCACCCAGTCCGCGGAAATTGTCCGGCCCGACATGCTCGAGCATACCGACCGAGACGAATGCGTCGAACTCGCCACCGACGTTGCGGTAATCGTCCTCGATGAACCTCACTTGGCCGTCCAACCCTTCTGCTTTGGCCCGCTCGCGGGCGAAGGCGATCTGCTCCGTGGAAATATTGTATGCCGACACCGTCACGCCATAGTGCTTTGCCATGTGCAGTGCCAAGCCACCCCAGCCGCAGCCGGCCTCGACCACCGTTTCGCCCGGTTGCAGGCGCAATTTCCGGCATACGTGATCCATCTTGGCGAGCTGCGCCTGTTCGAGTCCGGTGTGCTGGTCCGGAAAGTATGCGCAGGTATAGAGCATCCGCTGATCCAGCCAGAGTTTGTAGAATTCGTTGCCAATGTCGTAATGGTGATGGATGTTGCGGCGCGAACCGCTCAGGGAGTTTCGTCTTGTGATCGGGGCCAGCAGCGCGTCGATCCTGTTCTGGCCGGGCAGCGGCCAGACACGATAGACGGCCTCGAGACAATCCAGCAGGTTACCCTGCACTTCGATACGCTGGGCGGCATACAGCTCGCCGAAGTTCAGTTCCGGGTCCGCGACCAGCCTGAACAGCGCACCGCGGTCGCGAATCAGGACGCGCGCCACCGCATTGCCGCGCGTGCTCGGTATTGCCTGCCCATTCCACAGCACAACATCGACCGGCGGATTGCCAAACACCTGCAACGCTTTCGCCACCAGAAATTTTTCCAGCGAAAAGCCACCGTTGCCGGGTGCGCGATGCATTGCATCGGCAGATGCCCCGGCTCCCAGAGGGTAATCGTGCATGCCGCTAGTCGGATTTTCAGACGGTCGGGCTTGTTCCTGGCTCATGTCTTTGCTCCTTGAATTATGTAATCTTGCCACATCCAATCGCGCGGGCCGCGCGCATCACTTGCGGCCTTGCCGATCCATCCCCTGTATGCACCAGCGGCGGATTTGCCTTCCGGGAGCGACTTCCGGGTTGATCTGGACTGCATTGACCCATTTCGCCGGGTGCCGGTTCCGCACACGGTGACGGGGTATAGATGCAGCGCAGCCGTATTCAGTGCACCCATTTCAAGCGCAGCAGATTCTGCTCGTCATTATAGTAATACTCCAGATCGCCCTGATAGGCATGCTGCAACGCATCGCCCAAGGTTCGGGCCAGATGGATATCCGTGGTGGTGACCAGCGTCGTGCCGTCCTTTTCTTCCACCGCCATGATGCGCTTGAGCGGATGTTCAGCCCGTTCCCGCTTCTCCAGATTTTTCAACAGATTCATGATCTCGCCGCGATGCGAGCGGAAGAACTCTCCCTTCAGCGTCAGAAATCCGGCCGGGTAATGATCATGGATGCGATTGCAGGCCGGGCAGAGCGTGCGATGCGCGTCTGGCGGCGCGTCCAGCCATTGCCAGCGGCCCTTGTGAAATACCGCGCCGCATTGCGAACAGACCGACGGCTCGCGCAGCTTGCCCCTGGCCTTGTATGCATCGTGCACGCGTTCCTTGAATATCCCTTCCTCGCGGCTGATTCTTCTGAATCTGTCAGGCACGGTTGCCTTGTTCATGATATTTCGACTCGTGTGGGTTGGTATGCCGTTTGTATCGTTTCGTGGCCGTTCAGCGGCAAATCCAGCGGTTCAAACTTCGTGGTCAAATTCATTGCAGCCCCATACCGCCGATCGCATCGGGCTTTTCCGTTTCCCTGGGCAGTTCCGCCACCATCGCATCGGTGGTGAGGATCAGGCTGGCGATAGAAGCGGCGTTCTGCAGCGCGGTGCGCGTCACCTTGGTCGGGTCGAGAATGCCCATCTCGATCAGATCGCCGTATTCCCCGGTCGCCGCGTTGTAGCCGAAGCTGCCTTTGCCCTCACGTACCTTGTTTAGCACCACCGATGGTTCTTCGCCGGCGTTGTCGACGATCTGGCGCAACGGCTCTTCCAACGCGCGCAACACGATCTGGATCCCTGCATTCTGGTCGTCGTTTTCCCCTGCCAGCGCGCTGATTGCCGTCCTGGCGCGCAGCAGCGCCACCCCGCCTCCGGGCAGGATACCTTCCTCGACCGCAGCACGGGTTGCATGCATCGCGTCTTCGATGCGGGTTTTCTTTTCTTTCATCCCGGTCTCGGTGGCGGCGCCAACCTTGATCACCGCAACACCGCCGGAAAGCTTGGCAGCACGCTCCTGCAATTTTTCCTTGTCGTAACTGCTGGTTGCTTCTTCGGCCTGTTTGCGGATTTGCCGGATGCGGCCCTGGATCTTGGCACCCTCCCCGGCGCCGCTGATCAGCGTGGTGTCGTCTTTGCCGACTTCGACGCGCTTGGCCTGCCCGAGATCTTTCAGCGTGACCTTTTCAAGCGTGAGACCCGCTTCCTCGGCGATCACCATCCCGCCGGTGAGGATGGCAATATCCGCAAGCATATCCTTGCGGCGGTCACCGAATCCCGGCGACTTTACAGCGACGGTTTTCAAGATGCCGCGAAGGTTGTTGATCACCAGCGTTGCAAGCGCCTCGCCGTCGACATCCTCGGCGATGATCAGCAGCGGCCGTCCGGCTTTGGTGATCTGTTCCAGCAGCGGCAGCAGATCATGGATGTTGCTGATCTTCTTGTCGTGCAGCAGGATGTAAGGTTCCTCCAGCACCGTGATCTGTTTGTCGGGTGTGTTGATGAAGTAAGGCGACAAATAGCCGCGGTCGAACTGCATGCCCTCGACCATTTCCAGCTCGTTTTGCAGGCTCTTGCCATCTTCGATCGTGATCACGCCTTCCTTGCCAACTTTTTCCATGGCCTGCGCGATGATGTCGCCGACCGCGCTGTCTGCATTGGCGGAGATCGCGCCGACCTGCGAGATTTCCTTGTTCGTTGTGCATGGTTTGGAAATCCTGCGCAACTGCTCGACGGTCGCTGCGACCGCCTGGTCTATGCCGCGCTTCAGGTCCATCGGATTCATGCCTGCCGCAACGAACTTCATGCCCTCGCGCACGATCGCCTGGGCCAGCACCGTGGCAGTGGTCGTGCCGTCGCCCGCCACATCGGAGGTTTTGCTGGCGACCTCCCTGACCATCTGCGCGCCCATGTTCTCGAACTTGTCCTTGAGTTCGATCTCCTTCGCGACAATGACGCCGGAGTTGGCCACAAGCGGCGGGCCGTAGGCACGATCCAACACGACGTTGCGCCCCTTCGGGCCGAGCGTGACCTTGACCGCGTCGGCAAGCACATTCACGCCCTCGATGATCCGGGTGCGGGCTGCATCATGGAACAGAACCTGTTTGGCCGACATGCGACTCTCCGAAATGAATGTTTGCCAACCGTTTACAGCACGGCGAAGACATCCGCTTCGCGCATGATCAGCAAGTCCCCGCCATTGATTTTCACGGCCTGGTCGGCATGCTGGTCGAACAGCACCCGCTCGCCGACCTTGACGTCAAGCGGCCGCACCTTCCCGTCGATCAATACCTTTCCAGCCCCTGCCATGACGATCTCTCCCAAGTCGGATTTATCCGCCACGGTATCCGGGATCACGATACCGGCGGCTGCCTTGTGGGCGCTTTCCAGCCGCGTCACCAGCAGGTAACCGTCCCGGAGTCGAACGCGGGTGATATTGATGGTCATTCCGCTCTCGCCAATCTCGGGAGCAATGCCATTTTATGAAATGGAAATCTCCTTGCGCGATGCTCCGACTTTCTTGGGCAGGGTCAGTTCGAGCACGCCGTCGGCATATTTGGCCAAGACCTTACCCTGGTCGACTTCATCGGCCAAGCTGAAACTGCGCGAGGCCATCCCGTAACTGCGCTCGCTGCGTATCACGCGCTCGCCTTCCTTGACTTCCTTTTCCTGCTTGACTTCAGCACTGATGGACACCCGGTTTCCGTCCACTGTCACGTGGATGTCCTCTTTCTTGACACCCGGGATTTCCGCATTGACAACATACTTGCCGTCGGCGTCCTTCACGTCCATCTTGATCTGCGGTTCGATCGCCGATCCCTCGCGCAACAACGGGCGCGCCATGATGTTGCCGAAAACATCGTCCCAGTCGCGGAACGGATCGAAACGGGTGAGCAGCGGGTCGATACGGGCGAGTTCGTTGAACGGGTTGTAACGGGTAAGTTTGCTCATGATATATCTCCTCGGTTAATGTATTGATGGTGCGTTCTTGCCAGTGTCAAATACGGCATAGAATAGCCCCAGCTAGCCCTTGAGGTTCTGGATATTGGAGGCCTGCTTGCCCTTCGGGCCCTGCGTGACTTCATAGCTGATCTTCTGCCCTTCCTTGAGAGTCTTGAAGCCGTTCATGTTGATTGCAGAATAATGCGCGAACAGGTCATCGCTGCCGTCATCCGGCGCGATGAATCCAAAGCCCTTTGAATCGTTGAACCACTTTACGGTGCCGGTTGCCATTTCAATCTTCCTTTCATTTACATCGGGAAAATATCCCGTGATCATCATTACGTCTTATGTTTGCTCCCGCCTTTTCCGTCAACCGGAACGACCTGATTCATGACAGCGCCACTTCCCGGGCGGCAGCGAAACCATCTTCCCGCCACAGGCATTTGCGCTGATCGCGTGCGCCGTTGCAGGCAGTGGCACAGCAATCGAAATTTCCTTCCGCGCTCGGGACCGATCTGATCAGATCGCGCCTGGACAGGTGGGCGACCTTGATATGGCGGGACCTGGCAATGTTACGGAGCTCTTCCATTTTCATGATCTGCTCCGCAAAGAAATGTGATTTCAAAGGTGATTTCGACAATTTCATGGTGTGTTTGGAATATCATCTTCTGCCGATCGGGCATGTTCAACCGCTTCCCTACCGGTGTTTGCCGCCCGGCGCCGTCCTCCCGTCCTGCGCTCTCCTGCAGTCCTGCGCTCGCCATGTTTCGCCTCGCCAGTTTCGGCATTGCAGAAATATTGGGCGCGCCGCAGCGAGAACATCCCGCTCGGAGGCGATGCAGCGCCGCCTGCCGGAGGGTGTTGACCGGATGCCCTGTCCGCAGCGGGAACCCGGTCGTCAGCCAGGCCATCCCCGGCAGGATGGATGGTTTTTGACATGATCGCTACCAATATTCATGCGTAGGTTTGCATTGTGGCGACACTGCCGCCGCAACGATATAGGCGCAGCGCCCATTTGCACCTCATGGATCGGGGAAATTTTTCATCGGTGTTTGTCCTATGCCATCGCACGGCACCGGCATGCTTGCGGCGCAAACCGGATCAATGGCCTCAATAGCGCATTGCCCGTGAGGCCGCTATCAGCGAACTGGCGGGCAGGAATTTGGACCCGCATGCAGATCAGGGCAAACTACAGCGGCAAGACGAACCCGGGCGGGCTCCCTACCGCATCAGGCCGTTCTGGATCGCGTAATAAATCAGTTCGGCATTGTTTTTCAAGTTCAGTTTTTCGAGCAGATGTGCGCGGTAGGTGCTGACCGTTTTCACGCTCAATGACAGGGCCGCGGCAATTTCGGAGACTTTCTTCCCCGATCCGAGCATCTTCAATACCTGGTATTCCCTGTCGCTCAACTTCGCGTGCAACGGTTTATCCCGGTCTGAACTGATTTCCTGCAGCATCAATTCGGCAAGCGTGGAATTGATGTATTTTTTTCCGCCCGCCACCTGCCTGATCGCCACGACCAGTTGTTCCGGTGCGATATCCTTGGTCAGGTAGCCCGATGCGCCGGCCTTCATCAACCGGACAGCGTATTGGTCTTCCGGGTACATGCTCAGGATCAGCACCCTCGCATCGCGTTTTTCATTCAGGAGCTGCCTGAGTGTTTCATCCCCGCCCTTTTCCGGCATGGAAATATCGAGCAGCATCACGTCCCAGTCCAGGCCGTAAATTTTCTTCAGCGCCTCGACCCCGTTCTGCGCTTCACCCGCCACCTCGATACCCTCGGCTTCTTCAAGTATCCTGCGCAGCCCCTGGCGCACGATCACGTGGTCATCTACGATAAATACCCGGATCACCCTTCACCTCCTTCAGCAAAACCACGGTCCCGTTGGTCCCGGAAAGTCCTGGCCATTCAAGCCTGAACGCCACCATTGGGCGGTCGAGCGGCGGGGATGGTTACGGCCACCACAGTGCCTTCACCCGGCGCGCTCGAAATCACGGCCGTCCCGCCTACCATCATTGCGCGCTCCTTGATGCCGAGCACACCGAAGCTGCGCCGCCTCAGGTCCGTATCAAACCCGGTGCCATTGTCCCTTATTTCCAGCAACAGCGAGTCGTCCCGACGGAATAATCGGATATCCACCCTGCTTGCCTGCGCATGCTTGGACACGTTGCTCAGCGCTTCCTGGACGATGCGGAACAGGGTGACGGACTGATTCTCGTCGAGCGCCACATCTGCCTGGGGCAGCACAAGTTGGCATTCGATGCCGCTGTCGTGCCGGAATCGCTTCACATAGTCGTTCAGGGCCGCAGCCAGCCCGATGTCATCGAGCAGGTTCGGGCGCAGGTCGGAGACGACCCGGCGCATGGTCTGTATCCCGGCAGTAACCAGTTCCGATATGTGATCCGCCTCGTCCAACAGAAGCGGCTCTGTGGCGGGCAGTCTGGATGCGAGCCAGGCAATGCGCATTTTCAGCGCGGCAAGTGTCGCCCCCATCTCGTCGTGCAGGTTGCGCGCGATCGTTGTCCGCTCCTCCGCCCTGACATTTTCCAGGTGCAGCGCGAGCCGCTGCAGCTCGCGGTAGGATTCGGTCAGTCTGCTTTCGGCCGTCTTCAGCTCGGTGATGTCGACCGCGATGCCCAGCACGTTGACCGATCCGTCGTCCTGCTGCAATGGCCGCTTGACCGTGTGTGCCCAATGCTCAACGCCGTTCTTAATCAGCACCTCGGTCAGGACAACCTCGTGCCTGTCTTCAATCACTTCACGGTCGGCTTCCAGAAACTTTTCCACTTCCCCGGGGTTGCGATTGAGTTCGCTATTGCTTTTGCCGATCATGTCCGGTATCGCCACGCCGTAATAATCCGCTATCGCCTGGTTGGCCAACAGGAATCTCCCCTGTTCATCCTTGACGAAGATCATGTTGGGGTCGGTATCGATCACCTGCCACATCAGGTTTTTCTGTCTGCGCAGTTCCTTCTCGGCGAACCTGCGTTCGGTAATGTCCCGCACGATGGCGACATACAGCCCCGAATCGCGATCCTGACGGATGAATTGCAACTGCGTCTCGACTGGAAGATCCCTGCCGTCGCTGCGACTGGCCGTCGTTTCGAAGCGTCTTCTTGTTCTTTTTCCGCCAGCCAGGGGGGCGATGAAAGAGCGGCACTCCGCCTCGGGTATCTGGGGCAACAGATCGAGCGGGGTCATCTTGAGCAATTCCTCTTGGCTGTAACCCGTTCCGGTCGATGCGCCCTTGTTGGCATACACGAATCGCAAGGCATCGGGTTCGAAGATGAAGATCATGTCCAGCGTATTGTCGAGCAGATTGTTCAGGCGGCGCTCGGTTGTCAGGGCCTGATCGTGCCGGGTGATATCGGTGAGGGTGAGGCGCACCGCCGGTTCTTTGCCTTGCCTATACACCGGTTCTTTGCCTTCCCTATACAGATGAATGCTGTCCAGTTGGACATGCAGGCGGGAGCCGTCGCCGCGCATCAGCATCAGATCGCAACTCTGCCGGGCGCCCTGTTGTGCCGCTCCGATGAATGTCCGGTACCAGCGATCCTGATCCTCCGGGGCAACGAAGTTCATGAATCGGCAGTTGATCAGTTTGCCGCGCTCCATGCCCAGCAGCGCGGCCCCGGTCAGGTTGATTTCGTTGATCATGTCATCGCGCGAGAGCGTCAGGTAGCCGATCGGGGCGAACTCGTACAGATCGAGGTAGCGGTCGCGTGATTCCTCCAGCATGACCTGGGATTCGCGCAAGGCCTCGTTCTGCATCTCCAGCTCGACCTGGTAGATCCCGAGTTCCTGCAGCAGTTCTTCGGCAGGTCGCTGCGCCGGCAACACGGGCATATCGTGTTCGATTTTCGTCTCGGCTCGCGCGCGCAGCGAGTCGCTATCCTTAGGCTTGCTGGTCGTGTTGCGCTTTTTGTCCATGATATTCCTTGCGGATCGCGGTGAGCGGGATTGCGTATCGACCGCTCCGGAATTCCTAGGCCCTGTCTGCGCCGGCTCCGGCTGCCCGCTTGGCGCGGCCGGGCTCGGCTCGCGCCGGCTGTGCGATATCCTCAAAGTTCACCAGCAACAGCCCTTCCGGTTCGGGCAACGGGCGCACGCTGATCTTCACGGCCTGCTCCTCGCCATCGTCCCTGATCACCGCTTCCCGGTTCTGGGTCGATGCGCCACCGGCGGCATGCTGCAGCGCGACGCGCAGCTCCAGCTGCAATTCCTCGCGCGCCATGTCCACGATATTGAGTGTGGCCTGGCCGGGTGCGGGCCTGAGGCATTTTTCGGTATCGCCGTGCACAAACAGGATATTTCCCTTCCCGTCCGTCGCCACCGAGGCGGGGGCATACGATTGCAGCAGCAGGCGCCGCGTCAGTTCGGCAACGTTGGTCTCCTTGCCTTTCTTCACTGCTTCCTCCGGCGCCTTTTCAAGGCTGCCTGACGATACCGACAGATTGCGCGACATCATCGCGCGGCCTGAATCAGCCGTCTGGATGGCACGGTAAATCTTCCATTTCCGGTTGAGCGGTTCGAACAGCCCCGGGTGGTTGCCGATGCACTCGGACGGTGACAGAAACAGCACGCCGCCCGGTTTGAGCGCGTAATGAAACATCGGTATCAGGCGGTTTTGCAGCTCCGCCTCAAGGTAGATCAGCACGTTGCGGCAACACAGCAGGTCGAGCCGCGTGAACGGCGGATCCTTGATCGCATTCTGCACCGCGAGCACCACCATCTCGCGGATATCCTTCTTCACCCGGTAACCGGCTTCATCCTTGACGAAGAAGCGCCGCAGCCGTTCGGGCGGGACATCCTGTGCGATATTCGGCGGATAGAGTCCCGCGCGTGCGATCGCGATCGCGTCGTCGTCGAGATCGGTGGCGTAAAGCTGTACGCGGAACTCCTGCCGGGTCTCGTCCATGTGTTCGCGCAGCAGCATCGCGACGGAATAGGCCTCCTCGCCGGTCGCGCAGCCGGCCACCCAGGCGCGGAACACATGGTCCTCCGGTTTGCCCTCGAACAGTTGCGGCAGGATGTCCCGCTCCAGCACGGCGAAGGCCTCGGAATCGCGGAAGAAACTGGTCACGTTGATCAGCAGCTCTTTGAACAGCAACTGGACTTCCGCCGGATGCTCCTTCAGATAGCGTGCGTAGATCTCCATGTCGTTGATATCGTGCTGCGACATGCGCCGCTCGATGCGGCGGCGGATCGTGCTTTTCTTGTACTGTGAAAAATCGTGGCCGGTGCTGTTGCGCAACTGCATCAGGATGCGGTTCATGCCGCTCACCGCAGCCGGTGCCGGCGGGGTCTCCTGTCGCAGGTTCTGGATGCGGGCGCCGGATAGCAGCACCTCGGGCATTTTCTCCACCGGCAGCACATGGGTGGCGTAACCTGCCTGTATCGTGCTGCCCGGCATGCCATCGTATTTCGCGCTGGCCGGTTCCTGCACCAGCGAGATGCCGCCCGACCCGATGATCGCGCGCAGCCCCAGCGTGCCGTCGGTACCGGTACCTGAAAGGATGATGCCGATCGCATGTTCGCCCTGGTCCTCGGCCAGCGAACGCAGGAAGGCATCGATCGGCATGCGCTGCCCGCGCGCCTGGTCCGGCACGCTCAATTGCAGCGTGCCGTGGAAGATCGCCATGTCGCGGTTGGGCGGGATCACATAGACGCGATCGGGCACCACCTTCATTTGATCCTGCGCCTCGGTCACCGGCATGGCGCTGCTGCGCTGCAGGATTTCGGTGAGGATGCTGTCATGTCCCGGATCGAGGTGCGGCACCAGCACGAAGGCCATGCCGGGATTGGCCGGCATGCTGCGGAAGAAATGCTCGAACGCCTCGAGGCCGCCGGCTGAGGCACCGATGCCGACAATGGAAAAAGTCTGTTCCTGTTTTTTCCGGGCAACTGCCGGGACGGGCATTGCAGCTTCCTTGTCCTTCTTTGGAGCTTTTCTGGATGCCACGATGACTCCCCTGCGGAATACGGATGAGGTGAACGAGTGATGCGGGATTGTATCGCGAAGTGAAGGCCCGGCAAAACCCGGCAATGATTTCGGCACGGCAGCTGCCGATGACCGTTCAGTTGCGACCCGCGCCCGGCGCGGTTGATTGCAGCGCCGTTCCGTGTCAGCCGTACAGCTTGCGCCCGCGGATGCGCGCGCGATGCGCCCTGCGCTGCTCGCTCTCGGTGAGCGGCGTGGGCCTGGAGCCCTCGAACGGATTCTTGCTGGAGTTGTACTGGATCTTCAGCGGCGTGCCCTTGAGCTTGAATATCTCGCAGAAAGTGCGTTCCAGATAGCGGGTATAGCTGGCCGGCACGTCGTCCAGGCCGCTGCCGTGGATCACGATCAGCGGCGGGTTGCTGCCACCCTGGTGCGCATAGCGCATCTTCGGTATGAAGCGCCCGGATTTCGGCGGCTGCTGCTTTTCCAGCGCACCGATCAGCGCGCGGGTCAGTTTCGGCGTGGACAGTTTGGACATCGCCGCCGCATAGGCCTCGTCCACCGATTTCAGCACCCCCGGTATGCCGTTGCTGTGCAGCGCGGAAATGAAATGCAGTTTGGCGAAACCGAGGAAATGCAGCTTGCGTTCGATGTCGCGCTTGACCTGGTCGCGGTGGTGTTCGTCCAGTCCGTCCCATTTGTTGACCGCCAGCACCAGCGCGCGGCCCGCCTGCAGCACATAGTCAGCCACGTGCGCGTCCTGCTCCGTGATCTGGTCGCGCGCATCCACCACCAGCACCACCACGTTGGCGTCCTCGATCGCCTGCATGGTCTTGATCACGGAAAATTTCTCCACCGCCTCCTCGACCTTGCCGCGGCGGCGCACGCCGGCGGTGTCGATGATGGTGTATTTTTTCCCGCCGCGCTCGAAGTCGATGTAGATGCTGTCGCGCGTGGTGCCCGGCTGGTCGAACGCGATCACGCGCTGCTCGCCGAGTATCGCGTTCACCAGCGTGGATTTGCCGACATTGGGACGGCCCACGATCGCGATCTTGGGAGGATGCTCATGGTCCGTTTCTTCCTGTTCGGCCTCGGCCGGAAACTTTTCCAGCGCGATCTCGACCACTTCGGTGACATTATCGCCGTGCGCCGACGAGATCGGCAACGGCTCGCCCAGCCCCAGCTCGAAGAATTCCGCCGCCACTCTGGCGCGCGCCATGCCTTCGGCCTTGTTCACCAGCAACAATATCGGCTTGCCGGTCTTGCGCAATTGGTCGGCGATGATCGCATCCTGCGGCGTGCAGCCGGCGCGGGCATCGACCAGGAACATCACCACATCGGCTTCATCCACCGCCTGGCGGCTTTGCCTGGCCATCTCGAACATGATGCCTTCCCTGGCGACCGGCTCCAGTCCGCCGGTATCCACCACCAGAAAAGGCCGCTCACCGACCCTGCCCCGTCCGTAGTGGCGGTCGCGGGTCAGCCCGGGCAGATCCGCAACCAGCGCGTCGCGGCTGCGCGTGAGTCGATTGAACAGGGTGGATTTGCCCACATTCGGACGACCGACCAATACTACTGTGGGTAACATTTTTTTATAACCTTAAAATTGATGGTGCAAGGTGCAAGGTGCAATGCGGCAGTGGCTATGACCTTGTCTCTTGTAACTTGACCCTTGTATCTGCTTTATTTTATCGACAGCGAATACAACTCGCCGCTGCTGGTCTCAACCAGCAATCCGTCATCCATTGCAATCGGCGCGGCCGCGATCGCGCCCCCGTCCAGCTTGATGCGCGCGGCAAAGCTTCCGTCCTCAAGGTTCAAGGCATGCAGATAGCCTTCCAGGTCGCCGACCACGATGAATTTCCCGGCTGCGCAAGGCGCGGTGACGCGCCGGTACAGCAAGTCGGAGTTTTTCCATTCCATCGTACCGTTGGTTTTGTCCAGCGTGATGACCGATCCGGTGCTGTCGCTGAGGAACAGATATTTGCTCAGCACCATCAGGCCGGTGTAGCTGGAAATATCGCGGCTCCATAACTGGTTGCCCTGCGCGGTGTCGAAACACGCGGTGCGCCCCTGGAAGGAAACCGCGCAGACTTGCTCATCATCCACCACCGGGTCGCTGGTAATGTCGCTGATGCGTTCAAGTTCCGTATTGCCGCGCGGTTGCGAAACCTGCGCTTCCCAGAGTATCTCCCCGTCACTGATCCGGATCGCGGCCAGTTTCCCCGCCGCAAATCCGGTATAGGCCACGCCCCGCTGTATGGCTTCCCCTGCATGGCTGCGCACGACCAGCGGGGGTGTGATCTGCTCATATATCCACGCACGCTTGCCATCAGCCGCATTCAATCCCACGATCCGCC
Source organism: uncultured beta proteobacterium (assembly GCA_963842555.1). Classification (GTDB taxonomy): domain Bacteria; phylum Pseudomonadota; class Gammaproteobacteria; order Burkholderiales; family Gallionellaceae; genus Gallionella. The sequence goes on from CAWJHB010000006.1 coordinate 74,492, forward strand.
CGTCGCCGCTGCGCACCATCACAATGCCGTCGGCCAACTGCGAAACGTTCAACACTTCGCTGGAGACCAGACTTCTCCACCTGAGCTTGCCATCTTCGCCGTATGCCAGCACATCACCCTCGTCGCCGCCCACGAATACCATGCCGTCGCCGCTGGACACGCCGCCGGAAATGACAAGGCCGGTCTCGATGCGCCAGATATTCTTTCCCGTGGCGCGATCCAGGCGCAACAAACTACCCTTGTCGGTGGCGCAATAAATCGCATCGCTGGTCAGCGATGTTTGCAGGATATCGGACCCTGGATCGCCGATGCTGCTGCGCCAGCGCACATCAAACTTGGCGGTTACCTTGAAATTGAACAGACTGGCCGGTTGGGCATCCCCCTTCGCCCCGGCCCAGTCGGGTTTGGAATCTTCGGTTGATGCGCAACCGCCCAGCGCGAGCAGCAGCATCAGACAGGGCAATATTATCCTGCAACCAGGGCCGGATGCCGCGCCGGTCCTCCGTGCGGCGCCGCAATTGAGCGCGTTCAGTTTGGCGCGCAAGATCATTTGGCCGGTCCAAGGGCATCAAGTTTCATCTGGATCAGGTTGCGGTAGGTGCTTTGCGGATCGATTTTTTCATAGGCCAGTTTGTAGGAACTTCTGGCTTCATCGGTCTTGCCCTGTGCGCTCAACACATCGCCCTTCAGGTCGGCATACAGTCCGTCGAATGATTCGGCGTGCTTGGTATCAAGCAGGGCGAGCGCCTCGCTATAATGTTTTTCATCCAGCATCAGGGTTGCCAGGCGCAGTCTCGCCACATCCTTGAGGGTATCTTCGCGGGCATTGTCGATCACCCATTGCAACTGGGTCTCGGCGCGCGCCCTGTCATTGCTCAAATCGTTTACCCGCGCCGCCAGCAATTCCGCTCGCGCGGCATAGGCAGTGGATCCGAATTTTTCGGTGACCGCCGCGGCGGCATCGTTGATGCGCTTGGGATCGTTGCTGGCAAGCTGCTCGATCAGTTGCTGGTACAAGGCGGCAGCGCCGGACGCCTGCTTGTTCTGGTAATACTGCCAGCCCCTCCAGCCGCCCACACCGACCACCACGATCAGCAGCACGCCGAGCAGCTGGTTGCGGTTGTCCTTCCACCATGCCTTGAGGGCTTCCATTTGTTCCTGTTCCTGCAAATCCAAAGTTGCCATTTCACCCACTCCCACTTGATAAATTCATCTTTGCCGCTGACACCCTGCGTTGCGCCACCCGCTGTCCGTCCCCGCCGTGATGGCACTGCCCGCTACCGTTTCAGGAGCCTCACCATCGCCGCGGTGAGGTTTTGCAAATTCACCCGCACCTGTTCTCCGCCCTGCATCGGCTTGATACTGACCTCGTTCGCCTGCGCCTCATCATCGCCGATTACCACCGCAAGCGGGGCTCCGCTGGCATCCGCCTTTTTCATCTGCGACTTGAAACTGCCGCCGCCGCAATGCAGCAGCACCTTCAAATCGCTGTCGCGCAATTGCTCTGCCACCTTGCTGGCGAGCCGGCTGGCCAGTTCGCCCTGATGCACCACGTACACATCGACTTGCTGACCGGGCAGCGCCATGCCGTCCTCGAGCAACAATGCGAGCAGCCGCTCCACCCCCATCGCAAAACCGGTTGCCGGGGTGGGCTTTCCGCCGATCTGCCCGACCAGCCCGTCATAGCGGCCGCCGGCACAGATCGTTCCCTGCGCGCCGAGTCGGGTGGTCACCCACTCGAAAACGGTGCGGTTGTAATAGTCCAAACCGCGCACCAGGCGCGGGTTGATCTCGAATGGCACCCCGTGGCGCCCCAATATCGCCTGAACCTCTTCGAAGTGCCGCAGCGCGTCATCTTCGACCTCGTCCATCAATCTGGGTGCGCCGCCGATCAGCTCCTGCATCGCCGGATTCTTGCTGTCCAGTACGCGCAGCGGATTGCTGTGCAGACGGCGCATCGCATCCGCATCCAGCTGGTCACGGTGCTGCTCGAAATACGCGATCAGCCTGGCGCGATGGCGATGCCTGGACACCGCATCGCCGAGGGTGTTCAGCTGCAGGGTGACATCGCGCAGGCCTAGCTTGTTCCACAGCCGCACGCACATCAATATCTGTTCGGCATCGATGTCGGGGCCGGCAAAGCCCAGCGCTTCCACCCCGAACTGGTGAAACTGGCGATAGCGTCCCTTCTGCGGCCGCTCGTGCCGGAACATCTGCCCGCTGTAATACAGCCGCTGTGGGGCGTTATACAGCAAATTGTGCTGCAGGACCGCGCGCGCGCAGGAAGCGGTTCCCTCCGGGCGCAAGGTCAACTGGTCGCCATTCAGCTCATCCGTGAAACTGTACATCTCCTTTTCGACGATGTCGGTCACTTCGCCGATCGCGCGCTTGAACAGATCGGTAGGCTCGACCAGGGGCATGCGGATGTTGCGGTAGCCGTAGCTGTGCAGCCAGTCGCGCGCCACTTCCTCGAACCATAGCCACAGTCCGGCCTCGTCGGGCAGGATATCGTTCATGCCGCGCACGGCTTGCAGTGTTTCGTTGCTGCTCATCATTGTCCGGCTTTATGTCTAAGCGGTGTGAAGCGCACTGCTTTGTGCTTGGTTCGGTTCATCGCCGGCGCGTAGCGCATACTTGCGCGCCACGTAGCTGTCAACGATGTCGGTGAATTCCCCGGCGATGTTTTCTCCGCGCAGGGTCATGGCCTTTTCGCCGTCGATATAGACCGGCGCGGCGGGACTCTCGCCGGATCCCGGCAGGCTGATGCCGATGTTCGCCAGCTTGCTTTCGCCGGGGCCGTTCACCACGCAGCCCATCACCGCAACGGTCATGTTTTCCACCCCTTGATAGCGTTCTCGCCACAGCGGCATCTGCGTGCGCAAATGAGACTGGATGTTTTGCGCCAGTTCCTGAAAGAAGCTGCTGGTGGTGCGTCCGCAGCCCGGACACGCCGTCACCATAGGCGCAAACGCGCGCATCCCCAAAGTCTGCAATATCTCCTGTCCGACCAGCACTTCCTGGGTGCGGTCCCCGCCCGGTTCCGGGGTCAGCGAAATGCGTATGGTGTCGCCTATGCCTTCCTGCAGCAGCACCGACAACGCCGCCGTCGACGCGACGATACCCTTGGAGCCCATGCCCGCCTCGGTCAACCCTAGGTGCAGCGCGTAATCGCATTGCATTGAAAGCGCGCGATAAACCGCGATCAGATCCTGCACATCGCTGACCTTGCACGACAGCACGATGCGGTTATGCGCCATGCCCAACTGCTCGGCGCGCTGTGCGCTTTGCAGCGCGGATGCGATCAATGCGGCACGGGTCACTTCATTAGCTTCCTTGGGCCGGGCAAGACGCGAGTTCTCGTCCATCATGCGGACCACCAGACTCTGGTCAAGACTGCCCCAGTTCACCCCGATGCGCACCGGCTTGTCGTAGCGCAGCGCGGTTTCGATCATCATCGTGAACGGATCGTCTTCCTTGCGGCTGCGCCCGACGTTGCCCGGATTGATGCGGTATTTTGCTAGCGCCTGCGCGCAATCGGGAAATTCGGTGAGCAGGCGATGGCCGTTGTAGTGAAAGTCGCCGACCAGCGGGACGTCGCAACCCATGTCATCCAGGCACGAGCGTATGTTTGCCACCTGTGCCGCTGCTTCGGGCGTGTTGACCGTGATGCGCACCAGTTCCGAACCGGCCCTGGCCAACTCATGGACCTGCCGGGTGGTCGCTTCGGCATCGGCGGTGTCGGTATTGGTCATCGATTGCACCACGACCGGCGCACCGCCTCCCAGCGGCACTTTGCCGACCAGCACACGTCGAGATGGACGGCGTTTAATAATGGTCGCGCCCATACTCACTGCAGCGTAATCCGCGCCACTTCGCTTGAAGAGTTGGTATATGGTGCCAAATCGACCAGCTTGCCGTCCTGGTACACATGGGTCGCTGCAGCATGACCGATCACCAGCGTCAGCGGCAAGTGCCCATGCACATTCATTTCACTTCCGGGTTGGTGAATCCTGGAAGAAATAATTTTGCCATCTTTGTCAGTGATCTCAGCCCAGGACTCTTCGTCGAACACCATATGCAACGCGGCGACTTTCCCCGATGCTTCCGTGCGAACAGGTGTTGTGGAAACTATGCCGCTGGCAGGTGCAGTTTTTACCACGGTGCTTATATGCCTTGCTGGAACGCCCGATTGGGCGGGCATGATCACTTCAGCAGGTGCGGCCTTCTTTTTCCGGGGAGATTGTTCAAGCGTGACTACTTCTGCAGGCGCAGCCTTCTCTTTTCGCGGAATGGGTTTCTCAGCAGCTACCGTAGCTCGCCTCTCCGATTCTTCGGGAAGAACCGCCTCAATTTTTTGCTCTTGTGCGACAGGGGAAGCCGCGATGGGTTGCATCTCGGCGGGCAGGGTAACCGGAGTTTCGACCTTGACAACCTGGGCATGCTTTGGCGGAGTCGTGAAATGCCATACGGCAAAACCCGCCACGATCACGGCCAACAGCAATGCGGCGCCCAGCATCACCAGGTTCTTTTGCGCGGAATAATCTGCCGGAAACGGCACGCCGACCGAAGCCGGGACCAATTCCGGTGCCTGTGCCTTTGCTTGCGGCAAACTCGCCAGCAGTGTCTGTGCATCCAGGTTCAAGATCTTGGCATAGCTGCGCACAAAACCGCGCAGAAACGCAGCTTCGGGCAGATTCTTGAAGTCGTCCGCTTCCAGAGCCTCGATCTGTCGCGGCGCGAATTTGATCTGGGCTGCCACGTCTGCGACGCTCAAGCCGAGTTGGTTGCGTGCATCGCGCAGCATCGCGCCCAGCGACGGGGTGGGTACTGCTGCGGCAGTATTGCGCTGCTTTGCACTATCTTCCGGATTCTGTTCCATCATTCACCGTTCATCAACATTTGAGTTTCAGGCGCATCGGGGAATCGATTGCGCAATTGCATGGCGTAGCTGGCCGCCGTGTTGCGATCGCCAATCTTGCGATTGATCCTGACTCCAAGCCAGAGTTGCTCGGCAGTCAGATTGTCGGACTTCTGCGAGAAATCGGCAAAATATTTTTTGGCGGTAAAGTAATCCCCGTTGGCAAAGCTCAGATCTGCCAGCGCAAACATGGCTTGCAACGAGTCGGGCTGCACCTGCAGCGCCTTTTGCAGGAAGAATTCGGCATCCTTGTTGTTTCCCGCCTTCCTGGAACACAGGCCGGCATTCAAGTAGGCCAGCCCAGGAGTCGTATACAGCGGATTTTTTATCGCGTCCATGAACTGCGGGATCGCTTCCTTTGCCCTGTCATTCTGGCACAGGTACCATCCGTAGTTGTTGTGCGTGTCGGAATTTGTGCTGTCAAGGTCCAGGCTTTTCCTGAAATCCACCTCGGCATCCTTGTCCTCGCGCAGTGCCATATGGATCAGGGCACGGACATTGTATGCCGGCGCATAGTCGCTGTCGGCATTCAAGGCTTTGGATAATTCATCCAGCGCAACGCCGAACTGCGCACGCTGATAATACAAACCTGCGAGCTCGGTGTGAACCTTCGCGCTTTTATATGCCTGCGTATTTTCTGAGGGGGTGCTGCAAGCCGCCAGCAGTGCCGAGGCAATGATTATCGCGATGAATCTGTTCAAAATGCACCTCGTCCATTCATTTACACAACTCCGACGGAACGTTGCTGCGTCCGCTTGGTCCTGTCCTGAACCTGGCCGGCCAGCTGCCCGCAGGCGGCGGCAATATCGTCGCCGCGCGTCTTGCGCGTGGTCGTCACGATGTCCGCCTGCATCAGCACATCCCGGAAACGCTGGATCGCATCCGCCGGGGAGCGCCGGTATTTCGTTTGCGGAAACGGGTTGAAAGGGATCAGGTTGAATTTGCAGGGTACGTCATGCACCAAGTTGACCAGCTCGCGAGCCTGTTGCACCGAATCGTTCACCCCGTCCAGCATAACGTATTCGAAAGTGATGAAATCGCGCGGCGCACGTTCCAGATAACGCTGGCAGGCTGGCAGCAGCATCTTGAGCGGATACTTCTGGTTGATCGGCACCAGTTCGTCGCGCAATTTGTCATTCGGCGCGTGCAGCGATACTGCCAGTGCCACCGGGCATTCTTCGCGCAACCTGTCCATCGCCGGCACGATGCCTGATGTTGACACGGTCACACGGCGGCGCGACAGCCCATAAGCCTGGTCGTCCAGCATCAGGCGCAGCGCACTGACCGTATTGTCGAAATTCAGCAACGGTTCGCCCATGCCCATCATCACCACGTTGCTGATCTTCCAGTTGCCATCGGTATGGCGGCACGAACTCGGTGCGGCGGAGCCGTCTGGTGCAGGAAGGGCCGCCTGCGCCTCCTCCCGCAATCGGCCGCTACGCGGTAATGTGTCGGAGGCGCGGCCAAGCTGACGGTTTGCCCACCACAACTGGCCGATGATCTCCGCTACGCTGAGGTTGCGGTTGAATCCCTGCTTACCGGTGGAGCAGAACGAGCAGTTCAGCGCGCAACCGGCCTGGCTGGAAATGCACAGCGTTCCCCGCGATTCTTCCGGGATATACACCGCTTCCACTGCATTGCCGGTGCCAACATCCAGCAGCCACTTGCGCGTACCATCGTCCGACAGTTCCTCGCGCATCACTTTCGGCGCGGAGATGGTTGCCTGTTGCGCGAGCTTGTCGCGCAACGCGGCAGGGATATCGGTCATCGCGGCGAAATCCGGTTCCCCGACCTTGTAGATCCAGCGCATCAGCTGGCGCGCACGGAACGGCTTTTCGCCCATTTCCATGAAATAGCCGGCCAATGCCTGTGCGTCGAAGTCGAGGAGGTTTTGCCGCATCGTCAATTCTAGCGTGAATGAATGGTGTTCTTCGGGAAGAAATAGGCGATCTCGTTAGCCGCGTTTTCCGCGGAATCCGAACCGTGCACCGCATTGGCGTCGATGCTGGAGGCAAAGTCGGCGCGGATGGTGCCCTTGTCGGCCTTCTTGGGATCGGTGGCGCCCATCAGGTCGCGATTTTTCAGCACCGCGTTTTCGCCTTCCAGCACCTGTATCATCACCGGACCGGAAATCATGAAATCCACCAGGTCCTTGAAGAACGGGCGGGCGCGATGCACGGCATAGAATCCTTCCGCCTCTGCCCGCGTCAAGTGGCGCATTTGGGCAGCGACGATTTTCAAACCGGCATTTTCAAAGCGGGTGTAGATCTGACCGATTACATTCGTGGCGACTGCATCGGGTTTGATGATAGACAGGGTACGTTCTACGGCCATGCTTATTTCTCCAAACGATAACAAAAAAAGTTGATAAAAAATGTCAAGGCCGTGATTCTATCAGGCTTTGCATGCGCTGTCGCATGTACGGCACGGGTTTTGGGGCGTATATCTAAGGACCATTGATGGCTGGAATATGGCCAAGCCATATCCCTCCGAGCGTCGACGCAATCAGGGCAAAGGAATCCATTGCACAGCAGATTGCGCAGGAACCGGCTGATCCGGGGTATGCAGGTGACCATGGAGGGGGAAGCCAGCAGTCCATCAGCCACGGCAACGGCGCCACGACAGCATCTGCTGGTTGATTCCGGAACCATCAGCTCCCGGGACACTCAGCGACCAAAAACACTCAGCCGATGGACACCATCACCCCATCCTCATTTTCATCGGCAAGATAGTCCGCGTCGATGGCCACGCCGACGACGCACGCCAATTCATCCCCGCAGAACAACAACGGCAGACGCTCCCGTTGCCAGGGCGGGATGTGGTGTTCCTGCAGCAGGTTCTTGAGAGTCCGTTTCGGCGCATCCGGATGGGGTCTGAGGGATTCGGCTCCCTTGCGCAAGCGCAGCGTCAGCGGGGCGCGCTGCAGCTTGCGCAAACCGATCCCTGCGCCGGTCGCATGTGAAAAATGCAGTTGTGCGGCAAGCGGAGGCCAGTCGAGAATCGCCTCCCCCTGCCATGGCATGACATAGCCTCGATCCGGATCCCCGGTCACAGGCAACAGGTACACGCTGTCCCGATAGCGGCGCAGCTCGAAGTCCCCCAGCCGAACATGCAAATCCGCATCCTGCCTCGCGTCGCAGAGCTGCCGAAGCATCTCTTCGAGATGGTTGCTCTGCGGCATCGGTGCATTCTGTGCATGAAGAAAATAGCGCAGCAGGTTCTTTGCGCGGGCAGCGGGCAACTCGCGCAGTGCCGCTACGCGCATCGCATTGCCGTCAAGCGCCTGGCCCGCATCCTGCCTGGCCAGATCATCCAGCAACTCGCCAGCCTCGGCGAAATGCCGGACACCGCGCCCCAGGGTGTCGCGGTAGGCCGGGAATTTCTGTTCCAGCAGGGGCATGATGTGATGGCGCAAAAAATTGCGCGGGTAGCTGTTGTCGGCATTGCTCTCGTCCTCGATCCATTGCAAGCCATGTGCGGCGGCGTAATCAAGGATTTCCCGGCGGGAACAGTGCAGGAGCGGACGCAGCAAGCCGCGGGAACCAGTGCGCGGGGCAACCCCGGACTGCTTCGACAAGCCCAGCACCGGCCGCTTCGACAGGCTCAGGACAGGCATGGCACTTGCACCGCGCACTCCCGCGCCGCGCAACATTTGCAGCAGCAGCGTTTCGGCCTGGTCGTCGGCGTGGTGTGCAAGCGCCACATAGTCGCAGGCTTGCCGCGAAAACGCCGCGATGCGCAGCTTGCGCGCCGCAGCCTCGATGCCATGCGCGCGCAGCGGGGCGATATCGACGTGTTCGACAAGGAACGGAATGCGCTGGCGCTCGCACAGCTCGGCACAGAATTTCGCCCATGCATCCGCATTGCGGCTGATGCCGTGGTGTACATGCAATGCGGAGAGTTGCCACGAGTAACGCGCGGAGAGCTGGTGCAGCAGATGCAGCAGCACCACCGAGTCCGCGCCGCCGCTCAACCCGACCAGGACAGAACTTTCCGGGGCAACGAGCGGTGCAATCAGCGCCTCGACCCGTTCAACCAGGAAATTATCGGAAACCACGTTTAAACCCGATGAACATCATTCCGGTCAGGAGCCGGAATGACGGGAAATTGCCGTATCAATGAAGCGCGACTTCCTTGAATTTTCCATAACTCATCAGGCGATTGAAACGATCCTGCATCAGGTTCACCGTCGGTTTGCCCTGTGCGGTCTTGAGCGCGTCCTGCAGCGCCTTCTTCACGTTCTGCATGGTCGCGGCATAATCCCGGTGCGCGCCGCCCAGCGGCTCGCTGATGATCTTGTCAACCAGTCCCAGCGCCTTCAGGCGCGTCGCGGTGATACCCAGGGTCTCCGCGGCATCGGGCGCCTTTTCCGCGCTCTTCCACAGGATGGAGGCGCAGCCCTCGGGCGAGATCACCGAGTAGGTGCTGTATTGCAGCATCAGCAGCGCGTCGCCGACCGCGATCGCCAGGGCGCCGCCGGATCCGCCCTCGCCGATCACGGTGCAGATGATCGGCACGCGCAGCTCGCTCATCTCGTACAGGTTGCGTCCGATCGCCTCGGACTGCCCGCGTTCTTCGGCATTCACGCCGGGATACGCGCCGGGCGTATCGATGAACGTCATGATCGGGATTCCGAATTTTTCCGCAAGGCGCATCAGCCGCATCGCCTTGCGATAACCTTCCGGACGCGGCATGCCGAAATTGCGCATGATCTTCTCTTTGGTGTCGCGGCCCTTCTGGTGCCCGATCACCATCACGCTCTGTCCGTTGAAACGGGCCAGCCCGCCCACGATCGCCTTGTCATCGGCAAATGTGCGGTCGCCATGTAGCTCCTCGAAATCGGTGAACAGCGCCTCGACGTAATCCAGCGTGTAAGGGCGCTGCGGATGGCGCGACACCTGCGAGATCTGCCAGGGCGAAAGCTTGCTGTACACATCCTTGGTCAGCGCTTCACTCTTTTTCGACAGGCGTGATATCTCATCCGCGATGTCAAGCGCTGAGTCATCCTGCATGTAGCGGAGTTGTTCGATCTTTTCTTCCAGTTCGGCTATCGAACCTTCAAAATCCAGAAACGATATTTTCATGTTTGTTCCCCCGTCGTTGAGCGCCCGCAATAATACTACAAACCGAAGAATCGTTTGATAGTCGCCACGCGATGTTCACGCTGAAGAATATTCAGCCAGGAGTTTGCTGCGGCGCCAAAATGTCCAGCCATCAACCCGCTGCAACGCGACACGGCGCATGTCATTTCCGCCGGGGATATCCAGATGCAGATTCCCTATCTTTCCCGAACGCAGTGCTTGCCAAAGCGGCCGGGCATAGCCGCTTTCGAATTCCAGCAATGCGTTGTGCCAGGCAGCCAGGTCGCCGCTTTGCAACGCGGATCGCAATCCTGTCCAGACCAGCAGCTGCGTGCCGTCGGTTTCGGCACCGGACCATTGTCCGGTCCATTTCGCAAAAGGAATGCCTGCGGCGTTAGCAAGCATCTCGACCAGCACTTCATCCGAACTCACATGGCTATAATGTTCCTGCAGTGGTGCGCTTTCGCCGGCGGCTCCGCCTCCCCAGAGCCACAGGCTGTTTATCTCAAGCGCACCGCGCTCCGCGCGGCTTTCGTTTAGCGGATGCGCAAACAGCAGCATTTGTATCTCATTGAATACCCTGTTCCAGCGCGGCGCCTCGGCACCGACCGGCAAAAGGGTCTTCACATCACGGCCAATTACCTGGGAAATCGGCCTGGTCCGGATATCCGGCAGGGAGTCCAGACGCACATACCATCTCTGCGGGTGAGGTGCGAAGAATGCCATGCCCTGTCCGGCAAAGTGCTGGTTCAGACTCGCGCACAATTCCCGGGCCTCGTCCGCGCTGATTTCCCGATGTGCCAGCGCCAGCATCTGGTCGCGCTGCAGGCGCAAATGCACGGGATCGGCCCGCAGCCAGCATCCCTCGCCGAGCCCGTCGAACAGGGCGGAAGCAGCGGCGATCGGTGCTTTTGGGCGGGATGACGTCGCGAACATTTCGCCCAGCATATCCTCAAGCGCCACGGGATCATGGATTTCGTGATGTCCCCGGCCCAGCAGCTTTTCCAATGCCGGCAACGGCAGATCCGCGCTAACTTCGGCGGCGATATCTTTCGGCAGGAACAGGTCGGGCATGACCAGGTGGACGGTTTTCATATTGGATCAGTGTGCCACAGGTTCAAACAATCCGGGCATGCCTGCACCGCCAGGATGACACGCCACCCGCCAGGCGCAATTCGTCCACCGACCTGCCAGCGACATCGGCAAAGCGCGCCTGTCGCGCAACCTGCGGGGCGGAGAACGAGAAGCCGACTTGCTCGGCGACACCGGATTCATAGAGATCAAGATGCTCGGCCACCGCCAGCACCGATGCAGCGCGCTCCAGTTTGCGGTTGCGCCTTTGGCGTTCGTGATCCCAGACGCTGTCGGGTGGAATTTTCATGATTGTGTTTGGTGCCTTTAGCAATTCTGATTTATTTATTGTCATTAAGCCAAGTCATCATGCTCAGTTTTCCGGTTGCATGCACAGCCGCCATCCATCCTCATGCGTCTCGCCCTCTGCCAGCGGACATGATGCCCCTTATCGATATTGTCGCTTGTCGGTCTCACCTTCCTGTATACGGTGGTTCTTCATCTTCGCGGGAAAGCCGTCTTGTTAGCGCTTGATGTCGAATTTGATACAAATCAGATACACAACTCCGTCATCCAATAAAGTTGTCCCGCCGTTATGGGCAATGTGACACAACCGTTGTCATGATAACCAACCGAAGGAGAGATCATGCTTAATGCAAAAAAAATCGAAAAGGCTGCGATCATCACAGTTGTGGCAATATTTGCAGCCGGAGCAACGGGCAGCGCGATGGCTGAATCCAAGTTTAACAAGGACCACCCTCGTCGCCATGAAGTGAACAAGCGGCTCAACAACCAGAACAAGCGCATCCACAAAGAAGTCAAGGAAGGCGAAATGAGCAAGGGGCAGGCGGCACAACTGCACAAGGATGATCGCAATATCCGCAAGGAAGAGCGCAGCATGGCAAAACAGGATGGCGGTCATATTACCAAGGCGGATCAACATACGCTTAACCAGCAAGAAAATCAGGTTAGCAAGCAGATCGGCCAGTAGTCTGTTCATTGTCTGAACATGCCCGACTTGGGCGGCGCAAGATAAATTACGCGGAATGTATAATCATGAAAAATAAAGTTTTGATGTTCAGTGCCATTGCGATGGTCATGCTGTCATTTGAGGTCATGGCGCAGCAAGACAACCAGCCAGAGGATAATCAGGGCGGACAGCCCAACCAGCAGCAACGCCAGGAGCGATTTCAGGCCATGAAACAGAAGATAACTGATCGCATCCAGGAGCGCCTCAGTTGCGTGCAAAATGCCCAGGATCCCGAAGCGCTTCGTGCCTGTATGCCGAAACGCAATGGTCGCGGTCAAGGCGGGCCCGGAGGCAATGGTCCCGGGGGAAATCAGGGCGGCAAACCCGGGGGTTCAGGCGGCGATTCCGATGATGGCGGCGACCAGGCCGAATAGGAAAATAGCCGGGCAAGAGAGCACACCCGCTGAATCCGGCAGCGGGAATATTTATAAAACATCAACCAAGGAGAAGTGTTATGAAATCGATTTTGTTTGCAATTTTTGGGCTTTCATTGCTGGCAGCCGGCTCGGTTTACGCAAAGGAAGTGCATGACTGGAAAGATCTGGAAAAGACACACAAACATGTGCAAGAAGCGATCCATGAAATGGAAAGGGCCCAAAAGGCAAACCATTACGATATGGGCGGCCATGCTGCAAAGGCCGAAAAGGCGTTGCGTGAAGCCGAACATGAGCTTCATGATGCAGTAGAAGCTGCAAAATCCGGAAGGTAAAGCCGGCTTTAAAAGTATGTCCATCAGGGAGCCGCATTTTTTTCAATGAAATGTGGCTCCTTTTCCATTCAAATTGCACCAATAGTCAGGTCCAGTAGCAGCTTGTATGGTTGCGCTGGTGGTATCGGCTTTCTTGTGTAACAGTTAAGAAGCCGGGGTGGAGGGGCTAGTGGCAGCATCTGCTCTCCTTACCGAGAGACAAACTCCGAAAGAATCCCCCCACCCACACCGCCAGCGTCGATGAGGAATCTAGCGGCTCCGACCGCCGATTTGACCGCAAGCTAACGCAGGTGTGTCCACCCCAGCAACCTTTATCTTAATCATGGGAGAGACATCATGCAAACCCCAACCCAAGTACTCAATATCGGCGCCGATGTCGCCAAGGACGAGATCGTCGTGGCCTGTTCGGAGGGAAGCTTTCCAGTGCGCAAGCTCGCGAATCAGCGCACTGCATTGCGGGCCTTTCTCAAAGGCTTACCCGAAGGAAGCCGCATCGGCATGGAATCCACCGGTATCTATCACGAATTGTTTGCCAGCCTTGCCCACCAGCTTGGTTTCATCGTCTTTGTGTTAAATCCCAAGGACGCCCGCCATTATGCAAAAGGCGTTGGGATGCGTGGCAAGACTGATCGTGTGGATGCGGAACTTCTCGCTCGAATGGTCGCGAAAGAACATGCAGATCTGCACGTCTGGGTGCCGCCTACACCGGAGCAACGCGAGATCAACCGATTGCTCAAGCGCCGCGCCAAACTGAGTTCCTTGCGTCAAGCGCTTGGCATGTCGCTCAAGGGTATAGTTGGATTTTCCACCGATCTCAAGACGTTGAGACAGCGCTTCGATCAGGTCATTGCGCGCATCGACCAGCGAGTAAAAGAATTGGTTGATGCAAACCCTGATCGCAAAGAACACGTCACGCACTTGCGCACGATTACCGGAGTCGGCCCAGTCGTCAGCGCTGCACTGGTCAACACCCTGGAGCGTATGCCCTTAAAGAACGCAGATGCCTTCGTCGCATTCACCGGCCTGGATCCCCGGCCGGATGACTCTGGGAAACATCAAGGCAAACGGCGTCTGTCCAAACGCGGTCCCTCTGAATTGCGCCGGTTACTTTATTTGGCGGCGATGTCAGCCAAGAAGACAAAAGCCTGGAAGCCACTCTTCGAACATTACCGTGCAAAGGGCCTATCCACCACTGCGTGTTTCGTCATCCTGGCAAGGCGCATCGCACGCACTGCCTGGTCGATCTACACTTACAAAACCGAATTCGATCCTGGACGACTTACAAAAGGCTTGACGTAAACCATAGAATCTGTCAGGTACTTTATTGCCTGTCTGCCATTGGTCGACGGCCTGGAGTCGGATTGGTAGTTGAGTTTTGATCTGGAGGATACTTCAGCCATCCTTAAACTCAGCCTTGAGCCGTTAAACTATCCCCCTGTGGACGAACTAGTGGACTGTAACGTTTAAATAGGTAGTATAATCGTTCCCACGGAGGGCGCGATGAAACTGACCAAAACCGAACGCATGGAACTGCAACGACAAGCGGGTGCACTAAACGGACGGGCAGATGCCGCACGACATGCTCGTTTGATTCTGCTGATAGCCGACGGACTGACGTGGGCTGAGATTCGCGCCAAGCTGGATTGTAGCGACAGCTATATTTCGCGCTGGAACAAACGCTTTGAAGAGGAGCGATTGGCGGGGTTGTTCGCGCGATATGCCGGGCGCGAGCGTTACAAGGTCAATGACCGTATCGAAGCGCGAGTGTTGGCGTGGACGACGAAACACAAGCCATCGGACGGATCGACGCACTGGTCCTCTCGCAAGCTCGCGGCTGAACTCGGGGGAGGTATCTCGCACATGACGATCACGCGCATCTGGGCCAAGCATGGACTCAAGCCGCATCGTTTGGAGGGCTACCTGAGTTCTAACGACCCGGATTTTGAGACGAAGGCCGCTGACGTGATTGGGCTGTACCTGAACCCGCCGCAAAACGCCGCTGTCTTCTGTGTCGATGAGAAGACGGCGATCCAGGCACTGGATCGCAAAGACCCTGTACTGCCCCTGTCGCCAGGCCGCGCCGAGCGCCATGGTTTCGAATACTACCGGCATGGGACGCTGTCGTTGTATGCCGCCTTTAATACCAAGACGGGTGAAGTTCTTGGCAAGACTGCGGATCGCCATACGTCGGCCGAGTTCGTGGCCTTCCTGACCGACATCGTCGTCAATCAGCCCAAAGGGAAGGAGATTCACGTGATCGCCGACAATCTCTCCGCGCACAAGACCCGGCACGTCGACGCATTTCTGGCCGCCCATGGCAATGTTCATTTGCATTTCACTCCGACATACTCATCTTGGCTGAACCAGGTGGAACTGTGGTTTGCAAAGATTGAGCGCGACGTGATTGCTCGTGGTGTCTTTACCTCAGTCCCTGACCTCAAAAGAAAACTCATGCGCTATATCCGTCAGTACAACAAACAACCCAAGACCGTGAAGTGGAAATACTTCGATCCTTCACGCCGCATTACTCCCGAATCAATTGTTACAGTCCACTAGTGAGAGTTACTAATGCACCTGCAATTGGCGAAATTTCGGACGGGTGCAAAAAAGAAGAGTTTTTCAACATCATTTCAGGCTTTCGAAGATCTTCTCCATTAATCAAGAAGGAAGATTCCGCTTGCACCACCCCCGGATTTATGGAAAAGTTTGCGCTGCACTTACAGCATATCTTCAAACAGTCCAAGTGGATAAAGCCAACCCAAAATAGGGGCGAAAAGTTTCCGATCTAAGGGGTAAACTTATGATAGCGGGCGGTCGGATTGTTTTGCTCGCTCCTCTAGCGGATATCTGAAAAGAGGGGAACCGTGTCACCTTTTAAGCTATCTCCAAAAGTTTCCTCCGATGATAGTGTCACTGAACCTGGTGAGCACAGCGCATCGCCTATGCTGAACAGCCTTCAAGTATTTGCTCAGCATTTAAAACTGAAAGCAGAGAAACATTTTCCCTTTCTTGTTCCAAAAAAGCGTGGAAGCATTCAACACTATCTGTTGGCTACACTGCTTATGGTGTTTGCTTTGTGGGTGCGCTTGGCAATTGCTCCCATCCAAGCAGGATTGCAATACCTAACCTTCTTTCCGGCGGTTGCTATAGCAGCCATTGCCGGCGGTTACAGGGCTGGTTTGCTCGCAGTGGTAATAGGGATTGGATTTGCTACCTTTATATTTACACCGCCCTATTACACTTTCTCACTTGAAGCCTTTCGAATTGCCCTTTGGTCAAACATGGTATTTTTCTTTGACGGAATCATTGTGTCCTTTTCAATTGAGGCTATGCATCGTTATCGTCAGAGATATGCCGATGAGTTGATGCAGTCCATGGAGTCAACCAATGCGCTACAGGAGAGCGAGAACAAATTTCGTCTCCTGTTTGACTCGGCCAACGATTGTCTGATGCTGTTGTCCCTGGACGGGCGCATCCTGGATATAAACCCGAATGGACACCAGCGCCTGGGCTACAAAAGAGAAGAAATGCTGGGAAGGCGCATCTCTGAGTTCGATCCGCCGGAATTTTCAGGCAGGGTACCGGAGCGAGTTGCTACAATTATGCGTGATGGGCAGGCGACCTTTGAGTCAGTGCATGTACGCAAGGACGGATCAATGATGCCAGTGGAAATCAACTGCAGGAAGGTTGAGCTGGATGGACAAAACATGCTGTACAGCATTATCCGTGACATCAGCGAACGCAAGAAATCAGAAGAGATATTAAAGCGCCACACGCTGGTGATTAACAAGACCCATGATGGCTTCTGGCTGGTTGATCTGAAGGGTAATCTGCTGGAAGTCAATCAGGCTTATGCTGACATGTCGGGGTACACTATTGATGAGCTATTGCACATGCACGCTTCGCAACTCGATGCGGTTGATAATGATCAGGTGGTGCGGGCACGGATCAAGCAACTCATGGCCCAGGGCTATGCTGTTTTTGAAACGCAGCATCGCCATAAGGATGGTCATTTGTATGATGTTGAGATGTCTGCCAGCTATCTGGCAGAGTTTCAGCAAATCTGTGCCTTTTGCCGGGATATCACTGAACGCAAGCAGATTGAAGCACTCATGATCGACAAAGAAGTCGCCGAGGAATCCAGCCGCGCCAAGAGTGAATTCATTGCGCGCATGGGCCATGAATTGCGCACCCCGCTGAATGCGATCCTGGGTTACACGCAACTGATGGAAATGTGCCCCGATGATGAACCCTTGGGCATACATCGCGACGACCTCAAGACCATGGCGCGTTCCGGCTGGCATCTGCTCCGCATCATCCACGACCTGCTCAACCTGTCCGCGATCGAGGCGGGCAAGATCGAACTGCATCCGGAACAGGTCAGCTTGCGCACTAGCGTCGAGGAATGCTTCGCCTTGCTGTCGCCGCTGGCCAGGGAACGCGGGATCACGCTCAGTTGCGATGACGGCACATGCAACAACGTGACAGTGCTGGCCGATGCGTTCCGCCTCGAGGAGATCCTGGTCAACCTGGTTGCCAATGCCATCAAGTACAACCGGGAGGGCGGCAGCGTCATCGTCAGCGGCCAGTTGAGGCAGGACCGTATCCGCATCCGGGTATCCGATACCGGCCCCGGCATCCCGGAAGCCCAATTTTCCTCGCTGTTCCAGCCCTTCAGCCGGCTGGTGGAGCGGCCCTATACCATCGAAGGGGCCGGTATCGGCCTGTCGATTACCAAACAGCTTGCCGAACTGATGGGCGGCACAATCGGCGTCGAATCCGTCCTCGGCCAGGGCAGCACCTTCTGGATCGAATTGCCGGTGGCAGAAATCAGGCACGCAACCCCGGAACAGCTACCTTCATCCCGCACCGGCCATCCTGCTGCGACCGGCGCCCACGCGACGCTGCTCTACATTGAAGACAACCCTGACCATATCGCGCTGGTCAAGGCCATCGTTGCCAAGATGGGCCATCTCACGCTACTGACCGCCCACACTCCCAGCCTTGGCCTGGACTTGGCACGGGCGCATAAACCGGACCTGATCCTGCTGGACATCTGCTTGCCCGGCATCAGCGGCTATGAGCTTCTCAAGCAGCTGCAAAGCGGGGAGCAAACCCACCATATTCCGGTGATGGCCATCAGTGCCACCGCCCATCCGGTGGAAATCGAGAAAGGCCTGAGGGCAGGCTTCAGGCGCTACTTCACCAAACCGCTTAATGTGGCCGAGTTCCAGAATGCTATTGAAGAAATATTGAGTGACGCGGTCGGATAGCTTGGCTGAAGATAGCCATCACTGAATTGTGTGACCGGCTGCTTGTATGGTTGCGCTATCGGGCAGCGAGTTTGGATGCTCCTATGTCCCCTTTCGATTTGTGCCGGACGCCTCCGTCCGCCTTCTGGCGATTCAATTTTACATTTCATACAAATGCGGCAGTAAAAGCGATTGCGGCGATCTGCAGGCAGTATGCGTCAGATCAAGTCTGAGCCAAGACGAAACAGTTATATGTTTTCTGAAGTGCCTCGACAAACGCCGCCAACGGAAAGGCAACCGAGTTTCAGGTGCACAACTCAAGGGCTCATCACTTCTTGACGCCAATCAGTCAAAATCGAAATCGGCCGACACCGATTGTCCAACATGCAGAGTGCTCCCGATACCGCGAAGCACGATGGCATTCATCCCGAAAGTCACCGCACCGTCCAAACGGGCATCCTGCCGGTAACTTTGCAGGGCATCCCCGACTTCAGGGCTGCTCCGTGCGGTCAGCGGATCGACGTTGGGGATCGGGCAGCGCGGACAAGGCTTGACCGGCTTGAGCAATATTTCCATACCGCCCGCTTCAACGTGCATGACGCCCAGCAGGTCTTCTTCGTGCGGCTGAAGTCCGGACAGCACAATATTGGGCCGGAATCGTTCGACGACGACGCTCGCATGGCCGGCGGCTGCCAAGTGCACATTCAAAAGCGCGAGAGAAGCGTCGCCGAGCAGCAGCAGCGGGAATCCGTCGTTGAACCGGTTACGCGCAACGACACCATCGGTCCACTTCGGGCTGGAGACACGCCGATATGCCGGATCGAAGCGAACCAGCCGAAACGCGTAGTGGCTTGCGCCTGAACTCGTCTCTTCGGACATGGCCAGGAAACCGGTGAACCAACGCGCAGCCTCCTCGCCCATATCGAAGGCGGAAACCCGGTCATCCCAGACCTTGACGGCAACAGGCTGCGTCATCAGGTCGAGCGCAATGCGCAGGTCCGGCATTCCGGGAGCGCTCAACAGCAACTCGTCATGAGTCAATTGCGGGTGGATCAGCGCTAGGCGCGGATGCTCGCGCTGCGTGACGAATGCACCCTGCGCATCGACCACCATCCACGCACGATCGAATTCCGGACCGGTATCGGTCAGCAACATCTCCCGCACCTCGACCCCCGCGCAGGATTTGACGGGATACACGAATAGGCGCGCAATTTGGGCATTTACATCGCGATTTGATGGCTTGGGCAAATTCATTTTAAAAGTCCAGCCCAGTCTTTCAACTCCCCCAGTCTTTCAGATTCCATGGGAAACCGTGTTGATCGCGTCGAGCTCCACCCAGAACGTGCTGCCCTGCCCTTCCGTGCTCTCGAAACCGATGCTTCCGCCCATCGCTTCCACGATGCGCTTGGTGATCACCAGGCCGATGCCGGTGCCTTCCACCGCACCGGTCTCCCTGCCCAGCCGGTCGAAGGCATTGAATATGCGCGACTGCTTGTCGGCCGGAATGCCCAGGCCGGTATCGGCGACGCTGATGCGCGCCCTGCCGTCCATGGCCTGGCAGGCCAGGCGCACCGAGCCATGCGGGCGGTTGTACTTGATCGCGTTGGACAGCAGGTTGATCAGCACTTGGCGCAGCCGGATGTTGTCGGCGTACACCACCATGTTTTCACGTTCTGCGCCGTCCACGTCGACCAGTTCGATGCCGTGCTTGCTAACCATCGAAGCGATCATCGCCAGGCTGTCGGTGGTCACGGCCCTGACCGAAACCGGTTCCATCGACAGTTCCATCTTGCCCGCCTCGATCCGGGACAGATCAATCATGTCGTTGATCAGCGCCAACAAGTGTCTGCCGGCATCCTCAATATCGCGCGCCTGTTCCTTGATGTCCGCGGACAGGTCCGGGTTCATGTTGAACAGCTGGGCGTAGCCCAGGATCGCGTTCAACGGCGTGCGCAATTCGTGGCTCATGCTGGACAGGAATTCGCTTTTGGCCCGGCTGGCCGACTCGGCGACGATGCGCGCAGTATTCAGCTGTTCGGTCCGGGTCTCAACCAACTCCTCGAGATGCTGGCGATACCGGATGAGGTCTTCCTCGGCGCGCTTGCGATCGGTGACGTCGTAGAACCAGCCCAGCATGGCCTCTTCGTCCTTGTACCGTATCGGGATGTAGGAGGCCAGGGTCCACACCGTGGAACCGTGCGGCATGCGTAATTCGATCAGGCGGTTGATGACGGATTTGCCTTGCGCCAGTATCGCAATCACTTCTTCATATTCTTCGCTCCTGACGTAATATCGCTTTGGGTCATCGCCAATTGCATCGAGATTCCTGATCAAATCGGCATAAGCCTGGTTGTAAAACACCACTTCTCGCCCCTGCCTGGTTGCGATCCGCACCCCGATGGGGCTCACATTCAGTATGTCGAGAAGACGCTGCTCGTTCTCCCTGATCTGGCTTTCCTGAAGCTTGCGTTCGGTGATGTCGATAAGCGCCCCGACATAATGTGTGATGATCCCGTCATGCTGCCGAACAGTGGAGATGCTGAGCCAGACTGGATAGATCTCGCCGTTCTTGCGCCGGTCCCAGATTTCTCCCTGCCAGATTCCGGTGCGATGGATTTTCTGCCACATGCTTCGATAAAAGTCTTCATCATGGCGTCCGGAACCCAAAAAACGCGGATCCTTCCCAATGACATCCGCGAGGCTGTAACCGGTCACATCCGAGAAGGCCGGATTGACCGACATGATCCGATTGTCGGCATCGGTGATCATGATCCCCTCATTGCTTGAGGCATAGACCGACGCCGCGAGCCGCAGAGATTCCTGCGCTTCCGCGTGTGCTATCGAACGATCAAAATTATCCAGTGCGAAAGAGATATCCCGGCACATTTCCTGCAGCAAGGCAACGGCATCTTCGTCAAAGGCATCGTCCCGCGAGTGATACACCGAAATTACAGCAAACGGGCGCCCTCCCCTCGGTATCGGAAATGCTGCGGCCGAGCGCCAACTCTTGCCGGCAGCACGTGTCTTCCATGGCGCAGTGGCAGGGTCAGCGAAATAGTCGTTAACGATGATTGCCCGGTTCTCGCGGTAAGCGGTGCCCATAGGGCCGCGGCCTTCGGGCACATCTGCAAGCGAAGATATGATTATATTTTCGAGGTAGTCTTGCCCGCGGCCATAGCTGGCAGCAGGAAAGAACAAACTGCTTTTCTCGTCCAGTTGTCCGACCCAGGCCATGCTCATGCCGCCAAAATCGACCGCACAACGGCATACCAGCGGAAATAATTGGTCTTGCTGTTCCATGCGCACGATGGCCTGGTTTATTTCGCTCAAGGCCTTGTACAAATTGGAAATATGCCGGGACCGGCCCGCTTCGTTCTGGAGCCGGATCGCCATGTGCAAAATAAAGCAAAGCAGGCCGGAAAAAACCGCGAACAATCCCGCGATGAGCACGAGGAGTTGATCATTGCGTTGATACACCTCATCCAGGCTCATGCGAGCACTAAACGTGGCTTGCCCATGATACGAGTACGCGATCGGGAACTTTAGTTGGAGGGTGTGACGGTCATTCCCCGGACGTTGATAGCTGGCAATGTTGAAGCCGTTGGCCGCATCGAGTCGCAATTCAATAATCCGGTCATTTCCAAGGGCCCATTTTTTGAACAGGTCATTGATATATTGGTATTGCCCGGAATTCATTTCCGAGGAGAGAATGGAGGCATCCAGTCGAATTTGCTGTTCGGCGGAACTGGCTGCACGCGCCAGGTTTTGATTAAACTGATAGTGCAGCGCATATCCTGAAATTGCTGCCAACACCAATAAAATGCAACCCAGCACCAGCCAGGACCATCTCGAAAAGAATGGCTTACGCATATGGCATCAGTGTATGTTGTTCAAACCTTTTGAGCCCAGAATGACGCGAAGGTTATCGTATTCGCTGTCTTTCGGGCTGACAAGGGCAGTCATCCCGTGACGAATGGATTCCATGATAGCTCTGCCTTGTGCCGACTTGTCCAGGTTCAGCAACAAGTGGCGCAGGGTATCGACCATACCCCCGGGAAGCTTGTTGCTGGCGACGAACAAATGGTCATAGACCAATGGCAGGTGGGCCAGGGACCGCAACCCCTTGGGCGCAAATTTCCGGAACGTTTCTTCCTTGACCGCGCCCGCATCGTAATCGCCGGCCAGCACAGCCAGTGCCACATTCTCGTGCTCGTTCAGAAACTTGTAGCCTGACAGGCTGCTTAACGGAACGCCTGCCTTGGCAAGCATATACTGGGGCAGCAGGGAACCCATCGTGGAACTGGCATCGGCAAACACAAATCTTTTTCCTTTCAGTGCCGACAGCGATTGCAGCGGACTGTTGCTGCGAACAATGATCTCGCCCTTCAAATATGGCTGGCCATCGATTTCCTGACGGGCCAGCAACGGCTTCTTGCCATACTTGGCCACCATCTTCACATATTCGGCGGGGCCGATGTAGGCGATATCCACCTGGTCTGTGCCTACGGCATTGATGTGATCTTCGTAATTCTGTCCTATCCTCACCACCACCGGCCTGCCGATTGCCCGGCCGATATAATCGGCCAGGGGAGTGAAACGCGAAATCAGTTCATCGTGCGGCAGATAGGGATGAACAGCGAGTATCAAGGGGGTTTGCCCGCCAGAATCGGCTGCCCAAGCCACATTCATCATCGCCAACGCCGGCAACATTAGGAACGCTCGATATAGCCAACGCATATTCATCCCTTCCCTGTTCCGGCCAAACGCCATGATCAGCTGCCAATATCAATCCCCGGTCATCCTGAAACTGGGCACCTGATGACTTCGACAATAATACTTCCAAACCCAAAACAAAAGGGGCTTTACACGCAACCGGAGTTCAATTATCCGGGCTCGCAGACTTTCAATGATCGCGCTTCGATCTATACCAATATGCACGAAAGACGGGGCACTTCTGAGGCGCGCGTGTCGCGCCAAAATCAAATACTTTGTTTGGAATCGAAACCCGCCCTGAACCAATGTGAGTTGAGTTCGAGTACAAGCTGGCCGGGGTAGTTCGGCGTTGAAGGGAAATCAAACCCAATGGTTGCCGGGGGCCGGCTATACAGGGCCCGGTTGAAGCAAGGCCGCGAGGAAGCGCTTTATTTAAAGAGTCTGCTCATTGCCGCAGTCATCTTGTCTACCCAACCCAAAAGCAGGCATACGAGAAAAAGCACTACACCTATAAGCATTCCTATTCCAAGCGCTTCGGCAGTCGAATTCATGGTTCATCTCCGTAAAATTGCTTCAACATAACATACGCATCAAACCGGTGAGTTGCCGGACATGCAGGTTACAACGATGAAGGATTTCAGATTGGCGCATGACCGGAGCACGCCGTAACCCGGAACAATTTGAAGCAATGTTCACCACACTGCATCCATCCCGATGACAAATCCATCCGATGACAATAATACCGACATGTAACATTTATTACATTTATATTTGTATCCAATTATTTGCGCCCGATTTTAAGCCGCCATTTTTGTTATGCTGACAAGAATCGGGAAAGCCATACCCTGCCATTATGCTGATCCTGCGCCGGGTATCGATTAAACCTGAACGCCCTTAACCACAAGGAGAATGCAAACATGGAATTTGCCGGATATATGTAAAGTATTCATTCTGCTTTTCGCACTCGCCATACCGATATCAATCGTCTTCCTGGTTTACAGAACATTGTTTTCCGGATTGCGGTCGATTCCTTCGTCAAGAAATCCGGGCAACACATCTGCGGATACTGCAGAAACCGAACATGCGCATGACCAAAACAGGAAATCGCCAGGAAAAGAAGCTGGATAGACAAAACAGATTCGAATCGGTTTGGCATGAAACATGCGGTTTGCTTTGGCCGAATCCAACCACCATTTCTTTGCATGAGTCCGCTCCGGCATTTCACCGCTTCCGGCGAGCCAGTGGCTAGCGACACGCTGCATCAATCAACTGGCGGGCTATACTCGCCGGCTCAGGCAATGCAGGCAAGGCGCTGCGTGAAAACCATTTCGCATCTTCGATTTCCAGCGGGTCAGGCTTGATCGTACCGCCCGCGTAGTCGGCGAAAAAGGCGACCATCAATGAGTCCGGAAACGGCCATGACTGGCTTCTGAAATACCTGAGATTGGAGATCTGAATCCCGACTTCTTCGAGAACTTCACGGGCAGCGCATTGTTCCAGGGTTTCGCCGGCCTCCACAAAGCCCGCCAGCGCACTGAAGACTCCGGGCTTGAATCGCGGGCTTCGTGCCAGCAGCAATTCATCATCACGGCTGATCAGCACCATCACGGCGGGGGAAATTCTCGGGTATGCAACGAGGCCGCATGCGGGACAGATCATCGCAAACTGCCCGGTCTTGATGGTTGTGGTTGCACCGCACCTGCCGCAATAGCGGTTGTTCTTCTGCCAATCCAGAAGCTGAATGGCGCGCCCGGCCAGATAAATCGCTTCCTTACCAGCCAGGCTGAACAGGCTGCGAACCGGCATCAGTTCTCCCCGGACGTTCTCGGGAAGCCTGTCGAGCTCGGCGGCATAGCAACGCGTCCCTTGCCATTTCCCGACCAGCAGCGCGTCCCTGGGTTCGCCAAAATCCGACGCCACTCCGGATGGAAAAATATTTCCGCCGGCTTCGCCGCTTACCGTCAGCAATTTATTGTCGCAGCGCAGCAACCAGCAGCCCGGTTCGTTCGTCATGATCTTCAAGTATCGAAATGAAATTGCGACTGTTAATGATCCGCCCAGGGTCAGCCCGGCCCCGTGCCGTATGTGATCATGTGCCGCAGCATACCGCTTTCGTCACGCAATAATCAGGTCCCCTGCCAGGAAATGCAATACTCGCAATGATGGGCTGAATTTCCTCGCAAGTACATTATCAGACATATGGCCAAATGTTGACAGTGAATGCTTTGCCAGGCACTTTAACGTCCGGATCAAAAATGATCGAATGCAAAATTCAATTGATCGTTGTTCCGAATCGGTCGTGCCGTCGTCCGGCAACACAACAGCCAGAGGAAAAGCATTAATGAATGCATGGAGCTTTGTATTTTCCGCTGTTGCCGATTTCTTGGCCTTGGGTCTGTCTGCAAACAGCCACGCCCAGTGAGCTGCCTGGGCGTGGCCCACCAGGCCGCAACGTGGCTGGTCGGACTCAACCTGTTCGTGATCAATGGCATTGCACCCGACATCCGGCTGAAAACCATCATTTGGGGTACCCTGCCCTTTGTCGGCCTGATGGTTCTGGGTATCTTCATCCTGTGCCTGGTTCCGGACATCGCCATATGGCTGCCCAACCATTTTTACAAGGGCGGCTGAACCCGGCTAGGCGACGGTTACTCGCTGTGACAGGTTTCGCCGCCATGGCCCCGCTGCTTTGTGGCAAACTAGCGCCCGTTAAAACAAAATCATCAATCTTGCCTTGCAACCTTACGAACTATTCGTCGGCCTGCGCTACACCAGAGCCAAGCGGCGCAACCACTTCATCTCCTTCATCTCGCTGATCTCCATGCTGGGCATGGCGCTGGGCGTGATGGCCTTGATCGTCGTGCTGTCGGTGATGAACGGCTTCCAGAAAGAGATACGCGAACGCATGCTGGGCGCCACACCGCATCTGGAAGTTGTCGCAGACGGCGGACGGCTGAATGACTGGCAGGCCGTATTCGCCAAGGTTAAGCAGAATGCGCAGGTTGCCGCGGCCGCTCCCTATGTGGCCGGACAAGGCATGCTGTCATTCGGGCAAAACGTACAGGGCGTGATGGTGCGCGGCATCGACCCGGCAGAGGAAACCGGTGTCACCGAACTGTCCAACAAGATCAAGTCGGGCTCATTGGCCAATTTGCGCAGCGGAGAATTCGGCATCGTGCTCGGCGTCGACCTGGCGCGCGCGCTCGGCGTGCAACTCAGGCAAAAGATCATGCTGATCGCCCCTCAAGGGCAGATCACGCCGGCCGGGATGATGCCCAGGCTCAAGCAATTTCGCGTGGTGGGCATCTTCGAGATCGGCATGGCACCTTATGACGACAACCTCGCGCTGATCAACATCAACGACGCGCAGAAACTGTTCCAAATGGGCGATGCGGTGACCGGCATCAGTGCGAAGTTGCGCGATGTCGATGTTGCCCCGCAAGTCGCAAGCGAGATACAGCGCGAACTGCCCGACAATCTTTACGCCAACGACTGGACACACCAGAACAGCAACTACTTCAGGGCGGTGGCGATGGAAAAGCGGATGATGTTCATCATCCTGTCGCTGATCGTCGCGGTCGCCGCGTTCAACATCGTTTCCACGCTGGTGATGGCCGTCACCGATAAGCAGTCCGACATCGCGATCCTGCGCACACTGGGTGCATCGCCGCGCAGCATCATGAAAATCTTCATCGTGCAGGGCGTGGTGATCGGCGTGATCGGCACCCTGCTCGGCGCCATCAGCGGCGTCGTGATTGCGCTGAACCTGGATGTGATCATGCCGTTCATCGAGCACCTGTTCGGCGTGCATTTCCTTGCCAAGGACGTGTACTACATCAACGAATTGCCTTCCGATCTGCGCTACCACGAAGTGATCGTGGTCACCGGCGTCTCCTTCCTGATCAGCCTGCTGGCGACGCTTTATCCCAGCTATCGCGCGTCGCAAACGCAACCGGCGGAGGCGTTGCGCTATGAATGACAGGAATGGCGGAACGGTGATTTCCTGCCGCGATCTGAGCAAGACATTCACGATCGGCATGGTCGATGTGCCGGTGCTCAAGGGCGTCAACCTCGATGTGCAGCGCGGCGAGCGTATCGCCATCGTCGGCGCTTCGGGTTCCGGCAAGAGCACCTTGCTGCATCTGCTCGGCGGTCTGGACCGTGCCAGCGGAGGCAGCGTACAGATACTCGGACAGGATGTGCAGGGCATGAATGAAACCCGGCGCGGCGAATTGCGCAACCGTTCACTGGGTTTCGTCTACCAGTTTCATCATCTGTTGCCGGAATTCACTGCGCTGGAAAACGTCGCGATGCCGTTGCTGATACGCGGCATGAAACGCGCGGAAGCCGCACCCCGCGCCGCCGCGATGCTGGAACAGGTGGGGCTGGCACAACGCCTCGATCATCACCCTTCGGAGCTGTCCGGCGGGGAGCGCCAGCGCACCGCGGTGGCACGCGCGCTGGTTACCGGACCCGCCTGCGTGCTCGCCGACGAGCCGACCGGCAATCTGGATCGGGCCAGCGCACAGGCTTTATTCGACCTGATGCAACAACTCAACGAGGAATTCAACACCAGTTTCATCGTGGTCACCCACGATATCGATTTGGCAAGGAGGATGCAGCGGATGCTGCGACTGGAGGACGGGGTGTTGCAACCCGGGTAAGCCATCCGGAAAGTTGTACAGGCGATCGATGAATGAATTAATATTTCGGTTCCATGAGGAGGAATGACAATGCGATTTAAAAATATTATGTTGGGTATTGCGGTGGGTTTGCCGCTGATTGCCGGCTTGGGCGGATGCACCAGCATGATGATCGGTGTACGCGAAGGCTCGGACCGTGTGTCGCTGGCCGATGCAAACCAGGTCGGCGGCTGCCAGTCCAAGGGACAGACCATTGTCAGCGTGGTCGCCAAGGTCGGATTCATCAAGCGACTCCCGGAAGCCGTGGAAGCCGACTTGTATCAGTTGGCACGTAACAATGCCGTGGATGCCGGTGCGGATACCCTGGTAAAGGGCGAATCGAAGGAATTCGGCCAGCGCACGTTTGACATGTACAAATGCCGGCCGTGATCTGAACATCGGCACGCCCGCTGCGTTCTGCAGTTGGAGCCACATCACGCCCTGCAGATAGCCTGGCTAACGGTGGCCCATCAAGGCTTGGGCGCGAAAGACTCGTGCAGGAGTCCGAACAAGGCCGTCCAGTGGCGATCTGCGGCGGCCTGGTCATATACAGGGTGGTCCGGAACCGCGAAACCATGCAGCGCGCCGGGATAGGTCTCGATCAAATGTTCCACTCCTGCATCGGTCAATGCCTGCTCCAGCCGGCTTTTCTGTTCTTCCGAAAATGACCTGTCCTCGACAGCGCCGGCGACATATACGCGGCCGGTGATGTTTTTCACAAAGAGATGGGGACTGTCCGCCTGGTCGGTCGCCAGGTTCCCGCCATGAAAGGAAGCAACTGCCGCAAACCGGCCCGGATATGCGCCGGCAGCGGTCAATGAAACATTCCCGCCCATGCAATAGCCGGTCGAGCCGAACCGGTCACCCCTGACCTCGGGCCGGGACAGAAGAAATTCGATGAAAGCCCCCGCGTCCGAAACCTTATGGTCGCGGTTGAGGCCGGTGACAAGCTTCATGAATTCTTCCCGCAATTTCGGATCAGCCACGATCCGGGAGGGAACCATGGGCGCATAAGGCCCGGTGCGGTAATACAGATCGGGCAGCAATACCAGATATCCGCCATCCGCCAACCGCTGAGCCATTTCCCGCATCACCGGACGGATGCCAAAACCATCCATGAAGAAAATCACTGCAGGCCACGGCCCCGCTGATTCTTTTGGGGTAAATATCGTAGCAGGGCAGACGCCGTCGCGGGTTCTAATTGTAACGTCGAGTTGACTCATGGGCAGGTTCCTTAACTATGTTCGCTGTTCGACCGTGCAAGAATGCCGTTATCACCCCATCCGGCCCGGGCACCAAGGTGGCACTATATTATCATGCCGCCCTGCGGCGTTTCCTGGCCCGCCACCTGAACATAACCACCACACGCCACGCCACGCGCACCGCAACATATCCGGTAATCGCGAGAGTCAGCGCGAGCAGTGGCAAACCGATCAGCAGGGGCTTGCCCAGCATCAGCATCCATGCCCACAAATCCGACGGCCAGCTCTGCCAATGCATTTCAGGAAGAGTGAAATGGTTCATCGGCGCGCCGTTGTGCACCCCGATGAACCATGCGCCCAGTTGATATGCGGCCAGATAAAGCGGCAGCATGGTGAACGGGTTGGTGTAAAGCGTGGCGAAAGCCGCGACAGGCAAGTTCACGCGCAACAACACGACATCAGCGCGGCAGAAATCATCTGCAACGGTCCGGGGACCAGGCCGCAGAACATGCCGACCGCCACACCCCCGGGCACCGAACGGCGATTCAGATACCACAGATTCGGATAATGCAGCCACCTGCCGAACGGTTTCAGCCAGCGCTGGTTTTGCACTGTATCGTGGGACGGCAGAAATTTACGGAGTAAATGACGCATGCCCAATTCTATTCTCATGCGCTAATCTACGCGCATGGTTCTCTTCACCGTCTGCTTTTCCCTCGGCGTGTGGCTGCTGCAACAGCAGACCGTGCTGCCCGCATCTGGCTGGGCATGGCTGCTGGTCTGTTTTCCGCCCGCGCTGCTGATCCCTGCAAGCTCCCATGCGCTGCAGTTGATATGAAATCTGCTGCTTGCGCTTTTCGGCCTGTGTATCGGGTTCTATCATGCCGCATGGCAAGCCGAACAGCGGCTGGCAGTTACCTTGCCCGCTCAATGGCAGGGCCGCGACATCGATGTGATCGGGGTGGTTGCCGATCTGCCCCGCAAACACGAGCAGGGCCAGCATTTCGGCTTCGACGTGGAAAAAGTCCTGACAGCGCAGGCCAGCGTGCCCGCTCATTTACATCTCAGCACCTATTACTCGAGGCAAACCGAGCTGCCCGTGCTGCACGCCGGGGAGCGCTGGCAACTCACTTTGCAGCTCAAACAGCTGCACGGCAGCAGCAATCCGCATGGTTTCGACTTTGAATTGTGGGCACTGGAAAACAATGTGCCCGCCGTGGGTTATGTGAATAACAAGGGGCCCAACGTGCGTCTGGCAAAGTTGGCCGGCGGCCTGAATTGCCGCATCCAGCGCTTGCGGGAACAAGTGCGCGACAAAATCGCTGCGACACTGTTGGCTGCGCCCTATGCAGGGGTGTTGACTGCCCTCGCGATCGGCGAGCAGAGCAGCATCCCGCAGCCACAATGGCAGGTGTGCACGCGCACGGCGTGAATCACCTGATGAGCATCTAATATCTATCAAAACACGCTTTCAAAGCCAATATGCAGACCGACATGACTTTTGTGTGTAATCACCTGATGACTTCCGAACGATATTAGAGCAGCATCCAATATCTATTAAAACGTAATTCATAGATAGCGAACGTTGGCTGCACATTCCGTATCGGACACTTTGCTCGACTACATGAAAAAGGCAAAGCAGAACCCAAAACGGCAAGCCGACTTTGTAATTTCACTTGCCCAAACCGGCCAGTCTCGACTGGCAAGAATCGATCCAAAGGCGGCATATGAGCATCTAAACTCGCTACCCGATACCGGACATTGGTGAAATACAGCAATCGACACGAGCGAGCCATTGGCGAGCGGCAGCTTTCTCGCATCGGAAATTGCATCGGCTATCCCACTGTTCATTGACCCATGGAGTGGATAGTTGAACGGACTATCGGTACGTGGGGTACGTCTGCAGGATCAGTTTGATGTCGGGGTATTGCTGGCAGAATCGGGCGAGCAGTTGCGGGGTGAAATAAATCGCGGTATTGACTGCGGAATGGGTGAGCTTGCCATGCCCCAGTCCTTTCATCTCGTCAAATACCGATTCCATTTCGGCGAGTTGTTGCGTGATGTTGCGGCTGTAATGGAACAGTTCGCGGCCGGCCTCGGTCAAGAAGATCTTCTTGCCCATTTGCTCGAAAAGGGGCAAGCCGATGTTTTCTTCCAGTTGCTTGATCTGCATCGAAACGGCCGGCTGTGAGAGGTATGGTTCCTCGGCTGCGCGCGTGTAATTCAAGTGGTTTGCCACTTTTTAAAATACCTCCAACTGGCGCAACGTAAAATTCAGCATGGCGGTAATTGTACCAAGCCATAAGCCTTTCTTATGGTTTTTATAAAAACAATTGACTATTATTTATAGAGTTATACGCCTATAGTTTCGTTTTTCAGGTACTTATCAAATTTTTCATTTAATCATTAACAAGGGAGAAGAAATCCATGGATCAATCAAATCGTTATGCGGATCTGAGTCTGAAAGAAGAGGACCTGATTAAGAATGGCAAGCACATTCTGGTGGCTTACCACATGCGCCCATCAGAGGGTCACGGTTATCTGGAAGCTGCCGCGCACTTTGCTGCTGAGTCTTCAACAGGTACCAATGTGGAAGTTTCCACCACGGACGAATTTACCAAGGGTGTGGACGCCCTTGTTTACTTCATTGATGAAGTTAAAGGCATCATGAAGATTGCTTACCCGTCGGTATTGTTCGATCGCAATATCACGGACGGCCGCGCGATGATTGTGTCTTTCCTGACCTGCGCAATCGGCAACAATCAGGGCATGGGCGACATCAAGCACGCGCAAATGCAGGATTTCTTTGTTCCCCCCGAAATGTTGATGCAATTTGATGGTCCGGCAACTGACATCTCCGACTTGTGGCGAATTCTGGGTTGTCCAATCAAGGACGGCGGCTATATTTCCGGGACCATTATCAAGCCCAAGCTGGGTTTGCGTCCGGAGCCATTCGCTAAAGCAGCATACCAATTCTGGCTGGGAGGCGACTTCATCAAGAATGATGAACCGCAAGGCAATCAGGTCTTCTGTCCGCTGAAAAAAGTATTGCCGCTGGTTTACGATTCGATGAAGCGGGCGATGGATGAAACCGGCGATGCGAAACTGTTCTCGATGAACATTACCGCCGACGACCATTACGAAATGTTGGCACGTGCCGATTTTGCACTGAGCGTGTTTGGTCCGGACGCAAACAAGCTGGCCTTCCTGGTTGACGGTTTTGTCGGTGGCCCCGGCATGATCACCACTGCCCGCCGTCAATATCCCCAGCAGTATTTGCACTATCACCGTGCCGGTCACGGCATGATTACTTCGCCCTCCGCTGTCCGCGGTTACACGGCGTTTGTGTTGGCAAAGATATCGCGTCTGCAAGGTGCTTCCGGTATCCACGTTGGCACGATGGGTTTCGGCAAGATGGAAGGTGGCGCGGACAACCGCAATATCGCCTACATGATTGAACGCGATTCTGCCGATGGTCCCTACTACCACCAGGAATGGCTGGGCATGAAACCCACCACCCCGATCATCTCGGGCGGCATGAACGCGTTGCGTCTGCCGGGATTCTTCGAGAATCTGGGTCACGGCAACGTGATCAATACGGCGGGCGGCGGTTCTTACGGTCACATCGACTCCCCGGCAGCGGGTGCGATCTCCCTGCGTCAGGCGTATAACTGCTGGAAGGAAGGCGCTGACCCGATCGCCTATGCGAAAACGCACAAGGAATTCGCGCGTGCATTCGAATCCTTTCCAAAGGATGCGGACAAGTTGTATCCGGGCTGGCGCGAAAAGCTGGGCGTGCACAAGTAAGCTCAGGCCTATCGAAATGGTAAAAACTCGCCCCCACTTGTTGGGGGCGTTTTTATCCGGAATTTACAATCTTCCGGCGTGTGCAGTTTGCATGACTTTCATTTGGAGTAGCCCATGACGAAAAGAAGTATCGATCAATACAAAGTGCATAAAGAACCGTTCTATCAAGCGCAAGGCAACGAGGTGAAATTGTACGAGGCTGCCTATGTTGCACGCTTGCCGGTAATGGTGAAAGGACCGACCGGGTGCGGCAAGTCGCGTTTCATCGAATACATGGCTTGGAAATTGAAAAAGCCGCTGATCACCGTGGCGTGCAATGAGGATATGACTGCCAGCGATCTGGTCGGCCGCTATCTGCTTGATACCAATGGCACGCGCTGGCTGGATGGTCCGCTGACCACGGCGGCTCGCATCGGCGCGATCTGTTACCTCGACGAAATCGTCGAGGCGCGCCAGGATACAACGGTAGTGATCCACCCGCTGACCGACCACAGGCGTACGCTGCCATTGGACAAGAAAGGCGAACTGGTAGAAGCGCATGCTGATTTCCAATTAGTGATCTCCTATAACCCGGGTTATCAGAGTTTGCTGAAGGACCTGAAGCAATCCACCAAGCAGCGCTTCACCGCGTTTGATTTCGATTATCCTGAGGCCGGCGTCGAAACCGAAATTCTTTGCAAGGAAACCGGCATGGATAGCGACCTGTCTGCCAAGCTGGTCAAGATCGGTGCGACGGCCCGTAACCTAAAAGGTCACGGGTTGGATGAGGGTATCTCCACTCGTCTGCTGGTGTACGCAGCCACGTTGATCAAGGGGGGGGTCGAGCCCCGTGATGCCTGCCGCATGGCTTTGGTGCGTCCGATCACCGATGACGCGGATATTCGCGAAACACTGGATCATGCGATTGATGCGGTGTTTGCGTAAAGCCATAAGGTAATTGACCATGGAAACGGTAGTGATACCAGAAGAGCTTCAAACATACTGGGTGCGGCTTGAATGCGGATTTCCCCGTGTCGAGCTGGTATTTCCCGATTGTATGCGACAGGCGCTGGCGACACTTTCCAGCAAGGGGATTGATGCTTATATCGAGCACGCGCGCTTCCTTGGCAAGATGGGGCGCGGCGCAGAACCAATCCTGATCTTCCTGGAGGAATGGCCGGCAGTTGCCAAGACAGTGGGTGAAGAGACCTTGCCTGACATCATGGAATTTATCCGCAGGATGTGGAAATCTCCAAACGGCAAGGCAATCACCCCGTTCCTGCAATCGTTGCCTGTTACCGCTCGCCGCTTGCAAACGCGTGAGCAGGTACGCGATTACCTCGCCATTGCGCTTGATCTGATGGAGCGCACCACCGGATCCATTCACGGCATTCACCAGACTTTTCCCAGTCCCGGCCTCCCGGAGATGTTCAAACAAATATCGGGATTACTTGCCCAGCTTTCACTGGGTGGCCTCAAGAACTGGGTGGATTACGGTGTACGCTACTACCACGACCATCCGGACCGGCAAATCGAATACTTTGGTGTGCAATCTGCGGACAGCCTGGCAGTATTGCAACGCGAACGGCACGGCACGCTGCTGGTGGATAACGAACGCAAACTGGATATGTATTTGCGCGGATTGTGGCGAGACGAAGACTTGTTGATTCCTTACTCCAGTGCATTCGACGAGTTGCGCAAGCCAATCCCCTATTACGACAAACTCGGCATACGCCTCCCTGACGCTTACAATGATGCGCATGGCATACCCGGGATCGACCGTTACCGCGCCGCACTCGCGCATATCGTGGGCCATCGACGCTGGACTATGGCGATTTTTGCCGACAACTTGAGTCCTTTTCAGCGCATGGCGGCGGAGTTCTTCGAGGACAGCCGGATGGACTATCTGGTAATACGCGAATATCCCGGCTTGCACCGCATTTTCTTGGCACTGCATCCCGCACCTGACGAAAATGCCTGCGATCCCGAAAAGGAATCCGGTGTCCGTCACCGTTTGGCCATGATGTCGCGCGCGATACTCGATTCCGATCACCCTTATAAAAATCCTCATATCATCGAATTCGCGCTGCGCTTTCATGAGTTGATGCGCCAGAGCGATTCGAACACCCAGGAAATGGCGGATTTGGCGGTCTCCTTTGTGGCAAAGACACGTCGCCAAAGCGATCAACTCGCCAAGACCCATTTCAAGGACACGGTGATCGACTATCACGATGACAATCGCCAGATGTGGAAATTCATCGAGCAAGGCGACGAGGAAGAGGCGTTCGATGAGGAACGCAAGATCGAGCCGGGCGAGGAGATCAAAGGACTGCCCCCACGCCATTATCATGAATGGGATTACAACACCCATAGTTATCGCCCCGACTGGGTGAGCGTATACGAGGCCTTACATCCACAAGGCAACGCGGCAGACATTGACAGGCTGCTGGTCAAGCACGCCGCGCTGGCAAAGCGATTGAAGAAGTTGCTCGACCTGCTCAAGCCGCAGGACAAGGTGCGTATCCGCTATCAGGAAGAAGGCAGCGAGCTGGATCTGGATGTCGCCTTGCGTTCGCTGATCGACTACAAGAGCGGTGCGACGCCCGATCCGCGTATTAATATGAGTCACAAGACCAGCGGGCGAAGTATCGCAGTTATGCTGTTACTGGACTTGTCGGAATCATTAAACGAAAAAGCCGCAGGTAGTGAACAGACGATTCTGGAGCTAAGTCAGGAGGCGGTATCTCTGCTGGGTTGGGCAGTTGAAAAACTGGGCGATCCTTTCGCGATTGCGGGGTTCCATTCCAACACCCGCCACGATGTGCGCTACCTGCACATCAAGGGATATAGCGAACATTGGGACGATGAGGTGAAAGGGCGGCTTGCGGCGATGGAGGCAAGTTACTCCACGCGTATGGGGGCGGCGATGCGCCATGCCGCGCATTATCTGGAAAAACAACAGGCTGAAAAAAAATTGATGCTGATCCTCACTGATGGCGAGCCGGCTGATATCGATAGCAAGGACGGGCACATACTGATAGAAGATGCACGTCAGGCGGTAAAGGAGTTGGATCAACAGGGCATTTACACCTACTGTATTAACCTTGATCCCAAGGCGGATGAATATGTTGCCGATATTTTTGGCAAGCAATACACCATCATAGATCGCGTTGAGTCGCTGCCGGAACGTCTGCCTGAGCTATTCATTTCACTTACAAAATGAATCCGTTGCGTAACTGCCATATCGCTGACCATACCATTAACCGGTTAGGCGCGGTTGCAATTTGGATTGTTGCTGCAATTCCTTTGCTTGCATGTAAAAAATCGGCCCACAGGACACTATTGGCCGATAGCCGAATTTCGTGTGGCTAAACTGCCTTCCCTAAAGCCGCCACTCCATAATAGCAGCACCTGGTAAGCTTATGGACTCGTGTGCAAGCAGGACATGACTTTTGTGTGCAGACCACAGATGAAAACCGAACGATATTAGATCAGCATTTCCGGCCTGCATATCACCATGCTGTCCGGCTTGGGCTTTGCGCTCGCCTATTGGTTGTGGCGCCGCAGCGTGCGGCTTACCCTGCTGTTGCCCGCACGCAAGGCGGCTGCACTGTTTGCGTTGCTGGTGGCATTGGCCTACGCGCTCTTGTCCGGCTTTGCCGTGCCTGGCGCAACGCACCGTTTATATGGTCGGCGCGATGGCCGCCGCGCTCTGGCTGCACCGGAATTTTTCGCCGGCCCAGATGCTCAGCATCGCATTGCTAGGCGTGCTGATTCCCGACCGTTGGTCCATCCTGTCGTCCGGATTCTGGCTGTCGTTCTGCGCCGTGGCGCTGATCCTTTACGTGACGGCATATCGCCTGAAGCCTTCGCGTGTGCTGCGAGAGGGTGACGGCAAAGCCGTCGGGTCCCCATCGGCGGTGTCAATTCCACCCAACCAAACGTTGGTTGCGGATTGTCTATCTTTAGCATACCCGTTGCGGGTGCTGGTGGAATACGGGAAGGTGCAATGGGCGATGACCATCGGCCTCATTCCCATGCTGCTTGCGCTGTTCCAGCAAATCTCACTGGTCTCGCCGATCGCCAATGCCTTTGCAATACCGCTGGTGAGCCTGGTCGTGGTCCCGCTCACCCTGCCTGGCGCAGCGCTGCCCCAGTATCTCAGCTATTCGGGCGCGCCGTTGTGGCTCGCACATACCGTGATGTCCTGGACGATGGCATTGCTGGAATGGCTGAACAGGCTCCCCCAGGCGGTTGGACACAGCATGCGCCACCTGCCTGGTGCATCGCCGCCGGCATGCTGGGCGTACTGGTGATCCAGTTGCCGCGAGGATTTCCGGCACGCTGGCTCGGTGTTGTGATGATGCTGCCGATGTTCCTGAACGCGCCGCAGAACCCCGCGTAAGACAGCCTGAGGCTGCTCATTTTCGATGTCGGGCAAGGACTGGCTGTTGCCGCACAAACCCGGCATCACGCAGTGCTCTACGATGCGGGACCGGATTTCAGCGGCGGCGCGGACAGCGGCAACCACATTCTGATCCCCGCATTGCGCGCGATGGGCATCAGCAAACCGGACGGAATGATGCTCACCCACGACGATTCCGATCATACCGGCGGCGCAGCCTCCGTGATGCCGGCCATGCCCGTAGGCTGGTTGTCCTCCTCGCCCCCAGATGGACATCCGCTGTTGCAGACCATGACAGATAAACGGCGGTGCACGGACGGGCAGTCCTGGCAATGGGACGGCGTGCAGTTTGAGAAACTGCATCCCGATGCAGCAAGTTATGCAATGCCCGGGATCAGCGGCAACAACCGAGGCTGCGTGCTGCGCATCAGCACCGGCGGTCAACATATACCGCTGACGGCCGATATCGAGGCCGATTCGGAAACGCAGCTGCTCAGGGAACACCCCGACAAGCTGCCGGCAGCATTGCTAGTAGTGCCGCATCACGGCAGCAAGATCTCTTCCGGGTTCGCATTCATCGCCGCGGTCGACCTGCGTTACGCGGTATTCACGTCGGCTATCGAAACCGTTCTGGCCATCCGAAGCGCACAATCGTGCAGCGCTATGCAGACAGCGGCGCAGTGCTTTTGCGTACCGATGCGGAGGGGGCAATCCTGGTCGACATCAACGCGCAGGAATTGAAAATAGAACGCTACCGGACGACACATCGGCACTATTGGTCACACTCAGTCCCGGCTTGAAGCCCAAGCGATGCTTGCATTACCCCTGACGTTTTCAATCTGTCGGTAGCGATTTATTTCAATCGTTGCATGACATTCATGCACGATCGCCACTGCCCGGACCCGGTTGTTTCTGCGACAATCAATCAATGCTGCCCGTCCTCTATTCTTTCCGGCGTTGCCCTTACGCGATGCGCGCCCGCCTTGCGCTGCACTCGAGCGGCATAGCGGTCGAATTGCGCGAAGTGTCATTGCGCGACAAACCGGCGAGCATGCTTGAGGCTTCTCCCAAGGGAAGCGTGCCGGTGCTGGTTTTGCCTGACGGGCAGGTGATCGATGAAAGCTGGGACATCATGCAATGGGCGCTGCGCCAGCATGATCCCGAAGGTTGGCTCGGCCGGAACGATCGCTACGTCGACGCCGCCATTCCCCTGGTACGCGAAAACGACACCACGTTCAAGCATCGCCTGGACTGCTACAAATACCCGGACCGCTATCCGGAATATCCGCAAATCCATTATCGCTGCAAGGCTGAAGAATTTCTGATACAACTGGAAAGCCGGCTGGGTGGATCTCATGGCCTGCTGGATGATGCATTATCGATCGCCGATGTTGCCGTTTTCCCGTTTGTCCGTCAGTTTGCCAAGGTTGACCAGGCATGGTTTACACAAGCCCCTTACCCCAAACTGCGCCACTGGCTGAAAAATTTTATTGAATCGGAAAGTTTTGTATCGGTGATGCTAAAATGTGCTCTTTGGCATCCGGGTGATCCGCCCGTTATCATGTCGCACGAAATCAACCGCAAAAAATAGATATTCCGATGCTTCCGTCCATGCCCAACCTAGTCATTTCCACGATCGTGTTCATCATCGCCGCCTGGTTTGCCAGGCGTTACCTGGAGGAACAGGGAATACCCAAGGGCATGACGCGCGGTGTGGTGATATTTGTCTTCGCTTCCCTGGTTTCATGGGGTGCCGGGGATCTGGTGGACTGGGCGCAGGTCAAAATCGAGGGGCCGCAAGCAACTGCGCAAACTCCCGACGATCTGTCGCAACTGCTCAAGGCAGCCGGTCAACAGCAACCCTGACTTATCTGCGGACGATAAACAAATACAATCCTGAAGGAAACGAATGATCATGAAACCAGGTATGGCGACAATGGTGTTCTGTGCAACCGGTCTGGCTTTTGCCAATCCGGCGTGCGCTGCAGACCAGGCAGCCATGGCAAACAACACCAAACCGGCGGCCGTCGTGGGCGTGTATGCACGCCATGTTTCCGGCAAGATCGCCTACTACTATCGCGTGACCAATTACAGCCAGCAGAATATCACTGCGGTTACGATCGGCCGCAACAACCAGAATGACGGCAATCCGAATAACGATGTCAACGAGTTGCTGAGCCTCCCATCCGGGTGGAACGCGAAGCTGGGCATACCGGCGACAAGCTCGAATACCCCGACAGGATGGCGCATCAGCGTGCTTGCACCCGAGGACAACGTGCGCCACGCCATCGCATGGGAACCCCTGAACGACCGCTCGCCCAGGATTCTGACCGGCCAGACCACGAACAAGCTCAGCATCACACTGGACAAGGCAGACAGCAGCTACCTGAGCGCACATGCACTGGTCACCTTCGGCGACGAAAAACCTGTCAGCCTTACCCTTCCCGTCGATCAACTCGACATCACGCCTCCCAGCCTCACGGTGATCCTGAATCCCGATACCATCGTCGCGGGCAACAAGCTTGTGCCGGTCAAGGCATCGTTCATATTGAAAGACGATTATGATCGCCTGCCCGAAATCAAACTCGTATCCATCACTGCCAATGAATACCTGGAGCCGAACGACATTCGTGACGCGAGCTATGGCCTTGATGACCGGTATTTCAAGGTCCTCCCGGCAAGCAAGAGTCCGGCCGGACGGGTTTATACCGTGACCTACTCGGCAACTGATGCTTCCGGCAACCAAACCATCGCCTCCGCCACGGTGACTGTCACTAAGCCCGCGGAGTCCGCCGAACCCATGACACTGCCGGTTCCGGAAGCAGGGTATGACAACAACAATGCTGGAACAACCGGAAAATAGCCACGGTGGATACAGGGTCGATACATTGTGGTATTCGCTTTCGCATTGCGATACGCCCCTGCATGGACCCGTATGATTTTGGGCAGGCTTGCTGCAGAAAGCAGCGATCCAACCGCACTCAAAACATGCCGGTACTGACAACATCCGGTAACAATGCTGCTTTCATTTTCTCTTGTGCTCATGTATCGTTCCGGCCGCTCCAAACTGCAACTAAATCAATAAAGCGGGTTCCAAGCACATTGGTCGGTGCCGGATTTTATGCATCAAGATGTTTAATGCCGGTTCCACCATTGACTCGGTGCCGCGCCTACAGCGACAGAATGAATCGCCCTCAAGGAACTCAATAGTGAAAAAATGGTTTTGCATGGCAATCGTTGCGATCGTGTCCACCCTGCTCGCCGGCTGCGGCAAATTCGATACCGGGTCGTCCGCGCCTCCTCCCCCGTGGGTTGGGGTTGGTGCAACTCCTGGGGACGGCAGGGTAACGCTGGAATGGACTCCGACTGCAGGCGTCGATTACTGGGTATTTGCTGCCACTAACCCGGCGCTTACCGCCTTCAACTGGACCAGTTTGCCCAATGCGCAGGCTGTGGTTGCATCTCCTACGCCCGCTTATATATGCGGCCTCGTCGATGAAGTTAACGGTACGCCGTTGGCATATTATTTCGCGACCAATGGCCGTATCAATAACGGGCCCGGCGGCCCAAGCAGCCCGACGATCAGCGCGACGCCGTACAACGCCAGTGCCAAAGCATGGAGTCTCAATCCCACTTCGTTGATCCAGGATATTTACGGCTTGGGGTATGCCGGCATGACCACCTGCGCGAACAATACCACGCTCAGTGCCACTGGCATGTTCGCTGCCGTTGGTGCGAATGGTGTAATCTTTACCAGTCCGGACGGGATCAATTGGACCCAACGATCCTCCCCGGTCTTGACCAACCTGAATGCGGTGACCGGTTACGCGGCCACCCAGAATGCGGAAATAACCGGGACCAATCCCGGATTGTTGTGGGTGGCCGTGGGTGATGGCGGGACTGCCGCCTACAGCACGGATGGCGTCAATTGGTTGGCATCCCCCACCTCGACAACGCAGACACTTCGCTCCATCATGCATGTCGCCGGAACCTTCTTCGCTGTCGGCGATGCCGGGACATTGGTCTCGACCACCAATGGTTATACCTGGGCAACCCTTCCAATTGCCTCAACTACCGCGGTCCCGGCACTGAACAGCGTGACTTATGGCGCCGGCGTTTATCTTGCAGTGGGCAACAATGGCACGATCGTGTCCGATTTCGGCAGCGGTTGGGCGGTAACGACCGCGCCAAATTCACTTACCACCAACAATCTGCGCGGAGTTGCCGCCGCCGTCACCGCGTATGGCACCGTCTATGTGGCGGTCGGCGATAACGGCACCATCATCACCCGTACCAACAACAGCAACAGTGCCTCTATAAATTGGACTTCACAAACGCTGCCCATCCCCGCCGGATCGACAAATCCACCCAACCTGGTCAGTGTCGTCGCCGAACCGTTGGCCGTGGAAACGACCACCGCCTATACGACCGCTCCACTGCCAGATAACACGTTGGGCTTTATTGCCGCGCTCCAGTTCGTGGCGATCGATGATGCCGGCAATACCTACACCAGCCTGAACGGCTATGCGTGGACTCCTTCGGTCAGCACCGGAATATCATGTACGCTCGGTACAACCTGCATGAATCCTTTACTCAGCAGCGGCTTCGGCTATGTCGCCGCAGGAAACGGCGGCGCGACTGCCTATAGTTTCTGAGAGAGATATGGACATGAGAATGCGCCCGATATCTGCTTGAGCGCCTTTTTTTCAAGGAGCAATCCCATGTTGACAACGATCCTGCCATGCTGAACCTGACCGTATCCACGATCGTGTTTTTGGTGGCAGTCTGGTTCCTCAACAATTATCTTGATGGGCAGGGTATCCCCAAGGGCATGGCGCGCGGCGTGATGACTTTGGTGCTCGCAGCCCTGATGGCATGGGGCGTGGGGTGGACGGCAGACTGGGCACAAACAAAGATCCAGGGGCCCCAGCTTTTGGTGCAGACGCCGAGCGGGCTGACCCAGCTGATGAAGGATGCCAGCCAGCAACAGCCGTGAGTTAAAGCTGCATATTCTGGATTACTCTCAGTGAGAGAGGCCGGGGAACAAACCCAGCATCCCGTCCGCGATGAATTGCACCGCCATCGCGGCGAGTAGCAGCCCCATCACCCGGGTGGCGATATTCAATCCGCCGGTGCCCAGCCGCCGGCCGATCGGTTCGGCCAGCCGCAGCACCAGCCAGACGATCATCGTGACGCCGACTATCCCGGCGCTGAACATCAGCTTGTCAGGCAGACTGCCTGCCTGATGCGCATCGACAATCGTCAGGCTGATCGCACCCGGTCCAGCCAGCAGCGGGATCGCAAGCGGCACCACGGCGATGTCATCCTTTGCTTGCCCCTCCGCCTGCTCCGCATCGGTATGCTGCGCAGGGCTGGTCTTGGCGCCGAACATCGCGACCGCAATGAGCAATACCAGCAGACCGCCGCCGATCCGGAAAGCCGGAATGCCGATGCCGAAGAATGAGAGCAGGCTATCGCCGGTCCAGACCGCAAGCGTCAGGATCACTGCCACCGCAACGGATGCCTTGAAAGCAGTACGGTGCATCACCTCCGGGCGGCGATCCGTCATCATGCTGAGATAGATCGGAATGGCGCCAAGCGGGTTAAGAATGGCGAAGATGCCCACCAGATATTTCACTTGTTCGGTCCAAACGGGCGTCAGTGTCATGGATTTTTCCTGTCAAATATATCCGGATTCTTCAGCATTGTTTTGGTATTCGCCCCGACTTGTTGCGCCAAATCGAGTAGGGCGTGTTTGGCTCAGTGTAATTCAAATGCATCTCCGCTGATCGCATTTCCAATTGCCAGGGGACGACAGCGCGGCAGCATGCTCTGGCAGTTGCTTGGTCAGACTTGCATTGGGATTTGACTGTGCTAACCTAACATGATGAAAAAACTTTCCGGAATCCTTGCTTCTCTGCTGGTTACCGCCTGGGTCGGCGGCCTGTGGGCTGTCGGCTTTCTTGCTGTGCCGGTACTGTTCTACGCCCAACCCGATAAACAGCTGGCGGGAATGCTGGCTGGGCAGATGTTCTCTCTGGTGGCCTATCTGGGCATGGTATGCGGAACATACCTGCTGGTCCAGCGCGTCGGCGCAGCCGGCCGGGAATCTTTTCGTGATGTGTTGTTCTGGACGGTGGCGACAATGTTGCTGCTGACATTGGCGATACAATGCGGATTCCAGCCGATCATGAACAGCCTCAAGCAACAGGCGCTGCCACTCGATGTCATGCACAGCGCATTCGCCGGGCGTTTTTCGATGTTGCACCACCTGTCGAGCACGATTTACACGATACAAAGTCTGCTCGGGATGTTTCTGGTTCTAAGGATGGCCAAGCCGGATAACAAATAAAAAGTGCCACTTCAGCGGTTCTTTTATATTTCCTTGTCCCGCCCGGTTATGCTTTCAGCGCAACCAAAACTTCTTCCAGCATTTTCTTGGCATCGCCGAACAACATGCGGTTGTTCTCCTTGTAGAAAAGCGGATTCTCCACGCCCGCATAGCCGGTAGCCATGCTGCGCTTCATCATGATACAGCTCTTGGCCTTCCAGACTTCCAATACCGGCATACCGGCGATGGGGCTGCCAGGTTCTTCCTGCGCCGCCGGGTTTACGATGTCGTTGGCACCGATCACAAGAGCAACATCGGTATCAGGAAAGTCCTCATTGATCTCATCCATCTCCATCACGATGTCGTAAGGTACCTTGGCTTCGGCCAGCAACACGTTCATGTGACCGGGCATGCGACCGGCCACCGGATGGATGGCGAAGCGCACGTTGACGCCTTTTTCGCGCAACAACTTGGTGATTTCGTAGACCGCATGCTGGGCCTGGGCCACGGCCATGCCGTATCCCGGCACGATGATCACGTTCTTGGCTTCACGCAGCAGTTCTGCGGTTTCTGCTGCACTGATGGCGACCACTTCGCCAGCCGGTTGCACATCACCGCCGGCCTTGGCCGGTTTGCCGCCTCCGGTACCGAATCCGCCCGCAATGACGCTGAAAAAGTTGC
The DNA here is from genome assembly GCA_963842555.1 of uncultured beta proteobacterium. GTDB lineage: Bacteria > Pseudomonadota > Gammaproteobacteria > Burkholderiales > Gallionellaceae > Gallionella. Next base: position 118,353 of record CAWJHB010000006.1, read on the forward strand.
GGTTCATCGCGCGGCACATGATGTAGGAAAGAATGGCACCGCTGGATCCCACCAGCGCGCCGGTGACGATCAACAGGTCGTTGTTCAACATGAAGCCGGTTGCCGCGGCGGCCCAGCCAGAGTAACTGTTCAGCATGGATATCACCACCGGCATGTCGGCGCCGCCGATGGCCATCACCATATGAACGCCGAACAGCAGGGCGATCACCGTCATCACGGTCAGGCCTGTCATGCCCGAAGTGATCGTTTCAGCATGCAGGAACTGCCAGCCGAACACGATAACGATCAACAGACCCAGCAGATTCATAAAGTGACGTCCCGGCAGCAACAGCGGCTTGCCGCCGATCTTGCCCGACAATTTTCCGAAGGCAATAAGGGAACCTGAGAAGGTCACTGCACCGATCAGGATGCCTAGATAGACCTCGATCTCGTGGATCGCCCTTTCGGCACTGGGCAAATGTAGTGACGCTATCGGGTCGATGTAATTGGCGAAGCCAATCAGACAGGCGGCGAGACCGACCAGGCTGTGCATCAGCGCGACCAGTTCGGGCATCTGCGTCATTTGCACCTTGCGCGCGGCATAGAGTCCGACGCTTCCTCCCACCACCATTGCGGCTATGATCCACGAAATGCCGGCCGTTGAAACACGGGGACCGAACACCGTCGCCAGCACCGCAATAGTCATACCTATCATGCCGTAGAGATTCCCGCGCCGCGACGATTCGGGGCTGGACAGTCCGCCCAGGCTGAGAATAAAGAGAATGGTCGCGCCAATATATGAAACCGTTGCCAAACTTGCAGACATTTGTATTTATCCTTATTTGCGGAACATCGACAGCATGCGTCGAGTAACGGCAAAGCCACCGAACATATTGACTGAGGTGAGCGTGATGGCCACCACCGCCAACCAGCGTATCCAGCTGTCCGGACGATCCGTAAAGCTGCTCAGCAATCCATGTGGCGGCGCGATCTGCACCAGCGCACCGATGGCGATGATGCTGCTGATCGCATTGGTCACACTCATCAAGGGGGTGTGTAGCGCCGGCGTGACATTCCACACCACCATGTAACCGACGAAGCACGCGAGCACGAACACAGTGAAGTGTCCAAGGAAAGCTGCCGGCGCATAGGCGCCGATGAGCAGGAACAGAAGCGCGGCGACTCCGAACAGGATTGCCGTCTTTCCGGCCGATGCGGGAGCTCCACCATGACCATGCGCTGGAGCCGGAGCAGCTTTGATGGCAGCAGCCGGCTTGGCCGCGGCCGCAGGCAACTTCGGCGCAGGAGCAGGCCAGGTGATTTCGCCGTCCTTGATCACCGTCAGGCCGCGGATTGCATCGTCTTCCATGTTGACATTGATGGTGCCGTCCTTGGTCTTGCACAACTCCTCGGTCAGACGGAACAGGTTGTTTGCATACAGCGTAGAAGATTGCTTGGCCAAACGACTATTCAAGTCGGTGTAACCGACGATAGTCACGCCGTGCTTCACCACCGCCTTGCCGGGCTCGGTCAGTTCGCAATTGCCGCCCCGCTCCGCCGCCATATCGACGATGACGCTGCCCGGTTTCATGCTCTGCACCATCTCGGCAGTGATCAGCCTGGGCGCTGGCTTGCCGGGTATAAGTGCGGTCGTGATGATGATGTCCACCTCCCTGGCCTGTTTGGCGTACATCTCGCGCTGTGCCTGCTGGAAGCCCTCGCTCATCACCTTGGCGTAACCGCCGCCGCCTGATCCCTCTTCCTCATATTCGACTTTCACGAATTCACCGCCCAGCGACTTGACCTGGTCCGCCACTTCGGCACGGGTATCGTTGGCGCGCACTATGGCACCCAGACAGGCGGCCGTCCCGATCGCAGCCAGACCGGCCACTCCGGCACCTGCGATGAACACCTTGGCCGGCGGAACCTTGCCCGCAGCCGTAATCTGGCCGTTGAAGAAGCGACCAAAGACGTTGGCTGCCTCGATCACGGCCCGGTAGCCGGCTACGCCAGCCTGCGAAGTCAACGCGTCCATCTTCTGGGCGCGGGAAAGCTGGCGCGGCAGACAGTCGATGGCCAACACAGTCGCCTTCTTCGCAGCCAGTTGTTTCATCAACTCCGGATTTTGCGCGGGCCAGATGAAGCCGATCAGGGTGCCGCCTTCGCGCATCAACTCAACCTCTGCACTCGTCGGGATGGTTACCTTGAACACGATGTCGGATGCAGCCCACAGCTTGGGAGCGCCAGCGATGATCTCGGCTCCCGCTGCGCGGTAGGTATCGTCGCTGCAATTCGACCCATTTCCAGCACCCGACTCAACCGCGACCTTGAAACCCAGCTTGATGAGCCTCTCCACGACATCCGGCACCGTCGCAACCCGCTTTTCCCCTGCGGCTGTCTCCGCTGGTATGCCTATGCGCATATTCCTCCCCTCTATTTTTACTGATATTTTGTGTCCGGACAGAAATTATTGCCGCGAACAATTCTTAGCGGGTGCGATTATACCTGCACTACGTTGACAGTAACTATGGAAAGCAGACGTCAAGCTGCAGCCGGATTATATCTTCAGGAATACCAGCGCAAAAAAGCTGCCGAACTCAACGCTACCACACCCAGCACGAGCGAAATTCTCCATGCTAAAAGTTGCTTGTCCGCACTCCATCCTGAATGAGATTTCAGATAAACAACCGCCAGGCTGAATCCAGTCAAGGCACAAACGATTTTGACCACCAGCGCATCCACTGCGATGCCGTGGATATCCGGCAGGTTCCTTTCGAAATAATAGGTGGTGATACCAAACAGGGCACCGCTTGCCGCCTGGACAGCCCAAGCCAATGCCATCAGCAATGAAAGTCGGTGCCGAAGCCCGGCATTGCCCTGCGCCAGCCAAATGGCCGATGCGGCAGTGCCTGCCACGGTTACGGCACCGAAGTTATGAATTACCTGAACGAGTGCATAAATGAAATTCTGCACGACTGCAGGGGCTATTTAACGGTTACCGTCACTGAACCTTCCACTCCGGTCAGTGCATGGCTGACCGTCGCCTCTTTCACCACGATGGTATGTTTTCCGGTTGACAGTTCAGGCAGATCGATACTGCACGGGCAGTGGCTGATATCGCGATCGATGATGGGATGCTGGTCGTCGACATAGATATGCACATGATTGCCGTTCGGGCTCAAATGGACGTTGAATTCCAGCTTGTTGCCGCTGCCGCTCGGCAGCACCGCACCATTCGCCGGCGCGCTGATCGTGATCGAACCGCCTGAATCTGCCGCATAAACCGGACTTGCCAACGCGATCAGTGCCAAACCAATGAACAAACTATTGAGGTATTTCATGATATTCTCCTTGAGGGGTTATACACGAGTAATCTGGTCAACTAGGGTGCGAATTCAGCACCCAATTCGATAAAATGTCAAGCCAAGTGCCGGACGGATACATTCGCGGATATTCGACTCCCGCACGCAGAATCGAGTACGCCGAGTCAAGTGATCTGACAAGTATTGTCGCGGCAAACGCCGGCGCATCTCCGTTATAATCCCCAGATATAATCCCCGGACAAAATTTCACTGTCCCAAAGCCATGCCTGCCATCCGGCTGCTCCCCGAACTGCTCATCAACCAAATCGCGGCAGGCGAGGTGATCGAGCGCCCAGCCGCAGCCCTGAAGGAATTGCTCGAGAACAGTCTGGATGCCGGCGCAACCGACATTTCGGTGCAACTGGAGGCCGGCGGCATCAAGTTGCTGCGGGTGCGCGACAACGGGAGGGGGATCGCCCGCGATGAACTGCCGCTGGCGCTGATGCGCCACGCCACCAGCAAGATCGCAACACTGGATGATCTGCAGCAGGTCGCCAGCATGGGCTTTCGCGGCGAAGCCCTGGCTAGCATGGCGGCGGTGGCGCGACTCACTCTGACCAGTCGCACAGGCTCAGATGCGCACGGATGGAAAATCGAAGCGATCGACGGGCGGCTCAGCGAACCCGTTCCCGCCAGTCATGCGCCGGCCACGACCGTCGAAATACGCGAGATGTATTTCAACACGCCGGCACGGCGCAAATTTCTGAAATCCGAGGCTACCGAGTTCGCCTGGTGCGAGGAAGCCTTCAAACGCATCGCGTTGTCGCGCCCCGATATCGCTTTCTCGCTGCAACACAATGGGCGCATCGTCTGGCAGCTACCCGCACTGCAGGTCGAGCAAGCCGCGCTGAAGCGCGTGGCCGCTGTGCTCGGCGACGAGTTCGGCCACGCCGCGGTGCCCGTCGCGCGCAGCGCGGCGAACTTGTCATTGCAGGGCTTGGCGGCATTACCCGCCTATTCGCGCGCCAACCGCGATGCGCAGTATTTTTTCGTGAACGGCCGCTTCGTGCGCGACAAGGTTGCCAGTCATGCGCTGCGGCAGGCCTACCAAGACATCCTACACCATCAGCGGCATCCTGCATACGTGCTGTTTCTCGAACTGCCACCCGAGCAAGTGGACGTGAACGTGCACCCCGCCAAAATCGAGGTTCGCTTCCGCGAAAGCCAGGGCATGCATCAATTCATCTTTCATACTCTGCAACAGGCGCTCGCTGTTCCGGCAAGCGTCGCGGATGTCCGATCTGAAGCGACGCGGCAAGCCGCATCCGGCTTTCCGACCCAACAAAACATGGGTCTGGGTATCGCCCAATCCGGCACGGCATACCAAGTATGGGAGGCGTTTGCAGGAAAACAGCAAAACGCAATCGCTGGCGCGGAACCGTCACGTGACCTTGCTGATGCCGCATCCCTGAACTCTGACCAGCTGATCCCGCCTCTCGGTTTCGCACTGGCCCAGCTCTCCGGCGTCTACATCCTCGCTCAGAATGCACAGGGCCTGGTCGTGGTGGACATGCACGCCGCGCACGAGCGCATCGTGTACGAAAAGCTCAAGGCTTCGCTGGATGCGGAACAGATCGCCTCGCAGCCGCTGCTGATCCCGGTAAGCTTTTATGCCGACGCGCTGGAAGTGGCCACGGTGGAGGCTGAACAGGGCGCGCTCGGAAAGCTTGGCTTCGACATTGCAGTGATTGCACCCAATACGCTGGCGGTGCGGGCGATGCCGGCTATGCTCAGGCAATCCGAAGCGGAAGCCGCAGCGCACGACGTGATCGGCGAATTGCGCGAATTCGGCGCGAGCCGCGCGCTCACCGAACGACGCGACGAACTGCTGGCCACGCTCGCCTGCCACGGTGCGGTTCGCGCCAACCGCATCCTGGGGATCACCGAGATGAACGCGCTGCTGCGCGAGATGGAACAGACCGAACGCTCCGGCCAGTGCAACCATGGTCGCCCTACCTGGTTTCAGTTGAGCTTGAATGATCTCGACAAGATGTTCATGCGCGGCCAATAGTCCTACCAAACTGATTGAATGAAGACACTGTCGCCCGCCATTTTGCTGATGGGCCCCACCGCCAGCGGCAAGACTGGCGTTGCTGTTGAGTTGGTCAGCCACCTGCCGGTGGAACTCATCAGCGTCGATTCCGCACTGGTGTTTCGCGACATGGACATCGGGACCGCCAAGCCGGATGCCGCCACCCTCGCGCGTGCGCCGCACCACCTGATAGACATCATCAACCCGACCGAGGCCTATTCCGCCGCCGCGTTCCGCCACGATGCACTGCGCCTGATGCATGACATCACGCAGCGCGGCAAGATTCCGCTGCTGGTCGGTGGCACCATGCTGTACTTCAAGGCATTGCGCGAAGGACTCAGCGACCTGCCGCCATCCGACCCCGCGGTTCGTGCCGCGCTCGACGCCGAGATTGCGCTGCACGGTATCGAACATCTGCACAGCGAACTTGCCAAGGTCGATGCGGACACTGCGGCGCGCCTGAAACCGGGCGACACGCAGCGCATCCAGCGCGCGATGGAGATCTACCGCATCACCGGAAGGCCCATGTCCGCGATGATCGGCCAACAGCAGCGCGCCACACTGCCCTATCGCATCATCCCGATTGCTCTCATCCCCTCTGACCGCGCACAACTCCACGCCCGCATCGCAACGCGCTTCAATGCCATGCTAGCGCTCGGCCTAGTGGACGAACTGCGCATACTGCGCAAAAAATACATACTGCATCGCGACATGACCTCGATGCGCTGTGTCGGCTACCGGCAGGCTTGGCAATTCATCGAGGGCGAGATCGATGAAGTCAAACTGCTGGAAGCCGGTATCGCCGCCACGCGGCAACTGGCGAAACGCCAGCTGACCTGGCTGAGATCGATGCCGGAAAAGATTGAACTGGATTGTCTTGCTCCCGATGCGGCGCAGAAGGTTTTCGACAAACTCGCGAACAGCATATAGGTCCAATGGCTTGTGCATTGCGAGACGTAATCTGTCGCTGCCTTGCGGCTGACCTCCGGTTCATTCTGCGGCATAATGCATGCCTGTTTTTATTGCCAATTATTTGAAAGCAAAGTGTTATGAAAATTGCCATTGCCGGGACCGGTTATGTGGGCCTTTCCAACGCTGTCCTGCTTGGCCAGCACAATCAGGTGGTCGCGATCGACATCGTTCCCGAGAAGGTCGACATGCTCAACCGCCAGCAGTCGACCATTGAGGATGCCGAGATCGAGGATTATCTAAGCCACCGGAAGCTCGACCTCAAAGCCACGCTGGACAAACGCGAAGCCTATGGCGGCGCGGACTATGTCATCATCGCCACGCCGACAGACTACGATCCGGACACCAACTACTTCAATACCAAGTCGATAGAATCGGTGATCCAGGATGTGATGGGCATCAACCCGCAGGCCGTGATGGTGATTAAATCCACCATTCCTGTCGGTTACACCGTCAAAGCCAGAGCCAGATTCAATTGCAGCAATCTGATTTTCTCGCCGGAGTTTTTGCGCGAGGGGCGCGCGCTATATGACAATCTGCATCCCTCGCGCATCGTCGTCGGCGAGCGTTCGAAGCGCGCCGAGACCTTTGCCAATCTGCTCAAACAAGGCGCGATCAAGAAAGACATACCCACCCTGTTTACCGACTCGACCGAGGCCGAGGCGGTCAAACTGTTTGCCAATACCTATCTCGCCATGCGCGTGGCGTTCTTCAATGAACTCGACACTTATGCGGCAACCCACGGGCTGGATACCAAACAGATCATTCAGGGCGTCTGCCTCGACCCGCGCATCGGCGATCACTACAATAATCCCTCGTTTGGGTACGGCGGGTATTGCCTGCCCAAGGACACCAAGCAACTGCTCGCCAATTATCAGGACGTCCCGCAAAACCTGATCCATGCCATCGTCGAGTCAAACACCACGCGCAAGGATTTCGTTGCGGCAAGCATCGTCAAGCGCAACCCGAGGATAGTCGGCATTCATCGCCTGGTCATGAAAAGCGGGTCTGACAATTTCCGTTCTTCCAGCATCCAGGGCATCATGAAACGCATCAAGGCCAAGGGTATCGAGGTCATTGTTTATGAACCCGCGCTCAAGGAAGCAGAGTTCTTCCACTCCAGGGTGGTGAATGATTTGGCCCAATTCAAGAAGGAGTCCGACATCATCGTTGCCAACCGGATTACCGACGACATCCGGGACGTGGCCGACAAGATATACAGTCGCGATTTGTTCGGTATGGACTAGCGGGTATGGCGAGGAAACTGCCAATATCGGGGAATGCAACTTGATGCGGCGCCTGTCCGTGTAATGCTATTTCCCAGTTTCCGCACCGACCAGGTCCCTCACTTCTTCCGGCTTCATTTTCAGCAGCTCGCCGATCTCCTTGTAATCGTCAGGCAGTGCGGCGTCGCCCCATCCCTTGGCCGAATGGCGTGAAAGGTTGACGGCCAGAATGACATTGCGCACGCGAGTCTGCCTGGCACAAGCGTCATCCATCAGGGTGAGGAGCAACCCGGGCAGTGACCATTTATTCGCCAGCGCCAACTGCAAATCGCCCAGCGAGAAACCCAGCACCTGCTCCTGGGCCGTGCGACTGCGCAGCGTCTTGTCCTGCTGCTGCAGCGTATTGATCTTCAGCATGTCGTTCGGCGCAAAACACCACATCAGCAATTCGGCAAGATCGTGCAACAGTGCGGCAATATGCACTTCCTCGTAGTGCATGTCGCGCATGTAGACCGCCCAATCGCGCGCATAGTAGGAAGCGCGCTGGGCCCGGCGCACCACGTTCAACAGGCTGATCAGCGCCACGGTATTGCCCTGCAACATCTCCTCGGCCAGGGGCTTTGGCGGCAGCTTGCTGAAGAATGCCTCCACGCCGAGCATCAGCAACGCCTGCTCTACCTGAACCACTTCGTGTTCCTGCCGTTTGTGCTTGTGACCCTGCAGATAGCGCAGCAATTTGACGGTCATCATCGGATCGCGCATGATGACCTCCGCCACACCTCTCGCGCTGATGTGTTCAGCATCCTCCTGCAATTTGCCCAAGTCGCGCGCAGTCTGCTTCAGAACCGGAATCTCGGCCTTGCTGAGAAAGGCCACCCAGCCATCCAGTCCTACAATTGTCTGTGAAGTCATCGCACTCCCCACTTTTGCACTGCACCATGGAATTCATCCGCCAAGCCGGCAAGCTGCCTTGAAAAATCCGGCCGGACGCGCCCCACGAGAATACTATGCCAATACCATTTCGACGGTCAAACCAGCCGGTCAGGATCTCTCGGAATTGAATTCAGCCCTGAGCGGCAAGCGTACCGACGCGCCCTTCCACCTCGCGCATCACCACCTCATGATGCGGCAGGGCAGTCACATCCAGCGCTTTGAGATATTGCTGCATCGACACCAGTTCATAGCCCTGGGACTGCCAGCCCTGCAACAATTGCTCGAATATCGGCAGCCATTTGCCGCCTTCGAGTTCGGCATGCAGCGTATACACGTGGCCTGTGGGCGGCGCATTTTCGGTCAATTTCAGGATATGTTGCACAATGTTGTCCAGCGTGATGCCATCCCGGTTCATCAGCTCATCCAGCGTCGGCAAAGTAGTCGGCAATTGAGGGCAGGCAATGATCTCCGCTTGCCAGGTCGGGATGAAGGGGTGCGTACCGCGCGTGTCGGAACTGTATTGGAAGCCCAGTTGCTGCATCATCCGCAACGCATGCCGGTTCATCTGCCATCCGGCCGCGGCATGGGCGTGCGGCGGCTCGCTGAAGATCGCGGTATAGCGATCTACCGCAAGCTGCAATTCACGCCTGGTCCATCCGGCATCCTTGTTCGCCACATGATCCTGCCAGCGTATATGGTCGTAGCAATGGATGCCGACCTCAAATCCGGCAACCTTAACCATGCGCATGATGTCCGCACAGTTCTTGCCGATATCCGGCGCGGGCAGCAGCGTGCCATACAACAGGGTCCTGATGCCGTAATGATGCACCACCGAAGTGCGCGACACCTTGCCAATGAATCCAGGGCGGAATACACGTTTGATGGCTCGCCCGGTGTGATCGGGGCCGAGGGAGAAAAAGAATGTGGCCTGTGCATTATACCGTTGCAGCAGTTCAATCAACCGCGGCACGCCTTCACGCGTGCCGCGATAGGTGTCCACGTCGATTTTCAGAGCGAGTTGTTTCGCCATAGCTAATCGACCAGGCCCCGCGCTTCCGCGACCTGGCCGCGATACGCGTCAAAGATATTGCGCAGCGTATCGGCCATGTTGACGGTCGGTTTCCAGCCCAGTTCCGCGCAGGTATTGGTGATCTTGGGCACGCGGTTCTGCACGTCCTGGTATCCCTTGCCGTAATAGGCAGCCGAGGTGGTTTCCACGATCTTCACTTTCTTCGCGGACTCGCTATATTCGGGATATTCCTTCGCCAGCTTCAGCATCATGTCGGCAAGGTCGCGGATCGCGAAGTTGTTGGTCGGGTTGCCGATGTTGTAGATCTTTCCGGTGGCGATGCCATCCTTGTTTGCGATAATCTTCATCAGCGCGGCGATACCGTCGTCGACATAGGTGAACGCGCGTTTCTGGTGCCCGCCATCCACCAGGCTGATATTCTCGCCGCGCACGATATGGCCGAGGAATTGCGTGACCACGCGCGAACTGCCTTCCTTCGGGGTATGGATGGAATCCAGGCCCGATCCGATCCAGTTGAACGGACGAAACAGCGTGAAATTGAGATTATCCTGCATGCCGTAACCCCAGATCACCCGGTCCATCAGCTGTTTGGAACAGGAATAGATCCAGCGCGGCATATTGATCGGTCCGCAGACCAGTTCGGAGTTCTCCGGGTCGAACTCCTCGTCGTGGCACATGCCATACACTTCCGAGGTGGAAGGAAACACCAGATGCTTGCCGTACTTGACCGAAGCCCGAACGATGGGCAGATTCGCCTCAAAATCCAACTCGAACACGCGCAACGGCTGCTTGACGTAGGTGGCCGGCGTGGCGATCGCGACCAGCGGCAGGATCACGTCGCATTTCTTCACGTGGTACTCGACCCACTCCCGGTTGATCGTGATATCGCCCTCGAAGAAATGGAAGCGCGGCTTGCCGATCAGGTCGCTAATCCGGTCGGTGCTCATGTCCATGCCGTACACCTCCCAATCGGTCGTGGCCAGGATGCGGTTGGAAAGGTGGTGCCCGATGAAACCGTTCACGCCGAGTATCAATACTTTTTTCATTTTATTTCCTTAACAATTAAATTCGAATCGTTGCGAGCCGAATCTTGCCGCGAATTCAGCCGCGTTCATTGCGATGCCCCCCAGCTCGAAGCGCACCACGCGCAACACGCCCTGGCCGCAAGTCGCATATGCCTTGCCGTCCCGGACATAAAAGGTCTTCTTGTCGTCGGCGGCAGTCTCATTCGTTACCAGCGTTTGCAGGATACGCATCGGCCTTCCGATCAGCTGTGTGGTCGCACCCGGATAGGGCGGTGCCACCGCGCGCACCAGGTTATGTATCTGCTGCGCCGACTGCGACCAGTCTATGATGCCATCGTCAGCGGTGCGGCTGCCGAAATACCCGCCCTTGCTCAGATCCTGCCTCACCGCCTGCGCACGTCCGGCCAACAGGTTCGGCAGGCAGGCATACAAAGCCATCTCGGCGGCCACCGTCACTTTCTGGAACACCTGCAAAGCCGTATCGTTGGGCAAGATCGGCACGGATTGCTGGGCCACGATATCGCCGTTGTCCGGCTTCTCGGTCATGTAATGCAGGGTGCTGCCGGTCATGGTCTCGCCGTGGATTATTGCCCAATTCACCGGAACGCGGCCGCGGTATTTCGGCAGCAGCGAGCCGTGCATGTTCAGCGCGCCTTGCCTGGGTATCTCCAGCAACTCGCGCCTGAGCATCTCGCGATAATAGAACGAAAAGAAAAAATCCGGCTGCAGGGCGCGGATGCGGGCAACGACTTCGGGCGTGTTCGGATTGTCCGGCGTGATGGTCGGGAGGCCATGCAAAGCCGCAAGTTCGGCGACGCTGTCGAACCAGATTGTTTCCTTTGGGTTGTCCCTGTGCGTTACGACCAACGCGACATCAACGCCATGGGCCAGCAGGACTGACAGGCAGCGGACGCCGACATTGTGGTATGCGAAAACGATTGCTCTACTCACGACATGGCTCTCATACTAAAGTGAATCGGCGTGTTGTTCGTCGTGCCCGCACCGCGGCTTCGCCCACCGTGGCACGACAACACCCGTCCATCATGGCCAGCAAAGACCACCGTCCTGCTCATCGCTGAATATCTACTGAGAGTGTTGCGCAACCAAACGGAGCGCGTGCGCCGCACCGGCACCGCGGCTGCGCCCACCGTATCCCAGAGCATACGCCTGCATTGCGATGAGCAAACACGACAGATCGGCTCATATCCGAACCGCCGGCTCCGCTCGACCCTTGTCCTGTTCTTCAAGGATCGCCTCGACCAGGTAGCGCGGCCTGTGCCGCACCTGCTGGTAGATGCGCCCAATGTATTCGCCGAGCAGACCGATGCCGAACAGCGTAATGCCGATCAGGAAGAACGCGATCGCGAACAGCGTGAACAGGCCTTCCGCTTCAGGTCCGATTATCATGCGGCGGATCAACAGGAATATCACAAAGAATCCGGACAACACGGAGATCGTGATGCCCAGCATCGAGAACAGCTGCAGCGGCACCAGCGAAAAACTGGTCATCAGGTCGAAGTTCAGGCGGATCAGGCTGTACAGGGAATATTTGGATTCCCCGGCTGCGCGTTCCTCGTGCCCCACCACCACCTCGGTGGGATTGCGCGCAAAACTATAGGCCAGCGCCGGAATGAACGTGCTCACCTCGCGGCACGAATTGATCGCATCGATGATGCCTCGATCATAGGCGCGGAACATGCAGCCCTGGTCGGTCATCTTGATGCGCGTAATGCGCTCGCGCAACCCGTTCATCATGCGCGACGCGACATGCCGCCACATGCTGTCGCTGCGCTGGCGGCGGATCGAGCCGACGTAATCGTGGCCCTCGTCCATCTTCGCCAGCAACAGCCTGGTGTCCTCGGGCGGATTCTGCAGATCGGCATCCAGCGTCACGATGCGTTGTCCCCGGCAATGCTCGAATGCCGCCATGATCGCCATGTGCTGGCCGAAATTGCCGTTGAACAGGATCACCCGAGTCACATCCGGACGCTTCTGGAACTGCTCGCGCAGGATAGAGGCGGATCGGTCGCGGCTACCGTCGTTGACGAACAGGATTTCATAGCTGACCCCGAGATTGTCGAGCGCCGGATACAAGCGGTCGAACAAGGCCTGCAAGCCATGCTCTTCGTTGTAGACGGGGATGACAACAGAAAGTTGTGGGGCGCTCATAAGGACGGCATTTTACCGCATGGAGCGAACTTCGCGAAATTGCGCAAACTCAGTCGCTCAGCAGAGCCTTCAGCTCCTTGATAAGTTTCTCTGAAGGTCCAATCGGAACAGGCACTACAGTAGAGTTATCTACTTCATCCATGTCAGTCGGATTTTTACCAACATATGGCCAATTCAGTCGGGCACTGACAACATAGAGCCTATCCTTTGGCACGACAAAGTATTTCAAATCGTCATATTCAACACCGGGCTCCAAGATGTAGTCACCGCCAAGCTCCTTCACAAAGCTCTTTATTTCGTCCACCTTTGTCAGATCGGTTTCGTTAATTCGCCCAAAGCCATGTTTAATCGGCATAGAGCTAAGCTCGATTGAAATGTCACCGCCTTTGACCCCACCATGTAGCTCGATAGGAACCTTACCAATAATTTTCGGATTTACATGCACCACCAACAGACTCGAATTTGAATCATATGGCAATACCTCAGCAGACACCTTGATTTCAGGGTTCCACTCAGCGGTATCTGTGATTGAAAAGTTGTGATATGCCCACCAACCGCCCACAAAGATTGAAATGATAGTCACCCATGAAAGAATCGCACTGCCCCATTCCTTAAGATGCCGCTGCAAGTGTTCCATAGATACCATGTCTAAAACTCCCTAGCCTGCCAACACCGCGCGCATCGCCGCGCAGGTGCGCTCGACATCCGCCTCGTTCATCGCATAGAACATTGGCAGCGAGACGATCTGCTTTCCGATGCGCTCGGCGACAGGGAACATGCCTTCACTGAAACCTCGTTCACGGTAAAGTTTGAACAGGTGTATCGGCGCATAGTGAAAGCCGATGCCGATGTTGTGTGCTTTCATCTTTTCCATGAACATGGGACGGGTGATGCGTTCCGGCAGCACGACCTGGAACAAGTGCCAGTTGGTCGATTCGAAGTCCTGCGGCGGCAACTGAGCGCCGGTCTGCTGCTCGAAATCCCTGCCCAGTGTCGCAAAATAATGTCTGGCCAGCTTGCGCCGTTGCGCGGTAATCGCATCCAGTTTCGCAAACTGCCCCAGGCCGATCGCCGCGGCGATGTCGGTCATGTTGAACTTGCCGCCCAGCACGTCGACCTCGATGCCGTCCCAGCCGCTGCGTGTGACGCCCTGCAGCCGGTACTTTTCCGCAAATGTCGCTTCGATATCGTCATTCAGAACCAGACAGCCGCCCTCGGAAGTGGTGATGTTCTTGTTGGCCTGAAAGCTGAACGAGACGAAATCGCCGAACGAGCCGATCGGTTTGCCCTTCCATGTAGAGCCGATCGCCTGCGCGGCATCCTCGATCACGCGCAGTTCGTATTTGTCGGCTATCGCATAAAGCCTGTCCATGTCCACCGGCTTTCCCGCGAGATACACCGGGATGATGGCCTTGGTGCGTTTGGTGATCGCCGCCTCGACCTTGTCCAGATCGATGTTGCGCGTGACCGGGTCGATGTCGGCAAACACCGGTGTCGCACCGACCTCGATGATCACGTTCGCGGTGGCGACCCACGAGATCGGTGTGGTGATGACTTCATCGCCCGGTCCGATGCCGGCAATGCGCAACGCGATCTCCATCGTGCAGGTACCGGAATTGAAGGTGCGCACCGGACGTCCGCCGAAATAATCTGAAAGCTGCTTCTCGAATTCCTGCACCTTGGGGCCGCTGGTGATCCAGCCGGACCGCAATACATCCGCAACGGATGCGATGGTTGCTTCGTCTATCGTCGGTTTGGAAAAAGGGAGGAAGGTATTGGTCATAGGAAAAATGAAAACTGAAGTTGTTAAACCCTGGATATAACGATGACGCCAAGGATGATGACCCCCATGCCGACCAGCTTGGTGGAACTGAACGGCTCACCCAATAGATAGTAGGCCGCGATCGCATTCACCACATAAGCCATGGACAGCATCGGAAAGGCTATGCTGACCGGCACGCGCGACAATGCGAGTATCCAGATGATCACACTCAGCGCATAACAACCCAGCGCGACGATGATGTGCCATTCCGTCGCCAGTTTCCAGCCGATCGGCACGATGTTCGCCGCGCTGAACTCGAAATGGCCGATGCTGTTGGTGCCCGCCTTCATCAGTATCTGCGCGGCGGCATTGAGCATCACGCCGGTGAAGATCAGGCCGAAGCTGACCAGGTTCATTGAAACCTCCAAAGAGTCATCATGGCTTGCTCACCACAATATATTGCGGATCCTGATAAATCATTTTCATCGCAAAATCCATTTGTTTGAGTTTCTCGTATGTGGACACCGGCATGATCGCCAGCGCGGCCTGCTGTCCCTGCCAGACCTTCGCAAACGCGGCATAGTCCGGAATATAGCGCTGCGGTTCCTGCATGATACCGAATGCCATCTCATCCTGATACTGCACCAGCGTGAAGGTACGCTTCAGGTAGAACGGCAGGGTCTGTTCATACATGTCCACCGAATAGAACGGTTCGCCAGGCTTGACGTAGGGACGTATCGCCTCGGCGATATAGTAGCCGGAGCGCTCCTTCGCGATCGTGTTGTAGCCGGACGTGCCGAGCTGTGCGGCCAGCAGGCTGCTGATCGCCAGCACCAGCACCGCCGCAAACTTGTCGTTTTTGACAATTTGCGGGCGGCGCAGCAGAACCAGCGCAGCGACCACACCCAGCGCCCAGACCAGCGATGCGGCCACCAGCCACCAGGCATAGGCGCTGTATCCCTGCAGCTGCAGCGGCGTGTCTGCCAGCCGTGCAGCAAAAGGCGCGAAGCCCAATGCCAGCAAGGTCAGCGGCAAAATCGGAGCGATCAGCCAGAACAGTCTGCGCGCATCCATCGTTGCCAGTTGCCTGCCCATCAGCAGCGCCAGCGCCGGGAACATCGGCAGCAGGTAGGACGGCAGCTTGGAATCCGACACGGAAAAGAACAGGTAGATGAACACCGCCCACACCAACAAAAACCGTGAGGCATTGAAAGCCTTGGCCCCGGAATCCTTGGCCCCGGAATCCTTGGCCCCGGAATCCTTGGCCCCGGAATCCTTGGCCCCGGAATCCCGGGCACTGCCACCGGCGCTCGGCGGCCTGCTGTCGCGCCATGTCCTGACCAGGGTGTCGAACATCAGCACCGTCCACGGCAGCGCGCCGAGCAGCAGGATGGGGACGAAGTAGAACCACGGCTGGTAGCGGCCGAGTTCCCGGGTGGTGAAGCGCGTGTAATGTTCGTAGATGAAGAACTTCTGGAAGAATTCCGGATTGGCCTTCATCACCAGATAGAACCAGGGCGCGGTGACCAGCAGGAACACCGCCAGGCCGGCCGGCCAGTGCATGCGCTTGAACACCGTGAAATCGCGCTGCACCGCGGCATACAGGACTAATGCCGTTCCGGGCAACACCAGACCCATCAGCCCCTTGCTGAGCACCGCCAATCCTAGCGCGGCCCAGGCCAATACCATCCAGCGGCCGCGATGTTTCTCCATTTCCTGTTGAGCAATCAGCAATGCAACTATGCCCAGCGTGATGAAGAAAGTCACGCCCATGTCCAGCGTGTCGATGTGTCCCATCAGCGCGTACAGCATGCTACTGCCCAGCAGCATGGCCGCATAAATCGCCGTGTCGCGCCCGAACAGCCGCAGGCCGGCGAACCACACCAGCAGGATGCCGGCGAAACCGGTCAGTCCGGTCCACAACCGCGACGTCCATTGGTGTTCGCCGAAAGCTTCATAAGCAACCGCTGTCGTCCAGTATTGCAGCGGCGGCTTTTCGAAATATTTGAGGTCATTCAGGCGCGGCGTGACCCAGTCGCCGGACGCCACCATCTCGCGCGGAATCTCCGCATAACGCCCTTCGTCCGGCTTGATCAGCTTGCGGTACTCGAGATTGGAAAACCAGATCAGCGCGACGGCCAACACCAACCACCAGACACGCTTGGTTGGGATCGTATTCATGGCTATTTGGAAGTCCAGCCGGCGCGCAGCTCGCGCGCGGCGAGGAACGTCTGCTCGACCTGTTGCGCATCGCCCGCCGCAAGCGCAGAACTCAACCGGTTCAATTCGGCAATGTAGACCTGCAATTCCCTGATCAGCACCTCGCGATTCGCCATACAGATATCCCGCCACATTTCAGGGCTGCTGGCCGCGATCCTTGTAAAGTCGCGGAAGCCGCTTGCCGCGAAGGAAAGCAGCAGATCGCGGTTGTCGCGTTGTGCGATATCGTACACCAGCGCGAATGACAGCAGATGCGGCAGGTGGCTCACGACGGCGAACACTTCATCGTGCTGTTCCGGCGTCATCTGGCTCACCATCGCGCCGCACAATTCCCAGGCACGGCGCACGCGATCCACCGACACCGCGCTGTTTTCCGGCAACGGAGTCAGCACCACCTTCTTCCATTGGAACAGATCGGCGCGGGCCGCCGCGGCCCCGCTCTGTTCGGCTCCCGCAATCGGGTGCGCCGGAACGAACTGCGCCGCCCTGTCACCGAGTTGCGCATATGCGTCGCGGACCACGTCGCTCTTGGTGCTGCCGCCATCGCAGATGACGGTCTTTGCGCCGAGATGCGGCGCGATCCGCGCCATCAGCTCGGCCATCTGTCCGACCGGTGTCGCCAGCATCACCAGATCGGCATCGGCGACCTCCGCCGCGATATCCTTGCCGATGCGATCGATGATCCCGAGCTGCTTCGCATGAACCAGCGTCTGTTCGCTGCGGCCGAAACCGACCACCGAATCCACCGCATGCGCTTTCCGCAATGCCAGCGCGAACGAGCCGCCGATCAGACCGACGCCGAAAATGACGACCTTTTTGAATAACTTTGCAGTCATGACTCGCTCTGGTGTATGAGTTGCCCCGCGGAATCCAGCACCCGCACGCTGACTGGAATCCCCTTGCGCACGCTGTCGGTCACCACGCAAAAGCCCTCGAACTGTGCGGCGCAATGATCAAGTCGCTCCACCTCCTGCTCGAGACGGATATCCACGTCTATCCCGCCCACGCGCAGGCGCCCCTGTTCGTTGCGCGTCATTTTGCCGGTCACATGCGCGGTAATGCCGTGCGGATCCTGTTTGAACTTGCCCAGGCAGAACAGCAGGCTGGCGGACAGGCAGTTCGCGAGCGCGGCAGCTAGAAGCCGGGTGGCATTCGGGCCGGCGCCCGCGCCCAGCGGCGCGGGCTCGTCCAGTTGCAGATCGGGCACGCCGGCAAGATCGAATTGCACGTTGAACCGGTAATCCTGCTGCCTGGTCAGCGTCACGGTGAATTCCATGTCTGACATGGCGCGTTTCCCTAAAGCGTGCGGCCGATGGCCTTGGCGATGCTGCCCAATGTTCCCATCAGCTCTTTCAATTCCTGCGGCGTCAGCGCCTGGTCGGCATCGCACCATGCCTCGCACGGATTGGGGTGCATCTCGACCAGCAGGCCGTCGGCACCCGCGGCGATCGCGGCCTGCGACAATGCCGGCACCATCCATGCCTTGCCGCCGGCATGCGAGGGATCGACGATCACCGGAAGATGGGTCTCCTTCTTCAGCACCGGTATCGCGGTCACGTCCAGCACATTGCGGTAGTAGGTTTCGAAGGTGCGGATGCCGCGCTCGCAGAAGATGATGTTGTGATTGCCGCCGGCCGCGATATATTCCGCCGCCATCAGCCATTCCGAGATGGTTGCCGACATGCCGCGCTTTAGGATCACCGGTTTGTTGATGCGGCCGACCTCCTTGAGCAGGTCGAAGTTCTGCATGTTGCGCGTGCCGATCTGGATCACGTCGACATCGTATTCTAGAAAGGTGTCCAGCATGCGGATGTCCATCAGTTCGGTGACGATGGGCAGCTTGAATTTCTCCGCGGCCTTGCGGAACATGTCGAGGCCTTCCTTGCCCTTGCCCTGAAAGGTATATGGGCTGGTGCGCGGCTTGAACGCGCCGCCGCGCATCAGGCGGCAGCCCGCTTCATGCACGAACCTTGCGGACAGGTCCATCTGCTCCTGCGTCTCCACCGAGCACGGTCCGGCGATCACCTGGATCTGGTTGCCGCCCAGCTTGATGCCGGCTATATCGATGACGGTACTTTCCCGGTGCGATTCGCGCGACACGATCTTGTACTGTTTGGCAATGTGCATCGCCGACTCGACGCCGGGCAGCGGCGTGAACATCTCCACGGTCAGCGGTCTTTCGTCGCCGATCGCGCCGATCACCGTACGCTCGATGCCGCGCGATATGTTAGCCTTCAGTCCCGCGGCTTCAAGCCTGTTGACCACTGCGGCGATCTGTTGGTCGGTGACATCTCTTCCCATTACGATGATCATTGCTTCTCTCCAAGAATCTGCGTTAGCGCAGACAAAAATTTGTCATTCTCCGATTCCAGCCCGATGCTGACGCGCAAATAGCCAGGCATCCCGTAATTGGCGATCGGGCGCACGATCACGCCCGACTCGAGCAGCCGCCGGTAAATGCACGGCGCATCGCCTATCCTGAAACTGACGAAATTGCCGTATGAAGGAATATGGTCAAGACCCAGCTTGGTCAGCGCGCCGGTAATCTGCTTCATGCCGCGCAGGTTCATTGCATAGGTTTGCTGCACGAATTCCGTATCCAGGATCGCAGCCACCGCGGCAGCCTGCGCCATGCTGTTGACGTTGAACGGCTGGCGCACCCGGTTGAGCATGCCCATCACTTCCCGGTCGCCCAAGGCATAGCCGACGCGCAGCGAGGCCAGACCGTATGCCTTGGAAAAGGTGCGCGAAATGATCAGGTTGGGAAATTCCCCGAGCCAGCCGACACTGTCATAGCGGCATTCGGCCGGGAGGTATTCGTTGTAGGCCTCGTCCAGCACCACCAGGATGTGCGCAGGCAGCGCGCGCAGGAATTCGAGCAGCACGCCACCAGGCACAAATGTCCCGGTCGGATTGTTCGGGTTCGCAACGAAGATCATCTTCGCGCCCTGATCCACTGCGGTGTTTCGCATCGCGTCCAGATCGTGGCCGAAATCCCGGGCCGCTACACTGATTCCGACTGCGCCGACTGCCTGGGTCGCCAGCGCGTAAACGGCAAACGCATGATCCGAGTAAACCACCCTGTCGCCCACGGTCAGGAAGGCGCGCGCCGACAATTCCAGCAGATCGTTGGAGCCGTTGCCGAGCACGACCCGGTCATGGGCAACACCGTAACGTTTGACCAGCGCGTCCTTCAGCGCATAGCCGTTGCCGTCCGGATACAGTCCGATCTGGTCCAGCGCTGCACGGGCAGCGGCAACCGCTTTGGGACTTGCACCCAGCGGGTTCTCGTTCGAAGCCAGCTTCACGATGCCGGTGATGCCCAACTCGCGTTCCAGTTCGGAGATCGGCTTGCCCGGTTGGTAGGGAGCGATGGCGCGGATATAAGGAGGTGCCAGTTCGGAATAGTTCATCTTTTATTCACATACCTTGATTTTTGTTCATAACATGGCGACTGAAATCGCAGCGAGCCAATCCAAATTGGGGGAACCTTGGGCACAGGCACCGGCGTGCGAGTCTGCCGCTACATGGCCCCGATGCCGGTTCGCGCATAACCAATGACTTAGTTGGCGCAGTTTGCCAACCAGGTCAGATGGCCAGCGGCTTCCTCAGTCGTTTCATCCGCAGATTTATGCGCTACGTTGCCACCGGATACGAACCCAGCACCTTGACAAAGGCGGCGACTTTTTTCAGTTCAGCCAACGCGGCGGCCACCTTGGCGTCGGCCTGGTGGCCTTCGACGTCCATGAAGAACACATATTCCCACAGCCCCGAACGCGCGGGGCGCGACTCAAGCTTGGTCATGCTGACGCCGTGTTGGGCCAGTGGCACCAGCAGATCATGCACCGCGCCCGGACGGTTCGCGGTGGACATCACCAGCGAAGTCTTGTCATGGCCGGAAGGGGCAACCTGCTGGTTACCCAATACCAGAAAGCGCGTAGTGTTATTGGCATCCTCCTCGATGTTTTCGACCAACACCTTCAAACCGAACAGCGCTGCCGCCTGCATGCCGGCGATCGCCGCGCTGTGCGGACTTTCCGCGGCAAGCCGCGCCGCTTCGGCATTGCTCGCGACGGGTATGCGCGCCGCATGGGGCAGATCGGTATTCAGCCAGCCCTGGCATTGCCCGAACGATTGCGGGTGGGAATACACCGTCTTGATCGTACTCAACTCGCATTGCTGGCCGGGCGGGCACTGGCCGAGCAGACATTGATGGATCGGCAAGATCACTTCGCCGCAGATCTGCACCGTGGTATTCACCAGCAGGTCCAGCGTGCGTCCGACCGCGCCTTCGGAAGAGTTCTCCACCGGCACTAGGCCGTAATGCACCGTCCCGCTGGCCACCGTGCGAAACACCTCGTCGATGGTCGCGCACGGCTGCTCCTCGATTGCAGTGCCAAAGCGTTTCAGCGCAGCGGCCTCGGAAAAGGTCCCCGCCGGTCCGAGATAGGCGATCGTCAGCGGGGCTTCCAGCGCGCGGCATTGGGAAATGATTTCGGTGAACAGGCTCGCGACAGCGGAATTGCCCAGAGGACCGCTGTTTTGTTGCTGCAGACGCGACAGCACCCGGGCTTCGCGTTCAGGGCGCAATATCACGCCATCATCCTTGAGATGGCCGATCTGCTGCGCCAGCGCCGCACGCTGATTGACGAGCTTCAGCATTTCGTCATCCAGTCGATCGATCTGATCGCGGAGTTGTTTCAGTTTTTCGCTCATGATTGCCTGGTATTCCGGTTCTCGTTCACAGTTCCTTCAGCAATGGCAGATCGCGCACCATCAGCACACCCGGTATCGCGGCGATCTGCGCGATCAGTTTAGCCGGAATCGCGCTATCTGTATCTACCAGCGTGTATGCCATTTCACCGCGCGACTTGTTCATCATGTTGTGGATATTGATGCCCGCTGAGGCCAGTGTGCCGGATATCTGCCCGAGCATGTTCGGCACATTGGCGTTGGCGATCGCCAGCCGGAAGGCCGATTCACGCGGCATGGTGACATTGGGGAAATTTACCGTGTTGGAAATATTTCCGTGTTCCAGGTAATCGCGCAACTGTTCCGCCACCATCACTGCGCAGTTGTCCTCGGCTTCCTGAGTCGACGCGCCCAGATGCGGCAACGCAATCACGCCGGGATTGTTCTGCGTCTTGGTGGTCGGAAAATCACACACATAACAGCGCAGATGCTTGCTGGCCAACCCGGCCAGGACCGCATCTTCATTGACGATCCCTTCGCGCGCAAAATTCAGCAGCACGCTGCCTGCTTTCATCACCGCCACGCGCTTCTCGTCGATCATGTCGCGGGTCGCATCCAGCAGCGGCACATGCAGGGAAACGAAGTCGCTGTGCCTGAGCAGTTCTTCCACGCTGTTCGCCTTCTTGACCTGCGAAGACAGACCCCATGCCGCGTCCACGGTGATCTCCGGGTCAAAACCGATCACATTCATGCCTAAGCCGATCGCGGCGTCGGCCACCAGACGGCCGATCGCGCCCAGACCCACGATGCCCAGTGTGCGTCCGCGCAGCTCGGTGCCCGCAAAATGCTTTTTTCCATCTTCAACCAGCGTATGCAGGGTCGTATCATCGCCGTGCAAACTAGCGGTGAAATGCAAGGCGGGCACGATGTAGCGCGAGGCCATCAGCATGCCTGCGATGACCAGCTCCTTCACCGCATTGGCGTTTGCGCCAGGCGCGTTGAACACCGGCACGCCGCGCTCGTTCATCTTCTTCACCGGCACGTTGTTGGTGCCCGCCCCGGCGCGCGCGATGGCCAGCACCGTCTTCGGGATGTGCATCTCGTACATGTTGTACGAGCGCACCAGGATCGCATCCGGCTCGGCGATCTCGGTGCCGGTGACATAGCGTTCGGCAGGGAAACGGCTCAGGCCGAGCGGTGAAATCTTGTTCAGCGTCAGTATCTGGAAGGTCTTAGCCATGACTTTTGGCGAACTCGTTCATGAAATCGACGAGAGCTTGCACACCCTCCAGCGGCATCGCGTTGTATATCGAGGCGCGCATGCCGCCCACCGAACGGTGACCCTTCAATTGCAGCAGTCCGCGCGCGTCGGCTTGCTTGAGGAACTCACCATCCAAGTTCGTATCTTCCAAAGTAAAGGGAACGTTCATGCGCGAGCGGTCCGCAGTCGCCACCGGACAATTGTAAAAACCGTTGCTGGCATCGATCGCGCTATACAGCAGCTTGGCCTTGGCGATGTTGGTTTTTTCCATCTGGGCGATCCCCCCCTTGCGCTTCAGCATCTGGAACACCAGCCCGGCGATATAGATGCCAAACGTCGGCGGCGTGTTGTACATCGAGTCGTTGTCGGCATGGGTCTTGTAATCCAGCATGGTCGGCAAGCGCGGATCGGCATGCCCCACCAGATCGTCACGCACGATCACGATGGTCAAACCGGCAGGGCCGATGTTCTTTTGTGCGCCGGCATAGATCAGGCCGAATCTGGACACGTCGACGGGACGCGACAGGATGCAGGAAGACATGTCCGCGACCAGCGGCACGTTGCCCGGCATATCTTCCATTGGGGGAATCCAGTTGAACTCGACCCCGCCGATGGTCTCGTTCGGCGTGTAATGGACATAGGCGGCATCCTTGTCCAGCTCCCAGGTATCGAATGCGGGAACATAGCTCGCGTTCCTGTCGGCATTGTTCGCGACCACATTTACATAGCTGAACTTCTTCGCCTCGCTGATCGCCTTCTTCGACCACTCCCCGGTGTTCACGTAGTCAGCCGAAAGCTTGCCGCGCAACAGGTTCAGCGGGACCATCGCAAACTGCTGGCTGGCGCCGCCCTGCAGGAACAGCACCTTGTAGTTGACAGGTATGCCCATCAATTCGCGCAGGTCGGCCTCGGCCTGCGCTTGTATGCCCATGTATTCCCTGCCGCGATGGGACATCTCCATCACCGACATGCCACTGCCGTGCCAGTCGATCAATTCCGCCTGCGCCTGCTGCAACACCTCTTTTGGCAACACGGCCGGCCCTGCGCTGAAGTTGTAGATCGTCATATTGCGTTACTCCGAAGTTCAATAAAAAACAGGTTCAAGATTCAAGGTACAAGATTCAAGTAAAACCAAAACCCACTTCTCGCTCGATCTTTGCCCCTTGTGTCTGATATCTAGCTTTCTTCTTCCGGTTCGGCGATACGGCTCAGACCGGCCAGTTTTTCGCCCTCCTCGACATTCATCAGCGTGACGCCCTGGGCGGTGCGGCCCATCTCGCGTATTTCCTTCACCCGGGTGCGGATCAGCACGCCGCTGGTGCCGATCAGCATGATCTCGTCGTCGGCATCGACCAGCGTTGCAGCGACCACCTTGCCGTTGCGTTCGGAAGTCTTGATCGCGATCATGCCCTGCGTGCCGCGGCCGTGGCGGGTGTATTCGGTGATCGGGCTGCGCTTGCCGTAGCCGTTCTCGGTCGCCGTCAGGATGCTCTGCTGCTCATTCTCGGCCACCAGCAAGGAAATCACCTGCTGCTTGGGCGCCAGCTTCATGCCGCGCACACCGCGCGACGCGCGTCCGGTCGGACGAACGTCGTTCTCGTCGAAGCGCACCGCCTTGCCGCCGTTCGAAAACAGCATCACGTCGTGCTTGCCGTCGGTCAGCGCGACGCCGATCAGATGATCGTCCTCGTCCAGATTGATCGCGATGATGCCGCGCTTCATCGGGCGCGAGAAATCGGTCAGCGAAGTCTTCTTCACCGTGCCGTTGGTGGTGGCGAAGAACACATACTTGTCCTCGACGAATTCGCTTATCGGCAGCACTGCATTGATCTTCTCGCCGGCTTCCAGCGGCAACAGGTTGACGATCGGCTTGCCGCGCGAGATGCGGCTGCCCTGCGGCACTTCATAGACCTTGAGCCAGTACACCCGGCCGCGATTGGAGAAGCACAGGATGTAGTTATGCGTGTTGGCGATGAACAGGCTATCGATGAAATCGTCGTCCTTGGTCGCCGCGGCCTGCTTGCCGCGTCCGCCGCGCTTCTGCGCCTTGTATTCGTCCAGCGGCTGGGATTTCATGTATCCGCCATGCGATAGGGTGACCACCACGTCCTGCGGCGCGATCAGGTCTTCCATGCTCATGTCCTGGGTGTGCGTGATGATCTCGCTGCGGCGCTTGTCACCAAACTGGCCTTTCACCGCCGCCAGTTCGTCGTGGATGATCTGCGTGACGCGTTCCGGCTTGGCGAGTATATCCAGCAGGTCGGTGATCTTGTCCATCACGTCGCGGTATTCGCCAACGATCTTGTCCTGCTCCAACCCGGTCAGCCGCTGCAGGCGCAGTTCCAAAATTGCCTGCGCCTGGGCGTCCGACAAATGATAGCTGGGGGAATCGCCCTTGCCGACCAGACCGTATTCGGGCAGCAGTCCTTCGGGGCGCGACGCGTCGCTGACGCGACTGAGCATGTCTTCCACCAGCGACGAGCGCCAGCCGCGGGCCATCAGTTCGCGCTTGGCATCGGCAGGCGTGGCTGCGGCCTTGATCAATGCGATGATCTCGTCCACATTGGACAACGCGACGGCGAGGCCTTCCAGGATATGCCCCCGATCGCGCGCCTTGCGCAACTCGAATATGGTGCGGCGCGTGACAACTTCGCGGCGATGGCGCAGGAACGCATCGATCACTTCCTTGAGGTTGAGCAGGCTGGGCTGGCCGTCGATGATGGCGACCATATTGATGCCGAAGCTGTCCTGCAGTTGGGTGTCCTTGTAAAGATTGTTCAGGATCACGTCGGCGTTCTCGCCGCGTTTCAGTTCGATCACCGCGCGCATCCCCGACTTGTCCGATTCGTCGCGAATCTCGGAAATGCCTTCCAGGCGTTTCTCGCGCACCAGTTCCCCGATCTTCATCAGCAGGTTGGCCTTGTTTACCTGGTAGGGCAGTTCGTCGATGATGATGGCCTGCCGCTCGCCCTTGCCGATGTCCTCGAAATGGGTGCGTCCCCGCATGATCACCCGCCCGCGCCCGGTGCGGTAACCTTCCTTCACGCCGGCCACCCCATAAATGAAACCGCCGGTCGGAAAATCCGGTGCGGGCACATATTCGATCAGCTGCTCGATATCCAGATCGGGATTCTTCAGCAGCGCGAGGCAGGCATCCACCACCTCGCTCATATTGTGCGGCGGGATGTTGGTCGCCATGCCCACCGCGATTCCGGAAGAACCGTTCACCAGCAGGTTGGGGAAACGCGACGGGAATACCAGCGGCTCATGCTCGGAACCGTCATAGTTCGGACCGAAGTCGACGGTTTCCTTGTCCAGGTCGGCGATCAGTTCATGGGCGATCTTCGCCATGCGGATCTCGGTGTAACGCATCGCCGCCGCATTGTCGCCGTCCACCGAACCGAAGTTACCCTGCCCGTCCACCAGCGGGTACCGCAGCGAAAAATCCTGCGCCATGCGCACGATGGTGTCATACACGGCGGTGTCGCCGTGCGGATGGTACTTACCGATCACGTCGCCGACGATACGCGCCGACTTCTTATAGGCCTTGTTCCAGTCGTTGGACAGCTCGTGCATCGCGAACAGCACGCGCCGGTGCACGGGCTTCAGGCCGTCCCGGACATCGGGCAATGCTCGCCCGATAATGACGCTCATCGCATAGTCCAGATAGGACTTGCGCATCTCCTCTTCAAGACTGACGGGGTGTGTTTCCTTGGCGAATTGTTGTTCCATGACTGGCCTAATTGATGTTGCAAGAACGATCGAACCGGCTGGCTGCCGGCCTGATAATCAAAGCGAACATTTTAGCACAGAGGGGCCGCGCAGAACCATCCGACCGAGATGTCCTTCTATTTGGCTAATGCCTTGAGTTTTGTTAGAGTCTCTGCCCCACTGACCAATATCAGACATGCGCAGGTTATGACCAACGCCGACCCCATCGAACTGGAGAAATTCTCGCAACTGGCCCACAAATGGTGGGATCCGAACAGCGAATTCAAGCCGCTTCACGATATCAACCCGCTGCGCCTGGATTACATCGACCGCAATGCAGGCCTGTCCGCGAAGTGCGTGCTGGATGTGGGCTGCGGCGGCGGAATTTTATCGGAAGGCATGGCCGGCGCAGGCGCAAACGTGACCGGCATCGACCTGTCCTACAAGGCCCTGCAGGTGGCCAAACTGCATCTGCTGGAAAGCGGCAAACAGGTTGACTACCGCAAGATCGCCGTGGAAGACCTGGCGGCTGAACAGCCCGCCCATTATGACGTGGTCACCTGCCTGGAAATGCTCGAACACGTGCCCGATCCGGGCAGCGTGATCGCCGCCTGCGCCAAGCTGGCCAAGCCGGGCGGATGGGTATTCTTTTCCACCCTCAACCGCAATCCGAAGTCCTATCTGCTCGCCGTGATCGGCGCCGAATACATATTGAATATGCTGCCGCGCGGCACGCATGATTACGCCAAGTTCATCAAACCTTCCGAATTGGCGCAATCCTGCCGCGATGCCGGGTTGAACCTGGTCGACCTGATCGGCATGAGCTACAACCCGATCACCCGGACCTATTCATTGGGCAAGAATACCGACGTCAACTACATAATCGCCTGCCGCAAGGACTGAAGGTGATCAAAGCCGTACTGTTCGACTTGGACGGCACCTTCGCCGACACCGCGCCCGACCTGGCCGCCGCACTCAACCACACACGCGCCATGCGCGACCTGCCGCCGCTGCCTTTGGCTGCATTGCGCCCGCAAGCGTCGCACGGTTCGCGCGGCCTGCTCATGGCCGGTTTCGGCATCGAACCGGGGCATCCCGACTACGACACCCTGCGCGACCTCTTTCTCGACTACTACGGCAACAACATCTGCGTGCATAGCGAGTTGTTCGATGACACCGCAACACTGGTCGACACACTGGAACGGCACGGCATCAAGTGGGGCATCGTCACCAACAAACCTCACCGCTATACCGTTCCGCTGATGCAAGCCCTAGGCTATGCCGAACGCGCCGCCTGCCTGGTCAGCGGCGATACCTTTGCACATGCCAAGCCGCATCCAGAGCCGCTGCTCAAGGCCTGCCAGCTCCTCGGCGTCACCGCTGCCGACTGCCTCTATCTCGGCGACGACCTGCGCGACATGCAAGCCGCAAACGCCGCCGGGATGCGCGGCATCATCGCGAAATACGGCTATATCAGCCACGACGCTTCGGTCGGAAACTGGAATGCACACGGCAGCATAAACAGGCCCACGGAACTTCTCGGCTTTATCCCGCTCTGAACCTGCTACAATCTGCACCGCTTGTATCAAATCGAACCGGGGACGACTTGGCTTCGACGTGGGTTACAAAGCAGCGTAGGGCATACTGAGGACCCGCCACCTCGTAAATCAGCTGGAAAAAACTAGTCGCAAACGACGAAAAGTACGCTTTAGCAGCTTAGTCTGCTAGACCTCACACCCTGCTGTCTGTGGAGGGGCTCGAAGCCGCAAGGCTGAGATGAGTGAGGTAATCTACACAGAATCGTGCCGGTCAGGGTCACTTTGATCGGAGCTAGAAACAAGGTGACTCGTCCTTTACCAGCCCGCCGGTTGGCGTGTGCGGGATCAAATCAAATAACATGGCTAAGTATGTAGAACTGCCTGTAGAGGACTTGCGGACGGGGGTTCAATTCCCGCCGCCCCACCATCAAACTGGTTGCCAGAAGGAAACCAACACAGCTAAGCCTTTCAAAGGGCTTGGCTGTTTTTTTTCAAACGCCGAAATTGTCCGGGATCTGTGCTGATTCCGGATTCGCGTGCACGCTGGGTTGACGAGGCGATTGAGTACTCAGGCTAGCGGCAGGTGAGCACAGCTCGTTCACCACTCCCCGGCAGCTTCCATCGGCGCGCTGTTAACGAAGTGCGGTAGCACCGCAAATCTGGCAAAAGAAAAACCGACGCTAGGTCGGCAATTCTTTTGCAACGAAGACCAAAATTAGCCCAAGCTCAGCACAAACTTGACCATTTTTTCTATCTTGTCCTGCTTGTCGCCGACGGGGTCATTGGCGGGCATGGGGAAATCACCCCAGTGACCGGAACCGCCCTTGGAGACCTTCAACACCAGGCCTTCCACCAAAGGATATTGTTTGCCGTTGTATTCAAAATTCTGAACACCCTTGTATTTCTTGCCCACGTCACGCCATGCCGGGCCTATAACTTTGCGGTCAACGGCGTGGCAAGCCAGACATTGCAGACTCTTTACTTCCTCCGGCATAACTTCAGCCGGCACGCTGTAAGTAATCATCAAGCCAACCGCTGCGGCCATCCATATAATAATAGATTTCATATTTTCTCCATATTTCCCTGCAGATTACGCATATCATCCGTATGGTTATTACGCCGGGCGGCATTGTAACTAACTATGCCCAGCATGCAAACTAAACTCATGATGGCATAACCAACACCTCCTCTGGTCTGAGATGGAACCATGGCATACGCAGTATTGTGGCGTTATCAGCAAAGCGTTGTGGAGATTTGCATGGCCTTCACCCTGAAATCTGTCTTGATATCCGGCCGGACTCATACCAGCCCTTGCTGGAATTGACCACGCGCACCACCAAAAGCATCACCGGCACCTCGATGAGTACGCCGACTACCGTTGCCAGTGAAGCGCCGGACCGGAACCCGAACAGACTGATGGCTGCCGCAACGGCCAGCTCAAAGAAATTGGAGGCGCCAATCAGCGCCGACGGGGAGGCGATGTTGTGCTTTTCGCCGACGATGCGGTTCAGCCAGTACGCTAGCGCGGAGTTGAAGAAAACCTGGATCAGGATGGGAACCGCTAGCAGGCCGATCACCAGTGGTTGTTCGATGATGGCCTTGCCCTGAAAGGCGAAAAGCAGGACCAGTGTCACAAGCAGTGCAGAGATCGACCAGGGGCCGATACGTTCCACGACCGCATCAAAGTGTGCCTGCCCCTTGCGCAGGAGACTCTTGCGCCACAATTGCGCCAGAATTGCGCCAGAATGACCGGAATCACGATATACAGCAGGACTGACGTAAACAGCGTCTCCCAGGGGACATGAATGCTGGAAATGTCCAGCAACAATGCAACGATGGGCGCAAAAGCGAAAACCATGATCGTATCGTTCAGGGCCACCTGGGACAAAGTGAACAGCGGATCGCCGTGCGACAGGCGGCTCCAGACAAACACCATGGCGGTGCAGGGTGCAGCCGCAAGCAGGATAAATCCGGCGATGTAGCTGTCGATCTGGTCTGCGGGCAGCATGGGTGCAAACAGGTGGCGAATAAACAACCAAGCTAGAAATGCCATCGAGAACGGCTTGACCAGCCAGTTCACGAACAGCGTCACGCCAATGCCGCGCACATGTTGCCTGACCTCGTGCAGGGCCCCGAAATCGACCTTGACCAGCATCGGAATGATCATCACCCAGATCAGCAGCCCGACCGGCAGGTTGACCTGAGCAATTTCCATCCGTCCGACGGCGTGGAATAATTGCGGTGCCAGTTGTCCAACCGCGATACCTGCCACGATACAGAGAAACACCCAGACAGTCAGATAACGCTCGAAAATGCTCATCGGCGCTCCGGTTCCGGCTTTTACTGCGATTTCACACTGACTGCTCATGTCGCTTTACAAGCCGAGTGCATGCCGCACTGCCGGCAAAAGGCGGACACTGATGTCGTCACGCACTCGCACAAAGCTCTCCAGCGGCTCGCCGTGCGGGTCGTGGAATGGAAGATGTATTTGCGGCACGGGGCGCGGAAAGATCGGGCAGGCTTCCTTGGCGTTGTCGCAAACCGTGACCACCAGATCAATGGGTTCGTTCATGAACACATCCACATCCTTGGGATACAGTCCATCGGTTGGCAGACCGGCCAGTTTTAACGCCTCGATGGCCCCATCGGCGACCTTGGGCTGGGGACGGGTACCGGCCGACACGGCCCGTACCTTTCCGGCAAGATCATGGTTGAGTATGGCTTCGGCCATCTGTGAACGGCAGGAGTTACCAGTGCATAGTACGAGGACAGCTTTGGGAGTAGTCATGAAATCTCTTTAAGTTTGAATGATCTATCGATAGTTGCTTACAGTCCCTGTTCGCGCAGGTGGCCGATGGTGTCCAATTCCTTCTTGAGTGACATCCCATCAAGTTTGCTGAACGGCAGGCTGAGAAATATGGAAATGCGCCTGTTGAGTTGATTGAAGGCTTTTGCAAAAGCCTGGCGCTTTTGATCTTCGCTGCCTTCCGCGGCGGCCGGATCCTCGATGCCCCAGTGAGCCGTCATTGGCTGGCCGGGCCAGATCGGGCATACTTCGCCGGCAGCCTTGTCGCAGACGGTGAACACGAAATCGAGCGCCGGCGCATTCGGCGCAGAGAACTCTTCCCAATTCTTGCTGCGTAGCCCCCCGATGGGAAGGTCGGCGAGTCGCAACTGATCGATAGCGAGCGGATTGACTTGGCCCGCAGGATGGCTGCCCGCACTGAAGGCACGGAAACGGCCTTTGCCAAGATGCTTCAGGAGGGCTTCGGCCATGATGCTGCGGGCAGAATTGCCAGTGCAGAGAAACAATACGTTGTAAATGTGGTCCTTCACATGCTCTCCTTTAGATGGTTTGCTTGACTGTTCGTCGTGGCTTCAGCGCGGCGTTGACTGCTGCGGTCTTGGGCAGGCAGGCCTCTCCCTGGCAGCAATTTTTGGCCAGATAGGCGATCAGGTCGTCCATGGATGAGTAATTCGCCGAATAGAAGATGAAACGGCTCTCCTGACGGGCATTCACGAGTCCCGCCCGTGCCAAATGCGCCACATGAAAGGACAACGTGGCTGGCGGTAGCTCAAGAGCATCGGCAATCGCAGTGGCATTCAATCCCTCTTCGCCCACTTCAACCAGCAGCCTGAAAATCCGCAAACGTGATTCCTGTGCAAGCGCAGTAAGCTTGTCTAAAGCCTGTTTTACATCTGTCATTCTTTATTTCCATATTTATCGAAGTATTGAAGCATTCTATCCAATTTCGTTACAGTGTCAATATCATTTCTCCGAGTTCGATGACACTTTCTTAATCAGCAATCAGCGACCGTGACATTCACTCAGGAACTGCTCCAGGCATACGGCCGCCCTTCCAGCTAGCCTTGAAGTAATTTATCCAAAATTATCAATTGATCTGATAAAGGAATACCGCTTATCATTATTCCTTTGCCGTCCGTCGAAATTGTCTTTTGATGGCAGAATACTTGAAGGAGAATCTGTTCCGGCGATGAAGCAAATCGCCCGTGCTCTCCTCCTCCCTGTGAGCATGTGTTCTGAATCCAGTCAGAACCCCCTTCATCCCCATTCCATAGAGGCTTGGGGATTTTTATTGCTGTGGCACGATTTCGCTCGCACACTGTGAAACTGAATCACCCCGGATTTGCATGGCACAGCAACCGCCCGACAAAACCAATCCCATCCATTGTTCCCAGTTTCTGTAAAATACGCCCCCGCAGCAACCTGCTAGCGAACCGAAACGCACTAAGCGCCTTATTCCAGACGATACCCATGGCAAAAAACACCTACGACGAATCAAGCTTCAAAGTTCTGCGCGGTCTCGAACCGGTGCGCCAGCGCCCGGGGATGTATACCAATCTCGAATCTCCCAACCACCTAATCGCCGAAGTGGTGGACAACGCCTGCGATGAGGCGCTGGCCGGCTTTGCAAAGCATATTGCGGTCACCGCACACAGCGACGGTTCGGTGTCTGTCGCAGACGACGGGCGCGGCATCCCGGTCGGCATCCATTCCGAGGAAGGCGTGTCGGTGGTCGAAGTAGCGTTCACGGTGCTGCATTCAGGCGGCAAGTTCGACAAGGAAGCCGGCGGCGCATACAAGTTCGCGGGCGGTCTGCACGGCGTCGGTGTGGCGGTGACCAATGCGCTGTCCACCAAGGTCGAGGTGACGGTGTACCGCGACGGCGGGGAGCACTTCATCCGCTTCAAAAACGGCGTGGCCGAAGCACCACTGGCCCGCATCGCAGACTGTCCGAAAAAGCAAACCGGCACGATGGTGCGTGCATGGCCGAACCCGAAATACTTCGACGTGCCCAATATCGTCCTGCCGCAACTGGAAAGATCGTTGCGTTCCAAGGCGGTACTGCTGCCCGGCACCAGTATCACCCTGCACACGGAGAAGACCGGCGAGACAAAAACATGGAACTACCCTGATGGCCTGCGCGGCTACCTGGGCGAGGCGACGGCTGACCAGGAGCTGGCGGTGCCGATCTTCGCGATGGAGAAATTCGTGCCCGCCGGCAGCGACAGCGGTTATGCGGAGGGCGAAGGCGCGGCTTGGGCGATCGTGTGGTCGGCGGAAGGCGCGGTGGTGCGCGAATCCTACGTCAACCTGATCCCGACCTGGTCGGGTGGCACGCACGATTCGGGGCTGAAGGACGGTGTGTTCAATGCGGTGAAGAATTTCGCCGAGTTGCACGGCATGCTGCCCAAAGGCGTGAAGCTGGTGTCTGACGACGTGTTCTCGCGCGCCAGTTTTGTGCTGTCGGCCAAGGTGCTCGACCCGCAGTTTCAGGGACAGACCAAGGATAAGCTGGTGTCGCGCGACGCGCTGCGCCTGGTGTCGCTGATGGTGAAGGACCCGCTCGACCTGTGGCTGAACGAGCATGTCGACTTCGGCAAGCGCATCACCGAGCTGGCCATCCAGCAGGCGCAGACGCGCATGCGCTCGGCGCAAAAGGTCGAGAAGAAAAAAGGTTCGTCGGTCGCGGTGCTGCCGGGCAAGCTGACCGATTGCAGCTCCAGCGATCCCACCCGCACCGAGCTGTTCCTGGTAGAGGGCGACTCTGCCGGCGGCTCGGCCAAGCAGGGGCGCAACAAGGAATTCCAGGCGGTGCTGCCGCTGCGCGGCAAGGTGCTGAATACTTTCGAAGTCGAGAAAGACCGCCTGTTCGCCAACAACGAGATCCACGACATCGCCGTGGCGATCGGCGTGGATCCGCACGACGCGAATGAAGAAGCGGACCTGTCCGGCCTGCGCTACAACGGCATCTATATCATGGCCGATGCCGACGTGGACGGCGCGCATATCTCCACGCTGCTGCTCACGCTGTTCTTTCGCCACTTCTACCGGGTGGTGCTGGCCGGCAAGGTTTACTTGGCGCAACCGCCGCTGTTCCGTGTGGACGTGCCGGCGCAGGGCAAGAAACCGATCCGCAAGCTGTACGCGCTCAACGAGGGCGAACTGGAAGCAATCGAAGACCGGCTGCGCCAGGAAAAGATCCGCGACGGATCATGGTCGATATCGCGCTTCAAGGGTCTGGGCGAGATGAATGCCGAGCAACTGTGGGACACCACGCTCAATCCCGACACGCGGCGCGCGCTTCGCGTCAATGCCGCCGCGATGCCGTTCAAGGACAACATGGAAATGTTCAGCATGCTGATGGGCAAACACGAGGCAGCTACGCGCCGCGCATGGCTGGAGTATCACGGCAATGAAGTGACGGGGGATGTGTAAGCATGATCGATCCGGATAATAAGCAAAACAACGAGGACCAGCCCGACCTCATTCCTGCTGAAGAAAGCGGTGCTGCACCGGAACAATCGTCTACAGGCGGAGGCAACGGCGGCGCAAGACAATTCTCCCCGCTGCCCGCCCTGCCTGAAGGCGATGAGGTCCCGATCGCGCAGTATGCCGAGCGCGCCTATCTGGAATATGCGGTGTCGGTGGTCAAGGGCCGCGCATTGCCGGACGTGAGCGACGGCCAGAAACCGGTGCAGCGGCGCATCCTCTACGCGATGCGTGCGATGGGGCTGGGCCACGGCAACAAGCACGTCAAATCGGCGCGCGTGGTCGGCGATGTGCTGGGCAAATACCATCCACACGGCGATTCGTCCGCCTACGAGGCGATGGTACGGCTGGCGCAGGATTTCTCGCTGCGCTATCCGCTGGTGGATGGACAGGGCAACTTCGGCACGCGCGACGGCGACAACGCGGCTGCGATGCGCTACACCGAAGCGAGGCTGACGCCGCTGGCGGAACTGCTGTTGTCCGAGATCGACATGGGCACGGTGGACTTCGTGCCCAATTACGACGGCGCATTCAGGGAACCCGCGCTGCTCCCGGCGCGCCTGCCGATGGTGCTGCTCAATGGCGCATCGGGCATCGCGGTCGGCATGGCCACGGAGATCCCCTCGCACAACCTGCGCGAAGTCGCCAAGGCCGCTGTGCGGCTGGTGCAAGATCCCAACCTCGATGACAAGGCCCTGCTTTCCTGCATACACGGCCCGGACTTTCCAGGCGGCGGGCAGATCATCTCGTCCCCGCGCGACATCCGCGATTGCTACCTGAGCGGACGCGGTTCGCTGAAAATGCGCGCGCGCTGGACAGTCGAGGAACTGGCGCGCGGCCAGTGGCAGATCGTGGTGCACGAACTGCCGCACGGCGTGTCGACGCGCAAGGTACTGGAAGAGATCGGCGAACTGACCAACCCGAAGGTAAAAGCCAACAAGAAAAGCCTGACCCAGGACCAGGTGCAGAACAAGCAGCTGCTGCTCTCGGTGCTGGATGCGGTCGCGGACGAATCCGACAAGTCGCAGGCGATACGCCTGGTGTTCCAGCCCAGATCCTCGCGCCAGGCTCAGGATGAACTGATGAATGTGCTGCTCGCGCACACCAGCCTGGAATCTTCCGCGCCGGTCAACATGACCATGATCGGACTTGACGGACGCCCGCAGCAGAAGCCGCTGTCCGGGATCATCCGCGAATGGGTTGCGTTTCGCCTGCATACCGTTCGTCGCCGCTGCGAATTCCGCCTCGGCCAGGTCAACGACCGCTTGCACATCCTCGAAGGCCGCATGGTGGTATTCGTCAACCTCGACGTGGTCATTGCGCTGATCCGCGAGTCGGACGATCCCAAGGCCGCTTTGGTTGCACGTTTCGAGCTTTCCGAGCGGCAGGCCGAGGACATTCTGGAGATCCGCCTGCGCCAATTGGCGAAGATGGAAGGCATCCGCATCGAAAAGGAAATCAAGGCGCTGGAAAAGGAGCGCAAGGAACTGACCCGCTTGCTGGGCAAGCAAAGCGCGCTGCGCGAATTGGTCGCCACCGAGATCGAAGCCGATGCCAAGACCTACGGCGACGAACGCCGCACGCTGATCAAGGAAGAGGAACGATCAACACTGGCAGTGCCGCAGCTGGACGAGCCGGTGACCGTGATTATCTCCCGCAAGCACTGGGTGCGCACGCGCCAGGGACACGGGCTCGAGCTGTCCGCCCTCGCCTTCAAGGACGGCGACAGCTTGCTTGAAAAATACGAGTGCCGCACCACCGATCACTGCATCGTGATCTGCGACAACGGCCGCGTGTGCAGCATCCCGATCGCCCAGCTTCCCTCCGGACGCGGCGACGGCGCCCCGCTCGCGACGTTCATCGAGCTCACTCCCGGTGCGAAGATCGCGCACGCACTGTGCGGCAAGTCCGATCAGCAACTGCTGATCTCCACCTCCGCCGGTTACGGCTTCACCTGCGCCATTGGCGACATGGTGGGCCGAAACAAGGCGGGCAAGCAATTCATCAGCGTGGATCAGGAAGCCATCCTGCCCCCAGCCCCGTTCACGCCGACCGAACACTCGCTGGTCGCCGCGGTATCACGCGGCGGCAAGCTGCTGGTGTTTCTGCTGGCCGAAATGAAACACCTGCCCGGCGGCGGCAAGGGCGTGATCCTGATGGGACTGGATGACAAGGATGAACTGGCTGCCGCAGCCGTGATCAACCAGGCCGAACTGAAAGTCACCGGCATGACGGGCAGCAAAGAACAAGTCGTCAAATTGTCCGGCGAGGTGCTGCACGGCTATTTTGGCAAACGCGCACGCGGCGGCCAGAAATTGCCTTTGAAAATCACTCCGGTACGGATCGAGTGAACTGCGCTGCTCTGCGACAAGGCCCATAGCACGGGGCAAAAATCATGTTCAGCAGCATGCGAATCTTCGCATGCAATACGCATGGCCAATTTTGCCCTGCGCCGGTTCGCCTAGACCACCCGCTCAATACTTGACAAATTTGGTTGGGTATGGCTAGTATGAGCGTACATTTTGCGATGCACCACAAAGTGCAGTGATGATCAGTTCATCAGATACCGCCTCAAGTCTTATCGATTTCGAGGGTACTGTCATGTCCCTGAAGCCAGCCCAACAGTTCGAATTGGATGAAATAAAATTCTTCGGCGAATTAGGATGGTGTGCCACTCTGGCCGTTGCAGTCGCAACATTTGCTTTATTTTTCGAAGGCACGTTCGGATAAATCAAACACAAACCAAACAGAACCAATCACAATTCCGGCGTCCATAAACAAAAGGGCCAACCCTGCGGTTGGCCCTTTTATTGAACGGAACCCTGCCGATCAGGCGCGTTTCTTGAACTCGTTGGTGCGGGTGTCGATCTCGATCTTGTCGCCGATCTCGATAAAGGCGGCTACCGGCAACTCAAATCCGGTGTTGATCTTGGCGGGCTTCATCACCTTGCCGGAAGTGTCACCGCGAACCGCGGGTTCGGTGTAGATAACTTCACGCACGATGGTGTTGGGGAGTTCGACGGAAATGGCCTTGTCGTTGTAGAACACCACTTCGCAGGGCATCCCGTCTTCGATGTAGTTGATCGCGTCGCCCATGCTTTCGGCCTCGATCTCGTACTGGTTGTATTCACTGTCCATGAACACATACATCGGGTCGGCGAAATAGGAATAGGTGCATTCCTTGCGGTCCAGAATGATCTGGTCGAATTTGTCATCCGCGCTGTATACGGTTTCCCTTGCGGTTTCGGTCAGCAGATTTTTCATCTTCATCTTGACCACGGAACCGTTGCGTCCCGATCGGCTGTATTCCGCCTTGAGCACCACCATCGGATCGGTGCCCACCATGATGACGTTGCCTGCGCGAACTTCCTGTGCTGTTTTCATGTTTGTTGCCCTTCAATTTTCAAGGCGCGCATTCTACCGATTTCCCGGCAAAAATCCAGCAAATTCAAAGCCAGATTGTTTTCGGCGATTTGCCGTGCCCAGTCTTGTGCGCGCAAGTTTATTTCGTTGATTTCCGCTGCGAAGGCCGGCCAAGCCTTTCCCGCCCCGTTTTCCATGTTCCACGCCTGCCACAAGCCCTCTACCGCGAGGGTTGCAGGCTGGCCGAGGTGCCTGCTGTACAAGATGAGGAAGGCTTCGAGCTTTTTCAAGTGCACGGCATCGTGCTGCCGATAAATTTGCCAGATCATGGGCTTGCCTGCCCACTGCGCCCGGACGAACGAATCCTCGCCGCGCACGAAATTCACATCGCACGCCCACAGCAGCAGGTCGTAGCTTTCCTGCTGGACGAAAGGCAGCACGCGCACATGCAAATTGCCGCGCTGGTAATTGCTGCCGGCGTGAGCAACAGGGTCGCCGAAGTATTGCCCAACCCGGGGCAGGATGCTTCCTTCCGGCACCAGGCAGACTACCGGAAGATCGCCGCTTGCCCAGACATCGAACAGGCCGTCCAATGCGGCATTGTCATATCCGAACAAAGAGACTTTCAGCGTACCGATTGCCGGCATGTCCATACCGACAGAACGCCAGAATGACCGTTGCCTGCCAACATCGTTCAGGAAAGCATCGCGCCGCGCCAGCAAGCCGCGCTCCAGCAGCAGGCCGCCGGTTTTAGGGGTTAAGCCAGGAAAGAAAAAATACCGGGTCAGCGGAAGCCTGGGATGCGGCGAAGGCAACTTGTGGTGGCTCTCGACCCAGTCTTCTGCAGACAGATACTCGAGATTGATCCACAGCGGCTCTTGCGCCTGCGCCGCCATCGCGTCGAGATAGCGCGGTGGAAGCTTGCAGGCAAATGCTTCGATGACCAGCTCGGCAGGTTGCACGTCTGGAAATTCCTTGCGCCAAAGACACACCGATACACCCCGCCTGTGCTGGCTCTCCAACCCGGCATCGGCTTCGGGACACAGTTTGGCAAGGCTGGCCAGATCATCCACCCACAACCGCACCGCAAGGCCATGTTCGTTAACAAGCTGCCGCGCCAGTCGCCAGCACACACCGATGTCGCCGTAATTATCGATGACGTTGCAGAAGATGTCGCAGTTGGCCGGCTTGTTCATTCTGTGCGCAGTGCTTCGACAGGATCGAGCCGCGCAGCGCGGCGTGCGGGCATCACCCCTGCAATCAGCCCGATCATCACCGCGCTCGCTTCCGCGAGCACCGCAAAGAATATCGGCGTGTACACGGGCAGCGCGGGAAACAGGAGATGCAATGCCTGTGCGATGCCGATACCCAGCAAAAGGCCGGCCAGCCCGCCAGCACCGGACAACATGATCGCTTCGCCCAGAAACAGCGTCATTACTTGCCGTTCTTCCGCACCCAGTGCGCGCAGCAGCCCGATTTCCCCGGTGCGTTCGGAGACCGCCATGGTCATGATCGTGAGTATGCCGACTCCCCCGACCAGCAGGGAAATTCCCCCCAGCGCGCCGACCGCGAAGGTGATCACATTCAGCACCGAGCCCAGGACTTCCATCGCCTTCTCCTGCGAAATCACGGTGTAGTCATCGCGGCCGTGGCGCGCGGTCAATACGCGGCGCACACCCTGCTCCACACTGTCCGCAGAGACGTTGTCGGGGTAGGTGACATCGATCTCCATCACCCCGACCCGGTTGAACAATTCCATCCCGCGCGCGACCGGGATGAAGACCGTGTCGTCGAGATCGAAGCCAAGCACCTGGCCCTTCGCCTCCATCACGCCGATGACGCGATAACGCACACCGCCGATATGCAAATAGCCTCCCAACGGATTTTCAGCGCCGAACAACTCGTCCCTGACCTTGGCACCCAGCACCGCGAATGGACGCGCATGGGACGGGTCTTCTTCGGGCAGGGAACTGCCCACCTGCACGCGCAGGTTGAATGCCTTCGGAAACTCGGCGCCCACACCATACACCGTCACGCGCCGGCTCTTTCCGTTGGCCTTGATTTCGGCATTGCCCTGGACCACCGCCGTTACGTATTCCACGCCGGGCACACGCCGCAACGCTTCGGCATCGTCGATCGACAACGGCCGCACCGACCCGAATACGCCCACGCTCGCGCCGTGTGTCTGCGTTTTGCCCGGCTGTATGCCGATGATATTGGTGCCGAACTGGTTGAACTCGGACAACACGAACTGGTGCAGGCCCTCGCCGATGGAAGTGAGCAGGATCACCGCCGCGATACCGATCGCGATACCCAGCCCGGTAAGAAAGCTGCGCATGCGGTAAGCCGCAAGGCTGGAAGTGGTCAGACGGAACAGATCGTTCAGAAGCATGATCGTCACCTTTTGGCCAAAGCCATCACCGGGTCGAGCCGCGCGGCCCGACGCGCCGGCATCACGCTGAACAGGATGCCAGTCATAAACGCGGTGCAGAATGCGGCGAGTACCGCCCACCACGGTGCCGCCACCGGCAACGAGGGATAAATCTGGCCGATCACCGCGCTGCCAATCTCGCCCAGCACCAGTCCGAGTATGCTGCCAACCGCGGAAAGCAGCGCAGCTTCGGCGAAGAACAAGCGGCGAATCTGTCCCGGCGGGGCGCCCAGTGCCTTGAGCAGGCCGATCTCTTGGGTGCGCTGCGCCACCGCGATCAGCATCACGTTCATGATCAGCACGCCGGCCACCGAAAGGCTGATCGCCGCGATGCCGCCGACGGCCAGCGTCAAAGCACGCAGGATGCGGTCGAACGTGGCCAGCACCGCATCCTGCGTGATCACGGTCACGTCGCGCTCACCGTCGTGTTGCTGCATCAGGATTTGCTCGGCATCGTGCTTGGCAGGCTCGATCATGTCGCGGTTCTTGGCTTCGACCAGGATACGGAACAGTGCCTGGGTGTTGAACAGCATATGGGCCGACGCCACCGGAATGATGACCAGGTCATCGGTGTTCATGCCCAGGGATTCCCCCTGTTTGGCCAGCACACCGATCACGCGGTAGCGGCGATCGCCCAGGCGCAGCCATGCACCCAAAACCTGTTCGGAGCCGAACAGTTCCTTCTTGATGGTGGCACCCAGCACGCATACCGGCAGCGCCGAACGCGGGTCGATCTGCGGCAGGAATTGCCCCTGAGCGAGATCCATATGGCGGATCTCCAGCATGTTCGCGGTCGTGCCCATCACCACCACTTCGCGGTTGAGTGAACCGTGCGAGGCCTGCGCCGCGCCGACGGATAGCGGCGCGATGCGGCGTATCGCCGGGCTGCGCAGCAGCGCCTGCGCATCGTCCAGCACCAGGTCGCGCGCGGTCTGCCCGAGCAGCATGCCCGGATTGACGCCTGCGGTTTCGGAACGCCCGGGCAGCACGATCACCAGATTGGTGCCCAGCGATGAAAACTGTCCGATCACGTAACGGCGCGCGCCTTCGCCCAGTGCGGTGAGGACAACCACGGCCGCCACGCCGATGGACATGGCGACCATCATCAGCAGTGTGCGCGTGCGCGCCCCGCGCAGGCTGCCTGAAGCGAAACGCAGCGTGTCTCCGGCATTCATGGTCAGGCCTCGTTGCGTGTATCCGAAACGATCTGGCCGTCGACCATGTGCAACTGCCGTGCGGCGCGCTTGCCGAGTTCGGGATCGTGCGTGACCAGTACCAGCGCAACGCCTTGGCTGACCAGTTGCTCGAGCAGGCTCATCACTTCCTTGCCGGTGGTCTGGTCCAGATTGCCGGTCGGCTCGTCGGCGAGCAGCACCAGCGGGTGCATGCTGGTGGCGCGGGCGATCGCGACGCGCTGGCGCTGTCCGCCGGAAAGCTGGTCGGGCCTGTGGTCGGCACGGTCGGTCAGGCCGTAGCTTTGCAGCAGCTGCGTGACGCGCTGTTTGCGCTCTTCCGGCGGCACCCCGGCAAGGAGCATCGGCAGCTCTATGTTCATGGCCGCCGAAAGACGCGGCACCAGGTGAAAGAACTGGAATACGAAACCGATCTTTTCGCTTCTGACCCGGGCTTGCGCTTCATCGTCAAGCGTGGTGACGTCCTGCCCGTCCAACCGGTAGATCCCCGAGGTCGGCCTGTCCAGCAGACCGATCAGATTGAGCAGCGTGGATTTCCCGGAACCGGAAGGTCCCATGATGGAAACGTATTCGCCGGCGAGCAGTTCCAGGTTGATATCGCGCAATGCAGCCACCTCCTGATCGCCCACCTTGAACGTGCGCGTTACCTTGCTGAACGCTATCATTTGTCTGGCGCCGCATCCGATTGAGTCGCCTCGGGTCTGACGCGCACCCCGGCTTTCACCCCCGCCTGATCGAGCGACATCACGATCTGGTCG
Source organism: uncultured beta proteobacterium (assembly GCA_963842555.1). GTDB lineage: Bacteria > Pseudomonadota > Gammaproteobacteria > Burkholderiales > Gallionellaceae > Gallionella. The sequence continues at coordinate 160,302 of CAWJHB010000006.1, forward strand.
CCCTCTTTCAATCCCGAGATAATTTCGGTCTGGTCCCAGTTCGCCAAACCGGTGGTCGCCGTGCGCTCTTCGAGTTCGCCGTCGGGTCCGTATACTAATACGCGGTTGCCTTCCAGCAGGGATTGCGTCGGAATGCGCAACACATCCTGATGCGATGCGTGGACGATTTCCACATCGGCACTATAGCCGACCAACAATTTCTCTGCGGTTGGCGCTTTATCAAACGCCACTTCCACTTCGACGGTACGTGCCTGCTTTTCCAGCTCGAGCACGTAGGGTGCGATGCGCTTGACCTTGCCGGGAAAAGTCACGCCCTTGATCGCATCCATCGTGATGCGCGCCGCCTGCCCCACCTTTACATGGGATGCATCCACTTCATCGATCGGCGCGCTGACGTACATGCAGCTGTCATCGATCAGGTCGATCGCGGGCGGGGTCGGTATTCCGGGTGGCGAGGGCGTGGCATACTCGCCCAGTTCGCCGCTGATATCCGCCACGATACCGCTGAACGGCGCGCGCAGCACCATGCGCTGCAAATCCGCCTTGGCAGCGGCAATTCGTGATTTGCCTTGTTCGATCGCGCTGTGCGCGACTTCGCATCCGGCGCGGCTCACCTTGGCAGCCGACACCTTTTGATCCAGTCCTTCTGGCGAAATGAACCCTTTTTCCTTCAGCTGGCGCGCACGTTCGGCTTCCTTTTCAGCGAGGTCTGCCTGCACGCACGCCTGCAATTCCTGGGTCCGGGACATGGCCAGTTGTTCCAGCGCCAAACGCAGTTGCGCCTGCAAGTCCTTGTCCCACAACTCCAGCAAAATCTGGTTCGCCTTTACGCGCTCCCCCTTTTTCACCAGCAGCCGCGAGATCTGGCCACCCGTTGGCGGTGCCAAGTTTGCGCGGCGGCACGGCTTGACGGTTCCCGCGCGGGTATTGCTTACCGTTGCCTCGACCATGCCGCGCTCGACCCTAACCAATTTCACCGGTATCGGATCGGGGCGGGTGAAGTACCAGGCCGCGATGGACAGCACCAGCAATCCCGCCATCCAGGGGAAATAACGAAGGAATTTGTTGCGCTTGTCGCGTGAAAGTCCGGTCATGAGCATACCTTAGCCACTTACCTATCGCCTATCAAGTTGATCCCGATGCTGATATGGGCCAGTTCCTTGTCAAAGCTTGGCAGTTGTTTAAAAAAATCGGAATATGATTCATTATCCGTCTGGAGTCTGGGAATGCAAAAAAACTTGCCCTTTCTCGCGCTCAGAGAATCAAGGTCATTCAGCTGTATCCGGATCAAGCTGGATCCCGATCGGATACATTAAAATCGCTTCTGCAAAGACTATCGAAATATAAAAGACAAAAAAAATGGCTTGCAAGGAGAAGTGCAAGCCAAGAGGGGGTAACAAGGGAGAGAAAAACTAGAGTTACCGTTTATAATAATACTCTAATATTAACGCTTGTCAATATATCAGGATGCCAGATTCAATCGTCCGGATCAAATCCTGCAGCATGGCCCCGCTTCATCGATATTTCTGTAACTCAATGAATATGTTTCGCTTCTGTTTCCGGATGCAATGAACAGGCATGATCGGTCGTCCCCTGCTCCACCTGCAGCGTGCTGTGCTGGACGGAGAAACGCTCTTTCAGGATGCGCATGACGTCGTCCATGAAAGCATCGCCCGGGTAGCCTTCGGGCATCACCAAATGTACGGTCAAGGCGCTTTCGGTGGTGCTCATGCCCCAAATATGCAGGTCGTGGATGTCGCTAACGCCCGGAATGTCGCGCAGGTAGGTTTCAACCGCCTTTACGTCGATATGCGCCGGGACGGCACTCAATGCAAGCTGCACCGAATCGCGCAACAGGCTCCACGTACCGATCAGGATAGCAGTCACAATCACCAGGCTGACAACCGGATCGAGCCAGTACCAATGAGTGAACAGCATCGTCAATCCGGCTACCGCCACACCGAATGAAACTACCGCATCGGCTGCCATGTGCAGATAGACACCGCGAATGTTCAAGTCTCCTTTGCTGCCTTTCATGAACAGAATGGCCGACAGGCCGTTGACCACAATGCCGGTACCGGCCACCAGCGTGACGGTCAGGCCGGCCACCGCGGGAGGGTGGGAAAATCTCAGGATGGCCTCCAGCGCAATGCCGCCGCATGCCACCATAAGTAGCATCGCGTTCGCCAGCGCGGCCAATATCGACGTGCTGCGCAAGCCGTAAGTAAAGCGGCCGCTCGGGGTCCTGCGTGCCAGAATCGCCGACCCCCAGGCCAGCAGCAATCCCAGCACATCGGAAAGGTTGTGCCCGGCATCGGCCATCAGTGCGGTCGAATTGGCAACGAAGCCATAGCCGAACTCGACCAGCACATATGCCGTGTTCAGCGCGACGGCGATGACAAAGGCACGGCCATGATTGTCCGGATCGCCGTGGTGGTGGCCACTGCAATGCGTATGGCCGCCGTGATCATGGGAATGATGGAGTGACATCAAGCAGGTTCCTTGAGCAAGATTCCACGAGGATCCCGGTTTGAAAAAGCTCACCGCGGGATCGCGCGGGGATATGTTAACAAGAGCGCATTATGCCCAGAGTTTGCACCCGCATATATGCGCAGCCGTGAAAATGTCTCTTTCAATACCTTCCGTCCTGTCTGGCTGCCGCGTTTATCGCGGGCTCGACGAAGGCTGTTCATTCATCAGGTACGGGCTGGCGCGCTTCCTCGGCAAACAGCAGGTACAGCATGGGCAGTAGCAACAGGGTAAACAACGTGCCGCTGACGATACCGCCGACGATGACCACCGCAAAAGGACGCTGTGTTTCAGAACCGATGCCGTGCGACAGCGCGGCCGGCATCAGGATCGGGCGCAAGCGCGCCACCGCGCCTTCCATCACGCTTTCCGGCAAACTCTTCCCGTTGCGCATGATCTCCATGAACTGCTCGACCATGATCACGCCATTCTGAACCGAGATGCCGGCCACCGCGATGAAGCCCACCGCGGCAGACACAGACAGGTGCAATCCGGCCAGCCCAAGACCGGCGATGCCGCCGATCAGCGTGAACGGGACCATCAGGATCACCAGCAAGGCCTTGCGCATGGAACCGAAGGCCCAGAACAGCAGCACGAAAATCATCAGGATCGACAGCGGCACGATCACCTTGAGCCGCTTGACGGCACGCTGCTGGTTTTCGAACTGGCCGCCCCAGGTGATGGTATAGCCGGGCGGCAGGTTGACCTGATCCTTCACTTTGGCCATCGCCTCGGCGACAAAACTGCCCTGATCGCGACCGAGCAGATTGGCCTTGACCGCCACCATCCGGCTGCCCGCCTCGCGCGCGATCCGCGCGGCGCCCTGGCGCACCTCGATATCGGCGATGGAGCCCAGCGGCAGCGTGCCGGCACTGCCGGGCAGCGCAATGGGCAGACTTCTGCAACACTGCATTTTCGCTACGCCTCGAAATATTCTAAAAAAAACGGAGCGGTAACCCGCCCCGTAAAAACTCGAGTAGTTGGCCCAGTCAGGAAGGGATACAGCCGGGCGTTCTACTCAAGCTGGAGTAAACCGTAATGAATGAATCAAAAATTCGTCGTGCTTGTGTCCTTGGGTGTCATTCCGATTGTATGTTGGTATCATAAACGCGCTTGCTGACCATTTCCTGACCGCCCATGCGCCTCCTGTTAGTCGAAGACAATCAACCCCTGGCCGAAGTCATTTGCCGCGCTCTCCAGCAGGATGGATATGTGACCGACTGGGCTGCAAACAGAAGCAGGGCGGAAGGCTGGCTATCCAGCCAGGACTACGACGTTGTATTGCTCGATCTGGGCCTGCCGGACGGGGACGGAGCCGACATATTGCGCCGTTTGCGCTCGTCCGGTAAACGCGTACCCGTTCTGATTCTGTCAGCCCGGGAGGCAGTCGACGAACGTGTGCGCCTGCTTGACCTCGGTGCTGACGATTATGTGGTCAAACCCATTGCATTGAACGAACTGGAAGCGCGTGTCCGCTCTCTGATCCGCCGCAGTCACGGCAATGCCGACCCGGAAATCATCATCGGCCAATTGCATATAGACAGCGTCGGCCGGCGCTCCTCGGTAAACGACAGGCCGCTGGAATTGAGCTCAAGGGAATTTGCAGCACTGGAATACATCGCCATCCGTGTGCGGCGCATCGTCACCAAGGAACAGCTGTTGCAATCGCTTTATGGCTGGCAAGACGATATCAATTCGGTCAATGCGGTGGAAAAGGTCATTTCAAGATTACGCGCGAAGCTGGAAGGATCAGGGGCGGTGATTCGTACTGTGCGCGGCCTGGGGTACAGCCTGGTAACCGATGAAGATCAGGAAACATAGCCTGGCGCGAAACCTGTTGCAGGGATTGTTGCCGTTGACGGTACTGATCCTTGTTTCCGGAGGAGGCGTTGCCTATTATGTTGCACACAAAGCGGCAACGGTGGCCTATGACCGCGCCCTGATGGCCTCTGCCCTAGCCATTGCCGCGCTTGTTGATACCGAAAACGGGCGCTTGCACCTGAAATTGTCAAAGGTCGCCAATGAAATCCTGCTTACCGATACTTACGACCAAATCTTCTACGAGGTTGTCGATGCCAATGGAAAATCGATAGCCGGCGATGTCGGTTTGCCGCTTCCCCCGCAGCCGTTTGAAAATGAAAACCCCTATTACGACGGCAGGTACCATGGCAAGCCGGTGCGTGTCGCGGCACTGCTTCATGAATACCACGGCATGCCATTCACCGTGTTGTCGTCCGAAACAGAATTGAAACGTGGCCGGCTGGTCAGCGAGATCCTGTTTGCAATGCTGGTACCGGAATTGTTGCTGATCACCGTTGCAATCCTGATGATAAACAGGACCGTGCGTCGCGGGCTGGCGTCCATACAGCCGCTGCGCGAGGAATTGGTCCGGCGTACCCATACCGATTTGAGCCAGCTTCCGCTGACCAACATCCCCGAGGAAATTTACCCGATATTTGCCGAGGTAAATGAATTGCTGGCGCGCCTCTCCGCGGCCCTGGATGCAAAAAAGCATTTCGTCGCGGATGCATCCCACCAGTTGCGCACCCCGATTGCCGCGCTTCAGGCGCAGGCCGAGTTGGCGCTGCGCTCTTCCGATCCCCGCGAACACCTTGAAAACATCGTTGCGGGCACCCGCCGAATCACGCACCTTGCCCACCAGCTCCTGACCCTCAGCCGTCTTGAACCCCAGCAGATCATGACGCCCAAGATCGTCGATCTTGCGGAATTGACCAGGGAAGTTGCGGAACGCTGGATGCTGCTTGCGATGCAACGAAACATCGATCTCGGCTTCGAACTGAGTCCGGCAAAAGTGATGGGCGATCCGGTATGGCTGGAAGAACTGGCCAACAACCTGATCGACAATGCCCTCCGCTATACGCCATCCGGCGGTGTCGCGACGGTACGCTGCAGCAGCAGCGCAAACCAGATAAGTTGGGAAATTGAAGACAGCGGTTCCGGAATTCCGGCTGCGGAACGCGAACGTGTATTCGAGCGCTTTTACCGGCTTGACTCGACCGGTGTTGACGGTTGCGGGCTCGGCTTGGCGATCGTGCGTGAAATCGCCCATAGCCATAACGCATCGATTGCGATCGAACAGGGGAAAAATCTGGGCGGGGCATTGATACGCGTAACCTTCCCGGCAATCCCGGTACAAGGCTAGATGCCCGGCAAGACCGGGAATGCGGAATTTTCGATATATTATGTCTTGGTAGCGGTTGGTTCATAGGCGCTGGCTCGCATGCCGGAATGCTGCGGCCATTTCCATTTGATCTAGGTAGTCGCACAACCGGGTGACAGACGAATGCCTTCAGAAAACAGCTTGTCCATTATCAATTCCCTTTCGGATACGCTCGCCGATTGTTTGCCGGTATCGCCCGCACAAACCGCGCACGGCCAATCACCGCACTTGCAGGATGATCTCTCGCTCACCAAGGCAGATCAGGCCGTTGTCGGCTTCGTGCAGTCGGATTTGAACGGCCGGATCACATCCGTCAATGACCGCTTGCCAGATTACCGGTTATACGCGCGAGGAATTGCTGGGCAAGCCATGGATGGAGCTCACGCACCCCGACGACCGGTTGCTGAACCTCGAATGCTTCAAACGGATGATGCACGACGAAAGACCGTATTCTTTCGAGAAACGCTATATCCGCAAGACCGGGGAAATCGTTTGGGTAAACATTCTCGCCAACCAGCAACGCGACGAGGCCGGACAGCCCCTTGCCGCCGCCTGCGTGGTACGCTTGTCGGAGAGCAAACGCGGCTTGCTCGAGTCGCGTTCGAGCGAGGAAAACTACCGGCTGTTGTTCGAAAACTCGCGCGACGCGCTGATCACGGCCGCAATGCCCTCATGCAAGTTCACTTCAGCCAACCGATCCGCGCTGAGGATGTTCGGCGTCGAGAGCGAAGCGGAGTTCACCCGCCTCTACCCGTGGGATGTCTCGCCCGAACTGCAACCCGACGGACAATGCTCTACAGAGAAAGCCCTGCAGATGTTTGAAAGCGCATTGCGCGAAGGTTCCAACTTTTTCGAATGGACGCACATGCGTCTTGACGGCAGTTCATTTCCCGCGGAAGTCATGTTGACCCGCATGGAACATGACGGGCAAGCCGCCGTTCAGGCCACGGTACGCGACACCTCTGGGCGTAAGCGCGCCGAGGAATTGCTGCGCAAATCGTCCGAGGAGACTGAAGATGTATACAACAACGCCCCCTGCGGCTATCACTCCCTGGACCGAAACGGCGTCATCCGCCGCATCAACGACACCGAACTGGCATGGCTGGGCTATAGCAGGGATGAGGTCGTCGGAAGAATGAAGTGGCCAGAGTTATTGACGTCCACAAGCCAGCAGGTATTCCGGCATGATTTTCCGCGCTTCAAGGAGCAGGGCTTTACCCGCGACTTCGAGATCGAACTGATACGCAGGGACGGAACGGTTCTTATCGGGCTCGTAAACGCGTCCGCCATTTACGATTCCGGCGGCAATTATGTGATGAGCCGCTCAACGGTATTGGACATCACCGCGCGAAAAATTATGGAAAGGGAAATCCTTGCGCGGCAGAACGAGATGGCTGAGTTGCACAAGCTCCAGATTGCCGCACAGACCGCCGCTGCTTTCGCCCACGAATTGAACCAGCCGCTGCTGGCCATCTCCTCGTATTGCAACGCCGCTCTGATGCTGCTCAGCGGCGAGCACCCCAACCTGGACAAGGCCCGCATCGCGATCGAGGGAAGCGAACGACAGGCCCATCGGGCCGGGCAGTCTATCCGCGAACTGCTAGAGATTCTGAGCATGAACGAATTTTCGACAGACATATTCGATCTCAACAGGGAAATCCTGGCCACCCTAGATATCGCAGGATCGGAATTTGAATTGCATTTCCGTCCCGAACTCCGGCTGGAAGCGGCCATCCCTTTGGTGGATGCCAACCTGACCCATTTGCGGAAGGTCCTTCTCAATCTGCTGCGCAACAGCAACGAGGCAATAGAGGAGACCGGCAGGCAGCCACAACCTATCAAGGTCACCATTTTCACAAAAACGGAAGGGCGCCTTGCACGGGTGACGATACAGGACGATGGGCCGGGCTTCAAGAAAGGAGATATCAAGCATCTGTTCGAGCCCTTCTTTACCACCAGGTCAAAAGGCATCGGCATGGGGCTTGCCATCAGCCGCTCTCTGGTCGAGGCCAATGGCGGACAGCTCTGGCTAGACCAGAATCAAACCCGGGGTGCCACTTTCCACTTTACCCTGCCCTTGGCAACATGAGCGAACAGACCAGGATATTCATCGTCGATGATGATGCGGGCGTGAGGGATGCGCTCTCCATGATGCTGGAAGTCGCCGGGTATTCGGTAGCAGCATTCCATGGCGCAGCAGAATTTCTCGACTCGTGCACCCCCGACATCCGGGGTTGCATGATACTGGACGTGGACATGCCTGATATTGACGGGCCGACCTTGCAGGATGAGCTGATAAGGCGCGGTTTTGAACTGCCGGTCATCTTTCTTTCCGGCCATGGCACCATCCCGATCACGGTGCGCACCATCAAGGCAGGCGCGCTGGATTTCCTGACCAAGCCGGTTGAAGGGCCGGTATTGCTGGCTCACGTGCAGAAAGCATTGGCCCAAAATGTTTCCATGAAAGCGCGCGGTTTTTCCCGTCAATCCACCGCATTGCGTCTGGCGTCGCTTACCGAACGCGAACGCGAAGTCCTGATGCTGACCATTTCGGGATACATCAGCAAGGAAATCGCAAAGCGGCTCGGCATCAGCTATCGAACCGTGGAAATCCACCGCGCTCACATTCTGCAGAAAACCGGCGCATCCAACATGCTGGAACTCGCCCACATCGCCGGGATACTCGAATTCTTTATCGCACCGGAATAATCCCGGAACCGCTTCAGCGCCCGTTCAGATTCCCTCCATCATTGAATTGATATTGCCAAGCGAAAGCGGCCGCTGTCTTGCATGCATTAGCCCCTGCGTGCGTTCATCCATAAGTATTACTACCTATTTTGCTCCTTGAAATGCCATGTTATTAACGGCATCAGAAACATGGCTCATCTTGGCTGCCGGAATAATGTCAACGAATCCAGCTGTTGGAGATGCGAAACAGGTGACCAGCAGGAACACCTGGCTGACCAAAGTGGCCGTGCCATGTGCGATAGAATTTTTTGCTTGTTCTTGTTTTTCCGGGGGGCATTTGTAGCCGATTAGACACCGGTGTTTTTCAGTATTGCGGTGCTGGTGTTAGTTTTGGTCAGTTGCCACGTCCTGGAAATGCCGTGCAAAGACAATGCCAAGCAAGGGCCATCGTTGCAGGGCAACAGGTCTGTGAACAGCAATACGCTCGCTTTGTTCAAGTGAGCAATCTGAGCGCGTAACCATTTGATCTACTGCAGTGCACCTGCCATTCTTATTGATTAACCAGGACTTGGGGAAATTGTATGCAGAACCGAAAGCCGAACTTTACCTATACTCCCCAAAGAATCTCCAGCGGTTATGTTACGTGCATTGAAATGGATGGACTGCCAATCCACAAGATAAAAAACCTCGATGCGTTTTACAAGGAATTTGGCTACACCGAAAATATCAGAAAGAATGGCGTTCTTCCGGATGAGTTTATATGGGATGAATACACCAAAGGCAATCATTCGGCTTGCTTGCAGATGCACATAATCGAATACTTGACCAAGAATTGCGCCACTTTCATATCCGAATATGGCGATCAATATCAGAATTGGTTCGATGAACATATCGAGTCGGTAACCGAGAAGGAGACTTTTTGTGTTACTTGCAGGGCGAAACGGTTTTGCCGGATTGGAATGTCAAGCCTGGAACGGCCGAAAGCCTTGGACGCATGGTTGATATACACCACCAACGACGACCAATGAAATTTTCATCGTGGACAACGCTTGATCAGTCGATTCCCCCACCAGCACCTTTGCATTCGGCACACTGAAATCCATGCCGACTTAATCATGGCGGCACAGTGCGCACCATTGCCGCGATTACAGATTGCAGATTGCTGAGTCGCTGACATCATGACTTACATTCCAGAACCAGGCTGCAAACCCGCGGATTGCAACAACTGTATCCATTACTTCATTACACATGAAGCCAATTTCAGATATGGCTGCCATGCGCTTGGATTCAAAAGCAGGCGAATGCCTGTGCTCGATGTGATCGAGGCATCCGGACAGCAGTGTCACTTTTTCAAGAAGAAGGCGCGTGATACAGCCTGATCCGGCTTCATGCCGGCTTCGGCCGGAAAACTTGCAGGGCTTCGCGTCACACCGGCTTGGCCTGGACGAATATCCGCTCGATGCCCATCCTGGTGCGATGCCCGGTCAACGGCGCTGATCAGTTCAATTTGCCAACTGCTTCAGGGCGGCAACCAGTTCGCCAACCACAGGAGCCCAATCTCCGGCTGCGGACTGGCGGAATAGCCTCATCGTTCGGGGATACCACGGCGTATCGGTGCGATCAGTCAGCCAGCGCCAATCCGTCTTGTACGCGGGCAGCAATACCCAACACGGCTTGCCAAGGGCGCCGGCAAGATGGGCGACGGCCGTGTCGACGCAAATCACCAGGTCAAGATTTGCAACAACCGCTGCTGTATCGGCAAAATCCGCCAGAAGCGGCCCAAGGTTGACAAGCGGCAAGCCGCCGACAGGCTGGATTGCTTCGGCTTCACCTGCGCCCTTTTGCAGGCTGACAAAGCGAGCTCCCGCCACAGACCACAAAGGGGCGAGCGTGCCAAGCGACGGCAGGGAGCGATCGGCATCATTCTCGAATTGCGGGCTGCCCTTCCATACCAATCCGACACGTAGTCCATTTGCAGGCAGAAAGGTCTTCCACTTCGCGACACGGTTTGCCCCTGCGTGCAGATAGGGAATCCTTGCCGGAATCGTATCGAGGCTGGTGTTGCAGTAATGGGGGATGCTCAGCATGGGCGTCCAGAAATCCCAGCCGGATGCGGGAATCTGCTCGTCAGATGAAACAACGGCATCAACACCGTCCAGCGACATGAACAACTCTTTGAGTGGCGGATGGCACATCAGGGTGATCGATGCTGCCCCTTGAGACTTCAGCACGGCAGCATAGCGGCAGAAGTGGATCATGTCCCCGTGGCCCGCTTCATGGCCGATCAATATCGACTTGCCGGCGAGCGACTCGCCCTGCCAGCGGGGACAGGACAGCCGAGCGGCAAGCGCGGAAGACCAGTCGCGCGCCTCGAGGCAGCGCCATCCCTCTTCGTATCTGCCCTGGCGCAACAACACATAGCCCAGGTTGAAGCGGGCAGCACCATAAGTCTCGTCAAGCGATATGGCCTTGCGGTAACACTGTTCTGCTTCATTTTCACGTTTCATGCAGGCATAGAGCGCGCCCAGATTCGACCAGCCGACCGGCGCATCCGGCCTGAGCGCGATTGCCTGGCCATAGGCCAGTTCAGCCTCTTGGAACCGCTTCAGGTTTGCCAGCAGCCCCCCCAGGTTAAGGTGGGTTTCTGAATATGCCGGATTTGTTTGAATGGAGCGCCGATAGCAGGTTTCCGCCCCTGCCCTGTCACCGCGCCTGTCCAGCATCAAGCCCAGGTTGGCACTCGCCTCGGCAAAGTCCGGTGCGATCTGCAACGCTTGCCTGTAGTATGCTTCGGCACCCGCATTATCACCGGACTGCATGCAATGATTGCCCTGATAAAACAGCGCCTTGGCTTTTGTGCGTTCCTTGTTGATCACGGCTGGGATGACTTGATTTGGCACCGTTAACTTGGTTGCTCGTTCACATTTTCTGAGATCATTGGAATCCTGCTGCGCCACTTTACCAGAAAATATTTCTGCAACAATGTTCCAGTATTATTAAAATGAGTATTGCCCCGACGAAACAATCTGAGTATTGCCCCGACGAAACAATCTGAGTATTGCCCCGACGAAACAATCAACGTGCTGCGACCAATCGGACTCCACAATTTATTCAGACTACAACCGGTTCCAGCGGGATTGTTGTGCGTGCTTTGTTGTTGTTCCGGTCTTTCGATCGCTGGGACTTCAACTTCGGCTCCTGCCAGCACCGACATCGCGCCCGTTGCCGTGCCAGCCGTGCCAGCCGCACCGGAACCATGGAGCGTGCAGGGGCAATTTACCAACGTGACCCAATGGCACCCGGCATTTGCGTCACCCTATACCGGCCTTAACAGTTTGCAACCTGATACCGCCAGCGCTGAAACCACCGACCTGACGCTGTATGCAGGATTGCGCATTGCGGCAGGCGGCGAACTTTGGGCAAATCCGGAAATCGACCAGGGGTATGGCTTGAGCAATACCCTGGGTGTTGCCGGCTTCCCAAGCGGACAAGCCTACAAGGTCGGTGCGAATGCGCCCTATCTGCGATTGCCGCGATTGTTTTACCGGCATGTGTTCAATTTGGCTGGTGATACGCAAACCATCGCATCCTCGGCCAACCAACTGGAGCGCTCCCAAACCGCCCACAACATCATCCTGACGATCGGCAAGTTTTCGGTAACCGATGTGTTCGATACCAATGCTTATGCGCATGATCCGCGATCCGACTTCATGAACTGGTCGATCGTGGATGCGGGGGCTTTCGACTATGCGGCTGATGCGTGGGGATACACCAAAGGTGCATCTATCGAATGGACGCAATCCTGGTGGACATTGCGCGGCGGCTTTTTCGACCTTTCCACGGTCCCGAATTCCACAATACTGGATCCGACATTCAGCCAGCACGAATGGGTGGGCGAACTGGAGGAACGGCACCAGTTGTGGGAGCTTCCCGGCAAGCTAAGGCTATTGGCCTTCGTCAACCAGGGCAAGATTGGAAGTTATGCGGATGCGCTGCAACTTGCACAGCAAACAAACAGCACGCCGGATACTGCACTGGTACGGCGCGGCAGTTCGCGTGCGGGGATCGCTATCAATCTTGAACAGGAGGTGTCTTCAGAAGATACAGGTCTCTTTGCAAGAGCGAGTTGGAACGACGGCAGCAAGGAAGCGTTCGAATTCACCGAGATCAACCGGTCGGTATCCGCGGGATTGTCCAAGCGGGGAAATCGTTGGGGACACCAGGATGACACTTTCGGTGTCGCCGCCGTCGCAAACGGATTGTCCGGCGACGCGCGGAATTACTTTGCCGCCGGCGGGATGGGACTCCTGATCGGGGACGGGCAGCTCCCGCATTACGGCACGGAGAAGATTCTGGAAACCTATTATTCCTGTGCGGTGCATGCGGTTGAACACTTGATGCTCACAGCTGACTATCAATATGTCGTCAATCCGGCATATAACCATGACCGCGGTCCGGTCTCGATTTTTGGTGCCCGTGCGCATATTGACTTTTGAATGCTCCCGACAGGACTCACGCCGGACATATTAAAGCGCAGAAATTTCCGGGGTTGGACAACCGGGCAGCAACAACTGAGAATCGTGCCGTTCAACGAACGACCGATGCTGTTATTTTCGGGAGACTGTCCATAATATTTGGTGCGGGAAAGAGGAATCTAACCTCCGAGCTGCGCGTTATGAGGACTCGACACCAGCGTATTCCCTCGCATATTCAGCAGCGGGTAGCACCTCCACTGTTGGCGCGGTAAGTACCTGTACGTATATTCATGATCGCAATCACACTGTAGATTTTGCATCCAATTATTATCATTGGCTGAAGCCCTTTCCAAGGAACACTGCGATGCCACGCAAGTCTGCAAATCCGGTAACAACGAACGCCAAATCCAAATCAGCCACCACTCGCACTGTTATCGAAGATTGGCCAGATCTTGAAGAAATGATCTCGGTTGCAGCTTATTTTCGCGCCGGGCATCGAAGTGTTTGCGCGCTTGAACCGCATCGTCGGGCAGCCGTTCGTCCGCTCCGGATCGGGCAATGAAATGCTGGCGGTGGCCGACTGGGCGCCTTCCGTCGACATCAGCGAAACGGACGCCGCGTATCTGATCAAGGGCGAAATTCCCGGGGTAAAGAAAGAAGACGTCAAGGTCACCATCGAGGACGGAATGCTCACCATCCAGGGTGAGCGGAAGCAGGAAAAGGAGGAAAAGGGCAGGAAGTTTCACCGTGTCGAATGCTCCCACGGCAAATTCATGCGCAGCTTTCAGGTGCCGGATGATGCCGACGAAAACAACGTCAAGGCCGAGTTCAGGGACGGCATGCTCAATGTCACGCTGGCCAAGTCGGCGAAGGCGAAGGACAAGGCCAAGGCAATCAATGTCGCGGTGACATGAAAGGCGGCAACTTGCAACCTTGTGTTCGTGTCCCGTGTGTTCCTGTCCATGATCGACGCGGACAATGCAACAAGAAAGGATCTACTTGAAATGAACGAAATCTCATTCGACGCGCTAACTAATCGGATCCGTACGTCCTGCTTGTTCTACATGAAGGGAGATGTGATTATTTTGGGGGGATTGATAATGCTCTACGCCACTTACAGATTTGAGCAACCCTATGCGAATCTGACAATTTCCACTTTTAAATTCCAATTCGCATGTACTCTGCTCGCTCTCTTCTTTGGTGTTCTATTTGAAAGCATACTGACAACTGCTCAAGCAAGCGCAGATGCATTGATTAATCTAAAGCGTGCCAAAGCGCTAAAGCGTGTTTACTTCAGCTACATCGCAATACAAGTGCTTGCATTGGGCTTTGCGTCAGGTTCGATTCTTGCGTTTCTTTTGATGGCAACAAAAGGCCTGTAGGTTAACGGTCGGAAATGGGCGGCGCCACTGCTGACTGGCGGCTGTGAATCTGGTGCTCGCAGCGGGCGCGATCGGGCCGGGCGGTTGAGTCAACGGCCCAATTATGGAATGTATCTTGATAATGGAAATATTTAAGATGAGGAGTTATCAGCCATGCGATATCGATTGTTAGGGAATACCGGCCTCTATGTATCCGAACTATGCTTGGGAACAATGACCTTTGGCGGAAAAGGACACTGGGAGGTTATGGGCGGCCTGCATCAGACTGAAGCGGACCGTTTTGTACGCGAATCTTTCGACCAAGGCGTCAATTTTTTTGATACCGCCAATGTTTATTCGCTGGGAGAATCGGAAACATTGCTCGGCCAAGCCATCAAAAATATCGGACTGCCGAGAGATGAAATCGTGGTCGCCACGAAATCGACCGGCATCATGAATGAGTCTCCCAATGGCAGAGGGCAATCGCGCTTTCATATATTCAACGAGGTTGATGCAAGCCTCAAGCGCCTGCAGCTGGACCATATTGACCTCTATCAACTACACGGATTTGATCCCCTCACACCGTTCGAAGAATCACTCTCCGCACTCAACGACCTCGTGAAGGCGGGAAAGATCCGTTACATTGGCCTGTGCAATATGGCGGCTTGGCAGATCATGAAAGCCCTAGGGATATCGCGGCTTCATCATTGGAATGAGTTTGCAAGTGTGCAGGCATACTATTCAATTGCCGGACGAGACCTTGAGCGTGAAATCTTCCCCATGGTTCAGGACCAGAAGCTGGGGCTGATGATCTGGAGCCCGCTTGCGGGCGGATTTCTCTCCGGGAAATACAAGCGCGACCAAGCTCCTCCCCCCGGTTCCCGCCGTACAACTTTTGATTTTCCGCCAGTGAACAAGGACAGGGCATTTAATTGCCTTGATGCGATGGAGCCTGTTGCAAAGGCACATGGTGTATCGGTTGCTCAAGTGGCTTTGGCATGGATACTGAGCAAACGACCAGTATCAAGCGTTATCATCGGCGCTCGACGTCTGGAGCAATTAAGGGATAATCTTGCAACCACGAGATTGGTTCTGTCTGAAGCGGAATTGAAGTCACTCGATGAGGCTAGCGCCCTCTCGCCGGAATACCCTGGGTGGATGCTCGCATTCCAGGGCCAATACCGGGCAACGCCACCAGTCAAGGAATAACAATTGCCAGAGCAATACTGAAGAACCTTCATAGTGAGTTGCAGCATGATAACAAATGCTATTGATGGCGCCCATGACTATATGGAGCAGCACTGCTGATCTGACGGTATCCAACGGAAATCTGAAGTATTATGAAAGACGCATCCACAATCCCGGCTGTGTCATTACGGGTTTCGCGCCTTAGTTCTGCCGCGCGAAAAGGAAAAATATTCGTGCTGATTTTCAATGTTAAACGAATGGCCGCGATCATCATGGGCTCGCTCCGCGTCAGTGGCGCGATCGTGATGACCGTGCTTGCCCTCACCGCTTGCGAGAAAAATGTCGCACCAAAGGCGAAAGAGCCCGTTGAAGTCGGCGTCATGACGATAGAGTCGCGGCCTTTGCGCGTCATCACCGACCTTCCCGGAAGAACCTCAGCCCACTTGAACTCGCAGATCCGCGCCCGCGTCGATGGCATCGTCTTAAAACGTGCGTTCCAGGAAGGCGCGAATGTCAAGGCTGGCCAGCTTCTGTTCCAGATCGACCCTGCCCCCTATCAGGCGAACCTGTCTAGCGCGAAGGCGGCGCTGTTGAAGGCCCAAGCAAATCTCGAGTCAACCAGGGCCCTGATGGAACGCTACAAAATACTTGTCAAGGACAATGCGGTAAGCAGGCAGGACTATGATAATGCGGTGGCCGCCGCGGCTCAGTCTGAAGCAGACATTGCGTCTGAACAAGCTGCAGTGGAGACCGCCAATATCAACTTGGGATATACCAAGGTCACCGCACCGATTTCAGGACGTATCGGCATCGCCCAAGTCACCGAGGGCGCTTATGTTCAGGCCAGCTCTGCAACCCTTCTGGCCACGGTGCAACAGATTGATCCAATCTATGTTGATCTGAGCCAGTCGAGCGTCGATGGCTTGCGATTGCGACGTGAAGTCGCGAGCGGCCAAATCAAGCTAAATGGTCCCAATCAATCCAAGGTATCGCTCGTCCTTGAGGATGGCTCGCACTATCCGCCGCATGGGCGGCTCAAGTTCACCGATATCACGGTGGATCAAGGTACTGGAACCGTCATCGTGCGGGCGATCTTTCCGAACCCCGATCATGTGCTTTTGCCGGGCATGTTCGTGCATGCCCAGATCGATGAAGGCGTAAATCAAGATGGTCTGCTCGTACCCCAGATCGCGGTGACGCACGACCAAAAGGGCCAGCCCACGGTGCTGGTCGTTGGCAA
This sequence comes from uncultured beta proteobacterium, assembly GCA_963842555.1. GTDB lineage: Bacteria > Pseudomonadota > Gammaproteobacteria > Burkholderiales > Gallionellaceae > Gallionella. The sequence goes on from CAWJHB010000006.1 coordinate 176,964, forward strand.
CGCCAACAAGGTTGTGTTGAAGACCCTCGTGACCGGGCGCACAGAGGGTTCGGACTGGGTCGTCCAATCGGGATTGCAAGTCAAGGATCGCGTGATTGTTGAAGGCATGCAGAATGTTCAGCCAGGCCAGACCGTAAGACCTGTAAGAGCCATCGCACCAGAGGGCCGCAGCGTTTCCGCAGGAATTGTTACCGGGCCTGGGCAAGAGCATAAGGGAGCCAGCGGGGTCCAACAGAGCGTTCCTGCTTACTAAAAACCGGCAAAATCAATCATGGTCAATTTCTTCATTCAGCGGCCGATCTTTGCGATCGTGCTGGCGATTGTCTTGATGTTGGCGGGTGGCTTGGCCATTATGAGATTGCCGGTTGCCCAGTATCCGACCATTGCACCGCCCTCGATCCAGATCCGTGCGGTTTACAACGGAGCCTCGGCCAAGACTGTTGAGAACACGGTCATCCAGGTCATCGAGCAGCAGATGAATGGCCTGGATAACCTCTTGTACCTGTCTTCAACCAGCGACGACACAGGAACCGCTCAGACGACCCTGACATTTGCCGCTGGCACAGATCCCAATATCGCGCAGGTGCAGGTTGAGAACAAGCTTCAGCTGGCCATGCCACTTCTGCCTTTGGCCGTTCAGCAAGCCGGGATTTCTGTCACCAAATCGAGCAGCAGCTTTCTGATGATTATGGCGTTCACTTCCTCGGACGGGAGCATGACGCGCTACGATCTGACGAATTACATCGCTTCACACATTCAGGATCCCGTGAGTCGCATCAACGGCGTGGGCTCCACGACTCTCTTCGGTACGCAGTACGCGATCCGAATTTGGCTGGATCCCAACAAGCTTAACAACTTTGGGCTGACGCCAGTGGATGTCTCGAACGCGCTTTTGGCGCAGAACGTCCAGATTGCGGCGGGCCGCTTAGGGGGGCTGCCTTCCGTACCCGGACAGCAACTGACTGCGGCGATTAGCGAAGCGACGTTGCTTCGCACTCCAGATGACTTCGGCAAAATCCTGCTGAAGGTGGATAGCAACGGCTCCCAGATTCGCATCCGCGACATCGCTCGGGTCGAACTCGGTGGCGAAAACTACAACACAGATACCAAGTTCAATGGCGCCCCGGCAGGGGGCTTGGCGATCCAACTCGCCTCGGGTGCCAATGCCTTGGCAACCGCCAAAGCAGTACGGGCAAAAGTGGAGCAGCTCTCGGCAAGTTTTCCGCACGGTATGGAAGTACATTATCCCAACGATATCACCCCTTTCGTGCAGATCTCCATTGAGGACGTGGTCAAGACACTGTTCGAAGGCGTGGCGCTGGTATTCCTGGTCATGTACCTGTTTTTGCAGAATCTGCGCGCAACACTGATTCCGACAATTGCGGTACCGGTCGTACTGCTCGGCACCTTCGGCATCATGGCCCTGGCAGGTTTTTCCATCAACACCTTGACGATGTTCGGGCTGGTGCTTGCGATTGGCCTTCTGGTTGACGACGCCATCGTCGTCGTGGAGAACGTTGTAAGGATCATGGACGAAGAGGGCTTGTCGCCGCTGGAGGCCACACGCAAGGCCATGGGCCAAATCACGGGTGCCTTGGTCGGCGTGGCCTTGGTCCTGTCGGCCGTCTTCGTTCCCTCGGCATTTTCGGGGGGGGCGGTCGGCGCGATTTACCGCCAGTTCTCTCTGACCATCGTGGCGGCAATGACATTGTCCGTGCTCGTTGCCTTGATTCTCACGCCGGCGTTGTGTACGCTGCTACTCAAACCCGCACCCCAAGGGCACGTCGAGCGCGGTGGATTTTTCGGTTGGTTCAATAAAAACTTCTATCGCAGCCGGGACCGTTACCGCAATGGCGTACAGGATGTGATCGCGCATTCGTCACGCTGGTTCATTATCTATGCCATGGTGATCGTGGTTGTCGCGCTGTTGTTCTTGCACATGCCGACCTCATTTTTGCCTGTTGAAGATGAGGGTTTGTTTTTCGTCCAGGTGCAAACACCGGCAGGCGCAACACAAGGCCGCACGCAAGCAGTCCTCGATGATGTGGCGAACTATCTGCTCGGACACGAAGCCAAAGCTGTCGACGGCGTGTTGGAAGTAATGGGATTCAACTTCGCAGGACGTGGCCAGAATTCGGGATTATTGTTCGTGCGCCTGAAGGACTGGAGCGTGCGCCGTTCCGCCGAACTCAAGGTCCAGGCTTTGATCAAACGACTGGGCGAGCATTTCAACGATTACAAAGATGCGAACATAATCGCGATCAATCCACCACCCATTCCGGAATTGGGGACAGCAGCGGGCTTTGACTTCGAACTGGAAGATCAGGCGGGATTGGGCCACGAGCAACTGATGCATGCCCGCAATGAATTAGTGCGGCTGGCGCGCGCCGACCCGGAACTCGCTCTGGTGCGGCCCAATGGGCTGGACGATTCTCCCCAATTTCAAGTCGACATTGATCGTGAGAAGGCAAGTGCGCTGGGCGTCGGGCTGTCCACGATCGACCAAACATTTTCGATCGCCTGGGCATCGCAGTACGTCAACAACTTCCTTGATGTCGATGATCGCATCAAGAAGGTCTATCTGCAGGCCGATGCGCCATTCCGCATGAATCCGGATGACCTCGGGCTCTATTATGTGCGCAACGCACGTGGCGACATGGTGCCTTTTGACGCGTTCGCGCGAAGCCGTTGGCTTTTCGGGTCACCCCGGCTGGAACGCTACAACGGCGTTTCGGCCATGGAAATCCAAGGTCAGGCCGCACCCGGCAAGAGCTCGGGCGAGGCGATGAACGAGATGCAGAAGCTCGCCGCAAAATTGCCCCATGGAATCGGCTACGAATGGACCGGACTATCCTTTCAGGAACGGCTCGCAGGGTCGCAGGCGCCATTCCTATACGCAATCTCGGTATTGGTCGTCTTTCTCAGCCTGGCCGCGCTCTACGAGAGTTGGTCGATTCCGGCGGCGGTTATCATGGTCGTGCCTCTAGGTGTGGTTGGAGCCCTGATCGCCGCCAATTCGCGCGGCCTTCCCAACGATGTCTACTTCCAGGTCGGTTTGCTGACCACGGTTGGCTTATCGTCCAAAAACGCAATCCTGATTGTCGAATTCGCTCGCAAGTTACAGGCAGAGGGGAGGACCACGATAGCCGCCGCTGTCGAGGCTTCCCGTTTGCGCCTGCGCCCCATTTTGATGACCTCGATGGCCTTCATGTTGGGTGTCTTGCCGCTAGCGATCAGCAACGGTGCGGGTTCTGGCAGCCAACATGCAATCGGAACGGGTGTGATTGGTGGCATGCTGACTGCAACGTTTCTCGCGATCTTTATGATTCCGATGTTCTTTGTAGTAATCTCAAAGCGGTTCGGCCGGTCCAAACCCACTCCGGATGCACCGAAAAGCAGCAGTGGGGTGTCAAATGAATAGGCCGATGCCGGTAACGCTGCGCGGCGCCATCCTGGCAAGCATGGCGCTTTTGGGCGCGTGCACGCTTGAGCCCGACTATCATCGTCCGTCGCTGCCGGTTGCAAATGCATATCCTGCCGGTCCTGAATATACCTCAATGGTCAACTCGAAAATTGGCAAGGCGAATTCAGGGTCTGACGCGATCGAATTAGGCTGGAAGGATTTTTTGCACGATGCGAGGCTTCAGAAGTTGATCGAAATGGCGTTGAAAAATAACCGTGATTTGCGCATCGCCATTCTCAATGTCGAATCGACCCGCGCCCAATATGGGATACAACGCTCTGAAATGTTTCCGACGGTTGCGCTCAACGGGGTTGCAGGCCGAGGCCGGGGGAACCTTTCCCTTTTGGAATCGGGAACGACTGTCAGCAACGCCTACACGGCATATGCATCGGTAAGCTGGGAAGTCGATTTGTTTGGCAGAGTGAGGAGCCTCGAGAAAGCTGCGCTCGATCAATTCCTGGCCAGCACCGAAGCACGCAAATCCGCGGAGATCCTTCTGGTCTCGGAAGTAGCAAACCAGTATTTGACGCTAGTTGCTGCCGACGAGGCGCTAAAGGTGACGGACGACTCGCTGAACTTGGCCGAAAAATCTTTCCGGCTCGCCAAGCTTCAATTTGATACAGGGACTGCTTCGGAACTCGATCTGCGCGAGGCTGAGGCAGCACTTGAGCAGGCGCGCACGCAAAGTGCAGTCGAGCGGCGAGCACGTGCCCAGACCGAAAATGGGCTGGTCCTGTTGGTTGGAGCACCACTTCCTGCAGACCTGCCCCCGGGATTGCGGCTCAATCAGCAAGAGATTGTCACCGATATCCCAGCGGGTTTGCCCTCGGACCTCTTGGTGCGCCGGCCAGACATCGTCGAGGCAGAGGATCAGCTTATGGCCGCCAATGCCAATATTGGTGTCGCGCGGGCGGCCTTCTTCCCATCCATTTCTCTGACAGGAACGGCGGGTTCGATAAGCCCGGTACTGGCGCATCTGTTTCAATCAGGGACGGGCGCATGGGGAATTGAGCCAAACGCAATATTGCCGGTTTTCACTGGCGGGCTGAATTCGGCGAATCTTGAGAACGCACAGGCACAGCAAGACATAGCCGTGGCCCAATATGAAAAGGCGATCCAGATCGCCTTTCGCGAGGTCGCCGATGGACTGGTCGCGCGCGCCACGTACGAAGACCAGATCAACGCCCAGAACCGCCTGGTTGCCGCACAGCAGCGACGCGTGCAACTGGCCCAATTGCGTTTCAAGGCAGGTATTGACAGTTATCTCACGCTCTTGGCCGCCCAGACCGACCTGAACAATACCCAACTCTCACGCACGGCAACGCGCCTCGATCGACTCATCAACCTGATCACGCTCTATCAGGATTTGGGCGGCGGTTGGCTGGAGCACCAAGGCGATGTTCCTCGCAGTGGCGATAATGTCCCTTAGAGTGAAGCGACGAACATCAATTTGCCTCGCCACAGGCGTCTAAAACAGCCCCTGCTAGCCCTCTATTCGCCTGCCTGCACTCTTACGCTGCGTGCCAATAGCCGGACCAACCGCATTCCGGCGGTGTACCCAAGGCGAGCCAGCCGCATCTTTGAGCCGGCGATATCAATACGGACGAAATGCGGTGTCAGGAATATAACCCGCCTGCCTTTCACCCCATCAAAAGTGTTGCATGCCGGTGATCCGGATCACGCTACGGGCCCCGTTTGACCACCACAGGATAGAGCACTCGATCAAGCTGCGTCCAAGCATTTTATAGTGATCGCGCACTAGGATTTTGCGCCGGGCAACGCTTATATCGGGGAAACACAGGCGCAGAGTGATTTCTCCCACTTGGCGGCATTCGATGGGTAACAGGAATAAAAAAAGCCGAAGCTACTATCGATCCACACCAGAACGCGCAACGGTAGAAAGTGCATCAGGCACAAAAGGAACACTCCCAAACGTGTCAGTGCGCATGCTCCTCGGCGCATTAATTTATCTGCTCTGATTTTTTCCAGCCTGATCCGGGATTGAATGTCGTAATCGTTGCCACGATAGTTTTTGTATTTTTGCCCAGATCCTTCTCATAGATCACGCCGTCATAATTGACAAGAAAGCTCATTACCCCAGATGCACGATAACGAGCCGGATATGCGAGGATAGCAAACCCGCCGATCATCTTGCCTTTAATCAAGTAATCCCGCGCACCATTCGGCGCATCTTCTCCCTGAGCCGTCAGAATGCGGTAATAGTAACCGTGGTAGGGCTGACTCAAGAACATACCGGGGCTGGCATATCCTTCTTCCGCAGCAGTCGCAATCAGAGTACCAAGCGGACTGGGCGTTTCGTTTTCCTGCACAGGCCAAAACAATCCGTCATGCTTGCCCGGGCTGCTGGCGAAGCGGGATGTATACACAGGGACGCCATCGCGATCAAGGTGACGCGCCGCATACTCGCGTTCTGCGTCGACGATCGCCAAACATACTTGCATCGTCTCGAGTTCGTTTCGGCCGATTCGCCGCCTGAGTATTTCCAACCTGCCATTGACCGTATCGAAACGCCACCCGTCCTGATATTTGACCAATGGAATCGGCATCGGCCAGTCGTCCTTTCCGATGACAAGAGTCGCTTGCGCTGTGCTTTCAAGCACCACTTTGTGAGCTTCATCATAAGAGTGACCGAACTTGGCGCGGCTGTTCGCATCAGCAACCGCATCGCCCGAACTGAGAAGCTTGCTGCCCTTACGTCCGAAGATTGCGCGCAATGCCGCCTCGTCATTTGCCTTTACGGCCTTTATCAACGCGCTAACGCCGGCCTCGGGCGATTCAAAGGTTAGCTGATCCACCGCAAAAGCCATGGTCGGGGCAATGAATGCCAACCCCAACGCAACAATGATGATATTCAAACGCCGCCGATAATTACTCACGAGTGAAAATATTGTCTGCGAAATATTCACTGCCTGCTCCTTCCGTATTAACCGATGTTAAGGTCCTTAATCGTTGTGTTTTCACATTCCATTTGCCACGGATGTCGGGAATGTTCGGCTATCAATAACACCGCGCTTCAATGGCGTCTCTGGTTAGATGATCCGCGCGAAGGCGCAGGAGCAGAAGACCGCCCTGACAGGCTGGCATTGCCGCGCGCGCTAAAACTCCGCACTTCGCTACCGCGCCCGACATTATCGAAAGCTTCCGGCCTTGGTTCAACGTAAGGTTGACTTATGCTTCGTGATGGTATCCGTTCCCGCGTTTCAGTCGTCGGAGTTGTTGGGACGGATTCCTTTGGCAAGCGATTGCCTGGTTCGCCAATGCGAGTGTTCACTGAAGAACCATATCCGCGAAACTCTACAGGCGCCGAAGCGGGTGTGGCAGTGCGGCCGAACCGCCGGTTCAGCGATGCTTCGCGATATGGAACGCCGTGACGATGACCAGGGTCGTGCTTCCACGGGTGGCCGTTGCCTGGATACCGAGGGTTGCGAACGTAGACGCCGTGGTTGTGCCAATCCCATGACCCAAAAAAGAAATTTGCGCCAATATTGATTCCGATGCCCCACGCGAATCCCGCAACCCAGCCGTAGTCATCCCATGGTGCCCAGTACACAGGCGGATAGTCCGGCCACCACCAGGGTCCATAGACCGCATTGGGGTCGTAATAGGGCACATATGCCACGCCGGGATTTGCATCTGTGACATCGATGTCGCCATCCGATTGGGTAACCTGCACTTGCGGGCTGGACCTCAGATTGCCGGCCTGCTGGGCTTTTTGGCGCAGCCTCTGGACCGTATCCATCACTTGCGATTGCTGTCCAAGAAATGCATCACCCAAACGCTCGGTCCACTCAATATTTTGATCCATGGTTTGCAACACCTGCGGGAAGGCAACCAGCGATTTGATGCTTGGATCCCAATTCTGGCTGTTTACAGCCTGAACCGCCGCATCGCCCGTGAGATTAGGATTGGCGTTCGACCATCGTGCCGCTTCGACCACCTCCAGCGGATAGGTCGCCGCCATCAGAATCTGCGATAGCAACGGGTCCGGATACAGCGCAATCGGCGCCAGCATCTGATCCAGCTCCTGTTGGGTGAATGACGGGTTGCCTTCGACGGCAGTGGAATTGTCCCCGATACTATTCGTAACTTCATAGCCGGGCGGGCAAGCCAAGTTTGTGTAGGTTACTTTCCCATTCGAATCGGTGCATTTGTTCATTTCGGCTGGAGCATTCAACGCGAACATCATCAGGGAGATGAACGTTGCGGCTTTCCCTAGGTTACTCATCGGATCGTACTCCCTTCCTCTGCGCTTGCTTATTAGGCTGCTTGCCAAAAATGATTTGGCATATTGAATGTCAACATCCCTGTATAGAAAGATGAACAAGCTGATCATGCTGCCCGCATTCTCAGCAAGTGATTTTTTCTAGCTCATGTTGAGTTTACTCCGCTGCTATGCAAAAAACATCCCCCCCCCTGCCCATTTGGCTTACACGTGCAGTTTGGACTTTGTTAATTGCAAGGGCAATTTGCCATTTATCACATTTCCGCTCAATGACCGCGCCTTAAGCGGTAATTCCACAACGTAATCTTGGCAACAAATCCTTCTCGGGGCGCCGCGAACCTTCTTAAGATCAACCCGCGAATCCTTGTCTGCCTCGCGATAGCCAAAAAGCCGAAGGGATAAGGTGCCGAATATTTGGAGTCATTCCAAAAGCAGCGCCAAGACGGAAATCCAGGGCATCTGAAGTTGACTGAAGATCAACCTGCTGGAGTATAGTTGCCTATCGTCGCGAAATTAAACTGCGCCATGAATTGTTGTATTCAAAAATGCCCCCGAACCTTGCGTAACAGGGGCAAATGCCTTAGCTTAGCAAGGGGGCGTCAAGACAACACCCTCGGGGAGGAGAAACGTGTTGCTGGCTTTCACCAATGAAGACGATGGCTGGGTGCACGGCAAATAGTTCAATAAATTAGTCTGGATTTATCCAGTCGCATTTGCCGCGGTCGGCCGCGGTCGCTAGTAACATAGTAGTCTGCTGAAACTAGGAATAGAATTGCCCTTGAATCATTATAAATTCCTCTGGAGAGTTCCCTATGTCCCGCAAGCATCCCGTGATTGCCGTGACCGGCTCATCTGGCGCTGGCACTACTACCGTAAAACGTGCCTTTGAAAACCTGTTCCGCCGCGAACAAAGACAGAACCATAACAAGCCTCCACCCACTGTCGAGCGACGAACTTTAGTCCGCGCCGTAAAGGGAATTCATGCGGCGATCATTGAAGGTGACAGCCTGCACAGTCTGGATCGAATCGCGTTTCGCGAGGCGGCGGCAAAAGCCGCCAAGGCAGGCAACAATACATTCAGCCATTTTGGCCCTGAAGCCAACCACTTTGACAAGATCGAAGAAACTTTCAGGACCTATGGTGAAACGGGCATGTGCAAACGGCGCTACTACGTTCATAGTGAAGCAGAAGCCGAGCAACATAACCGGCACTTTGGCCTGACTTCCCTGAAGCCCGGTGTCTTCACGCCGTGGGAAGATATCGAAGAAGATTCAGACTTGCTATTTTATGAAGGACTGCACGGCTTGGCTACCGATGGCAAGATCGATGCGGTAAAATATGTGGATCTCGGAATCGGTGTCGTACCCGTGGTGAATCTTGAGTGGATTCAGAAGATTCATCGCGATGCTGCTGAACGCGGCTATTCGGCCGAGGCGACAGTGGATACCATCATGCGCCGCATGCCCGACTATATCAAATACATCACGCCGCAATTTTCCCGCACCCACATCAATTTTCAGCGTGTGGCAACGGTGGATACTTCCAATCCATTCATCGCGCGCGACATCCCGACGCTCGATGAAAGTTTCGTGGTAATACGCTTCCGTGAACCCAGGGGTGTTAACTTCCCATACATGCTTAACATGATCCCGAACTCTTTTATGTCACGCGCTAACACGCTGGTCGTGCCGGGAGGCAAGATGAGCCACGCGATGGAAATCATCCTCTCACCGATCATTCACGACCTGATCGAGAACAAGAAAAAGTAAAAGACGAACCAAGAAGTGCCGTGGTAGACCAACGCACTTTTTGCATCGAAAAGTGATGTGACTTTTGATGGCAGTCTAAACACTACAGAAACTGTGGCTCTGCGGTCTACCGTAAAAAGAAAAAGGGGCTACATAGCATGTAACCCTTCATTTACTGGTGCTGGAGAGAGGAATCGAACCTCCGACCTACGCGTTACGAGGACTCGACACCAGCGTATTCCCTCGCATATTCAGCAGCGTGTAGCACCTCTGATTTATTGTGATATCAATTTTGATGGCACTCTCTATCGAAAACTTGATACCACTCTGAAGCCGCATTTATACAGGTTTTGGTGATGGGCAGTTTTCTGGCGACAAATATGGCATCATGACATGGCGGTATGTGCCAACTGCCTGTCACGACTGGCCGGTTTCAGGCAAGCAATTTGGAAAAACGAAGTGCCGTCCTGTGCCAATAAGCGACATTCTCCAACGCTCATATTATACTTTAGAGGTTCAGACCTTCCTATGCCACGCTTCCACAAAAGTGAAATCGCGCGGCTGCAGCTTCAGACTGCTGTGGATATATTCTTGCTCAGCTTAGATCGTTCGTCAGTCATTACTTTGGCGAGCGCGGCAAGCGGCATCCTCGACACTCTTGTCAGGAGAACTGGCAAAGAGCCATTCACAGACTACGCGCGACGTGTCCACCATGTGCAGAAGGGGTACACGCCGAAACGGAAATCGTTCGCCCATTTCATCGAGAAGGGCTCGGTGTTATAGCTCACAAGCACTTGTCGAAAGATGATGCTGAAACGGTTGAGTTAGACCTGGAAAAGCAAGCTACAGACGCTTTGACCCGAGCAATCACGGACTATATCGAGCTGAACGGACAGGACGAGCCGTTTGTTCGGGAGTATCTGCAATGGGCGTGGATCAATAAGGGCGGCCCGGCGCTGATAGAGGAGTTCGCTTCACTGCCCGCCAACCTGAGGCCAAAAAGATGAGCATAAAGTCCTATACCCGCCTTGAATTGGCAGCGAATCAACTTGAAGCGGCGATCGGCCTCTTCGTTTCTGGTCGTGACCGCTTCTCCGTGATTTCTCTTGCCGGGGCAGCGGACGTGATTCTCTCGCGTCTTGTTATCAATAATGGGCAAGATAACTTTACTGAGTCAATGCTGAAAGAAGCCGTTGAAAAGGGCAATGTAAGCATGACCCGGGAAGAATTCGGCAAAGACATGAACGACACGCTATTCATCAATGATCTAAAGCACATGGATGATAAAGAAGACGGTTACATCGAGCTCGATCCAGAGGAATGTGCTCTTGCTGCAATCCTAAAGGCACTGGCGAACTACGTGATGCTCGCCGGACGGAAGGACAACTTTGTAAAAGCGTTCTTTGTGTGGATGAAGTTGAATCTTGACCCAACCAAGTACAATGTTGGCTGCGATCCAAATTGGGTACCGGGTCGCACTGAAGGCTAACTCGCAATTGCAGGGGCGCTTCGAGATAAAGCTGCGTAACGCTCCCGAACCAGCACGTTGAATGTCCACTTTCTGGAATTGCTACTAGGTTGACACTTCGAGCAGATGTGACGAGAGACCATTGAACTGAGACAGGAGGCGAAATGGCAGTTGAAAGATTTCATATTCAGGTCGAGGAGGAAGTGCTCAACGATCTCAGTGTCAAATTAGGCCACATTCGTTGGCCTGACCAGATGGATGGCTCGGAATGGGAACAGGGCACTGAGCTAGGCTATTTGCAGTCGCTCGTAGCTTACTGGCGGGACCGTTTCGACTGGCGCGCACAAGAGGACGAACTAAACCGCTTGGCTCAGTTCCGTGCCGAGGTAGATGGATTCAGTATTCACTTCATCCACGAACGCGGAGTCGGACCGAACCCTTTACCGATCATTCTTACTCACGGATGGCCTGACTCCTTCACCCGTTATCAAAAAATCATACCGCTCCTATAGACTCGGCACGTATTATCCGTGAACTTTATTGATATCGATATGTCTCATTCCGTATGGAAAAAGAAGACGCGAGAAGACAAACAAGGGAGGCACTTCACGAAAGGCGCAAGCAAGTTATACGCTTGCACCGTAAGGGAATGCCGGTGATGCAAATCGTTGAGCACAGTGGACTCAGTTGGTATGCGGTGAACGCTGCGATCAAACGATATTTGGAAGCAGGTGCATCGGGACTCAAACCTGAAGCGCGTGGCAAGAAGCCAGGCAGCGGTCGCGTGTTGAGCGAAGCGCAAGAAGCGACGGTTCGACAAATCATCTGCGACAAGCGACCAGAACAACTGAAGATGGAATTTGCGCTATGGAACCGCGCTGCCGTCATGCAGTTGATTGAACGCGAATGCGGAATCAAGCTATCAGTGAGGGGTGTAGGCAACTACCTCAAGCGCTGGGGATTGACTCCGCAAAAGCCGATCAAAAGGGCTTATGAGCAACGCCCGGAAGCAGTGAAGAGCTGGCTGGACAACGAGTACCCGGACATTGAGCAGCGCGCCAAGACAGAGGGTGCCGAGATTCACTGGGGCGACGAGACGGCGGTGGTGAACACCGATGTGCGCGGTCGAAGTTACGCACCGATTGGCAAGACCCCTGTGACCTTCGCGGTAGGCGGCACACGCCAGAAACTTTCTATGATCGCCACCGTCACTAATCAGGGCAAGACAAGCTGGATGATTATTGATGAGGCGTTCAACTCGGACAAACTGATCGAGTTTCTGGAAGCACTGATCAAGGATGCGGACAAAAAAGTGTTTCTGATTCTCGATAACTTGCGAGTGCATCACAGCAAGCCGGTTAAGAAATGGGCGGAAGAGCGTAAGGATGAAATTGAGTTGTTCTATTTGCCCAGCTACAGCCCCGAGCTGAATCCGGAAGAACGGCTGAATGCCGATTTGAAGCATGCCATCTCCACCAAGGTTCCGGTACGCACCAAGGTCAAGCTGAAAGCCGCAGCAACCGAACATATGCAGATGCTGGAAAAATCACCGGAACGTGTCAAAAAATACTTCCAGGATTCACGCGTAAGATATGCAGCATGATTCACGGATAAAAGTGACCGGATCAATAACTGATCCAGCCAACCATGGTGGCGATCCGACGGATTCCTTCGATGTGATAGTTCCTTCGATACCTGGTTTTGGCTTTTCTAGTCGCCCCAACCTACGCGGCGTCAACTCATTTCATGTCGCGGAGCTGTGGGCCAAACTCATGACAAAGGAACTCGGCTACCCAAGATTTGCCGCAGCGGGAGGGGATATCGGCTCTGGCGTGACGCGATATTTGGCAGCATCCCATCCAGAGCTTCTCGTTGGCATCCACCTCACCGACATCGGCATTCTTCGGGATCTCCTGGCCCCTTCTGGTCGAACAGATCTCTCAGAGGGAGAACTTCACTACAGGAACAGTGCTGCGGAGTGGATTGCACGCGAGGGAGCATATATATCACTACAATCTACGAAACCCCAGACCCTTGCTTACGGTCTTTCCGACTCACCATCAGGCCTTGCTGGTTGGATTGTCGAAAAGTTCCGTGCCTGGAGCGACTGTGGCGGTGACCTCGGGCGGAGCTTCACCGAAGACGAGCTACTGACCAACATAATGATTTATTGGGTAACCGGTACTATCGGCTCGTCGATACGCATGTACTACGAGAACAGCCACACTTTACCACCAATAGGGCGAATCGATGTGCCGACGGGCATCGCGCTCTTCCCCGCCGACATATTGCCTCCTCCCCAAGAGAGCGCGGAGCGAAGGATGCAAATATCTCGCTGGACCTCGTTGCCACGCGGCGGTCATTTCGCTGCCATGGAAGAACCTGAACTCCTCGCTGACGACATTCGTGCATTCTTTAGACCGTTGCGGAGCTAAGGGAGAGAATGAGAACAATAATTCACCATTATCATTTGAATAGCGGCACCGTCTCGATTGCTGCCCATGTCAAACATCCGCAAGCGGGCAACAAGTGCGCATAGGTCTATGACCGGAGTGTGTCGATTTCTGCACTTCGCCAACGACCGCTATCAAACAATCCTTCTAATACTCCTCCGGCAACAGCAAACACGTCGATGACCGATCCGCTTCGGTAATAATCCATAACTTGTCACAGCGATCATTCAGCGCATATTCGTTATCACGCTGCCAACCTTAACGTCATCACTCGGAGAATCATTATGAGATTAGAAGAGATCGCCAACGATGTTGAGAAACAACGAATTCAAATACTGAAGAAAAACGCGGAGCGTGCCAAGAAATTGGTCAAGGATGAGCAAGCTCGGGATAAGATGAGGAAGGCTCAAGAGGAATTGCGGAAATCGCGACTGACTTCAGCTTCGAGTTTGTCGATGGTTGGATAGCCTGTGGACTCAGAATTGACTGGCAGAAGCCATTCACAAAGTGGTGCTCAATACTTAACGGACGGGCCAGCGATCGAAAATCAATGTATCGCCTTCACCTCACCTAAACGGCATCTATGTGCCAATCTGGAGCTGCGAAACAACCAATTAGACGTCGGAACATTTGTTGATCTTTGCTGGTTATGGAAGTGTCATGCTGGCAAGATTCCATGCTGCTTTAAAATTTAAGCCTTTCCTTCGGTAATAACGGTAGTTCCCAATAAAGCGTATGAGGTGTGCAAATGCACGGGACATGATTGCTCCTTTCCATTTCAACTTTTGGCTAGTGCTTTCAGACTCCAGAAACAAGATGTCCCTATAAAAGGCAATTATGATTTTGCCTTGTCGTACGGACTCACAATCAGTCTCAGGGTGCGCATCCCATCATGCTCAAGATGTACGAAACTCAAATAGCAGGAGAAGGCGTCGCCTTGCCGATTTTGCGATTGGTAAAGTTGACCGCAACGACAGAGGAAATTAAGTAACGGGTTAAATCGCCCTTCCTGAACCAACGCAACCCCCGAGAGTTTCGGGAACAGCACGGAAACATGCTGCCAAACCAAATCGTGTCGCCGGTAGCCGAACAATTTCTCGCCGGACTTACTGCAATCGCGGATCATGCCGCGTTCGTCAATTGTCAGCGCTGGCGGCTCATCCCATTCAGTAGGATATTCATTAATCCGCTCGTCCCAAATAGCGTAGGAAGGCGCGTTGGTTTCGAATACAGTATTGCTTTTCTTGACCAAGCTCATTTTGCGCTCCTTGAAAAGGTTTGAGGGGATATTAATTATCCTAGGGGCACATTACAGCGGTATTACAGCAGCATTGCGACTGAATAAATACCTATAATCAACAATCAAAACAAGTCTTATAAATCAGTAAGAACTTCCAGATAGTTGATTCAATCTATTAATCACGTCCCTGGCCTTTGAAGTAACCTGCCGCTGTTCCAAATGCGCATACCTTAACGTGGTTTTAATATCAGTATGTCCAAGTATTTCCTTAACCTCATAAACTGACATTCCATTCTGTATCAACCGTGAAGCATGAGTATGCCTCAAGGTATGAACCCTGCAATCACGTAGGCCTGCCCGTAAAATCGCTTTGCGAATCGACATCGCTGAGTAGCCACGCTCATCACCATTTCGATTGCAGAAAACATATCTTCCCGCATTATTTGATTCGCGACGCGACAACACATCAAACACGCGATCAGTCATGTACAGTACCGTTTCGTTCTGCACTTTCTGCCTCCATAAATGAATTGTCCGTCTAGCAAGGTCGATGCGGGACCACTCGATGTTAGCGATTTCCGAATAGCGCGCGCCTGTGTCCAGTAGCAGAATCACTAAATCGTAGGCATCTTGCAGAGCGCGTTGCATCTCTGCTGATCGCTTTTCTACTGGTGGTAATCCAGCACCATGACGCATGGGGTCGAGTGCCACAAGCAATCGACGCTCTTCATCATCAGATAGGTAGCGAAGTAAGTTTTTTGGTAACTTGATTTGAGGAAATGTAATGTCACTGACTTGGTAGCCAAGTTGCTGCGCAAACTTCAGTGTTCCGCGAATCAACAGCAAGCCATATTTGATGGCCTCGGCACCAACACCTTCGGCGATGCGGTCACGCTTGAATTTCTCCAAGTCGCGTGAGGTCAGTTCGTCGATGTGCCTCTTCATCGGCAGCAATCTGCACAGCACCGTTTCATGCGCGATCAGGTTGGGGTAGCTGGCAATCCCCTGCTTGGATAACTTGTACTGCTCGAACGCATCGGCCAAGGTGATCCGCTGTTTACGGCCCTGATACTGCTGCGAATGCAGCTTCGCCTTCCACTCGATCTCCATAGACTCGGCTACTTTCTTGTTGGCGGTTCTCGATGACCGGATGCAGGTCTGCCCATTGAACTGGAAGTGCATGTACCAGTTTTTACTGTTTCCACGTTTAACGATGCTCATGACGGTTCCGATACGGTTGTTTGATGCGGAGACCATCATCAATTGCAGCATCAAAGGCAACGGCAAAAAAAATGCCCCCGAACCTTACGGAACAGGGGCAAGCGCCTTAACAAGGCTGTGTTAAGACAACACGCTCAGGGAGGAGAAACGTGTTGCTGACTTTCGCCAACGGAAACATAGACTGGCCATACGGCGAATAGTTCAATGAATTGGTTTGGATTAGGTGGTCGACCAACGCACTTTTTGATGTGAAAAGTGATGTAATTTTTGATGTCGGTCTTAACACTACAGAAACTGTGGGGCTGCGGTCTGCCGCAAACTGAGAAAGGGGCTACATATCAGTCCCGTCCAGCGCCTATCCCTAACATGCGACTCACCATATTTCGATTATCAATGCGCAACATTGAGTGCCTGCAACCTTGCCCATAGTTCGATTCCATGTATCAAAGGTCGTGTACTGCACATCACGAGTGCCCGCTCTTAATGTTTAAGTCAACCTTCTCCGCAAGTTCCTGCAGCGCACCGGATATTTCAACCCGGTAAACATAGGGTTCTTGCAGTTGACGCAGCGATGCGGGCAGTTGCGCCAGATTGGTCGCCGCACGGTTGCGAATGTCTGCGAGCACCGCAACGGCAGCCAAGCGCTTTCCTCCGCGCATCACTGGCATCAGCAGAGGTTCGCCATGCTGAGCATCCCCTTCAATGGTCACGACATCCGATGCAATTCGGCCATCGGCATCGTAGCTGCGGTATACCTGCTTCCGCCCGGGCCAAGTCTGCTTGCCTTCGGAGTGCTTGCGCCGGGACTTGCCGGCATATTCCTGAAGCTTGTAAACGCAATCCAAATAGGGCATATCGCTCGATGTGTCCATGTGCGTGCCGATGCCGAAACCGTCCACCGGTGCGCCTGATGCCAGCATGTCGCGCATCGCATACTCGTCAAGATCGCCGCTGGCAAAGATCGTAACATGCCGGAGTCCGCCTGCATCCAGGATTTGCCGCACCTTCCGAGCGTGATCGGCGAGGTTGCCCGAATCGATGCGAACGCCATTAATGCGGATGCCGCTGCGTTCCAGCTTGGGCGCGAGCGCCACCACCTTTTGTGCCGCGGCTTCGGTGTCGTAGGTATCGATCAGCAATACGACGTTGGCCGGCTGGGCATAGGCGAAATGCTCGAAGGCCAGCGTCTCGTCATCATGGGCCTGCACAAAGGAATGCGCCATCGTGCCGAACAACGGCATATTGAATTCCATGCCTGCCTGCACCGTCGCTGTACCGGCGAAGCCGGCGATGTAGCTGGCGCGCGCTGCCAGCAGCCCCGCTTCTGCACCGTGCGCACGGCGCAGCCCGAAGTCAACCAGCAGTTTGTCCGGCGCCATCAGCACCATGCGAGCGGCCTTGGAGGCGATCAGCGTCTGGAAGTGCAACAAATTGATGATTCGCGTTTCGACAAGCTGTGCCTGTGCGATCGGCGCAGTCACGCGCAGGATCGGCTCATTCTGGAAGAATATCGTGCCTTCGGGCATTGCATGCACATCTCCGGTGAAGCGCAGCGTTTCCAGGCTAGCGAGAAAATCTTTGCTGAAACGCCCGGTGGACTCCAGCCATTTCATTTCTTCCGGCGAGAAGTGCAAGCCTTCCAGAAATTCCAGCGACTGTTCGAGACCCGCTGCCATCAGGAAACCGCGTCCGGGGCGCAGCTTGCGCACAAAGAACTCGAACACCGCGACATCCTCCATACCGCAATCGTGATAACCCTCCAGCATCGTGAGCTGATAGAGATCCGTGAGCAGCGCGCTGTTCGCAGGATTCATCCAGCCACTTCTTTTACAGTAATGCGTTGCGCACCGAGCTTGCTCATTTCCGCCTCGGCGCGCTGCCCGTCGCCGGGCTGCATATCTACCGCACGGATCGCGTCGCCCAGCAGCAACACCTGGTAACCCAGGCCAAGTGCATCGTGCACGGTGTTGAGCACGCAGTAATCGGTGGCGAGCCCGCCGATGAATAGACGACGAATATTGGCAGCGCGCAATTTTTGATTCAGATTCGTGCCCTGAAAACCGGAATATGCATCCTGCTCCGGCTTGGTCGCCTTGGATATGATTACAGCGGCGGGGGGGAGCTGCAGCGCAGCTGCGAATGCCGCCCCGCTTGTTTTTGCAACGCAGTGCTGCGGCCACGGCCCGCCCTGCGCGCTGAACGAACAGTGTTGAGCCGGATGCCAGTCGCGCGTCGCATAGACCGGCAGATTTAGCATCGAAAACTTGACCAGGTACCGGTTGAGCACCGGCACAACCTTCTCGCCGCCCGCCACCGCCAGCCTGCCGCCGGGCAGAAAGTCGTTTTGCACGTCAACAATCAGCAGCGCGTCGCCCTGTTGGGGGTGCAAGTCATGTTGATTCGCTCCAGTCATCGTGCGCACCTTATCCTTTAATACAGATGATAGGTACTACGCGCGCCACCTTGCGCGCCAGACCGGCGTGATCAGCCGCATCCACTACTGCGCTGACATCTTTATAGGCGCCCGGCGCCTCTTCGGCAACACCGCGCATCGATGGGCTGCGTATCAGGATGCCGTGCCCTTCCAGATCGTCGACCACATGCCGGCCATTCCAGTTGCTCAGCGCCTGATGGCGACTCATCGCGCGTCCTGCGCCGTGGCAAGCCGAGCCGAATGCGAGCTGCATGCCCTGCTCCGTTCCGGCCAGGATATAAGAGGCGGTGCCCATGCTGCCGCCGATCAGCACCGGCTGCCCGGCATCGCGCAACGCGGCAGGCAGATCGGGATGTCCGGGACCGAACGCACGCGTCGCACCCTTGCGATGCACGTAGAGTTTTTTCGTTCGCCCGTCGACCTTATGCTCCTCAAGCTTGCAGGTGTTGTGTGACACGTCATACAGCAGCGGCAAGCTCGCCTGCGGTAGCACCTGTGAAAAAATATGGCGCGTCAGGTGCGTGAGTATCTGGCGGTTCGCCAAGGCGCAATTGATCGCCGCGCGCATCGCACCGAGATAATCTTTTCCGAGCGGCGAAGCGATCGGCGCGCATGCCAGCTCGCGGTCGGGCAATTCGATGCCATAGCCGGGCGCGGCGATCACCATGCGCTTCAGGAATTCTGTTCCGATCTGGTGGCCGAGTCCGCGCGAACCACAATGGATGCTGACAACGATATCGCCTACTTTTAAGCCGAATGCAGTGGCAATCTCTGGCGCATACACGTCGGTCACCTGCTGGATCTCAAGGTAATGGTTGCCGGAACCGAGCGTGCCCATCTCGTCGTGTTGGCGTTTCTTGGCCTGTTCGGAAACCTGCGACGGGTCGGCGCCGCCCATACAGCCACCCTCTTCGATTCGCTCCAGGTCGACCGCGCTGCCAAAGCCACGCTCCACCGCCCAGTGTGCGCCCCCGCGCAGCATAGCATCCATCTCGGCAACATCCAGCCGGATCGTACCGGTGCTCCCCATGCCCGCGGGGATCGTGTGGTACAGCGCATCCGCAAGCCGCACCTTCACCTCATTAATTTCTTCGATACGCAGGCCGGTGTGCAATGTGCGGACTCCGCATGAGATGTCGAAACCGACGCCTCCAGCCGACACCACGCCACCCGCATCAGCATCGAACGCAGCGACGCCTCCGATCGGAAAGCCATAGCCCCAGTGTGCATCCGGCATCGCCCAAGATGCCTCGACGATGCCCGGCAGCATCGCGACATTGGTGACCTGTTCATAGACCTTGGCGTCAATCTCGCCCAGCAACGTTTCACTGGCGAAAATCACACCCGGCACATGCATTTTTCCAAACGGCCTGATGTGCCATTCGTATTCCGATTTGCGTTCAAATAGTGCGATATCCATCGCGAATCCCCTGCTGAAGGTTGCTACACGTCCACCACACACTGTGCTAGCCAGCTGCCGTCGGGTTGTTGTGCAACCCTGAGTTCGGTATAGGTCGCGCCTTTTATTTCTACCGCGGGATGATGGCGCGCCACCTCCAGGGCTTCCCCCCATGCCTGTGCGGTAAAACTATTTCCTTTCAGATGCACTTCAAAGCGGCTGAACAACATGTTGCGCGTGATCATCTCGTAGATCAAGGCATTGAGCCAATCGACCAACAACAACTCGGCATCTGGCGCTGCGCCGGACAGCTGCACCATTTCCTTTGGCTCCACATCCGCCACATCGGTGATCACCGCCGTCAGCGCCAGCGCAGTCTGCCCGAAAGCCTGTTCCAGCGTTGCCCCCAGCCCGCGCACGCCGACATCGGCTTGATGGGGGAAGTGTTCCCAATGTGCAGTGACGGTCATACGCTAACTTCCGTTATGTTACCCATTCGACCTATACTTTTTGATGCAATGTCATTCGCAACAGCCAAGAAATCGGCGCTATCGGTTTACTTTCCAGTACAAGAAAATACTAAATCAGCTATCCTAAAGTTCACCAAGGAAATTGCGGCTGGAAGCGCTGGAGGGGCTGAATTTTGGTTGGCTGATAAATGGATAACGAAATCTAAAGGCTCAGGCCGTTAGTCGTGGCGCTATCCTAACTTTATTGTTAGTTTTGTTTGGTAGCTTTTTTTCGGGGCTTCACTTCCACATTTTCCTGAAGCTCTAACCCTCCTTGCCGCCGATGGCTCGCAGGCGCTCATACAGTTCACGCTCTTCATGGGAAAGCCTTTCCGGCATGTGAACGTCGATGCGCAAATACATTTCGCCATGGCGCCCGTTGCCGAATTCCGGCAGGCCTTTTCCCTTGAGGCGCAGCACTGCACCGGGCTGGGTGCCGGGCGGTACGGTCACGCTCGCCGATCCGTTCAATGTTGGGACTTGAAGCTTGACACCCAGCACAGCATCGGTCAGCGGTATTGTTTCCTGGCGCAACAGATCAGCTCCGGATCGTTCGAAGCGCGTGTCGTACTTAGAACGCACCACGACGAACAGATCACCGGTCACACCGCCCGCTTCGGGGCTTGGCATCCCCTTGCCGGGAATGCGCAGCGCCATACCCTCCTCGACACCTATCGGGATCTTCACGGTTAGGTCTTCCTGCTGTTCCACTTCGCCGCTGCCGTGGCATTTTGAGCAGGGATGGTCGATGATGCTGCCACGCCCTTGGCAGGCGGGGCAGGTGGTGATCTGCTGGATCATAATATGTTCTTTTTCCTTGCGGCTGCTGCGGGTGATGCGTCCGGTGCCCTTGCATGTCTCGCAGGCCTTTGGCGGTGCGCCGGCCTCAACCCCCGTGCCGTGGCAAGCCGGGCAAGTGGAAGGGCGGCTTAGCCGGACTTTTTCCTGACCCCCGCTTGCCACCCGCTCCAGCGGGATGGACAACTCCACCTCGATATTCGCCCCACGCGCCGGCCCTGTGCGGCGGCGATGAAAGAAGCCCTCGAATGGGCTGTCTCCGCCAAAGTCAAAATTGAGCCCGCCGAAGATATCGTCGAAATTGATGCCGCTATACAAGTCTTCCTTGCTGAATCCTTCCACCCCGGCAAATCCGCGGCCATCGTATTCGGCGCGCTTTTTCGGGTCGGACAGGATGGCATAGGCCTCTGCGATTTCCTTGAAGCGTTCCTCTGCTCCAGGCTCCTTGTTGCGGTCGGGGTGATATTTCATCGCGAGGTTGCGAAAAGCGTCCTTGATCGCCTTCTGCTCGGCATCCTTGGCGACGCCGAGCACCTCGTAGTAATCACGTTGGGCAGAAATGATCGTTCCCCTTAAACATGAATTGCAGCCTGTTCATATGCCGCCCTGCGCACGGCGCGAAACAATTCAATCCTCATGTTTCTTCGCGCTCGATTTTCTTCTCGGCTGTTTCGCGAACGATTCCCTGATCCTGGTCAGCTCGGCCAAGCGCGCCGCAACCTTGCAATTGACGCTGCCCTCCGGATAGTTGCCACTGACATCAACTTCCCCAGCCGGCAAACCGGTCAGGATCGCGACCGCCTGATCCACATTTTCCACCGCGTATATCCTGAACTGACCGGCTTCGGCAGCCTCCACCACATTGCGGCGCAGCATCAGGTGTTTGACGTTGGCAGCAGGGATCAAAACGCCCTGCTCACCGCTCAAGCCGCGCGCCGCGCAGATGTCGAAGAAGCCCTCGATCTTTTCGTTGACTGCACCGATCGCCTGGGCCTGACCCAACTGGTTCACCGACCCGGTGATCGCCAGCGATTGCCTGACCGGCACATCCGCCAAGTTGGAAAGCAGCGCGCACAGCTCGGCCATTGAGGCACTGTCGCCTTCGACAAAACCATATGATTGTTCGAACACCAGGCTGGCGGATAGCGCCAGCGGCTGGTTCCTTGCATAACGCGAGGCAAGGAAGGAGGAAAGGATGAGCACACCCTTGGAATGGATCGCACCGGAGAGCTTCACTTCGCGCTCGATGTTGACCAGCTCGCCTTCGCCCAGCCTTGTGGTCGCAGTGATCCGGGTCGGCTGGGCGAAGGCGAAGTTGCCAAGCTCGATCACCGAGAGGCCGTTGACTTGCCCAGTCACCGCTCCCTGAGTATCTATCATCAGCGTATCGCGCAGGATCGCCTCATACAGCCGGCCCCTCAACCTGTCCTGCCGCCTGATCTGGGTATCGATCGCCCTTTGCACATCGGCGGTTTCCACCGCTGCATGTCCGGTTTCGCGCGCCCAGTAATCAGCTTCGCGTAGCAGATCCGCAACGCTTCGCATATGGGTGGAAAGCCTTTCCGCATCGTCGGCCAGGCGCGCGCTGTGTTCGATTATCCTGGCCACTGCGCTGCGGTCAAACGGCAACAGCGCTTCCTTGCGGGCCAGCGTGGCGATCAGCCGCGCGTAGAGCTGATGGGTATCGGCATTGCGCTCGATCTGCTCCTCGAAATCCGCCGCCACCTTGAACAGCTCGCCAAACTCCGGGTCGTATTCCTCCAACAAGTAATAAAACAGACGGTCACCAAACAGGACTATTTTGGCTTCCAGCGGAATCGGTTCCGGCTCCAGAGACACGGTGCTGACCAAACTGTATATCTGCCCCAGCGATTCGATGTGAATCTCACGCGATTGCATCGCCCGTTTCAGACCTTCCCAAGCGAATGGCTGAGACAGCACTTTGCGGATATCCAGCAGCAAATAGCCGCCGTTCGCACGGTGCAACGCACCCGGTTTGATCAACGTGAAATCCGTTACCAGTGCTCCGAACTGGGAGATATGCTCAACCCGCCCGACCAGGTTGCTGTAGGTCGGGTTGTCTTCACTGACGATGGGCGCGCCGGCTTTATTGCCATTAGTCACCAGCACGTTCACCTGATAGCGGTGGAAGCTCTGGTGGGTAACGATGTTCATGCCGTCAATGGTGGAAGACTCCTCCTGCTTGAGGAAGTCATCGGTACGTTCCACCATATTCTGCTGCACGATGTCGAGGTATTTCAACACTTCGGGCAGGTCGGCATATTTGGCGCGCAGTTCGTTCATCATGTGCTCGACTGCCGACAGCGTAGTTTCCCGATTGATCTGCTTGATGCGCTCGTGCCGCTCCCTGCGCCATTGCGGCATCTGCCGCATGACTTTTTCCAGGCGCTGCTGCAATTCGGCGATGGCAGCCTCGAATCTGCTTTTGTCCTGTTCCGGCAATTTTTCGTATTCTTCCGGGGGCATCACCTCATGGTTGCGGGTCGGCGCGAATGCGAATCCGTCAGGGGTGCGCAGTAGTACGATCTCCTGCTTCTCGGCATCCTCTCCCAATTCCTTGAACACCTGCTCCTGCCGCTTACTGAACTCCTCTTGAATCGCGTTTGCCTTGGCGTGGTATTCATCGCCCTCGAACAGCGCGGGGATTGCGCTACGCAAATAATCCACCAGATGTTCCATATGCAGGCGCAGTTCCACCCCCCTGCCGGATGGCAGCCTGAGCGCCTGGGGTTTGTGCGGCTCGGCAAAATTGTTGAGATAGCACCAGTCGGCTGGTTCGTGTTCGTCCTTCGCCTTCTTTTCGAGGAACTGCCGCACCATGCTGCGTTTGCCTATGCCGGCGGGGCCGAGCACGAAAAGATTGTAGCCATCATGACGGATACCTGCGCCAAAGTGCACGGCATCCATCGCGCGCATCTGCCCGATGATTTCGGTCATATCCTGCAGTTCTGCCGTGGTCTGGAATCCGAATTGTCCGGGATCGCATGGATGGTGGAGCTGTTGCGGTTGCAGTGGTTGATAGACGGCCATTTTATTTTTTAACGAAAGATGTACCTTGTTCCGATTACAGTGCTGTGCTTCCAGAATCAATCATTCTGGGCGACACCAAAATTTATTTACTTGTTTTCCTTGTACTCCGCATCCACTACCTTGCCGCGCGGGCCTGATCCGCTCGCGCGTGGCTCGCCAGTCGCCGCACTCACATTGGGTGGCGGTTCCGTTCCTTCCCAGCGAGTTTCCGCATATGGCTTACCCTTGGATGCCTGACCTGATTGCGAATAGAGGACCGCGCCGGCTTCCTGCAATATTTTCCGCAACGCTTCGGCGCGCTCGGTTGCAAGCGTGACATCTTTCTTGAGCAGCACTTCCTTGGTTTCGCGCAATGCGGTCTCGATGCGCTTCTTCAAATCGTCAGTGAGCTTTTCTGAAAAATTGGCCAGCATTTTTTCAGCTTCGTAACAGCCGGCGTCAGCAGCATTGAGCCTTTCCGCATCCTCGCGCCGCTTCTTGTCTGCGTCAGCGTAACGTTCAGCATCTTCGACCATGCGCTTCTTGTCGTCTTCGGAAAGGCGGGTGGAGCCGGTGATGCTGATCGACTGCGACTTGCCGCTGGCGGTGTCTTTTGCCGAGACGCTGAGTATGCCGTTGGAATCGATGTCGAACGTCACTTCGATCTTGGGGATGCCACGGGGCGCCGGGGGTAGTCCATCGAGATTGAATTCACCCAGGCTGGTGTTGTCACCTGACATCGGCCGCTCACCCTGGAAGACATGAACGGTGACGCTAGTCTGCATGTCGGCAGCCGTCGTGAAAATTTCCGTGCGCTTGACCGGGATCGGCGTGTTGCGTGCGATTAGCGGTGTGGCAATGCCGCCTAAAGTTTCGACGCCCAGCGTCAGCGGCGTGACGTCAACCAGCACGATGCCTCCCACCTCTCCCGCCAGCACGCCGGCCTGGATCGCCGCACCGGCGGCGACGCATTCCATCGGGTCGACGCCCATCTCGGCCTTGCGCCCGAACATATCTTCGAAATAGCTGCGCACCACCGGCATGCGCGTCGGGCCACCGACGAACACGATCCTGTCTACATCCTTGGGCGTGATGCCCGCATCGTGCAGCGCCTGCTCGACGGGACCTTTGCAACGGTCGATCACCGGGCGCACCAGGCGTTCCAGTTCGGTGCGGTTCAGGTCCAGCTCGAGATGACGCGGCTCGCCATTGACAGCGGCGAGATAAGGCAGACTGATGTGCGTCGTGACGCTGGCGGTGAGTTCGATCTTGGCATTTTCGGCTGCTTCCATAAGACGTGCGGCAGCCTTGAGGTCCTTGCGCACATCCACGCCGATGGACATCTGAAAGCGTTCCGCCAGGTGCTCGAAAACGCGCTGGTTCATGTCGGTTCCGCCGAGCTGGGTGTCCCCACTGGTGGCCTTCACCTCGAACACGCCCTTGCCGAATTCCATGATCGTGACGTCCAGCGTGCCACCGCCGAGATCGATCACGACGATGCGCAGTTCCTGCGCCAGCCGGTCGAGGCCATAGGCCAGCGAAGCGGCGGTGGGTTCGTTGACCAATCGCACCACTTCGAGCCCGGCGATACGGCATGCATCCTTGGTGGCGGCGCGCTGGTTATCGTCGAAATAGGCGGGCACCGTCACGACAGCTTTTTCCACCGGCTCGCCGAGGAACGCTTCGGCATCGCGCTTGATCTTTTGCAATAGAAAAGCGGAAAGCTGCTCAGGCGAATAATCCTTGTCCCGCAGTCGGACGTTTTCGCGTCTCCCCATCTTGCGCTTGAACGCGCTGGCCGTGCCTTCCGGGTTAGCCGTTGCCTGCCGCCGCGCCGGTTCGCCGACCAGCATCTGGCCGTCGGCGGTGAGCGCAACATAGCTGGGGAACGCCTTGCCGCCGATGCTGATGCCTTCGGCGCTGGGAATGATAACAGGACGCCCGCCGCGCAATACTGCAGCAGCTGAATTGGAAGTGCCCAGATCGATACCGATGATAGCCATTTTACTCCCCCTTATTATTATTGGTGGCCTTATTAGATTCCTTAAAAATCTTAAATACCTTGAAAATCATGGTACCCGAAATACTGTTGTTTGAACTATACTTAATTCCAGAATTAATAATAGTGGGATAGCGCGGGCCGGTATGGGTGGCTGTAATTTTCTTAATTACTTCATGATAGGCAACACGCCAATTAGTCTCCTCAATGAGTAACCGCGTGTAGGACAGAGAACATTGTCGAGCATTGTCAATCGCCTGCGGCGATTGCATGGTAAATAGTCAGGCGTTTTAGTTGGGTGCTCATGTGTACCCAATAAAAAAGAAGGATAAAAGTAGACACAGTTTTGACCGTGGTAGACCAACGCACTTTTCACTGCAAAAAGTGATGCGACTTTTGATGCCGGTCCTGACACTACAAAAACTGTGGGGCTGCGGTCTACCGCAAAAAGAAAAAGGGGCTACATATCATGTAGCCCCTTGATTTACTGGTGCTGGAGAGAGGAATCGAACCTCCGACCTACGCGTTACGAGGACTCGACACCAGCGTATTCCCTCGCATATTCAGCAGCGTGTACCACTTATGATTTATAGTGATATCAATTTTGATGGCACTCTCCATCGAAAAGTTGATACCACTCTGAAGCCGCATTTATACTGGTTTTGGTGACCGGCAGCTTTATGGCAGCGTGTTTGATACTATGGGATTCCGCTTCGTGCCAGAAACCGTTATTCGCCGACGATGTCCACTGGACACGCATCATACATAGCGACATACTTTTAAAATTTGTGGTCACCAAAAGAAGTGGAACGCCATTATTCGCCTTAGTTATTTTGAAAATCTATGGATGCAAATATCCAATTAATAAGTGTAATGCCCTGATATTCAAATTTGTGTAACAAACAGTTGTTAAACTAAAACTTCTTCATGAAAGGCTACCATCATGGGTCAACTTTGGCAGCTGAAAAGGCGTTTTAGATGAGTATGGCTAGATGCCTTTTAGCGATAGCGGCGGTTATTCTTTCATTCACTCTGACCGACGTTACCGAAGCAACCACTCCTCAATCTTCCTCACATGATTCCAATACCATAGTGATCGAGGTATTGGGGGTGGTTCCAGGCTTTACACAGGCGCAATTGACCGCATATTTAGTTCGAAAAATGCAAGTGGGAACCCCAGCCCCTTGGCATTTTGTCGCGGGGGAAGCAGGTGAGGAGCCTCACCCCAACCGGGTCGTATGGTCTTTCAAGATTTTGCGCACCGTCTGGAAGGGGGGTTCACATATGGGCTTTCCGTCACCGACATATTCGGAATCTTATCTCGGAGCCGAGGCGAAACTATACTTAAATGGTGCCTACCAGATGACCATCGCTACCCATCCCTCAGTCAGCAGTGAAATCGATGACAAGGTTCTTTCCGAAATTGCGTACGATGCAGCCCATGCCATGTTTGTTGAGAATAAGCCCAATATGCCATAAAGGCGGCATCGGTGCTTAATAGTGGGGACCGCTTTTGGGCAAGTAGTAGTATGTGTACATAGCTGCTTTGTGCTCCCAAAACCGGCCGCTCTCAGTTTGTAACAATTTCGCAATCATATTTCCATATCATCGTAATAATCTTAACTCAACGACAGAATGTTTAGTGCTGCGACAAGTCGAAGACCTTAAAGCGTTTGCAGCACAGCAACCTCTAAAATGGTTATTGATTTTCGTCTATTGCTGCATTCCCTATCTCGCCATCGCAGAATCAACAGGTGTTCAAGGGGCGACCGCTTCTAACGGTGAGGATGTTTCACCCCAAAACGCGCCGGCCGCCCAGGAACCATGGGATGTGTTTGGCCAATATACGAATGTGACCCAATGGCATCCGGCATTTACATCTCCTTATCAAGGTCAGAATAGCCTGATCCCGGACAGCGACAGCGCTGCAACGAATGATTTGACCATATTTGCCGGGGTGCGGATATCAGAGGGCGGTGAGCTTTGGGTCAATCCGGAAATCGATCAGGGTTTTGGTTTGAGCAACACCCTTGGTGTAGCCGGGTTTCCAAGTGGCGAAGCATGCAAGGTAGGTGCGAATGCCCCCTATCTCCGGTTGCCGAGATTGTTTTACCGACAAAGTGTCAATTTGGGAGGAGAACTGCAAACCATCGCGTCAGCCGCCAACCAAATGGGGTACACCCGATCTGCAGATAATATTATCCTGACGATAGGCAAGTTTTCAGTTACCGATGTGTTTGATACCAATACCTATGCTCATGACCCCCGGTCTGATTTTTTCAACTGGTCGATTGTGGAATCAGGCGCATTCGACTACGCAGCTGATGCGTGGGGTTTCACCAAGGGTGTTTCTGTCGAATGGACACAATCTTGGTGGACGTTGCGAGGTGGCTTTTTCGACCTTTCCACGACTCCGAATAGCACAACGCTGGATCCAACATTCAGCCAGCATGAATGGGTAGGCGAACTGGAGGAAAGACATCAGTTATGGGAGCATTCGGGCAAATTAAAGCTATTGGGCTTCGACAATCAGGGCAACATGGGAAGTTACGCGGATGCCTTGCAACTCGCACAGCAAACGAACAGTACGCCGGATACTTCGCTCGTTCGTCACGCCAGTTCACGTTTGGGAGTGGCAATCAACCTTGAGCAGGAAATATTGTCCGATCTGGGAGCTTTTGCCAGGGCTAGCGTTAACGACGGCAGTAAGGAAGCTTATGAGTTTACCGAGATAAACCAATCGGTATCGGCAGGGCTATCCATACGAGGTGATCGTTGGGGGCGCCTCGATGATACTTTCGGCTTTGCTGCGGTTGCCAACGAGCTGTCCGGCGATGCACGGAATTATTTTGCAGCGGGTGGGATGGGAATCCTGATTGGTGATGGACATTTAAATTACGGTTCAGAGAAAATCATCGAAACCTATTATTCATATTCCGTGCATGCACTTGATCATCTGTCACTTTCCCTTGACTACCAGTACGTCATCAATCCTGCATATAACCGAGAGCGGGGGCCAGTCTCGATCTTCGGGGTTCGCGTGCATGCAGAGTTTTAGAATGCTTCGGTTCAGGCTGCGTTGCCAAGTCTGAGTTTACTTAGGTATTGCGAAAGGCCCCAAGGTAAAAGTGGTACTTGGCGAACGACCGCTATCGGGTACCCTACTCCACTCTAATACTCCTCCGACAACAGTAAATATGTCGATGATCGATCCGCTTCGGTAATAATCCACAACTTGTCGCCGCGATCATTCATCGCGTAGCTCGACATCACTCTATACCCTTCCTCGACCCTACGCTGATTTTCCAGCCGGTCTTCCTCGGGAACGCATCCCCAGTCACCGTTAGCATGCCGAGACAATACCCATGGGGTTGCCGGATTTGCCGACATTTGCCATCGCGTTGAGGCTATTTTTTCGGTGTATAGCTAAACTTTTGGCCTCCGACGCTGGCCTCATACATCAACCCACCTTTCGCGACCGTGAAAATAGCCATGCCCCGGTAGTAGTTGCCCGTGGTAGTGGCGTCATGCTTGCCGCCACTCGCTCCGGCGGAAGAACCGGTGGTCGTCGCTTGTGCTGAAGCACCGGCGGTGATCGCTACCGCCGATGCTTGCGCTCCGAACTCGAAATTGCCGCCGGTGAAGTCGTCGAACGCGCGCTTGTCTTTGAAGAATATGATTTGGCTGAAGGCCTGCCCGCCTAACTGAAAGCCCACGGTGATCTGGGTCATCGAGGTATCGCCCACGTATTTGCCTTCGGCGTAAACCCGGCCTGCGCCATGCGCGCCGCCAATTCCGATGCCGCCTTTGCCGATAGTCGGAAACACGGCATACCCGTAGCTCGTCTTGAAAAACTGACGGCTTTCACCGGCCTCGCGGAACACTTTGATCGTATCCGTGTAGTCATCGGCGAGGGCTTGGGCGGTCGGTAAAATTAGTAGCGACAAGACGAAAAGTCTGCGCAGTAGTATGAACATGGTTGATTCCTCCATCGGCTGAATGATGATAACGGTACAATGTACGTGTTCGCAGTATAACATCTTCACTTCTTGAAACCTTTGGTCACGATCAATCCCTCTCTGGCCTGTTTGCACCATCGTGGCAGCATCAAGGGATGGATGTCCAGCGCTTCAGCGACGTCCTGATTTCGGGCAGTCCATTCTAATACTCATCCGGCAGCAGCAAACACGTCGATGATTGATCTGCTTCCGTAATAATCCACACCTTACGCTTCTTTACCAGTGGGCACATGGCCATCATCCCATTCTGCACCAACCGAGATGCATGAGTGTGCCTCAATGTATGAATCCGGCAATCACGCAAGCCTGCCCGTTGAATAGCCTTTCTGGTCGACATCGCAGAGTAGCCGCGAGCATCACCATTTCTATTGCAGAACACATATCGTCCCTCATTAGTTGATGCACGACGAGAAAGTACTTCAAATGCCCGATCCGTCATGTAAAGCACCGTCTCGTTTTGCACCTTCTGTCGCCATAAATGGATAGTCCGGCTGGCAAGATCAATGCGTTGCCATTCGATGTTTGCTATCTCGCTGTATCGTGCACCGGTGTCCAGAAGCAGAATCACCAAATCGTAGGCATCTTGCAAAGCGCGCTGCATTTCAGCAGACCGTACCGCTACTGGTGAAAGTCCTGCACCATGACGCTTTGGGTCGAGCGCCGCAAGCAAACGACGCTCTTCATCATCGGATAGGTAGCGAAGCGAGTTTTTCGGAAGTTTGACCTGAGGAAATGTAATCTCGCCGACTTGATAGCCAAGCTGCTGCCCAAACTTCAATGTGCCGCGAATCAGCAGCAAGCCGTACTTGATCGACTCGGCACCAACACCTTCGGCGATGCGATCACGCTTAAATTTCTCCAAGTCACGTGCGGTAATTTCGTCGATGTGCTTCTTCATGGGTAGCAACCGGCGCAGCACGGTTTCATGTGCAATCAGGTTGCGGTAACTGGCGATTCCCTGTTTGGACAACTTGTACTGCTGGAATGCATCGGTCAGTGTGATTCGCTGCTTCCGGCCTTGATACTGCTGTGAATGCAGCAAGGCCTTCCATTCGATTTCCATCTGGTCGGCAATCTTCTTGACGGTCGTTCTCGACGACCGGATGTAGGTCTGCCCGTTGAACTGGAAATGAATGTACCAATTTTTGCTATTCCCTCGCTTGACAACTGACATGACGGGTCCGGTAAGGTTATTTGATGCGGAGACCATCATCAATTCCACCATCAAAGGCAACAGAAATAGCAGAAAACACTATTGACATCCTGTAAAACTTATCAACCTCAGTAAATACGCGGCTTGGCAAGCAATCAGGATTAACAAAATATTACAACTTACAGTAATACATTGTTTTATCACGAGATATTTGTGGCTTAAAAGTTTGGCAATACAGTAATACTCTATATTTCTCACGGGATTAAAGATGATTTTCTGTACATATCAACAAAGTTTTCCACAGGTACTGTTGATAGCTAAAAATCAACTTTATATACCAGCACCTTACTCATGCAATCTATACTTTTTGACGCAATGCCATGCGCAACCTGGCAAAACAAAACCGGAGTTGCGATCCGTACCTTCTTTGATCTACATGATCAGAGGTCACCTACTGGCATAGGCTATGGCACCTTTTCGTATTGGCCGGAAATATTCTGCATCGTTTTGCCATCTTGATATATTTCGTCTGATAAACATTCGCCTCAACGATTATTTCCCATCATCCCGATACCCATGAGTCGCTCACATTGCATTTGTAATTATTTTATATAGAATGCTGCGGTTTCATGTTGGAACCAATTCCAGCCAGCAGTTCGATCCGATCTGGCAGAGCACCCTGGTCAAAAAGATCTAATAACTAATAGGAGGAAATTAATAATGACGCAAACAAACAAGCCAGATTATTTAGCCAAGGTCAAGCAGTTGTCCGCAGAAGAAGCCGAACGCCTGCTGTCCCGAATAATGGGTAGTAAACTGGAACGCCAACTGGAGAAAAATAAGATAAGCAAGGAAGAAGCGTCGGCTAGGCAGATGGAATTGGAAGATAAGCACCTCCAGAAATGGCGCAAAATAATGCTTGATTGGAAAGCAAAGGAAGAAGCCAAGAAGGCAAAAGAAGAAGCTAAAAAAGCGAAGGAAGAAGTCAAAAAGGCAAAGGCAGAAACCAAGAAAGCAGCAAATGTCAAGGTCCCATCAAAGCCAAAATCTCCTGCTAAAGCAAAGACGCCAGCAAAGACCAAGGTCGCTAAAAAAAGCTAAGGTTGGGCCTGGTAAATAGCAGGAATCTGCCTCTTGGAAGGCATCGCTGAAAGTTTAAGCGTCATATCAGCAAATAAAAAACAATGCCAAAAGCATAATCCTGCTGCTTGGTGCGTTGTGTCACTCAATTAAACTAGTTTTAACCGTGGTAGACCAAAGCACTTTTCACTGCAAAAAGTGATGTGATTTTGATGCCAGTCCAAACACTAGAGAAACTGTGGGTCTGCGGTCTACCGTAAAAAGAAAAAGGGGCTACATATCATGTAGCCCCTTGATTTACTGGTGCTGGAGAGAGGAATTGAACCTCCGACCTACGCGTTACGAGGACTCGACAACAGCGTATTCCCTCGCATATTCAGCAGCGTGTAGCGCCATCAATTAATAGTGATATCAATTTTGATGGCACTCCCTATCGAAAAGTTGATACCACTCTCAAGCCGCAGTTATACAGGTTTTGGGACGGGCAGCGCACCGCTTGCCACGAACGCGTAGTATTCGGACATCAGACATCAATCATGCGCCGTAGTAAGCCACCGGAATGCCACCTGCTCGTAATCCTCGCCCTCGGACAGCAAGCCGGTAAGCTCTATTTCCCTGCTTTTCTCTCCCAGCATTACTTCATAGATTTTGCCTTGCACATAGGTCCCGGTTTCCAACAGCATGGTGGCATTCATGTAAGAATTATGTGTATCCGGCAACAAGATCGACGGAAAGTAGTCGTACTGGAAAGAGCCGGAGCTGGTTTCCCAATTTGATACCCGCTCGGCGCCTCTGCCTAAAACGCGCAGCCAGACTGAGAGCGATTTCTTGCCAAGGGTTTCGATACCCACATGCATGATGCCCTGATGATCCGCATGCAGCCTCCGGATAACGCCCACCCACCACATCTCGGCGTTCTGCGCCTTGATTCCGCACAGATCGCCGATCTTGACCCATGACCCGGCGTCTCTGGGAATCATCCCGCCTATGCCGCTGCCGCTTACATCCACGACCGTCCAGGTTTCCGATGTATATCCCACTTCCCCTTCGGCAACGACGCTGAATTTTGAGCGCTCATGGAGCGAGGCGGCATCTTTTTTGGGGAGTCCGCCCACATGATCCAGGTCAATGTGCGGTATCAATTTGCTGATGATACGGAAGCTGCGTACCACCCCGATGTTGGAACTGAGGCCCCTGCGTTCTTGGATCCTGTGCGGGTGTTGCTTGTCCCAATACATCTGCAAATGCTTGAGCACGGTCAGCTTGCCTTCTGGGATGAATTCGCTGCCGAAGCGCCGCTCTTCGCCGAAGCCGCCGCGTTCGTGTTGCCTGATGATTTCGGCAATGTTGGGCAGCGCGCGGAGTGCGCTGAAGTATCGCATGGTTGGTGTCGCAATAATCGAGTCGTTCAGCACCTTCGGGGCGTGAGGCTGAGCGAGGTCTATGTAATATTCGCTTCCGGCATCTAGCGCTGTTGTGAGATCGAAGAAACTGACCATGCGGCCTGCAATGCGGAAGCTCACTTCAATCTGGTCTGGCGCCAAGGAGCCGGGCGAGGATTCATGGAGCACTAACGCGCGCAATAGCTCGTGTTGTGGGCAGGTATGAATGACACGTCCGGGGTAGGCGAATATCATGGTGCTGGCGAACTGGCTTGTTTCGGCGATGCTGTAGCAACGGAACATCCGTTCCCATGCCGTGTGTTCCACGTCAATGTAGCGCATCAGTTCCAGCTTCATCTGCTCGGCAGCGGCGCGCAGCAAGCGCACGCAGAGCAGCGGCACTTTTTCCTGGAGCTCATAGGGTTTCATCTCTTCCCGTCGGCAAGCCGCAAGGCACTCTTCGTAGGCACGCGCCAGCTCATCGGAAAAACGATGCATTTCACGCCACAGGTGCATGCCCTGAAAATCCTGCAGATGGGGCGAGGCGAGGTAGTCCTTCAGCAACTTCGCATGGAACGCTTGTCCGGTTTCATCCAGCAGTTTTATGAGGTTGGTGCGCAACTCCTCGCGGAAGCCCACTGTGTCCGTAATCGACGTCAACCAGGAAGTAATTTCCTCCAACGTCTTGAGGGCATCGTGCTTGGGCAATTCGGCCAGTAACGTTTTGGCCTCAGCCATGCTGGACATGGGATGGTCAGGTTTTCCACTTCGATTGCTTAGCCAGGAGATCATCGTTCATTTAACTTTCTGGCGAGGCCAGACACTCGCCATTATCTGAAATTGTAACGCATAACAGCAGCGTATTCCCTCGCATATTCAGCAGCGTGTAGCACCTATGATTAATAGTGATAT
This sequence comes from uncultured beta proteobacterium, assembly GCA_963842555.1. Taxonomy (GTDB): domain Bacteria; phylum Pseudomonadota; class Gammaproteobacteria; order Burkholderiales; family Gallionellaceae; genus Gallionella. The sequence continues at coordinate 211,515 of CAWJHB010000006.1, forward strand.
CAATTTTGATGGCACTCTCTATCGAAAAGTTGATACCACTCTGATGCCGCATTTATACGGGTTTTGACCTGCCGGTCTATGCCAAGCTGATACTTATAAACTCTGCAAATTCCTAAGGGTTATTGCAGTTATTTGATTTCCAGTGTTTCAAGGTGGCATGGATTGTTCGGCACGGTCGTGCTCAGTAATGTCGAACATCAAGGAACGGCTCATCACGAAACGACCTGCAGCATCATTTATCGCCGTGGCGTTCAACAATACGGATAGGTTTGTGCCATCCTCGCGTTCGATTTCGAGGTGGACATTACGCAGCCAGCCGCACTCCTTGAAACGTCGGTAACTTTCCAGGAAGGTCTTTTCGCTCGCGGGCGTAAGCAGATCGGTGAACCTCATCTTGCCCACAACCTCTTCGCGTGTAAGGCCAAGCCACTTGAGTCCGGTGTCGTTGACCTGCACGAACACGCTGTCATGGTCGAGCGAGTGGTAAACGCAGGGAGCGTTGTGGTAGAAGTCCTCGATCTGATTGACGTATTTCCTCAGCTCCTTCTCCGCCTGTCTGCACTCGTCAAGTTTGCTGGTGAGATTGGCGTTGGCCGCATCGATTATCTCGATTCGTTTCTCGAACTGCAGCGTGCGTTCCGCCACTCGCTCCTCAAGTCGCCGGCGATGCACATACAGTTCTTCTTCGATCTGCTTGTCTTTGGTAATATCGAGCAGAATGCCTTGAAGGAACAGCCGCTCGCCTGATTCGTGGCGCACCAGGCTCATTTCGTTCAGGAACCAGCGCAGCTCGCCGGCACGATTGAGCAGGCGGTATTCGCAGCGCAGGGGCTCGCCGTTCTCATAGCTGCGGGCGATCGCCTCACGCACGTGCGTCCAGTCTTCCGGATGAACCTGCTTGAGCAACCCTTCCGGCTCGGCCAGCAACTCTTCGGGCAAAAAACCGAGCTGGCGAATCTGCGGGCTGATATACAACAACTTATTAGGCGCATCCGGCGCGGTGGTGTAGATGATCGCGGGAATCTGCTCCACCAGGAAACGGTATTTCGCTTCGGCCTGAAGCAGATTGTCTTCCGCGTGTTTCTTTTCCATCAGCGTCCGCCGCTCGCGCAGCACGCGCTGAATGACAGAGGGCAGCAATTCCAGATATTGACGGTTCACATCCTTGACCAGGTAGTCCTGCGCGCCGCGCTTCATGGACTCGACCGCAACTGCGGCATTGTCGGCGCCGGTCAGCATCATGACTGGCACGGGGATCTCGCCCGGATCGGTTCTCAGCTCAGCCAGAAACTCCAGACCGTTCATATCCGGCAAGTGGTAATCGAGCAAAATGCAATCAGGCTTTTGAGCATGGGCGAGCTGCAGCCCATCCCGGCCGGTTTCGGCTTCGGACAGTACGAATTCGTCGTCCAGGTCCTGGGCCAGCGCGCGGCGGCAGGCCATGCGGTCCACCAGGTCGTCCTCAACGACGAGTACGCGTATCTGCGCTTTGCTCATTGCGGCACCTCGCTGATGGTCCAATAGGCATCGATGGTGCGCATGACTTCGACAAACTGCCGGTAATCCACTGGCTTCGCCATGTAGCCGGCCACCCCCAAGTCGAAGCTGTTTACTTTGTCTTGCTGCTCCTCGGACGTAGTCAGCACAACCACCGGAATGCGCTTGAGCTGGGCATCGTGTTTCGCCACCTGTAGAAACTCGATGCCGTTCATGATGGGCATATTGAGGTCGAGCAGGATTATGCACGGCTTCGCGCTTTTGGGGTCGCGCAGGTATTTCAGGGCTTCCTCGCCATTTTCCAGATTCATCACCGGGTTAGTGACGTGAATCTCCTTCAGTGCACGTTTGACCGTCATGACGTCTACTTGATCGTCTTCCACTAGAAGGATGGGCCGGTTGGTGATTTTCATGCTTGTATTCCTTTAGTTAGACTGACTCTGAATTTTAATGTTGGCAAGTAAACGAAGAATATCTCTTTATCCATGAACGATAGCCAAGCCCATACTACTTGCGTTACAAAATGCTGGCGTTAACAATACTGCAGCAAATCAGGAGGCAGCCTGAAATGTTGCAACGGTATAGCCGGCGGTTTCCAGCACCGCCGCGTCATCATCCACGATGTATACGGTGCTGTTGCTCATGTTGCCAGGGGCAAGGTAAAGTGGAAAGCAGCGCCGGGACTCTGTTCCGGGTCCACCCAAAGCTGGCCGCCATTTGTTTCGATCAGCGAACGGCTTACGGCAAGACCAATGCCCATGCCTTTGCCCTTGGTGGTGAAGAATGGTTCAAATAGGCGCTGAAAATCCTCGTTCCGGATGCCCGGTCCGTTGTCCTGTATCGTCACCTGGGCATAGCCTCCCTTTTTGGTCGTGCGTACGGTCATGGTGGCTGAAGGCAACGGAACGCCGGCCTCCTGCATGGCCTCGATGCCGTTGTGGAGCAGGTTGAGCAGCACCTTTTGCACGTGCGTGCTGTTGGCCCGAACCGGGGCGATATCCATTTGAAGTTGTAGTCTGGAACGGAATTTCAATTCGTTTTCAGACCTTGCCATATCGATCACGCCGCGAATTTCCATGTTGAGATCAAATGCCTCGACGGGGGATTCCTTGATGCTCAGGAATTCGAGCAATTCGCGGATGGAGTTACTGGCACGGTGGGCTTGATTCTCGTTTGCCTCGAGGGCATGGCGGACCTCGTCGATGTCTGGATTTTCTGCTTGCAGCATCATGCACGCGGCTCCGCTGTAAGAGGCGATGGCCATCAGCGGCTGGTTCAATTCATGGGCGATAGCCGCGGCAGTCTGGGTGGCGATTTGCATTTTTTGCAACTCGTTCATCTCATTGCGGCGCTCGAGAAGCTTCATTTCCAGTCGTTTGCGTTCGGTGATGTCGGTCAGAAGACCCTGCAGGTACAATGCCTCGCCCGATGCGTGGCGCACCAGGCTCGCCTCGTTCAGGAACCAGCGCAGCTCGCCGGCACGATTGAGCAGGCGGTATTCGCAGCGCAGGGGCTCGCCGTTCTCATAGCTGCGGGCGATCGCCTCACGCACGTGCGTCCAGTCTTCCGGATGAACCTGCTTGAGCAACCCTTCCGGCTCGGCCAGCAACTCTTCGGGCAAAAAACCGAGCTGGCGAATCTGCGGGCTGATATACAACAACTTATTAGGCGCATCCGGCGCGGTGGTGTAGATGATCGCGGGAATCTGCTCCACCAGGAAACGGTATTTCGCTTCGGCCTGAAGCAGATTGTCTTCCGCGTGTTTCTTTTCCATCAGCGTCCGCCGCTCGCGCAGCACGCGCTGAATGACAGAGGGCAGCAATTCCAGATATTGACGGTTCACATCCTTGACCAGGTAGTCCTGCGCGCCGCGCTTCATGGACTCGACCGCAACTGCGGCATTGTCGGCGCCGGTCAGCATCATGACTGGCACGGGGATCTCGCCCGGATCGGTTCTCAGCTCAGCCAGAAACTCCAGACCGTTCATATCCGGCAAGTGGTAATCGAGCAAAATGCAATCAGGCTTTTGAGCATGGGCGAGCTGCAGCCCATCCCGGCCGGTTTCGGCTTCGGACAGTACGAATTCGTCGTCCAGGTCCTGGGCCAGCGCGCGGCGGCAGGCCATGCGGTCCACCAGGTCGTCCTCAACGACGAGTATGCGTATCTGCGCTTTGCTCATTGCGGCACCTCGCTGATGGTCCAATAGGCGTCGATGGTGCGCATGACGCTCATTTGATCGTCCTTCATCTGAAGGATGCGCTTGCTGGTTGCCGGTTGGCGATTTTCATGCTTTATTCCCGTTGGTTGAGCTTGCGGTTGCAGCGGTGCGCGGAAGCGTGAAGAAAAATGTACTGCCCCTGCCGACTGTGGATTCGAGCCAGATGCGTCCGCCGTACATTTCCACAATTTTCTTTACCAGCGCCAGCCCTACACCTGTGCTTTCCACACGGTCGCGCGGGGCGAGTGTCTGGAATAGCTGGAAGATTTTTTCAAAATGTTGCTGGTCAATACCCGGGCCGTTGTCGGTGATGCTGAATTTCCACTGCCTGCCCTCGGCACTACTGGCGATGTGAATTTCCCCCTCGGGTTTGTCCATGTATTTGGTGGCGTTCGAGATCAGGTTCTGGAACACCTGCTGAATGCGGGTCGGCTCCGCCATGATGGTTGGCAAGGAATTCTCGACACTGATCGCAATATTTTTTGGCGGGTCCAGCAGGTCAATCACTTCATGCACCAGCCGGTTGAGGTCTACCGCAACGGCCACTTCTTTCACCCGGCCCACGCGCGAATATTGCAAAATACCGTCAATCAGGCTATCCATGCGGCGCACCCGGCTGATCAACAGGCGCATGTGCTCCTTGCCTTCGTCGTCGAACTTGTCGGCGTAGTCCGTGGAAAGCCAATCCGCCAACGAGCCGATGGCGCGCAGCGGCGCCTTGAGATCATGGGACACCACATAACCAAAATTCTTGAGTTCCTCGTTGGCGCTCTCCAACTCCCGTAGCAGTCGGTCCCGTTGTTCCTCCGCCTGCTTGCGCCGCGTGATGTCGTGTATTGTCGCCATCACCAGCAGTCCTTGCTCAGTTTCAAGCGGGGAAAGACTCACGTCCACGGGGAATTCGTTGCCGTCCTGACGCAGGCCGAGAAGCTCCATTCCTGCGCCCATGGCGCGCGCACTTGGCTGGATAAAATAGTTCGTGAGCTGGTTGTGGTGCGAGTTCCGAAAACGTTCTGGCAGCAGAATTTCCATCGATTTTCCGATCAGTTCCTGGCGCGGGTAGCCGAAGAGTTGTTCGATGGTGGGATTGGCGATGATGATCCGCCCTTCCCTGTCGATGATCATCATCGCATCGGTGGCCGACTCCAGAAGCCACTCAAGGCTTTTTCCTTCAAGAAAATGTTCTGCCACAGGTTGTCGAATTCTTGTTGAAGTTGTAAAAGAAGTATGTGTCAATTATGGTTTGATACAGATAAGCATAATGTTTTTCACCGGCAAGGCTAGGACTCGTTGGGTGATTTCCTGGAAAATAAGCACCTATATTTTTGTTGCAAAAAGCGCTATGTACGGCGCGTGCGCACAATCTCTGCCGTTCGGACATTGAGTCACAAATTCCATACAGGCAACCAACCGATTCCAATCAAACTTGCTCTCTTGGAACTCTTCTCTGCTCAATATGCCGGATAATTTTCTTGGCTTCAAAAAGTGCGTTTTCCAGCCTTATTATTTCGCTTTCCAATTTATCCTTTAATTTTTCCGCATCCAGCTTCTCAAGATAAAAGGTTTCGCAATCCTCCTTCCACTCTTTGATTGTTCTGCCATTTAGTTTGGTTGAACTCATTAACTTTTCTATATCGTTATGATCGGGTTGTGCCGACATGTGCGCCTCCCCAGTGCTACTACAAACAAAATTCCTCTACTTAAAGAAGCATACCCCATTTGTCTAACTAAATAATACACGTATATGGGAGTAGGGGAATTAGTTTAGCTTCTATCTGATTGGGGAATGTGTTCGTATCGAAACCGTTACTTCGCCAATAACGCTATCGGGTGGTCCGCGCTAATACTCCTCCGGCAACAGTAAACAAGTAGATGACCGATCCGCTTCAGCAATGATCTATAACTTGTACCGCTATCACCGTTTTTCACCGTTTTTCCAGTTGCACAAAATCTGAACATATGCCAGAGTGCCACGCTATGTTATAGGCTATTAGGGCCTCATAATTTTAAAGGCAAACCTGTTGAAAAACAGGGGCGAAAAGGTTCCGGTCTAAGGGGTAAAACCTATGATAGCGGGGCCGCCAAGGCTTGTTTCTGGTTGCCCCTCTTATTTCTTATACAAAGGGGTAACATGTTATTTGTAAGGCTAGCATTAGAAATTCATTCAGTTGACCGCGCCGTTGTGTGCGGCCCGCCTTGCAGGTCACCTCTCAATCATCTTCTTCCCCAACATCATCTTCCCCAACATCATCTTCCCCAACATCATCTTCCCCAACATCATCTTCTTCCCCAACGTCCCAGCAAAACTCGTGAGCTTGTGGCCAAGGTGCGAAGCTCTTCACGCATCAGACAACGATTTACATTCGTCGTAGCCGGACCAAGCTGCGCATGAAAGCCCCACTTCCGCCCAACGAGGCCCAGCGCCTCGAGACCTTGCGCTGCTACGGTGTACTGGACACGCTGCCTGAGCAGGCGTTTGACAACCTAACAATGCTTGCAGCGCAGATTTGCCAGGTACCCATCGCTGTGGTTTCGCTGGTTGACGAAAACCGGCAGTGGTTCAAATCAATAATCGGTCTCGATGCTAAAGAAACGCCTCGCGATGTTGCCTTTTGCGCATACAGCATCTTGAATCCTGACGAACTGCTTGAAGTGCAAGACGCGATGCTCGACCCGCGCTTCGCTGACAACCCCCTCGTCACCAACGACCCCCACATCCGCTTCTATGCAGGTGCACCGTTGGTCGCGCCTGATGGCCATGCGTTGGGAACACTGTGCGTGATCGACCGCGTGCCGCGCCAACTGAGCACCGAGCAGAAAGGCGCATTGCGTGCCCTGAGTCGCACCGTCATCGCGCAACTCGAGTTGCGCACTGCAAATCGCCGTGCGAAGGAACAGGTCGAGGAGCGCACTGCTGATCTGCAGCAGGAAATTGAAATACGGCGCGAAAGCGAGGAACAAATCCGTCAGCTTCTGAAAGAAAACGAAACGATACTGAACAACGCACTGGTCGGCATTGTTCACTTCAAGCAACGGCGCGTCGTTTCATGCAGCCGTCGCATGGAGGAAATGTTTCAATATGAGCCAGGAGAGCTTATCGGTGAATCTTCTGAGCGGTTCTACGATTCTCGCGAGACTTTTGACCAGGTAGGTAAGGTCGCGTACCAGGCAATGGCAGAAGGCAAGAGCTACACCTCAGACCTAAGGCTGCGGCACAAGGATGGCAGTCTATTCTGGGGCACAGTGAGCGGTAGAGCACCCGACACCGCGCACCCAAACGAAGGTAGCATATGGATTTACTCCGACATCACGGATCGCAAGGAAGCAGCGCAGGCAACCCAGGAAGCCAAAGAGCGCGCCGAGCTTATTTTTCAAACCAGTCCGGATGCGGTTCTGATCAGTCGTTTGTCGGATGGCTATATTACCGATGTCAATTATGCGTTTGCCCATCTCAGCGGATATACAAGAGAAGAGTCCATTGGAAATACAACTGTCGACCTGAATCTCTGGGTGAATCCCAATGACCGCCAAAAATTTATCTATGAACTTCAAACCAAGGGATTCTGCGAAAACTTTGAGGCGCAACTCCGGAAAAAAGATGGCAGCCAGAGTATCGGTATTTTATCTGCCAGAATCACAGAAATAAAAGGTGTTCCTCATATTGTCAGCACTACACGCGACATCACTGAGTACAAGCGTGTCGAAGAAGCGCTGCGAATTTCCGCTACCGCCTTCGAGACGCAAGAAAGCCTGATGATCACCGATGCCAACCAAGTGATCCTGAGGGTCAACAAGGCTTTTACCGAAGACACCGGCTATACGGCCGAGGAAGTCGTGGGCCAAACCCCGCGACTGCTCAAGTCCGGCCGTCAAAATGCGGCATTCTATAGCGCGATGTGGAAGAGCATTCGTGACACTGGAGCTTGGCAAGGAGAAATTTGGGACCGGCGCAAGAATGGCGAGATCTACCCAAAGTGGCTTTCCATTTCCGCCGTCAAGGGTGACGATGGGATCGTCACACATTATGTCGGTTCACACATCGACATCACCGAACGCAAGGCAGCTGAGGAAAAAATCCATTATTTAGGGTTCTATGACGATCTCACCCAATTGCCCAACCGGCGGCTGCTCATGGATCGGCTCCACCAGGCATTGGCGTCCAGTGCGCGTATTGGCAGATCGGGCGCGCTGCTATTTATTGACCTGGACAATTTCAAGACCCTCAACGACAACCTCGGCCATCATGTCGGCGATCTGTATTTGCAGCAGACTGCGCAACGTCTGATCTCCTGCGTGCGCGAAGACGATACTGTGGCCCGTCTGGGCGGTGACGAATTCGTGGTGGTGCTGGAAAACCTCGGCGAGCAAGCCATGGAAGCAGCGGCGCAGACGGAAACCATCAGCGAGAAGATACTCATGTCCCTCCGCCAACCTTACCAGCTTGACGTGAAAGAATACCAAGGCACCGCCAGCATTGGGGCCACTGTGTTTAATGACCACAACGTGGCGATAGATGAATTGATGAAACAGGCCGACATCGCCATGTACCAGGCAAAGCAAGCAGGGCGCAACACCGTGCGCTTCTTCGATGAAAACATGCAGGCCAGCATCACTGGACGCTTCTCACTGGAGGGTGAATTACGCAAAGCGCTTGAGAATCAGGAATTCCAGCTGTATTACCAGATCCAGGTGGACAATTTGCACCGTCGACCCTTGGGGGCAGAAGTATTAATCCGCTGGAACACCCCCTTACGCGGTTTAGTGCTACCCATGCAATTCATTCCACTGGCGGAAGAAACCGGATTGATATTACCGATCGGGCAATGGGTGCTGGAAACGGCCTGTGCCCAGCTCAAGGTGTGGCAGCAAGATGCTCCCACCCGTGACCTGGTTCTGGCGGTGAACGTGAGTGCCAGGCAGTTCCGTCAGGCTGATTTCGTCGGTCGAGTCCAAGCTGCTGTCCAACACCATGCGATCGATCCGAAGCAGCTCAAGTTAGAGCTGACTGAAGGCATGTTGCTGGAGAACATCGAAGAGACCATCGCAACAATGAACGCATTGAACGAACTCGATATCCAGTTCTCATTGGATGACTTCGGCACCGGCTATTCATCCCTGCAATATCTCAAGCAACTGCCGCTGGACCAGATCAAGATCGATCGATCCTTCGTGCGTGACATCACCAGCGATCCCAACGATGCCGCCATTGTACAGACCATCATCGCAATGGCCGAAACATTGGGATTGAACGTGGTTGCGGAAGGGGTCGAAACCGAGGCGCAACGGGAGTTTCTTCAACTGCGCGGCTGCAGTCACTTCCAGGGGTATCTGTTCGGCAGGCCGATGCCGATTGAGCAGTTTGAGGCCTCACTGAAGCAAACCTGATCATTTATGGGTGGTTAAGGTAGCTGGTGAACACCTCTTTCAAGCACACCACTCTAATACTCCTCCGGCAACAGTAAACACGTCGATGACCGATCTGCTTCCGTAATAATCCACAGCTAGTCGCCACGATCATTCAACGCATAACTCGACATCACCCTATACCCTTCCTCAACGCTACGCTGATTTTCCAGCCGGTCTTCCTCTGGAACACATCCCCAGTCACCGTTAGCATGGCGAGACAATAAGCTCCACGCTTCAATACCGTTTTCCTGCATTGCCCGAATTGCTCCTGGCGTTGCTACGACCTGACCTAACTTAAACAGCATGATGTTCTCCGGAAATGATGGCCGACATAGCGCGGCATCATCCGGTGGATCGCTGTTGCTTTAGCAACTGGAAAATATTTACCTTATAGCCGTTGCCCTACCCCTGGTTCGGTTGGATGGTGTTCCTGTGGTTAAGACAAGGAGCACACATGAAATCGCTAACAAACGAGCAGAAGCAAAACCTGGTGGAAATCATTAAAGACGAGTACGGCAACGCGCTGGATTTTGATGACTTCACCAATGCCCTGCTCGGCTTGCTGGAAGACGTGCCCGGATTTGAAACCGCGAAAGAAAGCACTATCAACAAACTCACTCAAACTTTATGGAGCCAATATCATGACTAAGAAAATCGACGTATCAGCAGCTAAACCAGTAGCAGTTGCACCGGCCGTAGCAAAGCCAACGACACCAGTAGCAGAGGCAGCCACTCCGGTTGCCGAAACCAAGCCTGCACCGGCACCAGCAGCCGTCGAGCCGAAGAAGATCGACCTGAACAAGCCGTCGATCAAGGATGCCATCGCGAAAGGTAAGGAATTGCTGAAGGAAGGTAAAACCAAGGCCAATGTGGCGATGGTCATTTTCACCGCGCTAAAAGATGAGGATAAAGATACCGTGATTGCCGCATTCGTCCAGGGTGCCGCTCTTACCGATCTCGGTTCCGTTACATACTGGTATAACTGCAAACGCAAGGCCAGAAAAAACAGTAAAACCAGCATAACGTGCTGAGCCACCTGGAGGTTGGTACCCAAGTTGAATACGGATACCAACCTTTTTTCTCTTTAACGGCTGTCTGGACAGATCAGGCAGCCCGTAAACGTTAGGCATAGTTCCAAATACGGTCTGGCCATTCCATGTTATGACATGCCGGTTGGTGCCAACTGCACACGGTTGCAAAGATGCGCTGCCCTAGAAAAAATTCATTACTAGGTGTGAGGGAAAAGGAATATATTGTGCGTTCTTTCTCCACAGTGGATTTGAGACACGCCGTGAAATATTTCGACTGGTTGCCCCCTTATGGGGCACATATCCTTTTCGTGCTGTTTCTGTCTTTTCTTATCGGACTCGAGAGGGAAGAACGCAAAGACAGGGGTGACCACTACTCGTTTGGAGGCGTGCGCACTTTCCCGCTGATTGGACTAATCGGCTATTCCATGGCCTTGTTATCCGGTGGCGAACTCTTACCACAAGCTTTAGGTTTTGCCGTGGTTGCGGGATTTTTGATGATCTCTTATTGGCATAAGCTCACTTCCTCAACATATTCCAGTGTCACCTCTGAGCTGTCTGGCCTTACTATCTATTTGATAGGTGCTCTCGTCTATCACGAGATGTTCTGGATTGCCACCACGCTTACCGTGTCTAGCATCATCTTGCTGGAACTTAAGGCCGGGCTAGAAAATTTAGCGAAGCGTATTGAAACTACGGACATTCTCACCTTCGCCAAATTCCTGCTTCTGTCTGCCGTCATTTTGCCGTTGCTGCCCAACACTCCATTCAGCCAATTCCAGATCAACCCCTTCAAGACATGGCTTATTGTTGTGGCGGTAAGCGCAATTTCGTATGGTAGCTACGTGCTTCAGAGACTGACCAAAGCCCAAGGAGGCGTCCTCCTGGCGGCAATTATTGGTGGAGCATATTCATCCACCGTCACAACTGTCGCTCTTGCAAGAAGATCGAAGAGTGAAGATCAGCCCCACTTGTTTGCGGGCGGGATACTGATTGCCTCCGGAATGATGTATCTGCGTCTGGCTATCTTATTGGCGCTGTTCAATCGTGATCTTATGAACAGGTTGGCGCTCCCATTTGTCGTGCTGGCTGTTCTTGCGATCGGTGTTGGATGGCTGTGGTCCCGACGGGGCGATGCAAATGCGCTGAAGGTGATCACAAAGTTCGAGCCCAAGAATCCACTCGAAATAAGTGCGGCGCTCATTTTTGCACTGCTCTTTGTGGTCATGTTGGTAGCGACCCACTTGGCGATCGAGCATCTGGGTGAAACGGGCGTCTACACACTCGCCACTATTATGGGCGTTACCGACGTGGACCCCTTCATCATGGGCATAACCCAGGCTACGCCAACGCTTACGCCATTACAGGTGGCGACATCCAGTATTCTGATTGCAGCCTCCAGCAATAATGTTGTCAAAGGAATTTATGCCTTCGCGCTGTCTTCCCGTCAAACGGGGATACCAAGCTTGTGTTTCTTGCTGGGTTTAGCGGTACTAGGTCTGATACCCTTGCTTTGGTGATGGTGGAAGGTGAATCGCCCAGGCTTCGTATAGATTTTTGAATGTCAGTTTTTTTGAAAGACAGAACGTCTCTAAGGCGTAGTTCACTATCAGCACAGTTCCGGACATGGTCAGTCTACAGCTTCCACAGACCTCAGTAAAAGTTGTATATGGGTGGAGAGGAGAAACATTTACTGAGACCTGACCATTCTCCTAACTTATCCGGTAGGTGTTAAGAACTCTAACGCCACTTGTTAAAGTTCTTAACACCCGTACAGTCTTATCTATAGTCTAACTATATATATAAGGATATAGGTACTCATTAGGATGATGCAGTTTGTTAACGGCTTACATGCCTTAAAACGGTGTAATTTCGCTTGACCCGTCACAGCTCTGCTCAATCACGCCATGTCTCAATGACAATTCGGAATCCACCGGTAAAAATGAATTGCGTTACCCTTAATCTTCAATGTAAGAGTCAGACCAGCCACCATCATAAATACCCTTGCCAATATTTGATTCACCGTCTCGCGTCGGGACAAGCACGAACACAAGCTAAATGACGACTACCCAGCCATACCCTTACTGACTGGCAGTGTAATGGAACAGACTCGCGTGGAGCCGCAGGAACAAGCCATTCCGGGAAACCGGATAAAGTTTTAAGGAAACGCCGAACAACCACCTGCACTGAGCAGGAGTTGTGTTGACGAATCCGGATTGTTGAACAAAAAGTCGTTTTTCATCTGTAATGGCTCAGCATGTCGTCTCATTCAGGGGATATTCCCCTGATTTTTGCTACGCTGGACACACCTATCCTGTCAGCAGCGGCATTCCCCATTTGTCCAGATTGATCAGTGCCAGCAATGCAAAGGCTCGGTTGGCATTCTTCATCAAGCCACGGTAACGCACCTTGGCAAATCCATAGATGTTCTTGAGTGGCCGGAACGGATGCTCGACCTTGGCACGCACCTGCGATTTCCTGCGGTTGGTTTCCTTGTCGGCATCAGTCAATGGGGTGCTGCGGCTGGCGCGTTTGTTGGTGAAGTCTTTTGCTTTTGGCGCAACCTGATTGAGTACTTCTTTCTGGCCAATGTAGGCGCTGTCACCATACAGCCGAGTCTCGTTGCCATGCAGCAGGTTCGGCAGTTCCTGACTGTCGTGGACATTGGCGGGTGTGACCGTGGCGCTGTGAGCGAGGCCGGTTTTGCTATCCACGCCAATGTGTACCTTCATGCCGAAGTGCCACTGGTTGCCCTTCTTGGTCTGGTGCATCTCGGGATCGCGGGCGTTGTCGGCGTTCTTGGTCGAGCTTGGCGCGGCAATGATGGTGGCATCCACGATGGTACCGCCTGAGAGTTTCATCCCATCGGCGAGAAGCAACTCGCCCACCTTTCCAAACATTGCGGCACCCAGATTGTACTGCTCGAGTAAGTGGCGGAAGTTCATCAGGGTCGTGGCGTCCGGGATTCGCTCGCGTCCCAGGTCGAACTGGCAGAACTCTCGAAATACCGGTACGTCGTACAGCGCGTCTTCGCAGGCCACATCGGACAGGTTGAACCAGTTGGCAATGAAGTACATCCGCAGCATGCGTTGCAGTCCAACCGGCGGGCGTCCATTTCCAGCCTTGGGGTAATACGGCTCGATTACCGCGCAAAATTCTGACCATGGCACCAGTTTATCCATGCGCGACAGAAACTCCGCTTTGCGGGTTGCCTTGCGGTGCGCCTCGAATCCATTTACTGCCAGCGTTGTCTGTTTCATCTCGTCTGCCCTTGTGCATAGCCCGGATCAATAACGCACTTGATGCTCATCACGTGGACTTAATCGGTGTTTCCTTAATGATGTTGTAGTGGACGATATCATTGATGTGTCGTAAGCGTCCAACCGCGCCACCTGTTCAGTTGAGCCAGATTATGCAGCAGGTTTGATGGGCAGGAGTTCGTCGATGCGACGCATAGTCCAGACGGGAAGTTTTTCCAGTGTATCTTTGAGCCAGGCAGAAGGTTCGATGCCGTTCAGTTTGGCAGTGGCGAACAAGCTTTGGATGGCGGCTGCCCATTTACCGGCCCGTTCACTCCCCGCGAACAACCAATTCTTCTTGCCAATGGCAATCGGGCGGATGGCATTTTCCACCGGGTTGTTGTCGATGGGTAAGTTACCCGTTTGCGCATAGCGAATCAGACTTGCCCAGCGATTCAGGCTGTAGTCGATCGCACGTGCCAAGCCGCTACCGTCCGCAGTCGTAACGCGCAAATGGATCAGCCACTCATGCATCTCAGCCAGAATTGGTAGACTGTGTTGCTGACGATGCAGCATCCGAGCAGATTGATCCATCTCCCGGGATTGCTCTTCCACCGCATACAAACTGGCGATACGCTTCAATGCCTCTGCAGCCTGTGGATGCGCACCACTGACCTGAAGATCAAAGAACTTACGTCGGGCATGCGCCCAGCAGCCCAGCTCGGTGATGGCAAATACGGCATCAGCGGCAAACATTTTCTTATAGCCCCCGTAGTCATCGACCATGAGACTACCTTGCCAGCCATGCAGGAAGTCTCTGGCATGCTGACCCGAACGACTGCTCTGGTAATCGAACACCACGATCGGCGGACCGGTATCCAGATCATTGCTGCGATAACTCCACAGATATGCTCGGCGGGTCTTGCCTGCTCCGGGATCCAGTTGTTTGACCGGCGTCTCGTCGGCATGTAACACCGTTCGCTGCTTGAGCAGTTCCATTAGCCTGTCCGCCAGCGGTTGCAGGGCAAAGCCCATGCGACCGATCCATTCACTCATGGTGCTGCGTGACAGGTTGACCTGCTGCCGGGTTGCGATCTGCTCCAATCGATAAAGGGGCAAGTGATCCAGATACTTGCTGGTGGCAACCCAAGCCAACAAACCCGGGGCGGCCAGTGAACCGTCAATCACCGCAGGCGCGACTGGCGCTGCCGTGATGGTTTCGCACTGGCGGCAGGCATACTGGGGGCGGATATGACGGACTACAAAGAAGCGTGCCGGTTCGATATCCAGTTGTTCGCTAACATCCTCGCCGATCTTGACCAGTTCGGACTGGCAAGCTGCACAGGTACAGGTTTCCGGTTCATGACGTACCTCAACACGTTCCAGATGTTCAGGTAGCACCTGACGCCCGGCACGACTTCTCGGGACGGCGGGTACAGGCAACTTGAGTTCTGATTCGACGGCGGCGATGTCCTGAGCGATATCCTCTTCGAACAATGAGCGCTGTTCTGCGCTCATTGCTTCGCTCTTGACCCCGTAGCGGATGCGGCGCAGATAAGCGACTTCCTGAACCAGTGCCTGAATCTTGATGTCTTGGGAACGGATAGTTGAAGCCTGAGAATTGATGAGCTCGGTCAGTCGAATGAATTCGGCGTCCGAGGCGTGAATCGGAGGGGGCAAAACACTACCAGCAAGTTCTGGAATATCGATTGAAACAGCCGTTTTATTCAGTGAATTCATTGGGTTGAATTATACCACGCACCCATCCGTAATGCACTAAATTAGCAGGGTAAATAGGCTGGATTTATGTGCTAAACCCGCCAGATATCCGAAGGCTTTGCACACAATCTTTGCCAGTCCACTCCGATGGTCAGCCAACTCCACTGTTCGGCACTCATCCGGAACAAGGTGTCATCCGGACTCGGCCAGCGGAATCGCCCCTTGTGCAATCGGCGATGACATAGCCAGACACCGGTGCCATCCCAGATCAGCAACTTGAGGCGTGAGTAATTGCGATTGGTGAATCCATAGGCCGTGCCATCACAGGGGGAACGACCATCGATCTGCTGAATCAATTGTGACAGGTGATCGATACCACAGCGCATGTCCACCGGTGCCCGGTGCAGGAATACCTGTTCCGGCTGGATCATTTGAGCCACACGTTTAACCAGTGGGCGCACATCTGTGCCTGATTGCCAGGCCAGCGGATATTGATGTGCGTAGCGTTCTTGGTCAGATTGATCTCGATTGCCTCACTGCATGCGGTATCCATATCGGGTCTTGGAGGCAATTCGACTTGTACGGGAACCAGCCTGGAAGGTTCGCTTGTGACTGGTACTGGCAATTCATTCCGATACTGCTTGATCCATCGGCGCAGCAGGTTGGCATTGACGCCGTGTGCCAGCGCGATTCCTGAAACCGATACCCCAGGTTGGCATAGTGCGGCCAGTCCTTGCTTGAATTCAGGTGTGTGTTTGCGACGGCGAGGCGTCGGATGTGTAGTGCTCATAATAAGTGTCCACCAGAAATAGGTGGACACTATGCTCTTAGCTTTCGCTTACCGAATCAATGTGGAGCGGCTGGACGCTTACGATGTGTCTGCTTGGGAATTACGCTTCTTTATCCTTCCACTAATTGAAACAAACCGTCAGAAATGACAGCGCAGCGAACCGACAAGAGTTGTGCGTGGCTGGTTAAGCCCCACCGGGGTTGGTCATTCTTTCTATTATTTCAATGCCGTTAAAATGAGCTTGAATTGTGTGGTTGACCACGAGCGCAAGCGAGTGAGGCAACCGCACAATTCACGTGCGCAGCACGAATAGGTTGTGACTTAAGCAAATATCCAACATGGGATTCCGTCTGCGAATTTCGTGTTAGCCGCGTTGTAATAAACCCACTGACATCGCTTCAATTAAAGATACATGCCGTCGCCTTCGGCTCCTGGTTGAATGCGCAAATTGCACTTCCGCTGCGCGTCGTTTATTTGCACCTTCAACGTGTCCCTTACCAATTCGTCTTGGGATGCACCCAAACCCACTAAGACCATAGTCTATGCGGCACAATGCCGTTGTCCTGACTGGTTTACGTCCCGCCCTACTCCACCACCTCCACCGTCTCGGTCGCATGCAGCCGATTCAGCACATCCACAGCCAAGCGCGATGCATCGCTGGGAGCCAGGTCGGCGTAATAGCTGGCCGTAATGTCCACGGTAGAATGACCCAATATCTTGGACACGTAGTGGATCGGCACGTTGTTTTGTACCAGCCGTGATGCGCACGTTTTACGTAAATTATGGAATGACACGCCTTCAATACCGGCCCGCTCACATGCACTACGGAACGCCCTCGGTGAATATTTGCGTGGGCCGCCTGACTTGCTCTCGAAAATATACGCCTGATTCATCGTCTTGGCCTGAAACCTGCGCTGCAATATCTCACGTGCACGGTGCGTCAGCTGCAACATCGACTGGTTGCCCACCTTCGGGCGATACAACTGCACCTCGTTGCGATCCAGTCGCACATCTTTCCATTGCAGGTTCGACAACTCACTGTGGCGGCATCCAAGGTCAAGCAGCAGCACCGCGAAGTCATAGGCGTCATTTTTCATGCGGCGCATTTCACCCTTCTGTTTTCCTACGCAGGCTAAGCCACGACCAACCCGATCCGGATGCAGTTCTTCCAGCAGCCGTGCTTCTTCCTCAATGCTCAAGAACCGGATGCGTTTGCGGTCTGGCTTAATGGCGTTGTCCCGCTTGATTTCGGCCAGGTTGAGCGCTGCCACTTCATAGCCTAATTTCCGGCACAGCTTGATGATGGCGTTCAGCGTCAGCAGTTCATACAAAATCGTTCCGTTGGCGTTCTGCTCTTTCCTCCGTTCAAGGACTAATCGCTGAATGTCCTTGGTTTTAATGTCGTGCAAATAACTGCCACCGTCAAACCCGAAACATGAAACTCGGGTCTTCGTGCCTGGATGATTCTTTAACCCCATCAGCTTGTTCGCCCGTGCCTTGATGTTGCCGTATTCGCTGTCATTTCGCTTGCTATCGAGAAATAACTGGATTCCCGCCTTCAAGGTAATCAATTCTGCCTTATCGTTTAAAGATGCCTCTATCGCCTTCCTGCGTTCGCCATCCTCCACCTTCTTGGCGACGGTCTTGTTGCTGGTGCCGGTTGACCCGAAATGTTTCTTACCTTTAATCTGGAACGAGTAGTACCAATTTGGACTTGATGCGTGTTTTAAGATGCTCATGTATTTCTCCTAATATAATGATGCCGCCTGATGTGGCCTCATTTCTATTTATGGGAGTTGCGAGCATGCGTGTTCAATTCGGAAAGGCAACGCTGGATTCACCATTGGCGCGGTATCTGCGCAGGTATGGCTTGACCCAATAAGCTGATGGTATGACGATTTGGTGTAAAAACTTACTTTTTTAGAATTGTGACGGCACAGTTCGGGGCACGCTTCAAGATAAGGCCATCGTTCCCCAAATGTCCGCTGACATTTAGGGAACAGTAGAGAACCGTAGAAGCACGGTATTGCCACGGTTAGTGCGCCGACAAACTGTGAACCGGAGCGACGCGGAGCCTATCGGATTACTCTTTTATATAAGACCAGATACTAAACAGCTATCCTCATGAAAGCCGCATTGGGTACCGGTAGAAGGCAGTTCGAGGTGGTGTCTGCTCGGTTGGCGTTGGCATTTTGATGGTTGGGTCGGTTTTTGACGCTTGGCGGTTGCCGGAAATGACGACTGGATTGGTATCTCAAAGCTACACGGTGGAAACACGCCCCTAGGCTCTTATTGATCTTGCGAATGACTGTTGCTATGGCAAGAGGTAAGTATATTGTTTTAGCCTTGGTTTGCAGCGTTTCAGAGCTGGTGACAGTCTTTAGAACCTGCGAACGTCTGGTGTACTTCTAAAAGGAGACGTAGAATCAAAATTCATGACAGGCAGAGATCGGCCATAGTAGTCATTCGCTAATCTTCCACATAACGGAAACCTGCGGATGTTCTTGCCCTACTTGAGTAAGGATTCTAATCACCCTGAAGCTGACTGAAAGGCGGGTCTTATGAGTACCTTGAAAATCACGCTTGCGCAGATCAACCCAACAATCGGCGATATCCAAGGCAACATCGACCTGATGCGTAGAGCCGCATTGAAAGCCCAAGACGAAAAGTCGCAGATGGTAGTATTCCCCGAGCTTTCCCTGACCGGCTATTCACCTAGAGATCTCCTTGATGAACCAGAATTCATCACTCGCACTGAGGCTGGCCTAGCCCATTTGATCGACGCAACTCTGGAAACTCCCGGCATGCATTGGGTGGTGGGAGCACCTAGCCGTCTAACCGGGCCGGGCAAGCACCTAGAAAACTGCTTGCTGGTGCTGGCCGACGGCAAGATGGTAATGAAATACGCCAAGCAACTGTTGCCGACTTACAACGTCTTTGACGAGCACCGCTACTTCGAGCCTGGGCCGGATGTCGCCTGCGTGCTGTGCGTGGGTGACATGCAGGTGGGGTTCCTGATCTGCGAGGATGGCTGGAACGACGCGGGTCTGGACTATGCGGTGAATCCATTCACGAGACTGGCCGATGCGTCGCCGGACCTGGTGGTGTCAATCAACGCTAGCCCCTCCAACATCGGCAAGCGCGAGCAGCGCCATGCACTTTTCACGGCCGCCAGCCGCCGGCACCAGCTGCCGATGGTTTACGTGAACCAAGTTGGCGGGCACGACGAATTGGTCTTTGACGGCGCTTCATTTGCCGTGACGCCGGAACATGGTGTGGTTTTTGAAGCCGGTCGCTTTATCGAATCGGTAGCCACCCTGCAACTGACCGACGGCCGGTTTGGGGACAACCGCGGTAATGTACTGACTGCAGTCCCCTCCAAGGATCTTCCCGTGATGGAGTTCTACCGCCGCCAGATCGTGCTCGGTCTGAGGGACTACGCCCGGCGATGCGGCTTCCGGCAGGTGGTGGTGGGCTCTTCCGGCGGCATCGACAGCGCACTGACCGTGACTCTGGCTGCCGAGGCCATGGGTCCGGAAAACGTGGTGGCTATCACGATGCCTTCTCGCTTTTCAAGTCCGGGGAGCGTCAGCGATTCGGAAATTCTTTGCCTCAATCTGGGCGTGAAGCTATATGGACATCCTATCCACGAGTTGGTCGAGCGATACGAACGGGGATTTGCGGCGGCATTCGGCACGCTCTTGCAAGGCTTGGCGCTAGAGAATCTGCAGGCGAGAATTCGTGGAACCGTACTCATGGAGTATTCCAATTCCTTTGGTCACCTGCTCCTTACTACCGGGAACAAGAGCGAGATTTCAGTTGGCTACTGCACTCTTTACGGCGACACCAACGGTGGTCTTGCGTTGATCGGTGACCTGTATAAAACAGAGGTCTTTGATCTCTGCCATCACCTCAACGCGACCGCAGGGCGCGAGCTGATCCCCGCTGCCATTATCAACAAGCTGCCTTCGGCGGAACTCGCGCCAGGGCAGTTCGATACTGACGTCCTTCCGCCTTACCCTGTGCTCGATACCATCTTGAAGGTGCTGATCGAAGGAGAACGTCTAGGCAAAGAGGAGAAAGAATCAGTGGAGGCTGAATATTCAACTCTTTCCTCGAACGCCACAGGTCTGGCCCGGATTGATCGAATCAAGAAAATGATATTCCGCAACGAATACAAGCGACGTCAAGCGCCGCCAATCCTGCGTCTGCGCGGACGGGCTTTCGGGACTGGGCGACAGATGCCGATCGCGGCGAAATACGAATGATTATGGGCAATTCATTTCATGGGGAGCTGCAATCACTGCCCCTGAGTGTCCGCAATGTGGAAAACTGAACGGCAGAATGGGTTAAGCTAAGACGAAAGATGAATTGGAAATCGGATGTCCGCAGCTATAAAGCAGATAGACAAAAACAAATTGATTTCCAACGCTGGAATCTCCTACAACCTGCCATAAAAGTTGCACCAGTTTTGTTTCACAGCTTTTAACGTCTTGGTTTGCGTGGCATTAAAGAGGTACGTCATAAACCCTGCTAGTTTATGGCATAGGTCTGAAGGGATGTATTAGCGAGGAATTACTGGATTGTACTATTCTGTAAACGTCCCGGCATATCACTCAACAAAGCCATTTCCAGTATCAGGACTGTCCCTCCAAAATGAAAACAGGACAACGGATATTTTTTTATCCGTTGACCTGTGGTCGAATTTATTGGATCGTGGCCACAGTGGAAAATCCGTTGCTCACGTCACCCATGGACGTTGCTCAGAAAGAGTTACAACGAGTGGAAAAGATTGTTTGCCTTCCTGAAGCGATGAAAGAAACCAAAGAATTTCGCCGGATTGAACCAAGTCTTTTCTGATAAATGAGCCAACCAGTCGCACAACGCTTCCGGGGTTTTAATCAAAGCCGCGACTGCAATGTTGTACTCACCGGCCTTCTTTGGGGCCTCTTTACAAATGAACTCCCATTCACCCGATATTGGGTCTGCCGTAAAATAACATTCGTCAATCGGAACATGTTTCCCAGTACGTTCACACTTGGCAGTTTTTGACATTAGCGATGCTCCTCAATATTAATGGTTTTATTTTTGCTTCGGCAAGACTGCATTTTCCAACATTGCTTTAATTTCGTTCGTTGGCGGCAGCTTATTGGCATCGATGCGCACGATAGGAACTCCGGCCGCGTTCAGTGCCTCGTCTTTCGAGTTGTCCGCTTTTTGCCTGTCCTCCTGCTCATGTGTCTTTCCGTCCAGTTCAATGCAGGCCAGGACGACAAACGATTTATCACAGATTACAAAATCAACGCTCTTGCGGCTGACTTTGTTGAACCAAGACTGCCAGTTATCGCCTTTCTTTACGCCGACAATGTCAGCCAGCCTGACTTGTGCCATAACGTAATGGGCTGGCAATGCCTCAATCAATCTATGAAACAATACCTGTTCTTTTTCATCCAGCAGCGTTTTCTTTTTGAAGTAAGGCGGTATGCCAGTCGTCTCCGCCCCCTTCTTCTTGGCAGCGACCATTCTAAAAATTATAAAGACAGCAAAGACAATTACGATTGCCAGAAACTGGAGTCTCATTATCGTTTCCTATGGTAGTTGGTCGCTGGAACCCGAGTTTACAGACATGCAACTAATCCAACAAATCATTATTCATTCCGGCATAAATACCTCCACCACAACCGGAGATACCACTATGAAATTGGAACGAATTGCCGAAGACTTTATGCAACTTCGAATCGACAAACGGAAAAACACCGCCGAGACCGCCAAGCAGAAAGCTGCCTATTTCAAATCGGCCCAGGCATGGTACCAATTGCAAAGGGCTCAAGCTGAAGAGGTCAAGGCCCGCCAGAGATTTATTCAGGCCGCAGTTGACTATGCGTCATCTCGCGGCCAACCTTAACATCATCGCTCGGAGAATCCATTATGAGATTAGCAGAAATCGCTAACGACGTAGAAAAACAACGAATTGAAATACTGAAGAAAAACGCCGAGCGTGCCAAGAAATTGGTCAAGGATGAGCAAGCGAGAGACAAGATGAGGAAGGCTCGCGAACAGTTGATGAAGTCGCAGAGTGCTACTCCTTCAAATCTATCGTTGAATGGTTGATAAGTTACCTTAGGATTGACTGCCAGAAAGCGGTCGCCAAGTCCTGCTCCCGACACAAATCTGCTGTTCAAAGAAACTCTGTCATAGATATTGTGGCACCAATATCTGCACCAATGATTGGAAAATAATGTTCAAGGGACCGTTTCATCGCACCGTTATTGCCCTGCATCAACATCGTCTTGCGCTTCACCCACATCATCGCTTTCTTCAATGCGCTTATTTGGCTGGTGCGTCTTGATGTCGCCGCGAATTTTGCGTACATAATCTTCAAGCTGGCGTTTGGCGGCATCAAATGCATCGCGCAAGGCCACATAAACATCTTCTGCATGGTCGTGGTTAACCACGATCTCGCTACCCGGCACACCGATATCGATGCGCACATTGAACTGGTTGCCCTGATGAAGGTGCTTATGAGGTACCTCGACTACTACCCGGCATGACATGATGTGATTGAAGAATTCTTCGAGTTTTCCCGCCTTGTCACGTATGTGCGTTTCCAGCGCCTCTGAATGTTCAATGCCACGGATGGTGATTTGCAATGGTATTTGCATGGTTTCCTCCTTGAAAATTCGATGCGCATTAACGGAACTTGGCGACCTTCTGCTGTTGGCACTCGGCCGCCTTTCGATTCTTGTATTAGCCTACCTGAAAGCGATCACCTAAGTTTTACATTCAGGAATTTATGTTGGCTACTGGTTTGCAGCCGCTGATGACGTTCAGGACGATGATAAGGCACCGCCATGATTGATCGGAACGCCGTGGTGGTGACTGCCATCACTACGCAATGCCGGCCATGATCATGTGTTAGCGGCTCCAGCTGACGCGCAGCCGATTCTGGTCCGAATTGTAGTGCAACTCCAGTTCGCCCTGATAGGCGTGGTGCAATGCTTCACCGATGCCGCGCGCCAGATGGATGTCAGTGGTGGTCACTTCGGTGCCGTGTTTCGTCTTCTCGATGGTCATGATGCGTTGCAACGGGTGTCCCGCCTTTTCTTGCGCTTCCCGATGTCGTATCAGTTGCAGGATTTCCTGTTCGTGCTTAGCGAAAAATTCCCCCGCCAACAATACATAACCGGCCGGGAAACCATCACGCACGCGATGACAGGCCGGGCAGATCGCTTGATGAGCATCCTTCGGCTTGTCCAGCCACTGCCACCGCCCGGTGTGGAATACCGCACCGCAGTCCGGGCAGACCGTCGGCTCAGGAAGTTTGCCCTTGGTTTTGTAGCTGTCCATCACTGTTTCAAGCGCCATCCGGTCGCGTCGGATGGGGTGAAAGCCTACAGGATGTGATTGTTTGGTCATGGTCGTCTCCTCGAATTGAACAGCTACTCTTCTTTAGCACGAGTTAAGCTCAGCAGCTAATATGGCAGAGGGAAAATACTAAGCTTTCCGTTGGCATGCCGACTGGCACTGTTGGCACGAACCGGCATGTCACGTTGCAATATTGGCGGCCACAAAGCGGTCGTTCGCCGGATTGATTCTACGTCTTCTTCTGAGTTAATACCAGCCGATCACTGTTTGCTATTCAACCTATTAATAACATCGCGAGCCTTAGAACAAACTTGACGCGACTCAAGGTGTGCATACCTTAACGTGGTCTTGATATCTGTATGTCCAAGAATTTCCTTAACCTCATAAACAGACATGCCATTCTGCACCAACCGCGATGCATGAGTATGCCTCAAAGTATGAATGCGGCAATCACGCAAGCCAGCCCGCTGTATAGCCTTCCTAATCGACATCGCAGAATACCCACGAGCATCACCATTCCGATTGCAAAACACATAGTCAGTGGCTTTATTGGCCGCTCTGCGTGACACCACATCAAAAACTCGATCCGTCATGTACAACACCGTCTCGTTTTGCACCTTCTGCCGCCATAAATGGATTGTCCGGCTGGCAAGGTCGATGCGTTGCCACTCGATGTTGGCAATCTCAGAATAACGCGCGCCTGTATCGAGGAACAATATCACCAAATCGTAGGCATCTTGCAGAGCTCGTTGCATCTCCTCTGATCGTTTCGCTACAGGTGGAAGTCCAGCACCATGACGCTTTGGGTCGAGTGCCACAAGCAATCGACGTTCTTCATCATCGGATAGGTAGCGAAGTGAGTTTTTCGGAAGTTTGACTTGAGGAAATGTAATCTCGCCGACTTGATAGCCAAGCTGCTGTGCAAACTTCAATGTGCCGCGAATCAGCAGCAAGCCGTACTTGATCGACTCTGCCCCAACACCTTCGGCGATTCGGTCGCGCTTGAATTTCTCCAAGTCACGTGCGGTAATTTCGTCGATGTGCTTCTTCATTGGCAACAACCGGCGCAGCACCGCTTCATGCGCGATCAGGTTGCGGTAACTGGCAATCCCCTGCTTCGATAGCTTGTACTGTTCGAACGCCTCGGCCAGTGTGATCCGCTGTTTACGGCCTTGATACTGCTCTGAATGCAACTTGGCCTTCCACTCGATCTCCATAGACTCGGCTATTTTCTTGTTGGTGGTTCTGGATGACCGGATGTAGGTCTGCCCGTTGAACTGGAAGTGGATGTACCAGTTTTTGCTGTTTCCGCGTTTGACAACT
Organism: uncultured beta proteobacterium; assembly: GCA_963842555.1. Lineage (GTDB taxonomy): Bacteria > Pseudomonadota > Gammaproteobacteria > Burkholderiales > Gallionellaceae > Gallionella. The sequence goes on from CAWJHB010000006.1 coordinate 236,100, forward strand.
GACATGGCGATTTCCGATACTGTTACTTGATGCGGAGACCATCATCAATTCCACCATCAAAGGCAACAGAAATAGCTGAAAGCACTATTGACATTCTGTAAAACTTATCAACCTCAGCAAATACGCGGCTTGGCAAGCAATCGGGATTAACAAAATATTACAACTTACAGTAATACACTGTTTTTTAAAGAGATATTTGTGGCTTAAAAGTTTAGCTAAACAGTAATACCCTATATTTCTCGCAGGATTCAGGATGATTTTCTGTACATATCAACAAAGTTTTCCACAGGTTTTGTGGATAGCTAAAAAAATCATTTTTCCATCAATAACATCGGAAGAGAAAGAAATGGCAACGGCAAAAAAATGCCCCTGAGCCTGTTACGGCGTCAGGGGCACTTTTGCCTTCAGGCTCATTATTTAATGGACAAAGCTGAGTCTTGACTGAACGATCTGCGCCGAGGATACTTCCACTTAGGTTTGAATCTCCAGCACTTGTGAAAAGGGGCACCATGAAAACTGTCAGACAATTGCTTGAAAGCAAGGGCCATGAAGTAACAACCATCTCGCTGGACATGACAGTGTTCGAATCAATGCAATTGATGGCTGCCAGGAACATCGGCGCGCTTCTGGTGCTAGATGCTGGGAGCAAACTTGTCGGCATCGTGACTGAGAGGGACTATGCTCGCAAGATGTATATGCAGAACAAGTTTGCGAAGGACGTGCCGGTAACGGAAATCATGACTCGTCAGGTAGTATATGTGCGTCCGGATCAGACCAACGAGGAGTGCATGGCGCTGATTACGGAGAAGAGGGTGCGCCACTTACCGGTGCTAGAAAATGATCGTGTCATTGGCATTGTCTCCATAGGTGACTTGGTCAAGGACACCATCTCCGAGCAGGAATTCATCATACACCAGCTTGAAAACTACATTCATCACGGCTAGCCCTACAACGGGGCCTATCTGCCCGATGGTCATTATTGCAATTACACATCTGCACTTCTTAGTGCCTCTTTCCTCGTTTGACGATGCTCATGGCGTTTCCTCCGCAACTATTTGATGCGGAGACCATCATCAATTCCAGCATCATAGACAACAGCAGTCTCAAGTAGGAAGCCAAATATGCTGTGGTGGACCAACGCACTTTTCACTGCAAAAATTGATGTGATTTTTGATGCCAGTCCTGACACTACAGAAACTGTGGGTCTGCGGTCTACCGTAAAAAGAAAAAGGGGCTACATATCATGTAACCCCTTGATTTACTGGTGCTGGAGAGAGGAATCGAACCTCCGACCTACGCGTTACGAGTGCGTTGCTCTACCAACTGAGCTACTCCAGCGAAACTGGCGGCAATTATTATAAGGGACGCAGCCACTATCCTCAAACATTGACGAAACAGGGCAAGATGCAGCGACATGCGCATCAGCGCCAGCGGTATTCCCCGACACCGAAAGGCTGGGGCTTGCCCTCGATCTCGTTGAGCAGCAGTTCCGCACTGGCAAAGGACATGGTCACGCCATATCTGAAGTGGCCGCTGTTGGCGTAGAGGTTGGACAGGATCGGATGTCTGCCGATAGTCGGGATATTGTCGGGCGAACCCGGACGAAATCCCGCCCACTGCTGCACCGGTTCAAGGTCCCGCCAACCCGGAAACAGCTCCCGCGCCCGGCCAAGCAGGGAATCGCGCGCCGCCGTGGTGACGGACTTGTCAAATCCCGCATCCTCCAGCGTGCTGCCGACCAGCACATGCCCGTCACGGCGGGGAATCAAGTACAGGTTTTGCTTCAGCAGGATCTGCCGGAACGGGGGACTATCGAACTTGAACAACAGGATTTGTCCCCGTATCGGACGGATATCCATGTTGAGCGCATATTCGCCCAGCAGCGCCCTGCTCCATGCGCCGGCTGCAACGATATAGGCATCCGCAATCAATTTTCCCCGCATGGTCTGCAGCGCAGCCACACGTTCGCCCGCGAGCTCGAATGACTTCACTTCATGCTGCTCGAGTATCGTTCCGCCAAGCATTTCCACGCGTTTGCGCAGTGCACTCATCAGGCGGGGGTTGCGCACTTGCGCAACGTCCGGAAACAGCATCCCCACACCGGATTGACCCGGAATATATTCGGCAACATCCACCTGTTGAAATGTGAACCGATGCTGGACACACCATTGCGCGGCAAGCTCATACTGAAAAGGCGGCAACAGCAGCATGCCGCTGCGCCGGTATTCGGAATCGATATCGGTGAATGCATGCAATGCGGAAGCCGCCTCGCCGAACATATCCATGCCGCGCAACGCAAGGCGCGTGACGGGTTCCTGATAATCCCACGGACACAGCGGCGACAGGATGCCGCCGCCGGCCCAGGACGCTTCCTTGCCGGCCACGCCGCGCTCGGCCACAGTAACCCGGTACCCGGCCTGCAGCAGCAGCTGGGCGGTGGTCAGACCGACCACCCCGCCGCCGACGATCAGGAAATCCGAATGCATCTGGTTACGAAGGTCAGTGATTCGGGTTCAGGACTTCGCGACGATTGGGGTCAGCGTCTTCGGCAACGGAAATACCACGTTCTCGACTATGCCCTGCAGCTCGATGACTTTTTCGCCACCCATCGCTTGCAGCCGCGAGATCACGCCCTGCACCAATACCTCCGGAGCCGACGCGCCTGCACTGATGCCGACCCGCGATATGCCGGCGAACCACTCCGGCAACAATTCGCTGGCGTCATTCACCAGGTATGCGGGAATCCCGACATTCGCCGCGACTTCACGCAGGCGGTTGGAATTCGAACTGTTTTGCGACCCCACCACCACAACTGCATCACACTGTTTGACCAGCATCTTCACCGCATCCTGGCGATTCTGTGTCGCATAGCAGATGTCGTCCTTCTTCGGGCCGGTGATGAACGGAAAACGCGTCTTCAGCGCGGCGATGATGGTGCTGGCATCGTCCACGGACAGCGTGGTTTGCGTGACATAGGCGACGTTCTGCTCGTCCCTGATTCTGAGTCCGGCCACCTGTTCCGGCGACTCGACCAGATACATGCCGCCATTGCCCCCCTCTTCACATTGGCCCATGGTGCCTTCCACTTCGGGGTGGCCCGCATGGCCGATCATCACGATTTGCTTGCCCTGCTCGCGCATCCGCGACACTTCGATATGCACTTTGGTGACCAGCGGGCAGGTCGCGTCGAACACCGTCAATCCGCGCGCTTCGGCCTCGCGGCGCACCGCCTGCGAGACGCCGTGGGCGCTGAAGATCAGGATGCTGCCGCTCGGCACATCCGACAGGTCCTCGATGAAGATCGCGCCTTTCTTGCGCAAACCGTCCACGACGAACTGGTTGTGCACGACCTCGTGGCGCACAAAGATTGGAGCGCCGTGCAGGGCCAGCGCGCGTTCCACGATCTCGATGGCGCGATCCACCCCCGCGCAGAATCCGCGCGGGTTAGCCAGCAACAGTTCCATGTTTCTTCTCCTTAAGGCTGTCCAGTATCAACAGGAACGCACCGCAGGTGATCGCGGAATCGGCCAGGTTGAATGCAGGAAAGTAATGCTCATTCCAGTGGAACGACAGAAAGTCCACCACATAACCGTACTGGAGACGGTCGATCAGGTTTCCCAATGCGCCCCCGAGTATCATGCTCAGCGCCAGTGCGAACAGCACCTGCGCGCTGTGCCTGCGCAGCAGCCAGATTATCCACGCCGAAGCCGCTATCGCGATGATGCTGAACAGCCAACGCTGTATCCCGCCCGCGTCGTTCAGGAAACTGAATGCCGCCCCGGTGTTGTGGGCCAGCACCAGATTGAATATGCTGAGCACGGTGTAGCTCTCGCCATACGCAAAATGACGGGTGATCCAGGCCTTGCTCAATTGGTCCAGCACGATGACCAGCACGGACAATGCCAGCCAGCGCTTAAGCATATTTGCGCACCTCGCCGCTGCCGTAAAGATTGCTCACGCAGCGTCCGCACAGTGTCGGATGGTTGGCATCGCTACCCACATCGGCGCGGTAATGCCAACAGCGTTCGCATTTCTGATGCGGGCTTGGCGTCACGTATATCTGTATGGGTCCATCATTGCCGCCATGCAGTGTTGCACGGGAAGTGATGAATACCAGCCTCAAGTCATCTTCAAACTTGCTGAGCACCCGGTACAGCGGACTGGCTGCCGGAATGTGTATATCAAGCTCGGCGGTAAGCGAGGAGCCGATCTCGCCGGCGGCGCGCTTGTCTTCCAGCCGCTTTGTGACCAATTCCCGCAATTGCCGGATCTCGGCCCAGTCGTCAATCAAGCTCTGCATTCCCTGTATGTCGGGCAAGGCATACCACTGCTGTTCGAACACGCTGCTATCGTCCCTGCCGTTCAGCGCTTCAAAAACCTCTTCGCCGGTAAAACTCAAAATCGGCGCAATCAGGCGGGCCAGCGCGTGCGTGATGTGGTAAAGCGCATTCTGTGCGGAACGCCGCGGCGCGGAGTTTGCCGCCGCGGTGTACAAGCGATCCTTCAGGATATCCAGATAAAATCCGCCCAGGTCCTCCGAGCAGAATGTCTGCAATTTTTGCGCGATCAGATGAAACTCATATCTTTCATAATCTGCCCGGACCTCGTCCTGCAGTCTCTGTGCCAGCGCCAGCGCGTAACGATCGATCTCAAGCCACTCCGCCACCGGCAGCGCATCAACCACCGGATCGTAGTCCGCAATGTTGGCCAGCAGGAAGCGCAGGGTATTGCGGATGCGCCGATAGCTTTCCACTACGCGTTTCAATATCTCATCCGAGATGGTCAGCTCGCCGGAATAATCGGTAGCCGCCACCCACAAGCGCAGGATGTCGGCGCCGAGGGTGTCCAGAATCTTTTGCGGCGGGATGACGTTGCCTTTCGATTTCGACATCTTGTGCCCGCTGCCGTCGACCACAAAACCATGTGTCAACAACGCCTCGAAGGGCGCTCTGCCGTTGATCGCGCAACCGGTGAGCAGCGAGGACTGGAACCAGCCCCGATGCTGGTCGGAGCCCTCCAGATACAAGTCGGCAGGCGAACGCAACCCTGCGCGGCGCTGTAACACCGATGCATGGGTGACACCGGAATCGAACCAGACATCCAGCGTGTCGGTGAGCTTCTTGTAATGTTCCGCTTCCCCGCCCAGCAAGTCTGCGGAATTGAGGCTGAACCACGCCTCGATCCCGTCGCGCTCGACCAGCTGTGCCGCGCGTTCCAGCAATTCAGCCGTGCGCGGGTGCAACTCGCCGGTTTCCCTGTGCATGAAAAACGGCATCGGCACCCCCCAGCTGCGCTGGCGCGACACGCACCAGTCGGGGCGATTCCTGATCATCGCTTCAAGACGGGCGCGTCCCCAGTGCGGAAAGAATTGCGTCGATTCGACCGCCATTTTGGCCAATTCGCGCAGGGTCACACCTTCGCTTTGCGCGGCCTTTCCGGAATGTGATCGCGTTTCCTGCACCAGTTTTTCAACATCATCGGTTCCATTGGTCCGGACGTTATCCATCCCGATGAACCACTGCGGTGTGGAACGGAGGATGATCGGTGTCTTGTGCCGCCAGCAATGCGGATAGCTGTGCAGCAACTTTTCCACATGCAGTAGATGTCCGCTGGCTTGCATCGCCGCGATCACCACGTCGTTGGCCTTCCAGACGAACAGGCCACCGACCAGCGGCAGATTGGCCAGGAACTTGCCGTCGTCGCCGACCGGGTTGTCGGTCGGCAGATTGTATTTCTGCCCGACGAAATAATCGTCCAGCCCGTGTGCCGGTGCCGTATGCACCAGGCCGGTACCCGCTTCCAGCGTGACATGGTCGCCGCAGATGATCGGCACGATGCGGTCATCGAAAGGATGCTGAAGCGGCAGCCCCTCGAGTGCCGCGCCCTTGCAGGTGGCGGCCATGCCGTCGCCGCGGTCGTTGCTGCCGGCCAGCCGGTAACGCGCCAGGCACTGTGCCGCAAGATCATAGGCGAGTATCAGATAGCCTTTGGACGTCTTGACCAGGTCGTATTGCAGGTCCGGATGCACGCACACCGCCTGGTTCGCCGGCAGGGTCCAGGGCGTGGTGGTCCAGATCACCGCGTACACTTTTGCATCGCCCGGCAAAGACACCCCGAATGCCCTTCCCAGCGCCTCGTTATCCTTGACCTCGAAACCCGCGTCGATCGCCGGAGAGACCTTGTCATCGTATTCGACTTCGGCTTCCGCCAGCGCCGACTGGCAATCCAGGCACCAGTTCACCGGTTTGTACCCGCGATACAGATAGCCGCGCTCATGGATGCTGCCGATGGCACGCATGATATCGGCCTCGATCTTGAAATCCATGGTCAGGTAGGGATGATCCCAGTCGCCCAGCACGCCGAGGCGGATGAAATCCTTCTTCTGCCGCTCGATCTGATCTGTTGCATAGGCACGGCACAGCGCGCGAAACTGGGCGGGCGGGATCGCCTTGCCGTGCTTTTTTTCCACCTGCAATTCGATCGGCAGGCCGTGACAATCCCAGCCCGGCACATAGGGCGCATCGAAACCGGCCAGCGTCTTGCTCTTGACGATGATGTCCTTGAGTATCTTGTTCACCGCATGGCCGATGTGGATATCGCCGTTCGCATAGGGCGGGCCGTCGTGGAGGATGAACACCGGCTTGCCGTGTTTTGCGGCGCGTATCTTTCGATAGCGCTGCTGCGCCTGCCAGCGCGCCAACATCTGCGGCTCGCGTTTGGCGAGATCGCCGCGCATCGGGAACGGCGTATCGGGTAAATTGAGCGTCGCTTTGTAATCGGTCATATCGATAAATTAGTCATGTTGTTCGAACCATTTCTTCGCGTTTTCCACATCCAGTACGATTTGGCGCGTCAGCGTTTCCAGATCGGGGTACTTTTCCTCATCGCGCAATTTCTGCAAAAATTCCACGCGCAAATGCCTGCCGTAAATTTGCTGCTCAAACTCGAACAGGTGCACTTCCAGGACCGGTTTGGCATCGTGTTTCAGCGTTGGACGCACGCCCAGACTGGCTACGCCTTGCAATACGCCCAGATCTTCGGCATGCACCTGTACCACAAAGATACCGGACAACGGCGGGAGATTGTGCTTCAGCTGGATATTCGCGGTGGGGAACCCGATTTTTCTGCCCATCCCGTCGCCGTGCACCACCCGCCCGCTGATGCTGTAATGCCGCCCCAGATAGGATTTCACCTCACCCAACTGCCCGGCCATCAGGGCGGCGCGTACCGCCGTGCTGGAAATTCGCACCCCGTCTTTCGATACGGTATCGACCGCCTGCACTTTTAAGCCATGCGTTGAACCGACTTTTTCCATCAGAGCGAAATCTCCGGCACGGCCGCTGCCGAAGCGAAAGTCATCGCCAATCAACACATATTCGGCATGCAGTTTCCCATGTAACACGCCGATAAAATCTTCGGCGCGCATCTGCGCAAAGCGCGTATCGAAGCGGCAAACATGCACCCGGTCGATGCCCGCCGCACAGAACAGCTCCAGCTTCTCGCGCAGGCTGGTCAGCCTGGCCGGCGCCTGCTGCGGTGAAAAAAACTCGCGCGGGTGGGGCTCGAAGATCATTGCCGCTGTTTGCAGCCGTCCTTGTTTTGCCGCTGCGCGCAACACGTTCAGCAAAGCCTGATGGCCCAGATGCAGCCCGTCAAAATTTCCGATGGTGAGAGCAACAGGCTGGTGGTCTGGGGAATATAGTCCGCGAAGAATCTGCATAGCCAGCAGATTATACAGTAGGGTGCAATTGGGGCGAACTCAGACGGTTCCGCCCACCGTCAGTCCATCTATCCTTACGGTAGGCTGCCCGACACCGACCGGCACGCTCTGCCCTTCCTTGCCGCAGGTGCCGACGCCAGGATCGAGCGCCATGTCATTGCCGATCATCGAAATGCGCGTGAGCACATCGGGGCCGTTGCCGATCAGTGTCGCGCCTTTCACCGGACGGGTGATCTTGCCGTCCTCGATCATGTAAGCCTCCGCGGTGGAAAACACGAACTTTCCGCTGGTGATGTCAACTTGTCCGCCGCCGAAGTTCACCGCGTACAGGCCGTGCTTCACTGAGGCAATGATTTCCTTCGGATCCTTGTCGCCGTTGAGCATGTAGGTGTTGGTCATGCGCGGCATAGGCAGATGCGCGAACGATTCGCGGCGCGCATTGCCGGTTACCGGCACGCCCATCAGCCGCGCGTTGAGCGAGTCCTGCAGATACCCCCTCAGGATACCGTTCTCGATCAGCGTGGTGCATTGCGTGGGATTGCCCTCGTCGTCCATCTGCAGCGAGCCGCGCTGGCGCGCCAGTGTGCCGTCATCCACCACGGTCACGCCTTCGGCGGCGACGCGCTCGCCGACACGTCCGGAAAATGCCGAACTGCCCTTGCGGTTGAAGTCGCCTTCCAGGCCGTGTCCGATCGCCTCGTGCAGCAGGATGCCCGGCCAGCCGTTGCCCAGCACCACGGTCATGTTCCCCGCCGGAGCCGCGGTGGCATCCAGATTGGTCACCGCCTGATGCACGGCCTGCTCGGCATACCGGTGCAGCATCGCGTTATCGAAATAGGCGTAATCAAAGCGTCCGCCTCCGCCCGCAGAACCCTGTTCGCGCTTGCCGTTGCTTTCGACGATGACCGTCACTGACAAACGGACCAGCGGCCGTATGTCGGCATTCATCAGGCCGTCGCTGCGCGCCACCATCACCACTTCATACTCTCCCGCCAGTCCCGCCATCACCTGCACAACGCGCGGGTCGAGTGCGCGCGCATAGCCTTCGACTCGTTCCAGCAGCGCGACTTTTTCTGCATCCTTGAGGCTGGCGATCGGGTCATGCGGCAGATAGATCTCGCGGTGCGAACCGCGGCGCAGCATCGGTACCGATTGCGTGCCTCCCTGCCTTGCGATCGCGCGCGTTGCCTGAGCGGCGCTGTCCAGCGCATTCAGGCTGATTTCGTCGGAATAGGCGAAGGCGGTCTTTTCGCCGCTTACCGCGCGCACACCGACACCTTGGTCGATGTTGAAACTTCCGGACTTGACGATCCCTTCTTCCAGGGACCAGCTTTCGGCGCGGCTGTACTGGAAATACAGATCGGCATAATCAAGCTGGTTCGCCAGCATGCTGGCGAACACCCGCTCAAGGTTGCCCGCATCGATCGAGTATGGCACCAGCAGCGACTGCTGCGCGGTGGCAAACAGCGTATCGAACGTAGAATCTTTCAGCGCGGTACTCATTCCATGTTCTCCCGGTCAATCACAATTGAACAAAATACGATGCGACAGCGCGGGCAGGCTTGCCCGCAGACTGGCCTGATAGGACGGATTGACATCGGCGAGCACCACACCCGAGCCGCGCGGCAGACGATCCAGCACCCTGCCCCAGGGATCGACGATCATGCTGTTGCCGTGTGTCTCGCGGCCGTTGACGTGATAGCCGCCCTGCGCCGCGGCGATCACGTAAGAAAGATTTTCGATGGCGCGCGCCCGCACCAGTACTTCCCAGTGCATCTTCCCCGTGGTCTCGGTAAAAGCCGACGGCAGCACGATGATGTCCACATCCCGCATCGAGCGAAACAGCTCGGGGAAGCGCAGATCGTAGCAGATCGCCAGACCGATACGCCCGAACGGGCTGTCTATCACCACGACCTGATTGCCGGGCTCTATGGTTTTCGCCTCGTGGTAATTCTCGTTGCCCAGTTCCAGGTTAAACAGGTGGATCTTGTCGTAGCGCGCCACTTGGTCACCGCGTTCATCGAACACCAGGCAGGCGCTCCTGACCTTGTCAGGCGTGCTTGCCGCAAGCGGGATCGCGCCGCCGACGACCCATATCTTGTACTGGCGGGCAGTTTCGCCGAGGAAAGCCTGGATCGGCCCCTGTCCTGGCTGCTCCCGAACCGCAATTTTGTCCTGATCTGTCATGCCCATTATCGCGAAAAATTCCGGCAACACGACCAGTCGCGCACCCTGTTGGGCGGCGTTGGCGATCAGGCGCCGCGCCTCGCTCAAATTGCCCGACACATTCGGACCCGATGCCATCTGTATGGCCGCCACCTTGTATGCGTTGGCCTGTGCCGCGATGCGTTGCTGTGTGGAATCACCTACTGACATGTTGATTTTCCCTAATTATCCGCGTTGTCCTGCTTTGATTCTGCCGGCACGGCGCCAACCTTGACCACTTTTGGGTCGCGCCATGGTCCGCTGACATTGTATTCAAATGACGCCAACTTATCGAGCGGATTGCCCAAAACCTTGTTGACGATGAGTGATCCGATTCCAACCACCGGGCTGACCGCGAAGGCGCCGATCATCGATACGCTGCTACCGAGGGTCGGCAATATCCGCACCTGCAGATTTTGCGTTTCGTCATTCAGATCAACATCGCCTACAAGGGTCACTTTGGCCGATGATCCGTAAATGCGGAAGTCCTGGCTGTCGATGACGCCATGCTTGATGGTGGCATTGCCATTGATGCTGTCGAACGGGAAGCCCGCGCTGAACACGTCGGTGAAGCCCAGCGCGATATGCCGGGGCAAATCCTGCAGGCTGAGCACACTGAGCAATTTGCCCGCGCCCGGATCCATCTTCAGAAACTGGCCCTTGCCGGTATCCAGTTTCAGCGTGCCGTTCAGCGTGGCATAGCTGAATTCACCCGGTCCCCCGGCCCATGCAAGATCCGCCGCCAGCCTGCCGCTGCCGCCCTTGACCGTATTGGGATATCCGGAACGGGCGAGTATCTTTCCGGCATCGCTGATATCCAGCAGCAAATTGAGCCGGGTTTTCTGCTGCCCGTGCGTGTCGCTCCAGACCCCGTCTCCGACCAGACTGCCGTCTGGATTGGTGATATTGATGCGACGCAACCGCCAGTCCTTGTCTTCCGGATGCCCGATCAACTCGAAGTGGCCGATGTGTTTGCCTTTGAGCAGCAGATTCTCGATGGAGATATCCAGTGCCGGAACTTTGCCAGGATATGTTTTGGCCGGCGACACGTGCTTGGCCGCCACGCCATGCGGCGGCAGTTGTGGCTGTTCGTCGCCCGACAGTTGCAGATCGCTTAATCGTGCGCGGAACATGCTGCCCGCGTTGTATCCGTGCGGTTCCCATACCACTTCGCCGTTAAGCCCGATGCCGGCAAGTCTCGCGGCCAATCCGTCCCCGCGCCTGGCAGCGGTGATATGCACGGCCCCGACAGTCTGCCCGTAGCCGGTCAATTTTCCGACATGTAAATTCACCCCGGCGACCGGGAATTCGGATTCCAAATCAGCGGATTTCGCTGGCAACCCGGACGGGTTGGCGCTACCTGTGCTGGCGGCGAATGTTCCGTCGGCGCCTGCCAAGCCGTCCCATCCTTGCACCGACAATTCAGGCAGATTGCCGACCAGCCACACGCCATCAGTCCTGCCGTGCATACGTCGTGGCAATCTGCGCGCCCTCCTTGTTTCCGGAACCTTGTCCGGAGCACCAAAACTGATTTCCCCGCGCTTGATCATCATCGCCCCGCCTTCGTCCTGCCGCTCCAGTCGCGCGCTGAGCAAGCTTCCGAGGCGTGCGGTGATCACATCGCCTCCCGGCAAGACTGTACTTTCCGCTTTGGGACACGGGCCGGCACATGTTTTTTTATTCGCGACCGGCTTTGCCAGGTTCATGACCGGGTTGCTTTCCACGCGCAGCGGCATCACATCACTGGCGGCTTTGCCAAACGGTTGCGGCAGGCCCGAACCCAGTCCCTGCAATTTGGACGTGATGACGATCTGCGCGGATTTTTTTACTACGTTGATATCGGCATCCCAGTCAGCGCTGCCTTGCAAATAATCCAGGACGGGATAAGACTCGATTCTGCGCAATGCATCGACATCAATGCGCCCCTTGAGTTTGACATGTACGGCGCCGTTCGCGGTGCTCTGGGCACTGATGCTGGCTGGTCCGCCGAGGATTTCCGCAGATACGGCGTTGGCCTGAATGCCCACTTCGGTAAACGCCAGAGTCCCCCGGGTCTTGCGCAGCATCGGCACGTCTTTGCCCAGATCAATGTCATTGTCCTGCACCTTGACCGTTCCGGACACCTTCACCGGCCTGTTTCCCGATAACGGGATGCGCAAGGATAAATCCAGCTGGGCATTGCCCTTGGCACTGATGCCGTCGGTAAATCCGTCTATATAGCCTCGCACAGGACTTTTCTGCACGAACTCCAGAAACGTATTGCTTGCACCTGTCGCCTCGCCCTTTATTTCAAGCGACTGGTCCTTGCTCATCATGTCGGGTATGGTGACCGTGACGTTATGCAAGCGAGCGTCAAGGATGGCCGCTGATGGCGACTCAATGACCAGCCTGTTGCCGCTGATCAGGAATTCACCGGAAATTTTTTCGATGCGGGGCCAATTTTTATCGAACTCCAGCACTGCATCCTTTGCATGTCCGCCGATTTCGAGCAGCATGTCCTTGTTGCCGCCCGCGCCCGGCAAGCTATTGGGGCACGCGGCCGTTTGAATCTGTGCAGGATTAAGCGCCGGGGTCCCCGAGGCTGTTGCCGGCGCAGTTACACCCGCTATTTGGGCAACTTTATTCTGGATAATTCTCCGTTGATCAATTTCCCTTTGAAGCCCAGCCGGTCGGGCACCGGCCTCATCAGACGATTGCGCGCAGCGGAGCGCGCCTGCCTGGAAGTCACTCAGATTGCCCTTGATACGAATACGGAAGTCTTCTGTATGACCTGCCAATATCGCACCGTTCAGCCAGTCGCTGGCCTGCCTGTCCAGCGCGATCAGCGGGGTATAGCGCGCGGCGCGCCGAATATCGCCGCGCGTCAATCTGCCGGTCAGGTCCAGCATGCCCAATGTGCCCGCCTGAGTCCGGTAACTGCCGTACAAATTGCCGGCCAGATCAGCGTTGGCCACTGCGATGTTGTCGACATTGACCGACAGTTCCCCGTTTTTGCGCTGCCACGAGGCTTGCCCGATCAGAGTCGCAAAGGTAAGCGGCTCGCGCATCACACCCGGTGCATCCACGGTCACCCCGCGCGAATAGATGCTCAACTTGCCGCTGGCCTCGCTGCCATCAACATCCCCGGTCAACCCGGAAAATCCGGGGATTTTACCGGCCTGGTGCAGTCCAAGATTATCAAAATGCCCCTTGACCTTGAATTTTTCAGGTTTTCCCGATGTACCCTGCCATTGCATATCCAGATTGGACACCACGCCCGCGGGTGCGTAGGCATCCAGCCGCGCGCGCAAATCGGCCTGCATCGGCAGGTATACAGCCAAGTCGGCAAGACTCTTCAGGCGCAGCAGATTGGCCCGTATCTCTCCGCTGCCGGTCCGCCCGCCGAGTGCCTGATGATCGCCCGCATCCACGGTTCGGAAATACAAATCGGTTGGCTGGAAATCAAGGCCGTCCTGCAATCTCATCGCCAAATGCTTTGTGGAGATTTCAAAACCGCCAGCCAATGCCTGCCATGAGGCCCGGCCGCGCAATTCGTGCAATGTCATTTCGGGCACATCCGCACCGAGTTTGGCCAGCACATCGCGCAAATCCATATCAAGCGTGATTTGGGCGACCTTGCCTTCATTGACACCCAGCCAGCCGCGCAGCGCACCCCGGCCCTGGCTGAATTCGCCGGGTAGATCCAGCCAGGGTCGCCAGGCCGTCACGTCGGTATAGTCCAACCGGGCAAACAACCGTCCATGCCACTTCGCCAGGTCGTCGAAACTTGCCCCGTAAAATTCTCCCCGCACGTCAAGCGGTGTCGCCAGATCATTTGGAGGCACCGCTTGCAGGGCAAAACGATGCCTGCTGAACAGATTGTTGACGCGCAGGTTTACATGTTGCAGCACCAGCGGCGGTGCGTCGCGCTGTTTGTCCACCCAGACAATACGGGCGTTGCGCACCACTAGGTTGGATTGGTGCAACAGCCAGTCGGATATATCGTTATTGTCTCCCGGTTTGGTAAGCAGCAGGTTGCCGATAGACAGCTTTCCGGATAATTCCCGGCTAATCATCAATTCCGGACTGTCTATTTCCAGGTTGGCCAAACGTATCTCCGCGGTCAGCAGCGACATCCATGACAGGCTGCCATCGATGCTTTTCAACGCCAGCGCTGTCTGCCGCTGGTCATCCAGAATGCGCACATCGGTAAGATTGAGCCGCGGCATATAGCCCAGCCACTCGCTCTGGATCTTGCCGATCGTGACGGGACTGCCTATCGCGGCCGACAATGAAGACGTGATACTGTTATGGAATTGCTCTATATTCGGCAACAACCAATAGCGCAGCGCCATGATCGAAAATGCGATCAGCACGGCCGCAACCGCCAGGACGACGACAACGAGCCGCCACAGCCAGTTCAGGCTGAGCTTAAGCAAACGGACAGGATGAGCATTCAACATTGAATAACCAAATAACCGATGGGCAAATGCGCCGTAATGAGTGGCCAAAAACCAAAATTGGACGACAATGCTTATTCTAACTTAATGAGCCCATGAATATCGTGATCTCAACAACTGTGCCGTTCGCGGACCTGCTGAAAAAAACCCTGCATTGCAGTCGATATGCCAAGCGGACGCTCGATACAGACCAACACCTGTTGGAATGGTTGCGGGAAAATTACGCCGTGTCGTGCAGCCGCGCGGAGATGCACGAATTGCTGCTGCGTTCCGGACTGGACCTGGACGATGAATCCGGGTTAGCCAGCGCCATGCGCAGGTTGCGCAAACAGGTGATGGTCAAACTGATACTGCGCGACCTCAACGGTTTGGCTGACCTGAACGAAATAATGCAATCCATGACGGATCTGGCGGAAATGTGCGTGCAACGCACGCAAGCCAGTCTGGCCCGATTGATGCATGCGCAATTCGGCACCCCGCAAGGTCAGGCCGGCGCGATCCAGGATTTGCTGGTCATCGCGATGGGCAAACTGGGCGGCGGAGAACTGAATGTCTCCTCCGACATAGATTTGATCTTTGTCTATCCGGAAGACGGCGAAACCGATGGTCCGAGAAAACTCAGCAACCATGAGTTCTTTACCCGAATGGGTCGCCGCCTGATCGGCATGATCAGCGAACCGACCGCCGACGGCTATGTGTTCCGGGTCGACATGCGATTGCGTCCCTATGGAGAGAGCGGGCCGCTGGTAGCCAGCTTTGCCGCCTTGGAGGAATACCTGGTCAGCCAGGGCCGCGAATGGGAAAGATACGCATGGATCAAGGCGAGGGTGATTTCACCTGCCGAAAGCCCGCAGCAGCCAACTCGGCAGACGGCCGAATTGGCCAGGCTGGTGCGGCCGTTCGTATACCGCAAATACCTGGACTTCGGTGCCATCGATTCCATGCGCAAGTTGCATGCGCAGATCCGCCAGGAAGTGCAACGTCGCAATCGGCTCAACAACATCAAGCTCGGGCCGGGCGGCATACGCGAGATCGAATTCATTGCACAGGTGTTTCAGTTGATACGCGGCGGAAGCGATGCCAGGCTGCGCATCCGGCCCACCCGCCGCGTGCTTCATCAGCTTGGTGAGAACGCCCAGATGTCAACACAGGAGGTTGCGGGCCTGGATGCGGCGTACGTTTTTTTGCGCAATCTTGAACACCGCCTGCAATACTTGGATGACCGGCAAACCCAGGAATTGCCCGACAATTCCGAAGATCGGGAAATCATCGCGGATGCCATGGGTTACGCGGACTACGCCGCGCTGTTGCAGGCGTTGAACATTCATCGCGCGCGGGTCAGCCGGCAATTCGAGTTGATTTTCGGTGTGCGGCAGACAGAACAAACCGAAGACCTTTCGGTAGTGCCCCCCGCCATTCGACCGGGCGAGACGGCGACACTTGCCAACCCGCCTCCCATAGCCGGATTGCCGAACAACATGCAGCTATGGCGCGAGGGGATCACGGCCGAAGAATTGAATACCACCCTGAATGAACTGGGTTATCTCGATGTCCAGAATAGCACGCAACGCCTGCTGCAAATGCGCCACAGCAATCGCTATCAGCAACTGCCCGAAATAAGCAGGCAGCGGCTGGACCGGCTGATCCCGCAATTGATCACCATGGGCGCGCGATACAGCGATCCCGATGAAGTATTGTCCAGATTGCTGGCATTTCTGGAAGGCATCAGCGGCCGCGCGGCCTATCTCGCCTTTCTGGCCGAATATCCGCAGGCACTGGAGCGCCTGACCCGGCTCATCGCCGCCAGCAGCTGGGCCACTATTTACATGACCATGCACCCGGCATTACTCGATGAATTGCTGGATGCACGGGAAATATACCAGCCGCCGCAATGGCAGCAGGTCGATCATGACTTGCAAACCCGACTTGAAGATTGCGCTGACGATCCCGAGCGGCAACTGGATGTGCTGCGTCACACCCAGCAGGAACAGACCTTTCACCTGCTGGCGATGGATCTTCAGGCCTTGTTGCCGCTGGAAGCGCTCAGCGACCATCTCAGCGATCTGGCCGATTTGATGTTGCGCCATGTGCTGAAGCTGAGCTGGGCGACCTTGCGCAAGCGGCACCGCGAGGAACCCGGATTTGCGATCATCGCGTATGGCAAACTGGGCGGGAGGGAGCTGGGCTATGCGTCGGATCTGGACCTCATTTTTCTGTATGACGACGACCATCCTGATGCCCAGGAAAACTACGCGCGGCTGGCGCAACGCATCAACACGATGCTGAGCAGTTACACTTCATCGGGGCGCCTGTATGAAACGGATTTGCGCCTGCGTCCGAACGGCGCCAGTGGTTTGCTGGTAAGCTCGATCGCGGCATTTGCGGAATACCAGCAGAAGCATGCATGGGTGTGGGAGCATCAGGCTTTGACGCGCGCCCGATTCAGCGCCGGAGATGTCCGGGTCGGCAATGCTTTCGAAAACATACGCAAACGCGTGCTTTGCCAGCCGCGCGACCTGGCGAAACTGGGACAGGATATCCTGGCGATGCGCCAAAAGATGCACGACGGGCACCCCAACGACAGCGGGAGGTTCGACATCAAACATGACAGTGGCGGCATGGTGGACATCGAATTCATAGTGCAATATCTGGTGCTGGCTTACGCCCATCAATACCCGCAACTGACCGCCAATTCCGGCAACCTCGCCTTGCTCAAGCTCGCTGGAGAACTTGGCCTTATCCCCGCCGAAAGCGCCGAACAGATCCGTCTGCTTTACCGCGAACTGCGCCAGACGCAGCATCGCATGCGGCTCAACAACATTTCACCGTGTCGAATCGAGCAGGGAAGAATCGATACCCGCGCTTGCAGGGAATTATGGGGAAGTTTGCTGGGAAACAGTCGTTGGCAGAGCAGCACTGATTTTGCCTGATGCGATGTACCGGCCCGAGGCGTCACCTTTCTTGCGCGCGATAAGGCGATACATGACCATCTCGCCCTTGCCCTTGACCGTTATGGTGGCGGGCGGTTCGAACTGGTAGTCGTACCGGATGCGATTGTATGTGGTCTTGTCGACCTGTATCATGCCTTCTACTGCCTCATCAGTTAGCCTGCTGGCAACGTTCACTGTATCTCCCCACAGATCATAAATGAACCGCTTGGTGCCGATCACCCCGGCAACAACCGGTCCGGTGGCGATGCCACAGTGTATATTCAGATGGAAGGGTGCTAGGTCGGGATACTTGATCACGTAGTCGCGCATCTCCAGCGCCAAGTCCGCGATGTCGTTGGTATAGTTCGTGCTGCTGCGATTCAGCCCGCCGACTGCCATATAGGCATCGCCAATCGTCTTGATCTTCTCAAGACCGTATTTCTCGCACATCTCGTCAAATCCAGAAAATACGGTATTCAGCAAACCGACCATCTGCTCGGGAGACAGCGATTCCGTCAGCTCCGTGAAATTCACCAGATCGGCAAACATCACCGTGACATCCGCATGCCCGTCCGCGATCAGCCCCTGATGATCGTTCTTGAGCCGGTTTGCAATGCTGCTCGGCAGCACGTTCAGCAGCACGCGCTCGGATTTCTTCTGCTCTTCGGCCAGCAATTGGTGCTGCTGGTCGAGCTGGTCCTTTATGTGTTCCATCGCCACGACAAAGTGGCGCACAAGAAAATATATGATGGAAGACATGGCCGCAAAATTGAGCGCGAAGAAGAATCCGATGGTTTTCATCGCCACCCCGCTGCTGTTGCCGTTGCCGAGATAGAAGTCGAAACCTCCCGATATCACCGTCATCATCATGTATGCGAGGAACCAGGGAATCGAATCACGCCAGCCTTTTGCCACCAGCGCACCGATCGGTGCGAGCAACGCCCAGAGCATCACACCGCTGGCGGTGACCGCGCTGCCGATACTCCATTGCATGATGAACGGGACAAACAGGAACAGGGCCAACTGGATAAAGCTGAATATCTCAAAATTCTTGGATTTTGAATAATACAGCAGCGAGGCAACCGAGATCAGCTGGTATGCCATGGGAACATTGGCCGAGAAATGTATCCCCATCACCCAATAGATCGCCAGCCACAACACCACTGCCAGATTCATGAAGGCACAGGCAAAGATCAGCAAATCCCTGTGAAGCTTCTCCTCTTGAGCGTATGGCTTTTCACCACTGCCGGGAGGGAGTTTCTGCATATTTGATGATTTGGAAAAAAGTCCCAAGTGTTCCACCTGTGGCGACAATTATGGAAATACGATAATCATACCTGAATTGGCAGTCAAGGAAACAAGTCGAAACTGCAGGTTATTTATTTCCGCGGCTTCATAAGTCTGCGGGAAAAGGCTAAAATGCGCGTTTCCAAACCAACCTATTGCAAAGGAATTCCCCACTATGTCGATGTCCGACCGCGACGGATTTATCTGGTACGACGGCAAGCTCGTACCGTGGCGCGATGCCACCACCCATGTACTGACCCATACCCTGCATTACGGCATGGGCGTATTTGAGGGGTTGCGCGCATACAAGGCCGCGAAGGGTACGGCGATCTTCCGCTTGAAGGAACATACCGACCGGCTGTTCAACTCCGCGCACATCTTCCAGATGAAGATGCCATATGACAGGGATACCATCAATGCGGCGCAACTGGAGGTGGTACGCGCCAACAAACTGGAATCCTGCTACGTGCGGCCGATCTGCTTTTATGGCTCCGAAGCGATGGGCATCTCCGCCAAAACGCTGTCCACCCACATTGCAATCGCCGCCTGGCCTTGGGGAGCATACCTTGGCGATGACGGCATGCAAAAGGGCATACGCGTGAAAACTTCCAGCTTCACCCGCCATCACGTCAATGTGAACATGTGCCGCGCCAAGTCGGTGACGACTTATACCAATTCGATACTGGCACACCAGGAAGCCGACAATGACCACTACGATGAAGCCCTGCTGCTGGATGTCGACGGCTACGTTGCCGAGGGTGCCGGCGAGAATATCTTCATCGTGAAAAAGGGGAAGTTGTACACCCCTGACCTGACCGCCTGCCTCGAAGGGATAACGCGCGACTCGATTTTCACGCTGGCAAAGGAAATGGGCATCGAAATCATCGAAAAACGCATCACCCGCGACGAAGTGTATTGCGCCGACGAGGCTTTCTTTACCGGCACGGCCGCCGAGGTGACGCCGATCCGCGAACTCGACCGCCGCACCATCGGCAGCGGCTCTCGCGGTGCGATCACGGCCAGACTGCAACAGGCTTTCTTTGATTGTGTGGCGGGCAAGCATCCGCAGCATTCCGACTGGCTAAGCTACGTTTAACGCAGCGACCGGAGAGATATCATGGACAAACAGGACCTCAACCAGCGTTATATCGAAGTCACCGCGAACGACCTGCCGCTTGCATGCCCGATGCCGAACGTGAATCTGTGGGATGCGCATCCGAAAGTGATGATCCCGCTGGATCATGGCGGCGAAGCACGCTGTCCGTATTGCGGCACGTTGTACAGGTTCAAGGGCGAATTGCCCAAAGCACATCATTGAATATCCCGGACCGGGTTGCTTGTCGCCGAACAGCCCCTCAATACACATGTACAAGATCCTGATCATCGCGCCCAGCTGGGTGGGCGACGCCATGCTGATGCAGCCGATGCTGATGCGACTGCGGCAACGCCATCCCGAATGCCGGATCGATGTACTTGCCCCTCAGTGGACCTCCGCTCTGCTGAGCGCCATGCCTGAAATCGACGAGGTAATCATCAACCCGTTCCCGCACGGCGCATTGATGTTGGGCGCGCGGCTTCAGTTGGGGAAAAAACTCCGCAGCACGCACTATGATCAAGCCATCGTGCTCCCCAACTCGCTGAAATCGGCTCTCGTGCCGTTTTTTGCGCATATACCTTTGCGCACCGGGTTCGTCGGCGAAACACGCTACGGGCTGATCAACGATGTGCGCAAACTGAACACGAAGTTGTTGCCGCTGATGGTGGAGCGCTTTGCGCAGCTCGCGGAAGACAGGCAAGGAGAAATCCCGCGGCCGCTGGCAAATCCCAGACTGGAAGTTTCCGCAGCCCAACGCGATACCACGCTGCACAAGCTCGGGCTGACAACGGACAAGCCCGTCGCGGTATTTTGTCCCGGTGCGGAATACGGCCCGGCCAAGCGCTGGCCAATGACCTACTTTGCGGAAATCGCGCAGCGTCTGCGCAACCATGGATACGCGGTATGGTTGGTCGGTTCTGCCAAAGACAGGGATATCGCGGACACGATCATCGCGCTGGGCAATTCGGATTGCCGCAACCTCTGCGGCAAAACCGACCTATCGGATGCCATCGCGCTGCTTTCGCTTGCACAACTGGTCATCAGCAACGATTCCGGATTGATGCATCTGGCTGCCGCACTGGATCGCCCGATGCTGGCCCTGTTCGGTTCGAGCAGCCCGCAATTCACCCCCCCGCTTTCCGCACACGCCGAGATCATCAAGCTTGACCTGAAGTGCAGCCCCTGCTTCAAACGCGAATGCCCGCTTGGCCACTTCAACTGCATGAAGCAACTCACGCCCGATCTGGTATGGAAACATTTGCAGCGCATCGATCGCCGTCTTGGGACTGAAAATGCGTGATCTGCCGAAGGAAATCTTCAAGGCTTATGACATACGGGGCGTCGTCGGCAAGACGCTGACCCCCGAAGTCGTGCAGGCGATAGGGCACGCGATCGGTTCGGAGGCCATCGCACGCGGACAGAAGACCATCGCCATCGGGCGCGACGGCAGGCTGTCCGGGCCGGAATTGATTGCCGCATTGTCACGCGGAATCCAGAAAAGTGGCATCGACGTGATCGATGTCGGTCGCGTTCCCACACCGATGGTGTATTTCGCCGCTTACCAATTGCAGACCAACTGTGCGGTGATGCTTACCGGCAGCCACAACCCGCCCGATTACAATGGACTGAAGATGGTGCTTGCGGGTGAAACCCTGTCGGGTGAAACCATCCAGCAGTTGCGTACCCGCATCGAACAAAACAGGCTTGCACACGGCAACGGCAGCTACTCGAAGCGCGACATCAGCGTGGAATACATCAAGCGCATCGTCTCCGACGTGAAGCTGGCACGGCCGATGCACGTCACCGTGGACTGCGGCAATGGTGTAGCGGGCGCGTATGTCGCCAATCTTTACCGCGAGCTCGGCTGTATCGTGGAAGAGATGTATTGCGAAGTAGACGGGCACTTTCCGAACCACCATCCCGACCCTTCGCAACCCGAGAATCTCGCCGATCTGATTTCGGCACTGCGCAACAACGGCAGCGAATTGGGCCTGGCCTTCGACGGCGACGGCGACCGCCTGGGCGTGGTGACCCAGGACGGAAGGATCATTTATCCGGACCGGCAACTGATGCTGTTCGCCGCCGATGTATTGAGCCGCAACCCCGGAGCAGAAATCATTTTCGATATCAAGTCGACGCGCAATCTGTTCGACTGGATACGCAAGCACGGCGGCAAGCCCACGCTATGGAAAACCGGGCATTCCCTGGTCAAAGCCAAAATGCGCGAAACCGGCGCATTGCTGGCCGGCGAGATGAGCGGCCATGTGTTCTTCAAGGAACGCTGGTACGGGTTTGATGATGGGCTCTACAGCGGCGCGCGGCTGCTGGAAATCCTGAGCAGGGTGAACGATCCAAGCGCTTTGCTGAATTCATTGCCGGATGCGTTTTGCACACCGGAATTGCACATCCACACCGCAGAAGGGGAAAACCATGTGCTGATCGCGCAACTGCAGCAGAGCGAAAAGTCCGGCGGCGCTACAATGTTTCCCGATGCGAAGGAAATCATCACGCTTGACGGACTCCGGGTCGAATATGCAGACGGCTTCGGACTGGCTCGTCCAAGCAACACCACGCCGGTGATCGTGCTTCGGTTTGAAGCGGACAACGAGGCTGCCTTGCAGCGCATCCAGAACGACTTTCGCAGGATATTTCAACAGCTTGCGCCACACCTGAAATTGCCGTTTTAATTCAATGCCCCGGATTGGTCAGAGCGGATCATCGGTCCCGTCTTTGTCGTCGCAACCCTGTTCGCGTTGTCCTGGGTTCATCCAGTATGCCAAGCGTTCATTGAAGATTTCTTCATACCCCGCAACGTCAGCCGGTTTCGCCACGAAACTGTTAGCACCGGCCTTGTAACTCATCAGCACATCGGCCTGTATATGCTCGGCAGAAAATACCACAATGGGAATGTCAACGGTGGCGGGCAAACTGCGCAACTTGCGCAATACCGCGAGTCCGTCGAGCTTCGGGAGATTCAGATCGAGCAGGATGATATGCGGCATCTGTTCCCGGTTCTCGATGCTGGCATCGAACCAGTCAAGCGCGGCATCGCCGCCAGCCACCGCGGTCAGATTTATCTCCGGGCAAGCTTCTGCGGCGCTGCGCGCCAAATCCACTTGAACAAAATCGTCATCAACCAGCAACACGTTATAACGAGTCGTGTCCATCTGCATCGCTCCTTTTGTACGAGCCTTGCCAAACTGAAGTAGCACCCGGCGCTTCGAACAAACCCGTTCTGGTTGCGTGCCGCCTGCCATCGCCATGTCCGGCGCTGCTGTGACGCGGTGGCGACGTCGTGTCGCTCAGGTGCGGGAACAGCTTGCAAGGCCGGACGCGCATACTACAACTTAGTCACCACCCAGGCTGAAACGGTAGCCAGCGCCGCAGCAAGATGTTCTGGTTGCGTGCCGCCCGCCATCGCCATGTCCGGCCGCCCCCCTCCTTTGCCGCCCACCTGTTGTGCAACCATGTTCACCAGATCACCCGCCCTGATCTTATTGGTGAGATCGGCTGTCACACCGGCAATCAGGCTGACCTTCCCATCGGCCACAGAGGCCAGAACGATGGCTGCCGTCTTGAGTTTATCCTTGAGCTTGTCCAGGGTTTCCCGCAACACCGCGGCATCGGCGCCCTCCAGATGAGCGGCGAGCACCTTGATGCCCTTGCAATCTACCGCCTGGCTGGCAAGATCATCGCCCTGCGCACTGGCGAGTTTCGATTTCATTCTGGCCAGCTCTTTTTCCAATGTTCTGGCATTTTCCAGTATCTGCAGAATGCGTGCCGCAGCCTCCTGAGGCTGTGCCTTGACCGCATCGGCAACACGCTGCAGCTCCCGCTCCTGCTGTTGAACATAAGCCAGTGCGCCGTCCCCGGTCACCGCTTCGACCCGCCTGATACCGGCTGCGACGCCGCTCTCGGCAACGATCTTGAACAGGCCGATGTCGCCGGTGCGCCTGACATGCGTGCCGCCGCACAGTTCGCACGATGAACCGATATCCAGCACACGCACCATGTCGCCATACTTTTCCCCGAATAGCATCATCGCGCCGGTTTGCTGTGCTTCCCAGATGGGCATCAAACGCGCTGTTGTCTCGGCATTTGCGAGGATCTCGCCATTGACGATGTTTTCGACGCCGCGTATCTCCGCATCGGTCATCGGCTGGTTATGCACGAAGTCGAAGCGCGTCTTGTCCGGGTCGACCAGCGACCCTTTCTGCTGCACATGGCTGCCCAGCACTTCGCGCAAAGCCTTGTGCATCAGATGCGTGACCGAGTGATTGCGCTCGGTGCGCGCCCGTGCCTGCATGTCGACGCGCGCGGTAACGCTGCCTCCCACGCCGAGCTTGCCGGTCTTGACCACACCGTGATGGCCGAACACGGCAGCCTGTATCTTTTGCGTGTCTTCGACCGAAAAGATGCCATGCGCGCCGCGCAGCTCGCCCCGGTCGCCGACCTGTCCGCCGGATTCGGCATAGAACGGCGTGTCATCCAGTACCACCACGCCGAGTTCACCCTCATTCAGTTCGTTAACCGACACGCCGTCCTTGTACAAAGCGAGCACGCTGGCCTTGCTTTCCAGCATATCGTAGCCGCGAAAGGCAGTGGCCGGGCCGCTGTATTCGAGATTTGCGGCAACCTTGAACTTGCCGGCAGCGCGCGCTTGCTGTTTCTGCTGCTCCATCGCAGCCTCGAAGGACCCGGTGTCAACCGCGATTCCATGCTCGCGGCACACGTCCTGGGTCAGATCAAGCGGAAATCCGAAAGTGTCATGCAATTTGAACGCGGTCTCGCCGTTGAATACCTTGCTGCCGTGCTTCTTCATTTCGGACATTTCCGATTCGAGTATCGCCATGCCGTGTTCAATCGTCGCAAAGAAACGTTCCTCTTCCTGCCTGAGAACTTCCATCACCCGCACTTGTCCGGAAGCCAGTTCCGGGAAGGCCGCCCCCATCTCCGCGACCAGATCGGGAACCATGCGGTGAAAGAACGGCGCACGGGCATTGAGCTTGTAACCATGACGGATGGCGCGGCGGATGATGCGGCGCAGCACATAGCCGCGTCCCTCGTTGCCGGGGATCACGCCGTCGGAGATCAGGAATGCGCAGGCGCGAATATGGTCGGCCAGCACCTTGAGTGAATTGTTGGTGAGATCGTTGGATTTTGTCTCGCGGGCCGCCGCGCAGATCAGCATCTGGAACAGGTCGATATCATAGTTGCTGTGCACATGCTGCAGCACCGCCGAGATGCGCTCCAGCCCCATGCCGGTATCCACCGAGGGCTTGGGCAACGGATGCATCACGCCGTGTTCGTCGCGGTTGAATTGCATGAACACGTTGTTCCATATCTCGATGTAGCGGTCGCCGTCCTCATCGGGCGAGCCGGGCGGCCCGCCCCAAACATCCGGGCCATGATCGTAAAAAATCTCGGTGCACGGACCGCAAGGCCCGGTGTCTCCCATCATCCAGAAGTTGTCCGAGGCATAGCGCGCACCTTTGTTGTCTCCGATGCGGACCACCCGCTCTGCCGGCACGCCGATCTCCCTGGTCCAGATATCGTAAGCCTCGTCATCTTCCGCATATACCGTCACCCACAACTTGTCCATGGGCAGCCGGTAAACGCCGGTCAGCAATTCCCATGCATACTTGATCGCGTCGCGCTTGAAGTAATCGCCGAAGCTGAAGTTGCCCAGCATCTCGAAGAAAGTGTGATGGCGCGCGGTGTAACCGACGTTTTCCAGATCGTTGTGTTTTCCGCCGGCGCGCACGCATTTCTGCGAAGAGGCGGCACGGGTATAGGGGCGCTTGTCGAAACCGAGGAACACGTCCTTGAACTGGTTCATCCCCGCGTTGGTGAACAACAAGGTCGGATCTTCATGCGGAACCAGCGAGCTGGACGGCACGATGGTGTGGCCATTGGACGCAAAGAAGTCGAGGAATTTCTGGCGGATCTCACTGCTTTTCATGTTTTGCATTCATCGCTAATATCGTTGGAACGGTCGGTTCAAAAAGGTACCCGACACAGCGGATATCATACCATCCCTGCCGCACCCACAACCGCTCAGCGCAACACTTCCCAGCTCTCGATATCGCCCGCGACCACGACGAACAGCGGGTGCGGGTCCGGTTCCTGCACCGACCGGATGCGCTGGTACGCCGCCTGATTACGTTTCCTCAACTTGGCCCGCAGATGCTCCCATTCATATTCCATTTGACCTTGCGTGACCGGTATGCGCGCGCCAGTTGCACCGCAAGCGATCTCGGCCGCGTCAAAACGGTAGCCGCGCCGTTCAGCCTCGCGCAGCACCGCATTCAGGTACGCCGCGATCGCGCCCGGTGCATCGGCATGTTCGCGAAAGCGCAATAACTGCGGATGATGTCGATAACCCCTGGTCATTCCGGCGAGCACCTTCTGCGCCAGCAATCCTTCACGCCACAACGCCACCAGGCCCCTGGCATCCAGATAGCGCGGATGCAACGACCAAAGCCTCATATAGGCTGGCTCCGCAATGTGATCGAATACGCCTTTGCGGTGATATTGCAGCAGGGAACGCCGTTCACGTTATTCCGATACGCGCTCATTCCCCGAAGGTTGATGAAGGCTGCGTGCATCAATAGATCATCCTTCGCTGACCGTTGCCAGCCGCAATACCTGAAGGATAACCTCGAGTGCAAAACCCCGTGATTGCAAAAATCGAATTTGCCTGGCCCGCTCACCGGCATCCCGGGGCAACATACCAAACTTTTTTTGCCAAACATTGCGCGCAGCCTCCAGCTCGGTTTCCTTAAGCTGCGGCAACGCTTCGCCGATCAAATCCTCGGAAATGCCTCTCTGGCGCATTTCATGGGTGATGCGCTGCAAGCCGAAGCGGTTGCGTTTGGCATGCAACAATTGGGTAGCAGCGCGCGCATCGGACAACCAGCCGCGCTCGGTCAGATCATCCAGCAATGCATCCAGATTGGCGGGCGCAACCTGCTCAAAACCATCCTCTATCTGAACGAGCGGCAACAATTTTGCGCGCAATTCGGCCCGGCTGTATTCACGCCGGGCCAGCAATTTCAAAGCCCGTGCGCGCAAACTGACTTCAGGCTTTTTCCTCAACGGCCTTGCCCGCTTTTGCCGTCGCTTTTTCACCAGCTTTTTCACCAGCTTTTTCACTGGCCTTGTCGGCTGCTTTCAGGGCCGGCTTTACGACCGGCTCGAGCAGCGCGACACCGACGGCTTCGCGCACCTTGTTCTCGATCTCCCGCGCGACTTCCGGATGATCGCGCAGATATTCGCGCGCATTGTCCTTTCCCTGCCCGATCTTTTCGCCCTTGTAGGCATACCATGCCCCGGATTTTTCCACCAGCTTGTGCTGCACGCCGAGGTCGATGATCTCGCCTTCGCGCGAGATGCCTTCGCCGTACAGGATATCGAACAGCGCCTCGCGGAACGGCGGCGCGACCTTGTTCTTCACCACCTTGACCCGCGTCTCGTTGCCGATCACTTCATCGCCCTTCTTGATTGCGCCGATGCGGCGGATATCGAGGCGCACCGAGGCATAGAACTTGAGCGCGTTGCCGCCGGTGGTGGTTTCGGGATTGCCGAACATCACGCCGATCTTCATGCGGATCTGGTTGATGAAGATCACCAGCGTGTTGGAACGGTTGATGTTGCCGGTCAGCTTGCGCAGCGCCTGCGACATCAGCCGCGCATGCAGGCCCATCTGCGCATCGCCCATCTCGCCCTCGATCTCGGCCTTGGGCGTCAGCGCGGCGACCGAGTCGACCACCACCACATCCACCGATCCGGAACGCACCAGCATGTCGGTGATCTCCAGCGCCTGCTCGCCGTTGTCCGGCTGCGAGATCAGCACGTCTTCGACCTTCACGCCAAGCTTCTGCGCATATTGCGGGTCAAGCGCGTGTTCCGCGTCGATGAATGCTGCCGTGCCGCCCAGCTTCTGCATCTCGGCAATGACCTGCAAAGCCAGCGTGGTTTTGCCGGACGATTCCGGACCGTAGATCTCCACCACCCGGCCCCGCGGCAAGCCGCCCACGCCCAGCGCGATGTCCAGACCCAGCGAACCGGTGGACACGACCTGGATGTCGCGTGCCACCTCGTGTTCGCCCAGGCGCATGATCGAGCCTTTGCCGAATTGTTTTTCGATTTGGCCCAGTGCCGCTGCCAGTGCCTTCGATTTATTGTCGTCCATTTTCATTCCCCTTCAAAAGTCGGTGGCGGATTGTGGCACATCATTTTGGATTTGTACAGAACGTTCGTTCTCTTTGTGCTATCACGCCGTTTCGGTCCGATTTTCCAGCAGGGCAATGATGCCCTGCAGCGCGATGCGTACAGCTTGGGCACGCACCTCCGCACGATTGCCATCCAGTTGATAGCGCCGCGCGCAAGTCTCGCCATTCCTTGATCCCCATGCGAACCAGACCGTGCCCACCGGCTTTTCCGCAGTGCCGCCATCCGGTCCGGCAATGCCGCTGACCGCAAGCGCCACTTGCGCTGAACTGCGCTCCAGTGCGCCCGCCACCATCTCTCGAACCGTCATCTCGGACACCGCGCCATGCTGCTTCAGCGTGGACTCGCGCACACCCAGCATCTGCTGTTTGGACTGGTTTGAATAGGTGACGAAGCCGCGTTCGAACCACGCGGAGCTTCCTGCCACGTCGGTGATCGCCTGCGCCACGCCGCCGCCGGTACAGGATTCCGCGGTCGCCAGCATCAGGCCGTGCGATTCGAGCGATCCTCCGACTTGTGCGGCCAAAGTATCCATCAAAGACCTCCGTACAACGTAACGAGCGAAGCTGAGACAAGGCGGAAAATGGCAAGAAACCGGAGTTTACAAGTTAGTCTATCGCTATGCGATCCCGGATTTCGAGACATTTTCTAACGCAGTATCAGCAAGCGCCGTAATTGTGCGGTGGTTTTTACAGGCCGCGCGCCAGATCGTTCTGTATGTCCACTACCGCTTCCAGCCCGACTGCAATGCGTATCAACCCGTCGGTGATGCCCGCCGCCGCGCGCGCCTCCGGGGTGATGCGCGCATGGGTGGTGCTGGCCGGATGGGTGATGGTAGTTTTCGTGTCGCCGAGGTTCGCAGTAATGGACAGCAGCCTGGTATTGTCAATCACGCGCCATGCCGCCTCCTTGCCGCTCCCCCGGGATGACACGACCTCGAACGACACGATACCGCCGCCGGTCTTCTGCTGTTGCATCGCCAGCGCGTGCTGCGGATGCGACGGCAGACCCGGATACAGCACCCGGGCGACATTCGCCTGCTTTTCCAGCCAGCGCGCCAGTTCCAGCGCGTTGGCGCTGTGCGCCTCCATGCGCAGCTTGAGCGTCTCCAAGCCTTTCAGGAACACCCATGCATTGAACGGGCTCATGCTCGGGCCGGCGGTGCGCAAAAAGCCGTACACGCTTTCCATGTTCTTTCTGCTGCCCAGCACCGCGCCGCCCAGCGCGCGTCCCTGCCCGTCGATGTACTTGGTCGCGGAATGGATCACAATGTCGGCGCCCAGGCGCAACGGGCTTTGCAGTATCGGCGTGCAGAAGCAGTTGTCCACCGCCAGCAGCGCGCCGCATTGCTTCGCCACCGCAGCGATCGCCGCAATGTCGGAGATCTCGGTGAGCGGATTGGATGGTGTCTCAAGAAAGAAAAGACGGGTGTTGGGACACACAGCGGCCTTCCATTCGGCGACATCGGTTGCCGACACGTAAGTAGTCTCCACGCCGAATTTCCTGATGATGTTGTTGAACAGGTTCACCGTCGCGCCAAACAGGCTGCGCGAGGCGACGATGTGATCGCCCGCCTTGAGCACGCCCATCACGCACGCGAGTATCGCCGACATGCCCGAAGCGGTCGCCACGCACTGCTCGGCGCCTTCCATCGCGGCGAGGCGTTCCTCGAACATCGTGACGGTGGGGTTGGTGAAACGCGAATAGATGTTGCCCGGCTGCTCGCCGATGAAACGCGCGGCGGCCTGCGCGGCATTCTCGAACACGAAACTGGAAGTCAGGAACAACGCCTCGCTGTGCTCTCCGAACTGGCTGCGCACCGTGCCGGCATGGACCGCCAGCGTTTCCGGCTGATAGGATGATTCAGACATGTTTGCCCCTCAAAACACAAAACCCGGATAGCTTGAGCTAAACCGGGTTTCCCGCGCTTTAGCTGAATTTATCATGCGCCCGCAAGCTGTAGGAACCTCTGAATTGATCCTGCATGACCGCGCGACCACTTTGCGGGATGGATGGCAAGGCGCGAAGCGATGTGAATGGCCATTCCCTTCACGAGCTGCGCAACACAGCCAGTTGCCCGCAAAGTGGTCGCCCTTCGGGTTGCACCAAATTTGCGCGTCTGCTTTGTCACTCGCCTTACGAATATGCGATTGCTATTCGACGGGGCTCGTTTCTAGCATCCATTACAAATTTGGTAGCAACGCGCTTCATGATGGATCGATTCAGAGGTTCCCAATCAAATCGGCGCAGGCCGCAAGTTATCACCCGACTTCTCTTTTTGTCAAATACGGCGCGCAATCACATCGATGCGGAACTGACCGCCAAGTTCAATTCCAGCTGGTCTTCGTCCAGCGGCAACTCGACCTTCCCGCTGCCGCGCAACGCCTCGACCCGGTTCAGATAATCTGCGCTGATATCGCCGGTGATGTAGATTCCGTCGAAACATGACGCATCGAAGTTGGTGATCTTCGGGTTGGCTTTGCGAACCGCCGCCTTGAGATCGTCCAGATCCTGGTAGATCAGCCGGTCCGCGCCGATCTCGCGGCAGATCTCGTCGTCGCTGCGCCCGGTGGCGATCAGTTCCCGGGGGCTGGGCATGTCGATACCGTACACATTCGGGAAGCGGACCGGCGGCGCCGCGGAAGCGAAGTAGACCTTGCGCGCACCGGCATCGCGCGCCATCTGGACGATCTCGCGGCTGGTGGTACCGCGCACGATCGAGTCGTCCACCAGCAGCACGTTCTTGCCCTTGAATTCGACGCCGATCGCATTCAGCTTCTGGCGCACCGACTTCTTGCGCATCGCCTGGCCCGGCATGATGAAAGTCCGCCCGATATAGCGGTTCTTCACAAAGCCTTCACGGAAAGGAATATTGAGGCGATTCGCCAGTTGCAGCGCGCTGGGGCGGCTCGAGTCCGGGATCGGGATCACCACGTCGATGTCGATCTCGCTCCAGGTGCGCTTTAGTTTATCGGCCAGATATTCTCCCATATACAAGCGCGTCTCATACACCGAGATACCGTCGATGACCGAATCCGGACGCGCCAGATAGACGTATTCGAATATGCACGGATTCAGGCTGGCCTTGTCGCTGCATTGGCGGCTGTGAAGATTGCCGTCGAAATCGATGAATACCGCTTCGCCCGGTGCGATATTGCGAAGAAACCTGAACCCCAAGGTGTCGAGGGCCACGCTTTCCGAAGCGACCAGATATTCCGGGCCGGCGGCGGTTTCGTTCACGCCGATCACCAGCGGGCGGATACCATAGATATCGCGAAACGCCAGCAGGCCGTATCCAGCGATCATCGCCACCACCGCATAGGCGCCGCGGCAACGCTGATGCACGCCGGAAACCGCAGCAAAAATGGTTTTCACGTCGAGGCGGTATTGTTTGGAATTGATCTGCAACTCGTGCGCCAATACATTCAGCAGCACCTCGGAATCCGAGTTGGTGTTGACATGGCGCAAGTCTTCCGCGAACAACTGCTGCTTCAACTCGTCCGCGTTGGTCAGGTTGCCGTTGTGGCCGAGCACGATACCGAACGGGGAATTCACGTAGAACGGCTGCGCCTCGTTGTGGTCTACCGCAGATCCGGCGGTCGGATAGCGCACATGTGCAATACCCGCGTTGCCCAGCAGCGAACGCATATGCCGAGTGCGGAACGCATCCCGCACCAGCCCGTTGTCCTTGTGCAGGTGAAAGGTATGTCCTTCCAGCGTCGC
Organism: uncultured beta proteobacterium; assembly: GCA_963842555.1. GTDB lineage: Bacteria > Pseudomonadota > Gammaproteobacteria > Burkholderiales > Gallionellaceae > Gallionella. The sequence goes on from CAWJHB010000006.1 coordinate 267,732, forward strand.
AATACCGGCTGCGTCTTGGCCGCGATGCTGCAGGACCTGCAAGCCGTCATACAACAGTTGATTGGCCGGTGAATGCGAGATCAGTCCGAGTATGCCGCACATAGATTCTTGTCCCAAAAATTAACGACGAGTTCGATAATGGATGCGCTGCGCGATACTCTCCGGCAGCCACGTCTTGGTCGGTATGGCTATATTCTCGAGCGTCCTGCCGGACAGCGAAGCACGCCAGAAAGGCTGATCGGGAACACGGGTCAATCCGGCCAGCCACACCAGTACGAGCACTACCAATACGCCGCGCATTGCGCCAAATAGTCCCCCCATCGCCCGGTCTGACCAATCGGAACCGATTGCCTCGAGCAGTTTTGCGACCAGTCTGGTCAGCAGACCCCATGCAATCAATGCAGCAATGAAAACCAGCACGTAGGCCGCCGTGACGCGCATGTCCTCTTGGCCGATCGGCAGCAGCGGGGCGACGCTGGTGGCCGACAACTTGCTCAAAATGATCGCAAACGGCCACCCCAGCACCGACAAAACTTCGTAAAGCAGGCCGCGCCACAACCCGAGCAACATTGAAACCAGCACTATCGCGATGACGGCAAAATCCAGTCCGTTCATTTGGTACTGACGATCACAGGGCGTAACCCGTGCTTTTCCAGCAATTGTCCTGCCTTCTCAGCCTTGTCCCGATCCGGATAGGGGCCCACGCGCACCCGCGTGTTGCCATCGACTTTTTCGGTGTATGCCTTGAAACCCCAGCTCTTGAGCTTTTTGAGTTCCTGCTTTGCAGTGCTGGCGTTTGCATATGCCCCGACCTGGGCAGCATAACCTTCGCCGCTTGCCGGCTTTTCTGCCGGTTTCTGCGCAGCGGGCAAAGCCTTGGCACTCGCTGCCTTGTTGGGCGCCGGCGTAACAGCCGGTTTGACCTTGACCGGTTCGCCGACGGGCGGCGCAGAGCCTGTCACCACAGCCGAACTGGCGGGCGGCAGTTTGACCTCGGGGATGGCTACGCCGGGAACAAACGCGCCGACCTTGTCAGGGTCAGGGATGCTCAGGTCGATGTCGTTGCCGGTGGACTTCGGTTCGCTGTCCAGCACCATCGGCAAAATCACCACGACCGCCAACGTGAGCGCGATTGCACCGATCAAACGGCGGCGCGCCTTGCGCCTGAGATTCAGTTCATCTTCCGTCTGCTGTTTTGCCATGCCTTGTTCTCGCTTTATGGGAACCTTGGATTTTTGCCCCGGCTCGATTGATCACCCGGGACGGATAGCCCTCTCGCGGACATCACTTCCGCCACCGTATGGAATGATCCGAAGGCCGCAATTCTATCATTTTCGCCTGCCGCGTTATAGGCATAACGCAGCGCTGCGAAGATGCTGGCGCAGACTTTGATCTCGCCGCGAACCCCGCACTGTTCCAACACGCTTTCCAGCCGCGCCGAATCCGCAGCGCGCGGGGTATCCAAAGCGGCCACCAGCCAGGTGTCGACATGGGGATCCAGTGCCGATACCACGCCGGCGATATCCTTGTCCGCCAGCATGGAAAATACCGCATAAGTATGCGTGCAAGGCGGCAATCCGGCCAGATTCCGCGCCAAGGCTCGCGCGGCATGTGGATTGTGCGCCACATCCAGTATCAGTGCAGGCCTGCCCGGAACAACCTGGAAGCGCCCCGGCAGTTGCACTTCGCCCAACCCGCGCCGCACCGCTTCCATGTCGACCGGAACACGGTCCCTGAGCGCATCCAGCGCTGCCAGCGCCGCGCTGGCATTGCCCAGCTGGTATGCGCCGCGCAACGCGGGATAGGGCAGCGCGTTTCGCGAGCCCGCCTTGCTGCGGTAATCCCACTGTCCATGGTGTGGCGTAAAACCAAACTCATTGCCGATGCACCACAGCTCCGCGCCGATCTGTTGCGCGTGGCTCTTTATCGCCTGCGGCACGTCCTCATCCGCGCAGATCGCCACGCGGCCTTTGCGCATGATGCCCGCCTTTTCATGAGCGATGGCCTCGCGCGTGTCACCCAGATAATCGGTGTGGTCGATGTCCACGCTGGCGATCACCGCGCAGTCGCTGTCGAAAACGTTCACCGCGTCCAGCCTGCCGCCCAGGCCGACTTCAAGGATCGCGACATCAACCTTTTGCTCGATGAAACAGTGCATCGCGGCCAGTGTTCCGAATTCGAAATAGGTGAGCGCGGTTTCTCCGCGCGCCCGTTCGATCCTTTCAAACGAAGCGCATAGTTCCGCATCGCTCGCCTGCCGCTTGGCGATGCGCACACGCTCGTTGTAATCCAGCAGATGCGGCGAGGTGTAGCAGCCGACGCGGTATCCCGCAGCATCCAAAATCGATTCCAGCATCGCGCAGACCGAGCCTTTGCCGTTGGTGCCGCCGACCGTGATGACGGGAAAATCGGGATTGAGACTCAGCCGTTGCTTGACTTGCTCCACGCGTTCCAGGCCCAGCGCGATGGTTTTGGGGTGCAGGGATTCGAGGTAGGTCAGCCATTCAGCGAGGTTGCCGGGCAAGGTCATTTTGATGATAATGTACGGGCACCATGCGGCAGTCTGCAGCGCCCTGCGTCCAGTGTTGATGCAGTCATCGGCTCGACTGGTTTCCGCAAACCCGGTCTCTGGTGGCAGGCTCAGGCCGCTTCGATATCGGCGACCGCCGCCTGCTTGGTCAGCAGCGTGATCAGCGTCGCCAGCTGGTTCTTCATTTCGCGCCGGTCGATGATCATGTCCACCGCGCCGTGTTCGAGCAGGAATTCCGCGCGCTGAAAACCTTCCGGCAGGGTTTCGCGCACCGTCTGCTGGATCACGCGCGCGCCGGCAAATCCGATCAGCGCGCCGGGTTCGGCGATCACCACGTCGCCCATGAAGGCGAAGCTGGCGGACACCCCGCCCATGGTCGGGTCGGTCAGCACCGAAATGAATGGCAGCCGTTCCTGGCTCAGTTGCGTCAGCGCGGCGCAGGTCTTCGCCATCTGCATCAGCGACAAGAGTCCTTCCTGCATGCGCGCACCGCCGCTTGCGCTGAAACAGATGAAAGGGCATTTCTGTTCCAGCGCGACTTGCACGCCGCGCACGAAACGCTCGCCAACCACCGAGCCCATCGAGCCGCCCATGAAGGTGAACTCGAATGCGGCTGCAACAACCGGCTGCGCGTGGATGCTGCCCTGCATCACCACCAGCGCGTCATCCTCACCCGTGCTGTTCTTGGCGGTGGCCAGACGCTCCGAATATTTCTTCTGGTCCTGGAACTTGAGCGTGTCGATCGGCAGCACTTCGGCGCCGATCTCGAAACGCCCCTCGCTGTCCAGCAACAGATCCAGCCGGGTACGCGCGGTGATGCGGTGATGATGGTTGCACTTGGGGCATACGCTCTGGTTTTTCTCCAGGTCGGAGTGATACAGCACCGCCTGGCAGGACGGGCATTTGGTCCACAATCCCTCAGGCACGTTCTTCTTGAGATCGCCTTCGCGGCGCTTGATCTTCGGTGGCAATAATTTCTGGAACCAGCTCATGACGTTTCTCCTTTAGGCCTTATCCACAGCCTGCCTTAATTCTTGAACCAACCTGCTTACATTGGCAACGACATCCTGTCCGGCTGAACTTTCGAGCTCCTGCACGATACGGCTGCCCACCACCACGCCGTCGCACAGCTTCGCCACCGCCAGCGCGGTCGCCGCATCGCGGATGCCGAAGCCGACCCCGATCGGCAGCTTGATGTGCTTGCGCAGCTGCGGGATCCTTTCGGCGATTGCGGACAGATCCAGATGCCCGGCACCGGTCACACCCTTCAGCGAAACATAATACACATAACCGCGCGCCTGTTTCGCGACGCGTTCGACGCGGGCATCGGTGCTGGTCGGGGCGAGCAGGAAGATCGGGTCGATACCGTGCTTGTCCAGGTGAGCAAACGCCTCATGGCTTTCTTCAGGAGGAAAATCCACGGTCAGCACGCCGTCCACGCCGACTTCGGCGCAACGTTTTGCGAATGTTTCCCAGCCCATTGCTTCGATCGGATTGCCATAGCCCATCAGCACGATGGGTGTGTCGGCATTGCTGCGACGGAACTCGGCGACCATGTCCAGAACATGATGCAGACCGACATGATGCTTGAGGGCACGCTCCGAGGCACGCTGTATGGTCGGGCCGTCCGCCATCGGGTCGGAGAACGGCACGCCCAGTTCGATCACGTCCGCACCCGCTTCGACCACCGCATGCAGCAGCGGCACGGTCAGTTTCGGATCCGGGTCACCCGCCGTGAAGAACGGGATCAGCGCCTTGCGCTTGCTTTGCTTGAGCTTGTCGAAAGTGGCTTGTATGCGCGACATGATGGTTCCCGGAATCCGATGATCCTAAAATTCGATGCCCGACGCGCGTGCCACGGTCGCCATATCCTTGTCGCCCCGGCCGGACAGGTTGACCAGCAACACCTTGTCCCCGCCCATGGTCGGCGCAAGTTTCGCGGCATGGGCCAGGGCATGGCTGGATTCCAGAGCCGGGATGATGCCTTCCAAGCGGCACAGGTCATGGAATGCCTGCAATGCCTCGTCGTCGTTGATCGCGACGTATTCCGCACGCCCGCTGTCTTTCAACCAGCTGTGTTCCGGGCCGACACCCGGATAATCCAGCCCCGCCGAGATGGAATGCGTCTCGATGATCTGCCCGTCGGCGTCCTGCATCAGATAGGTGCGGTTGCCGTGGAGCACGCCGACCGGGCTATTGGTGGTCAGCGGCGCGGCATGCGACCCGCTGGCGATACCGTGTCCGCCCGCTTCCACGCCGATCAACGTGACGCCGGGCACGTCGATGTAGGAATGGAATATCCCCATCGCATTGGAGCCGCCGCCAACACAGGCGATCACCACATCCGGTTGGCTGCCCGCGATCTCCGGCATTTGCACCACGCATTCCTTGCCGACGACGGAATTGAAATCGCGCACCATCACCGGATAGGGATGCGGGCCGGCCACTGTGCCGATGATGTAAAAGGTGTTTTCGATGTTGGTCACCCAGTCGCGCATCGCCTCGTTCAGCGCATCCTTGAGTGTTTTCGACCCGCTTTCAACCGGTATCACGGTCGCACCGAGCAATTTCATGCGATATACATTCTGCGCCTGGCGCTTCACGTCTTCCGAGCCCATGTACACCACGCATTCCATGCCATAGCGCGCCGCCACGGTCGCCGTGGCCACGCCGTGCTGGCCCGCACCGGTCTCGGCGATCACGCGCGGCTTGCCCATGCGCCTGGCCAGCAATGCCTGGCCAACGGTGTTGTTCACCTTGTGCGCGCCGGTATGATTGAGATCTTCGCGCTTGAGAAATATCTGCGCCCCGCCGAGCCGGTCCAACCAGCGCTTGGCATGATAGATCGGGCTGGGACGGCCGACGAAATGCTTAAGGTCGTGATTCAGCTCGGCGATGAATTCGGGATCGTGGCGAAACTTTTCATAGGCTTGGTTCAGTTCCTCCAGCGCGCCCATCAGCGTTTCCGCAACGTATATGCCGCCGTAGGGGCCGAAATGGCCGGAGCTGTCGGGATAGTTATACATCGATCTTGCTGTCCACTCGTTTCACTTCATTGATGAATGCGGCGATCTTCACCGCATCCTTGATTCCCTTGCCCGCCTCTGCACCGCCAGACTCGACTCCGCTCGACACGTCCACCGCATAGGGCTTCACCTGTTTGATTGCCGCCCCGACATTTGCCGCATCCAGCCCGCCGGACAGGATCACCGGCAGCGGCAATCTTGCCGGGATCAAGGTCCAATCGAATGCGGTGCCGGTGCCTCCGGGTATGCCCTGCACATGCGCATCCAGCAGCAATCCCTTGGCTCCGCGAAAATCGGATGCGCATTGTAGCAAATCCATCCCGGCTTTGACGCGTATCGCCTTGATGTACGGCCGGTTGAATTGCGCGCAATATTCCGGAGTTTCATCACCGTGGAACTGCAGAAGATCCAGCGGCACTTTGGCCAGCACCTCGCACACAAAGGCCGCTTCGGCATCGACAAACAATCCGACTAACGACACGAACGGCGGCAAAGCGTCCGCAAGCAATTTGGCCCGCGGAAGACTGACATGGCGCGGACTGGGTTCGTAGAACACCAGGCCAATCGCATCCGCGCCGCTGTGGGAAGCAGCCGATGCGTCTTCCGCGCGTGTGATGCCGCAAATCTTGACCCGTGTCAAAAAATTTCTCCCGATACCGGATCGTGTTCCATTTGCGGCAATCCCCATTTCGCTTCATATTGAATACGGCGCAAGTATAAGCCATCCGGCGGAAAGGTCGGTGCCGCGAGGCTGCGCTCGCGCCCGGCTAATACGTTGGCCATCCAGGATGGCGGATATTTTCCCTTGCCCACGTACACCAGACATCCGACGATGTTGCGCACCATATGATGCAAGAATGCATTTGCGCTCAAATCGAATATGAGCATCTCACCTTGCCTGTGTATATCCAGTCGGTAAAGGTGCTTGACCGGCGTCTTGGCCTGGCATTGCACCGCACGAAACGCGCTGAAATCATGTTCGCCCATCAGACATTGCGCGGCAGCCTGCATCGCAGACATATCCAGCGGGGCGTGAAACCAGCCGACCTTCCCGGCCTGGATCGCGGGCCGCACGGAACGATTGATCAACAGATAACGGTAGCTGCGGCCATGGGCGGAAAAGCGCGCATGAAATTCAGCTGGTACGGGATGCGCCCAGCGCACCGCAATGCTGTCCGGAAGAAGTGCATTCACGCCGCGCACCCATGCAGTCAGGGGCCGGTCGGCCACTGTGTCAAAATGAACAACCTGCTCGATCGCATGCACACCGGTGTCGGTACGTCCCGCCGCAATCAGGGAAATCGGCCCGCAAGAATCCTGCTCGCCGGTATTCCGGTCGCCAGCGATCCGGCTCAAAGCCTGCTGCAGCGTATCTTGCACAGTCCGGCCGTCAGCCTGGCTCTGCCAGCCGAAGAACGCAGAGCCGTCATATTCGACACCCAGCGCGATTCTCATCTCAGTGTTCCATAATAAAACAGCAGCAGCCACAACGACACAAGCAGCGCGTCGCGGAGTCCAAACCGGTACAGCGTCAACTCCATGTGTTTGCTCGTTTCGCCATGCGTATCAAACAAACTGTTCAGGCTGTCCTTCCAGGTCGCGGTCTGGCGCAGCATCGCGACCTCGGCATAATGCAGCGTCAGCGCGAGGCGGACCGCGACGCGTTCGCGCGACATGCCGACCAGCTTAAGCGGGGCCAATAATGTGTATAAACCCGAAATCAACTGTTGTCTGTGCAGCCTGTCCAGCAATATCGCCAAAGCGGCCAAAGCGGCCAACAAACGCGCGAGCTGCACGGCGCCATCCGCCAGACCTTCGCGGCTTGGGCTTAACGTTCCCAACGATTCCCAAACCGGCTGGCCGGACGTGCTGTACCCATAGACGATCAACAATGACAGCATGATCCAGCGGGTGCGGCGCAGCAATTGCACGAGCTTGCGGCCCGAAGCCAGCATTGCCAGCAACAGGATGATAACCGCCGAGGCAAGCAGGATTTCAGGATTCAGCAATTGCAATATCGCAACCAGCAGACACCAGGTCACGATCTGAGCAGCAGGATGAAAATTCATTCCGTAGCCTCGGCCCAAAACAAAACGGCAGCCCAATCCGAGCTGCCGTCACGAATAAAAGGCATGATTAACCGAGTTGTTCGAGGAGAGCCTGCGCGGATTCACGCTGTTCGGCATCTCCTTCTTGCATGACTTCCTCAAGAATTTCACGCGCTCCGCTGGCATCGCCCATTTCCTGGTACGCCTTGGCCAGATCCAGTTTCGTCGCGACGTCTTGCCAATTGTCGTTTTTGCTTCCGGCGCCGGATACGGCAGGAGGTTCGATATCATCAAAGTTCAGGCTGATATCCGCAAAGTTCCCTGCAACGGGTTTCGCCGGCGAGGCCGCCTTTTCAGCTGGAGCCTCTGCCGGGAAATCCAGCGTGAAGGCCATCCCGGCATCTTCGGACGGTTCGGTTTTGGTTGTCGCCGGCTTGGCCGCATCCTGTTTGAAAGAAGAGGTGATCCCCGCGCTTTCGAAAACCAGATCATCGGAAAGCTTATGCGCAGGTGCCATTTCAGGCTCGCTTGCGGCAGGCATTGAAGGATTTGTCGAGGTGATATCAAAATCCAAGCCGCTGCTGCGCAGACCGGCGGCCGTTGGCGAGAGAGTCTTGTCGGAAGTGATGTCGAAATCCATATCCGACATGATCGTGGTCGGCACTTCGTCGTTCAGAAAACTTTGTTCCGGCGAAGAAGCCGACTGGCCCGGCGGCGCACCAATGTCAAAGTCAAAATCGAGTGGCGATGCCTGCGCAGGCGCTTTTTCCGGCACTGCTGCTGGATTGAATGCCGCTACCTGAACGGTTGCGCTACCGGTATCTTCCATTGACTTGAAGCCCCCGCCCCCGCCATACATGGGATTATTCGGGTCCAGCTTGCGACCCATCGCGACAGCCTGCTGCCATGCGGCGTCATCACCCGAATCCTGCAACTTGCGGGCGAACATCGTGAATGAATTGGTATCCTTGCGGTTGGCATAAATACCAAGCAGCTTGAGCAATATCTGGGGATTATCCGGGGCATTTTGCAGCGCGTCCTTGAGAATTTCTTCGGCCTGTGCATCTCGGCCGAAGTTCAGGAACAAATCTGCCTCACTGATCGGGTCGACAATGTCCGATTGGGGAGTTTCAGCAACCTGGTTGGTGGCAGCCGTAACGGTAAAGTCGCCCGTATCGGGAGACGGGAAGACTGGCGTGGCCATGCGGCCCGTTATTTCACCTACATCTTCCGGAAATTCTTCAGCGAACTGATTGGAGGATTTTTTTTTACGCAAAAACAGGAATCCCAGCGCACCGACACCAAGCAAGACTGCCGCGCCTCCAGCCAGATACAACGGTTCGTCCAGCAGTTGATCCAGCAAGGATGGTTCGGTCAATGGCTGCTGCACCTTGGATTTTGCACCGGCGGTGCGCTTGGCAACGGGATGCTTGACCGCGGACGCGGCAGCCACTGCGCTGGCTGCCGCTTTTTCCGCAGCAGGAGGTTGTGCCAGCGCGGCCGTTTCAACTTTCAATTGCGCAAGGCGTTTCGCATCCTCGAGATTCTTTTCCAGGAGTGCGGCGCGCGCCTGGCTTTCTTTCAATGACTGTTCCCTGGCGATCGCATCGTCCTGAGCGGCAGTCTTCTGTTCCTGCTCGGAAAGGGGCTGCTTGCCGGCACCAGCATTGACCACGTCTCCAGGCGCTTCGCCCTTCGAAAGTTTAAGCACCTCCTTGGCACTCTCCTTGGCAACCGGTGCCATATCGGCTATCGAACTGCTGATCTTGCCGGTAGCGACTTGCTCCGGGGCTTCGGTTGGTTGAGTGCCAAGCGGGGCTGCACTCGCGAGTTTTTGCCGGTACGCATTCCAATCGGCCGCCTGGGCATGGATTTCCTTCACCGCTTGAGCCTGTGTCACACGGGAATACTCGTCCTGTGTAGGCAAACGCAAAATCTTGCCAGCCCTGATGCGGTTCATGTTTTTGCCGTCAAACTTGTTGGCATTGGCGCGATAAAGCGCGACCAGCATGCGATCCAGATTCATATCGGCCAGTTTGTACTTTTCCGCGATTTTGTACATCGTGTCGCCGCGTTGAACTTCCAGCCATTCCTTGTTCTTTGGCAGTTCGGCAACATCCAGAACGGCTGCCTTTTCCGCGGGCATGGTTGTGGTTTGCGCTGCGGCCTGTTCCAGCTGTTTCGCCGGGACTTCCTGAGCCGTCTGTTGCGCGGGAGTCGCCGCTACCGCAGATGCGGCTTGCTGTGCAGATGTGGCAACCGCTGCCGGAGCGACTTGCTGCACAGGCATGGTTGGAGCTACTTCTGATACGGCGGGTACGGCAGATGCGGCGGCTTCGGGTGCTTGAACGACCGGCGGGACGGCCTGTACCTGAGCCGGCGCGGGCTGCACCGGCACATATCCCGGCGGGTCCAGCAGGAACGTATATTCCCGGGACAGTCTGCCGGCTGACCAGGTCAACTGGACGAGCAGGCTTACAAACGGATCATTGACCGGCTGTGCGCTGCTCACCTTGATGTAAGGCTGACCATCCGCACGGCTTTGAATCTCGAATTTGAACTTATTCCCATAGGGATATTCCAGGCCGGAATCCTTGTAGGCATCCGGTGAAGCGAGGCGAACCGAAAGACTGTCCTTGTCGGTCTTGCTGATGTCCACCAATTCGATGTCAGCCTTGAGCATTTCCCCCAAAGCCGAGGTCACATTTATTGAGCCCAAACCCACTGCGGATGCCGTTGCGGACAGCATCACGGCGGCGGCAATGCCGAACAGCTTCAGTATAACCAGCCAATTGGTCGACGGCGTCTGCCGTTCGAGCGGAATGGCAAATCGTTTCACCAGTGATTTGTGCACGCGATCACCCTCACCTTGTTTATTTGAGAATATAAAATAACATCATAGAGTTATAAGCACAAGCTAATAATATGCTTCGCATTATGGCTCAATTGATATATTTCGCAATCAAAATTTCCGCAATTTGCACGCTATTCAACGCCGCCCCCTTGCGCAGATTGTCGCTCACCACCCACAGATTCAAGCCCATGGGGTGAGAGATATCTTCGCGGATGCGCCCTACGTAAGTCGCATCATTGCCTGCCGCTTCGATCGGTGTCGGGTAGCCGCCCGGTTCGCGTTTGTCCATCACGACCACGCCGGGAGCCTTTTCCAGCAGGGCCCGCGCCTCGTCAGCGGTGATTTTTTTGCGCGTCTCGATATGCACCGCTTCCGAGTGCCCATAGAAAACCGGCACACGCACCGCAGTCGGATTGACCATGATGGAGTCGTCTTCCATGATCTTTCGGGTTTCCCAGACCATCTTCATTTCTTCCTTGGTGTAGCCGTTATCCATGAACACATCGATCTGCGGCAACACATTGAATGCGATGCGTTTCGGATATACCTCGACCTTGGGATCCTGATGATTGAACAGCGCGCGCGTCTGCTCGGCCAGTTCGTCTATCGCCTCCTTGCCGGTTCCGGACACGGCCTGATAAGTGGCAACATTGATACGCGAGATCCCGACCGCATCCTTGATCGGCTTGAGCGCCAACAGCATCTGAATGGTCGAACAATTCGGATTGGCGATGATGCCGCGGTTCTTGTATTGCGCGATGGCATGCGGATTCACTTCCGGCACCACCAGCGGGATATCGCGGTCATAACGGAAATGCGCGGTGTTGTCGATCACCACACAACCGGCCGCCGCGGCGATCGGCGCATATTTTTCCGACACGCTGCCGCCCGCCGAGAACAGGCCGATCTGCGTCTTTGCAAAGTCGAAGCCTTCTACGTCGATGACCGTCAGTTCCTCCCCTTTGAAACTCACCGTGGACCCAGCCGAGCGGCTTGATGCAAGCGGATAAAGATTGCGCACCGGGAACTTGCGCTGTTCCAGTATCGAAAGCATCACCTCACCCACCGCGCCGGTCGCGCCCAGAATGCATATGTCGTATTGCTTGCTCATGTCTATTTCTTTCTGAAAATGATTCTTATAGCGCCGCGACGACCGCGTCGCCCATCGCCCCTGTCCCGGTCTTTTGTTCTCCCGCTTCGGCGATATCCGCGGTACGCAATCCCTGTTGCAGCGTTTTGCGCACAGCCGTCTCGATGCGCTGCGCGACATCCTCAAGCGCAAAGGTATAGCGCATCATCATCGCCACCGACAAAATCGTCGCCAGCGGATTGGCAATGCCCTTGCCCGCAATGTCGGGCGCCGAACCGTGGCAGGGTTCGTACAGTCCCTTGTTGTTCGAATCCAGCGAAGCGGACGGCAGCATGCCGATCGACCCGGTCAGCATCGATGCCTCGTCCGACAGGATGTCGCCGAACATATTTCCGGTCAGGATCACATCGAACTGTTTGGGCGCCCGCACCAGTTGCATCGCCGCATTGTCGACGTACATGTGCGACAACTCGACTCCCGGATATTCTTTCGCAACGTCGGTCACGACCTCGCGCCAGAGCATGCTGGTATCCAGCACGTTGGCCTTGTCCACCGAGCACATCTTTCCCCGGCCATTTTCCCCGGCGCGTTTCATCGCGATGCGGAATCCGGCATGCGCCACGCGGCGTATCTCCGACTCGCTGTAAAGCATGGTATCAAAGCCCAGTCGCTCGCCGTTGTCCAGCATGCGCATACCGCGCGGCTGGCCGAAATAGATGTCGCCGGTCAGCTCGCGCAGGATCATGATGTCCAGACCGGACACCAGTTCCGGCTTCAAGCTGGACGCTTTGACCAGTTCGGGATACACCAGCGCGGGACGCAGGTTGGCGAACAGCCCCAAGCCCTTGCGGATGCGCAGCAGCCCCTGCTCGGGACGCAGCGGGCGCGCCAGCGTATCGTACTGGTAACCGCCCACCGCACCGAGCAGCACCGCGTCCGACGCTTGCGCCAGCTTCAGCGTCGCCTCGGGAAGCGGATCGCCTGCCGCATCATAGCCCGCCCCGCCGATATGGGCATATTCGAGCTCCACCTTCAAACCGTCGCTGCGCAACGCCTCAAGCACCTTAGCCGCCTGCGCGACGATCTCCGGACCGATTCCGTCACCCGGCAATACTGCAATTTTCATTTGGTTTTCCAGTCAGAATTACACATCGATCACGCAAACAGCCACGGCTGAGCCGAGCGATGTTTTGCCTCATATGTTTTGATCTCGTCCACGTGCTGCAGGGTCAGTCCGATGTCGTCCAGTCCGTTCAACAGGCAATGTTTGCGGAATGCCTCAACCTCGAATTTGTATACCTTGCCATCCGGCGTGCCGATAGTTTGCCGTTCCAGGTCAATACTCAGCTTGTAGCCCGGATTCGCGGCAACAGCCTTGAACAGCTCTTCAACTTGCTCTGCTGCAAGGCGGATAGGCAACAGGCCGTTCTTGAAGCAGTTGTTGAAAAAGATATCGGCGAAACTCGTCGCGATGATGGCGCGAAAACCGTAATCTTCCAGCGCCCAGGGTGCGTGTTCCCGTGACGAGCCGCAGCCGAAATTTTCACGGGCGAGCAATATCTGCGCGCCTTGATAACGCGGCTGGTTCAGCACGAAATCGGCGTTAAGGGGACGCTTCGAATTATCGATTCCCGGTTCGCCATGATCGAGATAACGCCATTCGTCGAACAGGTTGGGGCCGAAACCGGAACGCTTGATCGACTTCAGAAATTGTTTCGGGATGATCGCATCGGTATCGACATTGGCGCGGTCCAGCGGCGCGACCAACCCGGTCAGCAACGTGAATTTCTGCATTATTTGTTGACCGCCTTTTCCAATGCGGTACCGCCCTGCTGAATATCCTTGCCCGGACCTCCCATGGTTCTGAAGCCCGTCAAGAACAACAATACTGCTGCTTTCATCAATCGCTCCTTGTCTAACTAACCGTACTTACATCTACAAAATGACCGGCAATCGCAGCCGCGGCGGCCATTTCCGGACTGACCAAATGTGTGCGGCCACCCTGCCCCTGCCGCCCCTCGAAGTTGCGATTGGACGTGGAAGCGCAGCGCTCGCCTGGCGAGAGCTTGTCGTCATTCATCGCGAGACACATCGAACAGCCGGGCTCGCGCCATTCAAAACCCGCCGCAACAAAGACCTTGTCGAGCCCTTCCTGCTCGGCTTGCCGTTTCACCAGTCCGGAACCCGGCACGACCATCGCCAGTTTGACGTTGCCCGCGACATGCTTGCCGCGCGCGACCATTGCCGCCGCGCGCAGATCCTCGATGCGCGAATTGGTGCATGAACCGATGAACACCTTGTCGATCTTGATTTCAGAAATCGGCATGTTGGCTTTCAAATCCATGTATTTCAATGCGCGCTCGGCTGCCTCGCGCTTGACCGGGTCGCTCATGGTCGCCGGATCGGGCACGCGCCCGTCCACGGGCACCACCATTTCCGGCGATGTGCCCCAGGTCACCTGCGGTTTGATCTGCGCCGCGTCGAGGTTGACCACTTTATCGAACTGCGCGCCCGCATCGCTGTGCAAAGTTCGCCAATAGGCAACCGCCTTTTCCCACAACTCGGCCTGGGGCGCGAACGGGCGATCCTTGAGGTAATTGATCGTGGTATCGTCGGCCGCGACCATGCCCGCGCGCGCGCCGGCCTCGATGGCCATGTTGCACAAGGTCATGCGCCCTTCCATGGAAAGGCCGCGTATCGTGCTGCCGCCGAATTCGATTGCATGGCCGGTGCCGCCCGCCGTGCCGATCTTGCCGATCACCGCCAGCGCGATATCCTTCGCGGTGACGCCCCGGCCCAGCGCGCCCTCGACCACCACCTGCATGGCCTTGGATTTTTTCATCAGCAAACATTGCGTCGCCATCACGTGCTCGACCTCGGACGTGCCGATGCCGAATGCCAGCGCGGCAAAGGCCCCGTGCGTACTGGTATGCGAATCGCCGCAAACCACCGTCATCCCCGGCAGGGTCGCGCCCTGCTCGGGTCCGATCACGTGCACGATGCCCCGGCGCCGATCCGACATCTTGAATTCGTTCACGCCGAACTCCTCGCAATTGCGGTCCAGCGTATCCACCTGTAAGCGCGAGACTGGATCGGCAATGCCCTGCGCGCGACCGGTCGTCGGAACATTGTGATCCGCCACGGCAAGTATCGAAGCGGGACGCCACAGCCCGCGCCCGGCCAGCTTCAAGCCCTCGAAGGCCTGCGGACTAGTCACCTCGTGCACCAGATGGCGGTCGATATAGATCAATGCGGTGCCGTCGGATTCCTTCCGGACCACATGGGCATCCCAGAGTTTGTCGTAAAGAGTTTGCGCTTTCATGTTGTTTCGCTTGCCTGACCGCGTTTTTAGAGCCGCTGATTATGCCATAACAGGGGCGGCTTGGCATTATGGCTGTCGGAAAACCCCAACAAAATGCGGACAGTATTCCGGAAATTGGCCCGGTCGACAGTTGGCCATCACCGAATGTATCCCTTCGCAACAAATAAAATCGGGTCCGATTTCGACCAGAACACCGATCCGGCTTCGTGATAGCATATCGGCATGCAAAGCGAAGATCCGAAATTTCGTCGAAACAACTTTGACGTGGCCAACACCGTCAATGTGACGGACCGCGCTTCAGTCGGAAAAGCGGTGGAGGATCTGTTTCTGGACCTCTTTCCAAGCGCCGATACAGGCATCCTGCGAAATGCATTTGATCATATTTCCCGCCTCTATCGCGGTGAGGATCCGCTTTACGCCGCTTGCGATACCGGCTATCACGATTTTCAGCACATTCTGGACGTTACCCTAGCCAGTGCGCGCCTGATGGACGGTTATGAGCGATCGCAAAAACCGGGCGCCGGTTTGGGCGAGGAGATGTTTGTCTTTGGCATATTACTTGCGCTATTTCACGACAGCGGCTACCTGCGAAAACGGGACAGCGAGGATGACAGGCAGGGTGCGGAATTCACCCTGGTACACGTGTCCCGCAGCGCGGAATTATTGAAGCAGTATTTGACCGAGATCGGGCTGGAAAACCAGGCGGAAATGGCCTCCAAAGTGGTGCACTTTACCGGCTATGAAGTTCCGGTCGATCGCATCAAAGTGCCCGATGCTTATCGCGCCATCGGCAACATGGTGGCTTCGGCCGACATACTGGCACAAATGGCGGATCGCTGTTACCTGGAAAAATGCCATGACCGCCTGTACAAGGAGTTCGTCCTGGCCGGCATCGCGCAAAAGCTCGATTCAACAGGCAACGGACAGGTTCTTTTTTCTTCCCCGCAGGACCTGGTGATCAAAACGCCGGGTTTTTACCAAGGCGCTAAAATTCGCATGAATGAAGCGCTGCAAGGCGCCTACCATTTCGCGGAAAAGCATTTTGGCGGGCAGAATTTGTACATAGAGGCCGTTGAAAAGAACATCCTTTTTGCGGAATATGTGATTGCCCACGGTGCCGACATCGGCATGTTGCAGCGCACTCCGCCCAAGACCCCCGGTTCGGACCGCGCCTTCCCGGAAACCGCCGACAGAAAGCAATATATAGAGGATCGGCGCAAACGAAACGGGGACAGAAGGAGAAATAACGCGCAACGCTACCCCGAGTTGCAGGAAAGAAGACTTTCCGGCGAAAGAAGACACAAACCTCTGGATATGATTTGACTGCAGCAGCTTATTCACGCAGCCTGCTGTATGGTAGGCATGTTCTGCTTCCAAAATAACAGCAACAGTCCCAGCAGAGCCGCAACCGCACTGCATGAATACAGCACGGTCGCGCCATAATGCTGCCAGACCGGGCCGCTCGCCAGGCCGCCCACCATCCCGCCCGCACCATAGGTAAAGCTGCCGAACAGGGCTTGGCCTCTGGATTGGTGCCGCCCCCGAAAGAACTCGTGAACCAGTCCCATCGAGGCAGCGTGATACGCGCCGAAGGTGGCCGCATGCAGCACCTGCGCAATTAGCAGCAATGACAGAAAATCCACACCCCAGCCAATCAGCATGAAACGCACGACTGCAGCACTGAAACTGATCAGCAGGATGCGGACAAACCCGAAGCGGCTGACCAGCCACGGCATCAGGAAGAACACGCCGATTTCACAGATCACGCCGAGCGCCCACAAACCGCCCACCGCGCTCTTCGCATAGCCGTGCTCGACCAAGTATATCGAATAAAACGTGTAGTAAGGGCCGTGCGCGACGGACATCAGGAAGCACGCGCTGAACAGCGCGATCACTTGCGGCCGCAACACGATCTGCCTGATGGGCTGGTGATCGGTGTGATGCGCCAGCACCTCGGTCGGCGGAATCTGCCAGGCAAACGCGAGGATGCCGAGTTCGCAGACCAGTCCCGCCCACAGCAGCCATGCGATCGCGATGTGATCGAAGGCATAACCCAGCCCCACCACCGCGACGATGAACCCGACCGACCCCCAGGAACGGATGCGCCCGTAGCGCGCGCTGTGCTTGCCGAGGTAGCTGAGCGTGGTCGCTTCGACCAGCGGCATCGAGGCGCTCCAGAAAAAGCTCATCGATACCAGCACGAGGAACATGCCCCAGAAACTGACGGTCGCAAACACCCCGAGGTAGCATGCCGCGCTCAATGACGCGGCGATCAGGACGACCTGGTGCCGCTTGCCGGTGCCCCTCTGACGCGGTGGGGTGGAGCCCTTCAGTGCGGGATAACCAGCGACTTGGTCTCCGTTTTTTGGTGATCTAGTCGAACGGCTGGTTGTTTCGTCAAGAGCGGCTGGAAGGGTTTTCCCCCACCCGATGCTGCGCAACACCGTGTCAAACCCTTCGTCCGCCAGCCAGCCCCAGATACCCGGCGCCACCATCCGCATCACCGGCTGTATCGACATCAGGATGGCGATCTCGATCGCGTCGAAATGGATGGATTTCAGGTACAGGCTCCAGTAGGGCGCGAACAGCCCCACGAAGGCGTAGTAAAAAAAATAGAAACCGGCGATGCGCCAGTAATGATTCTTGGAAACAGACATGACGGCGGAGCATATGAACTGCGCGCATTATCTCATGGGCAAGAATATTTTTTGCCTATGTACTTGAAACGGGAAGCGCGGCCCCCATAGTGAAATGGATTGAAATCTGGAGAACGGCATGGAACAGAACGAAACAAACAACCAAACCAAACCGAACAACCAACCTCAAGGCTCGGCTTCCGGTACCCCCGAAGTGATGCCCGGCCCGGAAGAGATGCTCAAGGAAGCCGAGCGCAAGGCCCAAGAACACTATGACGCATGGATGTACGCCAAGGCGGAAAGCGAAAACATCCGCCGCCGCGCGGCCGACGATGTGAGCAAGGCGCACAAATTTGCCATTGAGCGTTTCTCCAACGAGTTGCTGGCCGTGAAGGACAGCCTGGAAGCCGGCCTGGCGGTTGAAACCGCGACCGTGGAAAGCTTCAAGAGCGGGATGGAATTGACCCTCAAGCAGCTGTCCGGCGTGTTCGAGAAATTCAACATCAGCGAGATCAATCCGGTCGGTGAAAAGTTCGACGCTCACAAGCATCAGGCCATCGGCCTGGTGGACAGCGACCGGCCCGCCAATACCGTGGTCAGCGTGATGCAAAAGGGTTATGCGCTGAATGACCGGGTGTTGCGTCCGGCAATGGTGACGGTATCCAAGGCAAAAGAATAGCCCCAACAACTGTGGGAAAAAATAAAAGCGGCACTTGAAATACCCGGTCCCGCCCTGATGTTGGGCGGCAAGGCAATAACAGAATTCAATTTATTTTAGGTATTCAACTGAAAGGAAAGCATCATGGGAAAGATAATCGGTATCGACCTCGGCACGACCAACTCCTGCGTGGCCATCATGGAAAACGGCAAGACCAAGGTGATCGAGAACGCTGAAGGTGCGCGCACCACCCCTTCCATCGTCGCCTATATGGAAGACGGAGAGATTCTGGTGGGTGCTCCCGCCAAACGCCAGGCAGTCACCAACCCGACCAACACGCTTTACGGTGTGAAACGCCTGATCGGCCGGCGTTTTGACGAAAAGATGGTGCAGAAGGATATCGACATGGTGCCGTTCAAGATCGTCAAGGCAAAGAATGGCGACGCATGGGTCAAGGTGCGCGACAAGGAGATCGCCCCGCCCGAAGTCTCCGCGCAGGTCCTGATGAAGATGAAGAAGACCGCCGAGGACTACCTCGGCGAACCGGTGACCGAGGCGGTCATCACCGTGCCTGCCTACTTCAACGACTCGCAGCGCCAGGCCACCAAGGATGCCGGCCGGATCGCCGGCCTCGAGGTCAAGCGCATCATTAACGAGCCGACCGCGGCGGCACTTGCGTTCGGCCTCGACAAGCAGGAAGGCGACCGCAAGATCGCAGTCTATGACCTGGGCGGCGGCACATTCGACATCTCGATCATCGAAATCGCAGCGGTCGAGGGCGAGCACCAGTTCGAGGTCTTGTCCACCAACGGCGACACCTTCCTCGGCGGCGAAGACTTCGACATGCGCGTGATTGACCATCTGGTCGAGGAATTCAAGAAGGAAAGCGGCATCGATCTGCGCAAGGACGTGCTGGCTTTGCAGCGCCTGAAGGATGCGGCGGAAAAAGCCAAGATCGAGCTGTCCAGCACGCAACAGACGGAGGTGAACCTTCCTTACGTCACTGCCGATGCCAGCGGCCCGAAGCATCTGGCCGTGAAGATCACCCGTGCCAAGCTGGAAAGCCTGGTTGACGACCTGATCGCGCGCACTATCGAACCCTGCAAGATCGCGATGAAGGATGCCGGTGTTTCCAACTCGGACATCAGCGACGTGATCCTGGTCGGCGGCCAGACGCGCATGCCCAAGGTGCAGGAAAAGGTCAGGGAATTCTTCGGCAAGGAAGCCCGCAAGGACGTGAATCCGGATGAAGCGGTAGCAGTCGGCGCCGCGATCCAGGGCGGCGTGCTGCAGGGCGAAGTGAAGGACGTGCTGCTGCTCGATGTGACCCCGTTGAGCTTGGGTATCGAAACCATGGGCGGCGTGATGACCAAGCTGATCAAGAAGAACACCACGATCCCGACCAAGGCTTCCCAGGTCTTCTCGACTGCCGATGACAACCAGAGCGCGGTGACCATCCACGTGCTGCAGGGCGAGCGCGAAGTGGTTTCCGGCAACAAGAGCCTGGGGCAGTTCAACCTGTCCGACATCCCGCCCGCACCGCGCGGCATGCCGCAGATCGAAGTGACCTTCGACATCGACGCGAACGGTATCCTGCATGTGTCCGCGAAGGACAAGGCGACCGGCAAGGAGAACAAGATCAAGATCCAGGCCAGCTCCGGTTTGAGCGAAGCGGAAATCAACAAGATGGTGCAGGATGCAGAAGCCCATGCCGAGGATGACCGCAAGGCGCTCGAACTGGTCACCGCGCGCAACCAGCTCGATTCGCTGATCCACTCCACGCACAAGTCGCTGAAGGAATACGGCTCTCATCTGAGCGCGGACGAAAAGACCGCTGTCGAAGCCGCTTTGAAGGAAGCCGAGGAAGTCGTCAAGACCGACGACAAGGATGCGATCGAAGCCAAGGCCGAGGCGCTGGCGACGGCTGCGCAAAAGCTCGGCGAGAAGATGTACGCCGCCGAGCAGGCCAAGGCGCAGGCCGGTGAAGCCGGCACAGCATCCGGTGCCGAGGCCAAGAAGGACGAGGGCGATGTGGTGGATGCGGAGTTCACCGAAGTGAAGGAAGACAGGAAGTAAGGTACTATGATGGCTGAGGGCTGGACGCCGGGAATAACGCGGCCTCCAGCCCTTTAAGTGTTCCATTTATCACAAGCATTCAGTCACCCAATATGTCAAAAAAAGATTACTACGAAGTTCTCGGCCTCAACCGCGACGCTTCAGACGAGGACATCAAGAAGGCTTATCGCAAACTGGCGATGAAGCACCACCCGGACCGCAATCCCGACAACCCGAAAGCCGAGGAACATTTCAAGGAAGCCAAGGAAGCGTATGAAATATTGAGCGACGGGCAGAAACGTGCAGCCTATGATCAGCATGGTCATGCAGCATTCGAATCCGGCGGCATGGGCGGCGGTTCGTTCGGTGCGGGCGCGCAGGGTTTCGACTTTTCCGACATTTTCGGAGATATCTTCGGCGGCGGACGGGGCGGCGGCCGCAGCAGCGTGCAGCGCGGCGCGGACCTGCGCTACAACCTGGAGATCACCCTCGAACAGGCCGCGCGCGGCACCGAGACACAAATTCGCATCCCGACCATGGCGGAATGCGAGACTTGCCACGGTTCCGGCGCGAAACCCGGGACATCGCCAACCACTTGCACGACCTGTGCCGGCCACGGCCAGGTGCGCATGCAACAGGGTTTCTTTTCCATCCAGCAAACCTGCCCGCGCTGCCACGGCTCCGGCAAGATGATCGCCTCGCCGTGCAGGGACTGCAACGGCAACGGACGCATCAAGCAGCACAAGACGCTGTCGGTCAAGATCCCGGCGGGCGTGGACAACGATGACCGCATCCGCCTATCCGGCGAGGGCGAACTCGGCGTGAACGGCGGGCCGCCCGGCGATCTGTATGTGGTGATACACCTCAAGCCGCATGCGGTGTTCCAGCGCGACCACAACGACCTGCATTGCGAGATGCCGATCAGCTTCACCACCGCCGCGCTGGGCGGCTCGATCGAGATCCCCACCCTGGACGGGGTGGCAACGATCAAGATCCCCGCAGAAACCCAGAGCGGCAAGGTATTCCGGTTGCGCGGCAAGGGCATCAAGGGCGTGCGCAGTACCGGTCATGGCGATCTGCATTGCCACGTCGAGGTGGAAACACCGGTGAACCTGACCGACCGCCAGAAGGAACTGCTGCTCGAATTCGAAGCCATCAACGAAAAAGACAGCGAACGCCACAACCCGCGTGCCAGGTCATGGATGAACAAGGTCAAGGATTTCTTCGTCGCATAATGCCCGTACTGGCTGCCGGGCTGTTTTCCCGAGCCGGGCTGAAATGCTGCTAAAATGAGCGCCCGATTCGATATTTGATCCGCCAGGCGTCGATCCTCAAATAAAATGCCGTCCCGACCGAACATATCCAGACGAAAAGCATTTTTCATCCACCTGACCATCAGCGCGGCCATCGCCGCATCCGTGATTGCGCTGATGATGCTGCTCTGGTACAAGCCACCGTTCTTTTCGGCACTGGGCGGAAAACACATCCTGCTGATCCTGCTCGGCGTCGACGTGACGCTGGGACCCCTTATCACCCTGATCATTTTCAACCCGCTGAAGAGGCGCAAGGCGCTGACGTTCGATTTGTCGGTGATCGCCGGGCTGCAAACCACAGCGCTGCTGTTCGGCCTCAGCGTGCTGTTTCAGGCGCGCCCGGTATTCGTGGTGTTCAGCAAGGGTTCCTTCGACCTGATCACTGCCAACATGCTGAGCGAGCAGGACATTGCCCAGGCAAAATATCCGGCCTACCGTTCGCTGCCGCTTGCCGGTCCGGTTTACGCCTACTCGGAAATGCCGGCCGATATCAAGGAAAGGAACGAGCTAGTGTTCAGTGCGCTGTCCGGCGGCAAGGATTTACCGCAATATCCGCAGTTCTACATGCCTTACAACGAGCACGGGCAGGCGGAAGGGCGCGCCGCAAAGCCGATCGCAGAACTGATACAGCAGAACCCCGGGCTTGCCGCCAAGATCGACCGCTCGGTACAGGCCAGCGGGCGGCCCGCATCCGATATCGGCTATGTGCCGCTGCGCGCCAAATACCAGGATCAGGCCGTATTGCTGGGGAAAGACGACGGCAAGGTGCTGGCGCTGCTGGACGTGGACCCTTGGCCAGCATCAACCATGTTCAAGGACGACGCGAAATAATCCGCTGCCAGCCGGCCCGTACAGACATTATTTCGTGGCGAACACGTCGCGCAAAAACACCCTAGCCTGCTCCCATGAATCCTGGTCGGCCTTTGCATCATAGGCGATCGGCAGGTTGAACCTTTTGCCCATCACGTCCGCAGCGGGATTGGTGAACGCGTGTTTCGCGCCGGGATAGATGACCACGCGGAAATTCACCCCCGCGTGCTCCATTTCCTGCCTGAAGGCGGCGACCTGGTCGGCTCCAATGGTCGGATCGGCATCGCCGCTGAATGAAATGATGCGCGCCTTGATCATGCCGGGCTGCGCGGGTGTGGCAGTGCCCAGCCCGCCGTGGAAACTCGCCACGCCTTTCAGGTCCTCGCCCATGCGCGCCATGTTCAGCGCGATGCCGCCGCCGAAGCAATAGCCGAATGCGGCGATTTCATTTGGGTCCACGGTTGCCTGCTTGCGCAGCAATTGCAGGGCCGCCTCGAAGCGCCTCTTCGCCATGGGCATATCCTTGTATACCGCACCCGCCAGCTTGCCCGCTTCGTCGGGATTGTCGACCACCTTGCCGTTGCCGTACATGTCCACCGCCATCGCGGTGTAACCCAGTCCCGCCAGCATGCGCGCGCGTCTGCGCGCATATTCGTTCTGCCCCCACCACTCCGGCACCACCAGCACGCCGGGACGCCGGCCCTTGATCGCGTCGTCGTACGCGATATAGCCCTTGAGCGTGGTGCCATCCGCTTCATAGACCACTTCCCTGCCCTGCATCGCGGCATAAGCGGCGGGGCCGCCCAGGCAAAAAATGGTCATTGCCAACATCAGCTTTTTCATGATCGTTCCCCCCTCTATAATCAGGCGCAACGGCAGATCGCCTGCCGCCGCGGTCACCCGGCATTCAGGCCGTGCCGGCTTCCACAGTCTGCTTCAGATAATAGATATTCATGTTCAGCCGGCGAATCTGCTCGATCAACCGTTCGGCCAGCACATCGTCCAGAACGAATTCGACCTTGACCGCCAGTTCACCGGCAAGCTCGAAGAAGGTGTCTTCATGGATGCGGCCGTGACGTCCAAAGCCGGCAATCGCGCGAAACGCGGAACCGCCCTGGACACCCATGGCCCTGGCTTCTTCCAGCAGCCATTCATAGAGCGGCATATCGGAGTGATGCTGTTTCTCACTGGTATAAAACGAAAGCAGGTTCATGATAGCGCTCCCCGAATGATATTAAGCTTGCAGTAATTTGAAAGTCTGGATACCCAGTACCGTCATCAGCAGCGAACCGCCGAGATGGGTGAGTATGATCGCCGACCCCCACGCATACTGGCCGCGCAGCAGCAGCGTGACAGTCTCCGCCGAAAAGGTGGAGAAGGTGGTCAGGCCGCCGAGAAAGCCGGTGATGACCAGCAGGCGCCATTCCGGCGAGAGTCCCGGATAATGCGAAAAAAATGCGACTGCGAGACCGATCAGATATCCCCCGATCAGATTGGCCGACAACGTGCCCAGCGGCAGTTCCGGCAGCGCCGGATTCAACCACAGCCCCAGCCCCCAGCGCATGATCGCGCCGAATGCAGCACCGGTTCCGATGGCAAGAATACTGTAAAGCATCAACAAGGCCCCGTGAAAATCAAGTGAATCAAGAACCGCACCGGCGTCATTCTACAACACGCACCAGCGCAAACCCCCCGCCCGGCGTGCGAAAGTTGGTGGTCTGCCCCTGGTACAGCCGCGCAACCACAAGCTGGATTTGCCCCCCATAAACATAACAGCGCACGTCGTACTTGAGCGGCACCGCCTCGGCACCATTCACGCACACCGCGCGTTCGCCCGGCGGCGCCAGTTTCTGCGCGACATAGCCGCCCTGCAAGATCTCGGCAAACACGCGTTTGGTCAGCTTGTGGCCGCGGTAGGCGCCCTTGCTGCCATATCCGCTGCCGGGTTTGAAGAACAGGTCCCTGCGCCCGGCCCAGAGTACAGATTCCAATTCAGGGCTCACAACAAAGGTATGCGGCACTCCGGATTGCAGCACGGCAATGTCAGCCTCATCCGCGCCCAGCGCGCGCAAGCCGTGCTCATCGGTCAGCTGCGCCAGATTGCGTTTGTCCGCATACTTCGCGTAAGCCTGCGGATGCGGGGTCAGTACCACCCGCCCGCCCGCATGTGCCTTGGCCAAAACGGGGTGCTGCCGCAGGGAAAAGTCGGTCAGGCGGTTGTACACCAAATCGATCTTTTCATTGCCGAAGTACAAACCGTCTTCACTGGTCTTCAGCGATACCGGATCGACGATATAGACATCCAGCCCGTCTCGCTCCAGCATGCGCTTGGCCAGCAGAAATTCGGGATAAAGATACTGCTGCTCGGGCTTTTCGTCCACGATGGCGACCGTATTGAACGGCGCGGAACCGCGCTCCAGTCTCCATTCGTTGCGAAACATCGCCAGAAACGCGGGTTCGAGATGCTCGATCGCAACGGTTTTGCCGGGCAGGCCGGCGCCGCGCTGGCTGCCGACCAGCAACTCGTTGAGGAACGCGCCGCCCGCATTGGAATTGATCTCGATCAGGTGCACACCCTGGTCGTTGAGATGGAAATCGTAGCCGAAGAACACGCCTTTCGCTTTCGGTTGAATTCCATCGCCTGCCACCTGCCAACCCGCCAGACCCACCACCCGTTCAACCGCCGAGATTACCCCGTACATCTTGCGCAGTTGCGCCGGCGAGATATAGACCGGCATGCCGGCAAACAGATATGGGCATCGCTCCGTCACCAGGTTGTGCCATGCATCACCCTGCGCCCGGAACGCCTGCTCGAGGGCTGCCTGATCCAGGCCGGCCGCATGACCATCGGCATTCAGCTTGTCAGGATCGATCACTTATTTTCCGCCCAGCAATGCTGCCTTCAGATCGCCCTGCACCGGATGGGTACCCAGCCAGATCTTCAGCAACGCACGGTGGAACATCTCGCCGGACACCGTGCCGTACTCGACGCCGTTCACGGCGATCCGGGTCCCTTTGCCGGGCGAATAATCCATCGTGATCACGTCACCCGAGTGGACGTCCTTCACCCGCTGAAAAATATCGGTCATCTGCATGATCTGGTCATGCAGCATCTCCATTTCCGCTTTTGTGTGATTCGCGTCGATCGCCTCGATGAAGGCATCCAGAAACCGCTGCTCGCCCAGATCGCGCAGCATATACAGCGCGATGCGATAGGGATCATCCGCGGCGATGATCATGTTCGCGCCAGTCTGCCGTGCCGGCAGATAGAGCGCGGCAACATACACCTTGAAGAAGAACCGGGTGCGCAAACCCGCCCCGTTCAGCACCAGAACCCGGTTGCCGATCGTAACGCTGTCAGCCGGCTTGACACCGGCCACTTCCAGCGCGCTCGCGTTCCAGCTGAACAAGACACCGCACACCATCAAAATTATTCTTTTCATTTTTTCATTCCAATGCACAGATCATCAGGAAGCCGTCGCGAGTGTCGCCCGGAAAAAGCGCGCAGCAGGTTTACAGCGATTCAAAAATCCCTGCCGCCCCCATGCCCGTCCCGATACACATGGTCACCATCCCGTACTTCTCCTTGCGGCGGCGCAGGCCGTGCATCAGGGTCGCTACGCGGACCGCACCGGTTGCGCCCAACGGATGACCGAGCGCGATCGCGCCGCCGAGCGGATTCACCCTCGCCGGATCCAGACCGACATCGTTGATCACCGCCAGCGACTGTGCCGCAAACGCCTCGTTGAGTTCGATCCAGCCGATGTCGTCGAGCTTCAGGCCGACCTGCCTCAGCACGCGAGGTATCGCCTCCTTCGGCCCGATACCCATGATCTCCGGCGGAACACCGGCGACGCTGTAGCCGAGGAACTTCCCGATCGGTGTCAGGTTGTAGCATTTCAGCGCGGATTCAGAGCACAGCAGCACCGCGCCCGCGCCGTCGGACATCTGCGAACTGTTGCCGGCCGTCACCGAGCCCTTGTGGGCGAACACTGGCTTGAGCCTGGCCAGCGCCTCTATCGACGTATCCGCGCGCGGCCCTTCGTCCTGGTTTGCATCGCGCGACTGCTTCTCCACCTCGCGCGAGTCCATGTCCGGCACATGCTCTGCGATCGTGTACGGCGTGATCTCGTCCTTGAATTCTCCATTCCTGATCGCCGCAATGGCACGCTGATGGCTCTGCAGAGCGAACGCGTCCTGCGCCTCGCGCGACACATTCCAGCGCTCGGCAACCTTCTCGGCGGTGATGCCCATGCCGAACGCGATGCCGAGATTCTCGTCATGCGCGAAGATTTCCGGATTGAACGCGATCTTGTTGCCCATCATCGGTACCATGCTCATGCTCTCGGTGCCCGCCGCGATCATCACGTCCGCCTCGCCCAAACGTATCCGGTCCGCCGCCATCGCGACCGCCTGCACACCGGACGAACAAAAGCGGTTCACCGTCACCCCCGGCACGCCAACCGGCAGCCCGGCCAGCAGCAGCCCGATGCGCGCCACGTTCATGCCCTGCTCCGCTTCCGGCATCGCGCAACCGACGATCACATCGGCGATCTGCGACGGGTCCAGCGATGGCGCCTGGGCCAGCACGCTCTTCAGCACATGCGCGAGCAAGTCGTCGGGACGGGTGCTGCGGAACATGCCGCGCGGCGCTTTGCCGACCGGCGTGCGCGTCGCGGCAACGATGTAGGCTTCCTGTATCTGTTTGTTCATATACACCTCCGGTGCTTGGTTTTACTCATGATATTCACCCCCAGAATGTCTGGGATATGTCCCTTTTTATAGCTTGTTTCAGATCTCAATTCAGCAAAGCCGCCAGCTTGCGCCGGTAGTTCGAAACCAGTTCGCCTTGGCCGCCCAGCAGGTTGAACACGTCGAGCAGGGTCTTGCGTCCGATGTCATCCCTGAAACTCCGATCCCGCCGCACGATCTCAAGTAGCTGGTCCATCCCCTCGGCGGCACGGTTCGACGCGATCAGCACATTGGCAAGCTTGAATCGCGCTTCGAGATCGTTCTCGTTCGCGTTGACCGTGGCGGCAAGCGACGCTTCGCTCTCCCCTTCCTGCTGCATTTCCGCAAGCCGTACCTGCGCCTTGAGCTGCAGCACGCGCGGATCCTTCAGGATATCGATATCCTTCAGCGTATCGAGCAGGCGCTGCGCCTCGTCCGCCTTGTCCTGTGCCAGCAATATTTCCGCGCTGTCCACGCGCACCACCTCGTTGTCCGGATCCAGCCTCGAGGCCTCCGCCAGCTTCCGCAGCGCGCCGTCGAGGTCGCCCGCGTCCACCTGCTTCTGCGCGTCGCGGCGCAATTCTTCCGCAGGGCTCGGGATGATCTTGTCCAGCCACTCGCGCACCGCGCCCTCGGGCAACGCGCCGGTGAATTCGTTGACAACCTTGCCATCCACCATCGCCTTCACCGAGGGAATGCCGCGCACCGCATAGCGCGCCGCGATCTCCGGGTTCTCGTCCGAATTCACCTTGGCGAGCTTGAACTTCCCGCCGTACTCAGCGGCCAGTTTTTCCAGGATGGGCTTGAGCATCTTGCACGGCGCGCACCACGGCGCCCAGAAGTCGATCACCACCGGCTGCTGGAACGAGGCGGCTACCACCTGTTGTTCAAAATCGGCCTGACCCACATCCTGCGTATACATCACACTCCTCATTTTTGGACCTTGATTGAAGAACCGTCTAATTCCGCAACGGCTTCCCGTTCTTCAGCATGTACTCCACCCGATCGCGTGTCTTCTGCGTCGCGAGCAATTCCATGAAGTTCCTGCGCTCCAAATCAAGCAGCCATTGCTCATCCACCATGCAGCCCGCTTCCACGTCGCCGCCGCACATCGTCTCGGCGATGCGGCAGCCGACGTCATAATCGTGATCGGAGATGAAGCCGCCTTCGAGCATGTTGACCATCGCGGCCTTCAGCGTCGCGATGCCCGGGCGTCCGGCCACCGGTATCTGGCGCGGTTGCAACTGCGGGCGCCAGGCAGTCGCGGTCAGCGCGCGCGCTTCCTCCTTCGCGACGTGCAGCAGTTCATATTGATTGAGCACGATGCGATCCGATGACCTTAGGTAGCCCATGTCGCGCGCCAGCTCGGCGCTCTTGGCCACCTCACCCATCGCGATCTGCTGGAAGTAGCGCTTCAGGTGCGGGAAGATGTCGCCCCCTCTCGCTTCGTTCGCCGAGCGCAGCGCCATCTCCTTGCAGCCGCCGCCCGCGGGCAACACGCCGACGCCTACCTCGACCAGGCCGATGTAGCTCTCCAGCGCTGCGACGATTTTTGTGCAGTGGATAGCGAATTCGCAGCCGCCGCCCAGTGCCAGCCCGTAGACCGCCGCAATGGTCGGCACCTGCGCATATCTGAGACGCTGCGACACCTGCTGAAACTTGGCGACCACATCCTCGACCCGCGGCACATTGCCTACTGCCGCGTTGACGATATTGCCCAGCCCGCCACCGCCCGCGACGGTGTATTTCACGCGGTTCACGGAGCTTTTCAATTTGTCGAACAATCCGGATGGCTGGTCGGCAGACTCCTGCACGCCCTGCATCAGCTGCAGCAGGTGCGCGCCGGCCGAGAACGGCGCCTCGGTCTGCCAGATGATCAGCGCGGAGAAATGCGCCTCGGCCTCGTCGATCGCGCGCAGGATGCCGTCCAGCACCTCGTTGCTGACCGCGTGCATTTTCGACTTGAAGCTGATGATCGCGATGTCGTCGCCGGTGAACCACATCCTGATGTCGTCGGTCTCGAAAATGGTCTCGCCGTATTGCACGGGTTCTCCGACCAGCGGGTTCGGGAACGGCTGGCGTTTGTAAACAGAGAGTGTCGAGCGCGGCCGGTAGCTGGCAGTGGCCGGTGAAAAGGAACCCTTGGCGGTATGCACGCCGGTGCGATCCGGCTCGGTCGACCAGGCGGGCAGCGGCACATCGGACATCGCCTTGCCGGCCGCGATGTCAGCCGCGATCCAGCCCGCGACCTGCTGCCAGCCTGCCGCCTGCCAGATCTCGAACGGGCCGTGGTCCCAGCCGAATCCCCAGCGCACCGCAAGGTCCGCATCGCGCGCGTTGTCGGCAATCGACTCCAGATGCAGCGCGCAATAATGGAACACGTCGCGGAACGTCGCCCACAGGAACTTCGCCTGCGGGTGCTGGCTGTTGCGCAGCCCGGCGAGCTTCTTCGACCAGTCACGCTCGCGCAGGATTTCCTTCACCGCATGGTCCACGTCGCTTTCGGTCAGCCGATATTCCTCGGTGTGCAGGTCGAGCACCCGTATCTCCTTGCCGACTTTCTGGTAGATACCCTTTTTGGTCTTCTGCCCCAGCGCGCCTTGGTCGACCAGCCGGTTGAACCAGCCGGGGAGTTCGAAATGCTTGTGCCAGGGATCGTCGGTCAGGTTCTCGCGCATCGTGTTGACCACGTGCGCGAACACGTCGAGGCCGACCACGTCCAGCGTGCGGAACGTCGCGCTCTTCGGACGCCCGAGATAGCGCCCGGTCAGCGCATCGACGGTGTCGAAGCCGAGATTGAAGGCCTTGGCGTGGTGCTTGGTCGCCAGCATCGAAAACACGCCGATGCGGTTGGCGATGAAGTTGGGCGTGTCCTTCGCGCGCACCACGCCCTTGCCGAGCGTGGAAACGAGGAAGGCCTCGAGCTGGTCAAGCAACAATGTCTCGGTGCCGGCGCACGGGATCAGCTCGACCAGATGCATGTAGCGCGGCGGGTTGAAAAAATGGATGCCGCAGAAACGGTGCCGCAGGTTTTCCGGGAATGCTCCCGCGAGTTTGTTGATCGACAGGCCGGAGGTGTTGGTCGCAAAGATCGCATGCGCGCCGACGTATGGTGCGACTTTCTTGTACAGATCGGATTTCCAGTCCATCCGTTCTGCGATCGCCTCGATCACCAGGTCGCAGTCGCGCAGCTTGTCGAGATGCTGCTCATAGTTCGCCGCCGCAATGTATGCCAGCCGCGACGGGCTGGCCAGCGGGCTGGGCTCGAGCTTCTTCAGCCCGTCCAGCGCCTTGTTCACGATGCCGTTGGGCTCGCCTTCCCCCTTGTCATTTTTCGGGGCAGGCAGGTCATACAGCAGCGTCTCGACATTGGCATTGACCAGATGCGCGGCGATCTGCGCACCCATCACACCCGCACCGAGCACGGCGACTTTGCGGATCACGAAATTTTCACTCATCATTTTCTCCAGTTTCATTCGCAGGCCTTGCTCTTCCGCCATGGCCCACATTTTTTCAGCCTAAAAATCCCAATTCAAGCCACAGGAAGCACAGGGAAATGCAAACGGCTGAAACAAGAGACTCGTGCATCCCTGTGCTCAGTCAGGGTGACACTGCCAATCTCTCTGTGCTCCACGTGCCAAACGTTTTCCTCCGTCACTCCTCCGGCGGCACCACCCTGGGCTTGCGATCCTCGCCGACGGCCACATAAGTCAATGTCGCCTCGGTCACCTTGACGCATACCGGCTTGACCGGGTTCCGCTGCGCAAACACCTCGACATCAACGGTGATCGAGGTGGTGCCGACTTTGACGATGCGGGTATAGAAACTGACCAGGTCGCCGACGAAGATCGGCTGCTTGAACACGAAGGAATTCACCGCCACCGTCGCGACGCGGCCCTTGGCGCGATGCACCGCGGGGATGCTGCCCGCGATGTCAACCTGCCCCATCAGCCAGCCGCCGAAGATGTCTCCGGTGTAATTGGCGTCGGAGGGCATCGCCGCCACGCGTATGGTCGGTTCGCGCTGCGGCAGCGTGGTGTGCGGATGGTCACTCAAGATTAACGTCCCTCGTAAAGTTTATCGATCTGTTTTGCGAAATGGGACACCACATGGGCGCGCTTGAGCTTGAGCGTGGGTGTCATCATGCCGTTCTCGATGCTCCACGGTTCGGTCTGCAGCAGCACGCGGCGCACCTTGGCATAACCAGGGAATTCCCTGATCTGATCCGCGATGCGCTGCAGTACCCGCTGCTCGACGCGCGAGTCATGCAGCGCTTCCGGCATGTCGTGGCGCACGCCGACCTGTCCGGCCAGATCCTTCCATTTGTCCGGATTCACCACCGCCAGCACCAACAGCGTCGGGTGCCCTTCTCCGTACACCATCACCTGGTCGAACAGGCTGTCGCGCAGTATCGCTTCCTCCATGTCCGCAGGCGGAACCTTCTCGCCGTTGGACATCACGATGATCTCCTTCAACCGGCCGGTGATCGTGACATAACCGCCAGGGCCTATGCCCGCGGTATCGCCGGTGTTCAGCCAGCCATCCCTGTCTATCATCGCGCTGGTCGCCTCGGGGTTGTTCCAGTAACCCAGCATGTTGCACGGTCCTTTGACCAGCAGCGCATTCTGTTCGCCGATGCGCACCTGTATGCCTTCCAGCGGCGGGCCCACGGTGGAAGGACAGTTGTCCTCGACGCGGTTGACGCACACCACCGGACTGGTCTCGGTCATGCCGTAACCCTGCACCAGCGGCAGTCCCAGTGCAATGAACAGACGCGATACCTTGGGCGGCAGCGCAGCGCCGCCGCTGACCGACAGGCGCAAGCGCCCGCCCAGCCTGTCCATCACCTTGTCCGCCACCAGCCGTTTTAACAACGGCCACAGCAACATCTTCGGCGTCCATTTGCCACGCCCCTGCTGGTGTTCGAAGCGGTCCCAGCCGACCTCCATGGTCAGGGTGAACAACTTGTGCCGCAGCGGCGGGCCTTCCTCCAGTTTGGCGTGTATCGCGTTGTAGATGCGCTCGTAGATGCGCGGCACGGACGTCAGCACGGTCGGCCGGATGATCTTCAGGTCGTCGGCCAGCAGCGGGATGGAACGCGCATAGGCCACTGCCGCCCCCGCCATCATCGCCATGTAATAGCCGGCCGTGCGCTCGAACGTGTGCGACAGTGGCAGGAACGACAGGAAGATGTCGGCGCTGTCCAGGCCTTCCTTGAAAGTGATCAGCGATGCGTAGGCGTTGTACACGATGTTGTGGTGCGACAGCATCACGCCCTTGGGCTTGCCGGTGGTGCCCGAGGTGTAGATGATGGTCGCCAGTTCGTCGCGATTGCGCGGGTGTTCCGGCTGCAGTGCCGCTTGCGCAGGCAACCACGCGTCGGCGTGACTCAACCGCGCCTCATCATCCGCGATGATCTTGTCCAGGCTGACCATGCGCTGCACGCAGCCGAGTTGCTCGCGCACGGAGCGCATTGCCTGCCACTGTTCATCCGTCTCGAACAGCAACACCTTCGCTTGGGCGTTGTTGATGATGTAGGCGGCGTTGTCCGGCCGGTCCACGGTGTACAGCGGCACCACGACCAGGCCCAATGACATCGCCGCCTGCTCGAACATCACCCATTCAGGGCAGTTGCGCAGCATCAACGCGACACGGTCGCCCGGCGCGAGATTTTCGCGCAACAGCGCCGCCTGCCAGTGCGCGACCCGGTCGCGCATCTGTGCCCAGGTCAGATCCAGCCAGGTGTTTCGGGGCAGATCGAAATAACGGTATGCAAGCGTGTCAGGCGTGCGCCTTGCCCGCTCGATAAACAGCCCGTGGAGCGTGATTGCCTGTTCAGGCCTGATGTAGTGAGCGATCCCGCGCGGCATATCCGCCCCCTCAATCAAGAAACAGGTCGGTAAACAAGGGCGTCGCCGGCGACACGGCATAGGGCGCGAAATCCTTCACGCCCGTCTCGCGCAACACATCCTCGTCGATGAAGAAATTCCCGCTGCAACTGCGGCTACCGCGCCTCAGGATCGCATGCGCCGCATCCGCCATGATGGCGGGCTTGCGCGAAGCCCGCAACACCGCTTCGGGAAAATTGAACTCGATCGCAGCCGTTGCGATGGTGGTGCGCGGCCACAGGCAATTGATCGCGATACCGTCAGCCGCAAACTCGCGCGCCATACCCAGCGTGCACAGGCTCATGCCGTATTTGGACAGGGTGTAAGCCACATGCGGCGCAAACCATTTCGCATCCATGTTCAGCGGTGGCGAGAGCGTCAGGATGTGCGGATTGGCAGATTTTTTCAGATGCGGAATGCAGGCCTGGGAAGCAAGGAAAGTGGCGCGCATGTTCACGTCCCACATCAGGTCGAGTCTCCTCGCCGGGGTATCAAGGGTCGGCGTCAGATTGATCGCGCTGGCATTGTTGACCAGCACGTCGATACCGCCGAAATGCTGCACCGTCCTTTCAACCACCGCCTTGATCGCCGTCTCGTCGCGCACATCCAGCTGGATGGCCAGCGCCTTGCCGCCGGCCTGCTCGACTTCTGCGGCAACCGTGTGGATGGTGCCGGGCAGCTTTGGATGGGGATCGGCCGTTTTGCCGGTGATCACCAGATTTGCACCGTCGCGGGCGCAGCGCAACGCGATCTCGCGTCCGATCCCCCGGCTAGACCCGGTGATGAAAATCGTTTTACCGCGCAAGTCGTTCATGGCCGGGTACTCCACCAGATAGGATGTTATTGGGCAGCGGCCCGCAAATGCGCGGGATCAAAGTCATCAACCATGATGACCTTGCGCCGCAGCGCGTAGTCGCGCTCAAGCTGCAATGCCTGTTCCGCACTGATCAGACCCAGGTCGCGCGCTTCGGCGATGCGCGACAATTCCTCAAGCGATTTCAGCTTGCCGTCCTTGCGTGCCTGTTGCAGTACGACCTGCAAGGGTTCGCAGGCCAGCGTGCTGGCCAGTGCCGCTTCCAGCGCGCCCACGGCATCCTGTTCGTCGGTCGGGACATATATCCCCGCCGTCAAACGGTCACGCGCCGCACCGGGCTGCATCAGCATGGCGGCGATCCGGTGCCCGAGGTGATCCGAAGGCGGCGACAGATTCCTTCCGGTCGGAAACACCAGCGCGCTGATCAATTGGCGCATGAATGCATTCGGGAAATTCCTGATCACCCCGTCGAATGCCTGCTGGATCTGGTACAGCGAATCCTGCACCGCCCAGTCCAGCAACGGCAGATCCTCGGCAGGGCGGCCTTCATCCTCGAAGCGCTTCAGGGCCGCCGAGCACAGGTACAGCTGGCTCAACACGTCGCCCAGCCGGGCGGAGATCTTTTCGCGGCGCTTGAGCGCACCGCCCAGAACAGCCATCGCGATATCCGCGCACAGCGCGAAAGCGGCCGAATAGCGCGTCAGCTGCTGGTAGTAGCGCCGTGTTTCCCCGCCATCCGGGGTTGCCATGCCGCGTCCGCCGGTCAACCCGAATACCAGGCTGCGTGCGGCATTGCTCAATGCAAACGTGATATGGCCGAACAGCGCCTCATCGAACTGGTGCAGCGCACGGTTGCGGTCGTGATCGTTGACCGTGGCGATCTCCTTCAGCACATATGGATGCGAGCGTATCGCGCCCTGCCCGAAAATCATCAGCGTGCGGGTCAGGATATTCGCGCCTTCAACGGTGATCGCGACCGGCATCTGCTGGTAGAAGCGGCCCAGATAATTGTCCGGGCCGAGGCTGATGCCCTTGCCGCCGTGAATGTCCATTGCGTCGTTGATCACGACCCGGCAGCGTTCGGTGGAGTGGTACTTGATGATCGCCGAGATCACCGAGGGCTTCTCGCCCAGGTCGACCGCCAGCGCGATGAACCGGCGCGCCGCGTCGACCATGTAGGTGTGCGCGCCGATGCGCGCCAGCGGCTCTTCCACGCCTTCGAATTTGCCGATCGGCACCTTGAATTGTTTGCGCACGCGGCTGTATGCACCGCTGGCGCGCGCAACCAGCTTCATGCCGCCTATGCTGCTGGCCGGCAGGGAAATGGAACGTCCCGCCGCCAGGCATTCCATCAGCATGCGCCAGCCCTGTCCCACGCGCGAAGTGCCGCCGATGATGTAGTCCATCGGGATGAATACGTCGCTGCCCTGGGTCGGGCCGTTCAGGAAGGCGGAATTCAGCGGGAAATGACGGCGCCCGATCTGCACGCCCGGCGTATCGGTGGGTATCAGGGCAAGGGTGATGCCCCGGTTGGTTTCGCTGCCCAGCAAATGCTCCGGGTCATACAACTTGAAGGCCAGGCCGAGCAGCGTGGCCGCCGGAGCTAGGGTAATATAGCGTTTCTCCCAGGTCAGGCGCATACCCAGCACATTCTGCTGGCCGCCGAAATCGCCGTGGCACACGATGCCGTAATCGGGGATTGCGCCGGCGTCCGATCCGGCGAACGGTCCGGTCAGCGCGAAACAGGGCACTTCCAGGCCCTTCGCGAGCCGATGCAGGTATTTGTCCTTTTGCTCTTCCGTTCCATAGTGCAACAGCAGCTCGGCCGGCCCGAGGGAATTCGGCACCATTACCGTCACCGCTGCGGTGCCGCTGCGCGAAGCCACCTTGCTGACGACTGCCGAATGGCCCTGCGCGGAAAACTCCAGCCCGCCGTAACGCTTCGGGATGATCATCCCGAAAAATCCCTTGTCCTTGATGAACTGCCAGACTTCGGGCGGCAGGTCGGCGCGCTTGTGCGTAATGTCCCAATCGTCCAGCATGGCACACAGTTGCTCGACCTCGTTGTCCAGAAAGGCCTGCTCGCGCTCGTTCAATCCGCACTTCGGGAAGGCCAGCAGCTTGTCCCAGTCGGGATTGCCGCCGAACAGCTCGCCATCCCACCATACCGTGCCGGCATCGATCGCTTCCTGCTCGGTGGCGGAAATTTGCGGCAGAACCTTGCGGAAGATCCTGAATACCGCTGCGCTGACCACATTGCGGCGCATGAACGGGATGCCGAAGAACACGATGAACAGTACCAGCGCGGCACCGATCACGATCAGCACGTTATCCGAGAAACGCGCCATGATCGCGATGACCGGCACCACCACCATGACCGCCAACACCCAACTGGTGATCGACGCGCGGAAAAAAGCCAGCAGAATGAAAATGGCCAGCGCGGCCAGTAGGGTTAATATCATGATATTTGCATCTCCCGCATTATTATTTTTTACTTCTGCACTTTAACGCGATACCGCAAACAGCACAATGACGAGCACGCCATCCGGGCTGCAAATGTGTCTCGGCCGCGCTTTCACCCTTCCGGCAACAGGTGATTTCACTCGGCCAGGATACGTTCGATACGCTGGTCCGGCACCAGCCAGATGATCGCGACCAATACGTAAAGCGCGTCCGACAGCCACTGATTCCAGAAGGCCGCAGGGATCGCAATGGCATAGATCAATGGCGAAATTTTACCCTTGCGATCATTGCCAACCGCTTTGGCAAGCAGCGACTCCTTGCCCCCGCCGGCCTTGATGATGCGGCCCTGCAATATCCAGTATGCAATTGCCGCCATCAACAACACCGCCCCATACAGCGCTGTCGGCAGCGCGGCGTAATGGTTCTCGCCCATCCAGCCGGTGACAAACGGGACCAGCGACAACCAGAACAACAGATGCAGGTTCGCCCACAGGATCGCACCGTTGACATGCTGCACCGTGTGCAGCATATGGTGATGGTTGTTCCAGTAAATGCCGAGATAGACGAAACTGAGCACGTAACTCAGAAAGACCGGCAGCAAAGGCAGCAGCGCTTCCAGATCCGAACCATGCGGCACTTTCAGCTCCAGCACCATGATGGTGATGATGATCGCGATCACGCCATCGCTGAACGCCTCCAAACGCGTCTTGCCCATCGCTTTCCCTTCGTTGCAAACCTAGCGCATCCTGGCGACCGCATCCTCGACGCGGTCAACCGCGATGATTTCGATGCCGGCGAGCTTGTGCTTCGGTGCATTGGCTCTGGGGATGATCGCCTGGGTGAAGCCGAGTTTGGCGGCCTCTTTCAGGCGTTCCTGGCCACGCTGTACCGGGCGCACTTCTCCGGCCAGGCCGACTTCGCCGAACACGACCAGTTTTTCCGGCAGCGGCCTGTTCTTCAGCGACGACACGATCGCAAGGAGCACCGCAAGGTCGGCGCCCGGCTCGGTGATCTTCACGCCGCCCACCGCGTTGATGAACACGTCCTGGTCGAAACAGGCGATGCCGGCATGGCGGTGCAGCACGGCGAGCAGCATCGCCAGACGGTTCTGTTCCAGGCCCAGCGACAAACGGCGCGGGCTGGGCGAGTGCGCCTCGTCGAGCAGCGCCTGTATCTCGACCAGCAGCGGGCGCGTTCCTTCCTGCGTCACCATCACGCAGGAGCCGGCGACCTGGGCGCCGTGCTGCGACAGGAACAACGCGGAAGGATTGCTCACCTCGCGCAGGCCTTTTTCGGTCATCGCGAACACGCCGAGTTCGTTCACCGCGCCGAAGCGGTTCTTGAACGCGCGCACCAGGCGAAAACTGGAATGGGTATCGCCCTCGAAATACAGCACCGTGTCCACGATATGTTCCAGCACGCGCGGTCCGGCCAGCGCGCCTTCCTTGGTGACATGCCCGACCAGGATCATGGTGATGTTGCCGCCCTTCGCGATGCGGGTGAGCTGCGCCGCGCATTCGCGCACCTGCGATACCGAGCCGGGCGCGGAAGTCAGCTGCTCGGAATACACGGTCTGGATCGAATCGATCACCACCACGTCCGGTTTTTCCTGCGCGATCGCCGCCTGGATCTGCTCAAGCTGGATCTCCGCGAGCAGGTGCATCGCGTGTGCATCCAGCGCCAGGCGCTTGGCGCGCAACGCGATCTGCTGGGTCGATTCCTCGCCGCTGACATACAGGACTCTTTTGTGCGACGAGAGATGGGCCAGCGTCTGCAGCAGCAGCGTGGATTTCCCGATGCCGGGATCGCCGCCGATCAGCACCACCGCGCCCGGCACCAGCCCGCCGCCCAGCACGCGATCGAATTCGGCGATGCCGGTAGGCGTGCGCGGCACCTCGGCGGCCTCCACGTCGGCGAGCTTCTGCACTTTGCCTGTTGCGGCCAGCGCGTTGAACCGGTTCTTCCCGCTGCTTGCGACTTCGGCCACGCTCTCCACCAGCGTGTTCCATGCGCCGCAATGCGGGCACTGCCCCTGCCACTTGCTGACCTGCCCGCCGCATTCCGTGCAGGAGTAAATTGTTTTTGGTTTTGCCATGTCTTTTTGTTTGGCGAGTCAGATGAAGTTTTGCCGGTTATCGCTGCCCTGATGCCGCAACCCTGTAGTGATCAATTCGAATAACTATTGGCAGCGTTAACGCCGGTCACAACATCGGCTCGGTGTGGCTCAAAATCGGGTGATGAAATAATAGCGTAACTCAACTCTGGTTCACCGCTGCTTAGCCAGAAATTTGTCCAATTGACTGGCAAAATCCCGGCGATCGCTCTGGCTGAAGACCGCCGGGCCGCCCGTTTCCACACCGCTGCCGCGCAATGCGTCCATGAAATTGCGCATGGTCAATCTCTCCTCGATCGTGTCCAGGGTATAGAATTCACCCCGCGGATTCAGCACGTGGCCACCCCGCGCGATCACATCGGCGGCCAGCGGAATGTCCGCGGTGATTACCAGGTCACCCGGCTCGACCAACTGGGCGATCTTGTTATCGGCCACATCGAAACCCGCGGGCACCTGCAGTGCCCTGATGAACGATGAAGGCGGACAATACAGCATCTTGTTTGCCACCAGCGTCATCTGGATTTTCCTCCGCTCTGCGGCACGAAACAGGATTTCCTTGATGACCTTCGGGCAAGCGTCGGCATCCACCAGAATCTGCATTGGCCTTCTCCCGATACCGCATTTATCTCGAAATTGATCGTTATTATTGAACCGCCAAGATACGCAGTATCGCCGTTTTCTTGACTTCACGTTCACTTTGTATCATGACGCCTTCGATCGTGGGAAGATCGGATTCAATATCAGGGTCACCATGCTAGAATCACCCAAACCGCGGCTGGCATATTTGAAATATCAGAAGAATTTTCATTGCAGCTCGGGTCAGGAATGCCAGTCGCTGCTTAACACGCTGGACTTTTGAACTCACGAGGAAAAATACAAATGAAATACTTCAATGTTTTGATCGCTGCATTTGCGCTTTCACTATCTTTGGCATCGTTCAATGCAGCCGCCGCTGCACCATCAGCCAAGGAAAGAGTGGTTATACAGGTTAGCGATGCAGACAGCGGGAAATGGAACCTCGCACTCAACAACGCCAGCAATGTGCAGCAGGCATACGGGGCGGACAAGGTTGAGATCGAGATCGTCACTTACGGCCCCGGAATAGGCATGCTCAAGATGGATTCACCGCTCGCAAACCGGATAGACGAGTCCAAAAAAGCCGGTATCGCGATCGTGGCCTGCCAGAACACGATGAAGCACATGAATCTGACCGATGCCGACATGCTGCCGAATACCAGCTACGTACCATCGGGCGTAGTCGAGATTCTGAAAAGGGAAAACGAGGGATACGGTTATATTAGGCCTTAGCATGTTGCGCGCATGGACTTTCGTGCACGGTATATGCGACCGGCAAACTCTGACCATATTGCCCATGATCAAAACCTTGAAATAATTTCCCTGTAGGGAATGAGCGTGATTGCCGTTCGTTCCCTATGCCCCCTCCGCAATCTATTGCCTGGAAGCCGACCAGTTGTAACTGCGCACTTTGCCTCGCTGATCGAACCTGATTTGCAGGATTTTCACCTTGGCCTTGCTCATGTCGGGCAGTTCGCCTTCCGCGTAATAGTAATCCCATTCATCATAACGCTCGCCATCGGTCGCCAGGCTGATGCCCACACTGCCCGGCTCTCCCAGCCAGCTGCGAACCTGAGTTTGCGTGGTCGCGCCCTGCTCGATCTTGGCCGCGAATACACCGACATCAAAATCACGCCCCACCTTGACCGACGCGCATGCGCCGAGCATAACCATGGATAGAAAAATTACCGTGATACGCGAAGAATCAATCATGGCATCACCTCCGAAATTCTATGTACGTGGCGGACCTGAGTCCGACCTCAAAAGATTACGATTTTGCGAAGGTCAGTATACGAAACATTGACCGGTTGATGACCACGCTATGGTTCACTTCATCCTGGAAGGAAACCTGATCGTATCGCCAGCCACCATGAACACGCCCTTGCCCTCATGATGCAGCGTACGCGGGCTTTTCATCGTCGGGTCTATCCACGCCTTGACCACCTCCAGCACGAAGAAGTTATACCGGTTCACCATCCGCGTATCGACCACCCTGCATTCGAGATTGGCGTAGCATTCCGCGATCAGCGGCACTTCCACTTGCGATGCGGGCAGCGGAGTCAGCTTGAATTTCTTGAACTTGTCGATCTTCTTGCCGGAGCAATTGCCGACGCCGACCACCTGCTTCGCCAGATTCGCTGCCGGAATATTGATCACGCATTCCCTCGTCGCGACCAGCGCATCGAAGCTGTGGTTGCGTCCGCTGATCACGCAGCCCACCAGCGGCGGCTCGAACTCCATCATCGTGTGCCAGGACTGGGTCATGATGTTAAGTTTGCCCTTGTGCATCGTGGTCACCAGTACCACCGGCCCCGGCTCCAGCAAGCGGTATACCCCGGCCAAGGGCAGATTTCGTTTCGCCATCGCCGCACCTCCTTTCGCATATAAATCCCGAAATTCGTACCGCTATGATACGCCCTCGCGTAAAATTCGCTTCGCACCATGGCGCTGTCTCCAGCCCATATACATATCGCCATCAGCCCGGATAAATTTCCCTATCGTGTCCCTGGAAGTCGAACGTTTTTTTTCCGAACAAAGCCCGCTTGCCGCTGAAGTCGCGTCGTTCCGTCCGCGCGCCCAGCAGCGCGAGATGGCATTGAAAGTCGCCGAGGCGATACGCGACAACGCAATCCTCATCGTCGAGGCCGGCACCGGCACCGGCAAGACCTTTGCCTATTTGGTTCCTGCACTTCTCGCGGGCGGCAAGGTGATCATCTCGACCGGCACCAAGAATCTGCAGGACCAGTTGTTCAACAAAGATCTGCCGATGGTGCGCGACGCGCTGAAGGCACCGGTGTCGGTTGCCCTGCTCAAGGGACGTTCCAACTATGTGTGCCACTACCATCTAGCGCGCACGGAATTGGATGGATTGTTCAAGACGCGCGAGGACATCAGGCATCTGGGCAAGATCAAGAGCTATGCCAAGGTCAGCGACTCCGGCGACAAGAGCGGATTGGCGGATGTCCCGGAAAATGCGCCGATCTGGATGCAGGTGACCTCGACGCGCGACAATTGTCTCGGCCAGGAATGCCCCAACCACAAGGAATGTTTTGTGCTGAAGGCGCGCGCCGATGCGATGAAGGCGGACATCGTGGTGGTGAACCACCATCTGTTCTTTGCCGACGTGATGCTGCGCGACGAGGGTGTGGCGGAATTGCTGCCGGCCTGCAACACGGTAATCTTTGACGAGGCCCACCAACTGCCGGAGACTGCCAGCCTGTTCTTCGGGGAAAGCCTTTCCACTTCATTGCTGCTTGATCTGGCCCGCGACACGCGCATCGAAGCAGTTGCATCGGCCAGGGATTTCGCGCCGCTGCCCAAGGCTTGCGACGAGTTGGACAAGGCCGCACGCGACCTGCGGCTGGTGTTCAAGAAGGAAGGCAGGATGCCCGCCATCGCGACGGACGGCTTGAAGGATTGGCCGGGCGCACTCGAGAAACTCGGCGAGAAACTTGCACAACTGGGCAACATGCTGGAAAAGCAGGCCGAGCGCAGCGAAGGGCTCGACAATTGCTGGCAGCGCGCCCAAGTGTTATCTCGACAATTGGCCAAATGGCAAACGGGCGAGGAACCGGATCAGGTCAGGTGGCTGGAAGTCTTCCACCATTCGCTGCAACTCAACACCACACCGCTGTCCATCGCCGAAATATTCGAGAAACAGATCGGTGGCAGTGCACGTGCCTGGATATTCACATCCGCTACGCTGGCGGTAAAGCAGGATTTCTCCCACTATCAGAGCGAGATGGGTTTGCTCAAGGCGCAGACCGCGTGCTGGGACAGTCCGTTCAACTATGCCGAACAGGCGTTGCTGTATGTGCCGGCCGATCTGCCCGAACCGAACAGCGAAGGCTATACCGAGGCGGTTGTACAGGCCGCGTTGCCGCTGATCGAAGCGAGCAAGGGCCGCGCCTTTCTGCTGTTCACCAGCCTGCGCGCGATGCAGCGCGCGCACGAGATTCTGCAGGCGGAATTTGACCGGCGCGGCTGGGACTATCCGCTGATGCTGCAGGGCGAAGGCTCGCGCAGCGAACTGCTGACCCGGTTTCGCGATCACGGCAATGCCGTGCTGCTCGGCAGTCAATCTTTCTGGGAAGGGGTCGATGTGCGCGGCGAGGCCCTGTCACTGGTGATCATCGACAAGCTGCCGTTCGCGCCGCCCGACGATCCAGTACTGGCCGCCCGTATAGCTCAACTCAACAAACAGGGACGCAACGCGTTCATGGAATACCAGCTGCCGCGCGCGATCATCACGCTGAAGCAGGGAGCGGGAAGGTTGATCCGCGACGAGAACGACCGCGGCGTGCTGATGATCTGCGATCCGCGCCTGATCAGCAAACCCTATGGCAAGCGGATCTGGCAGAGCCTGCCGCCGATGAAGCGCACCCGGCTCGCAGAAGAAGCCGTGGCGTTCTTCAGGAACGGCTAGTTTCGGCCGTTCCTGCATCGCCCGCCCTACTTGGGCGTTCCGCCGCTGACCAGCCGGACGTAGTGTTGTTCTTCCTTGCCGGCATGCCTGGGGCCTTCCGTGCCAAAACTGATCGCATAGGCATAAGGATCGTCCTTGGGCACCTTGGGTCGCATGGTGGCCGTCCAGAAATAGGCAGCGGGCGTGGCCGGGAACAGCGTAATATTGATACGCGGGTTGAAGCACTGGCGCTCGACGATTGATGCCAGTTCGGCGATTTTCGGCACACGCCAGTCATGGCGGTTGGCATAACCACCCGCGCTGTTGAGCTTGTCTGCCGCATCCTGCGCTGCTTGCCAGGTATAGGTAGCCGGCGTGCCGGTACAGGTGGTGCCGTTCCAGGTCTGCCCCAGCGAACAACGCATCCAGGTCAGATCGGGTTCGAAATCAGTCACCGTGCCGTTGCCGTTGTCGATGAAGCGTTTAGCCGGAGCCGACATCGGAAAAGATTGGTCGCAAGTCTGTTCAGCCTGGGCAGTCGAGCAGAACGGCAAAATGCCCAGCGACAGCAATATTAGAAATATTCTTGACTTCATGTTCCACTCCCTTTTTCTGGCTCTAAAAATAAGATGCAAGCGGGTGATCAATCCGCTTGCCGAATACCGCATTGATGCTTATGCTGTTACGACCTGTCGGCCTTGTCATGGATTTCCATGGCCATTCTATCAATCCTGCAAATGATCCGGCAAACGGCATGGTTATAGTTATTTTTGCAAATCATAACAACCGCTGTCGTCGAACCCCAGGGTCAGCAGAAACTGCTGCCGACCCTGGTTTATTTCCTGCGTGATCAGAAGCCGAAAGTCAGACCCAGAGCCAGCAAGTTGGAATCGGCAGAAGCGCCTGCGCCTGCCTGAGCAGTAGCAGCCACACCGTCGAGCACGCTGCAAAGATTGGCAGCCGAACCGTTGCTCACGTGTTCATAGGCAAGGTAAGGTGTCGCTTGCTTGGACAACGGATACCCGTAAGATGCGGCATAGGCCGAACCGTCGATGTCATTCTCAATGCCCAAGAAGTCTTGCCATAGCTTAATGCAAACGACCCGGGTCCGGCCGGTATGGTCGCGCTCAGATTGTACGCCGTGTTGTTGGCTGTAGGATCAGTACTCCCCGGCATGGAGGCCGTTGTCGCGTTCTTAAATTTTCCTTGCTGCCAAGTGCCCAGCAGCTTGACCACGGTAAAGTCATAAGAAGCGCCCAGTGCATATTCCGTTTGAGCAAGCGTCGAATCGACAGGGCTGGTGGTGGCATACACAACTCCCAGGGAGAGCGGTCCTTGGTCGTAGTTCAAGGAAGCCAGGGTTGCGGTGTTATGTGAAGCACCACTGGCCAGAACCAAGCCCGTGTCCGGCGACGTATCATCAGTCGTCTGGTGGCCTACTTCAAACTGAAAGCCGCTTAAGTTCGGGCTGGTGTAGTCGATCGCGTGATCGCCATGATTCGCGCCGCCGGTCCAGCCGATCAGGAAACCGCCACCCTTGACCATCGCGCCCATCGGATCGGCGCCGCCTTCCGCAAACGGATCAAACTTCAGCGAGAAGGCATAAGCTTCCGATGGTAGCCAGCCACCCTGCAAGGTGCCCACGGTGTCGCTGCTCAGGCCGATCATTTTCTTTTCTTGCGCGCATCAAAGCTGCCCAGGCCACCGTTGTTTGTCAGATCGGTACCGTATTCCAGATTACCGATCGCCTTCACGCCATTGCCCAGGTCATTCGAAACGTTCACCCCCAGATGCGTGCTATCCGGTCCGCCGCTTTCAAGAACCGTGCTGCTAGCCAGGCCAGAACCGCTGACATTAACCACCGCAGCGTCAACAACGCCGTAAAAGTTCACCTGCGAATCGGCAAAAGCAGGAGCGGAAACCATTCCTGCAATCGCCAGAGCGATAATTTTCTTTTGCATGATAACCCCCTAATAATTAATAATAATATATTTGTTTAGTGGCAGAATATTGCCATTTTTTTACCATGTTGAATTGCTACACGTTCAGCTATCGGATAAGCGCTGGTTAACAGACTATTCACACCAA
Organism: uncultured beta proteobacterium; assembly: GCA_963842555.1. GTDB lineage: Bacteria > Pseudomonadota > Gammaproteobacteria > Burkholderiales > Gallionellaceae > Gallionella. The sequence continues at coordinate 312,651 of CAWJHB010000006.1, forward strand.
ACTTACGGCAAGTCTTTACACAGATCGCCTGTCGAAAAATTGATCTGTTCATGGTTGATAAACCACCATGAACAGAGCAAATTGGCTTTACCTGATTTTAACTAGCAGTTCTGACTAACGTTGCTCTGGACCCGGGGCCGGGTATTCGTCGGAACCCTGGTCGTAACCTGCACCGGAGCCGTTCCATGGATAGCCGCGCCCACCTTTGACCACGTCAGGAGGAGTCTGTCTGGTTTCCAAACCCGGATCGATTCTCTGGCCGCGGTAGTTGTTGAACGCATAGGCTTCCATCGCAACCATATCCGGACCGTCGATATCAAGTGCTTGCCCGGCTTGTACTACCTGGATGCACCAATTGATCATGTCACGGAGCGGGGCAACCTTGTTAAGATCCGCCTGAAACTTGGGGAATGTCTGGGGATTCGTGCCGGCCGCATCCGGATGGCAATTGCCGCAAGCCAAGCCGTTGGTCGACATCGTCGATTTGCCACCGTGCCAAAGTTCATAACCCTGATTTACCGCTGTAAGCAACTGCTTCTGCATATCAGCCAGCTCGGCTTTGGTATACGGCTCCCTGGCCGTCGCGGGATTGGATGCAAGCATCCCGAGCACAGCAACCGGAGCGATCAACCCCATAACCACATTTTTAGTATTCAGTTTCATCTCTGTCTCCCTCCTTAGATTTTGAAGCCGTTTTTCATTTGTGGGGTCAACATATCCCCGAATGGCTCATATTGCATCACGCCTTTGAAGCTTCTCTCCAGGTCGATATGCTGGGTGCCTTCACCATCGGTAAAGAGAGCCGGATCGGAGCGGTTCATTTGCGACCAAGGGTAGGCCAGCTTGACATCAGGGTAAGGCCATGGCCAAGAGGTGGATATCGTTCCGATGGAGGACATGTTGCCAATCTTGTTGTAGACCGTCTGGTGCACATGGCCGTGGAAAGACATCACGCGCTCGAATTTTTTCAGTATCTCGCGAATCTCGGGCGCATCCTCGGTCTGGAAATTCCAGCGCGGGTAATAGTCCCACAGCGGCGAATGGGTGAACACAACCACCGGCGTATCCGACGGCAGATTCTTCACATCCTTCTTCAGCCAATCCAGCTGTTCATCCCGCACACCCCAAGGTCCGCAGATCGGGCTTTCGAGCATCGTCACAATATTCATTCTTTCTGCATCAGACATTCCGGCAGGCGTCCAGAAATCATGCAACAAGATCGAGTTCATGCCGATGAAATGCACACCCTTGTGGTCGAATGACCAGGTTGGGCTGCCGAAATGGCCTTGCCATGCTTTTCCCAAGTCCAGATACCAGTCATGCTCGCCAGGTATGTAATGGACAGGCATGGTCAGCTTGGAAAGAATCTTGATCCCCTTCTGTAACTGGGTATCCGTTCCATTCTGGGCAATATCGCCGGTATATACGACGAAATCAGGGAGCGGATTCATCTTCATTACCTTGTCAACCGCATCGGCCAATTGAGCATCAAATTTATGGTCGGGGATATCGTAAAGATGCGAGTCGGTAATAATGGCGAACCGGAACGGGCTGACTTTGCCCTTGCCGACTGCCGCCTCTGCAACGTGCACCATCCCCAAATTGGTACCCATCGCTGTTGCCGCCAGGGTAGCCAATCCGGCCTTGCCGCTAATCGTAAAAAAATCTCTCCTGCTCATCTTGTCAAAGTCAGTCATTACTGTTCTCCTCATTGTTTGAATTAACCCGACAAAGCTTGCCAGGTATCAAGAATCGCTTCTCTGTATTTCAAGGCTCTACTATTTTTATAATGCTGACGGGTATTACATACAGTCACACTACCCCTCCAGCAACGCGGATTTAAGATTAACGAATTCAATTTATCTAGCGAATAGTTTGAATTAACATCATTGATGGATTGAATAATCGTATATATAATTGTTTTTATTATATTTTTTATATTATTTCAGATAAAGCCCGTATCATGGAATTTATCAATCCGCTTTATTCAAAAAATCAATCGTACAATTTGTTACCTTGATTGATAATGTAAAAAAATAATTACAATTTGATCGTTTATCCTGAAATCGTTTTAAAAGGATCCAGGTTCAAGTGCCAGAATGCGGGGTAGTTTGTGTTTCAGCTTTTCCGGGAGATTTGACGTTCACCGAGAATCTTGTTTACAAAATAATTCGTTCCGGCGCACATCGATCATGGCACTTAAGAACCCTGTCAAATTGATGTATCGAATCAAATATTATGGAAACGTCCAATCGATGTTATCTGAGGCAAGCGATGACCCTGCAAGAATTGCGTTATGTGGTGGCACTGGCAGATGCAGGACACTTCGGCCATGCGGCTGAAGTCTGCTTCGTCAGCCAATCCACGCTGTCCACCCAGATCAAGAAACTGGAGGATTACCTCGGGATCGCCTTGTTCGATCGCAGCCTGAAATGCGTGAAGCTCACGCCGGCCGGACTCGAAATCGTCGACTCTGCCCGGCGCATCATCGAGGAAGCCAACCGCATCTGCGAACTTTCCAAGCAAACCAAGGATCCCATGGTTCGCTCCATCCATCTTGGCGTGATTCCCACACTGGGGCCGTATTACCTGCCCCATGTGCTGCCCGATATCCATAGGCACTTTCCGAAACTGCGCCTGTTGCTGCGCGAGGAAATGACGCCTCACGTGCTTGCCCACCTGACCGAGGGGAAACTGGAAGCAGGTTTGCTGGCGCTACCTTTACCAGCAGATGATCCGTCTTTGGAAATGGTGCCGTTGTTCTGCGAGCCGTTCATGGCGGCGGTGCCTGCCGGTCATCGCCTGGCAACCGCAACGGAGATAAATCTCAATGAGTTGGTTGATGCCGGACTTTTTTTACTGGAAGAGGGACATTGTCTGCGCAATCAGGCGCTGGAAGCCTGCGGCCTGGAGGGGCTCTCCAATGAAGAAATTCGTGCGACCAGCCTTGAAACCCTCCGGCAGATGGTCGGCATGGGACTGGGGGTCACCTTGATTCCGGCACTCGCCGGCGCGCAGTCTCACGACATCGGTACCCGCGTCGTGCTGCGACCCCTCGCAGCGCCCGGAGCATCACGCATCATCGGACTGGTTTGGCGGCGGCGCTCGCCGATCGCGCCAACGATGGAAAGTCTGGCGAAGTTCCTGAAAGACTCCATACCACCTGGAACGCTGGCAGTGGAGTGACTATCACTTGCCGCACATCGCGCTGGAATTAACGCACCGCAAGTACGTGTTCGGCTGATCAAGCAAGTCCATTGCGGCCGCCAGAATATTCCGCTTCAACTTCCTGACCAGATCGTGATGATGTTTAGATCTGTCGTCGCCATCAGGAAAATGATTATTCATGCGCCGACTTTGCAGGCATGTGCAGCACCAGCTTGGCCACCAACCCGCCCTGCGCATTATCCTCCAGAATGAATTGGCCGTCGTGCAACCGGGCGGCTCGCTCGACGATCGCCAAACCCAACCCCGAGCCGGTCGAGTTGCTGCGCGCAGATTCCAGCCGCGTGAATGGTCGTTTCACCGTTTCATGCTCAGTGCTGGGGATGCCTGCGCCGCGGTCGGCAACCGCGATTATGATATTGCCGTCCTCACGCCGGAGTTGCAGTGTGATCTCGCTCCCGCCGTGTTTGATTGCGTTATCCAGCAGGTTGCTGAGCGCACGCTTCAACAGCAACGGTCTGACGGGAATCTGAATCACATCGCGCAAGTCAAGCGTTAACGACCGGGCCTGCGCGGAAAATTGCTGCGCAACTTCCTGCACCAGCGATTGAAGATTGGTCGGAACCAAAGCTTCATTTTCATCCAGCCGCGCATAATCCAGGAATTGCTGGATCACGGCATCCATCTGCTCCACGTCGGCAGCCAGTCCCTCGCGCAATGATTTGTCCGCGCTCAATTCGGCAGCGATCCGCACACGGGCCAGCGGGGTTCGCAAATCATGCGAGATGCCGGCCAGCACCAGGGCTCGCTCGCGTTCGTTGGCTGCGAGATCGGCCGACATCTGGTTTATCGCGCGCGATACGGCGACAATTTCCTGCGCCCCGCTTTCCGGCAGAGGTTGCGGCCAAACTCCCTGCCCGACCTGCATGGCCGCCTGTGCAATTTTCTTCAGCGGACGCGCAACTTGGCGCGCGGTGAAATATGCGCCGGGAATTGCAAGCACGAATACCAGCAGGCTCCAGGGCAACAATACCTCGGATACCGGTTGCTCAAACCGCTCCTTGGGAAGCGCTATCCAGAATTCTTCGTGGCCGATAAAAAAGCTTACCCATAATGCTTCCTCGCCGTTGCGTTCGGACGCAAAACGGGTGTTGTTGCCCAATCTAAAGCGTACCTTCTCCTTCATCAGGCGCATTTCTTCCGGATGATCCGGCAAGGGTTTGAGCACGTCAGCGTCTTCGGCCATATGCAGGCGCAATCCTTCCGAGCCGGCCAATTCAGCCAGCAGTGCGTCCTGCCATTCGGGTGCCGCTGAAAGCAACGCGGCTCGGGTCAGATTGACCACAGACACAACCAGCTGCGCCATCTGCTTTGCATGGGGCTCCTGCTGAACATGGCGAAATATGACCACAGAAGCCGCAAGTGACAGCACGATCAAAACAACGATGAGCAAAAAAGAACGCGCCAGCAAAGACCTTGGCAAATGAATCAAGAACTCGCTCCGTCGGGCACGAACACGTATCCGTGTCCCCACACCGTCTGGATGAAACGCGGTTTGGCAGGATCAGGCTCGATCAGCTTGCGCAGTCGCGAAACCTGCACATCGATGGCACGGTCAAACGGATCATGGTCCCTGCCGCGCGCAAGCTCCATCAGCTTGTCCCGCGAGAGCGGCTGGCGCGGATGCAACACCAGGGTCCGCAACAGCGCAAATTCCCCGGTAGAAAGGGAGATTTGCTCTCCTGATCTTGTCAACATGCGCGTGGCCAGATCCAATTCGCAATCGCCGAACGAGACGGTCTTTTCCTCGATTTCGGGTGCCCCAACGGGCAGCGAGCCCTTGCGGCGCAGCACCGCATGGATGCGCGCAACCAACTCGCGTGGATTGAACGGCTTGGGCAGGTAATCATCGGCGCCCATTTCCAGACCGACGATGCGATCGATCTCATCCCCCTTTGCGGTGAGCAGTATCACCGGGACGTTCTCTCCCGCACCGCGCAACCGCCGCAATATCGCCAACCCGTCCTCATCCGGAAGCATCAGGTCCAGCACCAGCATGTGATAACGCCTCAGCGTCAATGCCTTGTCAAGCGAATTGCCATCGCCTACCGCCTTTGCCTCGAATCCCTGCTCGGACAAGTAACGCAGCAACAGGTCGCGCAAACGGGCATCGTCATCAACAATCAAAATACGTTGCGCAATGGTCATGCCGGAATGATACACAGAAGTGATGTGGTTGGGTGTGCATGCATGACTGAAACAAATATTTACAACTTCGCCTGCAAAAAAAATACTTTGCTTACAGGCTCGCACTACCATGCACACAATCCCGGTCCGGACCTCCGAGTTTCTGAAAGAATTCATGTGTAAATTGCCAAATGGGCCAGCAATACGACCAGCCACTACACTCGAGGTTATGCCCGCCAGTCCGCCAATCCGTCCAAAATCGACAGGCCGGCGGCTGGAGACAGGCAAGCCCGCAGGAATCGCGGGATTGCCAAGGCTTATTGTTGCGCTCGTCTTTGCCGCCCTTAGCCTAAATGCGCCCGCTGACGACACACCCAAACCCGCCGTTACCCGTCCTGCAACCGCTTCGGACGGAGTCGGGCAACAGCAACTCACCCCTCAGGAACGCATCGAGCGGACAAAGAACATGACGCCGAAGCAACGGATTTATGAAAGCGAGTTGTTGCGGCAGGAAACGGGTAACTTGTCCCCGCAACAGCGCGCAGAACAACGGACGGAAATGCGCGCTCACTGGGAACAAATGTCACCCGCAGAACGTGACCAGATTCGCGCTAGAATGAAGGAACACTGGAAGAGCATGCCCAAGGAGCAACGCGACGAACGCCGCAAGGAAATGCGCGAACACTTCAACAACATGTCACCCGAAGAACGCCAGCAATTCAAAAGTGACATGAATATGCTGGATGTCGCGCCTTTTCAGGGGAACGACTATCCCCGCAAGAAGGCAGTTGGCGAGGGGAATCCAGCCAACGGCTAAGTTCCCGGCGCAGGATTAGCTGCTAGACGATCTCGGCCCAAAGATCGTGGGCATCAGAATCGGTTATGTTCACATCAACAAATTGACCCGCCTGCAGTTGTGATCCATTGTCGATGTACACCACGCCGTCGATTTCGGGCGCGTCCGAGGAGCTGCGTGCGATTGCCCCCCGATCGCCGACTTCATCAACCAGCACGGTGATCCGCTTGCCGATCTTGCGTTTCAAACGCTTCTCGCTGATCTTCTCCTGCAGCAGCATCAGCCGCCCAAGACGCTCCTGCTGCAATTCGGGCGGGATATGATCGGGCAGTGCGTTAGCCACGGCACCGTCGACCGGCGAATAGGCGAAAGCACCGACCCGATCAAGCTGCGCTTCTTCAAGGAAATCCAGCAGTTCAACGAATTCCTCCTCGGTCTCGCCCGGAAAGCCGACGATAAAGGTGCTGCGCAAAGTCAGGTCGGGACAAATCTCTCGCCATTGTTTGATGCGCGCCAGCACGTTCTCACTGCTGGCCGGACGCTTCATCAGTTTCAGGATTCGCTGGCTGGCATGCTGGAACGGGATGTCCAGGTAGGGCAGTATCCTGCCCTGTGCCATCAGCGGGATCACTTCGTCGACGTGGGGATATGGATACACATAATGCAGGCGCACCCAAGCACGCTCTCCATCCGGTGTTCTCAGCTCGCCCATCGCGGCAGCCAGTTCGGTCATGCGGGTCTTCAGCGGTTTGCCGCCCCAGAAGCCGGTGCGATATTTCACGTCCACGCCGTAGGCACTGGTGTCCTGCGAGATCACCAGCAACTCCTTCACACCCGCGTTGACCAGCGTCTGTGCTTCCTGCATCACGTCGCCGACGGGACGGCTGACCAGATCGCCGCGCATGCTGGGAATAATGCAGAAGGTGCAGCGATGGTTGCAGCCCTCGGAGATCTTCACATAGGCGAAGTGTTTTGGGGTGAGGCGTATTCCCTGTGGAGGAACCAGATCCGAATAGGGGTCATGGAGTCTGGGCAGGTGCCGATGTACCGCCTCCATCACCTCTTCGGCTGCATGCGGGCCGGTAACGGCGAGCACGCTGGGATGAGCCTGTTTCACCACATCGCCCCTGGCGCCCAGACAACCCGTGACGATCACCCTGCCGTTTTCCGCCAGCGCCTCGCCTATCGCATCCAGCGATTCGTCCACCGCGCTGTCGATGAATCCGCAGGTGTTGACCACCACCAGATCGGCATCCTGATAGCTGCCGGAAATAATGTAACCTTCGGCGCGCAGTCGCGTGAGGATATGCTCCGAATCAACGGTAGCCTTCGGGCAACCGAGCGAGACGAAGCCGACTTGCGGTATGGATTTTTTTTTCATCGCGGTGTTAGGTAAAATCTGACACTTGGACTGGGTCTGAACAGAGATTTGCGACTCGGTCCACAGCGTTCATGATGATTGCGGGGAAAACAAGGCGCGGATTATATCAGGTTGGCGCTCCGCTCCGGTTAAGCCAACCAGATGAAGGTGCCCATGCGTCCAGTCGCGCCGTCGCGGCGATAGGAAAAGTATCGTTCGCGCTCGCGGTAAGTGCAACTTCCGCCACCGTGAATCCGGGTGATGCCGAGCGCGTCAAGCCGCAGGCGCGCCAGCAGGTACAGATCGGCGAACCATTTCCCGTTCCGCCCGGGAATGAATGCGGATGCCGAATGCGGCTGTATCGCGATAAAAGCCTCACGCACCTCGTTGCCGACCTCGAATGCATCCTGGCCGATCGCCGGACCCAGCCATGCCATGACGTTATCCGGTGCGACATCCATCTTTTCCACAACTGCCTCGATCACCCCGGCTGCCAATCCTTTCCAGCCGGCATGTGCCGCTCCGACCACGCTACCTTGTGTATCGCACAGCAGGACCGGCAGGCAATCCGCCGTCATCACCACGCACACCGACGCACGGTGCCGCGCGATGCAGGCATCGGCCTGGGGAAGGCAGCTCGCCGTGTCCGCATTGGCCACTGTGGTGCCATGCATCTGATTCAGCCACACCGGCTCACTCGGCAATAGTCTGTTGAGCAATATGCGGTTGCGTTCGACCGCAAGCGGCGCATCGCCCACATGGTCGCCGAGATTGAGGCTGTCATAGGGCGCGCTGCTGACGCCGCCTGCACGGGTGGTCTGCAACGCCTTCACATTCGGGGGAGCAGGCCAATCGGGAATGATCAAATGTTCACGCAGGTCCATTCGACACTTCCTTGATGTTTAGCAGCAGATCCCGCATGTCCTGCGGCAAGGGCACGTGCCATTCCATCCATTCGCCGGTAACCGGATGTTCCAGCGCGAGCCGTGTGGCGTGCAATGCCTGGCGGGGAAATCCGGTCAGCAATGCGCGCAATTGCGGCGCGCATTTTTGCGGACCCTTGAGATACACGCGGTCACCCACCAAAGGATGGCCAATGCTTGCCAGATGTACACGGATCTGGTGGGTGCGGCCGGTTTCCAAGCGGCAGCGCAACAACGTGCAGCTCGGGTATTTTTTCTCGATCTCATAGTGAGTGACCGCGGTCTTGCCGCTTTTCACCACCGCCATCTTGACGCGCTGCGCGGGATGACGTCCTATCGGTGCATCCACTTTGCCGGCACGGTTCAGTTCACCATGCACCAGGGCCAGGTATTCGCGCTGCACGCTGCGCGCCTCCAACTGCCGTACCAGCGCAGTTTGCGCCTGGATGGTTTTGGCCACCACCAGCAAACCGCTGGTGTCTTTGTCGAGCCGGTGCACGATCCCTGCGCGCGGTACCTCTGCCAACTGCGGCGCGTAATGCAGGAGCGCGTTGAGCAATGTGCCTTCCCAGTTCCCGCTGCCAGGATGTACCACCAGTCCGACCGGCTTGTTGATCACCAGCAGGGATTCATCTTCGTACACGATGGCCAGCGAGATGTTCTCGGCCAAATACGGCTGGTCGGCGGGATGCGCCTGCGGAAGCACTTCCAGTTTTTCGCCTCCCCAGACTTTTTGTTTGGCGGTGGCAAGTTCGCCGTCTACCCTGACCTGCCCCCCCGCGATCCAGTCCTGCAAACGACTTCGCGAATACTCGGGAAACAGTTTGACCAATGCCTGATCAAGGCGCAGCCCGGCGCAGTCGACGGGAACAACCAGATACTGGGTATTGCCGGCGGCTTGCTGCTCACCGGGCTCCGGGGGTCTCGCGCCGGATTCGGTGTTGCCCGTATTGCGCGCAAGCCCGCCGACCCTGTGGGTGGTATAATTGCGCAAATTCTTTTCTGGATTAGTCATGCGCCACATATTAGCCGTTTTCATGCTGATTACGTTAGCTGCCTGCAGCTCGTCAGGCTCAAAGCCCGATGCCAAAACCGCTTCCGCCGAAACAATGTATCAGGAAGCCAAGAAAGACCTCGACAAGAACAATTTCGAAGCTGCCATCAAACAGCTGGAATCCCTGCAATCCGTTTATCCATACGGCCGTTACGCGCAGCAGGCTCAACTCGATCTGGCCTATGCCTATTACAAGCAGAGCGAGCCTGATTCGGCCATTTCGGCCGCCGATACCTTCATCAAGCAATACCCGAACAACCCGCATGTGGATTATGCTTACTACGTGAAAGGTTTGGCGAATTTCAATCCGGATATCGGCGCTTTCGGATTGGCTTTCGGGCAGGAGCCGGCCGAACGCGACCCCCAGACTGAAAAGGATTCGTTTGCCGCATTCAAGGATCTGGTAACGCGCTACCCATCCAGCAGTTACGCGCCGGATTCCAGATTGCGCATGCAGTATTTGGTCGACGCACTGGCGAAGTACAATATCCATGTTGCCAGATACTACCTGCGCAGAGGAGCCGAGATTGCGGCGGTTAACCGCGCCAAGGAAGTTCTGACAGAATATCCAGACTCGACCTGGACAAAGGATGCGTTGCAGGTACTGGTTGAGGGCTATGGCGTGCTGGGCTTGGATAAACTGCGCGACGATGCACAGCGGGTGCTGACCATGAACTTCCCGCGGGCCGCTCTGACACCGAGCGAGGCCAGTTCCCGGTAGTGGTCGTAACGCGATGCCGTTTCGCGCCAATCTTGCATGACGGATCTTCCATGAAATATTGCAGCCTGTGCGGTGCCCCTGTTGAACTGCGTATCCCGCCCGACGATAACCGCACACGCCATGTTTGCACCGGCTGTGGCGAGATCCATTACCAGAATCCGAAATTGATCGTCGGTGCCCTTCCGGAATGGGAGGACAAGATCCTGATGTGCCGCCGTGCCATTGAACCCCGGCATGGCCTGTGGACGCTTCCCGCCGGCTTCATGGAAAACGGCGAAACCACCGCCGAAGCGGCCGCACGCGAAACGCTGGAGGAAGCCAATGCGCGGATTGCGATAGGCGACCTGTATTCGATGTACAGCTTGCCCTATATCAATCAGGTTCATATACTGTTCCGCGCCAAACTGCTCGATCTGGATTTCGGCCCGGGGCAGGAAAGCCTAGAAGTCAGGCTGTTCAGCAAAACTGAAATTCCCTGGGATGAAATCGCCTTTCGTCCGGTGCGCTACAGCCTTGAGTATTATTTTGCCGAACGAAATAGCGGAAAATTCAGTTTTCATATCGGCGAACTGGCACCTCCGGCACAACGCTGACAATCGGCTTTAACCGGGTGGCCCTGCTCCCGTATAATCCCGTCAAACCCAGCAAATCCGAACCAGAAAAATAACAATGAACGCCATACGCTCCATTATTGTCATTGCCGCCGTCGCATTGGCCGGTTGCGCCTCGACCCGCCCGAACAATCCGGCAGACCCCCTGGAACCGATAAACCGGGGTATCTTCAAGTTCAACGACACGGTCGACAAGGCTGTGGTCAAACCCGTCGCAAAGGGATATCAGGCAGTAATGCCCGCGTTCGCCAAAAGCATGGTATCGAATTTCTTTTCCAATCTGGATGATATCGACGTAACCGCCAATGATCTGCTCCAGTTCAAACTGGCACAGGGTTTCTCCGACGGGATGCGTTTTCTTGTCAATTCCACCATCGGTGTTTTCGGCCTGATCGATGTTGCATCAGCCGGTAACCTAAAAAAACACAACCAGGATTTCGGTCTGACCTTGGGGAAATGGGGCATCGGCGACGGCCCCTACCTCGTCTTGCCGATACTGGGACCGAGCACGTTGCGTGACACGGTCGGGCTTTATGGCGACGGCTATGCCAGCCCGATTTATCAATTGAACGACATGCGCGTGCGCAACCAGTCCTACCTGCTGAGAGGACTTAGCAACCGCGCCGAATTTCTAGACAAGGAACAGGTTCTGGAGCAGGCAATGATAGATCCGTACCAGTTCATTCGCGACGGCTACCTGCTTCGCCGCAGAAGCCAGATCTATGACGGCAAGCCGCCGCGTCCGAATTACAATTACGATGACGACCAGAGCGACGAAAGCTCCCCGCCCTCCCCCACACCCAGCACCGTTCCTGCATCAGCGGGTGTTTCCGCTTCTGCCTCCACCCATTAGTCCCGTGGAACAAACTCCATTGCCTGACCTCCGCCGCCTGCAAACCTACGCAAACCCCCTTGATGTTGGGCAATAACTAGTGATGTGGGGCAATAACTAGGCACGCCCATTCTGCAAAGCAGCGATACGCTCATCAAGCGGCGGATGCGTCATGAAGATTTTTGCGAAGGCATGCCCTCCCGAGATGCCGAAGGCTGCGATCTTCTCGGGCAAGCTGGCCTGTTCATGATTGATCTTCAAGCGCTCGAGTGCCGCAATCATTTTTTCCCGGCCGGCCAGATGCGCGCCGCCCGCATCGGCCCGAAATTCGCGCTGGCGCGAGAACCACATCACGATGATGCTGGCCAGCACACCAAGCACCAGTTGCGCCGCTATTTCCGCGACAAAGGCGCCGATACCGGGACCATTCCGGCCGTCGTTCTTGAGCAATACCCGGTCCACGAAAAAGCCGAACAATTTTGCAAAGAAAATCACGAAAGTGTTCACCACGCCCTGGATCAGCGCCAGGGTAACCATATCGCCATTGGCAACATGGCTGATCTCGTGCCCCAGCACCGCTTCCGTTTCTTCCCTGCTCATATTGCGCAACAACCCGGTACTTACCGCGACCAGCGCATCGTTGCGGTTCCAGCCGGTGGCAAATGCATTCACATCCGGCGCGTCATAGACTGCGACTTCAGGCATTCCGATTCCGGCAGATTGGGCATGGCGGCGCACCGTATCAACCAGCCATCGTTCGGTCGGTTCAAGCGTATTGTTATCAATGACCTGCGCGCCGACCATGCGTTTTGCCGACCACTTGGACAGGGCCAGCGAAACCAGAGAACCGGCAAAACCGATCACCGCGGACAGAACCAGCAGCGCGCTGAAGTTGATGCCGCCGGATTGGTCCAGCCAGCGATCCACGCCGAGCAATCGTAACGTGATGTTGATCACGAACACGACGGCCAGATTGGTCAACACAAAAAGAAAAATCCGTTTCATACACTCAATACCCTCCAATATCGAAGCTTGATAAGCGATTTGCCATGACGTACTCATTATCGATCCCAATGTTGGGCATCCACCTCCGGATTTCAAGATTTGCCATGGCTTGATCAATGCCCGTGCTCGCAAGAACCAACGGCTTGGCTCGCGTATTCTGACAGCCTAGTCGAATGGCCATCAACCGCTTGCAGGCATTATGACCATATGGCTGGCGGTTTCAACAATGGTAAAATCGCGACTGCTGCGAGATCAGACGGGAGGACAAGTTGCAGGCACTGCTCAATAATCCAGCGATACAAGCCGGTATCGCCCCTTTCCTCGCGGCACTGGTTACCGCTCTGCTTTTTCAACGTTTCAAATTGAGCGGACTGGCAATCATCGCCGGATTTGCCGTCACGATCTACCTTGCCAGCGACTTCACCATCGTACCGTTCACTGCCGCGCGGAAAATCGTCCTGCTGGGCTGGATCAGCGCGGCACTCGCGCTGTTGCTCAGCCTGATGCAGCTGCGCCGGATTGATTCTCTGCTTCCCGTACTCGGGGGCGCGGCCGGGGTCTGGACGGTGCAGCACATCATCCAGCATCAGGCTCTCCAGGTATTATTGTTGTGGGGCGCGGGATGCGCGGCTTATGTTGCGATACTGGTGTGGGGTATGGGCAAACTTTCGGACAAGGAATCGCTGCGCGCTGCCAGCGCCGCCAGCGCGCTGGGTATCGGCACCGGCGGATCGGCGCTGGTCGGCGCGTCTGCCCTGCTCGGCCAGTTCGGTCTCGCACTTGGTGTCGCCGCGGGCGCGCACTTGCTGATCCAGATGGCGGCTAACAAATCGCTGCCGACCGGACCCACGTTCACCCTGCCGCTCGCGGTGATTGCAGGTTTGACGGGCTGCGTAGCCGTGCTGAGTGCGCAACTTCCATGGTATGTGCTGCCCGTCCTTGCGGCTATCCCGATCGCATCACGTTTCGCTCCGCTGCCCAAATGGTCAATCCGGATGCGCAGCCTGCTGCTTTCCCTGATCGCGTTCGCCTTCGCGGCGGCCGCGATCTACATGACATGGAAGGTGGCGGGCGACGTGCCATTCTGATTCCAACACGCGCCCGTCATGCACCCGGGTCGCAACCGCATAATACGTCTCATCATGCGCGCAAGCCTGCCAAAAGATTTATGATGCGCCTGTCATTTACAGGAGGCCAGCCATGAAAGCACCCGTTCGCATCACCATCACCGGCGCAGCAGGCCAGATCGGCTATGCGACGCTTTTCCGGATCGCAAATGGCGATATGCTTGGGCATGAGCAGCCCATCATCCTGCAATTGCTTGACTTGCCGCAGGCTCAGCAGATGTTGCGCGGCGTGATGATGGAACTCGAAGATTGCGCCTTCCCTCTGCTGCAACAAGTCATCATCACCGAAGACCCAAAAGTCGCTTTCAGGGATACGGAGATCGCGCTGCTGATCGGCGCCCGCCCACGCAGCAAGGGCATGGAGCGCAAGGATCTGATCGAGGCCAACGGCGCGATCTTCTCCGCGCAGGGAAAGTTTCTCAACGAATATGCCGCTCGCCACGTCAAGGTGCTGGTGGTGGGCAACCCCGCCAACACCAACGCGCTGATCGCGATGCGGAACGCACCCGATCTGGACCCCCACAACTTTACCGCGATGATGCGCCTTGACCACAACCGCGCGATCGCGCAGGTCGGACTCAAACTGTTCCAGCCGATCCGTGACATCAAGAAGATGGTCATCTGGGGAAACCATTCCGGCACCCAATATCCGGATCTTGATCACGCGGAAATCCGCGGCCGCCTCGTCCGGGAGCTGCTGCCGGACCAGGGCTGGGTTGAGCGCGAATTCATCCCCACCGTGCAAAAGCGCGGCGCGGCGGTCATCGAAGCTCGCGGTTTGTCCAGCGCAGCCAGCGCCGCGAACGCCGCAATCTCGCACATGCACGACTGGATGCTCAGCTCGCACCACAACGACTGGGTCACGATGAGCGTGCCGTCCGATGGCAGCTACGGCATCCCGGAAGGCGTGATTTACGGCTTTCCGGTCACCTGCAAAAACGGGCATTACAAAATCGTTCAGAGGCTTTCCATCAGCGCGCTTGGACACAAACACATGGAAGAAAGCTACAAAGAACTGATCGAGGAACGCGACCATGTCAAACATCTGCTGGGGTGATCTGGTGATTGCCGGCAGATGAATTCGCGCACCAGTCTTGCAGGCACTTGATTCTGCCGGGACAGCCCTCATTTAGTGCACATCGCATGAATGGAGGCCGTTATGCCCACTGTCCGCCCGCCTGCCGTTGCAGGCATGTTCTACCCAAACAATACACAGCAGCTGGCACACGATGTGCAGCAACTGCTGGCCCGTGCCAGCGCTTTTGATCTGCTTGCCAAAGCGCTGATCGCGCCGCACGCGGGCTATATTTATTCCGGCGCAATTGCAGCAACCGCGTACGCAACATTAGTGCCTTATGCTGCACGGATCCGCCGCGTCGTACTGCTGGGGCCGACCCACCGTATTGCGGTTCGCGGCTTAGCCCTGCCCGGTGCGGATGCATTCGACACACC
The DNA here is from genome assembly GCA_963842555.1 of uncultured beta proteobacterium. Classification (GTDB taxonomy): domain Bacteria; phylum Pseudomonadota; class Gammaproteobacteria; order Burkholderiales; family Gallionellaceae; genus Gallionella. The sequence continues at coordinate 327,884 of CAWJHB010000006.1, forward strand.
GCTGGGCCGGGTAATGCTGGACGCCGCGGCGGTATCCGCGATTGCCCGCCTGCCGCAGGTCACTGTCAGCGCGCAGGCGCACGCATTGGAGCACTCACTGGAAGTGCAGCTGCCCTTCCTGCAGAGCGTCTTGCCCGATTTCACGCTGTTGCCGTTGGCGGTCGGCATGGCCACCGCCGAGGAAGTCGCGGAAGTGCTGGAAACCTTGTGGGGCGGCGAAGAGACGCTGATTGTGATCAGCTCCGACCTGTCGCACTACCTGCCTTATGCCACCGCACAGCGCCTGGACAATGAAACCGCGCAGGCTATCCTGCAGCTGCGCCAGCCCATCGCGCACGATCATGCCTGCGGCGGCACCCCCGTCAGCGGTCTGATCATCGCGGCACAGCAGCATCACCTGACTCCGCATCTGCTTGATCTTCGCAATTCCGGCGACACCGCCGGCACTCGCGACCAGGTGGTCGGCTACGCTTCGTTCGCCTTTACCGAAGAAGGGGGGCAGCGATGAACAGCGAAAGCGGAAGCATCCTGTTGCCGATTGCACGCACAGAAATCTCTCGCGCGCTGAACGTGCCCTGCGCGACGGATGAAACCGCGCCCTGGCTGTCCGAGCATGGCGCATGTTTCGTCACGCTGACGCAATTCGGCGAGTTGCGCGGCTGCATCGGATCACTGCAGGCACACCGGCCATTGCTCGCCGACGTCAAAAGCAACGCCGTGTCCGCCGCGCTGCGCGATCCGCGTTTCACGCCGCTGACCGTTGAAGAACTCGACATCACCACCGTCGAAGTCTCGCTGCTCTCGGCGTCACAGGAAATGCAGGTTCGCGACGAGGCTGACGCGCTTGCGCAGATGCGCCCCGGTGAGGATGGCATCATCTTCGAGTACGGCAGATATCGCAGCACCTTCCTGCCGCAGGTATGGGAAAACCTTGCCCGGCCGCGCGACTTTCTCGCGATGCTCAGGCGCAAGGCCGGACTGCCGGATGACTTCTGGGCTGAAGGCGTGAAACTGTCGCGCTACACCGTGACCAAATGGAGCGAAAAGGAATACCGGCATGGATGAACCGATCCGAATAGAAGAGCAGTACCCCGCCAAGTACTGGCACAAACTGGATGACGGGCGCATCCAATGCGACCTGTGCCCGCGCGACTGCAAGCTCAACGAAGGCCAGCGCGGCGCCTGCTTCGTGCGCGGGCGCGTCGGCGATGTGATGGTGCTGACCACCTATGGCCGCTCCTCGGGCTTCTGCGTCGACCCGATCGAGAAAAAGCCGCTGAACCATTTCTATCCCGGCAGCAGCATCCTGTCGTTCGGCACAGCCGGCTGCAACCTCGCCTGCAAATTCTGCCAGAACTGGGATATCTCGAAATCGCGCAGCTTCGACAAGCTTGCCGACCAGGCCACGCCGGAAGCGATCGCGCGCACTGCCGAGCAACTCGGCTGCAAGAGCGTCGCGTTTACCTATAATGACCCGGTGATTTTCGCCAAATACGCGATGGACGTGGCCGATGCCTGCCACGAGCGCGGTATCAAAGCGGTGGCGGTCACTGCGGGCTATATGCACGACCAGCCGCGCCGCGATTTCTACGCCAAGATGGATGCGGCCAACGTCGACCTGAAGGCATTCACCGACGAGTTCTATTTCAAGCAGACCGGCTCGCGCCTGCAGCCGGTGCTGGACACGCTCAAATATCTGCGCCAAGAGACCAAAGTGTGGGTGGAGATCACCACGCTGCTGATCCCGGGTTACAACGACAGTGCGCACGAGCTTGGCAAGATGAGCGAATGGATCGCCAAGGAACTGGGCGTGGACGTCCCGCTGCACTTCACCGCGTTCCACCCGGATTACAAGATGACCGCCATCCCCGCCACCCCGGCGAAGACCCTGACCGAGGCGCGACAGATCGCCCATTCCGCGGGATTGCAGCATGTGTACACCGGTAATGTGCATGATGTGGGCGGTGGAACCACGCTCTGCCCGAGTTGCAAGCACCCGCTGATCGTGCGCGACTGGCATGAGATCCGCGACTACTCGCTGAGTCCACAGGGTAATTGCCCGCAATGCGGCACGGCAATGGCCGGACATTTCGAACCATTCAATAAGCCGTTCGGCAGGCAGCGCATCCCGATCATGATGTCGGGAAGATGATTCCGCGGCACGAAGGGAAAGACTGCCGGGTCCGATTCTTGTACTCCCCTTCTTGTATCGGGGCAGCAGCGGGCGCGATGGCTGAATTCAAAAAGCGGGAGTATCGATATTATTTTTTCGGCGTCAGCTTGGCGATCGCCTCCTTGGCCCATTCGGACGGCATGTCCTCTACCGAGCGGCGCAGGCGGTCCTGCCACCATTCCGGCAAGTGCTGCAGGTCCTCGCGCTGGAACCGATGCTGGGCTATTTCGTAGGAATCGCGTTTATACAGTACCACGTCGATCGGGAAATCGACATCGACTGCACTGATGCGCGTCGAGTCGAACGCAAGGTAAGCCACCTTGAGCGCCACTTCCATTGAGGATTCATAGCGCAATACGCGGTCGATGATGGGCTTTCCGTAACTCGACTCCCCGATCAGGAAGTAAGGAGATCCCGGCGGCACCTCCACCCAGTTCCCCTCAGGGTAGAGCATGTAGAGTTTGTGTTCCTTGTCCTTCTCTAACTGGCCGCCAACGATCGAGTACAGGTTGAAATCCAAACCGCCTTTCCTCAGCGCCTCACGGTCTTCCTCGGCAACCCGGCGCACCTGTTCCGCGAATGAATTCACCGCCTTGTACAACTTGTCGAAATAGGTGTCTTTCTCTTCCACCACCTCTTCGAAATAGGTCAGCGCCTTGTCGCGAACCGATCGCAACCCCGAAGTCATCAGGAACATCGAGTGCTTGCCGTGCTGGTGTATGGTCACCTTGCGGGCGGTGGTGCGCACCGATCCCGATGTGATGCGAGTGTCGGAAACACCGATCAGTCCATCCTCAACCTTGATTGCCGCGCAGAATGTCATGGTGTCTTATTGTTCTTGGGTTAGATGGGTGTTCTTCCCGGTCAAGGGACGCAGGGTGAAAAAGGATTCGTAAATTGCATCGTCGATCCAATTCAGCCTGTCTTGAAGTTTATCAAGGAATTCATGCAAGCCCTCGTGAATGATCTCTTCTATTTGCGTGTAATTCAATTCCCCAAGCAATCGGCCCAATCCCTGTTCTGCCTTGTTGCTGAAAGCGTCCTCGGAAGAACCGGTGATGGCGTGCAGTGAAAGCGTGGCGCGATCCAGGCAGGACAGCACCGAACGCGGGAAGTCGCGGTTAAGGATCAGGAAATCGGCCACCTTGAAAGGATCGATCTGCTTGAAGTGCTTGCGATACATCTCCAGCGCACTTGCGGATTTCAACAGCGCCGCCCACTGGATATTATCGATGCTCGTGCCGACAGCCCGCGCTTCGGGCAACAGAATAAAATACTTTACGTCCAGGATGCGGGACGTTTTGTCGGCACGCTCCAGCAGTTCGCCCATTTGCAGGAAATGCCATGCTTCACCATGCGACATGGTGGCCTCGGTGATGCCGTCGAACAAGTGGCTCGCCATTTTTACCGAGGAATAGAATTCGTGCGGGTTCTCCAGTAAGAACTTGTTTCTGGACGCTTCCTTGACCAGCAGGTAGAACCGGTTGGCCTGCTCCCACATTTCCGAAGAAATGATCTCCCTTACCGAGCGTGCGTTCTCGCGCGCATTGCGCACGCAGCTCAGGATCGAATTCGGGTTCTCCCGGTCAAATGTAAGAAAGTGCATGACATTATCACGGGTAGGAACACGATAGCGCTTGGCAAACAGATCATAATCGCCGGTCGTGTTCACCAGCGGCGCCCACTGCTCGTCCAATTGGCCCTGCATATCGAGCGTGAGGTTGAGATTCACATCGATAAATCGCGCAACGTTTTCTGCCCGTTCCAGATAGCGGCTCATCCAGTAGATCGAATTGGCGACGCGACTCAGCATATTGATTTGCCCCCTGTCCTGTTCATGTTCGGTGTCTTCATTCGCTCAGCACCCAGGTGTCCTTGCTGCCGCCACCTTGGGATGAGTTGACCACCAGCGAACCTTTCTTCAGGGCGACACGAGTCAATCCGCCTGGCATGACATAGATGTCCTTGCCATAGAGTATGTAGGGGCGCAGGTCGATATGGCGGCCCTCGAAATGATCTTCCATCAGGACCGGAGCGCGTGAGAGCGCCAGAGTCGGCTGCGCAATATAGTTTCGGGGATTCTTGCGGATAAGCTCGGCGAATTCTGCCTGTTGCGCTTTTGTGGAATGCGGTCCCACCAGCATGCCGTAGCCGCCGGATTCGTTGGTCGCCTTGACTACCAGCTTGTCCAGATTGGCCAACACGTATTCGCGTTCCTTCTTATCCGCACAGATATGCGTGGGCACGTTGGGAAGGATCATATCCTCGCCAAGGTAATACTTCACGATCTGCGGCAGGTAGGCGTATACCGCCTTGTCATCCGCAATACCGGTACCCGGCGCATTGGCCAGCGCTACACGGCCATTGCGGTATACGTCGATCACGCCAGGCACCCCCAGCACAGAGTCCGCACGGAATGTCTTGGGGTCGATAAAATCATCATCGATCCTGCGGTAGATCACATCCACACGCTGGAAGCCCCGCGTGGTGCGCATATGAACAAAACCGTCCATTACCACCAGATCGCTGCCTTCAACCAGTTCGACGCCCATTTGCTGGGCAAGGAACGAGTGCTCGAAATAGGCCGAGTTGTACATGCCCGGCGTCAATACCACGACAGTGGGGGAAGACAAGTGATCCGGCGCAAGGTACTGGAGCGTTTCAAGCAATCGCGCGGGATAATCGTCTACAGCCCTCACCCGAGAGGCTTCGAATGCCAGCGGCAAAGTCCGCTTGAGCACCTGCCTGTTTTCCAGCACGTAAGACACGCCGGACGGGCAACGCAAGTTGTCTTCCAGCACGTAATGCTGCCCATCGCGGTCCCGAACCAGGTCGGTACCGGTGATGTGGCACCAGATGCCGCGCGGCACATCAAGACCCACGCATTGCGGGCGGAATGATGTGGCCGAGAGGATGATGTCCTCCGGGATAGCCTTGTCCTTGAGAATCTTCTGCTTGTGGTAGATGTCATCCAGGAACAGGTTAAGGGCATGGATGCGCTGCTTGAGGCCGCGTTCGATATATTCCCAGTCCCGCGCTTCCACAATGCGCGGAACGATGTCGAACGGAAATATCTTTTCAGTACCCTCGTCGCTGCCGTAGACAGTGAAAGTGATCCCCATATTGTACATCGATGCTTCTGCCGCTTTCTGGCGGTCAAGGATTTCGCCGTCCGGCAAAGTTTCGATGCGCTCGACAAGTATTCTGGCACCGGGACGCGGGACACCGTTGGAATCGATCAATTCATCGTAGAAATTTTCTGTGTCGTATGACTTGAAATTTAGGGGCATAGGAACGGCTTCTTCATGAAGTAATATGGCGGCGACGTGGCAACGCGAACGGGCTCAACGATCCGGAGCATGGCTTGCGAATCATTTCGCGGAAGCCAAACCGGATACGGCTTTGCAAGGTGCATGCCAGCAATGTACACAGCGGCTGACTCCAGCCGCCGGGCCAGCACACCAGCGTGGATGACAGCGATGCCACCGCAGTCTCAATCATGGCAAACAAAGCGGAAAAATTATACAACATTCCTTGCATAAGCAGACTTTTGCATGTTGAAATCCTGTTTTTGCGTTATTCTTTGCATAGTCGCAAGCGACACTCATCAATCGCCGGCAACCCTATCTGAGCGGCAATATCCGAACAGGATCATATTACCTACTTGACGGGAGGCACCACATGGGCACCGTACATATCCCCGCAGGACTCGCAGAGCTGGAAGGCGAACTCATCCTGCCGCCAGCCCCGAAGGGCATCGTGCTGTTCGCCCACGGAAGCGGCAGCAGCCGCTTCAGTCCCCGCAACACCTATGTCGCGCAGGTGCTGCAGCAACGCGGGATCGGCACCCTGCTGTTCGATCTTTTGACGCGAGAAGAGGACCAGGTTTACGAGACGCGCTTCGACATCGTGCTGCTCACTGCACGCCTGGTTGCGGCGACCAGATGGACACAGATCAATCCGGAGACCAAAAAACTGGGCATCGGTTATTTCGGCGCCAGCACCGGTGCGGCTGCGGCATTACAGGCTGCGGCCGAAATGGGGAATGCCATCTCGGCCGTGGTCTCGCGCGGTGGACGCCCCGACCTCGCCGGCGCAACGGCCCTGCGCCGGGTGACGGCACCGAGCCTGCTCATTGTCGGCGGTGCGGACTACGGTGTGATCGAGTTGAACCAGCAGGCTGAGATGTTGCTGAACTGCGAAAAGCAACTCAAGCTGGTGCCCGGGGCGACACACTTGTTCGAAGAACCCGGCACCCTGCAACAGGCGGCCGGCCTTGCGGCAGACTGGTTCGCGCGGTATCTCTAACTTCTCGCGTCACGATGCTTCGGCCAGCAGTTTTATCACTTCCTCGTCGCTGACCTGATTGAAGGACTGGTAAAACTGGCCCACCGCATAGAACACCGCCGGCGCGCTCAGGCACACCACTTCATCGGCGTAGGGTTCAACCTTTGCCAGGGTATCCTGCGGCGCCACCGGCACCGCACAAATCAGCTTTTTGGGCGATTTGGCACGCAGCGAGTGCAGTGCCGCGATCATCGTGGAACCCGTGGCCAGCCCGTCGTCTACCACGATCACGATGCGCCCCGATGGGTCGTGAGGCGGCCGGATCGGGGTGTAGCTGGCGCGCCGTTCACGCATCACCTTGAGTTGGGCCGCCTTCTCTGCTTCGATGTATTGCGAACTCCCCCCCACCCGCTCGGCATAATCCCCGAGATAGGTCCAGCCGGTCTCGTCGACCGAGCCGATCGCGAATTCCGGGTTGCCCGGGGCCCGCAATTTGCGCACCAGCACGACATCCACTTCTCCGCCCAGCGCTTCGGCGATAATCTTCGCCATCGGCACCGCACCGCGCGGAATCGCCAGTACCAGCGGGTTCTGGCCGCGGTATTGCCCAAGCGCCTCGGCCAAACGGCGTGCTGCGTCTTCCCGGTCACGAAATATCAAGTCACCCTCCTGATCTGATCAGTCAACCGGCAGCCTGGTACGATGCAGGCAAAAGATCAAGCGCAGCGGTTATTCTACGCCTGTAAAAATACCCTGTGTTGCCCATACCTGCCTTGTGTTGCGCCGACAGGGCCTATGCCTGAGGCACAGCAGATCCGCCGCCTCCCTTGCGCTGGCGTATCGACTCGAACAGACAGATGCCGGCACTGACCGAAACATTCAAACTTTCCACGCTTCCCAGCATCGGGATGCGCACCAGTTCATCACAGGTCTCGCGCGTCAACCGGCGCAGACCCTCGCCTTCCGCGCCCAGCACCCAAGCCAGCGCGCCGGCATGCCTGAACCCGATCAGATCCTGTTCCGCATCGCCCGCAGCGCCGACCACCCAGATATCCCGCTCCTTCAAGTCGCGCAGCGTGCGCGCGAGATTGGTGACGGTGATGTAGGGAACCGTTTCCGCGGCGCCGCACGCGACCTTTTCGACCGTCGCGGTAATGCCGGCTGCCCGGTCTTTCGGCGCGACCACCGCATGGACGCCGAATGCATCGGCGCTGCGCAGGCAGGCGCCGAGATTGTGCGGATCCTGAACGCCGTCCAGCACCAGGAGCAACGGCGGCTCTTCCAGCGTATCCAGCACATCCTCCAGATGCCGCACACGGCGTGCCGCGTCGACACGTGCCGCCACACCCTGATGGCGTGCATTGCCCGCCATGCCGTCGAGTCGCTTTGCTTCCACCGGTATCACGCGCACGCCATTCGTTTCGGCGAGCCTGATCAGTTCGCGCATGCGCGGGTCCTGGCGCTGCGCCTGCAAATAGACTTCCAGCACGCCATCCGGATTCTGGCGTATTCGCGATGTCACGGCATGAAATCCGTAGATCAGGCGCAGATCAGTCATGGCGCTTCTTGGCAGGTTTCTTGCCTGCCTTGGCTGGCTTCTTCCCGCCAGCGTGCCCGTGGTCCGGCTCTTCAATCATTTCATGCAATACGAAATCGATCTTTGTGCTCTCCATGTCCACCTTCACGACGCGCACCTGAACGCGGTCACCGAGGCGATAGCGCTGTCCGGTGCGTTCGCCGAGCAATTGATGCTTGGCGGGATCGAACTGGTAGTAATCCTTGCCGAGTTCTGAGATGTGTACCAAGCCCTCGACATACAGGTCATCCAGCGACACGAACAAGCCAAAACTGGTGACTGAAGAAACCGAGCCAGTGAACACGCTGCCCAAGTGATCGCGCATGTAAAAACATTTCAGCCAGGCCTCGACATCGCGCGTCGCGTCGTCGGCACGGCGCTCGGTCATCGAGCAATGCGCGCCCAGTTCGGACCATTTCTGCGCGGGGGTGTATTGTTTTCCCTGCAGCACCGCCTTGATCGCGCGATGCACCAGCAGATCAGGATAGCGGCGGATCGGCGACGTGAAGTGCGTGTAGGCTTCGTAGCCCAGGCCGAAGTGACCGACATTCTCCGGCTCGTACTTGGCCTGGCGCAAGGAGCGCAGCATCACCATTTGCAGCAAGCCGGCATCGGGACGGCCTTTGATGCGCTTGAGCAGCTTGGAATAATCGGCCGCCTGCGGATCGTCGCCGCCGGTCAGCTGCAGGCCGAACTCTTTCATGAATTCTCGCAGCGCTTCCAGTTTCTCGGGCGTCGGCCCTTCATGGATACGGTACAGCACGGTATGTCCGTGTTCGTGCAAATATCCGGCCGCGCAGACATTGGCCGCCAGCATGCATTCCTCGATCAGTTTATGCGCATCGTTGCGCACCACCGGCACGATGCGCTCGATCTTGCCCTGCTCGGTGAAGATCATCTGCGTCTCGACCGTCTCGAAGTCGATCGCGCCGCGCTTTTCGCGCGCTTTCAACAGTTTCTTGAACAGTTCGTGCAGATCCTGCAGATGCGGCACAATGGTCTTGTTGGTTTTGGCCATCTCGCCATCCGGTTCGGCCAGCATTTCGGCGACCTGGTTATAGGTCAGTCGCGCCTTGGAGTGCATCACCGACGGATAGAAGCGGTATTTTTCGATCTGGCCGCTGCTGCTGATGTGCATGTCGCAGACCATGCACAGCCTGTCCACGTACGGGTTCAGCGAACACAGGCCGTTGGACAACTCCTCAGGCAGCATCGGGATCACGCGCCGGGGAAAGTACACCGAATTGCCGCGGTTGATCGCCTCGCGATCCAGCGCCTCGCCGCTCTGCACATAGTGGCTGACATCAGCGATCGCCACCACCAGACGGTAGCCGCCTTTTTCCGGTGCGCAATACACCGCATCGTCGAAATCGCGCGCGGTCTCGCCGTCGATCGTGACCAGCGGCAGGTTGCGGATGTCCTCGCGCCCGGCCCAATCCGCGGCGGCGACGCTGGGAGAGATCGCCTTGGCCTGGCGTTCGGCATCCTTGGGAAACTCGTAGGGCAGATCGTGCTTGCGCAATGCGATCTCGATCTCCATGCCGGGATCTGCATAATTGCCCAGCACCTCGACGATGCGGCCTATCGGTTGGGCATGCTTGTCGGGCTGCTGCAGAATCTCCAGTACTACCACCTGCCCGGCTTTGGCCCCGCCGGATTCGCCGGGCGCGACCAGGATGTCCTGGGTGATGCGGCGGTTCTCCGCGACCACGAAGTTGATGCCATGCTCATCGTACAAACGGCCGACCACGCGGTTGTTGGCCCGCTCCAGCACTTCGACGATCTTGGCCTCTGGGCGACCGCGCCGGTCCACGCCGCTTTGCCGCACCATCACGACATCGCCGTGCAGCACCTGGTGCATCTCCTTTTCGCTGAGGAACATGTCCGGCCTGCCATCCTCCGGTATCAGGAACCCGAAGCCATCGGGGTGGCCTTGCACCTTGCCCTTGATCAGATCGAGTTTCTCCACCACGCAGATGTCGCGTTTGCGGTTGCGCATGATCTGCCCGTCGCGTTCCATCGCGCGCAAGCGGCGGGCAAACAGATCTTCTTCCTCCTTCTTGATATTCAGCATTCCCAGCAGTTCTTCATCGCCCACCGGCGCCCCCAGCTCGGTCAGTATCTGCAATATGAACTCGCGGCTGGGCAAGGGTTGTTCGTATTGTTCGCGTTCGCGTTCTAAAAATGGATCCTGGAGCCGAATATTCTTTTTACTTTTCATTGACAATATTTCCTTTAACAATTAAATTGCGCGCCTTCTGCAAGTTTTCAGCGCATATCTTCAAGCCCAGATGGCGGAATTGGTAGACGCGCACGGTTCAGGTCCGTGTGCCGCAAGGTGTGGAGGTTCGAGTCCTCTTCTGGGCACCATCAAATGGCATGTAAGCAGCAACACTGCTTGATTTAAGGCTAATATGGATTTTTTATATGCCAAAAACTATGCCAAAAGAGTTTCTTTAATCTGTAGATTCTAAAAAGGTTAGACATTTTAACCTAAATCAACACCCTACAGCGTGATGCGCCCTATAGATAGGAATCGCTATCAGCCATGTCCCCTACCCCACCGGGGATACCTGAATAGACCAGACACTCCACCCAGTCAACTCGTGGATCCTTTCAGCGTATCTTGTCGGCACATAATGGTCATCAACCCAGTGCTCGATCTCAATCTCTTCAACGCCCAGTTTAGCTGCGACTGATTGCTTGCCACCCATGACGTCAACTACGCAAATAACATCGTTTCCTGCCTGGTAATACTGTCTGTTGCCGGTTACCGGATTGATTTCGACAAGGTAACCATGACCGCTGGCAATCAGCCGGTCAAAGTCCACACCGGGCCGCATCAAACCGGCCTCACTTTTTCCAGCGGAACTCCAGACAATTCCGAGATCTTCTTGGCGTAGTCGATATTGGTCACTCTCCGGTTTTTAATCCAGGAATGTACCGCACCATTTGAAACGCCCAGCAGGCTGCTTGTTTTGGTGACCCCTCCGATTTTATCGATGGACTTCCGGACGGCATTTTCGCTATACATATACATACGATTTTCTCCTCAATTTTTATAGTTATCTTCTGATCATCGATTGATCATACTTATATCTATATTTTAAGATATTCAAAATCGTAATTTGCCTGGACGAGAGTGTCGGCTGAACTATTTTTTTAAACGTGGACCTGGGATGGCCGAAAACCCCGCCGAAAACTTTTCCTGAAGCTTGGAAAATAAAGTCGCTCGGGAACCCACGAAAATCTGAAAAATGGTGGGTTCTCAAGTCTTAAGATGGCCAGTATTTGTTGGGCCTAAGTTGAAATTGGGATTTCTTACATATATAGCAGTAAAACAGCGTAGCAAAACCGCTTTGCGGATAACTAATAAGCGAGCGCAAAGCGCATGTCCATTTTCATCCAAACGGCAGGCAGGTGGTTCAAGTTGAACCAGCATACTGACATTCTTTTTAAACTGTTCCCAATTCATACTACAGCGTTCAATGGTTATTCTGACCTTTGTCACTTCTTAACCCCATTCACCGCAGCTTTTAACATAGCTCCAGCCTTGAACTTCGGCGCTTTGCTTGCCTTGATCTTAAGAACCGCACCGGTCTGTGGATTACGCCCTGTTCTCGCAGCACGCTTGCGTACTTCGAATGTACCGAAGCCGACCAGGGCGACGTTGTCACCCTTTTTCAGAGTCGTGGTAATGATGTCGATAAGGGCTGCGATGGTTTTGTCTGCGTCAACTTTTGTGGAGTTGGTCTTTTCTGCCATTGCTGCTACTAGTTCTGAGCGGTTCATGATGATCCTTTCTGGTGGTTGGTGAGGGCTTTAAAGCGTGGTGAATATACTAGATCTATTCGGGATTGGCTTAGGGGATTATTTGCTGGGTTAGCACTATGATAAATAATGTGACTACCAAATGCAGAGAGGCCCCAGGCAATTATGGGAACTCGCATAATCCAAATAGGCTTGCAATATGTTATTAGCCATCATAGAGTATTTCTTTGGATTAATTAGCAAGAGCAAGGAGAATAAATAAATTGGCAAATATCGAATCTGTACTAAAGGAAGAAATTACACGACTGGCTCGCAAAGAGATACGCAGAGAAACAGAAGGACTCAAGAAAGCATTTGCTCAATACCGAACAGAAATTGCTGCATTGAAACGGCGTACAGCGTCATTGGAACAACAATTATCGCGGCTTGAAAAATCGGCCTCCAGGAATACGGTGGCTAAGGTCAATCCAGAAGTTGCAACCAAAGCACGATTTACTTCAAATGGATTTAAATCACTAAGGCAGCGGCTCGGGTTGACTGCTGAAGCAATAGGAACTCTCCTTGGGGTATCAGCCCAAACGATTTACAATTGGGAGGCTGGGCATACCAGTCCTCGTGAACAGCAAATGGTCAGGATTGTAATGCTAAGAGGGATGGGAAAACGTGAAGTCGATGCCATTCTGCAAAAACTCGCTGGATAATCCGAGCAGTGGATCAAGGATTGCCTTAGGTTGCAGGGAAAGCTAACAGCAGAGAGGCTCAAGGCAATTATGGGAACGGTACTCAGCTTTCCTGAGAAACAAGATGATGGGTTTGGGCTATGCCCTAAATGCCGCAAACAGCCTGACATTCTGAACGTTGAAAGCAACCATTATGGAGTTTGCCATAAACACAAGGTGGCATGGTTCATTGGAGCCAACCTGTTTAGTGGCTGGCAGCAAGAGAATGAAATCACATGGCGGATCAACGCTGAATTGCTGGACAATTATCGCCGTGTAACGCCATACCACTATGCAAGTTACTCATAAGTCAGTAATATAGGCTACAGAAGGATGCTTAAAAAACGAACGCACCAGCTTGGGGTTGTTGCCGATTGTCTGCAATTGTTCGTGCACACGATCCTGCAACTTTTCGCCTTTCTTCAGCGGCCTTCTGGCTACGCCCGTACGCTTGGCATGACTCCAAACAAGCTCATCCGGATTCAGGTCTGGCGCATACCCAGGCAGAAAATGCAGCGTCAAACGTCCCTCCGTGCTGGCCACATATTCCTTAACCAACGTCTTCTTGTGTGCTGGCAGCCCATCAACCACCAAGTGCAATGGTTTCTTGCGGCGGTGCATCAGCTGCTTGAGCAGTTCAACAAACAATTCGCCGGTCAACCCCCCTTGATAAGTGGCAAACCAGAACGCGCCTTTGGCATTGACCGCAGAGGCTGCGCTAATGCTTTGGCGTTGCCCAGGTCTATTGACCACCGGCGTTTTGCCCCGCTCAGCCCAAGTCTTGCCATGCACCGCATCGGCACGAAAGCCGGATTCGTCCCAGAAATAGATCTCGGCACCTTCCGCTTTGGATTGCTTCGCGATGGCCGGGAAGGTGTCGCGCTGCCAACGTTCAATGGCGTCCGGATCGCGTTGGTACGCGCGCTGCAACGGCTTCTGCGGCGTAAGGTTAAGTTCGGCGAGCAGACTGCCCACCGAGGTCACGCTCAAGCTGATGTTGAATTTTTGAAGAATCAGTTCTCGCACGACAGCTCGCGTCCACAAGGCAAAGTCAAAACCGTACTGCATCGGGTTCTTGCCATTGACCCAGCGGAATACTTGCGACTTCTGAACGCGGGTGAGCTTGGGTGTGCGTCCCGCGCCCTTACGCGCAACCAGACAATGTTTTCCGCGACCCCGCCCGCGCACCTTGGCAAGCCACTTGTATCCCGTGGTGCGACACAGTCCATAGCTCTCCATCACCACCGCTACATCCTCGCCCTCAAGAATGCGCTCCACCGCCATCATGCGTATGGTTTGCTTGGTCTTTCGATCATGAGTTCGCCCATCTTTTTTCATGAGCAATTGGAGTTTGCGTGTTAGCATTTAGTTCCAGAATTGTAGACTTTATTTCTGACCGGTGAGTAATCTTCTTGTTTCAATGGTCTGCCTGAGCAGTGGTGCTATCTCACAACAACCGCCACGACGACAATAACGAAGATCAAAACCCAGCTCCAACCAGGCGGGCAAGTTCGTGCTGTCGTTTCCACGGCAAACGTTATTGGTTGCTCGTCAACAACCATCGTATGATCGACGGCTTGTAGCCAACACTCCCGACCAAGCCGTCTCTACGCATCCGTGTTGTCAGGACGTTAGCTTTGTCCCTTCTTAATCTTATTGATCCGGTCACTTTTATCCGTGAATCATGCTGCATATCTTACGCGTGAATCCTGGAAGTATTTTTTGACACGTTCCGGTGATTTTTCCAGCATCTGCATATGTTCGGTTGCTGCGGCTTTCAGCTTGACCTTGGTGCGTACCGGAACCTTGGTGGAGATGGCATGCTTCAAATCGGCATTCAGCCGTTCTTCCGGATTCAGCTCGGGGCTGTAGCTGGGCAAATAGAACAACTCAATTTCATCCTTACGCTCTTCCGCCCATTTCTTAACCGGCTTGCTGTGATGCACTCGCAAGTTATCGAGAATCAGAAACACTTTTTTGTCCGCATCCTTGATCAGTGCTTCCAGAAACTCGATCAGTTTGTCCGAGTTGAACGCCTCATCAATAATCATCCAGCTTGTCTTGCCCTGATTAGTGACGGTGGCGATCATAGAAAGTTTCTGGCGTGTGCCGCCTACCGCGAAGGTCACAGGGGTCTTGCCAATCGGTGCGTAACTTCGACCGCGCACATCGGTGTTCACCACCGCCGTCTCGTCGCCCCAGTGAATCTCGGCACCCTCTGTCTTGGCGCGCTGCTCAATGTCCGGGTACTCGTTGTCCAGCCAGCTCTTCACTGCTTCCGGGCGTTGCTCATAAGCCCTTTTGATCGGCTTTTGCGGAGTCAATCCCCAGCGCTTGAGGTAGTTGCCTACACCCCTCACTGATAGCTTGATTCCGCATTCGCGTTCAATCAACTGCATGACGGCAGCGCGGTTCCATAGCGCAAATTCCATCTTCAGTTGTTCTGGTCGCTTGTCGCAGATGATTTGTCGAACCGTCGCTTCTTGCGCTTCGCTCAACACGCGACCGCTGCCTGGCTTCTTGCCACGCGCTTCAGGTTTGAGTCCCGATGCACCTGCTTCCAAATATCGTTTGATCGCAGCGTTCACCGCATACCAACTGAGTCCACTGTGCTCAACGATTTGCATCACCGGCATTCCCTTACGGTGCAAGCGTATAACTTGCTTGCGCCTTTCGTGAAGTGCCTCCCTTGTTTGTCTTCTCGCGTCTTCTTTTTCCATACGGAATGAGACATATCGATATCAATAAAGTTCACGGATAATACGTGCCGAGTCTATAGTTGTAGCTTGATTCGTGCGGTCGTTTTCATGGGAGCGTTATTGGTTTCTCGCCAGTAACATCATCACAATGGCCACCAAGATCAAAACCCAGATCCAGCCAGGTATTCCCGAACGTGTTGTTGGCGTATTTTCAGCTGTGCTGGTTGACGTCGTTCTGTAGCTCAGGCCGGTGCCATTAATAAAGAGACAAAGAAACCTTCACGGAAGGAAGGTGGAACCTTACTTGAAGTATACGTTTCCAAATGACCAAGCCGTTAAAAAAACGGCCAGAATAAGATGCCAATTAGGCCAAGCACAAAAATGAGACCGAAGAAAATCAGAAGCCCATCCTTCAGGCTGGTAGCATCTTCATAGTTGTGGAGTTCGTCAACGAATTTGCTCATGGCTGCTATCTCCTCTTTATGATTGACGTAAGAGGTGAAGCCTTCCGTCACTATTGCGGCTATAGGCACGTTAGAGTAATTCGATGCCGGGCGCCCGCTAACCCACGCCTACCCTGGACCCATCCATCAGGGTTCGCCTACAACTGTTGCTTTTACTGCTCGCCGCCTTTAGGCTGCAAAGAAGGCTAGAGAAGCTATGGACACCGCTAAAGTGGCAAGCCACCCGAGTTCACTTATGTAAGTTACTTCGTCGGCGTCTAATTTATTTGGTGATTTGAAGCTCATGATAGTTACCTCCTGCTGAGATAAACTCGAAGCGACGGGTTAAGATTTTGCCGTCACCACACTCTGACTTAAACAAAATGTCTACTTCAGAATGCAAGACTTTTATAGCATAACCAAGCATTTCAGTCAAGTAATTGTGGTGGCAAAAAGATGCCGACTTTTGAATGAATATCGCCTATGCCAATCGTTGCAAGTGTGCTTTTCCGCAAGCGCTAGCCGTCTCACAATCATGCTGCGTTCCAGACCAGACGGAAATAATTCCTCGAATATGGGCGACCGGTAATCGTATTGAGAAATTAAAAGGGGTTGAGCAATTGCCCAACCCCTTCTGATTCATGATGCTGCCATTAGTTAAGTGTGTGAACGAAATCGTCCCTACGATTCTCCTTCCAGCATCTCTCTTCGTGGCAAGTCAAGCGTGGCTTTTCCAAACCAAAGCTGACCGTCTTGATTTGTGAGGCTGGTACCCCCAACAATTGCAAGTCCTTTTGAGCTGCGTAGGCACGCCTTTGTCCCAATGCCAGGTTATATTCCGGACTGCCACGTTCATCGCAATTACCCCGGATGGTGACGGTGTCATTTTTATGGGCTTTGACGAAATCCGCCTGCTTCTGAATAACATCCGCATACTCTGATTTAACGATGGACTGATCAAAATCAAAGTAGACGCTTTGTTGTTGAAGATTTTGCAGTTCAGCGGCCAATTGAGCGGCCAATTGTGTCGATTCCAATGCCGGTGATGACACAGCGGCCGTTGTCACGCTTGGCGCTGGAGGTTTGCTCTGTTCGGTTGCCTGAGGGGCTGGCTTTTGAGTACTGGCGCAGGCTGCAAATAGAAGTGAAACTAAAACAATCGCAATTTTATTCATGTTTATTATCCTAAGTAAAAGAATTGGAAAACCATTAGGGCACTACTGTAATGCATTCAAGCAGTCAATTATGGTAAATGTCATTCTGTAGCTCAGGCCGGCACCAGGAAGGCTGACCATAGTCACAGTTTTGGCATACTCGATGTTCAAGGATCATCGACAAATGACGACGCTCTTTCAACTAGCCTTAACGACATGGGATGGCAAAGCCATCCCCTGATTGCAACATAAAACTGAAGGCGAATTTCATCAGGTTATTTCCCATGCAGCAACAGCAAGCATTACCAAAGCCGTCACAACTGCAGTTACGGCAGTCATCGTTCCATACCAACGCAACGTCGATTTAAGGACCTCTGCTTCACCAACATGATTAGCAAAGTCATTTTCTAAATTATTCATTATGAATCTCCTTTTATAAAGGCGGAAAAGCATAAGCAACGACCTGTAAGTTAACTTGGGTCGAAATCCTTAGGTCAAGTGTACTTTCTTCGGTTGCAGGAAATTTGTAACTTAATTTTTCTGCTCAATGACCTCTCGTTACTCAACACAATGCGTGTGCAACGGAACTTTTTCGCTAAGGGTCCTGTCAGATTTTATTACGATAGCGGGGTTCTTTGATTAAGTGGTCGTACGTATTTTTTTCTATCATTGAATATTTAGTATCAGTAGTGTCGGGTTAAAAATCGAACAAATTTGGTTGGTTATAAAAATTCGTCTGAGCTTCGAATTGCCCACTGCCTGCGAAGGCCTGAGATAGCTGGGTTTTCTCAAAAACAGACACCGAAAGAATCTGTAGCAAAGAGTGTAGAGAGGCATCAAGTTGAAGCTCCTTTTTGACAATGGCAATCAGTACGTACGTGGAAACAGCGCACCAGATTTGCGTCTTCACCGCGTTCTCGCTGTTGCCGATGAAACGCTTGATGCGCAGGTGCTGCTTGATCCACTTGAAGAACAATTCGACTTGCCAGCGGTTTTTGTACAGCGCGGCAATAGTCAGTGCGGGCAAGGCGGTGTGGTTGGTCAGGAACACCAGCGTTTTGCCTGTTTCCGGGTCTTTGAAACGGATGCGCCGCAACTGCTCGGGATAGTCCTGCGAGATGTAAAAGCCATCCAGTGCAATGCGCTGGTCGCAGATGATGCCTGTGCTCCGATCGCTCGGCATCGAATACACCCTGCGCGCATCCATGCCACGCTTGGCCCGGGTTACGAAGAACGCGCCTGCCTGGTGCAACGCGGACAGTCGCCCGAAATCCAGATAACCGCGATCCATCACATAGAACGCACCGGCTTCGAAGGTCAGCATATCCAGCACGTTGACCTCGTGGGTCTTGCCGTCCGAGATGTGGATGAAGGCCGGGATGTTGCCGCGCAGATCCAGCAGGGTGTGCAGCTTGACCGCCGCCTTGGCGGAGCGGAACGGCGCCCATGGAAACAGCGACAGGCACAAGTCGATGGTCGTGGCGTCCAGGGCGTAGACGGTGTTGTCCAGATCGATGCCAAAGCTGTCGTTGCAATACAGCTTGCGCGCACGCCGGATGAGCAAGGCGGCCAAGTCTGCCCAGATGCGCCAGTCGCGCCCTTCGTTGGCATCGGCCAGCGTCGAACGCCTGATCGGGGAACGAAAGCCCATGCCATACAATTTTGCCTGATTGGCCAGCAAGCAGGTTTCGATGTCGCGCAGGCTCTCGCGGTAGGTAAGTTGCGCAAAGGCCATGGCACGGAATTGCTCTGGGCAACTCAAGCTGCGCACTCTGAAATCGCCGCCATAGCGTTCTACGATGCGCGCAAAGCTGGTCCATGGAATGAATTCCATGATCTGCGCGAACAGCGTCTTGCCCAAGTTCATAGCTCACCTCCAGAGGATTCAATCTCTGGAAGTTACTCGAAGCGGGATGTGGGTAAACTGGTTTCAAATCGGCACCAAAATAAATTGCTTTGTAACCCGCGCCAATGCTCAACCCTAGCTCGTAAATTTGTTAGTTAACCGGACACTACTGATCTGATGTATACGTTGATGTTGTGTGCTTCAAACAACAACATCGGTGGTTAAACGGCTTTTTCCCCGCCATGCCTTCGGCCAGCACTTTTTGCGATTCATCAATTTGCACCCGGCCTCGATAGAAGCCCCTGCAATCGATTTTCTGCCTTGAGGTAAGGGGTAAGCCTATCCGGTTGGTGGAAGGGCGCCATAATACAGTAGCGTATAAACAAGGCATTACACGCGTTTTGCCCACCATGCTACCCTGGCAAGATCCTCCTTGGGCTTCTGCGGCTTTTGCTGGACGATCAGTAGAGTTGAGGAATCCTAGGCTTCTGCCTCATGCCAGGCTGATACCCATGCGGGTTGCTAATTGAAGTTAACAAGTTTGATTAGACTTTTTATTACCCCAGCATCAGTTGGCTTGTTATCTTTGCTGACAACTTGGTTTCGACCATTCTTTTTCGCAATATATAACGCTTCATCGGCAGTAGAAAGAAGTTTGTTTGCGACTGTCGTGTCATCCACATCTAATTCATCAGGTGCTTGGGATACACCTATTGAAATAGTTACAGTCAGATTATCCTTTGCGGTGACTTGAACTGGTTGTGCGGCAATCGTGGAACGTATCCGCTCAGCAATTTCACTCGCTGCTTGAAGTCCAGTTTGTGGTAACAACACCACAAATTCCTCGCCACCAAAGCGAGCAAGAACATCATTGCTACGCAACTGGGATTTTATTTGACTGGCTACGATACGCAGCACTTCATCTCCGGCATGATGGCCAAAAGAATCGTTTACTCGTTTGAACTTATCTATATCCAGAAACATACAGGTCAAAGGTGTCTTGTAACGCCGGATATTGGCAACCTCTTCCTGGCAGCGAGACTCGAAGTAGCGTCTGTTGAAAACCTCTGTCAACGGGTCGGTCAAACCAACTTGCTTCAGACGCTCATGATTGAGTGCATTTTCCAGGCATATGGAAAAAATATTTGCCAATCTCTCCAAGAATTCAGTGCTGCTGTCTTTGGTAAATCGTTCAGCTCTGCGACTCGCCAAGTTCAAACTACCGATCAATGTTTTTTGTCGCATCAACGGCAGGAGAATCATCGACTGACATTCCGCAGGTGAAGGATTGAAAATGGCCCGGTCCAGATCAGGATCGAAAGTCCCCAGATACGGTGCTATTTCTTCTGAATTGAGGCTTTCCAGCAGAACCAGGCCCGGGAATTCTGTGTCTCCAGTTTTCGCAATTTCCAGGATGCGCCTTATTTCGCAATCCGGATCTGAAAGCACCAAGGTAACCGCATCAGTTTCACTTGCCGTTTTATAGTCATTTAGAATGACGCGGATGAGATCAGGTAATGTGCGTGTGGAAATTAGCTGCTTTTCCAGTTGATCAAGGCGTCGTAACTTCTTTTCATTCACACGAGCTTCATCCATCAAGGATTGAAGTTGTCGGCGCAACATCTGGTTTTCGATTTCAATCGGGTTCATAGTCAAGCGAAGATGACAGGATATGTTTTCGTTTATGTTACGGTGAAATGTGCCAGCAGCGAAGATAACCTATCACAGAGAATTAACTACTAAAGAATGTGAAACACCCCGTGGATGACCAAGCAAAACACCGGCACATCCTGCCGTATCAAAAGCGATATGCAAAGTGAACCTGGTTAAAATCGACACCGTTATTCGGCTTCTTGATGTTGCCGTTTGACAGATGCTGGAAGCGATAACCCAGATCAAACTGGCGATGCTCGCCAAGGCTTACCCCGAAACCCAGAGCGTCCCCGAACTGGAGAGCTGTGCTGAAATCGCGTCCGGAGTATATGGATGTCGGGGAGATAAGATGAATACCAAGAACCCCTGCCTCCAGATATGGCGTCACGCCTGAACCCTCCTTTTGTGCCAGGCGGAACACAGGCGTAATGCCAATATCGGTAATGGTGCGGTTGTTGACACCAGGCTTATAGCCGTTCCAGCTGCCCAGCGACGCCTCCCAGTAACCAGTTATATGCCAATCACCATCATTCAGCCAACTCTTATTCCACTTCCACAGCGCTCCCACACGGTACATGTCTACCATAGACGAGGATGATATGACTGAGGCGTTTCCCCGTCCATATTCAATGAAAACGCCATCCACGGCGCTTGCCCGTGTTGCCATCAGGGAGAGGAGCATAAGCATGAACAGTTTTTTCATCGTTGCTCCGGCGATCAAAATAGGGAGGGATTAGCATAGCCAAATCGTAGCTTGATGGACCCCGACCAGCTACTGAGGTCAGAGGTGAGAAAAGCATGGCTTAAACAATGTTGTTGCAAGGGTCTGATAAAACCTGACTTGATATTCCATAGCGCCTGCATAATACGCTCCATACTTCAACACTGTTATGGAATATTGCCGCAATTGCGTCTCGCAAACAATCTGTTATGAAAGCAAAGATGGTTAACTCATCTGCATTAACCGCAACAACCGTTGTCGCATTATTGATTGCCATCTTGTTTAGGTCGGCATTGGCTGACGACGATTCTTTATGGGTAACAACCGGATTGCGTTCTTGGCATACGAACGAGGGATATTGGCATTACAGGCAGAACAATGACGGGCTCGGTTTATCGTATGAAATGCCCCACGACATAAACGTCGTGGCAGGCACATACATGAACAGCGATTATAACCGTACCAATTATCTAGGTGCAATGTACCAGCCGCTGAATTTATTTGGTGTCCATGTTGGACTTTTGGGTGGATTCTTCAGTGGTTATACCTCCGCAAGGTTGACAACCCCACTGATACCGATGGCAAGTTATGAATATAGACGAGTGGGAGTTAATTTGTTCTGGATCCCCTCAATAGTTACCGCTTTGCAGCTTAAGGTTAAGCTGACCGATTTTTGAGTGATATACGGATCAACATTGAAAAATATCCCAGACTGGCCACATGCGGCATGGGATTTTCCTGACCAGCCTTGCAATAACCACGATGAAAGCGGCGATTGAACGATGTCGGGCGACGAAACTAAAACTCTTTGTGCAGACCAATCGTGAAGCCGTGAGGCAGGATACCCAAGATGAAGGGACTATTCCTGTTTTGAGCGTAATACCCTGTTAGTTCCCCTAGTGCAAAGCCAGCCAATACATCCGTCTGCCAGTGTCCCCACACCTTCATCCTTGCGATGCCGTCATAGACCGGAAGTAATTCCAAAGCATATACGGATGGGTCATCGTGGCGGTATTCCAGCACGAAGGGGGTCACAATCGCACTGACCACAGCCACCTCACCGCTCGGGAAACTATTATATTGTGAACTGCCCTGAAACCACTTGCTTGGATTATCGGTTTGACCGGGTCTGGCACGGGTAAACACATATTTCAGCCCTTGAGCAGAGATGTCGGCGAGCACGGAAGAATCAATGGACTGCCAGAACGTCTTGCCAAGGCGTGTCTCGCCGCCCTCCCAGATTCCACCAACAAATTCCCCAATAACCATAATGTGCAGCAAGGCGAGCTGGTCGGAACGTTTCCAGATTCCAGTATCGTCATAACCCAAGCGGTGATCGATTCCGAGCGGACCGCCTGCGGCAAACGCACCTGTGCAGATCAGTAAGAGCGACGTCGTTAGCAGCGGCGTCGTTATGCCTTTGTGCACGATTCTCACCTTCCCTAAGTGTAGGACGCTCCCCAATCAAATTACGCCAACCAGAACATGGCAGCAAAACTCTCTAGGAGTGTCAGCCATTAGGACGGAACTCTATGTTGCAAATTGACTGCTGAACAAGGGCCATGCTGGCCTCTGAAAAAAAGCTCTAGAGCCCTTCCTTCAGCCAAGCCCAGGCCTGTTCCGTTTTGGAGATATCAAAATACCTCACCACCGACTTGGTAAATGGCTTCCAAAGTTTGGCCATCCACTCTTCCCATTCACGGTCACCTACCAGTGCAATGCGCTCGACGTCTGAGTAATGCTTGACTCCAAACTTGAAATCGTCCCATGCTCCGTGCAAGTCCCATCCATGAAATTCATCCAGCTCCACGAACAGGCGCACTTTGCCATTTGCAGCTGCGACCGCAACGTCCACGGCAGGGACGAAAGTCCGGTAATCCTGGTCATGCAATGTTCCGCTCAGTTTGAAGCCAAGGATTTTTGGGTTGTTTGTCTGAAGCTGGCTTATCATCGTTTCGTGTCCCTGTGAGAGTTGCATGACTGTCTGCTAGGCATTCTATATTAAAGATACCATTCGACGAATCCCAACCATGGGAACGTTTGGCCTAAGAGCAAATCCAAAAAATCGGCAAACGGACATATCGTTACACGAGTAGGTGCTTGTGCAGCTTCGTCATGCGTGCTTGTAGAAGTTGTTTAGCAACTTTGGCCGGTGCCAAGGAGGCTGCCCGATAGCTGACGCTGGTGAAGTTCACCTGACACAAACAAAACAACGCCCAACATTTGCGTGTCGGGCTTTTTATCAACTCAGTAACAGATTAGCGAGCCTGGATGTTGGAGGCTTGCTTGCCTTTTGGACCTTGTGTAACTTCGAAGGTGACCTTCTGGCCTTCTTTGAGTGACTTGAAGCCATTCATGTTGATTGCGGAAAAGTGTGCGAACAGATCTTCGCTACCATCATCGGGACTGATAAACCCAAATCCCTTTGCATCATTGAACCATTTAACTGTACCAGTTGCCATTTGAATAGATCCTTGCTTATATGACAGGGATACCCCCTGCGAGTCTTTTACAACATCGAAACTTAAATCCTCTATGTTTAAACCTTCAGCCTGGGAAGGCTAATGCCGCTTTCACTCAGTGAGCATTGCATCAATTTCCGCTTCCCCGGAAATCCAGTCGTGGTTTTCACAGCAACAGACAAATCCACGTTGTTGAGCGTGGAAATAGGCGGCAGTGGCGATCATGTGGTACCGCTCCTCGGGCGCAACAGTTTTTCTCTTGGCGCTCTTTTTGGGCGTGCTTTCTGCGGTAGCGGCTTTCTTGCTTGCGGGCTGTTCAGTTTTTGGAGTGCTCACTTTTTTGGCGGGGATTGGCGCTGCCTTTTTAGCGGTTACCGCAACGGCTTTTCGGGCGGGAGTTGTTCTGGCAGAAGGTGGGATTGTGGTTTTCTTGGTGCTTGTGGCCATGACAATTTCTTTCATTGAGTTAATAAACTAATACGATGCGTAGAAGTTACCGATCATGTTTGTAATATTTGTAACATGACAATTGAATAAATTATATAGGTAGTAGCACCTATGCAAGTCAACTACCGCTTGTCATCTGTGCGTAACATTGACATCAAATAATCATCGGTGATAATTGGCTATGCAGTTTATTAAACCATGACCAAATCCGCTCTACCACAACAGCGAGATCATAATTTCAATAATTAAACTGGACAAAATTAATAATGACAAAAAAGGCAAGCCAAATTATTTAGCCGAGGTCAAGCGGTTGACCATCGAAGAGACCGAACGCATGTTATCCAGAATGGGCAATAAACTGGATCGCCGACTAGAGAAGAATAGAATTAGTTTGGAAGATGCGTTGGCCAGGCAGTTGGAACTGGAAGATGAACAACTCCATGAATGGCGCAAAGTCATGTATGGTTTGAAGGCGAAGGAAGAAACCAAGAAAGCGGCTAAGATCGGAACCCCGTCAAAGGCCAAATCCGCAGCTAAGGTAAAAGCCACCGCAAAGACCAATGCCCCGGCAAAGGCAAAATCTTCTGCAAAGCCCAGAATGGTTAAAAAAGCCAAGGTCGTGCCCGGTAAATAGCAGGAGTCCCTTTTTGCGAGGTACCGTTGAAGGGTCAGGGTTCAGCAAGGCAATACCATTAAAGCAGTTTAAGGCCTTGTCGAACATCGTCATTGCCTTGGTGCTTGAAGCCTTCTGTTTGGGATTCCTAATCTTACTGTGTCATAAAATATAAGGCATAATATGCCGGTCATGTTCAACTGCCGGAGGCCTGATGGATGCATCCACGGAATTTGAGCTCTACCTGACTCACTTGTCGCAAGGTCTTGGGCATGCGGATCGGCATGCAGGCCTCAGCGGCTACTGTACCGGCCTGATGTTGCCGCTGTCGCGTAAGAGCGTGGAGCCGATGGCTGCCCGGATGGACCCACTGCATGCCAGTGCGAAGCACCAATCCATGCATCACTTTGTCGCCAAATCCCAGTGGAGTGACGAACAGATGCTGCGTCGCGTGGCTCAATGGGTAGTACCGCATATGGATATGAGCGATGGCGGCTTCTGGATCATTGACGACACGGGTTTCCCCAAGAAAGGCAATCACTCGGTGGGTGTGACACGCCAATACTGCGGCGTACTGGGCAAGCAGGACAATTGCCAGGTTGCCGTCAGCGTGTCGCTGGCATGTGAAGCAGGCAGTTTGCCAGTGGCCTGGCAACTATATCTGCCCCGTTGCTGGGCCGAGGATGCCCGGCGCAGGCACAAGGCGGGCGTGCCCGAGGAAGTGGAATTTGCCACCAAACCGCAAATTGCACTGCAACAACTGCAACGCCTGCTCGATGAGGGGGCGCCAAAACACTGCGTGTTTGCCGATGCGGGATATGGGATTGATTACGCCTTTCGCCAGCACTTGAGCGGCATGGGGCTGCCGTATGTGGTTGGCATCACCTCGGCCGTGGTGGTTTGGCCTCCTGGCATGGAACCGCTACCGCCAAAACGCTATAGCGGCATGGGACGCCCTCCGGT
This sequence comes from uncultured beta proteobacterium, assembly GCA_963842555.1. GTDB lineage: Bacteria > Pseudomonadota > Gammaproteobacteria > Burkholderiales > Gallionellaceae > Gallionella. The sequence goes on from CAWJHB010000006.1 coordinate 353,411, forward strand.
AATGCCACGGCGCACCGCCACAAGGCAACCGGTGAACGTCAAGGCCCTTGCGCTGGGCTTGCCCAAGAGTGCCTGGCAGCACATCAGTTGGCGCGAGGGTAGCAACGCGCATCTGACGGGTCGCTTTGCAGCTGTGCGCGTGCGCTGCGCTGGGGGCAACGTTGGCAAGGCACGCCTACTGCCCGAGCAGTGGCTGCTCATCGAGTGGCCTGCTGATCAGGCAGGGCCTGAAAAGTACTACTTATCCACGCTGCCGGAGACCACGGCATTGAATGATCTGGTGCGAACCGCACATATGCGCTGGCGCATTGAGCGTGACTATCAGGCTTTAAAGCAGGACATGGGTCTGGGGCACTATGAAGGAAGGGGCTGGCGCGGTTTCCATCATCACGCCAGCATGAGCATTGCGGCTTACGGGTTCCTGATGGCACAACGATTGAAGGCGGGAGGCAACTCCGGCGGCAAAAAAAACTTCATCGAACGCAAAGTGTCTGCGGTTTCCGGAGATTACGTCCCTCGGGGCAGCCCAACGCGCTCAACGCCACGTACCGGATTCGATCACCTCGTTGCGCCTGCATATAAGCTTTACGCTCGTGAGCGTAATGGGCCACTGCACTCATTGCGGCTGGATCAGCCCACGATTACATTTGTGACACAGTAAGACTAAAGAACCCGTAAGCTAGGAAAAACAAAAATGCGCAAAATCACCATTTATCAATTCGAAGTCTATAACGCGCAAGATGATCAGATGATTAAATCACGCCGCTGGGGCACAAGTGAAGCCATCGAGCAAATCGCCCATGGCAGAATGCTGCGCAACACCGCTGTTGAGGTTGACGAATCCGCAGTAGCATCGGACATCCCCGGCTTAACCGAAAAAGACTTCATCCCTCATACACACCAAGGCTTCCAGACAAGCGTCTAGCGTCTGACCCAAGGAGAGAGAAATGAAACACTTGATTTTGATTGGACCGATTATATTGACTGGCTGCGACACTATGACGACACAAACCACTCTGAAAAAGCTCCGGTGGAGAAGTTAGAAAGTGCTACCTTGGACTTGGGGAAAGAACATAGTTCTAACGGAGACTTTCAAGCTTGCTGGCGTGATTCTCTTTAGCAATTCTGAGGAGAGGGTAATGAATATCGACATTGTTGACAGGGCGTTTAAACCCGATTTGGCATTTGGGATTGGAACGAGGGATACCAAGCTTCTTTTTACAGAGTACAAAGCAGAGTTAATTGGACGCAATGTCACCGATGATGAATTGCTGGATGTAGCGGCGTACAGTATGGCTTATACTGAAATCAATGATGATGGAAACGAACTAACTGTTAGCGTGTTGGGGACAATTATTGACGACTATGAAGTTAAGGCGGCACAACTTGCCGCGTTGCCGTGGGATGAAATAATGTCCGACATGAAGAATCGCATCGCACAAATGAATGGTGAAGCAAAGGAGAAAATCCTGCAAGGATTAGCTACTGGTATCGAAATCCAGAGAACGATGACAGCCAAGAACTCGGAAAAGGGTCGTCATTTTAAAAAGGCGGATGCTGAGATTTAGGAAAAAAAATCCCCAAGCCTAGACTTGGGGAAAAATCGTAGTTCTAACGGAGAGTCAGAATGCCTGTTCAAGGGAGATATTGAGCAGACCTAAACATTTGCTTGTTACGCTACGTAAGCAGATTGTCCAATAGTGGTGTTACAAACAAGTTAAAGAAGCACAGTATTCATCCTGTAACAAGCATTTGCTAGATTGAATGCACTTCAGATAGGAAGCTACATCATGAATCAGGATATGGCCCCGCTTTATGGGGAACTTGTTATTACCTCACCCGATAAAAATCACGCCGGTATTCCAGATGAAGTAAATGCGATGCAAGAACAGACTCGATTAATGATAGAAGAGGCTGCTTATTCTCTTGCGAAAAAGAGAGGATTTGCGCTTGGCTATGAGTTGGAGGATTGGCTTAAGGCTGAAGCGCAGATATTGAAATAATATTTCTCTAGTCCGGCACATCACTTTCAGCCGATCAATTAGACGTTCAACTCTCAGCCTGATTGGCTACAAAAAACGTACTCAGGTCAGTGCATTTCATAAATTCTTCATGAAACTCTCTTCAAGCCGCTTGGTCTCGCCCATGACCGAGCGGACGAGATGTTCGATCATATAAATGCGTTAGTGAGGGACTTATGAAAAATGAGACATTTCGGTACCACATCAAATTCGAGGGAGGGAGTAAAGATGTTCTGATTTTCGATCGTGACACAGGAGCCATTCGACATCCCTCCTGCGGTAGGATTCTTGCCGCCTATTACGACTACCTCGTACAGTGTGGCAGAATCGACGAGTCGCAGGAAGTGCTGGCTGAAGCCATGTCTCCTCCGCCAACAGCTTAAGCCGCAGCTATTTCCTCGGGCGACCGGAATTGCTTAAGCTGATCAGTCAATTTATACATCGCCGAATAGCTGCTTACACATTCAATCGATCAAATCCGGCGAATCGTTCTTTGGCCGTGGACTTTGCGGCTAACGGAGACCCACTTCATTCTAAAGATAGCCAGCGCACTCATACATGCCAGTAAAATCAGCCCAAACCCAATTGCCGTCGTTTTAATAGCAACCCCCATCGAGGCAACTAAACTGTATCCTCCAACAAAGAACAACATCGCCGCATTCTCGACAAAATTCTGAACCGCCAATGCATTCCCTGCGCCGATGGTTTCGTGTCCACGCTCTTGCAGTAACGCATTAAGCGGCACGACAAATAACCCTCCACATAGTCCAATCACAATCATTAGACCTGTGGCAAATGTCAGGTTATGTATCAATGCAAGCGTGATGACAGCCGGCCCGAGTAACAACCCACCGATCAGTGCACGATTGACATTGGCTAGCGATACCCATATTCCGGCAAAAAGTGCACCCAACACAATGCCAATCGAAACCGCACCCATCAGATTGGCAGGAGTATGGTTGTCTGTAATCAGCAAAGCTGCCGGAACCCATGCGAACAGCATCAAGCGCAGGGTTGTGCCACTGCCCCAGAACATGCTGGTTCCGATCAAGCTGAACCGAGAATCGGGACGTTTGAAAAGCACGACTAGCGATGACACAAATTGTTTGATCAGCATCCACGGATTGACACTTGCAGCAGCATTTTCCGCTGGCAGATTTGGTATGAATAGATTGGCAAAGGCTGCCAAACCGTAGGCGATCATCACTCCCGCAAATGCCCAATGCAACGAGTGATCGGCCAGCCAACCGCCCAGAAAAACGCCAAGCAATATGGCAACGATAGTTGAACCTTCCATCATGCCGTTGGCCCGTACCAATGAGGATGGTCCAAACATCTGGGAGAGAATGCCGTATTTGGCAGGCGAATACATTGCCGCACCGATGCCGATCAAGCCGTATGAAGAGAGCGAATTGATACCTGAAGCCATGGCAATTGCTCCTGCCAATTTAAGCAAGTTCGCCGCCAACATGACTCGTCCTTTTGAAAAATTGTCCGAGATTTGCCCGACAAAGGGAGCAAGCAAAATGAACGGAACAACGAAGGACTCTTGCAATAGCGGCACAACACTGGGTAATCCTTGCAATTTAAGAATTGCGATGGCTGCTATCAGGATGGCGTTGTCGGCTAGTGCGGATAAGAACTGAGCAACCAATACCGACATCATGCCGAACGATAATATCGGCATATTCAACGATTGTCTTTTATTCATGAACGCAACTCCGCTATACGTATCAGTATCACGTAATCCAGTATCTTCACTGTTGATCAATTGATGTAGGTTTGACTTCGGCAGTCGGATGTTAATGCCTGGAAGTCGTGCTGTAGCTGCTATGAGAGTACAGCCTACGCCGCTACTGCCAAACCATCAATGGCCAGAATTAGCAGGCAGTCTCTTTGAACCTGCAGGAACTGTTCTTACGTGATTGCTTCCTTATGCTCTGTAATTGTGAGAAAAAACTGAATAAGAAATGCGGCTGCGATTAGGATGAACCCAATCTCAGCACAATGGTTCCAAAACCATTCACCGCTATTGTGTCCGAATGCAGATCTCATCGAATCGAATGCAGAATGTGATGATCTATGCGAACTCTGCAAATACGCTAGGAAAGCACCGACAAGACCAAGAAATTGAGAAGATGCAACTGATATTTTCCGCAACCTGCTCTCCTGATGATATGTGTGAATGTCATTCACAATCTAATTCTTTATCATGACATTTTCGTTACCGAATGCCTGCAAATGTGACTGCTGTGCAACGGGTAGCTTGATGGGACAATCCGAGGATATGAAGCAGCTCTTCTTCATTACGAACGCCACTGCGATCAAAACCCAGATCCAACCAGGTATTCCGGAACGTGGTGTGTGCGAATCAGTTGAAGTCATCCTGTAGCTAATTCCGGTGCCAAGGAGGCTTGCCGTAGTTCTGACCTTTCCCTGTCTGATGTTCAAGGAACATCGACTAACGCCGATGGTCTTTCAACTAGTCTTAACGACAAGGGATGGCAAAGCCATCCCCTGACTGCAACCTTAAATTGAAAGCGAACTTCATCAAGCTATTTCCCACGCAGCAACAGCAAGAATTATAAAAACCGTCGCGATAGTAGTTATGGTAGTCATCGTTGCATGCCAGCCAAACGTCGATTTAAGGACCTCTGCTTCACCAACGTGATTAGCGAAGTTATTTTCCAAATTGTTCATGATAGATATCCTTTTAAAATTAAAAAAAGGCAGAATAAAACAAACCAACGACCCGCGATACCCAATCAAGGTTGGATTCCTTAGGTCCAATGTACTTTCGTCGGTTGCAGGAAATTTGTAACTCAATTTTGCTGTTTGGTAACCTTTCATTACTCAATGCAATCTGAGCGTTATGGAACTAATTCAGCAATGATCAAGCCTAACTTTGCAATAGCGGTGTTTTTGACTAGGTAGGTGTACGTATTTATTGTTTTCCATTGAATAATTAGCATGCACATTGATATTGCATCTTAAACTTATCAAGTCATTTTCTTTCAAGGAGCACTAAATGAAACTATCCAAGAAAGCCGATGCAAAAGCCGATTCAGCAAACGAAACGAATACACCCTGGCGAACTTCATGGCAGGAGCCGCCGACGCTGACAGTGGACGAACACGGCATGATCTGCGACTGCAGCAAGGCGGGCGAAACACTTTTTGGCTATAGCTTAAAGGACCTGCTCTGCCAGCCAGTCTCCAAGCTGTTACCGGAACTTTCGGAAATCCAGCTGGTAAAGGATGGGCAATTCAATCCGCAGCTTAGTTTTCTTAGCCGTTGCGGCCGCAGCTTTCAGGCTAGAAATCGGCTGGGCGAGATCTTCCTGAATAATTTGCATTTCGTTCTGCTGGGCTATGCAGGGGCATACACCATACGGGTGATATTGCACCCTTATTAACAACTGAAATCCTAAGTGCTTTTTATTTGTTCATTTGTTTGTGGAATTTAACCGCAGCATTCGAAATGGAAGGGACTGATCATGTTACAGACATTTGCCCGGTTCGCACGGTTCATGAGGGACTTTCATTATTACCGCAAGCAGGGCTTGAACTCCAAGACAGCTTGGAGTCTTGCCAGCATGACACTCCCATAATTGAGGGTGACGTAGCAATCCAAACGCAGATCCAACGAGGCACAACACTTTGTGCTGTCGTTTGCATCGGAAGCGTTGTTGTGGTTTGTCGTCAATAACCCTAGGGCACAAGAAATGCAACCACGATTCCAACCAAGATCAAAACCCAGATCCAACCAAGTATTCCGGAACGAGTTGTGGCCGAAGGATCTGTAGTTATTTGTTTCTAATATCAGTCACTGGTTTCGTGCCTGACTCTCTTCTAATAGTTCATGCATTTTTGGCGACAAGCGTGGACCTAGCGAGCTGGAATATTTCCTGCGGGCTGGTGTGATATCTGTGTAACGGCGCTTGGGGTGTTCTGAACTTGACTTTAGAGTTAATAACTTAATGTCTTCCTTCGCCGCATTGGTTACATCTACTGGCGCAGGGTGGCTTAATTCGAATGAAGGTTTCATGATGCACTCCCTACTGAACAACTTGAAATAAACAAATTATGCTTAGCCCAAGTTGCTCAACACTACTCTTCAATTAAAACCAAGTCAATTTGCTGAAGAATGAAATATATATTTTGGCGAAAGACTGCTAGAGCATATCCTCGACCTTCCGCATCTGAGCGCAATTTGATAGGTGGGCTTGCTCTGGCTGCGCCTGATTTCAATTTGCTGTAAGATCAAGTTGTTTTCATCTGTAGCTATTAAAATCTAGTCCTTGTTTAGGAACCCATGCTATGCGAGTACATTTTTGTAAGTTTACTGACGGTGAAAATCGCGAGGTATATGTGAACCCTTTGTTGGTACGTTATTTCTTCTCTCATCCCATAGATGCAGCTTCACCAGTTTTTACAAAAATTGTTTTTGATAATTCAGATAGTATTGTTGTTAAAGAAACAATTGTGCAGGTTGATATGGTGCTCTCTAAAATAGTAGATTGATGAATTGAACTTGTTTTTTACGGGAAAGGAACCCCGTGAGACGACACCATAGCACTGAAGATTCGTTTGAAGTCCAGCCGACGTTGGTCAGGATACATGCGCCAACATTTTTGTGATCCGCTTTTTCCCCGCCATGCCTTCGGCCAGCACTTTTTGCGATTCATCACTTTGCACCCGGCCTCGATAGAAGCCCCTGCAATCGATTTTCTACCTTGAGGTAACGGGTAAGCCTATCCGATCAGCTGGGACAGCGTTATTAAATATTACATATACACAATATGTTATATGAATATCGCCTACCATGCTTGCCTGGCAATCTCCTCTTCGGACATCTGTGGAATTTACTGGACGATCAGTAGAGTCGCAGAATCGTAGCTTTCTAGCCGAGGACACTGTTGGGGTAGAGGAAGTGGCTGGCCGCTTGGGCCGAATTCTGCCGGTGGTATCACACCTCGGCCAGTGTCCGATGCACCCGAAACACGAACTTCAATATGACGAACCATCCATGTGTGTAAACTTCATTTTCCCATCGACGGGAACCCCCTTTAAGTCATCATCGGGGTACACGACAGAATCTCCTGGGCTGCGGTCCCCAACCTCAAGATAGATCACTTCTTCAGTGGTGCGATTAACCAGCTGGTGAGCATTACCCGTACCCGCCTTGAATCCGGCACACATGCCTGGAGAGAGTGACGTTTCACCTGCATCGGTAAGTAATACAGGATGGCCGTGCAATATGTAAAGGAATTCGTCTTGTTTGGCGTGAGCATGACGCAGAGCTGAAACACCACCGGGAAAAAGGTGGGTTAGATTTACCCCAAAGTTTGAAAGGCCAAACAAATCGCCCAAAGGACGCTTTTCTCGACCGTTCATGCGTGAGGCAAACGGTTCTGGAAGGATTGATGGTTTTGTGCGGGGTGCAACTTCAGTCGCTACAATGGCCATTGGAATTTGTTGTTCGCTCATATTGACCCCCAGGGGTTTGGCACTAACCAAGTTGGACGAGAGGCCGTCCCCGCCTATATTGCCCTAAGCATGGAATTGCAACAATCGTAACTGACCACTATTGGTAGAGTCGGGATGTGGCGCGGTAGCAGTAGGTTTGGTTTGTCTGTTGTCCGTCTCTTTCGTTTGACGGTGCCTAATTAGCTTTGCCATAACCCCGTTTACACACCCCTCTCATCGGTAGGGTCGAGAATTGGCGCGCGCGCATTAGGCTCCGGTGGTTCTTCCACAGCTTTCGCAGTGGTCCTCAGTCCGGCTGTCATCGCCACGATTCCAACTCCCTCCACGTCGAACGCAGCGGGCGGATTTCCCGCACTGCGCTCCCCTGCATTCTTCACATCAAGGTTTATGTGGCCTATCCTGCTGGCGTTGCTTTCGGCCCTGCTCGTGACACCCGGTAGCCCTGAAACAGCCCCAGTCCATCATAAAGCCATTGCCTACTCCACCGCTGCCAGCCGAAGCCCCGTCGTTTCCGGGATCGCATCAAATGTCGCCGTATCTTCTTTTCTACCCAGTCTTGAATGTAGTTGAAGAACCGACTTGAGTGCCCAATCGCAAAGTAGTTTACCCAGCCCCGTAGAATCGGATTGATCAAATGAACTACTCGATCAACCGGTTGGGACTGATGTTTTCGGAACACCTCCTTGAGCTTTTGCAACAGCGCCGTGCGCTTTTTCAGCTTCGGCGCATAATGCGGTCGCCACACCCCTTTTATGCTGCGGGTGCGACGGAAGTCAAACCCGAGAAATCCGAAACTCTCCCCGCGACTTAAGTCCACAATACTGCTCTTCTCTTCATTGACCTCAACTTGTAGTTTGCCAAACTCTTCCCGCAGTCGCTTTTCCACCGCCTTCATCAGCCAGTCATGCCGCCGATGCGCATCGACCAATATCACCATATCATCGGCAAATCTTGCATACTCGACATAGGTGTATTTGCCATTGCGTGTGGCTTCCTTCGCCCGTTCCAGCATCCGGTCTACCTCATTGAGGTAAAGATTGCTGAGCACGGGTGAAATCACACCTCCTTGCGGGACGCCTTGTTTACCGGATGCTTTCAGCATCACTTTCAGCAAGTGCATCACGTCATCGTCGTTGATTCGTTGCGCTACCTTCTTCAACAGTAGTTCATGTCGAACCGTGTCAAAATAGGCGCGCAGATCAAGATCAATCACGCGTGTCTTGTTCTGAACAATTGCTTGTGCCACTCGGTTCACCGCTTCACGCGCCGCCCGTTTTGGACGATAGCCAAACGACCCCGGTTGGAAATCCGCCTCGAAGACTGGTTCCAGTATCAGCTTGAGCGCCCCTTGCACCACCCGATCACGAATCGCCGGGATCGACAGGGTTCTGACTTTACCATCACCCTTCGGTATTTCCTTCTTCCGTGACGGTAACGGCACATATGTGCGCCCACTCAGTTCGCCCTGTATCTGCTCCAGGAATGTCACCACGCCCTGCGCCTCGATGTCCTCAAACGTGATGCCGTCAGTTCCCGGCGCCCCGTCATTTTTCTTAGCCATCTCATACGCCATCAGCAGCGTTTCCATCTTGCAGACATGCACGTACAAACCCCAGAAACGCCAGGACGGTTCAGTCTTCGCCTTGACGTATATTCTCCTTCTCAGATCTTGCAAACTAACGGACGTTTTTATCATGTCGTCCTTGCCTTTCATGTCGTTAGAGAAATTACAATGCAGCAGGGCTCCTTCGCTCCACGGCCATTACGCCGCTTCAGCGCTACTGCGAACCCGTCCGCCTCCCTCCCGCCTTCGAACCATTTCCCGATTTTGCCGGTTATAGGCTCTACCTTGCTCCGGCGATTTCGCGCCGGGGCGAGTAGGGTTTCTCCAGTTGCTTAGCGTGTCCTTATCACCGTGCTGTCGCTACCACCCCGCCAAAGTGGAATAGTCGTATCGGCCAGATTTCGACTACCCATGCTGCCTTCTCCCTCCGGTTACGGGATCGGCCTTCGGATTTTTGCATTTTCGAGGCCACTTCTGCGTTTACTTTCGTTACGGCCCGGTGACTCGCGCTTCCCCAAGGGAAGTCTTGTCGATAGGCTTCAGAGTATTGGTTTCCCGCAACCCTGCTATCCAAGCTACGGGGTTTCTGACTCTTCCCCCGGCAGGTCTATTTCCTGCTGAACACGCCAGCCTTCGCTGGACGCACAACCGGACGTGCGGATTTCCCGCATCCGGCTCTCGGACAAGACTTCACGCTTTCGCCCACGACACGTCGCGCCCGCTCAGACTTACAAGACCGAAGTACCCGTAAAGATGGGAGAGTGGATAGCTCCCGCCCCTGCTTCGTCTGACCTTATACTTGCTGCGCAACCACCGGCGCAACCGCAAAGCTGTGTAGCTGTCGAGCGCAAGATAGGCGCTGCTGACCGTGCCTACACTAAAGTAGTTCGCCCAGCCGCGCAACATGCGATTCAACTTGCCAATCAGCTCTGTGGTCTCTTGCCATGCTGTTGAGATAAGCGTCAGCTCATAGACCTTTTCGACCATGCGCTTTATGCTCTTCTTCGACGGCCACAGAGCCATACGTGCCTGCCCTGTCTTCGCCGAATATCGCTTCCCAGACGTGTAACCCAGGAAATCAAACTCCCCTGCCGGAACCCTGCAGATACGGGTCTTTTCCTCGTTCACCGTCAGCTTCAGCTTGCCCATGATCAGACGCATCCACTGCAAGGCTTCTTCCGCCTTGCCGCGTTTGCACAGGATCACGAGATCATCCGCGTAGGTGACGATCCGACTGCCAAGTCTTCGCTCCAGCCCCAGCTGCTTCCACGCCAGCACAAACCGCCGCATGTACAGATTCGACAGCAACGGTGAGATCGGCGATCCTTGCGGTATGCCGCGTCCTTTATCCTTGGCCTCGGTGCTGCGTGTCGTCCGTCCTCGTTGGTCGGTCTCTTCGACTGCGCATTCCAGCCACCTCTTGATCAGATGCAGCACACGCCGATCCACAATGCGTCGCGCGAGCGACTGCATCAGTTCGGTGTGCGGGATGCTGCCGAAGTAGTCCGCGAGATCGGCATCGACGACGTCCGTTTGACCCCGGTGCAGGCGTTCCTCCACTTCCCTTGCCGCCTGCTGGGCATTGCGGCCCGGTCGGTAGGCATATTGCTCGGGTGGGAGGTCGGCTTCGAAGATCGGTTCCAGCACCAGCATCGCTGCTGTCATGCAGACCCGATCGCGCAAGGTGGAAATGCCCAGCGGCCTGAGTTTGCCATTGGCTTTCGGAATCCACACTCGTCTGATAGGACTCGGTTGGTAGTTTTCTTCCCTGAGCGCAAGCGCCAGTTCGTCCAGCCATCGCTTCACGCCGTACGCTTCGACATCCGCAAAGTCCTGTCCGTCCACACCCGGCGCGCCCTTGTTCGAGCGGCACTGAGCATAGGCATGCGCCAGAATATCTTCGCGGCTGATCTTGTCGTACAGCGCATAAAAACGATAGCCAGCTTCTGCCTTCGCTTTTGCGTGTAACGCCATCTGCAGCTTCTGAACACTAATCGGAGTTGTTAGGTTGCCCAATCTCCACGTCCTCACTACGTCTTGCGTCTATCCTGAACTGAGGTTCCTTCCCTCCACCGGCATTACCCGGTTTCGGCAGTACTACGAACCTCTCCGCCACCCCAGGGTGCCCGGCCTGTCCCTCGCGGGCGTCCGGTTGATCATCCCTGATCACACCAAGGGGCTTCCCGTGTTGCGTACGCTTTCCTTGTGTACATGCTGTCGCCACTACCCCGGCACAGCGACTGGCGGTACTACTCTGCTCATCCATCCAGCCGTATCAGCCTTCCCCGAAGCGGCTACCGGGTCGGCCTGTGCATCGTCGTTTTCGAGGCTTGCTCGGCGTTCACTCGCGTAAGGCCTGCACACTCGCGCTGTCACCAATTCGTGACACTCTTTACCCGAAGGCTTCAGCCACTTCGTTACCTCCATAGCTGCTCCGGTTGCTTCCGGCTGGAGCACTTTGGCCGGGTCGGATTTGCACCCACTGGATTAGCGCCACCTTTGCACGGCGCACGCCGCATTCTGCCCGTTTGGGTTGACTATCTCAACCGTCCGCTTCTAGCTCAATTTCGGTCATTCGCTTTTCTTTTCATCGGCCGGCAATCTTCGACCCGAAAGAGACATACGACCATCTAAATTAACTGCCCAAAACCGGTCATTCACAAAGTTTAGCAAGCGACACGTAGCTGACATACATAATTATTGAAAGTGGAGGCCAAAATCTAATTCATTTGTCTTTTCGGTATATTTACTTTCTTAATGAGGACTTTCAATCAACTTACACTCTAGAACGCCGGCTCTTCCTGTTTGAAGCGATGCAGGCTTTTTTTTGATTTCTTGGAGGGCGTACGATCTAAATTTTCAATCGATCCACCGCTCTAGATACGGCATCATCGCTTTTGGCAACTCTGTCTGCCGCCACCAGCAAGGCTTCTTCGGCTATCGATTGCCGTTCCGGACTGAGCGATTTGGCCTGCTGAAAAGCCTGCACGGCTTGCTCGAAATTGCTATGTTGCTCTCTGGATCTCTCCACCGCTTTGTGTATAGCATTTACAATATTGTGAAGTTTTTCCTGCATCATGGACAAATTACCCAATAAGCTTCCCTGCTTTGCTTTACCAATATTCACGTCCAGGTTGCCTGATGAAATTTCCGACATTGCCGCGCTAGCCACGGCAGGATCTCCGCCAAGCGGAGTTATAACCATGGACTCAATCAAAAATCCTACCAGCACACTAAGTATCAATGCGAGCACGGCGCCCCCGCCAATAATTATCTCTGCGGTCGTAATGGCGCCCTCCCTCAATTCCGATTTCGGATAGGCCGCGTACACCTTGTAATTCCAGCCATCAACATTCCGTGAATCGACTTGCCAACCGGCAGGAACGGATTTAAGAGTCGCTGCCGCCTGTTCGGAAGAGACGCCGTTGGTGGTGAAACGAACCTTGCCGGTGGAATCCACCAATACCAAGAATCCGGTATTCAATATCTTTGCCTGTTGAATGGCGGTTTGAACACCACCCAGAGAAGCTTCATACCCGACGTAATATATTCCGATCAATTGATTCTGGCTGTCCATGATGGGCTGGTATGAGGTGAAAAACGGATTTCCGAGGATATCAACTACACCTTCGAATCCCAGACCTGTTTTTAGAGAGGCAAAGACTGGCCCGTTTGGATCCAGAACGGTTCCGACAGCCCGGCTCCCATCCTGCTTCTTGACGTTGGTTGTTATGCGCACAAAAGAATTGCCGGCCTTCGAAAAGATAGTAGCAGTACCACCAACGAGGTGGACCAGTTTGTCAACAATTCGGAAATTCAAAGCTTGCTTCTCATCGCCAAATGCGATATTTGGTGCGCTAACGCCGGGTGAGACTTCGGTGGGATCGCCGGCAGACGGCTTGCCCGCATTACTGGTCAATTCCAGCAGGATGTTCATTGCATCAGACGTTCTTGCGTTCAGCAAACTTGCCGATTCAACCAGCAGGGTTTGCACTGAATCGAGATCCGATTTAACTTTTTCAGCGGCTGACTTTTGTTCGTTCTGATAAGCGTTGAATGCAACCGCTACCGCGCTTAAGATAATGAGAATGATGGTTGGAATCACAACCGAACCGATTATTTTAGTTTTAAAACTGATTATCATTGTATTTGCCCTCGAAATTAAATATCTAAACTCACTAGTGTCCAGTTAAAAGAACTGTTGAATCGCTGAAAGCCTGTAATGGCGCTGCATTCTAGACAATTAGATGTGGCGTCGATTTGAAATCGCTAATCATTTTCTGGTTCATATAGATCAATAGGTTAAAATGCCTAAATCGGCGATTTTCACTTTAACCGGACGGTAGTGATCTAAACTGTCGTCTGGTTGATCTCATTAACCAATGAAGTGAATTTATCGGTGAGGTCTTTACGCTGAGTGATGATCATCTCAATGATTGGTTTAAGCGCATTTCTAATGCCTGTGACGGAGTCTGTGTTCTGGATGGACCGAGCAAACTGCGGATTATCTGGAAAGTGATTCAGACAAAAATCTCCAAGGACGAATTGCGCTTCTATCATATCGATGTTATCGCCCAGTCTCCATGTCAGATTCTGGGCAACCGGCGAATCTTTTTTCGAACTGTCCATCCCCTCTCCTCAAGTAATGTTGTTCGATTCTGCCTGAATTTCATATTCCAATCAAAACAAATTAAAACAAAACAAGTTGAAGTTCCAATTTTTACACATTTTTTGCCGGTCACGAACGACCGTATTATTGCTTCCTTTTTCACAGCTCCAATGTCGCCTGATGGCAGAGGCTGTGTAAAAACGCAGCTGAGCTATATCTCAAGCACGACATTACGTTCCAGCAGCTCGATGCGCAAGCCGGGGAAATTAGTGATAATGCGGCCGCACAGCGTTTGAACAATGCGCGTGCCATTCTCTTCAAAATCGTTTTTAACCGATCTAAAACCGCTGTCTGAAATCCTTAAAAGCGCACACCCTCAGACTCAAACCTCGATTGGAATGTACGCTCTGCCCACTAATAAGTCGCTGCATATCCAGCTTCCGGCTCTACTCTTTGGTCACGCCGCTCGCGGCCTATCCTGTTGATCAAATCGCGATGACTCATTTTGATTGTTGCGCAAGGTAATGCTTACCATCGAGGATCAAATGTTGCAGGTCCCCACGCAGCCTCCATCCTTGACTAATGCGTGCTTCGATTTCATGGACTTCATGGAGAGTAAGTCGTTCCGGTTCTATGCGCTCAAGATAGGTCTGGCAGTAGCCACAAACATGATCATATTGTTTAGCCTGAACGTTTGTTTTCATTATAAGGCTCCTAATTGAGATTGCATTAAATCAGGCCAGATAGTCCGGCATTATCGTGCAGCGTGTTTTTTTACGCCACGGGACAGTTCCGTCCGTTTCTGCAGCAGATCATCGCGTCTAATTACAAATAATTTCCGGCAATCATGAGCCGTTTTACGCGATTGGAAAAGCAGGATGACATACGCCAATCCAAGTGGAACGACGATGGCCAAAATGGCGAGCAACGGCTCCAGAATAGCGTCCATGTCTGATTAAACCGGCGGCCATCTGACTAAGCTGCCAAAACTACAGCAAGTCATTTGGTTATAGGCAGCCCGCATTGGTAGTCTGTCATGAGACGTAGCAAGGACAATTTTACCGACATGAGCGATTCTTTGGATGGCGGAAACAATGCTGCCATAGTGACTGTCATCCGCCGTCACTTCGAGGCGAACATGCATTTCTCTTTGGGTGGCAGACGGCTCGCAGCAGCATTCCATCAGGTCGATGGAACACTTGCCCTGTGGCATCGGAGTAATCACGATACGTTCTCCGCCGGCAACACAAGCCGCCTTGCGCACTGCCATCGCTTCCGACTCTTTCAACACTGTAGTAATTCGTTTCATACAATCCTCCTTCTTTGGATGGAATGCATACTATGAGAATCAGCATAAAAACAGCGTAAATTGTTAATCATCGGATGTAAAAAATTCATAAAGAATTTACACCACAGCGAGGATTGGTCCACGCACTCAATATGCGCCAAAATGAAATGCGCATAGTGGATCGGTCCGCTATGCGCATTTTGTGGAGTGTTTCCACCTGAAGATCATCGATTGAATGTGCCCGTAAGGAAAGGAGCATAAGGCATTCACGCGTTGCGATCCATTGACTTCATCCTGAAAGAACTGCATTCACTTGACTAGCGGGAAACAAGCACCGGAATCTTCGATGACGAGAGAATGGACTGAGTGACTCCGCCGAAGAGAAACTCCAGCCACATGGGGCGCGAGTAGCCCCCCATGACCAATAGATCATAATATCCTTGCTCGATCTGCTTTTGGAGTGAACCATGTTCCTCGACGGTTCTGATTTGGAGCGCGTCCGTTCCAATTCCGATCCCGTGTTTGGCCAAGTGCGCCAACAGGCTTTCCGCATCGTCCTCGTTGTCCTCTGCAGACGAGGGAATCATCGTCATGATTTGAACTGACTGCGACAGGCGCAATAGTGGCAAGGCGTCGTGGACTACCCTGACGGCTTCACGGCTACCGTCCCAAGCGACCGCAACTCTCGCGAGCGAGCTCGGCTGTGCAACGGCGGGCACGACCAGGACTGGGCGACCGCATCGCAAGACAACCGAGTGGGCGATCGGGAATGGATGGGTTACAGGCGAGCCTTGCCGTTCGTACTGTCCAAGGATGACAAGGTCCGCGTAGCGAGCCCTCTGGCTGACGCACTGGGCCACTTCACCTTCCGCCTCGAACCAGCATACGTCAGCCACGCGCCCTATGGTTTCTTCGCTGAACACCGTCGCCGATTCATGGGCGTCCAAGGACAACTTCGAGGAAAGATCGGCGGACACCTTTGCCACTTGGCTCGGTTTGTACAGGGGCGGCACCTCCGCCGGTGGGGTCACGTGTACTCCCCTGAGTCGCGCGCCCGCACGTACCGCCAAGTCGGCAGCGAATTGCACCCGGCGCCGCCCCGCTTGGCTCCCATCCACGTGCACCAGCAAATCGCGAAGCATGTCCGGTCTCCTAGCCTCGCCAAAAATCCAGTTGTATGGCTGCAATCTTTACCTTCTCAAAATCATCGATTGAAAGCTTGGCAAAAGTGCGCGTCCATATATGACCCTTGCGCAAGAAATCCACTAGGTATTCCGCACACCACATAACAGGCATAAAAAGGCCAGCCATTTCTACAAGGCGCTAACAAAAAGAGTTGAAAAAGTGAACTTTTGGCCTTGTTTCAAGGATTTGACGCCGTTCATGTTGATGGCGGAAAAATGCACGAACAAATCATCACTGCCATCCCCGGGAGTAATGAAACCAAAACCCTTTGCATCATTGAACCACTTTACTGTACCAATTGCCATGTGTAACCTCCTTGAATAAAAAAAGTATCAAAAGCTGTCCAGACGGCCATGAGGAAATGGCCGCGCTAGCATGCAGACCGTCACCCCAGGCCGATTTCGCCATTAGAACAAGCGGCCGTGCGTGGTATCGCTGGAAACCAGCAGGCCATAAAGGCCGCCCGCCGTGTTTCCCTGGTAATGCTGATCGACATTAATTACCTTGCGAAATTCGTTTTGCTTAATAAAAAGCTTGCTGTAGGCCGGGCGGCTCAGTACGTCCATAATGGCTTTCACTTTAGTGAAATTGACAATCATGATGACACCTCCACAATGGTATCCGTCAGAAAGAGCAGACTAGCAATTCGTTATGCTGCCAGCTTGCAGATAAGACATGTTTTGCATTGACAGGGCTGATAGTTTCTATCTTACCGGAAGGCGCCGTTGCAAGAATGGCGGAAACAACTTCATCGAGTCGGTTATCGACAACCATCACGTTAAGCCGCACAAGTTCGTCTTGCGCTGAGACAAGTGGGTTTGGGTACCCGCTATATTCTCGATGCAATGGGTGGACTACAATGTTGTTTGCACCAGCAATGCATGCCGCTTTACGAACACACATAATTTCCGATGTTTTTAGGATGAGGGTGATTCGTTTCATTGGGGTCTCCTTCACGCGTTGTCATTCGAAACAATTTAGCTATTGCTCATCTTAAGAAATATCGGGTAAAGAGTTTGTAAAATATGACCCGCAAAACGTAAATAATTTGTAAAAAAAGTAGGCCAGTCTCCTCGTCGGGGACTTTAACAAGACCGTATCGTTTAGAATTGAAATTGATATGAAAGGGGATGTCCTGAATTCGACACAACAGTGTCGTGTGGCACTTTTACCGGACATGCCTGACTGCCTGCGAACATTATGAGGGCACCATAATGACATTAGAAAGTAAAAGAAATATTCCTGGCAAGTCCTTGCTGGTCGTTTGTTTGCCTGCAGTGTTAGGGCTCGTCTTTCCGAATATAGGTAATGCGTCTATCGACATGCAGGAAGGGCGATGGAAAACCGTTATCGGTATAGTGATAGAAACCAGCGGTCCGCATTCTGACATGCCATCGGTCAAATTCATGACAAGTACCTGCCTAACCCAGAGTGATCCAGTACCGAATACTGCACAATTAAACGAGAAATGCGATACAACAAATTACAAGGTAACTGGAAGCACAGTCGTCTGGACCTCCAGGTGTGTCGATAACAAAAGCATAACTGAAGGCGACGGCGAGATTCGTTACAAGGATAAGACCTATGACGGCAGGCTCCACATGAAAAGGACCTTCAGTGACCCGAAGGTGCAACAGGTAACAATGACCTATATGCT
Source organism: uncultured beta proteobacterium (assembly GCA_963842555.1). Lineage (GTDB taxonomy): Bacteria > Pseudomonadota > Gammaproteobacteria > Burkholderiales > Gallionellaceae > Gallionella. The sequence goes on from CAWJHB010000006.1 coordinate 371,224, forward strand.
TATCGGTAACTACATTGGACGGTGCCCGCGATAACTCAATAGGATCGATAACTCAATAGAATTGGCTAATGTTCTCTATCGGCAATCTGAACGTTACTCCTGTGAACGTTAACAATGCCAGTAGCGTGGACATTTTTTATTACGCCAGATTAGCATCCTTTCACCGTTCTACTTACCAACGGGAAGAAATGCCAAATGAGATAGTCGGTGATTCGATCATAAAATCACTTGGCTTCCCATTTCCACCACTTGTCCAGGTGGTATCTTAAAGAAGCCAACAATGCTGCTCGCATTACGATACATGGCGATAAATAGTTTCTCGCGCCACAAAGCCATTTCAGGCGGCGTTTTCGGAATGAGCTTCTGCCTCCCGATGAAGTAAGACGTTTGCATCGGTTCCAACGGCAAGCCAAATTTCGCGGCAAGCTCCAGTGCCTTGGGAAGATCCGGCTCATCCGTGAAACCAAATTTGATAATCATCCTGCCAAAGTTGTTAGGTAGGGCTAGGTATTCCAATTTGTCATCATCAGACGCGTGAGGAACGTCCAGTATGCTGATGCATAGAACAACCACATTTTCATGCAACACCTTGTTGTGCTTCAAATTGTGTAGCAACGCTTGTGGCACACGGTCTGGATTGGAGTTTAAAAATATGGCCGTGCCGGGAACCCTCCTAACCGAGCCATTGCCCATCGATTCAGCGAAAGGAAGTAGATCAAGCGACGTACTTTCCAGCCTGGCTTGCAGTAGCGTTCTTCCACGTTTCCACGTTGTCATTAGCAGGAATACGCCCGAAGCAAATACCAATGGAAGCCAACCACCTGCTTCAATCTTCATGGCGTTGGCACTAAAAAAGGTGAGATCGACTGCCAACATGAGTACAATCAGAACACCACTTCTTGCCCATCCCCAGCCCCATTGTGTGCTTGCCACGATAAAAGCGAGAATAGTCGTAATCGACATCGTTCCTGTTACGGCAATTCCATAGGCGGCGGCCAAATTGGTTGAACTGCGAAAGCCTAAAACGAGGCCAACCACAGCAAGCAACAGTGCCCAATTAATACCAGGCAAATATATCTGGCCGACTTCCTGTTCCGAGGTATGTTGTGTTTCCATTCGCGGTGAATATCCGAGTTGTGCAGCCTGCTGGGTCATCGAAAATGCTCCGGAAATAACAGCCTGCGATGCAATTACCGTAGCGACAGTGGATAGGATGACCAAAGGATACAGCGCCCAACTTGGCGCCAGCAGGTAAAATGAATTCTCGATGGCTTTGGGGTTGTGTATGAGCAAAGCACCCTGTCCGAAGTAATTAAGCACGAGTGCTGGAAAAACATATCCAAACCAGGCAAATTGGATAGGCCTCCGACCAAAATGTCCCATGTCAGCGTATAACGCTTCCACACCTGTTATTGCCAGTACGACCCCACCGAGGGCCACGAATCCAACCCAAGGGGAACCCATCAGAAAGGTGATGCCGTACAAGGGGTTTAGGGCACTCAATACTCCCGGTTCGGCAAGGATGTTCAAAATGCCAAGAAGAGCGAGCACTCCAAACCACAAACACATGATAGGCCCAAACAGTGCACCGACACTCGCGGTGCCTTTGCGCTCAAAAGCAAAGAGCCCGCATAGCACTAATATCGTTATCGGGATGACATAGGTCTTGAATACGGGGCTTGCTACCTGTAATCCTTCAACTGCTGACAACACAGAAATTGCCGGGGTGATTATGCCATCTCCGTAAAATAGCGCTGCTCCAAATATCCCCAGCAGCATGATCGCATCACGAGCCTTGCCTTTATCCTCAAGCTTCCGAAGAGCCAAGGCAATCAATGCCATGATGCCGCCCTCTCCCCGGTTATCTGCACGCATGATGAAAACAACATATTTGAAAGAAACAACAAACATCAGCGACCAAAATATAAGGGACAAAATTCCAAGAATGTTCTCTGGATTCAGCGGAACCGGACGTAGTCCTCCTGTGAAAATAGCATTCAGTGTATAGAGTGGACTGGTGCCTATATCTCCGTACACCACACCAAGAGCGGCTAGTGAAAGTGCGGCTAAACTTGATCTATTTTGGCTTTGATTCATGTCCGCGTGTCCGTCTGAACGGTGTTGGAAATTGGAACCTGTTAATTATGACTTCTATTTGAAGAGTAGGCTTGGACTGTTATTATTGACTCGGCAACAATATATTGAACTAATTTGATGATGTTTTGTCGGAGGGCAGATGGAACGACAAGACGCAAGGACACTCTCGATGCAGGCATTGGCGGAAAGGCGCAGGCGTGCAGTCCGACTTCGGGAGAAAGGGGTGCAAGTAAATGACGTGGCGCGCGAGTGTGAGCTATCGCGTGGCACCGTGATCGCTGCGCACAAGGCATATCGCTTGGGTGGTTGGGCGGAGGTGGCATTAAAACCGCGCGGGCGCCCCACGGGATCAGGACGACGCTTGAGCGCCGAACAAGAGCGCGAAGTTCAGGAACTGATTTGTGACAAGACCCCTGACCAGATGAAGATGCCTTATGCACTATGGAGTCGCAAGGCGGTGATGGAGCTGATAGCGCAACGGTTTAAGGTAAGGCTGCCGGTGCGTACGGTTGGCATGTATTTGGAGCGCTGGGGGTTCACACCGCAGAAGCCGATGAAAAAGGCTTATGAACAGCGTCCGGCGAAGTGAAGGCGTGGCTCGACAATTGTTATCTGTATACCCCGAATTGCGTCAGGATCATACTTCACGATCACAGCATGGGGATGTGGACGATGATTGAATTCAGCACAATCAACTCCGACATGGCTGTCTATCCATCTTTCCACCTGGATTCTTCTTTTCGCATCTAACTCTGGATGAATATGGATTAGCATATCTGCTGTGTTTATCATCTTCTCCTTCTGAAATAGAAAGATGGGAATAGGACATGCATCCGAATTCAATCGCTGTTTATTTAGAACTTAGCTATTATTGACTTTCGGATCGAATATTCGAATGCTTGGCCGAAGTTTCGAAATTGCCTTTTTTAGTCATCCGGCCCAACCGAATGAAGGATCACTGGAGTATGGAGGTGGAGGTACGCCTGCCAATCGAGATCCTTGACTCACCGGGCCTTTCGGGAATAGCTCATAGAGGTATCGAGGCCCACCTTCATCAACGAAATCCTTCTCCAGAATATGAATAACTTCGCGTGCACTTGCCGAACGTCCCCTCTCCCTATACAGGTTTCGCAAAGCATAGATCACATGCCAATGATCATCTGAGAGTTCTTCAATCCCCTCTTCTAGAGCCAGATGTTTTACGGTAAATGGAGACCAATGTTCCAATCCATGCATGTTGCCGTCCGGATCATGACGCTGAAGTGCTTCATCGTTAATCATGTTATTAATGTCCAGCATGGCGGTTCCTCTATGGATTGAAGTGTAGTCTTCCAGGTTTATGGAACACCAAATACTCCTCACTTCAAAATGTGTGTCTATATAGCCCAGTTAAACAATCGCAATACATGCTAAACCAACCACACAAGCGGCGGCGATTATTCCGGCAAATAACTCAACGCTATGCAAGATATCGACGCTCTTCTCGCTACTGAAAATTTCAAACAGATGGGAGTTCATGACGTTAACCTCCTGCAGATAATTTAAAGTAACTATCGAACCAATATAGTCACTGCAACTGTGTTTGATCTGCTCCCACAAATGCGAAGTTATTATACATAACATAGTAAAGTAGTCAAGTATTAGAATTGCCTCATCTAAAATCTGAGTGAAACCCATTCGTTGCCTCACGTAAGAAATCTGAGTGAAATTGCCCGTTCAGATGGTCTGGACGGGAGGCACAAAGTGAGGTTAACGATGAGCGAGAGGAAGGCGGTAATCAAGGCCTGGTCAAGCCAATACCGGAAAGCTGGCAAGAAGGGAAAGGGGCCGATTCTTGACGAGCGGATTGAGTTGACGGGGTACAAACGCTGGTATCTGGTTGGGCTTTTCCGATGGGATGGCAAGGTCATCCGTGCCAGGCGACAGGTGCGGCTGGTAGGAGATTTGCGCAAGAAGGCGAGCCGCGCAAGGTCGCGACTGTACGATGAAGCGGTACGTGATTGCCTGAAAGCGATATGGGTGATCATGGACTACATCTGCGGCAAACGGCTGGTGGCGATCCTACCGGAGGTTATCCCGATACTGGAGAAGCACCGTGAGATCGTGCTGGATACAATTACCCGAAAGAAACTGCTCTCGATCAGCGCCGCAACGGTTGATCGCCTGCTGGCGCCGGAGCCGCAGAAATGGGCGCTACGGGGACGTTGCGGCACCAAGCCGGGCACCTTGCTCAAACACCAGATACCGATTCGCACCTTTGCCGATTGGAACGAGAAACAAGCCGGGTTTGTGGAGATAGACCTGGTTGGGCATGACGGCGGCGATACCAGCGGCGACTTCTGCCAAACCCTGGATGTAACGGACATTGCGAGCGGTTGGACGGAAACCGAGGCAGTGATCAACAAGGCACAGGTCTGGGATTTGATGCGTTGAAATCCGTCCGCACACACATGCCTTTTTCACTGCTGGGTATTGATTCTGATAATGGCTCCGAATTCATTAACAACCATCTATTGCGTTATTGCCAGCGGGAGGAGATTACTTTCACCCGAGGGCGGTCGGGAAAGAAGAATGACGGCTGTTTCGTTGAGCAGAAGAACTATTCGATCGTGCGCAGGGCAGTGGGATATGCCCGATACGATTCAGCGGCGCAATCACGCTTATTGAATGAGCTATGGGCATCTGCGGCTCTACACCAACTACTTCCAGCCGGTCAACAAGGCCGCCACTCAACAAGGTCCGGGAGGGCTAGGAGATAAGAGCTGCATCATTCGCTGCCAGGCTTCCAATGGCCGACCAGTCCAGATTTTCACCTCCATGAGAGGCCAACTCGATAAAGCGATCGCGCAAAATGCCGGCGAACGGAAGGGGCACTTTCAATTCCTCTGCTGCCGCCAGCGTTAGCCGAACATCTTTTTGTCCAAGATGTGCGGCAAATCCGGCAGGTTCAAAACGGCGATCAGCAATCAGGGTTCCATAATTCTTGTACACAGGGATGTTGAACAGGCTGGATGTAAGCAGATCAAGATATTGATGCCGGTCTACGCCGCCCTTTTCCACCAGTGCCATCGCTTCGCCAAGCGCCTCGATGACCGTGGCGATCAGGAAATTGCCGCTCAGCTTTACCAGATTGGCCTTTTCCGGATCATCAGACACAATGAAAGTATGCTGACCCAGAACGTCGAACAGCGGCTGTGCCTTCGCAATGAGGCTTGGCCTGCCCGCGGCGACCATGTAGAGCTTTCCTGCCGCGGCTGCATCCGGCCTGCCGAATACGGGAGCGGCGATATAGCCTTGCTGTTTTTGGGTGTGAGCCACGGCAAGCCTTGCCGATAAAGAAACGCTGACCGTACTGCAGGAGACATGGATGGCACCTGACTTCAAGTTTTCCAGGATTCCCCCGGCTCCGAACACAACATCCTCCAGTGCCACATCGTCGGCCAGCATCGTAAAAACAACATCAGCGGCGCATGTCTCGGCGATATTTTTCGCCCCTTTGGCGCCTTCCGCGACCAATGGCCGAATACGTTCCGGTGAACGGTTGAAGACGGTCAGGTCATGACCTGCATGGCAAAGACGGGCGGCCATACCTGCCCCCATATGCCCCAATCCGATAAATGCTATTTTCATTGCACATCTCCCAACTGTCGGTTGCTTCCAGAATATCAGCGAGGCCACCCCGTTAAATATGCCTGGTCTGATTTCGGACATGTAACATGCATGCGGCAGACCGCCAACCCGGAACGGCTGTTAGTGGCCTGAGCCTATCCGTACACGCTAACACAACGGTCCGTAGTCTGCAGCTCAACCGGCCGCTCGACTTTCAATGCTTCATGCGCCAAACACCGACCTGTTCCGGTCGCCACGGTTTGCTGCTAAAGCCACGGTCGGCTGCTAAAGATTGTTATGGCTGCTTATTCCGCATTCCCATCTAAGGAACCTCAAAAGGCTTACCAGAGCCAACCTCGGAATCGCGTTTACCTGACAAAACACGCCGTTAAACATCACGTTATTCGGCTGCGCCACCCATCAGGAAAGGCTTATTTTGTCGACATAATGCAAATTATTTGCCTTATTTGTCGATATATGTGCTAGCATTTTCACATATTGTCGACAATCGGAGTTTATCGATGTTGCCCTCCCCAGCCGAACAAGGCACCCTTGCCGATATCGCCGCCCGCCGCCTGGCGCACAGCATCGTGACCGGCGAACTCGCGCAGGGCCAGAAACTGAACGAGGCGGAGCTTGCAGAAAGCTTCGGCATGGGACGCGGCCCGTTGCGCGAGGCCCTGCGTCATCTGGAGGGCATGCGCCTGGTCAACCGCGTCCCCAACGTCGGCGCACGCGTGGTGGTGCTGGACCGCAAGACGCTCTCCGATTTGTATGCGGTGCGCGAGGCGCTGGAAGGCATGGCCTGCCGCATCGCCGCGACCCAGATGAGCGACGCCGAGATCGGACAATTGCGCGAATTGCTCGACCGCCATGAAAAGCAGATCAAAAAGCAGGGCGGCAAGGTCTATGCGCAAAACGAGGGGGACCTCGATTTCCATTACCAGATCGCGCGCGGCAGCCGCAACCGGATGCTGATGGACCTGCTCGGCAGCGAGCAATACCAGCTGCTGCGCATGTGCCGCTACCGCACCAGCCGCAACGCGGAACGCACCGGACCGGCGTTGCAGCAGCACCGCCAGATCGTCGAGGCGCTGGCCCAGCACGACGGCGAACTGGCCGAGATGCTGATGCGCCGCCACATCCGCGGCGCGTGGCACAGCATCAGCGAAATGATCACCAGGGAAGAGGGGGCGACAGCATGAGCAGCAAGCGGGCGCCCCACGTGTGGGGATGCGAGCGTCCGCATGTGCTGCCCGGCCCCCGTTACGCCGGACCGAAAAATCACTGTCACATCAATGAGGAGGCCTCATGAACGACACCCCCGGCCACAAACTGCGCCGCGCGGTGGAAGGCCATCATCCGCTGCAGGTCGTCGGCGCGGTGACTGCCTATTGCGCGATCTTGGCGCAAAAGAGCGGGCACAGGGCGTTGTATCTTTCCGGCGGCGGCGTGGCGGCTTCCTCACTCGGCATCCCCGACCTCGGCATCACCACCCTGCATGACGTGTGCGAGGACACGCGCCGCATCACCGCCGCGAGCGACCTGCCGCTGCTGGTGGACATCGACACCGGCTGGGGAGGTGCGTTCAACATCGCGCGCGCCACGCGCGAGATTGCGCAGGCCGGCGCCGCGGGATTCCATATCGAGGACCAAGTGATGCAGAAGCGCTGCGGACACCGACCCAACAAGGCCATCGTCAGCCAGGGCGAAATGACTGACCGCGTCAAGGCCGCGGTGGATGCGCGCAGCGACGACAGTTTCGTGATCATGGCGCGCACCGATGCGCTCGCGGTGGAAGGCATGCAGTCGGCGATAGCGCGCGCGCAGGCCTGCGTCGAGGCCGGTGCCGACATGGTCTTCCCGGAAGCGATGACCACGCTTGAACAATACGCCGAATTCACCCGCGCGGTGAAAGTGCCGGTGCTGGCGAACATCACCGAGTTCGGCGCGACACCGCTGTTCACCACCGGACAACTGGCGGGCGTGGGCATCAAGCTGGTGCTATATCCGCTGTCCGCTTTCCGCGCGATGAGCAAGGCGGCGCTGAATGTCTACCAGCACATCCTTGCCGACGGCACGCAACAGAACGTCGTGCCCGAGATGCAGATGCGCATGGAGCTTTATGACTATCTCGGCTATCACGAATACGAGCAGCAGCTCGACCGCTTGTTCGCCGAACAGGGAAGTGAGTAACGCCCTTGGCTGAAAAAAAACATTTGTCCGCAGATTTCACAGATTAAACAGATTACACACCAAACCCGGGATTCAAACGATTATCGAAAATTACCTGAAAATAATCTGCCTCAATCTGTGTAATCTGCGGACAAAGATGTTTTAACCTTTTCAAGGAGAATGAAATGGCAGAGGAAAGCACGCTACCCAAGCCAAAGAAATCCGTTGCCCTGTCCGGCACAGTCGCCGGCAACACCGCGGTCTGCACGGTCGGGCGCACCGGCAGTGACCTGCATTATCGCGGCTACGACATCCTGGATTTCGCCGACCAGGCCGAGTTTGAGGAGATCGCGCACCTGCTGATCCACGGCACGCTGCCGAATGCCAGCCAGTTGAAAGCCTACAAGGACAAATTGAAATCGTTGCGAAGCCTGCCGCACCCTGTTAGACAGGTGCTGGAGGCGATCCCCGCGAATGCGCACCCGATGGATTTGATGCGCACCGGCTGTTCGATGCTCGGCACCTGCGAACCGGAGCCGGACAAGCACAGCGAAGCCGTGGCAAAGGATCTGGTCGACAGGATGCTGGCATGCTTCGGCTCGATGCTGATGTACTGGCATCACTACAGCACCAGCGGCAAACGAATCAATGTGGAAACGAATGACGATAGCATCGGTGGTCATCTGCTGCATTTGCTGCATGGCTCGCCGCCCAGTGCATCCTGGGTGCGCGCGATGCACACCTCGCTGATCCTGTATGCCGAGCACGAGTTCAACGCGTCGACCTTTACCGCGCGCGTGATCGCCGGCACCAACTCCGACCTGTATTCCTGCATCACCGGCGCGATAGGCGCATTGCGCGGGCCCAAGCACGGCGGCGCAAACGAGGAAGCCTTCCGCATCCAGAGCCGTTACCGGAATGCCGACGAAGCGGAAGCCGATATCCGCGAACGTGTCGGACGCAAGGAGATCGTAATCGGTTTCGGCCATCCGGTCTACACCATCTCCGATCCGCGCAACGAAGTGATCAAGCGGTTGGCGAAACAACTGGCCGGGGAAGCCGGCGAGATGCGATTGTTCGATATCGCCGTACGGCTGGAAACCGTGATGTGGGACCTGAAGAAGATGTTCCCCAATCTGGACTGGTTTTCCGCGGTGTCGTACCACATGATGGGGGTGCCGACCAACATGTTCACGCCGCTGTTCGTGATCTCGCGCGTCACCGGTTGGGGCGCACACGTGATGGAACAGCGGGCTGACGGCAAGATCATCCGCCCCAGCGCGAACTATGTCGGGCCGGAAAATCTGGCCTGGGTTCCCATTGCAAAAAGATAAGGAAATCAAATGAGCGCCAATGTGGAAATGAACACCCGCCCCGCTCCCGACCAGGTGCTGGTGAATATTGCCAAGTATGTCTGCGGCATGGAGATCAGATCGACCGAGGCTTACGACACCGCGCGCAACTGCCTGATCGATACGCTGGGCTGCGGCCTGCTGGCATTGCGGTTCCCGGATTGCACCAAGCACCTTGGCCCCCTGGTGCCCGGCACCACGGTGCGCAACGGTTCGCGCGTGCCCGGCACATCGCACGAACTCGATCCGGTCAAGGCGGCATGGGACATCGGCGCGATGATCCGCTGGCTGGATTACAACGACACCTGGCTGGCGGCGGAATGGGGCCATCCTTCCGACAACCTCGGCAGCATCCTTGCGGTGGCCGATTACCAGAGCCGCTGCCGCGTGGCGGAAGGCAAGAAGGCATTGACGATGCGCGACGTGCTGACCGCGATGATCAAGGCGCACGAGATCCAGGGCGTGCTTGCGCTGGAAAACAGTTTCAACCGCGTCGGGCTGGATCACGTGGTACTGGTCAAGGTCGCCTCGGTTGCCGTGGTGACGCGCATGTTGGGCGGCAGCGAAGCGCAGGTGATCGATGCATTGTCGCAGGCCTTCGTCGACGGGCAATCGCTGCGCACCTACCGCCATTCGCCGAATGCCGGTTCGCGCAAGTCCTGGGCTGCCGGCGACGCCACCTCGCGCGCGGTGCGCCTGGCGATGATCACGATGGCCGGCGAAATGGGCATCCCCGGCGTGCTGACCGCGCCGCAGTGGGGCTTCTACGAGGTGCTGTTCTCCAAGACCAACAAGGACCAGAAACTTAAGCCGGAGGACCAGCGCCGCTTCAGCCTGAAGCAACCCTATTCCAGCTACGTGATGGAAAACATCCTGTTCAAGATCTCCTTCCCCGCCGAGTTCCATTCGCAGACCGCCTGCGAGGCGGCGGTGCTGTTGCATCCGCGGGTCAAGGACCGCTTGGACCACATCCGCAAGATCGTGATCCACACCCACGAGTCCGCGATCCGCATCATCTCCAAGGTCGGCCCGCTGGCCAACCCGGCTGACCGCGACCATTGCCTCCAGTACATGGTCGCGGTCCCGCTGGCATTCGGCGACCTAGTGGCGGAAAATTACGAGGACAGTTTCCACGCAGCGCATCCGGTCATCGACGAACTGCGCGACAAGATGGAGATCGTCGAGGAACCACGCTACAGCCGCGAATACCTGGAAGCGGACAAACGCTCGATCGCCAACGCGATCCAGGTGTTCTTCAAGGACGGCAGCAGCACCGAAAGGATCGAAGTGGAATATCCGATCGGCCATCGCCGCCGCCGCGCCGAGGGCATCCCGGTGCTGGAGCAGAAGTTCCTGGACAACCTGCGCACGCGCTTTCCCGAACAGCACTGCCAGCAGATCATGGACCTGTGCCTGGACAGCAAGAGTCTGGAAGCGATGCCGGTGAACGAATTCATGGAGATGTTCGTGATCAACTGATGGGAAAAACCATCTGTCCGCAGATTACACAGATTACGCAAGATTGCTAAGGACTAAACCGCAGAACGGTTTTGCTTTTGATCAGCGTCAAGCTGCGTAATCTGCGGATAGAACAGTTGTTGAATCAGCAAATCAGGAGGAATCGAAATGAGCTACCGTACAGAGTATGACCATTCGATGAGGGATCCGGCGGGCTTCTGGCGCGAGCAGGCCGAGGCGCTGGAATGGTTCAAGTTCCCGCGGCAGATCCTGTCGCTCGACGACGATGGCCTAGGCTACTGGTTTGCCGACGGCGAGATGAACACCGCCTACATGGCGCTGGATCATCATGTGAAGACCGGGCGCGGTGACCAGACCGCGCTGATCTACGATTCCCCGGTCACCGACACCAAGTCGCGCTACACCTATGCCGAACTGACCGATGTGGTGGCGCGCACCGCCGGAATGCTGGCAGAGCTGGGCGTGGTCAAAGGCGATCGCGTGATCATCTACATGCCGATGATCCCGGAAGCGGTCATCGCGATGCTGGCGGTGGCCAGACTGGGCGCGATCCACTCGGTCGTTTTCGGGGGCTTCGCGCCGCCGGAACTGGCTGTGCGTATCGACGATGCGAAACCCAAGGTCATCATGACCGCATCATGCGGGATTGAAGTGAAGCGCGTGGTGGAATACAAACCGATGATAGACCGCGCGATCGACCTGGCCAGACACAAGCCGCAAAGCTGTATCGTGTTTCAGCGTCCGCAGGCCGCCGCGACGATGATCACAGGGCGCGATCACGACTGGAAAACATTGCTCGCCAGGGGCAAGGCGGTCGGCTGCACACCGGTGAAGGGCAGCGACCCGCTTTACATCCTTTACACCTCGGGCACCACCGGCAAACCCAAGGGTGTGCTGCGCGAGAACGGCGGCCACGCGGTCGCGCTCAAATACAGCATGAACGCGATCTACAACGTCGCGCCGGGCGACGTGTACTGGGCGTGTTCCGACGTCGGCTGGGTGGTCGGCCATTCCTACATCGTGTATGGCCCGCTGCTGCATGGCTGCACCACGATCGTCTACGAAGGCAAACCGATTATGACGCCGGACGCCGGCGCGCTGTGGCGCGTCTGCGAAGAATACGGCGTGAAGGCGCTGTTCACCGCGCCCACCGCATTCCGCGCGGTCAAGAAGGAAGACCCGCAGGCGGCGCTGATGAAGAACTACGACCTCGGCAAACTGCAGGTCATCTACTCCGCCGGCGAACGGCTGGACCCGCCCACCCAAGCCTGGCTTACCGAACAAAGCGGCAAGCCGGTGGTGGACCACTGGTGGCAGACCGAGACCGGCTGGGCGATCACCGCCAACCTGCAGGGCATCGAGCCGATGCCGGTCAAACCCGGTTCATCGACAGTGCCGGTGCCCGGCCACAACGTGCAGATACTGGACGAGAACGGACACCAGGTCCCGCGCGGCACGCAGGGCTACATCGCGCTCAAGCTGCCGCTGCCGCCATCCTGCCTGAACCATATCTGGGGCGACGAAAACAAATTCCGCGAAAGTTACCTGACCTTCCTGCCCGGCTACTACACCAGCGGCGACGGCGGCTATATCGACGAGGACGGCTATGTGTTCGTGATGGGGCGCGTGGACGACGTGATCAACGTGGCCGGGCACCGCTTGTCCACCGGCGAGATCGAGGAAGTGATCGCGACGCATCCGGCGGTGGCGGAATGCGCGGTGATCGCGCGCGACGATGATCTCAAGGGCCAAGTGCCGATGGGGCTGGTGGTGCTCAAGTCCGGCACATCCATTGCCGAGGCCGACCTGCAACAGCAGTTGGTCACCAGGATACGCGAGTCCATCGGCGCGATCACCTGCTACAAGGACACGGTGATCCTGACCAGGCTGCCCAAGACCCGCTCCGGCAAGACGCTGCGCAAGACGCTGGCCAATATCATCAACGGCAGGGAATACATGGTGCCGTCGACCATCGACGATCCCGGGGTGGTTCCCGAGATCATCGAGGTGCTGCGCGGCAAGAAGCTGGTCCGGCAGCCGGCCGGTCAGGCTTGAGAAATTCGGAGATTGCCTGAAGGCTCATCCGGGTCAGGACTCTATCTGCACGGTGCGCAGGCAAAACCCGGAACCCGTCGCACCGGGTCGTCACACCACTTCCGCAACGCCCTTGCTGACGTTCTCCCCGTCCGTGGCACGCAATGTCCAGAAGGACACTGACGAAAGCAAGGTCAGGCCGCCCAGGGTCATGAATGCGTAGTGCAATGCGCGTGTGACCGCTGCCTGGTCGGTCTGCGGAAGGCCGCCCAGATACCACGCGGCAACCAGCGATCCGCAGGCCAGGCCGAAACTCATCGACATCTGCTGCATGGAACTGGCCAGCGTGCTTGCCATGCTCGAGTCGGATTCGCCTATAGACTCGGCACGTATTATCCGTGAACTTTATTGATATCGATATGTCTCATTCCGTATGGAAAAAGAAGACGCGAGAAGACAAACAAGGGAGGCACTTCACGAAAGGCGCAAGCAAGTTATACGCTTGCACCGTAAGGGAATGCCGGTGATGCAAATCGTTGAGCACAGTGGACTCAGTTGGTATGCGGTGAACGCTGCGATCAAACGATATTTGGAAGCAGGTGCATCGGGACTCAAACCTGAAGCGCGTGGCAAGAAGCCAGGCAGCGGTCGCGTGTTGAGCGAAGCGCAAGAAGCGACGGTTCGACAAATCATCTGCGACAAGCGACCAGAACAACTGAAGATGGAATTTGCGCTATGGAACCGCGCTGCCGTCATGCAGTTGATTGAACGCGAATGCGGAATCAAGCTATCAGTGAGGGGTGTAGGCAACTACCTCAAGCGCTGGGGATTGACTCCGCAAAAGCCGATCAAAAGGGCTTATGAGCAACGCCCGGAAGCAGTGAAGAGCTGGCTGGACAACGAGTACCCGGACATTGAGCAGCGCGCCAAGACAGAGGGTGCCGAGATTCACTGGGGCGACGAGACGGCGGTGGTGAACACCGATGTGCGCGGTCGAAGTTACGCACCGATTGGCAAGACCCCTGTGACCTTCGCGGTAGGCGGCACACGCCAGAAACTTTCTATGATCGCCACCGTCACTAATCAGGGCAAGACAAGCTGGATGATTATTGATGAGGCGTTCAACTCGGACAAACTGATCGAGTTTCTGGAAGCACTGATCAAGGATGCGGACAAAAAAGTGTTTCTGATTCTCGATAACTTGCGAGTGCATCACAGCAAGCCGGTTAAGAAATGGGCGGAAGAGCGTAAGGATGAAATTGAGTTGTTCTATTTGCCCAGCTACAGCCCCGAGCTGAATCCGGAAGAACGGCTGAATGCCGATTTGAAGCATGCCATCTCCACCAAGGTTCCGGTACGCACCAAGGTCAAGCTGAAAGCCGCAGCAACCGAACATATGCAGATGCTGGAAAAATCACCGGAACGTGTCAAAAAATACTTCCAGGATTCACGCGTAAGATATGCAGCATGATTCACGGATAAAAGTGACCGGATCAATATATCCGCATAGGCCATGGTATTCATGCTGGTGAATTGCAGAGAGTTGAAAAATCCCTGGGTCAGGCCGAGCAATACGATCAGCGTGATCGGGGTTGCGGAACCGACCAGGGCGAACATGCTGATGGTCACACCCATCAACAGCGTATTGACGATCAATACCTTGCGATAGCCGAAACGCCGCAGGAAGGGGATGGACAGCAGCTTCATGCCCATCGCCGCTGCCGCCGCGGGCATCATCAGCAATCCCGATTCCCACGCGGGAAAGCCGAGACCCACCTGATAAAGCAGGGGAAGCAGGAAAGGCAAACCGCCCACACCCAGCCGCGTGATGAATCCGCCGGCCACGGAGACGCGGAACGTGCGCACGCGAAACAGCTTCAGGCGCAGCAACGGGTAGCGTGTTTGACGGGCATGCCATCCGTAGGCGGCCAGCAGAACCAGCGACACCATCAGCACGATCGCCGCGGGACCCGCCCCGATATCGTGTTCGCCGAACACTTCCAGCAACCAGGACAATAAAGCCGTGCCGACGCCGAACAGCACCAGGCCGATAACATCCAGCGGCCGCTGCCGGTCTCCGTGATAGTCGGGCATGTGCAGATGGATCAGCAGCAGCGCCGCGATGCCTACCGGGATATTGATGAAGAAGATGATGCGCCACGGCAGCCAGTGCACGATCAGGCCGCCTATCGTGGGGCCCAGCAGCGGCCCGATCAATGCCGGGATGATCACGAAATTCATCGCCTTCAGCAACTCCGCCTTGGGAAAGGTGCGAATGATGGTCAACCGCCCCACCTGCATCATCATCGCGGCACCAATACCCTGCAGGATGCGCGCGGCAACCAGCATGTGCAGGTTCACGGAAAGGCCGCACAGCGTCGAGGAAAGGGTGAACACCACGACTGCCGTGCGGAACACGCGGCGCGTGCCGAAACGGTCGGCCATCCAGCCGCTGATGGGTATGCACACGGCTAGGCTCAATATGTAACTGGCAACGACCGCCTTCAGGCTGAGCGGTTCGACGTGGAGGCTCGCCGCCATGGCCGGCACGGCCGTGTTGACGATGGTCGAGTCCAGTTGCTCCATGAATAGCGTAGTCGCCACCACCCACGGCAGGTAACGTTTGACCGTCGTGTTGTCCATCCGGATACCTGCTGGATTCAAAGGTCGGGATGATTCCATGAAGACTGCGGAAGTGAAAGCACCGCGAGCGTGGCCGAGTTCAATCGGCAAAACTCGCGGATGTGATCGTTCTTGACGCCCGTGGGGCTATTATCCCCGCATCTTTGCCGGGCTTAAACGCCGGCAAATGCGATCGCCTTAACCCCGTTTACGTGACCTGCGACCAGCAAGCCGACCCGCGCTCCAGCATGTGGGGCGCGGACTGGGCTTTTTGTGGGACGACAAATCGCTTCGCGCCGGCAATGGGCCAGTGGTATAGCAAAATGTCCGCGATGATGCCGGTGGTGATCGCAACCAGGAGAAAATCGTTGCCTGACTGAACCCAGTGGTAACCCCTGGGCGGGGCTCTCAGGTTATGTTGGTGCCAGTTTATTGACCACGTGTCGCCTGGAGCGTTCCGAGGGGGGAAGCCGATCTCCATTATGGTATCCATGAGGACTGGCTCCGCGTTCCTGACGTTGCGAATGTTGATCCCCCCCGATCATGTTGATCGCCACCGCGATCGTGCTGGTCTCCGTTGCCATCGGCGAAGGCCAATCCAGACGCAGCCAAGGACATTGCCATAATTGCGGAAATGATTGCTTTTTTGTTCATGTTGGTCTCCTAAAAGTACGTTTGGAAGCGCCCTGTGCACCGCGTGCAATCTGTGGTGTGCGCTGTGCCTAACCCGGGGCTTCGAATACGGAGAATAGGCTTGTGAACCTGCGGGGGTCTGTGCGCTGGCACACGAAGAACTCATAACTGAAAAGCCAGCCATAGCAGCATGCCTTCCGCAATCTCGCGCCACAAGCCGGCCGTCTTCGCGCGATAGGGTGCGGCCGACTTGCGCTGCCCTTCCATCCATGCGGCGAAACGCGCGACGTCGGACGACTCATAAAAGGAAACCATCAATTCATAGTTCAGGAACAGGCTGCGTTCATCCAGATTGGCCGACCCTGCCAGCGCGAGCCCGTCATCGATCACCACGGCCTTGGCATGGATCATGTTTGGCAAAAGCCAGACGCGGCCGCCCGCCGAACTCAGTTCCCGAAGCGCGCGGTGCCGCGCCAGGTCGGCCAAGCGATGGTTCGATTTTCCGGGCAACAGGAGATCGACCGCGACGCCGCGGCGGGCGGCCAAAGTCAGCGACATCAGCAACGTCGAATTGGGTACAAAATAGGGAGTAACGATCATGATGCGTTTGCCCGCCATGAAGAAGCCCGAGACCAGCAAAGTGTAGAGCGTATCGTCGATCTGGTCAGGACCACTCGCGATCAGTTGCCCCATTGCGGTATCGTCCTGCAGGGCCGGGCTGGCCGAAGGAAGCGGCCCCGGCATTTCGCTCCGGGTCGCAATAGCCCAGTCCTGCTCGAATTGCTGTTGGGCCTGGCGGGCCAGGATGCCATGCAGATCGAAACTCAAGTCCACCCACGGCGCATTGCCGCGGGAAAATTCTGCTTCACCCTCGAAATATTCGGCCGCAAGATTCCTGCCGCCGCACCAGAGCCAGTCGCTGTCTGCGATCACCATCTTGCGGTGATTGCGCAAGTTGGTGCGGCCCTGCAAGGGCGAACGCAAAGCGGGGGCGAACAGCGCGACCTGGACGCCCGCTGCCGACAGGCTGTCGTAACGGGTGCGGTTGCCCATATAGGCGCCGACGCCATCAACCAATAACCTCACCCTTATGCCGTCGCGGGCGCGCCGCTTCAGAATCGCGGCGATCTCGTCGCCCAGCTTGTCCCGCGCGAAAATGAATGTAGACAGGTCGATGCTGCGTTCCGCCGCCGCTAACATGTTGCGCAACGCCTGCAGCGCTTCTGTCCCGTCCTGGTGTATGTTCAGCCGACGGTAGGATGAAGCGGCCGGCAGCGACATGACCGCTGCAAGCTGCCTGGTTCGTTCCTGAACAGATACCGGACCGGAAGATTGTGCGGCAAACTCGAAACCGCCGATTGACGACCGGACATTTTTCACCTTCCTTATGCCGAACACTAGGTAAAGCGGCAATGCCGCATAGGGCAACGAAACGAGGAAGATGACCCAGACGATGGCGGTGGAAGGATGACGACGCAGGTGCAGGGTATGCGAGGTGGTAACGTAAGCGGCCAAGCCCAGCATCACGGTCAGGCCGTGTATCGTCATCCAGTGATCGACCAAATATCTGTAGAGTATGCCCATCAATGCTGCCCGGAAAATTGATTACGGCAATCACTATATCGAGTTTGAACCGGCCATGGGAAGTCACACCGCACCTATTCGGGGATTCGGGAATTTACGGGATTGGTAGAGTCGGGATGTGGCGCGGTAGCAGTAGGTTTGGTTTGTCTGTTGTCCGTCTCTTTCGTTTGACGGTGCCTAATTAGCTTTGCCATAACCCCGTTTACACACCCCTCTCATCGGTAGGGTCGAGAATTGGCGCGCGCGCATTAGGCTCCGGTGGTTCTTCCACAGCTTTCGCAGTGGTCCTCAGTCCGGCTGTCATCGCCACGATTCCAACTCCCTCCACGTCGAACGCAGCGGGCGGATTTCCCGCACTGCGCTCCCCTGCATTCTTCACATCAAGGTTTATGTGGCCTATCCTGCTGGCGTTGCTTTCGGCCCTGCTCGTGACACCCGGTAGCCCTGAAACAGCCCCAGTCCATCATAAAGCCATTGCCTACTCCACCGCTGCCAGCCGAAGCCCCGTCGTTTCCGGGATCGCATCAAATGTCGCCGTATCTTCTTTTCTACCCAGTCTTGAATGTAGTTGAAGAACCGACTTGAGTGCCCAATCGCAAAGTAGTTTACCCAGCCCCGTAGAATCGGATTGATCAAATGAACTACTCGATCAACCGGTTGGGACTGATGTTTTCGGAACACCTCCTTGAGCTTTTGCAACAGCGCCGTGCGCTTTTTCAGCTTCGGCGCATAATGCGGTCGCCACGCCCCTTTTATGCTGCGGGTGCGACGGAAGTCAAACCCGAGAAATCCGAAACTTTCCCCGCGACTTAAGTCCACAATACTGCTCTTCTCTTCATTGACCTCAACTTGTAGTTTGCCAAACTCTTCCCGCAGTCGCTTTTCCACCGCCTTCATCAGCCAGTCATGCCGCCGATGCGCATCGACCAATATCACCATATCATCGGCAAATCTTGCATACTCGACATAGGTGTATTTGCCATTGCGTGTGGCTTCCTTCGCCCGTTCCAGCATCCGGTCTACCTCATTGAGGTAAAGATTGCTGAGCACGGGTGAAATCACACCTCCTTGCGGGACGCCTTGTTTACCGGATGCTTTCAGCATCACTTTCAGCAAGTGCATCACGTCATCGTCGTTGATTCGTTGCGCTACCTTCTTCAACAGTAGTTCATGTCGAACCGTGTCAAAATAGGCGCGCAGATCAAGATCAATCACGCGTGTCTTGTTCTGAACAATTGCTTGTGCCACTCGGTTCACCGCTTCACGCGCCGCCCGTTTTGGACGATAGCCAAACGACCCCGGTTGGAAATCCGCCTCGAAGACTGGTTCCAATATCAGCTTGAGCGCCCCTTGCACCACCCGATCACGAATCGCCGGGATCGACAGGGTTCTGACTTTACCATCACCCTTCGGTATTTCCTTCTTCCGTGACGGTAACGGCACATATGTGCGCCCACTCAGTTCGCCCTGTATCTGCTCCAGGAATGTCACCACGCCCTGCGCCTCGATGTCCTCAAACGTGATGCCGTCAGTTCCCGGCGCCCCGTCATTTTTCTTAGCCATCTCATACGCCATCAGCAGCGTTTCCATCTTGCAGACATGCACGTACAAACCCCAGAAACGCCAGGACGGTTCAGTCTTCGCCTTGACGTATATTCTCCTTCTCAGATCTTGCAAACTAACGAGGTTGTAGAAAAAGTCTTTTCATACCCGCATCGTGCCGTGAACCAAACCAAATATCAAGGTCGAAGTTAGAGGTGATATTTTGGAGAACTTACTCAGCAGTCGCTAATATAGGCGACAGATGGTGCTTTAAAAAATGAGCGGACAAGGTGGGGCAGTTTTTGGAGTGTTGCAAGTTGCTCCTCGATTTTGTCACGCAGTTTCTCGCCCTTTCGCAAAGGTCGTCTTGCTGTGCCGGTGCGCTTGACATGACTCCATACCAGTTCGTCTGGATTCAAGTCCGGTGCATAGCCGGGCAAGAAGTGCAGAGTCAAACGGCCCTCGGTGGATGCGACATATTTCTTCACGAGTGCTGTCTTGTGCGCAGGCAGACTATCGAGCACAAGATGGATCGGCTTCCTGCGGTACTTCATCATGTTCTCAAGCAACTCGATGAACAACTCCGCATTGAGCGCGCCCTCGTAGGTGCAGAACCAGAATGCCCCATTGGCGTTCACCGCAGAAGCCGCGCTGATGGATTGGCGTTGCCCAGGACGTTGCACAACCGGTGTCTGTCCACGAACACCCCAAGTCTTGCCATGCACCGTGTCAGCACGGAAACCGGACTCATCCCAGAAAAATATTTCAGCGCCTTCCTTCTTGGCCTGCTTGGCAATAGCTGGGAAGGTCTCTCGCTGCCACTTTTCAATGGCATCCGGATCTCGTTGATAGGCTCGTTGCAATGGCTTCTGCGGTGTCAGGCCCAGTCTTGACAGCAATTCGCCGATAGCAGTCAGTCCCAGCTTCACGCCAAACTTCTTCTCAATCAGTTCAGCCACCACTGCGCGTGTCCACAAGCCGAAGTCCAGACCGTATTGTCTTGGGTCTCGCCCGTTGATCCACCTGAATACCTGGCTCTCCTGCCTGGGCGTCAAAGTGCGCGGTCTCCCCGTCGCCTTCGTCGAGCGCAGCGCCTGAATACCAAGGCCAGGCTGCAACGCCGCCTGCAGCCACTTGTAGATAGTTGTGCGGTTGAACCCATACGCCTCAATCACACTCGCCGCTGGCTCTCCTTCGCGCACTCGTTCGACTGCCATCCGCCGAATTTCCTCCAGCGTCTTGCGGTCAAATTTTCGTCCGTCTCTTTTCATGGAGGATGAGATCGTCATGTTTGAAGCAAGTTCCATATTTGTCGACTTATTTAGCGACTAGTGAGTAATGGCGCGCTATAAACACATCGACACCAGTCCTCGCTTTCTCGCTGTTGACCTGCAACGGCAACTCCTACCCGGCACATTCGAATACGCTTTGAATCACCTGGTCGACCACGAGCTCGATCTTTCCCGCTTCGATGCCCGCTTCAACAATGACGACACAGGTGCGCCAGCGTTACCACCTGCCATGCTGCTCAAGGTTGTCCTGTTTGCCTACAGCCAAGGCATCGTCAGCAGCCGCAACATCGAGCGTGCCTGCCGCGAACACGTCACCTTCATCGCCCTGTCCGGAGACAGCCAGCCACACTTCACTACCATCGCCGAATTTGTTTCATCCCTTGGCGACGACATCGCACACCTCTTCAGCCAGATACTCTTCATCTGCGACCGTCAGGGTTTGATAGGGCGCGAGATGTTCGCCATCGATGGCGTGAAGCTACCCAGCAACGCCTCCAAAGCCCGGAGCGGCACACGTGCCGACTTTGAACGTCAGGCGGGCAAACTGGAAACCGCTGCTAAGGTTATGCTGGAACGGCATCGCGAAGCAGACCAGCGCGCCAATGAGCCTGACCTTCACGCCAGGGAAACCCAACGCATCACCCGCCTGCAAACCGATGCGGCGCAACTTCGAGAATGGCTCGCTGATCATCCCGAAGACCGCAAAGGCAGCAAAGGCGCGATCCGCAAGAGCAACCGCACCGACAACGAATCTGCGAAGATGGCGACCAGCAAAGGCGTTATACAAGGTTACACCGGCGTGGCCGCTGTTGATGCCCGCCACCAGATCATCGTCGAAGCCCAAGCACATGGCACCGGCAGCGAACAAGAATTGCTGATCCCCGTCGTGCAGGCGATGCAAGCCACACTCGCCGATGATACCCTCATCACTGCCGATGCCGGTTACCACAGCGAGGCCAATCTCAAGCAGCTTGCCGCGATGAAAGTTGATGCACTCATTGCAGACAACAACATGCGCAGTCGAGACGAACGCTTTGCCGAACAAGGTAAATACAAAGCACTCCCTGACCCACTGCATGACAAGGGTGGCAAACCCAAACAAGCAGCTCGCTACCAACCCAAAGACTTCGACTACGATCAGCAAGCAGGAACTTGTTTCTGTCCTGCGGGCAAGCAGCTTTATGGCGACGGCAGTGGCTGCACGATCAACGGTTATGCGGCAGTGAAGTTCAAAGGCGCACAACGCGACTGCATGCCATGCACACATCGAGATCGTTGTTTGCTAACGCCACAGAAGACCAAGACACGACAGGTGTCGTTCTTCCACGGCAAGGTAGATCAGGAGAGCTACACCGACCAGATGAAGCGGCGTATCGACAGCCCGGACGGCCGCGCACGTTATAGCAGGCGCTTTGCCACGGTGGAGCCCGTATTCGGCAACCTGCGGCACAACAAACAACTCAACCGCTTCACCCTCAGGGGACGAACCAAGGTTGATGCGCAGTGGAAGTTGTATTGCTTGGTGCACAACATCGAGAAATTAGCGCATCACGGCTATGCATAGTAGCAAAGGGGCATAACACCCCGAATATGCCCGCAGATTCGCGTCCCCAGCGATGCAATTTGCTCACACTCGCCGCAGTAAAAATCACAACCGATTGTTGAAGTTGAAACGGAAACGTTCAGGTGGGAAAAACTTGGCTGGAAAATCGTTGGAAAAGGGTTTTTCTACAGCGTCAACGGACGTTTTTATCATGTCGTCCTTGCCTTTCATGTCGTTAGAGAAATTACAATGCAGCAGGGCTCCTTCGCTCCACGGCCATTACGCCGCTTCAGCGCTACTGCGAACCCGTCCGCCTCCCTCCCGCCTTCGAACCATTTCCCGATTTTGCCGGTTATAGGCTCTACCTTGCTCCGGCGATTTCGCGCCGGGGCGAGTAGGGTTTCTCCAGTTGCTTAGCGTGTCCTTATCACCGTGCTGTCGCTACCACCCCGCCAAAGTGGAATAGTCGTATCGGCCAGATTTCGACTACCCATGCTGCCTTCTCCCTCCGGTTACGGGATCGGCCTTCGGATTTTTGCATTTTCGAGGCCACTTCTGCGTTTACTTTCGTTACGGCCCGGTGACTCGCGCTTCCCCAAGGGAAGTCTTGTCGATAGGCTTCAGAGTATTGGTTTCCCGCAACCCTGCTATCCAAGCTACGGGGTTTCTGACTCTTCCCCCGGCAGGTCTATTTCCTGCTGAACACGCCAGCCTTCGCTGGACGCACAACCGGACGTGCGGATTTCCCGCATCCGGCTCTCGGACAAGACTTCACGCTTTCGCCCACGACACGTCGCGCCCGCTCAGACTTACAAGACCGAAGTACCCGTAAAGATGGGAGAGTGGATAGCTCCCGCCCCTGCTTCGTCTGACCTTATACTTGCTGCGCAACCACCGGCGCAACCGCAAAGCTGTGTAGCTGTCGAGCGCAAGATAGGCGCTGCTGACCGTGCCTACACTAAAGTAGTTCGCCCAGCCGCGCAACATGCGATTCAACTTGCCAATCAGCTCTGTGGTCTCTTGCCATGCTGTTGAGATAAGCGTCAGCTCATAGACCTTTTCGACCATGCGCTTTATGCTCTTCTTCGACGGCCACAGAGCCATACGTGCCTGCCCTGTCTTCGCCGAATATCGCTTCCCAGACGTGTAACCCAGGAAATCAAACTCCCCTGCCGGAACCCTGCAGATACGGGTCTTTTCCTCGTTCACCGTCAGCTTCAGCTTGCCCATGATCAGACGCATCCACTGCAAGGCTTCTTCCGCCTTGCCGCGTTTGCACAGGATCACGAGATCATCCGCGTAGGTGACGATCCGACTGCCAAGTCTTCGCTCCAGCCCCAGCTGCTTCCACGCCAGCACAAACCGCCGCATGTACAGATTCGACAGCAACGGTGAGATCGGCGATCCTTGCGGTATGCCGCGTCCTTTATCCTTGGCCTCGGTGCTGCGTGTCGTCCGTCCTCGTTGGTCGGTCTCTTCGACTGCGCATTCCAGCCACCTCTTGATCAGATGCAGCACACGCCGATCCACAATGCGTCGCGCGAGCGACTGCATCAGTTCGGTGTGCGGGATGCTGCCGAAGTAGTCCGCGAGATCGGCATCGACGACGTCCGTTTGACCCCGGTGCAGGCGTTCCTCCACTTCCCTTGCCGCCTGCTGGGCATTGCGGCCCGGTCGGTAGGCATATTGCTCGGGTGGGAGGTCGGCTTCGAAGATCGGTTCCAGCACCAGCATCGCTGCTGTCATGCAGACCCGATCGCGCAAGGTGGAAATGCCCAGCGGCCTGAGTTTGCCATTGGCTTTCGGAATCCACACTCGTCTGATAGGACTCGGTTGGTAGTTTTCTTCCCTGAGCGCAAGCGCCAGTTCGTCCAGCCATCGCTTCACGCCGTACGCTTCGACATCCGCAAAGTCCTGTCCGTCCACACCCGGCGCGCCCTTGTTCGAGCGGCACTGAGCATAGGCATGCGCCAGAATATCTTCGCGGCTGATCTTGTCGTACAGCGCATAAAAACGATAGCCAGCTTCTGCCTTCGCTTTTGCGTGTAACGCCATCTGCAGCTTCTGAACACTAATCGGAGTTGTTAGGTTGCCCAATCTCCACGTCCTCACTACGTCTTGCGTCTATCCTGAACTGAGGTTCCTTCCCTCCACCGGCATTACCCGGTTTCGGCAGTACTACGAACCTCTCCGCCACCCCAGGGTGCCCGGCCTGTCCCTCGCGGGCGTCCGGTTGATCATCCCTGATCACACCAAGGGGCTTCCCGTGTTGCGTACGCTTTCCTTGTGTACATGCTGTCGCCACTACCCCGGCACAGCGACTGGCGGTACTACTCTGCTCATCCATCCAGCCGTATCAGCCTTCCCCGAAGCGGCTACCGGGTCGGCCTGTGCATCGTCGTTTTCGAGGCTTGCTCGGCGTTCACTCGCGTAAGGCCTGCACACTCGCGCTGTCACCAATTCGTGACACTCTTTACCCGAAGGCTTCAGCCACTTCGTTACCTCCATAGCTGCTCCGGTTGCTTCCGGCTGGAGCACTTTGGCCGGGTCGGATTTGCACCCACTGGATTAGCGCCACCTTTGCACGGCGCACACCGAACCGGCCCGTTTGATTTTATATCGCGTTAACCGCCCGCGCGCGCAGCTGTCCGCACGCGCCCTCGATCTCCTGCCCGGCCGAGTCGCGTATCTTGGCCAGGATACCTCGGTGCTTTAGGGTGTGCACCATCGCTGCGATGCGTTCGGATGATGGGCGGCGATAGCCGAGTCCGTCCACGGCGTTGAACGGAATGAAGTTCATCACCGCGTATTTCCCGGAGAGGAGCTGGGCTATCCGTTCCAGTTCGGCGTCGCTGTCGTTCACGCCCTCGATCAATGTCCATTGGTATTGCACCGGATAAGTGGTGGCGCGCGCATACACCTCGGCGCGTTCCACCAGTTCTTCGATCGCGATCCGCGGTGCACGGGGCAGCAACCGGGCTCGCAGAGACGGATCGGTGGTGTGCAGCGAAAGCGCGAGTGCCGGTTTGACAGGAATTGCATATAGCTTCTCACGCTTGTCCGCTCTCCGGTAGGCGGGAAAGGGTTTGTGGGGGAGCCCCTCCATCAATCGCTTGAACACCCTTAAATCCCCGACCGTGGAAAACACCAGGTTCTTGTGGCCGATGTTGCCCTGTGTCCCCAGCAACTGGATCGCCTCCATCACGTTGTCGAGATTGTGGGCCGGCTCGCCCATGCCCATGAACACCACCTTGCTTACCGCGCGGCGTGTGCGCGCGAGCACCACCTGGGCGACGATCTCGCCGCTGCCGAGCTGGCGCTGCAAACCGGCGCGGCCGCTCATGCAAAATACACAACCCACGGCACAACCCACCTGCGTCGACACGCACAGCCCCCCGCGCGGCAGCAGTACGCTCTCCACCATCTGGCCATCATGCAACTCCACCAGCAGCCGTGCGATGCCTTCCCCGGCGGGATGTTCGGTGCGCAATTGCGCCAGCCCGGCGAGTTCCGCCTCGATGGCGGACAACGAATCTCGCAGCGCAAGCGGAAAGAAAGTTGCTGCGGGGCTGTGCTTCCTGTCGTAATTCCAATTCCATTTCACCGGTGAACCAGCGTTGGCTTCCCCGCCCTGTCCCGGCCGTGCTGCTTGGGCTGTCTCGGTCATCTGCTCGTCGCCGCCTGGTTTGACCTCCGAAATGAAGCCGGAACATGAACTCGATTGAAGCCAGCCGCGCAACAGGCGATCTTCGTGGCACGGCTTCGCACCGAGGTCACTTAGACGTTGGCGGACCTGGGCGATGTGCATCAGGGTTTCCCGTTTTGTCTTTGCCGGATTAAACGAAATTGGAATGTGAGTATCGGGATGCAAGGTGAGTAGCGGCGACGGGCCGCGTGCCGTCTGCAGTTCCATGTGGTTAAAAAAAAGCCGGCATGAACGGCCAATCCGGTTGTTCTCCATAAACCGGCCCGGATGCCGGGGATCGATATGGTCCGCTTGTCAGAACAGTTTGCTTTCGGACGCTAGGGAAAAAGTCGTGATTTCAAAATTGCCCATGATTTGTCGCCAATCCTCTCCGTGGTGAGTTCCGATATATTCAAGGAATGAGGCTTCCGGGTCATTCAGGAGAATACCGATCGCATACCCGTCGACATTGTCCGTGATTTTCATCAGCACGTCGTATTTGGACCCAGCGCCCATTGCATCGTCGATCACGACGGGAGCCGGGTCGAAGAACACCCTTGGAACCTCCATGCGCAGTGCTTCGGTAAAGTCGGATTGGATGGCCGATCTCGCTTCGGCGAAGCTGCGAAAATTCGAGTAGTGCCCAAACGGGCTGATCTCGAAATACTGCTGCACAGGGGGGGGAATCTCCTGTTCATGCGCCGCCTCGAAAGCCGCTTCGATTTCCGTCCTGTCACCCCCCTTCAGGCGCATCCTGATGACGAGTGCCTCGCATATACCGGCAAACCCGTTGGCCTGGAAATATCGGACGATGCGCTCGGCTGCCTCGTTAGCCTGAAGAGTGGGAGTGTTTTTCATGGCGACCCGCCTTGTAAGAAGGCGCATAGTTTACCTAAAGCGGACAAGGAACGCACTCACCGGACAGGGGCCGTGAATCGCACCACCAAAATCTCCCATCGCAAGATTTCCCCTCGGGCAAGGTAGAATCGCGATTCGCTATTCATCATCCCAACCGTGAATATCTCGATCGAAAATATCCAGGGAATCCTTGTCCAGCCATGGACACTGCTTGTCGTGTTCCTGGCGGCAAGCCTGGTGATGATCTGGCGTCTGCATGCGATGGAGACCAAAGGCTTCGAGGGGACCGTCCTCGGCACGCTGATCATGCCTTACTGCTCCGGATTCCCGAATCTCGTCTTCGCCTACGTCATGAGCAGTGCGGCCAGCAATGGCGGCCTGGTCATCGAGAACTGCCTCGTCAACAATGCCACCAACCTGACGCTGATCCTCGGCCTGGCCGCCATCTTTGGTTCGGCGGCCGTGGTTCAAAAAGGGATATCGAAGAAGCAAGCCAGACTGCATGCGGAATTCCATCGTATCAACCGGTTGAATCTGCTGTTCACCCTGATTGCAGTGTTCCTGTTCACCGGCACGCTATGGGCCTTGGGCAAGGACGGGGTGCTGGATTTCTATGACGGCCTGGTGCTGGTCGGCCTGTTCCTGTTCTGGCAGGTTTTGCACGTATTCGAAGTGCTCAAGGACAACATTCGCAAGAACAAGGCGTTCCACTGGTCGCTACTGGTCGACATCGTGCTGCTCGGTGCCAGCGCCTATTGTGTCTACTTTTCAGTCAACCATCTGGTGGACTGGGTGTCGACCAACAATAGTCCGTATTTTAGCTTTGCCAGGCTGGGCTGGTTCAGCGGCCTGTTGATGGTCCTGCCCAATGCCTTCCTCGCACTGTATTACACGCGTATCGGCAGGCAGGATATCGTCCTGACCTCGCAGGTCGGCGACGGGCATATCTGCATCCCGATGTGCATCGGCCTGTTCGCGGTCTTCAATCCCATCAAGGTTCCCGTTTTTTTCCAAACTGGAGCCTTTGTCATCCTGGGCGCGGGGATCGTCAATTTCCTGTCCATCGCCTTTCTCGGAAGAATCCCGCGCATGGTCGGCTTTGGCCTTGTCGGTGTCTATGCCCTGTTCCTGTATAAAGGTCTCATTCAGTAAGGTACCGTTTAGGCCGCTGCTGGCCGATCGTTACCGCTCAAACCCGATATTCAGACCGCGTCACGCTCTGCAGCCAATCGAGCACGTGGACTTGCTTCCCGGTGCGCCGTTTCGACCACGCTCATCCCGGCATCAGCATCGGGTCGCTGACCTTGACCATGCATGCACGAAATTCGGCGACAGGGTATGGAACAAAAGAGCCAGAACCGTTTTCGCCGCCAGCGTGCCACCACATGCACAGAGCTACTTTGCCAGCTTGCTCCTGCTCGCGGCCCATCCGAACAGCGACAGCAGCGCGAGTCCCAGGGCGATGAGCAGTATGCCCGTGATCTCGGTAGCCTTGAAATCTTCACCCAGCATCACCCGCGAGGAGACGATCGCCACCACCGGCGTACCGAGCACGGAAAGGCTGGCTTCCCATGCGGGCACCCTGTCGAGCAGGGTGATCCATAGCCACCAGCACAGCGCGGTGCTGACCAGCGCCATGAACGCAAGGATGCCGATGTAGGCAGCAGTCCAGTCGGTGGGATGTTCGGGGACGACGGCCGCGAGCAGCACCAGCGGCACCGCCCCGATCAGCATCTGCCAGCTGGTCAGCAACAGCAGGTCGACCGGCTGTCGGGCACGCAGGCGTTTGATGAGCACGGTGCCGATCGCCCAGCACAATGCCGCCATCACGCCGAGGAACTTGCTGAACA
Source organism: uncultured beta proteobacterium (assembly GCA_963842555.1). GTDB lineage: Bacteria > Pseudomonadota > Gammaproteobacteria > Burkholderiales > Gallionellaceae > Gallionella. The sequence continues at coordinate 399,579 of CAWJHB010000006.1, forward strand.
GGCTGGAATGCATGGTCCAGGGTTCGATGATCAGCACCAGCCCGGTGAGCGTGCTTGCCGCGGCCAGCCACTGGGTACCGCGCACGCGCTCCCCCAGAATCGGCCACGCGAGCAGCAGCGTCCAGATCGGCATGGTGAAGATCAGCACTGCAGTCTTGCCCGGGCCGCCTTCCACCAGCGCCCAGGTGGACAAAGCCATGAAGCCGGTAACCTGCGCCAAGCCGATCGCAAGCGTCGCGCCCGGCGCCACCGGCTTGAGCGGTCGCCCCATCAGCTTGAGCACGACAAACAACGCCATTGCACCGCCGGCACAACGCTCCGCCGCAAACGCGAAGGGTGGCGCATATTCCAATGCCTGCTTGGCCAGCACCCAGGTATATCCCCATGTGACGGAAAGGATGAACAGGCCGAGCGGAAGCAGCCAGCGTTCGCGGGAGCATAGGGAAGACATCAGCGCTTATTCAAAATGGAAAAGCAAAGGCCGGCAGCGTAGCAGAATATTCAGGCCGCATGCATTACCACGATTGCATTACCCTTCCGTCGGGAAGGTCGATCCACTTCAACATTCGTGATGAAGGCTTGCATTTGGTAAACTGTGTTCCTAGCCGATGCAGGACCTCCCCCCAACGTGACTCAGATGATCCCCTTTTCCATCCTCGACCTTTCCCCGATCAACGAAGGCGGCGACGCTGCGCAGTCGTTCCGCAACACGCTCGATCTCGCGCGTCACGCGGAGCGCTGGGGATACCGGCGCTACTGGCTGGCCGAACATCATGGCATGCCGGGCATCGCCAGCGCCGCGACTGCCGTGCTGATCGCACATGTGGCAGGCGGCACGTCGACCATCCGCGTCGGTGCGGGCGGCATCATGCTGCCCAACCATTCTCCGCTGGTGATCGCCGAGCAGTTCGGCACGCTCGAATCGCTGTTTCCCGGGCGCATTGATCTGGGCCTCGGCCGCGCGCCCGGCTCGGACCAGCTCACCGCACGGGCGCTGCGGCGCAATCTCGCCGCCGATCCCAACCAGTTCCCCAATGATGTCGTTGAGATGATGGATTATTTCGCTGCGTCCAGACGCCATGCGGTTCGCGCGGTGCCTGGCGCGGGGTTGCACGTGCCGATATGGATCCTCGGATCGAGCCTGTTCGGCGCGCAACTGGCGGCGGCGCTGGGCCTTCCCTACGCCTTCGCGTCGCATTTCGCGCCGGAGCAGATGATGCAGGCGATCGCGCTGTATCGCGCCACGTTCAAGCCGTCGGCCCAACTGGAGAAGCCTTACGTGATGCTCGGCTACAACGTGTTTGCGGCCGATAGCGAAGAAGAGGCGCAGTTTCTCGCAACCTCGATGCAGCAGGCCTTCGTCAACCTGCGCAGCGGTCGCCCCAAGCCTCTGCAACCCCCGGTAAAGGGGTATCTCGACACCATCCCCCCTCAATTTCGCGCGATGCTCGACGAAGTGCTGTCCTGCACGGCGATCGGTTCACCCGACACGGTGATGCGTTCATTGCAGGCGTTCATCGAACGGACCGGTGCCGATGAATTGATAATCAACTCGCAGATGTTCGATCATTCGGCCCGACTCCGCTCGTATCAGATCGCCGCAGACATCCATGCGGCGCAGGGTTGAAACGGTCTCCCTCGTCCCCATATCCAAAACATGTCCAGCGGGCCGGAATTCCCGTTTTCGCGATGGAACCAAATGGAATTCATCCAGTCACACCAACCCCTTGGGGTTTGGGTTAAATTTCTTCCTTTAAGGAGCGTAAAGATGAGCGAAATGACAGAACATGACAAGCGCCAGAACAGGATAGGCAAGTTGTTGATGACCGGCCTGGCAATTCTGCCTGCTTCTGCCCTGGCAATTGCGGGCTGGGCAGGTTTTACATAATATAGAGGCTCAGCCCGAACCAATCGAGCCGGCGACCAGCCGGCCTTTTTAACTCAATCCATTAAGCGTCGATCAAATGAACCAGATCCTGCAATACCTGAAAAAGAACGGTGAGCGCCTTGATGCCGAAATCGCTGAAGCTGCCGGCCTCTCGCTCGCCAAAACCCGCGCCTATCTGGCAGAACTAGCCGCAAAGGGCGAGGTCGTTGCCTATCACTCGACCCGTTTCCAGGATGGCGAGAAAATCACCGGTATAAGATGCAGATTGTCCGGTATCACGCCAGCCGCGGCACCGGGCAGGAAATCGAAAGCATCGCAAGCTTCCTAATATGATCCCGGCTCACGGCCCCAAACCGGGGCCGGAGTTGCAACGATCGGCGCTTTTTTTTGATTAACTTGATATCCAGCGGCACGCCGCTGCGTTCCTCCTGATTCGCGGCCTGCTGGCGGGGAACCGGACACGGTCTCCATTCATTTTCTGAATATCCAGAGTATCAGCGATAGCACCACAGAAACGATGATGCTGCTGGTAATCGGGGCGTAAAAAACGAACCCTTTACGCTCGATACGGATATCGCCCGGAAGATGTCCGATACCCAGCCTGGACAGCCACGGCCATGCCACTCCAACCAGAATGAAAATGATGCCGATGATGACCAGCCACCTTGTCATCAGCAACCCGTAGCCGATGAAAGTTGCAGGTTGTTATGTTCCGCCTTCAGTGCCTTGTCTATCCGTACCCGCAGACAACGCACGTCGGTCTTGCCATCGATCTCGGTTGATACCTTGAAGACGGTCAACTCTTCGTTGGACACAACAAAGATATGGGTATCTTTCGGCTTGATCGTTGTCGGTGTCCACAGGTCAGAAATGGCCTCACAGTGCACATCATCCTTGCACAAGTCAATTTTTGCCGGACTTCCGAGGTCATTGATCAGATTGATTCTTGCAACATGCGCCTCGGGCTGGCAGGCCGTCACCATGAACAATGGCAGCACGGCCAAACAGGCCGCGAATATCCGTTTTGGTATTTTCATCTCACCCCTCTATGGTTGGAGTCTGGTCTTGGCTGGTATCCGTGGCACATGTTAAACCCTGCGTAATCGCCGCGCCTCCGGCTTCTTGAATTTTATAGCAGTCTACTCGAATGTCGATACCGAAACTTCGCGTTAACATGGTTTTACATCTTTTACATCTTTTACATCGGCGGCCATAGTTCACCTGTCCCGCCCCGTTAATCATGCCCACCAGCCCGTCGCAACCGATCATATGCACATCTTAATGCGCAGACACGTAAAATAGAAAAACATGGATCACGGAGCGACCAATCAAAATGATGGCAATGAAAATATCCGACCCTGATGCTCACCTGGTGGCGAACGAGGGTGAACTCCTGCACGAAATGCTGCACCTGCGAGGCGCAGCAGTATTGGAGCTGGGATGCGGCAAGGCGGAAAAGACCCGCATCGTCGCACAACAGGCGGCCACAGTGCTGGCCCTGGAAGTGGATGCGGCACAACTCGCAAAAAACCTCGCCATCACCGACCTGCCCAATGTGCGGTTCGGACACGGTGGCGCAGAAGAAATTCCGGCCGCCGATGCGAATTTCGACATCGTGCTGATGTTCAAATCGCTGCACCACGTGCCGGTGGAACTGATGGACAGCGTTTCCCCGGAGATTCGCCGGGTGCTGAAACCGGGCGGCATGGCCTATATTTCGGAACCGGTCTATGCGGGCAACTTCAACGAAATCCTGAAGCTGTTTCACGACGAAAAAGCGGTACGCGAGGCAGCATTCGCTGCCGAACAGCAGGCGGTTGCATCGCGGCTATTCGAACTGGTGCAGCAGAAGTTCTTTCTGCAACCGATGCACTTTGCGGACTTCGCGCAGTTCGAGCAACAGGTACTCAAGGTAACCCACACCGAGCACAGATTGAATGCCGACACCTATGAAAAGGTGCGCGCAAAATTCAATGCGCACATGACCCGGGATGGCGCGGATTTTCTGACGCCGATGCGCTCGGACTTGCTGAAGAAGATTTGAAAACAAAATTTCCCGGGTTCGCGTGAGGTTCGCTCCGCCGGATCAAGCCGGACATGTCCAGCCGGATATGTTTGTTTCAGGCAGCCGCCCCGAACAAATACCCGACGCCCGCGGTCAGTGCCATGGCCATGGCTCCCCAGAAGGTCACGCGTATCGCGGCAGTGGCCATGGAAGCGCCGCCGGCACGAGCACCCAGCGAGCCGAGCAGCGCGAGAAACAGCAGCGAGCCGAGCGAAACAGCCCATCTGAGCGCTGACGGCGGCACTAGCATGACAACCAGCAGGGGCAGGGCTGCGCCGACAGAAAAAGTGCTGGCCGAAGCCAGGCTGGCCTGGACCGGCCGGGCGGTAAAATTTGCCGAGATGCCCAACTCGTCGCGCGCATGCGCACCGAGTGCGTCATGGTCCATCAGCTGGGTGGCGACCTCGTCGGCAAGTGCGGGATCGAGCCCGCGCCTGACATAGATAGCCGACAGCTCGGCGTGCTCGTACTTGGGGTCAGCCGCCAATTCCTTGCGCTCGATCTCCAAATCGGCACGCTCGACATCGGATTGCGAGCTCACCGATACATATTCGCCGGCGGCCATCGACATTGCACCTGCCACAAGTCCGGCGACGCCGGCGACCAAGATGCCCCTGGATTCGACTCCCGCCTCGGCAACACCCAGAATCAGGCTGGCCGTGGAAACGATACCGTCATTTGCGCCTAGTACGGCGGCACGGAGCCATCCGATGCGATGTGTTTTGTGTATTTCATTCTGTCTCATAAGTGCATTTTTATCGCTTGCGGCGCAGCCGGCTGCCTAAATTCTCCGGCCGATGCCTTGATTTTTATATTTGGGACCGGCACAGTGTGCCATCAAAAGCGTGATACAAGTAATACTCTGGCAACTGGCCGGCAAAATTCGAACATGATACGCACGATTTTATCAACTTGTTCAAACGGGGAGGGATAACAATGAACACCAGGATTATCACCATTGCCGCAGTGCGTCTGCTTTGGGTCGCCGCCGGCATTCCGGTTTTTGCGGCAGCCAGTACCGGGCAGCCGTTGACGGTGAATATCAAACGGCTGTCGCTGGACACCGCAATGCGCATCGGCACGGCGGCGATCGACAGGTGCCGCAAGGAAGGCGTCCAGATCACGGTGACCGTGGTCGACCGCGGCGGGCATGCGCAAGTCGTGTTGCGCGATACGCTGGCAATGGATGTCTCGATACCCATCAGCATGAAGAAGGCCTACACCGCGATGGAATTCAACGCCCCGACCTCCGCAATGCAGGATCGGTTCAAGGGTGCCTACGATGTGCCGAAGATTGACGGTTTGCTGGTATCGGCCGGCGGCATTCCGATCAATGTTGCTGGCAATATCATGGGCGGAATCGGCGTCAGCGGGGCACCTTCCGGCTTGACCGATGAAGCCTGTGCGAAAGCCGGGCTGGCCGCGGTCCAGGACAACCTGGAAATGGAATAACGGTTGCGATCCGGGCAGGCCCGGCGTTCTATTGATAGGTTTCGAACGATGCCGCCAGCCCGATCGAGGTTGCGTTGCGATAATACTGGGTGACGTTGACGTTGTATCGGGTTTGCGCCCACAGTACGATCGGCAATCCTAGCAGATTGCTCAGCGGCGTGAAGCCCAGTTCCACCCGGTAGGTATTCCATCGCGCGATATCGCGGTAGCCGGTGGTGTAGAACAGGCTGGCCCCCTTGAACCAGCTCCAGTCGACATCGCGCATCAGCTTGAGGCGTATGCCGTCGAGTCTTGTCCCTCCGATGCAATATGCAGGTGCCGCTTGTAAGTCAGGTAATCCCAGCCGCGGCTGATGTAATCCTGGGCGAACGCGGGCCCGCCCACGCTCGCCGCGGTGGAATTGAACAACGCAATGGAATCGACATACTGGCCGTTCGACTCATGCGCGTAGCCCACATCGTAGTAATCCTGCTTGCTGTCGGCCATGCCCAGTTCATGGTTCGCGGAATTCGCCGTGTAAAAACGGAAATACAGGCTCGGGTTGAACTGCTTGGTCACCACCGGCGAGGAATGGCGTATTGTCCCGCTGTATTGCCCCATCCGGCCGGTGAAGGAAAAGAACGGCAGCATGTCGAACTTGTGCCCTTGCTGCAGCGCGTTGTAGAACAGCGGGTAGCGCAGCGACAGGACAAAGTCCAGGAAACACCCCCGGTCATAACTGCTAGGCGTTCAGTTAAAGTGTTGGGATTTATAGCTGAACTAAAATTGGATGGTGAAGAAGTTCCATCGTATCTATATGATGCGATGGAATTTCCCTAACATTAGGAATGTCCTCTTAAACCGCGCGGGAATTCTAAGCGCCGTATCTTGAACTAAAGCCTGACCTTCCGGGTACACATCTCGCTGAATAATCACTGAGCGTTGTCATGCCTGTTAAGCTATCCAACATCTGGCGTATACTCCGGCATTCGTCCGTTTGTATACTGTGAACTGTTTGACCAAAGATCTCATGAAGGCGAATCTTATGGCTAAATTTACTGTCCGCATTGAATTGCATCGTGCTACTGCCGAAGATTACGGAAAATTGCATGCGGCAATGGAAGCTGACGGCTTCACTATGACAATCAAGGCAAATGATGACAAGGTGTACAGACTGCCCTCTGCTGAGTACAGGTACACGAGTAAAACCGAAGATGCTGGGGATGTGTGCGACAAAGCATTTAATATCGCAAAGATAATCAAGCCGAAACCAGCCGTCCTGGTTACGGAGGCTCAATCAACCGTCTGGCGTGGGCTTGAAGAGGTTAAATAGGGAGCAACCCATACAATAAATTGCATGACAAGCCAGTAACACCCGTGACGCTCAGATGATTGGCAAGCTGAATGAACGATACGATGGATTAACAACCATCTTAGCGAACGTAGAGCCAGCACTTATAATGTATCGATTTTTGCGCATGCTACCACTGCAAACGAAAGGTTGACCATGACGTCTCACATTTTTCCGCCTTCGCCACAGGACGTGCTTTGCTCCAAGTGCAAGAAGACTGTGGTTGTTGCTGTAAATCTTGGCAAGCCAGGCATTGAATCCGACTGCACTGACACAGCCTGCCCGGTATCGCTGGACCCTGACAATCAAGCGAATGGTCCGGACGGCACCCTCATCTGCTTCCAGGATGAGCATCCAGGTGAGTAGTGATACGACTCGTTAAGCGCGGCCCACCCACCGGAAAATCCGGATGGCCGACAAGGTACCTACTTAGCAAGCCGCTAGTAAAAAGAGTCGAAATGGAGAGTGAGCACGGCTACAATTCCCGTGTTTCCTCACTTTTTCCATTGATCGTGCCTTCGAAATCGTGTCCAGTAGTAACCAAAAATGCTCCGCCACCTTGTTCTTTTGTTAAAAGAAGGTAATGTCCGTTTTGCGCCAGGAAGCGGACATAGGAATGATAGAGAATCGGTATGCGTAAAAGGCCGAAACCGGCCAAGAGCAGTCGTTCGACTTGATATTCCACATGATTCACGGCAGGATCCGCCGATGAAACTTGTTCTACAATTAATTTAGGTGACCCAGTGCTCAGAGAGCTTCGCAATGTCCAACAGGTAAGCGGTGAGCCAAAGCGCAGATGGTTCTTTTGCAATGACATTGATCTTGTAGTGTGGGAGGAAGAAGACGGTTCCATTCATGGCTTCCAACTTGCCTATGACAAACATAGAAACGAGCATTCGCTGTCTTGGAACAAAGAAAGTGGCTTTTCTCATTACGTCGTAGATGATGGTGAATCTAGAGCTGGCAAAAACAACACCCCACTTCTGTATGCCAATGGACCATTCAAGCGTGATCGCGTTCTGAATCTCTTTCTTACAAAGTCGTCTGAGGTTCCAGCCGATATTGTCACCTTCGTCGGCGCTAAACTTCGTGAATTCAACGGGCCGCTGTAGCGGTCAGGGAGACAGGTTCAAATCGTCCCGTGACCGCTTGCAAGCAAAGAACAGACGTTGGATGATGCGTTAGCCAACTGGCTCAAGTCGGCCCAGACTGTGTAAAAACGCAGTGAAAGTGTACACGTAAATACCGGTGATGCGTTAATGGAAACATCGAGGATTCGTTGGGAGCGCAGGCATGAAGCGATTCATTCAAGGCGAGGATAGGACCCAGGCAACGATGTTTCCGGAACTGCTCGATGACTACGTTTCAGAGACTAACCCGGTAAGAGTCGTCGATGTGTTTGTGGATGAACTGGACCTGGGCCAGCTGGGATTTGAAGGTGTCGATCCTGCCGAGACGGGTAGGCCCGCTTACCACCCTGCAGTACTTCTGAGGATCTACATCTACGGTTACCTCAATCGCATCCAGTCAAGCCGCCGCCTGGAGCGTGAAGCGCAACGTAATGTTGAGCTTATGTGGCTGACCGGACGCCTGATGCCGGACTTCAAGACCATCGCCAACTTCCGCAAGGACAATGGCAAAGCCATACGCAGCGTATGCCGGCAGTTCGTGGTGCTGTGCCAGCGTCTTGGGTTGTTCACGGAGGCACTGGTTGCCATCGACGGTAGCAAGTTCAAGGCGGTCAACAACCGCGACCGCAACTTTACCAGTGCCAAGTTGAAGCGCCGTATGGAAGAGATCGAGTCCAGCATCAATCGTTATCTGGCCGCGATTGAAACAGCAGACCGGCAAGAAGCCTCGGTTGCCGCCGTCAGGACAGAACGCCTGCAGGACAAGATCGAGGCATTAAAAAATCAGATGCGTGAACTCAAGGAAGTCGAAGTTCAACTCAAGACAGCACCAGACCATCAAATCTCACTGACCGACCCGGATGCCCGTTCAATGAAGACACGCGGCAACGGGATTGTGGGCTACAACGTTCAAACGGCGGTCGATGCCAAACACCATCTGATCGTGGCACATGACGTGACCACTGAAGGAGGTGATCATGACCAGCTGACCTCGATGTCCATCAAGGCACGTGAAGCGATGGGCGTGCAACACTTGACTGCCGTTGCAGACCGGGGGTATTTCAAGAGCGAAGAAATATTGGCCAGCGATGAGGCCGGGATCGAGGTGTATGTGGCGAGACCAGAGAAATCGAGTGGCAAGGTAGAGGGACGATTCTGTGTGGGGGATTTCATCTACGATGCCGAACGCGATGAATATCGTTGCCCTGCGGGTCAAGCCCTGACTTGGCGATTTGAGAGCATCGAGCACGGGTTGAAGATGTATTGTTACTGGAGTTCAAACTGCAAATCTTGTGCGATCAAGTCACAGTGCACGGGTGGTACACACCGACGAGTAAAACGATGGGAAGATGAAGCGCTGCTCGAAGAGATGCAGATACGATTGGATCGTTCGCCTGACATCATGCGGATTCGTCGAGAGACGGTTGAGCATCCGTTCGGGACGATCAAGTTCTGGATGGGGGCAGCCCATTTCCTCACTACCACACTTGAACATGTGAGTACCGAGATGAGCTTGCATGTGCTGGCGTATAACCTGAAGCGAGTAATGCAGATAATGGGAACAGCAGGATTGATGCAGGCAATGAGGGCCTGAGGGCCCTTATTTCTGCTCTGACCGTCGGATATGCGTTCCCTTGAAGAATGTTAAATAACTCAGACCCGAAGCATGGAAATATTACACTCTGCTATCCGCTCCTGACACCTACCAGAAGCTGGTAGAAATGGAAAATTGCGGACTCGGTACAATTGCTACGTTTTTACACGGTCTGGGCCAGTAAGAGTCATTCAGGTTTCTCCTCCAATTTTGAGTATCTGCATTAGAAAGGGGTTGCATGAATCCAATCTCATGGTTTGTTCTGGGCTCGCTGGCATTACTCATACCCGCTCAAGCTGAGAGTAATGAGCCTACAACTAATGAAGCGAGTGATAGAGTAGTTACAGCCCCCCTCAACAAAACTCCCCACTACGGCAACCTAAACGGTGTGAAGATTGCGATACCGCCCAAGTATTGGGCTTCTGTGCAAGTTCAAAATAGCGGCGATTCGGATTTATGCAAGGATACGTCATTACCTGGTGAATTCAACTGCCCGATTTCGAGCATTTCTTTGAGTTTGAGGTATCCGAGTTTTGAACCTATATACAATAATCAGGATTTACTCGATTGGGGTAGCAACTTCATGCGGCCCTTCGACAAACAGAGCTCAGGCAATCATTGGATCAGTATGGGATATAGGGCAGACTTGTTCAAAAGCACACAAGGTAACCTTGGTGCCTTATATCGTAGCCATATCGAGGAAGCTGTGAAGCATTTCGGGCAGTTGAGTTGTGACTCAAAGTATGAGCTTGAACATTGCGCCACGGAAAAAGGGGATGGGCCTTTATTACCAAATGAATTCTTCTTTGATAACAAAGCAGCGCAAACGCTGATTGAATGTACGCGTTTGGCACTTCCATATGGAAACTATCTTGGATGCCATCACTATTTTGTAGTATCTAAGATCAAAGCTGTTGCCGAAATGGGGGCGAATTCAGAGGAACAAATATCGATGTGGAAATCACTCAATACAGCCGCCCAACACATCGCAACTAAATTAATTGTGAAGTGAATTCTCGAAATGAAATCACTTTCTGACTGTCCGTTTACGGGAACCCTGAATGACCGATAAGGGTCGACGGCTGCCGAACGATGAATTGAAAATCGAGTGACCGAAGCTGAGCGAACTGCGGACGGTTGTGTTAGCGTATGCAAACAGGCTCAGTTCGGCCAAGAACGGCCGTTAGAGGGTGTCGTCAAATTCGGGCATTTAGGACAAATAGGTGCCTATTTCACATAAGCACAAAAGGAGAAAGCATGAATAAAGTCTTACTTATTACACTATTCTGTCTTGTTCCATTTTGCGCTTTTGCGGAATCTAAATATGAAACTATGAGGCAAAAGCAAAATAGTTGTGGTGAACTTTCAAGTTATCGTTTGCTTGATGGGTGCTACAGCGACCTCCTTGACGAAAGCGACGCATTGTTAAACAAAGAGTACAGCGAACTTATCGGTTATCTAAAGGGTGTAAACAAAGCAAATTTGGTAGATGCTCAAAGAAAATGGATAAAGTTCAGGGATGCGGACTGCTTATTCTCAGATCCCCGCGAAGAAGATGGCTCTATAGCAAGTGCCAATAAATCAGCGTGTCTTGCTGATAGAACAATTGAAAGACTAAATCATCTTGAACAATATAACGCTCCATCAAATAAAGGCTGTAACGGTTGCCCGTGGTAACCACTTATAAGGATTCACTTGGCACGATCCTAAGCTTTTACATTGACCGTCCGTTTTCGGGAAGCTGCTATGACCGCTACGAGTCGAGCTTTGCCGGATGATGAAGCGAAAATCGAATGGCCGAAATAGGTTGCATAAGGGACCGTTGCGGGTAGGATGCTGAGCAGGCCGAAGTCGGCCAAGAGCGGACAGTCGAAGGTATCCTCCAATTGTATGAATTGCTCCACTCATAGGTCTGAATGAAACGACTTACTTGGATTATTGTTGTGTTACTTGCCATGCCATTTTCGGCAACGGCAGGATTGTTTGGCTTGTGGGGTAGTAAGAGTGATGTGGCCACAAAGGTAGCAACCTTAAATGACGATGGGGAAATTTATGGGTTGGACTTCAGCCCGGATGGAAAGCATCTCGCGGCAACCCCATTTGATTCTCCAACAGTTCATATATGGCAATGGCAAAGCAATCGTTTGGAGCAAACTTTATCAAGAACTCGAGGATCGAATGTGGGTGTAGCGGAGCCTGTTCGTTATAGTCCGGATGGGTCGCTGCTTGCAGTTTGTTATGAGAAAGGGGATGGATTTGTTGTTGCCCGTTTCTGGAATACCAGCACATGGAGCGTCGTGCATGACATCGATGAGCCGGTTGGTACAGGATGTGATGCGATTGGATTTACTTCTGATGGAAAAGCGTTGCTTCGAACTGTATTCGGGATGTTTAAATCTTCTGAGCATAGTATTGCCTCATACGATACTTCCACATGGCAAGTCAAATGGGGACTAAGTACCCAGTTCTTTTTGCCATCATCTCTGGCAATCAGTCCCGATAACAAGTTTGTCGAAGTTAGTGGGGATGATTATGAAGGCGGCTCAGGACGGCCTGTATCGATACGGCAGCAAATTGCGATTGTAGATATGGCGCAACATGTGATTGTTAACCTTATAAAGGTCGAAAGTGGAATGCAAGGTCTTGTTGCTTGGAGTCCAGATGGCATCCATCTTGCCTATGGGGGTGAAGAAGGTGTGGAAATATTCGACGTGCGTTCTGGAACGCGTGTGGTAGTGGAAAAAACAAATGAAAAGATATCGCATGTCCATATCCGATATACGCCGGACGGGAAATATTTCATCGAAAGTGGTTTTGGCCAGCACGGTACAAAAGTCAGAATCTGGGATGGACAGCATCGTGAGTTGTTGCAAGAGATCAATGCAATTCCGGGAAGCATGGCTGTTTCAAGAGACGGGCATTATCTGGCAATGGGCGGTGAAAAGAAGATTATTATTTGGAAATTGAAGTAAATGCGTAACTTTGCTACCAACTTCGTTATGTGTCGATGTTTGCCGGATGCATGAATGAAATCCGAATGACCGATATCGGGCCGGAAGCAGTCGCTGGCATTTTGGAATACTAACCGGCAGAATGCGGCCATGAGCGGACGGTCGCAGATGAGCTACAGTGTTTCCAATGGTGCATATAAGTAGTCATTGAGCCTGGAGGCCGGCCATGAAAATCGATTCCACCGAATTTGGCAGTATCACCATCAACGGCACTACCTATTCGCACGACGTCCTCATCCGCCTGTCGGGCGAGGTGGCCAAGCGCAAGAAGAAGCTCTCCAAGAAGTATTACGGCACTTCCCATATCATTTCGCGCGAAGAGGCGGAATTCATTTACGAGAAAGGTTGCGACATTTTGCTGGTGGGCGCAGGACAGTACGGCAACGTGACACTGTCGCCGGAGGCAGCCGAATTCTTCAAGCATCATGATTGTAGGGTGATCCTGCAGCCTACGTCAGATGCCATAGAGACTTACAACAAAAGCAGGGGAAAGGCTAAGACCATTGGCCTGTTTCACGTCACGTGTTGAAGCATTGCCGCTTAAAGTGCGCCAAGACAGAATTTGATGGAAGCCGTCGGGGAAAGCGAGAAAGGAAACCCTACGTTTGCGCGTCCGCGCCAAGAGAGATCGGCTGGCAGAAATGTCGCGGGCTGTGCGTTATGAAGGGCCCCTTTATGTCGGCAAAATTTGGCATCATGACGTGGCGCTGTGTGCCAAAACCAGAAGTACATATATCGAAGTTTAACTTCCGCAATACATCCCAAAGCAGTCACTTCGAGCATAGGCTGACGAGACAACATTGAACTGAGACGGGAGACGTAATGGCAGTTGAGCGATTTCATATTCAGGTCGAGGAGGAGGTGCTCAACGATCTCCGTGACAAATTAGGTCGCATTCGCTGGCCCGACCAGATGGATGGCTCGGGATGGGAACAGGGCACTGAGCTAGGCTATTTGCAGTCGCTCGTAGCTTACTGGCGGGACCGTTTCGACTGGCGCGCACAAGAGGACGAACTAAACCGCTTGGCTCAGTTCCGTGCCGAGGTCGATGGGCTCAGTATTCACTTCATCCACGAACGCGGAGTCGGACCGAACCCGTTACCGATCATTCTTACTCACGGTTGGCCTGACTCATTCACACGCTATCAGAAGATCATACCGTTCCTAACCGATCCAGCCCGCCATGGTGGCGACCCGATGGATTCCTTCGATGTGATAGTGCCTTCGATACCTGGCTTTGGCTTTTCTGGTCGCCCCAACCTGCGCGGCGTCAACTCATTTCATGTCGCGGAGCTCTGGGCCAAACTCATGACCAAGGAACTCGGCTATCTGCGATTCGCCGCAGCGGGCGGGGATATCGGCTCCGGCGTGACGCGATATTTGGCAGCAACCCATCCCGAACTTCTCGTTGGCATTCATCTCACCGACATCGGCATTCTTCGGGATGTCTTGGCCCCTTCTAGTCGAACAGATCTCTCAGAGGGAGAACTTCGCTACAGGAGCAGTGCTGCGGAGTGGATTGCACGCGAGGGGGCATATATGTCACTTCAATCTACGAAGCCCCAGACCCTTGCCTACGGTCTTTCCGACTCACCAGCAGGCCTTGCTGGTTGGATTGTCGAGAAGTTCCGTGCATGGAGCGACTGTGGCGGTGACCTCGGGCGGAGCTTCACCGAAGACGAGCTACTGACCAACATAATGATTTATTGGGTAACCGGTACTATCGGCTCGTCGATACGCATGTACTACGAGAACAGCCACACTTTACCACCAATAGGGCGAATCGATGTGCCGACGGGCATCGCGCTCTTCCCGGCCGACATATTGCCTCCTCCCCAAGAGAGCGCGGAGCGAAGGATGCAAATATCTCGCTGGACCTCGTTGCCACGCGGCGGTCATTTCGCTGCCATGGAAGAACCTGAACTCCTCGCTGATGACATTCGTGCATTCTTTAGACCGCTGCGGAGCTAAGGGAGAAAATGAGAATACTGATTCACTAGTATAATTTCAATAGCGGCACCGTCTCGACAGCAATACTTCACCAACGACTGTTTTCCGGCAACAAATTCGTTTACGCCGATGGCGGCTTTGGGTCGACGTTTGCCGGATGAAGGAATGAAAATTGAATGGCTGAAGTTGAGCGAGAAGCAGACGTTTGTGTTTGCCCATACAAACCGGCAGAATGCGGCCACAAACGGACAGTCGAGAAAACACTTGGGAAGAAGGAAATGCCGTTACCCCATTGAAGAAGTTGAGGTCCAAATGCGTGAACACTCAAGACGCTGCCTAACATTAATTATCTTAAGCTGTGTCTTGCTGCTTGTCGGCTGTGCTACAACTGTTTCAATTGCTGATGCGAAGAAAACCTTGGATGGAAAGGCGCCATGCTGCAATACCTTCTCTGAACTCCGTTATAAGCAGCTGCCGGATTCTGGGCCGGCATTGGAAAGCATTAACGGGCGATCCCAAGTTTTCTTTTTCGACACGGGAAAGACCTTCGTTGCTGCTTTCGAGCTATTGCCCCACAGCAAAGCTGTATCTTTAAGACTAAGAAGCTATGCCCTCGGAGCGGATATCTATAAGAGTCAGATCTTTTGTCCACAGGTAATTGTGCTGGATGAGCGTTACGTTGCATTGGAACAGCCTATCCTTGATTTGTTTATTGAGCTTGGAACCATCAAGGAAACAATCGTGGAAAACTCATGGGGCCTTAGATTGAGGTTTGAAAACGAAATAGTTCTGAATCCGGCGGCCCGCTACGTCTTGGTCAATACCTCAAGCGAGTTGCTTGACCGTTCTTTTGCTTACACGGTTCCGAGATTCGTTCCGATGGGTTCAATTCCCCGTACTGTCAATATTCAATGTTCGCCATTCGGGCAACTCAGTCTTAGTATTGAGAACGACTTATCTGAACAAGATATTAGAACTCCCGTCCTCAAAATCGCCAACATAGATGAAAGAACAGGTTTGCTGCAATCCGGCGTGCCCATTTCAAAAGCAACAGTCATCGTCTCAAAGAAATTGCCGCTTTCTCAATTCAAAGGGATGGCCTACGTTACTACAGATGACTCCAACTATGAGGGCCTTTTTGTTGGTCAGATAAGGGCTATTCATTATTTTAAGGAGGTAATTGATCATTCTGGTCTTGCGGCACTAATTGATAAGAATGATTTACATAAAGACGTGCTTTATTCAGATGAGCCTATAAGCCTAAATAGGCTCTACCATGCTTACGAACCATTTCTCTGGCTGCAATTCAAATCAGGTGGAAACGCAGCACATCCAACAATCCAGCTTATTGTTATCAACCCAGAGAATCTGGATGAAGTATTTGTGAGCCAAGCAGATATTTCATTTTGGAATGGATTGACCAACGAAAACGGCTTTTATCCGATTATCAATTCCCTCATTGAATGGATTAACATGAATAAATGAAACGTACTGATCAGTTGCTATGGGTTCATTAAGTCAGGGCACAGTGGCCCTAATGGTCAAATTTACTTGATTAACGTCCTGGATTTTGGGGGATTTATGTATCGGATTATTGCCGTTACTCTGTCATGCTTGATACTAACTGCTTGTGGCTCACTCGGTGAAAGCAAAATTGCGCAGATCGATCCGAAAACTGGACTGCTTCAGTCCGATCAAACGGTAGCAGTAGCGAAAGTAGTAACTTCTAAGAAACTGGCGCTTCGTTCATATAAGGATATGGCAGTTATTTTCCCCGACGACTTTAGTCCGATGAATTCTCACTTCGCGCCAGATAATATAAATCAACTAAAGGCCATAAATTTCTTTGGTGAGGTATATGGAGTCGATGACCTTCAGAAATTGGTCGTCTCAAATAATCTACAAGACAAGATAATGACCCTGCAACGTTGGAGCGGCCTGAAAGACCTTTATCATCTATATAAGCCGTTTTTAGTCATACATTTTAAATGCGTCGAAATAGGAAATATCTATTATCGACTTATAGTGACCGACCCAGATACTATGGAGAATGTTTTTGTCAGTGAGGTAGAGGTTCATTCGGAAACCGGCTATACAGTGATGGCGTTACTCACATTGGGTTCTGGCATGAACGGAAGTAACAGGTGTACCGGGTATGATCAAGATACCCGCTATCCGCTCTTTAATTCGCTAATAGAATGGATTAATCAAAATCGATGACATCGCTAGCTATTTGTCAACTCCTGCATGCCATTTGTTATTTTTTGAACGACCCCTTTGGGTCGGCACTTGCCAGATGATGAAATGAAAAGCGAATGACCGAAACTGTTTGCATAGCTGTCACTCGCGATTAGGATGCTGAATGGGCAGAAGTCGGCCACAAGCGGAAGGTCACTGGCCCTCCAATTTGAGCATCTGGCACGACGATTTAAAGGATCGTATACATCATCTGGTAACTTAATGGGATAAAACCACGTCAATAAGTAAAAAGGGAAATCAAAGTGAAATCTGGAAACTTTATCGCGGACATTATTTTTGGAATCATATTTTCATCTCTGGGTATTAGCTTTATATTTGGAAGAGAAAAAGTAGTCAGTGCTCTCATTGCATCTAATAAGGTATTTTGGGAGAAAATTGGTTTCGATGCTGATGAGAAGAAGGCCTTATTGTTAACCAATATTATGATTCCAATTATTGGAACAGTTTTTTTAGCTGTTGGAGTGGTTTCAATTTATAAAGTTATAAACCATTTCGTGAAATAAACCGCAAATTCATAATCAGAATCAATGGATCCGTGCATGGAGTCTCCCCTCAAAGTTGTACCGTGGAATGAACATAACGCAACCACTCAAGGGCTGCTTTGCGGCGAACAATATGGCATCATTACCTGGCGGAATGTGCCTGGAGCCGACGTCCACACATTTCAATCGAGTGACTGCTTGCAAGTGAATAAGAGACGTTGGATGATGCGCCTATGAAACGGCAGGGATCGGCCAATAGCGGCCACACGGTGTTATTTTACAGTTACTCCACATGAGCGATAAAAAAGACCTGCTAATCCACTTTGACGAAGATGCACACAAATTCGTCTTCTATTCTGTCGATGCCAAAGATACAAGTACCCTTCGAGCTGGAGCGTTTGGTGGTGTTTGTCCGGAAGTGAGTTTCTTTAAGGAAAAGGCACCAGACGAAGCAGAGCAAACCATGGGTGGTATGGTCTTCTCATTTCTGGATCATGGAAGTATTAACAGGGTAAACATACGTGACTATAAAGCTGAGTCAGAAGCTGCAATGCAACAGTGGGATGAGGAATTGGAGGCCGCAGCAAAGAACAATGACTCCGAAGCACAATACTGCCTCTTTATGCGATATCACTCAAAGTCCCTAAAATCAAGGAAGCTGAGTGACCTGGAGCGAGCTGAAGAGCTTTTATTTGCATCGGCTAATGCAGGATATTCATCAGCTCAAAAGGCACTAGAAGACTGGCCTCTAATGAAGGCGGCAGCAGAAAGGAGCATCCAACGTGGTTCTTCTGACTAAACTTAGGTTCTAATTTTCGCATCCTCTTCAAGTCGCCTAACGCCCCATCGAATAGAATCGGTATCATATGTCCGGTGTTGGTCACATAGCAGCCAGTTGTGATTGCAATCAAGGAGGGGCAATGTTCGGCCAATAACTGCCGTTCGCGACTGGCTGCTTTCCGGCAGTTAAATTTTCGATATGAAGTTCGGCAATGTGCCATTAGCGGTAGTTCGGGGTGTCAAATTTACCGCCCGATAGCAGACGGTCGTTGAGGCTATTCAGTTCAGATCAAACGTACTATTCGTAGTATCAGCTAGACCTTCGGAGCAGATGGGGAAAATATGTTCAAAATAATGATGGTTACCTTAACTGCTTCCCTATTCATGTTGTTTTCTGCAACAACAGCGGCTGATCCAGTAAATCAAGACACCATAAAAAACATCGCCAAACAGTATGGAATACCCTATAAACCAGTTGGCAAGGGAGAGTACGGGAAAGAAACCAGCGCATTCAAAGTATGGCCGGCAGACCCAACTCTGACCCTGGTGGCAATTATTAGTAGTTTTAAAAACAAAGTACAGTCAGCAGAATCCGATGATGTTGAGCAATCCATGGTTATCGAATTGTTTGTTGTGAATAGCAATGATGGAAAAGTGATTAAGCATGTTACAAAAGAAATTCCTTCAGATTCGGAGGGGCTTTTTACTGGTATGTCTTTTGATACTGCCAATTACAACTTAAATGCGAGAGAGCGGGCATTCGGACTCCGTGTTAAATTTGCATATAGTGGCAATCCAGGTGTGGACAGAACATTTTTAAGCCTATTTGTATTTCAAGATAAAAATCTACGGAGTGTTCTTAAAGCTTTCAATATTTACGCTGACTATGGAGATCATAATTATTATGGTGAGACTAATAGAACGATAGCGTTGGCAGACACCAGTAGCCATGGCGACCGAGATTTGCTTGTAACCGAAATAGATGGGCCACTTCATTCTAAGTGTGGGGATGACGACGCTAAGTGCGTGGATGACAATGGCAAGGCTGGACCGGCTCACAAACACACGCTACGCTTTGACGGAAAAAAGTATCAATCACTTGATGACATTTGCATTGAATTTATGTCTGAGTGTAAGGCGCGATAATCAGCAATGCGGCAGGTTAAAAAATATTCAGCAAAAGATACGCGAAGTGCCGGTTTGCGGTAAGCTATTGTGGAATTCGAAGGGCAGCAAGGTGCCATTTGCGGACATAGCGTGATTGGAAAACGTGAGCTAAACTCAGTCCGTAGTCGGCCAATACCGGACACTCAGGGTTGTCCTTCAATTACAAATTTCAGCACTGAAAAAGAGGCAGCATGAAACGAATCCTATTGCCATGTCTTGTGTTGCTAATGCTCCAGATATTGGTACCTACATTCGCATACTCCGAAGAGATTGCCAATGTATCGATATCTCCTTCCGTACAGGATCAACTTAGGAAAGCCGACTCTACCGAGCGCGGAAAAATGGAAGCTGCCATCGATGTGGGTAATAAGTATGCTCCACATCATTTCGATGGGACTGCTTACGCTAGGAACGACAACGAGGAAGAAAAGAATTGGATGAGGAACATTCATCCGCTGGTAAATAGAAACACTGATTGGTACAGCCCAGGTGGCGTGTTTTCAGAATCTTCGCCAGCCCTATATATTGATGGGAAGAAAGTATCTTTTGAGGTGGTCTGTCCTCAGCCTGAACTGATTTCGGTAAGCTCAGTTAATAATCAGATCGAGCTTGAATACCGCTCAAAAATTATCGGAATGTGGAAAACCAAATCCACCACATTTACAGAAGGGGACATTCTTCTAGGTAAGAAGGGTGAATATGATGAAGTGCTTTTGATGTTTGATGACGCCCTTAGGATAAGCAAAGTAGCCTCGAAGTACGCCGTCTATCCAAGCATCCCAGAGCAAGGAATCAACTTATTTAAGGCTTATATTGAGCATCCGTCATTACGTTCTGTGCCGCAAGCCAGTAGTCAGGATGCTGAGCTTGCAAAGTACAAACAATATATTGAGTTAATAAAGCAAGAAGAGATTGAAGCTTGTAGATAAGTGATTGAATGTCCCTTAACGGGAATCCTGAATGGCGTAAACGGGTCGGGAAGCGACTGTTTGCAGTCGCTAACGTCCATGTCCGTTATACCTCCGAAAGCAGCCGTTTACATTCCTATCGTTCGATAGAAAAGCCACAATCCTTTTGGAGCAAGGCATCCCACTTTTCAACTCTTTTTACTAGCGCCTTGACTACTTAGGACGCTGCGTTATCCAATTTAGGAAACTAGTCACATTATCTTTTGCGTCCGGTAAAATTTCATAATCGTCTAGCATGAGTGTGAAACGTCGCAGGAGATCCATCGCTAATAATTCGACAACATCACGTCCTCCATGGTCACCAGTTGTTAGAATATCTGGCGTAAGCGTTGACATAGTTCCATGAAGGATACGTGACCGAGCGCCGACGATGGATTTAATAAATTGGTCAACAGTACGAGGTGAACCTTCTCCGATTGGCTGATCCTTGGACAAACAGTAGAAGGATTGGAAAGCCTCGCGAAGACGCTGAGCACTACGCCTTGAGTTTTCAGCAGATAGAAGTACCTCAATAGACGTTTCGAGTTTTGCCACGGCAATGGTATCGATCGGTTCTGCAAGTCCTTCATGGAACCAATAGGCCGCATCGCTCCAGGCTTGATCCAGATTTGCCATTTTCGCGTTGCCACTAATATAGGCATTGACACGCTTTCCAACTGATTCCAAAAGTGGTTGTTGCTGTGAACGAAACTGGTCAAACACACCAGCTGAAAAACCAAGCCCCGGATCGCGCCTATGGGAGCCTGAATGCACATTGTGTCCAGATTTATAAACGCTCCCCATCCATGATGGCATTGTGCGTCCGGTAATTCTGGCCATTTTTCTTGAATAGTTCACAGGAATTGACATTTGGATTGCTACAAGCGCCACATCGACTGCGAGATCGGCTCTTTCTGACGCCAAAATCTCGTCAAACCCATCTATTTTAACTTCAGCAAGCCAGCAGGCCGACCGATCACGCATGGTGCGAAGCAGATATCCGTATGTTAAATCAGCTTCTGGATTTTCCGAGTTGATCTGTTCACGATTAATCAGATCTATTTTGCTAAAGAACGTCACCGGTCCAATGGTGAAAGCGGTTGCATGTTCCGGTATCAATGAGCAAGGGATATAAAAAATACGAGGAATGGTTTGTTCTAAAAATTTATCCTCAACGATTTTCTCTATCAAAGCCACATCGTCTAATGTTATGGCCGTATCAAGGCGAGCGACGAAGGTTGTTATCACGACCTTTGCAACCTGTCCTCCTAGCCTATTGAAATTGGTACCACGTTGGTAATCAGATCGCTCTTTCTGCAATATAGTTGTCAGCTCTATGATTGCATTAGTGCCGTTTTGGTTGAAACCTGTGGCCTTTTCATTCAAGAACATTTGAGGGAACACGATTCCGTGTTTTGCAAACCATTCATGGACTTCATTGTTTACAAGAGCTCGACCTGGGTGCGGAATAATTATCAAGTTCGATACTGCTGTTTGGAGTAACCCCAACTTATGTGCCGTCATGAGAGTCAGATCAATTGCTTTGTTCTTGATTTAAGATGAGCAGGCGCCGCAAAATTTCATTATCAGACATCGCGGCTGTGTAATCAGTCCATCCGTAGGCATTGGCTACAGCAACATCTAATTGTGCATGCGCCTGATCAAGCCAAGTAGGACGTTCGTTGTAAAGATTGGTAAGTGTGCGGCTTTTCATTTCGTTCTCGAAGCCGAGCTTGGTGATCGGGCGCAGTGGGTAGCCAGCTTTCTCTTCTTCTGGTGTGCGCACCCAGACCACCCACTCCTGCGGATTAAGCCAATTATCACGCAGTTCATCCAACCTATGCGCTGCTGCGGCAATCTTTTCGGCGGCAGGGTTGGTGTAATTTTCTGGTGCGATGTTTGGTGTCAGCCATTGGGGGAAAGGGAATGTCTCGAATGTTGTGGTCGGCGTGTATCGGGGACGATCTTCCAAACTGGTCCCCGTGCGCAATGCCCAAAGTTCGTGAAACCGCGAATGAAGAATGCCGAAGGTAATGTCATCAGCACGGGCGATTCCTACCACGGCATCTGAAGGCCAGCATATCGTTGGCAACCAAACAAACGTACGATGTTTGGCTACGCGCGTTGTTGCTATGTAGCGTGGTATTCCGGCAATCGCTGCACGCCAATCGGTTCCCAACCGCCCATGCAGCCACCAACGCTCCCGCCTGGAGGGTTCCCGATTTGTATCTCTCAGCGGTTTGACATGCTGTCTAACATACTCGAACGGCAGTTCATACATGCTTGCCTCAGTCTCTGTCATCGTAGCGAAATCCACAACCCACAATCCACGCGCGCGGGTAGTGATGTCTCTGCCGTTCACCAAAGGGCGCAACACATCACTGTTAGGCCTCCCGTTTGGATTAGGTAGTTTCAGCCAATCCAACGCAACATTGCTTTCGACTTCGAAGGGGCCGACCAACACCGGGCCTTGAAAAGATACTCCAGCATTGGTTAGTAAGCGGCGCGCTTGTGTCAGATTTAGTCCTTCGCCTGCGGTCAGGTCGGCATGAATGGATTCAACAGTGTTGCCGTCCAAAATTGAACTTTCGATGTCGCCGAAACACACCAATGAAACACGTACCGCTGCACCTTCATTAACCCATTCTTCATCGCTCCATGCCTCAAATATTTTGGTGGTATCGCAGATGCGCGCCAAGACTTTTTGGTTTGCGCCGCCTCGGATGGAATTTGTGGCAACAAGCCCGGCGCGCTGACAGTTGCCAGCCTCAATTTGTGTGCGAGCCTTTTCGAACCAGTAAGTAACCAAGTCCGCACCGGCAGGAACGCGGCCTTCGTAGCTCTCACGTAACACATTGGTATATTCATCTCCAAGTTCATGGCGCATTCTTTGTCCGCCAAGGAATGGAGGATTGCCGATGATACAATTTGCCGGAGGCCATTGCGCCTCGCTACCATCGTCATCTAATACGGCATCACGGCAGGAGATATGATCAAGCGGCTTGAGAATGGGATTTTTCGATGGACTCATGCCGTGGCGCAGCATCCATTGCAATTCGCCGATCCAAACGGTGACGCGCGCTAGTTCCGCCGCGTACGAGTTAAGTTCGATACCCATGACGTTGTGTGGGCCGGTGTGAAATCCCGCAAAACCAATATGCAAACCGATCTCTTCAGCTTCAAGTGCAGCGCGGTGCTCGATATCTTTAAGAGCGTGTAGCGCGAGATACAAAAAATTACCGGAACCGCATGCCGGATCAAGTACGCGGAAATCACTAAGGCGTTGCATGAAGCCTTGATATGTGGCCCGTGCGGAATCGATGCCTTTCTTTGATCCTTTCCCTCCCGCTACGTAATCCATCATGCCTTTACTGACCTTGGATTTTACGCTGTCCCATTCGGCATTGAGCGGCGCGATGATTACTGGAGTAACGATCCGCATGATGGATTCAGGGTCGGTGTAATGCGCCCCCAACTGACTGCGCTTTGAAGGGTCCAGTCCACGTTCGAACAAGGTGCCAAAAATTGAAGGCTCTACCCCTGTCCAATCTAGCCTTGCCACAGTAATCAGCGAGGCGATGTCATCGCCGGTCAGAGGTAACGTGGCGTCGCTGTCAAATAGCCCTCCGTTGAACCAGTCGATGATGTCTGCACCAAAGTCACCCCCCTTGGACATTGAGGCGAACAGTTGTTTGAGCTGCCGGTCGATTCGTGTCGGATCTTGCGCTCCATTTTCCAATACGCGCTTCACCAGACCTTCAGGCAACAATCTGGCATCTTCTGCAAAAAAACTGAATAACAACTTATCTAGAAAATGTGCCACTTGTGCCGAGCCATGCCCACGGGCACGCAAAGTGTCAGCTAACGAGGCAAACAGCTTGGCTGCTTGTTCGGTAAGGGCACGAGTTGTGCGATTAGGGCGTAGACGCTCCGGCTCAAAAAACATGGCACGCAACCTTTCCATGTTCTCCATAGTGCCAATATCTTCCAACGCGATGGTGAGCGTATCGGAAACGGTGTTGGTAAAGTTGGTGTGAATCTCAATCAGGTCGGCACGCGCCACTACCAGCAATGGCGGATTTTCCAACGCGAGTGCGTAACGTTGTACTTGCTCCAGCGCCTTGTGCAAGTCACCCTTTGGCCCCTTGTATTCCATCGCGAAATGACCGCGTTTCCATACGTCAGCCCAACCATTTCCACCACCCGTTTTCGTTGCTCCCTTCTCAAAACAAAAGGTATCGCCAGTAGTGTCATGTGCTGCTGGCGTAGGATGCCCAACCAACGAACACAGGTCGTTAAAATGCTCCTGGCAGTACGCTCGTTCCGCGAGATGACTACCATGCCATTTTTTTATGAATTCTTGTGGGGTCATTGGTTTCCGGTGGAAGATTTGGCGTTATCGTAATGTCTCTGATTATTTCTATTAAACCTTGTGGAATTGCAATATACGCAATCGCTCCAATCCATGAAATATTATTTCCATCGTCCGCTTTAGGTTGTTGTAGTCAACCCATAACTCTGGATATGGATCCCCGCTAGTTTCATGTGATGTGATTAAGCCGTCATGATAACGAAATACCGTCGATTTCGGATCAACCATGTCAAACTCGATAATACGATCATGCAGCCAAGCTACCTGATCCGCTGGATAGCGCTTAAGAAGCGGCTTAAGCGATTGTGCTAATGTACTAAGGCTATGGTTGTGCCTCGATTCTGGTAATAAAGCTTTTAAGTACAACTCAAGCGCATGCCGATAGCAAAACAAAATTGGCGGAGAAGCTTCCCAATTCTCTCTATTTTCTGCTGCTGCAACTAGCAAACGATTAGCTGCATCAGCGAATGAGCGGGCCACCTCGAACCCATCCATGGTTCCAACAGTGGCAACAAACGTTCCGAAATCGAAATCACTTTCTCCAAGCCTATCAGGTGGCTCGGTGAAAATATTGTTGGCATCATTGCTTATCATTATTCGGCCTATTACGCCCATATCAGCGTTGTTGATATTAAACCTAACAAGTAATTTTATGCCGAATTTAAGCTATCGAATCCAGAATGACCGCAAAAGCCTTTCTGGCTTGAGCCTGTGATGGCCCCCTCAAGACTTTTCGCATGCGCGCCTCAAGCGCCTTCAGGCTGATGTCCTCTTGAATATTCTCCCCGTGAATAATTTTTATGCACTCATTAATAATGTTTGCTGGGGGGTTGGTATTACCAGATTCATATTTTGATACTAGCGATTGGCTTGTGTGCAACTTCACAGCAAATGCTGTCTGGCTAAGGACTCCGCGGGCGGCACGTATAATTTCCTTAACGGCCATGTCAGATGGATTGGAGCTTACGGGAGTCGATTTATTGGCGCTATTTCCCATATCACGAATATTCTTGTGGTTAATCATGATATGCACTATAATAATAATTATGAAAAAATGCAAACCTCCTGGCGTTCAATTAAGATGGCGTTCATGCACGCAGACCTAGCATCTGACCTCCGCAAATTCGGGGCTATTGAGCCGTCAATACGATGGCTTGGTGAGGCGTCTTATAAAAATATCAATTATTTGGACCTGATCCCATCCAGTGCCACTCGGCCCATTGATAAAGAAGATTTATGGCCGTCAGCGGTAATCGAAACATCTGGAGTCGCATCGGCTTATGTGTTGCGTGCTGACGCGCTTTCGCAGATACCTCTGGATTGTGGACGCCTAAATCGCTTGCGCCATAATTTGGCATGTCGCGGAGATGCGGAATATCTGGTCGTATGGAAACCAGGGGTATTACACCTATACCGTCTCGGCCTGTCCAGCACGCTTCCAGAGCCCGCAGAAATATTGCAGGAAACAGCGTGTGCTTCCTCGCTCTTTCAGGATATGGCCAACGCATCATTAGATGCTAAATTTGGCAAGCAACATGAAGCCGTGCAGCAAGCAGTGCATCAAGTTCTTTTTGATGTGCTAAGCCAAGTGACATTAGCGCTAATCCAAAGCCCAGCACTCAAAGACAATCGCGATGATGTAATTTCGCTTGTAGGTCGCGCCTTGTTCACTCGCTTCCTGATTGATCGCGGCATTATCAACAAAACAACCTTCCCGGAAATATACAATGACGGGCATCCAGAGTGCTGCTTTGACACACGTGAGCTGGCGGCAAGAACTTGCCAATGGCTCAATGACAAGTTCAATGGTGAATTGCTGCCGCTTACAGATGAAAATTACGCACGTTATTTCTCATCGTTGGCATCCCAAGATGCGAGCGTATTTCACCATCTGTCAAACATTCTGCATCGTTCGCCTGGAGGACAAACATCATTTGAGCTTTACTGGGATACAGTAAATTTTGCGCATGTTCCCATCGGGCTTCTGAGTCAAGTTTACGAGCATTACGCTCACAAACTATTTTCAGATGACGCTGAAGCAGAGAGTATCTATTACACGCCAAGATTTATTGCTGAGTTTTTGGCAGACCAAGCTTTAGCCGGAGTTACAACGGTACCCATTGATCAAGCGCGTATCCTTGATCCGGCAGCGGGAGCCGGAATTTTCTTGGTGCTTTGCCTGCGTAAACTAGTGGCCGCACGTTGGAAAGCAACAAACAATCGGCCAGACAAAAAAGAAATCCGCAATATTCTTGATAATCAGATTTATGGTTTTGATATCAATTCATCGGCTTTGCGATTAAGTGCCTTGAGCCTTTATCTCACTGCTTTGGAACTTGATCCGGATCCATTTCCACCTGAATCGCTAAAGTTTAATGCGCTCTTGAAGCACAACCTTTGGGTTACGCGAGGTATTGGGGAGGAGTACCCGAAGAGTCTAGTGCTTGGTAGTCTCGGGAATGGTGTTCCAGAAGGGCATTTGGAAAAATATGATCTTGTTTTGGGGAACCCGCCTTGGACTTCATGGGACGGCGAAGGTAGCGATCAGTTAAACGAGTATGTTAGCAAGATGGCCCGCACGATAGCGGGAAATCGCGCTCATTCTGAGCGGCTCAATAAAATATCAGGGGAGTATGAGAACCCAGACAAGGTTACGGACTTGCCATTCGTTTGGCGCGCAATGGAATGGGCAAAAAGGGACGGCGGCGTTATTGCTTTTGTTCTTCATGCCAGACTGCTTTTTAAGCGTTCCGAAATGGGATCAAAAGCCCGTGATGCTCTATTCAGCTCTCTTCGAGTAACAGGAATTCTAAACGGAATTGATCTTGATGATCCCAGCATCTGGCCGGGTATTCAGCAGCCGTTTTGTCTGCTGTTTGCGCAGAACCAGGTGCCGTCGGAT
Source organism: uncultured beta proteobacterium (assembly GCA_963842555.1). Lineage (GTDB taxonomy): Bacteria > Pseudomonadota > Gammaproteobacteria > Burkholderiales > Gallionellaceae > Gallionella. The sequence continues at coordinate 426,908 of CAWJHB010000006.1, forward strand.
TCAGATGTTTTTTATATGGTCACCCCAGTGCATGATGAGCAACTGAAGAACGCTGGACGTTTCCGCATTGATTACGCAGGAGCACAGCCAATACAGCTTTCGGTTTTACGCGACAATCCGATTCTAATTAAAACTCTTTCTATTGGTACCTCCCTTGATGCTGATGTGATTAGGCGCATCCGCGCATTATTGCCTGTCATAGAAGATTTGTCCGGAGATGATGAGGGGCAGGCTGAAAAACCTCTGCCGCGGTTTGGTCCAACCGCTATTCGCCTTGGCGATTATTGGACTATAGAGCGTGGACTGCACAGCGGGCAAGGATTCAGAATCGCCAAAGGTCAAAAGCAGAAGGATGCAACATTTCTGTTGAAAATGGGTGCGGCATACCTTACTGCTAAAAACAACAATGTAAAATTTTGTGTCGCAGCAGATAGGTTACCACAATTCAAAGATCTTTCACGTGACACGTTACATACACCACGACAACCTGAAACCTATCTTCCCCCTTTGGTGTTGATTAGTGAATCACCTGGTGCAAATCGGGACGCCATCCGTTCCCGCATCGCCATTGGGGAAACGCCAATTGCATTTACACAATCGTTCTTTGGTTACAGCAGTCACGGGCATTCTGATGGAGAGGGAATCGCAAAATATTTATTCGTGCTAACGAACAGTGATCTTTTCGTTTACTACATGCTGATGACAAGCTCAAAGTTTGGAGTTGAACGCCGTACCATATATGAGGAAGATATAGCCGATTTTCCAATCATCGCATACGAAGACATACCCCAGTCCAAGAAGGTAAAAATGCAAGAACTGGTACACGCTCTGTGCGTTGAGCCAAGCGAAAATGATTGGGTTGAACTTAACAAGTGGATATATGGTTTATATTCATTGGATCAACCTGATCAGCAGGTTATTGCGGATTCATTGGCGATCAGAATGCCGTATGTGACTGTTAGGCGCGCTGCCAATAAGAAACCTGACAAAACACAGGTTAAACGATTTACTTCCAAGCTTGAAGCGTTGCTCAAGCCATTTTTCAAAGAGATGGATGGTGATGTGGAATGCAACATGCGGTATAGCGATTCAAACTCCTGGATTTTTATCGATCTGGTTAGCAATGAATTCAAGGGCGACACAACAAAGCATTCTCCAACAATTAAGTTTTTCGAGCAGCTTACCCAGAATGAAGGAACAACACAGGTCATCCTTGATCTGGAAAAAGGATATTTGTGCATTGGACTAATTGCACAACGCATGTTTTTTACAGAGAGTCGAGCGCGGTTGTGCGCCCTTGAAATCCTTCGTCACTACGATGAGTTTATTCCCAGGAGCGTCGATGGTTAATGCTGGCTTTCTGGTACGTGAAGCCCTAAAAAATAAAGCGGTGTTGCCTTTCAAGCGCGTGCCATCACCTATGATCAGTTGCGCAGAAAATGTAATACGTACTGCTTGGACTGCATTAGTTGCCACGCAAAATGATTATGATATAAATCTGTCAGATGATCGCGAAGACTTAATCAGCTACAAACTTGTTCAAATAATTAATTTTCTGTGTCAGGAGGAAAACAAGTCTTCTCAGGAATTTGTCGAATTTGTTGAATATTTTGAATCGGTAAATGTGTGTTCTGGTTGTCAAGATTTTAAGGGTAAAACAATCACGCAACCTGACTTTGCCTTGAAACCCCGTAACAACCCAAACCCTGGAATGGATGCTGGTTATTACGCAATTTTTGTTGAAGCAAAGGTTATTGGGAAGGCACATCAGCAAACCTCAGATTATTTCATAGAAGGGGTTGAGCGATTTTTGGATGGAAGATATGCGTGGGCAATGCCACATGGGCTGATGCTGGCTTATGTGCGTACCGGGCAAGTTATGTTTGACGCACTGCGCGATTATTTGAACGGCAAGGGGCACGTAGCGAGGTTCAACGTAAAGCAACTTCCGGTTTTTGCCAAGCCACCAAATCGAGGTCCAAAGGTTTGCGTGACTGTGCATACGCGCAAATGGTCATACGATAAGCGGCCAGGTACTCCCGGCGATATTGAGCTTAGGCATTTATGGCTTCAAACCTACTGATCTGACGAAGTTAATGATGTCATCTAGGCTAATCTTCCCTTTTACCAACCCAAGTCGCATTGCCGGCGTTTTTTGTCCTCACCTGCCGCCACGTAGTTGTAAAACACCCGGAATATCATCAGCAGCTTCATCGCCACTTCAGGGTTGTATGGACTGTATCCGAACCATGAACGCCCTTGGGCACTTGACGTAGCAATGGGGCGCTCGAATAGCGAAATTCTTCGCCGCAACTGCATAAAGAAGCGGTCAATGGAGTGGAGACTGGCTTTTGAGTACAATCTTGCAAGATGATCGGTAGCATAATCACCGTAGTCGGTCAGGTAGCAAATCGCCTTTTCAGGCTCACTCATGCTGGGAAACGGGTGCAGTAGCCAGCGGTCGCTCCACTTGCCCAGGGTGGACATGTGGCGCATACGCTCCTGAATTAGAAGCATTTTAACTTCATCATCCTTTAGCGCCGGATGTTGGTTTTTGACTTTATCGAACTCATTTCTGCTGACAGCCAATGCTTGCCGCCGCTCATTGACCGTTAAATCTTTATTGATCCTTACATAGAAGGCGTCAACTTTCCGAGCCTTTACCTCATCGCAAAATGCTGATAGACATGCGGCCCGTATGCCAGACTCCTGATCCATGAAGAATCGGACTTTCTCGACGCCACCGAACAAGCGCTTGAGGTAGAAAAAATGACCATAGAGTGTATATTCTGAATGCACTTGCATCCCCTTAACAGGCAACGTGGTGTCAAACGTTTGAGAGAGGGGTGCCTCCACATCCAGCCGGTCGGCAAGCGTCTCATAGGTATCCGCCACATCAGTGGTTACATCTTTCAACGCGCCACCTTTACGATGACTCATGCGCCTACGTAGACGAATGTGATCGGTGTAATCTGATCTCAGCCATAATCTGGCATACCGGCGGAACGGATAACTTAGAACATGGTCATTACGCGTAGCCGCATCCGCTTCTATCTGAGATGAATCCAGAGAAGGATCGAAATCGAGGTGCATACCGAATACGTACCCGGTGCCATGGTCAGCACTCCCCACCGCGTGCATGATGACGTTTCGCTTGTCGTTCTGATTAGACCAGTTCACCGTGTAGTCCTGCCGATCTACAGCGATGTATAGGCGAGGTATTGCCATGCCTTCAAGCAATGGGCGCTCATATGCTGCCGCGAATGCCTTGCATTGCCGATGCAGGAAGTCGATGCGCTGGTACAGGGTTTCAGGATGGACATCTGCAACCTCACAGATGCGCCGCATTGGCGATTTGTTCATCAGCAGCGAGAAAATCATCTGGTTCTTGTCAGGCTGTCGCTGGCGTAGCGTCGATACGGATGAAACTGTGAATGTTTTCTCACATGCCTTGCATAGGTACCGCTTAGAGCCAGAATGCGTCATCCCGTAGGATTGGTAATAACCCTTCCCGCTAGTCACTGGAATATTATTGTTAGTACACTGCAGGTCTGGGCATGACGGAGCCGAATTCGGTGTGATGTCCGCCAGCAGTCTGTTTAATTCCTCAGAAATTGCCAGGTTGCTTTTAATGGGTGGCTTTTCCCCACATAGCTTACATTTCAGTTTCGCAATGCCAATTGATCCATCTTCCGATACATATCGGTCCTTTATATGCTTGCCACCAATCCTGTCCAGCGCCGGAACACCAAAATTCTGGCAAGTTGGATTTTTACAGTGGTTAATTTGAATACCACCCGTAGCGGGAGGGATCCGCGTTGGCTTGATTTGTGCAATTTTTCCTTTCAAAGTAAAAATCCCCTTATATCAAAAGACATAAGGGGATTCTACGCTACCCGACTAAAAACCCAACACTTTAACTGAACGGCTAGTCATAACTGTCCCGTGTGCAGCCCAGACGATTGGGTTGGTCGGAGGAAAGCAGAGCGACCGGATTCGCGCTGTCCTGCTGACCCGCTTTTGCCACCTGTGCGGTTTCCTCGCCCTGTCCGGCCAGGGGGATCCAAAGCGCGGCCAACAGGACCGCAAAGCACATGCCACGCATCATTTTTCCATTCATCATTTGCAGCGCACAGCCGAAGCACCACTGTTCGCGAGTTCGCAGGGCCCGGACGCGGCAAGGTGCGCGAAGCAGTGACGGCAGGCTATGGACGGTCAGTTCCCCACGAAGCGGTAACCGTTCTTGCCGCCATGTTTGGCCAGATACATTGCTGCATCGGCGATCTTGACCAGCTGTTCGGCCGTATCCCCGTTGTCGGGAAACAGGGCGATGCCGATGCTCACGCTTACGGCGCAATTTTTTCCGTCCAGCATAAACGGATCAGAAATCGCCTCGACGATTTTCTTTGCCACGCGCGCAATGCCGGTCTTTGATTTCGCTTTGCCGAGAATCACCGTAAATTCGTCCCCGCCAATGCGCGCCACCGTGTCCGAGTCGCGCACGCAAGCAAGGATTCGCTTGGCTGCCTCGCGCAAAAGCATATCGCCGACGCCGTGCCCAAGCGTATCGTTGACGACCTTGAAGCCGTCGAGATCGAGGAAAAGGACGGCAATCAACTCCTTGTTCCTTCTTGCCAGCGCTATTTCCTGGTTGAGGCGATCGTAAAACAATATCCGATTGGGCAGGGATGTAAGCGTATCGTGGAGGGCGAGATGGCTGACCTGTTCATTGGTATGCTTGAGCCGCGTCAGCACATTCCACAGGAAACGCGCCTGAAAACCGCCGATGATGTTGTCCTTACCCAGATGGGCCTCGGCATAGGCGGTGACATTTTCATCGCCTGTCAGATTGAACGCGATACCAGTACGACTTGCCTTGATCGCCTCGGCAAGATCGGAAAATATCCTGACGCCGAGTTTCTTCGCGATCGCCAGTGCCGGCGCTTGCGCGTTGGCATCGAAAATCCCGACAATCCTGATCTGCGGATCATCGTGAAAGAGCTCGAGCATCGCTGTACCGCCGCGGCCAGCACCGATTACGATTACGTTCTGGATACTTTGCTGTTTGTCTTTCATCAATCACGTACCTCGTCGCGGCAATTAATATTGTTAACTTCTTTCCCGGGTAATTTCCTTTCCCGGTTCATCATGACAGCCAATCACCCGGCATTCGCATGGCCGGTATCGCCTTGCGCAGACCAACGCATTAGCCATTATCGGCTGGCGACACCGGGCAAGGATCCGGAAGTTGAATTTTGAAATGATACTCACCGGGATCCGAGATATGCGATATTTTCCACGTATCACGCATGTTTGACCACATAATTTTTGTGGCTATCCGACGGTTCAGGAAAGGCAATATGGTGAAAGGATTGAAACGCAACATCATGGCTGAGTCCGCAACAAGGACAATTTCCGGTGCCCGTGATCGTGGGTTGCGAGTCCTGGGCATTGAACCGGCATCGCCTTATCACCGGCATGGTGCGAACCTCCGCAAGAACGGGACAAATTGGTCATGAGTGCGGAACGCGGATGTATTGCCGCCAACACCCGGGCTGCACTCGAGCTGACGATCAAGGTGGTCTGAACAGCCCGGCCATACCGAACGAACCAAGGGGATGCGCGCTAATGCGGGCCCTTTAATAACCAGTACATGATCCATGCACCCGTGATCGCGCCGATAAGAAATATCTGCATTCCGCCGACAGCTCGCGGTTCAGGTTTGGCGATTTGCGGAGACGGCTGCAGCGATTCCCATTCGCTGATGATCTTCCTGGCCTCTGCATGGTCCGATTCGGAGACCAGCACGCGCACCAGACCCATGGCTTGAATTCCGCCTGTCCCGCCCTGCAGGTATTCCCCTTCGATACGTCCCGCAATGTGCTGCTGCGCAAGCAGGTCCGCAATCATGTGGGCGTCCAGCCCGGTCGAAGCCTCGTATACGCATTTCATGGGCACCCGCTCCATCATATCAAGACCCGGTCATACCGGAAAACGCCGGAAAAATTGGCGTGCAACCGAACGGTTGCGTAAGCGATCATCTCGCGAGCAGTGCATACAGTGCCGTGCCCAGGGAAAGGAAGGATATGATCATTGCGAGGATGGCGAATACCAGCATCCACTGATGCCGCCTGTCCGCAAGCGCCGCGCCCTTCTCCAGTGCCTGCACGGTATGCTGCAATTGGATCGCCAGTTCACTGATATGCGTATCGTTCGCGGATGCCGCCGCCTGAAGTTCGGTGACCTGTTGTTGCAGCAAAGCGCTCTGGTTCGCGGAAACATCGGCGCCTTGCCTGGTAAAGACCGGTGCGGTAACCGATACGATCGTGCCGACATAGGGAAGCACGGATTTGAGCACCGGAATAAGCCAAGTGGGCATGGTTGTATCCTAACGGTTAGGGTGCGGACCGGTGATCGGCACTGCGCAAAATCGACAAATACGCGGTTCAACGAGTGTCAGCGCCTTCATCGAAGTCCGACGAATTGGCCTTTGAATATGCATATTATTACAAAATATGCGTTTCAGGCGCCCCGGCCGTTGCATCCCCGGTGTTTTCCCAACGCTGATCGAAGGGCGCGGTTTGTGTCATGCGAGCCAAATTGCTTTCCCATATGGGATAATATCCCGAACTTGTCTCCCTTATAACTGTCTACCCCCGAACGTTGGAATACCATACACAAATGAAAATCAAATTACAGCGGATACTGCTGGCATTCGCGCTGGTCGCATCGGTTACCACACAGGCGGCCCCGCAACTGATGCCGCAGGAAGAACAGGCTCAGGCAGCGCTGCTGACCGCCAAGGTCCTGAGCCACTACAGTTATCGGAGCATTCCGCTCGACGATCAATTGTCGGCGCAAATATTCGACAACTACCTTAAAGAGCTGGATGGTGAGAAGATCTTCTTCATGCAGTCCGATATCGATCAATTCGCGTATGCACGGAACAAGCTGGATAATGCGATCCTCGACGAAAACCTCAGCATCCCGTTCGGCATATACAACCTCTACCAGCAGCGTATCGCCGAACGCTACGTGTATGCCCGCTCCCTGCTGAAGGACGGTTTTGATTTCTCCAAGAAGGAAAGCTACCAATTCACCCGCAAGGATGCGCCGTGGGCCAAATCGGAAAGCGAGTTGAACGACCTGTGGCGCAAGCGTGTCAAGAACGACTGGCTGCGCCTGAAACTGGCCGGGAAGGACGACAAGACTATCGCCGAAACATTGGACAAACGCTACCAGAACTCCCTGGACAACCTGTCCAAGGTCAACAGCGAGGACGTCTTCCAGGAATTCATGAATGCCTATGCGATGTCCATCGACCCGCACACCAATTATTTCGGGGTGCGCGCTTCCGAAGAATTCGACATTTCGATGAAACTTTCCCTGGTCGGGATCGGCGCGGAACTCTATGGCAAGGACGACTATACCGTCATCAAGGAGCTGCTGGCAGGCGGTCCCGCCGCGCTCTCAGGCAAGCTGAAAGCGGGAGACCGTATCGTGGGGGTCGGACAGGGCGAAACCGGCCCGATCACCGACGTGATGGGCTGGCGCATCGATGACGCGGTGGCGCTGATACGCGGCACCGAGGATACGGTGGTGCGGCTCGATGTGCTGCCGGCGGAAGCCGGTGCCGATGCCAAACACGAGCTGATTTCGCTGGTGCGGAAAAAGATCACACTGGAAAAGCAGGCCGCCAGGAAATCGATCATCGAGGTCAAGGACGGCGGGGTTACCCGCCGCATCGGCGTGATCACCCTGCCCGAGTTTTACCAGGATTTCGCCGCCCGCCTGAATGGCGACAAGGATTACAAGAGCGCAACCCGTGACGTGGCGCGCCTGCTGGATGAACTGAAAAAGGACAAGGTGGACGGTGTGCTGGTGGACCTGCGCAACAATGGCGGAGGCTCGTTGGACGAGGCCATCAACCTGACCGGCCTGTTTGTCGGCAAGGGCGCCGTGGTCCAGCAGCGCGACGCCAAGGGCGACATCACCGTAGACAGCGATACCGATACCGCTCCCGCCTGGACCGGTCCGCTGGGCGTACTGATCAATCGCGGCTCGGCATCTGCCTCGGAAATCTTCACGGCGGCGATACAGGATTACGGCCGCGGCGTGGTGATCGGCGAAACCAGTTTTGGCAAGGGCACCGTGCAGACGGTGGCGGATCTTGACCAGCTCGTAAAAAACGACAAGCCCGAATATGGCGAGGTCAAGATGACCATTGCCCAGTTTTTCCGCATCAACGGCGGCACCACCCAGTTGCGCGGGGTAACACCGGACATCACCCTGCCGTCGATCAGTGACGCGGATGATTTCGGCGAATCCAGTTTCGACAATGCGCTGCCATGGTCGCAGATCAGGGCCGCCGACTACAAGCCGGATGGCGACCTGAGCGGCATCATTCCCCGCTTGATCGCAAACCACAACAAACGTATGAGCCACAACAGGGACTTCAGATACCTGCAGGAGGATATCGACGATTTCAACAAGATGCGCCGGACGAACCTGATCTCGCTGAATGAAGCCGACCGCCGCAAGGAACGGGAAGCGCAGGAAGCACGCGATAGATATCGCGAAAAGGGATCGGCAAACGGTCAGTCCGGCAAGGCAACCGCCTCGGCCCAGGCATTCCAGGACGATGGCATGTTGTCCAGCGAGCGCAATCTCAATACCGAACTGGCCATCGAGAATGCCAACAACAACGCCAAGGACATCTTGCTGACTGAAGCGACTCATATCGTCAGCGACGAGGCCAAGCTGTTGCAATCCGATTCCCGGCTCGCGGTCCGCAGCGTGCACTAGCCGGCTCCCCCATCGACACCAAGCATTATTGATGCGCCGGCTGATAGTGCAGCAAATCGAAACATCGCTACCCGCGGGTGGCGGATCGAAAGCTCCAGCTTCCGATCCGGTCGTTTTTGCCGCGAACTGACCTGCGGAATGATGCCTGCCAACCGGGCATCGCCTCGCTGTCCTCACAGCATATCTCACTCACCCTGTTTTGGTCATGGACACCTTTAACTACAGGGCTTTTTTATATATTAGGGTATGCTAATATATAATTTTGGTCCGATTATCGAGGAATTGAAATGTACGCCAATACCATCAAGGAAATAGAAGCACCGGAACTCGCCCAATGGGTGAGCAATACCGAGAACAAACTGCGCGTGATCGACGTGCGCCAGCCGCAGGAAATCGCGATGGGCACCCTACCCAACGCGGAAGCCCTTCCCCTGCACACGCTGCCGGAAAGAATGCACGAGCTCTCACCCGCAGAAAAGCTGGTCTTCATCTGCCGCAGCGGAGCCCGGTCTGCACAGGCCTGCATGTTCCTGCAGCAGAACGGGTTCTCTGACGTCTATAACCTGCGAGGCGGAATGATGGGCTGGATGCGGCACGGACTTCCAATGGGCTGAGTCAAGCCGGATCCCGTCGTGCGCTCGCCCGGTTCGCGCCGCGCCCGAGAAACTTTCCCTTGCCTTGCCTGCCAGGGATCAGTAATCTGTTCGCATGACCATCGCTGCGATGGCCGTTTACCCGACAGGAGGACAGAAAATGCGCAATATGTTATTCGTGTTGTTGATGCTGCTTTTCCCGGTAAGTGCGGCACATGCCGACGTCAGTTTCGGCTTCAGTGCGCCCGGTGTCAGCATCGGGATCAACATGCCGGCCTACCCGAGGCTGGTCCAGGTGCCGGGCTATCCGGTCTACTACGACCCCGCTGTGGATGCGAACTACTTCTTCTATGACGGCCTGTACTGGGTGTTCGCGGGTGATGACTGGTATGCGAGCAGCTGGTACAACGGTCCGTGGCAGTTGGTGGACCGCAACGACGTGCCGGTGTACGTGCTGCGCATCCCGGTGCGCTACTATCGCATGCCCCCGCCGTACTTCCGCGGCTGGAATGCCGGCGCCCCGCCCCACTGGGGAGAACGCTGGGGCCGCGACTGGGATCAGCGCCACGGCGGATGGAACAAGTGGGATCGCCGCACAACACCGCGCGCCGCTCCGTTGCCGTCCTACCAGCGCAGGTTCACCGGGGACAGCTATCCGCGCGTGCCGGAAGTGCAACATTCGATACAGTCCAGAAAGTACCCGTATCAGCCGCGCGAGCAGACCACGCAACAGTATTACCAGCAGCAGAAACAGCAACCGCAACAGCAGCAACGCCGCCAGCCCCGGCAACAGGACGGCGAGCGCGACAGCAGGCACTAGGCACATCGGGGCAATGGCGGGTTACCGGCTCGCCGTTGCCCCAGCCAGGCCGAGCGGCTGAGTTTACGCAACAACATGTGGATACAAAAAGAGATACGACTGAAACCCAAAGATCGCGGCTTTCATCTGATCACCGGGGAGCTGCTGCATGAACTGCCCGAGCTGTGCGACCTGAGGATCGGCATGATGAACGTGTTCATTCTGCACACCTCCGCCTCGTTGACCCTCAACGAGAATGCCGATCCCACGGTGCGGCGGGATTTCGAGCACTACTTCAACCGCGCCGTGCCCGAGGACGATCCCGGCTACCTGCACCGCGACGAGGGGCCCGACGACCTGCCCGCGCACCTCAAGGCCAGCCTGCTCGGCAGCAGCCTGAACATCCCGATCGCCGACGGAATGGCCAGGCTCGGGACCTGGCAGGGCATCTACCTGTGCGAACACCGCAACCACGGCGGCAGCCGGAGGCTGGTTGTGACGCTGCAGGGCGAACCGCTCAACCGGCCATGACCGCCCCATCAGCCACCATTGCCGCCAACCTGCCCGACGCGCTGCTCTTCGTCGCACCCGGTTGCCCGCACTGTGCCACCGTGTTACAGGGACTGGAACAACTGGCCCGGCAGAAGCTGATTGGCAAGCTGACCGTAATCGATGCGGCCGAGCATCCCGAACGGGCCGCGGAATACGGCGTTCGTGCCGCCCCCTGGCTGCGCCTCGGCCCGTTCACCCTGACCGGCGCACAGAGTCCCGCCGAATTGCGCCTGTGGGCCGATTGGGCGAACGGCGAAACAGGCACGGCGCACTACATCGAACATTTGCTGACGCAAGGCGGCTACCCCCAAGCCGCCGCATTCATCGACGCGGACACTAGGCGGCTCAAGCCGCTGCTCGCGGTCATTGCCGATCCCGGCGCCAAACTCGGGGTACGCCTGGGCGTCAGCGCGCTGCTTGAGGCCCATGCCAACTCGCCGTCACTCCAGAATCTGCTGCCGCAACTGGCCGAGCTCAGCAGGCATGCCGACCATCGCGTGCGCGCCGACGCCTGCCACCTGCTCGGCCTGACCGGCAGCGCGGCCGCACGCACGCATGTTGGGGCCTGCCTGAATGATGCGCACGAAGAAGTGCGGGAGATCGCGCAAGAGGCGATGGAAGCACTGAACCGGCAAAATCCGGAAAAGTGAAGCGGCGCCGACCCGACCAGCATTTTTTTGAACCTAAAAGCGGAACACAAACAATGAAAAGAATATTGCAGGCATCCCTGTTCGCCGCTTCCCTGGCCTTTGCCGCCCAATCGGGTGCTGCTGACGAGGATGCAAGAACCAGGGTGGAATTTCCCGACATGATGAAAGCTCATTTCCTTGGCAACATGCGCGATCATCTTCAGGCCATATCCGATATCCAGGCCGCGCTGGCAAAAGGGAAGCTCGACCAGGCCGGGGACATTGCGGAAAACCGTCTCGGCATGAGTTCCCTGGCATCGCATCATTCAGCACAGATGGCGCCTTTCATGCCCGGGGGCATGCAGGCCATCGGCACTGCAATGCATCATGCTGCCAGTCGCTTCGCCATGACCGCCAGCGAAGGCGATTTGTCCCGATCATTGGAAGCATTGTCCAAAGTCACCGAACAATGTGTCGCGTGCCACGTGAGCTACAGGGTGAATTGAACCTGCGCCCCGACATCTTTGCAGGCAACCCGGTGTCGGTTAATTCATTATCCCCACCATGTCCTGTCCAAAATGCTGCCTCAAATCACGACGCACTGATGCCGAAATCCCATGCAACGTAATGAATCGCTGATCCGGCTCAGAAACCTGCTCATTTCGCTCGCGGTATTCGCGGCATTGGCATTCTATGCATCCACTTATGCGGTGCCGGTGTTGCGCGTCTCCGTGATGCCCGACCAGCCGCCGCCGGTATTGCGGCGCAAGCTGATACCGCTGACCGATTATCTCGGCGACAAGATCGGCATCAAGGTGGAATTCAGGCCGGTTGCGAGCGGCGATGCGCTGGTCGATGCATTGCTCGGCCATCAACTGGACATGGTCTGGATAAACGGCCCCGAACTTGACCGGGCCAGGTCGCGCAGCGGCGGACGGGTGATGCCGCTGGTAAAGCGCGAAGCGGATGACGACACGCCCGGCCATGACGATTACACCTGGGCGGTGCGCACCGACATGGATGCGGGCTTGCGCCAGAAACTGACCGCCGCCCTGCTCGCGCTGGACAGGCGCAACGGGAGGGACAGGGAGATACTGGACTTGCAGCGCGCCCGCCGCTACATTCCAGCCGTGCGTTAAAGTCGTCCCGCAATCGGAGCAGGCCGGAATTGACTCGGTCAACGGATGTGTTCTACGCTATGCCCGCTTTGCCGCTTCTTAAGTTCGGCACTGCGAAAAGCAAACCAGAGAAGGGGAAGTGATGGTCACCAGGGAAATCGTCCTGCAAACGCTGAAATGCCTGCCGAACCAGTACCCGCAGATACTTGCGGAAAAGTATCCCCATGTCCTGGAAAAGATCGTCCAGCTCTGGAACTCTCCCGATGGCGAAACCTATCTGACCGACCTGTTGAACCCCAACTACAGCGGCGGCCGGTTCGACCGCCATGGTTTCTCGGAGAAAGCCTGGCAGGAAATATTGAAATTGAGCGAGCTCTATCACAGGCCGCGACCCAAATCGCCAAGGTGACCCTGTCGTTCCCAGAGTGTGACAGCCCTGGGTCGGAATCAGCCCGGACAGTCCAGATCAACAGCTGGCTGGCCGGGCGGCGGCACCTCCTGCTCGGCCAGCCCCATGATCGGCAGATCTTCGCGGCGCAAATCCAGCGCCTCCAGCACCTTCAGCGCCGCATAGGCATCGTTCGCCGCATAGCGCATCTGCTGCGGCGTGAGTTGCGGCTGCGACCAGTTGGAAGTGGTCACATGCCGGGACTTCGCGAAGCGCTGTTGCAACACCACGGCGACCGCCGCGCGCACGCCCATCTCCTTGTGGTATCCGGCCATGCTGAACACGGTGTTCAAATCGACGACCGCGTTGAAATGCACGCCCAGTTTCGCGCGGATGTGCGCGCGGTCCGATTTGAGCCCGAAGCCCGCCTTGACCAGTTGTTTCGATTGCAGCAACTCTAGCAGGAACGGCAATCCTTCCGCCCGATGCAACTGGAACAGGTAGGCCTTGTCATGCAGCGCAAACTGCACCACGTGGGGCCCTTCGCTGACATCGCCGACCGCGAAGGTCGGTTTCGATTCGGTGTCGAAGCCGGCGATGCCCGCCGCGCTGATCTCGGCGGCGGCGGACGCAAATTCTGCCCCGGTGGCCGGCGTATGGATGCGATCCAGATCGAGGCCGGCAAACGGCTTCAGCAGCGCGATCTCGTCCTTGGTCGGGGCAATCTTTTTCATAGATGAGGGAACCTGATGAAGAAATGGATGAACACGATGCGGCGCATGGATACCTGGAAGGGGAATTAGAACATCAAAACCGCGACCCTGTGCAGGATCGTTATTGCTTGCGCGTCATGGTCGCATTGATATCCAGCCTGACCTCCGCGCCCAGCCATTTCGTGTTGGTCCAGTCGCCCGTCCCGATCCCGTATTGCAGCCGGTCCAGCGTGAACGTGCCGGAGACCGCCATCTTGCCGCCGTGCTGTTGCGTGTGCAGGGCGACTTCCACATCGCGGCGGGTGCCCTTGATCTCGAGTGTCCCGCGCGTGAGCTGCGCATCGCCCTGTGGCAGTATCGCGGTGCTGGCAAAGGTGACGCGCGGAAATTCGTCCACCGCGAAAAAATCCCAGTCCTTCAATGCCGCGTCGAGCTCAGGGAGGCCGGTGTCCACCGAAGTGGGATCGAGCGAGGCATCGATGCGGGTCAGGCGGCCCTGCTGGAAACAGGCGACGCCGTCAAAGCGGCGGAAGTAGCCTGTGAACGGGGCGCCCGATTGCAACACGCGGAAGGTCACCGTGCCGCTTGTCCCGTCTGCCCTATAGCACTCCTCTGTCGCCCAGGCGGAAGACCAGGCGGCAAGCGCGATCAGCCCAATCCCGATCAGCCCGCTCCAGCGCAACAATTACCGTCTCCATCCGGCGGGCAGCATGCGCTGCACCACCTTGTCGCGCAATACCAGCGCATGGCGCGCAGCCGCACCGACATGCCCGATCAGGAGCAGCGCCAGCAACCCGTCCAGCGCAATGTGCAGTGCCTTGAACAGCGGCGCGATCGCGGTGTTCTTCGCGATCAGGTCGGGGACCAGCACGAGTCCGAACCAGTTGACCGACAGTCCGGCCGCCGACGCGTACAGCCAGCCGGCGAACATCGCCAGCACCGGAACGAGGTAGAGCGCGCCATGCATCGCGCGGGCGGCGCGGCGTTCCCAGTGCGGCATCGTGTCCGGCAACGGCGGCGGCGCATCGACCCGGCGCCACAGCAACCGCACTAGCACCAGCGCAAGGACCGTCAGACCCAGCGACTTGTGGTACGACATCCACTGCAGCCTGACCATGCTCAGCGGCAGGTTGGCGGCATACAGACCGAGCGCGAACTGAACCAGGATGAGGACGGCCACGCACCAGTGTAGCGCTTGCGCTATGATGCCGTATGCCTGTCTTGAATTCAGAAACCCGTCCACGTCCGTCCCCGCGCCGCGATAAATGCGATGCGCGCATGATAACGCACGGCACGGTGCACCGCGCGGCAGCGTTGTTGTGCGCGGCCGCGCTGGCCGCGTGCCAGGCGCTGCCGCCTGCCGCAACCGCCACCGCGTCGGTCGCCACGACTAGCGTGCCGGCAGCCCAGCAG
Organism: uncultured beta proteobacterium; assembly: GCA_963842555.1. GTDB lineage: Bacteria > Pseudomonadota > Gammaproteobacteria > Burkholderiales > Gallionellaceae > Gallionella. The sequence goes on from CAWJHB010000006.1 coordinate 441,918, forward strand.
GGCAAGCGCTACATCATCGATACTCAAGCATCGGAGATCCGCCTGCTCGTCTACCGCGACGGACCGATGGCGCGCGTCGGCCACAACCACGTGATGGTCGGCCGGGCGCAGGGGGAAATCCGCGCAGCCGATACCGCCGCGGCCAGCGGCTTCAGCATCGAGATTCCAGTCGACTCGCTGCAAGTGGATGCGCCGGCGTTGCGCGCCGAAGAGGGCGAGGATTTCGCCGCGACCGTCTCCGACCAGGCGCGCAAGGGCACACGCGACAACATGCTGGGACCGGATGTGCTGGATGCGGCGCACTATGCGCTGATCCGCATCGAGTCCGTCGCGCTGCGCGGGCCGCGCTGGAACCCGGATGTGGACGCGCGCATCACCGTGCGCGGCCGGACCAGCATGCTGACATTCCCGGTGGCGGTGTTCGAACAGCGGGATGCATTGACCGTGATCGCCGCCTTTGGTGTGCGTCAGACCGAACTCGGCATGACGCCCTACGCTATCCTCGGCGGTGCATTGAGTGTGCGCGATGCGATCGATGTCAGGATACGACTGGTCGCTCGCCTCGCGCCGGACTGACCGGAACTAGTCCGGAAGGACACTGCGGCCCAGGTGCGTTATCTGATTCCGGTCATCTTCCCCGCATCCTTGCTCGGCGTCATTGTTCACTTGCGCCGGGCAGCGCGCCGTTCAACGGGGAAATTGAATTTACGGATATTTTCCTCCGCCTGCTTGAATGCGGTGATGTCATTGATGATGGCCATGAAACCTTCGCCATCGACATCCGATTTCATCAGTTGCACGGTGACCTCGACGGCATAGGTGCTGCCGTCGCTGCGCGCCTGGACGGTCTGGTACTTGACCGACTCCTGCTCGCCGCGGCGCAGCGGTTCGATCGCCGCCCCGAAGGACTCGATGCCCATTTCCGGATGAAGGGAAAGCATGTTCATCTGCCGCAATTGTTCCAGGCTGTAGCCGGTATGCTTCAGCGCATAGTCGTTGGCGTAGCTGAACTGCAGGGTAACCGCATCGAACAGGTAGATCTCGTTCGGGCTGCGCTCGTTGAGCGTGTTTTCGTAATGGCGCCTGAGCTCCTCGCGGCGCTGCTCCACGCTCCAGATACGGCGATGCCGGTGCGACATCGCGTAGTAGGCCAATATCCCCGCCAGCAACAGCACCACCAGGAAATAGATGGTGCGCATCCTGTCGCACAATGCGGCCCTGGCCGCCGATTTCGGAACCTCGGCATACAGCGTGACCGGGAAGTGCTGCAGACGTCGCAGCGCGCGGACCGATGCGGGGCTGCCGCCGCTGGCCGGCATGTCCACCAGCCCGCTCTGCGGGTAACGGTTCGCGCGCAGGTAAGAGATCATCTCGCCGCCTGCAGGCTGGCCATAGACATCGTCCAGGCTCGCCGCATCCGGTTCGGGATAGCGGCTGACCAGGTATCCGTCATCGCGCACCAGTCCCAGCGCGGTCACCCCGGCGGCCGTCAAGTCGGCCCAGCTGGGCTGCAGCATGTCGGCCGGCAAATTCGCGCTGATGATATACGCCAGCTTGCCGGCATGGTCGGCAACGGCATAGCGCGCGGCGACGACCCAGCGACTGTCGATATGCCCCTTCACCGGCTGGCCGATCACGAACGGCGAACCCTGCTGCAGTTCGCTCCGAAAACCCGTGAATATCGGGTCACCGGCGAGCGTGGGCATGTCCGGGTTGTTCGGGGTGTTGCCGGTCATCAACACCTGGCCGTCGGCGCGGATCAGGATCACGTTGCCCAGCTCGGTGTGCAGTTTCTGGAAGCGGTTGACCAGCCGGTAGGCGCGGCCAAGATCGAGCTTCCTGTTGGACTCGACCAGATCGTCCCCCAGGTTCTGCATGCCGATCTCCAGCTGGGTGAAATACAGATCGAGCGCGTCGGCGTTCAGGCGGGCGATCGTCGCCAGCTGCGCGGCTTGGTCGGTTCTGGCTGCGCGCCAGGAATGCGCGACAAGAAACCCCGCGCAAGCCAGCAGCACCGCAACCAGCAATGTTGCCGCATGCTTCAGCAGCCGATCGAATTGATGCTCACCGCTTGTGTTTGCCATGATGGTCCTTGTTTTTTGCCGGGCATTGTATATGGCATTGTAAATGCGACAGGCGAAATGCGCCGGCCTCGCATCGTTTTGATGCCCCGCAATCTATCACCCGGCGAGGCATCCGTTCAACCCTGTTTATTTGCGTCACACCTTTGCATTCCGGCCAGCCATTGCAAAAGTGCCGGTTCGGTGTAAACTGCCGCCGCAATTTATCCTGTTCGGACCAATGTGAACATCCCGTTCGCAAGGCAGCGCACCCCGCCCGCATGTGACCCGGAATAATTTGTTGCACGGGATTCTGGAGTAAAGAATGAATGAAGCGCAGATCGCCATACCCACCGGGGATGGCCGTATCTTTTACGACATGACTGGCAAGGACAATCCCTGCGACGGCTGCAATGCCTGCTGCCGCCATTTCCGCGTGTCGTTCTACCACGGCGAACTGGACAGCCAGCCGGGCGGCCTGGTCCCCGCCGACATGACGGTACCGGTCACGCCGTTTCGCGCCTGCATGAAGGGCACCGAATCGGGCAACGGACGCTGTGTCGCGTTACAGCAGGACGGACGCTGCGGGATATACGAACAGCGCCCTTCCGTATGCCGCGAATTCCCGGTATTCATGCAAGACGGTTCGTTCAATCCGGAATGCGTGCGCCTGCGCGCGCTGCACGGTATAGCTGCGTGGCTGCCGAAGCCTGCAATAGCATCTGCAACAAAAGTACCGTCATAAAAAAATATGTGATCATGATTATGGGCTACCTCCATTAATGAAACCGTGACGCTAGGCTTTGCGCCATTGATCCGGCTTCCCGCCCGCCGTATTGCGAACGCGCTCAACCACGGGTGAAGCACCGGGATTCAATTCCTTCGCCCGTGCGATCACCTCCCCCTGTGTGGGCAATACCGCGCTGGCCCTTTCCGAATTTCCTTTCCTGACCGCAAAATCACCTTCGGGTCGCTTTTCAACAAATAACTTTTTATCGGCCTTATGGGCTGCTGCCGGTTTTGTGTGTTTGGTATCCTTGATGTTTGACATGGCGTATGTTCCTTTCGTAAGAATTGCCGCTGAATGAGAACCAACCTGCATGACGCCAATAGTTTGTAGCGTCATGGATATCATCGTATGCCTTCAAGCGGGATCAAACTGTGCGCCAGCCAACATAGTGCGCCAGCCAATATGATGCGATAGATGCTCCCCGTGCCCGGCAACCATTTCCCGGCAGCCATTTAAGGATGCGCGAACCGATCGATGCAGTCATACTGCAAACCCCATCCCGGCTTGGTATGATTGCTTCAGCCGGGTGGCGGCAGAACCACGGCGAAGCGGGGCCATGACAATGTCAAGATTACAAAAGATCATTCTCTTCTCCACCGGCGGGTTCGCTGCCCTGCTCGTCATCATCGCGCTGGCCCTGCTCTTCTTTGTGGACGCCAATGCCTACAAACCGCGCCTGGAAGCAGCAGTTTCGGATGCGTTGGGGATGCAGGTCAGGGTCGGCGGCAAGATGGGGATCAGCCTTTTTCCCTGCTTGCTCATCACACTGGATGATGTGCACATTCGTAACCGCGGGGCAGACCTCGTTTCCGCCAGCGAGGCGATGCTGGGGATCGAATTCCTCCCCCTGCTCCACGACGAAGTCCGGGTCGGGAAGATCATGCTGAAACACCCCGGTGTCTTTATCGAGCTGGACAGAGACGGCAAGTTCAACTTCGAGACAACGCAGACGTCCGGGACATTGCCCGCGCTTAACCTGGCGAGAGTTTCTGTCACGGAGGGCTCCCTGATCTACGCGGACAGGCAATCAGGGGAAGGATTCGAGGCCGGGGATTGCAGGCTGGACCTACGCCGCCTGTTGCTGTCGCCAGGAAAAAGCCAAGACCTGCTCAGGAACCTTGCCTTCACGGCGAAACTCGCCTGCGCAAACATCCAGGCAAAGGACTTTGCCGTGTCCGACCTGAAATTTTCGGTCGCGGCGAAGGATGGCGTCTTTGATGTAAAGCCGGTCACGATGAGCCTCTTCGGCGGGCAGGGTTCGGGGAGTATCCGGGCGGACTTTTCCGGCGCTGTCCCGCTATACCGGATCGAGTACGCTCTACCGCAGTTCCGCATCGAAGAATTTTACAAAACCCTGTCGCAGCAGAAGATCGTGGAAGGCGCGATGGATTTCTCCGCGAATCTTTCGATGCAGGGAAGGACTACAACCGCGATGATTCAGACTTTGAGCGGGGATGCCTCGCTGCGCGGCGAGAATCTCACGCTCAATGGCAGCGATCTCGACCTGGAATTCTCCCGCTATGAATCCAGCCAGCACTTCAACATCGTGGACGTGGGTGCCATATTCCTGGCCGGGCCTGTCGGGTTGGTGGTCACCAAGGGATACAACTTTGCCAGCATCTTCAAAGGATCGGGAGGCAGCAGCAAGATCCTGAAGCTCGTCTCCGAATGGAGGATCGAGCACGGTGTGGCGCATGCGCAGGACGTCGCGATGGCGACGAAGGAGAACCGCATCGCCCTCAAGGGCGGACTCGATTTTGTCGACGGGCGTTTCGATGACGTGACCGTGGCACTGATCGATGCCAAGGGCTGCGCCAAATTGAAACAGAAGATCAGCGGCCCCTTCCAGAAACCGGTGGTGGAAAAGCCGAACATTCTGGTGTCGCTTGTCGGGCCCGCGCTCAAGTTGCTCAAGAAAGGGCGCAGCCTGCTTGCCGGAGGGGAGTGCGAAGCGATCTACACCGGTTCGGTGGCGCCGCCCAAATGAATCTGATCAAGGCCGGATGCCGCCCAGCAGATTGGCGGGCACCGCTTCGTGGATGCGCTTCGGCGTGGCGAGGTTGAGGTTATCCATGATCCCGACGAATTCGGCCTCGCTCCTCCCCGCGATGCGCGTGTTGAGCACCTTCTCCTCGCCGATGCTGCTGACGCGCCGGCCCTTGTAGTCGTGGGCGGGATAGACCAGCGTCTCGTCCGGCAGCGTGAACAGTTTTCCGGTGATGCTGTGGTACATCTGCGCCGCACTGCCCTTCTGGAAATCGGTGCGGCCGCAGGCATTGATCATCAGCGTGTCGCCGCTGAACAGCCGGTCGCGCCACAGGTAGCACAGGCTGCCGGGGGTGTGCCCCGGCGTGGCGATGACGCGCATGGTTTCGCTGCCGAACGTCAGGGTGTCGCCGTCATTCAACAGCCTGTCGTAACCCGGCGCACCGCAGTTCTGCGCGATCGCCGTGGTGGCGCGTGTGCGTTGCTTCAACGCCTGCGAACCGGTGATGTGGTCGGCATGCACGTGGGTATCCAGCACCAGCCGCAGCGTCAGCTTCAGCGTATCGAGCAGCGAGAGATACGCATCGACGTGCTCCAGCACCGGGTCGATGATCACCGCGCTGCCCTGATCGTCGGCGAGCAGATAGGTGAGCGTGGAGGATTCCGGGTCGAACAACTGGCGAAAGATCATGGTGGTTCCTCGGTAATCTGGCATTCTCATGAACATGTAGGCAACCAATGGCTTTGCAAGTTCCGGCGTTTTGACGAACCCTCTCCCGGCCTTGCGGCCACCGTCCCCCGCTTGCGGGGGAGGGGCTGGGGGAGAGCGTGGATCGTCCGAGTTATTATTCAGGAATCAATAATGGTTTTCACCCGGCTGACCGCATTAAGGTACAGCGCCACCAGTCCCGCCACCAGCCAGATACTGGCAATCGCGGCGATCCAGAAGCCGGGCGCACCGAGCGCGGGGACGAAGGTATTGGTCAGCCCGAGCACGAAGCCGCCGCCCAGGCCCAGCCCCCACAACAGCGTGCCATAGATCACCATCGGGATCACCGAACGCTTGTAGCCGCGCAGCGCATTCACCGTCACGGCCTGCAGCGCATCGCCCAGGTGATAAAGGGCGACCAGCATGATCAACCGGGTCGCGACTTTCTGCACCTGCAGGTCGGTGGTATACAGCGCGGCGATGCGCGGCGCGCCGAACCAGAAGGTCAGGCTCAGCACGACCGCGATGCCCATGCCGAGACGGATGCCTTCCCAGCAGGTGTGGCGGGCTTGCTCGGGCCGCCCGGCACCGACGGCCTGGCCCACCAGTATCGAGGTGGCATTGCCGAGCGACAGCGGGATCATGAACGCGACAGCCGCCAGGTTCGCCGCGATCTGGTGCGCGCCCGACACCACCGGGCCGAGCCGCGCGATGAACAGCGCCATCAGCGTGAACGCGGTCACGTCCGCGACAAAAGTTAAACCAATGGGCACGCCCAGCCGCAGAAAGTCCCATATCGTCTTGAAATCCGGCGCGGCAACCCGCCTGCGCAACTGGAACTGCACGTAGTCCGGATGGCGCAGGCACCAGCCCCACGCGAGCGCGGCGATCAGCCATGCATCCACCGAGGTGGCGACCGCGCAGCCCGGTCCGCCCAGCCTGGGCGCGCCCAGCAAGCCGAACATGAACACCGCATTCAGCGGAACCTTGAGCGCCAGCGAGACTAGGTTGAACAGCATCACCGGGCGCGGGCGTGCGATGCCGGTGGCCAGACCGAAGAAGATGCGCATCGCGAACGTGGCCGGCACGCCCCACGCGGAGGCGGCGAGGTAGGCGCGCACCTTGGTTTCGACGAGGGGCTGCAAATGCGCAATCGAGACGATCGGGCCCGGGAAGCGCAGCACCAAGATTGCGATGAGCGCCAGCACCAGCGAAATCCACACGCTCTGGTGTATCTCCCGACCGACCTCGGCGCGACGGCCCGCGCCGTAAAGCTGGGCGATGATCGGCGGCAGCGCCAGCAACACGCTGATCAGCGACATCAGCACCGTCGCCATGATCGAGGCGGCGATGCCGACCGAGGCAAGGTCGACGGCGGACAGCCGCCCGGACATCGCGGTGTCGATCACCGCATTCGCCATGATCGCGAGCTGCGCGACCAGCACGGGCCAGGCCAAATGGATGAGTTGCGAGGTGTGGGAAGTGGAGCGGTCCATGTCCGTATTCTACGGGAATGCGGATCCGGATTTTGTCTGTGGGTTCAACTGCAGATGCGATGCACGTGAACAAGTGCCGGAATGGCAGCACAGGCACACGCATGCACTGCCCCAAAGCGGTACTCTATGCGCCTGTTAACACCTAGTCTTACTGTGTCACAAACGTAGCCGAAGGCTGACCCAATTGCAGTGCGGGCAGAATCCTAACCCGCTGACGAGTGCTACGCTTAAGTTCAGGCGCAACGAGGTGATCGAATCCGGTACGTGGCGTTGAGCGCGTTGGGCTGCCCCGAGGGACGTAATCTTTGGAAACGCGAGGCACTTTGCGTTCGATGAAGTGTTTTTTGCCGCCGGAGTTGCCTCCCGCTTTCAAACGTTGCGCCATCAGGAACCCGTAAGCCGCAATGCTCATGCTGGCGTGATGATGGAAACCGCGCCAGCCCCTTCCTTCATAGTGCCCCAGACCCATGTCCTGCTTTAAAGCCTGATAGTCACGCTCAATGCGCCAGCGCATATGTGCGGTTCGCACCAGATCATTCAATGCCGTGGTCTCCGGCAGCGTGGATAAGTAGTACTTTTCAGGCCCTGCCTGGTCAGCAGGCCACTCGATGAGCAGCCACTGCTCGGGCAGGAGGCGTGCCTTGCCAACGTTGCCCCCAGCGCAGCGCACGCGCACAGCTGCAAAGCGACCCGTCAGATGCGCGTTGCTACCCTCGCGCCAACTGATGTGCTGCCAGGCACTCTTGGGCAAGCCCAGCGCAAGGGCCTTGACGTTCACCGGTTGCCTTGTGGCGGTGCGCCGTGGCATTACCGGAGGGCGTCCCATGCCGCTATAGCGTTTTGGCGGTAGCGGTTCCATGCCAGGAGGCCAAACCACCACGGCCGAGGTGATGCCAACCACATACGGCAGCCCCATGCCGCTCAAGTGCTGGCGAAAGGCGTAATCAATCCCATATCCCGCATCGGCAAGCACGCAGTGTTTGGGTGCGCCCTCATCGAGCAGGCGTTGCAGTTGTTGCAGTGCAATTTGCGGTTTGGTGGCAAATTCCACTTCCTCGGGCACGCCCGCCTTGTGCCTGCGCCGGGCATCCTCGGCCCAGGAACGGGGCAGATATAGTTGCCAGGCCACTGGCAAACTGCCTGCTTCACATGCCAGCGACACGCTGACGGCGACCTGGCAATTGTCCTGCTTGCCCAGTACGCCGCAGTATTGGCGTGTCACACCCACCGAGTGATTGCCTTTCTTGGGGAAACCCGTGTTGTCAATGATCCAGAAGCCGCCATCGCTCATATCCATATGCGGTACTACCCATTGAGCCACGCGACGCAGCATCTGTTCGTCACTCCACTGGGATTTGGCGACAAAGTGATGCATGGATTGGTGCTTCGCACTGGCATGCAGTGGGTCCATCCGGGCAGCCATCGGCTCCACGCTCTTGCGCGACAACGGCAACATCAGGCCGGTACAGTAGCCGCTGAGGCCTGCATGCCGATCCGCATGCCCAAGACCTTGCGACAAGTGAGTCAGGTAGAGCTCAAATTCCGTGGATGCATCCATCAGGCCTCCGGCAGTTGAACATGACCGGCATATTATGCCTTATATTTTATGACACAGTAAGACTAAGGAAGCGCTGAACAAGTCAGATTTTCATCACGACCATTTGGCGCTTCATTGTTGTTGTTAAAAAATTCTACTTTTCTGCTGCACTTTGCCCCATTCAGGGCCTTTATCTGGGAATTTCTCCCGCATTTTGCTCAGGCCGGACGCACCTGTCCTGTTAGCGGCATTCCCCATTTATCGAGATTGATCAGCGCCAGCAAAGCAAAGGCGCGGTTGGCGTTCTTGAGCAGTCCGCGGTAGCGCACCTTGGCAAATCCGTAGATGCTCTTGAGCGGACGGAATGGATGCTCAACCTTGGCGCGCACCTGCGATTTCCTGCGGTTGGTTTCCTTGTCCGCATCCGTCAATGGGGTGTTGCGACTCGCGCGTTTGTTGGTGAAGTCTTTGGCTTTTGGCGCAATCTGTTTGAGCACTTCTTTCTGGCCGATGTAGGCGCTGTCACCGTACATGCGGGTCTCATTGCCATGCAGCAGATTGGGTAATTCCTGACTGTCATGCACGTTGGCGGAAGTGATGCTCGCGCTGTGGGTGAGTCCGGTTTTACTGTCTACCCCAATGTGTACCTTCATGCCGAAGTGCCATTGGTTGCCCTTCTTGGTCTGGTGCATCTCCGGGTCTCGCGCATTGTCTGCGTTCTTGGTGGAGCTGGGGGCGGCAATGATGGTGGCATCGACGATGGTGCCACCTGAGAGCTTCAGGCCATTCGATAGCAGGAGTTCACCTACTTTGGCGAACAGTGCGGCACCCAGATCATGCTGCTCCAGCAGGTGGCGGAAGTTCAATAGGGTCGTGGCATCCGGTACCCGCTCGCGGCCCAGATCGAATTGGCAGAAGTCGCGAAAGGCTTGTACGTCATACAGCGCATCTTCACAGGCCACATCGGACAGATTGAACCAGTTGGCGATGAAGTACATTCTGAGCATCCGTTCCAATCCGACCGGACGGCGTCCATCACCCGCCTTCGGATAATAGGGTTCAATCACGGCACAGAATTCAGCCCATGGTACCAAGCTGTCCATACGTGACAGAAACTCCGCCTTGCGCGTTGTCTTTCGGTGCACCTCGAATCCGCTCGTTGCCAGTGTCTGCTGTTTCATCTCTTTACCTTCATTGAATGGACCAAGCCATTAACGCACCAAGCCATTATTGGGTAGACTTATTCGGTGTTTCCCTAGGGCAATTCCCCGCCTTTGGCTTGGTCCTTGAAACTCTCCGGCTCCAGGCTCTGCGTCAGGCGGAAAACACCTTCCACCACGTGGCGTTTGAGTTGAACTTCAATCATGAGCGTCTGATTGGGTTCGAAGTATCTTTTAAGCCCTGAAAAATTGCCCCGATGTTCGGCCACCGTGTAGAAGGCATAACCGGCTGATGGCCGCGCCGCAATCTTGAAACCGAACCTGTCATCGAGCCCGGGTTTTGCAAACCAGTCTGCCATCGCATCGTAATTGGTGTAATACGTGAGCTTTCCGGGATTGACCTGGTTGCGCTGGCGGTCGACAAAGAATCCGGGCGGCAGATGGTTTTCACTTTAGTCCGGCCCGGCCGTAAGGACGACATCGTAGTCGACGAGATCGTTGTTGCGGTCGTCGATGATTCTGAAGACCAGCATGCAGCAGCGATTGGTGACGAAATTGCGTTGAAAAATGAAAAGCGCCTTGCTCGTTGTCACATGTTCGCTTTGCTGCGTTTGATCCGTCAGGTCGCCGAGTTCCCTGATCAGCTTCCGGTAGGCGTTGGCACCGCCAACTGAGAGACACCGCAGCACCCACTGCACGGCAGGATGCGTCGCATCGTCATCGGGCTTCACGCTGCGCATGATCCCCATCTCCTCCACCGAGTGAGAAAGGCCGGGCAGGATGCCGAAGGCGGATCTTTCAGTCGGCTTTGCCTTGGCGAGCTTGAAATCACCGTCCTGCTGCGAAAGGGGAATCAAGCCGTAGTTCATGTTCGCCGCAGCGACCCAGGACAACACCATCGGAACCCTGTTCGCAGGCATAGGAATTCAGGCTATCGTAAAGACTGCGATCGATTGACTGCCCGGTGAGCACAAACGTGTGCAGCCCGGCATCCAGGCACGCGTAATCAAGCCACGACAGGTTGAGTTCCCAGCTTTGATCGCTGCCCAGCTCCAGCCAGTCGAGAACGCCGGTGCCGGGCTGAACCCCTTCCGTGAACAATTTCATTCTCGAAAGACGGCTCTTGCCGAGTTGCGCCAGCGCGGAGCCGTGATTTGATGGAGCCAACATCACCAGATGCTGCAATGGGCATTTATCCGGCTGTCCCCTGAAGAAAATATCGATCCATTTGCGAACAACCGGCCCGCCGGTGGAATGTGTAATGCACGCGAATCGCTCGCCTTTTGCCAGGCGTGGCAGGATCTCGGTATCGACCACATTCTGCATGCCGCGCGCGATGTCGTCGACGTTCACCGCGTCGGCAAAGCCGACGTACTTCCCGAGATGGAGATGCTCCACCTTTATGTCGAGCCGTGGCGGGGCATTCTTTGCGAGCGCGCGTGGCAAGCCGCCGTAGGTATCCGTATTGGTAACGCTCCAGCCGTGGACAAATACAACCAGCATGATTGTCTCCCTTCAAATATTCGGCGAGATGAATACTCGACGCTCAAACAGGACAGGCCCATTCGGATCCGTGATCAGTCTGCTTATTATTCCCGGCAAGCGTAGCAGTGGCAAAAAATATAGGTAAGCGGAAAGGTTGTGCGAAGCGGTGCTGTTTAATTGAAGGCGTGTCTGTCACTGATTATTCTTGTCTTTCCGCATAGCAGGAAAATTCGCCAGAACTTTCCCCGCCCGCATCAGTCGGAGTTTTGGGGTTTGTGTCGGTCCCGACGCATCCTCATTTTTATTCAACCAGCAGTGACGAGGAGACGCTCATGAACATGGGAGATATGTTGATTTATGTGCATCCGGAATTGGATATACAGAACAGGCGGCATCTGGAGAACTGGGTGTCGGGTCGTATCGGGGTCGATTGTGCCGAGTTCGACCATCACGCGCATCCGCACGCATTGATTGTGAAGTATGATCCCGACACCGTTCAGGGCATGGAAATACTGAACATGGTGCGCAAGGTCGATCCGGCGGCAACGATGGTTGGCCTGTAGGTAAGACATAATTTTTCATTAATTTGTGCGCGTTGATGGCGCAAGCATGGCAACCGTGGGGTTGCCATTTTTTTGCTGCGTGAATTAACTTTTGCGCATATGCGTTGCCTTCACGCGTGTGACCGATGCGGCATTCGGATTTCAGCGGGAGTTCAAAGAAACATTTGGCATTGACTGGCGTGTGGCGGTTATGGATACTTCGACTTATGCGTTTTAATTTCCCATCCTCATGACGAACTTCTGGAAATGGGCTTCCATCGTCGGGCTGTCGATGACCCCCAATCTCGTGCTGGGGCCATCGGCAGCGGTCGGCGTGGGCGTCGCGTCCCACTTCAACCCGTGGGTCCTCCTGCCAGTGGTCGCGGTGGCGGGCTACGTCGAGGGGCTCGTCGTCGCCTGGCTCGGCGGCGAAACCACGCACATCGGCTTCGTCGGCCGGTGGGTCGCGCGGATGCGCACGCCGAGGGCGGTGGCGTTCGCGAACAAGTGGGGAGTCTGGGGTGGCCTCACGCTCGGCTGCGCCGTGGTCGGACAAGAGCCGATCTTGGTGGCACTCCGCTGGCTGGGGATCGAGATGCGCCGGATATGGTTTCCGCTGGCGGTCAGCAATGCGGTCTTCGCAGTCATCTACTACGCGATCGTGTGGAGCGGCCTCCGTGAGATCGCGAACCTCTGAGCCCACCGGGAATAATTGGGAACAGGCTGAGCTGGACCCTAAGGTTAATTCTTTGGTTAATCCTGATTAGTCGATCACAGCATGAGCATCGTCGCACGCTGCGCGATCAGAATCGGCTAGGCCAAGTGGATGAGTTGCGAGGCTGAAACGTAAAAATTTGAAATCGTGATCTCTCCCTAATTATGCGCTCATCCCAAAGTCCTAAACACCACCTCCTGCACATCCTTGGACAAACCTTTGGCCGCTGCCACTTTCTGCAACGCAGCCTGCATCTGTTTTTTCGGCGCGGGCCAGTATTTTTTCCAATGATCCAGCGTGCGTACCAGGCGCGCGGCCACCTGCGGATTGAGCTTGTTCAGCGCGATCACCTGTTCTATCCAGAAGGCATAGCCGCTGCCATCCGCTGCATGGAACTGTGACGGATTGCCGTTGCAGAAACTGAAGATCAGGCTGCGTGCGCGGTTGGGATTTTTCAGCGTGAACGCGGGATGGGTCATCAGCTTGCGCACCGCTTTCACATCGGTATGCATCGCCACCGCCTGCAGGCTGAACCATTTGTCGACCACCAGCGCTTCGTTCTTGAAATCACTATAGAAGCGGTTCAATGGTTGTTGTGCAGTCTTGCTGCCGGTGTTGACCAGCGCCATCAGCGCGGCAAGGCGGTCGGTCATGTTGTCGGCGGCGGCTATCTGCGCGTGCGCCAGTTGCAGCGTGGATTCATCTTCCCAAACCAAAAGATAAGACAGGCACAGATTCTTCAGGCCTCGCTTGCCGGCCGATCTTGCATCGGGGCTGTATTTGCCGGGTGTCAGGTTGGCTGCATAGGCGGCAATCAAATCGCGCTTGAGTCTTTCAGACAACGTCTTGCGCATGTACTGGCGCGCAGTGTGGATCGCCTGCGGGTCTACCACTGCGCACTGTTCGGCCAGCATCAATTCCGAAGGCAGCGTGAGCACCACTTCACGGAACGACGGATCAAGCGTCTGGTCTTTGAGCGTGGTGCGCAAGGCGTTGACGGACAGGTCATCCAGCGTCAGCTTTTCACCTTTCTGCACCTGCTTGATCAGATTCAATAAACGTTGCATCGCCAGGCGTTGCCCGGCCTCCCAGCGGTTGAAGGCATCGCTGTCATGCGCCATCAGCTGCGCCAGCTCCCGGTCGGTATAGTCGTATTCCATCACCACCGGCGCGGAGAAGTTGCGCAGCAATGATGGCGTGGGTTTTGTGGTGACGCGGTTGAAGGTGAAAGTCTGTTTTGCCTTGGTCAGCTCCAGCACGCAGGTGGTGGCGGGTTTGGCAGAGGCCGCACTGGTCAGATTCTTGGCAAGATACAGCGCCATGTCGCGGCCCCGGGCATCGAGCAGGCCTACCGCAACGGGGATATGGAAGGGCAGCGGGTTCTTTTGCCCGGCGCCGGGCTTGCAGCGCTGGCTGAGCGTCAGTTCGTAGGTCTGCTTGGCGGCATCGTAGTGGCTTTGCACCTTGAGCTGCGGCGTGCCGGACTGGCTATACCAGCGCTCGAACTGGCTCAGGTCGCGCCCGCTGCTGTGTGCCATGGCCGCGCGGAAATCGTCGCAGGTAACCGCCTGCCCGTCATGCCGTGCAAAGTACAGGTCCATGCCCTTGCGGAAGCCATAACGCCCCAGCAGGGTCTTGTACATGCGCACCACCTCGGCACCTTTTTCATAAATCGTGACCGTGTAGAAATTGCTGATCTCCACAAAACTGTCCGGCCGCACCGCATGGGCCATCGGCCCCGCGTCCTCGGAAAACTGCACCTGGCGCAGCGCACGCACATCCTCGATGCGCTTCACCGCGCGACCGCTGGCCGTGCCGACCATGTCGGCGGTAAATTCCTGGTCGCGGAACACGGTAAGGCCTTCCTTCAACGACAACTGGAACCAGTCGCGGCAGGTCACGCGGTTGCCCGTCCAGTTATGAAAGTATTCATGGCCGACCACCGCCTCGATATTGGCGTAATCGGTGTCGGTGGCGATGCGGGGGTTGGCCAGCACATACTTGGTGTTGAAGATGTTCAGGCCCTTGTTTTCCATCGCGCCCATGTTGAAGTCACCCACCGCAACGATCATGAAACGGTCCAGATCCAGCTCCAGCCCGAAACGTTCCTGATCCCAGCGGATGCTGTGCTTGAGCGATTCCATCGCATGCTGCGTCTTGTCCAGATTGCCCGGCTCCACCCACAGTTGCAGCAGAACGCGGCGCCCGCTGTTCAGCTTGAATGTTTCTTCCTGGCACACCAGCTTGCCTGCCACCAGCGCAAACAGATAGGAAGGTTTCTTGAACGGGTCTTCCCACTTGGCATAGTGGCGGCCTTTGGGCAGGTCTCCCTGTTCGATCAGGTTGCCGTTGGACAGCAACACCGGATATCTTTTCTTGTCGCCGCGCAGCATCACGGTGTATTTCGCCATCACGTCCGGGCGATCAGGGAACCAGGTGATCTTGCGGAAACCTTCCGCCTCGCACTGGGTAAAGAAATTGCCGTTGGAGACATACAGCCCCATCATCGAGGTATTCTTCTCGGGCTGAACCAGTGTCTCGATCTCCAGCGTGATCTCGTCCGGTGCGTTGGCGATGCGCAATTTCCCCTCTGCTATTGAGTAACCGCCCCTGTTATTTTTATTCGCGGCACCTTTGCGGAGCGTCTTGCCGTTCATGCGCAAGGCCACCAGCCTGGCGCCGTCGCCCAGTAGTTCCACATCCTTGTTGGGCGATGCGCTATTGCGCTGCAGGGTGATGCGCGTGGCCACACGGGTTGCCGCGGGGTCGAGATCGAATCCCATTTCGACGGTGTTCACCCAATAGGCCGGGGCAGTGTAGTCTTTGCGATGGATGGCGACATGTGGTTTCTTGGTCATGAGCGGCTGGTCAGGAGGGTGTGAGAAGAATCGGATTTTAACATTGTCGCCTCTGGCAGCCTGTCTGCTTGAATCAATGGGCTCTGACTCTATTGATTTTGAAATCGTGGTCTGTCCCTATTTATTTAAGGAGCGGCGAGGCACGCTATCGCGTTGTGCTGTGTCGATAATGATGACTGAGGGGCGCATGTGGCATGGCTGCCCCCTATTGTTCCAGCCGCCCTGCTTCTCTAAATGCTGCAATGATGATCTCGTGCCGCCGCGTGGCGGGCACGCGCAATGCCTGCGACAGCGCGTGGACGCTCATGCCCATAGGCACGAGGTATTCCTCGCGTAATATTTCTCCCGGATGCACTGGGCGCATTTTACTCTTCACCATGTTGATCTCCTTGGTGGCAACCGACGATTTCCCCTGGCACACCAACCTTGGCAAAAAGCGTCGTAGCAAATCCCCGTGAACAGCAAATCCAGTCCGGCGATGATTTCATCGCGTTTGTTTTTTAGCGATGCAACTTTATCGCCCAGCAAACGGTTGGGAACACCCGCCAGTTCGGCGGCGGACATGACGACTGAGGTTCCCTTGATTTTGAATTGTGGATTGAGATGTTTGGCCGCCAGCCCCATTTCTTCCTCCAGGACGAGCGGCACGACGACGCGGGTTGCCAGCGTATCCAGCAAGTCGGCCTGCACATCGAGCAAATAGGGAATGGATTTGCGCGTCGCCGGGTTCCTATTGAGGTAAACGTCGAACTGCGCCATCAAAACCGCCGCAGGCCGTCACTGAAGGTGCCACGCTTTTCTATACGGCGGTTGTATTCATCAATCGCGCTCTTGTTTTCGGCAAGCCATAATCTGCGCTGCTCCTGCCGGATGATTTCGGCCAGATGTTGCTCAAACGTCTGCGATAGGTTGATGTTGAGCTGCTTTGCCTGCCGCAAGAGATCGGCGTTGATACTGAGATTGGCCGATTTTTTAAGGGCGCTTGGGTTGGAATTGATATTGCTCACTACGTTTCCTGAACACATTTAACGCGCATAAACTACGCGCATTAACTACGCGCGTCAATGGCCTGTTCTCTTGTGTGCCTCCCCGGAGCGTTAGAGAAGGCGTTAAACGAAATTAGATGGGGACGGAGCCTCATTCCTTTCGCAAGATCACTGGCTCCCTCCCTACGGTCTCCTCGCCTGCCGCTTCCCGCTTACGTTTTAATTCGCCTCCACCAATAGCGCTTTACCCTTATTTCGGCAGGCGCGTCGGGGGCAAAGGTGGTGGGAGCAAATTGGCCGCCGTACGGGTGCAATGACCAAGCCCCGTTCTGAATTGCACTGGTTTTGTGCATAGAAGCAAAAGGCGTCACTTGAAGACCGTCAGAGCTGCTTGGCTAGCCGCCAATATCACGCTTCCTTTGGTCAAACTCATCCTTCCCGATCTCACCGCGGGAATGGCGTTCCTTGAGTATGTCGAGAGAAGTTTTCTTGTTCGGGCCAAATCCAGGTCTCTTAGTCAAAAATGCGATGAGCGCAACTATCAACAAGATAGGAATCAGCCACATCAATATCATGACCAGGCCACCGCCAAACATTCCTGAACCATAACCTTAAGCAAGTGACGCGCATCCATCAGGACCACATAGACCAGGCCGGTTTTGCTGTATTGAAGTCACCGGATATTCCTTCGCTTTTAGTCGAGACTGGCTTTATGAGCAACAAGGACGACTGCAGGCGCCTCATCACGGACAGCCATCAGGACGAATTGGCTGCATCATTGAAAAGCGGCATCGTGAATTACTTTCACAAATACGGGTTCACGGATGATGATCAGGCTACAGCCTGAACGGGTCCCTCGGCTACGAGGAGTTTACCATCGTGATGACTGCGGATGGCGTGGCACATAATATCGGACCGCTGAAACGTACTTTAAGGACAGTTTGATCCTTTGCTGAGGACCGATTGCGGGGAGCATGAAGTGTAAGTTTGGATCAGTTTGGCGTGCGGCGAATGGCTAGCCGGGCGCCAAGGTACCGCCGCACCCATCTTCCGTCAAATCATCATTCAAACGTGAACTGCTATATCTTTTGTTAGAGTATAAGCAGTCCCCAACGTGTAACCAACCCTGTTAGTTTTGCGGGCAGTGGTAATCGCTGGCTATATCCCGGCACGTGGGCCGAAATGCTCTTTTGCATCGATGAAACTGAATACCAAAGGACTAAGGGAATCTATATGGAGCAGATACTTTCAAAATGCGACTGGTCAAGCAAGCTTGCTCAGAAGTTTCTTGATGTTATGAATTACCGATTAGGAAGATTCCCATAGGCCCGATCATATGGTGATGGAGATGCGTCGTCATCCATATAATAACGGGCGTCATAATAACTAGAATCAGCGTTACCCATCGATGCTGACGTATGACTATCGATAATGTTAGATAACCTAGTTGGTGTTGCCATGGTAGAGCTAGTACCATTGTATGATGACTGCATTGGCGTCGATGAGCATGCGCTCAGCAACGACATCGAGCTAATGCATAGCAATATCAATATCTTCACGTTTAATCTCCTTCTACTGCAACAACGTTAGGCGACAACCCTGTCACCAACAGAATCGAAGGCTAATGTTAGCGCTTGATTCAGTCAATACTTTATATATGTCCGTTCACCGATGATGACTATCGCAACTTGATCTACCCACGTTTTGTGGACACCATGTGTTAATTTCGAGATAAAAGTTGTTCATTGCACAATGCTCACTTTTTTGGATTATTTGTAATACAACATACATTAAGATAGAGGACGCGAATCCTTTCCACAGATAGGCCGCTCCAGCATCATTTTGACTGTCAGCAGGTACTCCTGCATTTCAAGTGCTATAGAGAGACGTTTACTTAATGCATCCCGCTGAATTCGCTTGGCGTTGTATTGTTGTACCAAAGGTTCGCATCGTTTTGGGTCAGCATCGTTGAGATTTTTCTGGCAGGCATTTACCTGCTCCTTCAAATCCTGTGTTGCGCCGATTGCTTCTAGCAACTCCTGTGATACGGTCGGCAAGTCATATTTGGAAAATAAGTCTGTATATATTTCCTTGATCTTTTGGTATTCCACTTCATCAACACAGTTTGCTTGTGCACTCCATAGGTTATGGGAGTAACCAACAATAATTATAGAGGTCAACCAAAATGTAAGGATCCGTTTCATCGTGGGCACAAGTTAGATTCGAATTAACCGGTATAGCAACTCGACCGGCAATATTGGTTCACAAGAGACTCGGATGATCTTCATGGCTAAGCGGTGTCCCTAAGAGCCAGGGAAAGGACAAGGGCAATCCCCACTGGGAACATACGTCTTAACATTTGCCTCCTTCATTTGGTAACCAGCGCTCCCCATCTCAGTGTCGGAAGGAAATGCTTCCAGCACGCCACTGATCCAGACGGCGTCCATGCTTTCCATCCCCTTCTTCATCGGCTTCGCCGGGAATACATGGATGATCTGGTTGGATGGTGGCGGTGGTACGTGGATACATGCTCCAAAATAGGGGACCAGCAGGAATTCGGTTATATGGTGGCGCACCACCTCAAGCGGCACGATAAAACCTGGGATACGGATACGTGCACCATTCATTGACGGCTCGATAGGCGCATTGACCCAAGCTTCACGAAGGTGCTGCAATGCCTCCTGCGCACGCGGATCGGAATCTTTCATCTTGCTGAAATCAAGCTTTTTGAAATCGCTCGTCGGATCCCAATCCTTGGGCATGAGATCATCCCACTTGATTTGCTTGTAAGGCGACTTTTCGGTGGTTGGCTTCTGCTCCAAACGGTCGCCGACGCGATATTCGGTTTTCTTGGTATCGGGGGGTGTTTCGATTCCCATATAGCGGGACAGACCGTCAAGCCCGCCCGCGTTTCCGGCTGTGCTGACCAGGAAAAACATCAAAATGATGACGGACTGACATATATGGTGCGTTTGCATAAGATGTCCTCCTTTATATTCGCGGCGTCAGACCGTCGGAGAGGGAGAGCTTATAGGCGCTATAGCCGGGCGCCAGACTGGCCAGCAGGCTCACTCCAATTACGATACCCAGCAACCCGAGTTCGTCATAAGAAATGAAACTGGGCGCTATCATCAGGCCGTAGTGTGACTGGATCATAGGGGCAAATACTGCTGTGATTGCGGTGAGCATCACCAAGCCGATCAACGTGCCAGACAAGGTGATAAACAGCCCTTCCGCGCTCAGCAACAAAAACACATCCAGGGGACGCGCTCCAACGGAACGCAGGATGGCCAATTCCCGGCGCCGTTCGTTGAGGCTGGCGAGAATGACCGCCACCAAGCCGCACAACCCGACCACCACAACCATACCGGAGACCGCGAGCAGAGCACGCTCCGCAATGCCGACAACCTGCCAGAGTTGGTCGAGCGCAACACCCGGAAGCACTGCAAGCAATGGCTCGGTCTGGTATTCATTGACATCGCGCTGCATCTTGAATACCGCGGCACGATTTTTTAGCCCAACCAGAATGGCAGTGACTTCTTTGGGCGTAAGGTCGAACTTGGTGACATATTGCGCAGGAATGGAAAAACCCGGCATTTTTGCTCCACCTTGCCAGTCGAGATGAATGGCCTCGATGGCTTCGAGGCTGACATGCACAGTCCGGTCTACCGGTGTCCCCGTACGGGCAAGAATACCGGTCACGGTGAAGGGTTTGTCGGCATGTTCGGGTAGCCCGATGCCGCCCATACCATGCGATAACGTGATCTTGTCGCCCAGATGGTAACCCAGATGTTCAGCGACTTCCGCACCGATGACTGCATCGAACAGTCCTGCAAATGGTTTGCCGCTGCTAAAGGTCAGCGGCTGCGATTCGCCATAGTGGAAATGCTTAAAATAATCCACCGTGGTACCCACAACTGGAAAACCATGATGAGAGTCACCCATCGAAACAGGGATGGTCCACGCCACTATTGGATTTGCAGCAATGTCCAGATATGTTTTCCAGTGAATATTGTTTGTGGCATCCCCAATATGAAAAACTGCGTACAACATTAACTGCACCGGGCTCGTCCTCGCACCCACCACGAGATCTGTTCCGGATACCGACTGGGCAAAGCTATCCTCAGCATCCTGGCGCACGCGCTCAACCCCGATAAGCAAGGCGATGCTCAGCGCGATGGACATCAATGTAAGCCCCAAGGTCAGTTTTCTATTCCATGCACTTCGTATTGCAAGGGCGAACAAATATTTCATGCGACCTCCTGACTGACTTGTATCCGATTAAGCGATGACAGATCGATTTCCCGGCTGAAACCGGATGCAAGCCTGCGGTCATGGCTGACAAACAATAAAGTCGTGTCGGCGGCTATGCATTCGCGCGACAAGAGATCGAGAAAGGCTTTCTGCCGTTCAGCATCAAGTGCAGAAGTTGGTTCGTCGGCGATGATAATCTCCGGTCTGCCGATCAACGCGCGTGCAGCCGCGACCCGTTGCTGCTGCCCGACACTCAATTTGGTAACAGGGCGGTGACGCAGCTCTATCGCAATGTCAAGATGGTCAAGCAATCGCGCCACTTCACCCTGCAGTGAATTGCCGGAAGCGATTGCCCTGTCGTGACGTCGCGGAGAAAAGCGGCAGGACAACAGTACGTTGTCCGTCACAGATAGGTATGGAATGAGATTGAACTGCTGGAAGATAAAGCCGATATGATCTGCGCGAAATCTGTCGCGATCGGAAGACGTCATACTTGTCAGCTCGTGGCCGAGCAAGGAAATCGTTCCCCGTTCAGGCGACAGCACGCCCCCCAGCAGTCCGAGCAGCGTGCTCTTGCCGCTGCCGCTCTGTCCGTAAATGAATATTCGGTCGCCCGCATCGGCATGAAGTTCCTGGATGTCCAGGCAGACGCTTTCCGCCTTGGGGTAGCGGAAGGCCAGGTTTCCGATCTTGATGACAGAGTTGTTTGCCATGGTCGTCCTACCATTCCACGCGCTGCTGGTCGGCAGTGAGATTGGCTGAGAATTGCCTTTTCAGCGTCGCCACCTCGACCTTGACCTGATGAAGATTGGGGTAGGCGTCGAATAATTTCACTTCGAGGTCATGCAGCTTGTCTATGTGTTTGCAGGCGAAAATGAATTCCCCATCGATGTCGGCATGGCCGCGTTCTTCCTCATGCTGTTGGGATTTCTCCTCTTTGTCCTGCGATGTTTTCGGTTCGAGCACAAGGGAATCGAGCTTTACCGACTGGAGCGAGCACTGTGCATCCGCAGTCGGGATAAAAAACTGATCCGCCCTGTTGAGGCTGTCCGACATGGCTTTCACTGCGGCTTTCTGTTTGGCATTGTGCGGAACATGCTCGAAGCCGATCAGGTTGTCGAGCGGGCCGGAGAAATCCAGCGTCATGGTTTTTTCATCTACTGCAACTTGCAAGCTCGCCACCCCGTGAACGTGAGGGCCGAGTTCATGGGCGATAGCAATCAGCGGATTGCCGATCAGCGCGGACAGCGCGGCGCACAATAGGGCGTGCTTATACATAGTATATCTCCAAAATAAATTGAAAAACCTGCCCCTTTCCCGCAACGGGCGAAGGGCAGGTGTTTATGCTTGATTCTGGAGGAGAGCAGGCGGGCCGCGTGCGACGGCGGCCAGAAGGCGGATGGTCAGGAAGGTTGTGTTGAACTGCTGTTCTGCGATGCCCGATATTTGCGGCGGCGTGAAATCGATCGGGGTGGCGGTCAGTGCACTGGCCAATTGCGCATAAGTGGCGCATTTTTCGCATGCATCGGAATGCGGTGCCTGCTTGTCCTGGTGCGTCGAGATATCCTCAAACGCATGCCACACCGCATGTGCTGCCCCGGCTTGCTGCGCGAACAGCAGCACGAAAGCCAGGAAGAACGGCAGATAGGGGCGTGTAAATTTCATGGCCGGCATGATACGCCCAACAAAGTGGGGTTACAACGACATGGGAAATTATGGAAACATTAATTGTTGCGAATTATTTCTAACCACTCAAAAGTAAACCGATTTCCGTTATTGGTCACTTGTTGCCGGTCACGACCGTCGGCTTTCTTGCTGGATATTTTACAACTCGACCGGCAGCAAATGGCACTGACCGGAAGTCTACTCCTCAACATTCGCTGCCGCAAAGCAGTCACTGGCAAAACATATTTACATTGGCTGACAGACGCTGGTCATGGGCAGCAGCCGACCCGGTGCCGACCATCAGGAAAATCGCCTTGAAGGGTCACTTTTTCGCCACACCAGACCTACGAGATAGATAATCTGAAAGACTATTGATCCGGTCACTTTTATCCGTGAATCATGCTGCATATCTTACGCGTGAATCCTGGAAGTATTTTTTGACACGTTCCGGTGATTTTTCCAGCATCTGCATATGTTCGGTTGCTGCGGCTTTCAGCTTGACCTTGGTGCGTACCGGAACCTTGGTGGAGATGGCATGCTTCAAATCGGCATTCAGCCGTTCTTCCGGATTCAGCTCGGGGCTGTAGCTGGGCAAATAGAACAACTCAATTTCATCCTTACGCTCTTCCGCCCATTTCTTAACCGGCTTGCTGTGATGCACTCGCAAGTTATCGAGAATCAGAAACACTTTTTTGTCCGCATCCTTGATCAGTGCTTCCAGAAACTCGATCAGTTTGTCCGAGTTGAACGCCTCATCAATAATCATCCAGCTTGTCTTGCCCTGATTAGTGACGGTGGCGATCATAGAAAGTTTCTGGCGTGTGCCGCCTACCGCGAAGGTCACAGGGGTCTTGCCAATCGGTGCGTAACTTCGACCGCGCACATCGGTGTTCACCACCGCCGTCTCGTCGCCCCAGTGAATCTCGGCACCCTCTGTCTTGGCGCGCTGCTCAATGTCCGGGTACTCGTTGTCCAGCCAGCTCTTCACTGCTTCCGGGCGTTGCTCATAAGCCCTTTTGATCGGCTTTTGCGGAGTCAATCCCCAGCGCTTGAGGTAGTTGCCTACACCCCTCACTGATAGCTTGATTCCGCATTCGCGTTCAATCAACTGCATGACGGCAGCGCGGTTCCATAGCGCAAATTCCATCTTCAGTTGTTCTGGTCGCTTGTCGCAGATGATTTGTCGAACCGTCGCTTCTTGCGCTTCGCTCAACACGCGACCGCTGCCTGGCTTCTTGCCACGCGCTTCAGGTTTGAGTCCCGATGCACCTGCTTCCAAATATCGTTTGATCGCAGCGTTCACCGCATACCAACTGAGTCCACTGTGCTCAACGATTTGCATCACCGGCATTCCCTTACGGTGCAAGCGTATAACTTGCTTGCGCCTTTCGTGAAGTGCCTCCCTTGTTTGTCTTCTCGCGTCTTCTTTTTCCATACGGAATGAGACATATCGATATCAATAAAGTTCACGGATAATACGTGCCGAGTCTATAATTTGAAAACTTGACGCATAGAAAATAAAGCCAGACAATTAATTGCGTATTAACGAGACACCTAAAGAGGTCAATGCTTTGATATTTAAGCAAAAAGAAGCAGCCGTTTCACAAAACGTTACCAACCCACATGGTCCTTTACCTTGGATGTTATTTGTGCTGACCATGGTGACTGGTCTCGTCGACGCAATCAGTTATCTCAAATTCGGGCATATATTTGTTGCCAATATGACCGGCAACGTGGTTTTCTTTGGCTTCGCGCTCGGAGGAGCACAAGATATATCCATTTCTTCCTCAATTACTGCAATCGCCGCATTTCTCGCAGGGGCATTATTTGGTGGCAGATTAGGATCGAGTCATGGATATCACCGGGGTCGGTTTCTGGCGATTTCTAGCTACATCAAAATTATATTGGTTGGCGTCGCTCTCGTCGCATCCATTGCCGCGACTAGTCATGATGACGTAGTGACACATTACTTACTCATTGTTTTGCTTGGTTTGGCGATGGGGCTTCAAAATGCGGTCGCGCGTCGTCTTGGCGTCCCCGACTTGACGACGACCGTGTTGACATTAACGTTAACGGGATTGGCTGCCGACTCAACCATGGCAGGTGGGAATAACCCGCGTGCATTTCGACGAATCATGGCAGCGCTGACTATGTTGATTGGTGCAGCCATTGGATCAGTGCTCGTTTTAAATCTTGGGATCAGCATTGCCCTTGCCGTAGTCCTATTTCTACTTTGTATTAATGGCATAGCAGCAAGCCTATTTTTTAGATCATTAGCAACGTGGACGGTCGGTAAGTGACCTGACGAATCAGATTCGCTAAAAGCTGGCTGTGAATCGTGGAACCAACTTGGTGAAGTATCCATATCTAAAGGCCACTTCAGGCCGGGGTCCTTCTTGACCGCGGTGATGACCATCCCGAGTGCAAAGTCATTGCCCTGCTTGTCCCTGATGCGCGTTTCCCCGGACCATGTGCCATTGCACAACAACTGGTCCCACATCTTTTTGTAGTACTCCTGGCCATACCGGTCGGTCTTCAGGATGCGGGAATGTTTTCCGATCAATTCTTCGGGGCTGTAGCCGCTGATCTTCAGGAACATCTTGTTGGCGCGCAGGATGTTGGCTTGCGCATCGGTGATCAGGATCGGCTCCTTGCTATTAAAAGCGACCGAGAGCGTGCGCAAATTTTCCTGCGCCAGCCGGATCTCGGCGATATACCGTGCCATCGGGCGATAAACCAGAAAATAGAAGATCGGAAATATCAGTACGCTCAGCAGCGTTGCGTCCAGCAGGAATTCAGCCGCCTTGGGCATGGGCGGCAACATGTCCAGCAGGAACTTCACCAGCAATTCTTCCAGGAATGCCGTCACGGTCAGGATCACCAGCAGCAACGAGACCGGTAGCCGCTTTCGATTGCCGGACGGGAACAAATTATCTGACAAAAACCCGGGTACCCTGATTTTTCATTTTCGATGAACTGCTCGCGCGATCCTCACTCATGTTATCAGGCGGATTCGCATCGTGCCAAAATCCGGTCTGGCTACATGTTGTATATGGCCACGTAATGGGTGGTTTCCTGCTGGTCATTCTTTACCGCAGTGATCACCATCCCGATCGCCAATTCATTTCCGCGCTTGTCCCTGATGCGAGTTTCACCGACCCAGGAACCTTTCCTCAACAACTCGCCCCACATTTTCTTGTAGTAATCCTCGCCATACCGCTCTGCCTTCAGGATGCGGGGATTTTTCCCGATCAATTCGTCCATGCTGTAGCCGCTGATCTTCAGGAACATCTTGTTGGCACGGAGAATGTTGGCCTGCGCATCGGTCATCAGGATCGGATCCTTGCTCTCGAAGGCAATCGAAACCGTGCGCAGATTTTCCTGTGACGGCCTGAGCCTGTCCATGCTCTTCACCAACGGACGAAACACCAGCAGGTAGAATATCGGGAAGATCAGCACGGACAGCAGGGTCGAATCCAGCAGGAAGACCTCCTTCCTTGGCAGGGGCGGCAGCATTTCCAAGAACATCGCCACCAGCAGATTGATCACGAACACCGACCCGGTCAATATGATCAGCAGCCGTGTGACCGACCGGTGATATTTGATCTGTGACGGCAAGGAATCATCGGACATCATTCAGGGTACCCTCATTTGTTTTGCTGTCGCAGTGCAGACGCGTTCGGTTTTGATATAAATTGGCGCGTGTCCGGCTGGACCGGGTGATTCCCGGGTGGAGCGGGTGATTCCTTGTGAGCGCCACCCGCCGACACCATCCGGGCGGCCATCTTCATTTCGAATACGGGCGCAGTCGGACAGCGGGAGAATACAAAGATTCAGATTCGCCACGATAGACACAGGATCCCGCGCTGCGCCGGGACCGGCTTGGTAGTAGGATATCGACATACAGCGCGGCAGAATGAACCCATTGCTGCCGTGACCATTCCAACCAACCGGCCGGTATATGCAGATCAATTCCGATATTTCAAGTCGTGCAGCTGTTCAGCAAGACTCTTTGCCGTGGATCGCTTCGGCGACCGCGGGAATTCAGCATCGCTGGCTGGAGGCCGGCAATGATGAAGCGGCACGCGCCACAGCGATCGTCCAATGCGCACTCGGGTCGATGATGGACAACTGCACGCGCGATCTGGGCGACGAGATCGTTGTTCTCGACGGGGTGCTGACCGATGCATACGGCAGCTACGGCAAGGGCGCCTACCTCAAGCTTCCGCCCGGTTCCACGCATGCCTGCCAGTCCACATCGGGCTGCCTGCTGTTCGTCAAGCGGCATCATCTTGAACCCGGGGACGATCAGCGCATCGTGGTGGATACCGCGACGAAACCCTGGTACCGGGGCCTGGTGGACGGACTGACGGTGATGCCGCTGGCGGAGTTTGGCACCCGGCACACCGCGCTGGTACGCTGGGCCGCGGGCACCCGCTTCAACCCGCACCGCCACTACGGCGGCGAAGAGATCTACGTGCTGGACGGGGTGTTCGAGGACGAACATGGGCGCTACCCCGCCGGTACCTGGCTGCGCAGCCCGCACCTCAGCGCGCACTGCCCGTTCAGCATCGAAGGCTGCACGATCTTCGTGAAGGTGGGTCATTTGCTGCAGGACGAAATCGCTGCATCCGGCGCGCGGCAATAAGCGGGAAGCCAAACCTGCCGCCATAGCTCCTCCTGCCCATACCGGCCAGACAGCTTGTTCAGGCGAGCTTCAAGATCAGGGCGACCAGCAGGAACAGGAACAGCATCCGGATGAACGGCGTGCCGCGCTTCATCGCCACCCATGTGCCGGTATAGGCGCCCAGCATGTTGAAGATCGCCATCGGTATCGCGATTGCGTACAGCACCTTCCCGGTTGGCACAAAAAACATCAGCGCCGCGATATTGGTCGCGATGTTCACGAATTTTGCCGATGCCGATGCCTGCAGGAAGTCGAACGCAAAGTAGCGGATGAAAAGAAAGATCAGGAAGCTCCCGGTGCCGGGCCCGAACAGGCCATCATAAAAGCCGATCCCGCCCCCGATCAGCACCGACAGGACACGTTCGCGTTTGCCGATCGCCAGCGGACGCTGTATCGAACCGAAATCCTTTTTCCGGAAGATGTAGACGGCCATCACCACGATCAGGAACAGCACCAGTGGACGCAGCAATTCCGGCGGAATGGACGACACAGTTGCGGCGCCGAGGAAGGACATCGCGAAGGCGCTGATCGCGGCCGGCAGCACCAGGTTCCACGGGATGATCACCCTGCCGACATAGGAAGGGGCCGCCAGCGATGTGCCCCATACAGCGGCGAATTTGTTGGTGCCAAACACGCTTGCATTCTGCGTGCCGGGCAGCACGTTGATGATCGCCGGGATCTGGATCAGCCCGCCGCCGACCACCGCGTCTATCATGCCGGCGCAGTATGCAAATGCGCATAGTATCGTGAGGTGCAACATGAAGAGTCAAAGGGGCCGGGTTGGAATCAATTTTTCTTCCGCATAAACCAGATCCAACTCTTTGCTCGGCGCCTTGGACTGCTCTTCTGGAATTACTCCTTGTGCGGTTTGACGATGCTGATGACTTTCGCATTCGGCAGTTCGCCGTCCGCGTAATAGGGTTTGGCATGGTCGAAGTTCAGGGCTGCGGCCAGTTCCCTTTCGCGCGACGAGATCAGACTGAAACAGTCCTTGATGTCCTGGATGGTGCTGTCCGACAGCGGGTTGGTGCGTCCCCCCATCGGTGTCACGTCCTTGACGACGCTGCCCAGGGTCTTGCGCATCAGGCGCAGGATGCGCTGTTCCTTGCTTAACTCTTCCGTACTCATGGATATATACCTGCTTGAATGTCGGAAAGCCACTGTACCGCAAAAAGCGAACAGGTTCTGTGCTTGTTGCAGGTCGCCGGTGTAGACCGGCTCCTGGAGCCAAAGCATTGGAACAGCGGCGTAACGCGCGCGAAAAGACCGCTTGGGAGAAACTAGATACAGGATTTCGGCAGGACCCCGTTTGGAATCCCGTTCGCCCCCGTGGCGGCCACGCTGGATGAAGCCATGGCGGTGATCACCGGGTCGGCGCTGCCATCACCGTTTGCTCAAGACCAGGAACCGCTAACCGTGTTGAACATCATGTGGACGCTCAGTGGGGCAGGATTTCCGGTCAGCATTGCGTTAATGCCGCTGGTTTTGAAGGTTGCCACCAGGCTGGCTTTGCCAGCCGGAACGGACATGTCGGCAACGTACTTGCCCGAAACGATGCCGACAACTTCGCTGGCGGTGGGAATGCTTGAAATATCGCCTATCGCGAATAGGCCGGAAGATTGGTAAAGCTCGGTCAGCGGTGTCTTGAAGCCGTCCATCAGCGAGAATGCTTCGGAAGCCTGCGCTCGGGCGGTGTAATCACCGTAGAACGGGATCGCCACTGCCGCCAGGATGCCGATGATCGCAACCACGATCATCAATTCGATCAGCGTAAAACCCCGTTGACTGGTTATCACGTTTCAAGCTCCTATCGATATTGATCCGGTCACTTTTATCCGTGAATCATGCTGCATATCTTACGCGTGAATCCTGGAAGTATTTTTTGACACGTTCCGGTGATTTTTCCAGCATCTGCATATGTTCGGTTGCTGCGGCTTTCAGCTTGACCTTGGTGCGTACCGGAACCTTGGTGGAGATGGCATGCTTCAAATCGGCATTCAGCCGTTCTTCCGGATTCAGCTCGGGGCTGTAGCTGGGCAAATAGAACAACTCAATTTCATCCTTACGCTCTTCCGCCCATTTCTTAACCGGCTTGCTGTGATGCACTCGCAAGTTATCGAGAATCAGAAACACTTTTTTGTCCGCATCCTTGATCAGTGCTTCCAGAAACTCGATCAGTTTGTCCGAGTTGAACGCCTCATCAATAATCATCCAGCTTGTCTTGCCCTGATTAGTGACGGTGGCGATCATAGAAAGTTTCTGGCGTGTGCCGCCTACCGCGAAGGTCACAGGGGTCTTGCCAATCGGTGCGTAACTTCGACCGCGCACATCGGTGTTCACCACCGCCGTCTCGTCGCCCCAGTGAATCTCGGCACCCTCTGTCTTGGCGCGCTGCTCAATGTCCGGGTACTCGTTGTCCAGCCAGCTCTTCACTGCTTCCGGGCGTTGCTCATAAGCCCTTTTGATCGGCTTTTGCGGAGTCAATCCCCAGCGCTTGAGGTAGTTGCCTACACCCCTCACTGATAGCTTGATTCCGCATTCGCGTTCAATCAACTGCATGACGGCAGCGCGGTTCCATAGCGCAAATTCCATCTTCAGTTGTTCTGGTCGCTTGTCGCAGATGATTTGTCGAACCGTCGCTTCTTGCGCTTCGCTCAACACGCGACCGCTGCCTGGCTTCTTGCCACGCGCTTCAGGTTTGAGTCCCGATGCACCTGCTTCCAAATATCGTTTGATCGCAGCGTTCACCGCATACCAACTGAGTCCACTGTGCTCAACGATTTGCATCACCGGCATTCCCTTACGGTGCAAGCGTATAACTTGCTTGCGCCTTTCGTGAAGTGCCTCCCTTGTTTGTCTTCTCGCGTCTTCTTTTTCCATACGGAATGAGACATATCGATATCAATAAAGTTCACGGATAATACGTGCCGAGTCTATAAGTAACAGTCGAATACTCATTCGAACGGGTCGTCCTGCATCCGTGCCTGCCCAATCGGTCAATCCGGCAGGCAGCACGTCAGCCAAGTGCTGGACCCAAATACTGGGCAAGCATAAGCAATAACTGCACCAACACGATAACTGGCGGTTTACCAAGGATTCAGAGCCTATGTCGATATGCAATGACCGGTTGTGGATAACCGAATATTGTCAATGACTGACATTTTTTTGTACCGGAACGGGAACCGGCCAACCCCATGTCAGTCGGCCTGCGGCGCAGCAGTCTGCCGATCCAACACCGGAAGTCGACGCCAACCAGGCTGTCTACAGCTTCGAGGCTATCGTTTTCTTTGCATTTGCAGCCGCTTTTTTGGCGGTCTTCCCTGCACTCCTGGAAGTCGACGCCACATTTTTTGCAGCTACAGCCACTTTCTTCTTGGCAATAACGGCTGCCTTTTGGGTGGTCATTGCCAGCTTCTGTTCAGCCGAAGCCAAACTTTTGCCGGCTTTCGCTGCTTTTTTCTTTGCAGTTGCAACCGCAGTTTTGGCAGTCTTTGCTATCTTCTTTTCAGCCGAATCCAAACCTTTGGCCGCCGTCGCAACCTTTTTCCTGGCAGTAACGGTTGCTCTTTTGGCGCTCTTTTCCATATTCTTCCCGACCGAGGCCATATTTTTTGCAGTTTCCCCCGCTTTTTTCTTCGCAGTCGTGGCCAATTTTTTGGCTGACTTTGCTGCATTTTTCTCGGCCGCAACCACCCTTTTGGCTACTTCGCCTATTTTACGTCCCGCATTTTTTGCGCCTGTCTCAACTTTTTTAAGTACTGCCATGATGTCCCCCTTTGGATAATGATTGCTGACTGAAAATCATCAAAAAGACCCGCCATAATTTGCAAACGAAATCGCAGGATACCTGTTGCAGAATGCGCCTTCCCAGCGCTGCGGTCAACATGAAAAGCATTCCCGGCATCCAAGGATGGACCGGTTATGGTCGATTCACTTCGACTCTTTTGGCCTGTGGTTTTTCCTGCGCAGATTGAACCAGTAGGTGGCGAAAACGACAAGGATGACAAGACCAATAATGAGCAAGGGGGCCCAGGAACCAAAGGCAGCGGCGCGGACATAGAAATCGAACAGCAAGTAGGCCCAACCCACGATGGTCACGTAGGCACCGGAAAGCACGACCGACAGCGTCAGCCATGCGGGGAAGCCAAGCAGGTAACCGACGGCGCTGCCCAACACCGGCCCCGTCATCCAGAATGGAAACCAGACAAAGACAAAGAGGCCGGGGACGCCGTAGCGGCGCACCCTGTTATGGTTGCGTTCGGCAGTTGCTTGCGTCCGATCAAGAAAGCGCTTCAGCCTGGGAAACTCCACCAACTTGCGCAAGCTAAGAACAAACACGGGATAAAACAGCAGCACCAACACTGTCTCCACCCACATGACCACCGGGATCACGACGGCGTGGCCGAATCCGTTGGCATAGCCTATGGACATGGACACGATCATACCAAAGATGATGTCGGTGAATATCATGGCGCCGATCATGCGCGAGGTTTGCGGCGACCAAAAGGCGACCAGCCCCATGACGATGAGACCGGCGAGTGCGCCGCCAATGCCAAGCAACAGGATGCGTCCTTCGATCGTCTTGAACAGCTGCCGCCATGTTGGCTTGGGCGAATGATCAACGGCGGGCTTGGGCTTAGTTTCTTCTTTGTTCATGGTGGCAGTATAAAGAAGCGATTCGGGAAGGAACAGGCCATAGTAAAACAGCGCCTGCAGCATGAAAATCGATTTGGTGAAATGGGCTTGTCTGTGCAGATAACGTCTTCCCGGTCAAGCGATTCTGGGGCAAGCGATGAGTTTGCGGAATTTGCCATTCAGGAGTCGTCTTGTTCCCCTGGCGCCGCGGCAGATCATGCGGCAAGGCTGCGGTAGTGCAGGCAATTGCCGGCTCCATGATCAGCACGCCGCTCATTGAGGGTATGGGGACTTGCCGCTGGAATCGCTGCAACTTGGCCGGGCCAACAGCCAAAGCAGATGGCAGAATGACCGTCACGACGTTGCGGTTCTTTTCACTATTTTCCGACCACGGGAAGCGGTGCTTTGGTGGTGAACATGAACTTCCGTTTGTAGGTATGCACCGTCAGGTTCACCGGCAAGTCCAGATTGGTGCCGTGAAAAACCAGGACCCCGATCGCAATGCCATGTGGCGGTATCCTGTAGCGGTCCTTCAGCCAGAATGCATCGCCCCATTCGATGCGCGATTGCTCGGAGACATGTTCGTTGCCAGCTCTTCCGAGTATGGTCCTGCTGACGATATCCGGCGTCTTTCCTGCCACGGGCGATGCAATCCTGATAAAGGCGTCCCTGCCGTACGCACTGAACTTCTTTTTCGATGCATCCAGCAGCAATACTTTCGGCCTGATGATCATGGGCCGGTTTTGAAGGTTCCTGAAAACCAATGACAGCCTTAACAGGAAGCCCTGCTTGTCGGGGACAACCAGCAAGCCGTAGCGGATCAGCAATCCGTCCTTCTCGATGCCCTCGATCGGCCTGATCTCGAACGAGTCGTCGAACACCTGTTCCGTCGTGAGCTTGTTAGCTGCGTTGCCGCTTGCCGGTGCGGACTTCAAGCTTTTTGGCGGGATGCGGACGGAATGTTCGGCAGGGGCAGGCGGCGATATGACTGCACAGGAAGCCAGCAGCGACACCAAGACAATCGCGATCGGATAGCTTAGAACAGAATGGCGCATATCGGTCCCGATCGGACTCGGCATTGGGGCGTGGCACCCGATGAATTGGATTTGTTTCCGGATTTTTTCATGCCCGTGCCTTCGACCTGATTTTCCTATCACAAGACTCTTCAAAATATGCCAGTGGGCACACCACCCCGACGGGAAATGAAGATTGTACGTTAAGTTGCCGCCGGTCTGGATAGATGCGAACACAGAAAACAACAAACCCGCTTGGCCGGCACGAAAATCCGGTGCAGGATGTGCGTCGCATCCGTATCCCGCCCGTTGCACTCTGGTATCCCGCAAAGAGGCCGCATCTGAATTTTCCCGTGCTGAAGAGAAAGTTTTGCCGCATTTGCGATTGAAGCATAGCATTTTCCGCCTGTCACCCCGGCAGATTGAGTCGGGCGGCAAGAACGCCGCGGGAAACGCCATTGCCTGCACAATACCCGGTACTCCGCAATTTGCCCCGGGAGGAATCATGGCAAACAACAATGCTGACCTGCATTTAGAAACAGGGGTAGTGAGCTATCCGGGCCCGATGGGATCGTTCGGTTGACCGGCCGAATCCCGTTATCGGGATACCGTGCATCCCGCTCAGAGGGTGGGATGCACGGTTGTTTTTTCTTGTATCGCGCGCCGCCTGTGCAAATCGTTATCCCGTGATGAGATAATCGCACACCGACACTTCCAGCCTCCAATGAAGAAATTCTTAAGCCTCAGCGATCACAGCCATTTCCCCAACTGGGCGATGTTATCCGGCATCGCCGGCATGGCGGGCATCATTGCGATGCTGGTATTCAGCCTGGCCAGCGAATATCGAAGCGATATCCAGCAAGCCCGGCTTGATGCGCGGAATATCACCCTGTTGCTGGAAGAACACGCCGTGTCGGTTTTCAATCTAACCGACCTGCTCGCGCGCGAGGTGCAAAGGGACGTGCACCCGGAAGATATGAAGCTTGCCCACGGCGCAACCGGCCCGCACAGCAAGTCCCTCAATGCATTGCTGAAATCCCAGGCCGATAGCGTGCCGGAAGTGGCCGTCATCCATGTCGCCAACGCCAGCGGAAATTACATTTACAGTTCGCTCTACCCGATCCCGGATATCAATATCGCCGACCGCGATTACTTCAAGCGCCAGATGGCCGCAGCGGCCTCAAAAACGGAGCCGGTGATTTCCCCGCCGCTGATCTCGCGCACCACCGGTAAGTGGACATTGATCCTCAGCCGTCGGCTGAATGCTGCGGATGGACGCTTCGCCGGCATCGTGCTGGTGATCCTGAACCTGGATTACTTCCAGCAGTTCTACCATACCCTCGATCTTGGCCAACATGGACTGGTTGCGCTGTATGACAACGAGCTGCGCCTGGCCGCCCGCTACCCGTCGAGCGATAAGGATATGGGCAAGATCGCCAACCTGAGTGTCAAAGCGTATCTGAACCGGGGCTTGACACACGGTGCCTACAACGCCAAATCCGCATTGGATGGCGTCGAGCGTGAGTTCGCCTTTCGCAAGCTGGGCAATCTTCCCTTTATTGTTTTTGCCGGCATCGCCGCTGATGATTATCTATCCGAGTGGCGCTGGCACGTCTGGCAATATGGCCTTGTCGCGCTGGTGTTCAGCTTGCTGGTAATCGGTTCTGTCATGCTTCAGCGCAGGACGGAAGTTGCGCTGAGAAACAGCGATATCAAGAACAGGCAAGCCGAGGAGGAAATCCGGAATCTGGCGTTCTACGATCCGCTTACGCAACTGCCAAACAGGCGACTGCTGCTGGACCGGCTCAAGCAGGCGTGGGTTTCCAGTGCGCGCAATGGCCGGCAGGGCGCTTTGTTGTTCATCGACCTGGACAATTTCAAGTCGCTCAACGACACCCTCGGCCATCATTTCGGTGACTTGCTGCTCGAGCAGGTCGCCCGCCGGCTGGTTGCCTGTGTGCGCAAAACCGACACGGTGGCGCGCCTGGGCGGCGATGAATTCGTGGTGATGCTCGAAGATCTGGATGAACAGGACATCGAGGCGGCTGCACGCGCCGAGATCATCGGCAACAAGATGCTGGCGGCCCTGGACCAGCCCTACCACCTTTCCACGCATGTTTATCATTGCACCGCCAGCATCGGAGTCACCCTGTTTGGCGCTGATCAGCCGTCGATCGACGAACTGATGAAGCAGGCCGACATCGCGATGTACCAAGCCAAGAAGGCCGGCCGCAACGCGCTGCGCTTCTTCTACCCGGAAATGCAGGAAGCGATCACCAGCCGCGTCTCGCTGGCAAACGAATTGCGCAGGGCGCTTGAGAACCGGCAGTTCGAGTTGCATTACCAGATCCAAGTGGACAGCTTGCACCATCCGGTGGGCGCAGAGGCGCTGATCCGCTGGATACACCCGGAACAGGGTCTGGTATCGCCTGCCCTGTTCATACCGCTGGCGGAAGAAGCCGGATTGATCGTGCCGATCGGGCAGTGGGTGATCGAGACCGCCTGCGCCCAGATCAGTGCATGGCAGAAGGAGCCGTTGACGCGGGATCTGGTGCTGGCGGTCAATGTAAGTGCACAGCAATTCCGCCAGGCCGGGTTCGTCGCGCGGGTTCAATCCGTGGTGCAACAACATGCGATCAACCCGAGCCGGCTCAAGCTGGAACTGACCGAAGGCATGCTGCTGGAAAATATCGAAGACACCATCGCAATCATGAATACATTGAGCGAGATCGGTATCCAGTTTTCCCTGGACAACTTCGGCACCGGCTATTCATCGCTGCAATACCTGAAGCGGCTGCCGCTCGACCAGATCAAGATCGACCAGTCCTTCGTCCGGGATATCGTCAGCGATGCCAGCGACAAGGCGATCGTGGTCACCATCATAGCGATCGCACACAGCCTCGGCCTGGAAGTCATCGCGGAAGGAGTGGAAACGGAAGAGCAGCGGCAATTCCTGCTATACAACGACTGCATCCACTACCAGGGCTACCTGTTCGGAAAGCCGGTGCCGATAGAACAATTCAAAGCATCGCTCAAACAGGGCTGATCGCTGTTGCGGCCGGGTGTCCTACGAGTCATTCCTGGATTTCACCGGGACTGCTGCCAAGAACCGGACGCTAGGATTGCATTGCGGGCAGACACGGTGACGCCGGGCCTGTGGCTGCTCGCCTTGCCCGGATATCGCATTGTCTTGATGCCAAAACTTCTGTCATCCCGGCTGCTTTCTGGTATATATAAGCCGATGCTAACATTAATGAGTTTGATCAGGAAATGACCGGCCATGTCGCTTAAGAAGGTGGATGTATTGCTGGTGGGTGCCGGTGTAATGAGTGCCACACTGGGCAAGCTGTTGTGGCTGCTGGATCCGTCCCTGAAGATCATGATGGTCGAGCGGCTGAGCCGGGTGGCCCACGAAAGCTCGCACGGACTGAACAACGCCGGCACCGGCCATGCCGGCTATTGCGAACTGAACTACACCCCGCAACGACCCGACGGCAGCGTGGATATCAGCCGCGCGCTGGCGATCAACGCGGCCTACGAGGTGTCGCTGCAATTCTGGTCCTATCTGGTCGAGCACGGCGTGTTGCCCGCCCCGGAAAAATTCATCAATCCGATCTGCCACCAGAGCTTCGTCTGGGGCGAACAGAACGTGGATTTCCTGCGCAGGCGCCATGAGGCGTTGTGCGGCCATCATCTGTTCGAAGAAATGGAATACAGCGAGGACCACGCAGTGCTGCGCGGGTGGATGCCGCTGGTAATGGAGCATCGCGATCCCCGCCAGGCGGTCGCGGGCACGCAGGTCAAGCACGGCACGGATGTCGATTTCGGGGTGCTGACGCGCAAGCTGGTCCAGGCGATGGCCAAGCATCCGACCTTCGAGCTCAGGCTGGGCCACACCATCACCGGCCTGAAACAATATCCGGACGGCCGCTGGCATGTGCGGGTGACGGACAACCATCTCAGCCATAGCAAGACCATCGATGCGGGTTTCGTGTTTCTCGGCGCGGGCGGCGGGGCGCTGCCGCTGCTGCAGAAATCGGGAATACCCGAGGGCAGGGGGTATGCGGGATTCCCGGTGAGCGGCCAATGGCTGATCTGCAAGAACCCGGACGTGGTCAAGCGCCATACCAGCAAGGTATACGGCAAGGCGCCGGTCGGCACCCCGCCGATTTCGGTGCCGCATCTGGACGCGCGCATCATCGACGGCCAGCCGGGCCTGCTGTTCGGCCCGTTCGCCAGCATCACCACGAAGTTCCTGAAGGGCGGTTCGGTGCTGGACATGTTTTCCTCGATCAAGTCGAACAACCTCAAGCCGATGCTCGCGGTGGTGCGGGACAATCTGGACCTGACCCGTTACCTGCTTGCCGAGGCGTTCCGCTCGCACAAGGACCGTGTCGCCAGCCTGCAGGAATTCTATGCGGACGCACGGGAGAAGGACTGGGAACTGGCTTCGGCCGGACTGCGCGTGCAGATCATCAAGGATTGCGACATCAACGGCGGCAGGCTGGAATTCGGCACCGAGATCGTCACCGCCGCGGACGGCACGCTCGCCTCGCTGCTCGGCGCATCCCCGGGCGCATCGACCTCGGTGCAGGCGATGATCGAAGTGCTCGAGCGCTGCTTCGCGTCGCGGGTAAAAAGTCCGGAGTGGCAGCGCAAACTGAAGGAGATGGTGCCTTCCTACAGTGAATCGCTGGACGAGAACGTGCCGCTGCTGCATGCGGTGCGCGAAAGAACGCTCGCCACGCTCGGGCTTGAGCACCGGGACGGCAAGAGCGGCAGCAGAAAGAAATGACCGCGCTACACTGATCGGCTTGCTTCCACCAAAATCCAGACACCATGAGCGCGGGTTCCGCCAAAGATATTTCACTGTCACCATGGGCGCCTCTGCGCCACCGGGTGTTCCGCATGCTGTGGATCGCCTCGGTCGTATCGAATATCGGCTCATGGATGCACGAGGTCGGAGCGGGCTGGCTGATGACCACGCTGGCACCCAGCCCGCTGATGGTGGCGCTGGTGCAGGCCGCCACCTCTGCCCCGGTATTTCTGCTGGCGCTGCCCGCCGGGGCGCTGGCCGATATCGTCGACCGGCGGCGCTACCTGATCGCCTCGCAGATATGGATGATGGCGGCGGCGGCATTGCTGGGCGTGTTGACGCTTGCCGGCGTGACGACCGCGATGACCCTGCTGCTGTTCACCTTCGCGCTCGGCATCGGCACCGCAATGATGATGCCGGCGTGGGGCGCGATCACGCCGGAACTGGTGCAGCGCGCCGAACTTCATGCCGCGATCGGGCTGAACTCGATCGGGATGAACGTGTCGCGGTCGGTCGGACCGGCGATCGCCGGATTCATCGTAGCTGCCGCCGGGCCGGGGGGGGTGTTCATCCTGAATGCCGTTTCGTTCTTGGCCGTGATCTTTGCGCTTAAAAGCTGGCAAAGCACACCCAGGGACAACGAATTGCCCGCCGAACGCATGTTCGGCGCAATGCGCGCCGGGCTGCGCTATGCGCGGCATTCTCCGGAGTTGCGCGCGGTGCTGACCCGCGGCGCAGGATTCTTTGTGTTCGCGAGCGCCTCATGGGCGTTGCTGCCGCTGGTGGTCCGGCACGAATTACAGCGCGGTCCCGGCACATACGGTTTGTTCCTGGCTTGCCTGGGCGTCGGCGCAATCCTCGGCGCGCTGCTGCTGCCCCGTGTTCGCACCCGCCTGTCGCGGGACGGCATCGTGGCCGGCGCGACGGTACTTTACGCGTTTGCGGTGCTAGCGCTTGCCCACAGCATCAGCGTGTATGAGGGCGGGGTCGCGATGCTGCTGACCGGCGTTGCATGGATCAGCGTGGTATCGTCGTTGATGACGGCCGCCCAGACCGCGTTGCCGGGCTGGGTGCGCGCACGCGGCCTGGCGCTGTTCTGGGTGGTGTTCATGGGCGGCATGGCCGCGGGCAGCGCGCTGTGGGGACAGATCGCCTCGTGGATCGGCATCCCCCATGCGCTGACCGCCGCAGCCTTGGCGGCATTGCTCGGAATCGCCGGAACCTGGAAATACCGCATCGGACGGCATGACGAGACCGACCTTACGCCGTCGTTGAACTGGCCGGCGCCGATGCTGGCCGCCGACCCGGAGGCCGACCCCGGGCCGGTGATGGTGACGGTGGAATACCGCATCGATCCGGCCAGTGCCGATGAATTCGCGAGGATCATGCACCAGAAGATGCGCAGGATCCGGCGCCGCGATGGCGCATTCATGTGGGAGCTGTTCAGCGATGCCGACCACCCGGATCGCATGGTGGAATGTTTCATGGTCGAATCCTGGCTGGAGCATTTGCGCCAGCATCAGCGGGTGACGGTTGCGGACCGCAATGTCATCGAACAGATGCGGGCCTTCCATATCGGCAGCGAACCGCCGCGGGTCACGCACCTGATTGCGGGCAGGCGCTAGCGGGAGGGGAAGGCAGCGGCCTTGCTACCTGAACAGCAGGAATACGCCGACGACGAAACTGGCCGCGCCGCCGATATAGAAACGCATCACCTGGTCGGAATCGGCACCGGTCAGCGCATGGGTTATTTGGGAACCGATCGAACCGGACAGCCGGTAGCCCCAGAAAGCAAGGCCGATCCCGACGACGACCAGAACGATGCTGATAATCTTCATTGCGGATGATGAACTGTTTGCCATGACGGCCTCCCTTGGTTGAACCGAAAAATTTGATAGCCCTTGCTGCCGGCTGCGATTATGACAGGGGCCGGAGTCAGTTTTGTTAAACAAGTCGGTTTTGTTTAAGAAGACAGACCGATGCGCCGTTTCCCGCGCCGATCCGTGCGCCCGCAAACGGGATAACGCCAGCTGCTTGCCGGGGTTGCACGGCTGGCGCGCCGAATTGTGCTGCAACATCCCAAATCCGTTAATATATGTATCCCACATACATTTTTTTACGCTCATTCTCTTGTGATGCAGGACAATCCGAACAAAATGCCGAACACCGACTCTGCCGACGATGAAGTGCCGGAAATGGAACTGGCGGACAGCGATATCCTGGATGCAATGCGGCACATTCCCGGCTACCTCGACATTACCACCGACGATTTCAGGACGATTTACCACCTCGCCCATCGCCATGCGGTCAACCGCCTGTTCGGCGGTTTCAGCGCGCAAAGCGCGATGCGGACCGGGATAGCGCCGCTGCATCCCGACATGCCGCTCGATGAAGCGGCCAGAGCGCTGGTCAGGTCGGGCTACAAGGCGCTACCCGTGGTCGATGCAAACGGCCGTGTGGCCGGGATGCTCACCGAAAACGATTTTCTGCGGCGGCTCGAGGTCGATACCTTCCTGCAATTGCTGCTCAACTTGCTGGACGAGAAGTTCGAATTCAGGCACCGTTGCCACGAGACGCCGGTCAGCAAGGCCATGACCTCTCCCGCGATAACGGTGGGCAAGGATGCCGGATTCGCGGAAGCCATCGCTGCATTCAACCGGCATGAAGGCCGCAGCATGCCCGTGGTGGACGGTGACGGCAGGCTGCTCGGCCTGCTGCTGCGCAAGGATTTTCTGGGCGCGTGTCAACCGGAAACCCGGCATTTGGAAAACCCGCGATGAAGATTCCCGGATATCTGCGCAAAATGCAGGGCTCCACCCGCGGCAGCCCTCCCCGGGTGAGCGGCGCCGAGATCGCCTGGTCGTGGGTAGGCGCATTTCTGGGCATTGCCGCGGTGGCCTGGATGAACCACTTCTTTTTCACGGGCACCGATCTGTCGCTGATGATCGGTTCATTCGGCGCCACCGCGGTGCTGCTCTACGGCGCGGTGCGCAGTCCTTTGGCCCAGCCGCGCAATCTGATGGGCGGGCACATACTCTCGGCCATCGTCGGCGTCGCGTGCTGGAAGCTGCTGCACCCGTTTCCCTGGCTCGCGCAGGCGGCCGCGGTCGCCACCTCGATCGCGCTGATGCATGCCACCCGGACCCTGCACCCGCCCGGCGGCGCCACAGCGCTGATCGCGGTGATCGGTTCTCCCGGCATACACAAGCTGGGATTCTGGTATGTGCTGATGCCCGCCACCGTGGGCCCGCTGATCCTGCTGGTGGTGGCGTTGCTGGTCAACAACATCCCCGCATCGAGACGCTATCCGGAAATCTGGTTCTGAACCGGCAAGCCGCCGCAAGCACGGAACAGGTGTGCAAGCGGCGCTTCGGCCATTCCGGCGCGTTCCCAAATGACTCGGCGGTTAGAACTTGATGAATGGATTGTCCCAAAGCATTTTGATCACTTTCATCATCTCGGAGGATGACGGTTTTTTGCTGTCCTGCAAGCGGGCATTTTCATTCCTGAGATAATCCATGACCAGCTTGATCTTGAGATGGGTATTGACGCGTGCAAGCAATATCGGCGCGTTGATCGGTTTGTGGATGAAATCCGAGGCACCGACCGAGAACCCGTACTCCTCGTATTCATCCTCGTTTTTTGAAGTGATGAAAATGACCGGAACATCCGCCAGCCTGGGATTGGCCTTCAGCCTCCGGCAGGCCTCCAGACCGTCTATTTCCGGCATCACGATATCGAGCAGGATCAGGTCGGGAGGATTCGCAAATGCGTAATCCAGGGCCTCTTTCGATCGGCTGAACGATTTCAGCGAATAATGCTTCCCCAATACCGACTCCACGATCATCAGGATTTCAGGCGCATCGTCCACCACCAGTATCGTAGGACGCACAGCAGCTTCTTCCATTTCTTTCTCCTTAATTTCGGGCACTGATCAAATCGACTGCCAAACGGGGATGACCCCGGTCCGCCTGGCGTATTTTAAACTTCCCAAGCGCCGAACGGCTGCGAGGACCGCTCATGACTGGCCGTTCCCAAGCGCATCATCGATGGCCGCGATAAATCCCGCAAGCTCCTGCTCGATCCGTGCAAGCAACGCATCGACCTCGCCTAATTCCGATCTGTGTATGCTGCTTTCCAGCGTCGTACAAAGTTCCTGCAAACTTTTAGCGCCGAGCGTGCCGGCTGAACCCCTCAGGGTGTGTGCCAGCCTTTCCGATGTGGCATGGTCGCCCGCGGCCAGCGCTTCGCGTATGCCCCCAACGGCATTGCGCTCCTTGGTCCGGAACTTGTCGAGCAGCACGCGGTAAAGGGCGATGTTCCCGCCCATCCTGCGCACGCTTTCTTTCACGCTGATGCCGGGCAAATCCGGCAGGGATTTGGGGCC
Source organism: uncultured beta proteobacterium (assembly GCA_963842555.1). Taxonomy (GTDB): domain Bacteria; phylum Pseudomonadota; class Gammaproteobacteria; order Burkholderiales; family Gallionellaceae; genus Gallionella. The sequence continues at coordinate 483,699 of CAWJHB010000006.1, forward strand.
CGGTTCTGGTTCGGATTCGCGGTTTGATTCGGGGCCGGGTTCCGTTTCAGGTTTCGGCTGCGCCGGTTGTACCGGCTTGTCCGCTTCGGGCCGCTTCGGGCGCACCCATTTCGCAAGCGTCGTGACCATGCGGTACGGATCGATCGGCTTGCCGATGTAATCGGTGATTCCGGCTTCCAAGAATTCATTTTGTTCGCGGACCATCACATTGGCCGTCAGCGCGATAATCGGCAATTCGGCAAAACGCGGGCTCTTGCGTATCAACCGGGTGGCGGTGACGCCGTCCATCACCGGCATCTGCATATCCATCAGCACGCCGTCGAACTCCTCGGCTGCGAGCAGTGCGATCGCTTCCTCGCCGTTCTCTGCGGTCATCACTTCGATACCGAATCCTTCCAGGATCTCCTGTGCAACCTGCCGGTTGATCTCGTTGTCCTCGGCCAGCAGCAGCCGTGCCCCGCGGATATGAGAAATGAGTTCCGGGCTCAACTGCTCGTGAATGATCTTGAACCTGCCCGACAACAATACGCTCCGGCCGGAGACCTTGCTGACCGCATCGAGCAGCTTGCTTTGCTGGAACGGCTTTGCCAGTATGCCATCGACCGCATTGCTGTCCAATTTCTTCATCAACTCGTCCTGGTCGCTGGACGTGATCATCAGCACTTTCGGCCGGAAGCTCAGGAAGGTGAGATCGCGCAGCTTGTGCGCCAGATCGATGCCGTCCATCTCCGGGAGCTTGCAGTTGATGATGACCAACCCGAAGGGATTCTTGTCCTGGTTCGCCTTGCTGACCAGGTTCAGCGCTTCCTCGCTGTCGTCGGCGATGGTGACGTCCAGTCCGAATGATTCCAGGTAGCCCTTGAGGATCTGCAGGCTGTTCTGGCTGTGATCGACAGCCAGCATACGCAGTCCGCGCAGGTCGTTGATCGCGGCCTGGTTGACGTTCAATTGCTTTGCCGGCTTCTGGAAGCGCGCGACGAAAATGAATCTCGAGCCATAACCCGGATTGCTTTCGACCCAGATCCGTCCGCCCATCATTTCGACCAGGCGTTTGCTGATCGTCAGCCCCAGTCCGGTTCCGCCGAACTTCCGGGTGGTGCTGGAATCCGCCTGGGTGAACGGCTGGAACAGCTTGTCGATTTCCTGCTGGGTCATCCCGATCCCGGTGTCGATCACGCTGAAACGCAGAACGACCTCGTCGCTGGTCTCCCTGGCGCGCACCGCACGTACGATGACTTCGCCGCGCTGGGTGAACTTGACCGCATTGCCGGCCAGATTGATCAGCACCTGGCTGAGCCGCAACGGATCGCCGACCAGCAGTGGCGGCACGTCGGGGGCGGTTTGCATCAGGAATTCGAGCTTTTTCTCGTGGGCCCGGTTGCCGACGATGGTGGCCACGTTGCCCATCACCTCCTCCAGTTCGAAGGTGACGTGTTCGATTTCCATCTTCCCCGCCTCGATCTTCGAGACATCGAGGATGTCATTCAGTATCCTCAGCAACGATTTTGCCGACACATTGATCTTCTTCAGATAATCCTGCTGTTTTGGCGACATCGCGGTCTGCAGGCAAAGATGGCTCAAGCCGATGATCGCGTTCATCGGCGTGCGGATTTCATGGCTCATGTTCGCCAGGAATTCATCCTTGATCTGGTTCGCCGTTTCAGCCTCGCTCTTGGCGGTCTCCGCCTGGTGCTTGGCTTCCTCTGCCGCTTTCAGTTTGTAGATTTCATGCTCCAGTTCCTGGTTGACCGAGACCAGCAACCTGTTCCGCTCCGCCACGTGCCTTTCCAGCACCACGATACCGCGCGTAACACGCATGGTAAGCGCCGCGATGACCAGCAGCATCAGCGAACCGATACCCAAACCCCAGTTCTGCGCGTGTTCCGCTCTTTGTATCGCGCGTGCTACATCCGCGTGGTAGTCCTGCTCGGTGTTGGTCTTGTAGGCCCTGGCCTCGTGCAGATAGTTGTCGCGCAAAGCCCGCATCTTCACGAGCTGATGCTCGCTGGGCATTTCCTTTCTGGCCGTCATTCGGGTGGCCACATCCATCGCCAGACCAAAGTAGGTATTGAAGTCGGCTTCCAGCTTTGCAAGTTGGTCCTGGTGTTCGGTATCCAGTTTTTTCAATGTCCGGAAGCGGCCCAGTATTTCGGCGGCCTTGGCATTGGCAATATCCAGGAAATCGGCCTCGCCGGTCGCGGCTGCGGTATTGAGCGCATCCACGACGCTCATGTAGGCGTTGAGATTCTTCTCGGCCTCATCGAGTATCGGATAATCGATATCGCGAAGCTCCTTGAGGACATCATCCCCTTCGGACATCACCTGGGATGAATAAGCCAGATAGGCGGCAAAGCTCAACGTCGCGATCACCGGCACCAGCAGCAGTTTCCAGGTGAGCGAATAACCGGACAGTTTTTTGATCAGCTCAGTCATTTCGGTCGTTTTTCTCAAGGCTGAAAACGACCCTGACACTCTTGTTCACATAGCGCCTGTCGATATAGCCGATCGCATTCGGGTTTTTTGCGACGACCCGTCTCACGGTCGCGTTGCCCGCCAGTACTGCAGGCGGCTGGCCATTGCCGGTGAAGATCACTCTGGCCCAGTATGCGGCGAGTTGAGTGGGATTCTTGTGCACCACTTTGTCATAAAACTCGCTCCTGGCTTCGCTGCCTTCAGCCTGGTCGACAGGAAAGGCAGGCCCGTCATTCGGAAAGCTGGAGGTTTTGCCGAGGAAGATTCGTGCGGTCTGCTCGGCCGTCAGGCTGGTGACGGGACTTTCGGCGGAAACGATCACCACCACCTCTGCATGCGCGCCCGCGGCAAGCATTGCCAGAAGCAGCGCAAGGCCCAGGCGTTTGCGTATGTTTGGTCTCAGGCAATCCATCATGTCTAGAATATGAAATCGACCACTGCAGAGATCACATAGAACCTCGATCCGTACAGGGTGACATTGGCCGGCACATTGGCCAGGAAGCCGTTCGAGTTGTCGCTGAGTCTTACCTGGTCGAGCTGAAACTTGAAATCGGTATCCCGCCTGAAATCCCAGCGCAAGCCCAGGCTGGTCGTGCTTTGCGCCCGCGTTGCCAGCACAACCGCTGCAGGCGACGGCGGCGGAAGGCCGGGAAGGAACGAGCCCTGGCTGCTCTGCGCGTAGGTCAGATAGGGGGTGAATTGCTTCACGCGATAGCCGGCGCTGACATACCGCGCGTTAATCTCATAAGTTGATCTGCGCTGTATCCACTCGGACAACACGAACCAGTCGCCCGGGTCATACTGCACGCCGGCCGACAGGTCTTTGTCTTTCACCCATGCTCCGTCCTGGCCGGCCAAAAAATACCCGGAATCGGTATCGCGCTGCAGGTAGCCGACATGGAAGGTGGCCGAGCCGTATTCGGTCGTGTCGAAGACCCCCCACATGTTCTTTGATGACATCGCATTGCCCATCGGGGAATCGTTCGTTTCAATCTCGGTCCTGCCAAAGATGGCTTTGATGGAATGCTCTGCCGTACCGGTATTCAAACTGTAATTGACATCAAAGCCATCGCTGTGGGTAACCGGCTCTTGGCGGTAAACCTCGACCGGCGGATGGATCCAGGCATAGGTATAGCCGACATCCCTGTTCTCGGATTCAAGAAAGGTCGGCAAGGCGATGCGCCCGACCCGGACGTAGGCATCGGGCGTAAGCACATATTTGACATTGACGAATTCGACCTCCGGCGCGTAGGTATTCCCGGTGTGATATTCCGAATCGACCTGAATCACGACCGAGACGTTGGGCGACATCTGCGCCGCCATATGCCCCGCCATGCGGGAGTCATTTGTGGTCGACAGGAAATCGCTCAGGCCGGGCCCTTTCGGGATACTGCCGTCCACGACATAGTCACCCGAACTCATGGTGGAATGGCTGACACCCAGCGAACCGAATCCGCCAAAGGTGACCTGGGGCTGATCGGTACCCGCTGCCCGGACATTGGCAATACAGGCAAGGATGCCAATTAGCGCGATGAAATAATTTCTTGTGGCCATGTTGCACCCCCTGCTGAAAGCAAATCGATTTTGCATGGCCCGACAATCCGGGAAGTTTGCCGATGCAATGCGGACATTTTAGTGTATCAGGCCGGCGCCATCATCATAACGAACCGCATCGCAAAAATGAAATCGTTTAAAATCGCGCATGCCCGGACGGGATGTGACAAGCGGATTGCGTTAACCGGACTGGTGTTATATCCTCGAGACGAGCGCCGCGGCATGCAGCCGGATTCCGCATATTCGGCCCGTCCCGGCAAGAAAATTCGGGCCAGTGAGATCGTACTTCAGGAGAATGAAATGGAACAGTCGAAAAATCATCCCAAAATTCTGGTTGTTGATGACGCACCCGAAAATCTGATGATAATCGAATCGGTTCTGTCGAAAGATTATTCCCTGAAGATGTTCAACAATTCCGCCCGGGCGCTCGAACATGCCTTCGCCAATCCCCCCGACCTGATCCTGCTCGATGTGATGATGCCTGAAATCGACGGCTTCGAGTTTTGCCGACAGTTAAAGGCCAACTCGCGGCTTGCGGATGTTCCGGTGATCTTCATTACATCAAAAACCGACGTCGAGGATGAAGAGCGGGGCTTTGCGGTCGGTGCCTCGGATTTCATCCACAAGCCCATCAGCGCACCCATCGTGGCGGCGCGTGTCAGGACCCATATCAAGATAAAATTCCTGCTCGACTTCCTGAAGTCCGAGAACACCAGCCTGCAAAGGAATGCGAAAGACTCGACCTCCGAGATGGCGATACTGAAGGAATTTGTCTGGGGCGGTACCTACAGCAAGCGCTGAACCCTATACGCGAACTTCCCGATCTGATCCGCACGGCAGCGATGCTTTCGGCCGCCGGGCAAGGATTCAGAGATTCGGCAGGCAAGCCCTTGCCGCGCTCCAGGATCTGATCCATCTGTTCTGCATCCAGCGGTTTGCTGAAGAAATAGCCCTGAGCCTCGTCGCAACCCTGGTCACGCAGGTAGGCACGCTGTTCGGCCGTTTCCACGCCTTCTGCTATCGTTTGCAAGCCGATATTTTTGGACATGCTGATGATCGCCGCGACGATCGCCTTGTCTTCTTGGTCGGTGCTGATGTCGCGCACGAAGGACTGGTCGATCTTGAGCTTGTAAACCTTGAACCTCTTCAGGTAATTCAGCGATGAATAGCCGGTGCCGAAATCATCGATCGACATGCGGATACCGAGCTCATGCAAGTTGTTCATCGTGGCGATCGCCCCGCGAGGATCGTACATCGCCACACCCTCTGTCAGTTCCAGCTCCAGGTACTCCGGGGCCAGCTGCGCTTCATTGAGAATACCCGTGACCATATCGGGCAGGCTCGGATGGCGAAACTGCACGGCCGACAGGTTGACCGAGATGACCATCGGCGGGTGGCCGCTGTCCATCCAGCGCTTCAATTGCCTCACCGCTGTGCTCATCACCCACTCCCCGATCGGCAGGATCAGGCCGGAGTCTTCCGCGACCGGAATGAATTCCGCCGGCGATATGCTGCCCAGCTCCGGATGCTGCCAGCGCAGCAGGGCTTCCATGCCGATGATGCGGCCGTCCCGTATCGACACCTGCGGCTGGTAATGCACCCGGAACTGGTCGCGTTCCAGCGCGGTGCGCAGCGCATTAAGCAATTGCATGTTGCGCGTCGCGCTCGCCTGCATTTCAGCGGTAAAGAACCGGTACCGGTTGCGGCCTTCCTGTTTTGCGCGGTACATCGCGGTATCGGCATTCCTGGACAGCGATTCCAGATCCGCGCCGTCGTCCGGATAAAGGGCGATGCCGATCGATGCGGTCACGACCAGATCATATTGCTCTATCCGGCAGGGTTCGGCGATGGCTTGCAGCAACTTCTGCGCGACCTGGGCGTAACCGCCCACCTCGCCGCCCGACAACATCAGGACGAATTCATCGCCGCCAAGGCGCGAGGCGGTATCGGTCTCGCGCAATGCGGGCTGGATGCGCCCGGCGATCGTGACCAGCAGGGCATCGCCGATGGTGTGCCCGAGTGTGTCGTTGATATCCTTGAACCGGTCGATATCGAGGAACATCACCGCCAGGTGGCCATTGTTCCGCTTCGCCAGACCGAGCGCGTAGCCGAACTGCCTGTCCAGCTGGGCGCGGTTGGGCAAGCCGGTAAGCGCATCGTAGTTCGCCAGATAGCTGATTCGTTCCTCGGCGCGCTTTCGCTCCGTGATATCGCGGAAGTACCATACACGCCCGTAGTACTCGCCGTGCGCTCCGATGACAGGGGCGGAATACCGGTCGATGACCCTGCCGTCCTTCAGCAGGATTTCCTCGCGGCTCCTTTCTTCACGGTGCGCGTACAGGTATTCAGTGCGGGCGATATAAGCCTCGGGATCCTCGGTCTGATCGGCATTAGCCCTGATTACGGGCGCATCGTCGCACATGCTCACGAGATGCGGCTGAAGCTGCCACATATCAATGAATTTCTGGTTGCAGGAAGTGATTATTCCATCCTCATCTACCACCAGGATCGCATCAAGCGAAGTTTCCTGCTGCGTCTGCAGGATCGTGTTCTGCGACTTGATTTTCTCCAGCGCCTGATCGTGCGCCATCCTCGTGTCCAGGTTGTCCAGCGCGAAACTGATGTCGGTTGCCATTTCGACCAGCAGGTCCCGCATCTGTTCGTCGAACGCGTTGATTTCCCCGCTATACAAGCCGAATACGCCAATCACGACACCCTTGCGGTACAGGGGCAGCGAAGCCGAAGCGCCCCAGTCGAACCTTGCGGAACGTTCACGCCAGAGGGCCGTGGCCGGATCATGCTGAAAATCCTGGATCCAGTATGGCCTCTTTTCGCGAATTGCCATGAACGTCGGGCCGCCTGCGGTCAGGGGATCAGGATCGAGCGCGATCTCAATGCCGTCCAGATACTCGATTCCGGTGCCGAACGAAGCCACCGGCCTGACCATGTTGCTGTCCTTGTCCACCATGCCGATCCAGGCCATTTTCATGCCACCGTAATCGACGGTGTCGCGGCAGATCTGTGCCAGCAATTCCGCTTCGCTGGTGCAGCGCACGGTCGCCTGGTTGCATTGGCTCAGCGCCGCGTATAACTGGGATACACGATGGATTTTGGCCTCGGCAACCTTGCGCTCGGTGATTACCTCGGAGAAGATGATGATGCCGCCGATACCCCCCTCGCCGGTGCGCCAGGGATGCACTTCCCAGCGCACCCAATCCGCCGAGCCATCGCTGCGCAACAGCTTTTCTCCGTCGTTCTTGGCGATCAAGCCTTCGATGCAGCGCTGGTATATTCTTCTCCAGTGCCCGGGAAGATCGGGAAAGACCTCGTAGTGACTGCGGCCTGCAAGCTCCTGTTCACCCAGCTTGTAGTCGGCGAGCCAGCGGCGGCTGTAAGTGATGTAGCGCATGTCGCGGTCGAACATCGCAACCGCCGAGGGTGTATAGCGGATAAACAAGCGCAGCTTTTCCTCGCTCTCGAGCAGCGCTGCTTCCGCCAGCTTGCGCTCGGTGATGTCCTGTATGGTTCCCGCCATATGGATGAACCTGCCCGAAGCATCCGAAACCCATGAACCGCGCCCTTCGATATAACGGATCGTGCCGTCCGGCCTGATGCAGCGCCATTCGATCGGCCCGGGTTTCTGACCGGCAACACAGGCGTCGTCCCACGCCTGCACGCGTTCAAGATCGTCCGGGTGGATCAGCTTAACAAAGGATTCGGCATCGGTTGGATAGGCGACCGTAACGCCGAAGATGCGGTACACCTCGGCGGACCAGGTAAGACGGCCCGCTAGGTCATGGGTCCAGCTGCCGAAACGGCCGATCGTCTGCGCCTGTTCCAGATCCCTTTCCTTCTCCAGCGAAGCTGTCTCGGCCCGCTTGCGCTCGGTGATATCCTGCAGGGACGTGATGGCATAGTCCTGTCCGCCGATCTTCACCAGATTGATATTGGTCAGCACGGTGATTGCGTTACCGGACCTGTCATACAGTGTCTGCTCGAAATTCCGCAGCGGAAAGCCGTGCACCAGTGCCTCGGCCGCGCTGTCCCGCGGTCCGCCGGCCCGGTTCACATCAAGCTCCGCGGGTTTCCTGCCCAGCACCTCGTCCCGGGTATAGCCGAACAGTTCCAGCCACGCGTCATTGACGTCGACAAAAACTTGCCCGGGGAAAAGGGTCAGTGCGACGGGCAGCGACGCCTGGCCGAACAGCATTTCGAACTTGTGTTCGCTGTCGCGCAGCGCCCGTTCCTCGCGGTGGCGGCTGATCGCAATCGCGGCAATCCGCGTGGCGGCATTGATCAGCTGCAGGTGTTGGGCATTCGGCAATCCCGGCTGGTGGTAATACATCGCGAAAATGCCGAGTACCCGCCCCTGTACGTCAAATATCGGCGTCGACCAGCAGGCGCGCAGCCCGTGCCGCAGCGCTGCCGCCTTGTGTATTTCCCATAACGGATCGCTGGCGATATCCGCCACGAATTCCGCCTGCTTGCGATAGGCTGCGGTGCCGCACGATCCGGCGACCGGGCCGATCGGTTCGGCATCCAGCGCGGCGACGAACTCGGCCGGGAGGCTGGGCGCCGCACCGTGGCTGAGGTGCAAACCGTCCTCGTCGAGCAGCAGGACGGACCCCAGCATCCCGGGCGACAGATCCTCTATCATCCGGACCAGCGCGTTCAATGTTTCCGGCAACGGCGTCCCCGAGGCGATCATCCCCAGAAGCAAATTCTGTCCGCCGACCAGCGCTTCCGAATGTTTGCGCTCGGTGATGTCGTGCGCGATGCCGAGAACCTGACTGACTGAACCGCTGCTGTCCCGGGCGAACGGCGTTTCACGGCTGATAAGCCAGTGCCAATCGCCGCGCTTGTCGCGGACACGGTATTCGACGGTGCGCGTTTCGCCATCGGCGGCTGTTTTCCATGCCTTGTTGTTTGCGGCGATTCGGGGCAGGTTGTCCGGATGGATGATATCAAGCAGCCCGGCCACCATCGCCTGCGCGTCTTCGGGGGTATAGCCATAGGTGGTGAACCAGTCGCGATTGACATAGACGACCTGCTTGTTGACCAGATCGTTGATGTACACCGTGCCCGGTTCGGATTCGACGATACGATCGAGCAAATGCTGCCGGCTTTGCAGTTCGGCCTCGAGCTTCCTGCGCCGGCTGATATCCCGAGCCCTGCAAAGAATCACCGGTTTGGCATGGACGGTGATCGGCTGCATCAAGATCTCGACCGGCAGTTCGGTGCCGTCCTTGCGACGGTGCCGCCATTCGAATGCCTTGCCGGTGTCGAGCGATTCCCTGAGCTTGGCAGCCGCCCTATGCTTCAGGCCGTCGGCAGCCAGATCGGACACGGTCATTTGTTTCAATTCTTCCAGACTGTAGCCATAACGTTCGACCGCAGCCAGGTTCGCATCGAGAATGCGGCCATCCACATCCACAATATAGGACACGTCAGGGTTTGCATCGAAGATCGACCGATGATCGATGCCGGTAATGTCCGACTTGCCTCTACCCATTGCGTATCCCCCGTCGTGGCGGCTGCGAATCATGCTACCTCAAATCAATATTCTTTGCCGGACCGGTGGCGCCTTTCCACGCCCATTGGATCGGGCGTATATCGGGAATTGCTGCCGGGCCGATCGGGAAAGCTCGTGGGTGCCCCTGCCTTTCCTCCAGCTTTCCCCGGGCAGTCCGCGCGGCATCAGTGCTTCCACCATTCCGCAATGCTGCTGCCCACGGCGGGATTGACCAGGTAACCGTATGAACGGTGGCAATTCAGGCCTGCGTCGCTGCGAAAAAAGTTGTAGATGCCGTGGCAATGATCCTCGATCGACTCCAGCAACCCCTGCTCCAGCATGGGCTGAAAACTCTCCTTCAGATTCTGGTTGAGCGCGGCCACGTCGCCTTCGGCCGAGAAATTCATCCAGCGGCGGATCAGTCCTGGATAGCTCTTTGTTCCATGGCGATTCATCCCCAGCAGGCGTCGCTGTATGTAATGCAGGCCCATCGGGTTGCCGAACGTTAGAAAGTCCAGCTTGCCCCGCACCCCGTCCAGGTGCGACAACTCCCACAGGGCATCGTAGGCCATCACGGAACCCAGACTGTGGCTGACCAGCAGCACATCGTCCTGTTGCTCGAGCATGGGTCGCAGCTCCCGCTTCAGCAGATCGCGAATCTGGCGCGCGACATCGTCGGCATTGTCGAAATAACGCTCGATCTCGCGGGCGGTGCCGCGCACCTGTTCGGGCAGCATCCTGATCAGCAATGGCACATGATCCGCCAGTGCCAGCATCGCGCGGCTCAGCCAGATGTTCCATGAGCGGGCCTCGCGCATGTCCTGCTGGGTCGGGCCGTGCGTGTTGATCAGTGCATCGACCCAGGGAATATCCCGGGTGATGTCCTTGTACTCGCGGTAATAAAGGTAGTTCCAGCCAACCAGATGGAACTGCGGGTAACATGCCTGAAGCTGATCCGCCGTCGCGCTGTCAGCGCGGCGAACTCCCTCGACCAAGGTGCGCCAGAGCAATTCACGATGTTGTGCCGGCTCGGGCTTGGGGTTCTTTCCGGGCACGTAGACTATCTGCTTCATGTTCATGGCATATCGGCAAATCGAAGCGGTCAAGTCAGGTGGAACGCGGCGTCATTCTTGGGCAGCGGATCCGGCACCGGGTGCAATCTTGCGGACCCGCCTCCGTTGATGATGGGCGAACAAAGAGCCGGATGGGACCGCAGCTCCATCCGGCAACCGCGCCAACCCCGATCAAAGTTCGTTGAGGATGCGCGCTCTTGCCTTCTTCGCGTCATCATCGCTGATCAAGCCCTTGTCCAGCAGATCCTTAATCCTGGCCAGCCGCTGCTCCACCGTTTCGCCGGCCGGCGCCGTCATCGACGGTGCTGGTGCGGCAGGTGCGGGGTTGGCGCAGTCAAGTTTGGCGCGCAGTCCGCTGGCGATGATATTCCCGTTGATCGTCTTGGTCAGATCCGCACATCCCGCTTTCCTGAGGGTCACTTTGCCGTACAGGGAAACCTTGTCGCTGGGATAGACGGTCGGAAAGACATCCTTCTGGCTGATCTCCACGGGCGTCACGCCGAGGTTTGCGCCCATCACGTAGACTTCCGCTCCGCTCGGCTCGGATTCCACCTTGAAAGGCTTGTCTCCGGAGGGCGGAAACCAGCTGCCCGCGTTCGAACAACCCGCCACGAGCACAACACTGAAAACGGCCAACGACTTTGCTGAATGCTTTAACGACATGACTCCCCCGATTCGATTGAAGTTAACGGTCCTGATTTTGTTTGCGCGCGACCAGATCGATCAGCGCGGACATTCCGCTGTGTCCGGTACCCTCGCCGATATTATCGTCATGCTCGCGCAGATGCATGATCTCCATGTCGCCGAAGGCGTTGCGCAACAGTTCGAGAGTGTACATGTTCTCGGCCGCCGGCGGGCCGCCGGTTTTGAATTCGAGCTGCCGCGGCGTGTATCCCTGCAGCAGCAACAGCCCGCCCAGATTCAGGCAGCGCTTGATGCCGGCGAACATCTGCTCGCGCAGGGCCGGCGGCGCAAACTGTATGAAGATCGCGGCCACCACGTCGAAGCGGTTCTCGCCCCATTGCCAGTGCGCGAGATCCGCCTGCTCGAAATCGATGGTCGCGCCGCGCTCCTGCGCCAGCCGTCGTGCCTTGTCCAGCGCCACCGCTGATACCTCCACCGACAACACCCGCAATCCCTGCTGCGCCAGCCACACGCCATTGCGTCCCTCGCCGTCCGCCACCGCCAGGCAGCTCATGCCGGGTTTCAGCAAACCGCGCTGCGACACCAGGAATGCGTTCGGCTCGGTGCCGAACAGATAATCTTCGCCGGCATAACGCTCGTCCCAGATACTCGCCATCTTCAATCCTCCCCCACTTTCCGTCATCGGCTTCAAACCGTGCAAGCCCAAAGCCGGTCCTCGCCGAGCGTAATCCTCTGCGCTTGCACAACGTTCCAGCGACACCGGCGGCAGCGCCGGCATTTCATCCCGCTGCCATCCCGGTCCCCTAGGTCCGGCGCCATATGTCCCCGGGATTCATGTTACCCTTTTTGCGCAATCAATTAATAGCACAAACGGTGGCCATGAAAAAATCATTGTTCATTGTGCTCGCTTTCGCGCTGTTTAACTGCGGCTGCAGCACGGTAGGCCTGTTCTACCGCAATGCCGATCTTTATCTGCAGCACAGTATCGACGGCTACACCTCGTTCAATGACAGCCAGGAACAGGCAATACACCGCGAAATTTCAAGATATCTGGACTGGCATCGAAAATACGCGCTGCCGAATACATCACTTTTCTGCAGAACCTGAACGGGGCGGCCCAGTTTGACGGTCAGCTCAAGCCCGAAAGAATCGCGCTGCTGAGATCGCAACTGCTGGACTTGTACCGAAAATCCATGAAGCCTGCGATCAGGCCTGCCGCAGAAATACTAAGCAGCCTGGACACCCGTCAAATAGGGGAACTGGACCGCAATCTTGCCGAAGAAAAAAACAAGCAAAGGCGGGAAGAACGGGATTTGGGGCCCGATGCATACCTGGACAAGCGCGCCGACAAGACCCTGGATTTTCTGGAAGGATTGACCGGCAAGCTGAGCCGTGAACAACGGCAAAAAGTCAGGGACATGAGCCGGCGCCTGCCACTGGTCAAGGACATTTACATCGCCCAGCGCGAAGCCGACCAGCGCAGGCTGATTACCATGCTGAACGAACATGCCGGCCCGGACAGGATCGCCGCATTCCTGTCTTCGTGGATACTGCACCGGAACAGACCCGGACCATCCAGCAACAGCATGACATCGAGTCTTTTAATTCCGCCTCCGACGAAATGATCGCGAATTTCCAGGGGATGTTGACCACACGGCAAAAGGCTCACCTGAACAAGGAGCTGTCTGATTACATCGATGAATTGCGAAATCTCGGTGCCGACGAGAAAACTGCCGGCGGAATATCCGGCCGATGATCAAGATCCTGCAGCTCCAACCCGAATGAACTGGCGACTAGGAAAATCGAGTTTCACATGCGCGATCATCGCAGTCTGTTTCGCGGCCGCGACCGCGCGCGCCCAAGATGATGCGGCGGCAGATATCCGGACCCCCGATGCATCCGCTCCGGATTCCGGCGCGCAAGCCGCGACGCCCGGGGCCGGGCACCGGCTGCCGCTCTGGGAGGCCGGGCTTTTCGGCTTTGGCATCACGCAACCCGCCTACCCCGGTTCGGATCAGCGCGTCAGCCGCGCACTGGCATTGCCGTTTCTGATCTACCGCGGCAGCTATTTGCGCGCCGAGCGCGGCACGTTCGGATTGCGCGCACTGAAGACACCGCGCACCGAACTGGATGTCGGCTTTGCCGCGACGCTGGGTTCGCAATCATCCGACATTGCGGCCCGGCGCGGCATGGCGGATCTGGGCACGTTGATCGAGTTCGGCCCGCGGCTGAAGATCAACCTGGGCGATGTGTCAAGCGGACGCCGCGATTCCCGTTTGCAATTCCCGCTGCGTGAAGTTATCGATGTCAGTCACGGATTTGTGTCGCGCGGTATCGCGTTCGAGCCGCAATGGGTGGCCGACACGCGCCTGCCCGGACGCTGGCTGGTCTCCACCAGCCTTGGCGCATTGTTCGGCGACGCACAGCTCGCCAGCACTTACTATGGGGTGGCGCCCGCCGAGGCTACGCCGACACGCCCGGCCTATAGCGCGAGGAGCGGTCTGATCGCGCTGCGCGCGAACCTGTTCGCGGCGCATCCGCTCACGACGGATGTGAGCGTGTTTTACAGCTTCCGGATCGAGTCCCTGGCCGGGGCAAGCAACCTCAACAGCCCGCTGGTCCTGCGCCGAGTCGGCTGGGGTGCGATTGTCGGGCTCTCCTGGACGCTGGCGCGTTCGGCGCGCCGACCCAGTGAATGATATCCGGATGATGCAAGACCATGCCGGAAACCGGCGCATGCCGGCAAAAACCGCCTCCGGTTTCCGATCGCCCTTCATGTAGCTGGAATTTTATACCCGACTCACTTACTATACTTCCATCAATAAGCAGTCATAACGCGAGTCCCCGGAGTCCCCTTGTCACAGCAACACAAAAACAATGTCGCCCAGATCAATAAAGCGCACAGCGAACTGGTCAGGGCACTGAGCAAAATATTGCCGCCGGAATCCCTGCTGGTCGATGAGGAAGACCTGCGCCCGTTCGAATGCGACGGGCTGGCGGTATACCGGCAGCTGCCGATGGCGGTAGCGCTGCCCGAAACGATAGCGCAGGTGCAGGAAATCATGCGGCTGTGCCATCAGCAGCAGGTGCCGGTGGTGGCGCGCGGTGCCGGCACCGGCCTGTCCGGCGGCGCATTGCCGCTGTCGAATGGCGTGCTGCTGAGCCTAGCGAAATTCAGCAATATCCTGAACATCGATCCGGACAACGCTATGGCAACCGTGCAGCCCGGCGTGCGCAACCTGGCGATCTCCGAAGCGGCGGCGGCCCACGGCATGTATTACGCGCCCGACCCCTCGTCGCAGATCGCCTGCTCCATAGGCGGGAATGTCGCCGAAAATTCCGGCGGAGTGCACTGCCTGAAATACGGCCTGACCGTGCACAACATCCTGATGCTGAAGGTGGTCACCGCGGAAGGCGAGCTGCTGACCATCGGCGCGGAGACGCTGGACTCGCCCGGCTACGACCTGCTGGCGCTGATGACCGGCTCGGAAGGCATGCTCGGCATCATCGTCGAGGTCACCGTCAAGTTGCTGGCCAGGCCGGAACGCGCGCAGGTGGTGCTTGCGGCCTTTGACGATGTGGTCAAGGCGGGCGAAGCGGTCGGCGCGATCATCGCCGCCGGCATCATCCCGGCCGGACTGGAGATGATGGACAGGCTCGCGATCCAGGCTGCGGAAGATTTCGTGCATGCCGGGTATCCGCGCGATGCCGAGGCGATCCTGCTGTGCGAACTGGACGGCACCCACGCCGAAGTATCGGAATACATCGCGACGGTGCGCACGATATTGACGGAGAGCGGCGCAACCGAGGTGCGCACCGCGACCGACGAGGCCGAACGTCAGCTGTTCTGGAAGGGCCGCAAATCGGCGTTCCCCGCAGTGGGCCGCATCTGCCCGGATTATTACTGCATGGACGGCACGATACCGCGCCGCCAGTTGCCGCATGTGCTGCGCCGCATCAGCGAGATGTCGGCGCAATACGGTTTGTCGGTCGCCAATGTGTTCCACGCCGGCGACGGCAACCTGCATCCGCTGATCCTGTTCGACGGCAACAAGCCGGGCGAACTGGAGCGCACCGAGGAATTCGGCCGCAGCATCCTGCAGCTGTGCGTGGAAGTCGGCGGCACCATCACCGGCGAGCATGGTGTCGGCATCGAGAAGATCGACCAGATGTGCGTCCAGTTCAACAGTGCCGAACTGGCGCAGTTCCACGCGATCAAGGCGGCATTCGACCCGTCCGGCCTCCTCAATCCCGGCAAGGCGGTGCCGACGCTGCACCGTTGCGCCGAATTCGGCGCGATGCACGTGCACCACGGGAAGTTGCCATATCCCGAACTGGAGCGCTTTTAGTGACGCGCACACACCTGACTGATTCGGACACCAGCACTGCAGTGCAGCAACAGGTGCTGGAAGCCTTGCGCTATTTGACGCCGCTGACCATCGTCGGCGGCGGCAGCAAATCATTTCTGGGGCGCACGACCGGGCGCGCCCAGCCTGTCGAGATCGGCAAACATCGCGGCATCGTCGAATACGACCCGCGCGAACTGGTTTTGACCGCGCGCAGCGGCACGCCATTGTCCGAAATAGAAGCCGCGCTTGCGGACGCAAATCAAATGCTCGCGTTCGAGCCGCCGCACTTCGGCGCCGGCGCGACGCTCGGCGGTACGGTCGCCTGCGGCTTGTCCGGCCCGCGCCGTCCATACAGCGGAGCCGCGCGCGATTTCGTGCTGGGCTGCAAAGTGCTGAACGGCCGCGGCGAGATACTGCGCTTCGGCGGACAGGTGATGAAGAATGTCGCCGGCTATGATGTCTCGCGGCTGATGGCCGGCGCCTACGGTACGCTGGGTGTCATACTCGATCTCAGCCTGAAAGTGCTGCCGCGACCGCCGGCCAGCATCACCATGGCAAGCCCTTGCAGTCCGGCCGAGGCAATCGCCAGCATGAGCGCCTTGCTCGGCAAGCCTTATCCGGTGGATGCAACTTGTTATCACGGCGGCAACTGCCATGTGCGCATCTCCGGCAGCGAACAGGGTGTCAAAGAGGCGCGCACGAAGATACCCGGCGATCTCATGCCGGACGCCGATTCGTTCTGGCATGCGCTGCGCGAGCATCAACTGCCATTCTTCGAACGACGCAGCACACTGTATCGCATCATGGTCAAGCCCACCACACCGCCGCTGGAGATCGCGGGATCATGGCTGCTGGACTGGGGCGGCGCTCAGCGCTGGCTTTACAGCGATGAAAATGCGGAATCGATACGCCATCGCGTGGCCGGCGTTGGCGGGCATGTCACGGTGTTCCGGCGCGGCACGCAGGCAGACGAAGCATCCCGGCCATCGCAGATTTTTCAACCACTGTCCGGTCCGCTGCTGGCCATGCACCAGCGGCTCAAGGCCGGTTTCGACCCCAAGAACCTATTCAACCCCGGCCGGATATACACTGAACTGTAATGTGAGCCTCTACAAATTCGCTTTTACGGGATGAAGCGCAAGGAGCCGCGCAGCGAATGAAGAGGCATATCGGGATTGATAGACGCACCCGCAAGGGGTAGGCCGTGCGGTACCCGTAGCTGAAGCTACGACCGCTGCGCACAGGAGTGAGCGAGCACGCGACACAGCGATTCGCCCGTAAAATGAATTTTAAGGTTCCCTAAATGCAAACCGCCATCTCCGCCGAACTGCTGAAGAATCCCGATATCGCGGAGGCGGATGCCATCCTGCGCGCCTGCGTGCATTGCGGTTTCTGCACCGCGACCTGCCCGACCTACCAGTTGCTCGGTTCGGAACTGGACAGCCCGCGCGGGCGCATCTACCTGATCAAGGAGATGCTGGAAACCGAGCAGGCAGGCGCCAGGACACGCTTGCATCTGGACCGCTGCCTGACCTGCCGCTCCTGCGAAACCACCTGCCCGTCCGGCGTGCGCTACGGCCGCCTGATCGACATCGGCCGCGAGATGGCCGACGAACTGGCGCCGCGACCCGTCCACCAAAAGCTGATGCGCAAAGCCATGCTCGCGGTCATCCCCTACACGGCACGCATGTCGGTTGCTTTGGCACTGGCGCGCCTGGTCAGTCCGCTGCTGCCGGCGCAGCTCAGGACCAAGATCCCGGCAAAGCCAATGCCGACAAGCCGCGTCGCCGCGTCGGCACCGGCAACATCGCACGCGCGCCGCATGCTGGTGCTGGAAGGCTGCGTGCAGCCGCTGGGCACGCCGAACACCAATGCCGCTGCAGCGCGCGTGCTCGACCGTCTCGGCATCACCCTGGTCAGCGCACCCGGCGCCGGCTGCTGCAGCGCACTGAACCAGCATCTGTCCGACAGCTCGGGCGCACGCGCGATGATGCGCCGCAACATCGACGCGTGGTGGCCGCATGTCGAAAACGGCGCGGAGGCCATCGTGATGACCGCGAGCGGCTGCGGGGTGATGGTGAAAGACTACGGCCATGCTCTAAAGGACGATGCGGCATATGCCGAAAAGGCCGCGCGCATCAGCGCACTGACCCGCGACCTGAGTGAAGTCATGTCCGGGGAGATCATGTCGGCCGGGACGGGCCGCGAAACCGGTGACAGCTTTGCGCGTATCGGCCGCGGCACGCGCGTCGCCTACCATTCGTCCTGCACGTTGCAGCACGGCCAGAAACTCGGCGGATCGGTGGAAGCGATTCTGCGGCGCTGCGGCTACGAACTCACACCGGTCGCCGACAGCCATCTGTGCTGCGGCGCGGCAGGCACCTACACACTCACGCAACCGGCATTGTCCCGGCGATTGCTGGACAACAAGCTGGACTCGCTGCAAAAGTGCAATCCCGAAGTGATCGTCACTGCGAATGTCGGCTGCCAGATGCACCTAGCCGGCGCAAGCGAAGTGCCGGTCAGGCACTGGATCGAATTGCTGGACCGGGATGTTGCGCCATCGAACTGAGGGATTCAACTAGACCAAGAAGGGAAGCCGCACCGCAACAAGAGCGTTCCACGCGCGGTGTTGCGGCGAACAGGCAGCTTGCCGCCTGATCGGTCGAATCACGGGCAAACAAAAACCCGTCCCTGACGGGCGGGTTTTTAATATCGGCCCCGGGAATGCACGCCGGGGATAACGGGGACTAGAGATATATCACTGCCGGAAAAACCGAGACCGCCAGCACCAGCACCAGCCATTCCAGATTGCGTCTTGCCAGCCAACCCGTGAAATGTAGGACCAGTATCGTGATAGCGACCAGATAATACAATGCGATATATATCATGTGTCATCCCTTCCGTAGTTGTCAAAACTGCAAATACTGTGCTGCGCCATCCCCGAATGCGGTGTCACACGGCGGCGTGACCGCGTGCGGGCCCGGGCATCGGGCAACGCATCTCGTGCGGAATCATACCTGATGTTTGATGCGTTTTCCAAATCGATTTCACGCACGGCGCGCGATCGTTCCACGCGTATTGTTTTCCGCGGGCGGATTGTCCTGCGTTGCCATCCAAACTCGGTGTGCGCGGCGGCCTCATCCGTTTAGCACAAGATAATAGAACACGAACAGGAATACCGCCCCCAATACTGCAATCATGATCTTCATGGTACGCAAAGTCCGTTTTTTCTGCATCTCAAACAGCTTGTTTTCCAAATCGTCGTCCAAAATATATCCTTTCGTTTAGTGCCGGCTTTATGCAAAACTGTCCCGCCACCGGACGTTCAATCTGCCGACAGGACATGGGCGTACTCTCGTCCCTTCAACTTCGCGGTGCAGGCCGCCCAGTTGCATATTATGAACTGTCGGCCGCCATTCCTGAAGCCTGTCACATCCTGTCACATCCTGACACAATCCGGCTGTTCACCAGGCGGAGCTCGCCCTTACAGACACGGAAATCATTGGGCCTGGTCGCCGGGCCGGAATTTAACCCGCTTTTCCTCCGCTGGCAGAATATGGCTTTTGCTGCTAAATTGCAGGCCATCTGTCCATCGCCCCTGCATTGCCTGCACGGGAGTTCGACTTGCTTCCCTGGAAAGTGAAAGAAGTATGCTCTGGAGATTTTTGCTGGTTCTGACAGAAGTCCTGTTTATAACCATATGGGATTACAAGATGTCCGGGACGTATTATTCCCTGGACGTGCTCTATTGCCTGCCGATCATTCAGGCCTCGCATATCGGCGCGATCCGCAACTTGCGCCATTCCGACACACAGGTGGCCGCGCTGGTGGGCGTCATCACCGCCGTTGCCTGGAGCATAGCCGAGGCGGCGGTTGTCTGGCCGAATTATCCGTTGGGCGCGCTGACGGTGAACATCATTACCCGCAGCATCACTTTCACCGTACTCGGCCGGGTGCTGGCCAAGCTCTGGAAGTCGAGGGCCTACTCCCACAAGGATGCATTGACCGGGCTGGCGAATCGCCTGGAATTTTCCGAAAGATTCTCCGCCGAACAATTGCGCAGTGAACGATCCAGCAAGCCCTACTCCATCCTGTTCATCCAGATCGACCAGTTCAAGGCGCTGATCGACAACTTTGGTCACCGTGTCGGCGATACGGCTCTCAGATCCCTGTCCGGTATCTTCAGCAAAAATTCCAGGAGCGTTGATACGGTTGCCCGAATCAGCAAGGATGAATTCGCGATATTGTTCCCCGAAACCGATGAATATATCTGCGGCGTCCTGGCATTGAGGATCAACACCGCCGCGCAAAAGATGTTCAGGGCGGAAGACTGGCCGGTTGCCTTGTTCATCGCCCGGGTAACGGTGATCGGCTTGGAGAAGAGTTTTGACGAGGTTTTGGAAGAAGCCGAGGAAAAAATGAATACGATCAAGAACGAGAGCAACGAACTCTGGCGGCAGATATAGCCGCCATCCTGTCTTCGACATTCGATTCAGACACCCCGCATCAGCCACCACCAGCCGGTCAGCGTGGCGAATGAGATCACCAGCCCTACCGCAACCATCAATGTCGCCAGCGGCGGATCGAGGTCATGCTCGGTGGCGATGATCGCGGCGGTGATCATCGGCGGCATCGCCGATTCGAACAGCGTGATCTGTATCGCCTGGCCGTGCGCACCGAGCAGCGGCACATACAACAAATACATTGCCAGCGGCACCAGCAGCAGCTTGAATGCCAGTCCTATGGACAGGTTCCTGACATTGCCCGCGAGATGCCCCAGACGCAATTGGAAGCCGACCGAAACCAGGGCCAGCGGGGCCAGGGTATCGCCCAGACGCTTGAGCACGACGGTGAGCCACTCCGGATACACCGCCGGTATCAGCAGCAGCGAGATCGTCAGCGCGATGAACGGCGGAAACAGGAAAATGCGCCTGGCCATCTCGGCGATGCCGGGACGGCCGGTGGAATAAAGGCCGGCGAACGTGATGCCCAGCGTCGAGAGCACCAGAAAGGAACCGAGCTGGTCGACGATGATGCCGCTGGCCAATCCTTGGTGTCCGTAGTACGCCTCGATCATCGGCAGGCCGACGTAGGACGTGTTGCATAGTCCGCCGGTCAGTATCAGCGCCCCCTCGGTCGGCCGCGGCAGGTCCAACTTGCGCCCGACGAAGCGGAAAAACCCCGCGGACAGCGCAAAGCATATCCATGCCATCGCCGCAAGGAGCCCGATGTGGCCGCTGATCTTCATGCCGTGCACCGACAACAGGATCAGCGCGGGAAAGGAAACATGGATGATGAACGTGTTGAGCACCGCGGGCGTATTGACCGGCATGCGCTTGTAGCGGTGCAGCAGCATGCCGATCACGAAGCAGATGATGAGCAGGAGCAGGTTATTCATGGCTTGTTATGGATACAAAGGCCGGCATTATCGAGACAAGTGCGCCATCACACAACCTTTCGCCTTTGCGCCATGCTCAACTGCCAAATTCAGGAACTCGAATCGTTAACGACTCGAAACGATTCAGGTGCCAGGCCTGCCCGGTAGCGTTGACACATCGTCCGGTAGGCCGCCTCCAGATTGCGCACCTGTCGCTTAGTATCAAATGGCGGTAAGGAAAGGCGGTTCCCGGCCAGCTTTTCCCTGATCTGCTGCAATTGATCAGCATCGCTGGCGAGATGGTAAGCGCGTTCTTCATATTGCGGCGGGCTATCGGTGATCAATTCTTCCAGGCGCGCGGCAGCCAACAAAGCGGTGGCAACACGCGAGGCCATTGTCCCGCCTGTACAGGTCAATACCGGCAGCCCTGCCCACAATGCTTCGGCCGCCGTGGTCTGGGCATTGTAGAACGCAGTGTCCAGAAACAGGTCTGCGATGCGATAGCGCGCAAGATAAACGTCATGGGGTGCCATGGGTGCGGACACCAGGCGATCCGGGTGTACACCTCGCACTTCGGCCTCCCTGCGCAGATTGTCTGCAACCGCTTCGCCGCTTTTATACAGCCACAACACGCTGCCGGGCACGCGAAGCAGCAAGCGCATCCAGATGTCGAAATCCCGTGGCGTGATCTTGTAGTTGCTGTTGTGGCAGCAGAAGACGAAACCCCGCGCGGGCAAACCCAGTTCCTCTCGCGAGAATTGCCGCGGCGAGCTCTCCTGCCGGTTATCGAACAAAAAATAACTGTTCGGCAGATATGCGATCTTTTCGGTGAAGAATTCGGCCGTTGTTGCGCAAACAACAACCGGATCGGCGATGATGTAGTCGATGAACTCAGCACCCGTCGTATGCAGGAAGCCCAGGTAGCCGGCCTGGAGCGGCGCCTGCCGCATCGCGAAAATCCCGGGGCGGGAAAACCTTGTGTAGCCTGCCAAGTCGGCCAGGATGTCGATGCCATCGCGATGGATGATCCCGGCAGCAGCGCGGTCATCCAGTCCGCTCAACTCCCTGAAGACATCGCAGCCGTTCTCGATGTCGTGCCGGATACTGCTGCCGTCACCGGGGTGCAACGAGTAGCCAAAGACTTCGAATCGTTCACGGTCATGTAGCGCATACAGGCGACGCGTTACCGTGGCAACCGGGTGCACCCTGAAGTCGGGTGAAAGATAACCTATCCTCAGTTTGCCGGCTTTCTTGTTGTAATGGATAAACGGCGGTAAAGGCGCGGCACTTGCTGCAATCCGTGCTGCAACGTTGCGCGCGAGTGCCAGTCTGGTCGCATTGGACACCGGCAAGGCACAGGCGCGGAATACCAATGCCGGTTTGGCGATTGCTTGTCGTTGGTCGAGCTTGCTGACGATCAGGGATTCGAAATCCTGCACGAGTTTGTCCCAGTTCTGCCAGTCGCATGCATCCAGCCGCGTGGCTTCCTTGAGCAGGTAGATCACCTCGGGGGTAAAATCGCGCAGCTCGCCCTCGGTCAATGCGGCCGCATTTTTGATGCACTGGTCGAATATGGCGGGATCGATTTCCCTAGCGGCCCAAAATTCCTGCCGCGCCTGATCGAATCGCTTCAGCATGGAAAGCGCAAGACCGGCCGCAAAATGCGCCTTCACGAAACGGGGGGGCGATCGAAACCGCAAGTTCATAGGCAGCAAGCGCCTCTTGGCAGCGACCCAGTGCCAGCATGACTTCTCCGAAATTGAATTGCGCGTGCTCCCATTCCGGATCCAATTCAACAAGACGGCGGTTATTGTCCAATGCTTCTTGCAGCCGGCCCAGCCTGATCAGCAACGCGCCGCGGTTCAGCAGTACAGGGGAACATTCCGGATGATGCTTGAGCGCCAGATCATAGCGCTCGGGAGCTGCATGCAGATCACCCGTCTGCTCCAGCACGATGCCCATGTTCAGCAGCAATTGCGCGTCGGTCGGCGCCGGATGCAGCGCCTTGCGGTAAACATGCAACGCCTCCTGCAGCCGGCCCAGATCGCACAGCACGGCGCCCTTGGCGCACCTGGCCTGAAGATGGCGCGGCTCGATCGCCAGCGCACGATCCAATGCGTGCAACGCATCGTCCAGTCTGTTGGCCCGGTGATTGCATGCACCCAGCAGGAACCAGGCCTGCGCATCACACGGGTTTTTTCGCACTGCTCGGCAAGCAGGGGCAGGGCCTGCTGAACCTTGCCTTGTTCCATCAATTGCGCGGCAAGGTCCAGCATTCAATGCATGTCTGAGTTAAAGAAAACGATGTGACCTAATTCTTCGCGAATGCCGCGACACCCTGGATGTTAGTGGCCGAGAGGGTAATTGGAGAGTAAGAATTGGAAATCGAGTAGGACAGTCCTGCTCGTGATGCGTTGGCTCCGGCAAAAAAGCCATTAATTGTTCCGGAACACCCGGAGCAATTAACACTGGTTACACCAATATTTCCTGCCCCACTGAAAGTTGAGCCTGTGATTGGTGCAGAGCCGCCGATCACATACGTATTCGCAGTACTGCTCGCAACCGTCATGTTGACACCGACAGTACTGCCCGTTCCGCCAAAATTGGCAGTGAGGGTTCCATTGACGTTATAAGTCAATCCATCTGTTGCCTGGCTGGTGTAGCCCATCAGGCTGTATGTAGCCGTCCCGGAAGTCGGCATAACGGCTGTCGGAATGCCAACCACGTAATCGAAAACGCCGGGCGTCATAGGGTTAGGCCCTACCCCATTCCCAGCAGTATTCCCCACCCAGCGTCCCCAGCCGATGATGCCGTCGGTCGCTGAGGTGGCCGTAGCCGCACCAATCGCACCAGTTTCCGTCGTACCGTCGACATTGGTCGAGCTATATTGAACCAGTTGGCTGGCACCAGTAAAAGTGGTTGTAACGCTTGATAACGTTGACGTGCTAGTGCCAACAATTGTTCCCACACTTGTTGTGCCTTTATATGCATACACCATCGCGTAACCGGGCCCGGATGCCAGGCTAATTATCGCCAGGCTGCCCGAATTGTCACGGTTGTCCGCCACCGTGAAGGTGGGCTCCCTCAGGCCATTCGGCGGCGTCAACGGGAGCTGGGTCGTCAGTTTGGGTGCAGTATTGAAGTTTGCGACAAATGCCGCGCCGCCGGCGGTCACCACTAGGTAACCGGCGTTGTTGTCCAGCGAGATCGCACCCTCCCCGACATTCACGAACAAACCGTCATCGCGCAGCGCCATGTTATATCCGGTGCCGCGTATGCCCAAGGTCGCCTCGGGAGTCCTGACCCGGTACGCATTCTTGTGGAGATGCCCGATAAATCCGGTGACTGCCCTGAAGCCGCCCTTCAACAGGCTGAAGAATCCCTTTTCCTTTCCATCGGTCTTGTCCTGGTAGTTGTATTCATCCACCCGGAACAGCGTGCCGGGCTGGAGAGAAATGAAACCGCCGTCGCTAAACCGGATCTGGGCACGTGCACCATTAGCGGTGCTGATCGACTCGCCGGCATTGATTTCCGCTCCCTTGCCGAGCGGATGCCGGATGCCATCCGCGCTTACCGACTCCACATTGCCGATCGCGAATTCCACGCGGCCCGCGGCGATGCAATATCCCGTTGCCGGGAACGCGGCCGAGATCGTGGCCAGCAGAATCGCCTGGCGGGACAATTTGAAGCGTTTTTGAGGAATCATGATGTTCTCCCCTCTATGCAAGATATCGCACGATTTAGTTGAAATCCCGGCGCAGGCTGACGCTGAGCACGGTGCGTTTGTATTCGTTGATGATGATATTGGATTGGTTATGGGTGTAGGCAAGCTGCGGGGCAAGGGTCCATAGCTTGGCCATCATATATTTGACGCCGATATTCAGGTCGGCCTGGGTGTCCTTGCGCGTCACCAGAAAGAAGGGATCGTCGCCGCCGTAATGGCGCGACTCGAGGCTCAACGAACCGAACGTCTTGGTCTGCGCCGAAAAATTCAACTCGCCGCCCGCCCTCAAGCCATAAAGTTTCTGCCCCAGATAGGGCACATCGGATTGCTGCACCTGTTCCTCGCCTCCATACAGGCCAGCGTAAAAAGCGGGGGAAAGGTTGCCGCCCAGCACGGTCGCGAATGCCGCGCCCAGCACGTAGCGGTTGGCATCGCGCACGGATTGATCGGGATACTTCAAATCGGTGTATTGAAAATAGCTGCTGAACTGGCTGCTGCTTTTCAGGTTATGCTGCCACTGCATGGTCATGCCCGCGCCGTCGCGATAACGCTTGTTGTCAACGTCGAAGCTCTGCAACTGCAGCGCGGCGGAATAGCTGTCTTCCGCCCGGGTCAGGCTGACACCGGCATTGCCATCGATCTCTCCGGTATTAAACATATGCTGCGTCGAATTCAGGCGCTCGTCAAAGCTGGCCCCGCCGAACACCGACCAATCTGCGGAAAGGGCATGGCGCACGTTGGCGCCCCCGCTGACATCCGAAAAGGTATCCTTCGTCTCGACGCCGGTAGCATTCAATGTCGCGATCGCTCCGCCGAAAGCCGGGATCGCGACCTGACTGCTGCCGGTCGCGCTGTTGACATTGCTGTCGCTGCCGGCAGCGGCTTGGAGATATCCGCTCAGCAGCGTACCCGCGCCTGCCTGTCCCTGGTTGATGGCATCGAGAAATTTCTGGATCGTCGCATTCACTTCTACGGGCGGATGCTGGCTCTGTACCGCTTCGAATTCCTGGCGCGAAAGCGCCTTTTCACCGGTGGCGAAATAGGCCCGGGCGATCTCGGCACGCGCCTGCAAGTTATCGGGATTTACCGCCAGCACCCGTTCCAGCGCAAAGATCGCCTCGTTCGGCTTGCCGCTGTCCAGCGCTGCAATACCCAACAGATAGTCGTAATCGGGATCCCCGGCGCGGTCGGCCTGTTGCGGTGCCAGCAACGCGTAGGCATCCGCCGCCTTGCCGGAATCAATCAGATTTTTTGCGTCCTGAAGCAGTTTCTGTCGAGCATCGGCATCGGATGTCGCTCCCGAAGCACTAGGCCTAGTATCGTTGTTTTGAATGCCTGCATCGTTTTGAACGATCACATCCTGGGCGTGCACCAAGCCTGCCGCCAGCACCAACCCGTACAGTGCCCAACATGGCAACCTTGAGAATTTCATGCTTTTCCCCCCGCCAATTGTCTCGACACCTGATGGGATGCAATCACCATTCATCGCACCCGGTGATGTTCATCATCGGCGGAGCGACTGATGGTCAGACTGCAGGCACGGGCAAAGGTACAACTATTTATCCCGCCAATCAACCAAATAATGCATGCCTGGTGGAGGGGCGTTCATCCCCTGATCAACTGCGGGATATGCTTCGTTGCAGCCACGGCCAGGTCAGCGTGTGCCGGCAAGCCGTTGGCCCCGTATCGGAAACACTACAACGGCGTGTTTGCTGAAATGAAGGCTTGCAACTCGGCCACATCCGCATCCATCACCGCGCAGCGTTGCGGCAGCTTCTCGATGCCTTGTAGTTTGGCGGGACGCTCCGGTTCGCGGCCCAGTGATTCCTGTATCGTCTCCGCGAACTTCGCGGGCAGAGCGGTTTCCAGGCAGATCAGCGGCAGGCTGGGGCGGCGCTGTTCCAGCCCGACCTTGAGGCCGTCGGCGGTGTGCGGATCGATCATCGTGCCATAGTCTTCCCACAGCTTGCGGATGGTCTTGAGCCTGTCCTGATGGGTGCTCTTGCCGGAAGCGAATTCGAATTTCGGCAGCGCGTCCCAGTAATCCGTGTCCCTGATATCGAACGCACCGCCCTTGTCCACCCTGCTCCAGAATTCGCGCACTTTCGCACCATCGCGCCCGACCAGATCGAACACGAAGCGCTCGAAATTGCTGGCCTTGGAGATGTCCATCGACGGGCTGCTGGTCTCGTACGTGTGCCGGGTATCGCGCGGACGGTATACCCCGGTGCGGAAAAATTCGTCGAGCACGTCGTTCTCGTTGGTCGCGAGGATCAGCTGGCCGATCGGCAGCCCCATCATGCGCGCGATGTGCCCGGCGCAGATGTTGCCGAAATTCCCCGAAGGCACCGAGAACGCGACCTGCTCGTCGCTGGATTCGGTCGCCGCGAAATAGCCCTTGAAGTAGTACACGACCTGCGCCGACACGCGCGCCCAGTTGATCGAATTGACCGTACCGATCTTGTACCTGGCCTTGAACGCGTGGTCATTGGACACTGCCTTGACCATGTCCTGCGCGTCGTCGAACATGCCCTTGATCGCGATGTTGAAGATGTTCGGGTCCTGCAGCGAGTACATCTGCGCGCGCTGGAAGCTGCTCATCTTGCCGTGCGGCGACAGCATGAACACGCGGATGCCGCGCTTGCCGCGCATCGCGTATTCGGCGGCCGATCCTGTATCGCCGGAGGTTGCGCCGAGGATGTTCAGCTCATCGTGCTGTTTGTCCAGTGCATACTCGAACAGGTTGCCGAGCAACTGCATCGCCATGTCCTTGAACGCCAGTGTCGGTCCGTTGGACAGTTCGAGGATATGCAAGCCCGGCTCCAGGGTGCGCAGCGGCGTGATCTGGGTGAAATCGGAATCGGCGCGGCCGTTGCTGTACACCGCAGTGGTGTAGGTCCTGGCGATGATGGCCTTGAGGTCTGCCGCCGGAATGTCGGTAACGAATTTCGACAGCACCGCATACGCGAGGTCGGCATACGGCAGCTTGCGCCAGGCATCCAGCTCGGCGCGCGTCACCTGCGGGTATTGCTCCGGCAGGTACAGCCCGCCGTCCGGCGCCAGGCCGCCCAGCAGGATCTCGGTGAAGGTTTTCGCGGGCGCGTTGCCGCGGGTGGAGATGTATTTCATTTTGGAGTATTACCTCGTCAGTTCCCTCTCACTTGCAGGGAGAGGGTAGAAGTTCAGCGACCCTCTCCCCCAACCCCTCTCCCGCCAGCGGGCGAGGGGAGTGTGTTATTTGCCCAGCTCTTCCAGCCGCAGCCTGGTAACTTTTCCCGCTACCACGCCCAACGCCTCGATCTTCCTGATCGCCGCGTTGATGCGCTTCTCGCGTGTCAGGTGCGTGAGCATGATCAGGTCAGTCTGGGTTTCGCCTTCGTCGGGTTCCTTCTGGATCACCGCGTCGATCGAGATCTGTTCGTCGGCCAGGATGCGCGTGATGTCGGCCAGAACGCCCGGTTTATCGGCGACGCGCAGGCGCAGGTAGTAGCTGGTCTGCACCTCCTCCATCGGCAATATCTTCAGGTCGGCCATCGCGTTCGGCTGGAACGCCAGATGCGGCACGCGGTTCTCCGGGTCGGCGGTATGCATGCGCGTCACGTCCACCAGATCGGCGATCACCGCGCTGGCGGTAGGTTCGGCGCCCGCGCCCTTGCCGTAATACAGCGTCGCGCCGACCGCATCGCCCTGTACCAGCACCGCGTTCATCGCGCCTTCGACATTGGCGATCAGCCGCTTGGCGGGGATCAAGGTCGGATGCACGCGCAGTTCCACGCCCTCGGGCGTGCGCTTGGTGATACCCAGCAACTTGATGCGGTAGCCGAGCTGTTCGGCGTACTTGATGTCGATCGCATCCAGTTTGGAGATGCCCTCGATGTACGCCTTGTCGAACTGCATCGGGATACCGAATGCCAAAGAAGCAAGTATCGTGATCTTGTGCGCGGCATCCACACCCTCGATGTCGAAGGTCGGGTCGGCCTCGGCGTAGCCCAGGCGCTGTGCCTCTTTCAGCACCACATCGAAGCCCAGGCCCTTGTCGCGCATCTCGGACAGGATGAAGTTGGTGGTGCCGTTGATGATGCCGGCGATCCACTCGATGCGGTTCGCGGTCAGTCCTTCGCGCACCGCCTTGATGATCGGGATGCCACCCGCCACCGCCGCCTCGAAGGCGACCATCACGCCCTTGTCCTGTGCGGCCTTGAAGATCTCGTTGCCATGCGTCGCGAGCAGCGCCTTGTTTGCGGTGACCACATGCTTGCCGTTGGCGATTGCCTTCATCACCAGCTCCTTCGCCACGCCGTAGCCGCCGATCAGTTCGATAACGATATCCACTTCGGGATCGCTGACCACCGAGAACGCATCATCGGTGATGCGGCAGGCGCCGCCGGTGACTTTCCTGGCCAGTTCCAGATTCTTGTCCGCCACCACGGTGATGCGGATCGGGCGGCCGGCGCGGCGCGTGATCTCTTCCTCATTGCGCTTCAGCACCGTAAAGGTGCCGCCGCCGACCGTGCCTATTCCCAGCAGTCCCACGTTGATTGGTTTCATTTTCAGTCCTGTTCGTTGATCGTAGGCCGGGTTTGCTCATGGCGGGAAACCCGGCAAGCCCCGGTCAGTTGGTGCCGTGATGTTTGCGGTAGTTCTCCAGGAACCTTGCGATGCGCGTCATCGCCTCGGTCAGATCGTCCGCATTCGGCAGGAACACGATACGGATATGATCCGGGTGTATCCAGTTGAAACCGGTGCCCTGCACCACCAGCACCTTCTCGGTTTCCAGCAGTTCCAGGATGAATTTCTGGTCATCCTTGATCGGGTAGATCTTCGGGTCGAAGCGCGGAAACAGGTACAGCGCCGCCTTGGGCTTGACGCACGTCACGCCGGGAATCTCGGTGAGCAGCTTGTAGGCGAGATCGCGCTGCTTGCACAGGCGCCCGCCCGGCGCGACCAGATCGTCTATGCTCTGGTAGCCGCCCAGCGCGGTCTGGATCGCGAATTGCCCCGGCACGTTGGAGCACAGCCGCATCGAGGCCAGTATCGTCAGGCCATTGATGTAATCCTGCGCGTGCTTCTTCTCCCCGGACACGACCATCCAGCCGGCGCGGTAACCGCAGGCGCGATAGTTTTTCGACAGCCCGTTCAGCGTCACGAACAATACGTCATCGGCCAGCGACGCGATCGCGGTATGCGTCGCACCGTCATACAGCATCTTGTCGTAAATCTCGTCGGCATAGATGATGAGGTCATTCTCGCGCGCGATCTGGATGATCTCGCGCAGGATGGCGTCCGAATAGATCGCGCCGGTCGGATTGTTAGGGTTGATGATGACGATCGCGCGCGTCTTCGGGGTGATCTTGCTGCGCATGTCGGCAAGGTCGGGCATCCACTCGTTCTGCTCGTCGCAGATGTAATGGCGCGGCGTGCCGCCCGCGAGCGTAACCGCCGCGGTCCACAGCGGATAGTCGGGCGTCGGGATCAATACCTCGTCGCCGGTGTTGAGCAGGCCCTGCATCGCCATCACGATCAGCTCGGACGCGCCATTGCCGATGTAGATGTCGTCCAGCGTCACGCCCATGATCTTCTTGGACTGGCAGTAGTGCATGATCGCCTTGCGTGCCGCGAACATGCCCTTGGAATCGGAATAGCCGGAGGAATTCGGCAGGTTCAGGATCACGTCCTGCTGGATCTCCTCGGGCGCCTCGAAGCCGAACGGCGCGAGGTTGCCGATGTTCAGCTTGATGATGCGCTGGCCCTCTTCCTCCATTTGCTTGGCGCGTTCCATCACCGGACCGCGAATGTCGTAACACACGTTGGAGAGCTTGGTCGATTTTAGAATTGATTTCACTTTTTGTTTACCCGGTTCCGGCATGCACACATATCCATTATCCGCGCCCGATCTGATGCAGTGTCGAAACGACGGCGCGAAAGCGCGCGATTTTACCCGTCCCGCACCCCGGCAGCAAATCGGATCTTGCCGGATCCGATCTTGCCGCCTTTCGCGCACCGGCCAGCCATTGCAGCTTCCCGTATCGATCCCGGGGTGTTGCAGGTCCCATCATTGCTTTCCGCCCACCTGCGCAATCTCGATGGATTCGAGCGGTTCCAGGCCTTTTGCCAGCCGCAGCAACCTAGGGAAGGTTCCGGTCTTGTGCACTGCCCAGTGTCCTTCGCTGATCTGGTCGACCCGCCCCAATTGCGTCTTCAACCTGTCGAGCTGTTCGCTTCTGGCCACCAAGAAATACCGGCTTCCCGGGGCGGGCAACTGTTCGGGGACATCCACCGCGTAGCTCGCGGCGCGGCTGTACAGCGACAATTCCCTTGCCACCATGGGCATGCGATAGACATAGATCGGCACCCCCGGTCTGTCCTTCAGCAGCGCGTTCACATTGTGCGCCACGCCATAGGATGTGAAGGTCGACGCGGTCAGCGCCACCAGAAAGCCGTACAGCAAATTGATGGCGATCACCGGGTAGACCAGTACCGGAAACACGCGTGGCTGTTTTCTCCTTATTGCGGCATATGCCAGCATTCCTGCCGATACCGCCAGCACTGGAACCATCAAAACGGATTTGGCCACGTACACGCTCAATCCGGCAGCCAGCGCGATCAGCAACAGCGTGATGCCCCATTGCGCGATGGGCAGCATGCTGCGCCCGGCCGGACGCGGCGAATTATCCGACAAGTAATCCGCCAGGTAATGCGCGCAAAGTATCGCCGCAAACGGAAAGATGATGACCGTGTAGTACTCGAACTGGAACTGCGTGGCGCTGAATATCACGAACGGGATGAAGAACGAAGCGCACAGGAAAACGAAGCTTGCGCGTTCGGCGGCGCCTTGCGAAGCGAAATGCCGGATGCCGGAGTACAGCGCCGCCACGAACACCGCCACCCAGGGCAGGAATGTCCACAGGAACGCATCCACGAAATACAGCGGATTCCCGTTGTGGTTCTGGATCGGTCCGGTATTGAAGAAACGCCCGAACTGGCTGTCCCACAGGAAGAAGCGGATGCCGGATACCTGCGTATGGCCGAACACCACCTTTTCCGGATGCGCATCGAATTGCTGGTACAGCGCGACCAGTTCGGGCGCGGTGAACAGCAGCGTCAACGCCAATGCGAGCAGCCATTTGCCGCTCCACAGCTTGCGCCACTGTGCCCGGTAGAGCCACATGCACCCCAACCCGCCGGCGATCGCGATCAGCGTGAACACGCCCTTGGTCATCACCGCCATCGCGCTGAACAGCGCGCCAAGCAGGAGATATTTCAGCCTGTTCACGGCGTCGTAGCGCAGCCAGTAATAACACGCCGCCATGATGCAGCCGGTCAGGTAGGTTTCCGCCTTGACCTCGATGCTCGAATCCATCAGCTCAAAGGCCGACACGTATACCAGCACCGCCAGCCATGCGGTGTCGCGATTATAAAACAGGCGCGCGATACGATAGGTGAAATAACCGCCGATCAGGTGAAACAGGAAGCCCGGCAGTATGTAGGTAAACGCGCTGACCCCGCCCACTTTGAAAAACAGCGCGGTGATCCAGAACGGCAAGTGTGGCTTGTCCAGCCAATCCCGGCCATCCAGGACCAGATTCACCCAGTCATTGTTCAGCGCGATGTGCCGGGCAAGCGCGGCATAGGTGACGGAATCGCCCCCGTTGATCACCGGCGACAGCATCGCAGCCGCATTGACGATCAACGTGATCAATATCAGCCATTTGGCCTGTTGAGTAACATTCATGCTTTTGTAATCGATATTTTTTCAGGGCACAGTGTACCCAATCCCGGCCTGATTTGACGCTCCCCGTGCCCAACCCCTAAACTCACGCCAATCATACTGTAGAACCACGAGGTCATTTTGAAATTGCACCTGGACAAGCCCGGCCAGACCAGAGTGTTCACCGCGCACGGCCCGGATCACGTGATGGTCAACGGCGAGCGCTATGATCACAGCATCGTGGTGCTCGCGGAAGAAGTGCGCGGCGACTGGGCTGTCGCCGATTTCGACGAACTGACCGAGCAGCATTTCAGCTATTTCCTCGCGCTGAAACCGGACGTGCTGCTGCTGGGGACCGGCGTACGGCAACGCTTCCCGCATCCGCGCCTGTATGGCGCACTGACCAACGCGGGTATCGGCGTGGAATGCATGGATACGCCCGCCGCCTGCCGCACCTACAATATACTGGTGGCGGAGGATCGCAGGGTGGTCGCGGCAATATTGTTTTGAAATATCTATGAACCGTTCGTCCCGAGTAGGCATAGCCGTATCGAGGGAAGTAGGCGCATAACGCCGTATCGAAGTACAAGAAAAATAAAATATGGCTTTCTGGGTATACATCCTGCGTTGTAGTGATGATTCCTACTGTACGGGACATACAGACAACCTCGATCTACGTATTAGCGGACATCAGACCGGCTCGTATCCCGGTTACACCTTCAACCGGTTACCCGCTAAGCTTGTTTGGTCGCAGCAATGCGCAACATGCGAAGAGGCATTATCTGCCGAGATGCAAATCAAGGGCTGGGGCCGCAAGAAGAAGGAAGCCATGATCCGGGGTGACTGGGAAGATGTTGCCCGTTTGGCTAAAAAGGACTTTGGAAGAAAAAACAAACAGAACCATAACTGATATGTTGATATATCTACCCACCCTTCGATACAGCGCGTTGCGCTTACTCAGGGCGAACGGACATTAATTTAACGGTACGTCATGAGCCAATCACTGCAAAATGTCATCCGGCAAGCCGAACAGATCATCCTCGGCAAGCCGCAGCAAATCCGCCTTGCGCTGGCCTGCCTGCTGGCACGCGGCCATTTGCTAATCGAGGACCTGCCCGGGGTCGGCAAGACCACGCTGGCGCATGGACTGGCGCGCACGCTGGGCCTGCAGTTCCAGCGCATCCAATTCACCAGCGACCTGCTGCCGGCGGATATTCTCGGGGTGTCGGTGTACCAGCGCGACAGTGGCGAATTCAAGTTCCATCCCGGCCCGATCTTCTCGCAAATGGTCCTCGCGGACGAGATCAACCGCGCCACGCCCAAGGCCCAGAGCGCGTTGCTGGAAGCAATGGAGGAACAGCAGGCGACCATAGAAGGAACGACGCGCGCATTGCCCGTACCGTTCTTCGTGATCGCCACACAGAACCCGGCATACCAGGTCGGTACCTACCCGCTGCCAGAATCGCAGCTCGACCGTTTCCTGATGCGCATCCAGATGGGTTATCCGGACGCGCACGCGGAGCGCGGATTGCTGTCCGGCGTCGACCGGCGCGAGATCGTCGCGCAGCTCAGCCCGCAGCTTGAAACCCGCGAACTGCTCTCATTGCAGAAACGCGCGCGTGAAGTGTTCGTTTCGCCCGCCCTGCTCGATTACGTGCAGGCGATCCTGCGCCACACACGCGAGGAATCGCGCTACACGCACGGCCTGTCGCCGCGCGCGGGGCTGGCGCTGTTATCCGCCGCACGCGCCTGGGCATTGCTCGACGATCGCGATGCGGTGATCCCCGAAGATGTGCAGGCGGTGTTGCCGGGCGTGGCCAGCCACCGACTGCAGGCGACCGGCGAACAGGCCCGATTGAACAGCGCGACGCTGGTGCGCGAATTGGTCGAGGCGGTTGCGATCCCGTAATATTGTGCTATCCGCACTGCGCAGAAAATTCCAATCCTGGCTGTTCCGCCCCAGGGTCGAACACGGCGCGATCACGCTCACCCAGCGCCGCATCTTCATTATCCCAACAAAGCAGGGATTCACGCTGGTGTTTGTGCTGGTGCTGATGCTGCTCGGCGACATCAACTACAACCTGAGTCTCGGCTATGTGCTGACTTTCCTGCTGACCATGATGGCGGTGATGTCCATGCTGCATGCCTTCCGCAACCTGGCCCACCTCGAGATACGCGCGGGACGCGCCGAACCGGTGTACTGCGGGGAAACCGCGCAGTTCATGCTGCACTTCCACAATCGCAGCAGGCTGTGGCGTTATCAGCTCGTTCTGGTGCAGAGCGGCGATTCCTTCTGGAAAAACACCAACACGCCGCTGCACTTCGATGCTCCGGCCGGACAGGATACCGAAGTCGCCTTCCCGCTGCGCTCCACCCGGCGCGGCTGGCTGCAGCCGGGCCGCCTGACGCTCTATACCGAATTCCCGCTCGGCCTGTTCTTCTGCTGGTCTTACCTGCATTTCGATACGCGCTGCTTGGTCTATCCGAAACCGATGATCGACGCGGCGCTGCCTGCCGGCAGTTCGCCGGACGGCACCGGCAAGCGCAACGCGGCCGGCGACGAGGATTTTTCCGGGCTGCGCAAATATACCGCGGGAGATGCGCTTCCGCGCATCGACTGGAAGGCCTATGCACGTGAGCGGGGCTTGCAGGTCAAGCAGTTTTCCACGCCGCTGGGGGAGGAATTGTGGCTGGACTATGCCGATGCGCCGGATCGCAACGGGGAGGAAAAGCTGGCGCGCATGACCCGCTGGGTGCTGGATGCCGAGGCACAGGGTCTGCGCTACGGGCTGCGCTTGCCGAACGGTGACTTGCCGGCAAGCAACGGCATCGCGCATCGCGACGAATGCCTGGGCAGGATCGCGCTGTTCAATCTGGGTGGAGAAGCCCGATGAGCAAGTCACTTGCCTACGGGCTGGTGCTCTCCATCCTGATGGTGATCGCGCCGCACGCCGATCATCTCCCGCCATGGGTCAGCGGCCTGTGCGCCGGACTGCTGCTGTGGCGGGCATATCTCGCATACAGCGGCAAGCCGCTGCCGAAGCGCTGGCTGCTGATGCTGATCACTGCAGCCGGGACGGCCGGGATCGTGCTCACCTTCCACACCCTGTTCGGGCGCGAAGCGGGCGTCACCTTGCTGATGATGCTGGCCACGCTCAAGCTGATGGAACTGCGCAATGCGCGCGACGCGATGGTGCTGGTCTATCTCGCCTGTTTCATCATCATCACCAATTTTTTCTACTCGCAGAGCATCCCCACCGCACTCTACATGCTCGCCACCATGATGGTGATCGTGACCACCTGGGTCCACCTGCAGGCGCAGGGCATCGCGCTGAAGCCGCGCGTGCGCATCGCGGCGGTATTGCTGCTGCAAGCCCTGCCGCTGACGCTGATCCTGTTCATCCTGTTTCCGCGCGTGCAGGGACCGCTGTGGGGCCTGCCCCAGGATGCCTATGCCAGCACCGGGCTGGACGACCATATGTCGCCCGGCAGCCTGAGCCGGTTGAGCCTGTCGGAAGCGGTCGCGTTTCGCGTTTCCTTTAACGGCCAGCGGCCGCGCCGCGACCAGATGTACTGGCGCGGGCCGGTGCTGTGGCAGTTCGACGGGCGGGCATGGAGACCGGGCAGATCGCCATATCCGGTCGCGCCGAAATTCACCGATCTCGGCCAGCCGGTCGACTACGTGGTCACGCTGGAGCCGCACAACAAGCACTGGCTGTTCGCGCTGGATGTGCCGGACAAGCTGTCGATACCCGCCACCCTGACCGATGATTTTCAGCTGTTGAGGAAAGACGCGGTCAATGCCCGGCTGCGCTATGCGGCGCGTTCGTATCTGGCCTATCACGCGAACCTTCAGGAATCGGAACGGCAGCTTAAACGCGCCCTGCAATTGCCCCCCGGGCAGCTCAATCCCCGCGCACGGCAGCTT
This sequence comes from uncultured beta proteobacterium, assembly GCA_963842555.1. Lineage (GTDB taxonomy): Bacteria > Pseudomonadota > Gammaproteobacteria > Burkholderiales > Gallionellaceae > Gallionella. The sequence goes on from CAWJHB010000006.1 coordinate 520,044, forward strand.
GCCGCGGAATGGCGAACACAGAATAAAGACGATGCTGACATCGTGCGCACCGCCCTTGCCTATTTCAGCAAGAATGGGTTTGTCTATACGCTCGAGGCGCCGCCGCTCGGCGCCAACAGCATCGACGATTTTCTGTTCACCACCAAACAGGGATTCTGCGAGCACTATGCCTCGGCCTTCGTGTTCCTGATGCGCGCCGCGAACATTCCGGCACGCGTGGTGACCGGCTATCTGGGCGGCGATTACAACGATGTCGGCAACTACTACATCGTGCGCCAGTCCGATGCCCACGCCTGGGCGGAAGTTTGGCTGGCCGGACAGGGATGGGTGCGCGTGGATCCAACCGGCGCTATCGCCCCGGACCGCGTGGAGCGCGGCCTGTCTGCCGCCGTGTCCGACAGCGCCGTGCTGCCGTTCATGGAGCGCAACCCGCCGCAATGGCTGCGCGATCTGCGCTTCAACCTGGACGCGCTTGCCAACCAGTGGAACCAATGGGTGCTGGGCTATGACGCCGAGCGCCAGTTCGCTTTCCTGACCCGTCTCGGCATGGAATCCATTACCTGGCAGAAAATGGCACTCAATATGTCGGCCGGCATAGCGCTGGTGATGGCGCTGTTCGCGCTGTACATGCTGCGCCACCTTTACACCCGCCGGCCCGACAGGGTACAAGCCGCATGGCTGGCAGTGTGCCGCAAACTGGCCGGCGCAGGACTGCCGCGCGCCGCGCACGAAGGCGCGCTGGATTATGCCAATCGGATCGCCGCAGCCCGTCCCGAACTCGCCGGCGCCGTCCTTGACCTCGCTTTACGTTACAGCGCGCTGCGCTACGGCGCACCCGATGACGAAGGCGCCAAGCGTGATTTTCTGAGGCGCGCGGCAGCCTTCAGAATCTGACAGGGTATAATCCGCGCAACCCATAAAACCGAACGCTCATGTTGATCACGCGCCGCCTTGAATTCGATGCCGGACATCGCATCCCCAATCACAACAGCCAGTGCAAACACCTGCACGGCCATCGCTATGCGATCGAGATCACGCTGTCCGGAGACATCATCACCGCCGAGGGCCTTTCCGAGCAAGGCATGGTGATGGACTTCTCCGATGTCAAAAACATCGCCAAGGCAAAACTGGTTGACGCATGGGATCACGCCTTTCTCGTCTATTGCGGCGACAAGCCGGTGTGCGACTTCCTGGCCAGCCTGCCGGATCACAAGACGGTGATCCTTGACGTCGTGCCGACCGCGGAAAATCTCGCACAGGCTGCCTTCGACATCCTCGGCGCGGCTTACCGGGATACCTTCGGCAACCACCTGCGCCTCGAACAGGTGCGCATCTATGAAACACCCAACAACTGGGCTGACTGTGTAAGAGGCTGACTCGCAACGACAGGGCCTTCCGGCGTTTTTCTGGACATGAACGGCGGCTTGGTTCAAAATGCACGGCCTTGAAGGACCGGCAGCACCGCCATCACAGGCGCGCAAATCTGCCGGACAAACAACAGGGAAGCGTGGCCGAGTGGTTGAAGGCACTAGTCTTGAAAACTAGCGAGGATGAGAGTCCTCCGTGAGTTCGAATCTCACCGCTTCCGCCAGAGCTCATTCTCACCCCGTCTCAAGCAATCTCTTAAACCCGCATTGCGTATAGCGTTATCGGGTATTTTGTTGCTCGCACGGTATCAAACAATCTCATTAAAGCTTGCACTATTTGGGGGTTGATTTGATAATACAACCCCCAGCACAAAAAGCTGAAACCCCCAAATGGTGAGATCATGAGCAAGCTAACCGAAATGGCGATTAAGAAGGCCAAGCCAGAGGCTAAGGCGTACAAGATGGCAGACGGTGGCGGCATGTATCTACTGGTGCAACCTACAGGTTCAAAGTGGTGGCGGCTCAAGTACCGTATCGGTGGAAAAGAAAAAATGTTATCCATCGGCGTATATCCAGACGTTACCCTCTCCGAAGCAAGAGATCGGCGCGAACAGGCGCGCAAGCTACTGGCGAACGGTGGCGACCCTAGCGCAATCAAGCAAACAGCAAAGCAGACGCAACAGAAAGCATTGCAGGTTGCTGAAAACAGTTTCACAAAACTTGCCGTTGAACTCCACAAAATTAAATCTCCTATGTGGACAGCGGGACATGCCAAGCAGTGGCTAGGCAACCTGGAAAAATGCGCGTTGCCCGTCATCGGTGATCGCCCTATAACCGACATTGAGCCAATGGAAATAGTCGGCATCATGCGAACGATTGAAACGAGCGGCACATTCGAGACAAGGGATCGCCTGCTTCAAACCATCAGCGCGGTATTCAAGTATGCAATCGCCACAGGCCGCGCTAAATATAATCCGGCTGAAATCCGCATGGCACTGGCAGATCGCCCGAAGGTGGAACACTTCGCCTGCATAGCCCCTGCAGAGTTGCCCGAATTCCTGCGCGCAGTAACCGCCTATCAAAATCTGGATAAGGTTTCGCCGATTGCCATAGCCGCATTGCGCCTGCTGATGTTGACCACCACCCGCACTAGTGAAGTGCGCTTTTCCAAGTGGGCGGATTTTGACCTGGATGCAGGATGCTGGGTAATTCCCGAAGAGCAAACGGGGCGCAAGGGCAAAATGGGCAAGCGCAACCCCCATGCAGTGCCGCTATGCACCCAAGCTGTGGCAATCCTGCGCGGCCTGTATACAATAACAGGACAAGGCGAATATGTATTTCCAAACCGCAACAGTGCCGGTCGGGTTATCAGCGAGAACACCGTATTGAAGATCATCGAGACCATCGGATACAAAGGCAGGATGACAGGCCACGGCTTTAGAAGCCTAGCCCGTTCTATACTAGGTGAAATGGGGCATCGTTGGGAAGTGTTAGAGGCGATGCTCTCTCACGCGCTGGTAAACCAGACGGCAGCGGCATACGTGCGCACCACATACTTTGAAGAACGGCACGGCATCATGCAACAATGGGCTGACTATCTCGATAAGGTTGAAGCAGGCGCGAAAGCAATGCCATTCCGCGCATAAAACGGTTACACCTGGCGCTATTAGAACACCCGACCCATTGGTTCGTAGTTCGTAAACTTGTTAGTAATTAACTGATTTTATTTGTATTATTAACCAACCCCACATCCCCTTCAACCACTGTTTTCGAGTGTTTTTTACACCCCAGTTCCTTCAAATCTCCTTCAATGAGATCACTTGGCAGCAAACTTTCCTTTTGTCGCTAAATTTCACTGATAGGGAAATACTGCCTTCGAATCTCTTGCCGCCAGTCGCGCTCATCAGTTCATTTCCACAAGCGAACAGTTTAAATAATCAAAATATTATATTATTCCTACAGATTTGCTAGGATTCACCATGTCAATGGAACCAACCAAGTTCATTGGCCCCTGTTTCTTGTAAGTTGTCTGTTAACGGCATTCCTGAATCAAAACAGTTTTTTGGCTTTTCTGAAGCATTGCTGAGGGTCAACTGAATATGACGGAAACTGAAGCAATGTTGAAACGCTATCAGACGTTGATGAACGTAACTCAAGACGGCATCCATGTAATGGACGCACAGGGCAACTTCGTAGAGGTCAATGACGCCTTCTGCGGTATGTTGGGATATACCCGGAAAGAAGCGTTGCAACTTAACATCGCCGATTGGAATTCGCAGTATTCAAAGAAGGAGTTGCTGGCAAGACTGCAGAGTTTCATCGGAAAAAGTGCAAGATTCGAGACCGTGCACCGCCGCAAGGACGGCAAACTTATCAATGTCGAAGTTAGCACCTCAGGCGTCAAAATAGAAGGTGAGACTTATTTTTTTGCATCAAGCCGCGACATCACCGAGCGCAAGGCTGCCGAGGACAAGGTGCGGCGGCTGACTCAAATCTACGCGGCCCTCAGCCATTGCAATCAGGCTATCGTGCGCTGTATCAGTGAGGCGGAATTGTTCCCGCAGATTTGCCGCGATGCAGTCAATTTTGGCGGCATGAAAATGGCCTGGATCGGCTTGGTTGACCCGACCAGCAACCTGGTCAAGCAGGTGGCTTCATTCGGCGCTGGCATCGAGTATCTGGATGGCATCCGGATTTCGGTGGAGGCTAATAACAGCTCAGGACTAGGACCGACCGGCACGGCTGTCCGTGACAACCAGCCATTCTGGTGCCAGGACTTTCAGCATGATCCGGCCACCACAGCCTGGCATGAACGAGGGGCAAAATTCGGTTGGGGCGCTTCAGGCTCGCTCCCCCTGCATCGCAATGGTGTCGTCATCGGTGCTTTCACTCTGTATGCTGATGTGGCGAATGCATTCGATGAGACAGCACAGAACCTCTTGATCGAAATGGCAATGGACATCAGTTTCGCGCTGGACAATTATGACCGCGAAAATCAACGCAAACGGATCCAGGAAGACAATGCCCGGCTTGTGGAAAGACTGGATGTCGCGACACGCGCCGGGAAAATAGGGATATGGGATTGGGATGTCGTCAACAACAAGCTGGTCTGGGACAACCGCATGTTCGAGTTATATGGTACCAAGAGAGAAGACTTCGGCGGTGCATATGAAGCTTGGCGTGCCTTACTCGATCCCGACAACAGCGTAGAGGCCAACGAAACGATGCAACGGGCATTGCGCGGCGATATCCCCTTTGATACCGAATTCCGGGTTTGTTGGCCCAATGGCGAAATCCGGAATATCAAGGCATTGGGGAAAGTTGTGCGCGATGCCGAGGGCACGCCGCTACGCCTGATTGGGGTCAACTACGACATCACCGAACGCAAGCAAGCCGAATCCGATCTACGCATCGCCGCAGCCGCCTTCGAGTCCCAGGAAAGCATTATGGTCACCGATGCCGACCAGGTGATCCTGCGGGTCAACCAGGCTTTTACCGAGACCACCGGCTATACGGCCGAGGAAGTCGCGGGTCATACCCCGCGTCTGCTCAAATCTGGCCGCCACAATGCAGATTTTTACCGTGCGATGTGGGCGACCATTCGTGACACTGGACATTGGCAGGGAGAAATCTGGGATCGACACAAGAATGGCGAGATTTACCCCAAATGGCTGACTATCACGGCTGTTAAAGGGGATGATGGTGTGGTCACCCATTATGTCGGGTCACACATCGATATTACGGAACGCAAGGCGGCAGAGGAAAAGATTCAGTATCTGGGTTTCTATGACGACCTCACCCGCCTGCCCAACCGGCGGCTGCTCATGGACCGGCTTCAACATGCACTGCCTGCCAGTGTACGTACCGGTAGAGCTGGTGCGCTGTTACTCATCGACCTGGACAATTTCAAGTCCCTCAACGACTCCCTCGGTCATTATTTCGGCGACCTGCTCTTGCAACAGGTCGCGCAACGTCTGACCTCCTGCGTGCGCGACGACGATACCGTGGCTCGTCTAGGCGGTGACGAATTCGTGATAGTGCTGGAAAACCTGAGTGAACACGCCATGGAAGCGGCGGAACAGACCGAAGTCATCAGCGAAAAGATACTCGCTTCCCTCAGCCGATCTTATCAGCTTGAACGTGTTGAATACCACGGCACCAGCAGTATCGGGGCCATTCTGTTCACAGGCAACCTGCTGGCGATGGATGAACTGCTAAAACAGGCCGACATCGCCATGTATCAGGCCAAGCAAGCTGGCCGCAACACCGTGCGCTTCTTTGACCAGAAAATGCAGGCCAACATCACTGGACGTTTCTCGCTGGAGGGTGAATTACGCAAAGCACTTGAGTTGAAACAATTCCATCTGTATTACCAGGTCCAGGTAGATAGTTCACATCGTCCATTGGGTGCAGAGGTATTGATACGCTGGATTCATCCCCTGCGCGAAATGGTATCGCCCGCACAATTCATTCCGCTGGCGGAAGAAACCGGGCTGATCCTGCCCATCGGCCATTGGGTGCTGGAGACGGCCTGTGCGCAGCTCAAGGCATGGGAACAGGATACCCTCACCCGCGGCCTCGTTCTGGCGGTGAACGTGAGTGCCAAGCAGTTTCGCCAGACTGATTTTGTCTCCCAGGTGCAGACGCATTTGCAACACTATGGCATCAAACCGAAGCTACTCAAGCTGGAGCTGACCGAAGGTATCTTGCTGGAGAATATAGAAGACACCATTGCAACCATGAGCGCATTGAACGAACTCGGCGTCAAGTTCTCGTTGGATGACTTTGGCACCGGCTATTCATCCCTGCAATATCTCAAGCAACTGCCGCTGGACCAGATCAAGATCGATCAATCCTTCGTGCGTGACATCACCAGCGACCCAAACGATGCCGCCATCGTGCAGACCATCATCGCAATGGCCGAAACATTGGGATTGAACGTGGTTGCGGAAGGGGTCGAAACCGATGCGCAACGGGATTTTCTTGAACTGCGCGGTTGCACCCATTTCCAGGGGTATCTGTTCGGCAGGCCGATGCCGATTGAGCAGTTCGAGGCGCTACTGAAGCAGGGATTGGATATTCCATACTCCAGACTGGAACAATCAGCGTGAAATTGCCATCCGGATTAGGCTACAGCACTGCTTAGGCGAAGAATTAGGGCGCGCGGTAGTTTTCCTGGGTCATCAGATCGACGCCACAGGGCAAGGTCTCAATCCAGTTTAGGAACTCGTTCACCATTTTCTTGCCTTCGAATCTGCGACCATGTTGCGGTACGATGCTTTCCACATCCATCCGGCGCACCATGTTTACCCAGTAGCGGCAGATCTTGTTGGAAACCATGTAGCGGCTGTGAAAACCTTCCATAAACTGGATATGCTTTTTGAAATCTTCCACTGGCGTGTCAACTTCGGTATGGTGTACCAGGGACGCCCCCATGTCGCCGGAGAATAAAATCTTGCTGACCGGATCATAAAACTGGAAATTCCCCTCAGAATGCATGAAGTGAGCTGGAATCGCCTTGATCACGCAATTTCCCAGAGTAATGTTCATACCTTCGTCCGGGATACTTTTCACACGCCCCTCGGCATTTCCCACACTGCAAAAATGCGGTACGAAGCGCGCCCACAGGCTAGAGATCAACACGTTGCAATTGGTATGGATCATCCACTTGTTTACTGATGCGATGATGTCAGGATCGGCGTGAGAGGCAAGGATATAGTCCAGACCCTTGGACGAACAATATTTTTGCATTCCCATCAACAGACCGTTGTACGTCATGTTGCCGCCCGGATCGATCAACGCGCCATGATTATTGTCAACGATCAGGAATTGATTGGCCTGTACGGCAGCACCCATGGAATCATCCACCAGGTCATCGAATATCACGCACAAATGTTTGCCATTATTGAACAACTCTATTGCCATGGTGCTCTCCTTGATTTAATTTTCTATTTAAATGCCTATCCATTTTTAATTCTGTGAAGATGGTACCAGCCTTCCATATTCCACGCAGCTTCTATGATAGTGGCCTACGGCTGAAAGGTGCATGGGTAGCCGTTAAACAACCTTCGTGGCTGACACAGAGGCATCACCTAGGTAGTTATACTTATATCCCTCATTTCATTAAGGTGCCATGTTAAAAAAAGGTAATGAAAATATGAAAAGATGAAATGCAGAACCCAATGCCTCACTTTGCATATAACCCTCCAAAAAGCTCCAACGGATATGTTGCGAGCGTTGCGATAAATGGGAATGTAATTCACCAGATAAAAAACCTGAATGCGTTTTATATGGAATTCGGCTACACAGCAGAGATGAGAAAGGCTGGAGTGCTGCCAGACGAGTTTATCTGGGATGAATATACCAAAGGCAACCTATCTCCTTATGCCAGTTGCTTTCAGATGCACATTGTTGAGTATCTGGCAAAACATTCCATTGCATTTATAGGCGAATATGGCAATCAGTATCAAGATTGGTTTGATGATCATGTTAAGGCCGTAACGGAGAAAAATGTTTTATGTGTTAGATGCAGAGTGGAATCATTTTGCCAAATAGGAATGTCAAGCTCGTTAATACCGGCATACTGGAGCGCATGGTTAGGTAGGATCACTGACAACGAGCAATGAAATCAGATATTAGGCAGGATGAGCGTCCGCTCTTGAGAAATTCGACCGGCTAAAATGTGCTGCCAATTTCTGCCATTCCCGAGTGGCTGCTTTGCGGCAACAGATTTAACAACTTGATGCGCGGCAGTATTCTTGGAGCTGAGGTTGGACATTCATCGATATGTCATTTATATTTATCTTCACTGGTGACCCAACGTTGACTGATGCGTCAATTGTAATTGATTGAAGGAACGAAGATATTTCATGGTTAAGTCTGGTCTCGATTTGAACTTGTCAAGTAGCATTCGGGGTATCGCCAACCCGATTGCGAGGACTGCCAATGAACACGGGCAAACTTGTTTTTGCGCAAGTGATGTCGCACTTGCCGCTGACCACTTTCCGCCGATGTGTCGCCCGTTACGATGGGGAACACAAGGTCAAACACTTTACTTGTCTCGACCAGTTTCTGTGTATGGCGTTCACGCAACTGACTTATCGCGAGAGTCTGCGCGACATCGAAGCCTGTCTGCGCAGCCAGTCCGCCAAGCTCTATCACATGGGTTTTCGCAGTACGGTGTCGCGCAATACGTTGGCCAATGCCAATGCGATTCGAGACTGGCGCATCTATGCCGACTTCGCGCAGAGCCTGATTGGAATAGCACGCCCGCTTTACGTGGACGAACCGTTTGGCGTCGATCTCTCCGACACGGTCTACGCGCTGGATGCCACCACCATCGATCTGTGCCTGTCGGTATTTCCATGGGCCCCGTTTCGTTCGACCAAGGCGGCAATCAAGTTGCATACGCTGCTCGACCTGCGCGGCAATATTCCCAGCTTCATCCACATCAGCGACGGCAAGCTGCACGACGTGAACATTCTCGATCAGATCATTCCCGAGGCAGGAGCGTTCTACATCATGGACCGCGGCTATCTCGACTTTGCCAGGCTGCATCGCCTGCACCAAGCGGGCAGTTTCTTTGTGACGCGAGCCAAGGCGAATCTGCGCTTTACGAGACAATATTCCCGACCAACAGATCGCTCGGCCGGCATCATCTGCGACCAACTGGGTACGTTGGACGGTTTTTATTCTCAGCAACATTTCCCAACGACGATCAGACGCATAAAGATCAAAGATGCCGAGGGCAAGACGTTGGTCTTCCTGACCAACCACCTCAACCTGTCGGCACAGAGCATCGCCGATCTTTATCGTTGCCGTTGGCAAATCGAGTTGTTCTTCAAATGGATCAAACAGCATCTGCGTATCAAGTCCTTCTTCGGCACTTCAGAAAACGCGGTCAAGTCTCAAAGCTGGATCGCCGTATCGGTTTACGTTTTGGTCGCCATCCTGAGAAAGCGACTGAACATCACCGCTTCACTCTACGAAATGCTACAAATCTTGAGCCTCACTATGTTCGAGAGAATGGCGCTAAATCAACTGTTGGCGCGTACACCACTGGATACAAATTCACCGGACTCAACCAACCAGTTGTTTCTGTTCGATTAACGTTGGGACACTAGTGATTTATCTTATTGCAGAATTGTTTGTCGGAGCGGCCCAATATAATTCCCTTCCAACATGACTGAATTCCAGATGCCACTCAATATCGAGACTCGCCTCCGGCACTTGGATGTGCTGGACCGGATCACGCAAATCAGTATTGCTAACGATAACATGCAAGATGTATTGGGTCGTGTTCTGGATTTGGTGCTCCAAGTATTCAATGCGGACCGTGCGTGGTTCCTGTATCCCTGCGATCCCGACGCGCCGAGTTGGAGCGTGCCGATGGAACGCACGCGTCCGGAATGGCCCGGGCTGTTCGCACAGGGTGTGGACATGCCGATGGACAGCAATATGTCCGGAGTTTACAGAGAGTTGCTCAGGGCAGATGGCGCAATCCAAAATGGCCCCGGTACCGATCAGCCTGTCCCGCCACTCGTTGCACAGATGTTCCTGGTCAAATCCCAGTTGATGATCACTCTGCATCCTAAAATTGGCAAGTCCTGGGTGTTCGGTCTGCACCATTGTGCAAGCGCGGTCATGCATGATGAAGAGGATATAGATCTTTTTACGACTGTCGCCCAACGTATTTCGGACTCCCTCAACGCCCTGATCTTAGCCGAGCAACTTCGCGAGAGCGAAGAACGCTGGAAATTCGCACTGGAAGGCGCAGGAGACGGCGTCTGGGATTGGAACCCCAAAACCGATGAAGCCTTGTATTCCAAGCGCTATAAAGAAATGGTCGGCTATGCCGAGCATGAATTTCCGGATACCGGGGCTGCTTGGATGGAACATCTGCATCCCGATGACAGGGATCGCGTGATATTCGCCCTCCAAGAATATCTCGCAGGTAAACAACCGTCCTATGTCGTTGAGTTCCGCATGCGCTGCAAGGATGGCTCTTGGAAATGGATATTGGCCCGGGGGAAGCTGGTCAGTCGTGACGCTGATGGAAGTCCACTGCGGATGATCGGTACACACACCGACATTAGCGAGCGCAAGCAGGTCGAGGCCACGCTCCGGGAATCGAACGAATTGCTCCACTCCATCATAGAAAATGTGCCACTCCGCATATTCTGGAAGGATCGCGATTTGCGCTATCTGGGCTGCAACACTCAGTTTGCGAAAGATGCTGGACACTCCAGTCCGGACGAACTAAGCGGTAAAACCGATTTTGAAATGGGGTGGAAGGATCAGGCGGACTTGTACCGAGCCGATGATCGAGTAGTGATGGCGTCTGCCAAGCCCAAGCTGGCATTCGAAGAACCGCAAACGACACCTGATGGTAAAACGATCTGGCTTCGTACTTCCAAGGTGCCTCTGCGTGATGAACACAATCAGTCCATTGGCATTCTGGGCATCTACGAGGACACCACTAAACGCAGACTAACGGAAATTTCCCTGATCACATCCAGGCGCGCCCTCGCAGCGTTGAGCGCAGTGAACCAGAGCTTGGTGCATGCCACAGATGAGCATGAATTATTGTCGGGGGTCTGTCAGGCCATCGTCAGGCAAAGCAACTACCGCATGGCCTGGGTGGGGTATCTGGAACATGATGAAGCCAAGACCATCCGTGTCGTTGCAAAGGACGGTCTAGATGAGGGTTTTGTGGAGCATGCAGGGATCATCTGGGCGGATGCCGAGCGCGGGCGCGGGCCAACAGGCACAGCGGCACGCAGCGGACAGACACAGGTTATACAGAACTTCCTGACCGACGAGCTCGTCCTGCCATGGCGTGCAGATGCTGCAAAATGCGGATACAACTCCAGCGTTGCCTTGCCACTTATCAATGCGGGCAAGGTGTTCGGCGTGCTGACCCTCTATTCAGGTTATACCGACGCCTTTGGTGATGAAGAGGTCAGCTTGCTGGAACAAATGGCCGGGGACCTGGCATTCGGCATACTCAGCCTGCGAACCCGACATGAACGTGACGAGGCCCAGAACAAAATCAAGAAACAGCTTTCCCAACTGGAAAGCAACCTCGAAGACACCATCAAGGCTATCACCAGGATCGTCGAGATGCGCGACCCCTATACCGCCGGGCATGAGAACAGAGTGGCCGAACTGTCGGTTGCCATCACCAAGGAAATGGGGCTGACGGATGAACAGGTGCACGGCATCCATCTTGCCGGCGAGGTGCATGACCTGGGCAAAATCCAGATTCCTGCTGAGATACTCAGCATGCCCAGGAGGCTGACTGAAATCGAGTACAGTTTGGTCAAAGGTCACCCTCAAGCCGGTTATGACATCTTGAAGGATATCGACTTCCCTTGGCCGATTGCACAGATGGTACTGCAACACCATGAGCGGATCGATGGCTCGGGTTATCCGCGTGGACTCAAGGGTGACGAAATTCTGCTTGAGGCGCGGATTCTTTGCGTGGCCGATGTTGTGGAAGCGATGTCGTCGCACCGCCCGTATCGTCCCGGGCTGGGTATTGACGTGGCACTAGATGAGATCAAGAAGGGACGCGGAACGATCTATGACCCGCAAGTGGTGGATGCGTGTATGGCGTTATTCCGCGAGCAGGGTTATAAATTTTCGGCTTGATTGTTTGACTTGTTAACTGCTGGGGGGTGATTGTGACATGGAAGCGTGATTGTGTTCGCGGGCCGTAGCGATGCAGCCCAGCCGGTTGATAACCGTACGTTAGACTTGAGGATACAGAGATGACCAATAGACCTGAAATACCCGGAGCTGTGGCTGACAAGGCTTCCGCTGGGTATGTCGAAAAACTTGAGCAGGCCGTGGAAGGTTGTTTGAAGGCCATGGCTAAGATAAACGAGGCTCATGCCCCGTTTGCGATAGGCCATGAGCTGCAAGTTGCGGAGCTTGCCGCTGCAATTGGAAAGGAAATGGGGCTGCCAAATGAGGTGATACGGGGGATACGCGCTGCAGGCAGTATTCACGATATCGGATATGTAACCATTCCGTCTCAAATTCTAAACAAACTTGGCAAGCTCAGCCCTTATGAGATGCTGTCGGTCAGGAACCATGTTCAGGCAGGCTTTGAAATAGTAAGGGATATTGAATTCCCATGGCCGGTGGCCAAGATTATCCTGCAACACCATGAACGCATGGACGGAAGTGGCTACCCGCATGGTATAAAAGGGGATAGGATCATTCTGGAGGCCAGAATCATTGCCGTTGCGGATGTGGTGGATGCGATAGCATCCCGTCGGCCATACCGCCCGGCGCCTGGAATCCAGTCGGCGTTGGATGAGATTACGCAAGGCAGCGGAACGGTTTATGACCCGGATGTGGTTAAAGCTTGCCTGAAGTTGTTCAAAGAAAAAGCTTACGCCTCTGTGTATGCATCCTCGGGAATATCCCCGACTCAACATTAGACTGGCACCAATACTTAGGCACTTTGAACGGCTGCTTTTGCGTAGATCGACTGACCGGAATGTGTCGGAAGTCGCCCGTTACCAGCGTCAGCCTTGTGGCAATACAAATTAATTAATGCCAGGGGCAGTTTTGGGGCGGTGAATATTGAGGAGTGGACTTCCGCTTCGTGCCATAACCAGACGCTCGCATTTTTTGTTCGCTAAGAAGACATCCGCTTCCGTCCGTACTGTTATGCATAGTGTGGAACAATAAGTTCAGTGGACTTAAATGAATCAATCGGTTGTCGAAAAAATGCATTCCACACCATTTTTAATAATACAGACCGATATGTCTGGCTAATAACTGTTAGGCCACAATGCTCGTAGGGGGGATTATGAAAGTTGGTGCGTTAGTTATCGTCTTGGCGTTGTGCTGCGTCGGCGTCGCCCACGCTCAATCCAGCGATCAAGCGCTGGCTGGAGCAGGCACCAGTTCTTGTGGTAGCTATCTGGCTCACGAATCAGACCCCACCGCTCGCGTAATGTTCATCTCGTGGGTTCAAGGTTTCCTGAGCGGCATGAACATGGCTGACTATGTCACAGCGAAGCAACCATTTGTCCTGCTACCCGATAGCGACTCAATCATGGCGTACATCGATAAGTATTGCCGCGACAACCCGCTCAAATCGCCATCCCGAGGAGCAATGCAGCTTTATAGTGAGCTAAGGCAAAATGCCAAGAACTAAGTGTGGCCTAACTCTGCGCTCAAGCGGGACTGCGCAAAAGCGCGCAGCGCCTTAGCTCGACGTTAAGTGGAGCACCCGTGACCATCGATCAAAAAATCGCCGAGAAATTTAACGCCCTTCTAGCGGAGGGAAAGGCGATTTTACAAAAGGCAGGTTGGGACGGGTACGAGTACCGCAACAGACAACCTGACGATGTTAGCTACGTTCGCTTTAGAACGGAAGCGTTGAATCTGACAAAGCGCGCCTGCGGTGAAAAAAGCGACCACTACATGGAACTGAAGAAGCTAGCAGACAACAAGAATTCCGCCGTAAATAGCTACTACTTCAAGGAGTGCTACGGCGCACTCGAAGCCGCGTCGCGCGACTACGAAGGTGGAATGCTTTTTGAGATTCGGTCGATGGTTACCGCGGAAGTTCTCGACGATTTCCTTGAGCAAGCAGAGCACCTCTTCGCACAGGGATTTCATGTGCCTGCAGCGTCAGTTGCAGGGGCGGTTCTTGAAGATACTCTTCGAAAATTGTCTGAAGCCAATAGCATTTCTGTCCCCGACAAAACGTCGATCGACAAATTGAACTCGGAGCTAGCGAAGGCGGGGATATACGACAAGTTAGTCTTAAAGCGGATCACAGGAATTGCAGACGTCCGCAACAATGCCGATCACGGGCATTTCGATAAATTCAAAAAGGAAGATGTCGAAGACTTGCTCAAGTGGGTGCGCCGCTTTACAGCGGATTTTCTCGGATAAGGTGCTGCTCCACCTAACCACACAATCGAGAAGGACGCGCGTCCCTCATTGTGAACGTAAGGCGTCACACATGCCACCAGCCGCGAACAAGCAGTTTGTACGGGTAGCTGTGAAAGCAGAGTTGGAGCCGCAGTTGCGGCTCTACCGACGGCTTTGGCTTTCGCGCGTCGATCTACACGAGGCAAAGGCAACCATCGAAGAGATTCTCAAATCAAACTTGCTTTTCCCTCGTCGCAAGGAGCCCAGTGCTCTACTCGTCGCGCTCACAACCGCGTTGGTAGTGTCCTACGCGAGGCCGTTCGTTAATTCGCGGGGTCAATCGGCAGTTGCCGAACGAACCGTTCCAGGGTCATTGCTTCGTGTCCTCACGTCTTCGGAACGCGAGCTGCACGATGCGCTCATTGACACGAGGAACCGGGGGGTTGCTCACTCAGATGCTGATGTGCTTGATATCTCGATTGAGCTATTTCCCGGCGGCGATGGCGGCATATGCCGGGCAGCACGCCACCCTCTTCGCCGAATCGAGCTCCGTGCAATAAATCGCATGATCGAGAAGTTAGCTGTCGAAATCGAACGTCGTTGCGAAGAGCTTCGGAAGGAGTTGCCCCAAAATGTCTGGCTGTAGGCGCGAGTTAGATCACGACGGCAAAGAATCCAACGGCGACGCCAATCGCATTTTCTCGGCAGACTGATCAGCCCAGTGCATCAAACGGCACCCCCGCAGCCTGCTCCTCGGCCCACGCTGCCTGCGCCTGTTCTAGCGTCAGCAGCCCCATGTCAACGGCTGTCCAGTACCGCCCGGGCATCTGGACAGGCATAAGGTACTCTGCCGGTGTTGTTGTATACATACACCCGCAAAGTCGAGGTTTATGCCCTTACAATGACACCTCGTTTGTAACAATAGTTAAAGGGAGAAACTAATGGATTACGACAACATTATAAATATCGACGCTGCTGATCAGAGGCAACAGCCATTGCAGCAACCTCAGAAGGTCAGTATTGTTGATATCAAGATGCCATTTTGGTCAATGGTAGTTTTTATGGTTAAAGCAACATTAGCATCCATACCCGCGCTTATTATTCTGACGATTATTTCCCTAATAATAGTTGTAATTACTGCGGGGATAATTGCTCCATTACACCTTCATTAGTAATTTTGGCTGATAAGGCAGAGTCTCTGGCTCCGCTAGGCCCATCATAAGTTGTGCTTTTCGGGCCTATTACTTTTCAGTTTGAAACCGCAGTCTGTAGCCACACTTCGCCAACGACTGCTTTCGGGTAAGATAATTCAAGTGCAAAAGGACCGCTTCGTGCCAAGAACGGACCCTTGAGAGTGTCCTCCAATTAGGCGACTTGTCTCGCCGTATCTCCCAACGTTAGTTACCAACAATACATAACCAAATTGATTATGTAAGTAATTTGGTTTGTTGATTAATTGATTTATTGGGAGTAGGTTGACAACAACTTGATGAATGCAGTCGGCTGGATGTCTGACGCAAGTTATCCATTGCAGGCGTTGGATTATGGATATCTGCTGACTGCAAGGCCACGTTCTTCCTTAACGAAAAGGAGTTAACATCATGTCTCGATACAAGTGGTTCGCCATTCTGGTTCTTCTTCTCCTTACTGCAGTGCAATCGAGTTTTGCTGATGACAATGCAAAGATTCAGGGTGCATGGAAACTAGTTTCCTACGAGGTTGAGGTTCAAGCTACAGGCGAAAAAATGTTCCCCATGGGAAAGAACCCAACGGGCTATGTGATCTTCAGTCCTGAGTCGCGTCTCTGGTTTGTCCTGACGGGAGACGGTCGGAAACCGGCTAAAACTGCGGAGGAGAAGGCGGCACTGCTGGACAGTCTGATTGCCTATACTGGCAAGTATCGATTGGAAGGAGACAAGTGGATTACCAGTGTCGAAGTGGCTTGGAATCCGGCATGGGTAGGTACTGAACAGTCACGAACCTTCAGGGTGGAAGGCGAGCGGCTTCAAGTTTTCACACCATGGCGAGTCATGCCTAACTGGGCCGACAAAGGAATGACCCGAAGCATTGTCACGTTTGAACGAACCAAATAGAGTGGCTGGGCGGCAGATTTGAGACGCGGGGGTTTGGCGAGACAAGATTGTGCGCGTCTTTATCTGCCAGCCAAGCCGAGAGCGTAGAAATTTTGCGTATTTCAGAACGACTGGTTAGTGCCAAAATCGGTCGTTCGATAATGTTCCTGGATTATTCACAGCGTCTGTTTTTTTGTCATCACACTACAACCATTCAGATCTCACTGACTCATTATGGCAAATAAATTGTTATTAATTGCGCTGCTAGTCTTGCTATTGGTAGGGTGCGCCAGATTAGCGGAGTTGAGTGGTGGTACTAATCAAAATAGTGGCGCCCCTCCACCCGCTCCAAAAACAATTACAGTTACGATTCCAATGTAACCCCACATAGTGGTTCAGGTCTTAGAGGTGCGGAAACTTCTAATGATGGTGTGTGATCTGCTTGGTTGAATGACCACTTTAAGGTTAGTTACTATGAGAATCGAAGTTCCGCATGGTGCCAGAAGGAGATATTCACCTTGTCCGTATTATCAAAAAATGTCCGGACGGATTTGTCATATGAATAATTGTTAGGCCGTTTACACCTCGCGACATTGATGAATCGAATGGGAGTAGATCATGAACGATACCAGTCAACAGAATCCAGAGGTTTTGACTGAAAGGGAGAAAGGCAAGATCAGAGCTGAAGAAACATTTCGCTTTGAGCTGCATAAACAGTTGAAGGCAAAAACCAACTCTGGCAGAAGTAAAAGAGAGCGAGTTTGGTCTGTGCTAAACTCCTCATTTATTCTTTGGATCTTATCATCGGTTGTGCTTTCCAGTTTAACGGCTGGTTATACGTTCTATAGTAATCGGCGTGCTAAGGCTGAAGAGAGGAGTAAGTTAGAATATAGATTGAATACAGAGATTAGCTATCGGATATACCCCCCGGCGTCAGACTAGTTGTCGCCTCAAAAATTTAACTTTGAGGTGTGGAGACAACAATGGGATCACGATATTCAGCAGCATTCATCGAGCAGGCGTTATTCAAGGTATATTCTCGTGGCCAGCGGTCGGTTAAGTCGGTCGCGGAAGAGTTGAACGTCAACTATCACACGGTAAAGAATTGGATGAAAAGGAAAGCAGTGAACGCGGTTGGTGTGGTGGCGACAAAAGAGCGCCGCCCGCAGGACTGGAGTGCAGAGGAGCAGTTGCTGGCCTTGCATGCAACGCATGGTTTGTCGGGAGAAGCGTTGCAGACCTGGTGTCGTGAAAACGGCTTGTTTGCCCATCATCTGACGAGTTGGAAAACTGCTTTTTGTGCGGAGGTAAAGGTTGCATCGGGCAGTCGTGAAATACGGGTGTTGAAAGATGAGAACGACCAGCTCAAGCGTGAATTAGTGCGCAAGGAACGCGCATTGGCGGAGGCTGCTGCGTTGCTGATTTTACAAAAAAAGTTCCGCGCGCTCTGGGAGGACGAGGTCAAATGACCTCACTCGTAGAGCGCGGCCATATCCTCGCAATGGTGCAGGAGGCCATGGATTCCGGCGCACGCCAGGATCGTGCCTGTGCCGTCATTACCCTCAGTGAACGCACCTTGCAGCGCTGGCAGATTGACCAGTCACGCGGCGATCAACGCCCGGAGCGGATTCAAACACCGGCAAACCGTCTGGGTACGTTGGAACGAGAACGCCTGTTGATGGTCGTCAATTCAGACGAATTCGGCAGCCTGCCGCCGAGTCAGATCGTGCCGATACTGGCGGATCGGGGAGAGTACATCGCCTCTGAATCCACCTGTTACCGTGTCTTGAGAGCCGAGAATCAGCTCAGGCATCGGGGAGCAGAACGCCCTGCGCAGCGACGTCACAAACCGCGAGCGCTCTGCGCTACGGCCCCCAACCAGTTGTTCAGTTGGGACATCACTTATATGCCGACACCCGTGAAGGGCCTCTATTTCTACCTGTATTTGTTCATGGATATCTTTAGTCGCAAGATCGTCGGCTGGCAGATCTACGAGGTGGAAAGCAGTGAGCTGGCGAGCGAGGTCATGCGCGACATCTGCATACGGGAAGCCATCGCGCCGAACCAGGTGGTGCTGCATTCTGACAATGGCAGCCCGATGAAAGGCGCCACCATGCTGGCCACCTTGCAAGCGTTGGGGGTCGCCCCTTCGTTTAGTCGTCCGGCGGTCAGCAATGACAATCCGTACTCGGAATCACTGTTCAAGACCTTGAAATACCGGCCGGCCTATCCGCGTCAGGCGTTTGAAAGTCTGCTCGCTGCACGGCAGTGGGTTGGTACGTTTGTCCAATGGTACAACCACGAACATCGGCACAGCGCCATCCGCTTCGTTACCCCGGCAGAACGCCATGGGGGACTCGACACCGCATTATTGGAGAAGCGCACCGCCGTCTACGAGGCAGCAAAACGACGACATCCGGCTCGTTGGAGCGGTGCCACCAGAAACTGGCAACCCGTCCGCGTCGTGCATCTGAATCCGGATCAGCACATCACTGAAGAAAGCAAGAAAATGGAAGGAGATATAGAGCTAAAAATGGCCGCATAAACGCAAGCATTCAGGCGACAACTAGGTTGACAATTTCCGATACCAGGCACTGGCCGGACTCAAAAGTGACCAAGATAGACTCAACAGCGGCTATCTTTATCAGCCTTTCACCTATTACGCTGATGCCACCTACTATTTGAATAATAGATTTCCTTCAGATACATACCATTCCTATCCGGAATTTTTTGTTTTTCTCGAGTATAAGGACCGGAATTTTCGCTCTCTTTTGGCAGAATTATTCGACATAGGAGACGCCTCAGAAAGGTCAGAATTACAGGATGTGACGAGAACGTACGAGAGAATCGCTGATGAAGGTTCAAAAATGCCCAAGAAAACTCAGAAGTTGGATGCCAAAATTAGTCTCCATGCAATTTCGGATGCAGAACAAATGATAATTACTCATATCCTGAAGAAGCGTTGGAGAAAGGATGAATTGTATTAACTCGGTCCTTTGGTAATACCTGTGAATCGCCTAACGACCGGGTGCAGTGTATCGCCGAAAAAGCTGGCTCCCACTGACCCAGGCGTTGTATTTCCGGTTTTGGGATGTCGCTATGTCCGGTTCGTGTCGAAAGTGGCGGTTGGCGAACGTCAGCTTCGGAGCAATGACAATTTCCTTGCGCACAAAAAAACTGAGCTGCCCGATTGCGGACACTGGCCAACTCACACAATCGACACATAGAGGACCTGTTCAACTCGCACCTGAATTCTCTGTGCTGACCTAGACAGAGGACGTCAGGAACTCAATTCTTACGCTCTACACATCCATTTTTCGTGAGGTCAGCCATTCGACCATCGCCGGATCACGATGCGAGAAGAACGCACTGGTCGCCGTATCCATTGCCGTGATCCTGTTCATGTCGATGTCAGTCAGTTCAAAATTCAGGACATCGATGTTTTCCATCATTCGTTCTTTATGTACGGATTTTGCAAGCGCGACTACGCCACGTTGAACAACCCAGCGCAACACCACCTGCCCCACGGACTTGCCATATTGTTTGCCGATTTCGGTGAGCACCGGATTGGCAAACAGGTTATTGCGACCTTCGGCGAAGGGGGCCCATGCCTCAGGCTGTATACCTTTGGCTTTCATCCAGGGTACTGCGTGTAATTGCTGGTTGAAGGGATTGACTTCGACCTGATTGACTGCCGGCTTGACGCGATTGAATGCGATCAAATCAGCCAGCCGATCCGGCTGGAAATTGCTCACTCCTATTGCGCGCACCTTGCCGGCTGCTTGCAATTCTTCCATGGCGCGCCAAGCGCCATGGACATCTCCATAGGGCTGATGGATCAGATACAGATCGAGGTAATCCAATTGCAGGCGATTCAGAGATCGTTCGAACTGCGCTTTTGCACCTTCATAGTTTGAATCCTGAAGCCACAATTTGGTGGTAACAAATAACTCGTCCCGACCTATACCGCTCTTTCTCAGCACATTGCCTACCTGAGTTTCATTCTGGTATGAGGCAGCGGTGTCGATGTGACGGTAGCCTGTTTCAATTGCATCTACGACGGCGCGTTCACATTCAGCCGGATTGCTTATTTGAAAGACGCCAAAACCCAATACTGGTATTTCGACGCCATTGGTCAATTTAATTTTTTGCATGATTATCTCCTTCGTGTATTTGCCAGCCTGGTACTGCAAGTCTGACAATGAATGCGATGACGATGATGATGAATGAGAATGCCAGCATGACGTATCGGGCCGTTATGTCCTGATGATTGAAATTGTTACGATCAACAGAACAAGTTTCTTCACAATATTTCACCTTGGGACAATTTAAAGTAACGATTGGAGAGAGCCAGCAACCGTCTGCTTTTGGCACCTTGCGGTTGTAGCACAATGGTAACAGCATGCTACAAAGCGGACGCCGATAGTTAACTCAGTCAAGACTGGAGCGACAGTCCGCAACGGCCGGCACCGAGAACCTGACGGTCGCAGTGCTGCCACTGTTTGTTCAGCTAATAAATCGCGAACTGAAGGTGAAACCTTCAATAAAGACCGCTGAACAACCGCAGAGAATACGCATAAAACCCAAAAATCACCTACAAAATGCTAAACGGAAGCTACAAATTGCTTAAATTTTCCTAAAACTTTCCTAAACCATTCCTAGAGCAAATCTAGACGGAATTTTCCATAAAACGTGCAATAAAGCCTATGAATTTATCCCGCCGATCAAAATAGTACTCATAAAATCCAGAAGATCTTTTGCCAGGCTTTTTCGGGCGCCCTGAAAAAAAATTTTCATCGGCTCATCAATTCCAATAAATCATTATTGACAGACCTTGTTTTGGTGGTAGCATTCACTCCAACGTTGGGTCAACGATGCAACTAGCCCAACGGTTTTTTTGCGGTGGACAAACGTACCTTAGACGCCGCGTTTGAAAAATGCCCGGTCTTTCAGGGCGACAGTTAAGGTTGCGTACTTCTCACAGTCAGTCATTTATTTATTGACGGAAGGGGTACGCGCTCACCACACAGCCATTCCCTCTCCGTCCAACGGGAGATTTGGAATGCGCGCAACTCAATACCATTTGTCCTACCCGGTCAGGCATGCCGCTGGCATGGCCGTCATCGATCGAGCTTCGATCTGGGTGACGTGATCATGAACAAGCTTGCCTTCCATGAGCGGCGCGGCCTCAATCGCCAGCATGCCATCGATTATCTGGGCGTGAAATCCAGCTACTTAGACAAGGCAATCCGCCCCCATCTCACTGCCATGCGCATGGGAACTGCCGCGTTTCTCAGGCTGCACCCTGAAGAACTGCGCTACCGGGCCAAGGCTGGCCGGGTTCCTGCCGCCAAGGTGGGCAAGCGCTGGGTGTTCCGTCGGGTTTGTCTGGGATGGCGATGGCACTTTCCCTGGATGTGCTTGTTCTTGAAAAGAACGCCATGAACTACGATCCATTTCTTGAAGAAAAGACGCAATGTAATTTGCTACAAAGCGTACCCGCGCAAGTTCAACATCACCAAGATGTTGACTACCTCATACCTCGCAAGACCGTTGAAAAAATGTCCGGTCTAAGCAGGGCAACAATCTACCGTTTAATAAAATCAGGGAAATTCCCACGCCCTCTTTCCATCGGTACGGGGTCGGTACGCTGGCGGCAATCGGATATAATTGCTTGGCAACACTCACTTAGACCAAGTTCCTAGGGGTCGACAATTGGGGGTACATCTGGGGGTACCTCAAAAATGCAAAAAATCAGAACATAGTAATGGCGCGGCATTCAGGCCATTATTCGACTGACACCGCTCCAACTTAGCATCCTCATTCATCCACGCAAGTCTTTAAAACCCAATCAATACTGGCATTTACTATAGTTTATAGTCTTTGGATGCGTGGTAACTTCCCATTGAGTCCAAGCTAAAACCGTGGTAACTTTCGTGGTAACTAAATTATCACAGTAAGGAGTTACCACGATGGCTACGAATCTGTTATCTGCTGCCGAATGCAAGAACGCCACCAGCAACGGTGCAGGCGTCCGCAAACTCCATGACGGTGATGGTCTTTACCTATGGATTTAGGCCGGAAGTATTGGCGGATGCGTTACTGGCAGGCAGACAAGGAAAAGTCCTTGTCCCTTGGGGTGTATCCCAACGTCTCACTGAGTGATGCACGGAAAAAACGAGAAGAGCTTCGCAAGCAACTGGAAGCCGACCTCGATCCATCTGCTGAACGCAAAGCCACAAATCAGCGTAAAAAGCTTGCCAATGTAAATTCCTTTGAGGCCGTGGCGAACGAGTGGTACAACAAGCAAGTGCACACTTGGGTTTTCGTTTAAGGCGAAGCGGCCACACATGTCAGTCAATCCACCTTCCTAAATCCGTAATGCTTGTGACTTGGCACATATTGTTTCCATGCCTGTATCCAGTTCGTAGCCATTGCGTGGTGTGCCTCCGCCAATGATATTTCATGATCGCAAACCATTTTGTGAAGCACAAACTCCAACCGGTCCTTCTTTCTGGCATTCCATTTGCTGTTACGTGGCTCAGGCCACAGGTTGTGAGGGTCATCAGGTGCACCTCCGATTGAAAGTGCTATCAGGTGATCTTCTTCGTAATCTTGTGGGTCTCTGTCAGCATAGCCATACTCGCTTATCTGCCGTCTTTTAAGATTGTTGGTGAAGTCAGCGGTAGGGCGAATCTTTTTGGTATAGCCATTCACACAAATAGTGTACTGGATGTTTGCTTGCGTAACTTCTGGATTGATTGCGCCAGGAGTGAGCAATGGATTGGGCAAATCTGATACCCATGTCGGTAATGACAACAGCCTCATCTCGATAGATTACCGCTTGAGGTTCGTGAGCATCATACGTGTCTGCCTGTTCGGTGCTAAACAGTTTTGCCTGTCGCAAGCTCTTAATAGCGTTTTCGAGCGGGTGCCGCTCAAAGGTTGTATCAGCAGTAAATGATTCATTGATCTCAACATAAAGCTCCCTACCGTGGGCAAGTAGATTACGTACTGATACCAACCCAATCAACCTGTCGTGTAAATCTGGTCCTATGATGTCACGAATGGACGGGCCTACAATATCTTTATGCAAAGACTCAATTCGGTCGAAAGGGGCCTTATCGAGATCTTTCATGGTACGTTCGAGTATCCGCTGGACTGCACGTTGAGCAGATTCGGTACTAACGGAAAACTCCGTTCCGTCTATAGTCATAGGGCGCTCGTGAGATGAAGTGGCTTTCCTAATATCGAATAATGGAAAAAACAAAATTGCTTTCAGATGATCGCAGATAACTGATTCAGCATGTCCACAGGCAGTGACGTAAAGAAATTGGAAAAATCCTCGGCGTTCATATTCGAGCATTTGGGCACGGGTTTCCCAACTTTTCGTGATGAAAGCTTTGGAATATGCAATTGTGCTTATACCAATTTTGTTCATTATCGAAGATCACT
>CAWJHB010000007.1:0-79759 GCA_963842555.1 uncultured beta proteobacterium
CGCGGAACGTCTGGCGAAGCAGCAACAGGCCTTGGCAACGATCGCCAGCACGCCAGCGGTAGATCCATACAAGAAGCCGTTGAGCGAGCAGATCCGAAGCTCACCCAGGGCAAGCAGCCCGACAAGACGGAGACCGCGGCCAGGTCAAGATCACGCCGATAAATGGCAATGACATGAGCAACCTGTCCGATGAAGCGATCGACGAAATAATCCAGTTCGGGATCGACCAACTACCGGCCCGGCCAACTTCCGAAGACTATATGAACTTGGCGCAGACCGGGCTGCACGGCAGGAACAGTTCAAGCGCTCCATGAATGCCGGCTCGCAGGCTGCAAGGCCGTTTTTGATGGGACCGACCACCACGGCATAGCAGCCATGAAGAAGAAGCCAGCCCAGATCAAGGGGGGGAAATTTCCGGCGGAATCCGTTGCTGTGCGGACGGGTGAGCTTGTCCCTATCCCCCCCAAGATCAAACTGTCCTCGATCGACGATTGCCGGCTGGAAATGGCACGGGTCTACCGCCAAGCGAAGGCGCGGCAAATAGACAGCTCCGAGGCGTCAAGGCTGGTTTTTATCCTGGCGCAGATCGGCCGGTTGATCGAGGTCGGACTGCTGGAACAGCGGCTCACAGAATTGGAAAGGAAATTATTACCATGACAACAATCAAGACACGGCTGCAGGTGCTCGAAGAACTTTGCCATGAAGTTCAACTGAGCAATGAAATTCGGGCAGAGCGGATCGCCGAGATTCTTGAGGCCGAACCGGCGGACGAACGTGCACCGCGCATTCTGGAACTGCTGGCCATTGCCCGGGATCGCCGGGACATGAAACTACTGGGGAACAAACATGGCACAAATTAGCTTTGAGAGCAGACTGGCCCGGCTTGAGGGACGCACACCGCCACGGGATGGTCAGACGGGACTGGAACTCATGGAAGGCAGACGCCACCCTGCTGGAATTGACTGTGATGATAGCCGTTGCGGAATTCTCGGAAGCTGGTGGGGATATCGACGTAACCGAGCGTGAGCAGGCGTGGATCAGCTTGCGCATCCATCTGGATCACCCTGAGCTGGATGCGCTAGTTGGCAAGCTAGGTATGAAGTTGGTGGATCGGTGGGGATATAACGCATGGGAGTGCGCGCCAGCGTGATCTAGGTGCGCTGCGTGGAGCGGCTTGGCCGTGCGACTTAACGGGGGGATTCCTGTCTTGGCGCAACTTCCACCGCGTCAGGTTGCTCCACAGAGGGCAACAAGCTGCCAGCAGGATAATTACATGACCAAAGATGCTTCACAAAAGGCCCTTGAGTCCACAAAGTTCAATTTCAACGTGTGTCCGCTCAACGAGCAGATTATTCGTGCGCTCTTTGAGAATAGACTCAAATTTGTTGAGCTGATCCAAAATGGCGGGCGAAGTGTCGGAGGGCAACTCAATAGTGAAATCAAGTTGGAGCATATCGAAGAACTTTCGCAGCCTGGCAAGTAGCTCTTCCTCGGCTTCTTTTGACATCCCGGCATCTGAGGTAATTTTCTTGAGCCCAGCCTCGAACGTAGTCCAAGCTCTCACCTGATCGCTAGGAAATGCAAATATCTCTGCCATGTTGGGATCTAACCCGACCAATTGAAATAGGGGCAAATCTGGGGGCAGTTTTAGATAACTGCCTTGCAAGCCGCGCTAATACTTGATACCTGGCGGAGAGGGTGGGATTCGAACCCACGGTACGGGGTTACCGTACGCCTGATTTCGAGTCAGGTACATTCGACCACTCTGCCACCTCTCCGAAAGGCGCGCATTCTACCAGCAACCTCGGATTTGGTGCAGAATGATCGCATGCAGAACCCGACTCGATGTGCGCAAATTCTAATTGCCAGCCTTTTTCTGCTGCTGGCAGGCTGCAACCCGCAGCTCCCGCCCTGGAACGCCGGCAAGCTGGTGGTGATCGTGCCGGAAGCCGATCAGTGGCCCGAGTCGGAGCTGGAGCGCGAGTTGGCGCGAATGTTCGCCGAGCATATCCATTCCTCGCTGGAATTGATTCCGCTGGCCCAGGATGAGATTCCCGCAGCGTTGCGCAAACACCTGGCGCATTTTGCGGCCGTTCCGTTTCGCAGGGAAAACAACCCCGCCGCCCTGCAATTCGGACCCACCTATCAGAGCGTGCGCGAGCTGTTGGTATGCAACAGCGACGTTCCGCGCATTACCAGCCTGTCCGATCTCAAAGGCAAGGAAATAATGGTCGCGGCCGGATCGGCCCATGAAGAGGCGCTGCGCGAAGCGCAGCGGATGTTTCCCTCGTTGCATTGGCTGCCGGAACGCGATCTCACCACCCAGGACCTGTTGGCCGAGGTCGGTGACGGCAGCCTGGACTGCGCGGCCGCCAACGAACTCCAGTTTGCCGATGCGCTCAACTATCACCCCAACCTGGTCGCCGAGCTTGATATCGTGCCGGCGTCGAACCTGGCCTGGGTTCTCCCGGGAAATGCCGATGCCGACCTGGTCAAACAGGTGCAGGATTTTTTCACCGCCATCCAGCAGGACGGCACGCTGCACCGCCTGCTGGACCGCTATTACAGCAACACCCGCAGGCTGGACAAGATGAATGCAGCCGCTTTCATCACTGGGATACATACCATACTGCCGCGCTTTCGCCGCTATTTCGACGAGGCGGCCACGCTGACCGGGATCGACTGGCGGTTGCTGGCCGCGCTTTCATACCAGGAATCGCAGTGGGACCCGCTCGCCACCTCGTATACCAATGTGCGCGGCATGATGATGCTCACGGGCGATACGGCGGACCTGATGGACGTCGGCAATCGCCTGAACCCGCGCGAAAGCATCATTGCCGGCGCCAGATATCTGGAAATGCTCAAGGACCAGTTGCCCGGCCGCATCCCCGAGCCCGATCGCACCTGGTTTGCGCTGGCCGCCTACAATCAGGGTTCCAGCCACTTGGAAGATGCGCGCATCCTGACCAAGCGCGCCGGATTGAATCCGGACAGCTGGGCGGACGTCAAAAAATGGATGCCGTTGCTGAACCGGCCAAAGTATTACAAGAGCCTGAAGCACGGTTCTGCGCGCGGCGGAGAGGCGGTGATCCTGGTGGAAAGCATACGCAGCTACTATGAAATGCTGAAGCGGCTGGAGCCGGGCCGGACCGAAACGGCCCCGGAAGTTTCATACCAACTGGTCGCGCCGATGCCGATGCAGCGCTTGCTGCCCTGAGTTATCCCTGACAGTCCGGGTTTCTCATCGCGCATCACCTTCCCGAATGGCCGGTTCCAGTTGCTCGTGCGGGCATCCGGTCAAATCCCGGAGTTGACCTTTGGGCGGGTACGGTGCAATCTGTCGAAGCAATAGACCCAATGGGCTAATCGAGGAAGAATGCCATGAACATATTGTGGCCTGTTATTTCTGCCTATATTGTGCCCGCCTTTTTTGCCTATTTTTTCTCTGGCGTTTACTACATAATTTCCGACGCATCGAAACCGATTGATGATAGGCCGGGCTATCTTTTAAATCCTGTATTCATTTCTCTCGTCGGCGTCTTGTGGCTCCCCATCCTCCTTCGATCCGTCTGGAACGCCGCGCAGGATCACCATAGCAAAGGGTATTTCTTTTGGTACTTGCGCAAACAGGCGATACCGCAACTGGGGGTTTTCTCCCTGCTGAGTGCCGATTTTTATTATGTGTGTTCGCGCTGGTTCTGAATGCGCCTCCGGTGTGGTCCGGGTTTTCTGATTCCCGCTTCCGGAAACATTCGGGCAATTAAGCAGCTATCCAATATCGATGATGGGTTACGGTTATGGACTGCCCCGCTCTCTGAAGCTGCATTCCCCGCGGTGGTTGGTTGTCTGTATCAGGAACGCGATCGATGTGTTGGCTGTGTCAATTCAAGTACTGATTCTTAGGAGCCCATGCATACCAGATAAGGCTGGTCATCAATGATATTGGCCGTGGGGACGGGTGCTGGCGGGGGAGGATTGGTGCCGCCGGATACCATCATTAAACCGATTGCCGTGTCGCCGTCATCGAGCATGATATCGAGCTGCTTGGCCAGCTTGCCGGGGATGTCATCGGAACAGACGATGTAGCTGCCCGCCAACCCGGTGATGGGGGCATTGGCCAAGGCGTTGGTTACCCCGATCTTTCCGCCAACAGCATTCGTGGGTATGTACCGGGGGTCGGATGTATCCGTTGTCCCGGGGTAGTAACCTGCAAGACGGAGCTGCTGCCAGAAATTGAAGCTTTCGGAATTTTGCGTGAGGGTGTCGTTCCAGTTGCCGTCGATTATCCCGTTGCCATTCCCGTTCTTGACGACTACGCCGGATGCAGCGGTCAGGTGAATGGTCGCGGCGGCGTCATCTCCCGGGAGAGCCCTGAACGCGCTCTGGTAGCCGTAGATGTATATCGGGATGTTCGTGAAGTCGGTGGCGAGGTTCTTGACCTTGGCGCTGTTGATCAGTTCCTGGCCTTTGAGCACGCCGCCGAGCAGCAGCGTGATGATCCCCAGCACGATGGCGATCTCGATCAGGGTAAAACCGGACTCATCGCGTTTCATAGCATCATGCAGGTTGAATGCTATGCTGGCGGAAATTTCACAACTTCGAGTTTCATTTGCCCGCTCCCTTGCAGTTGTTTGCGGAAAAACCCACTCTATTTGACTGGGACTGCTACTTCCATGTATATACGTACAAATACATATTTGGTTGAATTCCCGTACTTTTCAGGCAAACAGCTTCTTTCCGATCCGGGGTGTCCTTGCCACTTGTATGCGGGCATCGACCGAATCTGCCGCCATTGAAATACAGCATTAACGCCCACTTTGCGATTGGGTGATGTCAGATATCGCATCGGCATTTGCCGCATTCCATCAGACCAGCACGGGGCGCCGCTCCCGGCCCACATTTAGCAAGGTTAAATCCGGACCCTGTCTGCCGGATCAAGTCGCAGCTGCTGCATACAAGAAATAGTTACAGCCAGCTGCGGCTTCGATGGCAACATTCAGCTCAAAGGTCTGAGTTGTTCCTTGCTGCCCATGTATGGGCGCAACACTTCCGGTATCACCACGCTGCCGTCGGCCTGCTGATAGTTTTCCAGCACCGCCACGAGCGTACGGCCGACCGCGAGGCCGGATCCGTTCAGCGTATGCAACAACTCCGGTTTGCCCTGCGCATTGCGGAAACGCGCCTGCATGCGCCGCGCCTGGAACGCTTCGAAATTGCTGCACGAGGAAATCTCGCGATAGGTGTTCTGCGCCGGCAGCCACACCTCGATGTCAAAGGTCAGCGCTGCCGAGAAACCCATGTCGCCGGTGCACAGCTTGACCACGCGGTACGGCAGCCCCAGTTTCTGCAAGATCGTTTCGGCATCGCCGAGCAATTGCTCCAGCGCGGCATAGGACTCTTCGGGATGCACCATCTGTACCAGCTCAACCTTGTCGAACTGGTGCTGGCGTATCATGCCGCGCGTGTCGCGCCCGTAGGAACCGGCTTCGGATCGGAAGCAGGGGGTATGCGCGACGTATTTAAGCGGCAGCTGTTCCAGCGGCACGATCTCGTCGCGGACCATGTTGGTGACCGGAACTTCGGCGGTGGGAATCAGGTAGAAATTCTTCTCCCCTTCATCGCCCATCACCCTTGGAACACGAAACAGGTCCTCCTCGAATTTCGGCAACTGCCCGGTGCCGCGCATCGAATCGGCATTCACCAGGTAGGGCACATAGGTCTCGGTGTAGCCGTGCTGTTCGGTGTGCGTATCCAGCATGAACTGCGCGAGCGCGCGATGCAGCCGTGCCAGTCCGCCCTTCAGCAACGAGAAACGCGCACCGGAAATCTTCGCGGCGGTATCGAAATCCAGTCCCAGTCTTTCGCCCAGATCAACATGGTCCTTTACCGCAAAATCAAATTGCGGAATGTTGCCGACCCTGCGCACTTCCAGATTGTCCGCTTCGGATTTTCCAACCGGAACGCTGCCGTGCGGTATATTCGGAATCAATTCCAGCAATTGCTGCAGTGCACTTTGTACTTCGCCGAGCTGAATTTCCGCCTGCTTCAGCTCGTCGCCCAGTGATGCGACTTCCGCCATGATCGCGGAAACGTCCTCGCCCTTCGCCTTGGCTTGGCCGATTAGCCTGGAGGTCGCATTGCGTTTTGCCTGAAGTTCCTGGGTGCGCGTCTGTATGGTCTTGCGTTCAGTTTCGAGTTGCGCGAATTTTTCTGTGTCCAGCACAAAGCCACGTGTCCCAAGTCGTGCTGCCACACCTGCCAAATCGTTTCTTAGTGACTGAATATCCAGCATGCTGCCTATTCCTTTTTGTTTTTCACCTTTTCATCCAGTTCGCGCAAATGCGCAAGCTTTTCTGAAATCCTTGCTTCCAGTCCGTGATCAGTGGGCTGATAAAAACTCACTTCCGGCATGTCATCCGGGAAATAGGTCTCGCCCGCCGCGTAGCCTTCTTCCTCGTTGTGCGCATAGCGGTAGTCCTTGCCGTAATCAAGCTGCTTCATCAGCTTGGTCGGCGCGTTGCGCAGGTGCAGCGGCACGGGGCGCGACTGGTCCTGTTTGACGAAAGCGCGGGCGGCATTATACGCGACATACCCGGCGTTCGACTTCGCTGCCACCGCCATGTACAGCACGGCCTGGGCCAGCGCGAGCTCGCCTTCAGGCGAGCCGAGCCGCTCGTAGGTTTCCGCGGCATTCAATGCGATCTCCGCGCCGCGCGGATCGGCGAGACCGATGTCCTCCCAGGCCATGCGCACGATGCGCCGCGCGAGATAGCGCGGATCGGCGCCGCCGTCGAGCATGCGCGTGAACCAGTACAGCGCGGCATCGGGATTCGAGCCGCGCACCGATTTGTGCAGCGCGGAGATCTGGTCATAGAACGCCTCGCCGCCCTTGTCGAAGCGGCGCAGGCTCTCGGCCAGCGTCGCGTCGAGGAACTTCACGTCGATTTTCTTTATTTTCGCGGTCAGCACCGCGGTGTCGAGCTGCTCCATCACATTGAGCAGCCGGCGCGCATCGCCGTCGGCATAGCCGAGTATGCGTTCCTTCGCATCATCGTCGAACGCGATGCCTTGCAGCACGACCTGGCGGGCGCGCTCGAACAATTGCCCCAGTTCAGCTTCCGACAGCGGCTGCAGCACGTACACCTGCGCGCGCGACAGCAGCGCGCCGTTAACTTCGAACGACGGATTTTCGGTGGTCGCTCCAATGAAAGTGACCAGCCCCTGCTCGACGAACGGCAGGAACGCATCCTGCTGCGACTTGTTGAAGCGGTGCACCTCGTCCACGAACAATATGGTGTGGCGACCGTGCTGCTGAAGGGTGAGTTCCGCCTGCGCGATCGCCTCGCGGATATCCTTCACGCCGGACAGCACCGCGGACAACGGCACGAACTCGGAATCGAAGGCCGATGCCATCAGCCGCGCCAGCGTGGTCTTGCCGACGCCCGGCGGTCCCCACAGGATCATCGAATGCAGCTTGCCCGATTCGAACGCAAGGCGCAGCGGCTTGCCCGGACCCAGCAGATGCGATTGCCCGATGACTTCGTCTATCGTCTTCGGGCGCAGCCGCTCGGCCAGCGGCGCGGCGGGTGGTGTGGACTCGAACAGGCTGCGATTGGACATCAGATCATTCCAATTCGGTATCGAAGGTCTGAACAGGAAGCCAAGACAATTTCACCGGTGCAATTTGGAATTAGTCGGTCAGCACGTCCGCACCCTTGGGCGGGGTGAACCGGAACTGTTGTTCCGGTATCTTCGGGTTGCGCTGCATCTCGGAAAAACGCAGCACTGTCTTGTGCCCGAACATGTCGTTCAATTCCATCACGACCAGTTCCGCTTGCGCGTTGAAGCCCATCCGTATCGTGCTGAAGCTGTTGTCCTGTCCTTTGCCTTTGGGTGTCGCCTGCAGCCATTCAAGGCCGTCCCGGCTGCCGTCTTCGCTCAGCGCAAAACCGCGCTCGATCTCGTTGTTGCCCGATAGCAGCGCGGCGGGACTGCTGCCCAGCGCGGCGTCCAGCCTCCTGACCGTGACCTGGTTCAGGTCGGCATCGTATAGCCAGAATTTCGTCCCGTCCCCCACGACCAGCTGTTCGTAAGGCTTCTGGTAGGTCCAGCGGAATTTGCCGGGGCGCTGGAATTCCATGACGCCCGACGCATCCTGGATCTGGTTGCCGTTCTGGTCCAGCACCTGCTGAGTGAAATTCGCCCGTGCGGAATGCGTCGCAGCGATGAAGGTCTTGAGCTTGTCGATCGCGCCGGCGTGGGCAACAACAGGTAAGAGGCACAACAGGATGACAGCAGAAATTGGTTTCATTTGTTTTCTCGAGAAGGGATGGTGGAGCGGGGAACGGGGCTGGCGAAAAATATGCGTCTCTCTAAGCCTGGAACAACCCGCCATACGACTAACCCCGCAAGCGGTCGGTTCGCGGGCCGGCTTCCGCGCGCGAGAATAAAAACCCGGCGTTCACTCCCGCCTCGCGGGCGCGATCACTTCGCGGTTGCCGTTGCTCTGCATCGGCGAAACAAGGCCGGCCGCTTCCATCTGCTCGACCAGCCTCGCGGCGCGGTTGTAGCCGATGCGCAGATGCCGCTGCACCAACGAGATCGAGGCGCGGCGATTCTTCAGCACGATCTCCACCGCCTGGTCGTACAGCGGGTCGGCTTCCGCATCGAGGCTCGCCCCCGGCGCGCCGCCTTCATCCGTTGACTCCTCTATGGAAGCCAGGTCGATGATGTACTGCGGTTCACCCTGCGCCTTCAGGTATTCGGCGATGCGGTGCACTTCCTGGTCGGACACGAACGCGCCGTGCACGCGCTGCGGATAGCCGGTGCCCGGCGGCAGGTAGAGCATATCGCCCTGCCCGAGCAGCGCTTCCGCGCCCATTTGATCCAGTATCGTGCGCGAGTCGATCTTGCTCGACACCTGGAACGCGACGCGGGTCGGCACGTTGGCCTTGATCAGTCCGGTGATCACGTCCACCGAGGGGCGCTGCGTGGCCAGCACCAGATGGATGCCGGAGGCGCGCGCCTTCTGCGCCAGGCGCGCGATCAGCTCCTCGACTTTCTTGCCCACCACCATCATCAGGTCGGCAAGCTCGTCGATGAACACCACGATCAGCGGCAGTTCCTCGAGCGGCTCCGGGTGGTCCGGCGTCAAGGTGAACGGGTTGGTGAGCGGCTGCCCGGCTTTCGCCGCGTCGCGCAAGCGCTGGTTGTAGCCGGCGATGTTGCGCACGCCCAGCGTGGACATCAATTTGTAGCGCCTGTCCATTTCCTGCACGCACCAGTTCAGCGCGGATGCGGCCTGGCGCATGTCGGTCACCACCGGTGCGAGCAGGTGCGGGATGCCTTCGTACACCGAAAGCTCGAGCATCTTGGGGTCGATCAGCAGCAGCCGCACCTGCTGCGGCGTGCCCTTGTACAGCAGGCTCAGGATCATCGCGTTGATCGCGACCGATTTGCCGGAACCGGTGGTGCCGGCCACCAGCACGTGGGGCATCTTGGCCAGGTCGGCGACCACCGGTTTGCCGGAAATATCCTTGCCCATCGCGATGGTCAGCACCGAGCCCATGTCGGCATAGACCTGCGAGCCGAGGATCTCGGAGAGGCGCACCACCTGCCGTTTCGGGTTGGGCAGCTCCAGGGCCATGTAAGCCTTGCCGGGTATCGTCTCGACCAGCCGTATGCTCACCACCGACAACGCGCGCGCCAAGTCCTTCACCAGGTTGGTGATCTGGCTGCCCTTCACGCCGACGGCCGGTTCGATCTCGTAGCGCGTGATCACCGGCCCGGGGTAGGCTGCGACCACCTTTACTTCCACGCCGAAATCCTTCAGCTTGCGCTCGATCAGGCGCGAGGTGAATTCCAGCGTGTCGGCGGGAACCACCTCGACCTGCTGCGTCGCCTGGTCCAGCAGATGCAGAGGCGGCAGCGGCGAATCCTCGGCGAACAGGGACACCTGTCTTTCCTGCGCTGCGCGCGCCGACTTGGCCACTTCCATCAGCGGCATCTCGATGTGTATCGGCTGGTGTTCCTCGACGCGTTTCTTCTTTTCTTCTTCAACGACAGCGACCCGCTCATGCGTCGCCTGCATGCCGATGCGCCGGTCCTGGCGTGTCTGCCAGGCGAGGCGGGACCACACCACGGCGGCCTCGATCCGTTCCCCCAGCCAGTCCACGAAGCGCAGCCAGGACAAACCGCTGAACAGGCTGAAACCGGTCGCGATCAGGGTCAGCAGCAGCAGGGTCGCCCCGGTAAAACCCAATCCGCGCGCCAGCGCCTTGCCCAGCACCTCGCCCAGCATCCCGCCGTGCACCAGCGGCAAAGCCACCTTGAGCGTGTACAAACGGAGAAACTCCAGCGCGCTGCTGGCCAGCAACAGCGCCGCAAACCCGGCGACCGAAACCAGCAGCGTGCGCTTGCAGAAGATGCTGTCGGCACGCAACTGGTGGTATCCGGCCCAGACCCGCTGCAGCATGAACAGCACGAGCCACCATGCCGAGAAGCCGAAGAGGTAGAACAACAGATCGGAAAGATATGCACCCAAAATGCCGGCGGGGTTGGTGACATGCGCGCCGGTGATGCTGTGCGACCATGCCGGGTCGGCCGGGTTATAACCGTACAACGCAACAGTGAAATACAGCGCGCAGGCGACCAGCAATATCCAGCGCGTTTCACGCAGCAGCAGGAGCAGTTTGCCGCTCAGGACGTCACCGCTTGCCTCAGCCATGACAGTCACCGCCCGATTTCAAACGCGCTGCGACGGGCAACATGAAACCGGTTGACCGCATTGCTGCCCGGCGGCGGACAGGCCGCATCTTCACGGGGTGCCGCAAATACCCGCCCGCCAACAGAATTTTCATGACGTTTTTTTCCAAGCTGATCGAATGTTATTAATCGGACGGTTCAATGATACCGCAGCCGGTCATTGCCCGCTTGCCAACAGCTGGCGGATATCCTGCGCCAGCCAGTCGGCCGGTTCCATGTCGCCGGCCATCAGGCGCACCTTGCCCCTGGTATCGACGATGTAGCCGAACGTCGAATGATCCATCGTGTAGCCGTCCTTGGTGGGATGCTTCTGGTAGGACACCCCGAAGTTTTTTGCCGCTTCCGCCGTCGCCCGGGCATCGCCGTACAAACCCAGGAACCGGGGATCGAATGCAGGCACGAATTTCGCGAGCAGTTCGCGCGTGTCGCGTTCCGGATCGATCGTGACGAACAGCACCTGCACCCGGTCCGCATCCTTGCCGAGCAGGCGCAGCGTCTGCGCATAGCCGGCCAGCGTGGTGGGGCATACATCCGGGCAATGGGTATAGCCGAAAAAGATCAACACCACTTTGCCGCGAAAATCGCCCAGGCTGCGCGGTATCCCGTTGTGATCGGTCAGGTGAAAGTCCGCGTGCTCAAATCTGTCCCCGACATCGCTGGCATGAAAGTGCATTGCCGGAATTCTTCCACATCCTGCCAGCAGCCCGATCAGCACCACAAAAGCCATCCCGACCGTCATGTTTGCAAAGCGCATCGTTGTTCCGTCCTTTATCGCAGGGTTACAGTCTGGCCCTATTGTCCCACAGCCATCCATGCTGATGAACACCGCCATTTTGACATCCTCCCCGCCCTCAGCCTGCGGCTGCCGCTTGCGCGGGAAGTGCGGGGGATTCCTACTACTAGCGATTGATGTCCCAATCGGAGAATGTTCTTTGCTGCATTAATATCTCTATCGTGCAGCTCGCCACACTCAGGGCAAGACCATTCTCTTATTCCAAGACCTGTCCCACCTTTCGGACT
Source organism: uncultured beta proteobacterium (assembly GCA_963842555.1). GTDB lineage: Bacteria > Pseudomonadota > Gammaproteobacteria > Burkholderiales > Gallionellaceae > Gallionella. The sequence goes on from CAWJHB010000007.1 coordinate 11,785, forward strand.
ATTGTGGCTTATGCAGCCACAACCCGAACAAGCCTGAGTGGTGTACTTCTCATTGACTTCTGCAAACACAACTGACCGCGCAATCGCTTTATATTCCAGTTGCGTTTTGAGCATTCCCCATCCCGTATCCAGAACGGATTTTGCCATTTTGGTTTTCATCAACTTTTTGCTGCTGACATCGCCTACGAATATCGTCCCATAGTTTTCGACCATCGATGTGGTGAACTTGTGGATCGCATCATTCCTTGAGTGTTTAATCTTGGCGTGGATCGCCTTGGCCCGCTTGGTTTTGTTCGCCCGTTGGGCTATGGCGAGTTCCTTGGCAAATTCGTCGGTAATACGCCTGCGCTCCAGTACCGTACCATCCGAACAGGTAGCTGCAGTCTTTAGCCCAAGGTAGATGCCGACCGACTGGCTCCCGCTGCTCGGCTTGACTTCAACCTTGACCGTCGTATTGAAATACCGGCGTCCGCGGGCATCCTGAGAGAACGATCCGGTGCCAAGATCGTATCTGGACAGATCGTAACTATCCCAGATGCCAAAGAATTGACCGCAGAACCGAATCTGTCCGTTGACCAGCTTTACGCCTGCAGTCTTGAACCGTATCCAGCCCAGCGCACGCCTTGAACCGCTGGAGCTGCGCCATTGCAGTTTGTTCTTTTTGAACTGGCGGCGTGACTTCGCATGTTGCGCTATCACAGATTGCACCGTGGCGGCACCAATGCTCAGGTCACGCTCTTTGCGAATCCCCTTGAGTTCCTTGTTTAGATCAAACTCGGACGTTCCACAATTGACATCTCCAACACCCGGTATCGGCACCCACGAATAGTCCGCGCTAATCTCGTTCGCGGCGTTCCAAACCTGGTTGACTTCAAACGCCCACCGGGACAACACCTTCGCGTGCCTGTCCTTGACTCTGACTCTGAGGGTTTTCGTGCAGGTATCCATGACCGAATTGTATCAAGAACGATCGTTCTGTGCATCTAAAAATGCATGAAATCACCAAGGATACCTGCGGTATCCGCGCTATCCATCCTCCCCCTGAACGGGGAGGTTTTTCGCGCAAATCTGATAAAGCCGTTCCAAGTCCAGGCTCCCGGCCGCAACACGCGCATCGGGGTGCGGCAGATGCGGCACGACGCCCAGCAGCGGCGCGGCGATGCGCTGCCGCAGCGTATCGATGTTCTGCTGCAGCGCGGGCATGTCCGCATCCAGCACGTTCGCCACCCAGCCCGCCAGCACCAGACCGCGCGCGGCGATCGCCTCCACCGTGAGCAGCGCATGGTTCAGGCAACCCAGGCGCACTCCCACCACCAGAATCACCGGCAATCCCAGTTCCAGAACCAGATCGCCACTGTCCTGCTGTTCGTTCAGCGGCACCAGAAACCCGCCCGCGCCCTCGACGATCACCACATCGGCTTTGCCGGCCAGCTCCTGATAGGACACCGCAATGCGCGAGAAGCGGATGATCACGCCGGCACGCTGCGCGGCGAGGTGCGGGGCGATCGCCGGCACAAAGCAATAAGGATTGATCTGGCCGTAACCCGCCGTCACATTGCCCGCGCCGCGCAATTGCACCACATCCTCGTTCCGTCCCTCGTCATCGCACCCCGCCGCGATCGGCTTCATCCCGACCACGCGCTTGCCCTGCGCGGCGAAGCCATGCAGCAGCGCGCAACTGATCAGCGTCTTGCCGACGCCGGTATCGGTGCCGGTAACGAAATAGCTCAAGACAAAACTCTCAAGCCACAGAGCACACAGAGAAGTGCGGAGGTTTTCTCTGTGTGCTCTGTGGTTTCTTTGGCTACTTCGGTTTTCATGATTTAAGGCGAACCCGGGCTAATCTCTTTGCGGTGTCTTGCCGATGCCGGTGCCGAAGTCGCTCATTTCAACTTGAATGAAGTCTTGATGATCGCGCGCCCGTCCGCTGTCTGTTGCGGCTGCGGCTTCCAGGCGTGGCCGTATACCACCTCGAAGGTCGCCGGCAATTTGCCGTTGCTGCGCAGGCTTTCGTAATTTTCCGTGAGCCGCGCCCAGGCGTTCTTTCCCATCAATCCCTTGCCGCGTCCCGCGGTGGCATTGTGCGCCCCGATGGCCTTCAGGTCCCGCAACACGCCGCGCACATCGTCGTACGTCATCGTGATGTATTCCATGTCCATCACCGGCTCGGCGAAACCGTTGTGCACCAGCATGTCGCCGATGTCGTGCATGTCCGTGAAGCGGCTGAGATGGTTGTGGCGGTCCACGCCGTCAAATGCATGCCTCAATTCCTTCAGCGTATCCGGGCCGAACGTGCTGAACATCAGCAGGCCATCCACCTCAAGCACGCGATGCATCTCGGCAAACGTTGCCGGCAGATCGTTGCACCACTGCATCGCTAGGTTAGACCACACCATCCCGACACTGTTCGCCGCCAGCGGCATCGCTTCCATATCGGCGCACACCTGCAATTGCCGGGCTCCGCCGAACAATTTTTGCCACCATCCGGAAGAACCGCGCGCGGCCTGCAACATGCCGCTGGCGATGTCCAGCGCGATCAGCTGCGCGGCGGGATACTGTTGCGCCAGTCGGCGCGTACCCCAACCGGTGCCGCTGCCTGCATCCAGTATGCGTTTGGGCTGCAGCCTGACGTATTCCAGCCGTTCCAGCATCCGCGCGCACACCTCGCGCTGCAGCACGGCGGCGGTATCGTAGCCGCCCGCAGCGCGGTTAAAGGCACGGCGCACTTCGCGCTTGTCGATTTCGTATCCGTTCATGCCTGTCTCTCGCCCATAAAATCCAGCACCTGTTTCAGGAATTCGTCCCGGTGAGACAGGAACGGCGCATGTGCCGCGCCCCTGATCTCCACCGCGCGCGCATTCGGCATCGCTTGCGCAAGATAATGGGAGGCTTGCGGCGGGCTGAGCCGGTCGCGTTCCCCCGCGATGACCAGTGCCGGTTGCCTGACCTCCGGCAAGGCATCGCGCAGATCCAGATCGCGCAGGATATCCAGCCCTGCCCGCAGCGCGTCCGGATCCGGCTCGCCGCGGCTCGACAGGCTTGCGCGCAAGGCCGCAAGCAATTCCCGTTCGCCCTCGCTGCCCCGCACCTGTAGCCCGAGGAATCTGCGCAGCGTTGCGGCGTAGTCCTGTTCCAGCTCGGCCGCGAATTGGCGCAGCGTGTCCTGCGGCATACCATGCTGCCAGTCCGCGCGTTCGGCAAAGCAGGGCGTGCTGGCCACCAGCACCAGGCGCTGCACTTGCCGGGGATCGCGCAATGCCCAGCGCGTCGCGATCTGCCCGCCCATCGACCAGCCGCATAGCGCCAGCGGTTCGGTAAACTGTGCCGACAATTGGTCGACGATCGCATCCAGCAAATCCGGTCCCCTCTCCCGCGCGCGGGAGAGGGTTAGGGAGAGGGCGGCCCTTTCACTCCCCTCTCTCTTGGCCGGCTTCGCCGCCCTCGTTTCCCTCTCCCCGCTTGCGGGAGAGGGGAGTGAGCTATACCCGTGTCCCGGCAAATCCACCGCCAGTACCGGAAAATGCCGCGCCAGCGACTCGGCGACACCACCCCACACGCCGCCGTGCATGCCCCAGCCGTGGATCAGCATCAGCGGCAGGCGGTCCGCTGCTCCGGCACTTTCAAAGCGCTTAACGTGCAAGCTCATGCAATGTATCGATCAAGCGCCTCACATCCGCCGCACCATGCGCCGCGGACAGCGTGATCCGCAGCCGCGCCGTGCCCTGCGGCACGGTGGGCGGGCGTATCGCCGCGACCCAGATGCCGTGTTCGCGCAATCTTTCGCTCAGCCTCAAAGCCGCGAGGTTGTCGCCGACCAGCATCGGCTGTATCGCCGTTGCGGATTGCATCAGGTGCCAAGGCAGGCCGCGCAGGCCGCTGCGCAATTGCGCGATCAGCCGTTGCAGGTGGCCGCGCAGTTCGTCGCCCTTCTCGATCTGCTGCAGGCTCTCCAGCAGCGCGCTGGCCAGTGCCTGCGGTGTGGCCGTGGTGTAGACATAACTGCGCGCATGGTTGACGAGGGTGTCGATCACCACCTGCTCGGCCGCAACGAAGGCGCCGAACACGCCTGCCGCCTTGCCCAGTGTTGCCATGTAGATCATTCGTTCTGACGCGATGCCAAAATGCGCCAGCGATCCTTGCCCCTGGTCTCCCAGCACGCCAAAGCCGTGTGCGTCGTCGATCAGCAGCCACGCATCATGTTGCTCGCACAACGCCAGCAATTCCGGCAGCGGCGCGAGGTCGCCGTCCATGCTGAACACCGCGTCGGTGATCACAAGCTTGCGCCCGCTTCCGGCCTGTTCCATCAATTGCGTCAATTGGGCAATATCGTTATGGCGGTAGCGTTTGACTTTCGCGCGCGACAGCTGCATCGCATCGTTCAGCGAAGCATGGTTGAATTTGTCGGCGAACACCGTATCGCCCTTGCCGACCAGCGCCTGCACCACGCCCAGGTTCGCCATGTATCCGGTGGAGAACAGCAGCGCGGCGGGCTTGCCGACGAAGGCCGCAAGTTCATGTTCCAGCTGATGGTGTGTTGCGCCATGCCCGCTGACCAGGTGCGCGGCCCCCGCCCCCACGCCATGCTGCTGCGCCCCCTGTTGCAGCGCGGCGATCAACTGCGGGTGGTTGGCCAGACCCAGATAGTCGTTGCTGCAGAACGACAGGTAGGATTTCCCGTTTACCGTGATGTGCGGCGCCTGCGGGCTTTGCAGCATGCGGCGCTGGCGCAGCAGTCCCAGCGCGGCGCGTTCGTTCAGTTCGTTATGTAATTCGGTGAAAGGCATCTTTTGCCACAGAGCACACAGAGCACACAGAGATCACAGAGATCACAGAGCGACCACTTCCGCGCTTTTTTGTTTTCTCTGTGTGCTCTGTTTTCTCTGTGGCTAATTGTTTTTTCCAGAAAACGGATACATACCAAGCTTGTCCAGCAATGCACGGTCGCGCTCGACTTCGGGATTGCCGGTGGTCAGCAGTTGCTCGCCGTAGAAAATCGAGTTCGCCCCGGCGAGAAAGCACAATGCCTGCACTGCGTCCGACATCTGCTGGCGGCCTGCGGACAGCCGCACCCGTGCAGTCGGCATGGTGATGCGCGCGACTGCGATGGTGCGAACGAAATCCAGGGGGTCGAGATCTTCGGCATCGGCAAGCGGGGTGCCTTCGACCTTGACCAGGTTGTTGATCGGCACGCTCTCGGGATAGGGATCGAGATTGGCCAGTTGCGCGATCAGGCCGGCGCGCTGCGCCAGATTCTCGCCCATGCCGACGATGCCGCCGCTGCAGACATGCATGCCCGGCCTTGCGCACGCGTTCAAGCGTGTCCAGGCGGTCCTGGTAATCGCGCGTGCTGATGATGTCGCCGTAGAACTCCGGCGAGGTATCCAGGTTGTGGTTGTAGTAGTCCAGACCGGCATCGCGCAATTGTTCGGTCTGTTTGTCGTTCAGCATGCCCAGCGTGGCGCAGGTCTCCATGCCCAGGCCGCGCACCGCCCTGACCATTCCCACCACGCTTTCCATATCCTGGTCGCTGGGTTCGCGCCATGCGGCGCCCATGCAGAAACGGCTCGCCCCGCTCTGTTTGGCGGCGCGCGCCGCGGCCAGTACCACATCCAGTTCCAGCATCCTGCGGTTCTCCACACCGGTTGAATGGAAGGCCGATTGCGGGCAGTAGCCGCAGTCCTCGGAGCATCCGCCGGTCTTGATCGACAGCAGGGTGGATAGTTGCACCGCATTCGGGTCGAAATGCTCGCGGTGCGCCTGCTGCGCGCGGAACAGCAGATCGGCAAACGGGAGCCGGAACAAGGCTTCCACGTCGGCGACGCTCCAGCATGGCGCAACATCGCCTGGCTTGCCGGTCCGGTTGGATGGTTTGGCGGAACGGACGAATTCGATAGTTTGAGTATTCATAAAGATGAGTGTGTTGGGTATGATGTGTGCACTTCAACGACAGGCCCGCTAGTTCTGCCAGCAAACTGGGAACGGTCACGCCGAGCAGGTTTGCACAGAGCCGAATCATCCTTGAAAGGACGATCGCTTGTCAATTTTAAGCAATCATTTTCTGAACATTCGCTCATAAATTAAGCAAATGTTGCCTGCTCAACCCTGCGTGCTATGCGGCAGCATGAGCCATGACGGGCTCTGGTGTGCGGCATGCAATGTTGCCCTGCCCTCCCTCAAAGATCCGCTTTACCCGGTCTGCGCATTGCCGACACCGAACAGTGAAGTATGCTGTCACTGCCTGGCAGAGCCGCCTTTGTTCACGCAGACCGCCGCCGTATTCGCCTAGTCCTTCCAGCTCGACAAGCTGATACAGGGTTCAATCGATCGATGTTGCTCGCAACCACGCTCGCGCGCGAACTCAGGCTCAAGCTGCTGACCCACGCCTGCCGGCGCGTTCGCGCCCCGCCTCCACAGTCCTTTGCCGTGGAAAGCGCAGGAAGAACGTGCGAGACGCATTTGTCTGCGACACGGATGTGGCAGAACAGCGGGTGGCGCTGGTAGGTGACGTGATGACCACGGGCGCCAGCCTGAACGCGCTTGCCGAGGCCGTGGCGGAAAAGGGTGCGGTTCCAATCAGGGCGTGGGTGGTGGCAAGTACACTGCCGCATTCAGACTGATTCCCCCCAGATAAGACTACCAGGTACAGACTGCCCGGATCAGAGCTGCTTCATTCTTTGCAGCACAAAGGCCTGCAGGTCGGGATTCAGGGTTCGCGTATCCAGCGCGTGCTGGAACGCGATCTTGGCATCCGCGTTGCGCTTCAACGCCTGCAGGGAAATCCCGTAGCCCATCTGCCAGATGCCGTTGTTCGGCGCCAGCTGCAGCGCGATCTGATAGTGTGCAACCGCCTCGTCGTTGCGATTCTGGCGTTGCAGCAATGCGGCCAGAAATGCCTGGTAATCGGCCTGGGAACCGGCATACGGCAAGACCTTTTCCAGTGTCGCGGTAGCCTCCGCCACCGCGCCGCGTTCTACCTGCAAGCGTGCCAGCATCATGGTGGTGCGGGTATCGTCGTGCTTGCTGTCCAGCCTTTCCTGCAACACGCGTTCGGCATCCTTGCCGCGCTTGTTGTCCAGCAGCAACGCGACCAGCGCCTGACGTGCTTCATCATTGCCCGCGTCCAGGCGCAATGCGGCTTCGTATCCGGTCATGGCATCGGCGACGCGGCCCTGCTGCAATAACGCGGATGCTTTGCGGTATTCCGCATCGGACAACTGCCCGGGGCTGATCTGCTTCATCGGGATTCCGCTATCCTGTGGCGATGCTGCGGCGACGTCGGTATCCACAGCCTGCAAGGCCGACGCTTCCACATCGGGCTTCCCGGCAGATTTCCTTTCAGATTTCTTTTCAGATTTCTTTTCAGATTTCTTTTCAGATTTCTTTTCAGATTTCTTTTCAGATTTCTTTTCAGATTTCTTTTCAGATTTCTGGGCAGACTTCCTGGCCGGCTTCGCTGCTGCGCGAGGTGTGGCAGCGGTGTCCTTGGCATGCTTCGGTTCGGCTTCATGGCTGATGGCCGAGGGCAGCGGCACCGAGCTCAGCTCAAAGCTCAGCCGCGAAGCAGGTAGGGTGGCGCCCGATATTCCGGGTATCGGTGCTGCTGTCGGCGCAGCTTGATGCGACAGTGTCGATTGTCCTGGTTCGGGAGCGGGGGAACTATTGCCCGCACCGGCAACGTTCGGCCTGCCCTGCAATGGCATGGGCACGAACCTGGTCGCGCTGTCTCCTGTGGCAACAGGCTGGTGTGACTGAACCCATAGCCACGCGGCGATCCCGCCCAGCAGCGCCACCCCGAATGCCGGCAGCCACAGGCTGTTGTTGCGCCTGGACTGCGGCACCGCGCGCACCATGTGCTGCTCGGCCTCTTGATGGGCACCGCGCTCCTCGAGCTGGTTAAGCACCTGGTTGATGACGCTCATTTCAGCCCCAGTCCCGGGAACCATGTCCATGCGATGCCCAGCGACGCGATCACCGCCGCACCGGTCAACGCCAGCGCCCACGGCAGCCAGTCGCGGTATGCCTCGGGCGTGTCTGCCGCCGCATCGCGGACATGCCCGGCATAGACCTGCTGCCTGCCCTCGCTGAATGCGAGCATCAAGGCCTTGTGGGCAATGATATTGACCAGCCTCGGCGTGCCTCTTGTTATGCGATGCAACTTCGCCACCGCGCGGTCGCTGAACAGTGTCTCGCCGGGATATCCGGCCACCGCCAGACGATGGCGCAGATAGCGCTCCACTTCGTTCTTGCGCAAGCCCTTCAGATCGTATTGAAAGCTGATGCGCTGGCGCAGCTGGCGCACCGAATGCTGCTTCAGGCGTTCGTTCAGTTCCGGCTGGCCGAACAACACCACCTGCAGCAGTTTGCGCTTTTCGGTTTCCAGATTGGTCAGCAGCCGCAATACCTCCAGGCTTTCCAGCGGCATCGCCTGTGCCTCATCCAGGCAAAGCAGGGCGCGCTGGCCGTTGCGCGCGCATTCGAGCAGCGAGTGGGTCAACCCTTTCAATAGCTGGTACTGGTCGCCGGTTTTTTCCAGCGGCACGCGGAATTCCTCCGCCAGTGCCATCAGCAAGCTGGCCGGTTCCAGATAGGGATTGGGGATGTAGGCAGTGATGAAGCGCGGAGCGGGTGCACCGGCAACGGCCTGATCCTGGGTGCCGATCGGCGTCGTGGACTGTTTGCCCTGGTTGATCGTGGCAAGAAACTTGCGGCACAGCAGGGTCTTGCCGTTCCCCACCTCGCCGGTGATCTTGATAAAGCCCTCGCCGTTGCGCGCCGCCACCAGCAGGGTATTGAGCGCCTCCTGGTAACTTGAACAAGCGAAGAAAAAACTGGTGTCAGGCGTCAGGCTGAACGGCGCTTCGCGCAGGCCAAAGTGTTGCAGATACATATCAGAAAAACCTCACGGGTTACCGTCCCCCATCATCCCGTTGACCCGATCTCGACTGTGCACGATGTCGTCGGACCAATCCTTGTCGCTGTCCACCACGGTCGGTTTCAGCAGGATCACCAGCTCACGCTTTGCACTTTGCTGATTGGTCTGCCCGAATACCACCTTGGGCATGCCCGGCAATCCGGAATCATCATTGCTGGCGGATTGGGTCATTAGGCCGCCGATCGCGACGATCTGTCCATTGCGGGCACGCACGATGCTGTCGGTCTCGGAAACCGCGCTGGAGGCAAGCGGCATGGTGATCGATCCGTTGGTGCCGCCCAGGTTGACCGTCTTGGTGACCGTGGTGACCTGGCTTACCGACGGATGCACATGCAGGATGATCTCGCCGTTCTCGTCGATGCTCGGCGTGATATCCAGCGCAACGCCGGAGAAGAACGGTTGCAACGTCACGTTCGGGGTGGTGGTCGCACCGATGCCCCCGGTAGTGGTGGTAGTCGAGACATTGGTGACGAAAAAGTCATCCGTGCCGACCTTGAGCACGGCCTGCTGGTTGTTCAGCGTCGCGATGCGCGGACTGGACAATACCTGCACGTTGCCTTGCGACTCCAGGAAATTCAGCAGCGCGGCGAAATTGCTGGTCTGGAAAGCCAGGCCGAACAGCGAACCGGACACCTGTCCTTCAGCAGTGGTAGCAGCCAGTGCCAGATTGGAACCCGGAGTCGCCGTCAGCAGGCCATTGGTCAGCGCACCGGTATTGGCCACTGTTGCTCCAGGCGCAATGACGCCCGTGGTAGACTGGCTGTTCGCCCTATTGGTAAATGCGGCCCAGTTCACGCCGGACTGGAAGCTGTTGTTCAACTGCACGTCGACGATCTTGGCTTCCAGTATCACCTGACGATCAATGGAAATCTGCGAGGCCTTGAGGTAAGCTGACACGCTGTGCAACTCGTCCGGCATCGCACGCACCACGATCACGCCTGACATCGGACTGACCACCACGCTGCGCCCGTTTCCGCTGCCAACGATGGTAGCCAGAGCCTTTTCCAGGTCGCTCCAGAAATCGGTCTTGCTTTGCATCGTCACCTTGCTGCTCTCCAGCGAGTGGCTTGTGACACCGCCGGTGGTGGTCGTGGGCATGCCTACGCCTGGAATGCCAGTCTGCGGGCTATCCGACACCGAACCGGAAATGACCCTGAGCGATGATTTGCCGGTGCGCTCCGCGGTCAGGTAATTCACCTGGTAGATCCGTGTCTGCATAGTCAGCGGTTGTATGTAGATACGGTTGTTCTTGATCTTGTAATCGTAACCGTACATCTGGCGTATCGCCTCCAATGCGTCGAACACCGTCACGTCCTTGAGGTTCAGCGAAATATTGCCCCTGACATTGGGGTCCAGCAGCATGCTGTAGCGCGTGCCGTCCACGATGGACATGAACACCTGGCTTGCGGGAACATTGTTCACCGCCAGATCGAATTTCGTGTCCAACGATTTGCTGTCCACCTTCGGGATTCCCATATCCAGCGGCGGCAGCAATGCGTTGTTCACTTCGTCAGCCTTGCTCGGTCCAGCGCTATTCTGTGCGGCCTGGTTCATTTCATGCTTGATCGAATCAGCCACCTGGTTGTTGCTGCGCGTTGCAGCACAACCTGCCAACAGCAGCACCCCCAGCAATAACATCGTTCTCATTTTTCCTCCTTCGGGTGCCCGGACAAAAGCTTGTCTTCCTGCGCGGCCGGCTTCAAGTCCTTGTCGAGCGGTATGACACTGCTTGCCGGCGATGGTTGTTCAAGCTGCGCTTCCTTTTTTGGCGATTCCATATCAGATGATCCAGTGGCAGGCATCTCGTTTCGTGTGATCTTGACACCGGGAAACAACGTCAACACCTGCCTGGTATTGCCGCGCTGCAGCACGACACTGCCGGCATTGACTTCAACCAGCCTCGCCCTGCCAAGTTGCCCGCCCAGTTCAACGGTCTTCCCGTCTATGATCGCCGCGCGGCGTGTCCCGGAAATGATGATCGAACGCAAGCCGGACGATGGCGCCGACTCTCGTGCGGTTGCCGTCCCCGAGGTTGCAGCGATACCGGGCGGCGGGCGGGTCGGGTCGGGCAAATCCTCGGCATGCGCGGGAAAGATCACCGCAGCGCAGAACAAACCGACAGCCGTGAAAATCCGCGGCCTGGCGGCGCCAATCGCTCGTGATGCCTGTTGTGTCCGCTGATGATCGATCATTACACCGCCAGCCATGTCTTATCCAGACTCAATGTATACAGGGTCAATGTAAACAGGGAATCGGGATATTTTTCCACGCTCAGGCTGACTTCCCCCCAGAACATCTGCTCGGGCAATTTTTCCAGCGTGGTGATGTAGCGTATCAAATCCAGGTAACGGCCGCGCACCGTGATTTGTACCCCGTGCTTGAATATTTGCCTTTGCGCAACTGCCGGGGTGACGGGCGAATTGGATTCGGTCCCTTTCGGCGGTTCGATCAGCGGGCTCACCGGCAGGGTTTTCAATTCGACCAGTTGCAAACTGCCGTTATTATCCAGCACCTTTCTCAGCAGATCTGCCATCTTGTCCGGCTGGATCAGGCGATCCGTGCGGCTTTGCAAATAGCTGTCCTGGTCCTTCAACTGCTGCTTGAGCTGCGCCAGGTGTTCGCGCAGCGGCGAATGTTCGTCGTCCCGTTTTGCCTGCAGCATGTTCTGCATCTGGGCCTGCAACTCCTTCATTTTTTCCTGTTGCTGCGTGACCTGTGACGACAGCAGTTTTTGCTTTGCCGATAACGGCTCCAACATCAGCACATTCATCAGCGCGATCACCACGAAGGCGGCGGCGGCGAAGATCATCACGCGCTCGCGCAACGACAATTCATCGATTGCGTTGGTGGCCCGTTCCCAATATTGCCTCATTTGTCGGCCTCCTTGTTCGGGCTGGAATACAGGGTAAATTCAACATAACGGGGGGCGGATGAATCCGTTTTCTTGCTGTTTCCTTGTGCCTGATCTACTTTGGTTTGCTGCATTTTCAAGTTGGCAAAGGTCTTGCCTTTCATGACCTGTTCCCTGCCCAGGCGCTGGATATATTCAGGCAACAACTGGGGATCGACCACCCCGCCGCACAGGCTGATCTGCGCCGCATCGCCGGTCACCTTGAAGCCGGTCAGCCACAAACCCTGCACCACCTGGCGGGAGAATGCGCGCATGTATTCCGAATAGCCGGTGGTGTTGCCGATTGCGCCGGATTTCAGCGTTTGGATGATCTGATTCTGTTCGTCAACCTGGGTGCCGAGGCGATTCACTTCATCCTGCAGCAATTGCGTGGAACGCTGCGGGGAAAACTCCGCCATGAAGCTTGCCAAACGGGTCTGGTCGGCATTGTAGCGCTGGGTGTTTTCGTCGGCCTGGCGCTTGAGCTGGGCAACCTGATAGACCGCATATCCATAAAAGATCAACGAGCCCGCGATGATCAAGCCCAACGCCTGCACCATCGTCAGCAGAGAAAAATACTTGCGCTGCTTCAGGAAAACCGGGTTGAACAGGTTGATCTGCTGGCTCATAGCACTTTGCTTTCCTGGCGCAATGCCGCACCCAGCGTGGTCAAGGCGCGCGCAACAAATTCACTGTCCGCAAGTTCGGGCACGGCGCTGACGTCCATCACCTGCGACAGGTCCAGTTTCTGCACCTTCATGTCCAGTTCCGAATCCAGAAATTCCACCAGACCCGTCCTGTCGGGTATACATACCAGCACCATGTCAACCGGCAGCTGGTTGAACTGGCGGTCGAAATAATCCAGCGAGCGATGCAATTCCGTTTCCACGCGGTCACGGAATTGCCGGCGCAGATTCTCATCGGCATCCAGCAACTGCCCGACACCGATCTCGATGCGGCGCGACAGGTACAATTCACCCCCGGAAGTAAACGTCATCAAACCGCCATAATCATCGAAAGCCAGCATGACCAGCGCGCGCTCATCACGCTCGAAAAGCGCAGCGATGTTGCGCTGCGCCATTTCGGGAATATCGATCACATCCAGCTTGATCTTTGCCTCATCGAACAGCCTGATGCGGTCATGGATGACGCTGTTTGCCGCCGCGATTGCATACAGGGATTGAGGCCGACCGGACGCGTATTTGCTGGCCGGGATACGCACCATGTCCACGGTGGCATCGTCGATATGGTAGTTCAGGCCATCCTTGATTTTCCAGCGCACCGCCGTCTTCATCTCGTTGGTGGGCACATTGGGCGCATCGACCAGCAGCATCTGGTATTCGCCGGGGGCCAATAGCGTCGTGACGCGATGACCCTCGAAATCCGCCTCGCGGCGCAGCTTTTCCAGTGAATCCGCGGCGATCGTGCCGGTCTCGTGATATGCGCAGTGCACCACGCTGGGCATCGCCCCGGCAATCCTGACTGTTGCCAGATAAATTCCATGCTCGCCAAAACTGACAGAAACCCAGTCAGCGTCGTGGCTTTTGGCTTTGGTCAAGGAGGAAAATAACGGTATTTTCATAATTAACGCGAAAGTAATTCAATAAACCACTGGAGTCAATGACTTTTTACGTCTCCAGACTGGTCAACCGGCATTTCCCTGCGACAGTACACTTTGTACTTTCCAGCCGCAAAGCGTTAATTTTCATAAAATTTTGATTATAACCATCGACGCGAGTGTGCACTGAACCTATTCAAGCGGCTATCGCCACTCCAATGCTATCGCCGCTTCAATAGGTTTCGCGCAAGTAGATGAATTCACTGGGGCCTGAGTAGACACCGAAGGTGGCACGTGCGGTATTGCTCGGCAGATAACATCCCAAGGGGACAGGAACGACCAGGCAGCTTGCCCCGGTCAGCGCCGGTATGGACATATCCACGCTGCCGTTTTTGTTGGGTCCGGCAGTCAGTGTGAAACTTCCCACACCGCCGGACAAGGTTAGCGTTTTGGGAGAGCCGGTTACCAATGCCGTGGTGAGGTTGTTTTGATAATTGCCAAAATTCACCGTACTCGTCGCCGGAGAAGTGGCCACCAGAAAGCTGCTGACGCTGTCCGTACTGCTGGTCACATAGCTTGACCCGTTCCAGTATTGCGCGGTCACCGGTATGGACAGCGGCAACAACTCCGAACCCAACTCACTGGCAATATTCATGCGCCCGCTCACCACCAGGATCCCGCCCTCGACCGAAGAAGCGCCCCTCAGCGAGGTCACGTTGTCCGTATCCGTTGCACGCATGAAGATACTGGTGGGTGCGGTTGGCACAGTCGTAAACGTATAGATCGGTGTATTCGTCACCAGTCCCACGCCCGCACTGAATGCGCTGGCCGGGACGGTATTGAGCGCCAGTCCCCCGTTGCCGCCGGGCGGATTGGCAGTCGCACCACCCGCTGCATTGTAGGCGCTGAGTGTCACATTCTTGGACAGGGTCGTCGCACTGTTGTAATTGACTGTGGCTGCTCCGGCCGCATTGCGCGCGGTCACTTGCACACTGAATGGCAGGCCGGAATAGACAAAACCGTTGCCATTCGAATCGCCCGATACTGGACAGGTCAGCCCGGTCGGACAGGGCATGAATATCTGGGAGCCGGCATCGTATTTCACCACCGTATCGAAATGGTCCGGCACGAAACGCCCGAACGGCCCGGCGGTCCCCGTGTTGCCGAAGTTGCAGCCATATTTGCCGGAGGTGTTCAGCACGTTCGAATAGCTGCCCGCCACACAGTCGCCCTGCGAACTGGGGCTGTCCACTCCGGTCCAGGTATTGTCGTAAACACCGCGCACCACCAAGTTGCACTGCGCCGCGGTCATCGCCGTGCCGCCCACGGTGCAAGCGGCATCGGGCACATAGCCGGGCAACTGGAAGCCGCCCACTTCGCTATAGATAAAATTGTTGCCTGTTGCCGTGGATGAAGGCGTCGCCGATGTCGCGGCGGGAAAGGTGCCGGTCAACGTCCCGGCCACCGTGGCAGAGATAGCTGGCACAAGCCCCGCGCTATTGATGTTCAGAACGCCGGTGTAATTGCTCGGGCTGCCCGCCACACCGGTTGTCGTCGCGGTCAGCGAGAAATTACCGCTGCCGGCCGCCACTATCGGCGTGCCGGTTGTCGTCGTGGCAGTGGCGTTGCTCGACGTGACCGACGCGATGCTGAGCGGACGCACCGAGAAGGAATCGGTCGAGCACGCGCTGGTGGTGCCGTCGCTGATGATCGCCACCAGTTTCTGGTAGGCCGAATTGATCGTGAAGTTTGGCGACTGCTTCTGGCCTTTGTCAGTCGCGCCGGAAGCAAAAGTCAGCGTCTGGGTACCGCCTGTCACCGCACTCATGCCGGTGCAGGCGCTGGTGCAGGACAGCGTGCAGTCCAGCGCGGAATTGGTCAGGCTGTTGCTGTTGTCGACCAGCTTGACCGTCACGGTTTTGGCGCTGCCGGCCGCATAGGTGGTGAGTATCTGGCTATTCGACAGTGCGGCCACATTGAGGCTGAAAGGCGTGCCCAGCAGCTTGGTATAGATATGGCCAGTCAAATAATTCTGTACTGCCACCGATGGCGGCGTGCCATAGGCCTGGTCGATCGCATTGAATCCGCTTGCCGTGCCGCCGGTCGGCGGAGCAACGGTCTGCGCGCAGATGCGCACGCTGCCGAGTTCGTGGATATTGGTGGAACCGCCGGTGGAGCCGGTGAAGGAAATCTGCCAGTTGTTCGGCACCAGTTGCGAGATCCATCCCTGGCCCAGCGCGTAATTGGCCTCGGTATAGGCATTGAACGGACCGAACAGCGCAGTGTAATTTGCGCCAGTCATGGTCGTGGTATCGCGGTTGACGCTGACATTGATGGTTCCCGTGGTGGCGTTGCGCGCGTCGACGATCACTTGGTACATGTATCCGGGTGCCGGCGTGGTGGAGGTGCGATTGGTGCTGTCTATGGAATATCCATTGGGACTGCTGCCGGTGCCGCCCATCCAGCGGTAACCATTCACGCCGCTGCCGGGACCGCGCAGCCCGACCGATTCGGGCACCGAGCCCGGCCCGAGGATGCGTCCCTCGGTCGGGTTCTGGTAATTGCCGTACTCATCCAGCCCCACACCCAGCCAGCCCCCGGCAAATCCGGGAACATTGGCGGTTACTGCGGGCGGTGTTTTTTGTGCAAAGCCCAGCGAGCCGCCGAAAGCCCCAGGCACCGCAGGCACGGAATAGTCCGACAGCGTGACCGCCATGCCGTCAGCGCCTGGGTTGGAACCATTGTATGCATAGTGCTGAAACTCGACTGAAATATAGTTGCCCGCGGCGGGAAAGATGCCAGGCACGGTGGCGGCCTTGGCGTTATTGCCGGTGTTTTCGGTCAGGCGCAGATGGCCGGTGGTCTGGTTGATGTAGGGCACCACGCCCGTTGAGTCGCTGGTGGACACGCTCCAGTTGCCGCTAAATATGGTGGATGGATTCAGGTTGGTGCGCCCGAAGGTGTCACACACGCAGGTAACCGATACGCTGGCCGGAATATCGGACGGCGGCGAACAAAAGGGCGGGACAACATATGTATACAGATTGGCCCCGGTGCCTGTACCTCCCGGTGTTGTGACCGCCACGTTTTGCGCCCCGGCCGTTCCCGCCGGTGTCACGGCGGTGATGGAGGTGGCGCTCACAACGACCACGCTGGTGGCGGCAGCTCCGCCGATGGTCACGGCAGTGGCGCCGGTGAAGTTGGTGCCGCTGATGGTGACACTGGTGCCCCCGGCAGTCGTACCGCTGGTCGGAGAGATCGCGGTCACAGTGGGCGCAGCTATATAGGTGTACAACTTGGTTCCCGTGCCAGTTCCCCCCGGTGTTGTGACCGCCACGTTTTGCGCCCCGGCCGTTCCCGCCGGTGTCACGGCGGTGATGGAGGTGGCGCTCACAACGACCACGCTGGTGGCGGCAGCTCCGCCGATGGTCACGGCAGTGGCGCCGGTGAAGTTGGTGCCGCTGATGGTGACACTGGTGCCCCCGGCAGTCGGACCACTACCTGGAGAAATGCCAGTCACGGTGGGCGCCGTCGCATATGTATAAAGGTTCGTTCCCGTGCCAGTCCCCCCCGGTGTTGTGACCGCCACGTTTTGTGCCCCGGCCGTTCCCGCCGGTGTCACGGCGGTGATGGAGGTGGCGCTCACAACGACCACGCTGGTGGCGGCAGCTCCGCCGATGGTCACGGCGGTGGCACCGGTAAAGTTGGTGCCGGTGATGGTGACGCTGGTGCCCCCGGCAGTCGGACCGCTGGCCGGAGAGATCGCTGTCACGGTGGGGTGGGGAGCTCCATGAGCCTGACCTGAAAAAACCAGGGTTCCAAACAACAGCAAACACATTGCCAGATAAATACCAGGGTTGTAAATATGCGAGCGGGAAAGGCGAGGTTCCGCACCGAGCAGTCCGGTTTCCGCAAGTTGCACTTCATCGCTTCCGCTCAGCCACGAATGCATTTTACGGAATAATTTTTGGGTCAGTTTATTCATTGGTTCAAATCCTCGGAGTTCATTCCCGTTGTTGCGTTGCGCAATATACTTGCTGCCGCCTTGCCATACATCGCATTCATGCCTGATCACCTGCCCAACTTCACGCTAATATCGCGCTCAACAAATCCGGGGGAACCGACAGTGCCAGCAGTCGCCGTTGAGGTCACGTCGTTGTATATCCATATCGTGGTCGTGCCGTCGACATACGATGTGGGGGCAGGGCACGTTACCAACACGGTAAAGGGCGCCAGTGTTCCACCCAGCGTGCCCACATTAAAATTGGTAGTTGGACAGCCCGTCCACTGCACCCCCGATGCGGTCTGCGAAACGCCAAATGCCGCCCATTCGATCCCGGCACGCGCCGCCTGGTACGCACGCACGCCCATCACGTCAGATGCGGCGTTCTGCTGCTGGGTGGTGGAAAGCGTGACCGCAAACGTGCCCAGTGCCGCAATCACCACCAGCAGGAAGATCGCGGTGACCAGGCTGAAGCCGCGTTGAGCAGAAACAAGGGGAGAGGGGCAAGATGCAAGGAAAAAACCCTGTGCCTTGTACCTGATAGAACTACTAGCCATTCGACCAGGCTGGCAAACAACGCCAGCCAAGTCTCTGGTTATTGTACCTTGCACCTTGAACCTTGAACCTTGAGCCTTGTGCCTGTATGTATTCATGGCGCGTTGTTCACATGAATTTCGTTATACAGGCTCACGCTTTCGCCGCCGCTGGTCAGCGTCAAGCGAATCGCCAGCAGGCCAAAGCGCTGGTTGGGAACCGTGTAATCGATCGTGCACCCGAAGACGTAGTTGGCAAGGATGGCGGGAGCTGGCCCGCCTACCGGCGGATTCTGCTGCGTGGTATTGAACCCGTAATTCGAGTAGCGTACCAAGCTCGCTTGTCCGTTCTGGTTGGCATCCAATGTTCCCAATGTCCCCACGCATGCATAAGTCACCGCCTGCTGCGAGCCATCCACCACATCGAAGCGCTGCGAGGGCAATGCGGCCCATGAGGGAAGACCGACAGCATTATTGAATGAAACAGTAGTTAACGATGAACCGGCTACTCCGGTATAGGCACGCAGAATACCCGCCGCTGTCTGGTTGTAGGGCGGATTGCCGCTCGACTGGGTGCTGCCGATGACGATGTAATCATTCGTTGCAAAGGTTGCCGAGCCGATAATGTCGAAGCTGTTATCCGCCACGCCGAAAATCAGCGGGTTACCGGTGCAGGCGCCGGTGCAATTCTGGGCTGCGCGGTAGCGCCCGCCATCCCTGGTCGGCAGATATTCGACGCATGGATTCGCTCCACAGGTAAAACGCAAGCTGTTGGGCACGGCGGTGCGCACATCGCGCGCCATGCGCAGGATGGCCGAGTCGGCGACGTCGGTGAGTGCAGCGCGGCGCCCGACATCAATGTATTGCTGGATCGGCGCCTTCAGAAAGATGGCCACCATGCCGCCGATGACGCCGGTGATGACGATCACCATGATCATTTCGACCAGGGTAAAGCCGGTTTGTCGGTCAAGTGCGCGCATCAATAAGCAGTCCTGTATCCGGAAACTTGCATGGTATTGCCCTGCGGGTCGGTCACGGTCACGGTGATGAGCACCGCATTACCGCTGGCCGAAGTAATGCTGCCCAGTGCCGCAGGGGTCACCGTAACGCTTGCAATGTTATAATTCGCCAGCCCGGTGATCGGGGTGGTGCCATCCACGGTATAAATCCCGGTCGTGGCAAAGCCCGCATAATTGCTGACGATATGGTATTGAGAGGCGCGATTCGCCTGGGTTACCGTGACAGTTGCGCCGTCTGTCGAATTGAAATCCTGCAACTCGATCTCTTCCAGCAACGACTCAGCTGCAGCCAATGCCTGTTTGCGGATGGCCGGATTGGAGCTGCCATTTTCGGTGACGTTCATCACCAGCAGCAGCCCCGCCAGTGCGGCGCTGACGATGACGATGAAGATGATCAGCTCGATCAGGCTGATGCCGCGCTGCCGGGTTCTTTCCGACATTGCTGCCTCTTGCGGCGATGCTTGCGACGCATCGACCTCCAGCCTGGTCATCAATTCCTTCACCTTGGTTCCGCCCTGTTTCGCAAGGCTGGCATTTTGCATCCACACCTGAATGAAAAATTCGCGCATTTGTTCGGACTGCGCCAGCCGGGTCAGCATCGTTTCTTCGGGAATGATTTGGCACGCACGCTGCCCGGGCTCACGCATTTGGATCCTCGCCCCGTTTAATTTTTTGCAGCGCTTCGACGTCGAGCCGGTCTTTGGGGGATCCGCAATGCGTTTCATCACCAGCAGATCGTCGATCGCCGCGATCCACACATTCTGCCCAAACAGTTTGCCGGCCACTGCATTCTCCATCAGTTGCTCGAATGGCACTTCCGGCCGCACCAGAATATCCACCACACCGCGACCGACCTGCGGTTCCCTCAATGAAAATGCCAACATGTCCTTTTCACGATGCCAGTGCTCGATCTGGCCGGAGCTTCTTAACGACTCGATCGATACTGGCATGGAAGGCACCAGCCCGAAATGTTTTGCCACCCCGATAAAACCCACCAGATTCTCGTCATCCATCGCCAGCACCAGGTCGATATTGAATGTGGAGCGCATGTATCCGTGCAATTGCACCGCGATTCCGCCAACCAACACGTATCTGACTTGTCCTTGCGACAGCGAATGCAGGAGTTCAGCAATTCTCATCTCTGCCTCCCTGCTTGTCCATGTGGTTTTCTATGGCGAGTGCACATAGCCGGTCTCCACCTCCACGTAAACAGGGTTCGTTACGGTGCTGATGGTAATTGACTTCTGAATAGTGCTGGGCGTCGTGCCTGCCACATCCCATGGCTTACCCAATGCGTCAAAAACGAAAGTCGCAGGAACTTGCAGGAGCAAGCGTAAGCGTAATCGATGAGGAGGGTGTACAAATTCTGTATGTTGAGGACAGACAACTGGATGATTGCGTGAAGGGTGGAACCAGAAATGTATTGCACGGAAACGTAGCACCGCTGGCACCGGCGATCATCAAGGTAATATCGCTGGAAGTTACTGCCACGCAAACATTCCGGTGCTGCGCGATCGCCTGTTTCTGCGCGTAGCGCAACGCCGCCTGCACCTGGTCGGCGAAGCCGCGTGACTGAAACAGGCTGGCGGAAAAAAACTGCGGGGCGACATAGACGGCGAGGATGCCAAGCATCACGATCACCACGACCAACTCGATCAGCGTGAAGCCGCGCTGCGTTTCAGCTAAGCGCAAAACCGGGCTATGTTCGCACTGCTGCTCGATTGCTTCAGTTGTGCCGATGTCCAGACGCATATCCTGCAACCTTTCAGGAACGGAATCGTACAGCGCAGTGTAGCAAACTGCGCGGCCGGCTGACAACCGTCGGGACGCGTAATCTGACCGAATATCTGCCGGATTCACGCTATTGGGGCACTTCTGCCGGGACGGTCGCGATACCACTGGGAAGTTTCTCTCCCCGGCACCATGCCTGCCACATTCGGCGATACAGCGCCTCCAGGTCGCGCACGAATTGCTCGGGCTGGCAAAGCGGGCTGGCCGCCATGCGCGGGCGCATTTCCCGGCGCAGCCTGGCCAGCCGCGCAGTATCCTTCGCCAGCGCGACTGCTCCCCGTATGTAGGCGTCGACATCCGGGAAAGCCAGCTCATCGGCCACCCCAATATTTTCCAGCACCGAGACTGTCTGGCGCGAGACCACCGTGTTGCCGGCGATGGTCACTACCGGCACACCCATCCACAGCGCATCCAGTGTGGTCATGCCGCCGTTGAACGGGAAGGTATCGAGCGCGATATCGATGTCGCCGTATTGTGTGAGCATTTCCGTATGAGGTGACCTCTCGCGCAAATCCAGGCGGTCGCTGGATATACCCTGCTGCGCAAATCGGCTGATCAGGCGCTCCCTTGCCGTGGTGTCTGACAAGGGAGCCGCCTTGAGCACCAAACGGCTCCCCGGCACCCTATCGAGTATCCTGGCCCACGCGATCACCACCTCATCGGTCAATTTCGGCAGGCGGTTGAACGTGCCGAAGGTGATCGAGCCGGATTTCTCGACCGGTGAAGGTGCGACTTCCGGCGAATGTGCCGGTCGGCCGAAGCAAAAACGGGAGTGCGGCATATACACCGGAATCTCGGAAAACAGCTGCCCCGACCCGGGCGGGCTGGTATAAGGATCGGTGATGAAGTAGTCCAACGATTGCATTCCGGTCGAGTGAAAGTAACCTATCCATTCGACCTGCACCGGTGCGGGCCGGCACGCAAACGCCGTGAGGCGGTGATGGGCGGTATGGCCGGAAAGGTCCACCAGGATATCGATCTCGGCCTTGCGTATCATGTCTACCAGCTCTTCATCGTTGGTGAAGAAAATGTCTTCCCAGTGATCTGCGCCCTCACGCAATTGCGGCAGGACGTTTTCAGACCGAACGACCATCGAAAAGCAATGAATCTCAAATGCGCGCTCGTCGTGATAACGCAGCACGTCGATCAACAGAAAACCCACCGGATGAAGCAAGAAATCGCCCGACACATAGCCGATGCGCAGCTTGCGTCCCGGGTCGCGGTCACGGGCTGAAAAATCGACCGGTGCCAGCAACGGCGCTTCAAAATGTTCAGCCCACTCGCAATGGCGGCGAAACAGTTCTTCACGACTGATAGTCGAGATGTTATTACTTTCGAACAGCACGTTCGATCCGATGCCTGGCTGGTTCGGATCGAGTTCGATGACATGCTCGTAGATCGGCAATGCGGCGGCCGCATTGCCGCCGGTGCTCAGACAGCCCCCCATGGTGATCAACGCCATGATGTTGTCTGGCTGCTTTACCAAAATGCGCCGGCACAGGTCCTCGGCCTCGGTCAAATTTCCGGCCGCCTGATGCGCTGACGCGAGCATGCCCATGTTTTGCACGGACTCCCCGCGTTCCTTGATCTGGCGCTCGAGATACCCGATCGCCGCAATCAGGTCATCCTTCGAGCCCATCAGGGAAGCCAGATTGAAATGTGCCTCCAAGTAAGCGGGGCGCAATTCCAGCGCCTTCTGGTACTGTTTGAGACCCTCCTTGGCCTTGCCGGTATGGACCAGCACATTGCCGAGGTTCAGGTAAGGTTCGGGACGATCCGGTTCATCAGCCACCAGCTGTTGGGCCGCCTCGCGCGCTTCGTCGTAGCGCGCCAATTCGAACAGCGCGGCGATCTTGTTGAGCCGTGCCTCGAAAAAATCCGGTGCAAAGTCCAGCGCTTTGTCGAACCATTCCAGCGCTTCTTTTGTATCACCCTTCGCGATGTACCACTCGCCCATGTTGCTCAATACTTGCAGGTAATTCGGCTTCAGGAGCAGTGCGCGTTCATAGGCCAGTCGGGCCGCCTCGAAATCATCGTTGTGACGGTGTGCAGCACCAAGCGAACACCACAGGGTGGCGTCATCCGGCCTGATCGCCGTGGCTTTTTCCAGTTGGACGATTGCCGTCGTGGTGTCGCCCCTTGCGATCGCGCGGCGCGCAACATCGTGCATCGCATCGACATCGCCTGATCCAGCAGCCCGGGTGTCGAAAGTGTCGGCCACCGTACCCAGCCCGCGCTTTTCCAGCCAGCGCGCCGTCCAGCGCATCACCCGCCCGATCAGCATCTTGCGCTAACCGATCGGCGGCAAATAATCGGCCGCCAGCGCTGCCATCTGTTCATCGCTGCGCGGTGATTTGCTGGCCAATACAAACAGATCGAAGCCGCCTTCACGCCGGTAACCGTACATTTTGGCAAAGCCCGCCTCGCGCAACTCCGCCACCAGGGAGCCCAGCGTAAAGCCGGTATGATGCGCCATGAACAGTTTGCCGGCCGCGAGCTGGGTACGGTGGCCATAGAGCATGTCTAATGGTGCGATGGGGCCGGCTGGTGAAATATACGCCGGCTCGGTCAATCTGTCCTCGACTATCAGCCTGCAAACCGATTGCAGATCCGGGCAAGTCAGCACCAAAAACCCGTCCGGCTTGAGGACCCTAATAAACTCCGCAAGCGCAATTATCACTTCGTGCGGATAAACATGCTCGATATTGTGCGAAGAGTACACGGCATCGCAGGAATCACGGGGCACAGGCGCCATGTCAAGCATACTGCATACGACGTCAGGACCTGCGTCCAAATCAATGTCGAGCCGTATTTCTCGCCAGTCATCGGATTGAAATCCGGGTACGGTACTGACTTTGGTGGCCCGCCCGCAACCCACATGCAACAGCAATCGTTGTTCCGGGGTGTGATCCCAGAGTGACGGCTCCAGCGCTGCAGCGCGCTGAGTCGAACCGGTCAATCCGTGGCGTACACGAAAGCGCTTTAGCCAGGCCTGCAAAGGACGCGACACAAGTTCACCAATGAAACTCATTTTCCACCGGTAAAGGAAGTCAATATCAGCGAAAAAACCACCTTGCGCACCGCATCGGCCGGATAGCCTGCCGCGATCAGCCGCTGCTGCAACCGGTAGGCGGCCCTGGCGCGCGCAATGAAGCCCAGCGAAAAGCGCTGGCGGATCTGCCTGGCTTCCTCATAGAATTTTTTTAGCGAGCGCGTCCATTCCGCTTCGCTTAACTGCTTTTTCCGGTTTTCAGGCGTCGAGCGCAAAAAAGCCTGTTCCAGCGCGTCAGCGGCTTCTATTACTTTACCCAATGTCGTGCTCCAAAAATAAAATGGCGCCGGCTGGTACTCAGCGGCGCCATGTAAAGCCCACAGACAGATCAGCCCGTGCAGATGACCGTAGCGGTCGCTGATTGAACAGGTGAACTACCGGAATAGCTGAGAGTGACTAGGCCAGCTTGGCCTGCACTGCCGCAAGCGTAATCGGCAGAAATCGCGAACTGGGATGCATTCCAGCCGGTGATGGAGCTGGTCAACAAGGCACCTGCAGACTGTCCACTGCTTATCCTGATTACGCCGGTGCCGGCTGTGCCCCTTATCAGAGACGCCCCATAGTTCATCGACGACAATGAAGTCATTGCCGCTGCGGCACCCTGAATCGCGGCACCCTGAGCATCATTTTGCAGGTTGATAAATTTCGGCAACGCGGTCGCTGCCAAAATACCCAGAATCACGATCACCACGATCAATTCGATCAGGGTAAAACCAGACTGATTTTTCATAAATTGAATCTCCTAAAGATTGCAAGGCCACAGCCCAGGTTATTGAAACACTTTTACTTCATCTGCTAACCCATTGCCGCAGCACGAGTTCTATCAGACAGCTTGCACTCTATGTTAAGTCTGCAACAAGCGCAACCCCCAACCGACCGGCGGTAGCTTTACACCAACCAGCGGAACATCAGGAAAAACAGGCAGATACTGGCCAGGAGCAGCAGCCAGCCCACCTGTTGCATGTGGCGAGCCACGAAACGATCCACCTGGCCATGCGGCACATCCAGCATTCTGGTGGCGCGGCGCGACGATATCCACTGGTTGGTCTCCTCCTCCATGCCGCGCAACATGCTGGGACGCAACCACAAAAACAGCCCGACGATCAGCGCGACCACACCGCCAACCAGCGAAAAAAGCACCAATGCATCCAGCAGGCCGCTCAGCAACTGTGCCGGAAACCTCCCGCTCAGGCGTTGCAGCGCATCTGCCTTGTCGAACCGGGTGCTGAAATAGACCAGGACATACGCTGCGCCCGCCGCGATGATGACTCCGGTTACCCGGTGCCAATGATAAAACCAGTGCTCGATGCTGATGCTGCGGTCCAGCCAGCGGTTGATATGTCGGGTCGTGATCCAGCGGTTTGCCGCATGATTGAGCCGCTTCACGATGTGCGGCTTGAACACCAGCAGCAATCCCAGCACGATGCCGCACAAGGACACCAGCATCAGGAATATCGCCAGGTCATGCCACAACAGCGCTTTTACGGACTCAGGGAACATGTCGGTCAAATCAGAACCACGAATAGGGCTCGACTGGCTCGAACAGCACGCCGGTCAATTCGGGAGGCCGGTTTTTCAACGAGGGCAGGCGCGATGCGGTGTAGTTCAGCACCACGTGAAAGCGTATCCATTTCCTGCCGTCCTTGCCTGGTTTGAAGTAATTGCTGTCTTGCAGCACATAAACCAGCTCGCGCGTCTTGAGGTCGAACATCCAGTTGCCCCGTGCCACTCCATGGGGTGTGGGATCATAGTATTCACCGGAATAATTGCGCGGCAATTTTTGCAGCCAGTTCATCGGATTATCCTCGGCCAGGGCGGCCAGGTCTGAAGGCTTCCCGCGCGTCAGGAGCCCGCCGTATTGCAGGGTCAGCGCACTTTGTATCGCGCCCGCCACCTGTTCCATGGCGGTCTTTTCGGCCTGTTCCTGATAGAACATGAAACGGTTCATGAACAGCCCCATCAGGGTCACGATGATGGTGATCACGATGACCAGCTCGAACAGCGTGAAACCTTTTGAATGCCCAGGCGCAAGGTTCAAGGTGCAAGATGCAAGGCTTGATTCCCGATCCTTGACCCATGACTCTTGAACCTTGTGTCTTGCGCCTGCGTATTGTTCGCTCATTGGTGCAACGCCGCCTTGCCCAGGTCCCACATCGGCAGGAACACGCCCAGGGCAAGGATCAGCACCATAATACCCAGCGCCACGACCAGGATCGGCTCGATCTTCGCGCTGAGGGTGGACACATCGTATTTGACTTCGCGCTCGTACATCCCGGCCACCTCGAACATCATGCCGTCCATGTCGCCGCTCTCCTCGCCCACGGCGATCATCTGCAACACCACCGGACTGAAAACCTGCGCGGCGACCGCGGTGCGCAGGATGCTCTCGCCGCGCTCCACGCCGTCGCGCATCTGCTCGATGCGGCTGCGCATGAATTCATTGTCGACCACCAGGCTGACCACATTCATGCCCTGCAATATCGGCATCCCGCTCCTGAATGAAAGCGCCATACCGCGCGCGAAACGGGACAGCGTGGCCTTCAGGATGATCTCACCAACTACCGGCAGCCTGAATTTGTATTTATCCCACTTGTAGCGGCCATCCGGGGTGTTGATGTAGAAGCGCACACCGAGGACCGCTGCCACCAGGACCGCCAGCATCAGCAGCCAGTAGTCCACCATGAATCCGGAAAAACCGATCAGCATCCGTGTGATGACCGGCAGTTCGGCATGGAATCCCGCATATACCTTGGCGAATGCGGGGATCACGAACAGGTTGATGACGACCAGGGCGATCGCCATCGCGATAACCACGAAACTGGGATAGCGCATCGCGGTCTTGATGCGCTCGCGCATGTCGCGCTCGAATTCGAGATAGTCGAACAGCCGGATGAACGTCTCGTCCAGCATGCCGGTCATTTCGCCGACCTGCACCATGCTGACATAGAATGCCGAGAACACCTTGGGATGGCGGCGCAGCGCGGTGCTGAGTTCGCGCCCGCTATCCAGGCTTTCGCGCAAGTCCTGGAGCAGCAGCGAAAACGTCGGGTTCTGCGCGGATTCCTGCAAACCCGCCAGCGCGCGCATGATGGGCACACCGGCCTTGAGCAAGGTGTACATCTGGCGGCTGAACAGCATCAGATCCATCGGGCTGACCGGCTTCTCGGTAAACTGGCGCTTGAACCAGCCCGGCTTGATTGATGCGCCGGCGATCAAACCGCGAAACTGGGTGATCTCGACGGGCGTAACCCCGGTGTTCATCAGCTGGGTGGCGATAAACACGCTGTCGTCCCCGTCCAGCGTGCCTTCCACCAGATTACCCCGGCCGTCGCGGCCCTTGTACGCAAACAAGGCCACGCTAATCTTCTACCTGGTTGCTGATGCGTATCACTTCGCCGACCGTGGTGCGTCCCTGTTTCATTTCTTGCAGCGCGTGATCCATGATGGTCCTGCCGCGAAGATGCTGGTGGGCGACCTGCAGGAAGTGGGTGGGACTGTCGCGTCCCGCGGCCTCCACCATTTCGGCACCCATTTCCAGCATTTCAAAAACGCCCTTGCGTCCGTGGTAGCCGGTGCCGTTGCAATGCGAGCAGCCGCGTCCGTGCAGCAGACCTCCCCATTGTTCCGGCGGTATGCCTTCGATCCTCAGCCATTCACCTTCCTGCGGTGTCGGAATGTGCGCTTCGCTGCAGCTTTCGCAGACGCGGCGCAGCAGCCGTTGCGCGAGCACTGCCTGCACCGAGGAAGCCACCATGAAGCGCGGCGTGCCCATATCCACCAGGCGGAACAGGGTACCGGCCGCATCGCGGGTGTGCAGGGTGGAGAACACCAGGTGGCCGGTCATCGCCGCGCGCAAGCCGATCTGGGCGGTTTCCGCATCGCGCATTTCGCCGACCAGGATCACGTCGGGATCCTGGCGCAACGCGGAACGCAGCACGCGCGAAAAGGTCAGGTCTATCTTTTCGTTGACCTGTACCTGGTTTATGCCGGGCAGACGGTATTCCACCGGGTCCTCCACGGTGATGATCTTCTGGTCCATGGTGTTGACCTCGGACAGCGCGGAATAGAGCGTGGTGGTCTTGCCGCTGCCGGTCGGTCCAGTGACCAGGATCATGCCGTTGCTGCGCCTGATGATCTCGCGGAAACGCTTGAGCATTTCCGGCGGCATGCCCAGCTTGTCCAGCCCGATCATTCCGCCATCCTGGCGCAGCAGGCGCATCACCACCGATTCGCCGTTTTGCGTGGGACAGGTGGCGATACGCACATCCACGACCTGGTCGCGCACCCGGACATTGAAGCGCCCGTCCTGCGGCAGCCTTTTTTCCGAGATATCCAGGCCGGACATCAGCTTCAGGCGCAGCACCAGCGCGGGCGCGATCTTGCTGTCGGCCTCGGTTTGCAGGTGCAGCACGCCGTCGATGCGGAAGCGGATGACCACCCGTCCTTCCTGCGGTTCGATATGGATGTCGGAAGCGCGTATCTGCGAGGCATCGTCGAACATGGTCTGCAACAGCCTGACCACCGGCGCCTCTTCCGTGCCGACGGTATCGGTCATCGCGCCGAAGTCCACATAGCTGTCGCCGATGTCCTCGCTGAGCTCGCGCGCCAGCCCGGTGATCTCATCGGTGCGCCGGTAACCGCGATCGATGCTCTCCAGCAATTGCCCTTCGGTGACCACCGCGATGTCGATCTCGCGTTTCACGATGCGCGTGATCTCGTCGAAAGCGGTCAGGTCGGTCGGGTCGGCCATGCCGACCAGCAGCATGCCGTTGCGTTCTTCCAGCACCATCGCGCGGAAACGCCGCGCCTGGCTTTCCTGCAGCAGCCTGACCAGCTCGATATTGATGTTGAAGTACTTGAGATTGATGTAGGGGATGTTGAGCTGCCTGCCGAGTGCCTCGGAGATGTTTTCCTCGGTGACGAAGGCATTGTCGACCAGCACGCGGCCAAGCTTGCGCCCGCTGCGCTTCTGCTGCTCGAGGGCGAACTTCAGCTGCTCTTGTGAAATCAGTTTCTGCTGAACCAGCAAATCGCCTAAGCGAACTTTCTCCGGACGCGCCATAATTCTCCCCTGACATGGATGTTTCAGCTTTTCAGGCTCGGAAGTTAGCTGTTTTTTGTGATGATGACAAGGACTTAGCGGCTATTTTTTATGTTTCACGTTATTCTCTACCAGCCCGAAATTCCGCCCAACACCGGCAATATCATTCGCCTGTGCGCCAATACCGGCTCCCATCTGCACTTGATCAAACCACTCGGCTTCACGCTGGAGGACAAGCAACTGGTACGTGCCGGTCTGGATTACCATGAGTTTGCCAGCCTGCGCGTGCACGATACCCTGGATGAATGCCTGTCGGCCTTCGACCCAGCACGCGTGTATGCGCTTACCACCAAGGGCTCGCAGGATTATTTCCAGTTGCGCTACCAAACCGGGGATGCTTTTTTGTTCGGCCCCGAGAGCCGCGGCCTGCCCGCCGACGTGCTCGCCCGGTTCGACATCCGGCATCGCGTGCGCCTGCCGATGCTGCCGGAAAACCGCAGCCTGAACCTGTCCAACACTGTTGCCGTGGCCGTATTCGAGGCTTGGCGCCAGTGCGGGTTCGAGGGTGCCCAATGAGGGTTGGAGCGCCCGTACCCTGACTGATCCATTTTGCGGACGCGGCTGCGCAGCGACCGTTCCTTAACCGGCTTCGCATACAAGGAGGATAGATCATGATTTACAAAGGCAGCTGCCACTGCGGGCACATCGCTTTCGAAGTCGAGGGGGACTTGTACGCGGTGAAGCAATGCAACTGTTCGATCTGCAGCAGGCTGGGCGCGCTGCGCTGGTTCGTGCCGCGCACACAGGTGCGTTTCATCACGCCGGAAAGCAATCTCTCCACATACCAGTTCGGCAAGAAAAGCATCAAGCACCACTTCTGCGCGATATGCGGCTGCGCGACTATGGGCACCGGCTCGCACAACGGGGTCGAGATGTTCAGCATCAATGCGCGCTGCCTGGAGAATGTAGATCTGTCCGCGCTCAGGATCAAGCAGGTGGACGGCCGCAGTTTCTAGGGATCCCTGACCGGTTCCCTGCTGTTCAGGAACAGCTCCAGCAGGTCGTTCAGGAAGCGCTGCCCAAGCGGGGTCGGCGCGATGCGCCGGTGGTCCCTGATCAACAGCCCGCGCCGCTCGGCCTCGGCCAGTTCGCGCTGGAGACCAAGCAGGGAAAGGCTGGTGCGCTCGACGAACAGCGCGCTGTTGAACCCCTCGTTCAGGCGCAGCGCATTCATCATGAATTCGAATCCGAGTTCGTCGCTGCCGACTTCGTATTCCGATTGCACCGGCTCGCCCTGCGCGACCTGCTCCATGTACGCCTGCGGCTGCTTGTAGCGTGCCTGACGGATGACCCGGTCGGGAAAACTCAGCTTGCTGTGCGCGCCCGCGCCGATGCCCAGGTAATCGCCGAACTGCCAGTAATTGAGATTGTGCCTGGCACGGTGTTTGGGCAGCGCGAATGCCGACGTCTCGTAGTGCTGGTAACCGGCGGCGGCCAGCATTTCCTCGATGCGCTGCTGCATGTCGCTGCTGGTATCGTCGTCCGGCAAGGACGGCGGCTGATGGTGGAACAGCGTGTTGGGTTCCAGCGTCAGGTGATAACAGGACAGGTGCTGCGGCGCGAACGTAAGCGCGGTCTGCACGTCCTGCAGCGCCTGCTCCAGTGACTGATGCGGCAGCGCGTACATCAGGTCGAGGTTGATATTGCCGAAATGCGTTTGCGCGATCGCGATCGCGCGCTTCGCTTCATCGGCCGAGTGGATGCGTCCGAGTGCCTGCAGATGCGTGTCGTTGAAACTCTGGATGCCCATCGACAGCCGGTTCACCCCCGCCTCGCGATAGGCCGCGAAGCGATCCGCCTCGACCGTGCCCGGATTGGCCTCCAGCGTGATCTCCGCATCGAGGGCGAGCGGCAGCAGCATGCGCACATTGCGCAGGATCTCTTCCACACTCGCCCCGCTCAGCAGGCTGGGCGTGCCGCCGCCGAAGAACACCGTATACACCTTGCGCCCCCAGACCAGCGGCAGCGCCATCTCCAGATCGCGGATCAACGCCGAAACGTATTGCTTTTCGAAGGGCACGCCCTCTCCCTGCAACGGAAAGGGAGCGCGCACCTCGTGCGAATTGAAGTCGCAGTACGGGCATTTGCGCACGCACCACGGGATATGGATATACAGCGACAGCGGCGGCAGCGCCCGAAAATTCACGGACTGCGATTTCAGCGCGACGGGTTGCAGCGGGTGGGTGGTCATGCCGGACTTGATCGGAGGTTCCCTATACTTTCAGCTTTTCCAGCAGCACGCGCATCGCCTTGCCGCGATGGCTGATCGCGTGCTTTTCATCGCGCGACAATTCCGCGCTCATCCGCTCGAGCGACGGCAGCCAGAACAGCGGATCGTAGCCGAAGCCGCCGTCGCCGCGCTCCTGCTGCGCGATCTCGCCGTGCCATTCGCCTTCCGCGATCAGCGGCTGGGGATCGTCGGCATGATGCAGCAGCACCAGCACGCAGTAGTAATGCGCGCGGCGGTCGGCGACGCCCCGCATTTCGCGCAGCAGCTTTTCGGTGTTGCGGCGATCGGATTTCGGCTCTCCCGCATAGCGCGCGGAATACACGCCGGGCGCGCCGCCCAGCGCGGTGACGCAGATCCCCGAATCGTCGGCCAGCGCGGGCAGCCCGCTCAGGCGGCTGACATGCCGCGCCTTGGCAAGCGCATTCTCGATGAAGGTCACGTGCGGCTCTTCCGCCTCGGATATGCCGAGCTCGGCCTGGGTCAGGACGTCGATACCGAGCGGCTGCAGCAGAAACTGGAATTCGCGCAGCTTGCCGGGGTTGTTGGAGGCGATGACGAGTTGTTGCATGGTGGAGACCCTCTCCCTCAATCCCTCTCCCCGAGGGGAGAGGGAAGCCACTCCCCTCTCACCCTTGCGGGAGAGGGATTGGGGGAGAGGGCACCTGAATCAGAAATGCGCGCAAACATCAATCGGTTTCCAGCACCTTGCGCTGCATCGCGATCAATTCGGTGATACCGCTTTTCGCCAGCTCCAGCAAGTCATCCATCTCGGCGCGGGTGAACGCGTGGCCTTCAGCGGTGCCCTGCACTTCGACGAAATGTCCGCTGCCCAGCATCACCACATTCATGTCGGTGTCGCAAGCGGAATCCTCGATGTAGTCCAGGTCCAGCACCGGCGTGCCCTGGTAGATGCCGACCGATATGGCCGCAATGAAATCCTTGAGCGGGGATTCGCTGATCAATCCCTTTCCGAGCAGGTGCCGCGTCGCGTCGTGAAGCGCGACGAATGCGCCGGTGATGCTGGCGGTGCGGGTACCGCCGTCGGCCTGGATCACGTCGCAATCGATCTGGATGGTGCGTTCGCCGAGTTTTTTCAGGTCCACCACCGCGCGCAGGCTGCGCCCGATCAGGCGCTGGATCTCCTGTGTGCGCCCCGACTGCTTGCCCTTGGCGGCCTCGCGGCTCATGCGTTCGCCAGTGGAGCGCGGCAGCATGCCGTATTCGGCGGTGATCCAGCCCTCGCCGCTGCCCCGTTTGTGCGGCGGGATTTTTTCGTCGACGCTGGCGGTGCAGATCACTTTGGTGTCGCCGCACTCGATCAGCACCGAGCCTTCGGCGTGTTTGGTGTAGTGGCGCGTGATGCGTATCTGGCGCAATTGGCCGGGCGATCTCTGGCTGGGACGCATAATGATTTCTCGCTTGAAGTTGAAGGGGGAAAGGTGCAAGTGCCGCCGCTAGGTGATCTGCAGGACATGGCTGACCGGCACCCTCGTGTCGTGGCTGGCTTCATGGTCGCCCCAGCGCATCGCAAGGCCGGTGGCGTTATCGGAGTGCCCTCTTTCGCGTTGCACCGCGGTGATGATCAGCTCATCCAGCACCAGCGCAACCGGCCCGTCGGCAAATGCACCGGCCAATTCGCTGTCGGTGAAAGGACCCCACAGGCCGTCGCTGCCGAGCAGCACCACATCGCCGGATTGCAGTTTAACGGGCTTGCCGTGCTCCATGTAGAACACGTCCTCGACCCCGCCGAGGCAGTGGGTGATGTGGTTGCGATGGGGATGGACGCGCGCCTCTTCGGCGGTGATCTGTCCGGTTTCGACCCAATGCTGCACCACGGAGTGGTCGATGGTCCTGGTCGCCATCTTGCCGCCGCGCAGCAGGTAAAGGCGCGAGTCTCCGGCGTGGCCCCAGTACATCATGCCATCCTGGATCAATGCCGCGACACAGGTCGTGCCCGGAAATCCGCCGGTCAGCCCGTCCTGGGACAGTTCCATGATGCGGTCGTGCGCGCTTTGCATGCAGTCAAGGATGAACTTGTCCGGATCGGCGACGCGCGGCTGGTCGATCCGCTTGAACGCCTCGACAAATGTTTCGATGGTCATGCTGGCGGCCAGCTCGCCGTGCGTGTGCCCGCCCATGCCGTCGGCCAGCACCAGCAGCAGGATATCGTTACTGAAGACGTATGCGACGCGATCCTGGTTGAATCTGCGATTGCCGATATGGCTGGCCTGGTGGATCGAGAAGTTCATGGTTGAGCGAAAAATTGCACAAGGCGTAATCCTAATATAATGTGCCGCTCCAGCACAGCCTTTTATCTCTTGGCGCCGCACGACATCGTCCTTCAGGACGGGGATGGATAGCGGGAAACCATAGGCATCCTTGGTGTTTTGATGCATTATGAATGTACAGAACGTTCGTTCTTTGCTATAATTTGATCATGAATACCTGCACCAAAACACTTCGGGTCAGAGTCAAGGACAAGCACGCAGGTGTGCTGTCGCGCTGGGCCTTTGAGGTGAACCAGGTATGGAACGCGGCAAATGAACTGAGCGCGAATTATTCCTGGGTACCGATCCCGGGTGTCGGGTATGTGAGCTGCAACACTTCAGAGTTCGACCTAAACACCGAACTTAAAAGCATCCGCGCTGAGCACGGGTTAAGCATTGGTGCCGCCACCGTACAGTTGGTGATCGCCCAGCACGCCAAGTCGCGCCGCCAGTTCAAGAAGAACAAGCTGCAATGGAGGTGCTCGAGCGGCGCGAAGCGCGCACTTGGCTGGGTGCCGTTCAAGGCGGCAGGCGTGAAACTGGTCAATGTCCAGATCCGGTTCTGCGGGGAATACTTGGGCATATGGGACAGCTACGGACTTTCTAAATACGAGCTTGGTACGGGTTCGTTCTCGGAAGACGCTCGGGGGTGATGGTATTTCAACACTATGGTAAAAGTTAAAGTCAAATGGGGTAGCGGGAGCAAGTCGGTCGGCATCGATCTGGGCCTCAAGACGGCTGCCACCTGTTCGGATGGCACGGTGTTCGAGCGAAGGCGGATCACGGACCAGTTCGCGGCCAAGCTGGCTGCCGCCCAGCGCGCCAACAAGTCCGAGCTCGTAAAGTCCATTCACGCCCGGATCAAACACACCAGGCAGGATGCGATCCACAAGTTCACGACCGGCATGGTCGAGAACTACGGGGCGATCTTCGTCGGGGATGTGAATAGCCGTGCCCTGGCTAAAACCAGAATGGCAAAGTCCGTCCTGGATACGGGATGGGGAACATTAAAGGCACAACTGGAATATAAAGCGATGGCGCGGTCAGTGGTGTTTGAAGAAGTATCTGAAAAGTACACCACCCAAACTTGTTCGTGTGGCGGCGAAATATCCGTCAACAGTCCGAAAGGTAGAGCGGGTCTGCGAATAAGAGAATGGACTTGTGCCAGGTGCGGCGCGCTGCACGACAGGGATGTCAACGCAGCAAGGAACATTCTCGCGCTCGGGCATGAGCGTCTAGCGGTAGGAATCCCCCGCCATTTGGCGGGGGAGGATGTCAATCGAAAGCCATTCCCATGATCCTCAGCATGACCGGCTACGCCACTGCCAGCGCGGAACTCGACAGCGGATCCCTGACGCTCGAACTCCGCGCGGTCAACCACCGCTATCTGGATATCCAGCTGCGCATGCCCGACGAATTGCGCGGTTTCGAGGGCATGCTGCGCGAATCGATCGGCGCGCAATTGCAGCGCGGCAAGGTCGAATGCCGCATCAACTACGCGCCCCGCCCGGCACAATTCGGGGCCACGCTGAACACCACCCTGCTCCGCCAGCTTGCGGCGTGGAACGACGAGGTGCGCGTCACGCTGCCCGATGCGCGCGGCCTGAGCGTGGCCGATGTGCTGCGCTGGAACGGCATGCTGGAAACGCCCACGGCTTCGGCCGACGAATTGCGCGCCGCGCTGCTAGACCTGATGCAGGTCGCGCTGCAGGAATTCTCCGCCTCGCGGGCCCGGGAAGGTGAGAAGCTCAAGGATTTCCTGATGCAGCGCGTCGACAGGATCGAGGCGCTGCGCAGCGGCGTGATGCCGCATGTGCCCGCCGCGATCGCCGCCTACGAACAGAAGCTGATCGCACGCCTGCAGGATGCCATGCAGAATGCGGACGACGAAAGGATGCGCCAGGAGATCACACTGTTCGCCAGCAAGATCGACGTGGATGAAGAATTGTCCAGGCTGGCCAGCCACCTCACCGAGATGCGCCGCATCCTAGGCCACGGCGGCGCGGTGGGCAAGCGGCTGGACTTTTTGATGCAGGAAATGAACCGCGAGGCCAACACGCTCGGCTCGAAATCGGTCGATGCGGAAGTGTCGCGCTGCGCGATGGAGATGAAGATACTCATCGAACAGATGCGCGAGCAAATCCAAAATTTGGAATGACATTTCACGTTGTCTCACGACATCGCACAAACCCCATAAAAGCCGCCATCCATGCGGCTTTTTAGCATCATGCGGTTGCATGTCGTCTCAAGAAGGCGCACCATATTCGTGTACCACTTCGGTAGCCAAACAGCTCTTAGTGATACATCGTTAGTGGTGCTCATTTAATTCACCAAATCGTTTTCACATGTGGATAGGATTGTATTTTTTCGTCCTTCGTTACGACAGGAACAGCCAGTTTGCGCGCGGTCGCCACGATCATGCGGTCTGCAGGGTCTTTGTGAAATTCTCCTGGCAACACAACCGACTTATTCGCGATTTCCACGTCTACTGGAAGGAACTTAACTCTCTCTATTTCCGCAACAGTGGCAAGCCAACTGCCAACATCCATTGACAGCACGAGCCGCTCCTTTTCAACCAGGATTGTTATTTCCCAGGCTGAAATGGCAGAAACTATAATTTCGCCGCCGTCATGCTCGCGCTCTATCAGAGATTTCGCTTTCTTGCTGAGTGTCGCGTCGCCCGTTACCCACCATACGAGGGTATGAGTATCAAGGACAATCACTGTGCGGCATCCCAGTCGTTCACTGCCACAGGTTCCATGGGGTCGTCATAGCGCACCACTGAACCACGCAATACATCGAGGGGATCACGGCTATGGCCCCGAAATGGGCGTACTTCTAACGTAGGCTTGCCGTGATCAGTCACAATGATGCTTTCGCCGGAGGCTTCAATCTGGCGAAAATACTCAAGTGCTTTTGATTTGAATTCAGATTTTGAAATTTGATTGCTATCCATCGCGGCCTTAGTCCTATAGTCACATGCCTATAGTCATATATAATGACGGACTATTGCCAAGTTTGCAAATTATTTAGCCCCCAATAATTATCAGCCGGTTTTTGCCTGAATCGGCAACATGGGCGGATGTCCGGCGTAAGGAGGTGACAAAATGACGCCATCGCCATATTTTAGGCATGTTGCGTTTTATGCTCCAAATAAGCCACTCAAAATGCTCCAAACAAGCCACCAGTATGGACATCGGCATTAGGCGATTTTCATGAATATGATCAATAAAAATAGTCCTTTGTAACGGCTTTCAGGTATTTTTGACATATGAGTGTCTTGCAAACAGGTCAAAAGACTTCGTGGCTAGGGGCCACAAAATAACTTTAGTGTCCGCTGCACATTGCTCTGTACTCTGGCGCACAGAGCAATCCTCGCAAAATGAGTATTAACACGCTCGAGGGCCGGTGCCATTAGATACTGGTAGATACTGGCGATAAGAGTAATATGCCAAAAAAAACCACGAGTCGCGATGACTCAGCAATATATTAATGGCTAAGAGGCCACTTTCGTCGGACAACTGCATGGAGACAACTATGTATCCGCAACGCAGCTCAAACCCAATTGACACAATCACAGCAAATTGTATTAGGCCGCGCAGCATTAAGTACGACCCAGCCCGACACTTTCTTTGGCAAACATCGCTTGCCGCACTGTTGTTCTGGGTTGTTGCTGCGCCGGTGATGGCCGCACCGCTGTTGCCCGCGATTACCGAGTCTGCCAGCCAAGAGCATCATGCAGGCAAAGTAATTTTTGTTGAACTGGTGACGCCCGATCTCTCAGCCGCCAAACAGTTCTATGCGGGATTGTTTGGCTGGACATTTCGCGATATTCAGGCCGACAAGTCTGAATATGCTGAAGCATCCCTTGATGGCCGTCCGGTAGCAGGATTAGTTCAAAGGGATATACCGGCGGGTAAACAACGGCAGCCAGCGTGGCTGGGCTTCATCGCCGTAAGCGATGTCGACGCGACAACAACGATTGCGTTACAACATGGCGCGAAGGTGCTGTTTGAGCCACATAATATCCCTGACCGTGGACGCGAAGCCGTCTTCGCGGATCCGCAGGGGGCAGTCTTCGCAGTCCTCGCTTCAAGCAGTGGCGACCCGCCCGATGTACTGGCGGCGCCCGGGGAATGGATTTGGAGTGCGTTGATCACGACTGATCCGGACAAAGGCGCCGCTTTCTACCAGATGCTATTCGACTACGAAGTCTACGAAGTCTACGAAGTGCCATCTGACAATGGCGCCCAGCATCTCATGCTGGTGTCCGACAACTATGCTCGCGCAAGTGTGAATTCGCTGCCGGCGAACAAACCCAAAATCCGTCCCCATTGGCTCAATTTTGTGCGTGTCAGTGACACTGCCATGATGGCGGCAAAGGTTGTGGCGCTTGGTGGCCGTGTATTGGTCGAGCCGCGGGTTGATCGCGATGGCGGCAAGATCGCGGTCGTCGCCGATCCGCTGGGGGCACCCTTCGGCCTCCTTGAATGGTCAGACACTGAGAACCAAGAGGTGGCCAAATGAATATCTTAGTATTACGCTGGTCGGCGATCGCTTTCATGATCGGTCTGTTCACGGTCATTTTGTCCGGCTGTATTGTTCCCGGTGATGGATATGGATACAGCGGCAACGTGGACGTCGGGGTGGATTACTACCAGCCCATCGGCGTCTACGGCGGCTGGGGGCCCGGCTACAATGTGGGGCCTTATCGCGGTGGCGTCCACGGACCAGAACGTGGTGGTGGCCAATCATACGGGCATGCATATAGACCCGCACCTGCATCCCGCCCGATGCCGTCAATCCCATCTGGTTCACGTTCAGGTGGTTCACGTTCGGGAGGCTCGCGGTCACGTTAAAATCAAAGCAGGCAAGTTCACGCCATGATTGGTTTGACAGCAAAGCCCGAAGGGTGCGGTAGCCTATTACAGGGATCGAAGGTCTGCTCAGTGCCAAAAAGCAGAAGGTCGATGTTTTGCTCGATAGCGGCCAGACAGCTATTGAAATCGGTTTCCCCTGGCTTGTCGTATCGGTGTGTGCCGAGGAGAGGACCTCTTCCAAAAACTTTCAGTCGGTCTCTCTTAGTGTATGCTGGCGTCGGTACTGTAGCAGACAGTAAATTAAATATACCCACAAAAACAGTTGCCTAAGCCAGTTAGCCCCACGTCTCCTTCGGTGGAAATCGTCAGGCCGATTTGAATGCGGAAGATTAACTGCTTGACCGGCGCCAGTACGACCACATGCTATGACTTCCCTTAAAATACCTCTTACCATTCCTCGGAACATAACTCAGCACTGGTGGTTTTACCCGGTTCTCGCGGCGACTGCTTCCGCTCTCCTGCTGTTGCTGTTGCTGGCGTTTGCGGCAATATTGGTCTACCCATCACTGCCTTCACTGGAGGTGTTAACCGATTACCAACCAAAAATTCCTCTGCGCATATACAGCGATGAAGGTACCTTGCTTGGCGAATTTGGCGAAGAACGGCGCGAACTGGTAAAGATAAACGATGTGCCGGACCTGATGAAGAAAGCCATACTCGCGGCAGAGGACGACCGCTTTTATGAACACGGCGCCGTGGACTATTTAGGGATGTTGCGTGCAGCATTTGTTGATTCCACTTCACGCGATGCCAAGCAAGGAGCCAGCACCATCACCATGCAGGTAGCCCGCAATTTCTTCCTCTCCAATGAAAAAACCCTGCCGCGCAAATTCAAGGAAGTGCTTCTCGCCTTGAAAATAGAGCATCTCCTGAGCAAGGACGAAATCCTCCAGCTTTACATCAATCAGATTTATCTCGGCGAGCATTCTTATGGTTTTGCCGCTGCATCACAGACCTATTTTGGCAAGACCCTCAACCAGATCACCGTGGCCGAAATGGCCATGCTGGCAGGCCTGCCCAAGGCCCCCTCCGCCTACAATCCCATGGTCAACCCAAAGCGTGCCAGGCTGCGCCAGATGTATGTGCTGCGCCGCATGCATGAACTTCATTTCATTGATGGCGCGCAGTTTGAAGCCGCGGTGCGGCAGCCCCTAATCGCCAAACACGGCAATCAGGAATTTCCGGTCAAGGCAGATTATTTGGCGGAGATGGTCAGACAGGTCGTGTATGACCGCTATCAGGATGACACCTACACGCAAGGTATCAAGGTCTATACCACCATTCGTCTGAAGGATCAGGCAGCGGCCTACAAAGCGGTGCGCAAGGGTGTGCTGGACTATGACCGGCGCCATGGCTACCGCGGTCCGGAGGGCTACGCCGACTTGACCAATCGTACCGAAGATGAATATCTGGAAGCGGCGTTGCAGAATGTTACCGACAGCGATGACCTGATTCCCGCTATCGTGCTGCAAGCCAGCCCCAGCGCTGTCCGCGCATACTGCAAGGGCGGGGAAATTATCGAGATTGGCCAAGAAGGGCTGAAATTTGTGCAGCCTTCGCTAAGCGTCAATGCTGCGTTAAATCAGCGCATTCGCGTGGGTTCAATCATTCGTGTAAAGCAAAATGCAAACGGTATATGGAAAATCACCCAGCTACCACAAGTAGAAGCCGCCTTCGTTTCTGCCAGCCCACGCGATGGCGCCATCTACGCTTTGGTTGGCGGCTTCGACTTTTACCGCAACCAGTTCAACCATATTACGCAGGCTTGGCGGCAACCCGGTTCCAGCTTCAAGCCGTTCATCTACTCCGCAGCACTCGAGAAAGGTTTTACTCCCGCCACCCTCATCGATGACGCGCCCCTGGATTTTACTGCGGCTGAAACCGGAAACGAACCTTGGGAACCAAAAAACTACGAAGACAAGTTTGAAGGACCAATGCGCATGAGGGAAGGACTCGTCAAATCCAAGAACTTGGTCTCTATCCGCATCCTGCAAGCCATCACCCCCTTATATGCGCAGGACTACATCACCAAATTCGGATTCGATGCCACCAAGCAACCACCCTATCTGACCATGGCGCTGGGTGCGGGCCTGGTCACCCCGATGCAAATGCTGGCAGGCTATTCTGTTTTCGCCAACGGTGGCTTCCGCGTTATGCCCTATTTCATCCGGCGCATCGAAGATGCCAGGGGTGTCATCTTGTATAAAGCCAACCCTGTCGTGGCCGGTGAGAATGCCGCGCAAGCAATAGATGCGCGCAACGCTTTTACCATGGTCAGTATGATGCAGGATGTCATACGGGAAGGTACCGGCATCCGAGCCATGGAGCTTGGGCGATCAGATCTGGCAGGCAAGACCGGCACCACCAGCGAATTCGTGGACGCATGGTTCTGCGGCTTCCAGTCCACCGTGGTGGGAGTCTCCTGGATCGGCTTCGATGCCCCGGTCACCCTGGGTGACAAAGAAACGGGCGCTAGAGCTGCATTGCCAATGTGGATGGACTACATGGGAACTGTTTTAAAAGGCGTGCCGATGGGGACCTACGCTAGGCCCGATAACATGGTGACACTGCGTATCAACCATAACGGCTTGCCGGATCCGAATGGTGATTTGTTCGAATATTTTTACGGGGAAAACGTGCCTCTTGAACACCGAGCCGCACTACCCGAAAAATCGCAAAGCCAGACGATCAAAGACCAGTTACTCTAATCTGGGCTGAACAAGGAACATGCGTTGCGGCTCAGCAGCTTGGCGCACCAAGCGAACTTCTTCAACAAGATGCATGTTATAAAATACGTGTAACGGCTGTCATCAATTTTATCTGAATACAAACAAAATGGACTGAAAATTGATGCCAAAATGACCTAAGCCCCCGTTCCCGATAAAATGCGAAACCTGAACTATGCGGAGAAGTCTTTTCTGCGACGTACCGTCAAACCTATCATAGCCAAAGCAGCCAAAAGCATGGCGTAAGTTTTGGGTTCAGGAACGGCAGAGACGGGAACGGTCCCACCGCTGAAGCCGCCGCTTGGCTGTTTCGCAACTAACCAAAAGAAAAAGCCACAAAGGGGATTATCCCTCTGTGGCTTGGTATTACTTGCTGATTATGTTGCCTTGGGCATGTTTGAAATATTGTTTTTCTGGCGATACGCAGCTCAGCGCCAATGGCATTGCCTATATCAGTTACAACACTCTCCCTGGCTGGCGTATGCGGGCATGATCCGTGAAATGATGCGCTACCACGCCATGCAGTTCGCCGATCCGGCGCAGCGGGTGGCTCAGGCGCGTGGCCTTGTGGACTTCCTGGCCAAGTGGGTCCCCGCAGAAAAAAACGCATACGGCATGCTGCTGAAGTCGGAACTGGATGGCCTGCACACAGCGCCAGACTACTACATCTTGCATGAGCACTTGGAGGACATCAACGAGCCCCTCTATTTCCACGAGTTCACCGAGCGCCACGGCCTGCAATACCTGGCGGAAGCTGATTTTTCTACCATGCTTGCCTCGAACCTGCCACCTGAGGTCAACGACACGCTGGTGCGCATCGCGCCGGACGTGATTCGCCATGAACAGTTGATGGATTTCATGCGCAACCGCACCTTCCGCCAGACCTTGCTGGTGCGCAACAACGTTCTGGTAAACCGGACGCTGACTCCTGATCGGGTGATGCATTTGTGGGTAAGCGCTGACTTGTCGCCCCTCAATGCCGACCCAGTCCTGGCCACGAATGCGGAGGAGTCATTCCGTGGGTCGAAAGGCGGCATGATGACTACGCCAAACCCAGTGACCAAGGCGGCAATGACGGTGCTGGCCCGGCGCTGGCCCGGGACGCTCGCTTTTCAGGACTTGCTTGGCGAGGCATTAGGCTTGCTGGAACAACTGGGTGCGAAATCGGCACAAGGAGGGTTAAGCGCGGAGATGACGCTGGCCTCCGATTTGTTGCAGTGCCACGTGGCAGAGCTCGTTGAATTGCATGCGGGACCTTCTCCCTTCGTCATTCAGCCCGGCGAACACCCCAAAGCAAGCCCGCTCGCCCAATGGCAGGCTGCACGGGGATTACCCCAGGTCACGACGCTACGACATGAATTGGTTAATATCGACGCGAATACGGGCCAATTGCTGCAACTGCTGAATGGCACGCGAAATCGCGAGTCGATCTACCGTGCAGTGACGGACTTGGCACTAGCGAACGCAAAGGCAAAGAACAGCATGGAACTGGCCGGCTCGATACGCCAGTGGGTAGATGAAGCGCTTGCTCACATGGCCCGCACGGCGGTGTTGCTGGGGTAGGCACCAGTGCATGTCGAATCAAGCCGGCGACGCGCCTGCTTTTTGGTACTCAGCGATCGCTTGCTGAAATAAGCAAAGGACTAGGTACTTCTACTACTGGCTCGGCGGTACTGGAGTCTTGACGTTAGGGTCAACAGTGATGCCACGGTCGGCCAGCGCTTGAATGATCAACTTGGCATTGGCATTACCGTGGTCGGCAAGTTTTAATGTTCCTGCCGCAATGGCATCCATTTGCGTGCGAATTGTTTGGGCCGTCTGCAAGGGGGCGCCTTGGTTCGCATAGGCTTCCTTCAAATTGCCCCGATCATGTATCAGTTGAACGGTCTGAAAGCCAGCCCAGATGAGCATGGCCGACAGCCCAACCGCCAATGGGACAATCAAGCTCCGGTTGTGCTCCGTATCAGGGGATTCTGGCATTTAGGGTCTCAGGCTTAGTCAATGGAATTTATTTAGTGGCTGCAGATTTCTGATCGTTGGTCATCCCCTGGGAAGCAAGGAGATCACGAATCTGACTATCATTGTTCTTGGTTGCCAAGTCGCTCAGGCTATTGATCATCGGAATATAGATCTGCCGCCGCAACTGATCAGACTGCTGAAGATATTGCTGTCGACCTTCCACGATGACAGACAGCTTCTGGTTAGCGTAGAAGAGGCCAATATTGGCGAGTACCAGGAATAATGCAGCCACCGCAGTGAATAGCAACAGGTTGTATTGTATTTTGCTTACCATATCTATTCCCGAACGATCATGCCTTCACAAAAAAACAGACAGCTTGTTTGTAAAAGGCAATATACCATGAGCAGGCTGCCATTGAGCGGCAAACCAGCACTGCGTGCCAAGTTTGCACGTCCACTTCGTTTCAGCACCAAAATTGGCGAATGACATCGTTCAGTAGACGTTCAGGTTGGATGTCATCGCTCTGCGCGCCAATAGCTGAACTTGCTGAGCAGCCGCATGAACTGCACGCGTGGCAAGTAGTACCTTAGTACAGTATTAGTCCAATCCGGGGGCTTGGTATCCTGTTTCTATAACATTGCAATGCGTTCGGTTCCTGAGTATGGCATTTGCTATCGCATATCCACCTGACTCAGCATTAGAGCGATATATAATTTATAATAATATCTATGATGGCATGGTTATTGCCGCACTCAAATTATATAAATCAACGGGCAATCGTAGGCAACATGATAACCATCACATATGGTCAGGTGTTTGTAATTTGCCTTTGTGTTTTGGACTGGCTGGTCAAAAAGGCAGGGATGCGCTCCCACCCCCTTCACTTGCCGAAGGTTGGGCCGAATTGCGCTTTATTCCGGAATTTTCCCCTCCTCGGCTAAACCTAGGTACGTAAAATTGGCAGATTCTTCGCCCGGGCAGTTTAGTGCTGCGCATGATATCGCTGTGCCCACAAGGCGATACATGCCAGTACGAATCAAGTTTGCCTTCGCCCTGACCATCGCGTCGATATGGGCCGTAATGTCCTATCTGATCGCACGGCGGTGGATATCGGATCTTTCGGCACTGATCGGCGCACCGCTTGCCCTCCT
Source organism: uncultured beta proteobacterium (assembly GCA_963842555.1). Taxonomy (GTDB): domain Bacteria; phylum Pseudomonadota; class Gammaproteobacteria; order Burkholderiales; family Gallionellaceae; genus Gallionella. The sequence continues at coordinate 55,878 of CAWJHB010000007.1, forward strand.
GATCATCTGGGGTGTTGCCATCCTGCCCGGTTACATGAACGCCTTTCTGATAACCGGGCTGCTAATGGATCGCCGTCCAAGGCGCAGAGCCGTATCGATTTATCCTGATATCTCGATCCTTGTTGCCGCCTACAATGAAGAAGACTCCATCTTAAGCACCCTGGAGAGTATCGCACTGCAGAAATACGCCGGACAGATCGAAGTGATTGTCATTAATGATGGCTCGACCAACGGAACGATGGGAAAACTGGCCAGCATCTCCTATCCCTGGCTGAGTGTGATTGATCTTCCGCATAATCGCGGCAAGGCGAACGCACTCAACGAAGGACTTAAGCGGGTAACTTTTGCGCTGACGGTTACGCTCGATGCAGATTCCTATCTTTATGCCAACGCTTTGACGAACCTTGTTGGGCGATTTCTCGGGGATCCCGCCAATACCGGGGCAGTTGCGGGTGCGGTTCTGGTGCGCAACTCGCGCCTCAACCTGGTAACCAAAATCCAGGAATGGGATTATTTTCACGGAATTGCCGCCGTCAAACGTCTTCAAAGCTTGTTTCAGGGAACACTGGTGGCCCAGGGAGCCTTTTCCATCTATCGAACCGATTTACTGAGAAAAATCGGCGGATGGCCAGAGTGCGTTGGAGAAGACATCGTCTTAACCTGGGCGATCCTCGAGCACGGGTATCGCGTCGGATATTGCGAGGATGCATGCTTGTTCACCAACGCGCCCGAAACATTCAAGCAATTCCTTCGCCAGCGCCAGCGATGGTCACGTGGCTTGATCGAGGCCTTCAAGCATCACTGGCGCCTGCTGTTCCACGCGCGCATGACTACCATCTTTATCTGGTGGAACCTGTCGTTTCCCCTGCTGGATTTCATCTACACCTTTGCTTTTTTGCCGGGTATCGTATTGGCGCTGTTCGGCTACTACTGGCTTGCCGGACCAATGACTCTTCTGGTACTTCCGCTCGCCATGCTGGTCAACTACATCATGTTTTACGTGCAGTCGAAGATGTTCACCGAGCAAGGCCTTAAAGTTCGGAAGAACCCGATCGCTTTTGTTTATTACGCGTTGTTTTACGGGATCATATTGCAACCCGCCTGCTTTTTGGGCTACCTATCGGAAATTTTTGGCAGTCGTAAAGGTTGGGGTACCAAATGAAACGACTTTTGTCTTCTGTTTGCATTTGTTTTGGTCTTGTTATTCAAGCACAAGCTGCCAATCTCGCTTCTGCCATGGTTGGCGGGCAAGTATTTTATTCGACTGATTCAGACAGCAACTCTCTTACCCGTGTCACCGCATCTGACTGGCTTGTCGCTAAAAAACAAAGCCCATCGCCATACCAAACTGCTTTGCAGGATTGGTTTTCTCAAGGGGACATTAGCTTTGATCTTTCCGGCGGAAAACCTGTCGTGCAAGTTTCCACTCGTGACAGCGGCAACCCTGCCGGCGCATTCATCGAATTTGATAAGCCGATCTCGATGAAAGGAAAATCGCTGCGCTTCAGGGTCAAAGCGAGTAATTGGAAATCGCTGATCGGTTTTTCACTGGTGCTGTCTTCTGATGGAACCAAGTTTGCAAACTCCATAACGCTGGATATCAAGTCCCATATCATCAATCCTACTGACAATGAATGGTTCGAGATCGTTGCACCAATCGGCGATTGGGTGGTTGATGGAACCCCGAATCTGTCGTCATTGAATGCCTTATTGTGGAAGGTGCAGGACAACGGAAAAGCGCATGTCTCAACCGAGATTGACGACTTGGCTATTATTCCCAATGTAACTCCGGCCGTGTCGATAACAGTGGACGATGGGTTATCGACGGCTACAGCGGCCAAAGCAATTATGAGCAAATACAAATTTCGGGGGAGTATTTGCCTGGACGAAACAGCATTGAACACTCACGGATTCTTGACACAACGTCAGGTTGACGATTTTGCCAAGGCTGGCTGGGATATATCCGGACACCAAGTGATGCATAATTTCCGGAAATCAACGGCCAAGGAAATTGCCGCCTACGTCAAAGCCACTTCAGCCTACCTTAAGGAGCATCACTACAAGGGGGCCAATGTATTCGCCTACCCCAACGGCATCGACGATCCGCAAGTCAATGCCGAGGTTGTCAAGCACTTTGAATATGGGATGGATATTGACGGATTTTCAAATACGCTAGGTTATGTAGCCCCATATCGCATCAATCGCAGGAGTTACGATCGGTATACGACTCTGGCCCAAATGGAATCCTGGATAAAGGATGCAAAAGCCAACAATGAATGGCTGATTTTGAACTTCCATACGGTGGATCCCGAGGCCAACACGGATGAAAATATTGATCCGAATGAATTCGAAGCACTCATTCGTTTCCTGAAGAAGCAGAATATTACCGTTGCGCCCGTTACTGAAATCCTGAAAACGGCTTCACCAGCAGAACCCGTTTATCTCAACGTGACTCAAGTCAAGCCGGCAGTGCAAGACACTGCCAATATCCCTCGGGAATTTGGCGCCTCGTATGCACACGCAATGTATCGCAATCCTTCGGGATTGTTCAGCGCGAATGCCGTTTCGTTGCTGGAAAATGTTCATCACGGTGACTATGCGTTAGTAGGTCAAACCGGGATCGGCTCGCTCGCCAGCCATAATTATTTTGTCGGGGACGTAAGCGGGTATTATTTTATAAATCCGGCCTTTGCCTGGACCGCTGGTATCAACGGCGATATCGTTGACTCGCCCGAAGGGCTGGTTAAGAACATTTCGTCCAGCGGAGGACAAATTGGCTTTGATTACGACAAGGATTCCGGTGGACTATCAGCGGCGATAAAACAGATGTGGTACTCCGACAGCAATCAGCGAACCGGATGGATTGGCAAGGTTTATGTGAACGTACCAGATGGATTTAACGTGTACGCAAATACAGACCAGTACCATGACAACGTGACCACCCCCGATTATTTTTCTCCCGGCAATTATGCGCGATATAGTCTCGGCATTGGCTTTCGCAAAGTGGTAAGCCAATACACGTTGACAGGCAATGCTGACGCGGGCCGCGCCGACATTGACGGTATATGGTCACCTGCGTATTCCTGGAAACTGCTGGCTGAAACACCATTGAAAAACCATTGGTCCGCAAAGGTTGTGCTTGGATCCGCAACGTCCGACAGTACCAATTACCGATACACTTATCTGAACGCAGACATCGAATTCCAGTTCTAATTGTTCATCCTATGTCTTAGCCGTTAACTTTACCGAGTCAGCTCTAGCTGCAATATTAAAAATGTGCTTACCACGGCGTGTAACGAGCCCGCGCCCGCATTGACCAATAATCTGAGAATCAGCTTATTGGCAATCCTGATGTAGACACAGATCCAATTTGGAGTCACGTTTCAACTCAATGAGCCATATGAACAACAAACCTCATCATCTATCCCGAAGCGCGAACACAGGCATCGCTTGGATCGCCACGCTGGCCGGACATCCGCGATGAAATTCAGGGATCGATTGCTGGATATCCGCTTCAGTGCACCAGTGGCACTCATCTTGATTGTGTTAAGTGTGCAGTTCTGGGACTTGCCGCTGGCCTCATGGATTGCCACCTACCCTCCACATTATGTGCGGGCTTTGAAAAATTCAGAAGTCCCCGATCTGCTGCTGGTAACCATCATACTGCTGACTGCCCTGAGCTGGGCGATGTATCTATTTTTGGCCCATCAAAATATCCGCGACCGGCGAACCCAATTTTTCCAGGTATTGGGCACCTTCATGCCATTGACGTTTATCGCGAAGGAAGTGTTGAAATGGATTTTCGGCAGAATCAATACGCGCACTTGGCTTAAACACCCGGACCTGTATGGCTTCCACTGGTTCGACGGCTCGAAGCATTTCCAGAGCTTTCCTTCCGGCCACATGCTGGTGTTCACCCCGCTGCTGCTGGCGCTGTGGCATTTCTTCCCGCGCTACCGCCTGTATTACGGGATTGGATTTTCCTGCCTGGTCATCGCACTCCTCGTCACCGAATACCACTTCCTGAGCGACATCATTGCGGGCGCCTATATCGGCGCACTTGTCTATCTGGCGGTAGCCCGCGCAGCCAGATCGTAAAGTGTCACCGGAAACAATGTCACGGCCACTGGTGCGCAGATTAGAATGATGCTGTAGTGATCACAAACGAAGCAGTTTCACCATTGCAATGGAGATGACGGAAAAATGGCCGGATTGATATTGGTAACAGGCGGCACAGGCTACATCGGCAGCCACACCTGTGTTGCGCTGATCGAGGCGGGCTACGGCGTGGCCATCCTCGACAACCTGAGCAACAGCAGCGCCAGGGTGCTTGAGCGCCTGAACCGCATCACCGGGCAGACCCCGCATTTCATCGAGGGCGACGTGCGCGACCGGCCGCTGCTCGACCGGCTGTTTGCCGAGCACGACATCGCCGCGGTGATCCACTTTGCCGGCCTCAAGGCGGTAGGAGAATCGGTGGAAAAGCCGCTTGAGTACTATGACAACAATGTCCGCGGCAGCATCGAGCTGCTGATGGCGATGGCAGCGGCCAGGGTCCGGACCTTTGTTTTCTCGTCATCCGCCACCGTGTATGGCGAACCCGATTCGGCGATCTTCCGCGAGGACTTTCCGCTGGCAGCGGTCAATACCTACGGCCGCACCAAGATGATGGTCGAACAGGTGCTCGAGGATCTATACAAATCAAACCCCGAATGGAACATCGCCCGCCTGCGCTATTTCAATCCGGTCGGCGCGCATCCCAGCGGGTTGATCGGCGAAGACCCGCGCGGCATCCCGAACAACCTGATGCCATTCATCTCGCAGGTTGCCGTCGGGCGCCGCGAAAAGCTGCGTGTCTATGGCAACGACTACCCGACACCGGACGGCACCGGCGTGCGCGATTACATCCATGTGATGGACCTGGCCGAGGGACACGTCGCGGCGTTGCGCTATTGCCAGGACAAGGGCGGCATGCTCGCCGTCAACCTCGGCACCGGGCAGGGTTCATCCGTAATGCAGGTGATCCATGCCTTTGAAAAAGCCAGCTCACGGACCATCCCTTACGAGATCGTCGCACGGCGCCCCGGCGATATCGCCCAATACTGGGCAGACCCGGGATTGGCCTTTACAAAACTTGGCTGGAAAACGACGCGGGGACTCGAAGAAATGTGCGCAGACAGCTGGCGCTGGCAAAGCAATAATCCGGAGGGGATACAGTAGATTATCTGGGAAAGAATATTTGAATTGACCTCAACACGATCCATACCCACAAATATCAGTTCGCTAGGTCTGGAGGCGAAAGCAGAGGCAGCCGGCCACAAGTTGTTTGAGAACGACAAATCAGCTGCATTTGCCCTTCAGCGCCGCGGGTCAGGGTCATCGAAGATGCCGCGACGTCGATCGGGCTCATCTTGTCGTTCTTGACCGCTTGGAACAATTTCCCGGCCAGCGTGGTTGCGCCGACGATCACCGCCTTGTTCCTGCCCACGCGCAGCAGCTTGAAGCGCCACGCGAACTTCTTCAACAGCATGCAGGTTACAAATACCGCCAGCGGCATCAGCACGATGCAGAGCAAAATCACCCTGGTGGGGAAAACGGACAGCGTGTCCGTCCCGATGCCGAGCAACACCAGCAAGATGGTCTGGATCGCCCACGAGCTCCCGACCTGGCTGGCAAATCGTGCCGTTGTCGATGTGGGCCAGACGCCGGGGAAAGTGATCAGGAATTTCAGCAGCGCGAGGATGGAGTAATGGTAGTCGATGTCCTCGCCGCTCAAATACGCGATCGCGAATATCGTCCCCGCCGATACGACAGGTTCAACGGTATGTTTGACCAGCGAGGAAAATGACTGGCTGCCCTGGGTGAGATGCGGAAATGAGGATAGCATCGATGTAAAATGATAAATTCCCTTGCCTTGATGGTTGCCCTCTTATTGTATTTATTCGCGCATGGGTAAACAAACTGGATATTTCGCCGCGCCCGCGCAGAATGCGGCTGGACCCCGAGAACTGCGCTAGTTTGGTATAGAATCGAGCCGGGATGACACATCCGTGAATGCTGTGTGCCAAACCGAGATGCACATCGATTAATATTCGAAAAGGCCGGCTTGCCCGGCAAGCCAACCCAGAAAAACAGTCCAATTTGGAGCCCAAGGAACCAGCCATGTCGGGAAACCTGTTCATCATCAGCGCGCCATCCGGTGCCGGCAAAACCAGTCTGGTAAAGTCCCTGCTGGACCACGATCCGCACATCGACCTGTCGGTCTCCTATACCACGCGCGATCCGCGCAGCGGGGAACAGGACGGCAAGGATTATCACTTTGTCAGCCGCGAGACTTTCCTCGATATGGCAAAGCGCGGCGAGTTCCTGGAAAGCGCGGAAGTGTACGGAAACCTGTACGGGACTTCGCAGACTTGGATCAACCGGGAAATGGCCAGGGGGCGCGATATCCTGCTGGAGATCGACTGGCAGGGCGCGGCGCAGGTGCGGCGCCTGTTTCCCGATTGCGTCAGCATTTTCATCCTGCCGCCTTCCATTGCGGTGCTGGAGCAGCGCCTGAGGGGGCGCGGCAAGGACAGCGATGCGGTGATCGCAAAGCGCATGGCCGCGGTGCGCGAAGATGTCTCGCACGTGGCTGAATTTAATTATGTTATCATCAATGACAACCTGAACGTCGCGTTGCAGGAGCTCGCCGCAGTGGTGCTCGCCGCACGGCTGCGGAGCGAAAGGCAACTGTCGCGTCATCAGGAATTGATCAACCTGTTACAGAATCCGGAGTAAATCATGGCACGCATCACCGTAGAAGAATGTCTCGAACAGATACCGAACCGCTTTGAACTGACGCTGGCTGCCGCCTATCGCGCCCGCCAGATTTCCAATGGCGCCGCCCACCTGGTGGAAAACACCAGGGACAAACCCACCGTCATCGCATTGCGCGAGATCAGCGAAGGCAAGGTCGGCAAGGAAATCCTCAATCGCGGACAAGCTTGATCCAGGCCGGATTTCTCCAACGCGACCCAGGATCAGCAGAACCAATGCATGGCCGACGAAGAACTATTGATAGAGGAACTCTCCTCCTATCTTAAACCCCAGGATGTCGAACACGTTCGTGTCGCGATGGATTTCAGCCGCGCGGCGCATCAGGGGCAGATGCGCCAGTCCGGCGACCCCTACTTCTCCCATCCGATCGCGGTAGCCCGCATTCTTACCCCGCTGCACATCGATGCGCAGGCTATCATCGCCGCGCTGCTGCACGATGTTGTCGAGGACACCGAAGTCACCACCGAAGATGTCGCCGAAAAATTCGGCAAACCGGTCGCGGAACTGGTCGACGGCCTGAGCAAACTGGACAAGATCCAGTTCGAAACGCGAGAGGATGCCCAGGCAGAGAATTTCCGCAAGATGCTGCTGGCGATGGCGCGCGATGTGCGCGTCATCCTGATCAAGCTGGCCGACAGGCTGCACAACATGCGCACGCTCGATTCCATGACCGTCGACAAGCGCGAACGCATCGCGCGCGAAACCATGGAAATCTACGCGCCGATCGCCAACCGGCTCGGCCTGAACGATCTCCACCACGAATTGCAGGACCTGAGTTTCAAATACCTGCACCCCAATCGCTATGCGGTACTGTCAAAGGCCCTGCAGGTCGCGCGCGGCAACCGCCGCGAAGTGGTCCGCAAGATACTCGAAGCGATACGCCAACGGCTTGCCGAGCACCATATCGAAGCGGACGTGAGCGGACGGGAAAAGGACATCTACAGCATCTACCGCAAGATGCAGAGCAAATCGCTGGCTTTTGCCGAGGTGCTGGATATCTACGGTTTCCGGGTTTTGGTCAACGATTTCGATTCCTGTTACGTGGCGCTGGGTGTGCTGCACGGCCTGTACAAGCCGATACCCGGCAAGTTCAAGGATTACATCGCGATCCCGAAATTGAACGGCTATCAATCGATACACACCACGCTGTTCGGGCCCTTCGGCACGCCGATCGAGATCCAGATACGCACCCACGAGATGCACCGCATCGCCAAGGCCGGCGTCGCCTCGCACTGGCTCTACAAGAGCGGACACGAATCGATCAACGACCTGCACAAGAAGACCCACCAGTGGTTGCAGGAACTGCTGGAAAGTCTGAGCCAGAGCAGCGATTCGTCCGAGTTCCTGGAACATCTCAAGGTGGACCTGTTTCCCGACGAGGTATACGTGTTCACCCCCAAGGGCAAGATACTCTCGCTGCCGCGCGGCGCGACCGCGGTGGACTTTGCGTACAGCGTGCACACCGACATCGGCAATCGCTGCATCGCGGTCAAGGTCAACCACGAACTGGTGCCGTTGCGCACCGAGTTGAAGAACGGTGACCGGGTGGAAGTGATCACTGCCTCGCACGCCAAGCCCAACCCAGCCTGGCTGGGTTACGTTGTCACCAGCAAGGCGCGCAGCCAGATACGCCATTTCCTGAAGAACATGCAGTCGGGCGAATCGGCACAGCTCGGCGAGCGCCTGCTCAATCAGGCTTTGCTGGCGCTGGGCGTCAAACCACAGGATATGGACGAGGCCCACTGGAACAAGTTACTTAAAGATACCGGGGTCAAATCGCGCCAGGATATCCTCGCGGACATCGGTCTGGGGCGGCGTCTCAACATGGTGGTGGCACGTCAATTGGCCAGCATCGGCGAATCGGTCGGCAATGAACCCGTGGCCAACCCGGTCATCACGATACATGGCACCGAGGGCATGGCGGTGCAGTTCGCCACCTGTTGCCGTCCGATCCCGGGCGACCCGATCGTCGGCGTGATCAAGAGCGGTCAGGGCCTGCTGGTGCATACCCACGACTGCCCGACACTGCGCCGCGGACGCAGCAGCGGCGAACAATGGCTGGATGTGACCTGGGACAAAAACATCAACCGCGCATTCGATGTCAACATCAAATTGCTGGTGGCCGACCGCAGGGGCGTGCTGGCGAAGGTCTCCGCCGCGATCGCCGAAGCGGAAGCCAACATCGAGAACATCAGCTTTACCCACGAGGGTGAATATTCCGGTCTGCACTTCACCCTTGAAGTAAACAATCGCCTGCATCTGGCCAAAATCATGCGCGCACTGCGCGCGATTCCGGAAGTGGTGAGGATCATCCGGGTGAAGAACACGTCTTAAGGGGCGGGTTTGCTTGCCGCGATCGATGCCGAAATTGCATCATAGGGTTTATCCGGCAACACGCTTTCCGCTAGCGCTGCGCAAAACAAAGCCGGCCTGACGCCGGCTTTTGATTATTCGGGGAATTCCCTGAAATTATCTGATTAAAGTGCACCGCCGGTCATTGCGGCCCAATAACCGATTACCAATGGCATCGCGGCAATAATTGCCAGCGCGATCATCAATAATCTGCCCATTGCATCACCGGAACTGCTGTTTGTTGCGCTCATTGCTAATCTCCTAGGATGAAGCAATCGTTATCCCAACGATCAGGGTGCATTCCATACTGAAGGATATGTTCCATCACCGCCTGCATCCGGAACTTGTCCTACGCTTGGGTTTGCCGGCAAATAAAACTGTGTAACCAACGACGATCAATGACAACTATTCAAGAATAAATGGGAGATACGCAATCAAGATTCACGGCAGCGCACCCCCGCATATTCAAGGCCAACCCAAAACTACGCTCGCTAATAGGCCCGAACATAAGATGAGATGACGCGATAAACTTAGGCCAGATAGCCTTACTTGTCAAGTGGGTATATCGCCGGCGGGTATATCGCCGGCGACAAAAAAGTAACTTTTTTGACTGAAACATGACGCGGCCAATATGAGGATATGGCAAATATGTAGCTGGTGACCGCCGGCCACATTATTTTGCCAAGTTGAATTAATACTCTTTATTTGCCATTACCTCGTTTGCAAAGCAAGTGGTCAATCATTGAATCTTCACTAATGTGACTATTTTCTTACCTGTACCTAAGTACAATATTTCAGTAGTGTCATCTCCTGTAATCTTCGTCCTCAGCAAAGTAATTTATAACCTTTATTGCAGGAATATTTCAATGGGTATAAGTTGACCTTTCCAATGTAAAGGTCAGGAGATCAAGAATCTTTTCACGCTCCGATATTAAGAGAAAGCATTATGGCTTCTCATTATCGCTTTCAAGTCAGCTTCATGTTGTAGGGCGAGATAGCAAAATGGTTATGCAGTGGATTGCAAATCCACCTATCTTGGTTCGAATCCAAGTCTCGCCTCCAAATTAAGCAAACAGGGTGTCCGGGTTTTCCGGTTGAATTGACCCAGAAACACAGGACACCTTCCGTGTAAAAGTGGAGCTAAAGACCAGTTGTTAAGAGCTACGACGTCAACTGGAATAATTCAATATTGGAGTAGTGTGAACTACCTAAGTGCTTTATTACCCTACTGATAATAAGTTGCAATCGGTTTACGCTAAACTCACCTTGTGCTTTGGCTAAGCAAGCTACCATTTAATGTAATGAATTTTCCAAATTTGGGAGGCCACTTCTACTATCTTTTGACATGAAAAGTGCCAAGTTAAGTCGATCAGTGATCCCTAATTTTTGATAAACTTCTGTTAAGTGTGCTTTCACAGTTCGTTCAGTTATAGAACAATCTTGAGCGATCTGCTTATTACTCTCGCCTCTGCTTACACGCAGGGCAATGTCAAATTCGCGCTGAGTGAGTTGGTTAAGTAAACCGAATTTGGCACGGTACGCTTTATTCTTTGATGTGGTTTTGCCCAACTCATCTAATAATCTGCTTGTAAGCCTTCGGCGTATCCACAATTCACCCCCCTGAACAGCAATAACAACATCATTGAGATCTTGCGGTTTCAAATCGTTTGGGCAACAACCTCGCACGCCGGCTTTCAACAAGGCCCATTCCAAATCTTCAGAAATTGCGCCTGCCAAAATAATCACTTTGGTCTCTGCGCATATTTTGGTTAAGTTGTTAATTTTGACAGTGCCATTCGACCCCAGCAAATCGGAGTCAAGCAGCAGAATATCCGGTCCGATCCGTACAACGTCATTCGCGAATGCGTCCAAACTGTCAATGATAAAAGTTGTAATGGCAAAACCATTCAGTCCAATTTTCCAAGAAGAAGCTCTATTTCGATCTAAGCTCGCAATTATCAATCTATTCATCTTATTTTATAGCTCCAATTATTCCATTATCTACTGCACTCGCCATTCAGCCGCGCTTGCCACTAACAAACAATAATTGGTTCAGAAAGATTACTTGGAATCATACGAAAACAAGATTGTTTAAACAACTTGCTTAAGTAAGAAAGAGGCAATCGCATTCTGATTTTATTAATCAATATAACAACATAACATGAATATTTAATTCAGAATATAAGTATTCACACTTATAACAAACAACAATCTGCTACCATCAGGGTTTCCAGTGGCCTTGCTCGGTCAGTTAAGAATTTCAAGTCTACCAGCCTTTCATTACAACACCCGTGGGGTTTTGGCATGGGCGTAATGGCGCCCAATGGTATTATTAATATCTAAATAATGCTCTACTGTTACTGATTATAAATTACACATCATTGAGAAGCATCTGACAACGATTGCCACCGCCAAACATCGCGGCACATCTCATCAATACCATACCGCGCTTGCCAGCCCAGCAGCGATTTTGCAAGTGAAGTGTCTGCATAACATGCAGCAATATCACCGGGGCGGCGACCAACTATCCGATATCGCACCCTCCTCCCGCTCGCAACCTCAAATGTCCGGACCACATCTAATACGCTATACCCTATACCGGTACCCAAGTTTACCCGAATCACTCCTTGGATAATCGCCAAAGCCTTTAAAGCTGCAAGATGCCCCTGAGCTAGGTCCACCACGTGAATATAATCACGCACCCCTGTTCCATCGTGGGTCGGATAATCATTACCGAAAACAGAAAGCTCTGGCAGCGTGCCAATTGCCACCTTGGCAATATAAGGCATCAAATTATTAGGCACCCCATGAGGATCCTCACCGATCAAACCGGACTCGTGTGCACCAACTGGATTGAAGTAACGCAGCAATGCAATACGCCAGGCAGTATCCGAACGAGCAATATCACCCAGCATCTCCTCGATCATCAGCTTCGATCGCCCATATGGGTTCGTAGCTGAAAGAGGAAAGTCCTCCCGAATCGGTACCGTAAGCGGGTCACCGTAAACGGTAGCAGAAGAGGAAAAAACCAGCGTCTTCACCCCAGCTTCGGCCATCGTCTCGAACAATACCAGACTGCCGTAAATATTATTATCATAATAACGCAAGGGCTGGGCCATTGACTCACCCACCGCCTTCAGGCCCGCAAAATGAATGACAGCATCGAAGCGATAGTTGGCAAACAGAGTACGCATTAACGCCCGGTCACGAATATCTGCCTTCACAAAGTCCGGCCGACGCCCGATAATACGCTCAATGCGATCGAGCACGATAGCCTTGCTGTTACAGAAATTATCGACGATCAAAACATTGATGTCTGCCCGCAACAACTCGACTACCGTATGCGACCCGATGTAGCCTGCACCGCCAGTAACTAGAATCATGAGTATTTCACCTTAATGGATTACGAGAATTCGCTTGCTTGATATATAACTAACGCTAGCCGAAGGCGCATAATTAACCAAGAGTTGATGCGAAACGAAATAGCAGGGTGTTGTACGGAATTGGGAAAATGGTTTAAAAGGGATGCTAAGGCACACACGTTTTAGCGAGGATAGGCTTGTCAAACTCGAAAATCAGAATTTAGATAAAGTCATACACTTCGCGACCCAGAAATTTGAGTCCTTAATTAAAAAAATGATATGCCGCATTCATCGACACATGCAAATCATGATGGATTTGACAGCGCCCCGAATTCAGCCTTGTCTTTCAGTAACTCATCAACTAAAACTCGATCAATTAATTCAGCCTCGGCACCGAAACCATAAACCAGTGCTGTATTACACAATATATTGATTCGCCTGGGAATGAATTGGCTGGCCTTTGCAATCATAGCGCAAGCCTCGGTTGTGAACAGAGGCGTTTCCCGGCCAGCAACTGCCAACCGGTGCCGGATATACTTTTCCACATCCTTTTCTTCAAATGGCTTGAGATGAAAATCAAACTCGACGCGTTGAGAAAACTGCAAAAGATCAGGTCGAGTCAGCAGATCCTTGAGTTGCGGCTGACCTACCAGCATGATCTGAAGCAACTGGCTCTTGTCGGCATTTATATTTGAGAACATGCGCAGGGATTCCAGAGCGTTGGGATTGAGATTCTGCGCCTCATCAATGATCAAAAGCACTCCTCTTCCCAGCCCGTGTTGCTCAATCAGAAAACGCTGGAAAGAATCAAAGAGCGCCACTTCTGACATTCCTTCATATGGCAGCCCCAATGCCAGCATAACCCATTGCAGCAAATTATTCGTTTCGCGGTGGGTGTTGTATACCAAACCGACGTTAATATCGGCAGCCAAATTGTTGAGAAGATGCCGGATCAAGGTGGTCTTGCCGCAACCGATTTCGCCGCTGATAACTAGAAATCCTGCTTTGCTTTTGATACCAAACTCCATCATCGCGTAAGCATAAGTATGCCGCCGGCTGAAATACAAGTATTCTGGGTCGGGCTGAATAGAGAAGGGGTTTTCTTTTAAACCGTAGAATACTTCGTACATACTATACCAATGTCCTTAGTGAAGCGATTTTGATATTTCGACCGGGCGAATTATACCCCGCAAGCAAATTCCACATGATTTTTTTCAAGATTCAGCCTTTTTAAAGATTAGAGTTTTCAATGTGGATGAGATGATTTCCACAATAACAGGTGATGTCTGATGCGCATAGAAGCTACCCCATGCATCTTCGCTTCTGTATAGCAGGTGGATACTGCTTGATAAGGGAGAGTTGAGTGATTCTGAAATTTATCAAATTTATTGAACTTACAGAATCTGTACATTTAATACATTCATCAGTCGCGTATGATTACACGAAGAAAATATTCAGGATGAATTGCAGAATTGATTCATATTTCTTCGAGTTCGAGTTTGAAATGAAATGGTCGCAATGAATACTCGCCCCCATACTCTGCAAGATTATTAAAGGAAGCTCTGTTAATCTATGTGACATCTCGTCCGGGTAAACTTGCGAATTAAGGCCTAATGCTTTAGTCTTTGCGCGTCAATTATTAGTCTCTGATCCTTAACAGCTTGCTTAATGACAGGATACGAAATTGCAAGTTCAATTGATGCCACGGGCTAATGCAAGCTTAAGCAATTCCCAACATGATGCCGTGCAACCCACCGGCAATTTTGGTTCCTGCCTAGAATTTCCTTCCGATCATGGGCGCTGTGACAACCAAGCCCACCAGATCGTCTTCGAAGCCAAGCTTGATGACCACCACAGTCAAATCGAGGATGCCCATGCCATCGCGCTGGCGTGTTTTTTGATTCTCTTGCACCGGCATACTAATCAGTCTTCCATTTGCGTTGGCCGCTGGAGTCCTGCCAGTGGTATTCAGTTGGCCTGCTGCGAGTTTGATGACCATACTCAGTTGGCGGACGTGCTGCGGGCACTATCTCCGCACGATTCAGGCAACAGCACCGCAGCTAGTGATTGCCAGTTCCTGCCCACTGTTTTTGGCGTTGGCAGTTGGGAAGACACTGATGCGGGCGCACTGATTGCCAGCTTGGCCAGCCTGTCCCTCGCGTGGATCGACGACGAGTTCACGGCCACTGCACGCCTCACCTTTAATGGGCAATTATATCGCGCTGACCGCATGCAGGAATTCCTGAACCAATTCCAGATGCTAGTGGCGCAAGCATTCACTTTGCCGCAAAGCTGCGTGCTCGACTACTCCCTTGTCACAGTGTTGGGCCGGCAGTTGTTACCCGATCCGAGCGTCCCCATCCTTGGACCGCGTTATCCTCTGCTAAGCGAAGTGTTTGCCGAGATCGCAGCGGTCCAACCAAACGCGGTGGCTGTCAGCCAGGCCCGAAACAGCTGGACTTATGCCCAGCTGGAACGTATTTCCTCCGAGCTTGCCATACATCTGCGACGCATTTCTGTCCAGCCAGGTGATGTGGTTGCCGTTTCTGGGCCGCGTAGTTTTGGTGTGGTCAGTGCAATTCTGAGCGTATTTCGCAGCGGGGCCACACTGTTAACAATTGACCCCAATCTACCACTTGAACGGCAAAGTATCATGTTGCAACAAGCCAAGGCCAAGCATTTGCTGCGTGTAGGGCATTCTGCCAGTATCGACGCCATCATTGACACCGTCATCGAGGTAAACCCGGAAACGGGTGAGATGGTTGGCGTGTCGGCAGAGTCGCTGCCTGTGGCAGCGCTGCCGGTACTGGAGCCGGCAGCAGCTGCGTATATCTTTTTTACTTCGGGCAGTACCGGCACCCCGAAAGGCGTGGTGGGTTCGCATCAGGGGCTAGCCCACTTTCTTGACTGGCAGCGCAAGACCTTTGATATTGGTCCTGAAGACCGGGCCGCACAAATCACAACCCTGTCCTTTGACATGGTCTTGCGCGACATGTTTCTAGCACTCACCAGTGGTGCCACATTGTGTATTCCGCAGGAAGCCGATGTCCTCGATCCCAAGGCTATCCTGAACTGGATGGCTACGGAACGCATCAGTGTTTTGCACGTCGTTCCCTCGCTCCTGCGTGCCTGGATCAACAATGCGCCGCCGGGCCTTCGCCTGCCGAGCCTTCGCCGGGTGTTTCTGGCGGGCGAACCGCTCACTGAGGCGCTGATTCTGAGTTTTCGCGCCGCCTTTGGCAACGCGGCCTTAATTACGAATTTCTATGGGCCAACAGAGACAACCTTGATCAAGTGCTTCCACCCCGTGCTCGACGTGGAGCCCGGCTTGCAGCCAATTGGCCGGCCACAACCGCAGACGCAAATCCTGATCCTGAACCGCTACGGGCAACTGTGTGGCATCCATGAAATCGGTCAGATCGCCATTCGCACACCATTTCGGACCCTCGGTTATCTGAACGCGCCTGAGGCTACCGCCAGCGTCTTTGTCCCTAATCCATATCGCGCCGATCCTCAGGATTTGCTTTACCTGACCGGTGACAGCGGCTGCTATCGCACCGATGGCCTGTTGGTAATGCGTGGACGGATGGATGACCAGGTGAAAATCCGTGGCATGCGGAGTCGAGCCGGCAGAAATCGAGGCGGCTATCGGGCGTTGCCCCGGCATCCGGGAAGCGGCTGTGGTAGCCCACGAAAACAGCAGCGGCAGCAAATACCTGACTGCATATATTGTACTTAGCTCGGATCTGAGTCCATCCACGACACCCGCGCCAAGTGCGCTCGTGCGCGATTATCTGCGGACGCGCCTCCCTGAAAACATGGTTCCGGCTGTTTTCGTGGTACTCGATGCGCTGCCACTCTTACCCAACGGCAAGGTCAACAAGAAGGCGTTGAAAGCCAACAATTCCGTATTGCCGTCGCAAGTTGACACTGCAGAAGAAACGCTGGATGGTCCGAGAAATAGTCGCGAGGCGGAACTGCTTGACATTTGGAAGAGCGTCCTTGGGCATAAGCGGGTAACCGTGAACGAAAGTTTCGTAGAACTAGGCGGCGATTCATTGACAGCGATCAGCGCCTTGGTTCGGATGCAACGCCTCGGTATTCCCGATTCCTTTGCCAGAGGCATTTTTCAAGGCTGGACCATCCGCCAAATATCAGATATGACCAATGGACATAACAGTCCCTCTGTTGCGAAGACGCTGCCACCCAAGCTGAAAACGAATTTATTCGTAAATATCTTACGCGGCTTATTGATAATCATTTTGGTCACCGGGCACTGGTTCGAAGGGCTGCTGAACCGCTTGCCTGAATCTTGGCGTGGTACTAACGAGATGCTGATGCCCCTTTTCAACGTAGCCACGCCGGGATTTGCTATCCTGTTTGGCCTGAGCCTTGGCTATATTTATTTTCCCCGCTATTTGACTGACCGGGAGCAAGCCGTGCGCACCCTGCGCTTTGGCGCGCTGCTGGTGTTCAGCGGCGTGCTATTGCGTTCCGCCTTCTTCAATGGCGAGCTGCTGTTGAAAGGCCAAGTCATTAATGCAACTGACTTTTTCAACACTTTCTACAGTGCACTCTTGTACTACACCATTGCGCTGCTCACGGTGCCGTTCTGGTTCCGGCTTCTTTTGAAAAGCAATCAAATCTACCGAAGTATCCTGTTCATGATTCTAGCCTCCTATCTTCTGTTTCATGGCTCGCTGTGGTTATTTCTTGCCCATGAGCAGCAAGGTTTCATCCAGCTTTGTCGGTTGATGCTGGTCGCCAAGTTCAATTACTTCAACATGTCGGTCGGTGCTCTGGCTGGCTTGGCGGCGGGGGTGTATCTGCATCGCTGGTCGCTGCAAAAATTGCCCTTGCATGAATTGTCGGCACGAATGGCATTGATAGGCAGCGCTGCCGTGACATGTGGTCTGATTCTGCTGTATGTGGAGACGGGCAGTTTTGCGGCCGTCCATGATGCAGCCATCATGCCGGTATGGAAATGGGTGTTTTATGCGGGCACGCTGCTGCTATCGGCGTCTCTCCTGAGCCGAGCACTGAGCGTTTACGAGCAAAGCAGCGCACCCGTGCGAATGAGCGTGAATACTGTGGGAGTGCTGGGCCAGATATCGCTGCCCGTGTTTGTGTTCCACCAAACGGTGCTGCAAGTCAAGGCGATACTGATATCTTTCGGTATGGCCAGTACGCTCGCGCTGATCCTGCCCCTGCTGGTTTTTCTCGCCGGCTGTGTCTGGATGATGCGGCGCTTGTATGACCTGTATTATGGTGCCATCGGAGTGGGTCAAGCTCCATCTGTACTCGTAGAACGGTCGCCATGAGCCATTTTCTGGGGGTGCTGGGGGGTATGGGCCCCTTGGCCACGGCGGATTTTCTTAGAAAAATCGTCGACAACACACCCGCCAACACGGATCAGGAGCATATCCCCATCGTCATGTACGGCGATTGCACGACGCCGGATCGCACTGCCAATATTGTGGGCGGTGGCGCCTCGCCACTGCCACAATTGTTGGAGGGCGTACGCTTTCTCAGCGAGGCAGGCGTGCGGGCCATCTGCATTCCCTGCAACAGCGCGCATTACTGGTTTGCACACATTAAGGCCGCCGCTAGCGTTCCCGTGCTGCACATCGGCGAGGCGAGTGTGGCGCAGTTGCAGAAGAAAAATCTGTCGGCAAAGACCGTGGGCGTGATGTCGACCCTAGGCACCTATCATGCCGGCATTTATACCGAACCCTTGAAGCGGATGGAATATGAGGTTCTGTCACCAAGCAGGGAAGAATTCGACACTTTGGTGTCGCCCGGCATCGCGTGTGTCAAAGCGAACCGAGTTGAAGAGGCGGAAAAATTGTTCGCCATTGTGGCGAGCCGTTTATTGCAGCGTGGTGCACAGGCAATCATTCTAGGCTGCACGGAAATCCCCTTAGGAATGCAACAGCAATGCCGCGAAGCGCTGGCCGCCTATGTGGACTCAACAGATGCTTTAGCCCTGGCGGCCATCGAGTTCCTCTCCGTCCCAAGGAATGGTGGGTAAAGTGGGTAAAGACCTTCGGAATTTGGTACTGCCTGACTCGTACACTTGTTCTCGCTGGCGCGGAGCTTCAGCATCCATGTGGACACTGCGATGGTTAGACTGGTTACTTCAGCCGTCGCGCCAAAGACGGCATACTTTACCAGCGCCGCACGTGAGCGTGCCAGGCTTTGCCCTCGCGCCGCAAGTTGTGTACTGTCTGCAGCCGCTGGCCTTACTCTGGAGCGACAGTGCCACGCCCCCAATGGGGCAATTCAACTTCCGTAACTCCCAGCGCCAGCAGCAGTTCGAGGCGGGACGCAGTTGCGCCGCAGGACTGCTTGCAAGCCTGGGGGCTGGTGATACATACGTCGGCGTTCATGCCGATCGTTCGCCAGCTTGGCCGGTTGGCTACGTGGGCTCGATTAGCCACACTGATACGCTGCTGGGCGTAGCAGTGGCAAGTGCAAACGTTTCTGCGCGGGATAGGCATCGACATCGAAGGCATTGTTTCTGTCCAAAACGCCCGTGAAATCGAGCAAATGTGCTTGAACCGGCATGAACTGCGCCACCGCATGCGGTTGGGCTTGGAGCGTCGAGTGTACACAACGCTCTGCTTTTCAGCCAAGGAGGCACTTTACAAATGTCTGTACCCCTTGGTGCAGCGGTACTTCGATTTTCGCGCCGTTGAAATCATTTCCCTCTGTCCCTGGAGAGGAACGCTACGTCTGCGTCTGATGCAAGACCTGTCCAATGAGTTCCAAGCCGGTAGTGTCCTGACAGGGCACTATCGCTTAGATAGTGCCCATGTGTTTACCTCGTTCGAGTTGCCGCAGTTAGTGCACAGCTAAACAGCCTTCGTTTTAAGCATAACCCATACGGCCGCAGGTGCGGCCTTATGCGAGCAATGTCATTGCAATATGATGGATCAGCGGATGGCAAGTTAGTGTTACAGCTGGTGCTGTTAGCGGACAAGGTAAGTGATTTATCTGTGATCATGATACGTTAAGCCAACTGGTGTCCATTTTCAGTCGCTTATGATGAAAGGTATCCAACCTTTCCATCAGTCGCCAATTCATGTTTCTGCAATTCAACTACCCCTTGTAATAAGACTGCAATAATACGTCGTTGCCAGCTAAGCTTCGCTTGTTAAAACTTAAATTGAGGTGGACAATGGGCCGCTTTTAACTTCGCCGTTCATTAACTTGTATTTGAATATACAAAAGTCAAGAAGAGGTACACATGAAACCACTATACTTGGCAACAACCTACAGGTTGTCATTTTTTGTTTTACTATGCTCGACTATCCCAGCGTGTGATGGATCATCATCAATCAACTTAATCCCGGGAAATAGTACAAGCCTACCAAGCGCACAAGCCACGATCGCGAGCGTGCAAGCTAGCTATGCGGCACTTCCTATGCCCGATACTGCTGCAGGAATGACGGGTAAGGTTACATATTTCTGCGATTGCGGCACAGGTCCAAGCGGCAGCTGTGTGGCCGGCAATGATTCTACCGGAGCAGGGACAGCTGCGAGTCCATATCAGACGATAGCAAAGGCAATGAGTACGCTTAATTCTGCTTCCACGGGTGCTACGGTTGCATTGTGTAACGGCGGGACATTTAATGAAACAGGCGCATTATCGTACACGAATACTTCATGCACTCCTGGAGCCGCGGGAAGCCCGAAGTATTGCTTCGACTTCAGGGAGTACAGCTCGCCCAACTTCACTTCATCCGCCAAGCCTATAATCAACCAGAGTTCTGGAGCTAATGCATTGGTCATACAGAGCAATAACGGTGGGGGCGGCCTTAGAATAATGAACCTGGATTTTGAAGGCAATGCGACTGCGGCTGGACTTTTCCTTTATGCAGGTAACGGTACCCATACAGCAAAAAGTGACATCTTGTTTGCTAATAATGATATCAATGGTTTTACTATTGGCATACAGGATGCTGAAGCAACGACAACGCCCTACGTCAATCAGAATGTTTCTGCCATAGGCAATAACTTCACCAACAACAAGAATGACGCATGGTTAGGCAGCAGCAACTATAGCAACATCAACTATAACTACATGTATGGAAACGGTAGCGACACGTCCCTGGATCATAGTATCTACCTTGATGGCGAGACCCCCGTGACAAATTTTACGATCAAGGGAAACTATATCTGGAATCCATCGGTGGCAACTTGCAGTGGTACGATCATCGTCGTCCACGGACAAAAATTATACACCGACATCGAAAGCAACTATATCGGAGAGGATAGTTCTCATTACAACAACGGCTGCTGGGGAATAGGTGTCATCGAGGGTGCATATGGAACACCGGAGTATTTTAGGAATACCAGCATAATAGGCAATACGATAGTTAACGGCGGAACTGCTCCGATAGCGTTGGCGGAAAGTACGGATAGTATTATCGCGAACAATACCATCATCAATCTGACAAGTGGCGGGGGAATAGGAATCTCCGTGCCTGCGGAAACATACGTTGCATCAGAGGGGGATGATCAAAATAATGCGACAACTGTAGTCAATAACACGATCTACAATGGTTCCGCGATTACTTCATCCAGGATCGGCATAAGTGACCCGGTAAATGAGGGAACTGGGTACGTCTTTGCAAACAACAGCATTTATAATGCAGCTACAACTGGCAGCGGGGCGAATTGCTTTTCCATTGCGTTGCCTACAAGTTCGTTCACTTACATGGATGACAACAATTGCTATTCAGCAAGCGGGAGTTATGTGTGGGAAGTGAATCATGGTTCTACACTGGCTGTATGGCGCTCATACTCAGGATTTGACCTATCCTCAAGCTATGCTGATCCACTGTTTACTGCACCAACAGCTACGCCACCCAGCTTCATACCGAATACCGGATCGCCGTTGATAGGTGCGGGCAATCACACCTATGCACCACTGACTGATGCACTTGGAGTTACAAGACCTGACCTACCCGCCATCGGGGCGTTCGAGCCTTGACAACGGTTAAGGGATCTTCTATCCATGTTCAGGGCAACGCTGATAAGTCGGCTCACCCTGAGCGTGTCGAGTGGCAAGTACGCTAATATAGAAATTCTGCGCTGCAATATTTGATGATTCGTCGCAGCGGCCCTGAAAGGTCGTCCAGCAGGAGCTGTCGGTAATGTTGCGTTTGTCAGGCAGATTGATGTAATCAAATATATTTGACTTTGCTTCCCACTGGCTGAATTAGTCCTTCGCCAGATCCTCTCCTTCTTCATACTACTGAAGAAATCTCCGCCACTGCATTGTGACATTGGCCTGTCCCCGTGGTCATACCACTGAAAAGTAGTAAAGCCTTTGGGTTGCGAGCTAAAACTATTTCACAGCCTGATTTCTTTTCATCTCCTTTAGCTTGGCGGTCAAGTACAGTCAATTTTGCTGGCGGCATCCCGTTACCGCCGCAATGTGGACCGTATTACGTTCCAGTCGCACCGCCATATTGCTATTTCAATTTACATTTTCATCAGCATTTCAAACGAATATTCATTCCATACGGTAAGACTAAAATGCCGTCCGTTCCATAATTACAACCATTCGTCGGTTGAATTATTCCTAGCAATTATTCCCTTCTAAATAATTATCAGATTGTTAATGAAGGAAATTTTACTTTTCGTTAAGTGCTGATACGTTAGGCATGCATCGGTCGCTGACTCCGCAAAGGGTTTGTGGGGTTGCCGTCCTAATTCCAGGCTAATTCTAGCCAGCTAATCTGACACTAAACCAAATGAAGGCAGGCGCTCATGTTGGCTGGAATGCAGCTGGTATTGAAGGGCCTATTCAAAATTTTTGTGAAGGAACTGAATCATGCCCCACATCAACGCAGTCAGTATAAAAGTCATGTTAAGAGTCATTTTCGCGGTATTGTTCGCAGTTTCCGGTTTAGCCTCTTGTGGAGGTGGCGTTGGTTCAACAACGTTACTTACAGATGCGCCCACGACTTCACCTTCATCAAACCAATCATCAGGAAATTCTGCACTGAGTCCAACTGTCACCCTTACCGCGTCACCGTCTTCAATCGCATATGGCGCCACCGCGTACCTAAGCTGGTCTTCGACCGGTAGCACTTCATGTTACTCGCCAAGTGGTGGTGGCAAAGGCACCACAGGTTCATTTACCACTCCGGCTTTGACCACCAATACCACCTATACGGTGACCTGCACCGGCCCCGGCGGAACGGCAAGCCAAGTATTAACAGTCACCGTGGCTGCGGCGTCTCCCGCTCCTGCTGTCAGCGTAACCGCAACACCGTCATCGATTTCAAGCGGCGCAACCTCGGTGGTCTCCTGGACATCAACCAACAGCACGTCATGTACCGCACCCAGTGGTGGTACCGGCACTACGGGGTCGTTTACTACCCCGGCATTGACTACAAATACCACCTATACGGTGACCTGCACCGGCCCCGGTGGAACAGCAAGCCAGGTTTTAACAGTCACCGTAACTGCGGCGCCTCCTGCGCCCGCTCCTACTGTCAACCTTACCGCGACACCGTCATCGATTTCAAGCGGCGCAACCTCGGTGGTCTCCTGGACATCAACCAACAGCACTTCATGTACCGCACCCAGTGGTGGCACCGGCACCACAGGGTCGTTTACCACCCCTGCATTGACCACCAACACCACCTATACGGTGACTTGCACCGGACCCGGGGGGACGGCAAGCCAGAGCACAACGGTTACCGTAACTACGGCACCTCCTACACCCGCTCCTACTGTCAACCTTACCGCGACACCGTCCTCGATTACAAGCGGCGCAACCTCGATCGTTTCCTGGACATCAACCAACAGTACTTCATGTACCGCACCCAGTGGTGGTACCGGCACTACAGGGTCGTTTACCACTCCGGCATTGACGACCAGCACCGCCTATACTGTAACGTGCCTGGGCGCAGGTGGCTCAACTAGTCAAAGTATAATGATAAGTGTTACTTCTTCCGTTCCACCTTCCACGAGCGTGCAAGCCATGATCGCGAGCGTGCAAGCTAGCTATGCGGCACTTCCTATGCCCGATACTGCTGCAGGAATGACAGGAACGGTGACATATTTCTGTAACTGTGGAACTGGCGCAGACCCAGCATGTGTTAATGGCAGCGATTCCAATAATGGCACGTCCATGTCAACTCCGAAGCAAACTTGGAGTACTGCATGGAGCCTTGCTAACAGTATGCCTGCTGGGAGTACGGTAGCATTGTGCAAGGGTGGCGCATGGACTGGTGGTTCTTCGGGGAACAGGATAACCGCAACCTGTACAGCAGGGACTACCTGCCGTGATGTTCGGGATTATTCCTCAACCGTGTTTACAGCAACCGA
>CAWJHB010000008.1:0-72175 GCA_963842555.1 uncultured beta proteobacterium
TCGCCCCATCGAAGAATTGGCCATGCCTTTCGCAGCCGTCGCCACGGCGCTGAATACCGGCGCCGAAGTCTGGCTGCGTGACGGCTCGACCGTAGAGGCGGTGCGGGCTTCCATCGCCCTTCCCGGTTTGTTCACGCCCATGTTGCGCGATGGCATGCCACTGGTGGACGGCGGGCTCGTCAATCCAGTACCAGTATCGCTGGCACGCGCGATGGGCGCGGACGTTGTGATTGCGGTCGATCTCGGGTCCGATCCTTGTTCGTCACCTGACTTCGGGTCCTCCGGTCGGAGAGTCCAGCAGCCCAATCGGCGAATGGGTGCGCGAGCTGCAGGAGAACCTCGCCGGACTTGCCCCTGCGCATGCATCCGACGAGCTCAGGCTGCCATCTATGCATGACGTGCTGTTTTCAAGTATTGATATCATGCAGGTGCGGCGCGCGCAGCCGCATGGCGGGCGATCCTCCGGACATCATCGTGTCACCGCGACTGGCCCACCTTCACCTGCTAGATTTTCACCGTGAAAAGGAGGCAATCGAGGAAGGCAAGTGCGCAGTAGAAGCAATCCTGCACAATCTTCGTGAGCTCAATAAACATCCGACCTAAACGCGATAATGCCAACTACCTTATTCAGCGAAGTTTCTGTTGTGGTGAAATCTGGAACAGATGAACCCAGATGTTGAAACGCTACATCTTTTTAGTTGCATGTGGAATGTATATCATTACCAAGCGAAGGGCACACGATGGGTCCCAAAATTGACGAACTGCTAGATCGTATCCGCCGGATCGAAGACGAGATCGAGGAGGAAACCAAGCGCCGCCGTACCGAACTGCACGCCGACTTCGAGCACCGGCGGATCCGATTTGAGCAAGAAGTGCTGGAACAGCACCGCCGCTTCAAGATGGGTCTGCTGAAATATTTGCGCGACGCCGAATTGCGCAATGTGGTGACCGCGCCCGTCATTTATTTTGTGTTCTTCCCCATGCTGCTGCTGGATTTGATCGTCACTGCCTACCAGTATATTTGCTTTCCGCTTTATGGCATTCCGCGTGTGCGCCTGCGGGACTATCTGGTGTTCGACCGCGCCCATCTTGCCTACCTGAATCTGATCGAGAAGTTCAATTGCGCCTACCGTTCCTACGGAAACGGGCTGGCCGCGTATTTCAAGGAGGTTGTCGGCCGCACTGAACAGTACTGGTGTCCGATCAAGCACGCACGGCGTGTGCTGCAGGCGCACCCTTACTACGGCGGATTCGTGGATTATGGGGATGCCGAAACCTACCGCCGCGATCTGCAGTCTCTGCGCGCAAATCTCGCCCGGCTCGATGAGAATAGCATTCTGTGAAACCAAGCGCCAGTAGCACAAACGAGTTACCAGATGGATGCTATTTGTTCTGCAATCGTAGTCGTGATGCAAGTGGATACTCTGCGTTGTCGATTTGGAAGTCTACTAAACGCGCAGGCCTGCGTGATTGCCGGATTCATACATTGCGCCACACGCATGCATCACGGTTGGTGCAGAATGGGATTTCGGTGTATGAGCTTTAAGGAAATTCTTGGTCATACCGATATTAAGACCACTTTAAGGTATGCGCATCTCGAACAGCAACAGGTTACGTCAAGGGCGAGGGACGTGATTAATAGGCTCAATCTGAAAAGTGGTCGGCTGGTATTAGATCAGAAGCCGACGTAGAATTAATATTGAGTCTGGTTGTATTACCGTTCAAAAGGTACCATGTAACCGCGCCTCGCAGATATCGACAACGTGTCGCAGGTCGCGCATTATAAACGGCCACTTTATAGAACAAAGCAATGACGAACAACATATTTGGATTTCTTGTTCATTGGGGAATTACGGCGCTATCTCTATGGGTTGCTGGATTCATATTCCACGGCATCTCGTTTTCCAATAAACAATCGTTATTTATATCAGCACTCCTGCTGGGCCTAGCCAATGCAGTCATCAGACCGATTGTCATCTTGCTAACCATCCCGCTCACAATCTTTACGTTCGGATTCTTCCTGCTTGTGATCAATGCGTTGATGATGCTTCTGGTATCTTCAGTTGTGTCCGGTTTCAAGGTATCGGGCTTCTGGACGGCTTTCTTTGCCAGCATCTTCATCTCGGTTCTTAGCTTTTTCGTAGGGCTATTTATCTTTCAAACGAGTGACAATCCGATTGTCATCCCTACGCATCCGGGAGTGTTCATTTGAGGAATATTGGCAAACAAAGGTTTAGTATGTGGGTAAAGCTGCTATGTTCAAGAGTCGGAAATTCGACCTAATCAGCCAAAGGACGGATTAAAGGCAATTATGGGAACGCGCGGACGTTTACATTTTGTCAGTGCCACGTTGGAGCCTCTGGATATCAGCGTGTTCGCTTGACTAACGGGGCAGCGCTCGGTATCAGGCTCACCTACAGGAGGAAGCCCCGCAACCATAGCCAGGATGCTGGAATTCTGCAGACTCCACAACATCAAGCCGGTAATCGAGAAATTCCTCTTTGATGCAATCAATGAGGCTATCGCGAGACTGGGGAGTGGCAACGCTCGTTATCGCGTTGTACATTGTCGTTGAATCAGGCCAGTCCAATCAGGCATAACATCCAGCAAACCAAAGAATACTTTGCAAATTTTCCAATGTGGATTTTCCGGTACGATATGTTCCGCAAACGCTGCCCACCCAATCGGGATCAAGGGGAGGGGTGACGTCACCGTCGTCCGCCGACCTCGTCGAGGTGGACGAGCAGGTCCGCGGGATCCTCGTAGACGCGGATTGCGCCCGCCTGGCGCAGTTCATCGGGACCGTAACCACCACGGAGCACACCCACTCCGAGCGCCCGGCAGCGGGCCGCGGCGAGCATGTCCCAGATACTGTCTCCGACAACAATCGCGGTCTCGATCGGGCTACCCAAACGCTCGCATGCGGTGAGAAAGAGATCCGGGTCCGGCTTTGCGTACTTCACCTGATCATGCGTCACCACGGGTGTGGACGCGGGATCGAGACCTAAAGCCGCCAGGCCTGCGGCGGCCGTCTCCATGCGGCCGCTCGTGGCGATAGCCCAGCTGATGCCCGCACTCGACAACGTGGCGAGCAACTCGCGCGCACCGGGAAGTGGCCGAATCGAAGCAGCCTGTTTCAGATAGGCGAGCGCATGTCGCTCTCGCAGCCGCTCGACCAATGCAGCGCTGATCTCGAGGCCTGTCTCGCGCAGAAGCTGATGTGTGAACAGGCCGCCGCTCATCCCGATCTTGCGGTGGATGCGCCACACGGACAGCTCGATGCCTTCCGCTTCGAGCGCCTGTTTCCAGGCGAGAACGTGGTGATAGACGCTGTCGACGAGCGTGCCGTCGAGATCGAACAGGAAACAAGGATTGATGCGCATCAGAGTCTCCCTCTCAATCTGCGTGGCCGTGGCTCAACCCGATGCGGGAATGCCGACCGGCGAGGCAATTGTTCGCGGCCATTTGCCATTGTGCGGCGCGTGGCTCGGCCCGGCACGGCCGACTGAAATGAATTTAAGCATCCTGCCTGACCCTTTGCGCCCCCGGCAAGTTATATTGAATATTGAGCTTATAGTTTTCTGCACTTCAATAGGGAAGGCACCTCAGTCTTGCTGGTGAAAATCGGCGAACTTATGTTGTGATATTTTAATACATTGTTTCCAACGCATGGCTTGTTAAAGGGTATTATCGTTTATGCACAAAACCTGTGGATAACGTTGTGGGCAGCTCCACAAGCAGGTCTGATAACATCGCGAATAATAAGGCCTTTCGTGACTTTGCCTATTTTTTGTTTAGTTTGAATACGCCTTATATTCAATAAGTTATCGTAAGTTAACAGTCTCCTCGCCGGGCGAAGTGCCGCAGAGCCGCAAGTCTCCTTGGGTTGTTGATCTTTCTGAATTGTCAAGGACGTTTTCTGACTTTTTTGACCAAAAATTATTGTCTTTTTGCAACGCAGAAGAACCGGCTGAAATAGGTTATATGTGAGCAAGGAATGTCGGCACCGCCAAGTATAGCGTGATCTGAATAGCTGACTTGACTGGGAAACTCCAACATCGGCTTTCAGGCAAGCTATGGCAAGGTGGGACGGTATGTTCAGTGCCAACGGTGGATATTTCTGAAGGCGTTGGTTTGTAAGCAACTCTCATGAAATAGTACCTAAGTACAATATCGAGTTCGGCTAGTAAGAGTACTCTGCAACATGTAAAGGGTGCAAGGTTACAACTCTTTAGATGTTTTAAAAGCATGGAATGAGAGGGAAGAATGTCAACACTTGCGCCGGTACCCGAAGTCCAGACCTATGCTGTGTGGCTGGCCGGTCTAGGGTTGATAGGTTTTATGGCGCATTGCAGACAACGTTGCAGCTTGTGCAGTGGGCAATCATATGGATGAGCTGTGCTTAAAAACCGAATTGAGAGTTGGGGGCGATCGCCGGAAATCACGTCCCTTCGGGACACAGGCGCCATGGTTGACCACTGGCAAAATGGGTGGCCTCATTTTCACTGATCGCAGAAAAGCCGATCGACGGGCAGCAGACAGGCAAAAAAGCAACAGTCAATCTTGAACTATTTATTTCCTTGATAACCGGGCTATGGCTCCTGCTTCTATCTATGCGCGAAATTCTCCCATGTGTCGAAAGTACCTGTTCGCATCTCTGACAAGCAGATATTCGCAGTGCCCTAATTCATGCCAGTCATCGATGACTGCTTTGGCAGAGAAGGAGGCGGTCGGGGTGCCCCTACGGGCATTCTGGTTCTGGCCCGGGTGATCAACCTGTCCTTCCTAGCCCCGGACATCATCAAGGCGATCCTTGAAGGCAGGCAGCCGGTCACTGTGACGGCCGATACCATCATCGATCAATTCCCGCTGCCCATCGACTGGCCGATCAGAGAAAGCTGCTGGGCTTCAGGCATTGATCAGGCCTGCAAAGAAACCATCCACCATCGCATCAGAAACCACCCCCTGAGCAGCAAGTCATGCCGCATTCTCAGCTAAAATTGCTTGGGCAAATAATTTTTAAAAATGCGAGGCAGAGAATAAACCCGAAAAGCAGGGGAAGTTTGCAAAAATGATGGAAATTTCGGAAACAGAGAATGTCGATAGGGGAACGGTCCCACGCGGTGCGGGCATTTCGTGAAATAACTAATATTACTTAATAATCAATATGTTGCTGGCGGAGAGGGGGGGATTCGAACCCCCGTTGGGATATTATCCCAAACACGCTTTCCAGGCGTGCGACTTAAACCGCTCATCCACCTCTCCGAAAGGGCGCGCAGAATATCCCAGAACGCCCTTTGCCGCAATCAGAAATGGTTCTTCCACTCGCGCATCGCGGTGAATACACCGAGTTCGCTGGTGTCGGACAAGCCCCGCTGTTGCAGCGTGCGGATGATTTCCGGCTGGGTGCAACGCAGGAAGGGGTTGGTGGCTTTTTCCAGCGCGATGGTGGAGGGCAGCGTGATCTGGTTGGCTGCGCGCAGCTGCTGGGTGGTGGCGATGCGCTGTTTCACGGCAGGGTTGTCCGGTTCGCATGCCAGCGCGAAGCGCAGGTTTGCGGCAGTGTATTCGTGGGCGCAATATACGCGGGTCGCGTCCGGAAGATTCGCAAGGCGCTGCAGGGAATGGTGCAGTTGCGCCTTGGTTCCTTCGAAGTTTCTGCCGCATCCCGCGCCGAACAGCACGTCTCCGCAAAACACCATTCCCGGGGCGAGATAGGCGATGTGGTCATCGACATGACCGGGTATCTCGATGATGTCGAACTGGATGCCCACCCCCTCAAACCGGAGTTTGTCGCCCTCGCGCAGCTCATCGGTGATGTGCGGATTGTTCGGATGTCGCCGCCCATACACCGGCACGTTGTATACTCCACGCAATTCTGCGATGCCGCCGATATGGTCAGCGTGGCGGTGGGTACACAGTATCGCCTCCAGTTGCAGGCCACGCTCGTTCAGGAACGCCAGCACCGGCGCAGCATCGCCGGGATCGACCACGGCAGCATGCAGGTCGTCGTGAATGACCCAGATGTAGTTGTCCTGCAGGGCGGGGATGGCGGCGATGTCGAACATGGAGCAAATGGAAGCTGAGTGATGCCGAATTGTAAGTCAACTGCAAAAAGTTTGAGCGAATGGTTTGCGACGCCGCAGGGGGGCTATGTCCTCAAGCACGAGCAGGTGTTCTTCGACCGCACGGTGAGCGATATATTCGGATACAACGCCCTGCAACTCGGTTTGCCGGAGCATGACTTTTTGCACGGCAGCAGGATACCGCTGCGCTTCAGCGCCGGGAACCAGGAAGGGAATGCGGTGCGCCTGATCTGCACGGAGCTTCCGTTTGACAGCGACTGCATGGACCTGCTGGTATTGCCGCATGTTCTGGAGTTTTCCGATTACCCCCACCAGATCCTGCGCGAGGCCGCGCGCGTGCTGAGGCCGGAAGGCAACCTGATTATTAGCGGTTTCAACCCGCACAGCCTGTGGGGATTGCATCGCGCGCTGGGCCGCCGGCAGGGTTATCCATGGCAAGGCCAGTTCATCGCGCTCAATCGCATCAAGGATTGGCTGGCGTTGCTGGATTTCGAGGTGGGGGGCAGCCGCTTCGCAGCCTATGCGCCGCCCTTTCACCAGGCAAAATGGCTGGAGCGGTTTTCGTTCATGGAGGCGGCGGGCGGTCGCTGGTGGGCGGTCAGCGGCGGCGTGCATTTCGTGCATGCGATCAAGCGCGTGCACGGGATGCGGCTGATCAAGCCGAAATGGAACGAGGGACTGGTGAGCAAGCTGTTGCCGGTCGCGCACAAGTTGAATAACAAGATCACCCAGCGTAACGAGGCGGATCCGCAATGAGCAAGGAAACGAAGGATACGGTCGAGATTTTTACCGATGGCGCCTGCAAGGGCAATCCGGGCGTGGGCGGCTGGGGCGCGCTGCTGCGGACCAAAGGCAAGGAGCGCGAACTGTTCGGGGGCGAGGCGCACACCACCAACAATCGCATGGAGCTGATGGGCGCGATAGCCGCGCTGGAAGCACTGAAGCGGCATTGCCATGTGCGGCTGCATACCGACTCGAAATACGTGCAGCAGGGCATCAGCGAGTGGATACACGGCTGGAAGCTGCGCGGCTGGAAGACCGCCGACAAGAAGCCTGTAAAAAACGAGGACCTGTGGCGCAGGCTGGACGCGCTGGCGCAGGATCACACGGTCGAATGGGTCTGGGTCAAGGGACATGCGGGCCACGATGGCAACGAGCGCGCCGACGAATTGGCCAATCGTGGCGTGGAAATGATTTCAGAAAAGATGGAGGCTGGTCTCCCTGTCGCGGGAGAAGAAAATGCGTAAGATCGTGCTGGATACCGAGACGACCGGCCTTGATCCCAGGCAGGGGCACCGCATCATCGAGTTGGCGGCGATCGAACTGGACGGGCGCAAGGTATCGCTGCGCCGTTTCCATCGCTACCTGAATCCGGAACGCGAGATCGAGGCGGGCGCGGTGGCGGTGCACGGATTGACCTACGAGCGTCTGCAGAACGAGGCGAAGTTCGCCGACATCGCCCCCAGCTTTCTGGCATTCATCGAGGATGCAGAACTCATGATCCACAATGCGCCGTTCGATATCGGCTTCCTCAATCATGAACTCGGCCTGATCGGCTTGCCGCCGCTGCAGAACGAAGTAATGGATACGCTCAGGATGGCGCGTGAAATGCATCCGGGCAAGAAGAACAGCCTGGATGCACTGTGCAGCCGCTACGAGATCGACAACGCGCATCGCAGCCTGCACGGCGCGCTACTGGATACCGAGTTGCTTGCCGAGGTGTATTTCGCAATGACGCGCGGACAGGAAAGCCTGCTCGGCGACGATGCACCGGCGGTGCGCAAACCTGCCCTGTCGAGCACCGCTGTGCCGCGCCCCGGGCTGCGGGTGCTGCTGCCGAGCGCGGAGGAATTGGCAGAGCATGAGCAGCAACTGGCCGACATCGACAAGGCCAGCAAGGGCGCGTGCCTGTGGAAGAAGCTGGAAGGTTCTTTGTGACCCCGCTCTGCCCGGCGCGCCCAAACAATCGAATTCTCAATATATTTTGCCCGTCTCGGGCATGACCAAAACCCATGAAAACAGATGTGATCATTATCGGATCGGGCGCTGCCGGCCTGATGTGTGCGATGCAGGCCGGACAGCGCGGGCGCTCCGTGGTGCTGCTCGACCATGCCAGGAAACTTGCGGAAAAAATCCGCATCTCCGGCGGCGGGCGCTGCAATTTCACCAACATCAACACCAGGCCGGAATGTTTCATCTCCACAAACCCGGATTTTTGCCGTTCGGCGCTGGCGCGCTATACCCCCCAGGATTTCATTGCGCTGTTGCAAAAGCACAACATCGGCTACCACGAGAAGATGCTCGGGCAATTGTTCTGCGACGACGAATCGGAAGCGATGATCGCGATGCTGCGCGGCGAATGCGAGGCGGCAGGCGTGAAGCGCTTCATGAGTTGCGAGGTGAACGAGATCAATTATTCCCCCGTGCCGGAAACCGGGCAGGCGAAGCAACTTGAGCACCGGTTCCATGTCAGCACCTCGCGCGGAGACTTCAACGCCGCATCGCTGGTGATCGCCACCGGCGGCCTGTCCATCCCCAAAACAGGCGCGACCCCGTATGGTTATCACGTTGCCGAACAATTCGGCATACCCATCACCAAGCTGAAACCGGGGTTGGTGCCGCTGACATTTGCACCGGAGGACTGGAAGCCCTATGCCGGCCTGACTGGCGTCTCGCTGGATGTGGTGGTCGGATTCGGCAAGCAGTCCTTCAGGGAAAACATGCTGGTCACGCACCGCGGCCTGAGCGGGCCGGCGATATTGCAGATATCATCATATTGGCAGCACGGCGAACCGCTGCACATTAACCTGTTGCCGGATCTCGACATGCAGACCCTGCTGGCAGACCAGAAATCCAGCAAAAAATTGCTGAGCAACTACCTCGCGCAATGGTTACCAAAAGGCTTTTCAGACGTGTGGTGCGCGGAGTTGGCATCGCACCGGAAAATCGAAAACAAGCCGCTCAACCAGTATAACGACAAGGAGCGCAAACTGATCGCCGGGCAATTGCAGGACTGGCAGGTCGTCCCCTCTGGAACGGCCGGTTACGGCAAGGCGGAAGTGACCTGCGGCGGGATCGACACGCGCGCGCTGTCGTCCAAGACCATGGAATGCATCGAGGTGCCCGGGCTGTATTTCATCGGCGAGGTGGTGGACGTCACCGGATGGCTCGGCGGCTACAACTTCCAATGGGCATGGGCCTCCGGCTTCGCCGCGGGGCAGGCTGTCTGATTCATTTGCAGTAGCCGGGTTGCGGAGGTGCAACGTGACAATAGCATTTTGTCGGTTTAGTGCTATAGTTTTCAAAAATGATCGGTATTCAAATCGGAGGGAGGGGCGATGCGTATCTTGTGGATGATTTTACTGGCTGCGTTGTTGAGCGGCTGCGGCTACAACACATTTCAGACCAATGATGAGCAGATCAAGGCTAGTTGGGCGGAAGTGCTGAACCAGTACCAGCGGCGTGCCGATCTGATCCCCAACCTGGTCAACACCGTCAAGGGCTATGCCGCGCAGGAAAAGAGCGTGTTGCTGGGCGTTACCGAGGCGCGCGCCAAAGTCGGCAGCATCCAGGCCACACCAGAACTGGTCAACGATCCGGAGGCTTTTGCCAAATTCCAGGCCGCGCAGGGAGAACTGACATCGGCATTGAGCCGGCTGCTGGTGGTGACGGAAAATTATCCGCAATTGAAATCCGACCAGAATTTCCGTGACCTGCAGGCGCAACTGGAAGGCACGGAGAACCGCATTACCGTTGCGCGCAACCGCTATATCCAGGCCGTTCAGGCGTACAACATCGCGGTGCGCTCCTTTCCTACGAACGTGACCGCGATGATGTTCGGTTACAAGGTGAAGCCCTCGTTCACGGTTGAAAACGAGAAGGAGATCTCGCGTCCGCCGGCCGTTGATTTCTCCGCGCCCAAGGTTCCGGTATCGGTAGACTGACATGACGGGGTTGCGGGCGCGAGTCTTCCTGCTTGCGCTGCTGCTGGGCGGAACGGCGCACGCCGATGTTCCGCAGAACGAAGTGAAGGTGCCGCCGCTTACCCAGCGCGTCACCGATTTGACCTCCACGCTTGATGCGCAGCAGATCCAGACGCTGGAATCAAGTCTCGCCGCATTCGAGGCAAAAAAAGGCGCGCAACTTGCGGTGCTGATCGTGCCAACCACGCAGCCGGAAGCCATCGAGCAATTCAGCATTCGCGTCGTCGACGCATGGAAATTGGGGCGCAAAAATGTGGATGACGGCGCGCTGCTGCTGATCGCCAAGAACGACCACAAGTTGCGTATCGAGGTGGGCTACGGATTGGAAGGCGCACTGAACGACGCCACTGCAAATCGCATCATCGACGAGATCATCGTGCCGCGTTTCAGGAGCGGCGATTTTTACGCGGGCATCCAGTCCGGTTTGGGGGCAATGATGCAGGTGATCGATGGCGAACCGCTGCCGCCACCGCCTGCACCACGTTCCGAGCCAGGCGGTAACAACAATATCGAGACGTTGATATTTGTCGCATTTGTTGTTGTGGTGGCCGCGGGCGGCATATTGCGCGCGGTGCTCGGGCGTTTCCCGGCGGCCATGCTGGTGGGCGGGGGACTGGGATTGCTGGCCTGGCTGACGGTCGCCCCGCTGATCATTGCCGTATTGGCTGGCGCGGCGGCATTCGTGTTCGTGCTGTTGGGCGGTGGCCGGGGGATTGGCGGTTACGGAGGGTTTGGTGGCGGCTATGGCGGTGGCGGTGGTGGATTCAGCGGTGGCGGTGGCGGCTTTGGCGGTGGCGGCGCATCGGGGAGCTGGTAAATGAATTTCAAACGCATCATGCGACATCTATCGATGGGCCGCGCGGCGGTCCGGCGCGTATTTCCACCCGATGCGATGAAAGCGATCGAGCAGGCGATCCGCTCAACCGAAACGCGGCACGCCGGACAGATCCGTTTTGCGGTCGAAGCCTCGCTGGAACTTGGGCCTCTGCTGGCGGGACAGACCGCACAGCAGCGAGCGATCGAGGTGTTTTCAAGGTTGCGTGTCTGGGACACCGAGCACAACAACGGTGTGCTGATCTATCTGTTGCTGGCCGACCGTGATGTCGAGATCATCGCCGACCGCGGCATCCATGTCAGGCTCGGCCAGGAAGTCTGGGAAGTGATCTGCCACGAGATGGAAGCAGCATTCCGTGCAGGACGCTTCGAGGCGGGCGTGCTCGCCGGGATACATGCGGTCGGGGAGCATCTGTCGCATCACTTCCCGGCGCGAAGCGGCAATCCGAACGAGATGCCCGACAGTCCTGTGGTGCTGTAGGACAACGCTACACGAGACGATGCGCCCGACCTTCCATCCTCATCTAGTAAACGGTTCGACCGGAGACCCCGTGCTGTTTGTGGATTGCCTGTTCGAACATCGCGCGCTGCTGTTCGATCTGGGCGATATCCGGTCGCTGCCCCCGCGCAAGCTGATGCGCATCAGCGACGTATTCGTCAGCCACGCACACATGGATCATTTCATCGGTTTCGACTGGCTGCTGCGTATTTTGCTCGGGCGCGACAAGGACCTCCGGCTGTTCGGCCCCCCCGGTTTTCTTGCACAAGTTGAACACAAGTTGCGCGCCTACACCTGGAATCTGGTGCAAAACTACCAATCAGACTTCACGCTGCGCGTCACCGAACTGGACGGGAAAGAAGCAGGGCATCGCGCCAGCTTTCGTTGCCGGAGCGCGTTCCGCCGCGAAGACGAAACCAGCGTGATCTGTCCTGACAACATATTGCTGCGCGAACCGGCGATGCAGGTGCGCTGCGCGCTGCTCGACCATGGCGGCATCCCATGCATGGCATATGCGCTGCAGGAACAGGCGCACGTCAATGTGTGGAAGAACAAGTTGTGGGAGCTCGGACTGCCGGTGGGAGTCTGGCTGCGCGACATGAAACAGGCAGTGCTGCGAAACGAACCGGAACAGTGGCGGACACGCGTGACCTGGCGCGATGAAGGTGTGGATCGCGAGCGCCAGGTGTCGCTGGCCGAATTGAAGCCCGCGCTGCGCATCGTGACGGGCCAGAAGATCGCTTTCATTACCGATGTCGCCTGGCACGAGCCCAACCTGGTGCGCATCGTTGAATTTGCGCGCGACGCCGATTTGCTTTTCATCGAGGCGGTATTCATGCAGCGGGATGCCGAGCACGGGCAACGCAAGTTCCACCTGACCGCGCGGCAGGCCGGCGCGATCGGCCAAGCCGCGAAAGCCGGTTGCGTCATCCCGATGCACCTTTCGCCACGCTACCAGCGTGAAGACCGGACTTTGCTGCGTGCCGAAGTGGCTGCTGCCTTCGGCGGCAAGGTTGTATAATGCCGCTTGCCTGGTGATTCCATCCATGCCTTGACAGCAGGACCATCGACCGCGCATGTGGATGCCCCCTGAAGCGCAAAATACATCGTGCTCCCGCGGAAGAAGTGAGATAATTACTGATAAGCCTGACTCAGACCATCATTATGATGTGACGATCATTTCAGGAGGACGGATGAGCACACTTGGCGCCCAATGCCCCATCCCGGAAAACGAAGTCGGGCGTCTCAATGCTGTCCATTCGTATGAGATTCTTGATTCCGCGCCCGAGGTGGATTTTGATGCTCTGACGCGGATTGCGATCCATGCCTTAGACGCGCCGGCCGGGGTGATCGGATTGATGGATTCAGACCGCCTCTGGTTCAAGTCGGAAGTTGGGCTTGGGGTGTCTCAGCTCGACCGCCAGATTGCATTTTGCGCCTATGCGATCATGCGGCCCGGGGAGCAGCTGATCGTAGAGGATTTGCTGAACGACACGCGCTTCCAGAATAATCCGCTGGTGCTCAATGCGCCCAAATTGCGTTTCTATGCGGGCGCGCCGCTGATTGACCGCAATGGTTATGCGCTGGGAACCATTGCCGTAGTGGATACCCGGCCGCGCGCGCTCAGTGAATCTGAACGGGCCGTGCTAGATGACCTTTCCGTGCTGGTGATCAGCGCACTGGAAAACCGCCAAAGGGCGAACCGTCTCAGCCAAATGGCCATGACCGACCACTTGACCGCGCTGGCAAACAGGGCGCAGTTTGAAAGGACCCTGACTGCTGAAATTGCTCATGCACGCCGCACTGGCGAACGGTTCACAGTGTCTTACATGGACCTGGATGGATTCAAGCAAATCAACGACACACTGGGCCACGCAGCCGGGGATGAGGTATTGCGCGAGATCTCCCGCCGCATGGAGAAGCAGGTGCGCACCGAGGATTTGCTGGCTCGTTTGGGCGGAGACGAATTTGGAATATTGCTTCGACAAGGCGATATAGAGTCGACCGAATTGCTGGCCAAACGGATTGCTGAGGTAGTGACGATCCCCATTAATCTTCCAACTGGCGAAAGGATTCGCGTCGGCATCTCGATCGGAAGTGCAACCTATACGGACGATATCGGCTCCATGCCCGCCTTGCTGGAAAGGGCAGACCAAGCTCTTTACGCGGCGAAGCGAAGCAAATAGTTGCAATATCTTTCTAAGGTAGCTGGAAATCCATGCCGTTGATTTCCGTTGATGGGAACATCCTCCGGTAATGTTAGCCGCACCGATCAATCCTGAGTACGCGACGATGCTTGCGATTACGGGCGCCGAGACCGTGTCCATGGATCAGGCAAGGCGCGTCTCGATCGATTTCCATGCGGCATGCGCAGACCTTAACTCTTCGATACCGCCGTTATTGATGAATGTTACCGTGTCAGACCGCTCATGATCCTGCAGCGGTTCCTGAACAACCTGCAGCTTTTGCATTACGGATATGTCCGCCTCGGATGCATCATTGCCGTGCCTGCGGCGTAAAGCCAGCCGTTCCGCCAGCAAGCCCGCATCGGCATGCACGCTGGCAATGAGGAAGGGGACATTCATGTCCTTTGCCAGCACGCGAAAGCTGTCGCGTTCGTCATGCAGCACGAACGCGGCATCGACGATGACGGGATAGCCTGCACAGAGCACACTGTGAGCCAGTTCCTTCAGTCGCGCATAGGTCAGGCGGGTTGCCTCTTCGCTGTAGATGTCCGCCTCGGTCCGAGTCTTGCTGTTTGCCAGGGCATCCAGACCGAACAGGCGTTTGCGCTCGACATCGGAGCGGACACGTATCGCGCCCAGGCGCTCCAGCGCGATCTGCGCAACCGTGCTCTTGCCGCAACCGGGCAATCCGTGGGTGATGATCAGCGCAGGGCGGCGCAGCGTCAGGCAGCTTTGGGCCAAGTGGAGATAACCGAGGCAGGACTTCAATTCTCTTTTCATTCCTGCCCCGCGCTGGCCGGCGCGGATCGCGGCGATCTTGGCGCGCACCATCGCCCGGTAGCCGAGATAGAAACGCAGCACGCCGACGCCGGAAAAGTCGCCGGTGATCTCCAGATACGCGTTGAGGAGACGCCAGGCGAGCTGAGGTTGACCGCGCCGCAGCAGGTCCATCACCGTGAAGCCGATCTCGCTGATCACATCGATCCAGCGCAATGCGGGGCTGAACTCGATGCAGTCGAAAGGGGTAGGCACATCGTTCAGCAGCACGATGTTGCCGAGATGCAGGTCGCCGTGGCACTCGCGCACCCAGCCTGCCGCTACGCGCTGCCGGAACAGGGGCTCGCATGCGGCTAACTCGCTCGCACTGGCCGCGCGAACTGTTTCGAGCATGGCCAGGTCATCGGGCGCGCCCAGCAACTGCGGCAAGGCTGCAAAATTTTGTTCTGCTGCTTTTGCAATTTCGGCCGAGGCGCCATACGGGGAATCCACCGCGGCAGGTGACAGCGTCTTGTGAAAACTGGCGATGACGGCGGCCAGTTTGTCGATATGGGCAGGTGTAACCAGGCCGCGTGCCAGCATGCGATCCATCATGCCGGCCTCGGCGAATCGGCGCATGTGAACTGCATATTCGATCGCCGGATTTCCGCCCAGCACTGGCTGTTCCGCACTGCCTGAAATCGCGATCACGTCGAGATAGAGTTCGGGTGCGAGGCGCCGGTTGAGGCGAAGTTCCTCGCCGCAATAAAACTGGCGGGCTTGCAAAGTGGAGAAATCGAGAAATCCCAAGTTGACCGCTTTCTTGATCTTGTATGCATCCCGTCCGGTCAGCAGCACCCAGGAGATATGCGTTTCCTCGACTATGGGCCGGTTCGGAAAATGGCGGCGCGCGCACAAAGCATGCACCAGCTGATGCTGGCGCAACAGCTCATCTGGGAGGTTTTCGGTCAGGGGGAGCGGGGACTTCATGCGTTCATCCCTTTCATGCCTTACACTTTAACATGGTGAGAATTTTTTAACAGACTGCGCTCAGGTATAATGCTCGCGTATATTGCGGTTAGGCTGCACTCTTGTTAGCGTTGGCCTATCTGCTTGTGCGGCAACTGATATTTCGTGACAAGCATCGGACACAATTTCAAAATGATCTCACTACGCCACCTGTCGTTTACCATTGTCACGATCGGGCTGATTGCCGCGCTCGTCTTCCTGTATAGCAAGACCGAGGCGGTCAATCTTGCTGATCGCAATACAGTCGTCGCATTATTGGGCGAATTGCAGCAGATCGAGGGCCGCTGGGATGTCGATGTGCTACGCATGCGCACGGAGATGGATCCCGGCCGCAGTATCCTTCCGAACCGTGCGCCCGCGGCGAAGAGCACGCTCCGTGCGCTGGAAAATGCGAAGCCGCTCGTCAGCAGTCCTGCACTGGACGAGGACATCGGTCCGATCACCACAGCGTTCAACCAGAAAGCCGAGCTGGTCGAGAATTACCGGACCGTGAACGACACCACCAGGAATGCGCTGCTCAAGATCATCAGCGCTGCGGATCAGGCAGCCGCCGCGGAAGCAAAGGCTGCGAAGGTCGCGGCACGGCAAAAGGAATTCCAACAGGCGATCGCCCAGGTTGCGGCGGCTGCTTCGGGCTATTATTTGCTTGAACAGGATGCGCAGCGCGCAGCGCTGGATAACGCGGCGACAAGGATGATGGCATTGTCCGGCGCAATGGATGCGGCTGCGCGTGAACAGGCCGGCGAAATCAATGCGGCTGTCCAGGACATGCTGAAATCGGAACCGGTCGGGCAGGCGTTGTTCACCAAGATCGAGCAGCTGGACTCGGGACCGCGAATCAGCGGGCTGCTGCTGTCGTTCAACCGCGAACTCGAGACCAAGCTGGCCGAGAAGGAACGCTTCCGCGTCTACATGATCGCGTATGCCGCCTCGCTGCTGATCGGATTGGGTTATCTCGGCATCAGCATCATGGCAGCGAATGAATCGCTGGAGCGCCGCGTCACGGAGCGCACCCGCGAGCTTTCGGATGCGCTGCGGCATCTCAAGGAATCGGAAGCGCAGCTGATCCAGTCCGAAAAGATGTCATCGCTCGGGCAGATGGTTGCCGGCGTGGCGCATGAGATCAATACCCCGCTCGCTTATGTAAACAACAGCCTGTCCGCGGTAAATGACCGCCTTCCGGAAATCATCTGCGCGATCGGCAATTGTGAAAAACTGCTTGCCGTGCTCAATGACCCCAACATCACTCCCGAAGACCTGAACAGGCAGTTCGCACTGGTATCCGAACAACTCGGGGAAATCAACCGTCATGCGTTGCTGGGAGAACTCGCCGGTCTGGTGAAAGACGGAATGTACGGCACTGCGCAGGTGGCCGAGATCGTTTCCAACCTGAAGGATTTCAGCCGTCTGGACCGCAGCAAGGTAAGCAGTTTCAACGTGAATGACGGACTCAACAGCACATTGGGTCTTGCCAGGCATCTGCTCAAATCGATCAAGGTAAACAAGAAATTCAGCGAATTGCCGCCGATCACCTGCTCACCGTCGCAAATAAACCAAGTCTTTCTGAATCTGATCACCAATGCTGCACAAGTATTGCCGCCTCAAGGCGGGGAAATCACCCTGGTCACGCGGCCTGAAAAGAACGGCATTGCGATCGACGTCGCGGACAACGGAATAGGTATCCCGCCCGAAGTTTTGCCGAAGATATTCGACCCGTTCTTCACCACCAAGGAAATCGGCAAGGGTACCGGCCTTGGACTTTCAATTTCATACCAGATCATCAAGGACCACGGCGGCCAGATCAACGTCGAAACCCAGGTTGGCCGGGGAACAAGGTTCACGGTCTGGTTGCCCCTCGTGCCGCCGTCCGACTCCAAACTTTCCGCATGACCAGTGTGATGGCCGAAACGCAGAAAATTGGCAAATACGAAGTCTACGCCGAACTCGGCAGGGGATCCATGGGTACGGTCTTCAAATGTTTCGACCCGCTGATCTCGCGCTGGGTCGCGATCAAGGCGGTCGTCAAGGCGTCGCTGGATCCGGCCGACCTGCAACAATATATCAACCGCTTCCGCCATGAAGCGCAGGCGGTGGGACGGCTGGTTCACCCGCGCATCGTGCAGATATACGACTATGGCGAGAACGAACAGCTCGCCTACATCGTGATGGAGCTGGTGAACGGGAAATCGTTGCAGGCGCACCTTTTGAATGGTGCCAAATTCAGCCTCCCCGAGATCGTCCAGATCATCAGGCCGTTGCTCGACGGACTCGGTTATGTGCATTCCGAGGGCATCGTGCACCGCGACCTCAAACCGTCCAACATCCTGATCAACAGCGATGGACGTATCAAGATTTGCGATTTCGGCAT
This sequence comes from uncultured beta proteobacterium, assembly GCA_963842555.1. Taxonomy (GTDB): domain Bacteria; phylum Pseudomonadota; class Gammaproteobacteria; order Burkholderiales; family Gallionellaceae; genus Gallionella. The sequence goes on from CAWJHB010000008.1 coordinate 17,742, forward strand.
TGCCCATACCGAATCATCCGAACTGACCCAGCTCGGCGACGTGCTCGGCTCGCTGCACTACATGTCGCCGGAACAGTTCATCGGCATGTCGATCGATGCGCGCTCCGACATCTATTCGGTAGGGGTGATCGCCTATGAGCTTCTGACCGGCAAAAAACCATTTGTCGGCAACAGCGCAACCGTGATGCAGAAGGTGATCTATGAACAGCCAGAAGCACCGTCGAGCATCAATCCCAAGCTTTCGCCGCTGATCGACCAGGTGATCATGAAAGCGCTCGCCAAGGATAGCGGCAAGCGCTACCAGACCGCACGCGATTTTTCGGATGCATTCCTGGAGGCAACCGGGATGATCACCAGTCACGGTCAAAGAGAGTCTCCGACGGGTCCGTACGCAGCCCAGCCGATCGTGAACCCGAACATCGTGTCGGGTAACAGCCTGATCAATGCCGCGCGCATGATCACGCCCCGGGTCGCCATGCAACCTTCGGCTCAAATTTCAGCATCTGCCTCCAGCGCGGATACCGGAAGCCGGCCTGCGCAACAGCCCTTGCCAGAGTCTGAAGAATTGTTTCCCGGCAGCGATGACAGCCAGTTCGCCCTCGACAAGAGCGTGAAGAGAGCAGTTATCCTGGCGGTGGACGACGAGGAAAGAATCCTGAACGGCCTGAAATCGCTGTTCCGCATGCGCTACCACGTATTTACCACCACCGATCCCAACCAGGCGCTCGACTTCATCAAGCGCCACAAGATCAACGTGATCATCAGCGACCAGCGCATGCCGATCATGCTCGGTGTGGATTTTTTGCGCCAGGCACGCGAAATTTCACCGAACACCGTCCGCATCCTGCTCACCGGGTATTCCGACCTGGCATCCATCGTCGGCTCGATCAATGACGGCGAGGTATATCGCTTTGTCAGCAAACCTTGGAATAACCAGGAATTGCAGCAGACTGTCGCCGAGGCGGTCACCATCTCAATGGAACTCGCCAATGCACCGCCGGCAACCATGGCATTGCCGAAAAACCTGACGGTGGGCATCCTGGTCATCGACAAGGACGAGGAGGTCTACCGGGTCACCAAAGGACTGATAGACGGGCTGTGTCCGGTGCATTACGCAGCCAGCCTGGAATCCGCGATCGCGCTAATGCAGGAACATGAGATCGCTGTGGTCCTCGCGGATGTCGGCGCGGGCAACGAAGATGTGGCGGCCATGATCAAACTGCTCAAACAGGAAAACCCGCAAATACTGACCATCGTGCTGACTGCCGCATCAGACTCGGACCTGATGATCGATATGATCAACCAGGCGCAGATCTTCCGCTTCCTGAACAAGCCGGTGAAAGTGAATCTGCTCAAAAAACACCTTCATGCCGCACTTGCACATTACATGGCCTTCAAACAAACCCCGCAATTGCTGAAACAGTACCAGGTGCAGGAATCACCGCTGGTGCGAAATTCATCGGTCGGAAAAAAGATCCTCGCGGGAATAGCGGCGCTGCGCGCGAGCTGGTTCAGGGCCGGATAACCCGCTCATTCTGTTTGTTCCTGGCATTACCCTGTATTTCCTCTTACGATTGGACGCGTTCTGCGGAGTCTGTCGAGCAAAAGCGCGCCTTCAAGGTCAGGATCGACCGCAAACCGGGTACCGACAATGCGGATTCGCCGTGTGTATCTCGAAAGGCTGGCCCGCTGGGAGGCGAGGGGGCGCAAGGCAGGCGCCACCGATCGGGTCGTGGTGAACGGCCTTGAGAATGACACGGAGTCCATTCCGACCACCCGCTGATAGACGTCGCATCAATGGTTTCCGTCAAACGGCTCCGGCATGCACCGACTTATTTTTTTTTCCGCATGCGGGACAAAAGCGAAAAAATCTGGCCATTCGGATAGCGGTCCAGTTTGCTAAGATGACTACCACAGCAATTAGGGGCACATGAGAATTTGTGCCCGTGTCAGGAGCCCAGCGCATGAACATCGGCATACCAAAGGAAATCAAGTCCAACGAAAACCGCATTTCCGTGGTGCCGGCGGGCGCGGCGGCATTGGTGTCAGCCGGGCATACCGTGTTCGTGGAAACGGGCGCGGGCCTCGGCAGCGACTTCAGCGATGCGCAATACCAAGCGGCGGGCGCGCAGATTGCCAAGGATGCCGATGGACTGTGGGCGGCATCCGACCTGATCGTGAAAGTGAAGGAGCCGGTCGAGCGGGAATGGAAGCGCATCAAACCCGGCCAGATCATTTTCACCTACTTTCATTTTGCCGCCAACGAGCGATTGACCAGGGCGCACCTGGACTCCGGTGCGGTTTGCATCGCGTATGAAACCGTGGAGCTTCCTTCGGGCGAACTGCCTCTGCTGACGCCGATGTCCGAGGTGGCCGGTCGCATGGCGGTACAGGAGGGCGCCAAGTATCTGGAAAACCTGCATGGCGGGCGGGGCATATTGCTCAGCGGCGTGCCTGGCGTGCCGCCGGCAAAAGTGGTTATCGTCGGCGGCGGTGTGGTCGGCGTGAACGCGGCGAAGATTGCGGCCGGAATGGGTGCGCACGTCGTGATGCTCGATACCTCGCTGGAGCGGTTGCGCCATCTTAGCGATGTGATGCCGGCCAACGTGCAGCTGATATTTTCAAACCGGCACAATCTGCTGGAACAGATCACCGGAGCCGACCTGGTGATCGGCGCGGTGCTGGTGCATGGCGCCGTCGCACCCAAACTGCTGCGCCACGAGGACCTGGCGAGGCTGCACAGCGGTGCCGTGATCGTCGACGTCTCCATCGACCAGGGCGGCTGCGTCGAGACCATGCATGCCACCACGCACGAGAACCCGACCTTCATTGTCGACGGCATCGTCCATTACGGCGTGGCCAACATGCCCGGGAGCGTGCCGCTGACCTCAACTCTGGCGCTGACCAATGCGACCTTGCCGTATGTGATGCAATTGGCCAACAAGGGATACCGGCAGGCACTCCGTGAATCCGCTGCATTGCTGAAGGGCCTCAACATCATCGGCGGAAAGATCACCCACAGGAAGGTTGCGGAGGCATTCGGGCTGGAACATCAGCCCGCGGAATCCTTTGTCGACTGACCCGGATCACGCTGCCTGTTTGCCCAAACGCCGGTCAATTCTGCTGTTAAGATAGGGAACCGTTCAAATCATTTGGCGACTAAGATTATCATGCGCAAGAACCAGGACTTTGCAAAGTCACTCCTGTCGAGATATTTCAACCGGTTTGACCTGATCATAACGACCGGGATCATTTTCCTGATCTCGATCATGATCCTATCGGCATTCTGGGGTTTGGTGGTTGAGGTATACCATCTCGTGCACCGCGGCGCATTCGACAAGCTGGATCACAATGCATTCCAGTCCGCTTTCGGAATGATCATGATCCTGCTGATCGCGATCGAATTCAGCTATACGATCATGAATGCATACATGGGCAAGAGCCGCGAGGTGATCGTAAGGAATGTGGTGCTGGTTTCCATCCTGGCGGTGGCCAGACAGTTCATCGTGTTCGAAGTCGAAACCGTTTCACCGCTGGTCCTGTTTGCGCTGGCCGCTTCGCTGCTGTCGCTCGGCATCGTCTATTGGCTGATGGGTCGCCGGCCGCCATCGCCGGATGACAGCCTGTTATCAGGTGAATAAAGGCCGTGTGATGTTTGGTAATCTCCATCAACCGACGTGCCGCAACATCCGCAACAACAGGATGCCGGTATTCGCCCGGTTAACCGTACGAAAAGGTTGACGATGCGACCCATGCCGCCCGGTGTTCAGATCATCCTCATCACCACGATAGTTTGCTACCTCTTGCAAAGCGTCGCCGGCGACGGTGCAATCGCCAGTTTTGCGCTGTGGCCGCTGCATGGCAACTTCATGCCCTGGCAACTGGTGACCTATGCCTTTCTGCACGGCAGCATCACCCACATTGCGTTCAACATGTACGGCCTCTGGCTGTTCGGGCGGGAGGTGGAAAACCTGCTGGGACGCAGGGTGTTCTTCCAGCTCTATTTTGCCAGCGTGATATCTGCCGGACTGATGCAGTTGCTGGCCACGGCATTGAGCGGCGGCGACTATCCCACGATAGGCGCATCCGGAGGGGTGTTCGGCGTCTTGCTTGCCTATGGCCTGTTCTTTCCGAATCGGGTCATCATGCTGTTGATACCGCCGGTTCCGATGCCGGCCCGGGTGTTCGTGATCCTTTATGCGGTACTGGAACTGGTACTCGGCGTGACCGGGACGGAGGCAGGCGTGGCGCACTTCGCGCATCTTGGCGGCATGATCGGCGGCTATCTGGTCATCCGCCACTGGCGGCGCGCACGCAGGCATTGATTGCTTCAAGGTTGCGCTTCCGGTTTGGTAAACAGGTTGCGTGCCGAGCTCAAATAAACCAGAATCCGCACATACTGACCGAATCAAAACAGGAGCGTAAATCATGATCAGCAATCCCATCGATATCTCCACCCGGGTAAGCCCGGAATTGTCCGGCATCATCGAAACCCTGATCGACCAGCTGGATTCCGGCGAGCCGCTGACACTGGGTGCGGTGCGCACATTCCTCGTTCACGGTATGCCGGCCGGGATGGAGGAAGACGAAGAACTGCATCATTTCGACGTTGACGAGTCAGTGATTGACGAACTGGATCAACTGATCGAACAGTTCGGGGAATCGGCCGCCGCGATGGACTTCATCTACGCCTTTGCCAGCGAAGCCCTTTCACGGGTGATAGAAGAAGTCATGGACGACGAGAATCGCGAAAACCCGCCAACGCTCGAGGAGGTTCAGGAAGCGATCGCCAGCGGGCTGGGTTCAAGCCTGGTGGGCGACGGGGTTCTGGAAGAAGACGAGGAGGAAGCGCTGACGCCCGAGATCGAAAACCTGATCGAACAGTTCGGTGCCGATGCGATGGCGGAAGATTTTCTCAGGTATGAGTAACGGGTGACGGCCTGACTCGGGCCATCAAGTTCGGCAGGGTCAATCCTGCGGATGCCTGAGCATGCGGCTCTCGTTCAGGTTGCCGTGCTGCAAACCTTGATGCAGTTCCGCCATCACATGGGCGGAGAATTTCGGATTGAAGTTGTCCAGTGCCGACATCATCAGTTTGGCAACGATCACGGGCTGGATTAGCACGACAACAGCGATAGCGCATGCTTCGGCGGAGAGGCGGAGGAATCTTTTCGAGTGGTAAAGCCGGCGCAGATGGACGCGATATCTGCCCAGCTTCTGGTGCAAGGCCACCGCTTCGGCAAGCACCATGATCAACCCGCCAATGAAGCCGGTAATGATGGCCATCTTCAGCTCTATGGAACCCATTTCGCCTCCCTTTGTATACCAGTGCAGATTCATAGTCATCCGCTATCGGACTACATATTACTATGGCAATGCGTGCTTGGTATATCCGCGGATGTATGCCTGCCGGACATAAACCCGGTTGTGTCGAATTCGGCTATCGCAGCCATGCATCAAGCCTGCATAAGGGATAACGATGAATCCGGTACTCGACGCGACGGCAAAGGCCTTGCGTGACCTGTTCCAGTTCAGAATATTGCGGATCGTGATCTGGCCGATGACTGCGGCTGTTCTGCTGTGGCTGGTGATTGGGTTGACCTTCTGGGACACTTTCTCGGGATGGATAGCCGGCGGCCTTGCCAGCCTCGGCATCCAGAACTGGCTCGGCGGCCTGGAACCGCGCTGGATAGCCAATGCGATCCAGGCAGTGCTGCACATGCTCCTGTTCGTGCCGATGGTGTTAATCACCGGGCTGCTGATCACCGCATTCTTCGCAATGTCCGCGCTGATCCGCACTGTGGCCGAGCGCGACTATCCGCTACTCGAGCGTGAAAACGGCGGAAGCGTGGCCGGCAATCTGTTCAATGCCGCCATCGCGATCGCCATTTTCAGCGCAATCTGGGTGCTCACCGTGCCGCTGTGGTTCATCGGCGTGGGTGTGGCGGTGCCATTTATTGCCGCGACCTATTTGAACCAGCGCCTGTTTCGCTACGATGCGCTGTCGGAACATGGCAGCAGCGGGGAAATGAAAGCCCTGTTTTGCAGATATCGGTGGTCCTGGTGGGGACTCGGCCTGCTGACCGGCTTGCTGCAATTTGTGCCGCTGCTGAACCTGTTCGCCCCGGTAATCACGGCACTGGTCTTTATCCATTTCGGGCTGGCCCGCCTGTCCAGCCTGCGCCAGGGATCATTGCGAACCGGTTTAATATGCAGCTCGCCGATGCCCGGCCAGGATCATTTTTTGACGATGTTTACGTGATTCACGAACGCGATGCTGGGGAAGGTGCGGTTCAGCGTCTTGCTGGTGAAATTCTTCACGGTCGTGCCGCTGTCAAACTCGATGGCATCGCCCTTCTTAACTTCGACCACAGACGCGGCCACAATCCAGCGCGTCTGGTTGTCGTGGCTGACCTCAAGATAGGTAAACTCGGGTATGCTGATCACGCTGACCACCGTGCCCTTTTGCATCTGGAATGTTTCGGGCATGGCAGCCATCGTGCGGTCCTGGCTGTCGATCGGCGGATGTCCGGCGGGCAGTGTCCCGGTGGAAGGTATCACCGGATCGGGAACGAACGGCTGCTCCGAGGGCTTTTTGTTGCATGCCGTCAGGGCAATCACGACAAATGCTGCAATGATCCAGATGTTTTTCATTTTGTTTCCTTGGCTGAATTAATTATGGTTCGCCAATACTACTCGGAGCTGTATCGTACCAGAAACATTTTCGTGCGTATCCGGTTCGGCACTCAACTGGTGGGAGAGTGCCAAGATAAATCCGTGGTAAAAAAGCGGATGTCCTGATAGATTATGCGCGGGCCTGTCGACGACCGTTGGCATGGGTTGACCGCATGTTATTCCCGGCATCCGGGCCGGCAGTACATGGCATGCGACCGGCTCTTGGCAGCATTGCATATCATCTGATTGGGGGATTAATGATCGGGAAGGAAGGATTTCATGTGCTATTCAATTTGGCGGCAGATTCCATGTTTATCCTTGATCCGGACGGCTTCATCAGGGAAATCAACCAGACCGCTCATGCACGACTGGGCTATACCAGGGATGAAATGCTCGGGAAGCATATCGGAGAATTCATCCTGCCGGAGTTCTCCGACAAGCTGGTCGGCCGGATCGAGAAGGCGCAGAGCCAGGAATTCCTGATTTACGAGTCGGCACAGGTGCACAAGGACGGCTCGGTATTGCCGATCGAAGTGTGCAGCAGGGCGATCGTGCTGGAAGGCACAAAATTGCTGTTCAATATCGTCCGCGACATCGGCGAGCGCAAGCGTCTGGACACAGCGTTGCGCGAGAGCGAGGCTCGCTTCCGCACGCTTGCCGCGGATGCACCCGAGGCGATACTGATTCATGATCTGGATTCCGATCTGTTCATCGACGCGACATCCAGCGCGGAAAGGCTGTTTGCCTGCAGTCGCGAGGAATTATTGTGCCGCGGTCCGAAACATTTCGTTGCACCGAACCAGCCTGCAGATGCGCCCTCGGTGGAGACGCATGTCGAACGCGGTGAGCGTGCTCTCGCCGGCGAGCAAGTCAAGTTTGAAAGGCTGGTGCGGGACGCCCGGGGCAGGGACGTGCTTTGCGAGGTCAGGCTGGTTCGCCTGCCTTCGGCAAGCCGCAGATTGATCCGGGCGAGCTATATCGACATCACCGAGAGGAAGCAGATCGAGAACGCGCTGCGGGAAAGCGAGGAAAAGTACCGCTCGCTTTTCGAGGAGTCCCTTGACGGGTTGTTTATCTGCAATGCCGAAGGGAACTATATCGACATCAATCATAAGGTCATCCGGATATTCGGTTATGACTCGAAGGCGGAGATGATGGCCCTGGATTTTGAACGGGACATCTGTGCCTATCCGGCCGACAAGGCGAACATCTTTGCCTTTGTCAACGAAAAGGGTTTCGCCGAGCTGGAGGTGATCGTCAAGAAAAAGGACGGCGAGAGGATAACCACCCTGTGCAGCTACAGCGCGGTGAAAAACCGGCACGGGGCTATCGTGTCCTATCGCGGGATGATCCGGGATATCACCGAAAAGAAAAAATCCGAAGAGCTGATCTGGCGGCAGGCCAATTTCGACACCCTGACCGGATTGCCCAATCGCGACATGTTCCACGACCGTCTCGGTCAGGAGATCAAGCGATCGTACCGCGAGTGCCTGCCGCTGGCTTTGCTGCTGATCGACCTGGACCATTTCAAGCAGGTGAATGACACGCTCGGCCATGCGATGGGCGACCTGCTGTTGCAGGAAGCCGCCCGGCGCATCCGCGCCTGCGTGCGGGGTTCGGACACCCTGGCCCGCCTGGGCGGGGATGAATTCACCGTGATTCTGTCGGCGATGTCCGAGACCGGCCATATCGAGGATGTTGCGCAAAAAATCGTCAGCATACTGGCCCAGCCGTTCCAGCTGGATAGCGATGAGGTATATGTATCGGCCAGCATAGGCATCACCGTTTACCCGAGCGATGCCGGTGATATTGATTCCCTTATCAAGAATGCCGACCAGGCGATGTATGTGGCGAAGAGCAAGGGCCGCAACCGTTTCAGCTATTTCACCCGGTCATTGCAAATCGAGGCACAGAACCGCTTGCGCATGATCAGCGACTTGCGCGGCGCGCTCGGCGCGGGGCAATTCAGCGTTCATTTTCAACCGGTCATCGAGATGTCGACCGGGCAGATCCGCAAAGCTGAAGCACTGATCCGCTGGAATCATCCGGAACGGGGCATGGTCAGTCCGGTTGATTTTGTCGCGCTGGCAGAGGAAGCCGGCCTGATCAATGAGATCGGCGATTGGGTATTCAGGGAGGCAGCCCGATGGGCGAGTGTATGGAACAAGCGGTGCCAAGGCGAATTTCAGATGAGCGTGAACATGTCGCCGATTCAGTTCCAGCATGGCGGCACGATGTGCGATGAGTGGGTAGATTATCTGGCCGGCCTCGGCCTTACCGGAAAGAATATGGTGGTCGAGATCACGGAAGGATTGCTGTTGAAAGCCGAGTCTGAAGTGACCGATAGCCTGTTCAGGTTTCGGGATGCCGGCATACAGGTGGCGATCGATGATTTTGGCACCGGCTATTCATCGCTTTCCTACCTGAAGAAGTTTGACATCGATTATCTCAAGATCGACCAATCCTTCGTAAAGAACCTCGAATCGGATGCGAACAACATGGCCTTGTCGGAGGCGATCATCGTGATGGCGCACAAACTGGGACTGAAAGTCATCGCGGAAGGGGTGGAAACCAAGGGGCAGCGTTACCTGCTGTCCATCGCCGGTTGCGACTATGCGCAGGGCAACCTATTTTCAAAGCCGCTGCCGCCGGAAGAGTTCGAACTGCTGCTGAACTAGCCGGAGCTGCGCGGCAGGCCTCACGAAATTGACAGGGTAACGGTGATAATCGCAGCGTGACTGCATCCGGCGCGGCTCGCATCGGGTTCCTGGTACCGTGCCAAAGTTCCTGCGCTCGCGGCTGATCATCTGATGCGATGGCTAGGTTTCGCATATTAGGCAGTGATCCCGTTGCGACAGCGTGGTGCCCAATTCGGCACACAGCGTCTTCATGCGTGCACCGATCGCGTCGAATTCTTCGCCTTGGGCCAAAGCAACGTGCGCCACGCTCAATGAGACCGGCAGTAACTCGACGCACGTCAGTTTGCCATGCCCGAACACCAGCTTGAACAAGCAGGACCGGTCGTTGCGCAATCGCGGATGAACCGCGTAATCGTCGATGAAATTCCCGGTGTCGTACAGTATCGGTTTGCCGTGATGGATTTCGATGCCTTGGCAAATGTGCGCGCTGTGGCCGTGGTAGATATCGGCCCCGAGTTCGATCACGCGTCTGGCGAAAGTTCGGAATTCGGGCGATGGTCGTTCGACGAAATTCGCGCCCCAATGGTTCGAGAACACCACCAGATCGGCGCCAAGAGCACGTGCGTTTGCCATGTCGTTTGCGATGCGTGCCAGCGTTGTTTCATCCAGCGAGACTTCCAGAAAGTTGGTGCCGGGATGTTCCGCAGCAGCCGCGAAATCCGGTTCGTTGTCCGTATAGGAGAGCAGCGCGACGCGGCATCGCGAAGCACCACCGGCATCGAGCATTGCCGCGGCGGAGGCTTTTTTGTCGTCTGCATCGGCGCCGGCATGACGGATACCTGCTGTATCGAGCACGCGCAAAGTATCAAACAGGCCCCGCGCTTCGAAGTCGAGAATGTGATTGTTGGCGAGCGAACAGGCATCGATATGCGCTGCCTTCAATACGCGAACCGCTTCTGGGTCGGCGCGGAAATGAAACATTTTTTCCGTGCGCATCCATGGCTTCCGATGAAGGGTCAGAGCGCATTCCAGATTGATTATGCGCAGGTCGCTTTGCGCCAGATGCGGCAACACGTCGCCCCATACTTGTTCCGGCTGCATATGCTTGAGCCTGTCGTTGACCAGGCGGCCGAGCATCACATCTCCTGTTAACGCCAGCGTGAACATAATTACATCGTGCGCTTGAGCAGCTTGCGCAGCGCGGCCAGCGGGCGCGTATTGAGCACGTCGGCTTTTTCCAGCCAGCCGCGCCGTGCCTGGCCGACGCCGTATTTGAGGTTGGCAAAGTCGAAGGTGCTGTGCGCGTCCGAGTTGACGCTGACCAGCACGCCTTCTTCCTTTGCGCTCTGGCACTGGCTGTCGAGCAGGTCGAGGCGTTCCGGGTGGGCGTTCAACTCGAGAAAGCAGCCGCGCTGCCTGGCGTGGCGGATGATGCGCAGCATGTCGACGTCGTAGGGCTCGCGCTGCCCAATCACCCGACCCGTGGGGTGGGCGAGCAGCGTGAAGTGCGGACGATCCATCGCGCGCAGGATACGCTCGGTCTGCTTCGCGCGGGAAAGCTCGAATTTGCTGTGCACCGCGCCGACCACCAGGTCCAGCTGTGCCAGCACCGCATCCGGCAGGTCGAGGCTGCCGTCTTCGAGAATGTCCACTTCTATGCCCTTGAGCAGGGTGATGCCGTCCAATTCAGCGTTGAGCCGGTCGATTTCGTCGCACTGTTTCGCCAGCTTGATAGGATCAAGTCCGTGCGCGACAGTCAGGCGGCGCGAGTGTTCGGTGATGGCCAGGTATTCCAGCCCGTATGCCTTGGCTGCCAGCGCCATGTCGCGCAGGCTGTCGTGGCCGTCGGTGGCTCGGGTGTGCGCATGCAGGTCGCCCTTGAGGTCGGACAGTTCGACCAGCCTGGGCAGCCTCCCGGCGCGCGCTGCCTCGATCTCGCCGCGGTCCTCGCGCAGTTCGGGCGGGATGTAAGGCAGGCCGACCGCGCGGTACACCGACTCCTCGGTGTCCCCGGCGACGCGCTGCGTGCCGCGGAACACCCCGTATTCGTTGACCTTCAGGCCGAGCTGTTGGGCGATACGGCGGATCGCGATGTTGTGCGACTTGGAGCCGGTGAAGTAGTGCAGGGCCGCTCCGTAACTTTCCCGGGCCACGACGCGCAAATCGACCTGGATGCCGCACTTGAGCAGCACGCTGGCGCGTGTGTCCCCGGCCGAATACACCTCGGCAACTTCGTCATAGGCGCTGAAGCGCTGCATCACCGGGCTGTCCGCCGAGGCGATGACCAGAATATCCAGGTCGCCGACGGTCTCGCGCATGCGCCGGAAGCTGCCGGCCACGATCACCTGCTGGACACCCGGGACACGCTGCAGAAACCCGCGCAGGGTTTCGGCATATTGCGCCGCGGTGGCGAGCTTGAATCGTTGGCTCTGGTTGGCATGGGCTTGCACTGCTTCCAGGATGTTCTGCTCGGTCTTTGCGCCGAAGCCGGGCAGCGCGCGGATGCGCCCGTCCTGCGCGGCCCGGTGCAGCTGTTCGACCGTCTGCACGTCGAGATCGTGGTACAGCGCCTTGACCCGCTTCGGCCCCAGCCCGGGAATTTTCAGCAGCTCGGTGATCGCGGGCGGCAGTTCGCGGCGCAAACGATCCAGCAGGCTGCAATGCCCGGTGGTGACGATCTCGTTGATCCTGGCGGCGAGATCGGTGCCGATGCCGGGCAACCGGGTCAGGTCTTCCCCGCGCTCAACCAGTACCCGCGCCTCCTGCGGCAGGTCGCCCAGGATGCGCGCGGCATTGCGATAGGCGCGGATGCGGAACGGATTCGCGCCTTCGATTTCCAGCAGGTCGGCAATCGCTTCGAAAGTGGCGGTAATGTCGGCGTTATGTACGGGCATATACGTATTGTATTCCGCTGACAGGAGGAAAGGCAGCCCGCCACGGCATTTCGATTCCCTGCTATAGTTATTTATTATGCGATACTTGAGCAGATATGGCGGTCGAAACCGAACTGAAACTGCGCATTGATTCGAAACAGCTGACCAGGCTGAAGCGGCATGCGCTGCTGAAGACACTCCAACTGGCGCGGCCGGTTGCGCGCCGTTTGCAAAACATCTACTACGACACCCCGAAACTGGAATTGCACAAATCAGGAATGGCTTTGCGGCTGCGCCATGCCGGACGGGAATGGCTGCAAACCCTGAAGGGCGGCGGTTCGGTGCAGGCAGGGTTGCATCAGCGCTACGAATGGGAGGTGCCGGTGAACCGCGCGGCACTGGACTTTGCCGCGACGCAGGAAGTGGATTGGGACGCGCTCCTGCGTCCGTCGCTGCGCAAGAAACTGCAGCCGATTTTCATCACCGATTTTAGCCGCAGCAGCCGGATGCTGGATTTTCAGGGTGCGCACATTGAATTGTGCATGGACCAGGGCGAAGTGCGCACCGAGCAGCGCAGCACGCCGATCTGCGAGCTGGAACTGGAATTGAAATCCGGCGAGTCGAGGCAGTTGTTCGAGCTTGCGCTGGCGATACTTGAGATCGTGCCGTTCGAACTGGAAACGGTCAGCAAGGCGGAGCAGGGCTATCGCCTGTTGTCCGGATATGCCGGGCAACCGGTCAAGGGCGTTGCGCCGGTTTTTGCCAGGACGGACACGCTTACGGATGTATTGAAAGCGCTGATCTGGTTCTGCCTTCAGCATTTTCAAGGCAACCTGTCCGGAGCGATGGGCAGCGAGGATGCCGAATATCTGCACCAGATGCGCGTCGCATTGCGACGTTTGCGCGTCGTTTTGCGGATGACCGAAAAGGTTCGCGCCGACCCGGATCTGGCCGGTTTGTACAAGGAGGTTTCCGATCTGTGTATCGCGCTAGGCCGTATCCGGGAATGGGACGTGTTCATCGTGCAGACTCTCCAGCCGGTGCGCGCGCGCATGGCCGGACATGCCGGTTTGCAGGCATTGCTGGCGGCCAGCGAACAGCAACGCGCAGCCAGCTATACGGAATTGCGCGCCGAGTCAAGATCGCGCGAATTTCAGCGCTTGCTGCTGCGTTTTGCGATCTGGATGAACGGTGATTACTGGCGGCAGGCAGATTGGCAGCCGGATCCGGGGACTGTGCTGCAGGCCAAGGATTTCGCGACCCGCCGTTTGCGCAAGCTGGCCAAGCGGTTCGCGCTGGGCGGTCAGCAGCTGGAAAATGCCGAAGCGGCCCAGTTGCATGCGCTGCGCATCATAGCCAAGAAGCTCAGGTACAGCGCAGAATTTTTTGCGGGCTTGTACGACAGGCATTCGGCCGTGTCGTTTCTTGCCGCACTAGGCGAAGTGCAGGACGTGCTCGGGCAGATCAACGATATCGCGGTGGCGCACCGCTTGCTGGATAGGCTGGCCGCAGATGGCGCTACGCAACGAGAGGCTAACATTCTGGAGGCGGTCAACCTGTCCAAGGGCTGGATCGCGCACGATCTGTCCGATCTGGTCGGCGTGTTGGAAAAAACCATGCGGCGCGTCAACAAACAAGCCGTGTTTTGGGAAAAATATTAGCATCCCATTGCCAGCAAAGGCGATGCAGTTTATCGTGTTGGGAAATTTCGTCGTAGTTGACTGGCGAAGCCGATTGGGCCGATGTTGAACGAACGATAGGTTTTGCTCGAGAAAGGAAGATCGTGAACAGAAAAGTATTGCTGCTTGTCGCCATCCTGGTCATCGCCGCAGCCGGGGCATTCGTGTATCTTGATCCGATGGACCTTAATCTATTGGGCCTGAAGCAGAATCATCCGGTTGCATTGCCTGCATTAAGAACCAAGGCTTCCCAAACTGCAGCCAAACCCTCTGTAGCGAAACCGCCTGTTGCCAAGCCCAAAGCAGCCGTTGCCCAACCACCCGCCAAACCTGCCAATCCGACACCCGCGCCGGTGCCTGCTGCAGTACCCGTTGTTCCCAAGGCCGAAACTGCCGAGGTGCCCGAGAAATCCGCCCTCCCTGCTGCACCACCTGTCGCGGCACCTGTCGCGGCACCTGTCGCGGCACCTGTCGCGGCACCGGTTCCGGTTGCGCTGCCGGCAATGAAGCCGGCACCGGTCAAGACCAAAAGCAAGCCGGTACGACCAAAAAACCTGGACCTGAGACATTGCCTTGACCTGGAGACAGACGCTGCGATCGCGAAATGCGCGGGTGAGTAAACATGTCAAACCCGCCGCTTGAGGCGCGGCACCGGCCTTCCGGTCTGAACACGCATTTCAGCGGGAGCCGGCTCGCGTTTGCGAAATATCTGGCACGAACCCGGTACATGCTGGGCAAGGCACATGCCGGCTCGGCCGATATCGAAAAGAGAGTCGAGGGCAATGCACCGTTTGAACTTCATCCGCCCCCCGGCTTCCCTTCCGGACTATCAAAGCCATATAGACGCGGCGTGCTGCTCACGCACGGCCTGAGCGGGTCTCCCTATACGATGCGCCATCTGGCTGCGTTTTTCCAGCTGCGCGGTTTTCGCGTGATGGCCGTGTTGCTTCCGGGGCACGGCACGCAACCCGGCGACCTGCTTGAGGTGACCTGGGGCGAATGGGCGAAAACCGTCGCTTTCGGGGCTTACCAGCTGGCCGAAGAGGTCGACGAAATCTATCTGGTGGGCTACTCTATCGGCGCCACACTGAGCCTGCTGCAGACCGTGCGCGACAGCAGGGTACGCGGCCTGTTCCTGTTTTCCCCGGCGCTCAGGATCACGCGAAGAGCGGCGTTGGCCAACCTGCACAAACTATATAGCTGGCTGATACCGTCTGCAAAATGGGTAAACATCAAACCCGATCTGGACATCTACAAGTACGAGTCCCTTACAAAAAATGCAGCTGCCCAGACCTATGCGCTGACCAAGGCACTTGATGCCCTATTACGGCAGTATGAACTAGACATTCCGCTGTTCCTCGCGGCCAGCGCAGATGACATGACCGTGGACACATCGGTGATTCTGAAATTCATGGAACGTGCGCGTCATCCATCCAGCAAGCTGGTGCTTTACACCACTGATCCGGAAAAGTATCCGCCCGGCATTCCAGAAGGAAGATTGGAATTGTTGAACAGCGTGGTTCCCGGACAAAAAATATTAAGCTCCGCACATACCGCCATCGTGGTGCCACCCGAGGACAAGTATTACGGAGCTGCTGGAGAGTATTCCAATTGTGTGCATTATTACCCGGACCAAATGGAAAAATATGCTGCCTGCCTCCGGCATCCCGAGCAGGATTTTCAAGGCGAGATAAACGAGAAAAACCTGAAGGCCGGTATACTTCGCCGCCTGACGTACAACCCGCATTTTGCGGAGCTAAAAATTTCCATGCAGAAATTCATAGACAATTTGTCGTGATTGCAAGACACACGAATTTATACATAGCGGCAGAAATCGTAGCGAGCGAGCCGGCATTGGGAGAGCTCGGAGCTTTGCACGGCCATTCGACTAAGCTGGTAAAAAACACCAGCCAAGTCGCTGGTCAGCACAGGCACTTGAGTGTACACAAAGTCTGCCGCTACGCGCCCCCAGATGCCGCGCAGCCCACGACCCTGATGCAGGTTCGCGCATAACCAATGACTTGGTTGGTGTCGTATGCCAACTTAGTCAGATGGCTAGTCGTTTTATCAGTCGATTTATGTAGCTATGTCCGCAGTGCCGCGCGCCTTCCGCGCCTAATGTTGACTCCCGCTAGCATTGCCAATCCCACTAGAAAATAACTGCCGGTGATGAATATCGCCAAGCGATGATCGCCCTGCGAAATCCAGCTGACCAGCCTATAAGTCAGCGGTCCCAGTATCGATGAGAGCTTGACCGCCAATCCCCATAGCCCGAAGAAGTCGGCGCGCCGCGTGGCGGGGCTCAGCAACCCGACCAGCGCGCGACCCGCGGATTGGCTGGAGCCCATGCAGATTCCCGCAAGGTTGGCGGCGGCCCATGCCAGACCGACCATGACGATCCAGCCGGCCAGCGTCAATGGGATGGTCTGAATATGGCCGATGCGGTCCTGCAAATGGTCGAACTGAAATGCACCGTCTGCGGCGGTGATGTTGACCACGAAGATCAGCATGATTGTCTGCCGGGTGGTTCAGCATGATGGTCTGCCGGGTGGTGAAGTGCATGGCCTGTTGCGCGTAGATCGCTGCGAGCCTGACCACCGCCTGGATGCCTGCCTGATAGAACACGGTGCAAACCAGGAAGCGCCGCAGGTCGCGGTAATCCCTCGCATGTTTGATGGTTTGCATTAACCGCGCGAAAGATTCCTGCGCCAGGTTCAGTTCCTGCAGATGCGGCTGCGGCACGGCGCGTTCCTTGAGGAACAAAAAGGTGGGCAGGCTGGAAAGCGCGAGCAGCGCGGCGGTGATCAGCATGGTCACCGGCACGAAATCCGCCGCGTGTTGGCCATGCACCTGCGCTCAGGTCACATAGGCGAGACAGGCGCCCAAGCTGACCAAGCCGCCGACATAACCCATACTCCATGCCCATCCGGACACCTTGCCTAGCGAACGACCGGTCGCCAGTTCCGGCAGAATGCCGCCACGATATTCTCGCCGCTGCCATAAAAGAAATTGGAAAGCACGATCAACGCAATGGTGAGCCACAGGCTGCCCGGCCCGGAAAATGCCAGCAGCGCGGTAAAGCCTATTTTTCTTGGCGGCATAGGCATCTGCATAGGCGCCGATGACCGGCGCGGTGAACATGCTCGCGGCATACGAGACTGCCAGCGCAGCTGTTCATGCGAAAGTAGCCTACGGCTGGTTGTCCGCCACCACCGAGACGAAATAGGCATTGAATATCGCGGTAATGACCACCGTGGTGTAATGGGAGTTGGCGAAGTTGTACATCGCCCAAGACCAGACTTCGCGCGGCGTGACGGTTTTGGAAAGGGAGTGGCGCATGGTTTTTCTTGACCGACATGGGTAACTGGGAGGATATTGTTGACCATTACTGATGTGAATGTAAAACGGCATGCGTGGCGAGGAATCGGTTTCCTTGGACATGCAAGCCAGGGAGTGCACGGTGAACGCCATGTATGACACCTCCAGCACATTGCTGGTAACCATCCGGCAACTTGCAGCCGAACTGCACATGCGCCCCGAGGCAGCTGTTCCGGTAACGCTGGACTGTTCACTGGAACGGGATCTGGGCATTGACAGCCTCGGGCGAGTGGAACTGCTTGCGCGCATTGAGCAAGTCTTCAGGATCAGCCTGCCGGAACAAGTATTTGCCACTGCCGAAACACCACGTGATTTGCTGCAGGCGGTGCTGGCCGCCGCCCCTGCCACGGCACCGCTGGAGGACGTACAGAGGAACGAAGCTCCGGTTTGGGTGCAGGCCGAACCGTCGGATGTGATTACGCTGCCGGAAGTTCTGGATTGGCACGTGCGCACCCATCCGGACCGGACGCACATTACGGTGCAGGATGCAGATGGCAAGGAAACTGCGATAACCTACGCCGCACTGCGGGACGGTGCGGAAGAAATTGCTTCGGGATTGCTGGAGCGCGGGTTGCGGCCCGGCCAGTCAGTGGCGATCATGCTGCCCACCAGCCGTGAATATTTCTGCTGCTTCCTCGGGGTGTTGCTGGCAGGCGGAGTGCCCGTGCCCATTTACCCGCCTGCCCGCTTCTCGCAGATCGAGGATCATCTGCGACGGCAAGCGGGCATACTCTCCAATGCGCTCGCAACTATCCTGATTACGGTGCCCGAGGCGAAACCCATGGCGAAGCTGCTTCAGGCGCAGGTGGAGGTGTTGCGTATTGTTGCCACGGCGGCCGAGTTATCCATCTCCGGACACGCGCCAAGAAGCCCGCTCAAAGCCGAGAATATTGCGCTGCTCCAGTATACTTCCGGCAGTACCGGCAACCCCAAGGGTGTCGTCCTGACCCATGCCAATCTGCTGGCCAACATCCGTGCTATGGGACAAGCGGTGCACGTCACTTCCATGGACGTGTTCGTCAGTTGGCTGCCGCTGTATCATGACATGGGCCTGATCGGCGCCTGGCTGTGCAGCTTGTACTATGCCTTCCCGCTGGTGGTGATGTCTCCACTTACCTTTCTGGCACACCAAGAGCGCTGGCTGTGGGCGATCCATAAGCACCGCGGCACCCTATCGGCTTCCCCCAATTTCGGCTATGAACTGTGTTTGCGCAAGATTCCGGATGCTGTTCTCGAAGGACTGGATCTGTCGAGCTGGCGCATGGCTTTCAACGGCGCAGAACCGGTCAGCCCGGAAACCATCACCAATTTCGCGCAACGCTTCGGCCGCTACGGATTGCGCCCAGAAGCGATCGCGCCGGTATATGGACTGGCCGAATGTTCGGTTGGGCTGTCGTTTCCGCCAGCAGGACGCGGACCGCTGATTGACTGCATCAAGCGGGACAGGTTCATGCGTTCCGGCCATGCTGAACCGGCTGGCAGCGAGGAGGTGGATGCCTTGCGCTATGTGGCATGTGGCCAGCCGCTTCCCGGCCACGAGATCAGGATCGTGGATGCCACCGGACGCGAGTTGGGAGAGCGCGTGGAGGGGCATCTTGAATTCAAGGGGCCGTCCGCTACCAGCGGCTACTTTCACAACCAGGAGCAGACAAGACTACTGTTTCACGGCGAGTGGCTGGATTCCGGCGATTTCGCCTATCTGGCTGAGGGCGATATCTACCTGACCGGACGATCAAAGGACATCATTATTCGCGCCGGGCGAAATATCTACCCCTATGAACTTGAGGAAGCTGTTGGGGATATTCCCGGCATCCGCAAGGGGTGCGTTGCGGTCTTTGGCAGCCCGGATCCCCCCACCGGAACGGAGCGCCTGGTGGTGCTCGCCGAAACGCGCGAAACCTCCACTGCACAACTGGAAATCCTGCGCGGCCAGATCAATGCATTGACGCTGGACATACTGGGAATAGCGGCGGACAACATCGTGCTCGCGCCGATGCACAGCGTGCTCAAAACATCAAGCGGCAAGATCCGCCGGGCGGCCTGCCGCGAATTGTTCGAGAAGGGTGCAAGGCCGACACGCGCGGTATGGTGGCAGGTCACCCGTCTGGCATGGGCCGGAATATTGCCCCAGTTGCGCCGTGGGATCAGGGTGGTGTCCGATGTTTTTTACGCGGCATACACATGGATGCTGTTTTGTTTGCTTGCGCCTTTGACCTGGCTGGCTGCCATACTGCTGCGCCGCCACGCCTGGAGTTGGAAGGCAAGCCGCCTGAGTGCGCGGCTATTTGCGCGCCTGACAGGTACGACCATTGCGGTTCGCGGGTTGGAAAACCTGACACCCGATGCGCCCTGCGTGCTGGTGGCAAACCATGCCAGCTATCTGGATGGAATCGTGGTCGTCGCAGTGCTACCGGGCGAACTCAGCAGCGCCGGTTATTTCAGTTTTGTCGCCAAGCGTGAGCTCCTGGACAGCTTCGTAGCGGGCACCTATCTTCAGCACATCGGATCGGATTTCGTCGAGCGTTTCGAATCGCAGCGCAGCGTTGAAGATGTGAAACAGGTAGCACACTCCCTGCAATCCGGACGAAGCCCGGTGTTCTTCCCGGAGGGAACGTTCAGCCGCATACCCGGCCTGATGCCTTTCCGCATGGGCGCATTCGTGGTCGCCGCCGAAGCAGGAGTGCCCGTCGTGCCGGTGAGCATACGCGGCACGCGTTCCATTCTGCGTGACGGCCACTGGTTTCCGCGCCGCGGGATTATCACCGTTACGATAGGCAAGCCAATTGCGCCGGAGGGGAGGAACTGGGCTGAGGCCATTCGTCTGCGTAACATGGTTCGTTTGGAAATTTTGCGCCTGTGCGGGGAACCCGATCTCGCACCGGGAACGCCAGAGGAACAGACGGAAGTCAGTAATCCGGGCATGAAATGACACGGCAATATCAAACATGAATCACACCAGACAATTTTTAATATTCGCACATCGCGGTGCCAATAGGGAGGCTGCGGAAAACACCCGTTCCGCATTCGACAGGGCGCTGGAATATCCCATCGACGGAATAGAGACTGACGTGCAACTCAGCCGCGACGAAGTCGCCGTGCTGTGGCACGACCGCTTTCTCGGCAAGCTGGGTTTGCCCCTCAAGCATATCGACGATTTCGATCATGCCCGGTTGCAGGAGATGAATTTTGCCGCACACTTTTCAGCTCATGCCAAGCCGGAAGGCATCATGAGCCTGGAAGAATTCCTGGATGCGTACCGCAAGCGCTGCCGCTTGCTGCTCGAGATCAAGAACCGGGGTTGGGAAGACGCTGCCCGCCAAGAAATGAAAGTCAGGAAAACGCTCGAAATGGCGGGTGCGGTCCGCGATGGCTCCATTCTCGTTTCCTCGTTCAACCTTTCCAGCCTTGTCTATGCGCACCAGTGCGCAAAGGATTTTCCGCTGGTTTACAACTTTGAAACTGACCAGACGCTTGCCGATGCGCAGCGGGTTTTGACGGATAAGCCCTTTCTGTACGGACTCTGCCTGCCGATCGCATCGCTGGATGACTCGATGGTTAGACTGCTGCGCGATCACGGCAAACTGGTCGCGGTCTACACCTGCAACAGCGATGCGGAAATCAACAAGGCGCTGGAGCTGGGTGTGGATATCCTGATCAGCGATGTACCGCAAAAAGCCCTGCAATTGAGAGCCGTGAACATGGGGGCCAGTGAATGAGGTTTGGGTGAAACGCGATTTTTCCGCGCTGGCCGGGAGACACTTCGATCTGCTGGTTTGCGGCGGCGGTATCTACGGCGCATGGACCGCCTATGACGCGGCCCTGCGCGGTCTGAGCGTCGCGATCGTGGAGCAGGGCGACTGGGCCGGTGCGACCTCTTCCGCATCGAGCAAGCTGATCCACGGCGGCCTGCGCTACCTCGAGACCCGGGATTTCAAACTGGTCAGGAAAGCGATACGGGAACGGCAGTTGTTTCTGAAACTTGCGCCGCATCGCGTCTGGCCGTTGCGCTTCGGTGTGCCGATCTACAAGGACAGCCGCATCGGCGCGCTGCAGCTGAAGGCGGGCTTGATGCTGTATGATCTGCTGGCCGGATTCCCGGATGCGGAGCTCGCCCATCGTCGCCTTGACCACAGCACTTTAACTAGACATTTTCCCGATCTCACCGATGAAGGCCTTACTGGCGGTTTCACCTATGGCGATGCACAGACCGATGATGCCCGGCTGGTGCTGGAGTTGATCGCCGGTGCCATGGCCGCCGGTGCGGTGTGCGTGAATTACTGCGAATTGACCGAATTGACCGAATCGGACAGGCAAGTGTGCGGCGCCACGGTTCTCGACCGGGTTCATGACAAGAGCGCACAAGTATTCGCCCGGCAAGTTGTTTATGCCGCCGGGCAATGGATCGCTGCATTGCGGGAAGGACGCGAATGGTGCCGGCTGTCCAAAGGCGCGCATCTGGTCATGCCGGCCACGCAGTCTGACGAGGCATTGCTGCTGACGGCGATGTCCGACGGCCGGGTGTTCTTCATGATTCCATGGTATGGCGTGACGCTGGTCGGCACCACCGATGACGATTACACGGGCGACATCGGGCGTATCGACGTCGGGCAAGCCGACATCGATTATTTGCTTGACGCAGCCAATCATTATCTCAAGACCGCCTGGACGGAAGCCGATATCGTCGGCAGCTATTCCGGTGTGCGGGTGATGCAGCACAGTGACAAGGACAAACCTTCTGCCGTCAGCCGCGACTGGGAATTGAAGACCGCAGGCAATGGCGTGCATTACTCGCTCGGCGGCAAGTTGACCTCGGCGCGCGAAGATGCGGCATGCATCGTCGACACGGTGTGCCAACAACTTGGTGTCGATGCTCCATGCACAACCCAAAGCCGCAGATTTCCATGGGCCCCGGAAGCACATCTTGCACCGTGGTCCGCAGCAGTCCACGAACAGGCGGACCGGCTCGGCGTCGACAGGGAATGTTGCAAGTGGTTGATCCGCCGGCACGGCCAACGGGCAGTGCAGGTGTTGCGCAGCATCGACGGCGAGCCGCATCTGGCGGAGCGCATAGTTGTCAATTTGCCTTTCATCTATGCGGACTTGTTGTTTTGCGCGCGCACCGAAATGGTGATTCACCTGGACGACCTGCTGCGCCGCCGCATGCCGTTGTTGATCCTTTCGAGACTTTCCGCGGACATCTTGCGTCGCATCGCAAAAGCCGTTGCCGGTACTCTGGGTTGGGACGAGGGGGCCCAAAGACGGGAAGTTCATATCGTCCTTGACGCCGCAAGAAAATAGCTGCTAGTGTGCTGCGGTGCTTGTAACGGATGTGTCCTGAAAAAAATGTGTGATAGATGTCATTGGTAACTGTAATCCGGCCCTGAATACTATTATCCGAGCGGCAATATTCTATTTGCATGTTATCCCCCGTCAATCATCCCGCCATCGCGCTTGACCTGGGCACCACGTCGGTCAAGGCAGGCTTGTTGGACAGGCACGGCGAGCTCACCAATATAGTGGTGCGCCAAGCACCCGGAATCGATCGCCATGGAGAGCATTATGAAAGCGATGCGTTTGCTTATGCGGAGACGGCCGAACAGTTGCTCGATGAATGCATCGCACGAGCGGGCGAATGCAGATCACTTGGTATCTGCAGCCAGCGCTCTTCATTCCTGATCTGGGAGCAAGCCACCGGCCGGCCGCTTACACCACTGATCTCCTGGCAGGACAATCGCGGGGCGGCGAGCTGCGAGGCTTTGCAGACTCAAGAATCAACGATCCGCCGTCTTTCCGGGCTGCCGCTGACGCCCTATTATTTTGCGCCAAAGCTGCGTGTTCTGTTGCAGGATAACCCGGAATGGCTGGCGCGACTTGAGCATGGAGAATTGCGCGCGGGCACGCTGGATACCTTTCTGGTCTGGCGCCTGACCGGCGGCCGGCATTTCGTCACTGATGCGTCGATGGCGGCTCGCACGCAACTGATGGATATCCGGCAGCAAAAATGGTCAACGCAGCTTTGCAAGTTGTTCGATATCCCCATCGGCATGTTGCCGGAGATCAAGTCTTCCTCAGGCATCGGACTGCAATTGAACAATGGACTGGTGCTGCAGGCCAGCGTGGGCGACCAGTCAGCCGCGCTTCTCGCCAGCGTGAGCGAAGATGGGCCGGAAGCTTTGGTCAACCTGGGCACCGGCTGCTTCGTGATCCGCTATCTGCCGGATGGAAAGGAAGTATCGAACGGGTATCTGCAAACGCTGGTTTATCAGGATGGCAAGCGGCATATGCACTTCGCGGCCGAGGGCACGCTCAATTCGGTCGCCGCGGCGCTCGCTCCCTATCCGGTGGGTGAATGCAGTGCGGAGGATCTGGGCACAGATGACATTTATTGCCTTGCGGAGCCCAGCGGTCTGGGCGCGCCATATTTCCGCGGCGATATCGGCGTCCGGTTTTCACAGCCTGTCGAACAACTGCCGCAACGCCGTATTGCAGCGTTGCTGGCGGAGGCCGTCATCTTCAGGGTGGCCCGGATACTGGAGGATTTTGACCGCGAGTGCGCGATCGAGCGTGTTTTTCTGTCCGGCGGATTATCGGCATTGACATGCCTGCAGCAGGGCATCGCCCAGTGCGTGCCTTGCGGGGTCCAACGTTTGCGACAAGGCGAATCCAGCCTCCACGGAGCCGCTCTGCTCGCTGTAGGTATAAATACGGATAGCCACCGGAGGAGCGTGATAATACAGTCCGCTGAGAGCTCGGCGCTGCGGGAAAAATTCCATGGCTGGAAATTGTGGCTTGATGATTTGTTGTCAGGTCCTTCGTGATAAAGCATTGTTGCAGCTGGCGGAAACCGGCTTCGACACGAATTTTCGGGTGCCTAGTATTTGCTGTTGAAATTGGAAGATTGAAAATAGTGACTGCCTTTTGAAAAATCCGGATCGACCGTTGAATGAGTGAATATAATCAATCAAGCTACGGCCGTGAACGGAAGCTTGTGATTATCCTAAAACGATGGAGAAGACAAGAAAATGCGCAATAACGTGCGATAAATATGTTTATGCGGCACATGTTTCGAACATGATTACGACCTGCCTGGTCTGCGATAATGCGACACAACCTACGCTTCACTGCTCAATATGAATAATAAACCAGGAACACCGCCAGAATCATCAACCGAAGCCGCCATGGAGCGCTATGTCGAGTTCTACGATTTTGCCCCCGTTGGATATTTCACGCTTGCGCGGGACAGCGCGATCAGCGAGATGAATTTTGCGGGTGCGGCACTGATCGGTCTGGACCGATCGAAATTCGCAGGCCGGCACTTCAGCAAATTCGTCGCTACCGGAAACCAGCCGGATTTCGCCGCCTTCCTGGCTCGGGTATTCGAAAGCAAGATCAAACAGGAGTGCGATACGGTACTGCAGAAAGGAATCGCCTCTCGCCAGACCTTTGTGCATGTCAAAGCGATTTCCACCAAATCGGGCGAGAACTGCAATTTGGTGGTGTTCGACATCACCGACCGCGTGTTGATGCAAAAAGCCTTGCATGAAAAGGATTACCTGCTGTCCGAATCCCAGCGCCTGGCCCGTATCGGCAGCTGGAGCATGGAAGTCGACAAGAACAATATCCGCTGGACCGATGAGACCTACCGCATCTACGGGGTCACGCCCGAAACCTTCGTGCCTACCAAGGAAAACCTGATCAGCCTGGTGTATTCAAAGGATCAACCTGTCATGCGGGAATGGATACGCGCCTGCCTCGCCGGTGAACAACCCAACGATCTGGAGATACGCGTGGCCAGGCCGGACGGGAACATCAGGATAATCCGTGCAAACGGCGATCTGCAACTTGCAGCGGACGGCGTACCCATGCGCATCATTGGCAGTGTTCAGGACATCACGGAGCACAAACGGGTAGAGGAAGCACTGCGCGAGCAGGAAGAATTTTTCCGCATGATCGCCGAGGGTGTCGAGGATTATATTGCGGTGCTCGATCTGGAAGGCCGACGGCTCTACAACAATTCCTCATACTCGCGGGTGTTCGGCGATCCAGAAACAATGAGGGGCTCGGATTCCTTCGCCGAAGTGCATCCGGATGACCGGGAGCGTATCAAACAGATATTCCATGAAACCGTACTGACCGGCGTCGGGCAAAGGACGGAATTCAGAATCGTGCTGGCGGATGGCAGCATAGGTTACATGGAGTCTTCTGGCGGACTGATGAAGAACAGTCAGGGTGAACCATCTTACGTGGTGGTTGTGTCCCACGATATCACCGCGCGCAAAAGTGCAGAGGAGGAAATCCACAAACTGGCGTTCTATGACGAGCTCACCAAACTGCCCAATCGCCGTCTGTTGAACGACCGCTTGGTTCAAGCCATAGCTGCAAGCAAGCGCAGCGGGCGTTACGGCGCGTTGTTATTCCTGGATATCGATAATTTCAAGTTACTCAATGACACATATGGGCACGATGCGGGCGATTTCCTGCTGATTGAAGTGGCGCGCCGCATTGCTGCCTGTTTGCGGGAGATTGACACTGTCGCGAGATTTGGCGGGGACGAGTTTGTTGTGGTGCTGGGCGAACTGAATGAAGACAAGGACGAATCGACCAGGCAGGCCAGCATAATCGCCGAAAAGATTCGCAGCTCTCTTGTCAAACCCTATATGCTGAAAATCTCTTCTGAAGAAAATACCGAAACCGTTATCGAATACAGCTGCACGTCAAGCATCGGGGTGATGATGTTCCTGGATCATGCTATCGACCAAAAGGAGATATTCACCAGCGCCGATAGCGCAATGTATAAAGCCAAGGACGCTGGGCGCAATCAGATCAGATTTTTTGAAGACCAGGCTTGATTGACCACTTCGGGCCGGGACAACTGAACAAGCGCTGCAGCACATTTCAACCCGCTGATCACCGCACCTTCCAGCGTAGCCGGATAATCCCCGGCAGTGTAATCGCCGGCCAGCATCAAACGGGGCGAGGGAGTGTGCTGCGAGGGGCGTTGCAGATTGGGCGAGCAGCAGAATGTGGCGCGCTTTTCGGCGATCACCTTGAACCATAGCGGTTCCCCGGCAATGCCGAATTCCTCGCGCAACTCCGTGATTACTTTTTGTGCCAGTTGATCCCGGGACAATTCCTGATGGGCTCCCTCCGCGCTGATCACCGCGGCGAGCAAGCCATGCTGGCCCGCGATGCGTCCCTTATCGAACAACCATTGGCTGCAGCGCTGGTGCAGGCCGAGCATGGCATGCGGTAAGCCGACATGACCTGGATATTGCAGGTACGAGGTGTAGATTGGCTGGTACTCGAGACGGTCGATCCGCGCGACGGTCTCTGCCGCCGCGGCGATCGGGCGCAGCAGCCCGGCGGCAACCACCGGCGGCGCGGCGCAGATGACATGGCTGAAATGTTCGGCGCCCATCGCAGTGCTTATTTCGACACGGTCTTCGAAAGTTTGTAGCGCTTCCACGCCGCACGCGAGGCGCACCTCCCCGCCGTGCCGCCCGACATATTCGGCCGCGCGCTGCGGGAACAGCGCCGTGAAGTCGATGCGCGGCAGCAGCATGTCGCTGTCGGCGCGCGAACGGTTCAGCGCATCGCGCAACACGTTGAGCATCACCTGTGCGGAAGCCTTGTGTATCGGGGTGTTCAGCGCGGCGATGCACAGCGGTTCCCACAGCTTGAGCGTTGCATCTGTACCTTGGCGGTATTGGGCAAGCATATCCGCAACGGTCATGTCGCCGGGCAAACGAAAATTGATGCGGCGCAATTCGAGCATGAAACGCGCAGCGCTCAGCCGCGCGCCCAGGGACAGGCCTTTTGCCCCGAGAAGCGCGGCAACAAGGTGCAGGGGGGCGGGCAGTCGCGGCGCTTTCATCGAAAACTCGTTGTGCAGGTCGAGTTGCAGCGGAACACGCAGAAAGTCGCTTTCGATGTTGCCACCGACCTTTTCGATCATGCGCAGCGTCTGGCGGTAGCAACCCAGCAGCAGGTGCTGCCCGTTGTCCAGCGACGTGTCATTGTATGAGACTCCGCGCGCCCGTCCGCCGAGTTGCCGGGCACTTTCGAAAACGGTAACCGGAATGCCGCAACCGGCCAGCTCGACTGCTGCCGCCATGCCCGCATAACCGCCGCCTATGATGGCCGTATTCAAGCTGCGCCACTCACGGTGATCTCCTTTGCCATGCTGTTCCGACTGATGTTCAAACTGCCAGCATCGCTTTGCGCAGCGCATTGATTTGCTCCGGCTGGTCGAGATCCGCACCGGTGATCCAGAACACATCCTCGGCGCGGCTGCCCAGTGTGTTGATCTTGGCACGATGCAGATCAATGTTCTGTTTGTCCAGTATCAGCGCGATGCGCGCCAGCAGTCCGGGGCGGTCGCCGGCAACCAGCGTGAGGATCATCATGCCCTTGTTGTCCGGCCTGATCTCGATCTCGGTGGCGAGCGGGAAGTGCTTCAGCTGCCGGCTGACTCGCCCCGTGGCGGTCGGCGCGATCGGTTTGGCCTGAACGATCTGCTGCGCCAGCTCGAACTCGATATAGGTCATGATGTCGCGGTATGCGGTGCCGCTGCGTGTGGCTTCCATGATCTGGAAACTGTTCAGCGCGTAGCCATGCAGCGTGGTATGTATCTTGGCCTCGACGATGGTGAAACTCATACGCGCAAAAAATTCACAGATGCGCGCGAACAGCCCGCGCTGATCCGTGCAATACACCATCACCTGCAACCCCTCGCCGACCGGGCTCAGTCTGGTTTTGACAACGGGATCCGGGGTGTTCACCCGGTAAGCCAGTAAACGGGTATGCCAGGCGATTTCCTGAGCTTCGTGATCCAGGAAGTAGCTGTCATCCAGCTGCGCCCAGAACAACTGGTAGGACTCCGGCGCCATCGCATACAGGTTGAGCGTGGTAGCCGCCTTGTTCCGGATGTCGTCGAGCAGATTGGCGACTTGGCCATCTTTCAGGTAGCGGCGCGTGGCCCGGTACAGGTCCTCGATCAGTTTGGCTTTCCAGGCATTCCAGATTTTCGGGCTGGTTCCGCGCACATCTGCGACCGTCAACAGGTACAGCGCAACAAGATAGCGCTCGTTCTTGATTTTCGCGGCGAAATTCGCGATAACCTCGGGGTCGGACAGATCCTGCTTCTGCGCGGTGGCGGAAAGGGTCAGATGGTGCTCGACCAGCCATACCACCAGATCGGTGTCGTCGCGGCTGAGCAGGTGTTGCTTGCAGAAGATACGGGCATCCTTCTTGCCGAGCTGCGAATGGTCACCGCCGCGACCTTTGGCGATATCGTGGAAAAGTCCGGCGATATACAGCACTTCGGGACGGGCGAATTCGCCGATCAGCTTGCTGCAGTGCGGATGTTCATGGGCAAATTCCGGCACCGCGAAGCGGCGCAGGTTGCGTACCACCATCAGGATGTGCTCGTCCACCGTGTAGACATGAAACAGGTCGTGTTGCATCTGCCCGACGATGCGCCCGAACGCGGGGATATAGCGGCCGAGTATGCCGTATTCGTTCATGCGCCGCAGCGTGTGGAGGACTCCCTGCGGCTGGCGCAGGATGTCCATGAAATGTTCCCGGTTCAGCGGGTTGCGGCGAAACGCGGCATCAATGCGGTGCTGGGCGCGCCACAGTGCGCGCAGTGTGGTTGCGCTGAAGTCGGTCAGTTCCGTGTTTTTTTGCATCAACTGAAACAATTCAAAGATCGCTTCCGGCACCTGCTCGAACAATTTCTCGTCGCGGATATCCAGCAGCGTGCCGACGGTCTTGAATCTTTCGTTGAGCGCATGCTGCGGCGGCGTTTCATGGAACAGGTGATCGCGCAGGCTTTGCAGCAGGATGGTATTGAACTGGCGCACTGCCAATTTGGTCCGGTAGTAGCGTTGCATCAAATGCTCGCTGGCGCGACGATTGGCCGAAGCGGTGATACCCATCTGCTGGGCGAGCGGCGTCTGGAATTCGAATATCAGGCGGTCTTCGCGCCGCTTGGCAAGATAGTGCAGGCGTATGCGCAACGTTTGCAGCAGGTTGTCGTGGCGGGCGATCTGGCGCGCCTCGGCCATGCTGATCAGCCCGGCTTTGGCGAGCTCGCTCCAGCGCGTGCCCAGTCCGGCGGCGCGGCTGATCCAGGTGATGGTCTGCAGGTCGCGCAAGCCGCCCGGACTTTCCTTCAGATTGGGTTCGAGGTTGTAATCCGTATCGGCAATCCGAGCATGGCGCTGCTTCTGCTCATGCAGCTTGGCCAGGTAAAATTCTTGCGGTTCGAGGTATTGATGCAGGACATTTTGCAATTCCGCGAACAGCCGTTCATCGCCCGTTAGCAGCCGTGCCTCGAGCAAATTGGTTTGCACGGTGATGTCGGCCGACTCGCCCAGGCATTGCGCGACGGTGCGTATGCTGTGTCCGACTTCCAGACCGATATCCCACAGCATGCTGACCAGTTGATGCAGCTTTTGCTGGATGGCCTCGTCCGGATTGTCGGCTTTCAGCAGGATCAGCAAATCAATGTCCGACTTGGGATAAAGCTCGCCGCGTCCGTAGCCGCCCACCGCAACCAGCGCAATGTGTTCCGGCATGGACAGCAGCTTCCAGACGTGGCGCAGGTATCGGTCGATCAGCCGGCTGTGCGCGCCGAGCAGGCGCGCCGCGTTGCGGTGCTGCATGAAGCCCTGTTCGAGGGCCAACCGGTCATTGCTTAGCGACTGACGCAGTGCGGCGATGCTATTGGGGAGGGGGAGGGGTGCCATCGGAAACGGTCAATACTTCAAATCCTGTATCGGTCACCAGTATGGTGTGCTCGTATTGTGCCGACAGGCTGTGGTCCTTGGTGACCACGGTCCAACCGTCGCCCAGTTGTTTGATATCGGGTTTCCCGGCATTGATCATCGGCTCGATGGTGAAGGTCATGCCGGCTTCGAGTTTCAGGCCGGTCTTCGGACGCCCGTAATGCAATACCTGCGGTTCCTCGTGGAAGCGCCGCCCGATGCCGTGCCCGCAAAATTCGCGCACCACGCCGTAGCCCTGTGGTTCCACGTAACTTTGGATGGCATGGCCGATGTCACCCAGATAGGCACCCGGCTTGACCACCCTTATGCCGCGCCACATCGCCTGCCAGGTGACCTCGCACAAGCGTCGCGCCTGTATCGAAGGCTCGCCGACATAGAACATGCGGCTGCTGTCGCCGTGATATCCGTCCTTGATCACGGTGATGTCAAGATTGACGATGTCGCCGTTCTTGAGCACCTTGTCGCTTGGCACGCCGTGGCAAACCTGATGATTGATCGACGTGCAAATCGACTTCGGGTACGGCGTATGCCCGCCCGGCGCGTAGTTGAGCGGGGCAGGAATGGCGTGCTGCACATCGACGATCAGGTCATGGCAGAGCCTGTCCAGCTCGTTGGTGGTCACGCCTGCCTTGACGAACGGCGCGATGTAGTCGAGCACCTCGCTGGTCAGGCGGCCGGCGACACGCATTTTCTCGATTTCTTCAGGGGTCTTGATGGAAACTGACATTTTTATAGATGATTACCAAATGGCCAAGAATATCATGCGACCCGAATAGTTGACAATTGTGATTGGGAATTGAACGGTCTCGCCCGACTTATTGATAGCGCAACGCCTCGATCGGATCAAGCCGTGCGGCCTTGTGCGCCGGATAAAACCCGAAGAAGATTCCCACCGCTGCCGCGACGCTGAATGCAACGGCCACCGAGCTTCCCGATATGATCACTGCCGTGCCGGTCATCGCATCGGTCAGCAGCGCGCCGCCGATACCCAACAGCAGACCGATGAAGCATCCCACCACCGAAATGATGATGGCTTCGAGCAGGAATTGCAGCAAAATGTCGCGTTCGCGCGCACCGATCGCCATGCGGATGCCGATCTCGCGGGTACGCTCGGTCACAGAGACCAGCATGATGTTCATGATGCCGATGCCGCCGACCAATAATGATACCGACGCGATCGCGCCGAGCAGCAGCGACATCACCCGCGTGCTCTCCGCCGCAGAATCCGCAGCGGCGGTCATGTTGCGCAGGTAGAAATCGTCATCCATGCCCTGGCGTATCCGGTGCCGCTGGCGCAACAGATCGGTCATGGATTTTTGCACCTCCGGCATGATCTCCTGCGTGGTGGTCTGCACCATGATCATGCGCACCGACCCCGGGAACTGCGAGCCGAATACCTGGCGCTGTGCGGTCGTGATCGGGATCAGAATGGTGTCGTCTTGGTCGCGTCCGTCCATTCCCTGGCCTTTTACTGCCAGCGTCCCGAGCACGACGAACGGGCTTTGCCCGATGCGGAAGGTTTTGCCGACCGGATTCTCGTCGCCGAACAAATTGTCCGCGGCGGTTTTTCCGATCAATGCGACACGGGTACCCGAGCGCACATCGGATTCCGAGAATGCATCGCCCGACGCGACCGGCCACGAGCGCGCTTCCAAATAGCCTGGTGTGGTGCCGAGTACCGAGGTATTCCAGTTGTTCGGCCCGTATACCACCTGCGCGCTGCCGGGTTGTATCGGCGCGACCGCCTGTACGCCGGGCAGCTCGGCGATGGCGTTGGCATCGCCGATAGTCAGGGTATATCCGCCCCCGCCGCCGGAACGCACGCCGCCTGCCGAGGTGCTGCCGGAAAGCAGAATGAACAGGTTGCTGCCCATCGAGGCGATGGTTTGCTTGATCGCATATTGCGCCCCTTGCCCGATCGACATCATCAGCACCACCGCGCCGACACCGATCACCATGCCGAGCATGGTCAGGAAGGTGCGCAGGCGGTTGGCTCCCATGGCCCGCCAGGCTTCGCCGAGCATCGCCAGCATCATGCCGCCACCTCATCATCAGCTAAAAGTAAAGTTTCAAATTCGGCTGTTTCGGCGGCTGGCGGCATTACCCGCGCCGGCGCTGCGCGTACCGTGTTCATGCCGCGACCTCCTGTGTAATTTTGTCGCTGACGATGCAGCCGTCGTGGAAGCGCACCTGGCGCTTGGCATGGCGCGCGATATCCTCTTCGTGCGTGACCAGCACGATGGTGATGCCCTCGCGATTGAGTTCCTCGAACAAGGACATGATCTCTTCGCTGGTTCTGCTGTCCAGGTTGCCGGTCGGTTCATCGGCAAGAATCAGGCGGGGATGATTGATCAGCGCGCGTGCGATCGCGACGCGTTGCTGCTGGCCGCCGGAGATCTGGTTGGGTACGGAATTCGCCTTGTCTGCCAGCCCGACCTTGGCCAGCAGTTCCTGTGCGCGCTGGTTGCGCTTCTGGCGTTCCACGCCGCAATAGATCAGCGGGAGGGAAATATTGTCCAGCAGCGACATGCGCTGCAGCAGGTTGTAACCCTGGAACACGAAGCCGATGGTGCGGTTGCGCAGCAATGCGAGTTCATCCTTGCTCAGGTTTCCGACATCCCGGCCATCGAGCAGATAGCGCCCGGAACTGGGTTTGTCGAGACAGCCGAGGATATTCATGAAGGTGGATTTTCCGGAACCGGATGGTCCCATGATCGCGACGAATTCGCCCGCATCGATGCTCACTGTTACCTGTTTGAGTGCGGGGAACGATCCGGCCGAAGTCAGGTATGACTTGTCCAGGTTTTCGATGAGAATGACGGTGTCGCCCATCAGAAAAATCTCATTGGGCGGATCCCGGCGTTTTTTTCCTGGTCGGCCGGCGCTGCTTCACCAATCACCACCTGATCGCCCGCCTTGAGATCTCCGCCGGCGATCTCGGTATTGCGGTTGTCGGTGATGCCAACGGTCACGCTGACCGGTTTCAGCTTTCCATTCGCCAAGACAAGATATACCTTGCCGGGAAATGTGTCACGCGGCCGTCCCGAAGCTGGCGCTGCGCCAGCGGGTTTGCCGCTCTGCGTAACGCCGCTATTCCCGGTGATGTTCTTTCCGGTATGGCCGGCGGGCGACTCAACCAGTTCATCGGTGGAGGGCTTGAAGCGCAATGCGGCATTGGGGACCAGCAGTGCATCCTTGCGCTCAGCCACCGCGATGTTCACATAGGCCGTCATGCCGGGCAGCAGGATCTGTTCCGGGTTGTTCACGTTGACCACCACGTCGTAGGTGACCACGTTCGATACCGTGGTCGGATTTAGGCGTATTTGCTTGACTTCGCCTTTGAAATGCCGGTTCTCGAATGCATCCACGGTAAAGCGCACCGTTTGCCCAACGCGGATGTCGCCGATATCCGCCTCGGCAAAATTGGTATCGATCTGCATCTTGGACAGGTCCTGGGCGATCTTGAACAGTGTCGGCGTCTGCAGACTGGCTGCCACGGTCTGGCCGACATCCACTTCCCGGTCCACCACTATCCCGGAAACGGGCGAACGGATGACCGAATAGGAGAGGTTGGCGCGGTCCCGCTCCAGTTGCGCACGTGCCGACAGCAAAGCTGCCTCAGCGGCTTTTTTGGCCTGCACCGCGGTATCCAGATCCTGTTGGGCGACATATTGCAGCGCAAACAGATCGCGCGTGCGCTTTTCGTTTGCGGCCGCCAGATCCAGCGAAGCCTGGGCGCTTTGCACGCCTGCTTCACTCTGCCTGACCTGTGCGGCGAGCAATGCATCATCGAGTTCCAGCAGGATCTGGCCTTTCTTGACCTTGCTGTTGTAGTCTACAAAAAGCTTGCTTACCGTGCCGGACACCTGTGTGCCCACGCTGACCAGCGTCACCG
Source organism: uncultured beta proteobacterium (assembly GCA_963842555.1). Lineage (GTDB taxonomy): Bacteria > Pseudomonadota > Gammaproteobacteria > Burkholderiales > Gallionellaceae > Gallionella. The sequence goes on from CAWJHB010000008.1 coordinate 51,672, forward strand.
GATTGATCGTGCCGTTGGCCGATACGGTCTGGCTGACATCGCCTGTTGCCACCGTCTGGGTGCGGAATTGCGGCGGTGCTTCTTCGGCATTCCGCCAATAATAGGCAGTACCAGCAGCGATAACGAAGAGACCCGCAACGGTCAGTGTAAGCGGTGAGCGGAATATTTTTTTCATGGCTGGGTTTTCTGTGGTGGAGTTTCGCCGCTTTTTGGCCATTGTTATCGGACAAGGTTTGCAAGAGACCTGCGTCCAGACTGCCCATTGCCTGGGCAAGTGTGGCCCGGTCGATATTCCAGCTGAACATCGCCTGGATGCGTTGCTGGCGCGCGCTGGCCAGCGCGCTTTGCGCATTCAGCAGATCCAGTATGCTGCCTACTCCCGCCTTGTAGCGCCCAAGCGCAACCTGTGCCGATTGTTGCGCACTGTCCAGCAAAACGGCGGAAGTGCGCAACGATTGCGTTGCGGTGGTCAGGTTCTGGTAGGCCGTCCAGACGTCCAGCGCAACTTGCAGGTGCACCTGTTCCAGCTGGGCATTTTTGGCATCGACCTGGGCCTCGGCAGAGCGCACTTGGTAGGTTGTTGCAAATCCGGAGAACAGCGGAACGCTCAAATTGATGCCGACCGAAGTTCCGTTGGAATTGATACCAGCATAATTGTATTGATTTGACGAAGCGCTCAACGATATCGTGGGCCGGCCCGACGCGCGGACCGCGTCTGCATTGGCTTCTGCAGCCTTGACTTGCGCGGCGGCGGCTTGCAGGTCGGGGCGATGCACGCGCGCCTGTTCGATCAGCGAGCTGATATCCCCCTCAAAATGCTCCGGGATTGCGGCCGTATTGGCGGGTATCAGCGCCACGGTGCGGTTGGCATCCAGTCCGATAATGTTTGCCAGCGTGCCCTGTGCGTTTCTCAGGGTGCCGTCGGCGGTGATGCGGTTCAGTGTGGCTTGCGAATAGGCGGTTTGCGCCTGCAACTCGTCGGCGGGTGTTGCGCTGCCGACTTTGTAGCGTGCTTCGGCGGCATCAAAACTTTCCTTTGCTGCCCGTTCGGATTCCATAGCCGCATCCAGCGCGGCCGAACCGGCTTGTACCTGGTAATAATCCTGCACCGCGGCGAGAAATACCGACTGCACGGTACTGTCCTGTGTCGCGATTGCGGCAGCGAGCAACTGGCGGGAATTTTCCACGCTGGCGGAGCGCGCGCCGAAGTCATACAGCAAATAGGAAAAAGTCACGCCAATGTCGCGCTGCTCCGTACCGGGAACAGCGGTTCCAGTGGAGCTGGTATCGGACGCGTTCAGACTGACAGTGGGCAAGTAAGCCGACTTGCTCACGCCGACCTGTGCAGCCTGCACCTGCGAATTGGCCCATGCCACACGAGTCTGCGGGTTATTGCACAAGGCGAGGTTGACGACTTCCTGCAGGTCGAGCGCATGGTCAAGGGCTTGCGCAGCGCACGGATCACCGGCTGTACTGTTGATTCGCAGCGCAGGCAGGGGCGGCAGCATCGAATCGGTGCTGAACGGATCGGACGTTTCTCCGGCAAGGGCCTGGCAGCTTGAAATCAAAAGCAGTGCAGGGAAGAACCACAACATTGCGAACGATTCTGTTCCCGATGATCGGGCGATTTGCAGTTTCATTTATGGTGCGACCAAATGGGTGTGTATCATGCCCGCCTATTCAACCTCAATATACGATATGCAAGTATAGGGCATACATATCAAATGAAGATGTATGATCATTCTGTACGGCTCGACCATGAAATTTATTGAAACTGTTACAAAACCAAACATTGTTGAAATAAGCCCGATACATCGCTCTGATTTAATTTGATCAAACAAGTTGCAGCAATTGAACGATGGCTGAAATCGCTTGTCGAATGTTCATGTTCGGTGAGCGAGAATAGACCAAAAGAATGAACAGGAGTCGTGCCATGAAAAAACTCGTCATTATATTACTTGCGATGCTGACCGTTTCCCCCGCGTTTGCTGACGGCGGACGCGGCGGCGGAGGCGGCAATTGGGGCGGATATGGCCATGGTGGCGGTTGGGGCGGCGGATGGATATTTCCGGCGCTGATCGGCGGGGCGATCGTATATGATCTGAGCCAGCCCCCGACGGTAATCCAGCCTCAAACTATTTATATACAGCCAACGCCGGCGTATGCGCCCATGCCGGCGACACAGCAGTACTGGTATTTCTGTGCTGCCGCCAACGCATACTACCCCTATGTCGCTTCGTGTCCCGGTGGATGGCAGGCCGTACCGGCCTCACCGCCGGCGCCCGCATATGCACCACCGGCAAGATGAACATGTAGTTGGCTACACAATTGATCATTTTTGAAAATAAGGAGAAAGACATGAATTCCAGATGGTATCGCGGCGCCGCTTACGGTTCGGCACTATTGATTTCTGCCGGCTTGCTGGCTGGTTGCGCGACACAGCGTCCGATCGGTCCCACCGTGTCGGTAATGCCCGCACCGGGCAAACCATTCGACGTATTTACCGCTGAAGACCAGGAGTGCCGCCAGTATGCGAGTCAGGCGGTGGGGTTACCTCCCGGTGGTTCCTATGGAAATTTCGCCAGCTCGGCGGCGGCGGGAACGGCGATCGGTGCTGTCGCGGGTGAACTGATTGGAGGCAACAGGCAGGGCGCTTCGGTCGGCGCAGGGATGGGCTTCCTTGCCGGTTCCTCTGCCGGCGCAAACCAGGCGGAATACGGGTCGCGTGATGCACAGTGGCGTTATAACAACGCTTACAAGCAGTGCATGTACGCCAAGGGCAACCAGGTTCCCGGTTACCAATACCAGCAGCAGGTAACGCCTCCCCCGCCCAACTTTCCGCCTCCGCCTCCGTCCGGGCAATAGGTCTGGCCGTTATGTCGGGTTGGTTGCAATGCAGTTATTTCAAACAATGGAACGGGTATTTCCGAAGGAACTTATATGAAAATCAAACGAACGCTTGCGATCAGCGGACTGGTCGTTGCGACTGTGGTTGCGGGATCGATGTTCGCCAGTGCCGATGAAATGCGCGGAGGCGGGATGCACGGCGGCGAGGTACATGGCGGCGAGGTACATGGCGGCGAGGTACATGGCGGCGAGGTACATGGCGGCGCCGTGCGCGGCGGATGGCACGGAGGCGACTGGCATGGTGCGAGAGGCCCATGGCATGGAGATTTCCGGCACTTTGACCGGCACGACATGCGGATATGGCGTGGCGGGGTGTGGCGGCAATCTTGGCATGACGGCCGCTTCGGTTGGTGGTGGATAGCAGGCGGGGATTGGTTCTTCTATCCGGTGCCGGTTTATCCTTACCCCGACCCGTATGCCTATGTGCCGTTGCAAACCGTCGTTGTGCAGCCGCAGCCGCCTCAAACCATAGCACCGCAACCGGCGCAACAGTTATGGTATTACTGCGATTCAGCCAAAGGATATTATCCCTATGTGGCGACTTGCCCCAGCGGCTGGCGGGCAGTGCCGGCCACACCGCCGACTCCTGCGGCACCTGCGCCTGCAACAGCGCCTCCCGCGAATATGCCGGGCGCGCCTGCAGGCAATGCAGCAGCGCCAGGCACGCCTCCGGGTGTGCCCCCCGCTCTTCCGGGCAGATGATCGCTCCGGCGCTGGCTAGCCTTCATTGACTGCATGCATTCGTGCCGGTTCGGGATCACTCCCGAAGCGGCACGGATTTTTTCGGCATGGTCGAACCTGGTGTGATGCCTGAAGGCTGAACCGAGACCTACGCTTCAAAGGGAATCTCGGAGTTTTCCGACTCGAAAAGATATGTTCCGGCCAGTTCAGCCATTTGATTGCAAGACTCGCCTGCACGGCCGCATTTTTTTCAAAGCCGGGAACTGAGCATGCCGAAGGCGCGCTGAAGGCGGCGACGCAAACCCGTGTTGCAGCCTTATTTGCCTAGATCCGGTGTCCGGGCAGCCTGGATGACTTCCCCCCAGCCCCCGCCCATCGCCTGGATCAACGCTACGCTTGCATTCAAGCGCTGCCCCTCGATCTGCAAATAGGTATTGCGTGCAGTGTACGCGGTAGCCTGGGCGGTGACCACATTCAGATAGGACACGATCCCGGCTTTGTACTGGTTGGTCGCGAGGCGCAAAGACTCGTCCGCTGCCGTAACCGCCTGCTGCTGCAATTGCGATTCATTGGCAAGAATGGACGTTGCCGCAAGCTGATCTTCTACCTGTTGCAAGGCCTGCAGGCTGAGCTGCCGGTATTGCGCCACGGTCTGCTGGTAAACAGCCTGGCTTTGCGCGACCTGCGCACTGCGGGCGCCGCCGTCGAACAGCGTCTCGGCCAGCGACGGACCGATTGACCAGAACTCGTTGGGTGCCGCGATCAGGCCGGCAAAAGACGGACCGTGCCAGCCGCCTTCCGCCGAGAGCGTCAAGTCCGGAAAATATGCCGATTCGGCAACGCCGATTTGCGCGTTGGATGCCGCCACCTGGCGTTCGGCTGCGAGCAGGTCAGGACGGCGCAGCAGCAGCTGCGACGGCAAACCGGCTGGGATGGCTTGCGGCTTGGGCATGCTGGCAACGGCCGGTAGCGTGAAATCGGACGGCGGTTCGCCGATCAGCACCGCGATCGCATGTTCCGTTTGTGCACGCTGCACGCCGAAGGTGACGAGTTGGACCCGCGCATCAGCAAGCTGCGATTGAGCCAGCGCGACGTCCGCCGTGGTGTCGACGCCGGCCGCGTAGCGATTTTTGGTGAGCAGCAAGGATTTTTCATAGGCGGTCACGGTTTCCTGCGCCAGCCCGATCTGGCTGTCCAATTGACGGACCAGGAAATAATCCTGTGCCAGCGTGGCCTGCAGGCTCAGCTGGGCAGCAATCAGAGTGTCGCGGCTGGCTTCGGCGCTGGCCTTGCTGGCCTCGACCTGCCTGCCTATCCTGCCCCAGAAGTCGGGCACCCAGCTGGCGCTGAGCGAAACGGTTTTGCCGGGAACGACAGGCGCGGCGGAGCTGCCGCTACCGCTGCCGGTGCGCGTGGATGCGACGGCCGCGCTTAGGGTCGGGAATTCGCCTGCCCGTGCCGCATCGGTCAAGGCCAGTGCCTGCTGGTAGGCAAAATACGACGCGCGCAGACTTTGATTGGCGGCCGCCACGCGAGGCTCCAGCGAATTCAGTGTTGCATCGCCGAAGATCGTCCACCACGTGTCCGGCGACGCTGTCGCCGGTGCCGTTTTAATCCAGCCGCGGTTTTCCTTGTATTGTGCAGGCGTATCGATGTCGGGCCGCTTGTAATCCGGACCGGCCGAGCAGGCACCCAGCACGGCGCAAACGGACAGGGCGAGTGCCAGCGATTTCGGCTGCAGGAAAGTCTGATGCGCTTTTCCGCAGATTGTCCACCGGTGCGGCGACTGTGCTTTTGAATGATCCATCGATTTCATGGCAGACCTCTAGGCTGATTGGTTTAGAGCGGCATTATTGAAGCGGCGACGTGCCCACCAGTGGCGTCCCCACTGGCGCAGCTTGTCGAGTTCAAGATAGATCACCGGCGTGGTGTACAACGTCAGCAACTGGCTGACGATCAGTCCGCCGGCGATGGAGATGCCGAGCGGCTGGCGCAATTCGGCACCGTTGCCGCTGATCAGCGCCAGCGGCAAGGTGGTGAACAACGCGGCCATGGTCGTCATCAGGATCGGGCGCAGGCGCAGCAAACAGGCCTGGTGTATCGCCTCGCGCGGATCGGCATCGCCTTTTTCGCGTTCGATCTGCAACGCAAAATCGACCATCAAGATCGCGTTCTTCTTGACGATCCCGATCAGCAGGAATACACCGATCAGCGCGATGATGGAAAAATCGGTATGGAACAGTAGCAGTGCCAGCACGGCTCCCACGCCGGCCGAGGGCAGGGTGGACAGGATGGTCAGCGGGTGTATGGTGCTTTCGTACAGTATGCCCAGCACGATGTAAATGACAAGGATCGCGGTGAAGATGAACAGGGGTTGATTTTTCAGGGTGTCCTGGAAGAGCTTGGCCGTACCCTGGAAACCGCCCTGTATGCTGCCCGGTAAACCGATCTTCACCATCTCTTCATCGATCAGTCGCTGTGCCTGGCCGAGCGAGACGCGCTTGTCGAGATTGAACGAGATCGTGGAGGCGGCAAACAGACCCTGATGGTTGACTGCCAGCGGCGTGGTGTCACTTTCGTAATGCGCCAATGCAGACAGCGGGACCGGTTGTCCGGTAGCGCTCATCAGATAGATATCGTTGAGCGATTCCGGGCCCTGCAGATATTGCGGAGCCGCTTCCAGCACCACGCGGTATTGGTTCAGCGGCGCGTAAATCGTGGACACCAGGCGCTGGCCGAATGCATCGTTCATGGTCTGGTCGATGGTGGACACCGAGATCCCGTACCGCGCGGCGGCTTCACGGTCGATCACCAGACTGATTTCCAGTCCCTTGCTCTGCTGGTCGGTATTGACGTCGGTCAGGCCGTGTATATTCCCGAACGCTTCGAGAACCCGCGGTTCCCAGGTGCGCAATTCACCCAGATCGCTGGATTGCAGAGTGTACTGATAAAGTGCCGGAGAAGGCCGGCCGCCCGCGCGGATGTCCTGTACCGGCGCCAGGAATACCTGTGCACCGGACACCGAAGCCATTTTGCGCCTGAGCCTGCCGATCACCGTGATTGCGTCCTGGCGTTGCTGATAGGGTTTCAGGGCCAGAAAGATAAAGCCGCCGTTGGTCGCTCCGCCACCCGTGAACGCCACCACGTTTTCGGTCGCCGGGTCATGATTGATGATGGCCACGATGTCCTTGAGTTTTTGCGACATGGCCTGAAACGAGATCGCCTGGTCAGCCTGTATGTTTCCTATCACCAGGCCGGTGTCCTGGGTCGGGAAGAATCCCTTGGGAACGATATCGTAAAGGTAGACATTCAGTGCCAGCGTGCCGAAAAAGATCGCCATCATCAAGCTGTGGTGGTCGAGCGCCCAGGTCAGGGTACGATCATAGGCATGCAGCAGCTTGCCGTAGCTGCGTTCGCTCCAGGCTGCAATGCGTCCCGGTGCGTGCGAGTCGCGTTGTCTGAGCAGGCGCGAAGCCAGCATCGGGGTCAGCGTGAGCGAGACCAGCAGCGAAATGAAGATCGCGATCGACAGGGTCGCCGCGAATTCGCGGAACAGTCGGCCTATGATGCCGCCCATCAACAGCACCGGCAGGAACACCGCCACCAGTGACAGACTCATCGACAATACCGTGAAGCCGACTTCCCTGGCGCCTTGCAGGGCGGCCTGCATCGGCGCGACGCCCTCCTCGACGTGGCGCATGATGTTTTCCAGTACCACGACCGCATCGTCGACAACGAAACCAGTCGCGACGATCAGCGCCATCAGCGACAGGTTGTCCAGGCTATAATCCAGCAGATACATGGCGGCAAATGTGCCGATCAATGAAATCGGCACCGCAATCGCCGGGATGAGCGTGGCGCGCCAGTCGCGCAGGAATGCGAACACCACCAGCGCCACCAGAAACACCGAGAGCACCAGTGTTCCCTCGGAATCGTGCAATGAAGCGCGGATCGTGATGGTGCGGTCCGACATCACATGCACCACGATATCTGGGGAAATGGAGGCTTTGAGCTCCGGAAGTTCGGCCTTGATGGCGTCCACCGCGTCGATGATATTCGCGCCCGGCTGGCGAAAGATGATCAGTTGTATCGAGGGCTCGCCGTTGGCCATGCCCATGTTGCGCAAGTTCTGCAACCCCGTGCTGATATGAGCCACCTGATTCAGCCGTATCGGAACCCCATTGCGGTAGGCAATGACCAGGTTGCTGTATTTTTCGGCCACGGTGAGCTGGTCATTGGCCTGTATCTGCCAGCGGTGCCGGTCATCTTCCAGCGCCCCCTTGGGTTCATTGATATTGCCGGTGGCAATGCCCAGTCTTACCTGTTCCAGGCTGAGGCCCATGTTGTTGATCTGGTCCAGGTTCATGTCGACACGCACCGACGGCAATGCGCCGCCGCCCACTGTGACCTGGCCGACTCCGGCCAGCTGGGAGATCTTTTGTGCAAGTATCGTCGAGGCCGCATCGTACATCTGGCTCTGCGATTTGCTCTTCGATGTCAGCGACAGGATCATGATCGGCGCGTCAGCCGGATTGACCTTCCGGTAGGTCGGATTGCCGGCCATGCCGGTCGGCATCATCGGCAGCGCGGCATTGATCGCGGCCTGCACTTCGCGTGCCGCACTGTTGATGTTCTTGGACAGGTCGAACTGTATGGTGACATTGGTCGAGCCCAGCGAGCTGGAAGAAGTCATTTCCGTGATGCCCGCGATCTTTCCCAGCGAGCGTTCCAGCGGGGTCGCCACGGTCGCCGCCATTACATCGGGACTGGCGCCCGGCAGATTGGCCTGCACGTTGATCGTCGGGAAGTCGACCTGCGGCAAAGGCGATACCGGCAGCATCCTGAATGCGATCGCGCCGAGCAGCACCACCGCCATCGCCAGCAACGTCGTCCCGACCGGGCGCTGTATGAATGGCGCGGAAATATTCACGCGGTGTTTTCCCGGGTTGCCGCATCGCCAGCAAAACGCAGTTTCCAGGCGGCTGCCAGCTGGTCAAACATCAGATAGATCACGGGTGTGGTGAACAGCGTGAGCAGCTGGGACAGCAGCAATCCGCCGACCAGCGTGATACCCAGCGGCTGGCGCAGTTCCGCGCCCATGCCGCCGCCGATGATCAGCGGAATCGCGCCGAATATCGCGGCGAAAGTGGTCATCAGGATGGGCCGCAACCGCAGCTTGGCCGCCTGCAGGATCGCATCCGCCGGCGACAATCCCTGGTTGCGCTGTGCATCCAGCGCGAAGTCCACCATCATGATCGCGTTTTTCTGCACGATGCCGATCAGCAGGATGATGCCTATGATCGCGATCACGGTCAGGTTGTTGCCGGTCATCATCAATGCCAGCAAGGCACCGATGCCGGCCGACGGCAGCGTGGACAGGATGGTCACCGGATGCACGAAGCTTTCATAAAGCACCCCGAGCACGATGTACATGGTCGCGACGGCCGCCAGCAGCAGCCACAGCTGGTTGGACAGCGCCGACTCGAACGCTGCAGCCGCGCCCTGCATCTTGATCGGGACCGCAACCGGCAATCCTATTTCCGTCCGTGCTTCGCGTATCGCCTTGACCGCCGCGCCGATCGATACGCCCGGAGACAGACCGAACGAGATCATCGCCGCCGGGAACTGGCCGAGGTGATCGATTTCCAGCGGCCCGGTCTGCTGCACGATGCTCGCCACCTGTGCCAGCGGCACCGCCTGACCGTTGGCCGAGGGCAGGTAGATGCTGTTGAACCCGTCCAGACCCTGGCGGTCCTGCCGGTCGAGTTGCAGCACCACGCGATATTGGGTCGACTGGGTAAAGATGGTCGAGATCAGGCGTTGCCCGAAGGCGCTGTACAGCGCGCTGTCGATGGTCGCGACGCTGATGCCGAGCCGCGATGCGGCATCCCGGTCGATATCCACATAGGCTTGCAGGCCTTCGTTCTGCAGTGTGCTGGTCACGTCGGTGAATTGCGGCATGGTCTGCAATTTGTCGATCAGCAGCCCGGTCCACTTGGCGAGATCGTCGGCGCTGGTCGCGGAAATACTGAACTGGTAGGGACTGCGGCTGACCAAGTCGTCAATGGTCAGATCCTGCACGGGTTGCAGGTAGACCTGCATGTCTTGCACTTGGCCGGCCTGCTGCTGCAAGCGGGTGATGATGGGCCCGACCCGATCGCTGCGCTGCGCAAGCGGTTTCAGGCTGATCAGCATGCGGCCGCTGTTCAGCGTGGCATTGCTGCCGTCCACGCCGATGAAGGTGGAGATGTTTTCCACCGCGGGATCCTTGAGCAGCTGATCCACCAGCGCCTGCTGCTTGCGGTTCATTTCCTGGAACGAGGTGCTTTGCGGCGCGACGGTGATGGCCTGGATCAGCCCGGTGTCCTCGACCGGGAAGAATCCTTTGGGAATGACCATATACAGCAACACCGTCAGGATCAGCGTGCCGAACGCGACCATCAGTGTCAGCCGCTCGTGGCTCAGCACCCAGCGCAACGCGCGGCCATAGGCTTCGATCAGTCGATCGAACTGATGCTGGCTCCAGCGCATCAAGCCGCTTTGCTGGTCGTCCGGCACATGCCTGAGCAAACGGGCACTGAGCATCGGGGTGAAGCTCAACGACACCGCTGCCGAAATCAGGATGGCGACCGCCAGCGTGATCGCAAATTCGCGGAACAGTCGCCCGACCACATCGCCCATGAACAGCAGCGGGATCAGCACGGCGATCAGCGAGAAGGTCAGCGAGATGATGGTGAAGCCGATCTGTTTGGCGCCTTTCAGGGCGGCTTGCAGGGGTGGGTCGCCGCGCTCGATATAGCGGGAAATATTCTCGATCATCACGATCGCATCATCCACCACGAAACCGGTGGCGATGGTCAATGCCATCAGGGTCAGGTTGTTGATCGAGAAGCCGGCCAGATAGATCACGCCGAAAGTGCCGATCAGCGACAGCGGCACGGCCATCGCCGGGATGAATGTTGCCCGGACGCTGCGCAGGAACAGCCAGATCACCAGCACCACCAGCACCACCGAAAGCATCAGTTCGAATTTCACATCCGAGATCGCGGCGCGTATCGTCACGGTGCGATCCGAAAGTATGGTCAGGTCGGTGGCGCCGGGCAGGGTCTTGCGCATCTGCGGCAACAATTCCTGGATGCGGTCGACCACGGCGATCACGTTTGCGCCCGGCTGGCGCTGCACATTGATCACGATGCCGGGTTTGTGGTTCACCCAGGCGGCGAGCAGGGCATTCTCCGGACCCTGGACCACCGTCGCCACGTCGCCAAGATGCACCGGCGCACCCTTGTTGTAGGCGATCACGAGGTTGCGATAGTCGTCGGCCGATTGCAGCTGGTCGTTGGCATTGATGGTCGACGCGCGCAGCGGTCCGTCGAAACTGCCCTTGGGCGTGTTGACGTTGGCTGCAGTGATCGCCGCCTGAACGCTGGCCAGGCTCAGTCCGTACGAGGCAAGCATGCGGCCGTTGACCTGCACCTTGACGGCAGGGCGTTGGCCGCCGCTCAGGGTGACCAAGCCCACGCCGGTCACCTGGGAAAGTTTTTGCGCCAACCGCGTGTCGGCGATATCCTGCAGTTCTGTGAGCGGCAGCGTGTCCGAGGTCAGGCCCAGCGTGATCACCGGCGCATCGGCCGGGTTGACCTTGGCGTAGATTGGCGGGGAGGGCAGATCCGTCGGCAGGAACGTGGTGGCCGCATTGATCGCCGCCTGCACTTCCTGTTCGGCGACATCGAGCGACAGGCTCAGGTCAAAACGCAGGGTGATCACAGAGGCGCCGCCAGAACTGGCGGACCACATCTGCCCGAGTCCGGGCATTTGCCCGAATTGCCGTTCCAGCGGAGACGTGATCGATGAAGTGATGACGTCCGGGCTGGCGCCGGGATACAGCGTCGTCACTTGTATTGTCGGATAGTCCACCTCGGGCAGGGCGGATTGCGGCAACAGGCTGTATCCGACGAAACCGCCCAGCAACACCGCAACCATCAGCAAGGTGGTGGCGATGGGCCGCAGGATGAAGATGCGCGACGGGCTGGGCTCGCCTAGATCGCTGGACAGCAATTCGCTCGATATATGATCCCCGTGGCCGGGGTTGGCTGCAGAATCAGATAAGTTCCTTTGGGGCGAATTTCCTTGCGCGGCGGTGCTTGCCTGGTCCGGCCGTTTGTCACCATTCATGTTGGCGGCGCCCGATGCTTTGTATTACCGGATTTGTCGGTATTCTTGTGGTCCGGTGTACCTGATTGGACAGACTTGGCCGCCCCGTACTCTGCAACGACTGTAACCGTGCTGCCGTCCTTCAACCGGTCCAGCCCGTCGGTGACGACACGGTCGCCAACCTCGAGCCCGGAATCGACCGCGGTGTAATCCAGGTTGCTGGCACTGGTCGTGACTTTGCGCACTGCGACCTTGTCACTGTTGTCGATCACGTACACGTAACTGCCGGGCGCACCGATCGCGATTGCCGCAGTGGGCACCACCACGGCATCTTCCAGGGTGTCGACCAGCAGCCGGACGTTGACAAACTGGTTGGGGAACAATGCCAGTCTGGCATTGGAGAACTCTCCCTTGAGCATCACCGTGCCGGTGGCCGGGTTGATCTGGTTATCGATCGCGATGATCTTCCCGCTATCCAGTTGTGCTTTGCGGCGCTGGTCCCATGCCTGCACCTGCAGAGCAGCTTTGGCGCGCATGCGCTCAAGGATCATCGGGAGCTGGGTTTGTGCAATGGCAAAGGTCACCGAGACCGGCTGCACCTGGGCGATCGTAACGATGGGGGTCGAGGCAGGCACGGTGCCGGTCAAGGCACTGGTGCCGCCGCCGATCGCACCGCCGGTGCCGACCATGTTGCCCACATCAACCTGGCGCAAGCCGACGATTCCCGAACTGGGCGCGGTGATCCGGGTCCAGTCGAGCTGCAGACTGGCGTTGTCCACGGCGGTCTTGTCTACCGCAACCGTGGCGATCAGCTGGGCAACCAGCGCGCGTTGATCGCTTACCTGCTGTTCCGCGATGGATTCCTGCTTGAGCAATGTTTCATAACGGGCCAGATCCGACTGGGCGCCGTCAAGCTGTGCCTGGTCCTTCGAAAGTTGCGCCTTTGCCTGGTCAAGCTGGATGCGGTAAGGTCGCGCGTCGATGGTGGCCAGCAATTGCCCGGCCTTGACCGATTGCCCCTCCTTGAAATCGATGCTTTCCAGCAATCCCGCCACGCGCGGCATGACGTTGACGTAATTGCGCGGTATGACCGTCCCCTGCGCATCGATCCATACCGGCATGGATTGTTTTTTCACGGTGGTTGCCGTGACCGGTATCGGGGCATTGGCCCCGGGTTGTTTCTCGGCGTTTCTGGCATAAGTCGGCAGCAGCGTGACGAGAGCCAATATCACGCCAGCCCCCGCAAAAATTCCATAACGACCGAAATACCTTTTCAATCCGTGCAATGGTTGACGCAATTCATGCGGCGGGGATTGTGCTTTCATCAGACGGTCCACTTCCTGTTAGTACTGGTTCCGGGCACTTCTGGCGTATTCATTATAAGAGCGATTATTGCGCCGCAGGAGAGAAAATGGCCGGATCCGCTGCCGGTGAACACAAATCCCGCCACGAGGGCAACATCAACCTGGCGTTGTCTGAGGAGGCGGGAGCGGTCTTCCCATCCTCAGACAACCTCTCGGTAACAGAATTAAACGCCAATCAAACGGTACAGACGTTGCAATGACGACCCGGCCTGTTCATTGGCCAAAGAATTCCTGGATATTTACGATGCACCATGTTCATCGTGGTTCCGATCATGATCGTTTTCGCCACGATCCATTCCGTGGTGTTCATAGCCTGCGCCGTGCCTATGGTGAAGAAAAAGCTGTGCGGTCTGGTCAAGGACCTTGCGTTGGTCCGGCGTCAATGCTGCCTCCAGCTTGGCGGTCGCGTCTGCGATCTTGGTCATCTTGCTGGCCATTTCGGAAGCCCTGTCGGCATGGTAACGGGCAATGGTTGCCGCATCGGCGTCGTCAGCCGGCTTCTTTGCATTCAGGTCCGGCATTGCTTCGATGGATTTGGCAAAGTCCTCCCAAACCGCTTGCTGCGAGGCCTTGATTTCCAGGCGTTGTGCCAGCCTGTCCATCCTGGTCTTCATCCGTTCCTGCATATGTTGTTGCATTTGTTCCTGGGTCATTTGCATATGGCCGCAATGATCAGCAGGATCGGCCATCGCAATCGAATTCAGCGAGGTAATCAGGATCGCCCCGGTAACTACAGTGGCCAGCAAGCCCAGCCTGGAATTCATGTCAGCTATTTTCATGTTGCTCTCCAGTTAAATTAAGTAAGAAATTTCCACTCGATGCATTCGGTCTGTCGAGAGAACGCACGTGCAATATATTCCATCCAGGTAAACACGGTATGTCCGCATTGTAAGTATCCGGACATTTTTGTAAGTTCCTTGATACAAAATACTCATGAAGCAAGAAAATGTGGGTATTCAATTTTGCTTGGGCAGGATCAGCGTGGCCACCAGTCCTCCCTCGGGCGCATTTTCAAGGATCACATTACCCCCCTGTTTTCTGGCCATGTCCCGGGCGATGGAAAGCCCGAGACCCACGCCGCCGGAATGGCGGTTGCGCGAGGAATCAAGCCGATAAAACGGTGCAAAGACCGCTTCAAGTTTGTCTTCGGGGATTCCCGGTCCCGCATCATGGATCGCAATCACAATCTTGTCGGCAGTCTCATCCATGGAAATGGTTGCGCTCTCTCCATAGCGCAGTGCATTTTCGAGCAAATTGTTCAGGCAGCGGCGCATCGCAACCGGTTGCAGTCTTGTCGGGCTGACCTTGCCGGTCACCGTGATACCGTTGCCGCTCTCGTTGGCATCCTCGGCCAGCGAACGTACCAGCGCGTCCAGATCGAGCAGGCAGGCCGCTTCAGGCATTGCATCTCCGCGCAGGTAATCGAGTGTCATATCGATGATACTGGCCATTTCATTGATGTCATTCTGGACATCCAGTTTCAATTCATCCTGGGTGATCTTTTCCGCGCGCAGCTTGAGACGGGTGAGCGGTGTGCGCAAATCATGTGACACCGCTGCCAGAAACCGGGTGCGTTCTTCCATCTGCAGCTTGAGTCGCGCCTGCATCTGGTTGAACACCCTGGAAGCCTGCCGCACCTCGGATGGGCCGGATGCCTCGTCGATCAGCGGGCTGTTCAGGTTATTGCCCAGCTTTTCTGCCGCATTTGCGAGGCGTTTGATCGGATAGGTAAGCCAGCGCGCCGCGATCCAGGAGGTCAAAGCAACTGCGGCCAGTCGGACCGTGAAACCATACAGTCTCAACGGATGGTGAGGAGGGGGCAGGGGCGGCTGGTCGATGCCAAGGCTTGCCAAAATCTCCCGCCCGGCAAAATAGCTGACCGAGAGAATGATAAACAGCAGCAGGAACAATCTTGCAAAAAGCGAATCGGGTATGGAAATCTTCATCGGGTCACTTTCGCATCGAACAGATAGCCTTCCCCGCGCACGGTCTTGATCAGGGTCGGCGTCCGCGAATCGTCATTCAGCTTCTGGCGCACCCTGGAAACCAGGATGTCGATGCTGCGATCGAACACGTCCATATCCCGTCCCCGGGCAGAATCGAGCAAAAACTCGCGGGTCAATATCCGGTTGGGGTGCTCGACAAAAACCGTGAGCAGACGGAATTCCGCGTTGGACAGGGGAATCACCAGTTCCTTGGGCGAAACGAGATGGCGCGTTACATAATTCAGGCGCCAGCTCATGAATTGCGCCTCGTTTTGTTCCTTGGCATTTTCACGGCTTCCGCGCGTTCTGCGCAGTATCGTCTGGATGCGGGCGACCAGTTCACGGGGCTCGAAGGGTTTGACGATGTAGTCGTCGGCGCCCAGTTCGAGGCCCACTACGCGGTCCATCGTCTCGCCCCGCGCGGTGAGCATCAGGATCGGAATGTCCGATTCGGAACGCAGGCGTCGGCACAGCGCAAGCCCATCCTCGCCGGGCAGCATCAGATCGAGTATGACCAGATCGAATGACGATTTGCCCAGCGCTTCGGCCATTGCCTTTCCGTCGGCCACTGCGACCACGGACATGCCGAAACCGGACAGATAGTCGCTCAGCAACTGGCGTATCTGGGTATCATCGTCAACCATCAGTATCGATAACATGACTACCCTTTCATTTCCTGGGTGTTGGTACAGACCGGATCAATGAGCATCGTGCTGCATATGGATCACGTCTTGTTAATCCCCTTGCGGGACCGGCATGATGGCGTTTTTCTGTATCGGCCGAATATCGTCTTTGTACAATTCACGTTACAAATAAGCGATTCGGCAATCGGAATACTAAAGGAAAAGGCGGCTTGAAGCATCCTGTCAGCCGGCCTGACAAGGGCATTCATTCATATCGGCATTCATCGGCAGTATTTTCCAAACTGGAAATGAGTCTGAACGAAGGTTTGTGGATCTGAGTATCTGAATCTTGTTCTGACTCGGTCGGGTTGATAAATTCTTGTTTGTTCTGCCTTGCTGTTTTACCCATCAAGCCTGTTTCCTTGTTGCAGCAGAGATCGCGTGAAACAGTTTCCTTCTTGCATTGTTCAGCGCCAAGGCAGCGTCATTGTCGCTCATCTCTGATGCCTGTGCATCCAGTAGCTCAAAGGTGATGTCCGGCTTGAGATACTCACTGGCATTGGGCAAGGATTTCAGCTTCTCATAGGGGGTCTTCATCTCCTCGTAGCGATAGCGTTTGCGCTCCTTCCCTTTGGCATCGGTGATCGTTTCCGGGAAGAAACAAGGTCGGTGGAAGTTGACGTATGGGTTGAGGAAGTCGGCACAGAAAGCATTGACCAGACTGGCGCAGTGTTGCGGGATATGGGCATAGCCCAGATGCTTTCGCACCACCGCGCCGTTCTTGGATTCCGCCAATGCGTTGTCGTTGGAATGCCGCGGCCGTGATTTGGTGAATTCAACCCGCAACTTCTCCAGCAGCGCGGCTACTTGGTAGTTGATGTACTCTTTGCCGTTATCCGCGTGGAATCCCAGGATGACAAACGGAAATCCATCCAGCAACTGCCCAATGACCGGCAGCAGGTAAGCCTCGCTGATCTTCTCGCAGGTGGCGACCAGCTGAAACTGGGTTACACAGTCCACTGCGTTGATGTGATACACCCCTTTTGCCCCGTCCTGGTCGCCTTGGTGCACGCTGTCGATGCGGATGTAGCCCGGCATCCCATTGGGCTGGGGTGCGCGACGCTGGCCGATGGGTAATCCGGTTGGCCGGGTCTTGGTCCAATGCCGCCGCTTGTTCTGGTACTGTTTCTCACCCCGTAGGTTGTACAGATGTGAAACCGAGATTCCCGCCAGACGCTCGAAGCGCGCATCACCGAACACAAGTAAAGCGCGCTCCATCAGCTTCTTGGTGGCAGGGCCGGACAGTGTGCCATGCAGCGCATCGATCTCGGCCAACAAGGCCACGTCCGTGGCGGTGAAGCGGCCGGTGAAGCCGTGCTGGGGCGTAACTTGTCGTTTCGACAACTTCCCGTCCCGGCGGTATCGCCGCACCAGCCGGGTTACTTGTTGCCGTGACAGGCCAGTCATGCGCTCCAGATAGCGCAGCAACACGCCCTTGTCGGCTTTGCCGTGCGGTGAATAGCCAAACCGCTTGAGCACACGCTCGATAAATGAATTGCGTTCCGCCTTGGGAACTTTGAAGGCCACCTCCGTCGTGCCGTCCAAGAATGCCCTGACCTGCGCCAGGGTTTGCAGCCGCGCTTCTTCCATGTCGATCACCATGCATCGCATCATGACCGATTCAGAACTTTAGCCGTTCAGACTCATTTCTCGTTGGAAATACGACCCGCCTTCAGACTCATTTCATATTGGAAGAGGCTTCGGCTTTACAAGCATAGGCCGCATCACTATAATGCGCCCTCTTTCGAGGTACCGGGGGTATAGCTCAGCTGGGAGAGCGCTTGCATGGCATGCAAGAGGTCAGCGGTTCGATCCCGCTTATCTCCACCAAAGAGCTTTATAAAAGTCAAAGTCCCCATCGTCTAGAGGCCTAGGACATCGCCCTTTCACGGCGGTAACACGAGTTCGAATCTCGTTGGGGACGCCAAACAAAACATGACCTTAGCGTCAATAAATGTAAATTGTCGTTAACTTGTATCAACTGTTTTGACCTGTTTTTTGGTCCTATTTAGTCCTGATTGGTCCTGAAACTTGTAACGAAAATTAACACACGGCAGTGATAGATAAAAAGCTGGGAGATCCAGTTTTTTTGTTTCTAACCCTTTCTCTTGGCGGAATTTGTCGGGCGCAAGTATAGATAAGCCGTCGCCGCGCACTTGGCCGTCGGCACCGAGGCTGGCAAACTTAAAGCGTGAACCTGCTAGTTTTGTGAGACTGGTTACGTCAGGCTCTTTACCGTCACGATGTTTCTCGTAGCGATCCCAATCGGCCTCGTGCAAAAAAGTGAAAAAAGCATGTGAAAAAAAGCATGTCGAAAAAAAAGCATTGCAAAACGTCAACATCCATATAAAATTGCATTGTCCGCTCTGTGAGGACATAAAAGCATCGCAGAATTCCAAGCGCAATATTAAATCGACTCACGTTGATTTTTTCAAAAAGCAAGGCCAAGGCAGCATTCCGCCCTTCTGTAAGATGGCCCCGCACCAACGTCAAAATAATTTAACAAGCCATTAATTCATGCGCAATTTCTGCGTTTGGTGGCACTCAAACCCAAGCCATAATTGGCTTGGCAGGTGGATGAAGCTTGCCGGCGCATCTGAAAATTATCTCCACCCGACAAACATTTCCTTGATTTTCACTTTGAAAATCGAGCGCGCCTTTTTGCCCATTGGGCAGAAAGGTTTTTCAAATGTCTACAGCCACGACCATGCTTGCACTTTTGCAGGCAGCATTTCCTTCAAAGATTTGGCTCAGCTCTGCAGATGTTGCCCGGGCTGCCAACCTGAAAAGTGCAGGTTCTTTCAGAACTCTGCGCGCACGCGGCTCTATTGACCTTCAGCCAACCAGAAAGGGTGGCAGAGACTATGATATTAGGGCAGTTGCAGAATGGCTTGATGCGAGAAACGCGCCCAAGAAAAAGAGGGGGGCGCACACAAAGGTTCAACGCACAGCAGAAGCAGTTGCTGCACAGGGAGGCGTGTTATGAGCCCCTGCAGACGGTATTCCTTCGACCCCTTACATGTCAAACAAATGCGCGCTCAAATGAGTACAGCAATGCCATGCGCAAGATTGCTTAAGGGGGCCTCTAATAATTAATTTTCTGCATGCGAGAACCGATGCATGAGTAAAATTTTTACAACTACAAATATTGGCAATATTTTGGGGCAACTTTGCTCGTTTTCCTCTGGTTTCCAAGGTAATTCATCTGCTTTACGCGATTGCAGGCACAACTATCCTGTCACGTCTGGCCAACTGCACCAGGCGCATCATGTTGTATACCAGATTCATCATTCCGATTTTGACCTTCGCACGCAGCAGCCCAATCGTGCGCACCCAGTGTCCGCCCATCTGCGCCTGCGCACCAAAGACGTGTTCCACACGTGATCTGACCTTGGACTTTTCGTGGTTGGCGGCCTTTTGTTCTTCGCTAAGCGGATGACCGCGACTTCCTTTCTCGCAAATTCGACTGGTGATGCCTTGTTGCGCCAAATCGGCTTCACGATCTTCTGAGCGGTATGCGCTGTCAGCATAGACGGGGCGTTTGTCGCCATTGGCATCCGCTTCTTTGTCCAGCAAGTCGTCAATGGCTTGACTGTCATGCACCGCCGCATCCGTGACGGCGTAGCTCTGGATCAGTTTGTGTGCTTGATCAGCGTTGATATGGTTCTTGTAGCCGTAGTGGGTTTCGTTGTTCTTCTTGGTCCAGCGTGCTTCTGTGTCTTTCTGTGACAACTTGCTTTCATTTTCCTCTTTGCCCCATTCAATGGGTATCGCACCGTCCTTGATGAGCGCGTTTTCTTCTCGTGTGTTGCGTTGTCTGGGCACTTCGACGAAGGTGGCATCGATCATTTGTCCCGCACGCGCAACATAGCCGCGTTGCGCCAGTTGCTCATGAAATCGGTTGAATAGCTCTTCCATCAGTTTCTGTTCTTTCAGTCGCTCACGAAACAGCCAGACAGTTTTGGCATCTGGCACTTTGTCTTCCAGTTGCAGTCCCAGAAAGCGCATGAAGGAGAGGCGATCCCGGATTTGGTATTCGATGCGGTCGTCCGATAGATTGTGCAGCTGTTGCAGCACCAGTATCTTGAACATCAGCACAACGTCTATCGGCTTCGCTCCCGCGTTGCTCTTGCGCGCTTTGTCATGAATTCGGTTCAAGTCAGTACGGAAGGCTTCCCAGTCGATATGCGCATTCAACCCAACCAGTGGGTCGCCCATCTTGGTCAGTTTGCCGGTCCGTTCGGTAACATCAAAAAAACCAGGTTGCCTTTTATGTTTCATCCTGCACGCTCATACCTTAAAATGGCTTCTACATATAACGCGACACCCAACCAGTTCGTGTACCGTCGTCAACAAGATCAGGCCAATTAAATGCGTCACATGAAGTTAGACATCGATAAACTGACTGAAGATGAGTTGATCGATTTGAACAATCGAATCGTCGCACGGCTCAAATTCATACAGCAGTTTCGCGCCCACTCTAGAATGCTCGAGTTTAGCATCGGCGACCGTGTTTCATTCCAACCAGAAGGTCATCCTGAACTGACGGGGATGTTGACTCGTTATAACAAAAAGACAGTCACTGTTATTACCGACAGCGGACAGCAATGGAATGTTGCGCCCAGCTTTTTACGTAAGACAGATGCAACATTCACTTCCACTGCGAATTCCACTAACATCCTCCATCTGACAAAAAGCTGATTTCGTCAGCAATTTTTAGAAGTGCCCTT